>NZ_SZVO01000001.1 GCF_005280585.1 Dyadobacter frigoris
CAGGTGTACGTGTAGAAATACATTCAGCTGAGCAGTACTAATTACCCAACAGCTTGCACAATCTTTTCTCATTCTCTTTTGCTTCCAATATGACATGAAATTCAATGAGTGAATTTTGAATGAGTGAATAAATGAATGACTGCATCGGCAGCCACCATTCAAAACTCTATCATTCAATCATTCAAACATTGTACACTCACAAAGAGCTTGTTGGTGGCTATTGGAACGGTCTGGGGCGACACTCGCTTCAACTCTTCTCATACCACAAATCAACAGAAAATCTTGTTGGTGGCTATTGGAACGGTCTGGGGCGACACTCGCTTCAACTCTTCTCATACCACAAATCAACAGAAAATCTTGTTGGTGGCTATTGGCCCGGTGTTCACCTCTTCCCATCCCGAACAGAGAAGTTAAGCCCGGAACCGCCGATGATACTTGGGTCAAATCTGGTAAAGTAGGTAGCCGCCACAATACTATTATAATCAAAAAAGACCATCTCAATAGGATGGTCTTTTTTTTGCTTAAGGCCAGGTCCTGGGGCGACAATAATTTTACTTCTTTTCCCAACAGTGAATTTAAGTGTGGTCGGGTCATATTGACTGGGCAAACCAAGCGTACCTAGTCTGCGGGGCTTTACCCAAAATCAACTGTAATACTGGGAAACAACTAGTCTCACTACAATCCATTTACAATCAATACAAAAAATCATATGACAAGAATGGTCTTTCTGCTTAAGACTTATCTATTGACTACATAAGTTAACTCTCTACACTTTTATTGATATTGAAGATCCCCATCAAAATATAAGTTGTAATGTACTCTTAAATACGGAATTTTATCTTTACAGCTAATGCGATGCTATATCCCCGCAATGTCTGGATAAATATGTCCATTGACCAAAAATTACCTATTCATATTCTTAAAATAGATATTCAATACTAGCAGGATTCTTACTAATTTTTTATAAATTTTCTGACATTGAACAATTTGCAGAAGTATTTTGCCTTCCCAAGATTTAAAATCGTGTTGCGATTCTAACGTACATTTTCTAAGGTTTCAATTGTTGTCCAAACAATATCTAAGACCTTACATTATCTAAACCTTTGTTATATTCACGCAGAAATGGCTATTTTTAGTCACTCCGATCCCAATAATTTTCCTTTTTTTATGAAGCATGTAATTAAACAAGTAATCGTTGCCAGTCTCCTCATCTTCACAGCTAGTGCCACGATAAAAGCGCAAAACAAATCTTTAACAAGTTATGTCAATCCATTTATTGGATCCGAAGAGCACGGTCATGTATTCGTTGGTGCCAATGTGCCATTTGGTGCTGTTCAGTTGGGCCCGACTCAGATTGGACGTGGCTGGGATCAATTTAATGGCTGGGATTGGTGTTCAGGGTATAACTATTTAAGTCAGGAAATCCTGGGTTTTACGCACACCCATCTTAGCGGAACAGGAATTGGTGATCTGAATGACATAATGATTGTTCCTGCAAATGGACCTGTGCAATTATATCCAATGAAGTTTGAAAAGCCGGCAACGGGTTATGGCTCTCTGTTCTCAAAAAAGACAGAGATATGTCGTCCGGGATATTACCAAGTGTATTTGGACAAGTATAAGGTTGAAGCCAAATTAACGGCAACCGAACGGGTAGGTATTCATAAATATCACTACGACAAAACGGATAATGCTCATATTTTGGTAGATCTGGGATTTGCCATGAACTGGGATAAACCGGTAAAAACTTTTATCAAACAAGTTAATGATTCTACCTTCACGGGCTACCGCTTCTCTACCGGGTGGTCAAAGGATCAACGCTTATATTTTTCCATCCGAACATCCCAACCAATTACCAAAGCAGCATTTTACAGTGATAGTACACTTCAAAATTCCAGAAAGGTTGAGAGTGGACATGCCAAAGCTGTGTTATATTTTGATGCGACACGCAATCCGGATATGGTGCTTAAAGTTGCAATTTCTCCTGTAAGCGAAGAAAATGCCTTAGCTAATATGAACATTGAGGCTCCTGTTGGGAATTTCGAAGGATTTCGTCTTAAAGCTGATCAAATATGGGAAAAGACATTAGGTGCAATCGAAGTAGAAACGAAGAACAAAACGGATAAGGAAGTTTTCTACACGGCTTTATATCATATGTTCCTTGGGCCCACATTGTTTAATGATTCCAATAACGACTATCGTGGAACTGACAAAAAGGTTTACAAAGGTGCTGATTTTAAAAATTACACTACTATGTCTCTTTGGGACATTTACCGTGGCTGGGCTCCTTTTATGTCGATTGTTAAGCCAAGTTTGATTAACGACATTGCATCGACGATGCTGGCAATTGATCAGCAACAGGGTCGCTTACCGGTATGGCCTTTGGTGGGCAGCGAAACTGATTGTATGGTAGGAAATCCAGCTATTATTATTTTAGCTGACGCATTCGTCAAAGGGCTTATTCCTACACAAAAACAAGAACAGATTTATGAAGCAATGAAACGCACAGCTATGAGAGACTCAATGGGCCTTCAGTATCTTAACAAGCTTAACTATATTCCCGCGGACAAAATGCATGAATCTGTCGCCTGGGCAATGGAGTATGCGATAGCGGATGCCGGGATAGCCAAGGCAGCCTTTGCTTTAGGCAAGAAGGTGGATGGAGATTATTTTTTAAAGAGAAGTCAGTTATACAAGCTATATTATGATAAATCCGCTGGATTTTTCAATGGTCGTTTTGCTGGTGGTAAATTTCGCCGTCCATTCGACCCATTATATTCCGTTCCCGTTACTTCTGATTATACCGAGGGCAACGCATGGCAATACCTCTTCTTAGCACCGCATGATGTACGTGGGCTGATCCAGCAACTTGGAGGACAAAAGATTTTCAAGTCACGATTGGATAGCTTATTCACCATGTCTTCGGAGTTAGGTAAAGGTACTGCCCCGGATGTTTCCGGATTGATTGGACAATATGCTCATGGTAATGAACCAAGTCATCATATCACCTATTTGTATAATTATCTGGGAGAACCATGGAAAACTGCTGAGTTGGTCCGTGATGTTGTTCAAAAATTCTATACTACCAAAGCTAACGGCCTCTGCGGGAATGAAGATGTCGGACAAATGAGTGCCTGGTACGCGTTCAGCGCGTTAGGTATGTATTCTGTTAATCCGATGGAGGGAAAATATGTTTTTGGCTCACCCTTATTTGATTCGGCAAAACTGCATCTGGAAAATGGCAAAACATTTTCAATAAAAACGAAGAACAACAGCGGGCAAAATAAGTATATCCAGAAAATTGAATACAATGGAAGGCCTTATCCTTTCACCTATATTTCACATAAAAATATAATGACGGGTGGTGAACTGGTTTTTTACATGGGTGTTGAACCTGGTAAAACATACGGTATAAGTTCAACAAGTCAACCGTAGTAATAAAGAGAAGACCGCACAGATGTTGATCCCTGCGGTCTTCTCTTTATTACTTTATTTGAATGTTTTACAAAAGTTTGCGGTAAAAGATAAAATGCCTGGGACTATGGTAATTTGCGTAAGTAAAGAGGTTCACTAATTTTGTATTGTATGGAGTCGGTAAAGGAATTACGAGTAAGATATTGGATTTATCTGGATGGAAATAAGTTTTTCGGTCTTGGGCGTGCCCAATTGCTTAAACATATAGAAGAATCAGGATCTATTGCAAATGCTGCTAAGGCGATGGGAATGTCTTACAAAAAGGCCTGGGCTATGGTGGATGATATGAATTCCAGAGCCCAGGAACCGTACGTAATAGCGAAAAAGGGTGGTAAAAGTGGGGGAGGAACTGAGCTTACAGACGCAGGTAGGAAAATGTTGGGAGCCTATGATAATCTCAATAAAAAACTTGCTTCAATAGCAGAATCTGAAATGGAAATTTTAAGTTTAATATAGTGTTAGTAGCAGGGTGTCATTTCCTATTAACCTCCATCATTCTGTTATTTTGAGTTTGAAATAATTCACCTCTTACGTTATTACTATCCGTGGCAGCAAGCTTTTTATTGGTAGAATTTTGCGAGTAATAATGCATAAATGCAGGAATAAACAAAGTCAAAGAAGCCAAGATTTGAACTCCAATTCGACCTGCGTATCCGAAGTTGAAAATTTCTGGCCTGAATGGCTCATAGAAGTATACTAATAGCACTTGAAATACAAACACTTGTAATGAGTGACGACCTAAAAATGCAAGTGGTTTTATATGAGGGAAATACTTAAATTTTATTGCATAGTCGATAATATAAGCTGTGATGAATACATTCAACAGCCTAAAAAATTGCAGGTTCGGTTTATTTGAGTGATTTAAAATTAGTTGAAAAATTTCTCTATCCGTCTCTTTGTGATATCGGACGAAGGCAAGAGTTAAGAAAATAATTAAAGAAGGGAAAAGAAATTTTTTGGACTTTGGAATAATCTTTTTTCCAATTGATCTGGAATATCCAAAATAACAGCCAACTATAAATAATATTTGCCAGCTAAAAGGATTAAAGAAGCCTGAACTTAAACTAAATGGATTAGAAAATTGTGAATTGATAGCTTGAAATTGACTTGCGAACCAAAGTAAAAAGCTAAAAGATAGGATCAATAATGCTTTTTGATTCATAAAAGTTTTCAGAGCCAGAAACCCGATTGGAATAAACAGAATGTACATAGGTAATATATCCAAATGCTCAGGTTGAAATAACAGCAGAGAATAAGCTAAAACGGCTTCATGCGGCCTTTCAACAAAAGTAGCCAATCCGCTAAATTGCCATTGTTTTAGAAAGGGGGTATTTAGAAAATAGGGGATTAAAAGTATGAACAGAGCAGTAAGGTGATACCAATAAATTTTCAGAGATCGCTTAAAAATTGTTGCCAGAGTTACAGATTGTCCCCTTATTAATCTTTTGCCATAAACAAGGCATAATATATACCCTGATAGAAAAACAAATCCCTCTGCTGCCGAAACGAAACCCATAGGTTGGAATGTAACGGTACACAGCGGCCCACCGATATGGTTTATTGTAATCATTACCAGCAATATCCCCCTTAAAACATCTAATGAATTGTCGCGTTTAGTCATGTAAGGTATTTTTGTCCCATTTGTTACCGAAAACAAAATTGCATTAACTGGTTAAAATTAAGATTACGCAGTTTCCAATAATTATGTTGCGGTTACATATCAAATTTGAGATAATAAGTGTACAAGAGTATACTTTTACTGTTTTTTGTGCAGGAACCTGATATTTTTAAATAAACAAATCTGATTGTTAAGGATTTAATAGCTTGAAAAAATCGGGATGATCTTTTGAAAAAGCCTCTTTTTAGTAGCGAAAAAGGCAAATTTATATAAAAAATAAACCTCTGAAAACAGCCGTTAAGCTACTTTCAGAGGTTTACAAAATCTTTTAAGCTATAATCAGAAACTGACAGTTGCGCCTGTATGCATTAAGGAACGTATTGCGTCCAGTATACCTTCGATGTCAAATCCGCATTCATGATGTAATTCGGCAGGTTCACCATGCTCAACCAGAGAATCTGGTATTCCAAGTCGTTTGACACGGGAATTGTATCCGTTATCAATCATAAATTCCAATACAGCGCTTCCAAAACCACCTTGTAAGCAACCGTCTTCCACTGTAATTACACGGTCGTGAAGGCGGAAAATTTCATGAAGCATAGCCTCATCCAAGGGTTTTACAAAACGCATATCGTAATGTGCAACATCAATACCCTCCTTTTCAAGAATTGAATAAGCATCTACGACATAATTCCCGACCGGCCCTAATGTCAGCACTGCAATATCAGTACCCTCTTTAATTTTCCGGCCTTTGCCGATTTTTATTTCTTCGAAAGGCGTTTGCCATTGAGGCATTACTCCGTTTCCACGTGGATATCTTATTGTAAATGCCTGGCTACCCTTTTGTATGATATCAAGTTGTGCCGTATACATCAGGTTACGTAGCTCTTGCTCATTCATGGGGGAAGAAACGATCATATTCGGGACACAACGCATAAATGCAATATCATAAGCACCATGGTGTGTTGGTCCGTCAGCGCCAACTAAACCGGCCCTGTCAAGGCAAAATATGACAGGAAGTTCCTGCATACACACATCATGCACAACCTGGTCGTATGACCGCTGCATGAAGGTTGAATAAATGTTGCAGTAAACCACTTCACCTCTGGTTGCCATTCCGGCAGAAAAGGTTACCGCATGTTGTTCAGCAATCCCCACGTCGAAAGCTCTGTCGGGCATTGCTTTCATCATGATATTCAAAGAAGATCCGGAAGGCATCGCAGGAGTAACACCAACAATCTTTGAATTTTTCTCTGCTAACTCAACTAATGTATTTCCAAAAACATCCTGGAATTTAGGAGGTTGTGGTGTATCGTAAACTTTTTTCTTGATCTCTCCCGTGATTTTGTCAAAAACTCCGGGTGCATGCCATTTGGTCTGATCTTTTTCCGCAGGACCATATCCTTTTCCTTTTACAGTTAAACAATGTAAAATTTTAGGCCCTGGAATACTTTTCAGATCATTCAATACTTCTGTTAAATGACCGATATCATTACCATCAATCGGGCCAAAATAACGTAGCCCCAACGATTCAAACAGATTGCTTTGACGAAGAATTGCAGTTTTCATCATTGTTTCAACTTTTGAAACAACTTCTTGTGCACTCTTTCCAAAATTGCTCATTTTGCCGAGCATATTCCAGACTTCGTCTCTAAGTTTATTGTAGGTATGAGACGTGGTAATATCTGTCAGATATTCTTTCAGCGCACCAACATTCGGGTCGATGGCCATGCAATTATCATTCAGGATAATCAGCAGATTGGAATCTGTTGCCCCTGCATGATTCATTCCTTCAAAAGCCAGACCGGCTGTCATAGCGCCATCGCCAATGATCGCGATATGCTGGCGTTCATGATGATTTTGTAATGCAGACGCGACAGCCATTCCCAATGCAGAAGAAATAGAAGTAGATGAATGGCCTACACCAAAAGCATCGTAAATACTTTCCTTGCGTTTTGGAAAGCCTGAAAGCCCGCCATATGTACGGTTTGAATGAAAATTATCCCGGCGTCCGGTTAATATTTTATGGCCATAGGCCTGATGCCCTACGTCCCATACAAGCTGGTCGTCGGGCGTGTTGAATACGTAATGAAGTGCTACTGTTAATTCTACCACACCAAGGCTCGCGCCGAAATGACCTCCGTAAACAGAAACATTATCAATGATATACTGACGCAACTCGTTACAAACCTGTGGAAGTTGAGTACGGTCCAGCTTTCTTAAATCCTCGGGAGAATCAATCTTAGCAAGTAGTTTTCCTGGTGTAATAAGCATATAGAAAGCTATTGAAAATCAGATTTTGGTAATCGGCCTTAACATAAAAAGATGTGCAAAATTAAGCAAATAGATGATGACTACTGCTTTTTATTTTTGCTGACTCGCTTTGAACAATTTTTGCTTTTCTTCTTTGGTAAGGCTCTCGTATCCTGACTTGGAAATTTTATCCAAAATAGTATCAATTTCATGTTGGTCAGGCATTTCTATGGTCGAGGAAGTCGATGAAGAAGAATATACACTGGTGCTTCTGTATACCTGCTTTTCACGATAAGTGACCTGCATCGAAGGACGTCTGCGGAAAAGTCCGGTCCATCCGTTCATAATAGCGTAGACAGGTTTACCCAAGTCGGTACCGTTTTGCAACAGTTTGATAAAAATATACCCAACCAGTGCTCCACCTAAATGTGCTAAATTACCACCTGCATTAGGTCCAACAGTCTGTGCAAGTGACAATATAATATAAAAAAGTGCAATAAACTTGATCCGTATCGGACCTAAAAAAATCAAATTGAAAGTATAATTCGGGAGAAGTGTAGAGGCTCCAACTGCAACGGAAAAAGCTGCTGCAGAAGCACCTAACATGGTCGAACTTTCCACTTGAGTCTGGAAGAAAGGCAGCACATTGTAGATCAGCATGTAAATCAAACCACCTGCAATTCCACCTAAAAAATAAAGAGCAACAACACGTTTTGCACCCAAATACTCGTCTATCAGTTTACCAAACCAATAGAAAAACAGCATATTGAATAAAATATGGAAGATATCTTCGTGTGTGAAGAAATAAGTTATAAGCGTCCACGGCTTTCGGATAAATTCCTGAGGTGATGCCGGAAGCTCAAGCATATCAATAATCCAGCTATAAATATTGGATGACTGACTAAGTGTAAAAATGATTTTTACCAATAACAATACCAGAAAAACGGCCGTATTAATTAAAATAATTTTTACGAGCGAATTCTCCGATTTCTCAAATTCTCTCTTAATGTCGTCAACAATATTGCTCATCTTCTTCTTTCAATAAAAATTTTGTCTTTGTGTGCCCCAGTAACGCAACAATATATATGCAAATAGCATTCCTCCAACGTGTGCAAAATGCGCAACATTATCAGATTGTGCATTTTGTATCCCTGAATACAGTTCATATAATCCATAACACGCAACAAAGTATTTCGCCTTGATCGGAAACGGAATAAAGAGCATAAAAAGCTCCGTGTTTGGAAACAACATTCCAAACGCCATTAGAATCCCAAAAATTGCCCCTGACGCTCCAACCATTGGTGTATCAATGCTTGCCTGATATACGCTTTTGACAGCGACAATACTATTTTGAATATACGAAGGATTGGTAGGATTTTCTTCAAAAGCATTAAAAAAATCCAGATTGGCCTGATAAAAACCTTTTGCATGGTGACTCATGAAGTCAACAAGCCCGTCGGGAGTGGGATATTGAACATAAACTTCCACAGATTTAAGCAATTGTGCGTTTTCATAATACCCGATTCCAGAGAAAAGAAGTCCTGCGCCTATCCCGGTAAAGAAGTAAAAGAACAGGAATTTTTTAGGTCCCCACATCCTTTCAAGCAAAGGCCCAAACATAAATAAACCGAACATGTTACTAAATAAATGCCCGAACCCGCCATGCAAAAACATGTATGAAACAAATTGATAAGGCATAAAACCCGACGACAGGATTGGCATTAATGCAAATCTGTTGCTGATTGGTAAAATGTATGCATCAACAATAAAAAACAGAACATTCAGGATCAGTAAATTTCTAACCGTCGGCGTTATTTGTAACATTCTAATTCAAAATCAAAAGTTTGTAATCTATAACTCTTTAAGAAATGTTTTCGTTTCCTTATCCCTTAAAGATACTGCTTAACTTATCCATCGTCAATAAAACAATAATCGCTTCACCACTTGGAGTCCTGTTTGGATCGGTTGAGGCAAAAAGCTGGTCTATCAAAGTATGAATTTCCAGAAAGGAAAGTTTCACCGCATAACGCACCGAAAACCGGCGGGCTAAAGCACGCGATAAACTTTCAGGTTTGTTCAATTTCAGGTCGGAATAACTTTGCTTTAATTGTTCAATCAATTCTTCAAAAAGATCCTGTTCGCTTTCTTCCGGTAAATCGGCCGGAATGCCGCGAATAATTAATTCGTTAGCACCGAATTCATCAAACTCAAAACCAAGGCTCCTTATTTCCTTTTTTGTTTCATTTACCAATTGCATATCCGAATGTGTCAAACGAATTGTTTTTGGAAATAAAAGCTGCTGACAGGCTCCATTGCGGTTTGTAAGCATTTTACGATATCGCTCATATAAGATACGTTCATAAGCCGCTTTTTGATCAATCAGCATAATGCCGTCTTTCACCTGGGAAAGGATATACCGGTTATGAAGCTGAAAAAGAACTGCGTCACTTTCAGGAGCAGAAATCACTTCCGAAGCCATGCGGTTAACCTTGCTGGCAATGGTCATCGGCTGTTCCTGATAAGAAGTTGGCCGTGAAACCGTTGTGGAATTCATTTCAAAAGCGGCCAGTTCCCGACTTCTGTCATCGGTATTTTGAAGACCTTCAAATAATTTATTCCAATTGGTAAGGTTAGTTTTCGACGGACCATTTTCTGCATGTCTCGACTGTGCAGCCCAATCCGGCATTACGGTACGAGGAATACTGTCATGGTTCTGATCTGATTTCGACGGATTTAAGAAATTAATATTATCCTCAAAATCAATCGACTGTGAGAGATTATAAACCCCAACGGCCTTTTTGACTGCCGCCATGATGATCGCATAAACCGAACGCTCGTCATCAAATTTAATTTCCGTTTTTGTCGGATGAATATTGATGTCAATATGCGCCGGATCTATTTCAATAAACAAAACGTAAAACGGATGACTTCCTTCCGGAATCGTACCATCGAAAGCACTCGTTACTGCGTGATGCAGGTAATTATGTTTGATATACCGGTCATTTACAAAAAAGAACTGCTCTCCTCTGGTTTTCCGGGCAAATTCCGGTTTTCCGATATAACCTCGTACACTGATATAAGATGTATCTTCCTGACAGAATGCTAGTTGCTCCCGATAATTCCTGCCATAAATATCAATGATCCGGCGAACCAGTTTTCCTGGTAACAGATTAAAAACCTCTGTATCGTTATGATGTAATGTAAAACCAACTTCCGGATGTGCAAGTGCTATTCTTTGAAACTCATCCAGGATATGGCGCATTTCTACTGAATTAGATTTCAGGAAATTGCGCCTTGCGGGAACATTATAAAAAAGATTTTTGACACAAAGATTTGTTCCCGGCAAGCAGGCAATGGATTCCTGTGTTTTTATTTCTGAGCCTTCAATTTTTATTAGGGTACCAAGTTCATTATCTGCCTGGCGCGTACGCATTTCTACTTGTGCAATCGCAGCTATGGAAGCCAAAGCTTCACCACGGAATCCCATGGTTCGAATCCGGAACAGATCTTCTGACTGACGGATTTTTGAAGTGGCATGACGTTCAAAAGACATTCTTGCATCAGTCTCGGACATGCCCGAGCCGTCATCAATAATCTGAATAAGTGTCCGGCCGGCCTCACGTAAAATAACCTGAATATTACCAGCTTTGGCATCTATGGCATTTTCAAGAAGTTCTTTCACAACCGATGCAGGTCGCTGAACCACTTCTCCGGCGGCGATCTGATTGGCTATGGAATCGGGTAATAATTGAATGATGTCGGAAGACGTCATATTTTAATGATGTAGGTTTGCTTTACTATAACAAATAAACAAATTTTTTTCTACACGGAGGGTTATTTTGACAAGTAGCTGTAAACCCGAAATTGCTTTGTAAACAATAAGCATCGAAATAATTACATTATTTATTGAAATTTTTAATATCAAAGAAACGTTTAATTTTATGTTAGCGTTGATTATTAGTAAATTATAGTTAATTTGTGAATCAAATTTTGGTCCTGTGTAACTAACCCCGATCTTATGAAAGCACCCATTTTTAAAAAGTTCAATTTTGCAATGGCCTTACAATGGCTAATCTTTTTACCTGTGATATTGCCTCTTTGTATTTTTTTCGGAGCAGTTCAGGGTGTTTTAAGCATGGTTGAGAAAATGGCTCAGCGCATGTGGATTGATATGGAGCTTTAATGCCCTGCAATCTCTTTAATTAAATCTTTCATGCCGTTTTTTGGGATGAAAACCATTTCGCACAACTATCAAGGATATACACTCAGAAGAATATAATTACTAACAAAAAAGGAAAGAGCTGTAAATCAAATTTACAGCTCTTTCCTTTTTAACTCTATGTCAATTAAAATTTCCAGCGAACAAAAGCTTCCATTGCTTCGTATTCCGCAAGACCTAAATTGTTATACAGTTTGGCGGTTCCCTGGTTGCGCTCTTCGGCACGTTGCCAGAATTCACGTGAATCTTCACCCTGGAATACCACACCATCTTTTTGCGACTGGTGTTTGAAAATTCCCTGACGTTTTTTCAAAACCTGATCCGGGCTCATTGGAACTGCCATTTCGATTTCGTAGATATCCCACTCGGCCCAGGCTCCGCGGTATAACCAAACCCAGCAATCCTTCATGAAATTTTTATGTTTCGAACGGCCAAGTGCTGCCTCGATCGCATCCCAGCATACTTTGTGCGTTCCATGTGGATCGGCAAAGTCGCCAGCTGCGTAAATTTGATGAGGTTTGATTTCTTCAATCAGGTTTTCAATGATTTTGATATCTTCCTCACCGATCGGGTTTTTCTGAACTGTACCTGTTTCGTAGAATGGCATATTCAGGAAGTGCGCATTGGCTGTTGGTATTCCAACAAAACGGCAAGTCGCCTTTGCTTCTCCACGACGTAAAGCTCCTTTTACATGACGAATTTCCAAAGTATCAATTTCACTGTCTTTGGTATGTCTCAAAAAGTCTTTTGCATCGGTAAATATTTTTGTTGCTTCCGGACTGCTGATGCCAAATTCTTTATTAAAATCAACAACGAAATCAATAAAACGAAGTGCTTCATCATCCGCTACGGCAATATTTCCGGAAGTTTGGTAAGCAACATGCACTTCATGTCCCTGATCAACCAAACGCTGGAAAGTACCACCCATCGAAATAATATCGTCGTCCGGATGCGGGCTGAAAATAAGCACGCGTTTTTTGGCAGGCTGCGCACGTTCCGGACGATTTGTATCGTCGGCGTTCGCTTTTCCACCCGGCCATCCTGTAATGGTATGTTGTAATTGATTGAAAACGTTGATATTGATTTCATAACCGGCACCATATTGTGCAAGCAAATCGCTCATACCATTGTCGTTATAATCCTTATCTGTAAGTTTCAGAATTGGTTTTTTAAGGCTTTGAGACAAATGTGTCACTGCCTTTTTGATCATTTTATTATCCCAAACGACAGAATCAACAGCCCATGGCGATTTTACGCGAGTCAGTTCCGAAGCGGCGCTTTCATCCAGGATAAAAGCAACGTTTGGATGTGCCTGAAGATAAGATGCTGGATTACGTTCAGTAACGGGGCCTTCAACAGCGCCTTTAATTACCGAAGCTTTGCGCTCACCCCATGCAAGTAAAACAATACGACGTGCACTTAAAATTGGCGCGACTCCTAATGTGATCGCTTTACGAGGCACTTTATGCAATCCGCCAAATTCCATCGCAGCGGCTGCGCGCGTAGAATGGTCAAGTGTGATCAGCCTTGTACGTGCATTGATTAATGAACCTGGCTCGTTAAAACCAACGTGTCCATTTCCACCAATTCCCAAAAGCTGGAAATCAAGTCCGCCAACAGCATTAATTTTATTTTCGTATGAAGTACAGTAGTCACGCACCATAGCCGCCGGAATTGTTCCGTCTGGCAGGAAATAATTTTCTTTTGGTATATCAACATGGTCGAACAATTGTTCTTTCATAAACCGGTGATAGCTATGAATAGAATCCGGTTCCATTTGATAATATTCATCCAGATTGAATGAAATAACATTTTTAAAGCTCAGGCCTTCTTCCTTGTGCATTTTAACCAGTCGGGCATAAACGGTTTTTGGAGAAGATCCTGTGGCAAGGCCAAGTACACAATTTTTGCCTTCTTTTTGCTTCTGACGAATCAAATCAGCGATTTCCTGTGCTACTGCATTGGAAGCGTCTTTTGAATCAGCAAAAATCTGGGTAGGTATTTTTTCGTATGTAATAGGTTGTCCTACACTTCCGCCTGAGAGTGCGTTGTCCGCCGCCTGCATTAAAATTGTTTCCGGATTGAGAGATTGTTGGTCCATGTTTTTAATAAAATGTGATTTTAATCAAGAGTTTAGTACGAAAAAAGAACAGTTGATTTGAGATAGTACTGACAGACAGTAATTTAATACCACGGCGTTTATGCTGATTTTAATTAGAACATAAGGTAATGATATAAATTTCGTCTGCAAAATTACAACACAAAGTGAATATTATTAAAAAAATTTAAAAAATAACTTAGCGTTAATGCATTGGAGTGCTCGTACACGCAAGTTGCAAAGCAGGAATTCAACATAAAGTGTGTGTGAAAATTTCATAACCGAATAATCTATTGTAGATTTGTTGCTTGTTAAAAAAACATCACATCATTTCAAGAGAAATACCATGTCTACACTCACAAGCGTCGTACGTGATACCCAAATTTTTGACTTAATTAATAAGGAAAAACATCGCCAGGAATCAGGTATTGAGCTGATTGCTTCCGAAAATTTTACATCCAAGCAGGTGATGGAAGCGTCAGGAAGTGTGCTTACAAACAAGTATGCAGAAGGTCTTCCGGGAAAACGTTACTACGGAGGCTGTGAAGTAGTCGATGAAGTGGAACAAATTGCGATTGACCGTTTGAAAGAATTATTCGGCGCAACGTGGGCAAACGTTCAGCCTCACTCGGGTGCTCAGGCAAATATGGCCGTATTTGTGGCTTGTTTGAATCCTGGTGATAAAATTATGGGTTTCAACCTGGCACACGGTGGTCACCTTTCTCACGGTTCCCCTGTTAATATTTCAGGTAAATATTTTCAACCGGTATTTTACGGTGTTGAAGCTGAAACAGGTCTTATCAACTGGGATAAAGTTGAGGAAACTGCTTTGAAAGAACGTCCGAAGTTGTTGATCTGCGGTGCGTCTGCTTATAGCCGTGACTGGGATTATGAAAGACTTCGTAATATTGCTGACCAGATCGGAGCCATTCTTTTGGCTGATATTTCTCACCCGGCTGCGCTTATCGCAAAAGGTTTGTTGAATGATCCGATGGGACATTGCCATATTGTTACCACAACAACGCATAAAACATTACGCGGTCCTCGCGGTGGTGTAATCATGATGCGTGATGATTTTGAAAACCCTTTTGGTATCACAACGCAAAAAGGACAACTTCGTACGATGTCATCTTTATTGGATTCAGGCGTTTTCCCTGGAACACAAGGCGGACCGTTAGAACATATTATAGCTGCCAAAGCGGTTGCTTTCGGTGAAGCGCTTAGCGAAGGATATTACAACTACGCTGTGCAGGTTGCCAAAAATGCACAGGCAATGGCAAAAGCATTTGTAGAAAAAGGCTATCAAATTATTTCCGGTGGTACAGACAATCACTTGATGCTAATCGATTTGCGTACTAAAAATGGTGTTGCATCAGGGCTTACAGGTAAGCTTGCCGAAAATACTTTGATAAAAGCTGATATCACGATCAATAAAAATATGGTTCCTTTTGACGACAAATCTCCGATGGTAACGTCGGGTATGCGTTTAGGTACCGCTGCCATGACTTCTCGCGGTCTGCTTGAAACGGATATGGAGCGTATTGTTGATTTGATCGATACTGTTTTGATTAATCATGATCAGGATACAAAAATCGCAGCTGTGAAACAGGAGATTAATAACTGGATGACAGAATATCCGTTATATAGCTAAGATTCGCTCTTTGTTGGAAGAATTTAACTGCGTAATGGTACTGAAAATGTATGCGTTACGCAGTTTTATTTTTGTTTGAAAAAGATTTTTTAACTTATTTTCGGAAGAAAAATTGTGGTCAAATACTAAAATTTCAAACAAAAAGTTAATATAAGAGGGAAGAGCAATTTAAATGATGTGTAAAGAATTGTGCGAGAAGTGTTTTGACTTAAATAAGTTTTCATAACTTTGCACTCCAAAATACGAATTAATTGACATGAGCAAGAAAAATACGGACGAGTCCGGGTTTGAAATTATTGAAAAGCCGGAAGCATTAGCCGGACAAATCAATAAGGCTGAGGTTTTTTTCCTTAAAAATCGTAAGGTACTTACTGGTATTGGCGGAGTGATCCTTGTTGCGGTTGTAGCGTTTGCAGGATATCGTTTTTATATAGATGGACAAGAAGGAACGGCACAAAAGGCGCTTTCTTCTGTTGTTTATGATTTCGAAGCTGATTCTTTGTCAAAAGCATTGAACGGCAGCGGAGGAAACGAAGGGCTTTTGTCTATTGCTGACAGCTATAAAGGTACAGAAGCTGCTAACCTTGCGAATTTCTATGCAGGTGTTGCTTTGCTTAAACAAGGCAAATACGACGACGCGATCAGTCATCTTGAATCTTTCAGTTCTTCTGATCTGTTGGTTCATGCACGTGCTCAGTCATTAATTGGTGACGCTTATCTTGAAAAAAATCAGCCTGCTGAGGCGATTTCTTATTACAAAAAAGCATCTGACTACGACAAAAACGAATATTTCACGCCAGTATATTTGATGAAGCTTGCTATCGCTCAGGAAAAAGCGAATCAGGCTGCTGACGCTGTTGCTTCCTATAAACGTGTTATTGACGAGTTCCCACTTTCATCGGAAGTTGTGAATGCGAAGAAGTACATGGGATTGTTAGAGGGACAAGTCGGCAAATAAATGGTAATACATTATTGTTCCAAAAAAGGATAAAGCCGACAACGGTTTTATCCTTTTTTTATATAAAATATTTTAAATCAAAATCGATCATTAACAAGTACTTATATGTCAAGTGCAGATAAAAATTTAAGCGTTTTCAATACAGCGGGACTTCCTGATATCAGCAATAAAAAATTCGCAATCGTAGTTGCAGAATGGAACAGCGAGATTACTGAAAAACTTTTTGAAGGTGCGTATCAGACTTTAGTTACCTACGGCGCATCGGAATCCAATATCGAAAGAGGAAATGTTCCGGGCAGTTTCGAGTTGACGTTAGGCGCACATTGGTTCGCACAACGCGCAGATATCGATGCCGTAATCGCCTTAGGCGTAGTAATCCAGGGAGAGACAAAACACAACGATTACATCAATCACGCCGTTGCCCAAGGAATTACAAACATCAGTATCCAAAATAACAAACCCGTGATTTTCGGTGTCCTGACACCAAATAACATGGAACAAGCCATCGACAGAGCAGGCGGAGCATTCGGAAACAAAGGCGACGAAGCAGCGATGACGGCCATTAAGATGGTGGGGCTGAAGGATCAGGTTTTTGTCAGGAAATAGTCAGGAAATAGTCAAGAGGTGGTCAGTTGTTGTCAGGAAATTGTCATTTGTTGCGGCCGCCGCGCGGTCAAGGGTGGTCAGGAATAGTCAGATATTGTTTACGATCAATAACAATCCCTGACAACCTCCTGACAAAAAATTACAATCCCTGACATTTTATTTAGTAATCAAAAATTTCAATTAATAATTATGCAAGTCTGGAAATTTGGCGGCACTTCGGTTGGGAAACCTGAACGTATGCATTCAATCCGTGAACTTCTTTTGACGGATCCAAGTCGGAAAATTGTAGTATTATCCGCTCTGTCGGGTTCAACCAACGCGCTTATTGCGATAGGAGAAGCTGCCAAGGCAAACGAAGATGCGTCAGCTTCAAAGCAAATCGATGATTTGAAGGCGCATTACGATGCTTTCATTAAGGAGCTGTATTCAACCGGAGCGGGTCTAGCCAAAGGCCAGGAAATTATTGATAATGAATTCGGATTTATCCGGTCGTTGGTTGGTATTAAACCTTTTGCATCAAAACAGGAAAAGGAAATTGTTGCAGAAGGGGAGTTGTTAAGTACGCAGCTTTTTCAGGGATATCTGGAAGAAAAAGGAGATAGTTCTGTCTTACTTCCTGCGTTGGAATTTATGCGTATCGATGCGGACAACGAACCGGAACTTGAAAAAATCGAAGAAAAATTAACGGCGATTTTGGCGCAGCATCCTGACAAACAGACGATCGTTACCCAAGGATTCATTTGCAGAAACCCACGTGAAGAAGTTGATAACCTGAAACGCGGCGGATCTGATTATACAGCTTCTTTGATCGGTGGCGCAATTCGTGCAGAGGAAATTCAGATCTGGACGGATATTGACGGAATGCATAATAACGATCCTCGCATCGTGAAACGTACGTTCCCAATCCGTGAGCTGACTTTTGAAGAAGCGGCGGAATTAGCTTATTTCGGAGCAAAAATTCTTCATCCAAGCACGATCACGCCTGCGAAACTTCGTGGTGTACCGGTTCGTTTGAAAAATACAATGCAGCCAGAAGCTCCGGGAACGCTTATCGCTAACAAATCTTCTGACAGGGAAATTAAAGCGATCGCTGCGAAAGATAATATTACAGCGATATACATTCATTCGACCCGTATGCTGAATGCATATGGCTTCCTGAGACGCGTTTTTGAGATTTTTGAAAAATACAAAACGCCGGTGGATATGATCACCACTTCCGAAGTTTCGGTTTCAGTAACAATTGATAATTCTGAACATCTGGAAGCAATTACCGCTGAACTTCGTGAATTTGCAGATCTGGAAGAAAACGACAGTGATCAGAACATCATTTGCGTTGTTGGAAATTTCAGTGCAGACAAAGAAGGAATTGCGTTAAAAGTGCTGGAAGCAATGAAAAATATTCCTATACGAATGATTTCGTATGGTGCTTCGGAACATAATCTTTCGCTTTTAATTCATTCGAAATACAAAGCAGAAGCGCTTAATGTGCTTAACGAGCGTCTTTTTTATTATGAAGATGCGATGAAAGATATTTTCACGGCACCGTGATTTTTTAAATCTGATAAACTTATTATTTAGCGATTGGCTTTTGGCGTTTAGCTGTTAGCCGATCGCTGACAGCAAATAGCTCTATGTTACAAACAACTTTTATCCGCGAAAACAGAGAATTGACAATCGCCGGATTGACAAAAAAACATTACAAAGATCCGGAAGCGGCTGTTGACCGAATTATAGAACTTGACCGTTTGCGTCGTGAGACACAGCAGGAACTTGATGCTGTGCTAACTCAATCCAATGCAAAAGCAAAGGAAATTGGCGGTTTGATGAAGGAAGGCAAAAAAGGCGAAGCGGAAATTGCAAAAGGTGAAACGGCTGCTTTAAAAGAAAGATCAAAAGTACTTGACGAGCAGCACAAAGCAACAGAAGAGGAATTGCTAAGCGAGCTGGTAAAACTTCCTAACCTTCCGCATGAAAGTGTTCCGGAAGGTCGTGCAGCTGAGGATAATGTGAATGAGCTTGAAGAAGGTGCTAAGCCAGTTCTTCCTGAAGGCGCGCAGCCACATTGGGAATTAATCAAAAAACTGGGCGGAAAACTTGCTCCAATTATTGATTTTGAACTTGGTAATAAAATTACCGCTGCTGGTTTCCCGGTTTACAAAGGAAAAGCGGCGCGTTTGCAACGTGCCATGATCGCTTTCTTTTTGGACGAAGCAGGAAAAGCAGGTTATACCGAAGTTCAAGTTCCCATCCTTATCAATGCGGATTCGGGTTTTGGAACGGGACAATTGCCGGATAAAGAAGGCCAGATGTATCATGATGCTCAGGATGATCTTTATTTGATTCCAACAGCAGAAGTTCCGGTTACCAATTTATACCGTGATGTGATTGTTGCGGAAAATGAATTGCCGGTTAAAAATGTGGCTTATACACCTTGTTTTCGCCGTGAAGCAGGAAGCTGGGGAGCACACGTTCGTGGATTGAACCGTTTGCATCAGTTTGATAAAATTGAGATTGTTCAGATATGCAAGCCGGAAGATTCTTACCAGGCTTTGTCGGATATGTCAAACCATGTGAAAGGGCTGCTGGAAAAACTGGAATTACCTTTCCGTATCCTGCGCCTTTGTGGTGGTGATATGGGCTTTACTTCTGCGTTGACTTTCGACTTTGAAGTTTGGTCTGCCGGACAGGAAAGATGGCTGGAATGCAGCTCTGTTTCTAACTTTGAAACTTACCAGGCAAATCGATTGAAACTTCGCTACAAAACGGCGGATAAGAAAACGCAATTGCTGCATACGCTTAATGGCTCTGCTTTGGCATTACCACGAATCCTTGCGGCTTTATTGGAAAACAACCAACAAGCGGATGGAACGATCCGTGTACCGGCTGTTTTGGTACCTTACTGCGGATTTGACACGATTGAATAAGATTTGATTTGAATATTTGATATGATTAGCCTTCACATTTTGTGAGGGCTTTTTTGTTAAATAACCTTAACTACGTTTTTCCTCGAAGACCTATTTTTTATCTTGTACAAAAAAGATAATGAAGCGTTTAGGTCTAATCTTCTCTTTCTACTTTTCATTTTCTGTTTATACGGGATTGATCTCTATTTTATCCTGGATTGTTGTCGACGCACCATTATTTGCAGAGTTCTGGCGCTTTTTGCAGTTGTATTTCCTGATGAAAATAGCTTCGGATCTCGTTATCTGGTATTATCTGAGAAGCAATAATCCTACACGATTAATTTTTTATTTCAATCTTTCAATATCGGAATTAAGGCTTTTTATTACTGCTTTTGCAATGGATATTCTGGCATTTTTTGTGTTTATGTTTTTCATCCATTTGATCAATTTTTTAAAATAAATCTGATTATGGATATTCTCGAAGCGGACAGTATTTGGCTGGAATATAATGGGAGGAAGGTATTACAAAGCATTTATTTGAAAGTAGTAACTGGAAAAGTAACCGGTTTACTAGGTAGAAACGGAACTGGGAAAACGAGTTTGTTAAGGATGATATTTGGTATTTTGAGAGGTCAAAACCAATCTGTAAGAATTAATGGAAATTATATTTCACACCCTTACCTTGAAAAAAATCTGCTGCGTTATTTGCCACAGGCTCCGTTTGCTCCGCCAGGTTTAACGGTTGAAAAGTTATGCAGTCTGTATAGCGTTTCCTTTTTGGAAATGATTTCTCATTTTCCATTTTTGAAAAACAACAAAAAAGAAAAGCTTTGGAATTTATCAGGAGGAAATATCAGGCTGGTTGAAACATTGCTGATTTTGCTTTCACCAGTTTCATTTGTATTGCTGGATGAGCCTTTTACGCATCTGGATCCCGTTATTATCGAACAATTGCTTGTCGTTATTCATGAACAAAAAAGTAAAAAGGGCATAATTCTGTCAGATCATTTTTATCGACATGTACTAACGGCCAGTGATAACGTGTATCTCATTGTTCCGGGCGGCCGCAGTGTTTTGTTGAAGGATCCGCAAGAGAATTTAAAATCATTTGGATACATTTCCTGAGGTAGAAATGTGTTTCTGCAAAAGCTCCGGAATCCCAACTTTTTTCAAAATCAGCTGACCAATTTTCTCTGATGCAATCCCTTCTTCAATCTGAAATGTATTTTCAAAATCAGTTCCGGTAATTTTTGTTTTAAAACAGCGAAAGGATATGGAACCGGAAGTTTTATAAATTTCCAGCAATTCGTAAAGATGCGTGGATACCAAAAAGGCGGAATTGAAATGATTGGAAAAACCATCCACAACCGTTTTTGAACAATGAAATGCATCTTCCTGATTGGTACCACGAAAAAGTTCGTCGATAATGACAAAACATTTGTCTTCCCGACTTAATGCTTCCGCAATATCTTTTATCCGCATGATCTCATTGTAAAAATGACTGTAACCCAATTCGAGATTATCAGAAAGATGGATTGAGGTAAAAAGTTTGTCGAAAAACGAGGTTCGCATCTTAGAGGCCGGAACGGGCCAGCCAAGATGCGCCAGATACACGGCGACACCACAGGTTTTCAGAAAGGTAGTTTTTCCGCTGGTATTGGCACCAGTCAGCAGGCAAAGCGGTATTTTATGATCCATTACGAAATTGTTCGGAGTCGCATTTTTTATCAGCGGATGCCAGATTTTTTCTGCTTCAAAAACGGTTTCATTTTCAACAAATTCCGGAAAACTGAGGTTATACTTTCGTTGTGTCAGAGCAATTGAAACATAGGCGTCGAAAGTATAACAGATGTCCAGAAGCCTTCGAAAAGAATCTTTATGCGTGACCCTGAAAAAATAATCCCGATAAAAAACGGAACTAAGCGAAAGCTGATCATCTTTTGTTTTGAAAAAAGAATTGAGACTGTCGGAAAGTAGAAATTTTCTTAAAAAGGCAAAATCATCCTGTGTATCTTCCGGAATAGGTTCGTTTTCAAAACGAAAAACAAGATCCCGCATACCACGCATCAACATCAGTGTGGCAGTTAATCCGCTTTGCACAAGATAAAATTCAGCAGGATGTCGACGGGAATAGAAAAATGTATCAACCCAATGTTTAAACACATCCTGAGACATCGTATACGAGATGTTGGAGGCATAATAACTTTCCGCCGCCGCTATGTAAGCTCTCGACACATTGAGCTGCCAGGGTTCAATATTTTGAGAAATTGATTTTAATAGTAATTGAAAGGATAAAATTTCCGGAAGAGAAGTCTTTGGTTTGACAATCAGTTGTTTCAAAACATCTTGCCCGCCTTGTGTTTTGGCATAGTCAAAGAATTGAAGAATACTTCCTTCTTTACTACTGCGGGACTGAATTTGTAATTCATCAAGCGTGTGACTGTCGACGGAATGCATACATGAAGATTTAGCTATCTCCAAAAGTATACAGATCCGGGAAAGTAATTTTCTTAAAAATAGTTAAAAATCAATCGGTTATGCCTGTTGCGAAACTTGCTTTTTGGGAAAAGCAAGCCATACGAAATAAGCCGTCAGGACGATAATGCTGATTTGGAAAAGATAATCAATTAAGGAATCTGTGGAGGCTGTGATATCGGACGGATTGAGATAACGTCGCATCCCTAATCGCCACCAGTAGGAAGGATGTACGACGCAAAGAACATTGAAGATGAGCAGTAAAATAATCTGTTTTTTATTCGTCCAGTCGATTACGTAAAAAACTAACGGGATTAGAAACAGGAAAATATAATTGCTGTAAGCACTTTGCTGAACAACCATCATCGTGGCATACAAAACTACCCAGACGCGTGAAAGCATAATTCTGAAATCAGCATTTTTCAAACGAAACGCAGCGATACAGGCTAGTCCGACGGAAATGACCAAACCAATCCAGTTCCAGAATTTTTCACCAACGCCGATTCCATTAAAAAACCAGGGATTGATTACGGAGAGAATATTGGGAGCGCGTAACACTTTTGCTTCATCCAGCGGCTGCATAAAATCTAAACCTACCAGCGGATAAAGTATCCCCAGTGCGATAATTCCTACAATCGCCATAGGAATAACAAATCGTATTTTTTGTTTTTCAAGAAGAAACAGTGGAATAAGGATCAGCACAAAAATGGCTTTTGTCATCAATAAACCGATTCCTAAAACCACAGCAAACCATTCGATACGAACTGTTTTTTCTCTTATCAGATAGGCTAAAACAACGAAAAGCCACATCCAGACATCTTCCTGAGCGCCGATGATGCAAAGCACCAAAGATCCGGGAAGAATAAAATAAACCAGAGCTTTGAATAAAAATGCGCCACGCGACTGAAACGGCCGGAAAAAATGCCAGGAAACCCATAAAGCAACGCCGTCCATCACGGCCATGGTAAGTACGATCATTTTCGGATCATACCAAAGCTTCAGCCAGATCCCCACGAAATAGGCATATAGGGGAGAATAAGGAGACCAGAAATCTCGGTACACGATTTGTCCCATTGAAGCCTTACTTCCTTCATCCCAAAAACCTAAGACATCAGAAGTTGGAGTAATGTTGGCGACAAGATAAACGACGATGAAAGGAATTAACCGGAAGATAATCCAGCCAACAATTAGAGAAACTCTGACACTTTTATTTTCAAGCCATTCTGAAATTCTTTTCCTCTGGGAAATGACAATAATTGAAAGAACAATGGCTGCGAGGCTGATGCCTAATTTTCCTAAAACAATGTTCATGCCGTTGCCAGTTTTTCAGGGTTTACCACGTTTTGATACGTTTGGCGTAAAACCCAGACATAACATAACACATTCAGGATTTGTAAAGCGTATTCAAACAGATTCGAAATATTCCCGAACATGCCGAAAGAAGTATAGGAAGGCTGGCCGATATAAACCCAAACGAAAGGCTGAACAACGGTAAGCCAGTTTAAAACCAATAGAACGGCAACGTGCCAGGTTTTTTTGATATCAATAACATCAAACAGAACTGCCATTAAATAAGCGATCAGGTAAGCGCCCATGGCACTGGCCTGAAAAATCATCATACAAACAAAAACGGCAATAAATATTCCGGGTAAAATTTCACTGATATGTCTTCTTCGCGCTTTAAACGCCATGTAAGTCGGGATAAAAACGGTGAAAAGTAATCCGATCCAGTTGATCATCGTCGACTTTTTCTCATTGATATGAATGAACAATTCAATGAACGGCCGGCTGGTCGAGAAAAGATTTGGCGTCATCAATTGCTCCGTGTGACGAATTGGCATCAGGAATAAATCTCCGATCTGCCAATATAAAAACCCGACAGCCGGAATTCCGACAGCAGCCATAACGATCAGCATTTTTACCGGTTTTTTAACAACAACCAGAATCGCAGGAAGCAGAAAGATAAAGGTTACTTTGATCGTTAGCAAAGTCAGGGCAAAAAGCAGACCCACGCCAATTTCGTAATTTTCTTTATGTTTGATCGTGTAACGCCAGATTAATAAAGCCGCTCCCCAAAACCAGACCTCTTCCTGTCCGTCGACCAGAATATACATAAAACCAGCCGGCAACATTAAATAAATAATAGCAAGCTGTAACGCCCGGCTGCTTTTGACTTTATAAGTTTGGTACGTAAGCCAAAGAATTACGCTTTCCATTAAAACCATAAAAAGTACGATGGCACGGGCATTATGCCATATCCAGACGGGGATCGTAATAATGTAAGCGTATAGCGGTGCGTGGTACGACCAGAAATCACGATATACAAAACCACCGGCTTTGGCCGCTTCTGCTTTGTAAAAGAAAAAAGGGATATCACCGCGGGGCTCTTCGTTGGCAACAAGGAAAATGGCGATCCAGGGAATGAGGCGAAGCAGAATAAAACCAATGGCAAAAATTGATTTTTCCTTTTCCTGCTGCCATTTTGCAAAAAGATCCGACCGGCTTATCACCCAAAAAATTCCCAGGGTTAAACCCAGGTTGATGAAAAGCTTGATATAAAAAACAGTAAGAATGGGCATGTTTTAATAAATGTCTTTTACGAAGTGTGCTGATTAGTTCAGAGTTAATGAATACCAGGCCGCAAACTTAAGATATCTTTTTTTCAAAATGATCAGCAAAACGCAAAGATTTAATAAGTTAGAAAATAGTATGCTTGCATACTATACATCAAAATGTTATTTTTGGTCGATTCATTAGAAATAAAAGTATTTTTCTTATGCCATACAGTGCACAGTTAACCGGAATGGATTTTAATCTGAGCGAAGAACATGAAGCGGTACAGTTTGCTGCCCGGGATTTTGCTCAAAACGTTTTATCAGCAGGTATTATTGAACGGGACAACGATCAGAAATTTGATAAGGCTCTAATAAAAAAAATGGGTGATCTCGGTTTTCTTAGTATGATGGTGAAGCCGGAATATGGCGGAGGCGGAATGGATACCATTTCTTATGTGATAGCAATGGAAGAGATTTCCAAGGTTGATGCTTCTGCGGCTGTGATTATGTCGGTAAATAATTCTCTGGTTTGTTGGGGGATCCAGGCTTATGGAACGGATGAACAAAAAGAAAAATATCTGACCCGGTTATCCTCCGGCGATGAAATTGGTGCGTTTTGTTTGTCGGAGCCAGAAGCAGGTTCCGATGCCACTTCCCAACATACGACGGCAGAGGATATGGGAGATCATTATCTATTAAATGGTACAAAAAACTGGATCACGAACGGGAATTCATCCGGAATTTGTCTGGTCATAGCACAAACACATCCTGAAAAGGGTCATAAGGGGATCAATGTTTTAATTGTAGAAAAAGGATCGCCAGGTTTTACTGTTGGGAGAAAAGAAGATAAAATGGGAATCCGGGCGTCCGACACGCATACATTGATGTTCACGGATGTGAAAGTTCCCAAAGAAAACAGGATTGGGGAAGATGGTTTCGGGTTTAAGTTTGCGATGACGGTTTTAAACGGAGGAAGAATTGGTATTGCTGCCCAGGCATTAGGTATTGCCGCCGGTGCTTTTGAATTATCGCTTAAATATGCTCAGGAAAGAAAAACTTTTGGAAAGCCAATCAGCGATCATCAGGCGATCCAGTTTAAGCTGGCAGAAATGGCAACACGGATTGAAGCAGCAAGATTACTGGTTTATAAAGCAGCGAGACTCAAAGATCTGGGGAAAGATTACATTCAGGCTGCCGCTATGGCCAAGCTTTTTGCGTCCGATGTTGCCATGTGGGTGACAACGGAAGCGGTTCAGGTTCACGGGGGTTACGGCTATGTGAAAGAATATCATGTGGAACGTATGATGCGCGACGCAAAAATTACACAAATCTATGAAGGTACCTCTGAAATCCAAAAATTAGTAATTGCCCGTGAGTTGCTAAAATAGGTCGTTTTGGGCATTTTCCTGCATATTGTTCTAAATGTGGGATTAATTTCATCTTAAAAAGATACTTTTTTTATCTTTTTTGTTAATACATGCTTGTATTAGTTTTGTACAATTTATTAGATTTGTACAAAAATTGAATAAACGGTCTTTTCGGGCCCTAAATATATACATGTATGGAAGACTATAATAAGATTATCGAGTCATTAGGCGTGAAGTTTGTAAGGGCGAGACATATCCGCATTTTACAACCGATCACGATCAAGAATTTTTACGACGTACAGAATTCACTTACAATTTTGTACGATGGAGAAGTTTCGTTTGGTAGCGAAGAATCTCATAAGGTTGAGGAAGGCGACATGTTGTTTATTCCGGGTGGAAAACATGCAACTGTAACTTATGGTAACACGCAAACTGCGAAAACGGTATCGAACGAGGAGTTCATGACAAACCGGGATAATTATATGGAAGCCGGACATGACCCTGCTTTAATCGGAAAACTGCCAAATACATTCGGTTTGATTTCTTTTGAAGCGAAAGTTTTTGACACGGTTAACTTCTTTACTTCCCTGGACGTTCCTCCGTTTTTGATCAAAAGAGACGATCAGATCGCGGCTACAATTAACCAGATCCTGACAGAAGACATGCTTGATATTCCTGGTAAAGGACGTATCATTAAAATCAAAACAGAAGAGGTCGTAATCGAAATTATTCGTTACATTCTTAAAAATAAATTGTTTGTTGAGCAACTTGTTACAAACAGTACGTATTTCAAGGATCCTCGCTTGATTGACATTTTTGCTTATATCAAAGATAATTTGGGTGGTGATCTTTCCAACAAAGTTTTGGCAAACGTTGCAAACGTATCAGAAGATTACGTTGGACAGTATTTCAAAATGCTGACAGGTATCAACCCGCAGGATTATATTGAGTACCAACGTATGGAAAAAGCAGTTGACCTGCTTCGTACTTCTAAGAAAAGTATCCGCGCTATCGGTTCTGATGTTGGATATAAAGACACAGCTTATTTCTGCCGTCGTTTCAAAATGATGTTCGGAATTCCAGCTGGTAAGATGCGTCGTCGTGAATCTTTGATGAACGTTTAGTATTAAGAAAAGAAAATATTTGGAAAAAGAGCTGTCTTTTTGAGACAGCTCTTTTTTTGATTCTTATCATTGCAAAAAATAATTTTTTGTAAAATATTATTGAACCGGCGTTAGTTGTACCGTCGCTACCTTCCAGTTTCCCCCTTTTTTTACGGAAACAACGGTATAGGTAACTTCATTTTGAAAACCATTGGATTCAATCTTTCCCTTCACGTTCCATGTTCCGGTTACTACGCCAACATCACCATAATCACGCGTACGTGAGCCGGAAAGCATCCCGGTTTCTACCGTGAGGTAACCTTGTGCAACAGCCTGAGAAAGCATGTCACGGTCAATTTGTCGTCCGTCAAAACTGACAATGGAAAAATCATCAGCCAGGACATTATTTAATGCATTACTATCTTCATCCAAAAGTGCTTTAAAAAATGTATTGGAGCACTCTGTTGCATCCAGCGGCGACGAAAAACTAGCCTGTGCATAAGCGGAAACGGAGCCAAAAGTAAGGAGGCCGAAAAGCATTAATCTTTTCATAAAGCGTTTAAGGTTGATATAGTAGAAAAGTTCATGAAATCTGCAAAAAAGCTAAGTGATGTGCAAATTTTTAGCCAAATCTTAATGATTTTCTAACAGCGGGCAATGAAAGGTTTTTTTGATTTTAATCTATATCCAAAACGGTTTCCTGCCTTCTGATTATATGAGTAGATTCGCCCTTGATTTAGGATAAATGAATACGAATAAATGAATATGACAAAAATAAAATCATTCTTTTCAGTTTTAGGACTTTTCGTGATGCTAACGGCTTGTTCAGCGCCTCCTGATAAACTTGGCAAGCTGGATGTTAAAAAATGGCGTCAGGACCGCGGAGGATGCAAAGGAGATCGCGTGTCGCTAATATCCGATTTGAAAGCTGAGCAAAAACAATTGCTGGGAAAGTTTGCAGACGATATCGGAAAAATTTTAGGAAGACCGGATATTCACCAGTTAGGCGAACGCAATACAAAATTCTATATTTATTTTTTGGAAAAAGGAGCGCAGTGTGAAGACATTACGAAAAAGTCAGATGCCAGGAAAGTGATATTGAAGTTTAATGCGATCGGGTTGATGTCGGAGATTACTTATCAGAGTAGGCCTTTGTGATTGTTTTCAATTTGGTATTTAAGGGAAGAAGGTGAAATTACTTCGGCGTCATGTCCCAATTCAAAAATTTTTGAGTTTAGTTCCCGGTTGGTATAGACATACCATTCAAAATCAATAAAGTCATTCGTTTCCTGAATTTCAATTTGGGATGAATGCCAATGTTTTGTCCGGATGTAATAGGCGCGCGGTTTTTTAATCCGGACCACAACCTGTGCCAATTCGCCCTCGAGACTTACGCCGATCAGGTTATTAAAATATTTCTCAGGATCAGGAATATTGTCCAGTGTTAATTTTTTATCCGAAAGTCTGACATCGTTGATGCGGTCGAGTGCAAAATTCTGATAAACATTCCTGTCGGCATCGTAAGCAATTAAAAACCATCTGTGATTATATTCTTTCAAAAATACAGGAAGGGCAGTCCTGATCTGCATAGCCCTTCCGAAAGGTGTATAATGTAATAAAAGGACTTTTTGCTTTACCGTATAATCATGTAGTATACGAATCCAATTCTGCCCTGAATAGGTCGTTTTTTCAAACTGTAAACGCTTATCTCCCTGCGCATCTGCGGCCCTGACTCTTCTTTCCAACGCAAGAAAAACCTTGTCCAGTTCTAAAAGTGCAGCTTTGGGCGCCTGGTAATATAGTTGATTAAGATAAGCGAGCATTTCATCCGTTTCTTCCGACTTTATTCCTTCCAACGCGTTGATCATAGAAAAGGCATCTTTGTAATAAAATTTTTGATGTTTGTTTCCTTTTGGAATTATAGCACCTAAATCACGCAAAAATTGAATGTCAGCCCGTATCGTACGTTCGTGGATCAGCGGATCTACACTGAAACATTCTTTTACCAATTCTTCGGCGGAAAAGGAACCCATAGTCCGAAGTTGCTGATGAATTTTAAAAATACGGCGCAGACGTTTGTCTGATGCGGAAGAGCCTGTTCTTGGCATATTAAAGTTTTTGATACAAAGTGTTTGCCACAAATATATATCAACTACAATAGAATTGTATATGATATTTTTAACGGGTTAAAAACCAGCCTACTTTTGTCATGGTTAAAACAAACAAACGCCCACGATGATAGCAAACACATCCTTTGCAATTTTCGATTTTCTTTCCTTTGAGGCTACCCGCGAACAAGCGCACGGATTGTATCAGTTGGAAGAATTTCTTGCAATTGATACCAAAGAAGATGTTTTTGTTTTACGCGGAGCTGCCGGAACCGGAAAGACTTCGTTGGTAAAAGCAGTTGTTGATTATCTGGAAAAACAGGAAATTGGCTGTTACCTGACCGCACCGACAGGACGGGCGGCAAAAGTGCTGGGTTACAAAACACATAGCCTTGCTCACACGGTACACCATACGATTTATAAAATAATCCCGACAGAGGATGAGCGCATTATCATGGATCGGCGGATTAACACACAGGACGCATACAGCATTTTTATTGTAGACGAAGCATCCATGATCAGTGATCTGCAAAATCGTGAAGGGAGTTTTATTACGCCAAATTCTGTGCTGACCGATCTGTTGGCTTTTGTAAAACAGGGCAATGCGCGCAACAAGATCGTTTTTATTGGAGACCGTTATCAGCTTGCTCCGGTTAATGAATCTGAATCTGTTGCTTTAAATCTTACATATTTTTTCAAAAAGTATAAATTAAGCGGCCGTCAGGCTGAACTTAATGAAGTAAAACGACAAACCGGGCAGTCACCCGTTTTATCCCTGGCGCATGATATTCGGCGCAAAAGTGACGAAGGCCGTGCTTTGGGAAAACTTGCTGTAAACCGGCTGTATAATTTTACCGCAGGCGTAACGCGTTATATGAATTTGTATGATGCAACCCGGCCAGATAACGTTGTGATGATAGGCGCATCTAATAAAAACGTACACACGTTTAATACAATGGTAAGAGATCGTATGGGTTTAACGGGCATACTGGCCGTTGGAGATCAGGTTGTGGTGAATGAGAATTGGATAGGTGGTGAGCAGCTTATCGTAAAAGGCGAAACCGGTTTGGTCCGGGAAATAGGCAGCGCTATTGAAAAACGTGCAGCGCTGGAATTTGTAACGGCTAAAATCGAATTCCGTGATCCCGATCACCAGCCATTAATTATTACTACAAAAGTACTTTTGGATACACTTCGAACCCCAACCGCAGAAGTCGCCGGAGAGCTGTTAAGAAATCTCAAAGCTGACCGTATGGCTAAAAATCATGATTATCGTAATAATCCGCACCCTGCCAACGATCCCTACATGGGCGCTATGCGTCTGCGTTACGGACACGGACTTACGGGATATAAAGCACAGGGTGGCGAATGGAGCCATGTTTTACTGCATCCGTGGTTTCATGAAAACGATTATCGGTACGCATATACCGCTGTAACGCGGGCGCGCGAAAGTGTAACAAGTTGGGAGCAAGGCGGTAACTGGTGGCAGAAGTGAAAAGTTGTATATTTGAGAAAATGAATCTTACAGCTATGCAAAACTGGCAGGAAAAAATCAGTCTCAATCCGGAAATACGTTTTGGGAAACCGTGCATTAAAGGTACGAGGATTACAGTTTGGGATATTTTGGGGTGGCTTGCGAGTGATATGAGCTATGACGAAATAGTAGAAGATTTTCCTGAACTTACACGTAGTGATATCCTGGCAGCATTAGCTTTTGCTGCTAACAGGGAGGAGAATACAAAAATTTTGATAACAACGGTATGAAATTTTTATTTGATGAAAACATTTCATTCCGGATCGTCAAACAGGTTAGCAATGCAGTTCCGCAAAGTATTCATATTAGCCAAAGTGGTTTAAATAGACCACCAACAGATCGTGAAATATGGAGTTATGCAAAAGCCAATAAATTCCTAATCGTAACATTTGATGAGGATTTTCTGGACCTGGCAAATGTGAATGGTTTTCCACCAAAAGTGATTTTGTTAAGAACGGGAAACTCATCAACCCGATTTATTTCAGAACCACTCATTAATAAATTACCAGATATTCTACAATTCTATCAAACAGAAGTCTATGGGCTTCTGGAAATATTTTAACTACTAACGTTCCGGAAATTAACTTTTGGACAACAAGGGAAATTTTTTAGTTGTAAACAAATTTGTTATGACGATTCAGGATTTAGAAACCATACTACGCAGGGAAAAAATATTTGATGAATTTGGACTTAACAGGCTTGCGGTCTTTGGATCGTTCGCCCGGGGAGAAGCCTATCAGGATATTGATATTTTGCTCGAACAAAATATGAATTACAAAATTCGTGAACAGTTAAAAATAAAACTACAAGAAATACTCCATACAAAAGTCGATCTGGTTCCCGAAAAATTCGCTGACCCTATAATTGTATTTCGTGCTCGTAAAGATTTGAAGTATGTTACAAAGTGATGATAGAAATCTACTTCCTCTGCTCGTAATGATCTTCAATAGACTATTTTCCAAAATATAAAAATTAACTATGCAAACCCACCTCAAAGGCTTCGGCCTCGAAAATTTCCGCGTTTTTAAAGATTACACCTGGTTCGATTTTGCTCCGATCACGATTTTAACCGGGCCAAATAGTTCAGGGAAAAGTTCTTTGAATAAGGCGTTGATGTTGATGAAGGATAACTTTGAAAAGGGAAATCTGCCGCCCTTCTACACAATGATTGCTGAAGGATTCTCTTCTTCTGAGTATAGCGAAATTTTTCAAAAGTCACGGCTTGTTTCAGATACAGAGCAGGAATTTATTCAGACCTTTGAACCAAGTTCTATTGAATTTGATGGAAACGTTCACGGCTTAAATAGTCCGGATTCAACAAAATGCCGAAGTGGCGAAAGTAATGTAATCTCATTTGTCTTCCAATATAACGTAAAAGCTGGAACATTTGATTTAGACATTGATCACAAGGAATTAAAAGAGTTTTTGGAAGAAACTATTACCTCAAAGCCAGATTTTTTTACTAATAAGAATTTAAGCCACGAGGAATTGGCTCAAAAAGCTTCTGATGAGTTGCATCAAAAAATTAGGGAGACAAAACCAGAACTTTACCAAAAGATTTATGATGAGCATGTATCCCCGAACATAGGTAAATATCGCCTTAGCTTTAATATTGAAAAAAGTATAGCCAGGTCACTTAATGCAATTGAGATTCTAAACAGCAAAAATGATCTAATCTTAAAAATTACCGATCATAACGTTTATTTTGATGTTGAGTTATTTGATCAATTATTAAAATCAAACGAAACAAAATTAAGTGAAACGTTTAAGAACACGATGAAAGAGGTTTACTCAACTTCAAAAATTGGCCTTAAAGATTGGTTCAAAGCACATGAGGTATCTGATGAGAAAGCATTAGAATTGGAACAATTGGTATTTTCAAAACTTAGGATTTCTGACGATAAGGAAAAATTAGAAGTACAGGCCATTGGTGTAAGTTTAGCGAAGTTAGATTATCTGGCAACAAGCAAAAATGAATATAAAAGATCTTATTCGGAGGATAGTGATTCGAAGTTTAAGGATACAATGAAGTATTTAAATGAGGCAAGAAATAAGGGTTTTAAATTCAATGAGTTTTTTGAAGACTGTTCAAAATCTTTTAGTATAGACGGTGTATTTGACTTAAAATACGATAGTGAAATGGGAACATATTTCCCAAACATTGGCGGACATTCATTCATTAATTTTGGCTATGGCTATTCACAAATCGCATCTATAATTTTTAAAGTTGCCGAGCATATTGCAAAAAAATATGTTTCTACAAGTAATGGGGGATATATGTTTAATGAAGAGTCATCGCTAATGATACTAGAAGAACCAGAAGCCAACCTACATCCGAAATTCCAGAGCCTTTTAGCAGATTTTTTCGTTGAAGTAGCAGAAACTTTCAAAATCCAATTTATTATAGAAACGCACAGTGAATATCTGATTCGTAAATTACAGGTACTTACAGCTCGCAAGGATAATAAAGTCAACCCAACCGACACGATCATTTACTATTTCTACGATCCAAACAATATCCCCCAAGACGAAAAAAAGCAGGTTAAGAAAATAGAAATTTTAGAAGATGGCAGTCTATCGGATGATTTCGGGCCTAATTTCTTTGATGAGGCAGCTAACTGGGAGTTGGAGTTGATACGTTTGAAAAATAGTAAAAACCGTAATAATTGAGTTATGAAGGTTTATTTGAACAAGGCGTTTTTGGTAAATTTTTTTTCAATGGAGTCGGAGGATGATGTTTATCGAGATATTGAAAGATTTCTCATAAGAATTAAAAGTAGTGCAGAACTTATACTAAATTTTGATTTTTTTGAAGCCTGCCAAGATCCATCTAATGGTGTAATATTCCGACGGATTGCCGGAAAAATACTTGCACAAAAAACGCGGTCTCAAAATTTCAATTTTTTAGAAGAATGCCAAGCAGCTAGCTTTCATAATCATACTAAACAACACATTTTCTTTTTGGATGAAGTTCCTGAATTAAGTATTGAGCAAAATTTTGGATGCTTTGTTGTAGACACAACGAACATAAGGAGAGCAGAAGTTCTCTTCCAAGTAAAGGAAATAAGAGTGAATCAAAAGTATAGAAACTGGAATTTTCTGAGCTTGATTAAACATCCATGTAACGCTCTAATAATTACGGATAATTATATTTTTTTCAATGATCGAAGTCATGAAAATATGATTTCCATTTTAAAGAATATTATGCCGAATACCCTTAAAGAAAATTTTGAGTTTCACTTAACAATTATTGGAGCACATCAAGATCCAGAACAACGCTATCAGGTAGAAAAAGAAAAAGATAGATTGCAAAAGTTTTTGAGCGAAGAATTCAAATATTCCATTAACCTGACAATTATTCAAAAGTACCACCATGATAGATATATTTTCACCAACTATTATAAAATTACAAGTCCAAGAGGTTATAGTCTTTTTAGAAATAATAGAATTTCCGAAAATTTAGAAACAACACTTGATTGCAAATCAATTGCATATTTTAGTGGAGATTACTCAGCCGAGACAGTTATGTTAGAAGAATTGGTGAAATGCAGAACACTTAAAAATGATAGTAATTTGCTAACAAGTGACTATGCCGGCAACAAAATCAATCGGCTTTTGACGTAAACCAGGAGTCTCCGAAGGAGCCAGATTAATCCTCACTCCACATTTTTTTCTATAAACAGGATACTCCTACGGAGTGACTAAAAAACCTGAGCTGGGTAAAGTCTTACTACTTCAACTTGTTCCTTTAGGAACATCCTGTTTATAGCAAATTGAAAGTATACCAAATCAACGGGGCTCCATCGGAGCCGCCTGATTAAGTGCAAAAGGCGGTTATAACATTTTAAAGAAGAGCGAAATTGGTTATGGAATTACAGAAGGATCGGAAGTTTATTTAGTAGCAGCCGAGCTTGGTGACAGTGCTGAAATAGCAGCCTTTCTTTTTTCCACCCATTCACTCATAGATTTAACGTCCTGTACTGAACGAACATTTGAAAATACCATCATCCCGCCATCACCTGCGGCTTGTTCAATTATTAATTGCCGCTCCCATTACTTAAAAATACGAAGTAAGTATGCAACAAAGAAATACAAAGATTGAGATAAGAAAAAATGGCTTAGAAAAGTGTCAATTTTAAACCAGATAATTTTGGTGAAAAATGGAAGTAGATTTATTTTTGAATACCGAACGGACAATAATTTTGAAAATCAATTCTAAGTTGACGTGGATACAAGATGAACCTAAGAAACTTTCACCAACAAATCTCCCCGATTATCCTTCAGCGTGGAAAAGACTATTACAACGAAGGTGCTGTAATTAATCTTGAAGAAGAAGAAAATGGATTATGGAACGCAGATGTGGAAGGATCAGAAGTTTATACAGTCGAGGTTCAGTTGGGTGAAAGCGGCGAAATAGATACGTTCTTTTGTGATTGTCCGCATGATGCAGATGTGTGTAAACACATTGTGGCTGTATTTTATGAACTGAAAGACGCGGTTAAAATAATCAAATTGGAACCCCAAAAGAAGAAAGATCATGCTTTGTCTTTTAGTGAGTTGATGAAAAAAGTGGGGGTTTCCGAACTAAAAGAATTCGTTGAACTCTTCGCTAAAAGTGACAAAAATTTCAAAAACCAGTTTGAACTTCATTTTGCATACAAAGACGAAAAGATCGATGTAGAAAAGAAATATACGGATCTGATAAAAAAAGTCATCCGTTCCACCATGAGCCAGGGTTATGTAAACTATTACTCAGCCGGAGATTTGTCGGGCAAAATTGATAATTTTCTGGATAAAGCGCAGGAAGCTATTGAAAACCAAAATTTTAAAGATGCTGTCATGATTTCGAGGGTGGCGTTGAAACAATTGGTGGAAGATGTTATTCCAAATGCGGATGATTCGAATGGTGATATCGGCGATACGATCTCCAATGCAATTTCCATACTGAGAATAGTAGCCGAATCGGAGTTTTGCGCACAGGAACTGAAAGAAAACATGCATGATTTTTTAGCCAGCGAACTCGCTAACGATAACTATTTTGATTATGGTGACTTTGGCGACGAATGTTTCGAAATATTCAGGTATTTGTCCGTTCAACTAAAAAGGCCTGATGCATTTCTGGCATTTATGGAACTGTGGGCAGACAATTATCGGGCAGAATATTTTATCAAACAAACCATACTGTTTTTTAAAGAAACAGGAAATACGATTGAAGCAGAAAAGCTGATCCGGCAGCATATGGATATCGTTGAAGTAAGACAAGGTGTTGTTGATGAGGCTATTGAGAGGAAGGAGTACGCCGAAGCAAAAGAATTGATTTACCAGGGAATTGTTCTGGCCCAAAAAAGGCAACATCCCGGGACGATTTCAGAGTGGCAAAAGACACTTCTTCGTATTGCCGGTTTAGAGGGGGATCTGGTTATGCAACGACATTTCAATTTACTTTTTGCCTTTGACCGTGGTTTCAATCCGGAATACTATAAAAATTGGAAGGACACTTTCCAGCAAACCGAATGGGAAGTGAAGTTCGACGGTTTAATTCAGAAAATCGTTGACGAGGTTGAACGGGAAGCAGAACGGCACCTGAACAATCATTGGTGGTCCAAAAACAATGCTTTGCTTAACAGGCTCGCGCCCATATATCTGCAGGAAAAACAGTTTGACAAGCTTTATCAACTCGTGGAAGGCTATCCTAGTCTTGAAGTTTTACTCAATTATATGAAATATTTGGCGAAAGATTATCAGCCAGAACTCATCGATTTACTCTATCCTGCACTGTTGATTGCAGGTGACCGGGCCGATTCCAGGTCTGGTTATGCAAGAATTGCGTCTTATATGATTGCGGTCATCAAGCTCATGCCTGCAAGCCGGGGTAGAATTTTGGACGCTGTACAGGTTTTAAGGACAAAATATCCAAGAAGACCTGCGATGCTGGACGAATTGAAAGCGATTAAGTGAAAAAACGTATTTCAGGCATAAAACTTCTTAATCCGAATCATCTCCTCAACCGGCTCAGAAACCATATAACGTATCGATTTTCCACTTTTAAGACAGGCTCTCAAATACGTGGCAGAAATGTCAAGCAGGGGAGCCTGGACAAATTTTACAGCCGGATGATCTTTAAATTTATGTGGTTGGGAATTCGGCCGGGGATATACGTATAGGCCTACATATTCCAGTATTTTATCGTGGTTTTTCCAGTTTGGAAATTGTGCGAGATTGTCTTCGCCCATGATCAGCTTGAATTCGTGCTGAGGAAATTTCTCCTGCATCCTGATCAGCGTATCAATGGTAAAGCTGGGCTTTGGCATATGAAACTCAATATCAGTAGCTTTCAATAATGAATTATCAGCCACAGCCCTTGATACAAGATCAAAGCGGTCAAATTCATGGAGAAGGCTATTATTTTTCTTGAAGGGATTTTGGGGACTCACTACAAACCAGACCTGTTCAAGATCGGTCCCGGTAGCCATGGTGTTGGCTATGATCAAATGACCAATATGTATTGGATTAAAGGATCCAAAAAACAGACCAATCTTCATAAAATTTTGGGGACTTTAAGCTGATAGAGGAGAAATTGCTGAGGAATTATTAAAAATAATATTCATGACAAAAATGACAAATTACTGACAAATTCATGACATGGATTAGTTTCAGGCCTTAATAAATTCTTCAATAAGATTTTCTGCTTCCTGTAAGGCGTCTTCTAAATTATCGTTAATCACCACAGTATCAAACTCGTGTTCAAAACTTAGCTCATAACGGACTTTTGCCAGACGTGTTGCCAGTGTTTTTTCGGTTTCTGTACCGCGGCCTCCAAGTCTGCGTTCAATTTCTTTCTCAGACGAAACTTTTACAAAAACAGCCAGTGCATTTTTTTCGTAAGCTTCTTTCAGTTTTAGCCCGCCTTTCACATCCACATCGAAAACAACATGTTTTCCTTCATTCCAAAGCCTTTGAATTTCAGCTTTCAGTGTTCCGTAATAATTTCCGGCATAGACTTCTTCCCATTCAGCAAACTCTTGATTTGCAATCCTTTGTCTGAAATCGTCAATGGATAAAAAGTAATAGTCTTTTCCATCCACTTCGTATTCGCGACGAGGCCGTGTACAAGCCGATACCGAAAACGCTAATTGCGAGGAATATTTATTTAAAAGATGCCGGACTATTGTGGTCTTCCCAGAACCTGATGGGGCAGAAAATATGATAAGCTTACCTTTCACGCGGACCAGACTAACTATTTACTTTGGACAAAATCGTATCCATAATACTCTGAGGGCAAGGTTTTTTCACAAGTTTGAGACTTAGTGATTCCTTAATGCATTTTTCGAGACGGTACGCCTCGATACAGGGAAGGCATTTATCCATGTTTTCCCTGAAATGATCTTTTTCTGCTTCCGTAGCTTCGTCATCAAGAATCGACTGAATGATTTTCATACATTCAGCATGATGCTCGCAACTATGCTTCATGGTTTGTTTTTGCGCTTCTTCTGTAACAGAAGGCGTATGGGAAGATGCATTCATCACAAATTATGCTGGTAAGTTGTTTTTTGGAATATATATGTACGACTGTACCCTATAACCCCATAGTACATAAAAAAAGTTTCATGGGTTATGAATCATAGCCCATTGAACTAGCATAACTTTTTAGTTTTTCTTTCAAAAGGTTACGCGCACGGTGTAATCTTGACCGGACTGTACCGATTGGAATGTCCAGAATTTTGGCCATTTCCTCATAAGTAAACCCTTCAATATCACATAAAATGATGACCGTACGGAAGTCTACAGGCAGTGCATTCAACGCATTGGCAACTTCGTCACCAATAAGCTCCTGAACGGCATCGGCGCGAAGATCAACCGTGTATGTAGTATCCGACGCTTCCTCCGAATTGTATGTAGTTTCAACTTCCTGGTAATCTACTTTGGACGGCTCCTTACTTTTTTTACGATAATCGTTAATAAAGCTGTTTTTGAGGATACGGAAAAGCCAGGCTTTGGCATTTGTACCTTGCTCAAAAGAAGAAATGAACCGGAAAGCTTTCAGGTATGTATCCTGCACCAGGTCGTTTGCATCGTCCTCATCCATGGTTAGGCGGAAGGCGAAGTTATACATGGAGTCTATGTGTGGCATGAATTCACGGTTGAAAATCTCGTAACGGAGATCGTCTGTGTATTCATTAGTGGTGATCGATTCTGACATGGCAACTGACATAGGAATGCTGAATTTACAAAGATTATCAACAGCTCCAAATCGTACAAAGCAAATTTTGATGAACGGCGTTTCTAAGTTCCTGAACTGCCATTATTTCGGGATGCACATTTTTTCGCTGAAAGGACTTTTACCTGACATTAATGATCTCGAAAAAAACGGGACCATCGTTAATTCATGTATAAACATCAAATTTCGAGCCAGGTGTGGAGGGTAGGTCAAATTGTCATGTTACCTTCTTGAAAAAAGTTCCACGAGCACAATCATTATTAGTGTAAACAAGGCACTGGCGGCAATTCGGAGCAATGTATGCAATATCATGCCAAAATTATTCATCTCCATCAAAAAAAGCATTGCATGATGAATAAGAATAAGCGGAAGAATATAAGCCAAAAAGGCACCAATTCCCTGACTTCGTATTCCAATTTCGGTTCGTTCTGCTCCTTTGGATTCCATCTGGTATTGGATCAGGAAGGGGCGGAGATAAGCGATGAGCACAGTAGCCGCTGCATGCATTCCAAAAGTATTGGAAAAAATATCAACAGTAAATCCAATCCCGAAACCGATGAAGAGCAAATACATTCTGCTGATTTCGGTTGGAAGGATTAGTATTCCGGCAATATAAATGAAACAGAAGGCATAGTTAAACAACACCATATTGCGCATGAAGAAGAGCTGCAGCAGCAGGTAAAGCAGAACCATTAAGGAATATTGTATTGCCTGGCGTAAACTCATTGACGGTCTCCTATGCGTTGTTTTAATTTTTCCTGTTCCCCAAGTTGCCGATTTTTCACCACATAGACATAGGAAAGATTTCTAAAGTCTGTTGCCAGCTCCAGGCTTATGTTGTAAAACGTCTGATCCGGATGAACAGTCACAGATTTTACTTTCCCAACCATAATACCTGGCGGAAAAACAGAATTCATATTGGATGTTACAGCAGAATCTCCCTTAAAGACTTTGGTATAACGTGAAACGTCCACCAGGTCAAGGAAATTAGGATCTTTCCCGGGCCATTTGGCAGTACCAATTTCCTTGCTGCGAACCAGCTTGGAAGAAACCATAAACTGGGAATGCAAAATGGAAGTAATAATCGAATAATTCTCTGAACAGAAACGAACCTTGCCAACAACACCAGTGGCAGAAATAACACCCATGTCGGGCTGAATTCCGTCCGAAGTACCTTTGTCGATTGTGATGTAATTGTTGGTCCTGTTGATTTCGTTATCAACTACTTTCGCAACGGTATAAGTAAATCTTGAATTAAAAGCAGAATCAGGAACATAGCCGAGTGGAGCGTCTTTCGCGTTTTTCTGGCTTAATGTTGCCACCAAAGCGTTTAACCTCGCATTTTCAGCTGCAAGATCCGAATTAACTTCATCCAGATGTGTATATTCCTGTGCTGAACTTGAAAGAGCCAGCGTTTTAGCAACGTAGTAATTCGAAGTATTGAAATACGTTGCTCCCCAATACGAATTACTGCGCACAATTAACCATCCGCTGAAAACTTCCAACAAGACAAATACCAAAAAGAAACGATTCCGGGCAACGAAATCTACTAACTGAAGCATGGGCTAATATATTCACACGCAACGTGTCAGCTGAAATTTCAACTGACACGTTGTGAACGATCCTATACTACGAAATCAACACGGGTTTGTACAATTCCAGATTTTTAAGGACCTCACCGGTACCTTTTACCACCGCTTTTAACGGATCGTCTGCAATGTGCACGGGTAATTTGGTTTTTTGGGAGATACGTCTGTCCAAACCATGGATCAAAGCACCGCCACCTGTTAACCAGATACCATTTTTGAAAATATCCGCTGAAAGTTCAGGAGGGGAAATTTCCAGTGCTTTCATCACGCCTTCTTCGATTTTAGATATTGATTTATCTAATGAATAAGCGATTTCACTATAAGTAACGCGAATTTCTTTTGGAATACCGGTCATCAAATCACGTCCGCGAACCTGATAATCTTCCAAAGCATTTTCCAGTTCAGGAGAAGCAGATCCAATCGCCATTTTAATTAATTCAGCAGAACGTTCCCCAATCAAAAGATTGTGTTCACGACGCATATAATCCACGATATCTCTTGTGAAAACATCACCTGCAATACGTACAGACTGCTCACAAACGATACCTGAAAGCGCGATAACCGCAATTTCAGTAGTACCACCGCCAATGTCCACGATCATCACACCATTTGGCTGGGTAATGTCAATGCCGATACCAATAGCAGCAGCAATCGGTTCGTGCACCATGTAAACTTCCTTAGCACCAGCGTGCTCGCATGAATCTTTCACAGCGCGTTTTTCAACTTCGGTAATTCCCGATGGTATACATACAACCATACGGTGAGAAGGAGTGAAAAAGCGGCTGCCGGTATCAATCATCTTGATCATGCCGCGGATCATCATTTCCGCAGCGGTAAAGTCGGCAATTACACCGTCTTTTAGAGGACGAATGGTCTTAATATTCTCATTCGTCTTTTCATGCATTTGCATAGCCGTGTGGCCTATCGCTAACACTTTGCCGGTGGTTTTATCCATGGCAATAATCGATGGTTCATCAACAACTACTGTATCTTTATGGATGATCAGGGTATTTGCCGTACCCAGATCTATCGCAATATCACTTGTCAAAAAATCAAACAATCCCATATATATTTTTAAAATTTTCGCTCACTTTGATTTCAAGTGTGCAAAATTACAGATTATTACCCACAAACAAAGGCATTTAACAAATTTCACTTGGGGGATGTTTTTTAGCCTGTATACCAGTGTGTTTTAGGCTTGTAGAATAGAATTTATAAATCCTGTGTACATTTGTTTTTAATATGGGAATCAAAGCACTTTTGAGCCATCCTTTGGCTAAATATATCGTAGAAGAACAACAGAACTGGATAGCCAGAAGCACCCAAGTGCAGGAAGAATGGCGCGCGAAACTGGTTGAAAAAGCCATGAAAACGCAGTTCGGAAAGGATCATTTTTTTAAAGATATTCATACTTATGAAGAGTTTAAAGAAGCAGTTCCGGTTCGTGATTACGAAGATTTGAAGGGTTATATCACTCATCTTAAAGCGGGAGAATCTGACATTCTCTGGCCGGGAAAACCGCTTTATTTTGCCAAAACATCCGGTACAACTTCGGGTACCAAATATATTCCAATAACAAAGGAATCGATTCCAAATCATATCAATTCGGCCAGAAACGCCATTTTAAGTTATATTGCTGAAACCGGGAAAGCGGAATTTCTGGACAATAAACTGATTTTTCTTTCAGGAAGTCCTGTGATGACAGAAACTGGTGGTGTACTAACCGGACGTTTGTCGGGCATATCCAATCACCACGTTCCTGCCTATTTACGGGCTAATCAATTACCAAGTTACGAGACCAATTGTATTGAAGATTGGGAAACAAAACTGGACAAAATCATTGATGAAACGATAGACCAACCCATGTCGCTGATCTCCGGAATTCCTCCCTGGGTCCAGATGTATTTTGACAGGATTATTGACAAAACGGGAAAGAAGATCAAAGACGTTTTTCCTGACTTCTCTCTCTTTATTTATGGTGGCGTAAACTTTGAACCGTATCGGGCAAAACTTTATGAATCGATTGGAAAAAGAATTGATTCGATTGAATTGTATCCTGCATCTGAGGGTTTTTTCGCTTATCAGGATTCTCAGAAGGAAGAAGGGCTGCTTTTGCTGTTAAATTCAGGTATCTTTTTCGAATTTATTCCGGTTGAAAACTTTTTTGATGAACATCCTAAAAGACTTTCGATCAAAGAGGTTGAGATTGGTAAAAATTATGCGGTTGTCGTAAGTAGTAATGCCGGCCTTTGGGGTTATTCCATTGGTGATACCATCAAGTTTGTTTCAACCGATCCATATCGGATTTTAGTAACCGGAAGAATCAAACATTTTATTTCTGCTTTTGGAGAACATGTTATTGGTGAAGAAATTGAAAAAGCACTTCGTTATGCCATGGAACGCCATCCGGAAGTGGAAGTTGTTGAATTTACCGTTGCACCTATGGTGACGCCAAACCAGGGAAGTTTGCCCTATCACGAATGGTTTGTCGAGTTTGCAAAAATGCCCGTAAATATGGAGCAATTTGTGAGCGACATTGACCGGAGGCTTACAGAATTAAATGTTTATTACGATGATTTAATTAAAGGGAGCATTTTACGGCAGTTGGTAATGACTCCGTTACGTAAAAATTCCTTTATTGATTATATGAGAGCCAGCGGTAAATTGGGCGGGCAAAATAAAGTACCCAGACTTTCCAACGACCGGAATATTGCGGATGCGTTGACGAAGATTAATTCGTTGTAAGTCTTTTATTAAAGAAATCATGTCAAAAAAAAGAATAGCCATTTTAGGCTCCACAGGGTCTATCGGTACGCAGGCTTTGGATGTTATCGAAGCCTATCCCGAAATTTTTTCTGTGGGAGTGCTCACAGCTCAGAACAATGCTGATTTGCTGATTGAACAGGCAGTGAAGTTTTTGCCTAAGGTGGTCGTGATAGGCAATGAGTCGTTTTATGACAAAGTGTCTGCTGCACTTTCTTCCTTTCCCATAAAAGTATATGGTGGAAATTCTGCTTTGGTTTCTGTTGTAGAATCTGATTCCATCGATATCGTATTGACAGCAATGGTTGGTTACGCGGGTTTGTTGCCTACGATTCATGCTATAAAAGCAGGGAAAAATATTGCCTTGGCGAATAAGGAAACGCTGGTTGTTGCCGGAGAATTAATTACTAATCTGGCCAAGGAAAATAATGTCAGTATTTATCCGGTAGATTCGGAGCACTCTGCGATTTTCCAGTGTTTGACAGGAGAAGGAAATAATCCGATTGAAAAAATAATCCTGACCGCATCAGGCGGACCGTTCAGAGGAAAAGAAAGTTCTTTTTTAGCTTCTGTTACCAAACAACAAGCGCTCAAACATCCCAATTGGAGCATGGGTGCAAAAATTACTATTGATTCCGCTACGCTGATGAACAAAGGTCTGGAAGTAATCGAAGCCAAATGGTTATTCGATCTTTCTGCCAGTCAGATTGACGTGATCGTTCATCCGCAAAGTATTATTCATTCGATGGTACAGTTTGAAGATGGAAGCATTAAAGCGCAAATGGGTTTGCCGGATATGAAATTACCTATTCAGTATGCACTTCATTATCCATATCGACTGAAATCATCTTTTCCAAGATTCGATTTTGCTGCGTATCCATCGTTAACATTTGAAAAACCGGATCTTGAAACTTTCCGGAACCTTGCCATTGCTTATCAGGCTTTGGAAAAAAGAGGAAATGCGGCTTGTATCGTGAATGCAGCCAATGAAATTGCAGTTGAAGCGTTCCTTCAGGACAGGATTGGATTTCTGGAAATTTCGGATGTGATCATAGAAAGCATCGCTAAAATTGGCTATGTTGAAAATCCGACCTATCTTGACTACGTGAATACCAATGAAGCTACAAGGCGCTTTGCTTTGGAAATGATACAAGTAAAAGTATAGATGAAAGGAATTTTTTTGAAATATATATCCGTTGCGCTAGCCAGTACGCTTAAATTTTTTGGAGGACCAATTACCGGCGTTATCTTAAACCTTACCTGGATTGAAACCGCACTTTGTTCCATTGCAGGTATGATGTTTAGCGTTTTGATTGTGACTTATGTCGGAAAAGGTATCCAGGCGCTTTTGAAAAAACATAGAAAAGCAGAGCCAAAAAGATTTAGTAAAACAAACCGGATGGCAGTACGGATCTGGAAGAAATTCGGGATCATTGGTATTGCGCTTTTGACACCTCCGTTATTTACGCCGATTTTTGGAACTGCCCTGGCCGTAGCTTTCCGGGTTCCAAGAACTTCTATTTTTCTTTACATGACGTTAAGTGCGATAGGATGGGGATTTTTTATCTCCTACATCGCACATAAAATGACATTTATTCAGGAATGGATAAAATAAAAAAAGCGTACATAAATGCACGCTTTCTAAAAAAGATATTTTGTTGAGATTATCTGCTAACCTCTTTTTTGGGAGCTACTGATTTTTTCATGTAGTCGCCACGGGAGAAGAATTTCTCAATGAAGCAATACATCAAAATAAAGAAATAGCGACTTCCCATTTCTTTGATCTTCAATTTTGACTCGCCATATTTCCGGTTTGTCCAGCTATTGGGTACAACAGCATAGTTGTAACCACGAACGATTGCCTTTAAAGGAAGCTCAATCGTAAGGTTGAAATGCGGCGCAAGGAAGGGTTTAATACCGTCAATGGTTTCTCTTTTGTATAATTTGAAAGCGTTGGTCGTATCATTGTATTTGATACCCATCACCACTCTGACGATAAGATTGGCAACCCGGTTGATTACTTTTTTCAACGCCGGATAATCAATCACTTTTCCACCTTTTTCCCAGCGTGACCCGAAAACACAATCATAATCGCCTTCCAGCATCTTGAAATAATACTTTACAAGATCCTCAGGATCATCGGATAAGTCGGCCATAAATACCGCCACACAATCGCCGGAAAAACGTTCAAGACCATAACGTACTGCATATCCAAAACCATTCGGTCCAAGATTGGTCTGATAAACCAGCGTTGGAATTTCGATGGAAAGCTCATCCAAAACACGTACGGTACCGTCCTTTGAATTGTCATTCGTTACGAAAATTTCGTGCGGAATATTGTACTTCTTCAAGGTTTTGTAAAGAGACCTTAAAGTATCAGTGATCGATTCTTCTTCGTTATATGCTGGTATTACAACACTTAGCTTCATCTATATTCGGATTGAAAAACAGTACAAATTAAAGAGTATTATATTGAACTGCCAATTTTTTCTAGTTTTCGTAGTTGTTCGCCATAGTTGGCAACGGTCTTGATAATTGTAACATCGTACTTTTTATCAAGCCAAAGGTTTACATTTTCAAACATTTCTTTTCGGTTTTTCAAAAACCATACATTAACATTGGAATGCACATTACTAAGGCCGGCACTGTGTTTTCGATACACGCCCATGGTTTCAGGTAGGTAGCCAATTTTCCCTTTTGCAGCAAGCTGAATACTTAATGCCCAGTCGCCCGCGGCAGCAAGCGCATGCCAGGGAGCAAAATCTTCTGTCAGGAAATAATTCCGGTACATCCAGCTGGCAGTGGCCATAAACCACCGATCCTGAAGAATATCATCAATCGTGGAAACCAGTGGTTGTGAATTTTTATTAAACGTATGACTGGGCGATCCGTCTTCGTAAGTTACCAGCATATTGTGGTGACATATGGCAAAATCCGGATGCGAATCCAAAAAATCAACCTGTTTTTGTAGTTTATGCGGATCCGTCCAATAATCATCACCTTCACACATCGCCACATATTCGCCTTTGCAGGCTTTCAGTAATTGCAATACATTATTTCTTCCGGCAAATTCCCGCGGGTTATCTGGTCCCTGATTTTCTTTGTGCAAATAAGCTTTTATTATTTCAGGATATTGCTCAGCGTATTTTTGAATAATTTGCTGGGAATTGTCTGTGGAGGCATCATCACCTATTACAATTTCAAACGTAAAATCAGTTTCCTGCATGAGCGCGCCTTTCAGCATGTGCTCAATATATTCTTCGTGATTAAATGTCGGAACACAAACAGAAACTTTGATCATAGCCATTCAGAATAGATTTTTCAATGACTTGATTGACGAAAGCGGTATGGTAACAGGGCTACAAAACTATAAGCACTCATTAACCATCTTGGCAAAATATAATCACGGGTAACTTCCTTGCATTCAGTTAAATCCGCGCCTTTAAGAAAAAGATAATTTGCAGCCAGCCCAGCCTTCCTGAAGTAACTTCTTGACATTTGTTTGGCATCCAGCAACATACGATAATATCTCGCAATGTTTTTTCGCAAAGATTTATCAAACTGATGATTCGTTTCTTCATTGATACCTTTATACATCATAATCCGGTTACGCAAAAAACGTACATCGCGGTAATGATCTTTAAAGCTGGCTCCGCCTTTATTTTTTCTATAAACTGACATAACACCCGGAACATATCCGATCGGGCCATTTTTTGCCAGAATCACATAACGGGGAATATCTCCGCTCGTTGATTTCAAAAACCACTCAGGATAATACATCAAATGATTTTTAAACATCACAGCCGAAGTCGCCATGAACCAGATCTCATCTTCTCCGATGAGATCTTCCATTTCAATTTTTTTCTTCTGATCAGGCGGGTTTACTTCAACAGAAGGTGATCCGTCTTCATAAGTAATAAGTGCATTGTGAAAACAGGCAGAATAATCAGGATGTGAATCCATGAAATCGACCTGCTTCTGAAGCTTGGTAACGTCGGTCCAGTAATCATCACCATCCAAAGGTGCAATGTACTTGCCGTCAGCCAGTTTTAGTGTTTCAATTGTATTGAAAAGACCGTTCTGCCCAAGATTTTTGGAATGCAGAACGGCCTTTACTTTTCCGGGATACCGGTTTTGATAATCTAAAATAATATCTCTCGCTCCATCGGTTGAGAAGTCGTCGCCTACAAGTATTTCGTAATCAAAATTTGTCGTTTGATTCAAAGCACTTTCTATCGTTTTACCAATAAAAGCGGCCTGGTTGAACGTAAGTATAACTACACTTACCTTATTCATAATGTTCTACTGTCAATGGATTAGCTGATATTCTTCACGTTTCGTCACAAAATGGCAAAGCCATTACTTTCTCAGCTAAATACGTGCTGTAATTGCTGCACGCTAGGGAAATCCGGCGTCACAAGTTCCTTTTCAGGAGCGTAAATATAAGCCATCGGGTATCCGCGCTCAATGAATGTTGGCTCGTCAAGATTGTTATACCGCAACTGAACCGACCAGCGGATATTATTGGTAATGTTATTTCCGGACTGATGTACCAGAAAAGCAGAAAAGATCAGAATATCACCCACTGAAAATTCTGTCTGAACAAAATCTTCATCTTTAATTCCGGCAGTGATTCCACCTTGGTAACCAGAAGTATTGGATTCTTTCAAACCCGTTTTATGGCTTCCCGGAATGACCTGCAAAGCGCCAATATCAGCACCTGCATCAACCATTGGAAACCAGATTACCGTGCTATCCAAAGATCCCTGGCCTGTGCGCCAGTCCTGATGTGCATCCAGTTTCCAGTGTTTGCTGCCATCTTTTGACAAAAAACGACTGTTAAACTGCATCGCAGGACGTGCTCCGATAATTGGATTTGATATACCAACTTGCTTCAACAAATTTTCAATTTGCGGATCAACACCCAGTCTGTGTAAAGAAAATGAATGCTGAACCGTTTTTCCTGTATTGACAAAAGCGTTGAAATCCTTTTCAAAAAACTCGAACATTGAATTTTCAAAAGCATCTTTATCGTTAATATCAACAGAAACGCCTGTTACTCTTTTTATCTGGGCAGCAAAAATTTTGCGTGCCTCGGTATAAATTGAATTGATTAAATCTTTATCTAAAAAATTACGAAGGATAACAAACCCGTCGTTGTTAAATTGCTGCTGAAGTGTGCTCATCTTGTTGTTTATTTTAGATTTATAAAATGAAAAACAAATTGCAAAACTGATATTTTAAATTTACATAACTGACTGGTAATTAAATGTTTAAATTTATTTTTACAGCAATCTCAATTTGTTAATCGCAAATTTATAATTCTTTTTGTAGTCAGATAATGACTTTGGTTATTCTTTTTTGTGATCGGGAAATTAATCTTCCCAAACAGCATAGGCAAATCCTGCCGCCCCGAAACCATTACCATTATACAGCAAATATTTCTTGCCGTTATGTTCATAATAGTTGGCGTAGTTGATCATCTGGTAATCGAAATCTTCCGGATTTTCTGATTTTGCAATTCCTACCAGATTGTCTTTGCGTTCCCAGGTTTCCCCATCCGTTGATTCTGCATAACCCAAACGATAACTTTGGTTACGGTCCGTGCGGTAATCCGTTGCATTTCTGTAAGAATAGTACATTTTGTAAATGTCATTTTCTTTAAAAACACTCGGACGACCAACTGCGTGAAGGAAATCGTCAAAATCAAGTGTTGGAATATCGCTGATATCCCAGTGAATTCCATCTTTTGAAGTGGCCGATTGCCCACGATAAAATGGCTCAGGATAACCGTGGATATATTCGCATTTATGTCCAGAAATGTACCACATTCTCCAGGTTCCGTCGTCTTCACGTAAAACAGAAGGTTGTGCAGCCCAGATCGGATTTTGAATACTGCGGTCCATGATCGGGCCTTTGAACATTTTTTCAAATGTTAATCCGCCATCTTTACTTACTGCCAGTCCCATCGACAAACGGTAAGAATTCCAGGTTCTGTTCCAGCCGGTGTAATAAAGCCAGATATCGCCATTTGGCATATCTACAAACCAGGCAGGCATTGCGCCCGTTTCATCATATTCTCCAGGACCGCCTAATTCAAGTACCGGTTTGTCATGGATATAAAGAATCTTTGTAGGATCTTCGTAATCTACGTCGATAAAAGTTGGTCTGGATTGACCGCTTGCATCGCGGGATGAAAAATAAACGCGTAAAAAATCTTTATGCTTGTAAGCGAACGGAACCTGTGCATGTGAAAGACTGTGCGGCAAAGTTCCATCCGGCTTGTATACTACTCCTTTTTTAACCCACATATTTTTATTGATTTCAAAAGTCTGCCTTGCGGCAAATTATTTACAACAAACTGATTTGCTGTAAAAGCAACTGCTAAATTTCTGTTAAGCTTCCGCTTTTTCAGCGCGCAAACGCCAGTTATCTACGAAATCCTTTCCAGGAATCGGAAGATCAATATCAACTTCCGGAGCTTTTGCAGTAACCGTGTATTCCATTACATAAAAAGCATTCCCGAAAACATAGTGCAATTTGAAATTTTCAATATTTGCAGGAACATCTTCAATCGGTACCTCAGCACGGAAAAGCGGATTTGCTTTTAATAGAGTAGCATAAGTTGGTGTATTCCGTAACCACGGCGCAACACTTTCGTCGCCTACAACAACTTTTCCGCCCGGACGAACAACGCGGGTCAATTCATCAAATGCTCTTTTTCTTTCAGAGAAAGTATTGATACCACCGAAATGGAACACAGCGTCAAAAGTATCGTCGGCAAATGGCAGATAAGAACCATTTCCTAAAAAGTAATGAACGTTAACATCGTCAGTAGAAAGTTTCTCCTGAGCAAGTTTCAGCATATTTGGAGATAAATCAGATAAAACCGCAGTTCCTCCTGGTTTTACTTTTTCCAAAATCAAAGCAGAATCTTTTCCCGTTCCGGCGCCTACTTCAAGCGCTTTCATACCTGGTTTCAAATCCATTAGATCAATGAAAAAGCGGCGTGTTGCTGCTTCATCCGAATGATTTAAAGTTTCAAAAACCCAGGAAACACCTTTGTCATAACGAAGGAATGCCTGGTCGTAAAGATATTGTTCGTGTGCGTCGCCTGGTAGTAACTCCTTAGGATAAAGCATGTTGACAATACCTGTGTCGCCTACTTCATATATTGTACCATCTTCACTGGTAAGCGTTTTGCCGTCTTCGGCGATTGTTAATGGACTGCCGGTAAGCGGACAAACCAACGCTTTAAGAAAATCCTGATGCGTCATTACGTTTTTTGCTATATTGATGTGTTAAGCCAAAATTACTTTTTTTTCTTAGAAGTACTTTAAAATTAGGCATTGATGTTACTAAAAGGACTATATAAATCTTCTGATTTTTATCAATCCTTGGTTTTCCTGATTCTGCCCGATTCTATTTCTTCGTACCTTTGCCGGGCTTATGCCGGAATAACAATGAATTCTGGTATGCGCATAGTATTCATTTTCTCTTTGTATATATGTTTGACCTGCAACAAAAAATAAAGTCACTCGCGAAGGAACAGGCGTCAAGCGTTATTGCCAACCGCCGGCATTTACATACTAATCCGGAATTGTCGTTTGAAGAATTTAAAACTGCACAATTTGTCGCAGAAGAACTTCGTGCATTAGGACTATCACCGCAGGAAGGTATTGCAGGAACCGGACTTGTTGCTTTGATCGAGGGAAAAAATCCGGGTAAAAAAATTGTCGGATTACGTGCTGATATGGATGCACTGCCGATTGTTGAGGCAAATGATGTTCCATATAAATCTTTGGTACCAGGCGTTATGCATGCTTGCGGGCATGATGTGCATACGGCTTCCTTACTTGGTACTGCAAGAATTTTAAATCAAATAAAAGATCAGTTTGAAGGAACAATAAAACTTGTTTTTCAACCTGCTGAAGAAAAAGCACCAGGCGGAGCTTCTTTGATGATCAAAGAAGGAGTTCTCGAAAATCCGAGGCCGATAAGTATGATGGGGCAGCATGTAGCACCCAATATTCCGGTTGGTAAAATCGGTTTCCGTGAAGGAATGTATATGGCCAGCACGGATGAATTGTATGTTACCGTTATCGGGAAAGGCGGTCACGCAGCTGCGCCAGACCAGCTGATCGATCCAATTTTAATCGCATCACACATTGTGGTGGCTTTGCAGCAAATCATCAGCCGATATAGAAAACCATCTAATCCTGCCGTTTTATCATTCGGCCGTTTTATTGCGGACGGCGTTACGAATGTAATTCCAAACGAAGTTACCTTACAGGGAACCTGGCGTTGCATGGATGAACAATGGCGTGAAGACGGATTGAAAAAAATGAAAAAAATGGCGGAAGGCATGGCAGAAGCCATGGGTGGAAGCTGTGTCTTTGAAATTGTAAAAGGATATCCGTTTTTGAAAAACCATCCTGAACTGACACGTCGCGTAAGAACCGCTGCTACGGAATATATGGGTGCCGAAAATGTGGTAGATCTTGACCTGTGGATGGCAGGAGAAGATTTTGCATTTTATTCCCAGGTTGTCGATTCTTGTTTTTACAGATTAGGAACGCGTAATGAGGCCAAAGGAATTATTTCCGGCGTGCATACCCCAACCTTCGATGTAGACGAAACATCACTGGAAATAGCACCCGGACTCATGAGCTGGCTGGCTATTTCTGAACTTGCCTGTTAGCAGGAATATATCTTTTAAAATAACTGTTGATTTTAAGGCTGAGCACACCCAAAATTGCTTCCTTAAAAATCCCGCGGGACATTTTAGAGGCTCCTTTTGTCCGGTCTGTAAAGATGATTGGAACCTCTACAATGTCAAACCCGAATTTCCAGGAATTGAATTTCATTTCAATCTGAAAAGCGTAACCTATAAACCGGATCTTGTCCAGGTCAATCGTTTCCAAAACTTTTCGTGTGTAGCAAATAAATCCGGCAGTAGGGTCCATGATTGGCATTCCGGTAATTGTCCTTACATAATATCCTGCAAAATAGGACATCAAAACACGGTTAATAGGCCAGTTTACGACATTTACCCCCGTAATATAGCGGGATCCAATGGCGGCGTCATGTCCCTGTTCAGCACAAGCTTCGTGCAGGCGAAGTAAATCTTCCGGCGGGTGAGAAAAATCCGCATCCATTTCGAAAATGTACTCGTAACCTTTTTCAAGTGCCCATTTGAAACCGTGGATATAGGCGGTGCCCAAACCAAGTTTTCCTTTGCGTTCAACAAGATGGAGAGATTCGCTAAATTCTGTCTGTAATTCTTTCACAGCAGCGCCGGTTTGATCCGGTGAGCCATCATCGATAATTAATACATCGAAAGGTTTTGAAAGGCTGAAAACCTTTCTGATAATCGCTTCAATATTTTCAATTTCGTTGTAGGTGGGGATTACTACAATGCTTTGGTTCACTGGCAATTAGTTTATAGTTAAAGAAGTGTTTACCGTCACCGTTTCAGGGCTTTATATTTTTGGTTTTTTCCCGCTGCTCAATTTGCTTAGCCACGTTTTCATAGATACGCGTCATATATTGCGGATGTGTCATGTAAAAAGAATAACTGTTTCTGTAAACAAGCGTATCCACTTTATATTTCTTCCAAACCCCCTGTTTCAATTGATCAAATATAAGGATGGAAGAATCCAGAGACTTTAATTGTAAGCGCGTCACGCGGGATTCTGCTATATGAATATCGGTTAAAATATCCGCCATTTTCTCTTCTGAAAGCGTGCCATCCGGCGGCGTTTCTTCCTTATTACAACCCGCAAAAATGATTGACATACTTCCCATCAGTATCAAACTGAACGAGAAATTAATAATCCGTCGCGTCATAATTCCCAAAATACCTATCTTTGTTTAGCTGCAATAAGTTGCAAAGGTGGTAATTTTTTCGGAAAACACATGTTTGAACTGTTTTTGGGGAAACTCCGAAAGTACGAAATACGGATGCGGAAAGCGGTCACGAGTGAAAGACATGGAAACTTTCATTCCGTTTTTAAAGGCTCCGGACTGGAATACGATGATTTGCGTCTGTATCAGTATGGCGACGATGTCCGTGCTATTGACTGGAATACGTCAGCAAAAGGTCATGGGACTTTTATAAAAATTTTTAAGGAAGATAAAGAGCAAACGGCATTTTTCATGCTGGATGTAAGTGCTTCCCAACGTGTTGGAGAGGTGAATAAACTAAAAATTGACATCGCCAAAGAAATTTGCGGTGTATTGACCTTATCCGCCATTCAGGAGGCAAGCCGTGTTGGTTTGCTTTGTTTTTCAGATAAAAACGAAAGATATATTCGCCCGTCTGACGGGATGAAACATGGGTATGGTTTGCTTTCAGAACTTTATAAACTGATACCGGAATCTACTAAAACGAGCATTTCGGAGGCCATATTGGTAGCATTAAATTTATTGAAGAGAAGAAGCCTGATTTTTTTGATTTCTGATTTTATTGATACCAATTACCAGCATAACCTGAAAGCCCTGGCCAGAAAACATGATCTGATCGTCATTCATTTGTATGATCTTCGGGAAACGAGTTTGCCGAGGCTGGGAATTATTCCGCTTTATGACGCGGAAAAACAAAAAACGACCTGGGTAAATACTTCATCCAGCCAATACCGTGAAGATATGGCAAATCGTTTTCAAAGCAGAAGTGCAGAATTGGAAAAACTTTGTCACCAGAACCGTGCAGATTATATTTCAATCAACACCCAGGAGGATTATGTACCGGCACTGATCCGCCTTTTCAAAGTCAGACGTTATGCAAAAGGCGGAATGGTTTCATCTTAAATTTGAATTTTAGCTCAGCTTAAAACCTAGAAATTTTGTTTTCCTTTTTTTTCCAAAGTATCAGATATTATTTTTTGCGAACAATCTTTTTGTTTTGCGTGATCGTTTTGGGGAATATATTTTCTGGAAATGTTTTGGGGCAATCGCTGCCAAAGGGGAAATTTTTGTCAGATAGTATTGAGGTTGGAAAACCGTTTTTCTATGCGCTGAGTTTTAGACATGCTCCTAAAACGGAAGTTTTCTTTCCGGATACAACGTATAATTTTTCCACATTTGAAGTCCTTTCCAAGAAAAATTTCACTTCAAGCACAGATCAGAAAGGCAGTCTCGACAGTGCGGTTTATCAATTGGTCACCTTTAATATTACGCCGGGACAAACACTGAAAATACCTGTTTTTGTTTTTAATGGAAAAGATTGTACATCTGTTTTTACAACAACAGATTCTATTTTTTTACGAAAAAGTAACTTTAAAGGTACAACAGATAGAACTTCTTTAAAACCGGAAGTCGGTTTGTTGCCGCTGAGAAATGAGTTCAATTTTTCCATATTTATCGGTTTTTTAACACTGGCCATTGGTGTAGCAGGAAGTGTATACTGGCTTTTTGGTAGCGATATTTACAAACAGTGGCAATTGTTCAAGCTTCAGCGGAGGCATATGGAATATAACCGGACTTATAACCGTTTGCTGAAAAATGCCAGAGAGCATAACGATATTAAAGACGCAGAAAAGGCCATTATTGTCTGGAAAAATTATTTGGAACGATTGGAGAAAAAACCTTTTGCAACCTATACGACGAGGGAAATTATGGATAACATGCCAGATGAAGGACTAGCCATAGCATTAAAAAATATGGATGGAATCATTTATGGCCAGGGCAAATCCAAAGAAATGGATAAATCCCTTGAAGTGCTGAAAATGGGTGCGATGCGGCTTTATAGGAATAAACGCAGGCAAATCCTGGAAAATAATTTACCTTCTGAAATCTGATTATGGGAGAATGGTTTTCGTTGAAGTGGTTTACGCTGGATATGCTCAGGTCTTATGAGTGGGTGTATCCGTACTTTTTGTATGCGCTTCCGGCTATTCCGTTTTTGTTTTGGCTGAGAAGTGCGTTTCACCGAAAACATCGTCAGAGGCTTGTCATCACTTATAATAAGGAGCGGTCAAGAATGGATTGGCTGACACTTTTGCGGTTCTTTCAACCGGTTTGTATTGCGTTGGCGCTTGCATTAATTCTTGTTGCACTGGCGCGTCCGCAAATTGTTTCTGAAAGAACAGACCAGTTTTCTGAGGGAATTGATATTATGCTTTTGATTGATATTTCGGATTCCATGTTGGAAAAAGATCTTAGTCCAAATCGGTTGGAAGCAGCAAAAAAAGTAGCCAGGCAATTTATCCAGGGACGTTTACAAGATCGTATCGGGCTCATTATTTTCGCTGGAGAAGCCGTATCACTTTGTCCCTTAACAACGGATTATGAATTATTATATGGTTTTCTGGATGAAATTGAGCCAACCATGATCCCGACGGCCGGAACTGCTATTGGAAGTGCACTGGCAGTTGCTGTAAACCGTATGAGGGAAACTTCGGGTGAAAGTAAAGTGGCGATTTTAATTAGCGACGGTGATAATACTTCCGGGAATCTGGGGCCGACTACCGCTGCGCAATTAGCAAAAGCATTTGGCGTTCGGGTTTATAGTATTTCAGTTGGGAAAACCAGAAAATTGATCAAAGCTTCTGACAGTTTAAATGTTTCAAATGCAGTTGTTGACGAAAGTGAATTACAGAAAATAGCTGATTTGGGGAATGGAAAATATTTCAGGGCTACGGATAATACGGCTTTGGGATCTGTTTTCAAACAAATAAATCAGATTGAAAAAGTAAAATCGCGGAATGTGGTTTCCCGTGATGTGAGTGATTATTACCGTGTTTATCTCTATTGGGCCGTGACGCTGCTCTTGATTGCTTTGAGCACAAAGAGTACCTTTATGGCTAATATTCTTGAAGACTGATGTTAAAATCTTATTACAACAAAGACGTCCGTGAAGCGGGATTGGATGAAGTAGGACGAGGCTGTCTGGCCGGACCGGTGGTTGCAGCGGCTGTAATTCTACCGTTAGATTATACCCACGAATTTCTTAACGATTCAAAACAACTTACCCGGCTTCAGCGGGAGATTTTGCAAAAGGAAATTATGCAGGAAGCGATTGCCTGGGCAGTCGCAGAAGTTGATAATTTTGAAATTGACAGAATTAATATCCTGAAAGCAAGTTTTTTAGCGATGCATCTTGCTGTGGATAAGCTACATACCAAGCCGGAACATTTGCTGGTCGATGGAAATCGTTTTACGCCTTATCCGATGATTCCGCATACTTGTATTATCAAAGGTGATGCGCATTACTTATCTATTGCGGCAGCATCTGTTTTAGCGAAAACGTATCGTGATAATCTGATGAGTGAACTAGCTCTTCTACATCCGCATTACGGCTGGGAAACAAACGTTGGCTACCCAACAATTCATCATAGAAAAGCGATCAGATTACATGGAACATGTTCCTATCACCGCATGAGTTTTCGATTACTGAAAGAAGAAATCGAAGAAACGGAAATTGATATTAAAGAAGGAAATTCCTAAGCCTAAACTTTCGGTTTTTTATAAAGTGGAACCGTGCTGCAAGGCTCTCCAAACATTAGACTTTGTGCAACAGGTTTCAGCAGATTTGTAATTTCAACATAAGCAGAAATTGGCACTGGGAGCTTGCTGCATCCTTTGATCACCACTTTTTTACCACGGAATTTTTCCGTGTCGATTTTACCAATTGCATCCGCAAAAAGTTTGTCTTCCAAAGCATTTAAGTCCCCAAAAACAACTTCGTTTGCGTAAGGTTGAAGTTGGATTGCAAGCAGCATATATGCCCAGGTTGGAACGATAGCATCTTCTGAACAGATAATCGCTATGTTTTTACCTGTATATTGAGACCAGTCATTGACTTTCAAAAACTCACGAAAATCTTTTTCACGAAGGATCATGCCCATGTAAAGATTATCTTTCAAATCGTAAATAACTCTTTCACCAGGATGGAAAAGTTCTTCAAGATCAAATGATACAATGCCACTGGTGGCTACACGGTTAACAATTTCTTCGGTTTCCATAGATTTTACTGTGTTTGAAAGAATAACACAAATGATGGAAAGTTTGTTTTCAACTAGCCAATAAAAGTGAAGATTGTGTTACACCGCAGGCGTAGCTTTGCGGGTAGGAGGCGCCATAAAATCTTTCAAATAGTAAGGCTCAAAAGTTACAATATCCTCAAATACACCTTTTTCGAAAGCCTTAATTCCCAACATTCCAACTGTTTTTGCTGATGGACGTATTTCAGTAGAAATGAAAAATGCGTTAGGATTTTGTTCAAATAATGGTTTACACTTGGCTGCGCCATCTCCGAAGAAAACTACTTTATTCGATTTAAGAATATTTTCAAAAGAATCTTCCTGCAAAATAACTGCTTTGGTGGGCTCTATAATGTCAAGATCTGAATTGAAAACGGAAGCATAAACTTCCATGCGCCGCGCATCGATCATGGAACAAAAAAGAAAATCTTTTGAAAAAAATGGCGAAACTTGAAGCGCCATGGCTTCCAGTGTATTAATAGCAATCAAAGGCTTGTCCAGCGCGTAACATAATCCTTTGGCAGTAGAAACCCCGACGCGTAATCCCGTATAAGAGCCCGGGCCTTTTGCTATCACAACAGCATCCAGATCCTGTAATTTAAAACCGGAATGTTCAACCGTACTGCTGATCAAAGTCGTCAGCATGGCAGAAGAGGAGCGGTCTGTATATAATTCATAATCAGCCAATAATCCGGCATCATGATGAAGCGACACGGAACAACCGCGCGTTGAAGTATCGATACTAAGTAAAAGCATGAATTTAATTTATTACTTCGGCAATCGGCGGTCAGCCATCGGCTTGGATCTGGACTTAAAATCAGCTTTTGGCATAGATTTGACAGCCGATTGCCGAAAGCTGATAGCCTATTTCTTCGTTCCCTTTAAAATTTCGCGGTAACGGGCGTTATCTTTAAAAAGTTTGATAGCCTCTTTAACTTCCGGATCATCATTGAAAGAAGCCTCGCGCATTCCTTTTTCCAGGTAATAATGTTTCAGGATTTCTTCTTCCACGATCATTTTAATTTCAGCCTTGGAAATCTGCAAATCATTATCCTTGCTGTGCGCCAGTTTTGATCTCAGTCCTTTAAGCTGATCCTGAATTACGTCAATCGATTTTTCCTTTTTCGCAGAAGCTTCCAGATCATTCAAATCTCTTTCAACTTGCGTGGTGTAATCGTATTCTTTGTTGCTCAACCATTTTACAAAATCGCCGTATTCAGCATCTGTCAGGTGAAATTCCTTGGCTGGTTTTATCGTTTTATGCTCAAAATGATATTTCATTGCATAATCAAAGAACAAACGGTTTCTTGCAAGCGATAAGGCCAGCGGGGAATATGTTTCTTTTTCAGTAAGAATATCCGGTAAAATCCCCCCACCATCATAAACCACCCGACCATTCTGCGTTTTAAATGCCGTCATCAGTGAGTCGGGCAATTTTCCTACACTTCCATCTTCATTGCGATGCGCATAATCAATCGCCTGGATACAGCGACCACTTGGAATGTAATATTTGGCGGTCGTGATTTTCATTTTGGTATTATAAGAAAGATCTCGCGTCGTTTGTACCAATCCTTTTCCATACGTTCTTTGTCCGATCAAAACACCACGATCATAATCCTGGATTACGCCTGAAACGATTTCTGCTGCGGACGCGCTGCGGCCATTTGTCAAAACGGCAATAGGAATTTCAATATCCAAAGCTGGATTATAAGCGGTATAAGCTTTATTCCACTCTTTTACTTTTCCCTTTGTCGTGACAACTTCTTCACCTTTTGGAATAAAAATATTGGAAATTTCAATCGCCATATTCAATAATCCGCCCGGATTATCACGCAAATCCAGAACCAGATGTTTCATGCCTTTTCCCTTTAATTCCAGAAAAGCAGTTTTAACTTCACGGGAAGCGGTTGCAGTGAAATCTTTAAGATCAATATATCCAATATCTTCACTGATCATACCATAATAAGGCACATTAGTAACCTTCACGATATCACGATTGATTGTAACTTCAATCGGTTTTGGAATTCCGTAGCGCTGGATTGTCAGTGTTACGCTCGTTTGCGTTTGTCCTTTTAATAATTTTCCTGTATCAAAATCCTCACGGGTTGAAAGATCAATTCCGTTGATTTTTGTGATTTCGTCTCCTAATTGAAGTCCCGCTTTTTGAGCCGGCGTATCTTCGTAAATCATCATGACCGTATGTTTCCCATCAGCAGAATTAACCATGGCGCCGATCCCGTTATATTTTCCGGTTGTCATCGTCATGTAATCCTCAATATCGTCCTCAGCGTAATAGACAGTATACGGATCCAGCGATCGCAGCATACCGTCGATACTTGTTTTTATTAACTGATTTGGATTGATCTCATCGACATAATATGCGTTCAGCTCTTTGAAAAGCGTAGCATAAATATCCAGATTACGTGCAATTTCAAACAAACGGTCGTCTTGCTTGAAAGACACGAATGCCAGTCCGGCAACAACCGGAGTAGCAATAAGAAGGGAACGAAGATATTTTTTCATCGATTGTCTAGGATCATTGACCTTGATTTTTCCGGAGCGCCGGAGGCAATTTCAACAAACGGTTAAGCGATTGTTTCGTGGCCGTTTCAATAACGTCAAAAGTTGAAATTTCTTTCGCAATATACAAAAAAGCAATGTACGACGGCCTTGATTCGGCAGGAAGGGAAAGTAAAGAAGCTTTGTTAAGGCGATATGCTTCCCGGCAGCGTCTTTTTACCTGATTGCGGTCGACAGCTTTTTTAAACTGGCGCTTTGAAACAGAAAAAAGCAGTTGGGGAAATGGGGGAGGAGTGGTATCGTACATGTACAATACCCGAAAAGGAAAGAGGTAGAACGTATGTACATCCGCACTACCTCTCTGAAAAAGCCTTCCAATTAATGTCGGGCTACACAAACGCTCATTTTTACCAAATGTTTGTTTCAAGTTCTCGTAGAAAAAAACGTGTATTAAGTTTGAGAATTAATCGAACTTAATACACGATTAAAGACAAGGTGTCTCCGATTTGGTATTACCAACCAGGTATTACCCTACTCAAACTTTCAAACCTTGATTATTGCTTATGACGTTTTTCGTCTGAAACCGATAGTTTCCAACGACCTTTCTTGCGACGGGCCGTTACAACTTTCCGGCCATTAGCCGAAGACATTCTTTCACGGAATCCGTGCTTATTTCTCCTCTTGCGATTCGATGGTTGATAGGTACGTTTCATCTCATTATCAAATTATTGCGCTGTAAAATCTCTGCTACCCGTAATTTTGGCTTGCAAAGGTAGAAAAAAAAATGAATTATGACAAGGCTTAAAAACTTTTTTCTTTTCATAACATGCAGGTAGTATGAAATTTATAGAAAAATTGAGTAAGATTTGTTGAAATATGAGCACCTGTTTTTTCTTTAAAACCTCATCTTCATGTATTACAACGTCCATACACATCCTCATGCGCATGATACCGATGTGCTCTTTATCGAAAATTTATATAAAAACTTTGATCAGAAAATTGAGGGAAGAAAAGTAAGTATGGGGCTGCATCCGTGGTATCTGGAGGCGGAAAATCTGGATGAACAGCTGGAAAATTTAAGAAATAATATCTCCAGACCGGAAGTTCTGGCTGTTGGCGAGTGCGGGTTGGACAAACTTTCCAGTACCGACTGGGCATTGCAAGTGAAAGCTTTTCAGTCGCAAATAACGTTAGCAGAGGAAATTAACAAGCCAATTATCATTCATTGTGTAAAAGCTTTTAATGATGTTTTGGTGATGTTGAAAAATATTAATGTTCCCGTTATTTTTCATGGGGTTAATAATAAACTATCAATCATTCAGCCGGTTATGGATGCTGGATATTATTTATCGTTTGGAAAATCGTTGTTAGGTTTTAATGAAGCCATTCTGAATACCTTCCGGGAAACACCTTTGGAGCAGGTGTTTTTAGAGACTGATGATGCCGATGTTGATATTAAAGAAATCTATAAATCAGCGGCACAGATTAAAGATATTTCCGAAAAAGGGATTCTTTTGCAGGTGGAAAAAAACTTTTTAAACCTATTTCATCAATAATGGAGGATTTTACCTGGTTGTCCAGAACCGAATTATTAATCGGAAGAGAAAAACTTATCAAACTTAGTAAAGCGCATGTGCTGGTTATCGGTTTGGGTGGAGTAGGTTCTTTCGCAGCAGAATTTATTTGTAGAAATGGTGTTGGGACGATGACAATCGTGGATGGAGATACTGTTGATCCAACCAACAGAAATCGTCAATTACCTGCTTTATCAACCAATCATGGCGTTAGTAAGGCGGATATTATGGCAGAGCGTTTAAAGGCAATTAATCCGGAATTGACTTTGCACGTTGTCAAAACATTTATCAATCCGGAAGCGGTTGATGAAATTCTTTCAGCCTATCCATATGATTATATTGTTGATGCAATCGATAGTGTCACACCGAAAATAACTTTTTTAAAGGAAGCTTTCAACCGGAAAATGCGTATTGTAAGTTCTATGGGTGCGGGTGGAAGAATGGATCCGACGATGATACGCGTGGTCGATATTTCAAAAACCTTTAATTGTAATTTCGCGCAGCAGGTTAGAAAAAACCTGAAAAAGGAAGGTATTTACAAAGGAATCAAAGCCGTGTTTTCTTCCGAAGAACAGATCAAAGAATCGCTTATTTTGACTGATGGAAGTAATTACAAGAAATCAGCTTATGGTACGATGTCTTATTTACCGGCAACTTTCGGCGCAACCTGTGCTTCTGTGGTGATCCGGGATTTGATTGAAGATTGAAATAAAAAATCCCGGCATCGTTGCTACCGGGATTTTGACAAAACGGTTAAATCTCAACTACAATTTTCCCCTTCGCCTGATTACTTTCCATATAGCTGTGCGCTTCTGAAATCTGATCCAGTTTGAAAGTTTTATCAATGTTTAGATTGATTTTTCCTTCCGCGACGGCATCAATAAATTCCTGTAGTAAATCTTTATGCAGGTTTTCTGCGTCACCCATATAAACCGTCAGGCGGCCTAATGACGGAATATCTCCCATCGGCGTGAACTCATTCATCGTCCAGGAACCGCCCAGAATGCCAGTCATACAAACAATTCCTTTTGGACGGATACATTGCAGAGAATCCTTTAAAGTTTCGATACCAATCAATTCAAGCACTTTATCAACGCCTTTGGGAAAAAGACCTTTTAGCTTTGAATTAATTTGGCCGTCATCCAAAAGAACATAATCAGCCCCATTTTCTTTTAAATGAATTTCCTTTTCCGGATTCCGGGTCGTAGAAATGACTGTCAATCCCTTCGTTTTGGCTAGTTGACAAGCTAACATCCCAATAGAAGAAGTTCCGCCGCGAATCAGCAATGTTTCACCTTCTTTGATTTCTAAAGCCTCGTTTAAAGATCCTGAAACGGTCTGGAACATTTCGGGAATAGCGCTTAGTATATTCCAGGGCAGATTACTTTCAAATGCAAAAACAATTTCCAGCGGAACAGCTGTAAATTCAGCATAACCTCCGTCGAAATCTCTTCCCAGGCCACCCATAATAGCAGCCACTTTTTGGCCAATTTTATAAGTACCTGATGGATCATCCTCAATTTCTCCAACACATTCAATTCCTTGGATTCTTGGAAAAACTACGTTTGGTGAATGACCTTGTCTGGTGAATATTTCGGATCTGTTCAGCCCAAACGCCTTTATTTTTATTAATACCCAACCTTTTTTTATCTGTGGTTTAGGCCTTTCCTGAATTTCTATAACATCAGGATTTCCTGCTTTTGTCGTTACTGCGGCTTTCATTTTTTAATAGTTTGATGATGCGTTATTTTCTTCTACAAGATGTTTGTTTTCCACGATGGTCAAGAACTCTTTGACTTCTTTAAGTGCTTTCTGCGAAGCTTCAGAATGAATATTTGCTAACGGCCAGACATGGGTTTGATTCTCGTAAATACTCAATATTGCTTGATTCTGAATTGGTTTGATTTTGTTATAAAAATTGACACTGTCGTCAAGTAAAATTTCATTGGTACCAACCAGAATAAGTACTGGCGGGAATTCGCTTAAAACAACATTTTCCGGACTTGCTATTTCAACTGGCACTTTGGCGGCATAATCAGTAGCTGCCTGTTTCAAATATTCAGGATTAAGAATCGGATCAATAACTCTGTTTTCTTCCATGGATGAATTATTTCCTTCCAAATTAATCCACCCCGAAATGAATACAACTTTCTCTGGCAATTGAATATTTCGTTTTAGCATTTCACCCACTGAAGAAACGATCAGACCGGTGCCAGCACTATCACCTATAAAACTGATTGCATGATCGGGATAGGTTTTAATTAGCTCTTCGTATACCTGAATGACATCTTTAAGCGCAGCCGGAAAAGGATTTTCAGGGGCCAGGGCATAATCAACAAATAAAATTCTCCTTTGAAGCTTTTCAGAAAAGTGGCTGACCATACTTGCATGTGACCGGATAGAACCGAGAGCAAATACGCCTCCGTGCAAGAAAATGGTAATAGTTTTTGAGATTTCATTTTCTGGTGTAAACCAGAAACAGTTTAAACCATTAATATTTTCCTGCTTGATGCTAACTTCTGCTGCTTTCGGATAAAGATTTCCTAACTGATCAAATCCGTCCCTTCTTGCTTTTATATCTTCCATTGTTATTGTCTTTATTTAATTGCTTAAATCAATTTTTTATAACACAAAGGTGATTGTTAATAGAGAGATCGGCCAATAATAAAAGTTAAGAAATACCCTTAAGATAGATTAAGAGTATTTCTTATTTTTTGGATATTTCTTTTCGGATTTTACTCAGAAATTCGGGGGTAATGCCCAGATAGGAAGCGATTTGGGTATTGGGGAGTCGTTGAGAGAGTTTTGGATATTGGTTTAGAAAGGTAAGATAGCGCTCTTCAGCCGTAGAGCTGATTGCTTGTAAAACCCGGTTTTCGAGCTCTACAAATCTGTTTTCAATGATCACTCTGAAATTCCTGTTAAACTTCGGGTTGGTCATAAAAAGCTCAATAAGATCAGGTTTGGTTATTTGGAAGATAACCGAAGGTTCAATGGCTTCAATAAAAACACGGCTCGGCTTTTCGTTGTAAAAGCTGTCGATTTCCATGATCCAATCGTTTTCAGCAATGAATTGAAGATTATGTTCCGTGCCTTTTTGATCAACCTGGAACTTTTTGAAACAGCCTTCTGCCACGAAAGTATAGTGTTTGCAAACATCGTCTTCCTGCAAAATAAACTGTCTTCTTTTGATTTTTCTTTCAACTACTCTTTTGGAAAGATCTTCCCGTTCTTCTTCGTTGAGAGGAATGTAATTGTCAAAATTTGCGAAAAGTTTTTCCAGGCTCACTTTGTAATGATAATGGTTTAATTAAATCGGTTAATTATTGGTGAGAGGAAATTAGCAAATTAATAAATGTAATCTAGTTTTTGGCGAGCTAAGATGGCCATGTAGAAATATTGGAGGTAATTTTATTTTCCCCGCCGCTCCATAGGAGCATCCTGTTTATAGCCAATTGCTTGTTTGGGGCTAATCCCGACTCCTTCGGAGTCTCCTAAATTTTTATCAAGAATGTTTTTACCAAACAGAGGAGGCTCCGAAGGAGCCAAACCTTGGTTGGTAAAGACATTCTTTCTATAAACAGGAAGCCGCTCTGCGGCTGGCAATTCCTAATTCTTTAGATTAATTTATATTCAAAAAATCTCTTTTACATCCGCTCCATCGGAGCATCCTGTTTATAGAAATAATGATTTGAATGTTCTGTGTCCTAACTCCGTAGGAGTTTCCTGATATTGCAGGAGGCTCCGATGGAGCCAGGGAAATTTGAAAGTTCGATGTGGTGCTATCAAACAGGATGCTCCTATGGGAGCGGGATTTGAAGCGAGATGGTCTAGAGTTGATGCCTATGACAAAAATTTGAGATAATTAATTAAATGCGCCAAAAACGCAAAAAGGCCACCATCTTTCGATAGTGACCTTCTGTTCTCTTGTAGCGGGAGCTGGCCAGGATCGCCTGCCCGGTCGAACCAGCGATCTTTGGGTTAATGGCTCAACGAACAATTTTTTGGATAATTAATTAAACGCGCCAAAAACGCAAAAAGGCCACCATCTTTCGATAGTGACCTTCTGTTTTTGTAGCGGGAGCTGGCCAGGATCGCCTGCCCGGTCGAACCAGCGATCTTTGGGTTAATGGCTCAACGAACAATTTTTTGGATAATTAATTAAATGCGCCAGAAACGCAAAAAGGCCACCATCTTTCGATAGTGACCTTCTGTTCTCTTGTAGCGGGAGCTGGCCAGGATCGCCTGCCCGGTCGAACCAGGGATCTTTGGGTTAATGGCTCAACGAACAATTTTTGGATAATTAATTAAACGCGCCAAAAACGCAAAAAGGCCACCATCTTTCGATAGTGACCTTCTGTTCTCTTGTAGCGGGAGCTGGCCAGGATCGCCTGCCCGGTCGAACCAGGGATCTTTGGGTTAATGCCCAACGACCATTTTTAAATAATTAATTAAGATGCCAAAAACGCAAAAAAGCCACCATCTTTCGATAGTGACCTTCTGTTTTTGTAGCGGGAGCTGGCCAGGATCGCCTGCCCGGTCGAACCAGCGATTTTTGGGTTAATGGCTCAACGAACAATTTTTTGGATAATTAATTAAACGCGCCAAAAACGCAAAAAGGCCACCATCTTTCGATAGTGACCTTCTGTTCTCTTGTAGCGGGAGCTGGCCAGGATCGCCTGCCCGGTCGAACCAGGGATCTTTGGGTTAATGCCCAACGACCATTTTTAAATAATTAATTAAGATGCCAAAAACGCAAAAAAGCCACCATCTTTCGATAGTGACCTTCTGTTTTTGTAGCGGGAGCTGGCCAGGATCGCCTGCCCGGTCGAACCAGGGATCTTTGGGTTAATGGCTCAACGAACAATTTTTTGGATAATTAATTAAATGCGCCAGAAACGCAAAAAGGCCACCATCTTTCGATAGTGACCTTCTGTTCTCTTGTAGCGGGAGCTGGCCAGGATCGCCTGCCCGGTCGAACCAGCGATCTTTGGGTTAATGGCTCAACGAACAATTTTTTGGATAATTAATTAAACGCGCCAAAAACGCAAAAAGGCCACCATCTTTCGATAGTGACCTTCTGTTTTTGTAGCGGGAGCTGGACTCGAACCAGCGACCTTTGGGTTATGAGCCCAACGAGCTACCAACTGCTCCATCCCGCGGTGTCGTTGAATTGGAGTGCAAACATACGACTAATGTTTCAATAAAAACAACTATTTTTGTAAAAAAGATTTAAAAAATATTTTCAACTGCCTCCTGACATCACCCGATTATATATGAATTTTTCCTTCTCTCCCGCAAAATTATGGGGGCGTATTCACATAGTAATGTTGCTCAGGATACTCTGGGTCATGATTTTGTTCATGGTTTGTCGTATTCTGTTTTATTTGCTGAACACCATTTTCTTTCCTGATATTTCTTTTGAGCACGGATTAAATTTAATGGCCGGTGGAATCAAATTTGATATCGTCGCCGTCTTTTATGTAAATATTCTGTACATTTTTTTGATGTCGGTTCCCTTTACTTTTAAATATCGGGCGGGCTATCAGAAATTTCTGGATTATCTTTTTATCTTCTCCAACAGTATTGCTTTGTCGGCAAACTGTATGGATATGATTTACTACCGTTTCACGATCAAGCGTACAACCTGGTCAATTTTGAAAGAATTTTCTCATCAGGATAATATGGGAACGCTTTTCGGCGGGTTTATTTTGAGATATTGGTACGTTGCCGTGATCTGGATTCTGCTGGTACTTTCACTGGTTAAGATTACGCAAATTTTAAAAGTTAAGGAGCGTGCAAATCTTCCTGTGTGGGCATTTTTCCTGATTCACACTGCGCTGATGGGAATTATTGTCGAGCTTTTCATAGGCGGTGTCCGTGGTGGTTTTGCCCATAGCATCCGTCCGATCACGTTAAGCAATGCGGGAGAATATGTGAAAAAGCCGAAAGAAATGTTTCTTGTTCTCAATACACCTTTCTGCATTTTTAAAACCCTGAGCAGATCGGATTATGAGCGGGTAAGCTATTTTCCGGGGCTTAATGAAGCTGGACAGGTTTTTAGTCCGATGCATAAGCCTGACAGCATTCAGCCGCCATTCAAACCCATGAATGTCGTAATCCTGATCTGGGAAAGTTTTGGAAAGGAAATGGTCGGGACTTACAACCGTGATCTCGAAAATGGGACATACAAAGGGTACACGCCTTTTATAGATTCGTTGATGCAGCATAGCCGTGTCAACTGGTATTCTTTTGCCAACGGAGCAAAGTCAATTGAGGCGATTCCTTCTGTGTTAACGAGTATTCCTGGCATCAAGGAGCCGTTCGTGACAATGCGTTATACTGATAACAAATTGCCGAGTTTGCCTGCTATACTGGAAAGTAAAGGGTACTCAACTTCCTTTTTCCATGGCGCACCAAACGGTTCGATGGGTTTCCAGGCTTTTGTCAATTTGATTGGTGTCCAAAAATATTATGGCAAAAACGAATATAATAATGACGCCGATTATGACGGAATCTGGGGAATTTGGGATGAGGAATTTTTACAATACTGGGCCAAAACGATGAACACGTTCAAAGAGCCTTTTATGAGCACGCTCTTCACGGTTTCGTCCCACGATCCTTATAAAGTACCGGAGCGTTACAAAGGGAAATTCCCGACCGGTCCATTGCCTGTTTATGAAACGATGGGTTATACGGATAATGCTTTACGTGCCTTTTTTGCCAAAGCCAGAACGATGCCCTGGTTTAAAAACACACTTTTTGTCATCACAGCGGATCATGCAGCTACTTTTGCTCATTACCCGCAATACCAGACTTCAGTTGGAAACTTCTCCATTCCAATTATTTTTTATGCGCCGGGAGATAGTACAATGACCAAACGTGATTCGTCCGCTTTGGTGCAGCAAATCGATATAATGCCGTCTGTTTTAGGATATCTCCATTACGATAAACCCTATTTTGCGTTCGGAAAAAATATCTTCCAGAACCCGCCGCTTAACTTTGCTGTTAACTATGATGGTGTATATCAATGGTTCAACGGACCATACATATTGCAATTTGATGGCAAGAAAACCGTAGGTTTGTATAATTATCAGAAAGACAAGCTTCTGAAAAACAATTTGAAAGATAAATTACCAGCCATACAAGGCCCGATGGAGTTGCAGGTGAAAGCTTTTGTGCAGCAATACACCAACCGTATGCTGGATGACAAGTTAACTGTAACACCGTAATAATTTCGTGGTTAATTAGCGTAAAAATTACTTAATCAACGAATTACAAAAAGAATTATGAGCGAAAATATAGAAAGTCCTGCTCCTCTACGCGATTTCCGCGCTGGATTTGTGAGCATAATTGGTAAACCTAATGTAGGTAAATCAACGTTAATGAATGTGCTGGTAGGAGAGAAGATGTCCATCATTACTTCAAAAGCACAAACAACCCGTCACCGTATCATGGGAATCCTGAATGGTAAACATGAAGGAATTCCTTTTCAGCTGGTATATTCCGACACTCCGGGTGTTGTAAAACCTGCCTACAAATTGCATGATTCCATGATGACTTTTGTAAAAGGGTCGCTTGAAGATGCTGATGTAGTTTTATTTGTAACGGAAGTTGGAGAAAAAGCATCGGAACATGAGGTGTTGCCTCTGCTTCAAAGAACACAGGCACCAATTATTTTGGTGTTGAATAAAATTGATTTATCAAATGAAGAAGAACTGAAACGGAAAACAGAAGAATGGGAAAAGGAGATTCAGCCTGCTGCAATTATCCCGATCTCGGCGCTTTTGAATGCGAATGTTGAAACTTTGTTCGATGCGATCATTACCCGGTTACCATTTCATCCACCATACTTCGATGAAGATGAATTAACCGATAAGCCTGAACGTTTCTTTGCTTCGGAAATCGTTCGCGAAAAAATATTTCTGAACTACCGCCAGGAAATTCCATACAGCAGCGAGGTGGTAATCTCAGAATTTAAAGAACGCGACGATATGATTGTGATCCGGGCAGAAATTCTGGTCGAACGTAAAAGCCAGAAAGGAATTATCATTGGGGAAAAAGGCGTGATGCTTAAAAAAATAGGCACACAGGCACGCGAAGACATGGAAGTATTTTTTGGTAAAAAAGTATTCCTTGAACAACATGTAAAAGTAGAACCGGATTGGAGAAGCAAGGAAAACAAGCTTCGTCAGTTTGGATATGAAGAGTAAGAAACGTAATTCTCAATCTTGCAACATTATCCTGACAATCAGGGTTCTATCATTAAGATAATAAATAAATGGGTTTCTGGCCAAAAACTTTCGGTCAGGGATTAGAAAAATAAAAATGGCAAATGTTATATCAATAGTAGGGCGCCCAAACGTGGGTAAATCTACACTTTTTAACCGTCTGATTGAAAGCCGCAAGGCCATCATGGATAACCAGAGCGGCGTTACACGCGATCGTCACTATGGCTATGGTGAATGGACGGATCAGTATTTTACCGTGATCGATACGGGTGGATATGTAGTTGGATCAGAAGATATTTTTGAAGGAGCAATCCGGGAGCAGGTTGAACTTGCATTGGAAGAATCCACAGTAGTGTTGTTTATGGTGGATACCATGACGGGCCTTACGGATCTTGACAAGGATTTTGCTAATGTTTTACGTCGTTTTAATAAACCGGTTTATCTGGTAGCTAACAAGGCTGAAACAACGGATCGTTATCAATCAGCAAATGAATTTTATGAACTTGGTTTGGGCGATGAAATTTTTGCAATTTCAGCACAAACCGGTTTTGGTACAGGTGATTTGCTGGATGCAGTTATAACGCATTTTGAAACACCCGGCATCGAAGATCCGGAAGCAGGTATTCCTCGTATCGCTATCATGGGCCGTCCGAATGTTGGGAAATCATCTTTCCTTAATGTTTTGACAGGAACAGATCGTAGTATCGTAACGGATATCGCCGGAACCACCCGTGATGCAATCCATACGCATTACAATGCCTTTGGAATGGAATTCATTCTGACGGATACAGCTGGTTTACGCCGTAAATCCCGTGTGAATGAAGATATCGAATATTATTCTACGCTTCGTTCCATAAAAGCGATGGAAGAATCTGATGTTTGTATTATTCTTTTGGATGCAACATTAGGACTTGAAGGACAGGATATCACGATTATCGGACAGGCTGACAAAGCGAAGAAAGGTATTGTGATTATGGTGAACAAATGGGATTTGGTAGAAAAAGATTCTAAAACAGCTGATAATTTCAAAAAGCAGTTGCTGGAAAAACTTGCACCGATGAACTATATGCCGGTTATCTTTGCATCCGTTGTTGAAAAACAGCGTATTCACCAGGTGATGGAAATGGCGATGCAGGTTTATAAAAACAAAACGAAGAAAATCACAACTTCTAAACTGAACGACGTGATGCAGGCAGAAATTGAAAAATATCCGCCGCCGGCACACCGAGGAAAATATATCAACATTAAATATATGATCCAGTTGCCAACGCCGTCTCCGACGTTTGTATTTTTCAGCAGCAATCCAAAACACGTGCAGCCACCATATTTACGTTATCTGGAAAACAGGATGCGTGAGAACTTTGATTTTGCAGGTGTACCGATTACGATTTTCTTCAGGGAAAAATAATTTAAGCAAGAGCTTCAAAATTTGATAATAATGAAAACGCCGGCAAATTTCTTGCCGGCGTTTTCATTCCATCGCCAAAAGGATACAGTTTGGAGACATAATTATCACTTTCATCTTTTTTTATTTTCAGGATGCAACCTTTGTTATTAATTTTCCATCATTAAAAAAGACGGATTAAACGGTCAGATTGCTGTTTTTAACAATTAAAAAAAATATTTTCAAAAAAATTGTTAAAAACAAGGTACTATGTATTGCAATGTACCTGATAAAACATATATATTTGTACTGTCAATTAGTTACAAGGATTTAAGCATAACGATTTTCTCTAAAAGACTGAAAATAACATAGCCATGAAAACCATAAAATTACTTATCGTCCTTTTTCTTTTTAGCCTTCAGGTTAATGCAACAGGATATTCTCACAACATGTTTGTAGCACACAAAAAGCTACAAGCTGGTAAAGAATACCATGAAGTAAAAGAACGTGTTGCTAAACAAACACCTGCAAAAACAGTGGTTAATAAAACGGTGATTATTCAATCTGGACAATCAGCGATTTCTTACACCAAAAATCTTGCAGCAAAAGTTAGTAACATGGTTACGCTGAATGAAAGAATACTTGAAGAAGGACCAGTTTCGTTCTTTGAAACTGAGGAACATGAGGAAATCAATAATTCAATTGCTACTAAATTGGCAGGTTTGATAAAACAAGTGATTTATGCTGTTGTAGGTTCGCCTTCGCTGTCAAAATCGTAAGAAATTAAGATCAGAAGATTACAGTAAAATTGTAGATTAAGGTCAGCCGGTATGATTTCAGAATCATACCGGTTTTTTATGTCAATTAACCAACAGTATTGGTGAGCGTACCGATTGGTTCGATGGTAATGTGAACGATATCTCCAACCTGTAATGTAAAGTCAGATGGAGGAATAATTCCAGTGCCCGTCATTAAATAGCAGCCCGTTGAAAAAGATAATTCACGGAATAGAAAGCGAAGTAATTCATCTGCTTTGCGCTTCATTTGTGAAAGTGTAATTTCTCCGTTAAAAACTTCCTCTCCGTCCCGAACGATAGAAAGATCAATGACGGTTTCCGGTGAAAGCGGTTGTTCCGGAATATAAAGACAAGGTCCCAGGGCAGTACTTCCGGTATAAGATTTAGCCTGAGGTAAATAAAGTGGATTTTCTCCTTCAATACTTCTGGAACTCATGTCGTTACCGATTGTGTAACCAACCAGTGTGCCTGATTCTGAGGCGAATAAAGTTAATTCCGGTTCAGGGACATCCCAGGTTGAATCTCTGCGAATTCGCACGGTACCATGATTTCCTATGACACGTGGAGCGGTTGATTTGAAAAATAATTCAGGACGATCCGCATCATAAACACGGTCATAAAAACTTCCGCCGCCTGCTTTTTCAGATTCTTCCATTCTCGCCTCTCTGCTCCGGAAATAAGTAACACCAGCCGCCCAGACTTCCTGAGAACCAATAGGGGCGAGAACTTCCGGCATTGGAGAATCGTCGGTAAAAGTCAAGGAAATTAAATTCTCAGATTGTAACTGAAGCCAATCGTAAAGATCGTCGCGGTTAACTACTTTGTCCCAGTCTGTTTCCGGTATACGATAAAAAAGGTCTTCTTTTTCAAGTAATATCCCGTGTTCGGTTTTATATAATTTCATGGTTTCAATGTTTGTTTTGCTTCAATAAGCCACAAAAGTGATGCCTATACTTTAAGTATAAGTACTAATTTTGAAGGGTTTGGGCTATCTGACCATGAGGTTTTTCTTGAAAATGGGCGAAAACATAGGGCTATAAACCGCAGCAGCTGCCGCTAATTATTTAGTTTTGATGCCAATAATTTCGAATAAACTACTTTTGTAATTATTACCAACGGGAATTTCGCTTTTGTTAATGAATATCCGGTTGCCTTGCAAACTGGTAATTTTTGACCGGTTTACAATAAATGACCGATGCACACGAGAAAAAAGCTTCAAGGGCAAAAGTTTCTCGATGGACGATAATGGTATCGTACTTAAAAACGTTACTTCCGGGGTTACAACTTTTGTATTGTTTCTTGATGCTTCTAAAAAAAGAATCTGATCATAGTTTAGTTTATTGATCACCCCCTCACTACGAATAAGCAAATGATTGTTTCGGGGCACTTCCGACTTCGATTCAGTGTTTATGTTCAGCCTTCCTATTCTTTCAGCAGCTCTGTCTATCGCAATAATAAAACGCTCCAGGGAAAATGGCTTAACCAGATAATCACAGGCTCCAAGGTCAAATGCATCTGTGGCAAATTCTTTGTAAGCAGTCGTAAAGATTACCTGAGGCGGATGCTTTAATGTTTTCATCAGATCAATACCAGTGAGTATTGGCATGTTGATATCCAGAAAGAGCAGATCGACAGGCTCCTTCTGGATTTTCTCCCTGGCTTCAAAGGCGTCAAGGCAAGTTCCGGATACATGAAGGATTGGAAGCAGTTTGCAGTATTCCATCAGAATATCCCTTGCAACCGGTGCATCGTCGACAATAAGGCAATTGATCATATCCTGTTCGCGTTTAAGCTGAGTTCTACATGATAAATTCCATTTTCCTGAAAGACATTATAATTGCAATCCTTCCCATAGATCAGTTTTAATCTTTTCAGCGTATGATTCAGACCGACGCCCGAAGATTCAGTTGGTTTTGTTTGTTGTTGACGTGCAAGATCGTACGAATTTTCAACTTTGAAATAAATCCAATCGTGTTTTACACTGAGATTAATGGAGATAAATATTTTAGAGTTTCGCGTAATCTTCGAATGCTTAAAGGCATTCTCTACAAAAACAATCAGCAGCATAGGAGCAATCTGTAAATTTATATCCAGAATTTCTTGTATTTCGGCCTTCAGCACCAATCTGTCACCTGTTTGTATTTTTTCAAATTCAATGTAATTATGAATATACAGTAGCTCATTTTGAAGCGGAATAAACGGCTCGCGGGTTTCATAAACTGAATATCTTAGAAGTTCCGAGAGTTTAAGAAGTAGTGCAGGTACTCTTTGATGCTGGGTAAGCGAAATTCCGTAAATATTATTGAGCGTGTTAAAAAGAAAATGCGGACTGAGTTGGGATAGCAATAAACGAAGTTCGCTCTCTTTTTGCTGCCGTAACAATTGTGCTTCATTGACCTGTTTGAGCAAGCTGTTTCTTGCAAAGGCGATAGCCACACCAAAGAAAGTAAATAGAACAACCAGTGGAAAGCTGAATGTGAGGTACTGCACGAAGTATTTGAAAATGTTTCCTTTATATAAATAGCCAGCACCGACAGCACCTGTTAAGGAAAGAATAAGAATACTTAAAAGTGACTTTTGCAGAAATGACACATACATGCCTCGTGATAACCAGAATTTTCCACACCATCTTCCTGTATAAGTGCAAAGTAACACAAACAGGCAGGTAAGCATAGCAGCACAGGCAATTCCTTGGTTTCCACTTAACAAAACCGAGATGGCAAATACAAAAATAAACACCGCACAAAACAAGATATGCACCCAGAATCCGGATGAAATCAACTTACCTATCAATCGTTCTAATCGTTCCATGATTTAAAGATGGATAATCGCGCAAGCAATCAAAAGTGTTTATGCTGGAGGTCCGGTTTTCAGTGCTCATTTCAAGAAATTGAGTGCCGAATCCTTTAAGCACTACAAATACTGTTTAAGGCACAATAATATCGCATTATGTCCGGTTTAGTTTTACCAGAGGTGAAAAGTACCAAATATTGCATCATCACTTAAATACTGATATGCAAAACACGGAGGAACTTATTATTGAAACCAGCCATGTGTCCTTTGGCTTTTCAAAAGGCCAAAACGCCCTAAATGATGTAAACCTTCAAATTCCCAAAGGTGCCATTTACGGTTTCTTAGGGCCAAATGGAGCTGGCAAAACGACAACCATAAGGATACTCTTAAATCTTTTGAAACCGAGTAATGGCTATGTTAACCTATTCGGCAAACGGGTCACAGGTACATCCAATAATTTATTTTCACGAATTGGATCACTCATTGAGACACCCTCTTTATATGAGCACCTGACAGGTCTGGACAATCTACTGATAACCGCGAACATCAGAAATATCCCCAAAAGTAGAGTAACCGAGGTACTGGAAATTGTGGGACTGAGCTCTTATGGCGGCATGCACGTCAAAAAATATTCACTTGGTATGAAGCAACGGTTAGGATTGGCTATTGCACTGCTTCCATCACCGGACCTGCTAATCCTTGATGAGCCAACCAATGGCCTGGACCCGACTGGCATTATCGAAATAAGAGAATTGCTACTTTTACTTTGCAAAGAGCGTGGTGTTACAATTTTGATATCAAGCCATCTGCTTGCAGAAATAGAGAAACTGGTTTCTCATGTTGGAATTCTGAACCAGGGTAAAATGCTTTTTCAAGGTTCATTTAAGAATTTGCAGCAAATCAGAGAGGAAAAGTCAATTATTGAAATTGATACGGATCAAAATGACCGGGCGATTAATCTGTTGCTTGAAAACAACCATCCTGTAAGTCAGGGGAAGGAATTTTTAGAAGTCAAATTCCTGAATATCTGTCAGCTGTCAGCAATTACTAGTTTATTAGTAATTGCAGGTCTGGCCATATACAGGATGCAGCTGATTGAAAGTAGTCTGGAACAAACCTTCTTATCAATTATAAATAAAACCGGACAGCCATGAAATTATTTTATACCGAGTTGATTAAGCTCAAAAATACATTCGCTTTTTGGCTGACAATTATGGGAGCATTATTTATGCCACTCTTATTGCTCTCTGCCTATCTTCTTAGCACAAAGGAATTTGTGCCTGCTCCGGGAGTAAATCCGTGGTACGAATACCTATTAAGAACTTTCAACGGAAGTTGTCTTTTTTCTACCGGCTTTATATCATTAATCATCGGACTTATTCTGAATGTCGAGCACAAGGCCCATAGCTGGAAACATCTTTTTACGTTACCAGTATCAAGAGGGAAAGTCTACCTTGTCAAACTCACTTTCATTTTTGCAACAATCATCACATTTATAGTTCTGTATTTCGTTTTCGCTGTTTCCATTGGTCAATTTTTAGGGACAGGAAAACCTGAATTGAAATTCTCTGAGTTTGATATCCCCAATGTATATATGTTTAAATTCCTTCTCGACTTTTTTGTTTCGATAATTCCTATGGTCGTCATTCAGTATTGGATATCTCTGCGCATAGAAAATCTTGTCACTTCGCTTGGACTGGGGCTATTGGGATTATTAGTGGGGTTGCTGTTCAAAAATTGGCCTCATATTGTCTATTTTCCGTATGCAATGCCATTTCAGATGTGGAATTATCAGCTCAGCAAGAGCTTTGTCTCTCAGAATTTTTTTTGGATTAATATAGCATACACGTTGTTGTTTCTTGCCTTAAGTTACCATGACTTTACAAGAAGATTTCGTGGTTGATACCAAAACTAAATTCGTTTTTTGATTTTCGGCACTCATTATCCGATTTGAAACAAATAATAATCTATTTATTTGAACAGAAAAACATCTTTAACTAATCCTGGCGCCACAGACGTCTGTCGATTGGAATTTTTTCCTGAATAACTAATCGAACCTCTGAAAATAAAGAGTGTTTTGGATGAAGCAGAATATTATGAGAAAAAGGAACAATCACAGAAGGTAATGCAATAGCAAGAAAGTCAGGGTTTTGGAGCCAGTCTTTCAACCAATATTGTGTTCTTTCGTAATTTTTATCCTGCCAAAACGGAGGCATTTCGTCCCGGTTATAGTATTTAATACTATCGGGAATTTTAATAGAAGAAAGCCAGTAAACAGGTAATTCTTCATAACGTACACCGGGAGCATGTGCAAGTGTTTCAACCAGACCTAATTCAGGCGTGGAAGTAGTATATAAAATTCCAGTTCCTTTTGGATTCCACCGGGCGCCGAATAAACGGCTACCTTCGGCAGACAAGGATTGATCAACAAACTTTTCCCTTACAATTCTATATACGATCATAAGAAGCCGGGATCAGGCAGGAAGACCATAATCCAGGCGCCCAAGTACATCGTCTACTAGTGAAAAGCCAGTAACTGTGTCCATCATTTGCAGCGGTGTCTGGTCATTAAGTTCACTAATGGGCGTTCTTAACCAATTTCTGATAATGGCTTCTTTGCCTTCAAAAGTATCCAAAGCATGGATCAGAATATTTTTTAAAAGTAAGAGCCTTTCAGAAGCATCCGTTCCCAAACGTTTGTCAGGAGCAATCCGATGCAGATTTCGGGGTGTCATACCAAGCAAATAAGCCATCTCATTATCGGTAAGTTTCACCATTTGAGATACCGTATCAACCACAGAACGCAAAACGCCTTCCCTTGAAGTTCTTATTACTGAAAAATCAGAAACCGGAGTTGCGCTGTAATGAACTGCTCTATCGGCAAATGCTTTATATTTTTCCATACCTTAAAAATAAAAAGTGGAATTGTGTCATAAATCTATGTGACTTATTTCGCAATTCCAATCTTTATTCCAATTTCAACTAAAATATATAAAACAATAACAAGCTGATTGTTACAGTTTTTCTTTCAAAAAGTCAGCCGTGTAGTTTCCTTCGAGTTTTGCCATTTCTTCCGGTGTTCCCGCAAAAGTCAGATATCCGCCGCCTTCACCGCCTTCAGGGCCGAGGTCTAAAACCCAGTCTGCACATTTGATCACTTCCATATTGTGCTCAATGATAATCACGCTATCTCCCTGATCCACCAAAGCGTTAATAGCTTTCAACAATTTTTTGATATCATGAAAGTGAAGTCCGGTTGTTGGCTCATCAAAAATGAATAACATTTTTCCTTTATGTCCAGAACCTTTTCCCAGGAAGGAAGCCAGTTTCACACGTTGTGCTTCTCCACCTGAAAGCGTATTGGACGATTGTCCCAGACCTACATAGCCCAATCCAACTTCCTGCAAAGGCATTAATTTATCCGCCAGCTTCGGTTCCGATTCTCTGAAAAACGCAATTGCTTCATCAACCGTCAGATCCAGAATGTCAGAAACATTTTTGCCGTTATACTGTACTTCCTGAATTTCCTGTTTGAAACGTTTTCCGTTACAACCTTCGCAAGTCAGATAAATATCAGCCATAAACTGCATTTCCACCTTCACCTGCCCTTCACCCTGACAAATCTCACAACGTCCGCCATCGACATTGAACGAAAAATGCGAAGGTTTATAACTCCGCGCTTTTGATATCGGCAAATCCGACATCATTTGGCGGATGTAATCATAAGCTTTGATATAAGTTACGGGATTTGACCGCGATGATTTTCCGATAGGATTCTGGTCAATCATTTCAATCGCTTCAACCCGATCCAGACTTCCGCTAAGGTCATTGAATTTACCAACTTCTTCACTGAATTCACCTTTGAGACGCATCAAAGCCGGATACAATATTTTTCGAATCAATGTCGATTTTCCGGAACCACTGACGCCGGTAACGACGGTCAGATTATTCAAAGGAATTTTTACATCAACATCTTTAAGATTATTTTCTCTCGCTCCTTTTATTTCAAGGAAGTGCAAGGATTTTCTTCTGACCGGTGGAACAGGAATCGAATCATGGCCCAATAAGAAATCAAGTGTATGTGATTTCAAACTGTTTTCTTCACCGCTCAATTTCAGTTCACGGATTTCATCCCAGTTTCCCTGGAAAACCAGATTTCCTCCCCCTGTACCCGCTTCCGGACCAATATCAATGATCTGGTCAGCAGCGTGCATTACCTCTTCCTCGTGTTCAACAACGATAACGGTATTTCCCAAATCACGAAGCGATTCCAAAACACCAACCAGCCGCTGCGTATCTCTCGGGTGAAGACCGATACTTGGCTCATCCAGAATATACATCGAACCAACCAGCGCACTTCCGAGCGAAGTAGCCAGTTTGATACGTTGAAATTCACCGCCAGACAAAGAATTCGTTAACCTGTTCAAAGTCAGATAACCCAAACCAACCCGGTTCATATAATCCAGACGTGTTTCAATTTCTGTCAGAATCCTTTTTGCAATGCTTCTGTCGTGCTCATTAATATCGACTGATTTGAAAAATTCAATCACATCATTAATCGGCATCAAAACCAGATCGGTAATAGAAACGCCACCCACCTTTACATAGGAAGCATCTTTTCTCAAACGCGATCCACGGCAATCCGGACAAGTTGTGCGTCCGCGAAAGCGGGAAAGCATCACCCGATACTGAATTTTATGTGTTTGAGATTCCAGTTCAGCAACGAAACTGCTTATTCCCGAAAAATATTCATTTCCTGTCCAGAGCAATTCTTTTTGAGCCGGCGTTAATTCTTTATAAGGTCTGTGAATTGGAAAATCAAATTTGGCACCATTACGTACCAAAGGCACCAGCCACTCGCTCATCTTCTCGGTACGCCATGGCGCAATAGCACCATCGTATACAGAAAGATTTTTATCAGGAATAACCAGTTCAGGATCAATACCCAATACTCGTCCAAAACCTTCGCAGCGTTTACAAGCGCCAAAAGGATTATTAAAACTGAAAAGATTTACCGTCGGTTCTTCAAAAATGATCCCGTCCAGTTCAAATTTATCAGAGAATGTTTTTTGTTCACCGTTTACAACCTGCACGTAACAAATTCCTTCTCCTTCAAAAAAAGCAGTTTGGACAGAATCTGAAAGACGATATTGTGTGTCTTCATCGTCCTTATGAACAGTGGCGCGGTCAATTAAAATATAAATTTCCTTTCCTTCCAATGGAAAATCTTCCGGTTTTTCCAGAATTTCTTCGATGTAAGCTACATCGGTATCAATCATGATCCGGTTGTAACCTTTGGAAAGAAGGATTGTTAACTCTTCATAAATGGATCTTCCGTCACGGATCAATAATGTTGTCAAAATTAAAACACGGGCACCTTCATCATGATTTAAAATGTAATTGACAACATCAGTAACAGAATCTTTCCTGACCAATTGTCCTGAAACCGGCGAATAAGTATGACCGATCCGGGCAAAAAGTAATTTCAGATAATCGTAAATTTCAGTAGAGGTTCCAACGGTTGAGCGTGGATTACGGGTATTTACTTTTTGTTCAATAGCGATGGCTGGCGAAATTCCTTTGATATATTCAACCTCCGGTTTTTCCATACGCCCCAAAAACTGGCGGGCATAGCTGCTCAGACTTTCCACATACATCCGCTGGCCTTCTGCAAAAAGTGTATCAAAAGCCAAAGAAGATTTTCCCGAGCCCGAAAGTCCGGTAATGACTACCAATTTGTTTCTCGGAATGGCGACGTCAACACTTTTCAAATTATTAACACGCGCACCTTTAATCAGAATGTATTTTCTTGGATCTAGTTCATCGAATTGAGAAGCGTCAATCCGGGTCACAGGTAATTGCATCATATATAGAAAATCAGGTCGATTTGCGCGGGAATTTTTGGTAATCCCCGATCATTAATTAACCCAAAAATCGCCGAATTAGTTTGCCTTTCCTAATCGGAAATGATAGTCGTTAAATGATTAAAGAAAATTGTGAAGAATTATTTGCGAAATACATTTTGAGCGTATATTTCTATTTTATACCAATTCTCGCTAAAACGATTCCGTATTTTTCATAAAAAATGGTATCAACAGGAAGTTCTTTCAAACGCGGTTTTCTTCCAAAAACAATTTCCCCGGCTTTTGGATCACGCTCTTCTGCGTAAAGTCCGGAATAAAAGTGGAAACTCGGGTTATAGTGATTGAATATTACTATGTTTTTAAATCCATTTTCTCTGGCAATCAGTGCAGCTTCTTTTACCGGTTGCTGTAATAACGCGCCAAGCCGAGGCATCCATAAAATATTGATTGTAAAAAGCATAATCAATCCAACAACACCCATTCTGATTTGCAGGCCCCAATCTTTTTTTACCCAAACAATAATCAGAATTGTGATGAGCAAAAGCATTGTGATCGCATAGAAAATATCAAATTCAGAAGAGACTCCTTTTAAAATCTCAACGGTATATCCGTCATCAATTTTTGGAATAATACCTTGAATTAAAAAAGGAATTATTGCTAATAAACTCAATAAAATAAACGAAGGCCAGACAATCGGTAACCGTTTATTATTGGCTGTATACCATCCACCCAAAATACACAGCGGCGAATAGCCATAAATGATGTAATGATGCAGTTTAGTACCCGAAAGTGAAAAGAGAATAAAAACAAAAGCAAACCAGATTAGTAAATAAGAGAAAAATGGATCTGCCCAGATAATCCGGATTTTGGAAAATGATTTTAAAACAACCGCAGTAAAAGGCAGTAAACCCAATAATAAAACCGGAACAAAATATAAAATTCCACCGTAATGTCCTTCAAAAGCCGTTTGAAAGCGGTTTACGTTATGATTTAGAAAAAAGCCACTAATAAATTTTTCTCCGGTTTGCAGATATTCCAAAATGTACCACGGCGCAGCAATAAATAAAAAGATAAGTAGCCCTGGAATATTAAATAATCGGAGAAAAGGTTTTCCTGTTTTGTTTTTCAACAAATAAATTAAAAAAACGGCTCCTGGAATTAAGATAGCAATAGGGCCTTTGGCAAGAAAACCGATGCCCGTAAATGCAAAAAAAGCCCAAATATATTTTTTGTGATTTTGATTTAACATTTCAAACAGACAAAACATAGCGCCGGTTAACGCCATATTTAATAACCCGTCTGCCAAAGCTGCTTTTCCTACGATTGTTATTTGTAAAGACGAGGCTGCGATCAGCGTTGCGAAAAAGGCTATTTTTTCTCCCAGTTTTCTTTTGGTAAAAAGGTAGATCAATAACATCCAGACCACAGATGACAGACAGGAGGGAAGGCGCATAGCAAATTCATTCCAGCCAAAAACCTGCGCGCTTCCATATTGAAGCCAGTTGGTAAGCGGCGGTTTATCGAAACGTTGTTCCTGATTTACAAAAGATGAAATGAAATCGCCTCTGACAGCCATTTCACGAGTACCTTCTGCAAAAAAACCTTCGTCTTCATCAAATAATGGTGCGTTGCCAATACCCCACAAAAAGCTAAAAAAAATAAAAAAGGCTAGAAATATTTTACGTGTATTTTCCGGATTTGGCATTAATTATTACTGCTAATATTTAGTTTGATCAATGTAATCTCCTGATTATAAATATTTTATTAAACCGCCCCCAAGCTTGGGATTAGACTGTGACTGCCAGAATTGATTCAGGTAATAATATACGATTACAGAAAATGAAATCCCAAGAAATGAGCCAAGGAAAACGTCGCCCAGGAAATGTGCTAATAAATACATACGGGAATAGGCTACAAGAAGTGGGGGCAAAAGAAGCAAAACTTTTAGTACGGGAGATTTAGATTCCAAAGCCAGAATTGTAAAAAGTGCAAAAGCAGCGGTAGTATGTCCGGATGGAAAGCTATTGAAATAATATAAATCGACTCCATCCACTTTATGTAGTTGAGGCAGTAACGCTGACAAAACTTTCGGTGGACGATAAATTTCAGTAAAAACCATTCGTTTCAAAAATTGAACGAAAATGCTTGTTATAGCATAGCTGAGGACGATTTTGAGACCAAGCCGGTAAGAATATAACGTTGCCAAAAGTCCGGCGATTAATACAAAAGCACCATCTCCAACAAAAGTCATCCATTTGAAAAAGACATCAGCAAAGGGGGACCAGTAATGATTTACATGAAGAATAATAAAATTCTGCGTAAACAGCAGCTGCAAAAGCCCCAGCCCCGCCCAGATGATTATAAAAGGTAAAAAATAAAATCTGTGGCGGAAAAGGAAGAGTTTCATACGTTATTATTAAATCTGTATTTCTTTGGAAGTAATAAACTGAACGCCTTTTTCTTTGGCTTCTTCAAAAATCGGATCAGCCAAATATCCGAAATTTGTTACATCTGAAACACAATCAGTCAGTAATATAACTTTTGAAATAAGCTCAGGCGCATATTGTAAAATTTGTTTCACGCTCGTGGCTACGCAATGTGAACGCGCCTCTCCGGCAATTAAAACCTGGTCAAAAGCTTCAAGTTCGGACAGGAATTTTTGATCAAGCTGTGTTTCCGGTGCGCCTTCAATAGGAACCTGAGCACGAAATACACCAAAATGTTCCGTTAACGGATTTGTTCCTTTGATAACCGCTTTGTAATCAGTGCCGGTGCGATGCGTCCAGGAAAGTAAGGCGTGCAAAATAGTATCATCCAAAGCTGCACCGCGTGAGCCGATCAGGCAATGTTCAGGCCAGATGAAATGTTTAAATTCACCTTCACTTTCAAGTTTTTCCAGATATTCCAAAACATATTCCGGACTAAAACGCGGACGCCATTTTCCTGCTTTCACAGCCGCCGCGGTTATCAATGTAAAAGGTGCGACGGTATTTCCATTCGGATCTTCCCAAAATAACGGATGTGCAATATCTAAAACCCGATGTGTATCAAGCGTCACAAAAATTTCGTCAATTTCTGCTCCATGCGTTGCAATAAGCTGTGCAATTCTTTCGACATCCTTTTCAGCCCCAGGTACATACAAGGTTCCTTTTGGATTGCAAAAGTCAAACTGAGCATCAATAATAAGCAGCGCTGTGGATTTGTTTTTCATTACAAATTACAATTCAGATGTGAAGAAATAGAGAAAATTAAATAAGTCTGTTAAGCCAGGATTAACTTAAAATGATATTATTCCCAGACCTCCGGAAGTTCCAGTTGCCTGGCGTACATTTTGGATGCTAGCTGATGTACCTGGCTGAGCATCTGATTGACGTCCCGTTTATAATCTACATGATAATCGTCATCCAGTTTATTAAATCCGTTTAACGTAGTTTGTGCTTTTTTTGCAATGTAGAGCGCTACTTTATCCGTTCTGGAACTATATCCCCGAAGTTTATCCGCATATTTTTCCAGAAAAGTATTGAGTAGAAATAAATTCAGCTCCGATCCACCAACTTTATCTTTGGTAACTTTTACATGATAGCTGATATCACCGCTCAGATTCCGCATGTCCATTAAAATCCACCCTGGCGAATCCTGAATAATTTTGGAAATTCTCGTGATGCGGGCCATTATCGCCTCCCGTCTTTCAGGAATTGTAGCCGAATCTTCAATCAGTTCAAAAAACAATTTATCAGTCAGTGTGCTGTCTTTGGTAATTAGTCTCAGTAAAAGTTTATCTTTCTCTTTTTGAGGCATTTGTATGATAGCTTTTTTTAATTGATCCTGTATTGGCATAACCTTTACGTTTTATTTTTAATTTGATGTGGTCCGAAATTGTAATATTGGTTTATCATTTCCCCGATATTTAGTAGCTGGTAATAATGCACTTTTATCAAAGGTTCTGATTTAAGAGGATATTCTACAAAAATTCAAACTTCTGATCAGCTTTCATAATCGAGGTTATATTGTTATTTCTTTATGTCATATTCTTTTTATTATTATAATTCAACTGAATATGCAACTTTGGAATATGTGATGACCCGAAATAAAGATACGTTCACTAGGTAGAAAGTGAAATTATATGGAAAAGACATAATAGGCTCTTAACTTGCACCGTTTTTGTAATGTAAACGGATTTATACACTATATGATTTCAGTGGCCATGTGCACTTACAACGGGGCAAAGTATTTGCCTGAGCAGTTGAAGAGCATTGCCAATCAGATAATCCCCGTTGATGAACTGGTTGTGTGTGATGATGGATCGAACGACGATACCATCGAGGTTTTAAAAACCTTTTCAGAGAATTCTTCTTTCCCGATTTTTATTCATAAAAATGAAAGTAACCTGGGGTCTACAAAAAACTTTGAAAAGTGTCTTTCACTTTGCAGAGGAGATATTATTTTTCTTTCCGACCAGGATGATGCATGGAGAGCGGATAAAGTAGAAAAACAAATAGCATATTTTAATGATCATCCCCAAACTGACGCCATTTTTTCAGACGCGATGATGATGGATGATGATTCAAAACCAACGGGACGCACCATTTGGGAAGAAATTGAATTTAACGATGAGGCTCAGGCAAAATGGGCCAGTGGAGAAGCGCACGAAATTCTTTTTAAAGGTTTCGTGGTGACAGGCGCAACGCTGGCTATAAGGAAAAAAGCACTTGAAAGGCTGATGCCTTTTCCAACACATGTACCCGATCTTATCCACGATGCCTATATCGCCATGGTGTTGGGCCTGGAAGAGAAAATAGCTTTCATCAATGATACTTTGATTTCTTACCGGATTCATGCCAGTCAACAAGTTGGGTTTGGATCGAAGGTGGAATATGTGCGTTTTAAAGATCGTTTTTCGCGTGATAGAAATGAAAAACTTATTCCGTTAAAGGAAAAGGCGGATAAATTGTACAAGCTGTATTTATTGTTAATGGAAATTCCATTTATTCCCAAGGAGAAGCTTCGGAGTTTACGAATGTCCCAAAAGCATTTTTATAAACGATCAACTTTGCCGGATAATCGGTTTTTGCGTCTTGCGCCGGTTGTGACGGATGTTGTTCAGGGCAAATATGTTTTCAGCAGTAAAGATTGGTGGTTGCCAGCCTTTGGTGATATTTTTGAATAATTAATTTCGGAGACGGTGAAAATTAAAGATCAGGATTCGACGGTTGCCGTAGTCATTCCGATATACAAGTCTGCATTGAATGCTTTGGAAAAAATTTCGCTCAGGCAATGTATGAAAGTTTTAGGCCGCCATCCTGTCAGGATTGTTAAGCCCGAAAGTCTCAATCTTCAAAACCTGAAAGAAGAATTTACGGCCATCGAATTTATTTCTTTTGACGATTCTTTTTTCAAAGGGATTGATTCTTATAACCGGCTGATGATTTCAGCTGATTTTTATAAAGCATTTTTGGCGTATGAATTTATCCTGATCCATCAGCTCGACGCCTATGTTTTCAGAGATGAACTTATGGATTGGTGTAAAAAGGGATTTGATTATATAGGAGCGCCATCGCTGCATCGTGAAGAATTTGACAAATTACCCCCAGGATCAGAAAATATTTTTGCGACCGCAATTTCCAGTAACCGTTTTGTTTTAAATGGCGGTCTGTCTCTGCGCCGGGTTCCGGCATTTTTGCGTTATCTGAAAATCTACAATCTGTTTTATCCCAAATGGATTGGAAATGAAGACATGCTTTTTTCTCAGGAAGCAACGCGGCTGCTACCTATGAAAATGTTTCTTAAACTGCCGACGTGGCAAGAAGCGCTCCGTTTCTCATTTGAAAAAAGTCCGGCCGCTACTTATGAAATTACAGGTCACCAACTGCCATTTGCCTGTCACGCCTGGGAGCGTTATGATCCCGAATTCTGGAATTCTTTTATTTCAATGAAATAAAACGAAAATTTGTTTAACAATTTTTAACAAACTATCGGCGCCTCTCCGGCGTTTTGAAGTTAATTTCGTAAAAAATTAACAACGATAAATTATGAACTATAAATCGCTTTTGCCCTTTACTTGTGCTATTGTGCTTTCATTTACTGCTACTTACGGGCAAATAACTGAAAACCCGAGAGTAGAGGAACAATCAGCGGAATATGTAAAAATCAAGCGTGTAGAAATCACGGATCAGTATACCATTATTTACATGCAATTTGTTGAGAGGGAAGCGCCGGGAATGAAGGAACTGGAGCCTTTGTTGAGAAAAATGCCCGGACAACAATTTCAGATGCCATCGACTACTACAATTGGTCTGGATCCCGAAACGCGCCTTTACAAGCCGGGAGAAATCAATGTAAAATTCAAACTGATCAAGGCAAAAGATATTCCTACCGAAATGAGAAAGCAGGTTAAGCCGGGAGATATAGTGGATTTCGTAGCGTATTTTGAAAGACTTACGCCCGGTATTGAGGTTTTTGATTTTTACGAAGGTCGGGCTACCAAAAATCAGAAGACATGGAATTTCTATGGTATCCATATAAAAAACCCGTTGAAGAAAAGCGGAAAAACAACCTCGAAAGTCGTTCCGAAAACGGAAAAACCAGTTCAGCCGCCAGTTGAAGAGAAGAAGGAAGAAAAAATCGAAGCTAAACCAGTTGCACCGGAAGAGGAATTGGTGATGATAAAAGGAACGGTTTATGATTCAAAAACCAAAAATCCGATTCCTGCGCAAATCAGCTATTTGGAAAAAGGTGATTCTCTTCAATATAAATCTTCATCGGGAAATTATCGTATTGGTATAAATCCGAATGATAAATACGATTTCAAAGTATTTGCAAAGGGTTATTACGGAAGTAATTTTAGTTTGAATGCTGCGGATTCAGCTGTGAAAGGATCTTTTGTAAAAGATTTTTATTTGATTCCGTTGGCTGTTGGAGAAACAATATCACTTCCGAATATTTATTTTGAAACATCAAAATATACTTTACTCACAGAATCATTTGCCGAACTGAATCGTCTGGCTGATATGATGAAGGAAAATCCTAAAATCAAAATCCGGGTAGAAGGACATACTGATAATGTTGGTGATTTTGATAAAAACCTGGAACTGTCGACCAGCCGGGCTTTGTCTGTAAAAACGTATCTGATTAATAAAGGGATTGACGAACAACGTATTGAAGCAAAGGGATTTGGAGCAACAAAACCTTTGGCAAAAAATGGTTCGGAAATAGAAAAAAGAAAAAACCGCCGCGTTGAATTTATGATTACGCAGATTTGATAGGGATATATAAAAAAACGGTGGCAAGAAATAACTCCTGCCACCGTTTTTTTTATGTTGAAAAGTATTATCTCGCTTTGATAATATTGGTAAACTCACGGGATTTAAGAGAAGCACCTCCAACAAGGCCTCCGTCGATATCCGGAGAAGCAAAAAGCTCATCAGCACTTGCAGCAGTAACACTTCCGCCGTACAAAATAGAGATTTCTTCGGCCGTTTCAGTGCCGTATTTGGTTGCGATGTGCGCACGTAAAGCTGCATGCATTTCCTGTGCCTGTTCTGCGCTTGCAGTAAGCCCGGTACCAATGGCCCAGATTGGCTCGTAAGCGATAACAACAGAAAGTAACTGCTCAGCGGAAAGATGGAAAAGACTTTCCGTGATCTGATTTTTTACAAACCCGATATAATCTTCATTTTGTCTCTGATCAAGAGATTCCCCACAACAGAAAATCGGTGAAATGCCGTATTCCAAAGCGATATTAACCTTGGCTGCAAGTAATTCATTGGATTCATTAAAATACTGGCGGCGTTCGCTATGGCCAACAAGCACATACTCAATGCCAATCGATTGAAGCATAGCAGCTGAAATTTCACCTGTGAATGCACCAGAAACTTTATCAGAGCAATTTTGCGCAGCTAATGCAAAATTCGGAGATTCCTCAATATATTTTTTTAGGGTAGTCAGATAAATGGCAGGAGGGCAAAGAATCACTTTTACATCTCCTTTTACTTCATCATTAGCCATGTTAACAAGTTCTGAGGTTAAGGCAACAGCCTCATCTGCAAGCTTGTTCATTTTCCAATTACCGGCAACTATTTTTTTTCGCATAATTATTTTATTGTGTTAAATCTTCATTTTGCGCTACAAAAATACCATATTTTCCACATTAACCGTATTCTATTTGCCTTTTAAAATATATTCAGATTAATGAGGAAATATAAAGAATTAGTTGTGTTTATTATAGAAATTAGAATTAATTTTACTTAAGAAACTGATTTTGTTAAAATGAACACTTACTCTATCTTTATAAGGTGTAAATCATTCTAAATGAGACCGTTTAATTGATGAAAATATAAATACTAACAAAAGTTTAAAAGAAAGGAGGCCAAGATGAAAACGTTTATCTGGTTATGTCTATTCAGCATGGTTGTTATTGCAAAACCGGCCGTAGCAGCATCTGCTGATGGAGTTGAACTTGCTGATGCTGAGAAATACGGTTATTTTCTTGAAAAAAATCATAAAACTGCGCGTATCCCTTTTGAGTTGCACTCAAACCTGATTTTGGTTTATGTCAAAGTCAACGACGTGGATTCTTTACGTTTTATACTGGACACCGGTGTAAGCTCGATTATCATTACAGATCCCCTAATATTAAAGCCTGACAAACTTCGGTTGACACGTACCGTAAACCTTGCAGGCGCCGGGGAAGGGAAAGCTATTGCTGCCCATGTAGCGATTGACAACCGGTTTTCGATGGGGCGTTTAAAGGCTAACCATCAGAATATTGTCGTAATTGAAAAGGATTTTTTACGTCTTTCTGAATATGTCGGAGTACCTGTTCATGGTATTTTCGGCTATGATGTGTTCAACAACTTTGTTGTGACTATCGATTTTTCCAAGAGAGAACTTATCCTGGTTCAAAACGGAAAATATAAATATAAAGCCAGCAAAGGCGATAAACACGAGATAACCATTGAAGATGCGAAACCATTTACCAATGCGGTAACATTGTTCGCTGACGGTCGTGAAAAACCTATTCGAGTATTAATTGATACCGGCGCAGGCCATGCTTTGCTTTTGAACAATACACCTCATGAAACTTACCGGCTGCCGGAAAAAGTAATCCGCGCACAATTAGGCAGAGGATTAAATGGTGTGATCAATGGAAATCTTGGCCGTGTAGACAGGATGCGTTTGGGCAAATTTGAACTGGACAATATCGTAGCGTCTTTCCCGGATAGCCTTGGATTTAGTTCAAAAATGGGTAAAGGCGTTGAGCGTCAGGGCAATATTGGATGTGAGTTGCTGAGAAGATTCAAGGTTACTATGAATTATCATGAAGGTTATATGGTTTTGAAACCCGTAAGAAGTATGATGCGGGAAAAATTTGAACACGATATGAGCGGCATGGAAATCCGGGCAGATGCCAGTAATTTACATGCTTATTTTGTCAACCATGTGCAGGAATCTTCACCAGCATTTAGTGCAGGATTACTGGAAGGTGACCAGCTTCTTTTCATTGATAATCACGCTGCTGCTGAACTCAATGTAAGTGAGATTTATAAACTGATGCAAAGAGGTGACGGAAGAAATATTGACTTGCTAGTAAAACGTAACGGCGCCATTTTCTTCACCAAAATTACACTCAGAAGAATGATTTGAGTATTTTTAGACTCTAAACTAAATAGTAGTCTTGATTTGGAACGCCTAAGATTAACAGAAGACGGATCGCATTCTTTATATAATTCCCAATACAATCAGCATTATCATTCTGTGTCTGGAGCTCTCAAAGAGTCCAGACACATTTATATGAACCTGGGCCTGATTCCTGTGCTGGAATCGGATCAGGAAACTATCCGTGTTTTTGAAATGGGTTTTGGAACGGGTTTAAACGCCTATCTTACCTGGCAAGCCGCAGATCAGTATAAAAAGAAAATTCTCTACACAGGCGTGGAAGCTTTTCCGGTTTCTCAAGAAGAGGCCTCACATTTAAATTACGAGTCAGTCATTTCTCAACCAGGATTTATGCAGCTTCATGAATCGTCCTGGTTCACAAATCATTCTTTTTCAGAATATTTTCAATTTAGAAAAGAGCAGCTGACTTTAGAGGATTTTAGCCCGGAAAACCTTTTCGATGTGATTTACTATGACGCCTTCGATCCCAAAGCACAGCCGGAATTGTGGACCGAAGAAATATTGAAAAAAATAGCGGCCCAAACCAGATCAGGCGGCGTATTAGTTACATATTCTTCCAAAGGAATTGTAAAACGGGCACTGGCCGCGGCTGGTTTCAAAGTTGAAAAACATAAAGGTCCGGGGAAAAAGTGGCACGTTCTTCGGGCAATTAAGCAATGATCTATGTCTGGTCTGGTTTAACAATGCTTTGCCGGGCGTAGCGTTAATGGGTACATTTGTTGAATTATTAAAAGTGTTAGTTTAAAACCAGTATGGCATATCAGGATATCATCAGTCAGGAATTACGGGAAGCACAAACCGTTCTCGATACATTTTTAAGTGATCCGGTTCAAATAGAAAAAATTGAAAAAGCAGCGTCTTTGATGGCGGATGCAATTTTAAATAATCATAAAATAATTTCCTGTGGAAACGGCGGCTCGCATTGCGACGCGATGCATTTTGCCGAAGAATTAACGGGCCGTTATCGTGATAATCGCCGCGCATTGCCTGCAATCGCTATTTCGGATGTTAGCCATATCAGTTGTGTAAGCAATGATTTTGGTTTTGAATATGTCTTTTCAAGATTTATTGAAGGTTTGGGCCAGGAAGGTGATGTACTTTTAGGGCTTAGCACAAGCGGAAATTCAGCAAATATTATTCGCGCAGTAGAAGCGGCAAAAGCAAAAGGAATGAAAGTGGTGATCATGTCCGGAAAAGATGGCGGAAAACTGGCCGGACTTGCAGATGTAGAAATCCGTGTTCCGCATTTCGGTTACGCCGACAGGATTCAGGAAATACACATCAAGGTGATACACATTTTCATGCTTCTGATTGAAAAAATGGTGATTGAAGGATAATTTTTAGTAATATGCTTGCGGGTTTATATTAACATTATTCAGGTTTCATGAAAGTACGTCCGGCAGTTGTCATTGTTAAGGAAGATACTGTTTTGACCATGCGCTATGTGTATGGAGAAAAAGAAGTTTATGCGCTTCCCGGAGGTAATCCTGATCCCGATGAATGCCTGCCCGAAGCACTTCGCAGGGAATTAATGGAGGAACTCGGAGTCACCGTCGAAATCGGGGAAATGGCGCTTTGCGGTGAAGTTTTGTGGGGTGAAATGAAAAAAGAAACGCTTCATATGGTTTTCAATGCCAAAATTACAGATGGAAATCCTGCGTTAAATCCTGTTGAAACAACTGCTTTGGAAATGGTCTGGCTGCCTTTTACAGAACTTGACCAAAAGCTGATGTACCCAAATGTGGGAAAAGATATCGTTCAATATCTTAATGGCAATTTGAAGTCTTCCTATGTTGGTGTAATTGACCAACCGTATGTCAAGTAAATAAAAATAAAATTTTTAGAAATCGTCTATTCCGCCGTTATCGGTGAAATTAGAAATAAATTATAGTGATAAGTTGCATTTTTAGAGGCTTTTTAATGCTATTTCCATTATACTTTTATTTCAGGCTTCACAAAAACAGAAACAAACCGTACTTTTGCGGTTTAACGAGTTTCAAGGATAAATGGACAACGAGAGGAAGGAGCGATTATCACAGTTTTTGAAAAGAAACTCTGAGGGCCAAACATTATCACAAGGACGCTCAATTTTCAGCAGTGGAGGTTACAGCATTGTGAAATTGGATTACAATGGAGGAGGCTACGCCGAGTTCAAAGTGAAAAGTGATTACTCGGTCCGGGATTATGTTATCAAAATCCAGGATTTTCTTACCCCGAATATAATTACTTCCTGTACATGTACACATGATTTTGGCGGCCTGTGTAAGCACAGGATTGCTATGACGCTGTATGTGCTGGATAAAATGCCTGCTTATGTGAAGCCAACGGAGCATAACATGGCAGATACAATGGTGGTACTTCCATCTCTAAAGGATGTATATCTGGAAGATTTTGTACAGCGTGAAAACTGGAATAACCGTAATCAGCCTGTCAAAGTAGATATTTTGGCGACGCGTGATGGCTTTGCTGAATGCAAAGTAAATCTTCGGGATAACGAATTCTCAGTTCAATTCACAAAAATCCCCAATTCCAATCAGATACAAACGTGTTGTTCCTGTGACCAAATACTTTATGTTCCTTTATGTGAACATAAACTGGCGGCGCTTTTAAAACTGCGTGATCAGTTTGGCGAACGTGCGTTTGATATGATGCGTGACTGGACGGAAGATAAAACTGCGCTTTTGGCTGAATATGGCTATACGCTGGAAGATAATCTGGAAGGAAAATTTGATTTCAAAATTGACCAGAACGGTACTTTACAATTAATCAGACAAGATAAAGGAATACAAAAAGTTGGTGTTTTCCAGAACTGGCAAATGCTTCGGAATAAAGTAATTCCTGATTTGCAGCCAGTTTATCAGGTAAATGACTCGGATTCGCATTCTGGAGACGAAAGACTTTCATTATATGTTTTCTGGCCAAGAGGTTTTGATAGTTTGCTTGATGTAGGTTTTGGAATTTTTTCTGCAAAGAGCAGTTCCAAAACACAAAAATATACCCACATCAGAAGTATTGCAGGCGGATCGGGAACGGCTTACTTGCCAGAAGAAATTCCGGTTTTAACGGCCAGTGATTCACGTCTGGTTCGTATTGCACGTCATTTTAGTCCGGAAGGGCTTCAAAAATATATGAAGAGCCAGGGGCAGGCGGGTTCGCATTTGAGCGACGAATCTTCTGATTATCAAAATGAAGCGCGCAAATGGGTAGGCAGACAAATCGTCCGGATTTTTAAGGATCTTACCGGTGAGCGTTTATTCATTACAGAAAGCGATTATGTAACAAACCAGAATCAGCTTCAGGAAATAAAAATTCATCCAACGCCAGCTAAATTATTTTTTGTATTAACGGAGGATCAGGAATTTATCAGTCTCAACCCTTATGTTGAAATTGAAAAAGGCCGGCCGATCGATTTGCAGCAGGTTGCTTCTTCTTTTGACAGTTTTTGGTTAGGTATTTATAAAGAAGATATATTATTCCGCTGGGCCAGTATTAATGATGCCGAAATGGTTGATTACCTGCGCCAGAACGGTTTCAAAATCCGGGTAAGAAAGGATCACGCTGAAACTTTCATGAAGGATTGGGTCATGCCGGTTACGGAACATTTCGAGGTAGTTTTTCAAACGCGCCACGCGTTGGAAACGAGTGCGATGAAATATGAAAAAGGTAGGGTATATCTGAAAGAAGACGACGCCAATTTGCTCATCGTTCCGACTTATGTTTATGAAGGTGATGCGGAATCGGAAGAAACAGAACTGATTCACGATAACCAGCGTACCAAAGCAAGATTTGAAGATAACCACATTCATTTACTTGAACGGGATATCGTTGCTGAAAAAGCGCATTGGGAATGGGTAAAATCCCTGCATCCGGATTTCGCTCAGCAACCCGATCAACCGTTTTTCTTCATTCCTTTTGACGAAGTGATGAAAGATGGCTGGTTATTCCACTTCGTTGATACGGTTGAGGAAAAAGAAATTCAGCTTTTAGGTTTTAAAGACCTGAAAAAAATGCGCATTAACCCGAACAGGGGAAAAGTGCAAATCCGGGCTTCTTCCGGAATCGATTGGTTTGATATGCAAATCGAGATCAGTTTCGGAGATCAACAAGTGACTTTGGCAGACGCCAAAAAAGCGTTGTTGAAAAAACAGAATTATGTGGAGCTGAAAGATGGTTCGATGGGAATTTTGCCGGAAGAATGGATTCAGAAACTTGAACCGTTATTGAAATTTGGCAGAGTGGATGGTGACGAAGTGCATTTGTCGAAATTCCATTTTTCGCTGATTGAAGAATTGGCTTCGCAGATCGATAACGAGGAAGTTTTACAGGAGCTTTGGGAGAAAAAACAAAAACTCCTGAATTTTAAAGAAATTCCAAGTGTGCCGCTTCCTGAAAACATCAACGCGACGCTGAGACAATATCAGGAAGAAGGATATAAATGGCTGAATTTCCTGGAAGAATTTGGCTGGGGCGGATGTTTGGCGGATGATATGGGTTTGGGGAAAACCCTTCAAATGCTGACGTTCCTGCAACACCAGAAGAACAAAAATCCAAAGGCTACGAATTTAGTCGTAGTTCCTACTACATTGATTTTTAACTGGCAGGCGGAATCTGCCAAGTTTACACCAGAGTTGAATTTGTATGTTCACCGTGGTATGGATAGGCGGAAAGATCTTGAAATTTTCCATGATTATGATATTGTTTTAACAACGTACGGCACCATGAGAAGTGATGTCGAATTGTTGAAAAAAATCCAGTTCAACTATATTGTTTTAGACGAATCTCAGGCAATCAAAAATCCTGATTCACTGACAGCAAAAGCATCCAGATTGCTCAGATCGAACAATCGTCTGGCCATGACAGGTACGCCGGTTGAGAATAATACATTTGATTTATATTCTCAATTTGAGTTTCTGAATCCTGGATTATTAGGTCATGCTGATTTTTTCCGTGCCGAATATGCAACGCCGATTGATAAGTTTCAGGACAAAGTGAAGGCCGAAGAATTACGCCGTTTGGTATATCCCTTTATGCTGAAACGTACCAAGGAAGAGGTTGCAACCGACTTGCCTGATAAAACCGAAACCATACTGTATTGTGAGATGGGCAAGAAGCAACGGAAGGTCTACGAAACAATTCGTGAGAAGTATAGATTGCAGATTGCAGAGAAACTGGCAACCGATGGCTTGAACAAAAGTAACTTCCTGATTTTTGAAGCGCTTCTGAAACTTCGCCAGATCTGTGATTCGCCGGTATTACTTTCGGATGATGTAGATTATGGAAATGAATCTGCGAAGCTGGAAGAAATTGTAAGGGAAATTGAGGAAAATGCTTCGAATCACAAGATTCTGATATTTAGCCAATTCCTGGGAATGCTTGACCTTATCCGTCAGCATTTGGAAAAGGTAAATATTCCTTATGAATATCTGGATGGACAAACCGTTGATCGTGCGGGCCGTGTAAACCGTTTCCAGAATGATCAGAATTGCCGTGTGTTTTTAATGAGTTTGAAAGCGGGTGGAGTAGGACTTAACCTGACCGAAGCGGATTATGTTTATCTGATGGATCCATGGTGGAACCCGGCAGTTGAACGTCAGGCAATTGACAGAACGCACCGGATCGGTCAAACGCGTAAAGTGTTTGCTTATAAAATGATCTGTAAGGATACGATTGAAGAGAAAATTTTACTGCTGCAAGAACGCAAGCAGGAACTGGCTGAAGATTTGGTGGGCGGCGAAGCCGGATTTATCAAAAAACTGAGTCAGGACGACATAATGGCATTATTTAGTTAAAAAAGAAGGGTCTACGATTTAATTCGTAGACCCTTCTTTTTAATTGTTTTTTATTCAACAACAGCAGTAAATTCGATTTCAACAAGATAGTCTGGTGAGACTAATTTGCTGATCTCATAAATTCCGGTTGTTGGTTTTATCTCTCCAAAATAGGCGCCATGCGCTCTGGCGATATCGTCAAATTTTGTGATATCCGTTGTAAAGATTCTTGTGCGTACAACGTCTTTTAGCGAAACGCCAGCTTCTTCAAGCACTTTTGAAATTCTTTCAATGATGTTGTTGGTTTGTGCATAAGCATCATCAGCTTTTACAATTTCTCCGTCAACAATAGCAACAGTTCCAGAAACTTCTACAATGTTTCCAATGCGTACAGCACGGCAATAACCCATTTTATCTTCCCACGGAGATCCTGTGAGAATGTTTTGTCTTGGCATGGTAAGGAATTTTAAATTTTTGTGGTGTAAATATATCGGTTGGAATTTAAACCAGAGCGATGTGAAAACAATTATCGTTGGAATATTGGAATGAGCCGGTAATGACGGCATCGCCGTCTCCTGTTTATAGCTGTTGTTTCGATGTGCTAAATACTGGCTCCCTAGGAGCCTCCTAAGGAGTTAGGCTTGGCGAGATAGGGTTTTTCTATATACAGGAGGCTCTATGGAGCCATTTTCCGTAAATGCCTTTTTTGATCAAGGAATTATTTTTGTATTTAATTTTCTCATTTTGAATAGTATCGATGATCAATGACGGCATCGCCGTCCCCTGTTAATAGCAATTATTTCGATGTGCTGAATCCTGGCTCCATAGGAGCCATTTTCTAAAAATAGTCCGACTTTTATCTCAAACCCTTCTTATTCAAATATTCAATCAATGCTTCCGGGTGATCCGTTTGTAAACCTTGAACGCCTTTACTAATTGCTTCATCCCAAGAGGCCGGTCCTTCCGTTGGACTTTGCACATCAAGCCAGGTTGAAATTTTCTTCTCCTTTATTATTTTTTCCATTTCCGGATTAACAACATTATCAATGACGCTAATCTTTATCTCGTTTAAAAAAGAGGATAACTGATCTGTACTTTTAATTTCATCCGGAATGCTGGTCATCAATGGCATTTGTGGTGCTATGGATTTCCATTGTGGATATTGTTCTTTTTTATTGATATAAACTACAATTTGCTTTTCCATTCCCGCTTCCTGAATCTGCTTCCAGGTTTGAGCAACATCGGCATCTTTAAAATCCAGATAAATATTGATCTTGTTTTTACACAATTTCAAAACGTCCCTGAATTCTGGAATTTTGTATGTTTTTTTGTTCTGATTGAATACCTGAAGCTTTTTGATTTCCTCCAAAGTATGATCACTAATTTTGCCTTTTCCATTCGTAGCGCGGTCGACAGTTCCATCATGGTGAATGATAAGATAACCGTCTTTGGTTGTACGCAAATCCACTTCAACATAATCCACGCCGTATTTAATTGCTTCATCAATAGACGCTAAGGTGTTTTCCGGAACATTAGTATGGTTTCCTCGATGGGCAATGACAATAAGTTTGTGCTTACTTGAAGGCAAATTCTGACCTATTGAAAAGGTTGAAATAAAACAGAAAACAATCTGAATCAGAAGAAATTTATTTTTGTACGCGGACATTGTAAATTAATTTATTGTTTGGAAAAACGGTTTAAAACCTTCCTTCAATACTTCATTTTTTACAATAAAGGCCACTAATGCATATTAACAAAAAGGTCTAGGAATTTGGGATCCTCCCAAATTCCTAGACCTTTGATATTGATAAACAATCAGCCTGACTAAAAGCCAACCGCTATTTGCTAACAGGTAGTTAAACTATTTCAAAACTCGACAGTTTCACAAATTCCTGAACACGAGCATCAATTTCTTCCTGACTAAGATTTATAATACGTTCTGTACCAAATTTCTCAACACAGAAAGACGCCATTGCAGAACCATAAATGATAGCGCGTTTCATATTTTCAAAAGAAATATCATCCGTTTTGGCAAGATATCCGATGAAACCACCTGCGAAACAGTCACCCGCTCCGGTTGGATCGAATACAACTTCTAATGGCAACGCCGGTGCAAAGAAAATCCGATCACCCTGGAACAAAAGTGCTCCATGCTCTCCTTTTTTGATGATCAACGTTTTTGGCCCCATCGCCATAATCGTTTGGGCTGCTTTACGCAAAGAATAATCACCTGAAAGCTGACGTGCTTCTTCATCATTGATGGTCAATACATCAACCAAAGAAATTACATCTTTCAAATCATCCATGGCGATATTCATCCAAAGATTCATGGTATCAAGCATAATCAGTTTCGGGCGTTTGGCCATACGCTCAATAACCGATTTTTGTGTTGCAGGGACCGTGTTTCCTAACATCAGGTATTCTGTACCCTGGTAAGATTCAGGTATGATCGGATCAAAATCAGCCATTACATTCAGCTGAGTTTCAAGCGTATCACGGGTGTTCATATCCTCATGATATTTCCCTGACCAGAAGAAAGTTTTACCATCAGGGATTGTTTTTAAACCTTCGGTATTAACTCCGTGTTCTACCAGAAGGTCAACCATTTCCTGAGGGAAATCGCCGCCTACAACAGCTACTAAATTATTGTTTTTGGTAAAATACGAGGCTGATAATGTGATATATGTTGCAGCGCCGCCAATGATTTTATCGGTTTTTCCGAAAGGTGTTTCAAGGGCATCAAACGCCACAGAGCCAACTGTTAATAAACTCATAAAGTAGTATAGTATTGATTTTTAGTAAGTTTCAATTTTTGATTTGAAGACAAAAACGCTGCGAAGATAATAAAAACAGCTGAATAGCATATTTAAAGGACGGCATAATGCTAACAGTTGGCGATCAATCCTGAGTTATTTGCTATTTTTGTCAGGCAACGTTAAATATGGTGTGAAAAACTTCTTAATGAATTATTAAATCAATTATTTCTTCATACAAAAGAATCGCACTATCATGGAAGCAATTATCGAAGCAAGAAGACACATTGACAATGCAAAGGGATTTCTTAGTAATAATGCAAATAAGGAAGATGGCCTGTATAAAGATAAAAAGTATGTGAAAATAGCCGGACACACTGCCTACACAGGAATTTTACTTGCACTTGATGAATTGTTAGGAGAAAAGAGGAAGAAGACAAAAAAAAGTGTTGAATGGTATCAAAAAGAAATATCGGGCATCGATAAAAGAGTCCTTTCTGATTTCTCAACAGCCTATCAAATATTGCACTTGGACATGGGATATGGAGGAGCTCAAAGTGCCAAATTAGCCAAAATAGGAATCGAAGAAGCAGAGAAAATTATAAGTTGGGTTGAAAACAGACTTTCAAAACCTTCAAAATAAATTACTAAAATTGATTACAAGAAAGTAAAATATTCATGACTGATAAAACATACCAGCCGCTTAAAATATTCAATACGCTTACCCGTAAAAAGGATTTGTTTGCTCCCCTCGCTGCACCTTATGTAGGCATGTACGTCTGTGGACCAACCGTTTACAATAATGTTCACCTTGGAAATATCCGTACTTTTCTATCTTTTGATATCCTGTATCGTTATCTGACCCATATTGGCTACAAAGTCCGGTATGTAAGAAATATTACCGATGTTGGCCATTTGGTTGGTGATGGTGATGAAGGCGAAGATAAAATTGGTAAAATGGCGAAACTGCAACAGCTTGAACCAATGGAAATTGTTCAGCGGTATACGAATGATTTTCATGACGTTTCTGCCGAATTTAATTTGCGTCCGCCAAGCATTGAGCCAACCGCAACCGGACATTTAATTGAACAAATCGAAGCGGTATCAGCTTTGATTGAAAAAGGAGCAGCATACGAATCTAACGGTTCTGTTTATTTCGATATCGCAAAATATAACGAGGCCGGAAATGAATACGGAAAACTTTCGGGAAGAATTCTGGAAGATCTTCTGAATGAAACACGGGATCTGGACGGACAATCTGAAAAACGTAATCCGCTTGATTTCGCACTTTGGAAAAAAGCAAGTCCTGAACATATCATGCAGTGGGATTCTCCATGGGGAATGGGCTTTCCGGGTTGGCATTTGGAATGTACTTGCATGAGTGCCAAATATTTAGGTAAACAATTTGATATTCACGGTGGCGGGATGGACCTGAAATTCCCGCATCACGAATGTGAAATTGCACAGGGAAGAGCTTTGACAAACATTGAACCGGTTCGCTACTGGATGCATACGAATATGCTGACGGTGAACGGGCAAAAAATGTCAAAATCGCTAAACAATTCTTTTCTTCCAAGTCAGTTATTTTCCGGAGATCATGAGTTGCTGGATCAGGCTTATAGCCCGATGACTGTTCGCTTTTTCATGCTGCAAAGTCAATACCGGAGTACGCTGGATTTTTCTAATGATGCCTTAAAAGCGGCCCAAAAAGGATATAAAAGATTAGCAAATGGGATTCGTCTTGCCAAAATGTTGAAATATGCTGACGAAGAAGTTGCACGCGACGAGAAAAAAATTGAAGATATAGAAAAATCGATTCAGGGTTTTTACGATGCCATGAATGATGATTTGAATACGGCGGTCGGAATTGCAAACCTGTTTAACATGCTGAAATATATCAATATGCTGAACATGGGCCAGGTTAAATCGGCTGCTTTGGGAGAATCAACGTTTACCTCTTTGTTAGAAAATTTTATCGTTTTCATTGAAAATGTATTGGGTCTAAAAGAGGAACTAAGCGAAGGACACGCAGTTTTGGATGGTATGTTGAACCTTTACCGGGAATATAAAGCGGTTCAGAATTACGAGAAGGTTGATGAGATCCGTACTTATTTCAAACTTCAGGGACTTGCAATCCGTGACAGCAAGTTACGTGTGGATTGGGCTTATGAGGAGTAAAAACATGATACTAAAAAGGCAAATCTGGGTTTCTGTATTGTTTTGCAGTTTTTTGACTGGCATGTTATTTCTATATGGCTGTAAATCAAAAACGAGCTCAGAGCAAACCACAGAACAATTGGAGAAATTGGTAGCCAGTCCGGCATTCAATGCAGATTCAGCATTTCAGTTTGTTAAAAAACAAGTTGAATTTGGGGCAAGAGTTCCAAATACGGCTGCGCATAAAGCATGTGGAGATTATCTTGTTTCGACTTTTAAAAGATTTGGACTGGAAGTAACTGAGCAAAACTTTACGCCTACGACTTACGACGGCAAAAAGTTAAATGCCAGAAATATTATCGCCAGTTTTAATCCAAAAGCTACCAAAAGAATTTTGCTGACTTCTCACTGGGATTCCCGTCCTTTTTCTGATCAGGATTCTGTTTCAAAAATGAAACCGGTTTTGGCTGCCAATGATGGAGCGAGTGGGGTAGGCGTTTTGATGGAAATCGCGAGAGTACTCTCTTTTTCTGGAAATAAGCTAAATCTCGGTGTTGATATTATTCTTTTTGATGCCGAAGATTGGGGGAATTCTGAAAAAGCTACGGATAAATTCAGCGGATTTTGTTTAGGGTCTCAGTATTGGGCTGCCAATAAACATGTTCCAAATTATACAGCTTATTTTGGTGTTTTACTGGATATGGTTGGGGCAAAAGGCGCCACATTTCCAAAAGAAGGATATTCTGTGAGTATGGCTGACGGAGTTGTCCGGAATATCTGGGGAATTGCCAGTCAGCTTGGATATAGTAATTATTTTATTGATAAAGTCGGGCCCTCGATTACCGATGATCATCTTCCTGTCAATGAAACCGCTAAAATTCCGATGATTGATATTATTCATATGAAACAAAATGATCCTGAGCATACTTTCTTCGATCAGTGGCATACGGCACATGATGATATGGAAAATATAGATCCGAAAACTTTGAAAGCGGTTGGGCAAACTTTGATTCAGGTTTTGTATCAGGAGAGTGAAGCTTCGGTTTAAGTTTTTAAGGGTTCACGCAAAGCAAAAAAGTTTAAACGTGATAATTACGGTGCTCTGCACCTTGGATTAATGAAGTTTGATTTTTTCTCTACAAGTATTACGGTGCTCTGCACCTAATCTATTATGAGAGTATATCTGCAATGCCAGGGTACAGAGTACCGCAATATTTATTCTTAGCGGTCTTAGCGTTTTTTTACCTTTGTGCCTCCTTTGCGTGAAACTTTTAACGTGATAATTACGGTGCGCTGCACCTTGGATTAATGAAGTTTGATTTTTTCTCTACAAGTATTACGGTGCTCTGCACCTAATCTATTATGAGAGCATATCTGCAATGCCAGGGTACAGAGTACCGCAATATCTATTCTTAGCGGTCTTAGCGTTTTTTTACCTTTGTGCCTCCTTTGCGTGAAACTTTTAACGTGATAATTACGGTGCGCTGCACCTTTGGTTAATGAAGTTTGATTTTTTCTCTACAAGTATTGCGGTGCTCTGCACCTAATCTATTTGAGAACATATTAAGAATTATCTGCAATGCCAAGGTACAGAGTACCGCAATATTTGTAGAAAACAATACAAATATCTAAGGGCCTAAGGTGCAGAGCACCGTAATAACTTATCTTAGAACTTCTTAGATCTTCTTTACCACAATCTGAACATCCGAATTCCGACCTTTATCATCACTACAAGAAATTTTAACCCGCCCAACCGGAGGATTAATAAATACCGCTTCATGTGGCGCAGAGCGCTTCACCAATTTATCATTTACATACCAAAAAACCTCCTGCACATCATTCCCGGTTTGGCAGCTTAACTGAATTTGCTGGGGTTCAGCCGTTTGGATAAAATATTCACTTCCATCATTCGGACTCGTAATCAAAGGCGCACCCTCCCGGAAAACCCTTTCACAAAACGGATTATGCGGCGGTGATTTTTGATAAGGGATTTTCTTGGACTCATAATAAGCAATGAGCTCAGGAGCCAGATTTGGATATGTATTTTTTACAAATCCACTTTCAGGAAGACAATAAGTACAATAAGAAATTTTCGAAGAGAGATCCGTAAAAACGTACCGCAGATGCTGACATTTATGATAAGGAGAAACGCCCATGATGTAATAATCTATAATCTGATGATCACAAAAATCGCTTGGAATATCGCCGGTGACGGCACATATTTTCCGTAAAGACACATTCGCAGGCATTTGGTACCAGCCTTTTGACGAATTATAATCGAGCGCATTGAAAATTGAAAACAATAAAGGAGTCGCCGTATTTGCGCCACTCAACTCCGGAATGCCTTCACCAGAAAAATTTCCAACCCATACGCCAATCGTATATTTCCGATTATAACCAATACTCCACGCATCCCGCTTTCCATAGGAAGTCCCGGTTTTCCAGGCGATTTTTGGTAAGTGATAAGTATTGTCAAAATTGGAAGGAAGATCTGGTCGGGTTACCTGGGTCAAAATATTATTCAAAAGATAAGTTGCTTCTTTTGAAACCAACTGTTCACCTTTTTTCGAAATAGGGGTTTCAGAAGTAAATCTTATTTGTTTTAATTCTCCCTCATTTGAAAAGGCCGCAAAAAGTCTGGTAAGTTCTTCCAATGTCACCCCGCAACCTCCCAAAATCATGGATAATCCCAAGTCTTTGGATTGCTTACGGATTGTCTGAAAATCTGCTTTTTTCAATTTGTCAATCAAAACCGTTGTGCTTACTTCTTTCAAAATCTTGACTGCCGGAATATTCAGGGAATTGGCCAAGGCAAATTCCGTAGTAACCTGACCGTTAAAATGCTGATCGAAGTTTTCTGGTTCGTAGCCACTGAAATTTGTTGGAACATCATTCAAAACGGTTTTGGGTGTAATAATTCCTTTGTCAAAAGCAGTTGCATAAAGTATTGGTTTTAAAGAACTTCCGGGAGAACGGATCGCGCGAATTCCATCAACCTGTCCGCCGTCAAAAGGATTATTGAAATCAGCCGAACCAACATAAGCTTCGACGGCCATCGTTTCATTGTTAATTACCAATACCGCTGCATTGTGAATATTCATGCTTTGCAGCCTATTGACATAGTTTTTTACCTGTTCCTCAATTTGTTTTTGAGACTGGATTTTGATCGTTGTATTGATAATAGGAAGATCCGTAAAATCTTTTTTCAACCGTAATGCGAGATGCGGCGTTTGTTTTGGTGCAGAAAGCCGGCGAACAATTAGTGGTTCGCTGATTGCATCTTGAATAACATTTGAATCAAATAACTTTTCTTTACCAAATCGTGTCAGCCATTGATTTCTGGCGATTTTCAAAGCATCATTTCTGGAACCAGGATGTAAGCTCGATGGTCGGTTGGGGACAATAGTAAGTGCAGTGATTTCAGCTAAACTCAATAATTGTGGTGCTTTTCCAAAATATAGAAGTGAAGCAGCTTTAATACCTTCAATATTTCCTCCATAAGGAACCAGATTGAGATACAATTGAAGAATTTCATCTTTTGAATAATGCAATTCCAACTGCACAGCCCGAAAAGATTCGGTCAATTTATTCAGGTAAGTTCTTTTTTTAGGTTCCAATAATCTGACAACCTGCATCGTAATGGTCGAAGCGCCTGACGTTCTTTTTCCGCTGAAAATATTTCTTCCAGCGGCCCGAAGCATCGCAAATGGATTAATTCCGGGATGGTAATAGAAATACTGATCTTCTTTATGGATCAGCGTTTTTTGTAAAAGCGGTGTGATTTCAGAAATATTGGTGTAAAGCCGCCATTTATCATCAGGGCTTAAAAATGCGTGTAGAACGGTGCCGTTGTCGGCGGTGATCTGGGTTGAGTATTGGACTTTTGGTTTGAAAGGGAAGAGGAAGTCTAGGAGGAGGAATGCAGTTACGAGGCAGCCGAGGGAGATGGTTGCTTTTTTTAGAAAGGGGCTTTTAAATTTTGTTTGCGGAAGCAATTTGCGAAGTGGCACAAGTTAGTTTACAGTCTCTTAACGTATAATCATTAAGCTTGACATATAAATACCTTGGCACGTCAAGATTTTATATGTTAAGCTTAATAATTATAAATCTTATTAATAGAATTGACGATAAATTTCAGTTGCAAATTTAAATGCAAGAAGTGGAGGCACTGCATTTCCAACCTGTGTAAACTGTCGTGCTGATGGCCCAACAAAAATATAATCATCAGGAAATGTTTGAAGCCTGGCGCATTCTCTTACGGATAAAGTTCGAGGAGAATAGGGGTGTAAGTGAGATCTCCCACCACCTTTTGTTCCGCCAGCAATTACCGTTTTACTAGGTTGTGACGGGTTTAATCTATCAACTCTCCCTAAATGGTCACGCTGTCCAAAATTCAACTCCATGTAACGTAATGTAGATTGTGCTGTATGCTCTCGAGTTATATGATTTAAGCTATCATTTATTGGCTTTGCAAAGACATCAAGACATGGGGTTTGAAACAAGCTTATTTTTGGATATTCAAATTTAAATTTACTTCGGGTACCTACAATTAACAACCTTAATCGTTTTTGGGGTACTCCATAGTCTGCTGCGTTTACAACTTGTGGATTAGAAATCGTATAACCTATGCTTGTTAATGTTTCGAGTAATTTATTTAGTCCTGCTCCATCATCTATTTTATTTAGGCCTGGAACGTTCTCAATTATAAATGCTTTTGGTTGAAACTTTTTTATGAACCATATATAATCTTCAAGAAGATTTCCTTTTTCTTTGTCTTCAAATCCTTTCCTTTTGAAATTTTCGTCACTTTTGCTAAATCTTTGGTTAGAAGCAATACTGAAAGGCTGGCAAGGTGGTCCACCATGAAATACTCCATCAAAGGGGCTACTTATTCCTAGTTGGTTTTGTAATAGAGATGCAATAACCTCACGATCTTTAACATCTCCAGTATAATTTGGTGGACCAATTACAAGGTGATTGGGATAATTTGTTCTAAGAGTATCGCAAAATAGCTCGTTTACTTCCACTGAAGCTATGTTTTCAAATCCAGCATAATCGAATCCAATGTCCATTCCTCCTGCTCCCGAGAAAAAACTCACAGCTGGAATGGTATTCTTATATTTTCGTAAGTTTTCAATGCTTTGATAGTCGTTGATAGTTACGTCATTATTTGCATAAGATTTATAGCGGAGATGGTCGTATGATAATCCTAACTTTTGCAATTCTAATTTTAAATCTAGATCATTTTCAATGCACATATTAAGAAGTGCAGATTGTTCTTTTATAGATATCTTTTCTTCAACTTTTATAATCATAGGAGTATACTACTTTTTGCTTGTTGATAAATCTCTTTTGCTTCAGTTCTACTTCTAAAGTCATCTATCTTATATCTATTCAGCCAGTTTTTATAATATGCATGAACACTTTTATGACAATTTGGGCAAAGACCAACAACATCATGAAGTGAAGTGCCTTCTCTAGTGACTACAAGTGTGGATGATAAGGGTAAAATATGATGGACCTCTAAAAGGTTTTCAGTCCAAGGGTAACGAACTTTCGTATCACAAACGCACATGTCACATATGGTGTGAGGATTTTTTTCGAAAAATAATTTTCGTAATAATGGACTTCTTTCAATTTTTATGTGATTAACTCTGCTCCTTTTACCTTCAATAAAAATATCATCAGTAGGTGCTTCTCTTGATTGAAGTTTAAAATGCGGTAATTCACCCCCTTTTAATGAAGTTACTGCCAAATATTCGTTTTCTCGTGTACTATGTGGCTCACTTATAAAAGGAGTAGTTAAATGTAGAAAGCCGTTGTAATCATCGTAATCTTTTTTTGTTAAATCTAGTAGCAAATAACCATTATGCCATTTCAAAATGCTTATCTGACTTATAAAAATTAACATTTCCCTTACTTGTCTATTTTCGTCACCACTTGGTTGGTAGTTAGTTTTTCGAAGAGAGACATAAAATTCAATTGGCTCCATTCCATTACAATTGTTACCAATAATTAATGAAAACACTTCTTCCAATGATATCTTAGCCAGTCTACCAAGTTGAAAGTTGGAAATTAAAAATTTAAATATGGAGCAAAAAGGATAAATTAAGTTAGCACTTTTATGATAATCACTAAAGGCAGCAAATGGGAATCTAAAACGTGGAATAAAAAGAGAGAAAAATTCATCCACATCAATTTTGTCATCATCTGACGATGAAAGTTTTTTACAGAAATCAGTAACAAAAAGCCGATCGTTTATGCTAGTTGCAAGAAAAGAGCATTCAAATACTCTTTTGTAATTACGCCAAACTCTATAAGACTGTGGAGCAAAAGGAAGACTTGTCTCTTTTTCTAGACCATACCTTAATGGATCAATATCTTTTTGATTAATTATTACTCCTTCAATTTTATTTAAAACTGAGGCAATTGATTTTAGATTTTCAAATAGTACTGATGCGTTAAGTTTTGCTAATTAAATAAGTCCCATTGTTCGTTGACATTTTGATTGATTTGACATTCATTAATGAGCTCTTTCAAGGGGGTTTTGTCAAAAGCAGATATGCCTAATATTTGCATAATCTCATATATGGAGAGATTGCTTTTTAAAGTATGTTTGAGATAAGCGACTATTAAATAAGTGCTAATGGCAACCCATACGTGGATATTGACTGCATTTTCAGAATGTCCCCAGAGCGTTTTGATTGTCAGGTTCTGTTTCACCCACTTAAAAAAAATCTCTATCTGCCACCTTTTCTGGTAGAGTTTGGCTATCTCAAGCGCAGAAAGTATATCGTTGTTTGACAGGAAAGAAAGAAGAATATCTTTTTCTTCATCATAGTATTCCACAAGCCTTAAGGGTTCGGGATAAAGCTTGCTGGACTTATATCCATTAAGTATGATGGTTTTATCACTCCTAAGCCCTGAGGTGGGATCAATGTTGAAATTGCTTTCGATGACTTTATAATTCATTGTGGTTTTTGCTCTTGAGATAAAAAAGGCTCCGGACTCATTCATATTGTATAAGGCGGCAAAATCGATGTAAGCTTTATCCATGATATAGATCGCTCCTGGTGATACTAACAGCTCGTCAAGTATATTACTATCATGGTATTTACCGTCGGTAACAAGGATAAAAGATGGGATATTCCCTCTCAGATCCAAAAGCGTGTGTATTTTTATTGCCCCACGTGAATACTTTCCTGGAGCCCAGCTGAATAGTTTCAGGCTTAGGGAAATCGTTGTTGAATCCAGTGCAAACACCTCATTGCGAACATTGACATTAGGAACTGGATTTGTTGCATATAAGGGTCTGACCAAGTCTATAAGGTACTGTCCAAAGTCGGCATATATTCTCCAGTCTCTGCTTTCATTTGCACGTGAAAGTGTGGACTGGTTAACATGGCTTTTGATTCCAAGGTGATAAAGTTTGTTTTTATGCGCTTTCAGGCAAGTGCAGATATCACGCAAGGAATTACGAGAGGTTAGTTGACCGAAGAACAGTTGAATAAACTGGTTCCAACAATTAAATTCTCGTGTCCGAAAATCGCCATTGTACTTTGATACGCATTTTTCAAACTCATAACGGTCAATAAAATGCAAAAGCTGAGCAAAAACGTATTTTCCTGAATTCATAACCTCGTGTAAAAGCCACAAAGCTACGGGTCAAATCAAATCAAAAAATCAAAGAACGTTCGTAATTAATTTATTTACAGCGTGTTATAAGTATTTTTAAAAAGTTAACGCATCACCAGTAATTTTCAAATTGAAAATAGTTTAACCTGCCTTGATCCCATCGCCATTTCATAAATTCTATAAGGCCTATGTACAATTAATAATTCTGTTTTCAACTTACAGTTATAAGTGAATGTTGAGCCAAAAGTATAAAAGAATTTTGAGTATGCTTGAACCACAAACATCATGATCCAGAAGTCTAACATATTTTCTGGATATCAAATTCACTAGAGAAGATATGGGCATTGTGGGACAAGTCTGTTACAAAAAGACGCATTTCTTTTGGAATACAGATTCAACAAATAAAATGCGGCTTTACCAACATTTGCCCATTCCGCCAAAATTTCCTTATTTACTGACATATTACAAATAAAGACAATCATAATACCATTATGTCAAAATATATTGCGGCTATTGATCAGGGAACAACGAGTACACGTTGCATTCTATTTAATCATCAGGGAAAAATTGTTTCCGTCGGGCAAAAGGAGCACGAACAGATTTATCCGCAGCCAGGCTGGGTTGAACATAATCCGGAAGAAATCTGGAAAAATACACTGGAAGTAATTGCGATTTCCCGTATAAAAGCCTCTGCCACAGCCGCCGATATAGTCGCAATTGGTATTACAAATCAAAGAGAAACAACGGTGGTCTGGAATCGCCGGACGGGGAAACCTTACTATAACGCATTGGTATGGCAGGATACACGGACGACAGATTTAGTAGCCAAATATGAAAAAGAAGGTGGATTAAACCAGTTTCGGGATATTACGGGACTTCCGGTTTCAACTTATTTCAGCGGTTTAAAATTAAAATGGCTTCTGGAAAATGTGGAAGGCTTGCGCGCAGATGCGGAAAAAGGAGAAGCTATTTTTGGAAATATTGATACTTTTTTAATCTGGAATTTGACGGGCGGAGGTCATGGCGGAATTCATGTAACGGATGTTACCAATGCAAGCCGGACACAATTGATGAACTTGCGGACTTTGCAATGGGATCAGGAAATGCTCGATGCATATAATATTCCTGCTTTGATGTTGCCTGAAATAAAAAGCAGCAGTGAGGTGTATGGCACTGTGAGCAATGAAGTTTTACCAGGCGTTCCGGTTGCAGGAATTCTGGGCGATCAACATGCGGCGTTGGTTGGACAAACATGTTTCGAACCGGGTATGGCAAAAAACACCTATGGAACAGGTTGCTTTTTGGTAATGAATACAGGTTCAGAACTGAAAATGTCGGATAATGGCCTGCTTACTACGATTGCCTACAAATTTGGAAATGAGCCAGTTCAATATGCTTTGGAAGGAAGTGTTGCGGTAACCGGCGCCCTGGTGCAATGGGTACGTGATAATTTGGGACTGATTGAAAAAAGCAGTGATATCGAAAGTCTGGCAAAAACGGTCGAAGATAACGGTGGCGCTTATTTTGTTCCTGCATTTTCAGGATTGTATGCGCCTTACTGGCGTAATGATGCACGAGGCGTTATTGCAGGATTAACACGATATGTTACCAAAGGACATATTGCCAGGGCTGTTTTGGAAGCAACTGCCTATCAAACACTGGATGTTGTAAATGCCATGGAGCAGGATTCCGGTATCAAATTATCTTCTTTGCGTGTCGATGGCGGGATGGTTTTGAACGAATTGTTGATGAAATTCCAGGCTGATATGCTGGATACGCAGGTCGTTTCACCGGCCGTGGCAGAAACTACGGCATTGGGTGCGGCCTATGCAGCAGGTTTGGCGGTTGGTTATTGGAAAAATACGGACGAACTAAAAAGTAACTGGGCGATTGCACATACCTGGAACCCTGATATGGACGAGGCGAAAAGAGATGCATTATATAAAGGGTGGCAAAAAGCAGTTACAAAGTCATACGCCTGGATTGATTAATGAAAATTTAATACAGGAATGAACTATTTTATAATCTGTATAAACTAAACTCTTTTTTTGGCCTGTGTTCCTTTAAAGCGTAACTTCGCGCCGCGAAAACCTAATTAAAGTAGCCTTATGCATACCCTCCATCTTAAAAAGCCGCTTGCTTTTTTTGATCTTGAAACTACCGGTGTAAACATTGCCCGGGATCGGATCGTAGAAATATCGGTGGTGAAGGCTCTGCCTAATGGGGAAACGGAAATTCGTACAAGACGGGTTAATCCTGAAATGCCTATTCCGCTGGAAAGCAGTTTGATACATGGCATTTATGATGAAGATGTAAAGGATGCGCCAACCTTTAAAATGTTCGCAAAAAATCTTGCAACGTTTCTGGAAGGCTGTGATCTGGCAGGATTTAACAGCAATCGTTTTGATATTCCAATGCTCGTTGAAGAGTTTTTACGTGTTGGTGTTGAGTTTGATATCAAAAACCGCCGGACAGTAGATGCACAGCGCATTTACCACATGATGGAGCCGAGAAATCTGTCTGCTGCCTATAAATTTTATTGTGACAAATCGCTGACAGATGCACATAGCGCGGAAGCGGATACGATAGCAACTTTTGAAGTTCTTCAAGGCCAAATTGCTCGTTATCAAGGTCAAAAGGTAATTGACTCGCATGGAAAAGAACTTGGAACGGTAGAAAATGATGTGACCGCTTTGCATGCGCTAACAGCATCGAAGCTTATTGATTTTGCCGGACGCATGGTTTATAATGAGAAAGGTGAAGAAGTTTTTAACTTTGGGAAACACAATGGCAAACGTGTTGCCGATGTCCTTAAAAGTGAGCCGTCTTTTTATGATTGGCTTATGAAAGCGGAATTTCCATTGGATACAAAACGCAAGCTGACAGAAATAAAATTACGTGCTTTAACACAGAGATAATATAATCCGCTCGGTTAACATTTGAGTAAGCGGTATTTATGTCTATTTTTGCCAGCATATAAAGATAAGTTCAGTGATTAGGGCAATAATCCAAAGTCCTGAAAATTTTAAATTAGTGACTATTTTTTAATCGAATACCCATTTAGGTAAATCTGCTATGATCCCGAACCCGAATATACCAGAGGTTATTCAGAATGTCCCGCTTCAATATTATCTCATCCTCAGCACATTGCTTTTTGTGATTGGTATCATTGGCGTACTTACACGTCGTAATGCGATCATCATTTTTATGTCTGTTGAGTTGATGTTAAATGCTGCCAACATTTTATTGATCGCTTTTTCATCCTACCGGTCTGATCCTTCGGGGCAGGTGTTCGTGTTTTTTATCATGGCCGTAGCCGCTGCTGAGGTTGCCGTTGGTTTGGCTATCATCGTGATGATTTACCGGAATACGCGTAATACGGACATCGGTTTCCTTAATAAATTGAAATGGTAAGCCTTATTGGTTAATATACAAAATATAGAATATGTCTGCTTCATTACTAATTCTGATTCCATTATTACCTCTGTTGGGTTTTCTGATTAATGGTCTTGGATTCCGTACAATACCAAAAGGTGCCGTTGGAATAATCGGGTCATTAGCTGTTATCGGTAGTTTTGCTCTTTCTCTGAATGCGTTTAATGCATTCGTTGCAGCGGGAAGTACTCCGTTTGTTCTGCCGCTTTTCAACTGGATTACCGTTGGAAATCTTAACATTCCGTTTTCTTTCCAGATCGATCAGCTTTCATTACTAATGCTGATGATTATTACCGGCGTTGGATCCCTAATCCACATTTATTCAATTGGTTACATGAAACATGATGAAGGTTTCGGTAAGTTTTTTGCTTATCTGAATCTCTTCCTTTTCTTCATGTTGCTGCTCGTTCTGGGTTCCAATTATGTCATCATGTTTATCGGTTGGGAAGGTGTAGGACTTTGTTCTTATCTATTGATCGGGTTTTGGAATAAAAATACAAACTACAACAACGCTGCACGTAAAGCGTTCATCATGAACCGTGTAGGGGATTTGGGATTCCTTTTAGGTATTTTCACGATCATCGCTACTTTCGGTTCAGTAGAATATCTTGAAGTATTTAGTAAGGCAACCGGTTTTTCAATCGGCGATCCTGTAATTATTGCCATTACCTTGTTCCTGTTTATTGGAGCAATGGGAAAATCGGCGCAAATTCCTTTATATACCTGGTTGCCAGATGCGATGGCAGGTCCGACTCCGGTTTCAGCGCTTATCCACGCTGCAACGATGGTAACGGCCGGGATTTATATGGTGATCCGCTCGAACGTCCTCTATTCGCTTGCGCCTTCAACGCTTGAACTGGTCGGAATTATTGGTGGTGCAACGGCACTTTTCGCTGCATCGATCGGACTTTTACAAAACGATATCAAAAAAGTACTGGCTTATTCTACGGTGAGTCAGCTGGGTTACATGTTCATGGGTTTAGGCGCGATGGCTTATTCTGCCTCAATGTTCCATGTAATTACCCACGCATTCTTCAAAGCATTATTATTCCTAGGCGCTGGTAGCGTGATCCACGCCATGTCCGACGAACAGGATATCCGTTCGATGGGTGGTTTGCGTAAAAAACTTCCAATCACTTTCCTTACGTTTTTAATCGCAACCATCGCGATTTCAGGTATTCCGCCATTTGCAGGTTTCTTCTCGAAAGATGAAATTTTAGCGCACGTTTTTGAGCATAACAAACTACTTTGGGTAGTCGGTGTACTTGGTTCATTGATGACATCCTTCTATATGTTCCGTCTGCTTTTCCTTACTTTCTTTGGAAAATTCCGCGGAACGCACGATCAGGAACATCATTTGCATGAATCACCTGCATCGATGACAATTCCTTTGGTTATTCTGGCCGTTCTTTCTGCATTGGGTGGATTTATCGGAGTGCCGGAAGCTTTGCACGGAACACATCATCTGGCAGAATTTATGGAACCGTTGTATGCGGGTTCACACCAGGTTAACCCGGCAGCTTTTGAACCAACGACTTTATCCCACTCAGAAGAATATATCTTGATGGCCGTTTCAGTTGGTGTTGCCTTGCTTTCCTTGATTGTTGCTTATGTGATGTACATTCAAAAAGAAAGTGTTCCGGCTCCGGATTCGGAAGAAAAATCAGCGGTTCAGAATTTGATTTACAACAAATATTACGTTGATGAACTTTACAATGCTGTTTTTGTAAAACCGATCAAATCACTTTCTAACGTCCTTTACAGTTTCGGTGAATTCTTCATTGATTTGTTTGTAAATGGCACGGCAAGGCTTGTCGCTTTTCTGGGAGGCTTGTTGCGTAAAACGCAGACAGGTTCTACCGGAGATTACGTATTTGCTATGGTTTTGGGAATCGTCGTTATTTTGTTCTGGAAGCTGTTGTTATAGGCATTTGTTGAAACTGACATATTAAATATTTATACCGTTCACCATTTAGTGCTGACCGTTGACTTGAAAATATGCTTACTCTTCTTTTAATACTTTTGCCCATTGTGGCTGGCGTTATTACCCTCTTGGTTGGAGCTAATCTGGCGAAACAGGTAGCCTTAGTCGGCGCTCTTGCGGAGTTAGGACTTGCTTTTTTTGTATGGTCTCAATTTGATCCGTCAGCTGGTGTTCAGTTTGGGTTTAAATATCATTGGCTGGCATCCGCGGGAATTTCTTTTGCCGCGGGTTTGGATGGAATCAGTTTCGTGCTCGTCTTGCTGACCGCCTTTTTAACGCCACTGATCATTCTTTCCACATTTGGACATACTTATAAAAACAGTGCAGCCTTTTATTCGCTGATACTTTTTATGTCAGCTGCGCTTGTCGGTGTATTTACTGCAACAGACGCCTTCTTATTCTATCTTTTCTTCGAAGCAGCCCTTATTCCGGTTTATTTCCTTGCCGCTGTCTGGGGGGGAGAAAATCGTTTGAAAGTTACCTTCAAGTTCTTCATTTATACTATGTTCGGTAGTTTATTCATGCTTGTTGCATTGATCTATTTATACTACCAGACGCCGGGAACACATACTTCTGAAATCACAGCTTTTTACAATTTACAATTATCAGCCAAATCGCAAGGATTTATATTCTGGGCTTTCTTTGTAGCTTTTGCTATCAAAATGCCATTATTTCCTTTCCATACCTGGCAGCCTGACACATACACAGAAGCGCCAACACCAGCAACGATGTTACTTTCTGGTATCATGCTTAAAATGGGGGTTTACGGTTTGATCCGTTTACTGCTTCCAATCGTTCCGCTTGGTTTACAGTCTTATGGAATGCTTGCTGTGATTTTGTCCGTTATTGGAATTATTTACGGTTCAATCATCGCCATTCAGCAGCGCGATATGAAACGTCTGATTGCTTATTCTTCTTTCGCTCACGTGGGGTTGATGGCGGCTGGTGTTTTTGCGGCTTCAACAAATGGTTTGCAGGGAGCAATTATTCAAATGCTTGCCCATGGTATCAACGTAGTGGGTTTATTTTTTGTGATCGATATCATTCTTTCCCGTACCAAAACACGTAGTTTGGATCAATTGGGTGGAATCACGCAGGTTGCTCCTCAGTTAAGTGTATATTTCCTGATCATTCTTTTGGGAAGTGTTGCCTTACCTTTGACAAACGGATTTGTTGGAGAATTCCTATTGCTTTCGAGTGTTTTCGCATTCAACAGCTGGTTAGGCGCTATTGCAGGTTTGACGATCATTCTTGGTTCAGTTTATATGCTTCGTTTATTCCAAATGTCCATGTTCGGACCGAAATCCAAATGGGTTGAAGGTTTCCAGGATCTGACATTCAGTGAAAAAGCAGTGTTGCTGCCTTTGGTGATTATGGTTTTCTGGATTGGTATTTATCCAAATACATTTTTGACGATTTCCGAGCCGGCCGTTAGCCATCTTCTACAATTGGTAGGAAGATAGTTTTCTGAAAGCGAAAATAATTAATTGATATAGTCCGATAGCCGAAAGCCGACCGCCGAAAGCTCTCTATTAATGACAAACGATAATAAATAATTATGTATCCCATTGTTTTGTTGTCAGTTCTTGGAATCGTAACACTCTTCTTAGGGTTCTCGAAATCGAAGAATATCTTATTGCCAGCTGTTCTGCTTTTCCTTGCCATTGCTCTGGCAGGTAATTTCTTTGAGTGGAACAAAGGGCCGCTGTTATATTTTTACGATATGTTCCGGGTTGATAACCTGACATTAGCTTTTAACGGCATCATACTGGCATCTGCTTTTATGATCGTTGCGATCTCGGGAGGTTTTCAGGACAATGCCGAAGCGGAACCTGCTGAGTATTATGCCTTAATGCTTTTCTCTCTGGTTGGTGCCATCATGATGGTTGGTTTTGAACACCTGATCATGCTTTTCCTGGGTGTTGAAATTCTTTCCGTTGCGATGTACGTTCTGACAGGTAGCAACAAACGTAATTTACGTTCGAACGAAGCCGCGTTGAAATACTTTTTGATGGGTGCGTTTGCAACCGGTATCATGCTTTTTGGTATGACATTGCTTTACGGAGCTACCGGTTCATTCAAATTAAATGAAATTCAGGCTTATGTTTCCACAACACAGCAAGCAGCACCTTCCTACATTTTGTATGCAGGTTTATTATTGCTTCTGATTGGTATGTTGTTCAAAGTTTCTGCCGCACCTTTCCACTTCTGGACACCAGATGTATACGAAGGAGCGCCGACGATCTTTACAACATTTATGTCAACAATCGTAAAGACGGCAGGTTTTGCAGCACTTTACAGGTTATTGTCGCATTCGTTTACCGGAGTATATGGCTTCTGGTGGCTGGTAATTGCTGTGATCGCCATTCTTACTTTATTGGTTGGAAATATTGGGGCAACGACGCAAAATAGTTTTAAACGGATGATGGCCTATTCCGGGATTTCGCACGCAGGTTATTTACTGATCGCATTAACGGCACTTTCGAAACCAACGCAAAACGCCATTGTATTTTATTCGTTAGCTTATTCGCTTTCAACAATCGCTGCCTTTGGAGTATTGATGTTAGTATCAAAAGAAAAAACATTCGAAGGTCAGCCGGATGAACGTTACGAAGCATTTAACGGGTTAGCTCAGAAAAATCCTTTCCTTGCATTTGTAATGACAGTAGCGATGTTGTCTCTGGCAGGAATTCCACTTACAGCAGGTTTTTGGGGGAAATTCTTCGTATTCAGCAGCGCTGCCGACAGAGGGATTATCTGGGTGCCTGCCATAGCGGTTTTAATGTCGGTTGTTGGTATTTATTACTACTTCCGTGTCATTATCGCATCGTACCTGAAAGAAGGTGATATCGCTGAAATTCGTATTGCTCCGTTTTATAAAATTGTTTTGATCGTGGCGACAGTACTTACTATTGTTTTCGGTTTGGCTCCTGGTTTACTGGAAGGGATTTTTTAAAAATACAGATTACCAATATTGTTCAAAAGAGTTGTACTTCGGTGTGGCTCTTTTTTTTGTTACTTTTTACCCAAAATCCCGTAAGAATAAAACAAACCCCCAACGTTCCTGAAAATCTTCATTAGTCCATAATTACACGCTTAATTATTGTTACTATGACAGATTCCTCTTCTCATGAAATGCCTCAGTTTAATGAAGATTTTAGAAAGTCTCATTATCATCAGAATCTTCACAATTTCGAGGCGGAAGAGCTTTTGGACCGGGAACCCATTGATTTGGATACCCAAAATATCAACGAATTTATAAGAAATAAAAGAATTTTGATCACCGGAGCGGCTGGATCAATCGGGAGAAATCTTGTAAAACAGATTATTTTATTTAAACCCAAAAGACTTATTTTGGTTGATAAGTGCGAATCTGCGATATATGAATTGGATGAGGAAATAAGGGAAATACAAGTATCAGGAATTGAAATTATTTCTATCATTGGCGACGTTTCGGATTATAGGCGAATGAAACCTCTATTTCAAAAAAATCAACCTCAAATCATTTTTCATGCAGCGGCTAATAAACATGTACCTCTTCTGGAAAAGAACGCTTATGAGGCAATTAAAACGAATATTTTTGGAACAAAAGTGCTAGCCGATCTTGCTGTTGAATATTGGGTAGAAAAATTCATTTTAATATCAACGGATAAAGCGGTGAATCCCTCGAATGTGATGGGCGTGACAAAAAGATTTGCTGAAATAATTTTACAGAACCTTAACAAGACAAATGATACCACGCAATTTATAGTGACAAGATTTGGGAATGTTTTAGGGACAAAAGGATCCGTAGTTCCTGTCTTTAAAAAACAAATTGACAGAGGCGGACCTGTTGAGATCACGCATCCCGGAGTAATGCGCTATTTTATTACGATGAATGAGGCTTGTCAGTTAGTTCTTGAAGCGGGAGCCAAAGGTCACGCAAATGAAATATTTATACTGGACATGGGAGAGCTGGTACCATTGAGAGCACTGGCCGAAAAAATGATTCGGTTATCCGGCCTTGAACCTCATGTTGATATCAAAATTATCTACATCGGTATGCGGGCTGGCGAAAAGCTTGTAGAAGAAAGATTAAGAAATGATGAAATGGATGCTCTAACGCATCATCCGAAATTAAAGATCGCCCGGTTATCAGCTGTGGATGGATTTGAACTTGACGACGTTTTGACACAACTTGAAAAAGCGCTTGATTCCGGAGAGGATAATGAAATGATACTGATTCTGAAAGATGCAATCCCGGAATACGTCAGCCATAATTCAGAATTTGAAAAGCTGGATATACTCCGGGCTGCGAAAGTTGAAAATACTATTACGGAATAAACTGATTCGTTTTCATCCAGTTAATACAACGTGTAAACCACTCATCAAATGGAGGAGTTTTTAAATAGCCATGTTCGCCTTTGGAATAAATATGCAGATCAGAAGGACTTTTGAATTTATTCAAAGCTTCATAAAACATAATACTGTTTGAAACAGGGACTACCGTATCGTCTCCGGCATGCGTGATAAATGCCGGTGGCGTTGATTGATTAACCTGTAATTCATTGGAAAAATATTTTATCTGATCTTCTGTCGGCGAAGGACCGATCAAATTACTTCGCGAGCCTTTATGACTTGGAGCTTCCAGAAAACTGATTACCGGATAAACCAAAACCATAAAATTCGGTCGCACGCTTGTTTTTTCTTTATTTTCAATAAGTGATTTATCAAAATGAGTTCCGGCGGTTGCAGCTAAATGTCCACCTGCCGAAAATCCCATAATCCCGATTTTACTGGTATCAACATTCCACTCTTTTGCTCTTTCCCGTACGGTTTTAATCGCTTGCTGTGCATCCTGCAAAGGTCCGATGGATTTATCCTTCATTATTTTGTCACTCGGAAGCCGGTATTTTAGAACGAAAGCTGCAATACCAAGCCGGTTAAATGCCTGAGCCACTTCATAACCTTCACGGTCAATAACCAAAACACCATAACCGCCGCCCGGACAAATAATTACCGCAGCTCCGTTACTCTGGCCAATGGGAGGAAGAAAAACCGAAAGGGTTGGTTTCGAAACATTTCTGATTACACCTTTTGAATTCGTTTCTTCATTGTTTGCCTCCTTTGCATTTGGGATGGTACCCGGATACAAAGCAATTTCCTTTTGAGCAAAACCGGAAAACGAAATTCCCGTCAGAATTAAAAATAAGAAGGAGCACAACGGTTTATTCATTTTTCGAATATAATATTCTGCTGAAAAGATTTAGTCAGTAATAGCGCGGTCCAAATGTACATAACCGCCATCCACATGGATAAGCTGACCCGTAGTATGGCTTGAACGTGGAGAAAGTAAAAATGCAGTCATGTTCGCAATTTCTTCCGCAGTCGTCATTCTTTGTCCCAATGGAATTTTACTTTCAATTGAAGCCAGTTTTTCTTCCGGATTTGGTAAAGTCTGGATCCATTTTTCATACAACGGCGTATAACATTCTGCTACGATAATCGCGTTGACACGAATTCCGTAAGGCAATAATTCAACCGCCCATTCGCGCGTTAAAGCACTGCGTCCGCCGTTTGCCGCAGCATAAGCCGAAGTTCCACCCTGACCGGTTTCTGCTGTTTTTGATCCGATATTCAAAATTGATCCTTTTGATTTTTTCAAAGCCGGCAAAGCGTGATGAACAATCAGATAATAATGGATTAAATTACTGTGAAGACTTTGGATGAATTTTTCATAACTGCCGTGTTCCAGTCCCACGCCATCGTTTACTCCTGCATTATTTACAACGCCTTCAATTCTGCCAAACGTATCTTCGATCAGTTTTACGGCTCTCTCACACTCTTCCGGTTTGGATAATTCTGCCGTAACCTGAAATGCGCGGCCGCCTTCTTGTTCTATTTCTGCAACGGCAAGCAAGTTGTCCTCTTCATTTCTGCCAATGATGACAGGTATTGCGCCTTCCCATGCCAACACGTTAGCAATTCCTTTTCCTATTCCTTTTGCGCCACCGGTTACAATTATTACTTTATCTCGAAGCTCTAAATCCATGTTTTACTGGTTCTAATGTTTTTCTAATTTTAATATAAATTACTTATTATTACATTTAAACTACGCGACACTGTTATAAATGGGTCACTCTTGCTTCTAAATATCAGCCCAATTTTTAGAATTTTTTTTTACTCAGTTAGTCACAAACAAATTAAGACAATTTGCAGTAAAATTTACCCACAAAACTTGAGATCAATTTAATAAGGATATGCTTCCGGGAACTATTCTATCAAATTGCACCTTTCTATGTAAATTGTATTAATAACGATTAATTAATATAATATTTACAAGAAAATAAAATGATATTAATTGTCTTTTAGCTTCGGACAATCTAAAAAAAAGAACTAGTTTTGTGTAACATCGAAAAAGAACAGTTGTTTTTTTGATATATTATTAAGAGAAATAATTGAACTCTTTCGTTTTGAAAGAAATTGTGAATACATAATAACCCTTGATAATAGAATGAAATATACGGTACATGCAGAGGGCAAGTTTCAATTTATCGACGAAGGAAAGGGCGAAACATTATTGCTGTTGCATGGCCTGTTCGGTGCTTTGAGTAACTGGGATGGGATTATTGAATGTTTTTCAGATCGTTATCGTGTCATTATTCCCTTGCTGCCAATTTATGAACTTCCTCCACGTGAGGCTGGCCTGGATGCGCTTTTAGATTTTCTGGAAGCATTTGTCGCGTTTAAAAACCTGACCAATGTAACTGTTCTTGGAAATTCTTTGGGCGGACATATTGGCTTGTTATATACTTTGAAAAACCAGGAAAACGTTACACGCCTGGTACTTACAGGCAGTTCCGGACTTTTTGAAAATTCAATGGGCGGCTCTTTTCCAAAAAGAGGAAGCTATGATTATATACGTGAACGCGTTGCTTATACTTTTTACGATCCGGAAGTTGCTACAAAAGATTTGATCGATGAAGTTTTTGAAACTACATCAAGTATTCCAAAATGTATGAGTATTGTTGGAATTGCCAAATCTGCACAGCGTCATAATCTGGCAAAAGATCTGCATAAAATTAAAGTGCCGACCTTACTTGTCTGGGGCTTAAACGATACCATTACACCGCCGCATGTTGGTTATGAATTTAACCGTTTGATTGCAGGATCGGAATTGCATTTTATAGATAAATGCTGTCATGCGCCGATGATGGAACATCCTGACAAATTTAACGTTATAGTAGAAAGCTTTTTAGAAAAACATGCATCAATTCCGGTGGAATAGTCATTTTTTAAAGAGCCTTTAACGGCTCTTTTTTGTTTTAAAGAATATTCTTTTACACGAAAGTTGACAGGTATTTGATTTTTTCATAGATTCGATAAAAACACTCTTTCAGTTATGCTAGCTGCAACGTTAATTAATCCCATGATACCGATACTGAAACTTACCGATACGGTAGGGACAGCATTGGACTGGATGGATGAGTTTCGTACACGGCAGCTTGTCGTGGCCGATTCAGGTTTGTATAAAGGGATTGTGTCGGAAGATATTCTTTTTGACATATCGGATACAACCCAGCCGCTTTCCAGAATAATCATTCAGCATGAAGATGTTTTTGCTGCTGAGGACAACCATCCTTATGAATTGTTAAGACTTGTTACCCAGTTTTCACTGGATATTATTCCGGTTGTTAATGAAAATAAAAATGTTACCGGGACAATTCTGGTTAGAGATCTGGTTGAACGTTTTGTCAGTGAACTTGGAATTCAGGAAAAAGGAGCTGTTTTGGTTTTGAAAATAGCGGAGAGAGATTATTCTTTATCTGAAATTAGCAGGCTGATTGAATCAAACGGAACCAAGGTTTTAAGCAGCTACTATTCTTCCAGCGAATCACTGCATCCGGCAGATACATCACTGCTGACATTGAAATTAAACCGTACCAACATCAATCCGATCATTGCTACTTTGGAGCGTTTTGGATATGATATTGAAGAAGCACATGCCAACGATCCGATCGAAAGTGTTGATCAGGAACGGCTTGATATGTTACTTCGCTATTTAGCTACATAATATTCTGGGAATAGTACATTGCCAATCGGCATTTTGTCCCGTATCTTGCGGACTAAAAGGATCACATACTTTTTCTTTCATGAAAATAGCAATTCACGGACGCAACTTTAATGAGTCTGCTCGCCCGTTTATAGAATCTATGTTCAGTGAGCTGGCACGTCGTAAAATTGACGTTCAGCTTTCCGAGCCGTTCAGGTCCTTTTTGGATAAGCAAGGCATCCAGCATTTTTCGCATTTGGTTTATGGAAACCCTGACGAATTATGTGACGCAAGACTTGTGGTGAGCATGGGCGGAGACGGTACTTTACTGGAAACAATTTCTCATGTAGGCAAAAGACGAATTCCTGTTGTTGGTATTAATGTAGGGCGTCTGGGTTTTCTGGCGACGGTTTCTCCTGAACGGATTTCGGATATGATTGAAGCGCTGGAAAATAATCAATATAAAATTGATGAAAGAACGCTCGTAAAAGTAGAATCCAATATCGATTTGTTTGAAGGAAGAAATTTCGGATTAAATGATTTTACGATCACAAAAACGGATACGGCTTCCATGATTACTGTTCATACGTATCTCAATGATGAATTTTTGAATTCTTATTGGGCGGATGGGTTGATTATTTCTACACCAACGGGTTCAACAGGTTATTCATTAAGTTGTGGCGGCCCGGTTCTTGTTCCGCATTCCCAGAATTTTATTATCACGCCTGTAAGTCCGCATAATTTAAATGTGCGTCCTTTGGTCGTTGAAGATTCTTCGGTGATCAGGCTGGAAGTGAAAAGCCGCAGCAATAATTTTCTTGTTTCAATGGATTCGCGTTCAAGGGTTGTTGACGAGGTTACAGAGCTAACGGTTAGTAAAGCAGATTTTACCGCCCGACTTATAAAAATGCGTGACGACAGCTTTTTGGATACATTGCGCAGTAAATTATCGTGGGGACTTGATATGAGAAATTAAATTCAGGTTTCTTGACTTCAATTAAAAGTAAAATATGCAGCTGATATTTCATTCCTTCGATCTTGAATTAAAACATACTTTCACCATCGCACACGATTCCCGCGATATGCAGCAGACATTAATTGTTGAGCTGAAAGACGGAAATTTTAGCGGTTTCGGCGAAGCCACCTCCAATCCTTATTACGGTGCTACGATTGAGAAAATGATAACTTCTCTTGAAAGTATCCGTTCAATCATTGAGGAGGACAAGCTGACTTCTCCTGAGGAATTGTGGGCAAAAGTAAATCCGTATCTGGCAGATAACTCTTTTGCGCAATGTGCTTTGGATGAAGCTGCCCATGATTTATTTGCCAAGAAAAAAGGACAGAAGTTATATGAAACCTGGGGTTTGTCCATCGATCGTAATCCGTTAACAAACTTTACTATTGGAATTGATACTGTTGAAAAAATGGTATCAAAAATGCAGGAGCTTCCCTGGCCAATTTATAAAATTAAATTGGGCACGGACGATGATCTCAGGATTGTAAGAGAATTACGTGCACATACAACGGCTGCTTTTCGTGTTGATGCCAACTGCGCATGGTCGGCAGAACAGACGATTAAATTTTCTGGTGAACTAAAAAAACTGGGTGTTGAATTTATTGAACAACCCTTACCGGCTGATGATATTGAAGGAATGAAAAAAGTTTTTTCCGGTAGTGCATTACCTGTGATTGCCGACGAAAGCTGTATTCTGGAAAGTGATGTATTAAAATGTTACGGGCTTTTTCACGGGGTGAACATCAAGCTTACCAAATGTGGCGGGTTGACTTCCGCCCGACGAATGATCAGGGAGGCCAAAGATCTGAATATGACCACGATGGTAGGCTGTATGACAGAATCCAGTGTTGGAATTTCTGCTATTGGCCATTTGCTTCCGCTGCTTGATTATGTTGATATGGACGGTTCTCTACTAATCAAAAACGATCCGGCAACGGGCGTAACTTTTGATTTTGGAAAAGTAATTTATGCCTCCGAAAACGGGACTGGCGCGGTATTAAAATGAAAATTTATCCCACCAGTCATCTTCCCGGCCGAAAGGTTTTACTGAATAACGGGAAAGAATATCTTTATTTCAGCGGAACGGATTATCTGGGAATGGGGCATCACTATGAATTTCTGACTTATTTGAAAGAAGGAATTTCAATTTACGGTACTCATTTCGGTAGTTCAAGAAATAACAGTCTGAGGCTGGAAGTTTACGAAGAAGCAGAAACTGCACTGGCAAATTTTTCCGGCGCGCCTGCGGCACTAACAACGTCATCCGGCATGTGGGCTGGGCAGTTGCTTATGAAAGTATTGCCGAAGATTATTACGACCGATTTACAAGATAAAAATTTCCACACCTCCAATATTCATTATCATTACGCGCCCAGGGTTCATCCTGCGTTATGGGGAGTGGAATATATTTCTGCAAGTTCAGGTTGGGAAGATTGGGCAAAAGATACCATTTTAACAATTCAGGAAAGCAACGTGGACTGCGGTCACATCATTTGTTCAGATTCCGTAGGGTCTCCTTTTGTCGAAAGTTTTGATTTTTCGATTTTTAAAACACTCCCATTTTACAGAGAAATATATCTTATCGTCGACGATTCCCATGGATTGGGTGTTTTGGGTAAAAATGGGGGAGGGATATTTAGAGAATTATCTTCGATTCAACAAGTTAAATTAATCGTTTCTTCTTCCTTAAATAAAGCACTGGGAATTCCATCCGGCGTGATTTTTGGAAACCATGATATAATAGATACGATCCGAAAAAGTCCTTTTTTTGCAGGTGCTTCCCCTGCGCCGCCAGCGTATATATATGCATTAAACAAGTTGCTGGAATCAAATACTTATCCGGTTGCTCATCAGCAGCTGCTTGATAATATTAACTATATCGCCGGGAAACTGACTGAAACCAATCTTTTTGTAAGCACACCTGACTATCCTGTTTTTTGCAGTTCGAATAACAAACTTTTTGATTTTCTGGAAGAAAACGGAATTATGGCTTCCTGTTTTTCCTATCCACAACCAACGGATCCGCCTGTCACAAGAATAGTGATCAGCGCGATACATCAAAAAGAAGACCTCGGTCAATTGGCCGAGGTCTGTATGAAATTTTAATATTTCTTCTTTTTACTTAATGCTTCGGACTCTTATAACGGTCCTTGTAACGCTTGTTCTTCACGCAATTTTTCTCTGGCTACTTTTCCGGAAACCAAAATACTGATTTCATAAAGCATAAGTAATGGAATTGCTACGAGAATCTGGCTGTAAATATCAGGTGATGGTGTAATAACTGCCGCTACGATCAAAATTACGATGAATGCATGTTTTCTATATTCACGCATAAATGAAGGTGTCAGGATACCTACTTTGGATAAAACAAACACTACAATAGGGAGCTGGAATGCAATTCCGCATGCTAAGGTAAGCGTTGCTACCGTAGAAATGTAAGACGAAATGTTGAATTCATTGGCAATCGATTCGTCAAGTTTCCAATTAGCTAAAAAGTTAAGTGCTAATGGCGTTACTATAAAATATCCGAAGAGAACTCCTGAAAAGAACAATAAAGTAACATAAAATACGGCCCCTCTCGCAGATTTACGCTCAGAAGCTTTGAGACCTGGTTTAATAAATCGCCAAATTTCCCAAAATGCGTAAGGGAAGGCAAATATTAATCCTACAATAACCGCTGATGTTAAACCCATTGTAAACTGATCGCCAACACCAATACTCTGGATTTTAAAGTCAAGTGTTTTTACACACAATTCATCATAATCAACAAGGTCGGACAATTTACACATCATTCCGTAAGTCCAGAAATCAGTTTTAGCAGGAGCAAGAATTACATAACGGTATATATCTTTAATATAAACGTAGGCAATAATAGCAAAAACCATTATAGATCCAACTGCACGGATTACGTGCCATCTTAATTCTTCAAGGTGTCCAATAAAAGACATCTCCTGGCCTGTTCCTTCTTCTTCTTCTTCGTGCTCAAATTCTTGATCTAAGGGCATACAATTTTTAGGTATTGATCACTATATACGGGTAAATGGGACATCGCGATCTTTTTTATTAGCGAAAAATCGAAATTACTCAAAAAACCCGTCGGATTGTTTCGACGGGTTTCTCTTAATAAATTTATAATCAGGACTTAGTCCATGATAAATGGATAGTCATCTTCAGCGTAAACATTTGTGTAAGCTTCTTTTGCATCCGGGAAATCCGAATCTTCAGCAAACTGCACAGATTCCGCAACGATTTCTTTCACCTTTTTGTCAATCGCGTCAAGATCTTCTTCGGTAGCAAGTTTGTTATCCAGAATCACTGCTCTGATTTGCTCAATCGGGTCACGGTGTTTGTACTCCTCAACCTCTTCTTTCGAACGGTATTTCTGAGGATCCGACATCGAGTGTCCACGGTAACGATACGTACGGAATTCAAGGAAAGTTGGTCCGTCTCCTTTACGGGCACGTTCTGCCGCGCGGGACACTGCTTCGTGGATCGCTTCAACGCTCATCCCGTCAACAGGTTCCGAAGGAATATCGTAAGCTTCACCTAATGTGTAAAGTTCAGTAACATTGGATGAACGTGCAACCGAAGTTCCCATAGCGTAACCATTATTTTCAACAACGAAAATAACAGGAAGTTTCCAGCTCATCGCCATGTTCAATGCTTCGTGAAAAGCACCCTGGCGAATAGCTCCGTCACCGAAATAACAGATACACAAATTGCCTGTTTTGTTATATTTCTCAGCAAATGCGATACCAGCCCCCAAAGGAATCTGAGCACCTACAATACCGTGGCCTCCAACAAAATTATGTTCTTTGTCAAAAATGTGCATTGAACCACCTTTTCCTTTGGTTGTTCCTGTTTTTTTACCATATAGCTCAGCCATGATCGCTTTCGGATCAGTACCTAGCGCCAATGGAATACCGTGATCACGATAAGCAGTGATGAACTTGTCATCTTTTGTCAAAGCCGTGGCTGCTCCCGTGGAGCAAGCTTCCTGCCCGATATAAAGGTGACAAAAACCGCGAATTTTCTGCTGTCCGTAAAGCTGGCCAGCCTTTTCTTCAAACCGGCGTTGTAATAACATGTTCTCGAACCAGAACATATAGCGTTCTTTCGAATGCTGTAATTTGGGAGCTGATGCTTTCTTTTTTTCAGTAACGGTGGCCATGTATTTGGTTCTCGTTTATAAAGACAGAACTTTGTCTTAAAGTTAGTGGTTTGAACAAGATCTGTTTTTGCCGGTAAACGACGCAAATGATTTGCGAAAATAAGCATAAACTATATAACAAAGAAGTTCATGTGGTTAGAAAAGCTCCATCTTACGTACTTTAAGAGCTATGAAGAGAGAGGTTTTGCGTTTGGAGAGCGTGTAAATTGTCTTGTCGGGGAAAACGGAAGTGGGAAAACGAACCTTTTGGACGCGATTTACTTCCTGACACTCACAAAAAGTGCCTTTCATAACCAGGATGCATTGGGTATCCGTCATGGACAGGATTTTTTTATACTGGATGGAATTTTTAATGATTCTGAAAAAAATATTCAGATTACATGCAGTTTTCAGCGCGGTCAGCGGAAAATTTTCATGGCCGACAAGAAAAATTACGATAGGTTGAGTGATCACATCGGACTTTTTCCTCTTGTTTTGATCGCTCCAAACGATACCGATTTAATCCGCGACGGAAGTGAAGAACGCCGGAGATTTTTTGACGGCGTACTTGCTCAGGCCACTCCGGAATATTTAAATGATTTTTTGCAATACAATAAGATATTAACCCAGCGAAACGGTTTGCTCAAACTTTTCGCAGAACGAAATTATCTGGATGAAGATCTGCTGGATACTTACAATGAGCCTCTAATAGTTTTGGCGATACGAATTTATCAGCATCGTCGCGCTTTCATGGATCGTTTTCTTCCTTTGTTTAGAAAATACTACCAGTTTTTAAGTAGTGGCAAGGAACAGGTTGATGTTTCATATGAAAGCGAAGTGGCATCCGAAGATTTCGCCCAGGAATTCAGGAAAAACCGCTCACGCGATCTTCACGCGCAACGTACCGGAAAAGGTGTGCATAAGGATGAATACGTTTTTGAAATCGATAGCATAACCTTAAAAAAATTCGGCTCCCAGGGACAGCAAAAATCTTTCGTTATCGCACTGAAACTTGCTCAGTTTGAATTATTAAAAATTGAAAAGGAAAAAACACCAATTCTTTTGCTGGATGATATTTTTGATAAACTGGACGATAGAAGGATCAATAAATTGATCGAGTTAATAGATGACGGTTTTCTGGGTCAGGTTTTTATAACGGACGCGAGACCGGAACGGTCTCAGAAGATTTTAGAAAAAGTTAAGGCAGACGTCCGCTTCTTCGAAATAAATCGGTAATTGTTTAAACGCGCGGCGGACCGCTCCCCTACCTCTGCGTTTAAACATATTTCGTGTGTAGCTCTTTCGCTTGGGCTACGAATTCTTTTACTTTTTGTTCTTCATCTTTTTTGCAGATTAATAGCACGCCGTCGTATTCTGCTACAATAAAACCTTCCAGGCCATCTATTACAACCAGTTTTTCCTGGGGTGTTTTTATGATACAGTTGGTTGTGTTATGCAGGATAAGAGTTCCTTCTGTAACGTTTTTAAATTCGTCTTTCTTGGAAACTTCGTAAAGCGATTTCCACGTACCAAGATCTGACCAGCCGAAACTGCTTAATACTACGTGTACATTGTCGGCTTTTTCCATGATACCGTTATCAATCGAAATACTGCCGCAGTGAGAATAGGCTTTATGAATAAAAGATTCTTCTGTTTCCTTGTAGTAATAGTTATCACCGCTTTCAAAAATCTCAGCAATATCTGGTTGGTATGCCCTTAAAGCACGTTTAAACGCTTGTACATTCCAAACAAAAATACCTGCGTTCCAAACAAAATCTCCGCTGTCAAGAAACTGCACTGCTAATTCCAGATGCGGTTTTTCAGTAAAAGATTTAACTTTTTTGACAGTTAACTTATCCGGAATATACTGGATGTAACCATAACCTGTATCTGGTCTTGTTGGCTGAATACCCAGTGTTATCAGGACATCCTCATTTCTGGTTGCGCCTAAGGCTATTTTGATGGTATCCTTAAATATTTCTTCCTTTAAAATAATATGGTCAGCCGGTGCAACGACAATGTTTGCATCAGGATTTTTCGAAGCAATTTTATAACATGCATAAGCGATACAAGGTGCAGTATTTCTTCTATGCGGTTCCAGAAGAATCTGGTCGTCTGATAACATCGGAATTTGCTCCTTGATGATATTTTTATATTCCTGACTGCTTACGATATAAATGTTTTCCGGTGGACAAACGCCGTCAAAACGTTCAACTGTTTGTTGCAAAAGTGTTTTTCCGGTTCCCAGTACATCATGAAACTGCTTCGGAAAATCGGTACGGCTGAAAGGCCAGAAACGTGTACCAACTCCTCCCGCCATGATGATCACAAATGTATTTTGCATTGTAGAAGTGTAAAGTTATTTATAGCGTATTAGATGCGGTAAAGCTAAGGATAAACAATTGATGTTGCCAATTCTGTCAATTTCTTAATGTATTTTTCAGCAATCGGCTTCAATGCTTCTCCCTAATTAACAAAAAATAAAATGTCTGATTCCCATTTATTCTTAATTCGAATAATATTTCTCATTTAGTTAATAATATAAAGAAAAAATAGAATAAAAATACTAACATGTTACTTAATTCACCTAAATTGCTTCAAGACAAACTATAACCCATTAAGATTATGGATTCAATTTTTACCCGGAAAGTATCATGCCTGGTTATGATATTTTTACTTTGTTGTGGCCTTGCTTTTTCACAGACCAATATCACCGGAAAAGTGGTAGAGGCTTCAACAAACGAACCGCTGATCGGTGTAAGCATTCAGGTCAAAGGCAAAATTATCGGTACTATTACGGATGGAGACGGCAGGTTCAATTTAGCTACCAGTTCAGTACCGCCGTTCACACTGACAGTTTCTTCAGTAGGATTTGAAACACAGGAAATCAATATTACCGGCGGTATTTCCAACATTGAAGTTAAGTTGGCCGAGCAGGCTATTTTGGGAAAAGAGCTGGTTGTATCAGCTTCCAGAGTAGAAGAAAGTGTAATGCGTTCCCCGGTTTCTATCGAAAAAATTGATATCCGTACAATTCGGGAAACTCCTCAGGCGTCTTTCTATGACGCACTTCAAAATTTGAAAGGTGTCGAAATGAGTACGCAATCACTTACTTTTAAATCGGTAAGTACCCGCGGATTTGGAGCGAATGGAAATACCCGTGTTGTCCAATTAATTGACGGAATGGATAATCAGGCGCCGGGATTAAATTTCCCGGTAGGTAACGTGGCCGGTATTCCTGAATTAGACGTAGAAAGTGTCGAGATTTTGCCGGGAGCAGCTTCGGCATTATATGGTCCAAATGCGATCAACGGGATTATTTTAATGAATAGTAAATCTCCGTTCACCTATCAGGGACTGAGTGCCTATGGGAAATCGGGTGTGATGAGCGCTTCAAACCGGACTAAAACAAATACCCCTTTTTATGATGTGGGTATTCGTTATGCCAAAGCATTTAACAACCGTCTGGCATTCAAAGTAAACGCTTCTTATCTGACCGCAAAAGATTGGCAGGCAACCGATTATCGGGATCAAAGTCTGGTGAATGGAACCACGCTTGAAAACAATAATAATAATGCAATGAAAAATCCATATTACGACGGGGTTAACCGGTTGGGTGATGTGGGAGCGAATGTATACAATGTGCTGTATGCCAATGGAATTCCCGGAAATGGATCAAACGGAACGTCCGCAGCACTTGGAGCGATTTATACAACACAGATTCCACAAGCCGGTAATTTGACATTGCCACAATTATTAGGCGGACAAACCCCGCTTCAGCAGCTTGACATTGCACGTTCAATTTTTAGTAAAGTAGTCCCGCAATATTATTTAAATGCACCGGGATATGCAGAAAATGCTTTAACCAATTATCCGGCCAAAAGTTTAAAACTGAATGCTTCGCTGCATTATCGCTTAAATGATAATGTGGAAGCAATTTTGCAGGTAAACTGGGGTAAAGGTTCGGCTGTTTATACGGGTGCGGATCGGTATAACATTCAAAATTTTTCTATTGGCCAATACAAGGCAGAAATTAAAGGAAGTAACTTTTTCGTGCGTGCCTACATGACCAGGGAAAACTCAGGAGATGCTTATGCGATGGGCGTTTTAGGAAGCCTGGTCAGTCAGAGTTATTTACAAACCGCTTTGGGCGTTGGTCTTCCTTCTTTTTTGAATACCGCTTTGACCCAATATGGTGGTGCGTTACTTCAGGCTTATCAGGCGGGGCTTGCTGGCGGATTATCTCAGCAGCAGGCTATTCAGGCAGCATCTACGGCGGCAAATGCATATGCCGGAGCAAACAGTACGCAATGGTTGACCACAGCTTTGGCCCCAGGAATTGCTACTGCAAACCAGCAATATTTACCAGGCGGTACGCAATTTGAATCAACAGTTTCTGACCTTAAAACCAAGCCGATTCCAAACGGAGCAAAATTCCTTGACAAATCGAATCTATACCATGCGGAAGGAATGTATAATTTCACAAAGCTGATTGACCCAAAAGTTATAGAATTAATTGCAGGCGCAAATTATCGGATTTACGATCTTAATTCCGGCGGAACATTATTTGAAACCCAGGACGGAACGCCGACGGGAAAAGAATTTAATATCCGGGAATATGGTGCTTACACCCAGGCATCCAAAAACTTCAATGATGTTTTCAAACTGACCGCATCTGTCAGATATGATAAAAACATGAATTTTAAAGGCCAGTTTAGTCCGCGTATTTCCGGAGTTTATACGGTAGCAAAAAATCATAATTTCCGTGCGTCTTTTCAACGCGGTTTCAGGATTCCAACAACGCAAAATCAATATATTAATTTGTTGACGCCAAGCGTAAGGCTGGTAGGCGGACTTCCGTTGTTCCGTGAAAAATATAATATGATAACAAATGCTGTGTATGAGCAAACAGCAATTACTTCTACCAATGTGCAGGATGGAAGCATAAAACCATACAAATTCCGTGAATGGCAGCCGGAACGTGTTCAAACTTATGAGGTTGGTTACAAGGGAGTTATTGGCAATAAATTATATATCGATGCATTTTACTATTACAACCGTTTTCTAACCTTTGACGGAATCACAGTTCTTTTACAGAAAAAAGATCCGAACGGTCCGCTTACAGATCTTTTGGATCCTACAAAAAGAAATGCGTACAGTATGCCGGTCAACGCCACACAAACGGTAAAAAATTCAGGTTGGGGCGTAGGGCTTGATTATGTTTTGGGAAAAGGATATACTTTCAATGGAAACCTTACCCAGAATATCCTGAACAACAATGCGCAGCTGCTGAAAAATGATCCTTCATTTGTCACCTTTTTTAATTCTCCAAAATATCGTTTCAATCTGGGTTTTTCAAACCGTGATATTAACCGGACGGGTTGGGGTTTCGGAGTTACTTTCCGCCATCAGTCCAGTATGGTTTGGCAGGCAACCGTTGCCAGTATAGCAGCTAATATTCAGCAAAAAACGGTAATACCAGCTTATTCAACGCTGGATGCACAAATCAGTCGAAAAATGTCCTCTATCAAATCGATTATTAAAATTGGCGGAACAAACCTGACCGGAAAACTTTATACAACGGGTTGGGCTAATCCGTCGGTCGGAGCGATGTATTATGTGTCAATTACTTTTGACGAATTATTAAATTGAAAAAAAACCGTACTACGGTTGTGGCCGTGGTACGGATAAATATTTTAATCAAAGTTTGATTATTTATAAGGATTATTTTGATCCGAACGCCAGGTCGCCGGCATCTCCCAGTCCTGGTACAATATAATATTGTTCGTTCAAACGTTCGTCCAAAGCTCCAACCCATAATCTGCACTGTGGGACACGTTTTTGCAGGAAATCAACGCCTTCCGGACTTGCTATCACAGCCGCAATATGTGTTTGTGCGGGTATTCCAAAACGTAGAAGTGCGTGGTAAACTTTTTCCAGAGAACGTCCCGTTGCAAGCATTGGATCGATCAGGATCAGCGTTTTACCACTCAGGTCAGGACTAGTGATATAGTCCATTTCTACTTCAAATTCATCATCTTTAAGATTATGTCCGCGATAGGCACCAACAAATGCATTATCTGCTTTGTCAAACATATTAAGAAAACCCTGATGTAAGGGAAGTCCGGCCCGTAAAATCGGAGCGAGTACAACCGGTTGAAGCAAAGATCTTGAAGGAGCATTTCCCAATGGCGTTTCTACCGAAGTGGTGCGATAAATCAATGATTTTGAAATTTCGTACGCGAGCAGTTCACCGACACGTTCAATATTTCGGCGAAATCTCATTCGGTCTTTCTGCACATCGGAATCGCGTAGTTCAGCAATGAAATGATCAGCAATGGAAGGCTTCTGGGATAGTAAAAACATAACTTTGATCTTATTTTAACCTATTCAATACAAGATATTACAATATGATTGACGAAATTTGACACTTTCGTTCAAATTAGGTGCACTAATGCCGATTTTACCCGCATAATAGAAATATTTATCTATGAACCAACGCTTCGACAAGTTCTTCTTATGTGTTTTTTTTATATTAATTACTTCATCATCTGTTTTTTCCCAGAGTACCTTTGCTCCTATAAATGATGATTATTATCACTTAATCGATCGCCTGGAAATTAAGCGTGGAAAATTTTCCGAAGGATTTCATTCAAATGTAAAACCATTTGAGAGAAAGGCAATCGTTGAATTGACGGATTCTATACTAAAAGAGGGGAATGTATCGCTTACAGAGCGGGATTGGCAGACCATCGACTATTTACGAGAGGATAGCTGGGAATGGGCCAAGGGTTTTGTTCCAACCGATTCGGCCCGGTCATCGAAACTTTCCCGGCTGGATCCCGGTAATAAATTCGGACTTTTTAAGGGAAGAAAAAGTAACGGACAAAGAAGATTCTGGCAGCACCCGGCCGATTTTTTAAGTTATCATGATAAAGATTTCGATCTGCATTTAAATTTTACTACCAACAATTTTATCGGAAGCGACAACAACGTTAATTCACCGCTTTGGCTAACAAGCCGAGGCGTTGAAATCCGCGGAATGATCAACGAAAAGCTGGGATTTTATACTTATGTCAGTGATAATCAAGGTGTATTTCCTAAGTATGTTATGGATTATACCAAGAATTATAATTTCCCCGGGGAAGGATTGGCAAAGAAAATCCAGAATGATAAAGGCGTTGATTATTTTTCAGCAAGAGGTTATATCACTTTTAAACCTTTGAAGGCTATCAATGTTAAGTTCGGCCATGATGTCAATGTTTTTGGCAGCGGGTACCGTTCCTTATTGCTCTCAGATAACAGCAGCCCTTATTTATTTTTAAGAATTGATACCCAGCTGGGTCGTTTTCACTATACCAATTTGTGGTCTAGCATGATCAACAATCAGCAGGGAGCGAGTAAAGGTCTTTTGAGTGCTAAAAAGTTTTCAGCCATACATCATTTAAGTGTTAACGTTACGGACAAGATTAATATAGGAGTTTTCGAAGCGGAGGTTTTCAGCAGGGATTCTACCAGCGGAGGTTTTGACATCAATTATCTGAACCCGATTATTTTTTACCGTTATATCGAATCCTACATCGGGAGCCAGGACAATGCCCTGCTCGGTTTTGATTTCAGATGGCTAGTTGGGAAAAAAGGATCCATTTACAGTCAGTTCATTCTGGATGAGTTTTTGACAAAACATATGTTTAATGGCGACGGATCCTGGACCAATAAATACAGTTTTCAGCTGGGCGGAAAATACATTGATGCTTTTGGAATTCCCAATCTGGATTTGCAAACGGAATTAAATATTGTGCGGCCATATACCTATTCCCATAAAGACGGAGGCCGAAATTATGTCCATTATAATCAGCCGCTGGCGCATCCTCTGGGGGCTAATTTTAAAGAATTGCTGGGAATTGTGAGATATAAAGTTACACCACGACTTTCGATTTATGGCACGCAAATGTGGGCAAAACAAGGAAAAGATCCGACAGGATCAGATGCAAATTTTGGTAGTAATCCGCTATTGGATTATGACACACGGACAGCTGTAATTCCGGGGAATAATAATTTAGGGCATAAAATCGGGCAAGGGATGTTGGCCAAAACTTCCTTTACTGATTTACGTCTGACTTATTCGCTGGCACATAATTTCTTTGTGGATGCCCGTTGTTTGTTCCGGAATATTAAATCGCAGGATGTCAACGTCGCGGAAAAATCTAAAATTTTCTCTTTTGCGATCCGTTACAATATGGCTTACCGGAGTCAGACATTCTGATTTTTGTGACTTCATTATAAAAAGAACGTATTCATTAAGTGTTGGGTTATGACTGTGATTTTACAATGAGATCGTCACTTTTTCATTGTTAGATTTAGAAATTATCCAATACAATTATCTCAAAAAAATGGAAACCAACCCACGGGTACTACGCGATTTAATTCATTTGGCATTGTTGGAAGATATCGGCGACGGAGATCATTCCTCTCTTTCCAGCGTACCCGCTGATGCCATGAAAAAAGCACGTTTGCTGGTAAAACAGGAAGGGATTCTGGCGGGTGTTGAGGTGGCACTTGTTATTTTGGAAGAAACAGCAACGTTATATAATCATCCCCAAGCCAACGTTGAAGTTTTTATTCAGGACGGAACGCGTATCAAAGTTGGAGATATTGTGATGGTTATTGAAGCAAGTGCGCAGTTGATTTTGAAGGCTGAAAGACTATTGCTGAACATTATGCAGCGTATGAGCGGCATTGCTACTTATGCACGGGAAATGGTTGATATCATCGGTGACCTTCCTGTGAAGCTATTGGATACTCGCAAGACAACACCAAATTTCCGTTTGTTTGAAAAAATGGCGACGAAAATTGGCGGAGCTGTTAATCATAGAATGGGTCTTTATGATATGATTATGCTGAAAGATAATCATGTGGATTATGCTGGTGGAATTGAAGCAGCGATTACCAACGCGAGAAATTATCTGAAGGCAAATGGAAAAAATTTGAAAATTGAAGTTGAAACACGCAGTCTGGCTGAGGTTGATGAAGTTTTACGTGTTGGCCAGGTTGATATAATTATGCTTGACAATTTTTCTCTGGAAAATATGCGTGAAGCGGTAAAGCGGATTAACGGACGTTTTGAAACAGAAGCTTCGGGAAATATTACTGAAAAGACATTACGTGCAGTAGCCGAAACCGGAGTTGATTCCATTTCCAGCGGCGCATTGACACATCAGATACAAAGTCTTGATTTAAGTTTGAAGGCCTTTTAATCATGTAACACAAATCCGTAAAGGATGACGAAGAATATAGAAAAATCGCACATGAAGCCAGTACACTGGCATTCATGTGCGATTTTTCGGTTAGGTGTTTTAACACTTTTTTGCATATTTCTGTTTATTAAAAATCTTTTTGCTCAGGAACCACCACGGCAGGAAATCGATATAAACCAGTTTATTCAGGATCTGATCCCGATTGCTACCGAAGAAAATAGTAATGAAGGTTTGTATGAATTACTGTTTCAGTTATATACGAATCCGCTTGACCTGAATTCAGTTACGACGGATGAATTGACAGCGACATTAATTCTTTCAGAAGTTCAGATAAAATCGTTTTTTGATTATCGTCAGAAACTTGGACTATTTCTCTCTCTTTACGAATTACAGGCCGTTCCGGATTTTGATATAATAACAATCCGAAAGTTAATTCCTTTTGTAATTGTTCGGCCCGGAGCATTGCCTTTCAAAGAATCTTTGCAAAATCCGTCTCAGCATTTCTTATTGTTAAGGTCCGGTCGTGTGTTGGAAAAACAAAAGGGATTTACATCCGTCGACACTTCTAGCCGTTCAACTACCCGTTATCAGGGCAAACCTTTATATGGAAATATCCGGTACCGCTACGCCCGGGCTGGTTCATATAGTTTTGGGTTGGTCATGGAAAATGATGCCGGGGAAATTTTAAGCTGGCAGCCGAAAAAACAAATATTCGGTGCAGATTTTACCTCTTTTCATGCACAGATCATGAATCGTGGTAAACTCAAAAATCTCATTATTGGTGATTATCAAATGCAGGCCGGACAAGGTTTGATCATGTCAGGCGGATTTTCTTTGGGAAAAGGTTCGGAAGTTATCAGAACGACTTATCGAAGTACACTGGGTTTGCGACCCTTTACTTCCGTTTTGGAATCAGGGTTTTTTCGCGGTACCGCCGCAACATATGCATTAAAAAAGCAACTGGATGTAACCCTGTTTTATTCCTACACAAGACGGGACGGAAGCCTGGAAAACAATGTGAATGTTCAGGATGAACTAACTGTTTCGTCTTTACAAATTTCCGGCTATCACCGGACAAAAACGGAACGTGAAAATCAGGGAACTATTGGTGAGCAAAATGTTGGTTTTCACGCGCTTTATAAATTGCTTTCCCAGCGAGGTCAGATAGGGATTACGGTTTTAAATACCTTTTACAGCGCAACTTTACAAAAGAAAGATGACCTCTATAACAGGTTTGAATTTCATGGAAACCAAAATACGGTGATTGGAATTCATGGAGATTATCGCTGGCAGAACATGCATTTTTTCGGTGAAGGCGCACGATCTAAAAGCGGTGGGTTGGGAGGGATTGGAGGTTTAATTGCCGGTTTGGGAAGAGCAATTGATTTTACACTTTTACTTCGACATTACGACCGGAATTTTCATTCCCTGTACGGCGGTTCAATCAGCGAAGCAACACGTCCGATTAATGAAACGGGTACTTACTGGGGACTTCGTTATTCCCCAAACCGGCGTTGGCAGTTCAGTGGATTTTATGACCGGTTTCATTTTCCCTGGCTGAAATACCAGATTAATGCACCTTCTGACGGACAAGACTATTTCCTGCACGTGCTTTGGAAACCGAATAAAAAGCTGAATATGTACGCAGTATTTCATGAAAAACACAAAGCGCATAACGAGCCTGATTCGAAATTTCCAATTCCGCAGGTATTAGAAACGACACGCAGAACAGCGATGATTAATTTTGAATATGAAGTTCCTCTTCGATTTTCAGTTCGTACGCGCTTGCAAGGCGGAGATTTCTGGTATGAAGGGAAATCGAAATCATCCGGATTTACAATTGTGCAGGACATTACTTACCGGCTTTCAAAACTTGAACTTAGCGGACGGATTGCAATTTTTAAAACTGATAACTATGACAGCCGGCAATATGTTTATGAAAAAGATATGTTGTATGCCTTTTCACTTCCTGCCTATTATGACCAAGGCACGAGGCACTATTTAATGCTGCGTTATCCGTTGACACAAAAGATGAAACTCTGGCTGCGGTGGTCACAAACGCATTACTCAAAACTGGATAAAATCAGTTCCGGGCTTAACGAGATACAGGGGAAAAAGCGAAGTGAATTGAAAGCGCAGGTCATGTATCAGTTTTGAATCGTTACTTTTGCGGATATTTTCGTTTTATAATAAAACAGATCCACGGTTGACAACAGAAGTTATTTCTGAGATCAAATTTTTATTGGCTTACGCTTCGAAATCACTTCATCATGTCTATAAATAAAGAACAGGCTTTAAAACAATATTTCGGGTACGATTCTTTCCGGCCTCAGCAGGCTGAGATTATTGATACGGTAATGGCCGGAAACGATTGTCTGGTATTGATGCCAACGGGTGGGGGAAAATCAGTTTGTTTTCAAATTCCTGCCATAATCCGTGAAGGATTAACGGTTGTCATTTCTCCATTGATTGCCTTGATGAAAGATCAGGTTGAGGCACTTAGAGTTAATGGTGTTAACGCGGCTTTTCTGAATTCTTCACTTTCTTCTGCTGAACAGGATCAGGTCATGTGGCAGGCCAAAGTCGGTGAATTGAAATTGCTTTATATAGCGCCTGAGAGACTTTTTTCGGGAAATACATTTGAATTTTTAAGAGAGTGGAATGTCTCACTTTTTGCCATTGATGAATCGCATTGTATTTCTTCCTGGGGCCATGATTTTCGCCCGGAATATCGTCAGCTAAGTGCGTTGAAGAAATATTTTCCGGAAGTTCCGGTCATAGCCCTGACCGCAACCGCTGACCGGGTTACCCGCCGGGATATTTTAAAACAAATCGGTATTGAAGAAGCACAAACTTTTGTAGCAAGTTTTGACAGACCGAATTTAAGTTTGAATGTTTTACCAGGAAGAGGCAGAATACAGCAAATTCAAACTTTCTTAAAAAAGCATAATGGCCAGGCCGGAATTATTTATTGTCTGAGCCGGAAAGGGACCGAAACCGTAACAGCAAGTTTACAAAAAGCTGGATTTGAAGCTGAATTTTATCATGCAGGGCTACCATCTGAAAAACGGTCCAAAGTCCAGGATCAATTTTTACGTGATGATATCCAGATCATTGTGGCTACGGTTGCTTTCGGAATGGGGATTGATAAGTCCAACGTTCGCTGGGTTATTCATTACAATTTACCATCTAATGTAGAAAGTTTTTATCAGGAAATCGGTCGGGCCGGACGTGACGGATCGCCTTCTGACACGGTTTTGTTTTACAGTTATATGGATATCATTACCCGGCAGGATATGATAGCCAATTCGGATCAGTCTGAAGCACAAAAAGAATTATTGAATGCCAAGCTGAACCGGATGAAACAATATGCGGAAGCAGATATTTGCCGGAGGAGAATTTTGTTAAGCTATTTTAATGAAGCTGTCGATCATGATTGCGGGAACTGTGATGTTTGCCGGAATCCTAGATCACGATTTGATGCGACGGTTATTGCACAAAAAGCACTTTCAGGAATTGCCCGTACCAAAGAAAAAGTAGCTATGGGTATGCTGATTGACATTTTACGTGGAAGCCGGAATAAAAATGTTTTGCAGTATGGTTATGATAAACTGCCAACTTTTGGCGTCGGACATGATCTGCGTGGTGAAGAATGGGCGGAATATATCAGTCAGTTATTGAATTCCGGCGTGATGGATATTGCGTATGACGAAGCGCATTCATTCAAATTAAACCCAGCCAGTAATCAGGTTTTATATGGAAAAAGAAAAGTTGAGCTGGTAAGGTTCATTCCACTTTCTGAAAGAAAAGCCAAAGAAGAAGCACAGCTTCCAAGAGAAAAACCGAAACAGGAAATTATCCGTGATGCACTTTTTGAGCGGTTAAGGATACTTCGCAAGCAGATTTCAGACCGTATGGGCGTTCCTCCCTATGTAGTTTTTACCGATGCTACTTTATCGGAAATGGCGCAAAAAAGACCGGTTTCGGAAGCCCAGATGAAGGCAATTTCTGGTATTGGTACCGAGCGTTTCCGAAATTATGGAGAAACATTTATCAAGGAAATTGTTGATTTCGCCAGGGAAAATACCAAACCAGGAACACGCGTAGCCAAAGGAATGACCTACGTAGAAACCTGGGATTTATTCAAAGCCGGTTATTCTTTAAAAGTAATAGCAGAAAAACGTGACCTGAATCCGGTTACCATTATTTCTCATTTGGTAAAATTAAAAGAAGATGGACATGACATTAATCTGAAAGCATTAATTGACCCGGCTGTTTATAAAATCATCATAACCGCAGCGCAGGAAATGAGCATACGTCGTGATGAGCCATTAAAACCGCTGTTTGAACTGCTGAATGAGAAATATGATTATGGGCAGATTAAGCTGGCGTTGGCGGTTTGGGAGGAGGAGCAGGGGAGTTGAAATATTGAGAGGGTAGATGGTTGTTTGTATAATAGATAATGTCTTAATCCTGATTACCTTTATATTGAAAACTAACATATTATGGCAAATCCTTTTTCTCTTTCTGAAATTGATAAAATTGGTAATGCGGTAGTTTATTTAGCAGAGCGGATAAAACCACTGTCTAAAACTAAATTGCTTAAATTAATCTACCTGATTGAAGAATATAGCGTAAGAACGTATGGATTGCCCTTTTTTAATTTGGACTTTACAGTTTGGAAATTGGGTCCTGTTTCACGTGACATATTTGTAGATCTGTCGTCAGATGAACCAGTATTGTTATCTAAATATATCAGAAGAAATATAGATGTGGATGCTAACATCGATATTTTCCCTAAGGTAGAATTTTCCGATGATGAGTTTTCAGATAATGAAATGAAATTATTGGAACATATCACCACAACATTCAAAGACTACTCTGCGTCAGAACTTGTTCAGCTCACACATCGTAAACATTCTCTTTGGTATCTTACTGCTTCGGAGCATGGCGTGTTAGAATATCTTGAAGAAGGTAAAATGAACTCAACTGAGATACCAATAGACTTCTCACGGTTACTTGATGGTATGCCTGTTAAAAAAGCTATTTATGAGGACCAACGAGAATATCTTGGAAAAAGTCAGTCATTGAAAATTTAGATAGGATTGGACAAGGAAGGCGATATTTTATATTTCGACCCATTTTATTTTAAAAATGGGAATAAGTCAAAACCTAAATATTTTATTATTTTGAAGGTAATTGACGGTAAGTCTTTATTGGCAAGCCTGCCTTCCAGTTTAGATTTTCGTCCAACTGATGTTTTGGAAAACCATGGATGTATAGAAATTCCGGAAGCTGCTTTTAACTGTTATATTTTTCAAGCGAAGAAATATGCGGTGACCACAAATAACTGGGCGTTTCCTCTCAATACTTATGTTTACGGGCAGCAGATTGATGAATATGAAATCAGCAATTTAAAAGATATTTATCCTGTTGAAGGATTAGATTATAAAATAATAGGAACGCTACTAGCAAATGAATTTGAAAAGTTATTAAGTTGTTTCAGAAATTCAGCTAACGTAAAGCGAAAATTCAAAAGACTTCTGTAATTCAATTTCAGAAAGCTATTTTATCTCCACATAAACCGGACACCCAACACTATGCGCACCAGGCAAATACCCGGTGCTCATTAAAAATTCATTCACAATTTCGCCGCCAACAAATTTGAAATTCTTTTTAAATAATTTCAACCATTCTGTTATGGTCAAGGGGTGATAGGCATTAAGCCAGCCTTTGAAGGATCCATATTCTTTTTTCAGTTCGACGATTTTTTGTGCGTTGACGATTGCAGCATTAATCTTTAAACGGTTACGGATTATTCCCGGATCTTGTAATAATCTTTCACGGTCTTCTTCTGTATAAGCCGCAATTTTTTCAATTGAAAAATCGCTGTATGCTTTTCTAAATCCGTCCTGTTTTCGGAGCATCAACGTCCAGCTTAATCCTGCCTGATTAATTTCCAGAATAAATCTGCCAAAAAGTTCATCATCGTCATCAATTTGAAAACCATATTGATGGTCATGATAATGTTTGTGAAGCAGATAATCCGGAAGTTCGGATGGATTGTTGTTGACGTAATCGCAGTAAGACATAGAAGATTAATGCTCGGTAATTCCTATTTGAATTTCAGTAATATTGGCCTCAGTATTTTGAAAATCTATATTCAGATAAATTTCCCGGTTTTCTCCGCTCATGGTCAGGCCACTGGAAAGTATTTTGGGAATCAGGGTACCATACGTTTCTCCCAGCTTGCCCCAATCTCCAAGATGCTGAGTGGTTGCACATTGAAATGACCGAAGACTTTTCAGTTTGAAATCAGAATTGTTAAGTTCTTTTTCTTTAAAAGTTATGGGCAAAGCAATGGTGAGCGAAAAAACGGTTTCAGGATTTCCATCCATTCCATCGTAAATCCAGTAGACAGGTCCTGTTATTTCCAAATCGTTTTGAACAGCAGCCTGATACATTTTGTGCGCAACTACGCGGACATATTCTCCGATTTCTGAAAGTTTTGTTTTCGTTTCAAAACACAAGACCTGCATCGGATGTATTTTCTTCAATTCCATGGACTATTTAGTTTGATTAGTGAAATACAAAATAAACAGCCGGTAGTGACAGCCCTATGTCAGTATGATTTCAAAGATTCGAAATTAAATTATTTCTTCCTTATTCGGCGAACAGTTTGTTTCAGCCAGGGGTAGCTGATGTAAACAACTTTTGTGGCCGCTATGCCGATTCCTGCACCCATCAATACATCCGCAAGCCAGTGTTTGTTTTTAAGTATACGCATTCCGCCGACCGTTGTCGCAGAAGCATATCCGCCAACGCTGTACCATACGCTTCTTTGACCATATTCTTCATGCAGAATTGTTGCGTTGGCAAAAGCGCTGCTGGCATGTCCGGAAGGAAATGACTGATTATCTTCGCCGTTAGGTCTTGGATATTTTGAGATCATCTTGATGCTTCCGGTAACACCTTGTGCGATAATATTGGAAAGAATGGCCAGTACAAGCTGGTCGCCAAATGAATGTTTTCCTTTCACCCCCGAAGCACTTAATCCTAAACTGACAGCGCCGGGTAAGTACCGTAGAACATCATCCGTGTGCGTATGAATGTTGGGCGTTTGCCCAACAAGATTTGCCTGAAGATGCCTGCTGATAGACCCTTGCGTAACAAATGCAGCCAAGGCGAGCGAAACCGGCGCCACTGCTTCAATGGGGCGGAATTGCCAAAGTTTTTCTTCTTTTTTGTGAACCAGAGAGTCATGATAAACAGAGTCAACAGCCTGTGAGTAAGCACTAATTGAAAATAAACCCTGGCAGATAAAAGTTACAAAAAGAACGGCGCAACGTGTAAACTGTTTTTTCATAAGAGCATTTTTAATAAATGAGATTGCGGGCGGAACCGCAATCTATATTTTTGAGATACGGTTTTTTACAAAATCGCTTCTCTAACGCGTACTAATTTTTCTAATAAACCTTCCAGTTGATCCAATGGAAGCATATTGGCGCCATCTGATTTTGCTTCTGCGGGATTAAAATGAGTTTCAATAAAAAGCCCGTCTGCGCCAACAGCAATGGCCGCTTTCGCTATTGTTTCTATCAACTTGGGTTTTCCACCTGTTACACCTGACTCCTGATTCGGCTGTTGCAATGAATGTGTACAATCCATAATGACCGGTACGTCAAAAGCGCGCATGGCAGGAAGATTACGGTAATCCACGATTAATTCACCATAACCAAAGCTATTTCCCCGATCAGTCAGTAAAACCTGGCAATCGGGATTTGTTTCATTTATTTTTTCAACGGCAAACTTCATGGAAGCACCTGAAAGAAACTGGCCCTTTTTTACATTTACAGCTTTTCCTGTACGTGCTGCGGCAGCGATAAGTTCAGTCTGACGGCACAGAAAAGCAGGGATCTGTAAAACGTCCACGTATTCAGCAGCAAAAGCCGCCTCGTGTGATTCATGAATGTCTGTAACGGTGGGAATACCAAAAGTCTGGCTGATTTCCTGTAAAATTTTCAACGCCTTTTCGTCGCCGATTCCAGTGAAAGAATCTACTTTGGTACGGTTTGCTTTACGATAAGATCCTTTGAAAATATAGGGGATTTTAAGCCTGTCTGTCAGAGTTACAATATGTTCCGCAATACGCAATGCCATATCTCTTCCTTCGATAGCACAAGGGCCCGCCATAAGGAAAAACTGAGGCGAATCTGTGTTTTTTAGTTTTGGAATTGACAACATAATACTAATAATCAAAAATTAATAAAGTTCTGTAAAGGTAAGGTTATCTGCAATCTTCTCTATGTGATTCGTTGTATTCGTGGAACTTATATGGTTAAGCATTTGATATTCTGTTTCTTTTATTTCCTGCGCTTTATCTTAACTATTATGACAGGTATTAAAAAAATGTTGACAAAGTGAAGTAGAATATCTTTCTTTGTTGCGATTTTAACCAAAAAGTGTTTACAAAATGTCAGCAATTGCAGAAAGAGTTAAGCAAATTATCGTCGAAAAACTCGGCGTAGAAGAGTCGGAGGTAACGCCAGAAGCAAACTTCCAGAACGACTTGGGAGCGGACTCTCTAGATACCGTTGAGTTGATTATGGAATTTGAGAAAGAATTCAATCTTTCTATTCCGGATGATCAAGCCGAGAACATTGGTACAGTTGGTCAGGCTGTTGCATATCTGGAAGAAAACGTAAAATAGTTTTACGGTTTTCCAGTATCATCTTCTTTTTCTGTCCCTATTTTATGAGTTTTAAGCGAGTTGTAATTACCGGTATGGGCGCATTGACGCCTATTGGAAATGATGTTCCTACCTATTGGAAAAATTTAGTTGCAGGCGTGAGCGGTGCTGCGCCTATAACCAGGTTTGATGCCGAACGGTTTCGGACCCGATTTGCCTGTGAGGTAAAAGGGTTGGACATACAGGATTACATTCCGCGCCAGGAAGCTCGTAAAATGGATCCATTTACCCAGTATGCCGTTATTGCAACTGACGAAGCAATGAAGGACGCCGGCTTTGACGCAGATACACTTGATCTCGACAAAGCCGGTGTAATTTGGGGTTCGGGTATTGGTGGTTTGAAAACCTTTGAAGACGAAGTTTTAAACTTCTCTGAAGGAGGAAGAAATCCACGATTTAATCCGTTCTTCATCCCGAAAATGATCGCTGATAGTGCGTCTGGAGTTATCTCAATTCGCTACGGCTTTCGCGGACCAACATTCATTACTGTTTCGGCTTGTGCTTCTGCAACCAATGCTTTGATTGATGCCTACAATTATATCCGTTTGGGTATGATGAATGTATGTATTTCAGGTGGTTCTGAGGCTGCGATTACTAATGCGGGTGTAGGTGGATTTAATGCTTTAAAAGCATTATCAGAAAATAACGATTCCCCGGAAACAGCCTCCCGGCCATATGATAAAGATCGGGACGGATTTGTTTTGGGAGAAGGTGGTGCAGCACTTATTCTTGAAGAGTACGAACATGCAAAAGCGCGTGGTGCTAAAATTTATGCGGAAATGATCGGCGGTGGCATGTCTTCCGACGCTTATCACATTACCGCTCCGCATCCGGAAGGGCGTGGTGCTTACATGGTAATGAAGAACACGTTGGAAAATGCAGGATTGCAGCCTGAGGATATTGATTACATCAATACGCACGGTACTTCAACGCCAATCGGTGATCCGCAGGAAATTAAAGCCATCGAGAAATTCTTTGGTGAACATGCTTATAAGATGAGCATAAGCTCAACAAAGTCCATGACCGGGCATTTGCTTGGTGGTGCGGGGGCGATTGAAGCAGCAGCTTGTATTATGGCCATCCAGGATCAGATTATTCCTCCGACGATTAACCACTTTACGGATGATCCGGAAATTAATCCCCGGTTGAATCTTACTTTTAATAAAGCACAAAAACGCAAGGTCGATATAGCCCTAAGTAATACTTTTGGTTTTGGCGGTCATAATGCTTCCGTCATTTTCAAAAGGTTCGAGGAATAATTAATTTATTGATTTTGGCAAAACGAATTCTTTTACCGATCCTCGCCTTATTTAGAACCGGAAGTCCTGAGGATAAGAAATTTAAGGAATCTATTGCGCATGTGATTGGCGACCGCCCTTCTAATTTGGGCGTTTATCAATTGGCATTCCGCCATACATCTGCCTCTCGTGAAACAGCGATCAAAGGTTTTCGTGAATCAAACGAAAGACTTGAATATCTGGGTGACGCGGTGCTTGGGATGGTTGTTGCCGAATTTTTGTTTACAAAGTATCCTTACAAGGATGAGGGTTTTCTTACTGAAATCCGTTCGCGGATCGTTAACCGTGAATCTCTTAATCAAATTTCCCGCAAGCTGGGTCTGGATAAACTTATTGAGTACGATGGAAACCGTCGCGGTATGTCGCCAAGATCTTCTATGTATGGCGATGCGCTGGAGGCCTTTGTAGGTGCAATTTATCTTGATAAAGGATTCCGGTTCACACGGAAGTTTATCATCAGTAAGTTATTAACGCATTACGATCTGGACGATATCATCCAGAATAATATCAACTTCAAAAGCCTTATCATCGAATGGGCACAACGCGAAGGAAAGGAAGTCCGCTTCGAAATTCTGGAAGAACGCGGAACCCGCCATCATCGTGAATTTATCTCCCAAATCTTAGTTAACGACGAACCATTCGCTGTTGGTAATGGATTTACCAAGAAAAAAGCGGAACAATCGGCATCGGAAAAAGCTTGTGAACAGCTTGAACTGAAATAAATTTTCATGGATTGGAATTTCCGTGGATTAAAATCCGCGGCTACAATGTCGGCCATACCTACGGTATTTTTTCGAATGTTAATAATCGCTTTTCCGTGGATTAAAATCCGCGGCTACAATGTCGGCCGTACCTATGGTATTTCTTTGAATCTTTCATAATTGATTTTCCATGGATTAAAATCCATGGCTAGAATGTCGGCCGTATCTACGGTATTTTTTCGAACCTTTCATAATTGCTTTTCCGTGGATTAAAATTCATGGCTACAATGTCGGTAATACCTACGGTATTTCTTCGCATCTTTCATAATCGCTTTTCCGTAGATTGAAATCCGCGGCTACCATGTCGGTCATACCCACGGTATTTCTTTGAATCTTTTATTATTGATTTTCCATGGATTAGAATTCAAGGCTACAATGTCGGTAATACCTATGGTACTTTTTCGAATCTTGAATAATTGATTTTCCATGGATTAAAATCCATAGCTACGATGTTGGCCATACCTACAACATTTTGAAATAGCATTAAATTTTCAATCATAATGAATCAAAGCTGCACTAATCATTGGTTAATAAAATTGCCGTAGGCAAGGCCGACATTGTAGCCACGGAATTTATTCCGTGGGAAAGGCATAATCGATGATCCACCTTAGTGCCGTAGGTACGGCCGATTTTTCAGTAATTCTTCAAAAATTCGGACATTATGTCATTTAAATAATTGTTTTTGAATTAAATAGGACATTTTGTCGGTTATTTCTTCACCTTTTCTCATCGGTACAAAAGTTTTAAAAACCCTAGCATACCGAAATGGTACTAAAATTTAAATCACAAAAATAAAACCTATAAAACCATGAGCACATTAGTAAAAACCCACTTCGCGAATCCTAAATTGTATAACGGATTTTTTGGTAAAGAAGCTTTGAATGAATTTTTTGCGCCAGCTTATGCAGGTAGCGTTCCAGCCGTGAATGTTGTTGAAAGCAAAGAAGGTTTCAGAATAGAAGTTGCTGCACCTGGATTACAGAAAGCAGATTTCAAATTGAACCTTGAAAAAAATCAGTTGACCATTTCAGCTCAAAAAGAACAAAAAGAAGAAGACACAAATGAGAAATATTCTCGCAGAGAATTTAAATATAGTTCTTTCCAAAGGACATTCACTTTGCCAAATTCAGTGGACGGTGAAAAGATCGTTGCAGCTTATGCCGACGGTATTTTAAAAGTGGAACTTCCAAAACGTGAAGAAGCAATCGAAAAACCATTGCGTGAAATCGAAATTGTCTAAAATTTAATTTGGGAAAAGGCGTTATTTGTCATGAATAACGCCTTTTTTGCTGTATAGTAGATTAATTATTAATGGCAAAAATGTTTTAGTGAATTTTCAGATTCATACCTTTGTTAAAATATGTTAAATGGCTTTACAAAGGGAATAATTTGCAGGTTCGTTTACGTTATTTGTTTAATATAGTTCTAACCCCAACATATGGAAATGAAAACAAACTGGAAAGCTTTGGTATTGGTTGGGCTGCTTTCGAGCGCATCAACCCTTGCAGGCTTTAAACTTTTAAGTTCGAATAGTGATAGGGATGTAATTTTTAAAGAATCACCTTCGGAGTCACTTGCACGTTTCACATCAACCGGTGCACCAGCTGGCGCTCCCGGTGACTTTGTATATGCAGCAGAGGCGACTACGCCAACCGTAGTCCATATTAAATCTACGATGACAAGATCGTCTCGTGGCGGCCAGGGCGATATTCCGGATATTTTCCGTGACTTCTTTGGAGATGATTTTGGCGGCGGCGGCTCTCGCGGTCCGCAGTCTTCGGAAGCGTCCGGATCGGGTGTAGTGATTTCTCCGGATGGATATATTGTAACCAACAATCACGTGGTTGAAGGTGCTCAGGAGTTGGAAGTTACCTTATCAAATAAAAGTAAATTCCGTGCAAAAGTAGTGGGCGCAGACCCTTCCACAGATATTGCGGTAATTAAAATAGAAGGCAAAAATCTACCGGCTATAACTTTTGGCAGCTCTGATGCGGTAAAAGTAGGAGAGTGGGTAGTAGCTGTTGGTAATCCGTTTAATTTAGAATCAACGGTTACAGCCGGTATTATCAGCGCAAAAGGTCGTGGTCTGGGAATTATCGGTCAATCTCAAAACCGTCGTGGTAATGCAACTCCTACTTCTGCTACAACGGGTGATGTCCCTTTGGAATCTTTCATCCAGACGGATGCAGTTGTTAACCCTGGAAACAGCGGTGGTGCATTGGTAAATTTGAAAGGTGAATTAATTGGTATCAATACGGCGATTGCCAGCCCAACGGGAAGTTTTGCAGGTTATGCTTTCGCAGTTCCTTCAAGTATTGTTAAAAAAGTTTCTGGTGACTTGATAAAATTTGGAAATGTTCAGCGTGGATACTTAGGTATCTCACTTGATGAGCTTGACAGCCGGAAAGCAGAAGAATATGGCGTGAAAGTAAACGACGGTGTTTATGTTCGTGACTTTACAGAAAATAGCGCTGCGAAAGCTGGCGGTATTACCAAAGGTGACGTGATTGTGAAGGTGGATGGCATGAATACACATTCAATTCCTGAATTGCAGCAATCGATCGGCTTGCACAAACCTGGCGATAAAGTTACTGTAACTGTAAACCGTAACGGAGCTGAGAAAGATTTAAGCGTGACCTTACGTAACCGTACTGGTGGTGCGGATGTTTTAAAACGTGATGAATCGGCCGTAGTAATGAGTGTTTTAGGGGCACAATTTGGCAATATCAGTGATCAGGAAAAACAGCGCTTAACACGTTATAAAGTGGAAGGCGGCGTTAAAGTTCTTTCTATTGATGGTGGAAAATTGGCCAGAACGGGTGTTGAGGAAGGTTTCATCATTACCAAGGTAAATGGTAAGCCTGTTAAATCTGTAAAGGAACTTGAAGCTTCTCTTGCGGGAAAATCCGACTCAATGGTTCAGTTTGAAGGTTTGTATATTGATGCTCCTTATGACGTTTATTCATTCGGATTTAGATTTTAAAATAGCTTTTGGCGATTAGCTTTTAGCTGAGGCGGTAGCTGAGATTTATACAAAAAAATAGTCCCGGAAATTTTTCCGGGACTATTTTTTTGTATTCTGTTATCGAAAAAGCTTATCGGATTATTAAAGCATAAACTTCAATCTTACCACTTCTTTTTCACTTAGGAAACGCCATTTTCCGCGAGGTAATTCTTTTTTGTCTAATCCTGCAAAAACGGTACGATCCAGTTTTTGTACTTCATATCCAAGGTGTTCGAACATACGACGAACGATACGGTTTTTTCCGCTATGAATTTCAAGTCCAACCACCATAGCATCCGGCGTAACGATTCCTACTTCGTCAGGTTTCACAAAACCATCTTCCAGTTCTAAGCCGGCCTGAAGTTGTTCGAAATCTTCCGTTGTAATTGGTTTGTCAAGTTCAGCCTGATAAATTTTCTTAATGCCATTTGATGGGTGAGTCAACTTTTCAGCCAGTTCTCCATCGTTCGTCATCAAAAGCAATCCGGTTGTATTTCTATCCAAACGTCCTACCGGATAAATGCGCTCATAACAAGCTCCTTTAATCAAATCCAAAACTGTTTTACGTTCCTCAGGATCGTCAGTTGTGGTGATATAATCTTTTGGCTTGTTAATCAACACATAAACCAGTTTTTCACGGCTCAACGCTTTCTTTCCGAATTTCACTACGTCCGATGCTTCAACTTTATGACCCATTTCCGTAACTACTTTTCCATTTACAGAAATTTGTCCGGATGCAATCAAATCATCGGCTTCGCGACGGGAACAAATACCGGCGTTGGCAATATATCGGTTCAAACGCATTTCAGAACTTTCTTCCTTACGTTTTTTTGAACCAGGTTTTTTATCGTAACCACTTAAATTATAACGGGGTGCGGTTTCAAATCTTCCAACACGACGGTTTGCTGCTTCTTCAATAGCACGCATTTCTGCCGTTGGATCGGCATCAACTACCTCTTCAAAATCGCTTTTTTTTTTAAAATCTGACTTTTCGTGTCTCCCGTTTGACGGACGATCTTCTCTTGGTTTGAAAGAACGTGGAGCATCGCTGCTTCTATCAGAACGAGATTTGTCAAAGCTTGGTTTACCAAAACCCGGCTTATCAAAACTTCTGCCCTCAGATCTTTCTCTCGGTGCAAATTCACCTCTTGGTTTAAATTCACGAGAAGCTCCATCAGATGAACGAGCTCTATCCGAACCAGATCTTTCAAAACGAGGCTTGTCGGAGCCCGGCTTATCAAAACTTCTGCCCTCAGATCTTTCTCTCGGTGCAAATTCACCTCTTGGTTTAAATTCACGAGAATCGCCATCACGGTCAGATGAGCGTGGTTTATCGAAAGCGGGTCTTTCAAAACGTGACTTGTCGAAGCTTCTTCCTTCTGATCTTTCTCTTGGTGCAAATTCGCCTCTTGGTTTGAATCCACGGGAATCTCCATCGCGATCCGAAGAACGGGGTCTGTCAAAAGATGGTCTATCCTGACCGGATCTTTCCGGCCTGTCTGAACCAGATCTTTCAAAACGCGGCTTGTCGAAGCCAGGCTTATCAAAACTTCTTCCTTCCGATCTTTCTCTTGGTGCAAATTCTCCTCTTGGTTTGAATCCACGGGAATCTCCATCGCGATCCGAAGGACGGGGTCTATCCTGACCGGGTCCTGATCTGTCAAAACGTGGTTTGTCAAATCCTGGTTTTGAAAATCCTGGCTTACCGAAGTTCGGTTTGTCATAACGTGGACGTTCTGAATCGAAGCGAGGTTTGTCGCCGCTTGGTCTGTCGTTATAAGATCTTGACGATTCAGCGCTTGGACTTGCTGCTCGGAGACTGGATTTTTTGATACTTGGCTTGCTGAAGCGGCTTTCTGCTTCCGGACGTTTTTTACCAAATGGGCGGGCTGAGGCATTGCCACTTCTTCCCGGAGGACGCGAAGAGCTCGCATCACTCGATTTTGTTATTCTTTTTCTCATTAGGAATGCAGTATCACTACTGGATTTTTTTTCCTCTCTACAAACTTGTCGTTACTTGGGCTAGTGACATTGATGACCGATGTCATAACAGAATGCCACTAAAACGCATTTACAAACGTATCTGATGTTCAGAGTACTATGTGTTATTTATGTTTTGAAGTGCAAAGATACACTAAATTTTATTACCAAATATTTTCGTTTCTTTTATCCGAAAAGTGTCATTGCGACGTTACTAATAATCGTTACCTGAATCTTGCTTACCGGCAACAAAGAAAATGAGAATAAGAGTTCCGGTGGGGAGAAAATTTGATTGATGTTCTTATTAAATAAAACGTCAGTTATTACCCGATATTCATTAAATACTGCACGTCCTATGCCAACGAATATACAGTTACAACCTCTTTGGAAACCAGGAAAAAAACTTACGGAACAATCAAATCTGAAAAAGTATATGGACTGGCTGTTCGTCAAAAAAGGACTGTATTTCCGTGGCTATCATGATTTGTGGGATTGGTCGGTGACGGATCTGGAAGATTTTTGGGAAAGTCTATGGCAATATTTTCATATCAAATCGCACGATATTTACCTTGAAGTTTTGCGCAGGCCCAAAAAAGGAATGATTGGAACACAATGGTTTCGCCGCTCTCGTCTCAATTATGCCGAACATGTTTTCAGAAATAAAACAAAAGACCATCCAGCTTTACTTTTTCAATCGGAAACACAAGGGGTGACCAAAATTTCCTGGGAAGAGCTTGAATCTCAGGTAGCGGCCGTTTCAACCTGGCTGCGCCAACGTGGCGTTCGGCCAGGTGACCGGGTTGCAGGGGTATTGCCAAATATTCCTCAGGCCGTTACAGCATTTCTGGCGGTTAATGCGATAGGAGCTGTCTGGTCGGGTTGTTCACCTGATTTTGGAAAAGCAGGAATTGTAGAAAGGCTCTCTCAAATTGAGCCAAAGGTACTATTTGTAACAGACGGTTATCATTACAATGGAAAAACATACGATACCACCGCCACGACGATGGAACTTGGTTCTTCTCTTCCCTCTGTAAAGGATATTGTCATGATTTCCAATATTGATTCTCCATCAAAACCTGAGGGAATAAGGTCTTGGGAGGATATTTTGCATTTGCCAAATTTTGGAATTGATTTTGAAGCGGTACCTTTTGAGCATCCGATCTGGGTCCTTTATTCATCCGGGACAACCGGAAAGCCGAAAGCGATAACCCACAGCGTTGGCGGATGTTTGCTGGAACATTTGAAAATACTAGCGATTCATCAAAACGTAAAACCGGGTGATCGCTATTTCTGGTATTCTACAACCGGCTGGATGATGTGGAATTTTGCGTTGGGCTCTATGTTGTGCGGAGCAACTTTGGTTCTTTATGATGGGTCACCTGCTTTTCCTTCTACACAGGTTTTATGGACATTGGCAGAACGGGCAAAAATCACCCATTTTGGAAGTGGCGCAGCGTATTTTATTAACTGCATGAAATCCGGAACGAGTATCCCCTCTGAAAAACTTTCACATTTGGAAACAATTGGATCGACAGGTTCTCCACTTCCACCGGAAGTATTTGAATGGATTTATCAGCATGTAAAAAAGGAAGTCTGGTTAATTTCCTTGAGTGGCGGAACAGATATTTGTAGTGCTTTTGTTGGTGGAAATCCAATGGAACCCGTTTATCCGGGAGAAATTCAAAGTCGTGCTTTGGGTGCCAAAGTAGAAGCATTTGATGAAAATGGAAATTCTGTTATTGAAGAATTAGGAGAAATGGTTATCACCCAGCCAATGCCTTCCATGCCGATTTATTTTTGGAATGATGAAGATAACGAGCGCTACGAAAACAGCTATTTTGAAACCTATCCAAACATCTGGCGTCACGGTGACTGGATTAAAATTACGTCAAGGGGCTCTGTAATTATTTACGGAAGATCAGACGCAACGCTAAACCGGGACGGAATCCGGATCGGAACTTCCGAGGTTTATAGTGCCGTTGAAAGCCTTCCGGAGATTAAAGACAGTCTGGTGGTTTATCTTGAAAAAGAAGATGGAGGAGGATTCATGCCTTTGTTTGTTGTTTTGGAAGAAAATAAAAAGTTAACCGAAACGCTGAAAGAGGAAATCAAAAACGCATTAAGAACGCAATACAGTCCGCGTCACGTGCCAGATACGATCGAAGCTGTTGCCGCAATTCCGTATACCATTAACGGGAAAAAAATGGAAGCACCTATCAAGAAAATATTGATGGGCATGGATCCGGCAAAAGCGGTTAGCAAGGATACGATGCGAAATCCGGAGGCTTTGGATGGGTTTGTTTGAAATGTAGCCTATGTTTCATACATATTGGTGCTGCCTTTGGCGATAGTCCACCTGTTCTTAATTTTTACTAAACAATAATGGGCCCATACACCTTCTTTCGGTATATGAAGATTAACTCTGGATGAGGAAGGAGTATAGTTTTTAATCTCACAAAATACGAACGCGGTGTTTTTATGATGTGATTTCCTCCTGAATGATCATCAAAATAGAAGCCCCTTGGTGGTTTTAAATCAGACATTGGTTTTACAGATATAGGTATGGCCCTTTTTCTGTAACAGCCTAGAAAATAATTATTTAACATAGAATTCGCAACCGCTGCCCTAATAATAGCGGTGCTGTCAGAAGTGAACGTTTTTGGATCATCACGACTTTGACAGGAAAAGATAATTACTGTAAGGAACCCGATGTATTTCAAATTTTTCATGAGAATTCATTTATCGGATACGAATGGAATTAAAATTTTCCAATTCAGTTAATTAAATCGTTTCCCAACTGAAAGAGACAAGTTCGTTATTACATCACCATTGGTATCGGCCTGAAAATTTGCAGTAGTTCCAAGGAAAAAAGATTTTCCTAAAGAATGATTATAAAACAATTCCGGAGAGCCGCCAACCGCATAAGTTTTCTGGGGAGTTGAATTGAATATGTAGGTTGCCGGATATGGGAGGCTTGTTGTTTTTGGATCGAATATAATTATTAATTTGTCAAAATAAGATGAGGATTGATATCTTAAAATGGCAGATGCCCGAATTCCAAATTCGTTTCTTTTCCCTCTCATAAAGCTATATGCAATGCCACCGGATATTTGAAGACCACCCGCGGTATAGCGATAGGAATGATCCATTACATTGCCATCTGCTTGGATGGATGTTATTCTGTAAGATCCGTCATGTATAGTTGCACCCAGAGCTGTGGTCCAGGAAAGTTTTTTGTGAAAGTATTTTCCAAAAGTAATGTTTTCGGAAATCCCTCTCATATCACCCGAACCATGTTTACTAAAGCCGCCCGTTATACTTGCGTATTTATTGAGCTGACTTTGGTTGGTTTGGGCATTTAATGTATGAGACAGAAATAATATAATCAGAGGGGATAATACTTTCATAAATAATGTGTGTTAGAACCGTCTTCCAATAGTAAAAGACAGTTGTGGGAAAATAGTATCTCCGTTGGTATCCAATTGCAATCCGGTCGTTAAACCCAGCAATATTTTTTGCTTAATTGTATAGCTGACAAAAAGTTGTGAGATCCCACCGACGGAATAGGTTCGTTGGGGAGATGTATTTTCATTAATAAAGATAGGTACTGGTAAGCCTGTTGCAATAGGGAATAACATTGTTACATCATCTGGAACAGAAGAAGACTGATAGCGAAAAAGTCCGCCAATTCGAACTCCCATATCCCAGTTTTTAGTCCGTAAAAAATAATAGCCAATTTTTCCAACAAGTTGAGCGCCCGCGGTGGTATATCGGTAAGACAAATCATGAACCTCGCCGCTTGCTTCTGTAACCAGTAGAAGATCCGATCCATCATGTATTGTCATTCCTAATTCGGTAGACCATGATAATCTTTTTTGAAAATACCTTTCGTATTCTACGCCAAGCATTAAACCTTGAATGTCACCAGTTCCAAGTTTTCCTCTGCCGATGTTGAGTTTTAAAGATTGAGTTGGAAGCAATCGAGTATTTTGGGAAATTGCTTGTTTGATATTACAGATAAGAAAGAATATGAGAAAGAGATTTTTTTTCATAAATTTGGGAAAAACGAACTGGCCCTTTATAGACCAGTTCTGATTACAAAATTATTTTTACTTAAAATTTTCTTTTGAAGTTCATATAGCTAATTTGGTATAGTTGTGTCAATGGGTCGGTAAATTGAACAGTTGCTTTCCCTAGATCATTATCCCAAGAGCCGTGATTAATAGTATAAGAAAAATTAGGCCCTCCATTTGTTGAAGGTATACCAATGGTAGAAGTGGAAGATGAACCTCCATCTCTTTCCCACCAGTTTTCTATCATAAAGTTGCCAAAAGTGGTTTTATTCCAATTCCCAAGTGAATGGTTGAAATCATACCAAGCATTATTTCTAAAATGTTTTCTTTTTGTTTTATCGAATTTACGTACTGAGACTTCTGTTCCTGTGGCACTAACTACAATTACCTTTAGCTCGAGCTTTCCAGATGTCCAATGCTCGACCGCATTTAAATTAGTTATTTGAATTAAACCAGCATATTCTGCACCCCCGTCTAATCTGCCATTGTTATAAAGTTCCACATTCTCATCTGTACCAACTACATAAACATCATTTTCCCAAGCAAATTCCTCGTCTACGACTTGCACCCAAGTCCAGGTTCCATTTATATTGGCTCTATAAGCATCGACCCCTTCCGGTGCAGAGCTAATACGTTGTGAACTTTGTTCATCTGAAAGAGATTCAATCGGTTGAATTACACCAAGTGGTTCGGACATAATGACGTCAGCGGAACGTGCTTCGGGATGATCTACTCTTCCATCTTCAATTGTTTCAGCCCTTGGGTAAAATACCAGCGGTTCATTATTGTTTACCAATGGTTTTATCAATCCAACAAGCTGTTCAAGTAGAACCATAGATTTTTTATACTTATCAATTTCTCGATGTGAGGCTATGATGTCTGTGATATAAACATTGTAATCTCCATGCTTCTGCTTTAGACATTCCACCAGAATGTACTGTCTAAACTGGTCTTCTTTTGCAAGGTTAAGAATCTCAACCATAACTTTCTCCTGAAGCTTACGTAGTGGAGTATGTTCATTAATAGACTCCAGACGATTGTTGACAAGAGGAGTTTGACATTTGGTAAGTAAACCAACGATTAAAAAAACCGCAATGGTTAATTGAAAACATTTTTTCATAATTTTGTCTTGGTTTAATTGTGGAAACAGTTGGACTTCTGCAAAGTCACCTGCTGCCCGTGGGGACCAACCGAAGGGTGAAGGTGGCTTTGCTTCTTGTAAACGTAAAACTTAAAAAGTGGCCTGTCAATAGCCAACCAACTTTCTCAACATAGGTTGATTCATGTACCTACATTAATTTTTGCTACGTTTTTGTAAGCCTTAAAGGCAAATTCTCTTCGAATACGAGAAAGGTGGGTAGGTGTAATGCCCAGATAACTGGCGATGTGCTGCATCTTAACTCGATTGGCGATATGCCGGTGTGTTTCTATAAAATCTTCATAACGTTTATAAGCTGTCTGCATCTGAGAACCATACATGCGTTTTTCTGATATATGCAGATAACTCTGAATAAGATGAAAGGCAGGTTCATAAAGCTCAGGAAATTCAGCCATTAAGGTTCGGTAATCTTCTCTGGTTATTTGATAAAGTATCACTGGAGTACAGGTTTCAATATATTCAAGTGACGGATTACCACTAAAAAAGCTTTCTGTCGAAAAAATCGGGTTTCCCTCGGCAGCAAACCAATTTGTCCATTGCATTTCCAGCGACTGATAATAGCAACGAACAACGCCTTCTTTTATAAAATATAAATTTTGCTGGTGTTGACCGGGAGATAGAATCGTTTCATATTCTGCTAACTTTTTGACGGTAATTTTGGAAAGAAGTGCTTTACTGGCTGATGGACTAGCAAAATTTTGCAGGTCGTAGTTGAAAAGTTTTAACATCTCGGTATGAGTAGTAAGTGTGGGAACTTTTAATTAGAAGACTTTCATATCGTTGCGTAAAAGTATTTAATTAAAAATGACAAACAGTTACTACAAGTCACCTTTTTTAATCAAATATTGACTATCTCAAATTTATTTTTATTGCTTAAAACCGCTAACAAGATTAGTCTCGAAATCATAGAAAACTGCTTTGCCATTATATTTAAAACCAGCACAAGGATTTATCCCTGCCATTCGTTAATTGCATGTTTATTAACCCAAATAAAATTTTAACTTTACTCATTAAAAAGTAATTTATAAATGAGCCAGGAAAATCCGGAAAAGCCCGTCAGCAATTCAAAATCTGTCATCCGTTTACCCATTATTATCAGCATTACGCTGGCTGCCGGTATGTTGCTGGGCAGTACCTTTTTTAGCGGTGGCAAAAAGCTTACCGACGTGGCAAAAGGCTATGCGAAATTCCGGGAAGTTTTGCTTTTGGTAGAAAATAATTACGTCGATTCCGTCAATACAGAAGAGCTTGTTGATTATTCTATTTCCAAAATGCTGGAAAAACTGGATCCGCATACGGCTTATTTCAACACAGAAGAAGCAACCGCAGCACGTTCTCAGCTGGATTCCGGCTTTGATGGTATTGGTGTAGAATTTAACATCTATAACGATACCGTTTATGTAGTGACGCCGTTAAGCGGCGGTCCGTCCGAAACGGTTGGAATTCAAAGTGGTGACCGGATTCTTAAAGTAAATAAAGAAGTACTTTCTGCGCCTGGTGTTACCAACGGGCAAGTTTACAAGTTACTGCGTGGTAAACGTGGAACGAAAGTTACGCTGACAATTGAACGACTTGGTTTAAAAGATAAATTGAATTTTGAAGTAGTACGAGACCGGATCCCTACGTATTCAGTAGATGCTGCGTACATGGTTGATAAGGAAATTGGCTATATCAAAGTGACCCGTTTCTCAGAAACCACTTTCGATGAATTTAAATCCGCATTGAGTACGCTTAAAGCCAATGGCTTGAAAAAACTTGTCTTAGATCTTCGCGGAAATCCGGGAGGTTATATGGAGCGGGCGACCAGTATTGCTGATGAATTTATTTCAGGCGATAAATTACTTGTTTATACCGAAGGAAAAGATAGCCGTTTCGACCGGAAAACACGCTCACATGTGGAAGGTGGTTTTGAGCAAGGAGCGTTAGTGGTTTTGGTGGATGAAGGAAGTGCTTCTGCTTCTGAAATTTTGGCTGGCGCGTTGCAGGATCATGACCGTGCGCTGGTTGTTGGGCGCCGTTCTTATGGAAAAGGATTGGTTCAAATGCCGATCAAACTTTCCGACGGTGCAGAATTACGTTTGACCATTTCAAGATATTATACACCAAGTGGCCGCAGTATTCAGAAACCATATGAGATGGGAAAAGGTGAAGATTATAACCAGGATCTGACCCACAGATATGATAGCGGCGAGTTTTTTAATGTTGATAGTATCAAATTTGATAAAACAAAAGCATATAAAACGGATGGTGGAAGAACCGTTTATGGCGGTGGCGGAATTATGCCGGATGTTTTTGTTCCGCGTGATACGCTGATGAACAGCAAATATTTATTTGAGCTTTATGCCAAAAATATTATCCGTGAATATGCACTGCGTTATGCCAATGAAAATCAGAAAAAACTGGAAAAGCAGACTTTCCCGGAATACTTAAAAACTTTCCAGATTTCTGACGCTATGATTTCTGAGCTGGTAAAAGATGCAGCAAAATCAGGAATCAAATTAAATGAAAAAGAATTGAACCGTTCAAAACCAGTAATTCAATCCCAAACCAAGGCAATTATTGGGCGTTATGTTTGGGGGCGAAAACAAAAAAGCGGCTTGAATAATGAGGTCTATGAAGTGTTGAATCCGATGGATAATGTTTATCAGAATGCTCTGAAACAGTTTGGCAAGGCTTTAGAGCTGGAACGTGGCAATTTCAGTAGTTTGAATACAAAAAAAATCGATAAATAATAAAATGTCAGCTGGAAATTTCCGGCTGACAAGTACAAAAATAATTTTAATAATGTCCCGAATTGCATTAATTACCGGAGCTACTTCCGGAATAGGAAAGGCTACAGCAGAAGCGTTTGCCGGAGCAGGTATTAACCTGATACTTTGTGGCCGTCGCCAGGAAAAACTGGAAAGTGTGGTTGCTGAATTAGCTCAAAAAGTAAAAGTTACAACCTTACTTTTCGACGTAAGAGATAAAAAAGCGGTATTTGATGCGATTACGTCATTGCCGGAAGAATGGAAAAATATTGATATTCTGATTAATAATGCAGGAAATGCGCATGGACTTGGTTCCCTGGATGAAGGTGATACTGATGATTGGGATGCAATGATTGATGGAAATGTAAAGGGATTGCTTTATGTTTCAAAAGCAATTATTCCAACGCTGATAGCAAACAAAAAAGGCCATATTGTAAATATCAGTTCTGTTGCCGGAAAGCAAACTTATATCAACGGAGCCGTATATTGCGCATCAAAAGCAGCGGTAGAAGTTTTAAGCGAAGGGATGCGTCTGGAATTGACACAGCACGGTATAAAAGTGACAAACGTAGCACCTGGTGCGGTTGAAACAGAGTTTTCTCTGGTTCGATTTAAAGGAGATGAAGAACGTGCTGAAAAGGTTTATCAGGGTTTTGATCCTTTGCAGGCGAGTGATATTGCAGATATGATATTATACGCAGTAAATGCGCCGGCGCGGGTAATGATAGCGGATGTGACTATTCTTGCAGGTGCGCAATCGGCGGCTACTACGATATATAGAAAATAATAAATTCAGGATTTAAGTTAGAATTGCTGTCATGCCAAAATTTTATTTGGTATGACAGCAATTCTTTTTTTGTAAAAATAAAATTCTTCGTACTTTTGAAACATCAGATGATATGATGAATAAAGAAAACATAATAAAGCGATTAAGTCTGGCCGATGATGTGGCCGGCAGATTGCAGCAAAAGATCCAGGATGGGGATTTTGCCATAGGAGAGAAACTGCCCACCGAACCCGAGTTGATGACAGTTTTCGGTGTTGGAAGATCGACAATCCGGGAAGCCATCAGAAATCTATCGAATGCAGGGTTGGTTCGGGTGCAGCAAGGTCTGGGCACTTTTGTCGAACAAAAACAAGTTGGCTCCGAGTCGATGACGGACCGGTTTTTAAGAGCAAAAGGTCTGGAATTGAATGAAATTCGTCAACTATTCGAACTAAAAGTAGCAGAAAAAGCGGCCCTTAACCGAACGGATGAGGATATTTTACAAATGAAAAAATATCTGGAAGAACGCAGGAAAATGGCTTTGGCCAACATTCCGGATGCCTGTATCCAGGCTGATATTAACTTCCACTTATGCATCGCGACGGCATCTCAAAGTGAGATTTTACTGGATTTGTATAAAACAGTAGCTCGCAATATGAAGGAGTATTTTTCAGAATTATACATTGATACAGAGAGTTTTATAAACACTCAGGAATTTCACGAGTCACTGTTGCAAAGTATTATAGATCAAAATCCACAAAAGGCATGGGAATGGGCCGCAAGAATAACCGGCCAACCTGTTTAGTATCCGTTTTTTAAGAATAATAGTTATGAAAACCATCGAAGAAAATCCTTCAGAATCTTTTCAAACCCCTGTTGTAACCGCAGAACAGGCTGTATTTCCAATTTTATTGGCATTAAGTTTTTCCCATCTCTTAAACGATACATTGCAATCACTGATTCCATCGATTTATCCGATGGTTAAAGATTCGTTTAAACTAAGTTTTTCCCAAATTGGATTAATCACATTTACATTTCAATTAAGCGCATCCGTTTTTCAGCCGCTGGTTGGGTTATATACAGATAAAAAGCCAATGCCTTATGCACTTGCCGTGGGGATGTGTTTTACCATGCTTGGGCTGGTTTCGTTATCCATGGCGCCTAGTTTTGAAATTATTCTCCTTTCGGTAGGATTGATCGGAATAGGTTCCGCAGTTTTCCATCCGGAGGCATCGCGTATTGCGCGTATGGCATCTGGCGGGCGGCATGGTATGGCGCAATCCCTTTTTCAGGTTGGAGGCAATGCAGGAAGTTCATTGGGGCCGTTACTGGCTGCTTTGATCATATTGCCGTATGGCCGTCACCAGATTATCTGGTTTTCGCTGGTCGCTTTGGTCGCCATTATTATTTTGTCGAAAGTGGGTGGGTGGTATAAAAAGAACATGCATTTGAATCGTAAGAAGTCTGGCGCGGCAACGGGAAATGAACCAGCACTAAATCTTTCAAAAGGCAAAGTAGCTTTTTCAATCGGTGTTTTATTAATGCTGATTTTTTCAAAATATATATACATGGCCAGTTTGACGAGCTATTATACTTTTTACCTGATCAATAAATTTGGTATTTCGGTACAAAGTTCTCAAATCCATTTATTCATATTCTTGTTTTCAGTAGCAGCCGGAACATTTATAGGTGGACCAGTTGGTGATAAAATTGGCAGGAAATATGTGATCTGGATTTCAATTCTGGGTGTGGCACCATTCGCTTTGTTATTACCATATTGCAATCTCTTCTGGACAGGAGCCTTAACCGTGATAATCGGTTTGGTGTTATCATCAGCATTTTCAGCAATTCTGGTTTATGCGCAAGAATTAATTCCCGGAAAAGTTGGAATGGTAGCTGGTTTATTTTTTGGATTTGCTTTTGGAATCGCAGGAATTGGATCCGCGCTTTTAGGAAGACTGGCAGATAGTACGAGTATTGAATACGTATTCTATGTCTGCTCTTTCTTGCCGCTAATTGGATTATTGACGGGATTCCTGCCCAATCTGGAACGGAAGAAAGTTTAGTTTAAACGCAGAGTCAGGGAGTTTAAAAAAGGAGTTTCGGTGAGATTTATTATTCTCTGCGAAACTCCTTTTTGAGTTTTATTCGAGAAGGGTTAAAAATTCTTTGAGGTTATAAACGGGAAGTGAGGCGATGGCAGATTTTTGAAGGATTTTATCTCTGCTAATAAAAAAATCAATTTTGTGGTGGATTGCGGTATAATATTGCAATGCATCTTCAATATTCTCAATTTTTGAGTGTAGGGCTGTCAAGGTAATTTCATGTGTGCAATCAATAACGGTAATGTCAGCTAATAAAGTCAGAAGTAATTCTTTTGTTTTAGTAATTCCATAAGCTTTCGTTACCCAATAAGCGACAATATGTATGATGGCGGGCGTGACAAAGGCGCGTATCTTTTTGTCGATAATTAGTTGAATTAGCTTTTTTGCATCGTTGTAATCATCTCGTTTTAACAATAAATCCAGCAAAATATTGGCATCAAGAAAAATTTTAGAAGCCATATTTTCCGCCTTGCTCTTCGTAGAATTTTTTCTTTAAATCTGTATCCTTATTGAATGACGGAGAATCTAATTTCTCTACCATATCAATAATACTTTCTTTTTTAGGAGATGGCTGGGTGATATTTTTGAAATAATCTTCCACCATTTGAGAAATACTGATTTGCTTTGAGGCAGCATATTCCTTGACATGAAGAAGCAGTGAGTCCTCAATTGTCAGATTCAGTCTTGTTTTCATAGCATAAATATACGTATTAAATATTTCAATACGCATTGTTTCAAGGTAGGTTGAAAATAGATAAAATCTCTGCGGAACTCCTTTTTAACTCCTTTACCTCTGTGTTTAACCTTTAAATTCGCAAGATCAGATTAGGGTCGGGGCAAATTCTTAAAAAATACTTCCGTTTTTCTATACTACTCACACCTGGAAAATCTCCTTTGTAATCACCAATCTCACTAATAACCTGAAAATGAAGATGTGGCGGCCAGTCGCCGTTTTCTGGGAAATTGCCAATTGAAGCGATTTTTTCTCCTGCTTTTACAGGTTTTCCTTCATACAAACCATCCAGGGATTCGAGGGAAAGATGCCCATACAAAGTATAAAATTCAATTTCTTCTAATGCATGTTTTAAAATAATCGTAGGGCCATAATCGCCTGGGTTATCATTAAAAGCGAAACTGTGAATAATTCCGTTTAATGGCGCATAAATTGCTTCTCCCGCTTCTGCCCAGATATCAATTCCAAGATGAATACTTCGCGCATTTTCCTGATTGGTGAAATGATCGCGCTGCCGGTAAATCATGCGGTTTTCATCATAGCCTCCTATGCCGATATATTGACTTTTAGATAACATTACATCAAAAACATAATCCGAAAATACTGATGTTTCAGTCAGATTCCGACTTAATAAATCCTGATTTGATTCTGAAAAATCCAGTTTTCGATAAGGTTTTTGACTTGAAATTACCTTTTCAAAATGAGGATGATTTCGAAGTATTTCTGCTAATGGTTTCATTTTATATCAAATTTGAAAAAAATAAAGGCAGGCCAAAATCACGTGTAAACGAGTTTTGATCTGCCTTTTTGTATTTGATTTTTTACTTAGGATCTAAGGCCAGATCAATTCTTTGCAAAACATCTTTCAGATGATATTTGCTCATTTTATCGGTTTCCAATGGGATTGCCTTTTTAATTGAAGCTTTAAGGCTTTCCAAATGTCCGCGGGCGACGGATGGAAGGTCAGTTTTTTCAAGTTCAACAACGCGCGAATTTGAAGCATACAGAGCTCCGGCAGGGATGGACACAACAGTTGCTTTGCCAGGTTTTAATAAATCAATTAATTTCTCAACATATATTTTTTGCACATTTCTACGGTATATATCAATCACCTGGCCAGTTTTCACTTCCGACCAAAGTCCGGAATCTATATCTGTAAACAGGTCGTCGATAGTATAATATTTAGAGGATATGCCTGTTTCCATTAGGCGAACCGCTCTGTCGCCGGCAAGCAAAGAGGTAAGTGCATATTCCTGTAAAGATTTAATGGCTTCAACACCCGACTCAGGTTTTATCTTTTTTAACACATTCTGGTCCAACAGCCAGGTTGGTGTTTTAAATAACTGCGCATTAAGGAAATTAATAGCCTCTTTTTGAGTGGATTTTGGAACGGTGGTGAACCCTTCTTCCTCCATGTCATAAGTAACCGGAGTATCGTAAATTCCACCTATATTTTTAATAACATGCCCCAGATAACGACGATACTGAGCTAGAACATTAGCATATAATTCATCAAGTTCTTTATAACTTTCACCGTCCTCCTTGCTCCATGAGATCAGATTTGGGACAATTCTTTTTAAATTTTTAATCCCATATTCAGAAGCTTTCATCGCATTATCGCTCAAATCTTCTGTTTGGTATCGTGGGTCGTACGGGCTATTTTCTGTTCCAAAATGCAGACTTGGATTCTTGTAAGCTTCTTTTGTCCATTTGTTCAAAATCGCTTTTTCTTCTTTCAAATTGGTATTAGGCAAATAACTATATCCCCATTGGATTGCCCATTTGTCATAGTTCCCGATTTTAGGAAATAGGTTGGTAATCCCGTCTTCCGGTTGGGCTACATAATTGAAACGCGCATAATCCATGATCGATGAAGTATGACCATTTTTTTCGAGCCAGGCTTTGTCTCGTAATTTTTCGACGGGTGTGGCTGAACTTGCGCCCATGTTATGTCTCAAACCCAATGTATGCCCGATTTCATGGGAGGATACGAAGCGTACAAGCTGCGCCATTAGTTCGTCATCAAATGTTTTTTTTCGTGCCGCTGGATCCACCGCAGCACCCTGGATCATATACCAGTTTCTTAGCAAACGCATCACATTATGATACCAGCCAATATGGCTTTCAATGATTTCACCACTTCTTGGATCGTGAACATTTGGTCCGTAGGCGTTTTGAATATCCGCAGCAAAATAACGGATTACTGAAAAACGGGCATCTTCCAGGCTCATTGTCGTATCTTTTTCCGGCCAGTATTCTCCTCGTATCGCATTTTTCCAGCCTGCTTTTTCGAAGGCGACCTGCCAGTCGTCAACACCGGCTTTTAATGCTTTTCTCCATTTTTCAGGTGTTGCAGGATCAATGTAGTAAATAATTGGTTTTTTAGGTTCGATCAGTTCACCATTTTTCTGACGATTTGCATCTTCTGCATTTTTTGGTTCCAAACGCCAGCGAACTGCGAAAATTTCATTATCTGATTTCTGTGATTCTTCCCCAAAAATGGCATACTGATTGGCAAAAAATCCAATACGATTATCAAAGATCCGCTTCCGCATGGGGGTTTTTGGAAGAAGAATTAGTGAAGTGTTCAATTCCAGCGTAACAACACCGGCATCGTATCCTGAAGGGAGATAAGAGCCAACGCTAGGTACAGGTGTAAGCGAAATAGCGGGCGGGACAACCGCAAAAGTTTTGACTGTCCGAATTTCGGTGTTAATAGGGTAGGCGCTCATTTTCTCAATGTATGACGCTTCCTTTTTAAACGCGGCGAGTTTGTGGATTTGTTTTACAATCGGGCTTAGTGAAAATGTCTGGTTATCAGCATTGAAAAAATCAGTAACTTCTATCACCGAGGATTTTTCATTGTCGCCCTTTTTCAATGCTTTAATATCAAAAACACCAATAATCGGATCAGAATTTGAATTTTTTACAGCTTGAAAAATAGGCTTTGTGCTGTCCGGACTAGCCATAACGACTGTCTCCGAGCGAAGTAAAATGTTGTTATCCTGTCCTTTCTCCCAGCGAAGCATTTGTCTTTTTACTTCTTCGCCGCCAAAAATTCCACCGCCAGCTGCTGCTTTCGAATAACGTGTCACCGCCATAATATCTCTGTTCAGCAAAGTATCAGGGATTTCAAAATACCATTTTTCAGCCATTTTATAAACTGAAATCATGCCTTTCTGACTTTTTGCGGAATCGTCGATGAAGTCTTTAAAGTCTTTTGGGGCTTTTTTCTTTTCGTCTTTCAGTTTGTCTTTAACGGCATCGGCTACGGCGTCCACTGCTTTTTCAACTTTTTTATCATCTTCTTTTTTGTCTTTTTTCTTTTGTGCCTGTGCAAAAGTGAAGGTTAACGTTAAGCAAAGGAATAGGAGGAATTTTCTGAATTTCATGCAGTTTGAGAAAGTGTTTTAGGATTGATCTGACAAAAATAGGAATTTGATTGGTATGGCAACGATGCATTCTTTTTGACAAAAAATATTTGCCAAAAAGAAAATCGAAAACCAGTGGTATATAAATGAAATATAACGACTTATAGATTCAATAATTTCGCAAGGACACCTTCTTTTAATGCATGGCTGGAAACCTGGATCTGCGGAATTTTATGACTTTTTAAAACATAATCAACAAGACAAACTGCCACGACAATCATATCTACACGTAAGGCAATCATTCCCGGAATTGCCATTCGTTCGTCGTGGCTTCCCGAAAGAATTAATGCATAGGCTCGGTAAAATTCTTTAAGTGATAAAGGGAAATCTGTCTGATTTTTCGGCGGCCATTCTCGGGTACGAAACTGATAATCCATATCAATTAATGTGTCAAAAGTCCCGGAAGAACCCACAAGTTTTGTTGGTGCATATTGATGAACCGCATTCGCCAGGGGAATTAGATTGTCATCAAAATAATTATATAATCGTTTTTTGTCGCTCTCGGAAATCGGATCATTTTTCATAAATTTTTCCATCAAACGCTGTCCGCCGATTTCAAAACTTTGTTTCCAGAAGATCTGCTTTTCATTACCGATAATAAATTCAACACTTCCGCCGCCAATATCCATGATCAGCGAAGGTTCTTTACCTAATTTTACACCAGTCCGTACGCCGTTATAAATATATTCGGCTTCCTCGTTGCCGTCAATTACGGTGATTGTTATACCGGTTTCCTTTAAAATCGTTTCACAAAAGTCATTTTGGTTGTCAGCATTCCGGATAGCACTGGTTCCAAAAGAAAAAGTATTTTCCTTTGAAACTTTAAAAATATCCAGCTGTTCACGAAAAGTCCGTAGAACTTTCAGTGCACGTTCCGTTGCTTCCTCTGTGATAAGTTTTTTGTTGATTCCACCCAGACCAATCTGCGTTGGCTGGCTTTTATGGAAGAGCGTAGTGATATTTTCACTATTTTTTTCAACAATCAGGAGATGAAATGTATTCGTTCCTAAATCAATAATACCCAATCGGGAGCTCATAGGCGATGGTTAATGGGTTAATCCCTTCATTATAATGGGCAAGTTGCAAAAATAACCTAATTTTTAATGAGTTATTTCTTGATTTTCTGTTTAATAAGTCTTTTCTTTGCAGTCCAATTTCAGAAAACCAGTTCAAAGAACATTATATCTTATAAGCATGCTTATTATTAACATTAAGGACAACGAATCGATCGATCGCGCTTTGAAGCGTTACAAAAAGAAATTTGAAAGAACTGGCACAATGCGTCAGCTTCGTTCTCGTACCGCATTCGAAAAACCATCTGTAAAGCGTCGTTTCGAAGTTTTGCGTGCGGTATACAAAGAAAAAACTTACGGTCACCTGGAAGACTAGTTCTTTTGAATTGTTTTTCTGTTGAAAAGTAGGATGGGAGAATTATATCCCATGCAATAACATTAAGGAAAAGGGTTGTCTTGTATTAGACAACCCTTTTTTGTACGTTAGGGCCATGATAGAGCCCTTTTTGGAATTTTTAGCATTTGAAAAACGATCCAGTGAACATACGGTAACTTCCTACCGCACTGACCTGGATCAGTTTAGAAAATATTTGCTGTTCCAATATGAGGTCGATAAACCTGAAACTGCCACTTCGGTTATGCTGCGCTCCTGGATTGTCAGTTTGATGGAAGAAGGGTTAAATCCAAGTTCTGTTAACCGGAAAATGGCATCTCTCAGGTCTTACTACGGATTTCTACGCCGTCGAAAACATATACTCAAAGATCCTTCAACCATTTTATCTTCTATGAAAACGCGGCGGAAACTTCCGGCCTTCATTGAAGAAAAAGCCATGGAATCACTTTTTGATTCAGAAGGATTTACCGATGATTTTATCGGCCACCGGGATCGGGTGATCCTGGAATTGTTGTATGGAACAGGAATGCGTCTTTCGGAACTGATTGGTCTTGAAATTAATAATCTTGAACTGGAAGCCAGAATTATTCGGGTAACCGGTAAAAGAGGAAAGGAAAGGTTAATTCCGATTTCAAGTTTACTTGTTCAGTTTTTGAAAGATTATCTGACCCTGAGAGCTCCGGAAGAAGCAACAAAGGCTTTAATTTTGACAGATTCCGGAAAGGCAGTATATCCTGTTTTTATTCAACGAATCGTTAAAAAATACCTTTCGGAAGTTACTACTTTGTCACAAAAAAGTCCACACGTTTTACGTCATACTTATGCTACGCATTTGTTGAACCGCGGTGCGGATCTGAATGCAATTAAGGAGTTGCTGGGTCATGCGAATCTTGCAGCTACCCAGATTTATACACATAATTCCATTGAAAAACTTAAAAAAACGCATCAGCAAGCCCATCCAAAGGCCTGATACCGATTTTTTCAGGTATATTTGTTTTGAATTGCCAGTCTCAAAATAAAATTTTGTCACGCCATTATGAATAACAATTTCCAGGACGCAGTTGTTACTAAGTACAATATTTTCAATAGTCTTTTTCTGAGTTTGCCGTATCGGGGAATTTTTCAGACGGGCTCTTTACTTCCTTTGCTGACGCAACATAGCGAGGTAGGTTTTCAAGAGGGAAAGTCTCCCAAGCAAATTATTGAACTTTTCTTTGAGGAGTTACTGGTAACTGCCACACCGAAAGAACGGACAGATCTCCTGTTTGCTTTTATTCAATACATTGAAAGACAGGTGGTTTTGTTTGATTCGGTGGAAGATGCAGCTTTTGACCAGACGCATGAATTGAACGGAAAAGGATCAATAACTTATCTGACGGACCGTCTGGATAATGAGTCTTTAAAGCAAAAACTTTTAAATAAACTGGAAGATTTTAGTGTACGTATCGTGCTAACCGCGCATCCGACACAATTTTATTCGGGGAAAGTTTTGGGGATTATCAATGATCTTGAAGATTCGATCAAGGTTAATGATTTTACGGAAGTTAACCAATTGCTTCTTCAGCTTGGAAAAACAGCTTTTATCAATCACGAAAAACCAACTCCTTTTGATGAAGCGGTGAGTTTGTGCTGGTTTTTGGAAAACGTTTATTACGATGCTATTCCTGCTATTCTTATAAAACTGATTGACGGCCTAGGCATGAGTGCGCACGACTGGCCTTATCCGAATGTTTTCCGTCTGGGCTTCTGGCCGGGTGGTGACCGTGATGGGAATCCTTTTGTAAGCGCAGATACGACGTTGCAGGTAGCAGCTCGTTTACGTGAAACATTGCTTAGAGGTTATTACCGTGATATTCGCAACCTGAAACGCCGGTTGACTTTTAAAGGTGTAGAAGATGCCATTGCACTTGCAGAACGTAAAATGAACAGCACCATCTTCGGCCCAACCGAGGAGGGTTATAAAGATGCGCAGGAATTAATTGATGAACTTTTGCTTGCGCGTGTGGTGCTGGTAGGAAAACATCAGGGACTTTTTGTGGAGCTTCTGGATAATTTTATTCTGAAATTAAATATTTTCGGATTCTTTTTTGCAAGTCTTGATGTACGCCAGGATAGCCGTAAACATGGAAAAGCATGGGAGGATATTCTGAAAAGGCTCGAAAAGAAAATTCCATTATTAAAATATAGTGATTACGAAGATTGGGAAGAAAGCAAAAAGATTGATTTACTGCTTTCTCTTAACATTCCGTTGCGTATTGAAGATTACGAAGATGAGCTGACAAAAGATATTTTGGGTTCAATCAGCGCGATCAAAACAATTCAGGGACTTAATGGTGAACAAGGTGCACACCGTTATGTGATCAGCAATAACACTTCTGCGCTTAATGTGATGCAGGTAGTTGCTTTGGCGAAAAACCTGATTGCGGATGAAAACGGATATTTGGCTCTGGACGTGGTTCCATTGTTTGAAACGGTGGACGATTTAGCGAATGCGCCTGAAATCATGCGTACGCTTTATACCAACGAATATTATAAAAACCATTTGTCGAAACGTGATCAGCACCAGACGATCATGGTAGGATTCTCTGATGGAACGAAGGATGGAGGTTATTTACGAGCCAACTGGTCGATTTATCGTGCTAAGGAAGAATTGACAAAAGTTTCCCGCGAGTATGGGATCAAAGTCACTTTCTTCGACGGTCGTGGAGGTCCTCCGGCGCGTGGCGGTGGAAACAACCATAATTTCTATTCGTCGTTAGGAAAAGATATTGAAGACAAAGAAATCCAGCTGACAGTACAGGGGCAAACGATCAGTTCGAACTACGGAACGGTGACTACGGCCATGTACAATCTGGAAAGACTTTTCACAGCCGGATTGGAAAATCACCTTTTCCGTGGCGATAGAAAAGAAGAAGAATTAAATGCCGAAGACAAGGAGTTGCTGGAAGAAATGGCGGCGGCCGCTTACACCTCTTACCTGGATTTGAAAAACCATCCGATGTTTGTAAAATATCTGGATAAGAAAACACCTTTACGTTTTTACGGTCAAACCAATATTGGAAGTCGCCCTACGAAACGTGGAAATGATGACGAAGGTTTGAAATTTGAGGATTTGCGCGCGATTCCGTTTGTGGGATCATGGGCGCAAATGAAACAAAATGTGCCTGGTTTCTACGGTTTCGGAACAGCGATTCAGGAACTTTCAAAAGACGGTAAAAAGGAAGCAATCAAAGATCTTTATAAAAAATCTTTATTTTTCCGGACATTGATTGAAAACTCAATGCAGTCATTGTCAAAAGCATTTTTTCCTGCGACAAAATATCTTCGGGACGAAGAAGGTTATAGAGAGTTTTGGGACAAAATGTACGCTGAGTTTAAACTGACGCTGGATTTGCTACTTGAAGTTTCTGAACAAAAGGAATTGCTTGACAGTAACAACGTGACCAAGGTTTCTATTAAAGTTCGTGAGCGAATTGTTTTGCCTTTGATCACCATACAACAATATGCACTGCAAATGTTGGCGGAAGATCCGAAAACCTTGCCAGTGGATGTGGAAACTTATAACCAGCTGATTATGCGTGCCATGTTTGGAATTATTAACGCAGCAAGAAATTCAGCATAATTTGATTCAGATCTATCATTAAAACTACCGTTAAATAAGCCAGGCAATTTATTTTGTCCGGCTTATTTTTTTGTGACTATATTAAGATGGTAACTTTTAAGATTTGTGAAAGATTTATTGTACTTATTGCGAGTATGATTTAAAAAACAATAAAATCTTAATCAAATGAGTGGTAAAAGACTTAATTGTTTAAAATTTTTTCAATATTTACATTATAATTATTAGTAGACGAATAGTTAGGTAATTACTACTGCATTTTAATAATTCCTATTGAACATCTTAACGATTTTATAATGACGCACCGCTCCGATCACCGTGCTTATTTCTTCAAGATTGATACCACTATAAAAAAGATCCGTAACGCTCTACAAAAACAATTGATTGATGCAGGTTTTGACCTCACTGTTGATCAGTGGGTTTTGATTGACCATATATACCGTGAACAGGGAATCAGCCAGAATGGATTAGCGGAATTAACTTTTAAAGATCCGCCAACTGTAACACGCATAATTGATTTATTAGAGAAAAAAGGATTGGTCGAACGTGGTCTTGCCGTTGGTGACAGAAGAAAATTCAATCTTTTTCTGACTGAAAAAGGGCAGACCATTTATAACGAAGCTTTTCCAATTGTGGCTGAAATACGCAGAAAAGGTTGGGGAGATCTCGACGAGGCAGATTATCAGCATTTTGTGAGGATTATGGACTCGATTTACAGTAATTTTTCCTGACTGGAATTGTTAACAGATGTGAATCTTTTGGTACCGGTTTAAACCTTTGGACCTGTTTTGGCATCCTAATATCGTATTTGCAATAAGAAAGGGGCAAGATCGTTTTCCTCAGACTTTTGCAGATACGATTATTTTTTTTCTAATCATTTCATTTATTAAGCCATGAAAAAGGTCATTCTTTTAAGTTTTTTATTCATGAGTACTGTTGTAATTCCTTCATTTTCGCAAACTACAATTGTTCAGCAACCGCCGCAAAGAAAAATTGAGGTAGCAGGTTTCTCAGAAATGGAAGTCGTTCCGGATGAGCTTTATTTCAATATTTCTTTAAGAGAATATTTTAATGACGAGAAAAATCAGAAGGATAAAGTGATTATCAGTACTTTGGAAAAACAGTTAATTAAAGCGATAGCAGAAGCTGGATTACCAAAAGAAGTACTGTCAATCAGTGGAGTAGGCGGTTATCAGAATTATGTGGATAAAAAGAAAAAACCAGCTACTTTTCTGGAAAGCAAACAATATGAATTGAAAATAGACCGCGCGGACAAACTGGATGCGATTCTTTCAAAAGTCGAAAGTCGTGGTATTCAATATGCGAATATTGCCCGCGTAGATCATTCCAAGAAAGAAGAATTCAAAAAACAGGTGAAAATCAATGCTTTAAAAGATGCCAAGAATAAAGCAACCTATTTGCTCGAAGCGGTTGATCAAAAACTGGGACCGGTTTTGGAAATCAGAGAAGTGGAGGACAACATTAATTATCCACAGCCTATGTTTGCAAAATCCAATATGCGGATGATGGCGGCGTCGGAATCTGCGGATGCGGTTCAGGACAGCGATGTGCAATACCAGAAAATAAAAATCAGCTACCGTATGCAGGCTGCTTTTGAAATCAAGTGAGCTGGAACAATATTTTAATACAAACAACTTGTTTTAAATATTTGTATATTCATCTTGTCAAACGAACCACATAAAACAATGAGCATCAACGCAAAACATCTCGCAACATTTATTCTTGGCGCAGCCGCCGGAGTAGCTGCACATAAATATTTACAGACAGAAGAAGGTGAAAAACTTCTGGAAGATTTGAAAACCAAAGCCAGTGATTTGAAAGCAGAAGCCGAAGGCGCTGTGGATAAAGCACCGGAATATTTTCAGGAACTTAAAACAAAGGGATCAGAAGCGATCAAGTCTAACTTTCCGGATGCGGAAAAGTTTCTGAAAGATTTGATTGATAAATTCACAACTGCAAAAACAACTGCTGAAAACGAAGGAGATGTAACGGTAACACCTTCAACGGCTCAGTTATAGAAATAAATTGATGGCCTGAGAGAAATTTTTCTCTCAGGCCATCAATTTATACAAGATTATGAATCTGTGCATATTGCAGTAACATGATCGTTTTCCCATCTTTAATTTCGCCTGAATTAATCATTTCCAAGGCTTGTACAAAGGTGATTTCCATTACTTCGATATTCTCCTGCTCTGTTTCACAGCCACCGCCATCACCTACTTTCATTTCTGCCGAATATTCTGCGACGAAGAAATAAAGTATTTCCGTTACCGATCCAGGCGACATATAAGCTTCAAAAATTTTCTTTACTGATTTGATTTTGTAGCCGGTTTCTTCCTCAGTTTCCCGTTTAATACAGTCTTCTGCATTATCTTTATCGAGCAATCCGGCGCAAGCCTCGATTAGCATGCCGGTCGTGTTGCCATTGGTGTAAGTTGGTAAACGAAATTGTCTGGTAAGAATAACGGTTTGTTTTTCCTTATTGTAAAGTAAAATAGTAGCCCCGTTTCCACGATCATAAGCTTCGCGGGATTGACGTTCCCAACGGCCGTCCGAAAGCTGATAGTCAAAGGTGAATTTTCTTAATGTGTACCAATTGTCGGATAGAATTTCTTCGGAAACCAGACTTACTTTATCATTCATGACTAATTGATCGCTTTTGATTAAAAATGATTATATTTGAACAAATGTACAATTTCTTATGAACTTTCAAAAAAGAAAGAATATTATTTTAAACATTCTGGATGCTCGTGGTGAGGTGACAGTGAAGGAATTAGCAGACGAGCTGGTCATTTCAGAAATTACGATACGGCGCGATTTAACGATTTTGACAGCAGATGGTCTGGTTTTCAGGACGCATGGGGGAATTATGAAAGTGGAATTAACCAAAACTCCTTTTCATTTTGCCAATAAAGTTGCTATCAATGTTGAAGAAAAGGATAATATCTGCCGGTTGGCTGCTAAGGAAATTCAGGAAAATGATATCATTTTTATGGATTGCGGCAGTACCGTTTTCCGGTTATGCCAGTTTATCAAAAACAAAAAAATTCATGTGATCACGAATTCGCTGCCTGTGGTTTATGAATTGATGAATTCGTCGGTTAAAATAAATTTGATTGGAGGAGAAATTGATCCGGAGCGACAAGCGGTTCATGGGCGCATTGCAGAGGAACATATTGGACGATATAAAGCAGACCGGGCTTTTATTGGTGTGGATGGGATTTCAGTGGAAAATGGCCTGAGTGCGTTCAGTGAAATTGAAGCGGGGATCACCCTGGCGATGTTTGCCAACTCAAAAATTTCCTATCTTTTGTGCGACACTTCGAAAGTTGGTCAGGATAAATACTTTCAGTTTTCTCCGTTAAGTGCTTTGGATGTGATGATTACCAATAAAAAAACGGACGAGACGGAGAAAATTAAAAAGGCCGGGATTAAGGTTATTGCTTTTGATCAGATTGAAAAGCTAAAAAACGCGACAAACCAGTAAATTAAAAGTCAGAAAGATTATGAAAAAAGCCAGTTATTGGATTGAAAAATATAACCTTCTGGATCATCCCGAAGGCGGTTATTATGCAGAAACCTATCGCTCGTTCGATAGCATTCCGCAAAATGCTTTACCGGCAGGTTTTACCGGTAACAGGTCGTTTTCGACAGGAATTTACTTTCTTTTAGAAAAACATAATTTCTCAGCATTTCATAAGATTAAGTCCGACGAAATGTGGCATTTTTATCAGGGAGAAGCGCTGGAAATATTTGTTATTTATCCAGTTTCCGGGAAGCTGGATGTGATCAAACTGGGTGATAATCCGGATAAAGGAGAAACTTTTCAGGCAGTAGTTCCGGCAAATACCTGGTTTGCTTCGCGTCCCGCATCGGGGAGTAAGTATGCCTTGGTTGGCTGCACAGTGGCTCCAGGTTTTGATTTTGAAGATTTTGAAATGGCTGAACGGGAAACATTACGGGCCAGTTTCCCCCAACATGCAAAGCTGATAGAAGAACTGACCCGTTAAGTTTTTTTCTACGAACTAATATCCAACGCTCGTATCGTCGCCTCGCGGATCAGAACCGCCTTCGAGCGAGCCGTCAGGTAGCACGAGAATACAATCCATCCGGCCGATGGAATTGCGCTGTTGCTCAATGATATAACTTCTGCTTTGTAGTTTTTTAATCGTGTTTTCGGAGAAAGCGCCGGCTTCAAAAACGGTTTTATCCGGAAGCCATTGGTGGTGAAATTTGAAAGCATTTACGGCTTGCTGCATTGTCATACCATGTTCAAGAACGTTCAAAACAGTTTGGTAAACGGACGTGATGATCGTAGAACCGCCAGGCGTACCAACCACCATAAATAACTTTCCATCTTTTTCCACGATCGTTGGCGTCATCGAAGACAACATTCGTTTTCCGGGAGCGATGGCGTTCGCTTTGTTTCCAACCAGTCCGTACATATTTGGCGCACCGGCTTTCACACTGAAATCGTCCATTTCATTATTCATAAAAAATCCTGCGCCTTTCACAATAACACGACTTCCATAACCGCCATTCAAAGTCGTTGTCACGGAAACTGCGTTTCCTTCCTTGTCCACAACTGAAAAATGTGTGGTTTCCGTACTTTCATAACCCGGGAAAACGCCGCCGGTTACGTTTTTGGAATCCGTAGCTTTGTCAAAAGAAAAATCTTTCCAACGCTGCTGTAAGTAATTCTTACTTAATAAAGTTTCCGTAGGGATTTTGACAAAATCAGGGTCGCCAAGGAATTTGGCACGATCAGCATACACGCGTCTTTCTGCTTCAATCATCACCTGCACCGTTGAATCCGAATTCCATCCCCATTTTTTCAAAGGATAAGGTTCTACCATTTTCAATAGTTGAACCAAGGCAATTCCACCACTGGAAGGCGCCGCCATTGTTATTATTTTGTAATTCTTATAGTTGTCCGAAACTGTTTCCCTCCATTTTGCATGATATTCGGAAAGATCTTTTTTGCTGATAATTCCTTCATGATTATACTTCATGTCCTTCGCCAGAAGTCTGGCCACTTTTCCGGAATAAAAACCTTTACGGCCTTTTTTCTGAATACGGGCTAATACTTTCCCCAAATCTTTCTGAACAAGCGTATCTCCGGCAGACCAATCTTTTCCATCCGGACGCTGAAAATATTTAGTTCCGGGATTTAATTTGATGATATCTTTTTTAATTGAATTAAGGCTGCGGGCTTCTCTTTCAGTTTGAACAACACCTTTTACCGCGAGGTCAATTGCAGGCTGCAAAATTTCTTTCCACGAAAGTTTTCCGTATTTAGCATGTGCTTCGACCATACCATCGACTGAGCCGGGAACTCCCGAGGCAAGTCTTCCCAGAATACTAAGCTGAGGAATTACGTTGCCGTCCTTATCCAGATACATATCCCTGAAACTCTTGGCAGGTCCTTTTTCACGATAATCGATACTTGACGTTTTCCCGGTTTTGTCACGAATTACCATAAAACCACCGCCACCAATATTCCCGGCAGAAGGATGCACAACAGCTAATGCAAACTGAACGGCCACCGCAGCGTCAATCGCATTTCCGCCTGCTTTCAAAATATCAACACCAACTCTGGAAGCTTCCGGATGCGCAGATGCTACTACACCGTTTTTTGCATAAACGCCGACACGATCATTATAAAAAGGTTTTTGGTTAGGATCATCGGTAAGGAATTGATAAAAGCCCTGCGATTCTTTTACGGGCTGCTGAGCCGCCAAAAGGCCTGACAATAAGCAAAAAGAGGAAATGAGGATGTAGCGTATAGACATGTTTTGGTGATCAGAGATTGTAAACGTAATTTAGTAAATGTAAGTAAGAGGAATGTCATGATCCGTGATATTTGAAATAATTTCTGAGAATTATAGTATGATTACCACCTTATTAAGCTGCTCAAACGCTGAAAATGCCTTTTATACTAATTTGTTTCTGAGGGCAATTCTTTTCGGTTAACTTTTCGAATTCAATCTTGTATATGAAGATAAAATTTACGCTAACTGGTCCTTATGAAATTTCTACGGCAAATATTTGAAAGTTTTCGGTTTGCCTGGCAGGCATTGCAATCGAATATTACCCGGACTACGCTATCACTTCTTGGCGTAACCGTAGGTATTTTCGCCATTGTTGCCGTTTTTACGATTGTGGATTCTTTGGAAAAAAGTATTCGTGATAGTATGAGTGCAATCGGCGAAAAGGTTTTATATGTTCAAAAATGGCCGTGGGGTTTTGGAGGAGAATATCAGTGGTGGAAATATTTTCAGTGGCCCAGTCCTTCCAATTCTGAATACAAATATCTGTATGATAATCTTGAAAACGCCAGCGCAGTAGCCGTAATGGATTTCAAAGGAAATATTACTTTGAAAAACGGATCCAGCAGTATTGACGCGCTGATTCAGGGTGTTTCTTATGAATACAATGAAATTTCTGATGTCCCATTAGCGACAGGGCGCTATTTTATCCCACTCGAAACTACCAATGCAAGAAATGTAGCGATTATCGGTGCTGATATTGCACAGGCGCTTTTCCCGAATCAGGTTGCCGAAGGAAAGATTTTTAAGCTGAATGGAAATAAATTTACGGTTATTGGGGTCCAGATCAAAAAGGGGGAGAGCCTGGTTGACTTTGGAGGAAATCCGGATAAAAAATGTATTATAACCTATGGTGCCTTTGCAAAACTCTTTCAGTCAGGACGGCCAGATCCTGATATTGTTGTGAAAGCTAAGGAAAGTGATGAAGGGATGAAGGAAGTGGAAGCGGAAGTGATCGGGTTAATGCGTACCAAACGAGGAATTAAGCCGAAAGACGAAAATAACTTTTCCATCAATAAGCCGGAAGCTGCTGCGCAGGCAGTGTCTGGATTATTTTCCGTTTTGTCGCTTGCAGGATGGGTAATCGGCAGTTTCTCAATTTTGGTAGGAGGGTTTGGAATTGCTAATATCATGTTTGTTTCTGTTAAAGAACGCACCAATCTGATTGGTATACAGAAATCACTAGGAGCTAAAAATTATTCTATACTTTTCCAGTTTCTTTTCGAGGCCGTCATGTTGAGTTTGGTCGGGGGATTGGTAGGCATATTTTTAGTATACCTTTTATCCTTTATGCAACTGGGGACGCTGGTTATTATTCTGACGCCGGGAAATATAATACTTGGCTTATCCGTTTCCTGCATTATTGGTGTTTTATCAGGCATTGTTCCTGCGATGCTGGCATCCAGAATGGATCCTGTGATTGCCATCAGAGCGAAATAAGGAGTAGGAAAAATCATTCAGTTTTCCGAAGTTGCTTTAAATATCACACAAAATTATAACTGACGAACTAATCATGCGTAAATGGGTCATTCTCTTCGTTCTCCTGGCTATTATTTTTGGAGTTCTATATTATCTAACCTTCGGATATTACAGTGAAGGTAAAAGAGGCGGATTTATTACCCGTCTCAGCAATAAAGGATATGTTTTTAAAACCTATGAAGGAGAATTGAAAATGGGCGGTTTGTATGAAGGAGACGGTTCCCTGAATGCATCCGAATGGACTTTCTCCGTAAGCGGAAAAAATAAAGATGCCATTGCAAAATTGGAACAGGCCATTGCAAGCGGTCACCGGGTTTCATTGACTTATGAAGAAAAATTCTTCAATCTTCCCTGGAATGGAGATACGAAATTTTTTGTAACGAATGTCGAAGTATTGGCAGGCAGCGCAACCCAAAATCCAAACAATTTCCCAAAAGTCCAGCCAGAGCAGCCGACTGAAATTGATACGGCTAAGGTTTTATAATTTTGAATGATAGAATGAGTGAATGATAGAATGGGGGATACAAACTTAATGTCCCGAACTGCTTTTTGTTTTGGACGAATTTGCTGTTACTCCATACCGTGTTATTCATATCAAAGAAAATAGAATGAGCGATCCCATTCACTCATTCTATCATTCACTCATTCAAAATTATTTTATCCTCCCGCTTTTTTGGCTTTGTAATTCTTTCCAACCAGCCAGGCGATTACTTTTTCGCGGTGATCTCCCTGGATCAGGATTTCTTCATCTTTTACGGAGCCTCCGCTGCCGCAAAGAACTTTTATTTGCTTTCCTAATGCTTCCAAATCGGCCAATGTTCCGATAAAACCTTTTACAACGGTAATTACTTTTCCGCCACCTTTTCTGTCGAGCCAGACGCGTAAATCCTGTTGTGCTGGTGCTAAGGTTTCTGCTTCATCCTGACTGGAATCGGAATACTCGAAATCGGGATTTGTTGAATAAATAACCCCTGAGCGGTTCTTTTTAGACATAATGAGATTAAGATTTGAGATTTTGCAAATCAATTAAACGATAACCCGTAAACTTTTTGGTTTGATTTTTATTTCAATTCGCGTAGTTTCCAGTTGTAAAGGTTCGCCGTCGTAATGGATCATTGGCGGTTTGTCAGCCTCAACAACAGCATCCTGGGCCAATTGATATGAAATATATTTTGAAGGTTTCAGCGTTTTTGTAAAAAGCCGGTAAGTCAGATTCGAGCCGTACCATTTTGGAAAGGGAATAATGGTACAAACATCCAGCAAACCATCGAATAAACTGGCCTGCGGTGCTACCCAGGCATTATTTCCGTATTGGCCGGCATTGGCAAAGGATAAGGAAAATACTTCTATTTTCTTACCATTTAATGTATAAGTCTGAGGTTTGTAATTCCAGTAAGATTTAAGTGAAACACTCAGATAAGTCGCCAGACCGCGTGAATTTTGTTTGCTGAACAAATCGCCCACATAAGCGTCAAAACCCATTCCTGCGGTACAGAAAAAAGGAATTCCGTTCAGTTCAGCAGAATCAATGGTATTAATTGAACCCGCAAAAAGGCTTTTCAAACCAGCATCCAGTTTTAACGGCAATCCTAAATGACGGGCAAGTCCGTTTCCGGAACCAAGTGCGAGTATTCCAAGAGGCGTTGAACGGTTTACCAGCGCTTTGGCTACTTCGTTTACTGTGCCATCGCCGCCGACGGCAACTACTGCTTTCCAGTTTTCTTTGTCCAAATTTTCCTTAACCAGCTCCGTGGCGTGCCCGCGTCCTTCCGTAAAAATAATTTGAGATATTCCTCCTTTGTTTTTTACAAAGTTTTCGATTGCATTTGAAATCTTTTCAGGGTGCTGTCCGATGGACGTGCCGGAACTTGGGTTTATAATAAATAAATAGGAATCTGCCACGGATCAAGCGAAAAATAAAAAAAGAATACCTATAAAAATGATAATAAAAAGGTAGTATAAGCCATCGATAAAAGGATATTTTTGTCGGTCCAGCTTTTTGAAAATATCATTAAACTTGCTCATTTTGCCAGTCAGTTTTGCTAATGTTTGAGTTCCGGGGCTATTTTGAAGTAAACTCCCCCGGAAAGAATCTTTCCTGTATCTTTAAACGAAAGAAACATTTTACAAAAATCCGTAAAAAATATGAGAAACTGTGTTTTAACATTATTTCTATTATCACTGACCACTTTTGTAATGGCCCAGTCGAAGGCCGACCGCGATGAAATTTATGCCATTTTGAAACGGCAGAATGGAGACTGGAACCGTGGTGATGTAAAATCGTTCATGAAAGGTTACTGGGAATCTGATTCACTTATGTTTGTAGGAAAACCCGGTGTGACCTATGGCTATAAAAAAACCTATGAAAATTATTTAAAGCGTTATCCGGATCGTGCTTCGATGGGAACGTTAAAATTTGAATTCATAAATTTGTCATTTCCTGCAAAAGATGTGGCCTTTTTGGTAGGAAAATATAGTCTGAAAAGGCCGGTAAAAGGAGATGTAAGTGGTCACTACACTTTGCTCTGGAAAAAATTAAAAGGAAAATGGACAATTATCTGTGATCATTCAAGCTAATAAGACCATTTGACTCAATAGAAATTATACGATAAATGCATGTCTGATTTAAAACAAGGAACGTTAACAAGAATACTTATTAATCCGATTAAAGATCTGGCGGATACCGGGAGATTATCAGGAATACTTTTGCTGATAGCAACGGCGATTTCTTTGATACTGGCTAATTTATCTGGTGGACACGATTATCTCTCTTTTTGGCATAAAGAAATACACCTTGGCCCATTGGAAAAAAGTATCGAACACTGGGTCAATGATGGATTAATGGTGGTATTTTTCTTTTTCGTAGGATTAGAAATAAAACGAGAAGTTTTGGATGGTGAACTGGCATCCGTGCAAAAAGCCTTATTGCCGACCGTGGCTGCTATTGGCGGAGTAATGATGCCTGCGATTATTTATTTTTCACTGAATAGAACAGGTCCTTCGTCACATGGCTGGGCAATTCCCACGGCTACGGATATCGCTTTTTCATTAGGAATATTATCGCTTTTGGGAGATCGGGTTCCTTTCAGCCTTAAAGTTTTTTTAACTGCACTTGCGGTGATTGATGATTTAATTGCGGTACTGATTATTGCTGTTTTTTACACGAGCAATATTCAAACGAATATGCTTTTGTATGCAGCAGGCATTGTCGCAGTTCTTTCTATGCTGAATTATTTTAAAGTGGAAGCAACAATCTGGTATCTTCTGCTCGGAGGAATTCTCTGGTATTTTGTATTGAAATCGGGAATTCATGCTACCATTGCAGGTGTATTATTAGCCATGACAATTCCGCTTCATAAAATTCCAAAACTTGAACATGCTCTGCATAAGCCAGTTAATTATTTGATCATGCCAATTTTTGCATTGGCTAATACTGCTATAATTTTACCAAACAACATTGCAGGATTACTGATGTCGCCGCTAAGTTTTGGTGTGATTTTGGGTTTGACAATCGGGAAACCGTTAGGTATTGTAGGTTTGTCATGGTTGGCTGTGAAAGCAAAACTTGCAAAATTGCCTCAGGAAATTAGCTGGAAACATATGACCGGACTGGGTTTTACGGCCGGAATTGGCTTTACAATGTCCATTTTTATCGCGTCACTTTCTTTTAAAGATATTGAACTTCAAAACAGTGCGAAGATTGCCATCATCGTCGGAACATCAGTTTCTGCCATTATTGGATTGATCTGGTTAACGCAAATTGGCAAAGTTCCGGCGGAGGAAAATTAATGTTTCTGTATTTTTGATAAAAAAATGACCGGATTTGTCTGACAAATCCGGTCATTTTTCGTTTTGAAATATTCCTTTTATAATCTTTTCAAACTTAAAACTGCATTAACAGCAGCACCGGTTCCGGTAGTATTTGTGTTCACAACAATTTTCATGTCGTTCGTATTTTGAGTCAGCCCAAATGTGTTTGTTGTAGTGCCATTGGTCAAAATTAAATTTCCGCTGTCAACTTTCCATGTGGTGGTACTCTCAATTTTTATCAAACCACCAATTAAAGCTACTGCGGCATCACAATCCGAAAGCGCGACTTTATTATCGGATGTAAAAGTAAATTTAAGACTGTAAATACAAGGTGCCAAAGCAGGCAGCAGATCAAGACCATTAATTGTAGTTCCGGCTGTTTCCGGGGCGATAGCGGTTAACTGCCATTTCCCTACGATGGGGTTATTGTCAACAGGTGTAGTCGTATCATCGTCATTGTTTTTACATGCTACGAAGACAATCGACATAAGAAGGAATGTTAAAAAAGCCGTTTTACTGAAACGATTAAAGATTTTCATAGTGAAGGAATTAAGTGTTTAAGGTTCCAATACGATATTCAAACTTCAAAAATACTGTAAAAATTGTGCTGAATAGTAATTTCGGGTAGAATGAATCGTAAATCTGAGTTAATGGCGAAGAATGATCGTTTGGATAGAAGCGGATTTATTTCAATAAATTTTTCATGAAAAGATCCAGCAGAAGTTCGGCAGCGGGAACGGGGAGTTCGTTTCCTTCTTTTACCGATTTTTCTGACATAACAATTGCCTTTTTTACAATCGTATTTTCATAAAACAGACCTTCCAGTAATTGTCGGATGTAATTATGCATCCATTCCAGGTTCTGCGCTTGTCTGTTTTTCTCAAAATATCCATTTTGAATAGTTGATTGCTGGTACTCTGTTATTAATTCCCAAAGTGAAGCAATTCCGGTTCCCTCCAGTGCAGAGCAGGTTACTACTTTTGTAATAAAATCTGAATCAGACTTTGGGAATAAGTGGAGTGCGTTTTGATATTCTGTTACGGCCAGTTCCGCAGAAATTTTATTGGCACCGTCGGCTTTATTAATTGCAACGGCATCTGCCATTTCCATAATTCCTTTTTTGATTCCCTGAAGTTCATCTCCCGCGCCTGCAAGCATAAGCAGGAGGAAAAAATCACTCATACCTTTCACCAAAGTTTCGGATTGCCCCACACCAACAGTTTCAATAATAATGACTTCATAACCTGCTGCTTCACATAATAGCATCGTTTCCCGTGTACTTCTGGCAACACCGCCAAGCGATAATCCGGATGCAGATGGACGAATAAAAGCAAGCGGATCTCTGGAAAGTTCTTCCATCCGGGTTTTATCCGCCAGAATACTTCCACCGGTTTTTTTACTTGAAGGATCAACAGTAAGTACGGCGACCTTTTTTTTCAGGGATGTGATATGTTTTCCAAAGGCTTCAATAAAAGTACTTTTTCCTACACCCGGAACACCGGTAATGCCAACACGCATCGCTTTTCCGGTATATGGAAGAATATTTTCCAATACCGCTTTTGCCAGTAACTTGTCGTTTTTGAGTTTGCTTTCAATCAGTGTGATCGCGCGGCTGAGAATAATCGTATCGCCCGAAAGGACACCTTTTGTATAGGCTTCAACAGATAAGCGCTGGCGCATGGAGTTTCATTAAAAATGAAAAGTTTGTAAAATTCGCTAATGAATCGCAATAATGAAACCTTTTTTATTCGAAAAAAGGCTAAAAGCCGTATATTGTTCGTTTAGAATTAATATTTTACTTTTCAACAATACGAATGAAAATCTTCTCTTCTCGCTTATGGGTTATGGCCATGTGTAGCCTTGGATCCCTAAGTGTTTTCGCTCAGGAAGCGGACAAGCCAAAGTATGATGCGCATGTGCTTTTTCATCCTTTATTTAATTTCCAGCCAGGAAGCGAGTATCGTACAGGCAGTGGTGCGCCGGGTCCGGCTTATTGGCAAAACCGTGCGGATTATAAAATAAATGTCGCTTTAAACGAAACCGAGAAAACAATTACCGGCGACGTTGAAATTACCTATAAAAATAACAGTCCGGAAGCGCTTGATTTTATTTGGCTGCAACTGGACCAGAATTCTTTCAATACAGAATCCCGTGGAGGAAAAACAACGCCAATTACCGGTGGACGGTTTGGTAATGTTAATTTCAATGGGGGAGACGCTATCAAATCGGTTTCTGTTCAGCAAGGAAAAGAGAAAGCGGTTGATGCAAATTATCTGGTTACAGACACGCGGATGCAAATTCGTCTTACCAATGCTGTAAAAGCGGGTGGGGATGTTATCAAAATTAAAATTACTTACTCTTTCAAAGTTCCTGAATACGGATCGGATCGGATGGGAACACTTGAAACTAAAAACGGTATTGTTTATGAAATGGCCCAATGGTATCCGCGTGTAGCTGTTTTTGATGATATTGAAGGCTGGAATGTTCTTCCATATCTTGGCGCAGGTGAGTTTTATCTGGAATATGGTGATTTTGACTACGCTGTTACGGTTCCCTGGGATCACATCGTGGTAGGTTCAGGAGAATTAGTTAATCCGGGAGAAGTGTTGACCGCAGAACAAAGAAAACGCCTGGCTGAAGCATCAAAAAGTGATCAGACTGTGATGATCCGTACGGCTGAAGAGGTAACAAATCCTTCTTCACGTCCAAAACAATCAGGTACTTTAACATGGAAATTTCATGTTACAAATGCCCGTGACGTAGCTTGGGCAAGCTCAAAAGCATTTGTTTGGGATGCAGCGCGCATGAATTTGCCAAACGGAAAAACAGCATTGGCTCAATCCGCATATCCTGCTGAGGACGGTGGACTGGAAGGCTGGGGACGTGCTACGGAATATGTGAAAGGTTGTATTGAATTTTATTCAAATTACATTCATGAATATACCTATCCTGTGGCAACCAACGTGGCGGGACTTGTAGGTGGAATGGAATATCCTGGAATTGTTTTTTGCAGCAGCAAAAGTCGTAAAGATGATTTGTGGGGTGTGACGGATCACGAATTCGGTCACAACTGGTTTCCGATGATCGTGGGTAGTAACGAGCGTAAATATGCCTGGATGGATGAAGGTTTTAATACATTTATCAATTTTCTTTCCGGTGAGAATTTCAACAACGGGGAATATAAGGACAACCAGATGGGTGATATGCATCGCCTGGCGCCTGTCATGTTCCGTGATAATGCCGATCCGATCATGACTATTCCTGATGTGGTTCAGGCTTCAAATTTGGGTTGGGAAGCGTATTTTAAACCCGGTTTGGGTTTGAAAATATTGCGTGAGCAGATTTTAGGAAAAGATCGTTTTGACTATGCTTTTCATTTATATGTAAAACGCTGGGCTTTCAAACACCCGACACCTTATGACTTTTTCCGTACGATGGAAGATGGAGCAGGCGAAGATCTGGGATGGTTCTGGAAAGGCTGGTTTTTTGAAAATTATAAATTGGATCAAAGTGTAAAAGATGTTTCTTACGTTGAGCAAAATCCTCAGAAAGGATCTGTAATTACGATTGAAAATCTTGATCAGCTGGCAATGCCTGCAAAAGTTGATGTTGAAGAAATCAGTGGTAAGAAAACCAGGGTTGAACTACCAATCGAAATTTGGCAGCGTGGTGGAAAATGGACTTTCCGTGTAGATACGCAACAACCGATTAAATCTGTAACGATTGATCCGGACAGACAACTTCCGGATATCAATCCCCAAAATAATATCTGGAAACCAGTTAAGTTTGCTCCTACGGAAGCAAATTGAGTTTACGAAGATTGATAAACAAATAAAAAATGCCTCACAGAAATTCAGCTCTGTGGGGCATTTTTATTTATTTAACTATTGACATTATTACAAATTGTAACTTATTGGCATTTGGCAATCGTCCAAAGTGATGTTCATCGCCTCAATCTGACAGCCGACAGCCGATAGCGCCCCGTTATAATATCAGATTGTTATCAGCATCGCTCCGTAGGAATATCCTCCGCCAAAAACCGTGATAACGATATTTTCTCCTTTTTTGAATTTCGATCTGTTTTCAGAAAGTGCAATGGCACATCCTGCACAGCCGGTATTGCCCAGATACTGAATATTTGAAATTAACTTTTCAGCCGGAATTCCCAATGTATTGATCACGTTAAGACTTATCCGGTGATTGGCCTGATGAGGAATCAGATAATCAAGATCGTCAATCGTTAAACCGCAAGCCTGCAAAACCTGCTGACTTACCTTGGGCATATAAATACATGCATTCTGGAAAACGTCACGCCCGAAAGGCATCACCACGCCGCGATCATTTGGACGAAGCACTACCGCTTCAATGGCTTTTCCACTTGTTGCTGCACCGCCGGTGATCAGTTTTTTGATAAACATATCCGATTCGGATTGTCTTTCTTTCGAAATCAAAATGGCAGAAGCACCATCGCCCCATAAATGGCCCGAAACTGTATCGCTTTCATTATAGTAAGCCGTATTGTGGTCAGAAACAATTACCAGCGCTTTCGAAGCTTTTCCCATGGCGAAATATCCCTCGACAATTTCAATAGCGTTCAGCAATGAAGAACAGGCAGAAGAAATAGTTACCACAGGAATATCCGGCAAAGCCAGATGATGCTGGACGGCGTGGGCAAGGGTTACAATCGTATCATAAGGCGTGTAGGTTCCGCCTACAATCAAATCGATCTCATTTTTGCTGTATGGAACATTATCACCTGCCAGTAACAAGTCTACGGCTTCAATGGCCATGGTCGAAGTATTCTCTCCTTCTCCGGCTTTACGACGTTCGTAAATTCCGGTGCGTTCTACAATCCATTCACTGGAAAGGTTGTTGAGATTTGTAAAATATTCATTACCAATTACTTCACTTGGTAGATAATGACTGAGTGTATTAATATACATGGTTGAGAAGTTGACTTCGCAATCTACTATTCTGTTTAATTCCGAAAGTTAAATATTTCGTAGAAAGCATAGTACTAAATATTTGAACAATTCAATAATAAGTTTATAAAATTATACAAATAATTTAAGTTGTTTAAAATTCTGATTTTTTAGGTTTCAATAAGTTTCTATAAAAATTGAGCAGTATTTGCTCTTCGTTTGCCCAATTGAAATAAGTTTCAGTGGAATTTCTACCATTTTTACCCATAACTTTTGCCTTTTCGGGATTCTCTGTAAGCCACTCCAATTTCTTTGCCAGGTTATCGGAGTCATAGGGCGAAATACAAAAACCACAACCTGATTTTTCTACGACGTCCCGGTATAAGGGAAAGTCAGACGTAATCACGGGTAATTGCACGGCCATATATTCAAATATTTTCGTTGTATATGAATCCATATAATCAGCAACCGGTTTTAATAAAGCAATTCCTGCCGTGGCTCCCCTGGTATAGGGCAAAGCATTTTTTAGATCTGTATACCCATGAAAAAAAAGATTGGTTCTGATTTCTTCAAAATCCGGCAATTCCTCCGCATCAGTCATATCAAACTGTAACTTCCCAAACAAATGCATTTCAAAATCGGGATATCTCGATTTTAATTTTATCAGTGCCTCAACGAGGACATCGAAAGATCGTTCCATTGAAATGACGCCACAGTAGAAGAATACCGGAGGTTGTTTTATTTGCCTTTCATACTTTCCAAAATAACGGTCAATGAATGGCAATGCAACATAGTTATGAACAACGGCGGAGGTGAGAGGCAAATTTTTATATTCATTCAGATAAGCGTGTTCAGTAAAAAGGCAATTGAAATTTTTTCTGGCCGTCTGGTCAAAAAATTTAAAAAGCTGTTGATAAATAATGGCTTTGTTAAACCGTTTGATAGAAAATTTTTTATAAAGATTTTCCTGTACCTCATAAATCACCTTCGCTCCAAGCCATTGAAACAAAAACGCAACCGGAATCAATTCTGGTACAAATATATGCACAATTGCCGGACGAAAACGTAAACATTTCCAAAGTAAAACCGGATGACAGAATAAAATCCTGAGCAATAGACTTTGAAAGAACGGCAAAGACATTGTTTCAAAGGCATTTTTTTCTAAGCCATTAATAATCTTTGGCAAAACACAAATCACCTCATAGTCCCTTGCAAGCGATGGTGCGATCTTGTACATAATACGTGGATCGGTCGGCGGATGCACTGTACTTAGAAGTAAAACTCGTGGTTTCATTTCTCCGTCATCATCATCACGCCTGATGAGGTTCCGATTCTATCCGCTCCGGCTTCAATAAAAGCAACTGCCTGATCATAAGTTTTAATTCCACCGGAGGCTTTTATTTTTATTTCGGGAGGAAGAATTGACCGCATTTTTTTCACGATTTCAATATCCGCTCCTGTTGGTGCAAATCCTGTCGACGTTTTAACAAAGTCTGTTTTTGCTTCTGCACAAATTTCACAAGCCGTGTAAAGGTCGAAAGAATCAAGATAAGCCGTTTCGATGATGACCTTTAACAAAACATTATTTTCATGAGCCAAATCGGATAATTGCTTCAATTCTTCACGAACACTTAAATAGGCCATGGATTTAAATTGAGCAATATTCATGACTACATCCAGTTCCGTAGCTCCGTCCCGAATTGCATTTTTTGCTTCTGCGATTTTTGTTTCAGTCGTTGAATAACCCAAAGGAAAACCGATTACGGAAACAATTTCAATGCGTATTGGACAAAATTCAAACATTTCCTTTGTGTAGGCCACATAAGTTGGCGCAACACAAACAGCCTTGAACTGATGAATCCAGGCTTCCTCACAAATTTTCCGGATATCCGTTTCGCTGGCGGTCGGGGAAAGCAGTGTGTGGTCGATGTATTGGGAAATGTTTGTCATGAACAGGAGAATTCTGGTAAAGAAGATAATGCAAAAACCCCGTCTGGACGACGGGGCTTTGCTTAATCTTATACAGTATTATTTTTATATCTCAGTTTTCGGAGTTTCAACAGCCTCCACAACTGGTTCTTCTGATGCTTCTGAAACCTCTGCCTCACCTGCAACAAATAATTCAGGGATGTATTTCGACAACAAATTATACCAGGTAATTACCTTTTTGATATCAGAAACATACACTCTTGAACGATCGAAATCAGGAAGAATTTCATTTAAAAATTCTATAAGATCTTTGTCTGATGCGCTCTTAACCTGCAAAGTGATTTCCTCGCCATGTACTTCTCTGATCTTAAGAAACACGTCAGCCAAAGGAACTGATTCTTGTTCACCTTCGGTAAAAATAGAAACGTCTTTCAAAACAGAAACACGTGCAGTTGGTCCTATTAGTGATTTTTCATGTTTTTCATCCAGGCTTTCTACAATAACACCTGCGCGGCTTGGTTTCAAAATACGGAACAATCCGCCTTTTCCTGAAACATTAGCTATCTCTTTCAACAACTCCATTCCTGTTGATTCTACTTTCTCGCTCATCCTTAGTTTATGCTATTAGTGGTCTCTTTATTTTATAGACAGTGATTGTCAAACTGACTTATTAACAATGGATAAATGCTTTAATGACTAAAAGATCAGAAATTGAAGCAATTACCTTTTGATAAGCTTGTATTGCAAATTAAAATTTCCGCAAAATAACGGAAAGATTGGTCGGTAAGCAAACCTTATTCGACGCTCGGTTTTTCAAACGTTTGATTATAAGATTCTATTGTGTCCAGAATCCCGTCACGGCCTTCTCCTTTTTCCGCGGAAGTGACAAACATCGACGGAATTTCTTCCCATATTTCAGTAAGCTTTTCTTTGTATTTTCTTACCTGTTCTTCCTGTTGATATGCTTTAAGTTTATCCGCTTTGGTGAAAATGATATGAAAAGGAATGCCGCCCTGGCCTAATTCCTCCATAAATTCAAGGTCAGCAGCAAGTGCATCGTGACGGATATCAATCAAAACAAAGGTACAAACCAGATTCGGACGGTTATGTAAATAATCACCGATCATTTTTTCCCATTTTTCACGCTCTGTCTTGCTTACCTTTGCATAACCATATCCCGGTAAATCAACAAGGTACCACAGTCCGTTTATGAAATAATGATTGATCAACTGTGTCTTTCCGGGCTGCTGAGACGTTTTTGCCAAGGCCTTTTTTCCGGTAAGCATATTAATCAATGAAGATTTTCCTACATTTGACCGACCAATGAACGCGTATTCCGGCAAATCAGGCTTAGGGCATTTCTCATAATCGGAATTGCTCATAAGATATTTTGCTTCTTGAATTTTCATGGTGGTAGTTTATAATTTTGACACAAAGGTACTGGTTTTCTTTTTACCATTAAATTTCGGTGGAAACAGATGTGTATTCCTTACTCGCTACTACACAGAAATCTTTTTGAAAATGGATTTATTCAAAAAGATTTGTATACGTATAGGCCCAGTAGTTCGAGAATAAAGACGAACTACATCCAAATGCAGTTCCAGATAATTCTACAACTTGGTTAAAATAATACGTGTAACTTTCCAATTTCTTCTTAAAGTGTTGATAATTAATGCTTTTACATTTGTGTGTGAAAAATCTTGAATTGGAATCACTTATCCTCTTAATTCCAAAATTTGATTCATAGACCTAAGGACTTGTAGAAAAAATTAGATTAACGTTGTTATTTCTCTTAATTTAATCTGCAAAGTCACAGTATAAGAATTTTAATAATGAATCAGTTTATCCTGCGTGGAGCGCCTCGCATAGAAAATTTTCTGGCGAAATTTAGTTTAATCATACTGCTTTCCGGTGTGATTTTGGGTGCTAAAGCGCAAAGTTTTTATGCAAGTGGTGGAGCTATTCATGATTTTAAGGGAGTATTTAAAATCGATTCGTTTCCAATAAAGGTAACGGGTTTGGACTCTAAATCGGGCACGGATTTTGGCATATCCAAAATCTGCTTCACTATTGTTCATCCCCGTGTTTCGGATTTAAAAATAGAATTGTTAAGTCCTGATGGTACGAGTATATGGCTTACAAACCGAAATGGTAAGGATTTTGGAAGTAATTATACAAATACCTGCTTTCGGTCGAACGGTTTTTCAGGATATGTTCATCAGGCAGGTGCGCCTTTTACAGGCGAATATATTCCGGACGGAAGATTGAGTTTTCTGAACAACGGACAAAATCCAAATGGTATCTGGTATTTGATGGTGCAGGATTTAAGATCGGGTGAAAGAGGCACAATTAATTTTGTAACGCTCGATTTTGACAAGAAACCAACACCGGATCTAGACGTAAGTCGCTGTTCAATGGAAAACGGAATTGCCTGTAAATGTGCAGACGGAACGTCTGAATGTGAACTGCTTCCGGATCTGGTAATACTTCAAAGGCTTACCACGGATCAGGTAAAAGAATATCCGTGGAACGACCCATATTATCCGGGACAATTGCGCCTGGCTGCCTCGATTGCTAATATTGGCGACGGACCGATGGAGGCTTTTGGTAATAATAAATGGTATTGCAACACACAGGAAGTTAAAGATTCGACAGTGATCTGTAAAGATAAATCGCATCCGCGTCAACAGATTAATCAACGGATCTATAAGAAAAATGGGGATAAACTGACATCGTCGGATCGTATTGCCGGCACGAATTATTATGATGATAAACCAGGTCATAATCATTACCACGTTGATGACTGGGTTGAATTCAGAGTGGTAAAGGAGATTAAAAATAAAGCTGGAAAAGTTACGAAACGGCAATTGGTTTCAAAAGGAAGTAAAGTGAGTTATTGCCTTTTTGATTCCGGGATTTGTAATAATAATGACAGTCTTTGTGTGTTGAACGGACAAACTTACGGGGACAAAAACCTGCTGAATTATGGATTAGGTAATTATGTCGACTGTAAATCATTGAAGCAGGGAATCAGCGTTGGTGGCTATGATACTTATGGAATGATGTATGAAGGACAATCGGTCACTCTTCCAAAAGGATTAAAATCAGGAAGTTACGTGTTGGAGATAGAAGTGGATCCGACAGGAATTTATAAAGAAAAAAGTAAATCCAATAATACTTTCAAGATGCCGATCCTGATTTCAAAACAGGAATAAACATTCTTCAAATATAATCTGGTAGCATATAATTCCTCTGTCTGAAAAGTTGGAGGCTTGAATTGCGGTGCGTTCATGTAACGATGGCCGATACGGAAAATATTATTTAACTCAGTTTTTAAAAATTAATTACCCAATTAAATTAATTAATTCAGCTCTTAGTGTAACTACCTCTATTATGAAAAAAGTATTTTACCAATGGCTCATGCCAGCACTGATTCTGCTTCTGGCAAATCAGGCTTTTGCACAATGTCTAACGCCTGATTATACCGCAGTAACTGGTGGAAATTACAATCTTAATGGTAACAAAACACTTGCAATCACCTCGGCAATCGGAGATATTAACATTAATGTAAGCGGTACAGGAAATGTTATCTGCATCTCAACTACCGGAAGTTGGACAAAAACCAACGGAACAAATTTTGACGGTTCTGTTAGTATTAATGTTTACGGTACTTTCAATTACAATAGCAGTGATAACTTTAACGGAGGTAATACATCTTATATCAATGTTCAGGAAGGCGGTTTTCTTAACACCAATACAAGTGGATTCGGAAGTAATCTGCTGATTAACAATCAGGGAACTACTACCTTTACGAATACGGGTACCATCCAGTTCAGAGACTCGTTTTCGTTTTACAACATGGGGGCCAAGTCGAAATTAGTGGCAACAGCTCCTTCTATGACTGTTTTTGGTAATAATAACGTAATTGAAAATTCGGGTTCAATGGAATTTAGCAGCCTTGAAAATGCTGATGCCAAACGTTTTAAAAATGAAGCTTCAGGCGTGATCAATATCAGTCGTTATTTTTATAACCACGGAGCTATTCTGAATGATGGCGAAATAAATACCTTATGCGGAAGTTTTGGTAATTCTGCCTGTCAGTTTATCATTGGAGATAAAGGTGCGGGAAAAGAATTTCAAAATAATGGATGTATGACTGTAACGGGCGATGTAAATATTCGTGGTGCAGCTTTTATAAATGGAACACTGACGATTAATAATGGTAACCTTACCATTGACAAGAAAATATCCGGAAATGGCGGAGCAATCGTTGTAACAAATGGTGTAAGTAAAATTACAAGTGATGGTGGGTACAGCGGTACAAACATGACTTTTTGGGATGAAAATACTACGGGTCACGATTTTGATTCTAAAACTAATAATAATCCAGGCGTTACCGCGGTTTATACCATTGCAAAAAGGACTTGTGTAAAAGCAGAAGTAGTAGGATCAATCGGAGATTATGTTTGGTTTGATCAGAACAAAGACGGGATACAGAATAATGGCGAACTTCCTGCAACGGGTGTTAAAGTTCAGTTATATGAATATGTTTCAGGAAGCTGGACACAACTTTATACTTCGTTGACCGACAGCTATGGTAAATATCTTTTTGATGATCTTGCAAGTGGTAAATACAAGGTTACTTTTATCCTGCCAAGTGGTGGAAAATACTTCTTTACCCTAAAAAATGCAACAACTTCCGACTTGGATAGCGATGTTGATTCGGACGGCAACAGCGGTGAAATAACGATCGATACTTCTTATCCGGCAGGAAATGTGAATCGTGATAACCTGACTGTTGATGCTGGAATGTATGAAGGAAGTACGCCATTGCCAGTAACCCTGATCAGTTTTAATGCAGATAAGGAAAATGAAACCGTTCAGCTTCAATGGATCACTTCTGCTGAAACCAATAGCGAAAGTTTTGATATTGAAAACAGTCTTACAGGAAAAATCTGGCAGAAACTTGGTAATGTAGCGGCAGCCGGTGAAAGTGCGACAAAGGCAACCTACTCTTTTGTCGACCAAAACCCCTCGAATGGCGAAAATTTATATCGTCTAAAAATGATTGACAAAGACGGAACATTTGCTTACAGCAGTATCCGTAGTGTTACACTTGAAATCGCTAATCAGGTTACGATTTATCCAAATCCAGTAGCGGATCGTATTTTGTTCAAAGTAAACGATTGGGCTAAAATTGGTAAAATTCAGCTTTTTGATTTAAACGGAAGAGCAGTTTATCAGTCTACAAAAGCCCTGGTGGATGGTATTGATGTCAAAAATTTTCCATCGGGATTATATGCAGTGAGCTTGACAGGCACCAATGGTTCAACAAATAGTTATAAAGTTTTAATTGCTAAATAAACATTTGAAGATACTTCTCTTGCCATTAGAAGTTATAATAACCCAGCAAAAGTGAAACGCCCCTGTCAGATACATATCTGCAGGGGTTGTTTTTTGTTGGAAAAAATAGTTATGTTCGTCTATATTTTCAATTTTATTATTTGAACCTATCTCGTTGGAAATGGTTTAGTAAAATAAACGGGTTAGGTAATTTCGTTATGTATTTATTCAAACTATAATATAACCAAAGCAATGAAGGGGTTTAAAAACATTATTTATTTGCTTGCAGTAGTTGCACTGACTTTTTCAACAGCAGAAGCAGCTGACGGCAGAAAAAAAGAAACAAAAGTAAAGGCAGATGCCGGAATAAAATTTACAGAGGGAAACTGGGCTGCGATCCTGAAAAGAGCAAAAGCTGAGAAAAAAGTAGTTTTCCTTGATGCTTACACCACATGGTGCGGACCGTGTAAATTATTGCAAAAAAATGTTTTCACAAAGCCCGAAGTAGGTGCTTTGTTTAATCAGAAATTTATCAACGTAAAAGTGGATATGGAAAGCGGTGAAGGTCCGAAGCTGGCTCAAAAATATCCTTTGGAAGGATATCCTACACTTTTCTTCATAGATCCGGATGGTAAAATCGTAAAACAGGTGATCGGATACCAAAATCCTGAAACGCTGGTTAGCATTGGGAAGGCGATTCCAGCTATCTAAATGTCATTTATGGTCAGGTGTGGTCAGGGGATTTTTGATGGTTGAATTTGCTTGAAAAATGTCATTTATTGTCAGGGAATTTTGATAATTGAATTTGCTTAAAGAATTGTCAAGTGTTGTCAGGTATGGCCAATTGTTGGCCATACCTGATTTCGTTTAAAACAAAAATTGTCGAGTTTTATCATTTTAGCCAGGGCTTACCATCCCCGACAATAAATGACAAAATCTGACGACACTTGACGATTCTTGACTTTTTGGATGTGTTTAAAAACAAAAATTGTCAAGTTTTATCATTTAGCGAGGGCTTACAAACCTGACAATAAATGACAAAACCTGACAACAAATGACTACCGTTGACAAAGGATAGATTATTCGTAATAATTCATAACCCTGTGACCGCTATTTTCAAGTAACTGATCTTTCTTGAACAAGGTTACATCGGCGGTAACCATGTCTTTCACTAATGCCGCCAAATCGTATTTTGGTTTCCAGCCTAATTTTGTCATTGATTTTGTTGGATCACCGATCAACAATTCAACTTCTGTCGGGCGGAAATATTTTGCGTCGATTGATACTACTTCTTTGCCAATTGCTACCTGATAGGCAGGGTCGTTACATTTGGCAACTTTTGCAATTTCAGTAACACCTTCGCCGGAAAATTCCAGTTCGATACCAACTTCTGCAAATGCCATACGTACGAAATCACGGATACGTGTTGTAATTCCGGTTGCTATAACGAAATCTTCTGCCACTTCCTGCTGAAGAATCAGCCACATCGCTTCTACGAAATCTTTTGCATGTCCCCAGTCACGTTGTGCGTCCAGGTTCCCAAGGAAAACTTTGTCCTGCAAGCCCAAAGCGATTCTTGCAACAGCGCGGGTGATTTTACGGGTCACAAAAGTTTCTCCGCGTAAAGGCGATTCGTGATTGAAAAGAATACCGTTTACCGCAAACATATCGTAAGCTTCGCGATAATTTACCGTAATCCAATAACCATACAATTTTGCAACTGCATAAGGTGAACGTGGATAAAATGGTGTAGTTTCTGATTGAGGGACTTGCTGAACCAAACCATAAAGTTCAGAAGTGGAAGCCTGATAAATTTTTGTTTTTTTCGTTAAACCTAATAAACGAACAGCTTCAAGAATCCGAAGTGTTCCGATTCCATCCACATTGGCTGTATATTCGGGCTCTTCAAAACTTACCTGAACATGGGACATGGCACCCAGATTATATATTTCGTCAGGTTGTACTTCCTGGATGATGCGAATGATGTTGGTAGAATCGCTCAGATCACCATAATGCAAGTGGAAACGTACATTTTTTTCATGCGGATCTTCATAGATATGGTCTATACGCTGTGTGTTGAACAGCGAGCTGCGGCGTTTGATACCATGAACCTCATAGCCTTTGCTCAAAAGCAATTCCGCCAAATAGGCCCCATCCTGACCTGTAATACCTGTAATTAGTGCCTTTTTCATTATAAGTTAGTATGTATATAAAATACAAAGGTAAAATTATTAGCGAATTCTTAAATTTAATCTATTCCGAAGGCAGCTTAATCATCAAACTGCGTTTTATTTCGACCCGGTCTGCCAGAATCACTGCGGACGAATATTGTCCACGGATTTGTTCAAGATACTGTTCTGCATCACTTCGATACATAAAATCTCCGGCTTTTACGCGGTATGTCGGCTGAGAATAAGATACGTAGGGATTTAGGTCGGGGAACAACTGATAAATGTATGATTTTGCATTATCAGCTTCCTGGCGGATATTACCCACATAAAGTTGTATTCTATATCCGCTTATGTATTTTATGGCTTTATTTTGCTGAGCCAGGGTATCCAAAACGGTCTGAAGCTTTTTATTAACATACAAAGGCTTGTCGCTGCTTTTGTAAATATTATCAACAGGTTTCCTGGATTCTGTTTTTTTCTCAACTACTGGTTCAACATAATCAAACCTTGGCCTTACCGACGTAAGATCTTCACGATAATCAGCTGATGATATGTTGGCTGTCGTTTTCTTGCTGCATCCTGAAAGGGCCAGGAAGGCAAGAGGAATAGCCAGCAAAATTATTTTCTTTTTCAGCAGCATGAATAAAATGATTCGTAATGAGCTCACAAACTTAACCAAAAATGGATAGATAAACCATCATCCTGTGCTATTTTGAATCTAATACCTAACTTTGCCATGCTTACACGATTATCATTTCAACCCATGCAAAAAAACGTTTCCCTGCGCCATTTTAATACTTTCGGACTGGAATCCCGGGCGCAATTTTTTGAAGAAGTAAAGTCAATCGGAGAACTTACCGATATCATTAAAAATCCGGTCTGGAAAGAAATGCCCAAATTTATTTTGGGAGGGGGAAGCAATGTTCTGTTCACTCAGGACATCAATGCACTGGTAATTAAAATGGCAATTAAAGGGATTGAGTTATTAAAGGAGGATCAGGATTTTGTCTGGCTTCATGTGGGAGCGGGAGAAAGATGGCATGACTTTGTGATGTATTGTGTTGAGCATGATTATGCAGGCGTGGAAAATTTGTCATTGATCCCGGGAACCATTGGTGCCGCGCCGATGCAGAATATCGGTGCTTATGGTGTGGAGATAAAAGATGTGGTAGAAACGGTTGAAGCCATTTCGGTGGAAAGCGCTGAGATAAGAACGTTTTCAAAAGAAGAATGTCTTTTTGGATACAGGGAAAGTATTTTCAAACATGCATTGAAAGGAAAATTAATTATTACAGGCGTGTTATTCCGTTTAAATAAAAAGGCGGTTTATCATGTTGAATATGGCGACATTCAAAAAACCTTGACGGAAATGAATGTTGAGTCACCTTCCATAAAAGCAATAAGCGAAGCTGTGATCCGGATACGGGAAAGCAAGCTTCCTGATCCGGCGAAAATTGGTAATGCGGGTAGTTTTTTCAAAAACCCGGAGATTTCTTCAGAACAATTTGACAAGTTAAAATCAGATTTTCCAACTGTCCCGGGTTATCCGACAATTCCTGGTTTTGTAAAAGTTCCGGCTGGCTGGCTTATCGAACAGGCGGGATGGAAAGGTTATCGTGACGGTGAAATTGGTGTTCATGCGCGTCAGGCACTGGTTTTGGTTAATTATGGAGGAGGTTCAGGAGCTGAGATCAGGGCACTCTCAGAAAAAATCCAAAAATCGGTAAAAGAAAAGTTTGGTGTCAGTTTGAGTGCTGAAGTTAACTTTATATAGAATAAATTCTGTAAGCTTGATAAAGCATTCGTGGAACTGGTTTACTAAAAAAATCGAGAGAATAATTTCAAATAAAAAAGCGGAAAATGAATACTGATCATTTTCCGCTTTTTTATCAATTTCAATAATATCTTATCAATCAAAACATAAAGAAGCAGCTCCGAGTAATCCGGCGTCGTTCGCCAAAGTGGCTCTTTTAATGCTGATTGTTTTCATGTAATATGGAGTAAGCCAGTAGGCAAATCTTTCATTGATGGCTGGCAGGATATATTCAAAAGAAGCCGAAATACCTCCGCCAATCAGGATTGTGGTAATGTCAAGAATACGGATCATTGAAACCAATCCTTCACCTAGCAAATAACCCATTTCCTGGAAAATCTGCTTGGCAAGTTCATCTCCTGCTGCGGCAGCTGCAACAAGTCCCGTAGTGGAAATTGTTCCATTATCAGGTAGTTGCGTTTTTCCTGTAAAGTTTGCACGCATTGTATGTGCCATATCAAGCAGTTCTTTTTTACCAATGTTGCGTTCCAGTACTTTTCCGTCTTTTGACGGTACGTGCCCGGGCTCCATTGCATTTCCACCGCCGCCTTTGAAAACTTTCTTATCAATAATGGCTGCGCCGCCAATACCTGTACCGAGTGTCACGAAAATATAATCTTCAGGAAGTTTATCTTCGCCAAAATAATATTCTCCTAATGCGGCTGCGTTGGCATCATTTTCAAGATAAAAATCATGTTGTGGAAAACGTGCTTTCAAATCCGGAACAATGGTAATACCATCAATTTCAGGGATAGCTGTAATTTCCAGTAATGTGGTACGGTCACGTGATATCAGGCCGGGAACGCCTATTCCTACTCTTTTAACTTCTGGGTACTCAACCAATTGCAAAGCTATGGCGTCACCAAGCCGTTCTATAAAATGTCCTGAACTGCGCCAGCTTGCGGTATCGTGGCTATAAAAATTAGAAATTCTCCCATCTGTAGCGTCAACGATCCCCATTTTTACGTTAGTACCGCCCACGTCTATACCAAGGTATTGTTCCATGAAATGAAATAAGGGTTTTATAAATAATTTTAAAAATGCGGCAATTTAGCAAAAATGCTTTATTCTTTACTAATCAATCCAGATCTCCGAGCTGTGGTCTTATCAAAATTTCTTCCAAAACTGCTCTTGGAGAGAGTAAATACGCTCCCCAGATCGTTTCAGCTACATCTTTGGGATCAATAAATCTTTCTGCCGGCAGGTCAGTTCCTTGCCAGCTATCTGTCAAAGTTGCACCTGGAAGCACGGCAGTAACTTTGATGCCATGTGGTTTCATTTCCTCGCGCAGTACTTTTGTCATTCCGTACAAGGCAAATTTTGAAATACAATAAGAACCTCCGTTCGGATAAGCTGTAATACTTGCGGTTGAACAGATTGTAAAAATATGTCCTTTTTTAACTTCCATCATTTTGCCGACTATGCCACGAGTAAGGTGATATGCGCTGTAAAGATTTGTTTCCATCGTCTTTTCCAACGTGCCTTCAGCTTCGTTATGGATTTGTCCCGGAATAAATACCCCTGTATTATTAATAAGTACGTCTACCGCACGCTGCTTATTTTTAACAAAATCAATAAAACTGTTAAGTTCATTGCGTAATGATAAATCGGCTTTTTTAAAATAAACTTCCGAATCAGGAAATTGTGTTTTCATGTCACTTTTTAGCGACAAAAGATCGTTTTCGTTTCTTGCGCAGGTAATAACATCAAAACTTCCAGCCAAAAACCGTTCAATCAATGCTCTTCCAATACCTTTTGTGCCACCTGTTATTACTACTAATGGATTCATTTTTCTATTTGGCTCTTTTTTTGTCTAATTTCCCCGAAAATATTGAATACAATTAAGATATGATGTCAGTAATCGGAAAATACTTTATTTTTTTAGGATCGCTTTTTGGCAAAGGTGAGAAATTGTCTGTTTACTGGCGGCGTTTTATGGAAGAAAGCGTAAGTATTGGCGTCAGCTCGATTTTTATTGTGGCTATTGTTTCCACATTTATCGGAGCAGTTTCCTGTATTCAGACGGCCTACAATCTTGTAAGCCCTATTATTCCTGTTTCTACCGTAGCGCTAATTGTGCGTGATATGCAGATTCTGGAACTGGCGCCAACAATTACCTGTATTGTACTTGCAGGAAAAGTTGGATCCAATATCGCCAGTGAATTAGGGACGATGCGGATTACGGAACAAATTGATGCATTGGAAGTTATGGGAATTAATTCGTCTTCCTATCTGGTTATGCCAAAAGTGTTGGCTGCTATGTTTACATTTCCTATGCTGGTAATTCTGGCTGCTTTTTTAGGGATTTTTGGCGGATATCTGGCCGGAACATTGACCGGCGTAATTACAGAAAGAGATTATTTGTATGGAATACGTGATTCGTTTGTGCCATACAATTTGTTTTTTATGTGCGTCAAGCCATTTGTGTTTGGATTTTTAATTGCTACGATTTCTTCCTATCAGGGATTTTTTACAAAAGGCGGAGCGTTGGAAGTAGGTAAGGCAAGTACTCAGGCAGTTACGAATAGCTGCATTTCTGTCTTGATAGCAGATTATTTACTGGCGCAGCTATTGTTATAATGGAAAATTCGTGGTCGTTTTTCTTTCCGGATTTTATGACAATTGAATAAATTATTTAGCGGGAAATGATTGAAATAAAGGATATCAACAAAGCATTTAATGGCAAAACAGTTCTTAAAAGCGTATCCAGCACTTTTAAGGAAGGTGAAATAAATCTTATCATCGGTGGAAGCGGGACCGGGAAAAGTGTATTGTTAAAATGTATGATCGGTTTGATAAAACCGGATCATGGCAACGTGCTTTATAATGGCCGTGATTTTTACAATTCGGACAAGGATACAAAACAAGCCATACGCAGGGAAATGGGCGTATTATTTCAGGGCGGAGCACTTTTTGATTCGCAGACGGTGGAACAGAATGTGCGTTTTCCATTGGATATGCTAACAGACATTTCACCAAAAGAAAAAAAGGAGCGGGTCGATTTTTGTCTCCAGCGGGTAGGTCTGGAAGCATCCGGGAAAAGAATGCCTTCAGAGATCAGCGGCGGGATGAAAAAACGTGTTGGTATCGCCCGTGCTATTGTGATGAACCCGAAATATCTTTTTTGTGATGAACCAAATTCGGGATTAGATCCGCTCACATCGGTAAAAATTGATGAGCTTATCAAGGAAATTACAGACGAATACAAAATCACGACAGTTATTATTACCCACGATATGAACTCGGTCATGGAAATCGGCCAGAACGTGATGTTTCTGTACCAGGGTGACAAATTATGGGAAGGTGTTAACTCAGACATAACAAAAACGACTGTTCCTGAACTGAATGAATTTATTTTCGCCAATAAATTACTTCGCGACGCTGCCAAGGAAAGTAATTGCTGACGGGTTATTTAAAGCTGAGGATTTTTTGAAAACGCGCCGGTAAGGCCTTTCGCTCTGCGAAAATTACAATGATGCAGAATAAGACAAAGAATAGCATGTGGTAAACCATGTGGCTCAACGAACCGGACGGAATTAAAAAAGCGTCTAATAAAATAAATATTCCGCCTCCCAGAATGTAAGCTAACCCGGATTTTAAATGGTACGGGATTGGATAATATTTTTGTCCGTAGTAATAGCATAAAGTCATCATCACAAGTCCTGATACTGAGAACGCAATACCGCAACCCAGGTAGCCAATTACCGGAACCAAGAGGATGTTCAGGACAATGGTAATGGATGCGCCGGTTAATGTAATATAAGTACCGTACTGTGTTCTGTTGGATAATTTGAACCAGGTAGCCAGGTTATAATAAATTCCCAGAAAGAGAAATCCCATTAATAGCCACGGAACTACGGCTAATCCTTCGTGAAATATTTTCTTTTTCAGGAAAAGATCCGCAAGCAAATGCAAATTCACACAAATCCCTACCCACATCGTAGCACAGATGACTATAAACCATTTCATCACATCGGCAAAAACCGAAGGGGCGTTTTTATCTTCTGCTTTTGAATAGAAAAAAGGTTCGGCAGCGTATTTAAATGCCTGAATGGCCAGATTCATGAAAATCGAAAGTTTCAGACATTGACCATAAATTCCAATCGCATCTTTTGTGGTACGGTTTGGGTAAAACCCTTCGGGTAACAGATATTGCAAAAATGTCCTGTCAAAAAGCAAATTCGTTACACCTGCCAGATTCATCACAAAAAGTGGAAACGCATAAACCCAAAGAGGCTTGAACAAAGTCATATCAAACACAAACCTGAAATCAATAAATTCTTTATATAAAAATAAAAAGAACATCATATTGGCAATCAGGTTAGCGAGCACAATAAACCCTGGTGCCGCCTCGGGGCTGTAAAATAAATCTACAACAGGCTTGAAAATTCCTAAATAGCGAGCTTCATGAATGTCCCTGCAAATTATTAAAAAGAAAAAGTTGAGGGCAATATTCATTAGTATATTGGCAACTCTGGCTGTAACAAATTGCTTTGCTTTCTTTTCCAGGCGAAGTCGCGCAAAAGGAATTGAAACAATGCCATCAATAGCCATAATTACGGACATCCAGCGGATCAGTTTCGCTTCGTTGGGATATTCTATCAGTTTGGCAATAAAATCTGCAAATATGAAAATGGAGCCTGACAGAAAAACGCTTACAAGAATGACAGCGCTGAGCACGAGATTGTAATATTTCTGACGATCGTTTTCTTTTCGGGCGAAATAGAAATAAGCACTTTCCATTCCAAATGTGTACACAACCAGGGATAAACCTGCGTAAGCGTAAAGTTGTACCTGTATGGCAAGTTGTTCAGGCAAAAATAACTTTGTATGAAGCATAACGAGCAGGTAGTAAAGCATTCTACCCACCATCGTACTTAAACCATACATTGCCGTTTCGCCGGCCAGCTTTTTCAGGACACTCATATACTACTTTTACCTTTTAGCGGAGATAAGGAGTCACGTTTAGTGGAAATTTTCTCCGGCATACAAATATACGTGAAGAGGTTTCGTTTTATTGGCATACACCACAAAAAAGAGTCCTTCTGAATTTTCATTCAAAAGGACCCTTTTTTTTAATCGATTTATTTAAGCAACATTCACAATGATGCTTTCAATAACATTTGTGATACGTTTCCAACCTTCGTCGGAATGCAGATCGACATCGATTATTTTTTCACGATAGTCGCTTGAAATAGCCATGTAATAAATACCAGCTGTTAGAAAGGCCATCAGCGCACTTGTATCTTTACAATTTGGTAAGTCACCAATTTTGTCAACAATGCGCGTAGCAATCTGATTTCTTGCATCTGACAGCATGGTTTTGCCGGTTCCAATTTCCCATCTCAAAAGGTCGCGGGTGGCCTTACGTTCGCGCAAATCGCTAAGGAAAGTGTTCATTAAGCTGGTCAATGCTTTTCCACGTTCTTCTAATGGAATGTTTCCCATGTTATCTATATAATCGTCCCCCATGGTGGAAACGTATTCTCCTGATTTTACATATTGTTCCATCAAACCATCTACGCTTTCAAAGTATCTGTATATCAGAACTTTGTTAACTCCGGCTGTTCTAGCAATCAGGTTTACCCCAACTTTTTCAGTTCCAAATTGCTCGATGACCTCTCCAACGGCTTTCAGGATTTTACCCTTGGTCCGTTCCCGGTCTCTTTTTTTAACTTTTGTGTCGATTTTCATTTACGGTGCATTTAGGTTATACATAGTAAATGTAACATTTCATCCGTAAATAATTATCATTTTGTGAAAAGCATGTAACCTATTTTATCGCTTTGTTTCGCAAAATCTATTAAAAGGAAAATTTGGGATTTTGTTTGCTGTCGTTTGATGAAAAAAATGGTCAAAATCCGTTGTAGAAGGTGATTTTGGGAAAAGATTAAGCAAAAAAAAGAGCTCATTAAAAAATGAGCTCTTCGCTAAAATAATGTTGGCCGACAAGGACTCGAACCTTGAACGAGACAACCAAAATGTCCTGTGTTACCATTACACCATCAGCCAATACCGTGTTAGTGGGTGCAAAAGTAATACGAAATTTTAAGTTGTCAAGTATTTTTGAAAAAAAATTTTCAAATACTTTTTAATTCGACACCGCTTGCTATTTTTTTCACTAATCCCTGTAACACTTTTCCCGGGCCGCATTCAACGAACAAGCTGGCTCCGTCGGCTACCATTTGCTCAACAGATTGTGTCCATCTTACTGGTGCGGTAAGCTGAGCAATAAGATTTTCTTTGATAACAGAAATTTCAGTTGCCGGTTTTGCATTTACGTTTTGATAAACCGGGCAAAGTGGAGACTGAAACTGAGCATCGTTAATGGCGGCAGCAAGTTCTTCGCGCGCCGGCTCCATCAAAGGAGAATGGAAAGCACCACCAACCTGAAGTAAAAGTGCACGTTTTGCACCGGCAGCTTTTAATAATTCACAGGCTTTTTCAACACCTTCTATGGTTCCGGATATTACAACCTGGCCGGGGCAGTTATAATTAGCCGGGACTACAATTTCGTCCGTAATTCCTGCGCAAATTTCTTCTATCGTTTTATCGTCAAGCCCAAGAATTGCTGCCATTGTCGACGGACGTATTAAACATGCTTTTTGCATGGCGTCGGCGCGCTTGGCAACCAAACGTAATCCATCATCAAAAGAAAGTGCTCCGGCTGCTACAAGCGCGGAAAATTCTCCAAGAGAATGACCAGCTACCATGTTTGGTGTAAAATCGTTACTGATTTTGGCCAGAACAACAGAATGAATGAAAATTGCAGGTTGTGTAACGTTGGTTTGTTTAAGCTCCTCGTCGGTTCCCTCAAACATTATTTTGGTGATGTCAAATCCCAAAATATCATTTGCCTGATCAAAAAATGCTTTGGCTGAATCGGAGCTTTGATATAAGTCTAAACCCATTCCTTTGAACTGTGAACCTTGTCCCGGAAATATGTAGGCTTTTTTCATAATTGGTAGATTTAAAAATTGGTCATGGTAACAAACACCGTAGCCCGGCTAGATACTAACCGGGCTACAAATAACGTACTAGAAGTTGAAAGAAAAAAAGTCTGTTTTTTTTGATGTGTTAAAAAACGGGTTGATTGTTTATCTAAGCAGCTGCACCCAACCCTTGAATGTTGCCGGTTTTCCACCCCGCTGCACCGATTCGAAATAGACGGTAACTTCATAATAATACTGACCTGCTGCCAGATCACTTCCGCCATTATTTTTTCCGTTCCAGTTGATGTTTACATCTTTGGTATCATACACTTTCGCGCCCCAGCGGTTGAAAACCTTAAATTCCAGCGACTGTACAAAACTTGGACATTTGAGCGGTGTGAACAGATCGTTTTTACCGTCACCGTTTGGCGTGATCACATTGGGCAGCGCAAATATCGGGCAGTTGTCCTTGCAGACGGTATTGCTTGGCGCACTTTCGGTGCCATATTTATTGACTGCGGTCACGTAATAACAGCCTGCAAAAGAAGTCAGTCCTTCGTGCGTAAAAGAAGTTGCTGCGGGGGCCGTGATTTCTTTCAACAGGGTAGGTGTGTCGCCTTCATAGCGGGTGTAATAAAGCCTGTAAGCAGTAATGGCCTGATCACAGTTTACGGTGTTTGGATAGGTCCAGGACAGATTGTTTGTAAATGAAGTCTGGTCACAGAATTCATCCGGTGTCAGGGTAGCACAATCGAGCAGATCAATGCTCAGCACCGGGACACAGGGTTTTGTGGTATCCGAGGCAGACACACAGATAATCTGCGAGAAGTTATAAAGCGGATCAACCTTGATCTGTGAATTGTTGTAAGAACCGACGGTTTCCACTTTGTAACAGTAAACAACATCTTTGGCAATGGTCACATTGACGGTTCCGTCCTGGGCATATTTGTCCGTTCCGTCATCGGTGTAAGTGTACGACGCCGGGCCGCTAACATTCACATCTGCAATCCTGTTGAAGGTACCTGGCTTGGATTTATCTTCCCTGTACACACGGTGGATTTGGTTATCATTGCTCCATGGTACATTGGCTGTCCAGTTTAGCTTGATGGCATTCGGGTTTGCGGAACCTTGTGACAAACGGACACTGCTGGCCGGATCTGTTTCATCGAGTTTTACAAGTTTGCCTGCATCGGTATAATAATATTCCAGTTTGTAACGATAGGCATTGTCAACGGTATTGAGGTTTTTATCAACAAAAATAGTATCGGGTGCACCAGCCACCAGGTTGGTGTTGATGGTGGCAATGTTGGTAAAATTAGTACCTGCAAGCCCAGTTGCACGGAAAAGTTTGTATTGGGCCGGAATAGAAGCACCCGCAGACAGCGTTGGTCTTGTCCATTTCACGGTAATAACTCCCCTTGCTGCGCTTGTCGAATCGACCGTCACATTGGTAATAACCGGCATCAGTAGGGGCACTTCGATACAAACCTGTTCGGAAGCAACACTTTGCCCGCCACCGATCAGATAACCCGGCTGGGTGATATCCGAATCGGGTCTTGGGAATTCTACCACGATGCGGTAACTATATGAAACACCTGATTTCAGGCCTGCGCCTTTGTTGTTGTCAGTGTAAGAAACCTGGTCCGCATTGACCCTTGCGATTTCCTCATATCCATAACCATCTAGTCCTGTAAAACACTTGACTACCGGAATGGCAAGGCAACCTTCTCTTCTGTAAATAACGATTTTGGCACCCGGCACCTGGCATTTATAAGAATCCCAGGTCAATTTGAAAGCTTTTCCGGCTGCATCGGTTACAGCTGCTGCGGCCAGATTTTGTGGCTGAGGGCCAAAGACCGTGATATGCAAAGTCGTAATATCGACCAGTTTCTGGAACAGGTTGGCGTTAGGAGCTCCTGCTGCGGGTCCGTCTTCTACTTTGAAGAGTACTTCATAGGGTTCAAGCCTGATCTGGTTACAGCTGGTTTGCCAGGTAAATTGCCCTGTGAGCGTACCTTGTGCACCTTGTTGTGGTACAGAAAATGTTGCATAAGCCGGAGAAATTAAAGGTGTGGCCTGGTATAAACCGCTGGTACTGGTGAGTGTGAGTTTATCCCCGTTTTTATCGGTTGCTTTTACGATCTGGTTGATGAGTGTTCCTGCTTCGACGCAGATATCGGGAATTAGATCCAGTTTTGGCCGGTCATTTTTGGCATCCACAATGATGATCTGCATATCACGAATAATTTCACCGATTAGCACACCATCCCGCCATTCTTCGACAACAAAAGCAACGTTATAAAGTCCTTTGGTAACAGGTGCGTCCCAGGTCAAATCTCCTGTCAGTGCATTCATGCCAAAAGTTGCAGGCGTTGCTCCGGCTTCTGTCGTACCCGGAGGGGTAACAAGATTAGGATCTTTATATCCAAGATTTTCGCCCAAACCTCTGGTTGTTCCCTGTTGTGGCGTATAAAGATGGTAAGCAATACTATCTCCATCCGCATCAAAAGCGCCCGGGTTGTGGATGTAACGTTGTCCAACGGCGCCAATATCAATCGGAGCATTAAGAAGCACGGGAGTCTGGTTTACACCGACAAAAGAATTGATAACCAGATTGGTATGTACATAAAAGTTCAGCCTGTCTGTTGGCGCAGGACTTAAATTTAAAATACTTACGTTACGATTATCAATACCAACTGAAATACTCCAATCGCCTGCAGAAGGAAAAGTGTATCTTGTGGTATAGACATTTTGGGTAGTATTATTCCCGATATTTCTTGTCAATGCATCAATTCTGGGGACTTGAACAGGCTGTGCAGTCGTACCTGAACCGGTATAGAAATACATGTTGACAGACGTCTGTGCATTGGCTGCACCAAGTCCTCCATTCGGGGAAATATCAAAATAACCGGTAAAGGTTACGTCATACGCAAGCGAATTGCCGTTTACGCGTTTTGCCGTGATTTCCCCTGCCCGTGCGTGCGTGGCCTGAGCTTTATGACCAGTTAGCAGGAGAATAAAAGCAAAAAGAAATGATAATTGTAAAATGTAACGCATAGACATAAGACTTACTTTAGACAGAGGCTTTAATCAGAAAAAAATACTGATATGTTATCTTATTTTATAATTTTCAACGGGCCTTGATTATTAGAATGAGTTAATGCTCCTAACATACATGTATTGAACGAAAATTTAATTAAAAATGTGTGTTTTATTCCCTAATACGCTAAATTATTGAACTCTTGTTGAAGTTCGCTATTCATTTTTTCTTTTTAGTAACATATAAAAGAATTAACACATTTTTATTGATTTAATTTCAGCAACATCAATGTCCGCTAAAATACTAAAAAGGAGAGGGAAATGTTTATAACAAACACCGTAGCCCGGCTGGATACCAACCGGGCTACAAATAACGTACTAGAAGTTGAAAGAAAAAAAGTCTGTTTTTTTGACAGGCTAAAAAGTTTGTGGGGTTATTATCTAAGCAGCTGTACCCATCCCTTGAATGTTGCCGGTTTTCCACCCCGCTGCACCGATTCGAAATAGACGGTAACTTCATAATAATACTGACCTGCTGCCAGATCACTTCCGCCATTATTTTTTCCGTTCCAGTTGATGTTGACATCTTTGGTATCATACACTTTCGCGCCCCAGCGGTTGAAAACCTTAAATTCCAGTGACTGGACAAAACTTGGACATTTGAGCGGTGTGAACAGATCGTTTTTACCATCACCGTTTGGCGTGATCACATTGGGCATCGCAAATATCGGGCAGTTGTCTTTGCAGACGGTATTGCTTGGCGCACTTTCAGTGCCATATTTATTGACTGCGGTCACGTAATAACAGCCTGCAAAAGAAGTCAGTCCTTCGTGTGCAAAAGAAGTAGTGGCCGGAGCGGTGATTTCTTTCAACAGGGTAGGCGTATCACCTTCATACCTTGTGTAATAAAGTCTGTAAGCGGTAATGGCCTGGTCACAGTTTGCAGTGTTCGGATACGTCCAGGACAGATTGTTTGTAAAAGAAGTCTGGTCACAGAACTCATCCGGTGTCAGGGTAGCACAATCGAGCAGATCAATGCTCAGCACTGGCACACAAGGTTTTGTGGTATCCGAAGCGGACACACAGATAATCTGCGAGAAGTTATAAAGCGGATCAACCTTGATCTGTGTATTGTTGTAAGAACCGACGGTTTCCACTTTGTAACAGTAAACAACATCTTTGGCGATCGTCACATTGACGGTTCCGTCCTGGGCATATTTATCGGTTCCGTCATCCGTGTAAGTATAGGAAGCGGCACCGGTTACATTAACATCTGCAATTCTGTTAAAAGTGCCTGGTTTTGATTTATCTTCCCTGTACACACGGTGGGTCTGGCTGTCGTTGCTCCATGGTACATTGGCCGTCCAGTTAACCCGGATCGCATTCGGATTTGCCGAGCCTTGTGATAAACGGACACTGCTAGCCGGATCGGTTTCATCGAGTTTTACGAGCGCACCCGCGTCGGTGTAATAATATTCCAGTTTGTAACGGTAGGCATTGTCAACGGTATTCAGGTTTTTATCAACAAAAATAGTATCAGGCTCACCAGCCACCAGGTTGGTGTTGATGGTGGCAATGTTGGTAAAATTAGTACCTGCAAGCCCAGTTGCACGGAAAAGTTTGTATTGGGCCGGAATAGAAGCACCCGCAGACAGCGTTGGTCTTGTCCATTTCACGGTAATAACTCCCCTTGCTGCGCTTGTCGAATCGACCGTCACATTGGTAATAACCGGCATCAGTAGGGGCACTTCGATACAAACCTGTTCGGAAGCAACACTTTGCCCGCCACCGATCAGATAACCCGGCTGGGTGATATCCGAATCGGGTCTTGGAAATTCTACCACGATGCGGTAACTATATGAAACACCTGATTTCAGGCCTGCGCCTTTGTTGTTGTCAGTGTAAGAAACCTGATCCGCATTGACCCTTGCGATTTCCTCATATCCATAACCATCTAATCCTGTAAAACACTTGACTACCGGAATGGCAAGGCAACCTTCTCTTCTGTAAATAACGATTTTGGCACCCGGCACCTGGCATTTATAAGAATCCCAGGTCAGCTTGAATGCTTTTCCGGCTGCATCGGTTACAGCTGCTGCGGCCAGATTTTGTGGCTGAGGACCAAAGACCGTGATATGCAAAGTCGTAATATCGACCAGTTTCTGGAACAGGTTGGCGTTAGGAGCTCCTGCTACGGGTCCGTCTTCTACTTTGAAGAGTACTTCATAGGGTTCAAGCCTGATCTGGTTACAGCTGGTTTGCCAGGTGAACTGTCCTGTAAGTGTGCCTTGCGCACCTTGCTGTGGAACAGCGAAAGTAGCATAGGCGGGCTTGATCAAAGCGGTGGCCTGGTAGAGTCCGCTGGTACTGGTCAACGTAAGTTTATCTCCGTTTTTATCGGTTGCTTTTACGATCTGGTTGATGAGTGTTCCTGCTTCGACGCAGATATCGGGAATTAGATCTAGTTTTGGCCGGTCATTTTTGGCATCAACAATGATGATCTGCATATCACGGATGATCTCCCCGATTAGCACACCATCCCGCCATTCTTCGACAACAAAAGCAACGTTATAAAGTCCTTTGGTAACAGGTGCGTCCCAGATTAGATCCCCAGTAATTGCATTCATACTAAAAGCTGCCGGACTGACTCCAAGTTCTGTTTTTCCAGGAAGAGTGACAAGATTTGGATCTTTATACCCAAGATTTTGACCAGCACCCGTCCCTGGAACATCTTGTTGAGGAGTATAAAGGTGATAAGCAATACTATCGCCGTCGGCATCAAAGGCGCCTGGGTTATGAATGTACCGCTGTCCGACAGCGCCAATATCAACCGGAGCATTTAAAAGAACAGGCGTTTGATTAAAGCCTACGAAAGCATTAATAGATATATTGGAGTGTACGTAAAAATTCAGGTTATTTGTTGGTGGAGGGCCCAAATTTAGAATACTAACGTTACGCCTATCAATAGAGACGGAAATACTCCAGTCGCCGGCAGAGGGAAAAGTATATCGGATCGTATATATATTTTGCGTAGTATTATTCCCGATATTTCTTGTCAATGCATTAATTCGATCCACGCGCTTCGCTTCGACTTGACCATTGCCGCGAGCGGGATAAAAATACATGGGTACATCTCTTTGGGCGTTTGCAGCATCAATTCCATTTGACGACACATCAAAATAACCAGTAAAGGTTATGTCGTAGGAGAGAGAATTACCCAAGCGTTTGGCCGTTATCTCGCCAGCTCTTGCATGAGTAGCATGTGCCCTATAAGACACAAAAAAACAAAAGATAAAAAGGATCAGCAGCTGAAATCGTAGATTATTCCGCATACACATTAAAAACTTTTTCAGGATAGAGGTAAGTGCACTATATCTTGACAAAATATAATGCTATGCCATGAACGAAAAATCTTATTAAATGTGTATCCGAAACACAGGATTAATAATACATAAATCGTAAGACTTTCAGATTAAATATTTGTAATGGTGTAAAAATGTAATTATCAGGATATAACAATTCATGGCAGAGGTACTTAATAATGATTATAAATTGTCAGGCAGTTCATAAAAATGCCCCCTTTTTATTGTGTCGGAAACGTTTGTGCTATACCTTTGAAACGTTCTAAATATACCTTATTTTTTTGTACTAAAACTATTCGTGTTTGCTATGTCTTGGTTTACACAAGCGTTAACAAGTTCCATCGGTAAGAAGCTGATCATGTCACTTACCGGTTTATTTTTGATCAGTTTTCTGGCAATACATGCAACCATCAATGCAATGATTTTTTACAATGATGGAGGCGTAACATTTTCACACTGGGGGCATTTTATGGGAACAAATCCTATAATCCGTACGCTGGAAATCGGTTTGGTACTAGGTTTTCTTCTTCATATTGCAGATGGTCTATGGCTTACAAAAGCAAACCAGAATGCAAGACCTGTGAAATATGCTGTTAGTAATGCCAATGCAAACAGTAAATGGTACTCACGCAGCATGGGCTTGCTTGGTACACTGATCCTGATCTTTCTGGTTATCCATACTTCACATTTCTGGATTCCAAACCGTACCAATCAATTTACTACAGGAGAAGAGCTTAATCTGTATCAGATGATGCTTGATATATTCCAGAATGTATGGGTTGTTGTAATCTATGTACTCGGTTGCTTCTCGCTTTTCTGGCACTTATTGCATGGTTTTCAGAGTGCATTTAAAACTTTGGGTTTGTACCATTTGAAATATAACGGCGCGATTCACCTTGTAGGCGTTGCTTTTTCAGTTGTCGTACCAATCCTTTTCGCACTGATGCCTATCTCGATCTATCTTGGATGGGTTTATTAAATTCCAAGCATTTGACTGTCAGTATCCATGCTTAGATATTGACTCGAAAAAGTTAAATGTTCTTGTTTAAATAGTTGAATCTAATTTTTCAGGTTAATTAACATTTCAAAATATATGGCAACTTCATCTCGTCTGGATGCCAGAATACCTCAAGGCTCGCTGGAAGATAAGTGGGAAAAATACAAATCGTCAGTATCCCTTGTAAACCCTGCCAATAAGCGTAATATTGAAGTAATTGTAGTAGGAACCGGTTTGGCTGGTGCTTCTGCTGCTGCTACGCTGGCAGAAATGGGATACAAAGTAAAAGCATTTTGTTTCCAGGATTCACCTCGCCGTGCGCACTCAATCGCTGCACAGGGTGGTATTAACGCTGCTAAAAATTACCAGAATGACGGAGACTCTGTTCATCGTCTATTTTACGATACAATTAAAGGAGGAGATTATCGCTCACGTGAGGCCAATGTGCACCGTCTGGCGGAAGTTTCCGGGAATATTATTGACCAATGCGTGGCTCAGGGAGTTCCCTTTGCTCGTGAGTATGGCGGACTTCTTTCCAACCGTTCTTTCGGTGGGGTGCAGGTTCAGCGTACATTTTATGCGGCAGGACAAACCGGTCAGCAGCTTTTATTAGGTGCTTATTCAGGATTGCAGCGCCAGGTTGGGATGGGAACAATTACCATGTACAACCGTCACGAAATGCTTGATGTTGTGAAAATCGACGGAAAGTGCCGTGGTATTATCGCAAGAAACCTGATCACAGGTGAATTGGAAAGACATTCGGCGCACGCAGTTTTGCTTTGTACAGGTGGTTACGGAAACGTATTTTATCTGTCGACAAACGCCATGGGTAGTAATGTTACTGCCGCATGGAAAGCACATAAGCGCGGTGCATTCTTTGCAAACCCATGTTTTACACAAATTCACCCGACTTGTATTCCGGTATCCGGTGAGCATCAGTCGAAGCTTACTTTGATGTCAGAATCGCTTCGTAATGATGGTCGTATCTGGGTTCCGAAAAAACAAAATGATACACGTGCCGGAAATGCAATTCCGGAAGAAGAAAGAGATTATTACCTGGAACGTCGTTACCCTGCTTTTGGTAACCTTGTTCCCCGTGATATCGCTTCCCGTGCTGCGAAAGAAAGATGTGATGCAGGATATGGCGTGGGTTCTTCCAAATTGGCAGTATTCCTTGATTTCTCTGCTGCTTTCCACCGTTACGGACAAGGTGAAGCAAACAAAAATAATATTACCAACGCCCCGGAAAGCCAGATCCTTGAATGGGGTAAGGCGGTAGTGAAAGAAAAGTATGGTAACCTTTTCGATATGTATAAGCAGATTACAGGAGAAGATCCTTACGAAGTGCCTATGCGTATTTATCCTGCGGTTCACTATACAATGGGTGGGCTTTGGGTTGATTATAACTTAATGACAACCGTTCCTGGTTTGTATTCCTTAGGAGAAGCGAATTTCTCAGATCACGGTGCAAACCGTTTGGGAGCTTCTGCACTGATGCAAGGTTTGGCTGACGGATACTTTGTTATTCCAATCACGGTTGGGGCGTATCTTGCCGGTGAAATCAGAACTGGTCATATTTCAACGGATCATGAAGCATTTGTACAGACTGAAAAGGAAGTAAATGACAGAATCCAGAAACTGATTACGATACAGGGAAAAACATCTCCTGAATTATTCCACCGCCGTTTAGGTAAAATTATGTGGGATAAATGTGGAATGGCACGTAATGAAAAAGGATTGAAAGAAGCTATTTTGGAAATCCGTGCGCTGCGTGAAGAATTCTGGAAAGATGTGAAAGTAATGGGTACTGTAAAGGATTTCAATCCGGAACTTGACAAAGCAAACCGTGTTGCCGACTTTATCGAATTAGGTGAATTGATGTGTATCGACGCATTGACACGTAATGAATCTTGTGGCGGTCACTTCCGTGAAGAATACCAGACAGAAGAAGGCGAAGCACTTCGCGATGACGAAAACTTTATGTTCGTGTCAGCATGGGAGCACATCGATACTGAGAAATGGGATCTTCATAAAGAAGAACTTGTTTACGATAACATCAAAATCGCTCAGAGAAGTTATAAGTAGCTTTCGGCTATCAGCAATCGGCAATCAACTCCGATGCTTCTTATGAGTTTTATAACTAAAATAAATTTCGTTAATAGTTAATCATTAACAGTTTAGAAAAATGAGTGCAGGCAATATGCGTCTTACGCTTAAAGTGTGGAGACAAAGCAATACAGATACACAAGGAGGATTTGAAAGCTACAATCTGGACGGCGTTTCTCCCGATATGTCTTTTCTTGAAATGTTCGATATTCTTAACGAACAATTGATTGAAGAAAATAAAGAACCAGTCGCATTCGATCACGATTGTCGTGAAGGGATTTGTGGAATGTGTTCGATGTTTATAAACGGACAGCCACACGGACCCTTGAAAGGCGTAACAACGTGCCAGTTGCACATGCGTTCTTTTCAGGATGGTGATACAATCACGGTTGAGCCATGGAGAGCCGGAGCATTTCCGGTTATCAAGGATCTTGTTGTAGACCGTGACGGATTTGACCGGATTATTTCAGCAGGTGGATTTGTATCTGTGAACACGGGAAATGCTCAGGATGCAAACAATTTGCCAATTGCAAAAGAAGATGCGGATGATGCATTTAGTGCTGCGGCTTGTATTGGTTGCGGAGCTTGTGTAGCAGCGTGTAAAAATGCTTCTGCGATGTTGTTCGTATCTGCGAAAATCTCGCAGCTTGCTTTGTTGCCGCAAGGCCAGGCAGAGCGCAGCATTCGTGCGGAGAAAATGGTAGCACAAATGGATGCCGAAGGTTTTGGTAACTGTACCAATACACACGCATGTTCAGCCGAATGTCCAAAAGAGATCAGCTTTGAGAACATCGCACGTATGAACCGCGAATATCTGGGAGCGAAAGTGTCTTCGAAAGCCGTTTAGAATTACAAATTCGAAAAAATTGAAAATATAGTGAGAGGCGGTTTATTCAATTAAACTGCCTCTCTTTTTTTATAAAACATATTATAAGCATTGAAGTTCCTGCACGAAAGCTTTGGATAGAATAATTTGACAAAGTGCCGTAGGCAAGACCGATATTGTAGCCGTGGATTTTAATCCACGGGAAACGATGTTGGTTGGATTAAATAATTAAATGCCATCGGCATGACCGATATGATAGCCGTGGATTTTAATCCACGGGAAATGGCGGATGATAAATTTGAACAAAATGCCGCAGGCATGGCCGATATATTTTTTGCTATAAAAAACATAAAGGCGACCGATCTAAATCAGTCGCCTTTATGTCAATTTTAACCCTGATGGATTAAACCTTATTTCTTAGTAGAATCAGCAGCAGCTTTTGCAGCGTCAGTACCTTTATATTCCGTATTCAACCCCTCGATGATTTTCTGAGTTACATCAAGAGATTTGTCAGCGAACAAAATTCCACCACCCAAAGAATAACCTAATACATATTCGTATTTGTTATCCTTGTTATATTTTTCAATGTAAGCTCTGATTTGCTTGTAAAGCTCTTCATTTTTACCAGCTTCTTCCTGTTGAAGTCCAGCCATAGCCTGATCACGGTAAGCAACAAGATCCTGCTGTTTTTTTCCCAATTGCGCTTCTGTTGAACGAGCCTGGTCAGGTGTCATTGTTTGTGCTTTTTGTTGGAAAAAAGCAATTTCATTCTGCAATGAGCGACCTTTTGTATTCAACTCATTTTCCAACTGGAAATGTTTATTTTCCAAAGCTTTCTTAGTGTCCTTAAAGAAATCATAATTCGTCAAAAGTGAATCGACCTGTACATACACAGTACGACGGCCTGCAACTACTCCATCCGATCCTGCTGCAACGGATTCAGATTTACCTCCTGAGAAATGTAAGAAAAATAACACCGCTACGGCTATGCTAAGCACGATGTTCCAAATTAACGAAGTATTGTTATTCACGTTTTTAAGGTTTTGTTTTTTTAGAAAGAGCCGCAAAGATAATGATTTGTGTTTCAAGCCCTACAATTATGCGATTTTTTACTAAACTTAAAGTTAATCGCTATCCGTTGTCATGAACATCTTCTTAGCCAGGCCTTTGACTAGATATTATTTAATGATTTATCCGCAACTGCACTCACAATCGCTTCAACCAAACCTAAATCACTATACATTACCGACTTTTCATCTGGACTTTCGCCAGCCATGGAAATATCAGAAGGAAAATATTTTTGCCTTCCAGGGCGGAAAGATTTGGCTGTTAAGTGCAGAGAATGAACACCGGCATCTTTAAGTTCAGCGGCATTATTATGATTTACACCGCCGCCAGCCATGATTTCAATAGAGCTTCCGGCAGTTTTGGCCAATTGTTCCAAAAGCTTTATACCTTCCAGCGCATTAGGTTTTTGGCCCGAGGTGAGAATTCTTTCAGCACCAGTTTCAATGACTGCTTTCAGCGCTTTAACCGGATCGGGAGTAAGGTCAAATGCACGATGAAAAGTTACCTTCATAGGCGCGGCATAATCGACAAGCGCTTTCGTGCGTGCCACATCAACGTTTCCGTCCGGAAGAAGTATCCCCAGCACAACGCCGTCGGCTCCCAGTTTTTTGGCCATGGCGATATCCTTTTTTATGATTTCTTCTTCAAAGAAATCATAAACAAAATCTCCGCCACGCGGACGGATCATTACGAAAATTGGGATCTGGATGTGTTCACGAACCATTTCTATAAGACCGGCGCTTGGTGTAGTTCCACCTTCACCCAGTCCTCCACACAGCTCAATGCGTCCTGCACCGCCGACCTGGGCATTCATGCAGGATTCCAGGGAGTATGCGCAAACTTCAATTGTCATATTTGTTCAATTATAATGATCGGGAAATTTACAAAAGATTTCGTCCCGGTTTGAGAAAACAATTAATTCAGCAAAATGGGGAATAAGCTGAGGAATGATATTTTATATAATGCCAAAGGATAAAGTTAATAACCGGTGTGCACTTAAACTTTACCCTAATTTTATGATTTTCAATCTTTTAAGTTAATCACGAAAAATATTAAAACTAAAAAACAATTATTTTAGATTTTTTTTGTTTAAAATTATTAAAAGATGCAAATTTTTTTACTTTTGCAATCCTGAAAAAATTAAGTAACTATTTAATAGGCGAAAAAAATTATGTACTGGACTCTCGAACTCGCATCATATCTGGAGGATGCTCCTTGGCCAGCTACCAAAGACGAGCTGATTGACTTCGCAATTAGAACAGGCGCTCCGTTAGAAGTAGTTGAAAACCTACAAGAATTGGAAGATGATGGTCAGCCTTATGAAAGCATTGAGGAAATTTGGCCGGATTATCCGACCAAAGATGACTTCTTCTTTAATGAAGACGAATATTAATTAAGAGCGGCGCCATTAGGCGCCGTTTTTCGTTTGGCCTTGTTTATAATAAAGAATTACTTAGAATTTCGTTTCAATAGATATTTCTCAAAAATGCTTCCTTTTTTTAATGAGTATTGCTGCACAACTTCCTTTCCGTTGCTGTAACCCTTCTCCAGAAAATCGTAATAATTGTCTCCGGATTCCGGAATGCCAGGATTTTCTATTGTATTGATAAACCCTCTGTCCAGGCTAAATAATCGCTCATAGTAAAATTTCACAAAGCTCAGTGAGTTAATGGCCAGGAATAATGCTGCCATGATGAACCAGTTATTTTTTCTCCCATTCCTGTATCGAACTACCAGAGCATAGGTGATGCTTATTCCCAATACAAGCTGGGCTGCGATAGACGCTCGTGTATTTAAATCGTTGAAATGACCCATTTGCACCAGGCCTAACAGCGCGAAAGTCAGGAAAGATACCAGCAAAAGCTCCCTGTCGAATTCAAACAAACCTTTTCTGAAAAAAATAAACCAGATTCCAAAGAATCCGAAAAGGTAAAGTAAGTAATACAAAGGCCAGGTGCCACTCCCGGTTTGCCATATAAATAAATTACTCTCCATAGACGTCGCGTCAGAGCTCAGGAGAAATACGATCACCGGATAAAACGCAAGCAGCAGCAAAACACCGAATAGGGCTACGCTTAAAATAAACCGGAATTTATCCTGCTGAAATCCTTTAAAGACAAAATACAGACAAAAAAGAGAAAGGCCGACCGTCGTAAAGGGTGTCCAGAAAAAGGAACTGAAAATAAAAAGGGCAAAAGGATAAAAATATTTGACATTAGTAATGGCCGCCAGGAAAAAGCAAGTTCCCAGAATAGCCGGTAAAGTATGTTGCGGAGCTTCTGAAAGACTTTTTGAAAAAATAGGTAGCTGATTGAGTACGAATTTGCCATTAATAAGGATGGAGTTATTTTGAAAATTAACCGTTCCTGAAAATAATTTGCTTAATGCCGGTAAAAGCACGCTCACATAAGATCCGAAAATGATAAGTAAACTGATCATTATGCGCTGACGGTTTTTCAAGTCTTTAAAGCGGATCTGAATCCAGGAAAAACTTAATAAAAGTCCAAACCAGGTCCAGATAAAGGCGAAACCTTTTATGAAATGAATGGACGTAATTTTTCCGAGGAGCGAGGGAACAATATAATAACCCAAATAATAACACATATAAACATCACGATCCTGGTCATATAATGGCAGGGGTTGCGTGGCTAATAAATTGAATTTGAAATTATGCGCCTGATAATCATAGCTTTGATAATTAAATCCGCCAAATTCGGAAAAATAGGAAAGTGCTAATGAAATAAAGAAAGAAGAACGGAGTATCGGTTTTAAGGAAAACGGCAGGGAACCGGGATCCAGGTTTTTCTCACGTGTTTTATAGATGGAGAAAAACAGTACAAACGTTAGCGTAACCATTGAAATAATCGAATAGTTACTATTTACCCAAAAGAATAAAAAGAAGTAAGTAGGCAGTGTAATGTACAGTAAGGTTACAATGGTCAGGTTTCTCATGTAAGTTGGCCTTACGCTATTGAAGGCAGAAGTTGGGATAAAATATTCGATAGTGACGAAGAAATTCTATGCCAAATTAAATCTTTTTTCTGAGCCTTCATGATCCGGAATGGTACGATTATTTATTTGAATCAACTAGTTATAAGAATGATCATAAAATGTGCAAAGATTCATTGATAATATTTTTTTAATATCATGAAAGGAATGTAAATTGGTAACGTTGTTATGAAAAGCAAATACCAGAAAGCCCGATTGTTTTCATAGTTAAGTATCTATCCAGGCCAATTGATGGAACTACGATTGCTTAAAGAGTTGGTCAGAAGAGGTGAGGGTGATCATGTGGAATTCAAACTGAAATCCAATCACCCGGAAAAAATTGTCCGTGAGCTTGTTGCCTTCGCTAATTCGGGGGGTGGGAAACTCTTCGTCGGCGTTGGAGATGACCGGACAATCAAAGGAGTTAAAGACTCGTTTGAAGACGAATACACCCTCGTCAAGGCCATTGACACCTATTGTTTCCCCAAACTTGATTACCGTTTAGAAAGAATTCCTGTCGACACAGATCGTGAGGTTCTCGTTCTGACTATTCCGCGAAGTCTTGATAAGCCACATTATGTTGTGGATTCCTCAGGGATGAAAAAGGCTTATGTTCGTGTGGCGGACAAATCCATTCAGGCAAGCCGTGAAATGCGAGAAATTATGCGGCGTGGCCGTTTTAAAAGAGACGTGAGATTCCAGTACGGAGATAAGGAAGAAAAGCTGATGAAACTGCTCGACGAAAAACAAACTGTAACAGTTGAATTATTTGCAGCAGCAGCCGGCATTCCCAGAAAAATTGCTTCAAATACGCTGGTAGTGCTTGTTCTTGCCAATGTTTTGGAAGTACATCCGCACGAAGTTTTTGATCATTTTACAGTAGCGATGGCATGATCAGCCAGATGAAATTAAAAAAGCAGTCCGCCGACGCGCTGAAAGAATGATGACAATAACCTCAGTAATGAGGACGATAAATGACCATTGACCCATTGACGAATTCTCTCATCGCGACGGTGGACCGCTATTATATTTTTTTAGAAAGGCAAATCGTCAGATTCGTCTTCTGTAAAAGTTGTTACAGGAGGCAAAGTACTGTTGTTACTTGCTCCGCCAAAAGAAGCTCCGCCGCTGCCTGCACTTCCGGCTTTGTCAACTTTCCATGCTTTTATTTCTGTATACCAGCGATTGTTATATTCGCGGCTTTCAACATCGATGGATGCAGTAACAGCATCATTGATCTGTAAACCAGCCTGATCTATTTTATCACCCCACAATGAAATGCATACTTTTTTTGGATACTGCGAAGGGATTTCAAGAATAAATTCCTGCTTCCGCCACGTTCCATTTTTACCCTGACCAGACACTTCAGGCAGTAAAGCGATGATAGTTCCTGTTAATTCCATGAATAACCTGTTTGTTGTTTTGCTATAATGTAGAGATCAAAAGTAATGGTTTTGGCTTTGGAATGCAAAAGAGAATTAAAATCTTAACCAATTGCCTGTGCCAGATCTTCTATTAAATCCTCTACATCTTCGATTCCCACACTGAGGCGGATGAGCGTGTCTTTTAATCCTACTTTTTCCCTTTCTTCCTTCGGAATACTCGCGTGGGTCATGCTTGCGGGATGGGTGCAAAGCGACTCCACACCGCCTAATGATTCGCCCAAAGAAAATACTTCCAGACTTTCCATCACATGCACTGCTTCCTCATAATTGTCTCCTTTTAGCTCAAAAGAAATAATTCCGCCATATCCCCGCATTTGCCGGGTTGCTAAAAGATGTCCCTCGTGAGACGGAAGTCCGGGATAATATACTTTTCCAACTTTTGGATGATCTTCGAGCCATAGCGAAACCACTTTTGCATTTTCACAATGCCGTTGCATCCGGATATGTAAAGTTTTTATTCCCCGCAAAACCAGAAAACAATCCTGAGGCCCGGGAACCGCGCCGCTCGCATTCTGGATAAAAGCCAGTTGTTTTGCTAAGTCGTCATCATTGACAATGAGCGCGCCCATAACCGTATCGGAATGTCCGCCAAGATATTTGGTTACGGAATGCATGACAATATCGGCGCCCTGATCTAACGGATTTTGCAGATATGGCGAGGCAAAAGTATTATCCACGACGCTCAGGATTCCTTTTTGTTTACAAACGCTGGTTACCGCTTCAATGTCAATAATTTTTAACAAAGGATTTGTAGGCGTTTCAACCCAGATCATTTTCGTCTTTTCGGAAATCACTTTTTCGATTTCCTTGATATCACTCATATCAACAAAATGAAAAACCAGACCGAACGGCTCATAAATCTTTTTCATGATCCGGTAAGTGCCTCCGTAAATATCATTGGTAGCAATAATTTCATCACCCGGCCGGAATAATTTCAAAACAGCATCCGTTGCAGCAAGGCCTGATGCATAGCAAATTCCATGTTTGCCATTTTCCAGAGCTGCCAACGCATTTTGCAAAGCAGTACGCGTTGGATTATGCGTACGCGAATATTCATAACCTTTATGTTTTCCCGGACTTTCCTGAACATAGGTTGAAGTCTGGTAAATTGGTGTCATAATTGCACCTGTTGTAGGGTCAGGTTCAACACCTGCATGTATGGCTTTGGTCGCGAATTTCATAGAAAAATAGTTAGTGTCAATCCTCGAATTTGCAGTAAAAGACCAAAGATAACCTTCTGGAAAAACCTTTTACAGAAAGAAGTGGTTAATTTGGTAACTGAAATCATTGTACTGACTAAAAATATCTTCTTTTGGCGAATCCATTAGTAAAAAAACTTCCTTTACCTCTTGTCGTAAGCATTTTACTCACTGTTGTTCCATTAGTAACCACATCATTGCTTACCGCTTCGGCCGTGGCTCATGAAGAATTATTACGAAACTGGTCTTATGGAACCTGGATGCTGGTAACTATTGGACTAACCCTTACCTCAGCCATTGCGCTCACACCGCCAACATTTCTCGCTCTGGTTTTCGGTTATTTTTTAGGATGGTACGCAATCCCGTTTTTGTTTTTATTAAATCTCGGAGCCATTGCGCTTCTTTATATACTGGCTGATTTTTTCAATGCAGAATCGATCCGGATTTATCTGGTGCAGATTTATCCTGAAATCGAATCGCTCATTCGCAAATTCAAAGCAAACCAGTTCCGGCTGATTTTCTTTGCCAAACTTTCGCCTGTTTTACCCTTTACTATTACTAATTTATTTTTCAACGTAGTCGGCGCAAAGTTACCTCAAGTACTTGCGGGCGGGACGTTGGGTATGATCCCGCGTACAGTACTTGCAGTCTGGGCCGGAAGAGAAGCTCAGGAAATTCGTTATTTGCTGGAACATCCAAATGAAGGATTGGGAACAAAAATTCTTCTGCTTTCACTGATCGTTATTTCAACGGTTGGGATTGGATATCTGTTTAAGGATAAGAAGGATTGACAGTATTGACATACTTTTTTACTTTAAATTGTTTTGTATGATAAGATCGTATAATAAAAGGATATAAAACCACATAAATGCATGAAAGTAATCCTGTTTATTTGCAATTAAGTTATACTTATTAATAAAGTAGAATGAAATCCTTACCCGTTATCGATCTGATTATCGTTATAAGCTATCTGGTTGGGATGGTGGCTGTCGGTATTTATTTTTCCCGCAAGAACACAACCGCGGATCAGTTTACAAAAGCATCCGGAAGAATCCCCGGATGGGCTATCGGTATTTCTATTTATGCCACTTTTCTGAGTAGCAATACCTTCCTGGGTGTTCCCGGAAAAGCTTTCGGCAGTAATTGGAATTCTTTTGTTTTTAGTTTGTCAATGCCGCTTGCAGCCTGGGTTGCTACCAAGTTTTTTATACCGTTTTACAGAAATACCGGAACTGTTTCCGCTTATACACATTTGGAAGAACGTTTCGGTCCCTGGGCCAGGACGTATGCCGTTGCCTGTTTTTTGCTCACTCAGCTGGCTAGAATGGGCTCCATATTTTTCGGAATTGCACTTAGTCTTCAGGCATTAACAGGTTACCCAATGGCTACGATTATGATCGTAGTTGGGATTTGTATTGTACTTTATACCGTGATGGGTGGCATGGAAGCCGTTATCTGGACGGAAGTTGTTCAGGGCGTTGTTAAAACGGCCGGAGCACTTGTCATTCTATATCTGGTGATATCAGGAATGGAAGGCGGTGTTTCACGGATTATTGATATTGGAAAAGCAGATGATAAATTCGGTTTGGGAAGTTTTGCCCCTGATTTTACGCAGTCATCTTTTTGGGTTGTTTTGTTGTACGGTTTTTTCATGAACCTCAACAATTTTGGGATGGACCAGAATTACGTGCAGCGCTATCATACTACAACATCTATTAAAGAAGCGGCGGGTTCTATCTGGCTTTGCGTTTATTTGTATCTGCCGGTTTCGCTGATGTTCTTCGTTCTTGGATCTTGTTTATTTGCTTATTACCAAAGTAATCCTGATCTGCTTCATGCCGTTCAAATGCAGGTTGCGGTTGAACGTTTGCCGAACGGAACGCCCGAAGCTCTTCAAAAACTGGCGTCAACATTAAGTGCGGCGGATATTGGAGATAAAGTAATGCCGCATTTTATGGTCAATAAAGTGCCTGTGGGACTATTGGGATTAATTATTGCAGCCATTATGTCTGCAGCTATGAGTACGATCAGCTCGGGAATGAATGCTTCTGCTACGGTTTTTATGGTTGATATTTATCAGCGGTATATTAAACCGGAAATGACCTCGAAACAATCGATGACCTTGTTATACATTGCAACAACAGGTTTTGGACTTTTGGGAATGGTCACTGGTATCGCGATGATTGGTGTAAAAAGTGTGCTGGACGTCTGGTGGCTGCTATCCGGAATCTTTGCCGGGGGGATGCTGGGATTATTTCTTTTGGGAATTATTTCAAGAAATACAAAAAATGCCGAAGCGCTTACGGCTACGCTGATTGGCATTGTCGTCATCATCTGGATGACTTTTTCAAAACAACTGCCGGATGAATATGCATATTTACGAAACCCGCTGCATCAGAATATGGTGATGGTAGTTGGTACGCTGACTATTTTTCTGGGAGGTTTACTTTTAACACGGTTGAAAGGAAAACCAATAGAAATTGAAAAAGAAGCATTGGCTGATAACCCGAGTATATAAAATAGTAGTTACAAAAGTCAGAATTATATCCTGACATGAAAAAATAATCCGGCAAATGAGGGACCGGTAAAGTTACCCTGACACTTATAGATTTTTTAAAACTGGTATGACCGAAAAAACTACATCTTTGCCGCAAGGATTTATTCCTGTTATGTTAACTCCGTTTCTTGAATCGGGAGCAGTTGATTATGATGGCCTGAAAACGCTGACGGAATTTTATCTGAATGCAGGCTCTGCCGGGCTTTTTGCAACGTGCCTTTCGAGCGAAATGTACGAATTGAGCGAACAGGAAAGGATTGATGTCACAAAAACGGTCGTTGAGCAAGTTGCAGGAAGAGTCCCGGTTGTAGCAACTGGAACTTTCGGCGGACCAATTGCTGAACAGGCCGAATTTGTTAAACGTATATATGATACCGGAGTTGAAGCGGTGATCGTAATTTCCGGTCTTATCGCGGAGGAAAATGAATCAGATGAAATATTCCTTAAAAACGCGAAAGAGCTTATCAGTTTGACGGATAATATTCCATTGGGTTTTTATGAATGTCCGGTTCCTTATAAAAGATTGATACCGAGTACAGTACTTAAAGAACTGGTTGAAACAGGAAGAGTGATCTATCATAAGGATACCTGTTTGGATGACGAAGAAGTGAAACGCAGAATCAAAGTTGCGGAAGGGTATCAGTTTGGGCTTTATGATGCCTATATGGTGAATGCGGTATCGTCTCTGAAAGCAGGTGCGGCGGGACTTTCCTGTATCCAGGGAAATATTTATCCGGAACTGATCGTGTGGATCTGTAAATATTTCAACGATGCTGACCGTGAGGAAGATGTGAAAAAAGTGCAGCAGTTTTTTCTGGATTCAATGGATATTGTGCATTCGGCTTATCCTACAATCGCTAAATACAGTCTGCAAAAACGCGGCTTTCCAATTTCAATTTATACGAGAAGAGAAGTAGAAGAACTTACAGAAGAACTGAAAAGTGAAATGGATCAACTGCTTACGGTGGTTGAGAAACTTCAAAATGAATTGGGCATTACAAGCAATTTTACCGAATATCTTGTGAAATAATACGGACCAAAAAATTCCTAAATCCTATGAACTTTCCTAATGAACAAATCCTTTACCGCGTAACACAGGGAGACGAAGCGGCTTTCTCGATGCTTTATACGCATTTTCGTTCCCCGGCGCTGAAATTTTGTACTACTTTACTCAAAGATGAGGAGGAAGCTGAAAATGTTACTCAGGATGTATTTGCCAAGATTTGGGACCGCCGCGTGCAGATAAAACCGGAGCATAGTTTTCAAGCCTATTTGTTTGTCAGCTTGCGGAATCAGATTTTTGATCAGTTCAAAAAGTTTGAAAAAGACCAGCAATTGCGCCAGCAATATGTTGATCGGATGACTTTTTTGAATGATGAAGACGGTGATGATAAAGAAGCCCGAATCAAATTTCTTCTGGGTGCTGTTGAGTTACTTTCTGAGAGAAGAAAGCAAATTTTGAAACTCAACATAGAAGAAGGGAAATCGTACAAAGAGATCGCAAGTTTTATGAACATCTCTACCAATACGGTTAAAAACCAGTTAATCAAGGCAAAAGAAATTTTGCGCCGCCAATCCCGCCTGGCTATTTCATAATTAACAATTTTATAATATCAATAACGCCTGTTAACCTCATTTTTGGAGGTTAATTTACATCAGGTGACTTGATTTAAATAATTTTATTCGATATGGTTATTTAAATATAAATTATAATAATTATATTTAACTGTGAATAATCCTGGCTCAGATATGCTTTTGTGGAATACCTTCCGAGAAGGTAACCGGGATGCGTTTGCCAGAATCTATAATCTTTACATTAATGATCTTTTGTCGTATGGCTACCGGATTACGTCCAATCGGCAACTGATAAAAGATAGTATACAGGACTTGTTTCTTCATCTGTGGCTGCGCCGGGAAAATATTTCGGAGACTGATTCTATAAAATATTATCTTTTCCGTTCGCTCCGTAACCGCATTATTAAAAACATAGAAAAACAGGAAATTCAGCCTCAAACCGCGGAAAGTATTCTGGAAAATATCATTGGAGATTTCTCTTTCGAGGATACACTAATGGCGGAGGAAACGCAATCCGAACAAATAAGCCGCTTGCGCAAAGCGATTGGGAAGCTTTCAAAAAGGCAGCAGGAGGTTATTCAGCTGAGGTATCATGATGATTTCAGTTTGGAAGAAATCGAAAACCTGATGCAGCTAAACAATCAGTCCGTCCGGAATCTTCTGCATAGGGCTATCAGCCAGTTGCGTATTACTATTGAGATGGCCGGTTGGTCTTTTCCCTTCGTTCTTTCCTTCTTGTTCTAATTCTTTTTCAAATATCTTTCCCCGTTTTTAGGCTTCAAATCCACTTATTTTATTGATTTTATTTTTTTGTAAAAATTTTTCAAAAAAATGAGTACAAAGTTTCATCTTTCCGATTTAGGGGGGTAGATAAGCAATTGATATGTTTAAAAAATTCGCCGGATATTCTGTTGAGGATATTGTAAAGGAAGAAAAATTCATCAATTGGGTGAAGTTTTCTGACCCTGAAGAAGGTTTGTTTTGGAATGAATTTTTGAAAATGTATCCTGGTCAGCGTGATATTCTTGATCAGGCCAGGCAGATTGTTATTCAGCTTGCAGTAGCATCACAACTGCCTTTTGATCAGGAAGATGTTCAGGATATTTGGTTGAAAATAGAATCAGGTATGCTTGATGAGCCAATAAATAGCAGACCGGGATTCCAGTTAGGCTGGAAAAAATGGGTAGCTGCTGCTTCCGTAATTTTGGTTGCGGGCTTGCTTTGGTTGAATTACCAGCCTGCAAAAGTAAAAGCAGGAACCTATGCAAAACTGGTTGAAAAAGCGGAAATTCCTTTGAAAGAAGTAGTCAATACTACTTCTGAACCCGTTAAAATAACGTTGCCGGATCAGAGTATAGTAATGTTGGAAAAGAATAGCAGGTTGAGTTATGTAAATAATTTTGAAGGTAAAGAAAGAAAGGTTTTTTTGTCGGGAGATGCCTTTTTTAATGTAACAAAAAATCCTGACAAACCCTTCGTCGTTTATGCCAATGAGTTGGTTACAAAAGTTTTGGGGACAAGTTTTCGGATCAATGCATTTGAAGAAAATAAAGAGGTAACAGTTTCGGTCAGAACGGGCAGAGTTTTTGTTTTTGCCAATCAGGATTTTAGAATAGCGAATTCGGAAAAGAAAGAAGTTGTACTAATCCCAAATCAGAAAGCGGTTTTTTCCAGAAAAGACGAAACGTTAAGCCGTTCCCTGATCGACAAGCCTGAGGTTATTGTTTCACAGGAAGAATTGTTGGAACGTTCATTTTCCAATGCGCCGCTGCCGGATATTTTTGAGGCACTGGAAAAAGTTTACGGCGTGAAACTCGTGTTTGATAAAGAGGTTTTTGCGAATTGCCGGTTGACAACTTCCCTGGGTAGTGAAACCCTGTTTGAGCGGCTGGATATTATATGTGAAGCTGTTGAAGCGAATTATAAGGTCGTTGGTACCGATATAATGATTGATGGTAAAAAATGTAACTGAGTAATCCTAACCCACAAAACCATATAACCCAGCCGAGTATGAATAAATAATCCTTTACTTAAAAGTCTGGCGACATTCCGTTGGCCGGGCCCATGATTTCCTTTAACGTTCTTAAAAACGCCATCCATTCCAAAGTGGATGAAAGGATTGTTATTGCTTTTCTCAAATCAAGAACAAATCGAAGCTAATGAAAAAAGATCTACGTTTTCCCAAAATCTTATATCACCTCAAGCAAACTGTGCTTTTTCAGGTTTGCATGGCTGTGATTTTTGCCAGTGTTTCGTTTGCCGGTATGACAGATTCCCAAGATCTGCTTAACCGGAAAGTTAGCTTAAAAGTAGAAAACCAGAATGTGATCGGTATTTTGAACAGTCTGGAAAAACAAGCGGATGTCAAATTTACCTATCGTCCCAAACTGGTTTCGGGCGCAAAGAAATATTCTCTGGACATAACCAATGAACGGTTAGCAGATGTCCTGGATAATTTGTTAATCCCTTTGAAGATCAAGTACAGGATTATCGGAAAGCAAATTGTGCTGGCTCCAATTCCACTTTCTTCCAATTTAATTGAAAGCCAGTTTTTGGCAAGTCCTGATACAGAGAAATCGTTGATGAAAATTAGCGGGAAAGTTATTTCTGCCAAAGAAGGTACCGCTATGCCGGGTGTAAATGTCCTTTTGAAAGGCTCGCAAGTCGGAACAACAACTGACGTTTCAGGAGCCTATTCTATTGATGTTTCAGGAGATAATCCGGTTTTGATATTTTCCTATATCGGATTTAATCCTCAGGAAGTTCCGGTTTTGAAACAAAGTGTTATCGATATTTCACTGGTTGAAAGTGTTGAAACTTTGAAAGAAGCGGTAGTAACAGCTTTGGGAATAAAAAGAGAAAAGCGCTCGCTGGGTTATTCCGTCGGTAATATTGAGGGAACAGCATTGACACAAACGCCTCAAAACAATGTGTTGAATGCAATGGCTGGAAAAGTAGCCGGCGTGCAGATATCACAAATGGGCGGCGGTGTTGGTTCGTCTGTGAGTATGATTATTCGGGGAGCAAGTTCATTGAATGGTGACAATCAGCCACTTTTTGTTATCGATGGTGTGCCGGTTGCTAATAAATTGGGAAATGGATTTGGCGGAGCTGATATGGGAAACGCGATTTCTGATATCAACCCGAATGACATTGCAAATGTTTCTATTTTGAAAGGAGCCAGTGCAGCGGCATTATATGGATCAAGAGCGGGAAATGGTGTGGTTTTAATCACAACAAAATCCGGCGCGGCTGGGAAAAAAGGAATTGGTGTTTCGCTTAATACGGCGGTAACTTTTGAAATTCCGCTTCAATATATTCATGTTCAAAATAAATTCGGCTCGGGAAAAACAGGAGCTCACGTTTTGGAAGAACAGGAAAATGAAAGCTGGGGCGCGGCATTGGATAAAGGTGAACTTTGGGCACAATGGAATACAAATGGTGTAAAAACACCCTTAATTTCACATCCTGACCGTTTTAAAGATTTCTTCCAGACAGGTGTTACGAACACTAACAATATTTCTGTAAACGGAAATTATGACAAAGGCAATTTCAGGTTATCCCTTGGAAATATGACTAACAAAGGGATTATTCCAACAATGGATCTTTCCCGATTGACTGTCGCGCTTAACACAGCTTATAATATTACGGATAAATTAAAGGCAACTTTCAACCTTAACATTACAGAATCCGGTTCCAATAACAGACCATTAATTGACGCTTCACGTAATGATCCTGTTAGAAGTATTTACGAAACAGGAGCACAGGTTGATATTAATGATCTGAGAGATTACTGGTTGCCAGGTCAGGAAGGAATAGCGCAACGGAAATATAAGGATAAACAGAATAACCCTTTTTATCTTGTGCATGAAAACCCGACTGGTTTCAAACGTGACAGAACGGTAAGCAAAATTCAGCTGGATTATAATCTAAGCAAGGAATTTTCTGTCACAGCACGTTATGCAAGAGACGCTTACAATGAATTGTTTGAAGCAAAAAAGGCATTCAACAACTTTGAATATGTGAATGGTGCTTACAACATTAAAAACACTTTTACGAAAGAAACCAACCTGGATCTGATTGTTGCTTACAAAAAGAATTTAGGACCAAACTGGAGCCTGAATGCTATGGCAGGTGGTAACCGCCTTGAACAATATGGCCGTACTTTGGAAAATAACGCGGGCTCGTTGGTAGTACCTGGTTTATACAATATTGCAAATGGCGCTCCGGGAACTGTAACGTATTCAAGCGGGCTGACAAAAAAATTGCTTTATGGAGCTTATGGATCTGCTTCGTTAGGGTTTAAGGAAATGGTCTTTCTGGATCTGACTGCTCGTAACGACTGGACAAGTACGCTTCCGAAAGGCAACAATTCGTACTTCTATCCATCCGCTTCTTTAAGCGTTTTGATTTCAGAAATGGTGAATTTACCAAGCTGGATGAGCTTTGCAAAAGTGAGAGCGGGTTATGCCCAGGTTGGTAATGACGTTGCTCCATACAACCTGATTCAAACGTACGCAACGGCTGCGGATTGGGGAACGGCAAAAAGAATGTACATGGCAGGAACATTGAAAAACGCAAATCTGAAACCTGAGATTGCAACTTCAATGGAAGTTGGTTTTGATGTGAAATTCCTGAAAAACCGTCTGGGCCTGGAAGCAACTTATTATGATAGAAAAAACAAAAACCAGATTCTTGGAATCACTGTTCCGGACGAATCAGGAGCGACAAGCAAGCTGATTAATGCAGGTTTGGTTCAAAGTAAAGGATTTGAGTTGGGCATTATGACAACACCTGTTAAAACGGAAAATCTGACTTTTGATTTGAATGTTACGCTGAGCCGTAACCGGGCTTATATCCGAGAACTGGCGGATGGTATCACGTATTTTGCAACCAATGAAAGTGGCGGCGCTATGGTGCGGACTTACACGGGCGGACAAATTGGTGATATCTATGAGCAACCGATTCTTAAAGTTACAGATCAGAGTTCACCTTACTACAACTATCCGATTGTAACGGCTGGCGGTCTTTACCAGGCTAATACAGATGTAAGTCAAATTAGAAAAATCGGTAATTTCAATAACAAGTTCCTGATGGGTTTTCAGCCGACTGTGACCTATAAAAATTTCACACTATTTGCTAACATAGACTGGCGTCAGGGTGGATCTTTTTATTCTAACACCATGATGTTCCTGGGTAACAATGGCCAGAGAGAGACAACATTGACCGGCGTTCCTTATGATGCTTCACAAAGCCTGTCCGACCAGATTAAAGCTAATCCTGAGAAATATCTGGGGAACTGGGTAGGAGGAAGAAATGCAGAATATCATGGAATGGCGTGGCCTGAGGGAAGTACGGAATCCAAGATCAGAGTTCAGGATGCAAGTTTGGAGCCAGGTGTGTTTGCAACGAAAAATGCAGCCGGGGAGACGGTTTATACAGAAAACCTGGGTGGTGCGGGTAGCAAATGGCTGGATCCTTTCAGCGCCTATCGTTATGCTAACCGTCCTTTTCCAAACCGGAATATGTACAGTGCGACTTATGTAAAACTTCGTGAGGTTTCTATTAGTTATCGCTTGCCAAGAGCTTTTGTAAACAAGTTTAAAATACAAAATGCTTCGGTTGCTATTGTTGGTAATAACTTATATATGTGGACAAAGGCTGGAATTAAAGGATTTGATCCTGAAAAAGCTTTTCAACAGAATAGTACGACAGGGAGCTGGACGCAGGGTATAGAATATTACAATATCATGCCTTTCACCGGTTCATTAGGATTTAAACTGAATGTTGATTTTTAAACTGAAATACAAAATGAAAGCTATAAAATCGATATATATTACCCTTTTTGCTACGTTATGTCTTTTCATGACTTCATGTAATGATCTGACAGACACGAATATTAATCCTAATGCACCCGAGAATGTTTCGTCAAATTATGTTTTGACCTATGTTCTGACCAATACCGGGAAAATCGTGTATACGCTGGGAAGGGACGGATCCAAGATTGGTGCGACGATGCAATACATGCAGGCAGGCACCAACGAGGGCGCTGCCATTATCAACCAATATGCCTGGGTTCAGGAAGGTTGGCTGAGTGTTTCAGGTGCCACTGCGTTTGACGTATTGCGGAATAATAAGATTATTTATGACAATGGTGTTCGTGATAATAACCGTTTTTTTCAGGCGATCTCGCTTACGATGAAATCATTGGTTTTTGGGCTTATGGCAGATTTGTACGGAGATATTCCTTATTCCGATGCCTTGCAGGCTAGTTCAGGAGAATATTTTCCAAAATATGATGCACAGGCAGATGTTTACAAAGGAATATTGACGGATTTGAAAACAGCAAGTGATTTGCTGGGCAGTCTGGAAGCAAAAGATGCGATTAGCGCAACTTCTGATGTACTGTATAAAGGTGACGGGGCAAAATGGAAAAAACTTGCCAATTCGTTACGCCTGCGTTATTGCCTGAGACTGGCCGATAAAAAAGCAGAAATGAGTGCGCTTGGTATCAATCTTGAAACAGAATTTACCCAAGCCAGCGCCGGTGCTTTTGCGAGTACTGCTGATAATGCTGTGATGAGTTTTATCGGAACCACCGGGGATAACTCGAATCCGGGAGGACTTTTAAATTCTGCGAATCCCAATTATTTGTTGAAGCCTGGAAAACCATTTGTAGATAAACTGGTCACGCTTAAAGACCCACGACTTGAACGCTGGATTGCACCGGTTTTGAGAAAATGGGATTCAAAAGTTACAGCTGTAACGACCAAAACGGTTGTCAATTCTTATGGGGAAAGCTACTCCGTCGCGTACGTTCCTTCAACGGCAACGAGCGCGGATACTTCTTTGTATGTTGGCCTTCCAATAGGTATGTCAATTACTTCGGCAATTGCTTACAATAAGGGAAATGACGCGGCTACTTATCCTAACGAACGTAATCCGTACATTTCCTACATTCATGATCGCTACCGGAAAAATACGGATCCATATGTAACGATGGATCTGATGACTTACGATGAGGTAGAATTTATTCTGTCTGAGGCGGCTTTGCTTGGGGGTTTTGGAGCAAGCGATCCTGAAACGCATTACAAAAATGCAATCCGCGCTTCTATGACCAAGGCAGGTGTATTCACTTCGACGACGTTTAATTTTGATAATTATTATGCCCAGCCTGCGGTAGCTTACACAGGAGCTACTAATAAACAAGAGCGGATTATGGAGCAAAAATGGATATCGTCCTGGTTTGGAGTTCAGTCGTGGTTTGACTGGCGGCGTACAGGATTTCCTGCTTTAAAAACAGGAGCTGTGGCACAATTTGGCGCGGCACTTCCAATCCGGTATATGTATCCGGTTGCAAATGCTGATCCGAAATACCAGGTAAATTATAAAGCGGCGGTTGACAAACTGGTACCAACAAATTACGTTCCATCCGGACAAAGTAAGGATCATCATTATTCAAGAGTCTGGCTGATCCAGGGTTTGTCAAAACCATATTAAAATTTGGCAATCGGCGGTCGGCTATCAGCAATCAGTTTGAAGCTCGAAATTGTATCAAGACTGATTGCCGACAGCTGATAGCCGATTGCCAAATTTCTTAAATTTTCAAAGAATAGAAATGATGCGGTTGGTACTTATTAGGTTGAAAACAGTAGGACATAACAGATATCGTCCAGATTCAATTTTCTAATATGAAACCTCATTTTCATAAGGTCCCGATAAAATCCCAGAATTCGTTCAGCATCAGGCATGAACAGGAATCCAGCTTTGGTACTGTCTGGCATTACCATCCTGAACTGGAATTGCATTATCTGATCAAAGGACATGGCGTACGTTTTATTGGGGATGACATTAGTAATTTCTCGGACGGAGAATTAATTCTGCTGGGAGAGAATCTGCCGCATACCTGGAGGGTCGAAGGCGGAACGGGCAGTTCGGCTGTTGAGGTTATTATTATCCATTTTTTACCGGATTGCCTTGGTGCCGATCTGCTGAATCTTCCGGAAGCTTATCTTATCCCAAAACTTTTTGAAAAGGCTAAAAAAGGACTTGTTGTTAACGGAAAGGCAAAGGAAGAAGTAATAACACTGATGCGTTCAGCAGTGACGATGCAAAATCTGGATCGGTTAATCGCCTTGTTAACGATCCTTAAAATTCTGGCAGAAACCAATGAAACGGAAACTATTACTTCGGCTCATGCATTTTATAAATCCAACGATTCGGAAACACTTCGTTTGAATAAAGTGTATGCCTATACTTTGTCAAACTACAAAAATCCGATCACTTTACAGGAGGTTGCTGCGATTGCCAATCTGGGTGTGACGTCTTTCTGCCGTTATTTCAAACTAATGACGAAGAAAACATATAATGATTTTCTTGTGGAGATCCGTATCAGCCATGCATGCCGTTTTTTAATTGAAGACAGGCAGACAATCGAAGTAATTTGTTTTGAATGCGGATTTAATAATATCTCAAACTTCTATCGTCATTTCAAAAACGTGACGGATATGACACCTTTGGAATATAAAAGGAAGTATTTGTTTAAAGGAAAAAAGGAAGTAGGGAAAGTTGCGGAAAGTGTGAATAGATTTTGATAAAAGAAAACAGCATAAAAAAGACAGAAGTTTTATTAACTGTTTTTCTTATGCTGTTTTAAGCAAAAATATTATTTACTATAACAGTCTGACTGCCGGGGCGGCCCCGCCGAAAGCCGACCGCCGAAGTCAGACTGTTAATTATCGTGATTCTTCATCCATTCGTCCATCGAGAATTTTCCTGATCCGATAACGGTGAAAGTAATAACCAAAAAGAGTGTGATCACTGACAGCCATAATTCGGAATTGAAATAGGAAAAGCCTGTTCTCAGGTTTACCATGAATACTGCTGCAATCAAAATCGGGATTTGAAAGATAGATGCTGTTCGGGTAAGGCATCCGAGCGCGATCAAAAATCCTCCGAAGATGTGCGCAAATGCCACATAGTGAACGGCCATCACAGAATATAAATGAAAATCCATATTACTGATCAGGTGCGAGAGCCGGGCAGTGTCGCTGATAAAACTGATACCTTTTGCAAACAAAAGTACGCCCAGGCCAATACGAACTACATCCATCCAAGCCGGGTGATGTGTGTCACCCCAGCGCTCAATCCGGTTTATTGTTTCCATAACTGTCAGAATGTTTTGATTTTCAGAAAGTTATAAAATTACAAACAGGATGTCAATAGATAAATTATCTTTTTAATTTGAAAAGTACATTTTTAGCATTGTTTGAAACTTTTAACTCTTAATGTTCAATTAATGAGGTATGTTTTGTATCCTTCATCGTAATATAGACAATCAATGAAATCAAAATACAAACCGTTACGTACCAATAATAATAGCTTTCGTGACCCGCATTTTTGAACCAAAGTGCCAGATATTCAGCCGTTCCACCAAAGATGGCGACGGTAATGGAATAGGGTAGTCCAACGCCAAGCGCACGGACTTCAACCGGAAATAATTCAGCTTTTACTACGGCATTAATCGAAGTGTAACCGCTGACAATGAGCAGCGCGCCCATCAACAAACCAAATGCGCCCCACATGGTTGACGTATGGCTTAAAGTAGTCAGCAAAGGAACGGTGCATAATGTTCCTAAAACTCCAAATCCAATCAATAGTGGCCTTCTGCCCACTTTATCACTCAAAGCACCAAAAACAGGTTGTAATAATGCGAATATCAGGAGTGAGCAAAAAGTTAAAGTCGTTGACTGACCTTTGGTTAACCCAACCGTATTCACCAGGAATTTCTGCATATATGTGGTGTAGGTATAAAAAGCCAAAGTCCCGCCAAGCGTCAACCCTACCACAACAGAAAGTGCTTTTGGGTGTTTTAAAAGCTCTTTTATGGAACCTTCTTTTTTGGCAGGAGAAGTACTTTTATTTCTGAATGCTTCTGTTTCATGTAAGTTGCTCCGCAGATAAAGCGCGATTAACGAAAGTATGGCACCTATGACAAAAGGAATCCGCCATCCCCATTCGTGCATTTGCTGTTCAGTTAAAAATATTCTTTGCAGAATTAGCTGTAAACCAAGTGCAATTAATTGTCCGCCGATTAAGGTAACGTATTGAAAACTGGAATAAAATCCTCGCCTTTCTTTCGTTGCCACTTCGCTTAAATAGGTAGCGGAAGTACCATATTCTCCGCCAACACTTAGACCTTGCAATAATCTGGCAACCAATAATAGAATAGGTGCGGAGATACCGATCGTGCTATAACCGGGTAAAAACGCGATGAGTAGAGAACCAAAAGACATGAGCAAAACCGATAACGTCATCGCTTCTTTTCTTCCTTTTGTATCGGCGAGTTTTCCAAAAAGATAACCGCCGATGGGACGCATTAAAAATCCAACGGCAAAAATCCCTGCGGTATTGATCAATTGAACGGTAGGGTTGGAGCCGGGAAAAAATGTTCCGGCAAAATAGAGTGAGAAGGCTGAATAGGCGTACCAGTCATACCATTCAACCAAATTACCTATAGAACCGCCCATAATGGCTTTTAATCGCCAGCTGGTATCGTCTTTATGCGGAAGTGTCTCGGAAGTATTTGTTTCTATCATTAAAATTTAAGATTTTCAGGAAAAAACGGGAGTTCTTAAAGATAGAAGATTTTAGGGAGAGGTTAAGCAGACAGGTTAAAAATGTTACTTTCAGACTTAATATCGGTCTAATCGATTATAAACCAGAACAGTTTAAGGAGGAATTATAAAGAAGTGGCAATGAAAATATTTGCAAACAAAAAAATCCGGAATGTATCAATTGTATTGACGGTAATTCATGCACTCGCCTTGATGTTTACGCCAAGAACCTCATGGAGTCCTGATCCAAAGGAATTGGGATTTTGGCTGGCGATTGGTAGTGCTGTTTTTAGCACTGTTATGTTTAACGTTTTTTTTGTGAAATTTCCGGATAAGGATTGAAGAAATCCGGCTCTCTGTTTGGATCAATAATCCCTTAATTTAGCTTCAAATGAAAAATCTTCTCAAACTGGTTTTACTAATTTTTGTTTTATCGTCCTGCGCTTCGGTTAAAGTCGAGAGGTTAACCGGCAGTTCACCAAAATCCCGAAACTGTAATTTGGAGGTTTTTAATAATGAAAGTGAAGTAAAGAGAAAGTTTCAAGTGGTTTGTTCGCTTGACAGCAAAACGGGTAATTCTATCTGGAATAAAAGAACGGCCGAAGCAGCCATTGAAAATGCTAAAAATAAAGCGTGTGAATGCGGGGCAGACGCGATTGTAGTAACTTCTTCTGGTAGGACGAAGCTTAAATTTTATTCTTATCGGAGAGGTGTTGCTTCGATGAAAGGGGTTAAGTATTTGTAGTTTTTTTTGATTTATGGTTTCCCTTCACAAATGCGATTTTATGTCCATCTGTCATTCAGTATTAAAGTACACTTATAATTATAAATGCAATAAAAAGCATGAATGATAAAAGCTTTTATCAAGACCTAAACGACGAGGAAAGAAGATTTTTTGATTTATACAAACTTAATAATCCTTATGAAGGAAAAGTAGCTTTTGCTGAGGAATTGAACACAATGTTGCGGGAAAAAAGATGTATTGACTTTACTTGGCAGAAAGCCGCAAAAGTTTTAGATTCAATAATAAGCAAACATAAAAATGAATTTAAAGTTTGCTTATATCGAGCAACTCTTGACAAATTTTTAATTCCGTTTATAAAAGATGGTATTTTTGTTGACCTTGGTTTTATGTCTACTTCTAGAAAAAAAAGTGCGATCTTTAGGCATTATGGAAGTGCAAATAAAGGTACTCCTGCTTTATTAATTATTACTTGTCCAGTTGGTACTAATATGGCCCCCCTTGAAGGTAATGAATTCTCTGACCCAAGAGAGCAAGAAATATTGCTTGGGCGAGAGCATAAGTTTAAAATTATTAGAGAGTGCTTATCCTATGATAAAAAAGAAATTGCCGAAATCGTTGGTTTTGGAAAAGTGGAGCATACTAAAATAAAAATTTATGAAATGGAATTAATGGTTGATAAATGTTAGTTTCTATTGTGTTCTATCTAATATAAAGAGCCTTAGATAGAGCATAATTTATTTGCAATCAGAAATTACTATGTAACTCCTGTCAATTCCTGAATAATAACCTCAGCCTTTTCAACCAAATTCCCATGCCCCGCAGCAAGCAAAAAATACTGTTCCTCCGGAAGAAGCACAGATAATTTCTTGACATCTTTTGCCTTCAGCAACTTATCATATTTACCAATAAACAAATAAACCTTCGTGCCATCAAGTTTTTTATAAACCGCAGGAATATCAAATTTCAACATCCGGAAAGCCAGCCAGGAGCGATAAATGGTTTCCTGCCTTTTTGGATCGGCGAGCATAAATTGTGTAAAACGAATCAGACTTTTGTGGATAAGTCCCAATTTTTCAAACAAATTGGCTGATTTAATTAAAATATCAGGATTTTGAAGTACACAGTGAAAAATTTTTCGGGTTGGCCAGAAACGTGAGGCCAGCGTATATAGCGGATGTTCGGAAACTCCGTCCGGGGCGATCAAAAATGCGTTATCGATATTTTTTGAAAATTCTTCCAGAGTGGCCAGTGCAAATCTCCCGCCCATACTGAATGCAGCGATATCAAAACGGTCAATTTGATTTTCTTCTAAAAATTCAGAAATCAGTTTTTTCCATAATGTTTTGGTAACGATATCCTGATCAGAAAAATCATCATTTCCGTGAACACCTTTACTTTGCCCGTGGAAAAATAAATCGAAAGCGTAGATTGTATAGTGATCTCCTAAAAGTTCTGAAAAGGATTGAAAACAAGTTAAGCCGGTCTGGCCAATGCCGTGGAAGGCTAGAAGGATTTTTGGGCCGTGACCGAGTTTATAATGATGAAGAATTTTAATTTCACTCATAAGCGTCTCTTCGATGCCTGACACCAGAAACTTCTACAATCCTGATAACGTCGTCAATTGAATACAGAACGCGGTAATTTCCAATTCTGATTCTGTATATACTTTGGGTTGAAATTAACTTTTTACAACCCGATGGACGTGGCTCAATAGATAATAATTGGATGGCAGGAACAATTCGTTGTACTTCTATTTTTTGAAGCTTGCGGATTTCCTTTTGAGCGGAACTAGTAATAATTACTTCATAAATTTTAGGCATCGAATTTTCCTTCTGCCGTTAATTCCTGAACAAATTTATCAAGAGACATAGAGTCTTCTGTCTTTCTTTCTTCTACAAGAAGAGCATCCAATATGTCTTCTACAATCTGTCCGTGCTCTTCTAACGAAATAATGAGATCGGTCTTTTGACCTTTTTCATTGGTTATATATCGAATACCAGTCATAGCTTTTTTTTATAAATATAAAAAAACCTCCGGACAAATCCATTTATGAATAACGTCCGGAGGTTTTCTGAAACTCAATATTTCTTAATATTCCATCAAATAAGCTTTAATGAAATCATTGATCTCACCATTCAATACCGCATCCGTATTGGAAGTTTGGTGATCCGTGCGGTGATCTTTTACCCGGCGGTCATCCAATACATAACTGCGGATTTGAGAACCCCATTCGATTTTACGTTTGGAAGCTTCCACTTCTGCGCGTGCAGCGTTACGTTTTTCAAGTTCTGCCTGATAAAGACGGGATTTCAATAACCTAATCGCAACTTCTTTATTCATCAACTGAGAACGTTCCTGCTGACAGGCGATCACGATGCCCGAAGGTTTATGATGCAGACGAACGGCCGTTTCCACTTTATTTACATTTTGTCCACCAGCACCACCAGATCGATAGGTATCCCAGGTAATATCAGCAAGATTGACATCGATTTCAATCGTATCGTCAGCCAGGGGATAAACATAAACCGAAGTAAATGAAGTATGGCGACGGGCATTGGAATCAAAAGGTGAAATCCGAACCAGACGGTGAACACCGTTTTCTGACTTCAAATTTCCATAAGCATATTCACCGGAAATTTCCAATGTTACAGATTTGATACCAGCCACATCTCCATCCTGCAAATCCACCTCACGCACTTTGTAGCCATTTTTCTCAGCCCACATGATGTACATCCGCATCAGCATTGATGCCCAATCCTGCGATTCGGTACCACCGGCACCTGAGTTAATTTCAATAACGGCCGGAAGTTCGTCGCCTTCTTCGCCCATCATTTTGCGGAATTCAATTTCGTCAAGTTTCGCTTCCAGCTTTTGGCCTTCCTCGTCTACCTCTTCCTCGGTAGCTTCGCTTGCTTCATAGAATTCCCAGATTGTATCAAGGTCGTCGCGTAATCTTGAAAGATCTTCAAATCCCGTTGTCCAGAATTTAAGTCCGCGAATTTCCTTCATTGTTTTCTCCGCCCGCTCCGAGTCGCCCCAGAATTCCGGTTGAGAAGTTTGTTGTTCAAGGTCGTCTAGCTGTTTTTTTCGGTTAGCGTAGTCAAAGATACCTCCCCAAAGCCTCTACACGGGCCTTCAAGTCTTTCAATTGATCAAGTGTCATTGAATTTTTTGAATTTATAGTTGAAAATTTATTAAAAGTCAATTATTGTCAAATGTGGTCAGGAAATTGTCATTTGTTGCGGTCCGCCGCGCGGTCAAGGGTAGTCAGAAAATCGTCATTTGTTGTCAGGGGTAGTCAGGAAGTGGTCATTTATTGTTCGCGATTCCTGACTATCAATGACAACCCTTGACAAAACCTGACTATAAATGACTACAACATGACAATTTATTTGCCTATCGTCCTGATATAGTTATTGAGTTTCACCGACAATGATTCGCAAAGTTGGCTTAATTCTGTGAATTTTTCTATGCTTATCAGATTTCTGTTTTTTGCTTTTGCGAGCCATGTTACTGTCTCCTTTAAAGAACCACGTGCATAGAAGCAAAAGTTCAACACCATAGCCATCTGATAAATATGCAGCTCTTCAAGTTTCATAAAATAATAGTTAGTCAACAATAGATCATGACTATAAGTACGCAAATCTGACGATCTGGTAACTTAAAAACTATCCCTAACAACCCTTGACAAAAAATGACTGACTATTGGTTATCAGGAAATTGTCATTTGTTGTCAAGTGTAGTCAGGAAATGGTCAGGAAGTTGTGAGCGATGCCTGACTATAAATGACAACCCTTGACAATACCCGACAACAAATTTCCTGACAATCATGACTATTTCCCGACCATTCCTGACGATTACCTGCCGTTTTCATAACGATATTTACTACCTTTGCATGAAATTTTTGTCAACCCATTTCTTTCAAATAAAAATACTAGAAAATGGCTCAAACGTATGACGTGATTGTGGTTGGTAGCGGTCCTGGCGGATATCCGGCAGCTATTCGTGCTTCACAATTAGGATTGAAAGTAGCAATTGTAGAAAAAGAACTTTTAGGTGGAATTTGCCTTAACTGGGGCTGTATTCCAACCAAAGCCCTTCTTAAAAGTGCGCAGGTATTTGAATACATTAAACATGCGAAAGACTACGGGATTAATGTAGGTGAATATTCTGCTGATTTCGGAGGCGTTATCAAACGTAGCCGCGGTGTTGCAGATGGCATGAGCAAAGGAGTTGCTTTCCTGATGAAGAAGAATAAAATCGACGTCATCATGGGAACTGGTAAAGTGAAAGGTGTAAAAACAGTTGAAGTTACTGATAAGGACGGAAAGAAAACTGATTATACTGCTGGTAAAGGTGTTGTGATTGCAACAGGTGCCCGTGCCCGCGAATTGCCAAATATCAAAATCGACGGTACGAAAGTAATTGAATACCGTAAAGCAATGAGCCTTGAAACCCAGCCAAAAAGTCTTTTGGTAGTAGGTTCTGGTGCGATCGGAATGGAGTTTGCTTATGTGTATGCGACAATGGGTACGAAAGTTACTGTTGTTGAATTCCTTCCAAATCTTGTTCCTGTTGAGGATGAAGATATTTCGAAAGAAATCGCAAAACAATACAAAAAACTGGGTGTTGATACGTATGTAAATTCTTCTGTTGAGAGAGTTGATACGAGCGGAAACGGTTGCAAAGTGACTGTAAAAACACCGGACGGAGAAAAAACTTTTGAAGTTGACGTAGTGCTTTCAGCAGCGGGTATCGTTTCGAATATCGAAAATATCGGTTTGGAAGAAGCGGGTATCAAAACAGATAAAGGTAAAATTTCTGTTAACGAATGGTACGAAACCAACGTTCCTGGTTTCTACGCGATCGGTGACTGTACGCCTGGCCCTGCTTTGGCACACGTTGCTACTGCGGAAGGCATCATCTGCGCAGAGAAAATTGCAGGTCACAAAACGGAAGCTTTGGATTATGGCAACATTCCTGGCTGTACGTATTGTCAGCCTGAAATTGCTTCTGTTGGTTTCACTGAGAAAAAAGCGAAGGAAGCTGGTTACGATATCAAAGTGGGTAAATTTCCATTCAAAGCATCGGGTAAAGCTACGGCTGCCGGCGCTACGGATGGTTTTGTAAAAGTAATTTTTGATGCTAAATATGGTGAGTTCCTTGGAGCACACATGATTGGTATGAACGTTACGGAAATGATCGCTGAGGTTGTAGTGGCCCGTAAACTGGAGACTACTGCACACGAAATCATGCGTTCAATTCACCCTCACCCAACCATGTCTGAGGCTTTGAAAGGAGCAACTGAGGCGGCTTATGGTGAAGCAATTGATCTTTAGGATTTAGCTTTTAGCGATTAGCTTTGGCCATAGAATATTATGAGAACCTCGGTGGATTTTGGTCTGCCGGGGTTTTTATTTTTTTTACAGAAACCGGTCAACTGGAATTACGTTTTTTTGAGTATTTGTAATTAAAATTTCCATAGCTTTATATCAATAACAACTTGTTAATGACATGTCTCATAGTGACTTTCATATAAAATCGCAGTATTCTGAAAATATAGAAAATTTCAGCCGACTTAACCGTTTGGCTGGAAAACTATATCGTTCGAATCCACTGAATAAAAAATCGATTTGTATGGATATTAGTAGTGAAGATGTTCAGCATCTGTTAAAAAGTCTCAATCACTTCCAGGTAAAATATCTTCTGATCGGAGGAATGGCAGGTGTTGTTCACGGACATATTCGCACTACTCAGGATATGGATCTTTGGATCAAAAATGAAACAGAAAATACAAAAGCATTAGTTAAAGCTTTATCCGAAAATGACGTAGTTGGTAGCAATTTGCTTTTAAACATGCCGCTTATTTTCGGTTATACTTCCGTCCGTTTTGGAATGTCAGGATTTGAATTAGATCTGGGACATTCTCTAAAAGCATTTTCGGAAGCTGATTTTGATACTTGTTATGATCGCGCTTTGCAGGCGGATCTTGATGGAATTCCATTTCCTGTCATTCAGCTCAAAGATTTGATAACGGAAAAAGAAGCGACTGGAAGACGCAAAGATTTGGCTGATATTGAAGAATTACAACGTATTTGGGAAGAGAAGCAGTTGTAATCAAATATCTTGATCCGATATAAATTATTGCTATTTAAAATTCTGATAGTAAACGTTTTGAATCAATCTTTATTAATTTCAACAAATAAAGATTAAACTCAAAATATGAAAAAACTTCTCCTCCTTGGTTTATTGGCTATTGTCGGTTACGGACTTTTTGGAGCTGCATCTTTTTACATAGGGAAATACATGGATTACTGGGAACGTTCATGGGCTTATAGTCGGGATGAGAAAGCAGTTTTGCTGGTAGGAAAGTGGGAGGGAAGTTTTAAAGATCCTGATGGAATTGACAAGGAAATAAAATTGGAAATTCTGGTACCGGAAACGGATTCTGAGCGGTGGGACAAAGCATTTAAGAAAACTACACATCGTTTTGCTAATACAAAGAGGAATTTTGAAGGTCTGGCGACTGTCACGAGCAAACTCGGAACTGAGTATTATGAACTGTCTGGAAAGGTGAATGAAGATGACAATCGTGAAATTTATCTGAATTTTCATCCGGATGAAAAGAAGAAAAAAGTGCTACCTAATTTCCTTTTAACGGAAAGTAATGATGCAAAATGGGATATTAATACAATAACTTTTCTTGCCAATTTTACATATCATAAAGCCAACGACACAGCACTTTATGAAAGCAGTAATCCAAAACATAAAATGAAAATCAAAGTAAATTTACAGCGTGTTCAATTTTAAATTTTCTTTTCAAACACGCTGTAAAATACTGTTATTTCACTTTTTGGCGACGCTGCATCGCCTCCCTCCAAGTTGTCAGAATAATACCTTCTTTCTCTATATATTTTCTTAGTTCCGGATCGATCATAGCCAGAAAATCTCCTTCGCGGGTCGGGAATGAATCAGAAATTTTTGGGAATATTTCGGAGTGGATGGTGCAGTGCATGATCACCATAGTAAGGCCAGGTTTTATGTTTTTTATCGCCTCAATATATTTTTGGGTTTTGTATTTTTGAAGTGCTTTTTCAGATTTGTCGCCGGATTCTGGCCCTTTCCAGCCATAACTAGAATTCTCCAAATCGTCCAAAACTGGCAAGCCTGCATCCCAAAGTTGTTTGCCAACCATTTGCGTCATGGCTAGTTGATCGGCGATTATTTTTTCCTGAACCTGCACGACAGAATTATGTCCGCCGGGAAACATAACCGGGATTTTTTCTTCCATGCCAACTTTTAAATAACGCTGCAAAAATTCAGGTGTCGCGAAAAGCGTTCCCATGTGCGAATCCAGGTGCGTGGGTGTAAAACCCATCGTTCTTGCGCGATCAAGCTGAGCGCGGATTTCTTTTTCCACTTCATCCGGCGAAGCATTTTTAACAACATCGGCAACACCTCTCCACATCGCTCCTTCCGAATCAACCATACCTTTAACCTGATTTTTCCCGGCGAGTGGTCCCCAGCGGTAATCTTTCCATTCAGAAGTCATGGTTAAATGCAAACCTGCATCCGTTTCAGGATTTTCTTTTAAATAATGAACAAAACCTGGCACCCAGCCGCACGGCATCATCACGCTCAGCGAAGTGGCGACGCCTTCTTTTATCGCTTTAATTGCTCCCTGATTGGATTCATAGGACATGCCGACATCATCGACGTGCACGATAAGAACTTTCTTGCCTTTTGGATAGCCGAGTTTTTCGGCGTAGGTCAGTTCGGAATTCTGAGCTTTGACACCAAAGGAAATGAGTAATATTAATAATAGAAATGACTGCCTCATAAGATTTTATATTTGATTATGTTTGTCCGAAAGAAATACCAACTTTATCACTTATATCTATACACACAATGAAACATTTAGTACTAGTTTTTTTACTCGTTTTGTTTTCGTGGTTTGATACTTTTGGACAGGAATCCAAGGCAAGGGAGATTGTTAAGCTGGCTTTGAAAAAGCATACATCGGGGAAAGTTTTGAAACAGTTTGAATTCGTCATGACTTATGAAAAACCTGGTAAAACAAATTCGGGGATACTTCAACAAGATAGATTTCTAGCTTTTATGGATTCGTTAACATTAACGATGCCGGATTCGATGAAAAAGGAGATGGAAATTCAGAAATTAGAGATGAAAATAAGTCTATCTCAAGAGATTTATTCTCTTTATGCAGGTCAGGAAAGAAGATATTATGTTGACTTACCTTCTCAGACAATTGCGCAGATTGGCATAAGCTCTAACCCAAGAAAAGGCAGGCCAGATTCAACAAGAACGGTTTATAATTTCAAGAAAGAATCTTTACTAAACGAAGCCTTAATAAGCAATCCTCTCGCTCTTCTGCAATTTATAGACAATGATACAATTGAGTTAAATTACACTGGCATTATAAACATTGAAAATATTGATTATCATGTTATTCAGGCAAAATTGGGAAAAAAAATGGGTGGATGTTTATTTTGATCAGAAAAGTAATGTATTGAGTCGATTAATAGTAAACGGTGTAGATGAGCATCCATTTCTGGCGAAAGGTCCTGTTAATTTCAAAGAGATTACCAGTTACACTAATTATAAGAAGAAAGGAGAGTTTTTATTACCGGAAATGATAGATGAAATAGACACCAGAAATGAATTCACGTTAAGAAAACAACTTAATTGGGTCAACTTAAATGATCTGTTTGCAGCTTCTACATTTAATCCTGAACCTGTTTTTGAGGATCGGACAAAATTTATAATCAGTGAAATGGGTAATGGTTTGTACGTTCTGGAAAGAAGCGGTGGCTCTGTAAATGAACGTTTTTTAATAAGACTTGACAGGAGCGGTATGGTAGAAATATTTTCAGCTCTTATTATTAATGATGGCTTAAATAAAGCCGAACTAGATGCAGTCAAATCAAAGTTTCTGGGTTACGATATTGAAAATGTGTTCAATATTGGAAAAATTTGGTCAATTGAATCATTGTCCGGTTTTTATTCAAACAAGACAATGATTTATGCACCTAAGGAAGTAGGAATGTTCGCGGAAGAAAAATTACCAGCAGATTCAGAGGAAGTATTAAAAAGAAATGAAGTTCGGAAATTGGGATTATTAATGACTTTCGACAAAGAGTTTCAAACCGAAAGCGTCGAAACACTTATTTTAAACCCTGTTCGAAATGATGATTTTGAGTCAATTTATGTGGATTACTATTTGCCAAAAGAACGGACCATCTTTTTATATGGCAATCCATACAGTGCTGATAGCAGTACCAAAAGTGCAACACCAAGGGAAAAAATTCTTTACGACCTCATAAAGAAAAGATCATTGAAGGTTGATCAATTAGTTTATTCCGGTGCTTACCTTAACAACGCCCCACTATTCATGACTTTTAAAGATTTTGAAACCCGCATAAAAAATACAGATTTTTTCGATCTATGACAGAGATAAAAGATAACCGCCTCGATCATAACTGATACAAATACAATACCCAATTCATTTTCTCGTTATTTGCCGAAAACACCCCGACAAATAGCGTATGAATATTTCCCGACATTTACTTTTCGGCTTTCTTTTTATGACGGTTTCTTCGGTTCAGGCACAGCATTTTGCTTTGAGCCGGTTGTTTTATCCTAATGTAACTCTAAAGGCGGATTATAATGTTCCGTCAAATTTGGGTGGAGGAACGGGGAAAGATTTTGGTTATTCCAGAGCAGGATTTTTTGGAATAATTCCTATTCAAAGTGAAGTGCAGTTAGGGTATAGTCTGCAAAAGAAATTTGACTTGCGTGCTGTACACACTGTTTTATTAACCCAATACACACAAATTCAGCCAACAGTTGACGGGAAAAATATTCCGGATAACGGATATAAAACATTGTCGGTAGGCGTAATCCGATTACAAGCCAGTATCAAAGACCGCCTTTGGGTGTATGGCGGCGGACTGGGGATGACAGAAAGTAATGAAACATTTTTTACGCCTCAGCCCTTTTTCTGGGGAGGTGCTGCCCGGATGCATATCCTCGGATTACACACGCAGATCATATACGGCTCGATTCTTACATACAACCAGAAACTTCGTTTTGTGCCCGTTTTTGGTGTTAATAAACGTTTTGGAAGAGACTGGCGTGTTTCCGCTTTATTACCATTTATGGCCAATGTTAATTACCGGTCAACAAATTGGTTTAATGTGGATATGTTAGCCGGACTGAATGGTTACAGCGGCGGTTTTCAAATCCAGACACCGGAAGAAAAGATGCTGAGACGTGAAAATTATCGCCAGATCAAACTGGGTATTTCGGCCAACGCGCATTTATTTACCGTAATCAATATCTCTCTGGAAGCTGGCGTGACTACTTTCCGTCAGCTGAAAACTTTCAATAGTGCGCATGAAACCCTGACGGCTTACACGCCGGCAACTACACCTTATATTGGAGCGAGTGTAAGATACATTACCAGCAAGTCAAAATTATCAAACCGGTTTACGCGTAAAATGGGATTGGGAGGAGGAGGAATAAATTGGTAGCTTTAAGAAACAAAAAGCTCGTACTATGAAAAAGTATCTCGTTGTTATTCTTTTGTTTAGCTTGTTCTCAGCTTGCAAATCAAATAAAAAAGTGGTAGAAAATTCCAATACAAATTCAGCTTCTTCCTCGCTGGAAGGTACCTGGCAGTTGAATTATCTTATGGTGCCTGGAAAATCTTTTGAAGAATTATACCCAGATAAAAAGCCTGAAATCAAATTTGAACTGGGTGAAAAAAGATTCAGCGGAAATACAAGCTGCAATTCTTTTACAGGAAAACTGAATCTGGATGGCAACAAAATCAGTTTTCGTGATCCGTATGCAATGACGAAAATGATGTGTCCGGGAGAAGGCGAAAGTGTATTTACCCAAACACTGAATAAAGTGAATACTTATGCGGTGACTGACGGAAGTACGTTAAACTTTATTAGTGGAGATATGGCGATTATGCGTTTTACCAAAAAATAAGATGCTTGTAGAAAAGCCATTTAGTTTCACAGAAAATCAAGGTGCAGAGCACCGTAATATTTGTAGAAAAGTACCAGCCCCCCCGGAATCCATAGGTGCAGCGCACCGGAATAATCAATTTAAACCAACCCGAATTTCTCTGCTTCCGTTTTCAATAGTGCTTTGTTAATCGGTACCACACCAACCAATTCACAAACCAAACCACCGCCAAGATTAGAAATTCCTGCTATTGACCTTGGTGGAAGTCCAAGCGCAACACAGCACGCTGCTATACTGATAACCGTATCACCAGCTCCTGAAACGTCAGCGATCTGACGGATGTGTGCAGGAAGTTTATGCGTTTCTTCATTGAAATCAATAAAAACACCACGTTCTGAAAGCGTGATCAAAGCTCCTTTTGCATTTAAAGTTTCTTTCAATTGCTGAACCGTAGCCTGTAACTCAGCAGGGTTATCCACATTGAATTCCACTTTCAAACCTTCACGAAGTTCTTTTAGATTTGGCTTGAAAAGTGTTACGTTATTGTAAGAAAGGAAATTGCGTTTTTTGGGATCAACAACAGTTGGAACATTATGTTTAATAGCAAAATCGGTGATTTCCTTGATCGATTCGGCAGTTAAAACACCTTTGTCATAATCTTCAAAAATAATGACGTTGCAGGAAGGAATAAGTTCTTTCGCTTTGTTGACAAGTCTGTCTTTTTCTTCAGTTGAAACAGGTTTATCTGTCTCTGTATCAATTCTTACAACTTGCTGAGAGCCAGCAATTATTCTTTCTTTTATTGTGGTAATTCTATCATTACTACGAATTAAACCTTCACAATTCAGGCCTTTTTCTTTCAGACTATTTTCTAATAAATCGCCAGAATTATCAGTACCAATAACCGTACAAATAATCGCTTCTGCGCCCAAAGCCTGAACATTCAAAAGTACGTTTCCGGCACCACCAAGACGATATTCTCGATTACTTACATTAACTACCGGAACGGGTGCTTCGGGAGAAATACGCTCCACTTTTCCCCAGACATAGGAGTCAAGCATAACATCGCCAATGACAAGAACGCGTAAAGTATTGAATGCTTCAAAAACCTGATGGATATTCATTAAAAGTAATTTTGTCTGGTTTCCCGTTGTTGATGAAAGAATTTGAACAGCTATCTTTTAAAGGATGGCCGCCAAAATTCGCACAAAGGTCTGAAAAAATCAAACCCTTCAGACATTAACAACAAAATGCATGCTTGTAATTTGAAAACGTTTGTTGAGATACAGTCGGTGTGCATCAGTTCTGGCGGCACTAACACCGGAGTCTAAGTGAACCTGAGTGCAACCTTCTTTTTTGGCATAATCCAATATCCAGTCAACCAATTTTCCTGCATATCCTTTCCCACGGTTTCCAGGAAGTGTGGATAAGTCATCAATGTAAATGTATTTTCCACGGAAGAGATTATAGCCGGTTTCAAAAACGGCAACGGCTGCAGCATTGCCATTTTCTTCAATAAAAATGATTTGCCTGTTATCTTCCAGCGTTTTTTCAACAGCTTCAAGATATAAATCGTCTGTTAAAGAAGGCCGCAGTGCCTGGATAGCACTGCGGCATTTTAGGATGTCGCTTTCCGTTGCGACAACTTGTATGTTTGTCATACCTGCGATCCAGGAAAAGATAAGTGACTAAGATTATGTCCCATTTTATCACGCTTTGTCAGCAGATATTTTTCATTATAGGGATTTGAAGGAATTTCTATAGATACTGAATCAACAATTTCCAGTCCGTATCCGATTAAGCCAGCACGTTTTTTAGGATTGTTTGTGATCAGTTTTATTTTTGTAATGTCAAGATCGCGCAGAATTTGTGCACCCACGCCGTAATCACGCTCATCGCTGCCAAAACCCAGTTCAAGATTTGCTTCAACAGTATCACGCCCCATTTCCTGAAGCTTGTAAGCTTTCAGTTTATTTAACAGGCCAATTCCTCTTCCTTCCTGATTCATGTATACGATAACACCTTTTCCTTCTTTACTTACCAAATCCATGGCCGCATGAAGTTGAGGACCGCAATCGCAGCGGCAAGATCCGAAAATATCACCGGTCATGCAGGAAGAATGAACACGGACCAGAACGGGTTCGTCTTTTTCCCAACTACCTTTTACCAAAGCCAAATGCAGATCACCAGTATTTACCTGACGATAAGCGATCAGATCAAAATGTCCCCACTCGGTTGGCATATCGACGCCAATTTCTCTTTTGATGAGTGATTCTTTGCGTAAACGATATTCAATCAGATCTTTAACACTAACCAGTTTTAAATTGAACCGGTTAGCAATTTCCCTAAGCTGAGGCAAACGGGCCATCGAACCATCTTCGTTCAAAATTTCAACCAAAACCCCAGCGGGAGCTAATCCGGCAAGTCTTGCAAAATCGATGGCAGCTTCAGTATGTCCGGTGCGTCTTAGAACACCACCTTTTTTTGCCCTCAAAGGAAATATATGTCCCGGACGACCAAGATCGCCTGGTTTGGTCTCAGGATTCACAAGTGCCTGAATCGTTTTCGCGCGGTCACTCGCTGAAATTCCGGTTGTGCAGCCGTTGCCCAGTAAATCCACTGAAACGGTAAATGCAGTTTCATGAAGTGCAGTATTATTACCAACCATCATGTCCAGTTCCAGTTCTACACAACGCTCCTCTGTAATAGGCGCACAAATTAATCCTCGGCCTTCTCTGGCCATAAAATTGACGATTTCAGGCGTAACCAACTCTGCGGCACAAATAAAATCGCCTTCATTTTCACGATCTTCATCATCCACGACAATAATCATTTGTCCTTTTTTGATCGCTTCAATGGCATCTTCTATCGAATCCAATACTATGGAATTACTATTATTATTCATTATTCGGGTTGACAAAAAATAGTTTTACAGGAAAACACGTTTTAGGGATGTAAAGGTACAGTCTTAATGTTGAAATGTCTTAATTTTGCACCTTCAATGAGTGAACAATCCATTTCAATGAAGGGTTTCAAAGTGTGTTATTTCCAGGTTTGTACGTGTCTTTTTTTACTTTTGGTACATGCTTCATGAGATTACAACTACTATCGTTATTATTCGTTACGTTTTTATTTCAATCTTTTTGGGTGAATGGACAAGCACCAATTGTAACTTCCGGCTATTGCAGTACTGGCGGAGGTGATTTTGATGTTGTTCCATTTGAGGGTTGCGGAAGTTTGACTGTCACCCTCAAAAATAATGTTGTTGGTGCACAAAATGTAGGTTATATAACCAATTATGATGGTGTAAGCGAGCCAACCGGTCTTAAAGATGTTTTTTCAGAGACTTATAGTCAGCCCGGAACTTACACCATTTTACAAGGAGGTAGCAAGGCAGGAGTAGGATTTACTTTATGCAAGCAGATTAACGTTTACGAAAGAAAAAAAGTAAATGCTACGCTTGAAGTCTGTGGAACAATTGCAAAAGTCACTATTATAAATGATGCTACCGCCAAATTGTATGATCACCTTGAAATAAACTGGGGGGACGGGAAACCAAATTCTGAATGGAAAGATGGAGGAGGGCTGATATTTACCCATGCTTTTACCGGAACTATACCCCAAGTGATTGTTAAAGGGATTCATAAGCCTTCTGTAACATGTACAGGATTGGAAAATGTACTATCTGCTACTTCACAAAGTATTCCGCTTGATACAATTAAGGTAGGAAGAATAGAAATGACAGTTGATGGTAAGATAAATCTCCTTTATAATGGAATTGAAAATATTGAGACCGAAATTTTATATGGTGAAAAAAATGGGTCGTTTCTGTCGGTAGAGAAAAAATCCTCCGGAGGTGTTGGTAGTGTTACGATAGAAAATATTAATCCTGAGATTGAATATAAAATTAAATTGGTTTCAGAAGATGCATGTGGCGGCACAATAGTCAGTGACGAGGTTGGGACTATGGTTTTGAAAACCACGGCCGAGAAAACAGGAAACCTGCTCGAATGGAATAAATATGCTTACAAAGGCAATTTTACCGGATATCAGCTTTTGAGAGATGGAGTTGTTATTCACGGTTTTCAGTCTATCGACGATGTTCAATGGGTTGATGAAAGTGCGGTTTGCGGCCTGACTTATGAATACAAGATCGTTGCGTTTACAAAATTGCTACGATCTTTTTCTGCGCCGAAAACGGTAAAAATGACAAGTTCCAAGCCAGAAAAAATTGTCCAGGCCAGTGTCAGTGTAACAGCTCCTAATGTGATAACGACAGGCGTTGTGCTTGCGGGTGACGGATTAACGGGAACGTACAATCTCATTGTTGAAAGAGCAGATTTGGGAAGTTCCGACTTTACGAAAATCTCCGGTGCAAAAAATCAGCAAACTGAGTTTGAGGATAAAACGGTAAATACTGGCGTAAAATCTTATTGTTACCGTTTCAGTTATGAAAATTCATGCCCGCTCAGTTCAGAATTCAGCGATCCTGTTTGCTCAATACTACTTCAGCAATCACCGACAGATATTTCCTGGACAAATGATTCGCCTTTTTCTCAGGGAATAGAATCTTATAGTGTAATCCAAAATGAATCAAACATTGGGACCACCGATACGCCTGTTGGTTTGATAAACAGCCGTCCCTTAAATTTAGATAAACAGACAAAATCCAGCTATTCCTTTCAGATTGTTGCTCATTCAAAAACCGGAAACCTTTTAAGTTTTTCCAATATTGTAAATTATACACAGGAATTTGTTCTGTTTGTTCCCGATGCTTTTACGCCGAATTCGGATAATATCAACGAACGTTTTGAGGTAAAGGGCCTCTTTGTCAACACTTTCAAAATGTCTATTTTTAATCGTTGGGGAGAAGTTGTTTTTCAAACTAATGATATTAACAATAGCTGGGACGGAATTATTAATGGCGACAAAGCCCCGGCAGGATCTTATGTGTACAAGGCAGAAATAACGGATAGTTCTGATAAATCGTTTTCCAAAAGCGGGGCTTTTCTTCTTATCAGGTAACTTGATTATTACGGATAATTATATCTTTTCTGTTGAAAATGAACATCTTAAAGCTGAAAATTTTAACTTTGAATTCTTGGAGCAAATTCAGGGTCAATACATCTTATCAGTAGCACACCCACTCATTTATACACACTTATGAAAAGACAATTACTCATAACTTTTTTATCATGCCTGTTTGTATGTAATGTTTCTGATCTTTTTAGCCAGGGTTTATGCGATAATGGCGGTGGCGGGTTTGAACTGGATAAATATGAAGGATGTGCACCGCTGACCGTAAAAATTAAAAATACTGTTCCGAATTCTTTTAGTGTAGGGTATGACGTCAATTATGATGGTCAGTCTCAAAATCCTTTACTCGCCCAGGGGTTGCCGTCTACCACATACTACAATACAGGAAATTATACCATTTTACAAGGAGGAAGTATTTCGACCGGGCCGATTTACGCATGTAGAAAAGTAAAAGTTTACGAAAGCAGATATCCAAATGTCCAGTATACGTCGTGTGGAGGAGGGAAGATAAAACTTTTGTTTAATGATGACATTATTTTACAGACTTACGACAAAGTAGAAATCAATTGGGGTGATAATTCTAATGATGTCTTGAATAAAGGCAATGCGCTGGAACTTGAACATACTTATGCAAGTATAACAACCAGCCCGGTTGTAAAAATAAAAGGAATTTTCACCTCAAACACAAACTGTGCAGAAGGACTGGAATTGTCTATTGGAATATCTTTTCAGCAGCCGCTTTTGAAAAATATTCAAATCAAAACAGTTGAGATGAAGGGGAACGGCAGTCTGGAAGTATCTTATGAAGGAGTCACGTCAATTGCAACGGATATTTTAACAAGCAGCGACGGAGGAAACAATTATATAATTGGCGGTACCAGAACTTCTGGCGGGACTCAATTTTATCGTGTTCCCAATCTTAATGTCTCACAGGTTTATCAGGTAAAACTGGGTTCTAAAGATTTGTGCGGAGGGAAGCAGGATAGTGAAATCGTTACCAGTATGATTTTAAAAGGTACTTCGGGTAACGAAAAAAATTCCATCTCATGGAATCAGTATCCAAATGCTGCCGACTTTCAGGAATATCAGCTGATGCGTGATGGGGTTATATTGAAATCTTTCAGTGATATCAAGACAATTTCCTATGATGATGAGGATGTACAATGCGGCGACAGTTTTGAATATTCAATTGTTGCCGTAACCAAAATCATTCAGTCTATTTCAGCACCGGTGATTATTAAAACTACGTCCACCTCTCCAAAACCTGTTGATCAGATGTATGTTACAGTAAATGGGGATGATTTGATTGAGTTAACTGCTCTTATTCCCGGATCTGGCTCTAAATCAAACTATGAAATAACTGTTCAGAGATCTGAAGGAGCGGGAGGTGCTTTTAAAAAGGTTAACACACTTTACAATGAAACTACTTATCAGGATTTTGACGTACAAGCAAATAAAAATTCCTACTGTTATCGGTTAATTTATCAAAATGCCTGCGGACAAAAAGCTCCTGTTTCTGAACCGGTTTGTTCTATACTTTTACAAAACCAAAATTCGTTATTTACCTGGACAACGGAGAAACCATTTTCCGATGATATTCAGTCATACAAAATGAGTCAGACCGGATCTGCGGGTTCCAATGCAGAGATAGATATGAAACTCCAGAATAATTTTGCGCCGCAGCTAACCGGGCAAAGTGATCCGGCATATACTTTTCAGGTCCGGGCAGATTCAAAAAATGGAAATTTTCAAAGTTTTTCTAACCTTATTTCATTCAAAAGAGATGCCGACATTTTTGTGCCGACTGCTTTTTCGCCAAACGAAGATGGAATTAATGATATGTTTGAAGTAAAAGTTTCCATGTATAAGTCTTTTAAAATGTCGGTATTAAACCGGTGGGGTGAAGTTATTTTTCACTCTGATGACATGTCTAAAGGGTGGGACGGTATGTTTAAAGGTAAAATTGCAGCAGTAGGATCATACATTTTCGATATTGAAATTGTTAATAATATAAATCAAACCGTTAAAAAAAACGGTACTTTTGTGCTCTTGAAATAATGAGAGACCTGTTTAAATACACCATTAAGATATAGAATAGATATGTTTGGAAATATGGCAGACATGATGGGGCTGATGGGCAAAATGAAAGACCTTCAGTCTAAAATGAAAGAAGCGCAGGATCAGCTGGCTGGTATTGTGGAATCTGCCGAATCGGGCGGAGGAATGGTACGTGCAACGGTAAACGGGCAAAAGACGTTGATCGGGCTTGAAATTGATAAAGACCTGATTAATCCTGACGATAAAGAAATGCTTCAGGATTTAATTGTTGCAGCTGTAAATAAAGCGTTTGAAAATCTCGAACCAAAAATTAAGGAGCATCTGGCAAAAGCAACTGACGGAGTTCTTCCAAATATTCCCGGATTGGATTTAGGGGGTTTCATGAAATAACGTCCTCCGATTAGAATGACTTCAAATGTTGCAATTGTTATCCTGAATTATAATGGCAGGCATTACCTTGAAAAATTTCTTCCAACAGTTTTAAATCATTCTGAGGGATATGAAATTTGGGTTGCAGATAATGCATCCACAGATCATTCCCTGGAATGGCTTGCAAGCCAGTATCCTTCTGTAAAAATGCTTTCCATTTCCGAAAATAAAGGATATGCGGGAGGTTATAACAGGGCATTAAGCCAGATTGATGCTGAATATTATGTATTATTAAATTCTGACATAGAAGTAACTCCGGGTTGGATTGAGCCGGTGATTGCTTTTATGGAAACGGATGTAAATATTGCAGCCTGTCAACCGAAAATAAGAGCGTACGATCTTCCTACACATTTTGAGTATGCCGGAGCCGCAGGGGGTTACATGGATTACCTCGGTTACCCTTTTTGCCGTGGACGGATATTCGATACGCGGGAAGAAGATCTTGGGCAATATGATGATGAAATCGATGTTTTCTGGGCAACAGGCGCATGTCTTTTCGTGAGGTCAGATGCTTTTCATAAAGCAAATGGTTTTGACGAGCGGTTTTTTGCACACATGGAAGAAATTGACCTGTGCTGGCGGTTATTGGACCTGGGTTATAGAATCACATTCAGCGGAAAATCAGTAGTTTACCACGTTGGAGGTGGAACGCTTCATAAATCCAATCCCCAAAAAACATTCCTGAATTACAGGAATAATCTGATCATGCTTTTCAAAAATCTTCCCGTAGGAAGAAGGAAGAAAACATTGTTTTTCAGATTAATATTAGACGGAATTTCCAGCGCACGCTTTGTAGCCTCAGGTGCATGGCCGGACGTTTTTGCTATTATCAGAGCGCATTTTGCATTTTATGCCATGATGCCTAAATTGATAAAGGAGCGGCATCAGACCACTTATCGGGCTCCGCTTTATTACAGAAGTATTGTCTGGGAATATTTTGTTTTGGGAAAACACCGCTTTTCAGAACTGACAAGAATTTTATTTCCTCCTAAAGCTCCCAAATCGTAGGTGTGTTGTGTTTCCGCCAATTTTGGCGCATTTCCATCCAGAACGCCAGCACCAGATACAAAATAATCGGTGAGCCGAATGTCATGAAAGTGGCATAAATGAAGTAACGGCGGATACTACTAGCCGGGAAATTGAGTTTTTCACCCATTCTTGCACAAACTCCAAATATCTGATTCTCTACAAAATAACGAAGACGATCCATAGTATCTTTTGGAATAATTAGCTCATAACTAGCAATTTTCTCTGCAATATACAAAGAGTAAGGGAATTTTTACGGATCGTGATTTATTAGAATTTGACCGTTAACTTGGAAATTTTCAAATTCTTGATGCAAATAAATTGTTTTCCGAACAATTTTTGTTTCTTTGTGATTAGAGAAGTTGTAAATGGTACATTATTATTGGGAAGCCCCGGTAAAAATATCCAAAATTTATTCTGTCAATCCGTTGAGCCTCCCTCAATAATTTGGCAAAATAGCATTAAGGTTTACTAATGGAACTTTTGCAATTCTTGATGTATTTTCAACTTATTTCATTTTTTTATTTCCACTATTATGCCAACAGGTACTGTAAAATTTTTCAATGAAGCTAAGGGATACGGCTTCATCGTTGAAGACGACACAAACAGAGACATCTTTGTTCACGTGACAGGATTGGGAGGACTTACTATCCGTGAAAACGACCAAGTTGAATACGAAGTCGTTGAAGGAAAAAAAGGACTAAACGCTGTACAAGTTAAAAAGATATAGTTTTTCTTTCTTGTCAGAACAAAAAAATACCGCAGTGATGAGTTGCGGTATTTTTGTTTTATAACAAACCGAAAAATTATTCCACCCAGGTTTTTACATCTTCAAGTCCAGGCATTTTTTCGTCAATCTTCAATTTTTTACGCATACCTCCTAAATCGTTAAATATTTTATTCGGGCTTGATGCTTTCAACTGTTCAATGGTCAGGATATTCATTTTTTGTAAAGCAGGGATCCATATGGCTGGAACATTAGCTGCAACATAATCCGCTTCCTTTGCCATTTCTTGTTTCTTTTCAGGACGCATATGCGGGAAGAAAAGAACTTCCTGAATGCTTGCATTATTAGTCAGAAGCATGGTTAAACGGTCAATTCCAATTCCGATTCCGGATGTTGGAGGCATTCCGTATTCCAATGAACGAAGGAAATCTTCATCCATTTCCATGGCCTCATCATCTCCGCGTTCTTTCAATTTTAGCTGATCTTCAAAGCGTTCGCGTTGTTCAATCGGATCATTTAACTCTGAATAAGCGTTTGCGATTTCTCTTCCGTTCACAAACAATTCGAAGCGCTCGACCATGCCTGGTTTTTCACGGTGTTTTTTGGTCAAAGGCGACATTTCAACCGGATGGTCCGTGATGAAAGTTGGCTGAATGATAAATTCTTCCACTTTGGCACCGAAAATTTCATCAATCAGTTTTCCTTTACCCATGCTGTCATTCACATCCATACCCCAGGCGCGGCATTGATCACGAATCGCAGCTTCATCCAATGCATCCACATTCAGTCCTGTATATTGATGAATTGCGTCTGTGATGCTTAATCTTTGGTAAGGTCCGGCAAAATCCAGTTCAACATCACCAAAAGTAGCTTTTGTAGTTCCGTTTACAGCAAATGCAACTTGTTCCAAAACTTGTTCGGTCATACGCATCATCCACAAATAATCTTTGTAGGCAACGTATAACTCGACCGTTGTAAATTCAGGATTATGGGTGCGGTCCATACCTTCATTCCGGAACAATTTCCCGAACTCATAAACCCCTTCAAAACCACCAACGATCAAACGTTTAAGGTGAAGTTCGGTAGCGATACGCAGGAACAGATCCGTATCAAGTGCATTATGATGTGTTTCAAACGGACGGGCAGCTGCGCCGCCGTGGATAGTCTGCAAAACCGGAGTTTCAACTTCGAGCCATCCTTTTGAATCAAAATAAGACCGCATGGTTGTAATGATCCGCGCACGTTTTATGAAAATATCACGCACTTCCGGATTCACGATCAAATCCACATAACGCTGACGATAGCGCAATTCCGGATCTGTAAATCCATCATGAACCTTGCCGTCTTCATCACGTTTTACAACAGGTAAAGGACGAAGCGATTTATTTAAAATCTTGAATTCCTGAACATGAATAGAGATTTCACCGGTTTGGGTCGTAAATACAAATCCCTGTACGCCAATGATATCACCAATGTCCAGTAATTTTTTAAATACCGTATTATAAAGCGTTTTATCTTCTCCCGGACAAAGATCGTCGCGGCGGAAATACAACTGGATACGGCCCGTACTATCCTGCATTTCGGCAAAAGCGGCACTTCCCATAATCCGGAAACCCATTAAGCGGCCTGCAATCGTGACGTTCTTATAATCTATCTTATTGTTTTCGTAATTCTTTGTTATATCAGCAGCAGTGACATTTACTACAAATTCCTCAGCAGGATATGGTTCAATTCCCATCCTGATTAATTCCTCGCGCTTTTGGCGGCGCAATATTTCCTGTTCGCTCAGTAGCATTTTTTATAACTATATTAATGAAAATGATAACTCTTTGAGTTGCAAAAGAGTGCGCAAAATTAGCATTTTTTGCTGTTAATACCGAAGTTGTGGAAAGGAAGATCATGAGGCGGCAAAAAAAAGGGAAGAAATGCTGGCATATTATTTGCATAGATTGAATTTATGGCGAATGATCTGATTTAAAAGTAATTTCTCCGGGAATATTGGGAGAAGCTTTGTAGCCATTTCAATACAAATCAGTTACTTTTATCTTTACATGTAGAGACCCCTCAATGTTTCAAAAAATATTAAAAGGTGTTGCAATTTTTGCACTTTTCATTGGTCTGCTGATTGCAGGCGTGGAACTTTGGTTTTATAAAAATCAGGAAGAGATTTTTGTAAAAGTGAAGGCTGCTGTAAATGAAGAAATCAATGGAAGTCTGGAAATTGAAGGTTTTAGATTCCGGCCTTTCCAGGATGGTTTTGGATTTAATTTTACACTTTACAATGTTATTCTACGCGATAGTCTTTATAATCAGCATAAAACGGATCTTCTCAATGCCAAACTTATCCATGTAGCGCTGGATTTCGGAAGTTTTTATAAAGGGGTTATCCGGCTTCAGAATCTGGTTATACAGGATGGTAACGCTACGCTTTTTGTTAGGAAAGACGGTTATACGAACCTTTCAATTTTTGGAGCGAAAAAGAGTAAAAGTAAAAAGAAAGATTCCGGAAAAGGTGATCAGCTGATTGATAAACTTGGACGTATACATCTGTACAATTTTGGTTTCCGGTTTGCAGATTCCACTACCGGGAAAAAATACGGAGCCGTTTTCCGTGATGTTACCAACCGGGTCAGTCATTCAGATTCGTCGTGGAACGCAAATATTAATGGCCCGATATTTTTTGAAGGACTTACTTTCAAACCTGAAAAAGGTGGGTTTCTGATCAATCAGGAAACTTTTGCAAATTTATCTCTTTCCTATAATCAGCGAAAAAGGTATCTTTATATACGGCCGTCTTCCCAGCTTCGGGTTGCTTCGCAGGATATTATTGACATTAAGGGAAAATTCGATTTGAGTGAAAAACCGGCACATTTTAACCTGAGTTTTGGCGCTCATAAAATTGAGGTTAGCGACGCTATAAAATTACTTCCGCAGAAAATCGGCAAGTCAATAGATTCTATTGGAGTTAAAACAAAAGCCACTGCGCGGGTGGATGTCGTGGGTATTTTCTCGCATGAGCCACCCGCTGTGGACATTTCTTTTGAAACGGATACCTTTCAATACCAGCTTCCTATTGGCATGTTGCGAAATATGAAAGCGAAGGGCAATTATACCAATCAGGCCGATAGAACAAAGCCTCCCGGATTATTGAATACACAGGTTAGCACACCTGATATCAAAGGTTTTTTTGAAACATTACCTTTTAGTTTTGATTTAAAAATTGACAACATTACGGATCCAATAGCATTAATTCGTGGAAAAGTAAAAGCGGATTCAGCAACAGTAAACGGAATTCTGGATCCTAAAAGATACGTTGTCAAAGGCGGGGAAGCCTATATTCAAATTCATTATGACGGAAGTCTGCGCAATTTTTATAACCCCAAAACGGATCAGTTTAATGGAAAGCTGGTTGGCAGATTAAATCTTGATAATCTGGCTCTGGATTATGTTCCCAGAGAAGTTCATTTGTCAAAAGTGAATGGAGATATTTATTTTGACGAAAAAGACTTTTTGTTGCCCGAGTTGAACATGAACGACGGGCACAATGCTATGTATGTGAAGGGTAGCATTACCAACCTGATCCCGTATCTGTTTGGATCTCCAAGGATATTGAAAGCATCGGTGGACATGAACATTCCAAACTGGAAAATGAACTGGATGGAAGTTTTTGTAGGAAAAAGAAATGTCAGCCGGAAAACAAACAAGAAGAAATTCAAACTTTCAGATATGCTTGATAATGTGATAGATAAGATGGAAATTGATGCTAAACTTCAATCGAAACATATGGTGTATCATCATTTTTCTGCCAACAATATGAAAGGATTGATCACCGTCAAAAATAACATCGTTGCACTCAATAACTTTTCAATGAATGCTTTTGGGGGAGGGGTAAAGATTTCCGGCTCTATCAATAATCCTTATTCGACAGAACCGCCGAGAGTGCAAATTAAAGGGAATGTTACCAATGCAGATGTTCATTCTGTATTTTATTCTTTCAACAATTTTGGACAGAAAGCGGTAACGCATTTGAATCTGAAAGGAAAACTAAATACAGAATTCAATTTTTCTTCCAACCTTAAAAATGATGTGACGATCATACCGAAAAGTATGAAAGGAGAAGTTAAGCTGAACCTGGAACATGGACAGATTATCAACTTTGAGCCCTTTTTGAAAATGAAAAGGCTGATATTTAAAAATAGAAATCTGGAACGGGTAAGGTTTGCACCAATAAAAAATGACCTTATTTTAAACGGAGAAGAAATCATTATCAAACCGATGGAAATTGAATCGAACGTAATGACTTTATTTCTGGAAGGAATTTACAGTTTTGGAAATAAAACGGATATCAGTATTGAAATACCGCTAAGAAACCTGAGCCGGAGAGACTCCACATACCAGCTTAATCCTAATGACCCGAAGAATAAAAAGGGATCTAAGATTTATCTTCGGGCCGTAGATGAAAAAGGTCAGGTTAATATCAAACTGGCTTTCAGGAAAAAGAGACCAAAAAGTGAGGATGAAAAAGATGACAAGGAAAATGCAGAAGACAAAAAGGATGAAAAAGTTAAAAACGATGAAAAAATTAACAACTGATTATTCTGCTTCGTCTGTAAACATGTAACCTACACCTTTCAGTGTTTTGATATAGCGGTCACCTAATTTTTCACGAAGTTTTCGAATATGAACGTCAACGGTGCGTTCCAGAACATAAATGTCGGCACCCCAGATTTTTTGCAATAATTCGTCGCGACTGAAAACTTTATTTGGTGTTTGGGCAAGAAAAAACAAAAGTTCAAATTCCTTTTTCGGTAATACAATCGATTTGTCCTGTCCTTGTGTTACAGTATAATTTTTCCGGTTGATAATTAAATCCAGCACTTCAACCTGGTCGCCGGAATCTGCTTTTTGTGCTTCCCGGCGGAACAAAGCATTAATCCGGCTCATCAGCGCGCGGGGCTTAATTGGCTTGGTGATGTAATCGTCCGCGCCAACCTCAAAAGCGGCCACTTCAGAATATTCTTCGGAACGGGCAGTCAAAAATAAAATGTAAGTATGTTTAATATCCGGGTTCTGGCGTAAAATTCTTCCCGTTTCAATGCCGTCAAGCTGAGGCATCATGATATCCAAAAGGATAAGATCAGGAATAAAAGTTTTTGCCGCTTCTATGGCTTTTCTGCCATTGGAGGCCGTTTGGACGGAATATCCTTCTTTAACAAGATTATATTCCAGAAGCTCAACTATGTCTGAATCGTCGTCAACTACTAATACCTTCGGTGCTGAGTGGGTTGCTTTTGCACTGCTCATGTGATGTTTCGGGGTTAAATCCAATTCGAAATTAGCTGTTGTGATTTTGACATTATCTACTTTATTGCATTGTTAACAAAAATATAACATCAGCGGTAAGTAATCCGGAAAAATTCCCGCTGTTCATTGGTAACAATCATATCGGTATTATTGACAAACATCAAAGCCTCTGCCTGCTTTCTGACAAACTTAAAACAACCCAGAGGTTTTTTAAAAGTGATCTCATTATTCTCAATACCAAATAACAGTATTTTTCCATAGGTTAAAAGTGCAAATATTTTTCCATCGGGACTGATATCCGCCGACGTAACCGGTGTATCTATTTGAATGCTGTCAAACGGAGTAATGGAATAATTGCCTTTTTGAGCTGGTAACTGATATAATCTTACATATTTATTCGTGCGACTCCAGTTTTTTGAAAATAAGAAAAGATTTTCGTTGTGGTAAAAAAAAGCTTCACAGTCAAAATTAAAGTTGTCTTGTGAAGGTGGAAATTGTTTTTGGTCAGCATAGTTAAAAGTGATCTTCTCTGTTTCGGAATTTCCGGGTGGAACTTTGTAAACAGTAAGCTGACGTTTAGTATTGTCATTATTGCCAATGTCTCCGATATAAATTGTGCCGTTATTATCTTCTGCAAGATCTTCCCAGTCTGAATTATTTGCGTCAGGAATAAGTTTTGTAGACAGAAGTTTGCCCTGGAAGTCAATTTCATATAATTCGGGTTTTCCACCACTGTCATTGTGCGTCCAGAAAGCATTCTTATTCTGGCTTTTAGCTATGCCGGAGCTTTCATTTGCCACAGCCGGTAACCTGCCGATTTTGGTGAATTTATAGTGGGAATATACTTTTTCAAAACCATTAACTTTATCCGGATTACAGGTAGAAAACACAGTTTTAGCAGCAAATAATAGAAAATATAGCTTATTCATGAATCGTCCTTTACAATCACTATCAAACAAAGATAAAGAAACACCCGCTTACCTGAAGCTGGCCGGTATCCTTGTTGCATTAATCTCAGGTGTCTATATCCTTTTCGTACTTAGAGAAACACTGATCCCTCTGGCATTTTCGGTTTTACTTGCGATCCTTCTCCATCCGGTTTGTGTCTGGCTGGAACATCGCCGCGTTCCACGAATAGTTGCTATTTTATTAAGCATCATGGTTTTAATTGTTGTTATTTTTATTCTGGTTTATGTCGTCACATTGCAGATTGGCAGTTTTGCGGAGGAATTGCCACGAATCACCGAAAAGGCTGAAATTATTCTTGATCAGACTTTAACCATGGGCGAGCGTTATTTAAGTTTGAGCCGGACTCAACAGGTAACGGAGGCAAAAAGATATCTTGTTGATATGTTAAGCGAAGGCCGTGCCGTTTTGTTAAATACATTGGTAACTACAACGGGTGCTATTTCGACGTTTATTTTACTTCCGCTTTATGTCTTTTTCTTCTTGCTTTACCGGGACTTTTTCAGGAGGTTTTTCTACAAAGCAATTGCGGGCGTTCCTAATGAAGATCTGAATGCGTTGCTGAAAAAAATTTATAGCGTAATTCAGAGTTATCTGTCGGGATTATTTCTGGTTATCATTATTGTGGGTGTTTTAAACAGTATCGGACTTTTAATTCTTGGCGTCCCCCACGCTATTTTCTTTGGATTTTTAGCAGGATTCCTGATTTTGATTCCCTATATAGGAATTTTAATTGGCTCACTGTTCCCGGCTTTGCTGAGTATTGTCACAATGGATTCTTACTGGTATGCCGTGGGCGTTATCGGTGTGATGAGTTTTGTCCAGTTTTTGGAAGGGAATTTCATTACGCCTAATATTGTCGGATCAAAGGTAAGTGTGAATCCGATGGCTGCTATCGTAGCGTTATTTCTTGGCGGACAGCTTTGGGGATTATCAGGATTAATTCTGGCTTTGCCCGTTACAGCGATTTTGAAAGTTATTTTAGATACAATTCCAACTCTTGAACCCTACGGATTTTTACTGGGCGAGCCTGTTCACGAAGTTGAAGAGGATAAGGCAGAAGAGCTCCAAAAAATTGTGGAGCAACAGGAAGTCAAGAAAAAACGGTACCGGAATTATCGAAACCGTCCTCGTAAAAAGCCAGAAAGTCAATCAGGAAGTCAGCCAGGTTCAAATATTTAAACAAATAAGGATTCTCTTTTGCGGGAGAATCCTTATTTGTTATTTCTCAGCTTTTTCAACACTGATACCAATTCCCATCAAAAAAGGCAACGGATTTTGCCGCATCGATTGTGAAAGTGTAAAAGTATAAGTACCCGAACGCGGAAATTTATAATTGGTCAAAAAAGGTATTTTATGATCAAATAAATCGCCCAGACCTTTGCCAAATGGCTTTCCTGTTATTTCATTCGAAAGAAAAACCTCTTGCAGCGTTGTTGACATCAAGGTGCTGTCTGGTCCTGTGATTTTTCTTGTCAGATATAAATTATAATAAGGATACTGTAAAGTATTTCTTACCAGGTAAAATACATTATAAAGCTGTGTGCTATCCTTTATTTCAACCTTGAAAGAAGGTGTATTTTTGATAAACCACTGGCCGTCGTCAATGTCTTCGTATGCCTTGTAAACAACATTTTTGTCGCATCCTGTTAGTAAAATCGCAAAACAAAATGTGGCAAACAATCCAAAAGTTCTCATGCAGGTATCAGTAAGTAGTATACAAAGCTAAGCCGCGAGTTAAACCTTTCAAAACTAGGAAGCGGTTTGTGCTGAAAAATAACGACTAAGCCATGAATTGGACGCCGGCGTTTTCCAGCGTTTCATCCACTGCGCCTTGGTTGTTACCTGATTATCAAAAATCGTAGTAAAAGGCGTTATGATTTGTTCGGTAACGGCTTGTTTTATTTTTGGTACCGGAATGGTTTCAACGTTATTGTTGTCGTCCAGATAAGCCAGAGAGCGGTCAAAGAAATCAATATTAAGCCTGCTGCCGATTTCCTGCAGCCAGTGAACCGATTTGTCAATGGAACAACCGCTTGGCAATTCTTTTGTTTCATCTATCGCAATTACTACAAAACGATGTTCGAAAATTTTTCCTGACGCCGTAAGCGGATGCCCGTGTGCTTCCCAGTTTTCCAAAGCAGCTTTCAAAGTTTCGGTTAGAATGCCAACTTCTTCATCCGTAAATTTCCGGTTGGCCTGATAAATCCAGACGCGGGCTGATAAATCTATTTCACTAAAAGGGATATACATGGTGATCAGTTTTGAAAATTATAAATGTAATCTGTTGATGCCGTTACAATTAAAACAAGGCATTGGAAAACTAAGTTCGTAATCCTGAATGCGGTTGTTTCAATGATTAATCAGGTTAACGACATTTCTCCAACAGTATAATACAAAGTTTCTTTCTTTTTTTAGAAAAGCAAATAAATTAAGATGAACCGGCGGCAAGCGATTAAAAAATCTGCATTATTGTTCGGTGCTGCGGCGCGCCTGGAAATGTCCGGTGTAGTAAAATCCGCTTTTAAGCTTGGGGCCTGTGACTGGTCTTTAGGCAAAACTTTATCTCCTGACGCTTTTGATATTGCGAGAAAAATTGGTCTGCAAGGCGTGCAGGTTAGCTACAACGCAAGCAAAGATCCAACAGGTTTATCAGATCCTAAAACGCTGGAAATTATTCGGCAGGCCTCAAAAGATTCTGGTGTAAAAATATCAAGTCTGGCCATTGGCGAATTAAACCGGGTGCCCTACAAGTCCGATCCAAGAGCAGAAGAATGGGTTTTGAAAAGTATTGATACAGCAAAAGAATTGGGTGCAAAAGTAATTTTACTGGCATTTTTCTCGGAAGGGGATTTGAGAAATGATCTTCAAGGACAAAAAGCAGTGATTGACAAATTGAAAAAAGCTGCGCCTCACGCAGAGAAACTGGGTATCACGTTAGGAATAGAATCCTATTTAACTGCTCAGGAACATATTGATATTATTGAGCGGGTCGGATCGAAATCGGTGAAGGTTTATTACGATTTCAGAAATGCGACGGATGCGGGAAATGATGTTTTCAAAGAATTAAAAATGCTGGGCAAAGATCGTATTTGTGAACTACACATGAAGGAAAACGGGCAGCGACTGGGAGAGGGTACGCTGGACTGGCCGGAAATTGCAAAGGCGATAAAAGATATTGGCTATGAAGGCTGGATGCAGCTGGAATGGGCAAGTCCAAAAGATGTGGATATCGTTACATGTTATCAACACAACAAGGAATATTTAGGTAAATTATTTCAGTTCTGATAAATAAAATCACCAGCATTTTTTCTGATCAACATGCGCCCAACGCTGACTTTCCTAACCTTTTCCGGACTTCTGCTAAGTCTGTTTTTATCTTTTTCAATAGATAAAAATTCGTGTAATTATTCTTTGATAAAATCTGAAAATAATCCGAGACAGCTAAGGCTGGATGGTGATACGTCAAAATTGTATACTCCGGATGATCTGGAAGCAACACTTTGGGCAGAAGCACCCATGTTTAATAATCCCACGAATATGGATGTGGACGCGAAAGGAAGAATCTGGATTACCGAGGCAGTCAATTACCGCGATTTCAATACCAAACCTGCTGAAAGATTATCGCACAAACAAAAAGGTGACCGTGTGATGATCCTTGAAGATACGGATGGCGATGGTAAAGCGGATAATTCAAAGGTTTTTGTTGAGGATTCTCTGTTAACAGCGCCTCTGGGAATTGCGGTGATTGGCAATAAAGTTATCGTTTCCTGTGCTCCGAATTTATTGATTTATACGGATGATAATGGTGATGACAAACCAGATAGACGGGAAGTTTTCCTGACTGGTTTCGGCGGTTTTGATCACGATCATTCTTTGCACTCTCTGGTTGTTGGTCCGGACGGGTTTTGGTATTTCAATACCGGAAATGCAGGGCCGCATGTGGTGAAAGACAAAAGTGGCTGGATGCTCAGAAGTGGAAGTTTGTATACCGGTGGGACTCCCTACAACCTGAAAAATGAGGGAAATATGAAATCCGATGATGACCGGATCTGGGTAGGAGGGCTGGCATTGAGAATTAATCCGGATGGAACGGGACTGAAAGTAGTGGGGCATAATTTCCGTAACAGTTATGAAGTTTGCATGGACAGCTATGGAAATCGCTGGCAAAATGATAATGATGACCAGGTGATTACCTGCCGGACTTCCTATTTGCCGGAGTATGGCAATGCAGGATATTTTTCTTCGGACGGAACCAGATTCTGGCAGGCAGACCGCCGACCCGGACAGGATATTTTTACGGCGCACTGGCATCAGGAAGATCCGGGTGTTATGCGGGCCGGTGATAATACCGGAGCCGGTTCGCCGACGGGAATTATGTTTTATGAAGGTGATGGTTTGGGACCTCAATACAGAGGAATGTTACTAAGCTGCGAAGCGGGAAGAAATGTGATTTTTGCTTATAAACCAGAAAAAAACGGTGCAGGATTTGATTTGAAAAGAAGAGATCTGATCAGTTCTTTTTCCCGGGCTTCTGAGAAATATGAATGGTTTGAAACCGATAATGATACCAGAAAATGGTTTCGGCCGTCGGATATCGTTGCCGGTACGGATGGTACTTTATATATCGCGGACTGGTATGATCCGATTGTAGGCGGTCATGCGATGAAAGATAAAAAAGGATATGGACGGATTTTCAGGATTACACCAAAAAATAAGAAACCGGTCGCTCCAAAACTTGATTTTGCAACGACAGAAGGTTTAATTGAAGTATTAAAAAATCCTGCTGTCAATGTCAGAGCAGTAGCTTTTGATTTATTGAAAAAGAAAGGTGATACAGCTGTTGAGCCGGTTAAAACACTTTTAAAATCTGAAAATTCTTATCATGCGGCAAGGGCGATCTGGTTGTTGGCGCAGTTGGGAGAAAATGGAAAAGCAGAAGTTGTAAATTTAATAAAAAGTCAGGAGGCAGCTTTAAGACTAAATGCTTATCGCGCGCTGAGAGCTACAAATTCGGATATTTTATCTTATGCTGAACAATTAGCGTCAGATCCTGATGCAGCTATTCGTGCCGAAGTTGCGGTTTCTTTGAGAGATATTCCTTTTTCAAAATCAAAAGAAATTATTGGCCAGCTTTTGAAAAAGTATGATGGGAAAGATCCGTGGTTACTGGAAGCAATTGGAACAGCTTCGGAACGTAAAGAAGCAGAGGTCTATACTTTGGCAAAGGAAATTTATTCCGGAGAACCTAAATTCTGGAAAGCGCAGGAATCTAATCTCATCTGGCGGTTGCATCCCGTAGCAGCCATTAATGATTTGAAATTGCGGGCAGAAGCTGCAAGTATTTCTGAAACGGAGCGTAAAAAAGCTGTGACAGCCCTGGCTTTTATCCGCGATAAAAAAGCAGCGGTTGCTATGCTTGAATTATCGAAATCCAAACTCGCGGATGTTTCTTCAAATGCTACATGGTGGCTGAATTTCAGAAGAACCAATGACTGGGCTGATTTGCTGGATTGGAAAGCTTTTGAATCAAGTACTGCTGCACCGGTTAATCAGAAAATGCTGACTTTAAAAAGAACGCTTTCAGATGATAAGCAATCTTTAACAACCAGAATTTCTTCGGCAAAACAAATGGCCCTGGATCCTTCCGGCGGTGATATGCTGATTGAAATGAGGGTCCAGGGAAAACTTTCAGATACGATTGTGAAATCAGTTAGTGAGTTGATTTTTAAAAATCCCAGCCAGAATGTGCGGACGGTCGGCAGTCAGTTTTTTCCAAGAAATGGAAAGGTGATGAAGGTTGATTTTATTAACCGTATGACCGCAAATCCTGAAAACGGCAAGAAATTATTTATTACCAATTGCGCAGTTTGTCACCGCCATGGGGAAGATGGAGGCGAAATAGGCCCAGATCTTACCAAAATTCATGAGAAATTTGATAAAACATCTCTGCTCGATGCGATTATAAATCCGTCTGCCAACATCGTTTTTGGCTATGAAGCCTACGCAATCACAACCCAAAAGGGCGAGTCCTATTTCGGATTTTTATTGAGCGACGGGAATAATGTAGTGCTGAAAGACGCTGCCGGAACCAGGCATGTGATAAAGTCTATGAATATCAAAAAACGAGAAAAACTTCCGAATTCTTTAATGCCCGAGCCTGTTAATTTGGGGCTGGATGAGCAGGCTCTGGCGGATATAACGGGTTATCTAATGAATTTTCAAAAACCTTAACTGGTTTTGGAAAACTGAAATTACAGTCCTTCGGCTTGGGCTATCAATTCGGCCAGATCAAAAACCTTAACCGTATCTTCTTTTTCCTTGTTTTTAACGCCGTCAGTCATCATGACCATGCAAAATGGACAGGCAACGGCAATTGTTGTAGCGCCCGTTTCGATTGCTTCTTCAATACGTTCAATGTTAATATCTTTTTTGCCGGCTTCCGGCTCTTTAAACATTTGGCCACCGCCAGCACCGCAGCATAGTCCTTTTGTTTTGCAGCGCTTCATTTCGACAAGATCAGCATCTAAGGCTTCCAAAACATGGCGGGGCGCTTCATAAATACCATTTGCTCTTCCCAGATAACACGAATCATGAAAAGTTATTTTCCGGCCCTTAAAAGTTTCTCCACCTTCAATTCTTACCCTGCCTTCATTAATAAGCTGCTGCAAATATTCAGAATGATGAACCACATCATAATTTCCGCCCAGCTCAGGATATTCGTTTTTAAGCGTATTAAAACAATGAGGGCAAGCCGTAACTATCTTCTTAACGCCATACATATTCAAAACCTGAATATTGGACATGGCGAGCATTTGGAAAGTAAATTCATTCCCGGCACGACGCGCAGGATCTCCGGTACAACTTTCTTCTGTTCCTAAAACCGCAAATTTAACACCGGCTTTGTTTAATATTTTAACAAAAGCTACCGTCACTTTTTTATACCGGTCATCAAAAGAACCCGCACAACCAACCCAGAAAAGTACTTCCGGTATTTCATTATTGGCTGCCATTTCAGCCATAGTTGGTATTTTATGTGTTATTGTTTCACTCATTGGTTTCTGATAATTTTTGGCAGGTTTGATTAGGAATCGAGGTTAAGCAAATCAAGTTAGACCTCATTTCTCAATTTATCAGCCCAGTTAAAACGATCTCCCGGTGAGAATTTCCATGGCGCCTGATTGGTATCCAGATTCTGGAACATCGCATTCCAGGCTCCTGGTGCCTGCGCTTCATCCATGATTTTATATCGGCGTAACTGAAGAATTATATCAAGTGGATTGATCAGGATCGGACATTCCTGCACACAAGCGTTACAAGTTGTACAGGCAAGAATTTCTTCATTGCTGATATAATCTCCCATTAGGCTTTTTCCGTCTTCGACAAATTTTCCATCGTTGGCCTGCATTATCCGGCCAATATCTTCCAGTCGGTCACGTGTATCCATCATGATTTTTCGGGGAGATAATTTCTTACCCGTAATATTAGCGGGACAGGCTTCTGTGCACCGGCCACATTCTGTACATGAGTATGCATCCATCAGATTTTTCCAGCTTAAATCCGGCACATCTTTCGCTCCAAAACGTTCGGGAATGGCATTTTCTTCTCCATTGGTTTCCATGGCCTCTGTTAAACCCAGCATGATTTTTACCTCTTTGGTAATATCGGGCATATTATTCATTTCTCCCTTCGGTGTCAAACGGGAGAAATAAGTATTTGGAAATGCCAGCACGATATGTAAATGTTTGGAATAAGTGACGTAAGCCGCGAAAGTGAAAATGCCAAGAATATGAAACCACCAGGCGAAACGTTCATAAATCACAAGTGAAGTTTCGTTCCAGTTAGCGAAAACAGGTTTTAAAAAATGACTGAACGCAAAATCACCCGTGCGGGTATAATGCTGACTTCCCATTTCCTGTAAAACCGTATCGGTTGCATTCATGGTCAGGATTGCAATCATCAAAACGATTTCAAAAAGCAAAATAATTTTCCCATCAAGCTGCGGCCATCCGTTCATTTCTCTATGGCGGGATGGCTGAAATCTTTCAACTTTTAAAAAAGTACGGCGTATTAAAAATATTGCGCAGGTTACTAAAACACCAACCGCAAGAAATTCAAAAAAGCTAATCAAAAAAGTATAAAATGAACCCAGAAAAGGAGCGAAAAGTCTGTGTTTCCCAAAGATTCCGTCCAGGACAATTTCCAGTACTTCAATATTGATCAGTAAAAAACCTGCATAAACAACAAAATGCATAATGCCGATAAGTGGCCTGTCAAACATTTTCTTTTGTCCAAATGCGATTCTTAACATAGTTGCAAAACGAACTGCGGGCTGATCCGCACGATCTTCATCACGGCCTAATAAGATTGTATTTCGGATCAAACTGGCTCGCTTAAAAACCAGCCAGCCGACAATTCCAAGAATTGCTAAAAAGATGATTTGCTGGATTATCGCCATAAGAATTCGATTTGCTGCATCAATTAACTATATTTCTGTAAAGTAGTATGCAAGCATACCAAAAACAAATATGATAAAAATGTATTTAGCTACAAGTTTTTTAAAAATAAATATTTTTTTTACTTGGGTAAGTGTTAGAAAATCAGTAGAGTAAGCCAGATTACGGCATATTTGAATAAAATATTTATAAATTTTTTCTCAAAATAATTTGGAAAGACAAATCGTAATTCTACCTTTGCAGTCCCAAAGGGTACCAACTGAACGGTGATGTAGCTCAGTCGGTAGAGCAAAGGACTGAAAATCCTTGTGTCGGCGGTTCGATTCCGTCCATCACCACAGAACGCCACTTCTAGCAATAGAAGTGGTTTTTTGCTTTATTGCGCCAATAATTGCGCCAAATAAACGCAAGAAGACCAAAATGGACATTAGACACGGTACTCATCCAAAGGCCCGGAAATTAATATTATATGCGAAATCTCATTCAAGTTAGTAATTCGCTAATCACTATAAGGTCCTGTTAGAAGAAATTCTAGCAGGATTTTTTATTTATGGAGGAAATTGAAAAAACAGCAGCTACAAAATCAGGTGTAATTTTTGAGTGGCTGACTTTTTTCGTAAATTCATATGAAATTCATGCTGCTATGACAATTATATTAAAGAAGGGAGTGTCCTTCGACAAAGTCGATGAGCAAATTAAGACTGCCAAAAGCAGCCATAAGAAGCCGGATATGAAAAAATATGCTGGAACAATAAAGTTAAAGGAAGATCCTCTGGTCATTCAAAAACGAATGAGGGATGAGTGGGATTAATATTTTATTGGATACCAATATAGCTTTGTATGTATTAAATGGAGATGTTATTTTGGAGCAGTATCTTCAAGGAAAAGTTTTTTATGTTTCTTTTATCAACGAGTTGGAATTGCTAGGATATAAAAATATTACGATATCTGAAGAGACAAAGATTGAGCTATTTTTGGAAGACTGTGCGATTATTGATATCAACGAAGGCATCAAAGAAATTACAAAACAAATCCGTCGTAATTACGCACTGAAATTACCAGATGCCATTGTAGCAGCCACAGCTATTTTTCTTGGCGTTCCACTTCTTTCTGCTGATAAACAATTTGGTCAGGTTTCAGATTTAACTTTTGTTTTATATGAGCCCTAATTAATTTCACTTCCCAAAAATCCTCCCATCCGTTATCTCCCCCCGATGCTCTTCCAAAAATTCACAAAACAATTTTATCTGAATTTCCTGCACCGAAAAGTCAACCGTCTGATCATAATTTTCCTGATATACATCCTGGAAATCTGTGATCACATAGCGTAAAGTTCTAATCCCTTTTGAACGTAATGCTGGTAAATAAAAATTTTGATGACTATGTTCAAACCGGCCAGGCTGATAACTGTTTGTCGTTTTGATGTCTACCGCCAGTGTTTTTCCAATGACATCAACATAGCCATAAAGCAAAACATGATCAAGCTGATGTTCACAATAAACCTGCGTTTTCATCATTGGGCGTGGTAGCAGTGCCCGGACTTTGTCAAGAATCTCGGCATCAAAGGAATCTTCATTCACACCTCTAATAACGGCTTCTTCAAAAGATGACCCTTTTGCCTGAGATTCTGTCTGCGGAATAGGAACACGATTGATCCGGTTTAGGAAATCAGTTTTTTCAATGTAACCTTTTTGATATCGATCAAAAAGATTTAGTAATGTGGGATATAACTTATATTGGATTGCGGCCAAAGGATGAAAATTTAATCTGATGGAAAAGTAGAGTATAAAGATAACTTGTTAGCGCCGTCTTCTTTTTGCGTTGCCACTAAACTTGTACGTGACCGACAACGCCAGAAAACTGAATTTATCATTAGGTGTTTTACTATAAGAGTCAGCCTCTTCCGGATTAATTAGCCTCATGCCCGATGTGGCATCTACTTTATCACTTCTCACAAAATAAAAGTGATAGTTGAAGCCGAAAATCAATTTTTCAAACAACTTGTAATCAAACGAAACGCCAACGGGAATAATTCGCTCATTCGTTTTTTTGATTCCCCATTTTCCATGCGGTTTTCCCCAACGTAAAAAAAGTGGATTTCGGGCGCTTGTTTTGCTGTTTGTAAATCTTAATAAATTGTTTGTTTTGATATCAAAAGCATTGGCGCTGAACATCATTAACCCTAATCCCCCGTGAACATTTATATTAAATTCTCCATCGTAACCTGAAACAAATTGTTCGGTCAAATTCCACTTGGCCAGCAGTTCTATAGCATTGTATTCGTTGATGAAATAGGAGTTGAAGAACGAAACTTCCTGTCCGCCAAGTTTGCCCATTGAATATCCTAGACTCATAGAAAGTGTTTTATTGATGGTTCTGTTTGCTTCAATACCAAACATTCCGGGCATATCCTGTTGGCCTAATTCTCCATAGAATTGGGTAAGTCCGCCTCTGATGGTCACGGAGTAAGGAGAAATTATTTTTTGTCTGGAATTACCCCGTTTGTAATTTTCATATGCTTCTTTCCAGCTGTTCCGATGCTGTGCTTTTACAGGGAAGTATATAGAAATAAGGATAAATAATTGTAAAAATTTGCGAATCATAATCGGTAGGTGTGTGTAGTCTTGAAACAAATATAAAACTATCGTGATTTTTATTCTGGTGTTTGGCTTTAAAATCAGTGCTTTATGCAAACTTTACATATATGGGGCAAAACGATAACCAATAAATATCTGTTAGTTTTGTACTTCTAATTTTATGTTAATCGAAAATGAGTGTAGTACCCTATAAAGACAAGGACGGAAGCAAACGTGAGCAGGTAGCGGAAATGTTTGATAACATTTCGCCAAAATATGATTTATTGAACCATGTTTTGAGTGGTGGTGTCGATATTTACTGGCGTAAACGTGCGATAAAATTGCTGAAAAAAGAGCAGCCAAAAGTGATCCTGGATATCGCAACGGGTACGGGTGATTTTGCAATTGAAGCACTTTCTCTCAATCCTGAAAAGATATACGGCGTTGACATTTCCGAAGGAATGTTAGCCGTAGGACGTGAGAAAATTGCTAAGTTGGGCAAGCAGGATATTATCACTTTACAAAGCGGAGACTCGGAAAATTTGTCTTTTGAGAACAATTATTTCGACGCTGTTATCGTTTCGTTTGGAGTACGTAATTATCAGAATCTGTTGGCTGGCCTGACGGAAATGAACCGCGTCATGAAACAGGGCGGAACTTGTGTGGTTGTTGAATTCTCGAAACCCCGTTCTTTTCCGTTCAAGCAGTTTTACAATTTTTATTTCAAATATATATTACCATTGATAGGTAAGACCGTCTCAAAGGACAGTTCAGCCTACACCTACCTTCCTGAATCCGTTCAGGCATTTCCGGATGGGGAGGCTTTTCTTGAAATTTATAAAAAAGCAGGTTTTAAAAATACCAAATGCATACCATTAACCTTCGGGATTTGCTCCATTTATACAGGACAAAAATAATTATCAGTTTCGCCATACTGTGTGTGTTTTCACAGGAAGTTAAAGCGCAGGGACAAGGTTATGTGCGCCGGCATTTGGAATATTATGATGACAAACCGATCCATTACGGGATTTTGTTTGCTATGCCGTTTACGAGTTATAACATCCGCCATAGTGATGCATTTGTTCCTGGTGATTCAGCTTATCTGATTCAGTCGCCGATGAAAACGGCTTTTCGGATGGGTTTTATTCTTAATGCCTATTTGAGTGAAAGGTTTGATATCCGGACAACGCCATCGGTTTCGCTTTACGAGCGTCAGATTAAGTATAGCTATCCTAACAGTCCTGACAAAATTGATAAACGGGAGTCTACCTGGCTTGAAATTCCGTTGCTCATAAAATATAAATCCAAAAGGCGGGTCAACACGCGTATGTACATGATTGCCGGTGTAACGCTTGGTCTTGAAACCAATGTTAAAAAAAGTACTGCCGGAACCGGAAGTGCAGGAGGCCGGCTTGATACGCAGACATCAGATTTTACATTCGACTGTGGCGTAGGTTACGAGCGGTTTTTTGAGTTTTTCAAATTCGCTCCCGAATTGAGATTTTCTACGGGTTTGAAGAATGTATTGAATCCATCAAAAAATTCAAGTGCTGTTGGAATTGGAAAACTTACCACGCATACGGTAACTTTATATTTAAATTTTGAATAAACAGAATTCTGATTATCAGGTCATTGAAAAAAATATTTTAAAAAAATAAAATTTTTTCTGTGGATAATTTGGATAAAGAAAATCAGTCCTGCATATTTGCACTCCCGAATGATGACAAGAGGGGCTCTTAGCTCAGTTGGTTCAGAGCACCTGCCTTACAAGCAGGGGGTCGCTGGTTCGAATCCAGCAGGGCCCACAAGAAAACGAGTTAGCAATAACTCGTTTTACTTTTTCTCAGAAAGTTGAAAAAAGGTCATTATTTTGAATTCCCGAAAGGGCTCTTAGCTCAGTTGGTTCAGAGCACCTGCCTTACAAGCAGGGGGTCGCTGGTTCGAATCCAGCAGGGCCCACATTAAAAAAGCAAATCATTTCTGATTTGCTTTTTTTGTTTTAACTCAATTAAAGATGAAGTTCGAATTCGTCTGCCAGTGAAGCCTTCATGGTGTTATCCATTTTTTCTTCGTGTGGAATTGTATAATATTCTCCTTTCAAAGTTAATCCGGTGCTGCTTTTTTCTATGGCAATTTTTAAAAAGCCATGTTTGTCTCCACAATAGGTTTCCAGATTTACCCCTTCAAATAAATCACTATCATTAGTAAAACGTTTGTCGCTTTTTAAAGCCACAGGATGAAGTTCGTCGTAACCTCCTGCACCTGCAACAATGAAAGGGATTTTCAAGCCATCTTTATATTCCTTTGTAAACCTTTGGTAATTGTGCACATGGCCGCTGAAAACAATATCCGGTCTCACACCGGTTTCTACGAATATTTCTTCAAGAAGTGTAATCATTGGAATACTCGAACCATGGTTTATGTCGGCGGAATAAGGTGCATGATGTAAACATAAAATCAATGCTTTATCTGGCCTTTCCTTATCAGCCGCTATAAGTTCTTCTTTAAACCATTTTTGTTGGTCAGGCGTAATCACTCCAAATTTTGGAACATTACTATGTAAACCTATTATGTTTGCCAAAGGCGCTTTGAGTGTCCAGTAAATGTTAGGCTGAACCATGCTTTTTCGGTCAACTCCGCCACCAAAGCTAATATCTCTTGATTCAGTGTCACAAAATACGGCCTTAAATGCATCCAGGCTTTTATAAGGTGTGGCATTAGGATTTACATCACTATCATGATTTCCTGCGATGGCAAATATAGGTCCGGGATATTTTTCGTAGGGGTCGAAAAACTGTGTGTAATAGCGGCTCGCTTCACCAAAGCTATAAACAACATCTCCCAAATGAAATAAGAATTGTGGACGTTCATCTTTACTGCTTTCATATTGCCGGCCCATTTCACTGGCTACTAAATGCTGAAAGGTCGGCCTTCCGATACTTCCGGTATCACCCAACATGTGAAATATAGTTTTTTCAGTATTGACATCCGGGATAATTTTCTGCAATGCTAACCGATACGGATACTTGCCGGAAGGAGAGGGTAAAGGCTGAAATTTATAAGTATCGTCAGGCTGGTCTTTTTTCAAAACCGGCGTGAGATACCTGAAAGAGGTATTGGAAATCATGATCACAAATTAAAACCAAAAATACAATTGGGTATTAAGGTACAGTTAAATTTAAAATAGGGGAGCGCCCAAAGTTGATTTAGGGTTACTTTTTACTGGCGTTCTATTCTAATATACTGAAAATGATTTCTTAAACCAACTTACGTCCGGATTGTTATTTTACATTTAATGGGCAGGTGGTTTTAAAGGTACTTATCAATACACACACTTTTCATGAAAATTTTCCAAAGCCAGGGAGCTGGCTTGTTTGCTATATCAGATTTATTTCAGGTTGTTCAAAATATGGGTTGGCAATATACCGGCTTTCGTATTTGGTATGAAATTCAACGAAGAACGGGAATATTAAAACTTCGGTTTCCTGTTAATCCACCGGGAAAAAAAATGGTCACACTTGAAGAATGGCGGACTATTCCGGTAAATTTTTTCTTTTCTGATCAATTTCTTGAATCGAATTTTGAGGAGAGGCACCCGGATTATCGTGCACTTTCAAAACGCGTTGAAGCGATTCATCAAAACCGTTTTTTGTATTTTGGATCGAAATGGTTCACTGTTCCGGATTGGCTGACGAATCCACAAAATGGATTTCAATATGATGTTACAAAACACTGGACAGAAATTCCTGATTTTTCTCGGAAAGCCGGAGATATAAAGTATGTCTGGGAAAAATCGCGTTTCACTTTTCTGTATGATTTGATTCGTTATGATCATCATTTTGGAAGAGATCAGTCTGAAACCGTTTTTTTGCAAATTGAAAGCTGGATTGATCATAATCCGGTTAACTGCGGTCCGAACTGGCGGTGCAGTCAGGAAATTACGATTCGGGTTTTAAACTGGACTTTTGCTTTGCAGTATTACAAAAAGTCCTCTGCTCTTAATGATGAGCTTCTCTCAAAAATCCTAAACAGTATTTATCAGCAGATGCGTCATGTCGCAGAAAACATTCATTTCTCCCGTATTGCAATACGAAATAATCATGCGCTTACAGAGGCATTAGGTTTGTATTTAATCGGTTTGTTATACCCGTTTTTTGATGAAAGTGGTAATTGGAAAAGAAACGGAAAGAAGTGGTTTGCAGAAGAAATCGCTTATCAGGTTTATGATGACGGCACTTTTCTTCAATTTTCCATGAATTATCATCGTGTCTTGGTTCAATTATTAACCTGGGCGATTCAACTTGCAGATTTAAATCATGAATCCTGGAACGAAGTCGTATATGATCGTGCAAGAAAATCTTTAAAATTTCTTCAAACTTGTCAGGATACTAAAACGGGTTGGCTTCCTAACTATGGAAATAACGACGGCGCTTTATTTTTCCCGTTAACCGATTGTCATTTCCGGGATTTTCGACCGCAGTTATTGGCTTTGGCAACAGTTCTGGAAGAAAAATGTAATTATGGAAATGGGCCATGGAAAGAGGAAAGTGTATGGCTCAACCTAAATCCTGATACTATCGAAGACAAAACGCTGAGAGAAGATTTCCAAATTTCTACTTTCCTAAAGGGCGGTTATTATGTTTTAAGAGATCATTACACAATTACATTTCTTCGGTGCGGAAGTTACCAGAACCGTCCTTTTCAGTCAGATAACTTACATCTTGATATCTGGGTTGATGGTGAAAATATTTTGCGGGACGCCGGATCTTATCAATACAACACGGATCAAAAATGGACGAATTACTTTTCAGGAACTGCATCGCATAATACCGTGATTTTGGGAGATCATGATCAAATGCGAAAAGGTAAAAGATTTATCTGGTACGACTGGATTAAAAAAGGCGAAGGAAATTGGAAAGAAGAAAATGATGCTACGGTTTTTGACGGCTAGTATATAGGATTTAAAAAGCTTGGAAGAAATATCATTCACAAGCGTAAAGTGACCATGGTAAAAGGAGCCTTTCACTGGATTGTTGAAGACTGGATTGAAAATGTACCCGAAGGAATTTTAATGCATCAAATCTGGCATCCTTACCCTGCTTTTTTTGAAAAGTTTACAATCAACGCTTTTCATGAAAATGAAAAAGTGATTTCATTTTCCAAAACAGAAGGTTGGTATTCCGGAACGTATGGAGAAAAAGAGCCAACACAGAGAATTGTTTTTAGTACCCAAGAGCGATATATCAAAACGATTATTTGTCTAAAAATTTAAAGAAAAAATCAGCGATGCGAATTTTACTAATACATCAGTTTTTTCTTGAAGATAACGAAGGCGGTGGTTCGCGGTGGAATGAGATGAGCAGAATCTGGACGGAAGCCGGGCATGAAGTAACGGTTTTGGCAGGCATGACGCACTATATGGGAAATGTAAAATCCAACTACGACGGGAAATATTTTCATATTTCAAAAAACCGGGATTTTGTAAAAGTGATCCGTTGCCATGTTAGTTCGGGAGATAAAGGTTTTCTAAGCCGCATTTGGTCTTTTCTGTCCTTTGTTTTTTCAGGAATCTTCGCTGGAATATTTCTGGCAAAAGAAAAATATGACATGATCATTGTCACATCGCCTCCATTGTTTGTTGGGCTTATCGCGATTTTTCTGAGCTGGTGGAAGAATATTCCTTTTGTATTTGAAGTCAGAGATCTTTGGCCTGAATCGGCAATTGATACCGGTGTTTTGAAAAATAAATACCTGATTCATTTTTCATTCTGTTTTGAAAAATTGATTTATCGAAAGGCGAAACGGATTTGTGTTTTAACGCCTGCTTTTCAGGAAATATTAATCAGAGAAAAACACATAAATGCAGATAAAATCATTTGCATCCCAAACGGAGCAGATTTTATTTTTTCTGACAAATTACTTACTTCATTTGACTCTCATTCCTTTCGTAAAGTCCATAATCTTGAAGATAAATTTGTTATAACCTACGTCGGGGCGCACGGAATTTCCAATCATCTGATTCAGGTTTTAGAAACCGCTGAACTTCTCCTTGATACAAAAGTCATTTTCTTACTTATTGGGAATGGTGCAGAGAAAGAAGACTTAATTAAAGAATCTAATCATAGAAAACTTACCAATGTCCGTTCTATTGGTTCTGTATCAAAAAGTGAAGTTTTTAACTATATTCTGGCGTCTGATATTGGGTTGTCGGTTTTGAAGAAAACGGGCATTTTTAAAACAATTTATTCTAATAAGACTTTTGATTATTTGTCCTGTAAAAAGCCTGTTTTAATGGCGATTGATGGGATTTCCAGACAATTAATCGAAGAGGCGGATGCAGGATTATTTGTAGAACCGGAAAATCCGAAAGACTTTGCCCAAAAGATCAGATTTTATTTAAATAATCCTGACATCGCCAAACGGCAAGGCGAAAATGGATATACATTTGTTAAAAATCATTTTGACCGGGAAGTTTTGGCAAAGGTGTATTTGAATTATATTCGGGGCATCTGAAAAGAAATTGATCTCAAATTACTTTTGATAAACCGAATTTAAATGTCACATATCAGAAAAATAGCCGCCAGCAAACGCATTGCTATGGTTGCACACGATAACCGGAAAACGGAATTGATGGATTGGGCAACAGCCAATCGCGAATTATTGTCCAAAAATACTTTATACGCCACCGGAACAACGGGCAGATTATTGGAAGAATTGTTGAATCAACCCGTTATACTGCTTTTGAGCGGTCCACTCGGAGGGGATCAACAGGTTGGATCGATGATCGCAGAGGAAAAAATTGATTTGTTGATTTTTTTCTGGGATCCTATGTCAGCCCAGCCGCATGATCCGGATGTAAAAGCATTACTTCGGTTATGTGTTGTTTGGAATATTCCTGTGGCCTCTAATCGTGCAACAGCCGATTTTTTATTTACATCTCCCTTGATGCATGAAGATTATTTAGCAGAACAGACTGATTATAGTAAATATTTGAACCGTATTGTCTGAACTGAAATGAGCGGGTTCGGGTTTTTTCTTTGTACAAAAATACACTCATGAAGAACCTGTCAGATTTATTTCAAAGCGGAATAGAAAGAACGATTTATTCTTATTCCGATTATATGTTGTTAATGGAACTGGTTGTAATGGAGCAAAGAACAACCGGGCCGAAACAATCAGACGAATTAAATCATTACACAAAGTTGAATTTGCATCGGATGCAGCGTTTGAACAAAACGGTTGTATTAAGTGAAAGTTTGAAAATAGCTATAAGTCAGATCCAGTTTCCTCAAATCTGGTATGTTTTGACAGAAGCCTGGTGTGGTGATGCGGCACAAAATATTCCGGTTTTGGCTGCCATTGCAAAATTGAATCCGCTGATCGATATTCAGCTTATTTTGAGAGATGAAAATCCGGATATAATGGACGAATATCTTACCAACGGAGGACGTTCCATTCCAAAATTGATTGCGGTTGATGGAGAATTTAACGAAATTTTCAACTGGGGGCCACGACCAGCCGGCGCTCAGCAGATGCTGATGGAATATAAAGAAAGCCCAATTAAGCCGTACAAAGAATTTGCTGAGGATATTCAGAAATGGTATACGGCAGATAAAACGCAGTCTATGCAAAAAGAATTATTAGTGATACTGGAAGGTGTTTCTGTTGAAAAGTAAGTTTTTTAATAGATTACTCTATCTTTGCAATAGGCTTATTTTCGGATTTCCCGGATGTAGTTATGAATTGAAAATTGAGACCTGCTAACGTTGTCGACTTACTTTAAAAATATATCAGAGGGAATCAATACCACTTTAACGGGTATGAAACTGACGTTGCGCCATTTATTTCAGGCAAAACGGCGCCGGGTGAATAATGATATCCGTTCGAATAATTTCTATGATTTGCAGAATGGTATGGTTACGATTCAGTATCCTCAGGAAACTATTCCGATTCCTGATAATGGCCGTTATCGTCTGCATAATGAAATGGACGACTGTATTGTCTGTGATAAATGTGTAAAGGTTTGTCCTGTTGATTGTATTGAAATTGAGCCAATCAAAGCCATAGAAGAAGTTGGTCGCGCTTCGGACGGTTCGCCGATTCGTCTTTATGCAGCCAAGTTTGATATTGATATGGCAAAGTGCTGCTACTGTGGTCTTTGTACAACAGTTTGTCCGACGGAATGTCTTACGATGACAAAGACTTTCGATTATAGTGAGGTTGATATCCGGGATATGGTCTACAATTTCGGAAACCTGACAGCTGACGAAGCACAGGAGAAACGAGATTTGCTTGAACAATTCCAAAAAGAAAAAGAGGCACTTAAAGCGGCTCAAAAACCTGCCGCTCCTTCGGAAATGATGGCAAAGGCGCCTGTTGCACGTCCAGCTTTCAAACCGACGATCAAGCCAAAACGAGAAGAAGTTGTTGCAAAAGAGGAGCCGACGGAAGTAGAAACTCCAAAGCCAAAACCTGTTTTCCAGCCACGGAAAGCTGCTCCGGTGGAAGCGAAATCCATAACGGAAGAAACACCGGAAGAGAATATAGGCAAACCGGTAGCAAAGTTGCCTTTCAAACCTTCTATGAAACCTAAGGTTGAACCTTCGGAAGTAAAAGAAGAAAGTGATATAGAACTTAATGAGGCCCCGAAAGCGAAACCGGGTTTCAGGCCATCTATGAAACCGAAAACAGATACGGCTCCCGAAGCTGAATCTATGGTTTCGAATTCAGAAGAAACTGTTCAGGCGAAACCAGCTTTTCGCCCGACTATGAAGCCTAAACCGGTTACGGAGTCAGAGGAAATAGCGCCTGGTGAAGAAGTTGAAAATGAAGAAGTAAAAGCAAAACCAGCATTTCGTCCTACGATGAAACCAAAGGTTGAAGCTTCTGCGGATTCTGAAATAACACCTGAAATTTCCAAAGAGTCTGTTGCTCCAAAACCGGCTTTTAGACCAACAATGAAGCCAAAAGTTCCTGTTTCTGAAACTCGGGAAGCGTCGGTTGAAGATGAAGAAGTAAGAGCTAAACCAGCGTTTCGCCCTACGATGAAACCGAAGGTTGAGGAAGCTCCATCTGCTGAAATAATTCCTGAAATTTCCGAGGAGCCCGTTGCTCCAAAATCAGCTTTCAGACCAACAATGAAACCAAAAGTTTCTGTTTCTGAAACTCCGGAAGCGGCGGTTGAAAAGGTTGAAAATGAAGAAGTAAAAGCTAAACCGGTATTTCGTCCAACAATGAAACCAAAGGTTGAGCCGACTGTTTCGGATGTGCCGGAGATTACAATTGAAAATAAAACAGATCAGAATATAACGGAGGCAAAAGAGGAAACTCCTAAGCCCAAACCGGCATTTCGACCGACAATGAAACCAAAACCAAAATCACCTGATCAGGAATAATTTATATTGAAATAAATGGAAATAGCGGCTTTTTATGCTTTCTCGGGATTAGCGATTGTATCAGCGCTTTTTATATTGTTTTCAAAAAACCTTATTTACGCGGCTTTTGCCTTGTTCCTGACATTCCTGGGTGTAGCCGCATTGTATGTTTTGGCGGGAGCAGATTTTCTGGCCGTGACTCAAATTATGGTTTACGTTGGGGGAATTCTGGTGCTGCTTATTTTTGGTATTATGCTTACACAAAAGACGGATAGAGAAGCCGTTTCTTCAACCCCTAACCGGGTAATAGTATCCATCACCCGACAATTTTCCGGATTTATCGTTGGTGCAGGCTTGTTTGGTTTCCTTTCTTACATTATTGCAATGTCAAATTTCAAGATGACCGGGGAAACAAATATTTCAAGGTCAACATTAAAAACAATTGGTGTTAAATTGATGACAAGTCATCTTTTGCCTTTTGAAATTGCTGCTATCCTTTTACTGGTTGCATTAATCGGCGCAGCTTATCTTGCCTTAAACAGAAATCCAGCTCATGATTAATATTCCGGTAGAACATTATCTGATTGTTGCGGCAGCTTTATTCAGCATCGGCCTGGCGATCGCAATTACCAAACAGCATTTAATCGGTATATTATTAGGCATAGAATTAATGCTGAACGCTGTCAATATTAACCTGATCGCGTTCAGTCGACATGATCCTGAAAAAATCGGGGGACAGCTTTTTGCTCTTTTTGTAATAGTTGTTGCTGCGGCGGAAGTTACGGTTGCGCTGGCCATTATTCTGCGCGTTTATGGACATTTTCGCTCTGTGAACCCGGATAAGATCAATGAATTGAAGAAATAAAAAGGACGAATTTGAAACCAAATCTTTACCTCCTAAATTTATGAATTGGTTTTTCCTGGCGCTTGCCTTTATGATCGGAATGGCTAATACGTTGCAATCCGGCGTGAATGCACAGCTTCGAGTGGCTTTGGGAAATCCGTTGATGGCTGCCATTACATCGTTCAGTTTTGGCCTTTTCGTCTTATTGGTTGCTTTTCCCTTTTTCAATCAAAATCCGATTCCAACGTTGGCCACTTTTCGTGAAGTGAGCTTGTGGAAATATGCCGGTGGATTTTTAGGCGCTTTTTATGTCGTAACGGTTATTTTTATTGTTAAAGATATCGGTCCGGCCAATTTAATCTGTTTGGTTATAGCCGGACAAATGTTAGCCGCAATGGTCATTGACCACTACGGCTTGCAAGGTTTTGCCGTACATCCAATCAGTTTCGCCAGAATATGCGGCGGACTACTGCTGATTGCAGGCGTTTATCTGATCCTGAAAAATTAAGGAATACGGTTGAAAACAAACAGATCCATAAATTCCCACTTGTTATTTTCCAGTTTCCCTCTTCTGATCACCAATTGATTTTGCGTTCTTCTTTCGTAAATAATGCGAACAGAAATATCGTCTTTTTCAAATAAAGCCTGATTTTTCTTTGCCTCGATAAAGTTATAAGTATCAGAAACCTCTTTTTCTTCTAACGAAATCATACCTGGTTTGAAATGTTTTACATGCGCAACAGGTCCTTTTTCGCTTTGTTCAAATGCAAATAATTCATAAAGTGTAGCTTTCCCATCTTTCACCATTCGGATAAATCCAACGATATTATCTCCTTCAGGCGCGGTCCATGAAGCCTCAATAGTTCCTCCATTGTAATTACCTTTCCAGCGTCCATCCAGAAAATTAATATCTTTCAGGCTTCCGGTTGTTGCGGCTATTTGCGCATTGGCATAGAAACTTGTTAGCGCGAGCACAAATAGAAAAGATAAGATTTTACTAAAACTGAATTTGTTAAGTTGAGTCATATGGATTTAGGTTTTATTAAAATGCCAAATTAGAAGTTATTTTTCAATTTAACTGAATTGCGTCAACGTATTGACTGAATTTAGCTAAATACTGTCAGTACGTTGACGCAATTAGCGTTTTAACAAAAAAATAACCGCCCAAACTTCGGGCGGTTATCAAAATATACTAAGAAATTCTTCTTTTAGTAAGCTCTTTCCAGCTTGCCTTCATGCGAATTTGCAAATGCTTTATTCACTACTTTATTTCCACCAGGTGTTGGGTAATTTCCTGTGAAATACCAGTCGCCAATGTGATTTGGACACGCTTTATGAAGGTTATCAACTGTTTGGAAAATAACTGAAAGTTCGGCATTCAAATCTTTTGGACGAATAATTTCAGCCACTGAATTTGAAATTTCCTGATCTGTAAAGGGCTCATAAAGGGCTTTTACATAATTTGTATGGAATGAATTTTTCGTAGCGATTGATGCAACGGCTTGAGTATAAACATCTTCGCGTAAATAATCCATATCACGATCTTCAAGCAATTTTAAGACTGCTCTGAAAGCAACAAAATCTTTCATTTTAGACATGTCAATACCATAACAGTCAGGGAAACGGATTTGCGGGGCAGAAGAAACAACGACAATTTTCTTAGGCTGTAATCTGTCAAGCATCGTTAAGATGCTCTTTTCCAGGGTAGTACCTCGGACGATTGAATCGTCAATGATCACTACGGTATCAACGCCTTTCCGAACCACTTCAAATGTTGTATCATAAACATTTGAAACCATATCATCACGAAGTGCATCAGCCGTTATAAACGTTCTGGATTTAACATCTTTCGTTACAAGCTTTTCAATACGAGGACGGAATGAAAGTACTTTTTCAAGATCAGCCTCGAAAAGAATTCCATCCATAATGGCCTGTTTCCTTTTCTTTGCCAGGTATTCTTCCAAACCTTCAATCATTCCTAAAAACGCAGTTTCAGCAGTATTTGGAATATAAGAGAAAATCGTGTTTTCGAGATCGTAATTGATCTCTTTCAAAATCTGTGGAATCAGTAGTTTACCAAGTTGCTTGCGCTCGTAGTAAATATCCGGATCGGTACCTCTTGAGAAATAAATACGTTCGAAACTACATGAACGTTTTTCCAAACGTGGCAAAATCGGGAATTCATTATATTCACCGTTTTTGTCAATAATAAGCGCAGAACCCGGGGTAATTTCCTGAATCTGAGAATATTCGACATTAAATGCAGCTTTAATTGCTTGTTTTTCAGAAGCAACTACAACCACTTCGTCATCAGCATAATAAAAAGCAGGACGAATTCCGGCAGGGTCACGAATAACAAAAGAAGCTCCGTAACCTGTTAAACCGCACATTGCATATCCGCCATCAAAATCACGGCACGATCTGTATAGAAGTCTTTGTAAGTCAATATTTTCTTCAATCACATCCGATAAAGTCGGATTTTCATAAATTCCTTTGAAGCGATCGAAGACACGTTGATTTTCTTCATCAAGGAAATGTCCAATTTTTTCCATGACCGTAACTGTATCAACTTTCTCTTTTGGATGCTGGCCTAGAGATACCAGTTTTCCAAAAAGTTCATCAACATTAGTCATGTTAAAATTCCCTGCCATAACCAGATTCCGGCTTCTCCAGTTACTCTGACGTAACATCGGATGACAGTTTTCTACTTCATTGGTACCATGCGTACCATAACGCAAATGTCCCAGCCAAACTTCTCCGGTAAATGCAAGATTTTCCTGTAACCATTTAGCATCTGTAATACGTTCTTTATTATTCTTCAGTCCTTTCCGGAATTTCTTGTGAATTTTCGAGAAAATGTCGGTAAGTGGCTGAGGCTCTACTGATCTGTAACGGCTGATATAGCGTTTTCCAGGTGGTACATCGATTTTGATGTTGGCAACTCCGGCTCCATCTTGTCCCCGGTTAACCTGTTTTTCCATCATTACTGAAAGCTTGTGCACGGCATATAGCGGCGTGTCGTACTTGTCAATGTAGTATTGAAATGGCTTTCTTAGACGGATAAGTGCTATTCCGCACTCATGCTTTATGGCGTCGCTCATGAGAAGAATAATGAGTTAGAAATATGAACATTTGCTGGCTGCAAATCTTATTCCTTTTTTAATAATTTGTTAACGAACGAAAATCGTCGTTAGTTCGTAAACCCAGAATAAAGGTACAAATCCTTTCTCTTAAAAAACTTCTAATCTCAATGATTTTTTATTGTTGTGACGATAATAAAATGACAAAAGTAGCCGACATGCACCAGACAGCTACAATAAGCTATGTTTATGAAAAGTTTAACACCAATTATTTATATATTAAAGAGATAAAGAAGAAATGGTCTCAGGAAAAAAGTTTTTAAATTATTTTAATTAATTTCTTAATACGGAGATAATATTCAGTCAAACATAGAATTTATTCTGGTGTAAGGCTGATTTTTTATTCGAGAAAAGCATAAACATAAAGCATGTTACATAAAACCAGAGGAATTGCCCTGAATTATATCCGTTATCGTGAATCTTCAATTATTGCGAAGGTTTACACGGAAGCCTTTGGAATACAGAGCTATATTGTAAATGGTGTGAGGAGCAGCAAATCCAAAAATAACAGGATAGCTCTTTTTCAGCCTCTTACCTTATTGGATATGGTTGTTTATCATAAAAGTAAAGAAGCAACCATTCACCGGATTTCTGAGCTTAAATGTTATGCGCCATTTCAAAGTCTGCCTTATGATGTTTTCAAATCGAGCCTGGCTTTATTTGTGACTGAGATTTTGGGAAAAACATTGAGGGAAGAAGAGCCGAATGAACCTTTATTTCAATTTATTGAAGACTCGGTTTTGTATCTGGACGAAGCAGACGGTGGATTTGAAAATTTTCATATTCAGTTTTTACTTCAATATGCGTCCTATCTTGGTTTTGGTGTGGAAACAATTGGGGATCTGGAAAGTGAATTGAAAGAAAATCATTTTCCTCAAATCGCAGATGCAAAAGAATTGAATGCTACCGAATATTTGCTGCATAATCCGTATGGAATTATAGTTTCTCTTGACCGTACCAGACGTGTTGATATTCTTGAAAAACTGATTTTCTTTTATAAAATTCATATGGATTCTCTTGGAGAAATCCGCTCTTTAGAAGTTTTAAGAGAGGTTTTGAAATAATTAATCAAGATTTAAAAAGTGTTGTTAAAACCCCATTGGCATACTTTTGATACTCTTTGAAGATAAACGTAAACTAGAAACCGAATGAAACAGCTTCTTATTATTACAATATTATTATGCAGCACATTGGTAATGGCACAAACGCCAAAAGGTGCATGGAAATCTCAGGAGCCAACGGGCAGTACTTCAACATTAATCGTGACAGACAACTATATGATCATTGCTTCATACAGTGTTTTAAATAAATCTTACGAAAGAACGGAAGGCGGACCATTCACAATTCAGGGCGACCAGATGACTTACACACCAGAATTTAATCCGTCCGATACAGCCAAAGTGGGAATTCCAATTGTTTATACCGTAACAATGAAAGATGGAATCCTGACGTTGAAATATGATGAAGCCATGGTTTGGATGAAAATCGATGACGGAGGAAATTCGGCTTTAACCGGTGCCTGGAAAGTTTCTGATAAAGAAGGTGATTTGAAAACGCAACTTACAGGAACTCGCAAAGCCGTTAAACTGGTATCAGGGACTCGTTTTCAATGGATTGTTTTTGATATCGTTGAAAAAACATTCTATAAAACCGGCGGCGGAACTTATACTTTTAAAAATGGGAAATATTCGGAGCGCATTGAGTTTTTATCAAGTGATAATAACAGGGTAGGTACTACTCAGATTTTTGACTCGAAACTGGATAATGGCGTTTGGGATTACAAGGGAACGAACACGGCCGGAAAGCCAATTCATGAGATTTGGGAGAAAAGGTAATCCGCTTTTCTTAATAACAAAAAAGGTCTTTCCAGTCTTTGTGATCGGGAAAGACCTTTTTTAATTCACCACCTCTACGTTTTTCAGGATATAATTAAGGTGTTCAATATCCGATGGATTGAGGTGTAAAGTCCCTTTCACCGTTCTTTGCTCGTCTGTTTTAAACCGTTGCTTTTTATTCTTAAACTGCAATTCCATAATCGATTCAGGGCCAGCGCCGCCGCAAAAAAAGCAGGCAGCCATAGGTTGTGCCGAGACAACATAGATATTTTCGTTTTCATCGACTGGAATAATGTAGCCTTTGATCTGAATTTCTTTTCCTTGAAGTACTTTAACACTTTGACCAAAAGATGGATACAAGAAATACATACTCACTTCCTTATTCAACCTTCTCGTAAACTGCACATCGGACAAATTTTTCCAGGTAATAGGCATCGGATTCATCGGCTCAGATAAGAGGAATCCTGAAATGAACATAAAAAGTATAGTTGCTGTCTTCATTTAAAATTTGTTTTTAATTTCTTGCTGCAATTCTTCAATTGCTTGTTTCGAATTTTTTTGATATTCAAGCATGGATTCATCCGTCATTTGAACTGCCAACTTATGTTCATGATGTTCACCTTGGTGATGTTCATGCCCGAAACCTGGAACTTCAACGACTCCATCTTCCCATAATTCAAGAATAGCGCTCAGACTATCCAGTTTTTGAACTCTAACCAAGTCCTTATTTATAAGTGCTTTCTGTTTCTTTTCTGTTATCTCCGTTTCGATATTTTCATGAATACGTATGGATTCCAAATGAATTTCGTTGGCCAGGATCAGCTCCGGACCTTTATAATTTGTCTTTTGACAGGCACATATTATAATGATTAAAAGTGTTGCCAGTAAGATGTTTTTGATTTTCATATATGAAATTTTATTATTTGCAACAATGTTGCAAATATATATTCTATTTTTATATTTGCAACAAGGATGCAAATATAAAATGGCGAAAATATGAAAAATAACAAACTTCCCGTTACCGTTCTGAGCGGATTTCTGGGTGCGGGAAAAACCACATTACTCAATCATATTCTTCATAATAAGGAAGGATTAAAGGTTGCTGTGATTGTCAATGATATGAGTGAAGTAAACATTGATGCACAATTGGTCAAAAATGAAAATACGCTGAGCCGTACCGAAGAACGGTTGGTTGAAATGTCAAATGGCTGCATCTGCTGTACGCTTCGGGAAGATTTGATGATTGAGGTTGAAAAACTGGCGAAAGAAAAACGTTTCGATTATCTGTTGATTGAAAGTACCGGAATTTCTGAACCGGTTCCAATTGCGCAGACATTCAGTTTTGTAGATGACGAAAATGGTATTGATCTATCAAAATGGGCGGAAATTGATTGCATGGTGACCGTTGTGGATGCATTTAATTTTTCAAAAGATTTTGGGTCGCTGGATACCATTATCATTCGGGATTTGAATGATGATCAATCTGATACAAGAACAATTGTGAATCTGTTAACCGAGCAGATCGAGTTTGCTGATGTGATCATTCTTAATAAATCTGACCTGGTTTCACCAGCGCATATGGCGGAATTAAAAGCCGTTCTCAATGCATTAAATCCGTCTGCCCGATTAATTGAAAGTTCCTTTTCAAAAGTAGAAGCTAAGGAAATCCTGAATACAGGATTATTTAATTACGAAGAAGCGTCACAATCTGCCGGCTGGATTCAGGAATTAAATAAACTCGAAAATGGCACCCACATACCTGAAACCGAAGAATATGGAATTAATTCTTTTGTATTTCGAGATAAGCGGCCGTTTCACCCTGAACGATTCTGGAATTATCTTTCTCAAAACTGGCCAGCCGGAATTATTCGCAGCAAAGGATTATTCTGGATTGCTTCCCGACCAAATGATGCATTAAATTGGAGTCAGGCCGGAGGATCCTTGCGTGCAGAAGGCGCAGGAGTCTGGTGGGCGAGTATGCCGGTTAGTCAAAGAATTCGTTATCAGGCTTATATGGATAATCGGGAATCAATCGAATCACGTTGGGGACGTTTTGGTGATCGTTCGAATGAGCTGGTTATTATAGGTCAGGATCTTGAAAAGGAACTTATTATGGCTGAGTTGGAGCTTTGTTTATGTACTGGCAAGGAAATTATTCAGATGGAAAAAGGGGACAAATTCCGGGATCCGTTTCCTGTTTTGTAATCATTAATTCGCCATAATTAATCCGATCTATTTAGATCTGTTCAAAATAATTTTCAAAAATCTTTTGAATGATTCTAAATAGGTACTACATTTGTCTCATCAATAACGGAGATGGAATGAACGCGTCGATTTCGAATGAACCAATAATACTTGCTGAGCCAGTTAATTTCTGGTCAAAATCGCTGATTCTAAACGATTCATGTGTTTTTAAGGATTGTTGCAAAAACTATAAGAAGAAAGGGAAATACTGTAAAAAGTGCCCTAAAAAATAATACAGTTCATGGTGAATAATTGTAAGAGGGGGAGTGCCCAGAGCGTTCCCTTTTCTATGCTTGAGACTTTTTGAAATTAAACTTTTCGTTTCAATTCAAAATTCTGACCAAGGTAAACTCTTCTTACCTGTTCATCTTCCGCAAGTTCTTCTGCACTTCCCTGTTTCAGAATTTTTCCTTCAAATAAAAGATAAGCCCTGTCCGTGATCGAAAGCGTTTCGTTCACATTATGATCGGTAATGAGTATACCAATATTTTTGGTTTTCAGTTTGGCAACAATACTCTGGATATCTTCAACCGCAATCGGATCCACACCCGCAAAGGGTTCATCCAATAGAATAAATTTAGGATCCACAGCAAGTGATCTGGCAATTTCAGTCCTGCGGCGTTCGCCCCCCGACAAAACCATTCCTTTACTTTTTCTTACATGTTGCAAATGGAATTCTTCCAGCAATTCTTCTACTTTTTGTTTTTGTTCGATTTTGGAAAGGTTGGTCATTTCCAGTACGGCAAGAATATTTTCTTCAACCGTTAATGAACGAAAAACAGAAGCTTCCTGAGCCAGATAACCTAGTCCAAGACGTGCACGCTTGTACATCGGAAGGTCGGTTATATCCCTGTCGTCCAGAAAAACCTTTCCGCTGTTTGGTTTTACCAGTCCCACAGCCATATAGAAAGATGTTGTTTTTCCCGCTCCATTCGGACCAAGTAATCCTACAATTTCACCCTGTTCAACCTGGTAGCTCACATTGTTATTCACAAGACGGGCACCGTATTTTTTTACCAGATTTTCGGTTCTTAATATCATTGTTCGATTTTAGTAATTCAAAAACGCAACGGTCTAATTAAATTTAATATCCTTCAGGAACAATTGTAACGTTTTTTTGTCCCGAAAGTTATTCTCTTCCAGATTGTAACAGATAGAAAAAGTTTTGCCTTTGATCAATTCCGGATAATACTGTGACATACCAAAACCAATCGCTGTAAAAATCGGCGAGCCGTTTTGTTTTACATCAAATTTAATATGCTTTTCTTTCATGATCGTAGGCTGACCGGCCAGAGAAACTTCTTTACTCTCAAAAACCGGCGTCATATTTCCCGGGCCAAAAGGCCCCATCTGACGCAGAATATTATAAAATTTGGCAGTAACAGCGCTTAATTCCAGTTCAAGATCAATATTGATCATCGGAATTAATTGATCCGGCAAAATTCTGCTTCTTACAATCTGGTCAAATTTGGCACGAAAGGCTTCAATATTTTCAATTGGCATGGTCAAGCCGGCTGCAAAAGTATGGCCACCGAATTGTTCCAGAAGTTCAGCACATTCTTCAATTGCTTCATAAACGTCAAAACCAGGCACCGATCGGGCAGAACCGGCGGCTTTTCCGTGGGATTCCGTTAAAATAATAGTAGGCCGATGGTATTTTTCAATACACCGGCTCGCCACAATTCCGATCACACCTTTATGCCAGCTTTGCTTATATAGTACTGTGCTTCTGGCTTCTGTTAACCAGTTATCACTTTCAATCATCGCCAGGGCTTCCTCCGTTATGCTGCTATCAAAAGTCCGACGATCGCTGTTATGCTGATTTATTTCATAAGCAAAATCAACAGCTTCCTGTTCTACTTCTGAAAGTAAAAGACGCACTGCTTCTTTTGCATGTTTAATTCTGCCCGCAGCATTAATTCTGGGTCCAAGTCCGAAAACTACATTGGTAATATCAAGCACACCTTTAATTCCGGCGATATCTATCAATGCTTTCATACCCACACGCGGTGCAGCATTCAGGCGTTGAAGTCCATAATAGGCCAGAATTCGATTTTCTCCTGTAATTGGAACAATATCCGCAGCGATACTAACGACCAGTAAATCAAGATATTCAAACAGCGATTCCTGCGGAATATCGTGCTGAATACAAAAGGCCTGCAATAATTTAAAACCAACACCGCAGCCGGTCAGTTCTTTGTAGGGATATAAGCAATCTTCTCTTTTTGGATCTAGAACAGCGACTGCCGGAGGCAGCTCATCACCGGGACGGTGGTGATCGCAAATTATAAAGTCGATTCCTCTTTTATTCGCCTCGGTAACTTTATCAACCGATTTTATACCACAATCAAGTGTTACAATTAAGCTGAAACCATTTTCCTGTGCGAAATCAATACTTTGCCAGGAAACGCCATAACCTTCATTGTAACGGTCCGGAATATAATAATCCAGATTGTCGTACATTTTTCTTAAAAAACCATAAAATAACGTCACAGAGGTTGTCCCGTCAACATCATAATCTCCGTAAACGAGAATTTTCTCACCATTGGAAATAGCTTTGGATAAACGCTCAACAGCGATATCCATATCCTGCATCAGGTATGGATCGTGTAAATGCGTAAGGTCCGGGCGGAAAAAATTACGGGATTGTTCAAAATCTTTGATACCACGCTGTACCAAAAGTGTAGCCAAAAATGGATTCACTTTTAAAGCCTCAGCCAGTTCACGCGCAACTTCAAGTTGATCAGAGGGTAATTCAGGGATTTGTATCCAACGCTTGTCAATCATATTTACAAAGATAATGGGATTCTGTGATGCATGTATCAAAATCTATTATCGCGTGCCGAATCAGGGAAAGCTAAGTGAAAGGTCTTATCTTTGCAAAATTATTTTAGTCAAAGTTTGACTATTCACTTATTGAATAAAAAATGCCTCGTCTACTGTCCATTGATTATGGTGCAAAACGCACCGGAATTGCGGTAACTGATCCTTTGCAAATTATAGCAACGGCGCTTGATACCGTTAGAACACATGACTTGCTTGATTTTTTGAAAAAATATGCCCAGAGTGAAGTGATCGAAGCATTTGTGATAGGAATGCCGCGGAAACTGGACAATACAGAAAGTGAAAACGCGGCCAGAGTACATGCTTTTATCAAATTGTTGAAAAAAAGTTTTCCTGATATTCCGATTCACACGCATGATGAGCGATTTACATCGTCGATGGCGTTGCAATCCATGATTGCTGGCGGTTCTAAAAAAAGTGAAAGAAGAGAAAAAGGAAATATTGATAAAATCAGCGCTACTATTATTTTACAATCCTTTATGGAAAGTCGCGGATAATCAATTAATTAAAGAATAATTATTTAGAAATCTCATATTTTAATCAGATGATTTACCCAATTGTAGCCTACGGCGACCCTATATTAAGAAAGCAAACCCGCTTTGTTGAAAAAGATGAAATGGATCTTAAAAAGCTTTCGGCCGATATGTTCGAAACCATGTATTCTGCTAACGGTGTAGGATTGGCTGCGCCTCAGGTGGGGTTAAATATTCGTGTTTTTGTTGCAGACGGAACGCCTTTCAGCGAAAAAGATGAGGATGACGACGACGACGACGAAGTTGATTTGAGCCTTGTGGGTTTCAAAAAAACATTTATTAATCCCGAAATTCTGGAAGAGGATGGAGAAGAATGGGCGTTTGAGGAAGGATGTTTGAGTATTCCGGGAATCCGCGGCGATGTTTACAGGCCGGAAAGGTTGGTAATTCGTTACCGGGATACCGATTGGAACGAATTTACAGAAGAATATACAGGAATGGCTGCAAGGATTATCCAGCATGAATATGATCATTTGCTTGGAAAACTTTTCGTGGATTATCTTCCAACATTGAAAAAACAATTGATCAAAAAGAAACTGACTGATATTTCAAAAGGAAAAACAGATGCTGATTACCGTATGCGTTTTCCTGGCCGCCGATAATTGTTTTCATTTCTAATCCCTTGATATGGCCGTCCCGGTGGTTGATGAACTTGCAGTTTGTCTTATTCAAACAGATTTATATTGGGAAGATGTAACAGCGAATCTTTCTTCACTGGAAGAGAAAATTGCTGCTATCGATCATCCTGTTGATGTTATCGTTTTGCCTGAAATGTTTAATTCAGGCTTTACGATGAACACAAATATTGCTGAGCATATGAATATGACGACGACCAAGTGGATGAAACACATGGCGTTGCAGACCGGAGCTTTGATGATCGGGAGCTTAGCCATAAAAGAGGCAGGGAATTCTTTTAACCGATTGTTGTGCGTCCGGCCGGATGGATCTTTTGTTCAAAACGACAAACGTCATCTTTTTAGGATGGGAGCGGAGCACGATACTTACACGCCCGGAAGTTCCCGCGAGATAGTAGAATGGAAAGGTTGGAAAATTTTTCCCCTCGTGTGTTATGATTTAAGATTTCCGGTCTGGAGCCGGAATTCTTCTGACAACCCTTATGATTTGCTTCTTTACATTGCTAGCTGGCCCAAACGACGTGCACATGCCTGGAATACTTTATTGAAAGCAAGGGCGATAGAAAATCTCAGTTATGTTGTGGGAGTAAACAGAACAGGGCAGGACGGAAATGGTATTGACTATCAGGGAGATTCCGTCGCGCTGGATTTTCTGGGAGAACCTCTTTTCCATATGGGAGATAAGGAATCGGAAAAAATTGTTAAAATTTCAAAAACTGCTCTGCAGGCTTATAAAAATTCTTTTCCCGCCTATCTTGATGCTGATCAATTTGATATAAGGTAACTTATTCAATCACTTTGGGTACCTTTATATAGGTATCATCTTTACTTGGTGCATTCGCCAAAGCTTCTTTTCTTGAAAGGCTGTTATTTCCTTTATCCTCACGCCAATTATTGACTTCTTCCATAATATGGGTTAGCGGCTCGACATTTTCCGTATCAATTTCGTTTAGTTGTTCCATCCATGTCAAAACATTATCCATACTGGTGAGTAGAGCTTCCTCCTCTTCCGGTTTTACATGGAGTTTTGCAAGACCGGCAATTTTTTTCAGAGACTCGTGATCAATTTTCATTATGTTAAGAATTTGTTATGTTCGTAATTCCTGGCGAATCGTGCCACAAAAATACCACATTTTTGCGAACTCAAAGGGAAGATCGGTTTTTTAAGCAAAATGGTGGTATGAAAACAGATTGCTTAACTTAAAAATAATCCGAATTTGTTGAAATGATAATTTTAGGGCAACAGATTCTTAAAAATATTATAATCTTAAATAAGTAGGAGGCGAATAATATTTGCTTTTGAACCCAAATGAGAAAATAATTTAAAATGCTTTTGCCAATTTAAAAAAAGATGTTCCTAGGATTTGAGGCGTATAGTACAATTTTATAGAAGCTTAGAATTTAGCTATATATCATTCTTAATCAATGAAAAAAAGGCATTAAAACATCAAAATTTATTTGAGGCTAATCTTAAAATTATACAATTGAATGATAGTTAATAAAAATATAGAATAAAAAAACCAGACAAAAGCTTGCTTTTTTTTAAAAGGAAAACTCATACTTTTGTAGGACTTAAAATCGTAACACCACAATCAAAATTTTATTTTACAAAAACACGGTTTAACCAAAACTTTTATTTAATTCACAACCAAAATCTCAATTTAACCTTTAAAAGTAAGTCTGATGGAAAAGAAAGCAACGACTCCGGCACCAGCACCAAAGCCTGCAACAGCAGCATCAAAAGGCTCAGGTGGTTTGAATCCGGCATTGGTAATCCCCCTACTATTTGTTATTGCCCTTAGTGTTTACATGTTTGTTTTAGGATCTCCTGATCACTTTATTGACGGAGATATGGAAAAAGGGCCAAAACCAGGTGATTATTTCGGTATTGTTCATGAAGGAGGACCTATCGTACCTTTGTTAATGACTTGTTTTCTTATTGTTCTTGTTTTCACAATTGAGCGTATTATCACAATTGGAAAAGCAAGTGGTACTGGAAGCATTGATTCTTTCGTTCGTAAAATCAAAGCTCTTCTTGACAAAAACCAAGTTGACGAAGCAATCAAAGAATGTGACAAACAAAAAGGTTCAGTTGGTAATGTAATCAAAGCGGGTCTTGTTAAATATAAACAACTTGCCGTGGATGGCCAATTAGACAAAGAACAAAAACTTGCAGCTTTGCAAAAAGAAGTTGATGAAGCAACTACGCTTGAATTGCCTATGCTACAAAAGAACCTTACCATTATCGCAACATTGGCTGGAGCTTCTACGCTTATCGCCCTTCTTGGAACGGTACTTGGTATGATCCGTGCATTCGCAGCCTTGGGTGCAGCTGGTGCATCTGATTCAGGTGCTCTTGCAGCGGGTATCTCTGAGGCCCTTATCAACACAGCGATTGGTATCGGTACTTCTGCGATTGCAACTATTTCTTACGCCTATCTTAATAGCCGTGTGGATGATTTGACTTACAGTATTGACGAAATTGGTTTGAGCATTCAGCAAAATTTTGCTGCTCATTATTGATAGTTAAATACTATTGATATATAATTTTCGTTAATATCAAAAAAACTTATATATTTGTAAAGTTATGGCAATAGTTAAGCCTAAGAAACATCCGCCTCATACCGATATGACGGCCATGACGGATGTGGCATTCTTACTACTGACATTCTTTATTATGACGGCGACGTTTAAGACAAATGATGCGGAGGTTACTACGCCAAGCTCAGTGTCTACGATTAAAGTGCCTGATGATAAAATTATGATCATTAGTATTGACAAAACGGGAAAAGTTTTCTTTGGTGTTGATGCTCCGCCAACAAGAATATCTATGTTGGATAACATCGCCCAATCGAAAGGGATCACTTTTACCGATTTAGAGAAAAAGAAGTTTTCGCTTCAGTCGAGCTTTGGTTTTCCTCTAAATCAGCTTAAGTCTTTCCTGAATACTCCGGACGGACAAATGGCTCAGATAAAACAGCCCGGTATTCCGGTTGATTCATCTGGTACAAGTGAGCTTGCTGACTGGGTTTATGCTGCTAGAAAAGCGGATCCTGGTTTGAGAATTGCGCTGAAAGGAGATAATCTTGCAAAGTTTCCTGTATTTAAGGACGTTTTAGGGAATCTTCAATCGCAAAATATTAACAGATTCAATCTGATCACCGCCAGCGAAGATGCGCCGGCAGGTTTTAAGATGGATTAAAATATTTCACTTGAAATAAAAGTATAACATGGCAGAGATAGTAGAATCAGGTGGTGGCAAAGGCGACGGCGGTAAGGTTCGTGGCAAGAAAATGTCCACCCGTGTTGATATGACTCCGATGGTTGACTTGGGTTTTTTGCTTATTACGTTCTTTATGCTTGCAACAACAATGTCTAAACCTACGTCGATGACATTGAACGTGCCTGATAAAACAGAAGAACAAGTAAAAACAGAACCCTTAAAAGCATCAAAGGTGTTAACACTGTTCTTAGGTAAAAACGATGATGTTTTTTACCTGGATGGTATTGCAGCGGATGATCCGAAAGCGGAAGAATCAATGAAAACAACACGTTTTGGTCCTGATTTAAGAAGTGTGATTTTTGAATCAGCAAAACGTATCAATGCAGCTAACGAGAAAGATGATAAAGGTTACGGTGCATTTGTTGTTGTAATTAAACCTCTGGTTGTATCTACTTATAAAAACATGGTTGATGTGTTGGATGAAATGGCCATCACCAAGTCTAAAAAGTATGCACTGGTAGACGAACTTACCGATTCGGAAAAGAAGTTACTTGGAGACAAAGTAAAACCTTAAGTAAAAATCTTAAGGTTTAGTTATAATGATTTTTAACATTTTAATTTAAACGCCATGGCAGAAGTTAGCCCGAATGCGACACTGGATGATATAGTGTTTGCCAATCGTAATAAGGCGTATGGTGCATTTTCACTGAGAAAGGGATATCGTGCAGATATCACCAAATCAACTTTGATCGGCGCTGCTCTTTTCGTTTTCGCAATGTTTTCACCTGCACTTATCAATGCACTGAAAGGCGATGAAGTAAAAGAGGAAGTAATGGTTAACGTGGATTTAATGAACTTGCCACCACCGCCAATAGATCCGACTGAACCGCCACCGCCACCGCCGCCGCCAATTGAGCAGCCTAAGGTAGCAACGGTTAAGTTCTTGCCTCCTGAGGTAAAAATGGATGAGAAAGTTCCTGAAGAAACACCTCCTCCAACGGTTGAGGATCTTAAGGAAGCAATCGTTGCTGACAAAACAGTAGAAGGTGACCCGAATGCAAACGAGGTAATCGTAGCACCGGAACAAGTAGCTGCTCCTAGTAAGGGAACAGTTGTAGAAGCCGCTCCTGCTGAGGAAAAAGTCTTCACTGTTGTTGAACAACAGCCAGAATTCCCGGGTGGAACTGCTGAAATGTACAAGTATTTAGGAAAGAATATTAAATACCCAAGTGCAGCTTCACGTGCTAACGTATCCGGAAGAGTATTTATGTCATTCGTTGTTAATACGGATGGAAGTATTCAGGATGTTCAGGTACTAAAAGGTTTGGGTTTTGGTTGTGATGAAGAAGCTATCCGTGTTGTGAAAGCAATGCCAAAGTGGAAACCAGGTAAACAATCAGGACGTGCAGTTAGGGTTAAGTACAACTTGCCTATAAATTTCCAACTTGAGTAACTCATGAAGGAAAAACCATTGCATGAGAAAGTGATTGATCTTGCTTCTTTGTTAATGGCTCTTACATATATAGGAGGAGGGATCTATTTGATCTCCTCCTCCTTATCTTTTAATTTGCTTCCTGTTGGAAGTATGCAGCGATATGCATTTGCTGGCATACTTATTTTGTACGGTTTTTACCGTGGTTACAGGGTTTGGAAGAAATGAGTTATCTAACAAAAAGCATGAAATATTTCATCAGTGCAGGCACAGGTATATTCCTGTGTATATTAGTCCTGATGTCAGGATGTTCGAAAACGTCCTCAAAGGAAAAGGATAATCCTGTTCAGGGGACGATTACAATAGCGGCTGATGAATCTTTTAAACCGCTTGTACATGCCTTGACACAGGCATACGAGGGGATTTATCCACGGGCTCATTTCAAGGTGGTTTACAAGCCTGAACAGCAGGCGATTCTGGAATTGTTGAAAGATAGTGTCAGAATGGTGTTCGCAACCAGGCAATTAAGTGAAAACGAGATTTCCATGGTAAAGCAGCAGGAAGGGATACAAAAAGCGCATCACATCGCGCTTGATGGCCTCGCACTTGTTGTAAATGGAAATAATAAGGATAGTTTGATAACAATGGATGAAGTAAAATCCATTGTGGAGGGTAAGATCACAGATTGGTCGCAGTTGAAAGGCAGTAGCCAGAAGGGACCCATTACGTTGGTTTTTGATAACGCGAATTCGAGCAATCTGAATTTTGTAATGAGTAAGTTTGGCTTAAAGAGTATTCAGAAACTCAGAATAACTTCGGCAGGTTCAAACGCAAATGTTATCAATGAAATAAAAAAGAATCCATTAAGCCTCGGTTTTATAGGTGTTAACTGGATTAGCGACGGGCATGATGCTTTGGCAAGGGAGCTTTCAAAGGGTATCAGAGTTTTGGGTGTTTCTAAAAATTCTAATCCTGCTTCTGTTAAAGAGTATTATCAGCCTTTCCAAAACGGATTGGAATTAAAGAATTATCCACTCTCACGTGATGTTTATATTATCATCAGGGAAGGTTATGCAGGACTTGGTGGTGGAATGCTTAATTACATAACCAGGGATGTTGGCGGGCTCATTATTCAGAAGATGGGTTTGATACCAACAGTTGTGTATCCAAGAGAGCTGGAAATAAGGACGGGACAAAATCTTTAGTCTTCTTATACAATTTATTACATTTGGAACTTGTTTATTGAAAAACCAAATTTTTTGTCATTATATTAACCGGGTAAAAATGAACAGAAACATGAGAATGAAGTTAGCAGCACTGGTATTATGCATTTTTTCAGTAGTAAATGTGCATGCACAAACGGTGCAGGACGGTTTGGCCTTAATACATGCTGAACGTAACAAGGAAGCAGGTGAATTGTTTACAAAACTGGCCACAGGTACTCCTTCGGCTGATAATCAGTATTACCTTGGTTATTATTATGTAATTAATAAGCAGTTGGATGAAGCTCAGAAAGCTTTTGAGAAGGGTATTCAATTAGATGAGAAATCAGTTCTTAACCAGGTTGGTCTTGGAACAGTTGCACTTGGAAAAGGTGACCGTGCAAAAGCTAAGGAGTTATTTACTGCTGCTGAAAAGAAAAAAGGTAAAGATGCTGAAGTTCTTTTCCGTATAGGTGAAGCTTACACTTTATTTGAAAAACAAAGTGATCCTGCGGAAGCAATAAGATTGTTGGATGAAGCAGTTAAAAGAGATAAAAATCTTGCTGACGCTTATATTTCAAAAGGTGATGCTTTGATGTTACGCAATGAAGGTGGTGCTGCGGTAACAGCTTATGAATATGCTTTGACTGCAAAAGCTAACTATGCTGTTGCACACAACCGTATTGGTTCAGTTTATTTAAGAGGTAAGAACTATAACCTTGCTCTTGAAGACTACAAAAAAGCACTGGAAGCAGATCCTAACTTTGCTCCTGCTTATCAGGATCTTGCCGAGCTTTATTTCTTTGCCCGTAAGTACAAACAGGCAGCAGAGAACTACGATCTTTATATGCAGAAAAGTCTTGCATCAGATCCTGAAACGAAACTTCGTGCGGCTCAGTTTGCCTTTACTGCTGATGATTATACAAAATCATTGCAGATTCTGGATGAAATGAAAGGAAAGATCAACAACCCTATTACTTTGCGTATGTACGGTTGGTCTTATGCGAAGACAAATAATCCTGATATGGCGATTCAAAATTTGAATGAGTTCATAAAAGTTGCTCCTGATAAAGTAATTGGAGATGACTACAAATATCTTGGGCGTGCTTACAATGCAAAAGTGACTGATGGAAAGGGTTACGACTCTACGGGTGTTCTTTATATCCTGAAAGGTGCTGACATGGATACCAGTAAAACAGACGCTGCAAATACTTACAAAGAAGTTGGTGCATTGTACTATGCTGCAAAAGATTTCCCTAATTCAGCGAAAACGTATTATAAAGGTATTGCACTGGATACAGCTAAGGCGACTGCAAATGACTACTATTATCTGGGTCTTTCTAAATTCCAGTTAGCTGGTGCGCTGGGATCTCTAAATAATACTGCCGGTGATAGCGCTCAAATTGCTGCGGATAAAAGAAAAATGTATTTATCTGCTGATTCAACTTTTGCAACTGTTACGCAAAAGCTTCCTGATTGGCCATATGGTTACTATTGGAGAGCAAGTGCGCTTTACAACGCATATGACAAGCAGGAAAATATTGATAAAGGAATTTCAGCTCCTTACTATCTTAAACTGGCTGAATTGGCAGAAAAGGATCCAGATCCTTCAAAGTACAAGTCTTATTTGAAATTGGCATATAACTACCTTGCGTTTTATAGCCAGACTACATTGAAAGACGAAGCTAAGTCAAAAGAATACTGGACTAAATTGTTGGCTATTGATCCTAACAGTGCAGCTGCGAAAGAAGCATTAGGTATGGCTCCGGCTGCTGCTGATGCATCGGCAACTCCTGCTAAACCTGCGGCAGCAAAGAAACCTGCTCCAAAGAAATAATCAGAGCTTAGTAAAATAAAAACGAAAAGACCCGCCAATTTCGGCGGGTCTTTTCGTTTTTATTGATATTCTATTACAATGGATCAGCCCAGTGTAGATGGAAGCGGAAAGCAATTATTAAGTGTAGCCAGATGAACCGAGCTATAATTCTCGTAACACCAGTTTCTTAAACGTTTTACTTCGGCAGGCATTAACATGCGGATTGCTTTTCTTAATTCTTTTTCGAACAATCTGCGGTCGAAACTAACCTTTTGCAGAATAATTTTAATGTATTCAAGCATAGAGGCCATAGTATTATGTAGTTTTGCGGTTTAGGTAAGACACAACGTTAAAAAAACTTTTATAGATATTAGTCCATATTAGTATCACCGATAAGTGTAACGAATATTTCCCATGAAATTATATGTAATTTTAAGCATAATTTTGTGTTTTTCTTGTACTATTCATGCGCAAGTTATAAATAATGATCCAACAATTGAATTTGGGGCGAAAAATCTTAAAATAGACGAGCCATTTACGATTTCAGTTGTTGTTCCGGGAGAAGAAAACCGGCCATCGGTAAGCTTTCCGGAGATAAACGGGCTTGAAAAACGGAGTAAATCTGCAACTAGTTCAATAAACACAGTAGGTGGAGAAAAAGTTGTAGTACAGACAATCAGTCAGCAGTATTTCGCACTAAAGGAAGGAACGTATGTAATTCCTGCCTTTTTTGTTACAGTTAATGGCTTAAAGGTCAAATCTGATGGGATTACGGTTGAGTACAATACCAGAGTACTGATAAATCCGGAGGTAATAAGTGAAGAAGATCTGGCATTATTGCCCGAAGTTGAAAATAATGAGGAAGATGTCTTTCTTTCGGTTGGGGCTAATAAAAAAAGCGTCTTCATGCGGGAAGGGTTTGCGCTTGGAATTTCCTTGTATGTAGCAGAAAATGCACCAATACAAATGGATTTTTACCAGGTAAATGTACAATTGCAGTCAATCTTAAAAAAGATACGTCCGGTAGGCTGCTGGGAAGAAAATGTTGGTATTGAGGAGATTATCAAGCGAAAAATTGAAATAGGCGGCAGAAAGTATACTGAATTCAATTTATATCAGGCACAGTTTTTCCCTATGACATTACAGGATATTATTTTTCCTTCGGTAACTTTGGAAATGCTTGTGGGAAGTGCGAAAGCTGGTGAAGGAAAAATGCTTAAAAGTTTTCGTTCCGGGGTTGTTAAAGTCACTGTAAAGCCTTTGCCGCCACATCCGTTAAAAGATCAGGTGGCCGTAGGACAGTACAAACTCGTCGAACGTCTTTCAAGCGCACTGGTTTATCCGGGAGAAAGTATCAGATATTTGTTCAGGATTGAAGGGAAAGGAAATATAGCAGCCATTCCGACGCCGGAAATTATCGCCAATTCGTCGTTTGATTTTTATCCGCCTGACATTAGTCAGCTAATAAAAAGGAGTAATCAGAATGTGAGCGGAGAAAAGAGCTTTGATTATTTTGTGGTACCTCGTCAGGATGGTACTTTTCCGTTAGGAAGATATTTTCAATGGGTTTATTTCGATCCGAAGTCGGCAAAATATGATACGTTGACTTCCCTGAAGACACTTCAGGTAAAGGGTGAAGATTACAAATTGGGCAACATATCGTTACACGGTTCCACGGGCTTGTATGATAACCTCGAAAGGTTAGACAGTAGTCAGGAATATTTTGATTTTAAACAAATATTAAAAGAATTAACCAATGCCATCGTAATTCTGTTGTTGTTTACAATGGGTTGGGTTTTAAGAAAATAAATTTCATGGGTAGTACATACGGAAAAATATTCAAGATTTCCACGTTCGGGGAATCACATGGCGTAGGAATCGGAGTTGTTGTGGAGGGCTGTCCGGCCGGCGTTGATTTTGACACAGATTTTATTCAAAGTGAACTGACACGCAGAAAGCCGGGGCAGTCACGTATTACAACGCAAAGGAAAGAAGCAGATGAATTTGAGGTTTTATCTGGCGTATTTGAAGGGAAAACTACGGGTACTCCGATTGCTTTAATTATTAGAAATGAAGATCAGCGGAGTAAAGATTATTCACATATAGCGGCTCAATTTCGCCCGTCTCACGCAGATTATACCTATCAGGTAAAGTATGGTGTAAGGGATTATCGGGGGGGGGGCAGAAGTTCAGCAAGGGAAACTGCTGCACGTGTAGCTGCCGGTGCTTTGGCAAAATTGCTTCTTGCTAATTTTGGCGTAAATATTCAGGCCTACGTTTCTCAGGTAGGTGCTATGAAACTGGATAAGTTTTACACGGAACTGGATTTAAGCCAAACGGAAAATAATGCCGTTCGTTGTCCGGACCCGGAAATGGCAGAAAAGATGTTTAATTACATTGATGATGTGCGTAAAAAAGGAGATTCGATTGGTGGAGTTGTTAATTGCGTGGTAAAAGGAGCTCCTGCTGGTTGGGGAGAACCAGTTTTTGATAAACTCCATGCCGAACTTGGAAAAGCGATGCTAAGCATCAATGCTGTAAAGGGCTTTGAATATGGCAGCGGTTTTGACGGTGTGGCGATGTTGGGTTCAGAGCACAATGATGCTTTTTTTGTGGACGATAAAGGAGAAGTTCATACAAGATCAAATCATTCCGGAGGTATCCAGGGTGGGATTTCTAATGGAGAAGATATTTATTTCAAAGTTGCTTTTAAGCCCGTGGCAACGATTATGCAGGATCAGGAAAGTGTTGATTCAAATGGAGATACAGCCGTTGTACAGGGAAAGGGACGCCACGATCCTTGTGTTGTGCCACGTGCCGTTCCAATAGTGGAGGCCATGGCAGCGCTGGTTTTGGCAGATTTTTATTTGCGGAATAAAGCCAGTAAGCTTTAATTTTTTTTTCGCCGTCGGTTTAGGCTCAGTACAAGCCAGATCGTTCCTAAAAACTCAACAGTAAGCCCGCTTAACATGGTGGGATTACTGAAATGCACATGTGTAGGTTTTATAAATGCGCTTGTGGCAATTAATAGCAGACCTGCTGATAAGATGATAATAGCATTTAGTAGATTCAGTTTCACCCGATTATATCGTTCGTTCCACTTTTTTAACAGCTTCGGTTCAAGGAAGCACTATATATCGAATATAGGTATTCTATTTTTCGTTTGCTATTTTTCCAACCAAATTTTTGCCCAGGAAAAACGATATACCTTTGAAAGAGGACTTATGGGATCTCCATTCCGGATCATTATTTATTCGGATAACGATTCAACTGCAAACAAAGCGGCCCAGAGTGCTTTTAAACGTATTGAGGACCTTAACCTGGCGCTAAGCGATTATCGTGATGATAGCGAAATAAATGCGGTCTCAGCGCAATCCGGAACAGATAAGTGGATTCATGTTAGCAAGGATCTTTTTTACATCTTAATTATTTCGGACGATATCAGTAAAAAGACTAATGGCGCTTTTGATGCAACCCTTGGGCCAATCGTTCAGGAATGGCGCCGTGCTACACGTAAAGGCTATTTTCCCGATTCTGTATTAATTAAAGATGTATTAAGCAGAACCGGATATCAAAAGATTAAATTTGACATCTCAACACAAAGTATTCAGCTAAAAGAAAAAGGGATGCGGCTGGATATCGGTGGCTTAGGAAAAGGCTATGCCGCGGATGAAGCTGTGAAGGTTTTGAAAAGTTTTGGTATAAAATCTGGCATGATTGATGCGGGTGGAAAACTTGCCTTGATGGATTCGCCGCCGGGAGAAAAAGGTTGGAAAATTGTAATTTCTTCGGGTAGGGATTCAATTGAAACCATAGAATATTCAAATGTCGGAATGGCCACTTCCGGGCCAACATACCGCTATCTGGAGTATAATGGAAAAAGATATTCCCATATTGTTGATCCGAAAACAGGGATTGGCCTGCTTTATCATGTTAGAACCACTGTTATTTCTCCCACGTCGGTCGAGGCAGACGCGCTGGCAACTGCTTTTAGTGTATCAGGAATAAAAGAAGGAAAGAAATATATCAGGCGTTTTCCAAATAATAAGGTCTGGCTGGTAGAGACCAAAAATGCGAAGATAAAAACCTGGAATACAATTAAATGATTAAAAACAATAAAGGCTGCGGTTTTGAATCGCAGCCTTTATTGTTTTTAATCATTTGTGAGTAGAGTCCTTAGATAACTACTGTTTTGCCAGGTACTGCAACCGGATATAAACCGTCTGGTCCAGGCATTAATTTTGGATTTGCATCCCATGCGAGCTTGTCAGGGAATAAGTTAATGTCCGAATTTAAAGCCTCATCCCACTTGATCACTTTTCCTGAATAAGTGGCCATACGGCCCATAATAGCAGTCATCGTGCTTTTTGCTACCCTTTCAGCATCTGCAAATTTGTATTCACCTTTTGCGATTGCATCAAACAGTTCGTCGTGTTCAACCTGATACGGGTTGATGTCGGCTTTGTCATCGTGCGCATACATCACACCACCTTTGTAATCTTTAAGAATCGTTTTCTTACCGTCAAAGCTGTCAATGCGTCCTTTTGTTCCTACAAAAGCTTCGTCAACGCGATTGTATGTTCCTTCAAACTGGCGGCACTGACTTGAAATTGTCGTACCATCAGCATAAACAAGATCCAGTGTATGGTGGTCAAAAATCTCACCATACTGTTTTCCTGTACGAACTTCGCGCCCGCCCGTTCCCTGAATTTGTGTAGGATAAGCATTCTTTACCCAGTTTGCTACATCAATATTGTGAACGTGCTGCTCGGTGATGTGGTCACCGCAAAGCCAGTTGAAATAATACCAGTTTCTCATTTGGTATTCCATTTCAGTCTGATTTGGCTGACGTTCTTTCATCCATGGGCTGCTGCCAACCCAGTAAACCTGTCCGCCTACGATATCACCCAAAGCTCCATCGTGAATTCTTTTGATCGCTTCACGGTAATTAGCCTGATAACGACGCTGAAGACCGACGACAACGTTTAATTTCTTTTTCTTAGCTTCTTCTGCAACCGCTAAAACTTTACGGATACCTGGTGCATCAGTTGCAACCGGTTTTTCCATAAATATATGTTTGTTGTTCTTAACCGCTTCTTCAAAATGAGAAGGACGGAATCCCGGAGGTGTTGCCAAAATGACAACATCTACGTCTTTTAAAGCAATCGCCTTTTTGAACGCATCAAACCCTACGAATTTACGATCATCAGGAACATCTACTTTTGTTTTGATATCCACTGTTGCACCTGCTGCATTTTTGTATTTTTTAGCAGTAAGGCTTCTGTAAGATTCGTCAAGTCTGTCTTTGAAGGCATCGGCCATGGCTACGATCTGCACATTTTGTTTTGTGCTTAACGCTTGTGCCGCAGCACCTGTTCCGCGTCCGCCACAGCCAATTAATGCAACCCGAATAGTATCACCAACAGCACTGTTGAATCCGTATCCCGTAAAAGGATTAAGGATTACACTGCCTGCAACCAGGCCAGATGCTTTAAGGAATTCGCGTCTGTTTTGTTCCATTTTAAAGTTTAATTAAGAGTTTAAATATCAATAATCTTCTATTAACGCAGGACTGTAATATTTTGTAATCTCCTCAGCTGATGGCACTTTCACCGGTCTTACTAACCTAAAACCTACAAAAGATGCACTTGTCATCCACCATTCACTTTTTGGAAGTTGTGGATCCAAAACTTTCCATTCAGGTTTTGAAGGCGTACGGGCTGCACTTCTCAAATCTGCCGCTTCGTCATCCCATGATCCACCGCGAACAGCGGTTGGGTAAAGTTCCGTTACCGGAGCAAATTTTTCTCCGGCTGGTTGTTTGGCATAATAATCAGGAATGTATTGATCAAGAGTCCATTCCATCACATTACCATGCATATCATATAAGCCCCATGCATTTGGCTTTTTTGTTCCCACTTTTTTATATGCAGAACTGCTGTTTTTACGATACCATGCATATTCATCAAGTTTTGAAGCATCATCTCCGAACGAATAAGCCGTCTTTGATCCAGCTCTGCAAGCATACTCCCATTCAGCTTCGGTAGGAAGACGGTAGAAAACGCCTGTTTTCTCATACATCCATTTGCAAAAAAGAATGGCAGCGTATTGCGTCATATTGATAGCCGGATATCCTGCACGTCCCATGCCGAAGGACATATCTACGTAAGGAGGACTTGGGCGTGTACTTGCATCTGTTTTTGCCACGCTTTTTTCAGGATCAGGATGACGTAACGCCATTTCCTTTTCCATATTTTTGAAAGCATACAAATCATAAATGTCCCAGCTTAACTCAACCTTTCCCATCCAGAAAGGCTCAATTTTAACTTTATGCTGAGGACCTTCATCCGGTCTGCGGCCTTTTTCGGTAGCCGGGCTACCCATGGTATATTCGCCGCCGGGAATAGCAACCATGTCATAAACTTGTGGGCTTCCGCCGATTACCTGCGTGTAACTCTTAAAGTTGTCTTGCGCAGATGCATTTAAACAGAGAAAAATTACAGGGATTAGGTTTAAGATTTTTTTGTACATAATTTTTAAAAATGTGTTCTCATTGAACCATATAACAAAGAATAAGTAGCAATATTATGGTATTTACCCTATGAAAACGAATTTTTTCTTTCTTCTCTAATATCTATCCTACCTTTGTAGTTATAGAATCCAAAATTTACCTATGAATTACCTTTCAGCAGAAAATATTGCGAAGTCCTTTGGAGACCAGTGGCTTTTTAAAAATATCAATTTCGGGATCAGTCGTGGTGATAAAGTGGCACTTATCGGAACAAACGGAACCGGAAAAACAACTTTCCTTAACATCTTAACAGGTAAAATTCCGCCACAGGAAGGGTCGGTAAGTATCCGTAAAGATATCCGTGTAGGTTATCTGGATCAAAGCCCTTCGTTTGATGTGACGCTACCGGTTTTGGAAGTTATTTTCTCTTCAAATAACCCTGTTGCCATTGCTGTTAAAAAGTACGAGCATGCCATTGAAACGGATGACCACGACGCATTGGCCACCGCCATGGAAGATATGGATACTTACAAAGCCTGGGATTTCGAATATAAGGTGAAAGAAGTTTTGGGGCGTTTGGGGATTCATGATACTGAAAACTTATACGGTAATCTTTCCGGGGGACAGAAAAAACGTGTTGCTTTGGCCAAAATTCTTTTGGAAGACCCTGAATTATTGATTCTCGATGAACCGACCAACCATTTGGATCTTGATACGGTTGAGTGGCTTGAAAAATATTTGAATACACAAAATACTACACTTCTGGTTGTAACCCACGACAGATATTTCCTTGACACGGTTTGTAATCAAGTGCTGGAATTAGATCATGGTTCGGCTTATTCTTACAAAGGAAATTATTCTTATTTCCTGGAAAAGAAAGCGGAACGTGAAGAATCCGAAGCAGCAGGAATTGACAAAGCGAGAAACCTTATGCGTAAGGAACTTGACTGGATCAGAAAGCAGCCAAAAGCGCGTGGTACAAAAGCAAAATACCGTGTGGATGCTTTTGAGGAATTAAAAGAAAAGGCAAGCCAGAAAAAATTCGATACACAGATGGAGCTTAACGTGCGTACGGCGCGTTTGGGTAGCAAGATCATCGAAATGGAAAATGTAAGCAAAGGATTTGGCGATCGTCAGCTGATCACAAACTTTGAATATACTTTCCGTAAAGGCGACCGGATCGGAATTGTGGGTCAGAATGGTATGGGTAAATCTACTTTGCTGAACATGATCACCGGTGAACTGGAACCTGATAGCGGAAAAATTGTAAAAGGAGAAACGGTTCAGTTTGGGTATTACAAACAAACGGATCTTGTTTTTGACGAAACGCAACGTGTTATTGATATCGTTAAAGATGTTGCAGAAGTTGTGCAGCTTGGAACGGGTGAAACGGTAACGGTAGGTCATTTGTTACAGGCATTTTTGTTTTCACCTTCGAAACAATATGATTTTATATCGAAACTAAGTGGAGGAGAAAAAAGAAGATTACAGCTTCTTCTAATCCTGATCAAACAACCTAACTTCCTGATTCTGGATGAGCCAACGAATGATCTGGACATTGCGAGCTTGAACGTTTTGGAAGAATTTTTAATGAACTTCCCGGGTTGTATCATGATTGTTTCCCATGATAGATACTTCCTTGACCGTTTGGTTGAACATATTTTTGTATTCGAAGGAGAAGGTAAGATCAGCGATTTTCCTGGAAACTATACAGAACTTCGTGATTACCAGGATGAAGTTGAGGCAGAGAAAAAAAATGTGGCTTCGGGAAAAAGTCAGCCAGTTGCTGCACCAGCTCCGGTTAAAGAAGTTGCATCAGTTCCGTCTGCTCCGAAGAAAAAGTTAAGTTTTAAAGAACAACGCGAATTTGAAACGCTTGAAGGTGAAATGGCTGCATTGGAAAAGAAAAAAGCGCAGTTGATTGAAAAACTTGAAAATGGCGGTTCTCATGTGGAAGTTACGTCATGGGCATTACAAATTGAAGAGATAACGCAGACACAATCAGACAAGGAAATGCGTTGGCTGGAACTGTCTGAAAATGCTTAATTTTGAAAAAGATAATCAGCGATCGTCATGAATATTAAAACGGTATCAAAGGAATTTAAAGATGAAATGAAAAGCTTGTATGGTGATTTGCTGTACAAGGTAATTTTATTCGGTTCATTTGCCAGAAATGATTTTCGTGATGATTCTGATGTTGATTTCCTGGTTGTTTTAAATAAGGATGAAGTTCGTCCCTTGCCAGAGATATCAAAAATTTCCCCTGTACTGGGGGAATTTTTAAGTCATTATCATAAAGTTTTTAGTGTTGTTCCAACGAGTAGGAGGAAATTTGAGGATAGCACCATGCCACTTTATAGAAATATTCGTTCAGAAGGAATTGAAATATGAGTGATATTAAATAAAGCCCGCCATTTCGTTAATACGGTTATCCATTATCTTAAAAATAATGGATACTTAGAGTAAAAACCCTATGAATTCAATTGTAGAATTTTTCCAATACCTGCTCAATTCGGAAGAGTTAATCCGGACCGGCGGTTTGCTTGTTATCACTTTTATAGTCTTTGCAGAAAACGGATTGTTCTTTGCGTTTTTTCTTCCGGGCGATTATCTGGTATTTCTCGCAGGCGTCTTTTGTGGAACCGGAATCTTGCAGGTACCCATCGGAATTCTATTGTTATGTATGTTCGCGGCTGCTGTTTTGGGCTCCTTAACAGGATATATTTTTGGGAAATATTTCGGGGATATGTTTGAAAACAGACCGGATTCATTATTTTTCAAAAAGAAACATCTGGATACAACCCGGAAATATTTTGATAAATATGGAAGCAGAACGCTGATTGTTAGCCGTTTTTTACCTATTGTCAGAACTTTTGCACCGATTTTGGCTGGCGTAGCAAAAATGTCATTTCCTGCTTTTCTACTGAACAATGTAATTGGTGGAGCGGTCTGGATTGGCGCACTTACCGGTGGCGGATTTTTATTCGGCGAGCGTTTTCCGTGGATTGTTGACTACGTTCATTACATTATATTATTCTTTTTAGCGATTACCACTTTTACAGTAATCAAGGGGTATTTCAACGCTAGAAAGGGGATGGTTGAGGAGTGAACTTTTAGTTAACCACTAAAAAGTACACACTATGAAAATTTATTATAACAAAAAGCAGCGAAATTTCAACATTGGTTTAGTTGTTGTTATGGCGTTGGCATTGATGGCCGTTCTTGACCGTGGTAACTTCGATCCACGAACTTCCGGATTTTGGTCATGTATTTTACAAGCGTTTTTTACATACCTGTTTTTTGGTCCTATATCATTCAAAAAAACAGTTAATAACCCTGACTTGTTAACAGGAAAGGAAAACTAGGCTTCCTGATTTCATTCTTCCTCCTTAAACCAGCCCGAATAAGTAATATAATTATTCGCAGTCCTATCAATAATTGCTTCCAGATCACTAGAAACATCTTTCAAATACTTTGCAGGATTTCCAGCATAGATTGTTCCAGGAGGGACTTTCGTATTCTGCGTAACAATTGCTCCGGCAGCAATAATGGATCCTGTTCCGATTACCGCTCCATCCATCACAATCGATCCCATTCCTATTAAAACATGGTCTTCAATAATGCATCCATGAACGATCGCATTGTGCGCTATGGAAACATAATCCCCGATATAGGTTCCGTTTTTTTGATAGGTACAATGAATGACCGCCCCGTCCTGCACATTGGAATATTTACCGATTCGAATGCTGTTAACATCACCACGCACCACCGCATTGAACCAAACGGTACAGTGTTCGCCCATAATTACATCTCCAACAACTGTTGCGTTTTCTGCTAACCAACAATTTTCACCGAAATGAGGATGATTTCCACGAACTGATCTGATCAATGCCATATTTTAAATGCGTATATATTCGTTTTTCTAATTAATATTTCCTTTTTTCGTTAACCAACGAGAAATATAAAACTTGGGTAATGTTACTTAAAAATAAATATATTTCGTTTTTTAATTAATTAAATTCACATAACATGGCCATGACAGAAAATCTATCTAAAGGTTCTTTACTGATTGCCAAGCCGTATTTGGGAGATCCGAATTTTGAAAGGGGTGTCATTTTGTTATGTGAATACAACGGGCAGGGAAGTTTTGGTTTTGTTCTTAACCAGGTGACGGACTTGTTTTTAGGAGATGTGCTTGATGATACTATCTACCAGGACATACCTTTACATTTAGGCGGACCGGTTGAAAAAAATACACTGCATTTTATTCACCGGAAACCTGATTTGATTTCTGGCGGAGCTGAAATTATGCCTAATGTTTTTTGGGGAGGAGATTTTGATCAGGTAAAAACGCTTCTTAATATCAATTCATTGAAAGCGGATGATGTCCGGTTTTTTATTGGGTATTCAGGATGGAGTGGGGGACAGATCGAAGATGAGTTATCCCAAAATTCCTGGATCATTACGCAAACAACCTCAGATTTTCTTTTCACTACGCCACCGGCAAATTTCTGGCGGGAAATATTAAAAAATATGGGAGGTGAATACCGCTCGATAGCGCATTATCCCATTGACCCCAATTTAAATTAAGAAATACCAACCGCACTAGTTCGGGCTATTCAGGCCGTGAATTGATTCATAATCAGATTTTACACGAGCGGTTTCACCAATCAGAAATTTTTGAAGCTGCTCGTTAAAAACAGTTTTATCTTCCTCCGAAAGTGACGCGTAAATATCCTTCAATTCCTGATTTATAACGGCACGCTCTTCGCCGGAAGCTGCGTTCATCGAACGGATATGAAAACGTTTAAAATCGAAATCAGGCATAACAGAAAATTTTAATAATGTCCAAAAGTACAAAATTCCTCCTTTTGCATAAGTATCCTTACCGTTTAGGGTTGAATTTTTTCCTTCAAAACTTTTTCTCTGAATAAAGTTTTCTACGGCTGAACGAGAAAAACGTAACAGGTGTTAATTCTGACATAAATACATGTGATTAGAATGAACCGCACTCTTTTTTTTATAGCATTAACAGTTGTGCTTTTCGGCATTGACTGGTACGTCTGGCAGGCTTTACGTTTTGTAATACGGAACTTATCCCAGCCGACACAAAGATGGATCACCCTCGCTTACTGGGGATTCACTTCACTAACATTGTTTGCTTACGTGATGATGCAGTTTTTACCTGCTGATTTTTTCAATCGTGTCACCAGAACTTTCATTATCGCAGGAATAGCAATTCCTTATTTTTCAAAACTGCTGATTGTATTCTTTTTGGTGATTGATGATATCCGTCGTTTGCTTCAATGGATTGTTAGTTATTTTATTCCATCTGTGGCACCAGTTGCTCCTGTAAATCCGGTAAATTCTGTGGAGAGAAGTATTCCTCGCTCACAATTTCTGGAAACCACAGCCTTAGTTGCAGGAACTGCTCTAATGGGCACTTTTGTGTTTGGAATTTTATCCGGGGCGCATGATTATAGGATTCGTCGTGTGAAGGTTGTATTGAAAAATCTACCAAAAGCATTTCACGGAATGAAGATCGCGCAGCTTTCTGATATTCATTCGGGTAGTTTTTTCAATAAAACGGCTGTGAAAGGTGGTGTTGAAATGTTATTGAGGGAGAAACCGGACATTGCCTTTTTTACAGGAGATCTGGTTAATGACCGTGCTGTTGAGGTAAAAGATTATATCAATATTTTTGAAAAAATAAAGGCACCGCTTGGCGTGCATTCAACTTTAGGCAATCATGATTATGGAGATTATTATCAATGGGGATCCCAACAGGAAAAAAATCAAAATCTTGCGAATTTAAAAAAAGCGCATGAACTGTTAGGGTGGAATTTAATGCTTGATGAAAATCGTGCTATTCGTGTGGATAATGAGGAAATCGGACTCATTGGTATTCAGAACTGGGGAGCCGGAAATTTTGCCAAATATGGTAATCTTGAAAAAGCGTATCAGGGAGCAGAAGATTATCCTGTAAAAATATTATTATCCCATGATCCAAGTCATTGGCGTGCACAGGTACTTCCAAAATATAACGACATTGATCTGGCTTTTGCGGGTCATACGCACGGAATGCAGTTTGGGGTGGAAGTTGCCGGAATTAAATGGAGCCCCGTTCAGTATCGTTACAAGGAATGGGCGGGTTTATATACTGAAAATAACCAGCATCTGTATGTTAACCGTGGATTCGGCTACCTGGGTTACCCCGGACGTGTAGGTATTTTGCCGGAAATTACGATCATTGAGTTGGTAAGAGGCTAAGTAATTAAGATCTTTGTTAATCAGGATTTTAAAGTTCTGTGTTACATACTTGCAGGCCCCATAAAGTCGTTGGATATTTAGGTCACTGGGTTAAATTAAAGAGTTATGAAAAAATTTGTTGCATTATTTCTTTTGTCGGGATTTCTTTTAGGCTTTTCTGGTGTTCAGCAAGTGAACGCTGCCCCCAAGCATGTGAAATCAGAAATGTTTTCTAACAACAGGAAGAAAAACAGAGGATATCAAAAGCCGAAATCCAAAAAAATCCTGGGAATATTCAAACGCAAAACAGACTGCGGTTGTCCTAAACATTGAAAAGAAAATTTTATTGATTTTTGAACATATTCAAGAGTAAGCATTCCCGACATTCTCTCAGAGATTTGCTCGGATTTGCTTACTTTTGTATTTTATAACCAACTATATAACGGTCTCGTTGGCCCAAATAATGAAAATCAATCTTCGAAGCCAGGATAAATTCGAAAACCGTCATCACGGTAAGAATGAGCAGGAATTACAGGAAATGTTGCGCACGGTTGGAGTATCTTCTCTGGATGAATTGATACAACAAACGCTTCCGGCAGCTATTCGCCTTAAAAAGCCTTTGAATTTACCTAATCCAAAATCTGAAAAGGATTTTTTGGACGGAATCAAGAAACTGGCACGTAAAAATGCTATCCTGAAAACCTATATTGGAACCGGATATTACGACACAATTACGCCAAATGTTATTCTAAGGAATATTCTTGAAAATCCAGCGTGGTATACAGCATATACTCCTTATCAGGCGGAAATTGCTCAGGGAAGGTTGGAAATGCTTCTGAATTTCCAGACTGTTATTACGGATCTTACCGGGATGGAAATTGCGAATGCTTCGCTTTTAGATGAAGCAACAGCAGCAGCAGAAGCTATGACGATGCTGCACAGCCTTCGTCCGGGTGCTAAGAAAAAGGCGGATACATTTTTCGTTTCCGAGCTTTGTCACCCACAAACCATTGATTTGATTTACACAAGAGCTAAGCCAATTGGAATTGAGGTTATTGTTGGAAACCACGCTACAGTAGATTTGACAAATGAAAATCTCTATGGCGTGCTGGTACAATATCCTGCTACCAATGGTGAAGTGATTGACTATACCGATTTCATTGCAGCAGCGCATGACGTGAACATTACAGTTGCCGTTGCGGCTGATTTGTTGGCGTTAACATTGTTGAAATCTCCCGGCGAAATGGGTGCCGATGTTGTGGTTGGTTCTTCTCAGCGTTTTGGTGTTCCGATGGGTTACGGCGGTCCTCATGCAGCATTTTTTGCTACAAAAGATGCGTTCAAACGTAGTATCCCTGGACGTATCATCGGTGTTTCTATTGATGCGGAAGGAAACCGTGCGCTAAGAATGGCACTTCAAACGCGTGAACAACATATTCGTCGTGAAAAAGCAACTTCTAATATTTGTACTGCCCAGGTTTTGCTTGCGGTAATAGCAGGAGCTTATAGTGTTTATCATGGCCCGGAAGGAATTAAGAATATCGCTTCGAAAGTTCACGGACTGACACGTTTGTTTGTAGATACCATCAAGAAATTCCATTACGATGTGGTAACAACGAATTATTTTGACACGGTTACGATCAAAACGCCGCTTTCAAGCAAGCTTAGAGAGAATGCATTGAAATGGGCGATAAATCTTCGTTATAATAAAGACGACAGTGTTAGCGTATCCTTTGATGAAGCCAAAACTTTTGAAGATGTTATAGCACTTTTAAACCTGTTTGCGGAAGTTTCCGGATTTCAGGGAGAAATGGTGATTGATGAAGAAATGGATTTCAATATTCCTGAAAATCTTGTTCGTACATCCTCTTATCTGACACATCCGGTTTTTAGTTCTTATCACACAGAACATGAAATGCTTCGTTATTTGAAATCACTTGAAAACAAAGATCTTTCTTTGGTTCATTCCATGATTTCTCTGGGAAGTTGTACCATGAAGCTGAATGCGACAGCTGAAATGATTCCATTAACCTGGCCGGAATTTGGATCTTTGCATCCATTTGTTCCTGCTAACCAAGCTTTGGGTTATGGACAGTTGGTAGCTGAGTTAAGCGCCTGGTTATGTGAAATCACGGGTTTTGCAGCCATGTCAATGCAGCCAAATTCAGGAGCACAAGGAGAATATGCAGGATTGATGGCCATTCGTGGTTACCATGAGAGCAGAGGTGATCACCACCGTAATGTTGCCTTGATTCCTTCGTCTGCACATGGAACAAACCCGGCGTCGGCTGTAATGGCGGGTATGAAAGTGGTTGTTACAAAATGTGACGAACGCGGAAATATTGATGTAGCAGATTTACAAGCAAAAGCGGAACAATACAAAGACTCACTTTCTTGTCTGCTGGTAACTTATCCTTCTACACACGGCGTTTATGAAGAAAGTATTATTGAAATCTGTTCGATGATCCATTCATTCGGCGGGCAGGTTTATATGGATGGTGCGAATATGAATGCACAGGTTGGTTTGACAAGTCCTGCTTCTATTGGAGCTGACGTTTGTCACTTGAACCTTCACAAAACATTCTGTATTCCGCATGGTGGAGGTGGACCAGGTGTTGGACCAATCGGTGTTGGAGAACATCTTATTCCATTCCTGCCAGGTCACGTGAATTTGGGTAAACAATCTGAGCATTTAACAGCCGGACAGGCAGGAGCAGTTTCAGCTGCACCTTATGGTAGCGCTAGTATTCTTACTATCTCATATGCATACATCGCGATGATGGGTGGAGAAGGACTTACGAATGCTACGAAATACGCGATTTTAAATGCCAATTATATCAAGGAACGTCTTGCAGGACATTACGAAGTTCTTTACACAGGAACGAATGGACGTTGTGCGCATGAGATGATTTTGGATTGTCGTCCGTTTAAAGCTTTCGGTGTTGAGGCGGAAGATCTGGCGAAACGTTTGATGGATTACGGATTCCATGCTCCTACATTATCTTTTCCGGTTGCTGGTACTTTAATGATCGAACCAACAGAATCGGAATCAAAAGCTGAACTGGATCGTTTCTGTGATACAATGATCGCGATAAGAAATGAAGTACGAGAAGTGGAAGAAGGCATCGCCGATAAAGTGGATAACGTACTTAAAAATGCTCCTCATACATCGCGTGTTGTTTTAGCTGATGTTTGGGAACATGCTTACGGGCGTGAGAAAGCTGCTTTCCCGTTACCCCATTTACGTTTCAATAAATTCTGGCCAAGCGTTAGTCGTGTAGACAGTGCCTTTGGAGATAGAAATTTGATTTGTTCGTGTATTCCGGTTGAGGCTTATGCTGAGGTGGAGTAGGGGATAGCGTCAATTAATATTATTTACGGGAGGAGCCATTTCGAAAGAGATGGCTCCTTTTTTCGCTCCTTTCGGAGAGCATCCTGTTTACACCAGATCATTTTTAGAGTTGGGTTCGTAAGGCTCCATAGACGCCTCCTTATTCAAGATATAAACCAGGAAACTCTTACAGAGTTCAGACCCGGATATTGAGGACATTTTGCTATAAACAGGATGCTCTAACGAGCGGTTGCCAGTGAAATTATAGCTAACTAGATGAGTAATGGATTACGAAAAGGTCATGAACTGGCTCCTTCGCTCCTTTCGGAGCATCCTGTTTATAGCTGATTATTTAGAGTTGGGTTAGCACGACTCCAAAGGAGCCTCCTTGTTCAAGCTGTAAAATCAGGAAACTCTTACAGAGTTTTGATCTGGCTTCTGAGAATTCTTTTCTATAAACAGGATGCTATAACGAGAGAATCTGAATCAGAACTGACTTTTTATCTAATAAATAAACTTGCGATAAACGAAAAAGCGGATCAATTACGATCCGCTTTTTGTGTTTTACCACATTTATCTTGAAATCGATCAAAAATGTCTCTCTCCAATTTCTCTTTTACCCAACATTACCGCGCCAACCATTGCTACTAAAAGCAAAATAGAAGCTAGTTCGAAAGGAAGTAAATATTCACGGAAAAGTAGTTTTCCCAAACTTTCGATCATACCAACCTGGGAATCGAAAGTATTTGGATCTGCCGGGGCGATAATTGTTTTACGGTAAGCTCCAAAAAGAATGACAAATACAGTCCCTCCTACAATGGCTGCTGCAATTTTAGTCAAACTGTTTTTTGACTCTTCATGTATATCTTTCACGTTAAGGAACATGATTACAAAGAGGAATAGTACCATGATCGCCCCCGCGTAAACGATGATATTTACCGCCGCAAGAAATTGCGCATTCAATAAAATATAATGTCCTGAAAGTGTAAAAAACGTTAAAATCAGGTAAAGCACACTATGAATAGGGTTTTTCGACAGGATAACCATCAAAGCACTAAGCACAGTTAAAAAGGACAAAAAGTAAAAAAAAGATAGCGTCGGATTCATAATATTTTTGAATTGCTGATTCGATATTTTCAGAAATCAGGGAATAGCTCTTGGAACAACGTTTGTAACTTCACCATTTGCTCTTTTGGCATCCAGGATGTGTGCTTCTTCTTTGGTCCAGGCTTCACGGGTATAGCGATTGTTCATATCTTCTACCAATAAATCTTTTCCCCAGATCACTTGATTACGGTCATTGAATACAGGTATAAACTCATCATGACGTAAATATACTGCTTGTTTTGGACAAGCTTCTTCACACAGACCGCAGAAAATGCAACGCAGCATATTTACCTCATAAACCGCAGCATATTTTTCTTCTCTGTAAAGCGTTTCTTCTCCTTTTTCACGTTCAGCAGCAACCATAGAAATTGCTTCCGCCGGACATGCAACTGCGCATAATCCACAGGCAGTACAGCGTTCACGGCCTTCGGCGTCTCTTTTAAGTATATGTCTTCCACGAAAAACAGGACCTAAATACCGTTTTACCTCAGGATATTGAATCGTTACTTTCTTAGCGAAAAAGTGCTTTAAGGTAATCGCCAGACCAGTCGCAATAGCGGGTATGTAGGCGCGTTCCATAAGCGTCATTTCTTTATTGCTTACTTGCTTAGAGCGATTTGTCAATTGCATGGCAATAGGGATTTTTTGTTACTTAGTTCAACAAAGCGGTAATGAATGGCTTCAAGAAAAGCACACTAGCTCCGGTGATAATAATATTAAAGATAGCCAATGGAATCAGTTTTTTCCAACCCAAATTCATCAATTGGTCATAACGGAAACGGGGAAGTGTCCATCTAACCCACATGTAGAAGAAGATAAAGAATAACGCTTTTCCAAAAAATACGCCAGTACCAATTAAGGTAGCAATATTGTGGCCTGTTGTTGTACCTAATGCCGCTGTCAATTGGTTGTATACCCAATCCATTCCCGGATAGTTATACCCGCCAAAATAAAGTACAGAAATAATAGCCGAAGATACGAACATGTTTATGTACTCAGCGAACAGGTAAAATCCAAGTTTCATACTTCCGTATTCTGTATGATATCCACCTACAAGCTCCGTTTCACATTCTGGTAAGTCGAAAGGAACACGGTTACATTCGGCGAATGAACAGGTAAGGAAAATGATAAAACCCAACGGCTGGTAAAAAATATTCCAGTTTCCACCATGTTGCTGGGCAACGATATCGCCAAGAGACAAAGAACTGCTCATCATCAAAATAGCGATCAGGGAAAGTCCCATCGCTACTTCATAACTAATATTTTGAGAAGCTGCACGAATCGCACCAAGTAGTGAAAACTTGTTGTTCGAAGCCCAGCCACCAATCATAATCCCATAAACACCCAGCGCGACAACGCCGAAAACATATAGAATACCAATATTTGATTCAACACCCTGAAGAACAACTTCCACGCCGCCGTAACGGAATGTGCTGCCAAAAGGAATTACCGCACTGGCAAGCAAAGCCGTTAACATCGCTAAACTTGGTCCGGAAATAAACAGCCATTTGTTAGCAAGTGCAGGAATAAAATCTTCTTTAAAGAACATTTTTCCAGCATCAGCCAATGGTTGTAATAATCCACCCGGTCCCGCTCTGTTTGGTCCCATCCGGTCCTGAATAAAACCGGCTACTTTGCGCTCTCCCCAGGTCGAGTACATCGCGATCACCAGTGTTAAAACAAAAACAACCAGGATTGTAATTGTTTTGATAATAAACTCCGTTAATTCCATTTTTTTACCTCACAGTTAAATATTGATGGCAGAAATTAATTCCTGTTATCTGTTAATAGCGAACGATGATTTGCCTTATCGTTATTTTCTATGCTTTGATGACGAACTGTTTCAATATCAGTTGTATACTCGCGTTCGTCGCCAATTGGCTTAAACTGCGTCGCGGCTAATTTAAGTGAAAACTCAGGTTTTGCGATAAGATTTTTACTATACTTATTTGCAGAAATAACCGAACTGCGTTTCACTTTCGTTGGTCCTTCAATAACCCAGTCGCTCGTTTTTTTACGTTCAAAACGGCATTTGTTACAAATGAACTCGTTAACCTCACCCCACATATTTTTGCGGGCTGTTACGCGGATCACTTCGTCACCACGATACCAAAGTGTAACTTTTCCACTGCATTTATCACAATCGCAATGTGCGTCTTCTGGTTTAGAGAACCACACACGACTTTTGAAACGATACGTCTTGTCAGTCAAAGCACCTACCGGGCAAACATCGATAACGTTTCCTGAGAAATCATTATCAATTGCTTTTTCAATATAAGTACTGATTTCCGAAGCATCCCCGCGGTTCATAACCCCGTGAACACGTTTGTCTGTAATCTGGTCAGCCGTGTAAACACAACGGTAGCAAAGAATGCAGCGCGTCATGTGAAGCTGAACAAAAGGACCAATATCAATTTTGTCAAAAGTTCTGCGGTCTTCTTCGTAACGTGTTTTTACAGATCCGTGCTCAAAAGAGAAATCCTGAAGGTGACATTCACCAGCCTGGTCACAAACAGGACAATCAAGCGGATGGTTGATCAACAAAAATTCAACAATGCTTTTACGCGTGTCAAGTACAGCAGGATTCGTTGTATTTTCAACGATCATACCTTCCTGAACCTGTGTAATACATGACGGAACAAGCTTAGGCATTGGACGAGGATCTTTTGCAGAACCAGCGGCAACACGAACTAAACAAGCACGGCATTTACCGCCCGATGTTGGAAGCGGTTTGTAATAACACATGGCAGGAGGTACCAAATGTCCCTGGCTCTCATCTGCTTCGGCAATTTTACGTGCCGCCTGCATGATGGTAGTTCCCGGTTCCACTTCGACCTCAATGCCGTCGAAAGTTATTTTTATTAACTGAGGTTTTACTTCTTCCATATCAAGACTTCAATAATCGTCTTAGTTACTTAATCTATATATTCGATCCCGTTTGAAATTATAAAAACAGGATTTTTGGTATTTAACCTCTTAAAAGTTAGGCTAATACAGCACCCATAAATACAGCTCCCGGTTGAGTCGCTTCTTTCGGGCTGTTGATATGCCATTCAAATTCCTCGCGGAAGTGACGGATTGCGCTGGCAATTGGCCATGCAGCTGCGTCACCTAACGGACAAATTGTATTTCCTTCAATTTTTTTAGCCACGTCAACAAGCAGATCAATATCATGCAAACTTCCGTGACCATGTTCAATACGGTGTAGCACTTTCTCCATCCAGCCTGTACCTTCACGGCAAGGACTGCATTGTCCACACGATTCGTGATGATAGAAACGGGAGAAATTCCAGGTATTACGAACGATACAAGCTGTTTCATCAAAAACGATAAAACCTCCTGAACCCATCATGGTTCCTGTTGCAAAACCACCATCCGATAGAGATTCGTAACTCATTAAGCGATCTTCGCCGGCTGCTGTTTTTGTAATCAAATGTGCAGGTAAAATCGGTACTGACGAACCTCCCGCAACCAGTGCTTTCAAATAATGTCCTTTGCGGATACCTCCACAATATTCATCTGAGTTAAGGAATTCATCAACACTAAGTCCTAACTCTATTTCGTAAACACCTGGTTTTTGAATATGACCTGAAGCAGAAATAAGTTTGGTACCAGTACTTCTTCCAATTCCAATTGCAGCGTAAGCATCACCTCCATGGTTGATAACCCAGGGCATATTTGCAATGGATTCAACATTATTTACCACCGTTGGGCTTTGGTATAAACCTTTAACCGCAGGAAATGGAGGCTTATTACGAGGATTTCCTCTTTTACCTTCCAAAGATTCCAGCAAAGCAGTTTCTTCTCCACAGATGTAGGCGCCGCCGCCTGACTGTACTACAAGTTCAAGATCGTAACCGCTTCCTAATATATTTTTACCCAAAAAACCATTTGCTTTCGCTTCTTCAATGGCTTTTTCGAGAATTCTAATCACATACATAAGTTCACCACGAACGTATATAAAAGACTTATTCGCTCCCAGTGCATAGCTGGAAACGATCATTCCTTCAATAAGCAAGTGAGGAATTGATTTCATCAGATGGTGATCTTTGAAAGTACCAGGCTCCGATTCATCTGCATTACAAACTAAATAACGTGGAACACCTTCCGGTTTTGCCAAAAAGCCCCATTTCATCCCCATTGGAAATCCTGCACCGCCACGTCCACGTATCCCGGATTTCTTAGCTTCTTCCACAACCTCTTCTGAGGACATGGTTTTTATCGCTTTTTCAACAGCAGTATAACCGCCTTGTTTGCGATATACCTCAAAGGTTTCAATACCTGGAACATTGATATGCTCCGTTAATATTTTTGTAGCCATTTTCAGAATACTATTTTCAGCTTATAAAAGGCTTATTTACTCAACTCTTCGATGATCTCATCAACACGTTGGCGGGTCAGGTTCATGTAGAACTGCTCACGAATCTGGAAAACCGGTCCCCAGCCGCAAGCTGCAAGACATTCTACTTCTTTGATCGTAAAGAGACCGTCAGCAGTAGTTTGGCCAGCCTGAATGCCCAATTTTTGTTTCAGATAATCATATATTTCTTCACCACCCATCAGGCAGCAAGGGCCTGTACGGCAATATTCAATCACATGTTTTCCTACCGGGTCAAGGTGATACATCGTGTAAAACGAAGCAACCTCATAAACTTCTACCGGTTCGATACTTAATATTTCAGCAACGTAATCCATAACTTCACTGCTAACCCATCCCCATTGTTCCTGGGCAATATGTAAAACAGGAAGTAAGGCCGATTTTTGGCGGCCTTCCGGGTAACGTGCAATTACTTCTTTTACTTTCGCAAGTCGTTCCGCAGTAAACGCAACGGGATTTGGTGTTTCAGTCATTTCTAATGCGATCTTTTGAAAATCAAATAATCAATCTGATTTTATGCGTCCAATTCTCCTGCAATAACGTTCAGGCTACTCATCGTAAGAATAGCATCTGAAAGCGTGCTTCCTTTGCACATTTCAGGGAAGGCCTGATAATATATAAAACTCGGGCGACGGAAATGCAAGCGGTAAGGAGCTCTTCCACCATCACTGATCATGTAAAAACCAAGTTCTCCGTTTCCGCCTTCGACAGCGTGGTAAACTTCACCTATTGGTGCATCTATTTCTCCCATTACGATTTTGAAATGGTAAATAAGTGCCTCCATGTTACTGTAAACCTCTTTTTTTGCCGGTAGATAATATTCAGGAGTATCCGCAAAATAAGGGCCGACAGGAAGATTTTCTAAAGCCTGTTCAACAATTTTCAGACTTTGCCACATTTCTTCAATGCGAACATTATAGCGGTCAAAAGTATCGCCGCTTTGTCCAACAGGAATGCTAAAATCAAAATCTTCGTAGGATGAATAAGGATTCATGACACGAACATCGTAATCAAGTCCCGCAGCACGCAAATTTGGTCCCGTGAAACCGTATGAAAGTGCGCGTTCCAATGAAATCGGTCCAACATTGATAACCCGGTCCATAAAAATACGGTTACGGCTCATTAATTTTTCAAACTCACGAAGAACAGGCGGGAATGTCTTGATAAACTCACGGATCTTGCGAATCGCTGTGCTTGATAAATCACGTTCCATACCACCGATACGACCCATATTTGTTGTCAGACGCGCACCGCAGACTTCTTCATAGATTTCATAAATATCTTCACGTTTTTGCATTACGTAAAGAAACCCTGAAAAAGCACCCGAATCTACACCTAAAATACTGTTACAGATCAGGTGGTCAGAAATACGGGCAAGTTCCATCATAATCACGCGGATATATTGCGCACGTTTCGGAACTTCAATCTGCAGGAATTTTTCCATCGTCATATGCCATCCAAAATTGTTGATTGGCGACGAGCAATAGTTCATGCGGTCGGTAAGCGTTGTCAGTTGATAATACGGGCGTCTTTCAGCAATTTTTTCAAAAGCTCTGTGTATATAACCGATGGTCTGTTCGCCGGAAACGATTTTTTCGCCATCCATTTGCAGGATATTCTGAAAAATACCGTGGGTTGCCGGGTGGGTAGGACCAAGGTTTAGGGTTGTAAGTTCCTCGATCAATTCAGGTAATTCTGATTGAGAAGGAACATTATGCGGTAATAATTCGATATCTGCCATAACTTACTCTTTTCCTGATAGGGTCATCGACCAAAAAGCGCATCAATTTTATCTTCACGTGTAGCATCTTCAAGCGCGTATTGCTTGCGCATCGGGAAATAATCCATTTCCTCAATGTTCAGAATACGTACCAGATTAGGATGTCCGTCAAAAAGAATTCCGTAGAAATCGTACGTTTCACGTTCCATCCAGTTTGCGCTGGCATAAAGCACCGTTGCGGTTGGAATGTGAATGTCAGCTTCTGCGATAAAAACTTTAATTCGGATCCTGAAATTTTGGATAAAGCTATGCGCGTGATAAACCACAGCAAACTCCTTATTGGTATTGTCAGGATAATGTACACCCGTTAAATCCGTAAGAAAGTTGATCTGGTAAGTTTTATGCTTGTTCAAAAATTCAAGGACCGGAATAATTTGTTCCCGGGTTGTCGAGAGTGTCAGCATTCCGTATGGCTCCTCGAAGTCAAACACCTGATCACCAAATTTCCCTAATAGCTCTTCGGCTACTTCCTGATTGCTTAGCATAGGTAATTATTGAATATTATAGGATGCTAAAAGTTCCTGGTATTCGTCAGTATTTCTGCGACGAAGTTTTTCGTTTTGAGCCAGTTTTTGAATACCCATCAATCCGTCAATGATTTGTTCGGGACGGGGAGGGCAGCCTGGTACATAGATATCAACCGGAATAATTCGGTCTATTCCTTGTAAAACGCTGTATGTATCAAAAATCCCACCGCTTGATGCGCAGGCTCCAACGGCTAAAACCCAACGTGGTTCTGCCATTTGTAAGTAAACTTGCTTAACAACCGGCGCCATTTTTTTAGCAATGGTTCCCATTACCATAAGCAAATCTGCCTGGCGTGGTGAAAAACTTGGACGTTCCGAACCGAAACGTGATATATCATAATGAGCACCCATGGTTGCCATAAACTCAATACCACAGCAAGAAGTTGCAAATGGTAATGGCCATAATGAGTAACTCCGGGCTAGACCGATCGCCTCATCAAATGAAGTTGCAAAAAATCCTGATCCGCTATGTCCTTGCGGTGCTTCCGCTATTGTTACTTCTTTCATAACCTTTTTGATTACAATGATTTATAATCTAATCTTCCCAATTCAAAACGCCCTTACGGATAATGTAGTAAAATCCGGAAAGAAGTAATGCCATGAACAACAACATTTCTACGAACCCAAACATTCCCAATTGTTTAAAATTGACAGCCCAAGGATACATAAAAATCACTTCAACGTCAAAAAGTACAAATAAAATAGCTACTAAAAAGTACTTGACTGAGATAGGTGTTCTTGCATCGCCTACGGATGGAATTCCACATTCAAAAGGATCGTCCTTAAGTTTGCTTTTACGGCTAGGACCAATCATGTGTGTTACAATCATCGTTCCGCCGATAAATCCGGCAGCCAGCAGAAATTGAACAATAATTGGTAAATAATCGGAAGGAAGATAGTTATTATTCATTAGTCTGTGATTTCAATTTATATTCTGCAAATCAGCAATCCACCGGATTACACAGGATGGAAATCTTTATTACTGTCAAAATTAGCCTTTGCAAATTTATCAATCAAATTCTTTACTTTTTCTTTTACCAAATTAGTATCATACTAAATAAGCCCCGATCACCCGGAGCTTATTTGGTAAGTATTTAAGAAAAAATATTTATTTAATCATAATTTGCTTCTTCAAGTCAACTTCATCGTTTTTAACACGAATGATATATTTACCGGTTGAAAGATTTTTAACCTGAATTTTTACACGGCTCGTTAAATCCTGTTTTTGTGTAACGATAACCCTTCCTGAAATATCATAAACCGTGATTTCAGCATTTTTCATGTTGTCCCGTGATTCGATATAAAGTTCATCAACCAATCCCGGATTTGGGAATATCACGACATCATTTTTTTCATTGGTAATAATTTCTTCTGAATCCGAGAATGCGGAATAGCAGGTAAGCGTATTACTTCCCAAAGTATAAGCCACTTTTGCCCGGGCTGCATATTTACCTGAAGTATCGGTCTTGATAATATTGGAATGGCTCAATAAAATTTTCTCACCTCTTTTCCAGTCATATTGCTCGTTAAGGCCGGCTTGTGAAACAGAAGCCATGATTGTGAATGGTCCGGATTTAGAAATGGCAGGCTTGGGAAGTGCGGGACGGATGACGAGTGATGCCACCGCTGAGTTATCAGAAACACAGCCAAATACATTCTGGCTTTTTACAATAAAACTCCCTGCTTCCGATACGGCGTACTTCGAACCTGTTGTTAATACCGTTGTGCTTCCTTGTTTATACCAACTATAAGCGTCGTTCCCGGCTACAGAGAAAGTAAAAGCAGAATCTGCACAAGCCTGCTGTGAGCCGGATTGTAAAATAATCGGCGTTACAGGTTTGATGGATGATGCAACCACCAGCTTTTGGCTGTGTACTATATTTCCTGATGCATCTTTAACCAATGCACTATATTCTCCCGGATTTGTTACTGTTAAAGTTCTTCCGGTAGAACCTCCCGGCAGCCACGAATAAGATGAATATCCTTCCGGTAAACTTAAAATTAGTGAAGTGTTATTAGGGCCGCAAACGCTTGTCAGTGCCGGAACCGGCGCAAGTGCAAGCGGGCTGACGGTGGCAAAGAAATTATCTGAAAGTACATCATTCCAGGCATTTCCAAGAATTGTTACTCCATTTGTTCCCGCAAAGTGGGTGCCGTCTGCTCTTTGAGTAAATAGCGGGTCCGTTTCAGGACCAGCATAAGCAGAGCTGAAAAGACCATTAATCACGGCATTTTGCGCACCGATCACCGCAGGGCTTACAACTGACTCGCCCTTGTCGTTAGCAATTCTTGATGTGCGGGCAATAACCCAGGTAACGCGCCCTCCGATATCAGCGCCAAGTCTGTCTATTAAAGCCTGTAAACGCGTTCTGTAATCATCATAAGTTGTTGCGAGTGGATAGGTATCCGTTTCTCCCTGCATCCATAATATTGCGCGGACACCAAATTCTTTGGCATAATTCTGCATGGAAATTCTGAGGTTTCCGTATGGCATCTGGTCAGGATAAATAAATCCAAAAGAATTCTGGGTTTTTATACCCTGGCTGCTTTCCTGCCAGTTTCTGATCGCCGTTCCTTCCCAGGCAGTATTGATAAACAAAACGGGGACGTTAAGCTTTTTTGTAAGTAAATCGCCAAGAATTCCCCAGCACCAGGCTCCTTTCCCTCTTGGCCCCATGGTTACGATATTGGAATCCACTTTCTTGAAAATCGGATATGGCGGATTGGTAAGCGCGTTTACAGAATTATCCTGATCTATATAATTTACTCTGTCGTCTGTTGCTGGCGGGCTTGTATAATCAATCCCCTGCGCATTTGACTGACCTGAAATGATAAAAACTTCACCGACACCCATACGGGATATAGTGAAAGGCGATCCTACAACCTTTCCGTCCTTTATTCCCCTTACTTCCATAGTATACCAGCCGCCCAAAAGGCGGATCGTTCCGCTGAAAACACCACCGGTAGGCTTGTCCTGTAAAAGAGTCCAGGCAGAAGAGGCTTCAACAGCCTGTCCCGGAGCTGCGGGAACAGCATGAATTTCAACTTTATCAATTGGCACAGTGTAATTTCCTGTGACAGAAACTGTAGCCTGTCCGTTCATTTCACGCTGATAAACGGCTCTTTCTACTGGTGAAGTAATTTTGATTTGAGCACTTAATCCTAATGGAATTAAAGTAAGAAACAGCCAGGCCCGAAGAAAATAAGGAGTAAAAAATTTATCAAGCATTAGTATATGTTTAAATATTATTCCTGAGTACAAATCTGTAAATAGTGTGAGCCTGAGGCTGGAACTCTGGCAAATTTAAAATATAAGTTCGGGTTTTAAAGTACTTCTTTTATCCTTATGGGATTTAATTAACATTGGAATAGAAAAAATGTGCAGTTTCCAATTGTTGAATGATAAGGCCTGTCAAAAAAAACATAAAGAAATACAGCGCTGATCCATTACCATCTTCCCAAAGAAAACGTATTTGAGCACGCTAAATTACATCAAAATAAATAAAAAAAAGAGAACAGAAAGTCAGCTTTCTGTTCTCTTTTGTAACTGATCGATTCTTACTGATTGATCATTATTTTTTTTGCCTTTTTATAGTTTGCAGCGCTTATTGACAATATATATGTTCCATTGGCAAGTGGTGCCAGATTGATTAACTTTCGCTCATCGAAGTTGTGAGCAGGAAAAGTCCGAATAAGCCGGCCATTGAGATCATATATCTGAACGGTTGCATTTTTAATATTGGCAATCGTTTCGATCGTAAATGATCCGTTATCACTTGGGTTAGGATATACACTTACTTCTTCTCCTGATGCGTCCATTGTAAATACAAATGGATCCGAAAATGCTGAGAAACATGTCAGTACCGGGCTATAAATTACGGTGTTGTTTACAACATACTGTCCGGTTTCAATAGCTTTCAACGTTGCACCGTTTTCTGTTAAATTGGCACCATTAAACTGCCATACGTGGTTTCCGTCATTAATATTATTTTCAGCTAATAACGTGTAAGTCCCTACTTGCCGGATTTCCGGTTTAGAAGGTAATGGTTTTACATCTACCAGTACAGCCGGGGAATAAGGTGAAAAACATCCCTGATTGTCTTTTACACGGGCTGCATAACTTCCGGATTTGCTGACAGTCAATGCACTGTTTGCTGTTCCATTGTTCCAGAAAAACGAAGCTCCGTTTGAGGCTCTCAGTGTCACGGCATCTCCGTCACAAAATGAAGTTGGGCCTGATGCCTGAACCAGAGGAGCCGGTGGCAAAGCCAAAACCTGGATTCTTACCCCATCCGAAGGGTCAGAAAAACAGCTGAACTCATTAATGGTTTTAACAGAGTAATCTCCCGAAGTACTGGTTGTTATCATTTTAGTACTTGCCCCGGTACTCCATACATATTTGGCTGCGTCGTTCGCCGTAAGATTTATGCTGGCATCTGCACAGAAAGTTGTGGGGCCGCTAGGCGTTATAGCTGGTTTTGGAGGAAGCGGATTTACAACGACTCTGATCGCAGGAGTTGGAGGGGATAAACAGCCGTTATCATCTTTTGCTGAAAGTGTATAATTTCCGGAATTACGAATTTCCACCTCACGGTTTGTTGCTCCGTTACTCCACTGATAAGCAAAAGATTCACTTCCGCGAAGCGTGGTATAGTCACGGTCGCAAAAAGTTGTCGGACGTAATGAAGCGATTGTCGGAGTAGCAGGAAGTGGATTTACCTTGGTCGTAACCGGATCCGAAGCAGATTCACAGCCATTGGCATCTTTTTGCTTCAGGCTGAAAATTCCCGAAATGTTGACGTTTATGGATTTTGATGTCGAATTTGTATTCCAGGTATTACCGCTGTCATAACTGGATGTCATTGTAATGTTTTCACCTTCACAAAGTAAAGGTGAACGATTCAATGAAATAACCGGCTTGGCTGGCAATGCATTAACCTTTACTGTTACGGGATCAGAATCGGGAGAAAGGCAGCCAAAATTATCCTGGGCTTTTACCCGGTATTCACCGGAAGTTTTTATAGACACACTAGCATCGTTTGATCCGTTGGACCATATACTTTTAACGTTGGAACTGGATTTAAGACTTACCGAACCTCCATCACAAAAGGTAAGTGCACTGGCTGCAGAAATACTTGGTTTGTCGGGCAGAGGAGACGTCAGGACATTAACGGCGATTTTCGCAGAAGTTGCCTGACAGCCGTAAGCATTCCGTGTTGTTACAGAATATTCACCAGCGGTGGTAATATTTATACGGTCGCTTGTTGCGCCGGTGTTCCATTGAATATTGGTAGAAGTATTAGCAATAAGCACAGCTGTATTGCCTTTACAAACAGGATTGCTTCCTTCCAGCGTAATAATTGGCTGGGCAGGTTGAATATTATCGTTAATTCTTACTTCCGGCGAAAATATTATGTTGCCATTACCATCCCGCGCCTGCGCTCTGTAAGTCCCATTTCCAACCTGGATATTTCCGGCCGACTGGCCATTATTCCAGCGTAGGGAAGAATAACCACTCGTATTCACAGCAAGATTCAGACTGCCATTACCCACGCAGGAGGCCGAAATCGTTAAAGGACTTATACCTTTAAAAGGCGTTGAATTAGAAAAGAAAGCGTCATTCAGCTGAGCGTTCCAGGCGTCGGCCAATTGAACGAGTCCGTTTCCTGTAAAATGTACACCATCAGCTCCGCCGTCCCTTGGAATTTGAATCACATCCGTGTTTGGCCCCATAAAAACATTAGGGACCGATGAAATAACCTGTTTTTGACCGTTGACTGCATTTTGATAAATACCTGTCGAATTACTGTAAGAAGTCAGGCTGACCATCCAGGCCAAACTTTTTCCTGATTCGTTCCGGCTTGTTTCAATTACCTTTGTAAGGTCTGAAACATAAGAACTCACCGATGTTCCCGCAAAAGCCTCTGCTTCTCCTTGTAACCATAAAACGGCTCTGATACCTGTGATTGGAACATAGGTCTGCATCACAGAACGAAGATTTCCGTAAGGTGTCCCATTAACAGGGTATGGTGCTCCGTTATAAATATTATAGGCGGTGCCATTTATACTTTCCCGCCAGTTTTTCATAGCAGAGCCAGTCCAGGCGCTATTGTAAAACAAAATGGGGACGCCAAGACGGCTTGCCAGTAAGTCCCCAAGTTTACCCCATGACCAGGCAAAATTCCCTCTTGGAGCGATATAAGAATCCGAGTTCAGATGCGAAAATTGAGGATAATCCAGGTCCGTATTAGAATTATTGGCGTTGTTGGTATTAACACAATTCACTCTGTCGTCACTTGCTCCGGGGCCACTTGATCCTTTTGAATCTTCGGGATTAATCTGGCCTGCATTGGACTGGCCGCTAACCATAAAAACCTCTCCAACGCCAACTCTATCCAATGGGGTACCATTAACGAGCTGGTTGCCATTCCATCCGCGGATTTCAAGCTGGTACCAGCCTCCGGTTGCATCTAGGCTTCCGGAAAATACACCTCCCTGAAGATTTGATTGTATCGTTTTCCAGTTGGTTGAAGAGCCGCCATTAATTGCAGTCAGCCTGGCTTCAACGCGATCGATAATTTGTGTATAACTTCCGGCAATATAAATCGTTGCGGAATTGTCTTTGTCACGTTGAAATATGGCTCTGCTGGAAGGATAATCTATCGAAATTTGTGCTGCCGCTTTGAAAGAAGTTAAACCGGCAATTATCCCTAAGCAAAAAAAGAACTGTAAAAAGTGTTTCATGAAAAAAAGAATTCAATTGGAATTAACCTATTGGACACAAAAATGGGTACAAAAGGTTGCCTCTCGAAATAAAATAATTCAGAAATTTATTTAACGGCTGTGGAATCGTTCAGTAATTCCCAGATTTTATCTTTTAATTGATCGATTCCTTCCTGAGTTAGTGAAGAAATAAAAGTGCATGAAATGCCTTTTGGTAATTTTTTAGCAAGTTCTTCACGCTCTTCGTCCATTAGCATATCAACTTTTGAAACGGCCAAAAGACGCTCCTTATCTAAAAGAGACGGGTTGTACAATTGAAGTTCATTGACAAGTGTATTGTATTCAGCTTCAATATCTTCACTATCGGCAGGAACCATGAAAAGAAGAATTGAATTTCTTTCAATATGACGTAAGAAACGTAGCCCCAAACCTTTTCCCTGCGAGGCGCCTTCAATAATTCCTGGAATATCAGCCATGACAAATGACTTGTAATTACGGTAATCAACCACACCCAGATTAGGTACCAGGGTTGTAAACGGATAATCAGCGATTTCCGGGCGAGCAGCAGAAACAACAGAAAGCAAAGTAGATTTTCCTGCATTCGGGAAACCAACCAGACCAACATCTGCCAGTACTTTCAGTTCAAGAATGATCCAGGACTCAATCGCCGGATCTCCCGTTTGTGCATGTTGGGGCGTCTGGTTTGTCGATGATTTAAAGTGATCATTTCCTAATCCGCCACGCCCGCCTTTCATTAAAATTATTTCCTGGCCGTCCTGCGTCACTTCAAAAAGCTGTTCTCCGGTTTCTACATCTCTCGCGATTGTTCCCAACGGGACTTCCAGATAAATGTCCTTTCCATCCGAACCTTTTCTTCTTCCACCTTCACCGCCTTTTCCATCAAAAGCGCGGATGTGTTTTGTATATTTTAAGTGTAAAAGCGTCCATACTTGTGTTGTACCTTTTAAAATAACGTGTCCGCCGCGGCCACCATCTCCACCATCCGGCCCACCTTTTTCGACGTGTTTTTCACGACGAAAGTGCAAGGCTCCCGCACCGCCCGCGCCTGAGCGAACATTAATTTTTACGTAATCTATAAAGTTTGAAGATGCCATACCCTGCTGCCGTTTTTTGCTTAAATTAAATGAGAAGTGTAATTACATTATTGCATTTACATAAGAAAGGTGCAGAAGCCTGGTTTTGTAACCTTGACATCTACACCTTTTTAAATTTTGTTATGCCTGTTCAATCGCTTCAGTGATCCCTTCAAAAATCGTTTCGATTTCTCCGATACCATTAATTGCAATATATTTTCCCTGAGCCTGATAATAATCAGCCACTGGTTTTGTCTTGTTGTTATATTCGTGAATCCGCTTGCTGATCAGCTCTTCATTCTGGTCGTCAGGACGGCCTGAAGTTTTTCCTCTGTTTAGCAAACGGGTAAGAAGTTCATTGTCATCAACCACAAGCGCGACCATTACAGAAATACTTTCACCATAACTTTCAAGCAAAGCATCCAGCGCTTCTGACTGTGCCACTGTGCGCGGAAATCCATCAAAAATGAATCCCGGGCAACCTTTGTGTTCTTTTAATTTATTGTTGATCATTCCGATCACAACTTCATCCGGAACCAGTAAACCCTGATCCATTAAGGTTTTTGCGCGAAGTCCTAGTTCGGTACCGCCCTGAATTTCAGAACGAAGTAAGTCTCCGGTAGACAGATGTATGAGTTTGTATTGTGCTATAATTTTCTCACTTTGCGTGCCTTTTCCAGCACCCGGAGGACCAAATAGTATAAGATTCAGCATATTGCTTAATGAAATAAATTTCGGAGAATAAGATGGTTTGGCTGCAAATTTACAATTACTTAATACATGTAAGTTCAATTATCTCGTTTTTTTCCAATAAAAAATCCTCTTAATTATTACTAATCAAGAGGAGCGGGGTAAAATTGTTTAAAAAATCAGGGAAGAACTACCCGCTTTACGGCTCCGTCTTCATTCTGCGTTACGGTCACGAAAAGAGTTCCTTTTGTATTTTTCTTAATGTCGATTTGACCTACAAACTCTCCGCTGAAATCTTTAATTTCTTTTTTGCCAACTTCTTTCCCCTTTGTATCTGAGACGGTTACGAGCACGTCTCCTTTTTGGGGAACATAAAAACGAAGATTCATAACACCATTATCGGGATTGTTTGGATAAACATTTAATTCCCTTATTGTTGATGCTTTTGCCATTTCATTATTCCAAAAACCGCCAACACGGTCGCCGACACGATTTCCAAAATCTTCCATGTCGCGCATCATGATTTTTGCCTTCGGACGGATTTCTCTTTCAAGATTTCTGGTTTGGTTACGCAGTTCGTCGAAGTTAAGATTGAAATCTCTTAGATCGTCGTTCCTGAAATTAAAGGCAAAATTCTCCTGATCATCATTTGACCTTTTCTGTATTTTTCCACGACGCTGAACATTTCTATTCCCTTTTCCGTCTTCAACCGTGATGGTAACCTGTTTCTTTCCACTGGGATCAAGTTTCATTGAATCAATCGCTTTGTCAACAAAATTTTCCGTTTCCGGTCCGGGCATATCCGGCAGCTCATAATTTTTTTCAATCGTCCTGGATTTTCCATCCTTATCTTCCGTTACTTTAATACGGATGGAAGTTTTTTTCTGGTCATCTTTTTCGGATTGTGCGAAAGTCTTTTCAAAAGCTGAAAGACTCATAATGACGAATAAAGACAAAGCGGCGCGTAAAAGGAATTTTTGTCTCATAATGCTCTATTGTTTTGTTTTTGAGATAATTACAAATTTAAATTTTACTTGAAGAACAGGCTGTTAAATTTTGTTAAAAAAAGAAACGGCTACTCCTGATACCTTAAATTTGTTCAACATAATAAAGTCGCATAAAAAAGTGCTGGTGTTGCATAAAAAGCGGTGCATCGACAAATAAATAAAAATGACTAAGCGGAAAATTCAGATTATTATCGGTTTAATGTGCCTGGCGCTTATCGGCCTTATCGGTTTTCAGTGGTACTGGATCCGCGAGGCCATTGCTATCCGCAATGAACAATTCAATCAAAAAGTGGCCGAATCTGTACAGGAAGTGGTGCATCGCCTGGAAAAACAGGAAATGATGTATCTGCTTCAGCAGCGTATTGAAACGGAACAACAAAAGGATAAACTGAACCGTATTACCCAGCTCAGAGAAATGCCGGTTAAAAAAAACGGTTCCAAACAGGACAAGAAACATGTTTCTGCGGTTTTGCCCCAGCCTAATGTCCAGGTTTTTATCGGGCCGAATGGAGATGAAATTCACTATCAGTTTTTTTCAGAAGCAGTACCATCCGATGTATTAAGTCCTAATTTTCGGGTAACACTGGACCACCAGCAGCAAATTATTGAAGAGTTTTTCCAGGCTCAGCGATTTGGTGCGGAAGGAATGGACGAATTCATGCGCAGAAGATTGGAAGAGGAAAAGAAACTCGGAAGTGCTTTTCAGGAAGCTTTTCCTGCTCAAAAAACGGGAGGGAAAAGCCAATCTCAGGAAGTGGATAATTCTGTCAATTCTCAGATTTTATATAGAAAAGAAAAACCAACGCTGGAAAAATCGCCACAGCTCGCTGGTACAAAACCACTTATTAACGGCAAAGTCCGGGATCTCGACAGGGCCGATTTGCTTCGTGAAGTAATGAAGGATTTGATGTATACCAAAAGACCAATTCAGGAACGTGTAAACCGGTTTTTGCTTGATACCTTGTTAAGGAAAGAACTCGTTGAGAACGGAATTACTCTGTCATACGAATTTGCTGTTCAGGGAAATACGAACAACGGGTTAGTGTTTTCGACGGCTAGTTTAAAATCTTCGGAATGGGAGCAAAGATCTTACAAAGCGTCACTTTTTCCGAATGAAACTCTACAGGGAAATAATTTACTTTATGTATTTTTCCCTGATCAGCAAAAATATATTCTGAGTAATATGGGCGTCATGTTTGGCGGTTCAGGGATTTTGATCGTCGTGATTATGGCTTGTTTTTATATGGCCGTTTCAACCATTCTTCATCAGAAAAAACTTTCTGATATCAAGAATGACTTTATCAATAACATGACCCATGAATTTAAAACGCCAATTTCTACCATTGCATTGGCTGCTGATATGGCACAAGAAAATTCTATGTCACCAGGAACCGCAGCGTCTCCACGTATGACCCGTTATCTGGGGATAATCCGGGAGGAAAATAAACGGCTCGGAACGCATGTTGAAAAGGTTTTACAAATGGCACTTTTGGATAAAGGTCACGTGAAGCTGAAAAGGAGCGAGGCGAATATTCATGATCTGATTGAAAAAGTATTGAATAGCCAAAGTGTGCAGATTGAGCAGAAAGCAGGAGAAATTGATCTGGAATTTGAAGCGATCAATGAAATAATTTCCTGCGACGAACTGCATATTTCCAACGTGCTGAACAATCTGATTGATAACGCGATTAAATATTCCCCTGAAAAACTGCACCTGAAAGTCAGGACAGAAAATGAAAATAATGGTATCACCATCGCTATAACCGACCATGGTTTAGGCATGAGCAAAGAGCAGATGCTACGTATTTTTGATACCTTTTATCGGGTCCCAACCGGCAATGTACACGACGTGAAAGGTTTCGGCCTGGGATTGAGTTATGTGAAGAAAATGGTGGAAGCCCATGAAGGAACGGTTAATGTCCATAGCAGGCCAGGACATGGAAGTACGTTTATTATCTGGCTGCCGGTTGCTCCTGCCGAAGCATAAAAATTGTCCCGACAATCATTAATCTCCTATCATTCACGTGAAAATATCGGTTTCAAGTGATAACTTGCCATTCTTTTTAAGACTGCAATTGTTAACAACGCCCATATTTTACAAAAAGAATGATCTCCAAAACCTACGCGCCGCAAGAGATAGAAGATAAATGGTATAGCTACTGGATCGAAAACAAATATTTTAATTCCAAGCCAAATCCTGATAAAGAGCCTTATACCATCGTAATCCCTCCACCGAATGTGACGGGCGTTTTGCACATGGGCCATATGCTCAACAATACGATTCAGGATATTCTGATCCGTAAAGCGCGGATGGAGGGCAAAGAAGCGTGCTGGGTTCCGGGTACGGATCATGCCTCCATTGCCACGGAAGCAAAAGTGGTGGCGATGTTGAAAGAGCGGGGTATTAGCAAACGTGATTTGACCCGTGACGAATTTCTTGAATACTGCTGGGAATGGACGCACAAATACGGCGGAATTATTTTACAACAATTGCGTAAACTGGGCGCATCCTGTGACTGGGACCGTACGGCTTTTACCATGGATCCGGATCTTTATGATTCTGTGATCGATGTTTTTATTGATCTGTACAAAAAAGGAGATATTTATCGAGGTCACCGCATGGTGAACTGGGATCCTCAAGCGCGTACAACGGTTTCTGACGAAGAGGTAATTACAAAAGAAGTCAATCAAAAACTGGTTTATATCCGCTACGACCTGGTTGGCGGCGTGGAAGGCGAAGGGATAATTATTGCCACAACCCGTCCTGAAACGATCATGGCGGATGCGGCAATTTGTGTTAATCCAAATGACGAGCGTTATCAGAATCTGATCGGAAAACAGGTTACAATTCCTTTAATCAACAGAGCGATTGATATTATCGCTGACGAATATGTTGAAATGGAATTCGGAACAGGTGCATTGAAAGTTACGCCGGCTCATGATACAAATGACTACGAGTTAGGTAAAAAACACAATCTGGCCATCATTGACCTTTTAAATGAAGATGGAACGCTAAACGAAAAGGCACAAATTCTGGTTGGTGAAGACCGTTTTATTGCCCGTAAGAAGATTATCAAATTGCTTGAAGAATCAGGAAATCTGGTGAAGAGCGAAGAATATAAATCAAACGTTGGCCATTCGGAGCGGACGAATGCGGTTATTGAACCGAGAATTTCGGAACAATGGTTTTTGAAAATGAGCAGGTTAAGTCAGCCTGCTTTGGAAAACGTGATGAATGATACGATTCAGTTGATTCCACCAAAATTCAAGAACACATACCGTCACTGGATGGAAAATGTGCGGGACTGGAACATCAGTCGTCAGCTTTGGTGGGGACACCGTATTCCTGCATTCTACTTGCAGGATGGAACGGTTATCGTTGCCAAAACCAAAAATGAAGCACTGCATATTGCCCAGCACGAATATCAGCTTTTTGCTTTAACTGAAGAAGATTTGACGCAGGACGCAGATGTTTTGGATACCTGGTTTTCTTCCTGGTTATGGCCCATTTCTGTTTTTAACGGAATAAAAAAACCGGATAACGAAGAAATAAATTATTACTATCCGACGAATGACTTGGTTACGGCTCCCGAGATTTTGTTTTTCTGGGTGGCACGTATGATCATAGCCGGTTATGAATACAAAGGCACTTATCCGTTCAAAAATGTTTATCTGACTGGAATTGTCCGCGATAAGCAAGGTCGGAAAATGTCGAAATCGTTGGGGAATTCCCCTGATCCGATTGACCTGATTGAACAATATGGTGCGGATGGAATTCGTACCGGTATGTTGTTCAGTTCGCCGGCAGGGAATGATTTGCCTTATGATGAAAAGCTGATTGAGCAGGGGAGAAATTTCTGTAACAAAATCTGGAATGCATTCCGTCTGGTAAAAGGATGGAGCGTGGATGCTTCACTTTCAGCGCCGGAAGGTTCAACATTAGCGGTAAAATGGTTTGATAGTAAATTGAACCAGACATTAGCCGAAGTTCAGGATCATTTCACCAAATTCCGTATTTCTGATTCGCTTAATTCTGTATACAAACTGATCTGGGATGATTTCTGCGCACAGTATCTGGAAATGATCAAGCCAGGTTTTGAACAACCAATTGACGCCGCAACTTTTGAAGCAACGCTTGAATTTTTTGATAAATTAATGCGTCTGGCACATCCGTTCATGCCATTTATCACAGAGGAAATCTGGCAGAATATTCGTGAGCGTCAGGAAAAAGAAAGTATTTGTGTTGCTGATTTTCCAACGGTTGGTTCAGTTGACACCAATCTTCTTGGGGAGTTTGAAATTCTGTTTGAATTGATTTCGGCAGTTCGGAATTTGAGGAATACAAAAAATATCAGCCCGAAAATTGAATTGCCGTTAGCAATTAAATCCGAGCAGCCTGAACTTTATAAAGGACTGGAAGCTCTGGTAAGGAAACTTGCTAATGTGGCAGAAATAAATTTCGTAACGGAACAAGCACCGGGCATGTCATTTCTGGTACGTTCCGACGAATTCTTCATTAATCTGGAAGGAGAAATTGATGTTGAAGCGGAACGTGAAAATCTTCAAAAGGAATTGGTTTATACAGAAGGATTTCTGAATTCTGTTGCTAAAAAACTTTCCAACGAACGTTTTGTTCAAAACGCAAATGCTGACGTTGTTGAAAAAGAAAGGCAAAAAATGGCGGATGCGGAAGCAAAAATTGTGACTTTGAAAGAAGCCTTGGTTAGGCTGGGGTAATAAATATAATATAAGTATATAGCGCTGTTCCTTAGGGTGCAGCGCTATTTTTGTTTACTGAGTCATGTTTTTTTTAGAAATAAATATGTCTGTTAATCAAATTGTTATGAGGAAGTTTCATTGTTGCTAAATGATTATTAACTAATAACCTCGTATAGCTATATTTGAATTAAAAATTCATAAAGCTGATATGAATAAAACAGAAATTTCCGGGATCGCGCCATTCTTTATCGTAAAGAATGTTCCCGCCGCACTCATGTTTTATAAAAACAGTCTCGGGTTTGATATCACTTATCAGGGACCGAGCGAGGACGATATCTTTTTCGGTATTGTTCAAAGAGGAGCAGCGATGATTATGTTGAAAGACGTGGGAGTCGATCCTGTACCGAACCATACACGAGATATCAAAAAAGGAATTGCCCGCTGGGATGCTTACCTTCATGTCCGGGATCCTGATGCACTGGCGGCAGAATTCTTGATGCAAAATATTGAGTTTTTTCAACCGCTCAAAGACGATGATGATGGTTTGCGAGGATTCGAAGTCAGGGATGCTGACGGTTATATATTATTTTTCGGATGTCCCCAAAAATGAATAACAATTGATTTTTTAACTGACGAATTTTTCATTAATCAGGAAAGAGAAATTGATGTTGAAGCAGAACGTGAAAATCGTCAAAAGAAATTTGCTTATAACGGCGCTGTAACCTTCCGGTTTCTGTGCTGTTTTTTTGTTATAATTTTAAATTGATACCCATATTTACCAAACCTTTGTAGCCATAGCCAATCTCTGCAAAGCCACCGAACTTTCTGCCAAATCTTATACCGAGCGGAGTTAATTGGAGTGTTAAACCAAAGTTGGTATAATCAGAATAATTATTATTGTAATTGCCGGAAGTAACAATGAAACATCCCATTCCTCCCAGGGCATACAAACCGACATTCGGTCCTTTCAAATAATAAAAGGAGCCTTCCCCGGCAAGCGTCACAACTTTAATTCCGTCATAACGTCTGTTCCAATTGTCGTAATTAAAAGGTTTCGCACGACTGTTGTAGCCAATTGTTCCACCTATTGCAATTTTTTCGGAGACAAAATATTTGTACGAGCCAAAAACAGAGACATTATCAACGCTCACATGCTGGTGACTGGGAAAGAATAAGTCAACAAACCGGACCAGCATTTCATTGGCAATGTCTTCGGTCGGCAATATTCCTGCACTTATAGCGATCTGGCTTTTTCCTTTATCCTCATCCTGGGCGTAACCAGTCGAGGTTAAGCACATTAAAAATGTAAATTTTACTAATAGATTTTTCATAGACAGGCGATTTTCAGTGAGTAGTGATTTTGAAAAGACAGCAAAACATTACAAATCCATTATGCTTTTTGTCCAATACAAAGTAACTTACCTTCTATAAAATGTTAACTTGTCGTACGACAAGGATTCACGTTGTTCTACGACAATGTTTTTACTTGTTATAGAACAATACTTTATAAATTCCCAAGTCAGTACGTCAAATCATGGAAAGCACGAAACCTTTGCAGAGTATGCTGGAAGCGTCGAAATTTGTGTTGGCGCCTTCGGTGAGAGACAGGATTAAGGAGACCTTTAAGCCTTTTATGATTCCCAAAGGCAGAGTTTTGGTGGATTTGGGACAAATAAGTCCGTCGCTTTATTTTATTGAAAAAGGAGTGATGCGGACTTATTATTTGCGCGGTTCCGAGGATATTACCTCATTATTGGTTTCGGACGGCGACATTGTCTGCATTGCGGAAAGTTTCTTTTTACAGAAATTATCAAACGAGGTTTTGGAGACTTTGGAAGACACGATTGTATATTCCATTTCCTACGACGCGTACCGGAAACTGGTTGAAGAAGATGTTTATATGGCTGGCCTGGCCGTGAGATTATTGGAACAGCATCTGATCAATTTTACGGATAAAGTGAAGGTTTTTAAATATTTATCGGTGGAGCAGCGTATCGAATATTATATCAATCACCCATCTTCCGTTTTTAGAAGAATTCCTGATCATTATATTGCAACGTATTTGGGAACAACCGGTGCAACTTTTAGCCGGTGCCTGAAAGCGATAGGACCCGAGAGGTATAAAAATTCGAATTGATCAGGGTAGTTTTTCAAAATTAATTTCGGGATTTTTCAGTTTGCTCCGGTTAAGACAGAAGTTATGCCACCACTTCTTGGTTTTTACATCATCGGCAGAAATTTTTTCTATAATAATATCAGTCCTTCGGACTTTGGAAAAAAACTGAATTTTATAACTCCAAGCGGTTTACTGGCTATAAATAATCCTGAAAGGATGACATTATTGTAGAATGTGTTGGATAGCTCTCGAAAAACCCTGAAAGGGTGACATAATTAAGCCAGAAATTGTCCTGATTTTGTAAAACTAAGGCAGTTTTTCAAAATCAATTTCAGGTTTTTTCGTATTCGATTCCCGTATAAATGAATCTCCAATCTTCGTAAATTCGTCAAAGAAACCACAGTTTTTCAAATAGAAATAATTCTTCTCTTTGCCACCTGCATAATCCATTCTGTAACCTTTTCTAGCGGTTGCATCTGCTGAGAATTTTGCCTGGTTAAGCTCTGTCCATTTTCCGGAAGAATTTCTGATCCATTGATTTCCAAAATAAACTTTGCGGGTCTGATCTCCGGTTTCAGGAATGAAATTTTCTAAAAACGAATGTAGTTTTTTTAGATAAGTCTGTGTTTTGGGTCTTTTAAAACTGGCTATTAATTTCCATTCAGCTATTTCGGGAGCGAAAAAATATGCAGAATAATTCGTAGTACTATCGCCGGAAGGTTTTCCTTGCAGCAAGAATTTATAGGTGTTTCCTGCCTTCCAGTTGTATTTGAGATAACTTTGTCCGCCGGAACCTTCGTTTCCAAATTCGCCGGTATATACATCATTCCCTTTTTTCAACATGACAATTTGTTTGTCTTCTGGAATCGATTTGGGATCATCCGTTTGAAATGGACTCCATATTGAAAAGAGAATTCTGCGCTCTGTTGCTGAGTTAACCTGCATACCGAAATAACCTTCACCAAAACCATTAGCCATAAAATAGGAACCGATTACATCCTGTTTTTCAGGAACGGTCACTTCGTTGTAAAACCATTCAATATTTTCATTAGCTGGAATTGGATAGTTAAGATGAACCGAAGGTCCGCGTCTTCCCCAATAGAAAAAATTATCGGAATTGTCTTTTACAAAGGATGTTTTTTCGTCCATTTCAGTACCTTCCAAAATCCATTCGGCAAGTTTTCCAAATTCCTTTCCCGTCTTTGAAATTCCCTGAACTGTAAGTTTTAAATAACCCGTTTGGTTAATATCCCAGGATCCAAGGTAATAAATTTTTTCTATACCATTCAATTCCATTTCCCTGGATGTTCCTGCTAACGTAATTCTAATTTTCCCTGTTTCGGAAGAAGCTTTCAGTGAAAGATTTATTTTCCCGGTTTTCCCTAAGCGTACATAAGTTTGAATAACTGATTTTGTACTAGTCCAACCCGACAATCCTGCTTCGTTTATCTTTTCTGTTTCTCCATCCTGAATCCAGGAATTTCCACCGATTGGAACATGAATTCTGTTGGTATCTTGTAAAGTAACGGCTTCCCTATTTTTTGAAAAACTTCCTGAAAACGACTGGGAAATGATTGAAAAGAAAGCGAGCAGCAGCGGATACATTTCTATGCAGTTTAGGAATCGGTTGAGATGACAAACTAAACGTTTTTAGATGAAAATAGTCTTTATTCTTTTTGCATTCCAACGAAAATTAACAATTAAATTATTTCCAAAATTTATTCCTCAAAGTGCACGACGACGATATAAAAGACTTACCCTGAATGACGTATACGGGTTATTTTCTACTTTTAAAATATATTTGTAAACGTGTTGATTTGTCCAAAAAGAGTTTGAAATTTGATCAAAATAGACTGCCTTTCACATCTCACAACTTGTTGATTATTTAAAAATGGGTGTTTCAGAATCAAAAACTGCTCAGGAACTGGCTTTGCCGGTAGGTGTTACACTGGACCGGTTTATCATGCACAGCCAAAGTGTGTTTCCGTATGCAACCGGAGAACTTTCACAATTATTAAGAGACATCGCTTTGGCCGGAAAAATCATACACCGGGAGGTTAATAAAGCAGGATTAATTGATGTAACAGGCGCAAACGGGACAGAAAATGTACAGGGAGAAAATCAGCAAAAGCTTGATATCATTGCTAATATCCGTTTTATAAGAGCATTGAAAAATGGGGGAGAAGTATGTGCTATTCTTTCGGAGGAAGATGAAGATATTATTCATACCGGTAACGATCATGGCAAATATGTGGTGGCGATGGACCCGCTTGACGGCTCTTCTAACATTGATGTAAATGTTTCAATTGGTACAATTTTTTCTATTTATCGGCGCATTACGCCTATTAATTCGCCGGCAAATATTAATGATTTTTTACAAGGCGGAAGAAAGCAGATCGCTGCGGGGTACATTCTTTATGGCTCGTCAACCATGCTTGTTTATTCAACAGGAGATGGTGTAAACGGCTTCACGTATGATCAGTCATTAGGCGAATTTATTTTATCCCACAAAAATATTATTTCTCCTTCCGACGGAAAGATTTATTCTGTCAATGAAGGAAATTACAACAGCTATCCTGAATCGATAAAAAAATATATAACAAATTGTAAATTAAAAAGTTACAGTGCAAGGTATATAGGATCTCTGGTTGGGGATTTCCATCGGAATCTGTTAAAAGGCGGGATTTATTTATATCCTTCCACCACAAAAGATGCAAAGGGGAAACTGCGTTTGCTATATGAATGTTATCCATTAGCCTTTATTGCAGAGAAATCAGGAGCAAGGGCCAGCGATGGTTTTCGGGATATTCTGGACATAGTTCCTTCTGATTTTCACCAGCGTTCTCCTATTTATGTTGGCTCGTCTATAATGGTTGATGAAGCTATAAAGGCTTAAAATATGGAACCTGATTTTAGTTTTCGTACCTTTGTGCGATGCAAACTACGCAAAATAAATTTGAGCTATTTAAGCTTAACCGTCAATTACTCAATGCAATTGAAGAAGCGGGCTACACGGAGCCTACGCCCATACAGGAACAGGCAATACCTTTAGCATTAGCCGGACAGGATATATTAGGCATCGCACAGACAGGCACCGGTAAAACCGCAGCTTACACATTACCATTGCTGATGCGTATTAAATATGCACAGGGTCAGGATCCACGCGCTTTAATTTTAGCTCCGACACGTGAGCTGGCCATGCAGATTTCTGAGGCCATTATCCAGTTGAGTAAATATACAGATATTCGCACGGTTGTTCTTTTTGGAGGAATAGGGCCAAAAGCACAAATTGATGCGATCCGGAAAGGTGTGGATATTATCGTTGCTACGCCGGGAAGATTTATGGATCTTTATTTGAAAGAAGAAATTGTTGTAAAACATATCAACGTCATGGTTTTGGATGAAGCCGATAAAATGATGGATATGGGTTTTATGCCGCAAATCCGCCGTTTTTTGGAAATCCTTCCAACGAAACGCCAGAACATGCTTTTTTCTGCGACTTTTTCTGATAAGGTTGAACGATTGTCCTTTGAGTTTTTGGAATATCCCACCAGAATTGAAGTAACACCGCAAGCTACAACGGCTGATATGGTGACGCAGGTGCTTTATGAACTTCCCAACTTCCGTACTAAGATCAGTCTTCTGGCACATCTGTTGAAGGACGAAGAAGTCTTCAAACGTGTGCTGATTTTTACCAGAAGCCGTGAAGTTGCTGGTCAGGTTCATAGTTATATGCTGAATGGTGTTGTCAAAGAAAATGAGTTACGGGTAATTCATGCCAACAAAGGACAGAATACCAGAACCAACGCCATGGACGCATTTCGTGAAGGATCTGTTCGCGTAATGGTTGCGACTGACGTGGTGGCGCGTGGAATTGATATCACAGAAGTTAGCCACGTTATCAATTTTGACGTGCCTCTGATTTATGAAGATTATGTGCACAGAATCGGGCGGACGGGACGTGCAAACACGGTTGGACAGGCGATCACGTTTTTGACGGAAGCGGATGAATATCACATTGCGAAAATTGAAAAAATGATTCGTATGGAAATTCCACGTGTACAATTGCCGGAAGAACTGGAAATTGCAAAAACACCAGTAGATGAGCGGCAAATGATGCTTCGTGAAATTGATAACCAGAAAAGAAAAGAGGATCCTACATTTCTGGGGGCATTTCATGAGAAAAAGAAAGCTTATCTGTTTAAACCGAAACCGGTGTCGAAGGGCAAAGACACGGGCCGTAGAAAGACAGCTACAAAGGGAACTAAACGTAAATAATACAATACGATATCCAATAATTCCGTTTAACTTGGACAATAGAAAAACCTGTTTCTCTATTTTTATTTTATGAAAGAATCCGTTGTTATTTGGTTTGCTCTTTTAATACCTGTTCTCGGGCTTGCCCAGGAAAAACATTTGGCGAGTGCGGCACCTGTTTCTGATACCAATATTTCACAAAGAAGACCGCTGGAATTAAAAGAAAGACGCGTTGTACCTTTGTTTGGAGAGGAAAGCAAAAGCTCCGAGCAGATTGACGAAGAAATTAAATTTTTAAGTGATTGTGATAAATCATTTTCAAGCCGACCTGAGGCCAGCAGCTTTTTTTCGGCCCGTGCCTGGGAGTATTTGCAGGAAGGATCTTTGGATACAGCCTGTTACCGTTTCAATCTTGCAAATTTGCTGAACGACAAAAATGTTGAGGCATATTGGGGACTTGGCGTAGTTTGTTATCAAAGGGAAAACTGGGTGGATGCAAAACGGATGTTAAGCCGTGGAGTTAGTATTCAGTCGAATAATGTGCCGCTTCTTGTGGATCTTTCCACGGTGGATTTGAAACTTTATGCGATGAACAAACAGCAGGACGATTTGGATGAGGCTAATAAATTGCTTGAAGAAGCAGTTGCGCTGGATTCAACCTATGCCTTGGGACAATATAATCTTGCACTGGTTTATTATAATCGCAACGAGCTTGATAAATCCTGGGAACGTCTTCACAAAGGACGAATGCTCGATTTTAGTCAGCTAAATATTGAATTTGTAGAACTTTTGAAAGCAAAACTTCCTGATCCGCTAGGGTTTTTTAAATAAGAAATTATATTTTGATCAAGTTTGATTTGATAAAAAATCAAGCGGGAATAATTTGAAAGAGAGGCCAACTTTTTAAAAGTTGGCCTCTCTTTTTGACTAAACTATTCTGTTTAATTTGAGAGTATTATAGCTGCTTAAAGTAAAATCCGGTAGGAGCAACGCCCACTTTAACTGAATCTACCAAGGAACCATCTCCACGGTAACGAACGGCATAACCGGATTGTGAATAAGAAGGCGTAACGGCTGCATAAACCAATCCTTGTGTTGGATCCACGGCCAAACCTGTGAAAATTCTATTCACAAAAGGAGTAGTTACGTTAACCTGCGTATCCGTAATCAAGAATTTGTATGTTGCTCCGTGGTTAACATAATTGGCGTCCGAATAAGAAAGTACAAAATAAATTGTTGAAAGATCTGGGGCCATTGCAAAATTGCCAGGTGTTTTGGATGCATCTGTTCCGATTTTCAAAGTCGTTTCAATGGCAAAAGTTTCTGTATTCAAGCGAAATAATTCGATTCCTGCCTGTACCCACAATTTCCCGTTTGCATCAACTCCGATTGGATTTGGAGCCGATTTGAAAGTAATGCTGCTCAAAATTGCATCGGAGGAAGTGCTGATAACGGTAAGCTTGGTGCCGCCACCGTAAACGTAACCACCAACAAAAACTTTGTCTTTTGAGAAAATCATCTTTTCCGGACCTTTATCAGTACTGATTTTCTTGGTAACCTTGTTGGTTGCCAAATCAATAACAGCAACATATCCAACCGGATAAGAATAATCCGAATTTAGCGTGTTCCAGCACGCAACGTATGCTTTTTCGTTTGTTACAGCAACGACGTCACGAGGATTTTCAATATCAGTACTGATGGTGGCTTCGGATGTAAAAGTATTGGCATTCACGATCTGAATTTTATCTTGTCCCGGTGCGGAATTATCAACCAGGATCAATCCATGATCTCCGGCAATATCATAACCCTGCACACCACCGGCAAGTTTCTGTCCAGTATTGACCAACGAAAAAACATCTGCGTCCGCCGTATTGTTTTCCCGTGCAAAAAAGGAAACAGCACCGTTATTCTGCGAAAAATTTCCTTCATTAATTACAAAAACACCCTGAACATACGTGCCCTTCGGAACAGGATCGCTTTGATTACAAGACCATAAAGCTGCTGATATAGAGGTGATTGTCAGGATTCTGAATAATTGTTTTTTCATTGTTTTTTCAAGTAAGGTATTCGTTTAAATAATTATTTTGTTAGTCTTGTTGATGATAATTTTATATCGGATGATTGGTTGTTTTTAAAGAAAGCAATAAACTAATGGCAAAACTACGTCCGGGCATGGGATTTCCATTAATGGATTGATAAAAAGAATTCGTAATATTATTGATTCTTCCCTGTAAAGAAGCGGCTGTTCCGTGCCAGTTGAATGTAGTCTCAACCAGAAAATTTTCAAGAATATATCCTTGCGAAGATTGTGTATGATCAGCCAAAGTATACCGTTTTGAAACAAATTGTAATTGATTCGTTAATCGAATTTGTTTGTATTGAACGAACATGTTGACATTTCCCGAATGCAAAGGAATGTGAGGTAACTGCTTCCCGACAATATCAGAGGCATAAGCGTCATAAACTTTTTCCTGCGAGCTTTTCGTAAAAGCATAGTTCACATTAGCGCCTGCTTTCCAAGCTGTCCAGTTTCCTTTCCAGCCGATTTGTGTTTCAATTCCTCTTGCAACGACCAATTGAAGATTTTCCACCCGGAAATTATTGGCAGGATTCCAGTAAGTCCAGTTATTGATACGATTATGATAGGTTGTGATGCTGGCCGTAAATGCGTGAATCGCATTTACAACATGTCTTCCTTCCAAACCGATTTCTTTATTGAAACCGTCTTCCGGGCGCAGGTTCGGATTTCCCAGACTTTTCCAGTAACGCTCATTCAAAGTAGGAACACGGTAACTTCTTCCAACAGAACCTCTTATTTTCAACGCATTTATATTATTTTGAATTAACCGGTATTCCGCGCCAAGCGAAGGTGTAAAGGGCGGATTATAACCTGTGACAAAAGCCTGACGAAGATTGACTGAAACCAATAATTTTGAAGTTGCCTGCCAACGCGTTAACAGAAATAAATCCTCACGATTTTCTGTTATTTGGGGTTTGTTGTAATTGATAATCTGTGTTTTGTAATGCGTAAATTCTCCTCCCGCCTGCATCTGAATGTTTCCCAGGTTCCCGATTTTCCATTCAAATGCACGTTCAATGCGGGTGCCAATTCTATCGGTAACTCCATGATCCAGCGTCGAATAATCGCCTGTTGCATAATCAATAATGTCCCGGATCCAGGAAGTTCTGACGGTCCAGTTTTCAACCTGATACCGGAGCATCGTACGGTAAGATTTTATTCCGGTAAATTCCCGGCCTGTAAAATTTTCAGGATTGTTGGTTAACTGATTGTCTGTCAGCCAAAAATGAGCCGATAATTGATGTTTGTTTTTTGTAAAATATAGATCCTGAACCAGGCCTTTTTGGAAAGTTTCAGAAGGAATCATTTTTTTATTATTTCGTTCGATGTAAGGATAATGATTGTTCATCCTACCGTCATAAGCAGCTGTTTTTCCAGCAAAAATCCATTTGTTTGAAAGGCTGGTTCCGTATTTTACAGTCGCCTGTGTTTGACTATTCCTGAAACTTTCCTGTTGCCGGCCGACCATAACTTGCAGGCCAGCCTGTGGCATTGAGCTTCCCAACAAAATACTTCCGCCAACGGCATCAGTACCTACAATACTGGCAGAAGAACCGTACTGAACAGATAATTGATCAAATCCAGCGACCGGAATCGTTGAAAAATCGGTTTGGCCCAATGTAGGAAGATTTACATTTAAACCATTCCAGATTACCGCTGTATGGTTTGCAGATGTTCCCCGAAAAGCAACTGTGGCTAATTGTCCCGGGCCGTAGTTTTTTACGATTATCGGTGTATTCAGAGAAAGCAGATCAGTAATATTTCTAAATCGGAACTGTTCCATCGTGGCAGAATCAATCTTCTGCACTTTCAATCCGCTCATAAAACGTTCTGGTGCATAACCATAAACGGTTACAAGATCCAAATGAATTGAATCCTTTTGCGCCATTAATTGATTTCCGAAGGCTTTAACCAACAGAATCATAAGCAAGAGATAAAAGCGAATTTGCCCGCTACGCACCGTAAAAATTCAAGATCATCATAGTAAAACGATTAAATGATTTTTCCTCCGAAAATCAAAACGCTGAATGTTTCTGGCAGGTCTCCTGGCTTGTCTCGCTGATCCTGTACCTTCCCGTTTTCACAGTGGTTATGCAGATGAGATCAGCTTTATATAAGACTTACAGTTGCGGGGACAGCTCCCGTTTTTCGCGGGATTCCCTATTAAGCCATAATGTTGTTTTGATTCAACGTCCGGCACCAAAAACTTTCGTAAAGTTAATGAAATTATGCGGCCGCCACATAATCGTTTTTTCAAAAATGGAGCTTCCTTTAAAATCGGATGCGTTATCTTTACTTAAAATTCTGACAATTTGTTAATCCGCGCATCAAAACCTTTTTCACTTTCCGCTCCTCAAAGAGGTGTTCTTCTGATGCTGGGAGCGTCTTTTTTCTTTGCCTTGATGTCGGCTATTTCAAAATGGCTTAGCCGGGATTTTCACATTGTCCAGCTTGTTTTCTTTCGAAATATTATTGGCGTATTATTTATCGGCACAAGTATTTTGCAACGACCGTTGAAGCAAAAAGGCGGTCGGTTAGGCTTACTTATTTTCCGTGGAGTTGTCGGGACGCTTTCATTGTATCTTCTTTTTTATGCAATTCAAAATCTTGGATTGGGCCGCGCTTCCACTTACCAGTACACTTATCCTATATTTCTTGCATTTCTTTCCTGGCTTTTTTTGGGTGAAAAATTAAATTTCACTGAATGGATTGCGATTTTATTAGGCTTCGCCGGAATTCTTTTCGTTTTCCGTCCTGATTTCTCCATGTCAGTAAGAAATCATGTTATTGGGTTGGGAAATGCCTTATTAACCGCCGTTGCTTATTTGGCGATTCGTCAGCTTGGGCAGGTTTATGACACCCGGGCTATTGTACTTTCCTTTATGTTGAGCGGAATTGTTCTGCCAATATTTTCAATCATTATTGGGACATATTTTCCCAATGAGCAGCTTGATTTTCTTATCGGAACGTTCAGCCGGCCGGCAACCTGGCAACATTGGTTGGGATTTCTGGCGCTTGGTATAACAGCCATGATCGGCCAGATCATGATGACACAATCTTTTACTTTCGATAAAGCCGGACGCGTTGCGGCAGTTGGTTATTCCAATATTCTTTTCGCCCTGGTATTCGGATTTTTGATGGGAGAGGCAATTCCTACAATTGCGACACTTTTGGGAATGATGCTTGTTATAGGCGGAGGTTTACTTGTTTCATTTTCAAAAGACAAAACAAAAAATTAAAAAACATGCCACGAATTATTAGTGAAAAATTCGTGGCATGGGAAAGTTATCCTTTTGATTCGCTGAAAAGCAATTTATTTCCAAAAGGATCGATAACTTCCATAGTAATCGCATTCCATGGCGCTTGTTCCAGTCCCGGGCGATTGAACCGATAATTTTTCTCAATTAATTCGGCGTGGTATTCTGTCAAACCAACACAGTCTATAAAAACTTTGCTTCCAGGTGTGCAGTCGCCGTGATGTTCCGTCAGGTGCAAAACAATGCCTTCTTTGGAAACCTGTAAATAAAGAGGAAAATTTGCGCCAAACTGGTGCGTCCAATCAACTGTAAAGCCGAGCCAGTTAACGTAAAATTCAGTTGCCTTTGCCTCGTCGAAAATTCGGATAAGCGGAATAACTTTGTTTACTTTCATGATTGATACGTTTATCGGGAAAATTCCCAGCGAAACGAAGATGTGTGTGATGGTAAGATTTAAACATAAAATTGACTGATATTAATTCAGAAAAAAATTATTTGGTTAAAAACTGCGTTAAAAAAATGTATACCAGAAAATTATGAGACGACCAGCCTACATATTTACTTCCGTTTTAATTCTGTTTATTGCCTTAACCGGTTTCCGAACAGATTCTGTAACAAAAAAAGAAGAGGAAATTCAGTGGATTACCATGGAAGAAGCCTATGCAAAAATCCAGAAGGAACCGCGCAAAGTACTGGTAGATGTCTACACAGATTGGTGCGGCTGGTGCAAGGTTATGGATCGGGAGACCTATAAAAATGATGAGGTGATCGATTATATCAACAAAAAATATTATGCAGTAAAACTGAATGCTGAACAAAGAGAAGCTATAACGCTTGGGAGTCAGAAATTTGAGTTTATTGCGGAAGGGCAAAAAGGCATTCATCAAATGGCCCTGGCGCTGACAAACAATCAGCCAAGTTTTCCAACTACTGTTTTTCTCGACGAAAAATTTCAAATGATCCAGCCTTTACCAGGATATATGAAAGCAAAAGAATTTCATGAAGTGATAACCTTCTTTGGAGATAATTATAATAAGAAAGAGTCGTTTGAAGATTACAAAGCTAAGACTTATAAGAAGATTTATACCAGTAAATAGTCTAATTAGAAATGCAAAAAGGGTTGACAAATGAATTGTTTTCATTTGTCAACCCTTTCATTTTTTGCCTATAAATCGAATTGGCGATTCTATCCTCTGGGGATATCCTGTTTATAGGAATTAATAGCCGTAACCAAATCCAGACTCCTCCGGAGTTGCCTGCAATTTGCTCTTTTTTGTTTAGGACAATAATATCCGAATATCAACAGGAGGCTCCGAAGGAGCCTAAAGCTCTGCCGAACAAACGCTATTGCTATAAACAGGAAGCTCCTAAGGAGCTAAAATACAAGAATTAGATTGTTTCGCCTTCCTGCATTCTTTCCGTATTTTCAGCAATGCGCAACCGCTCGATAAATTCGCCAATATCACCTTCCATTACGGCTGGCAAATTATAAACTGTATAACCGATGCGGTGATCCGTAATCCGGCTTTGAGGGTAATTGTATGTTCTGATTTTATCAGATCTGTCACCGCTTCCTACCATGGATTTACGTTGCGAGCTGATCGCATCATTGTGCTCTTTCAATTTGATTTCATAAAGTCGTGAGCGTAAAACACCCAAAGCTCTTTCCTTATTCTTCAATTGTGAGCGTTCATCCTGGCAGCTCACAACCAATCCTGACGGAATGTGTGTTAAACGCACGGCAGAATAAGTGGTATTAACTGACTGTCCACCAGCACCTGACGACATGAATGTGTCAATCCGGACATCATTCATATTGATCTGAACGTCCACTTCTTCCGCTTCTGGTAAAACGGCTACCGAAGCAGCTGAGGTATGAATTCTTCCCTGCGACTCCGTTTGCGGAACGCGCTGAACACGGTGAACGCCCGATTCAAATTTCATTTTGCCATACACATCGTCGCCTTCAACCTTGCAGATAATTTCTTTATAACCACCGTTTGTTCCTTCCGTGAAGTCCATGATGGAAGATCTCCATCCCATCTTTTCAAAGAAACGTTGATACATACGGAAGATATCTCCGGCAAAAATCGCCGCTTCATCTCCACCAGTTCCGCCTCTTACTTCCAGGATAATATTCCGGCTATCGTTAGGATCTTTTGGAATAAGAAGTTCTTTAATGATCAGATCCATTTCCTCCATTTTTGGAAGCAATTCGTCCAGTTCTTCTTTTGCCATCTGGCGAAGTTCTTCGTCCTTTTCGTTGACGATCATATCTTTCGTCCCTGCAATATCTTTTTGAAGTTTTTGGTAAATTGTATATTGTTCAACAATCTTTCCTAAATCCTTATATTCCTTGCTCAATTTGGAATATTTAGTAGAATTGGAAACGATTTCAGGTTGTATGATTTGTTGCGAAACTTCTTCGAAACGTTCTTTTATGGCTTCTAATTTATCTTGCATATCGCGTTAATATCTTTTGGCATTGCATATTCGGGCGACAAAGATACGCATTTTAGGTTGAAGAATGTTTTTCGTACGTTCGTAGTGTGTTTTGAATTACAAAGTTGTATTTAACGTTGAAGAATAAGAGCAGAAAATCGCTGATTTTTGTTGACTGAAATCTGCCTGAAACACTCTTTTATCAGTTTAACTTATTAAAAATAAAATGAATCGTATCCTATATTGTCTGGCTTTTGGATTGCTTTTGTCTGGCTGCAACAATACGCGTGTTGAAAATACAAAGGAATTATCTAACGAAATAAAGGCATCGAAAATCGTTCGTGTAACCAATACCCAGCTCATTTATACGGTGGATGAATGGGGAAAGAAAATTTCAAAATTAGCGCAGAAATCTCTGGAAGAAGCACTGGCAAAAAATCCTGAAAAGGCAGCTGAACTTTGTAAAAACCCGTCGGGAATTCCAATTATAGGTGCTTTGGAAAAAAAATATGGTGTCAAAATATCGTTGCTTGGCCCTGATGATACAAAAAATGCTCAACTTGATAAGAAAGAAATTGAGCTTTTAGAAGCCTATTTATATAGTGCTAAAAGTAATGCGTCATCACTAAGCGATAATGTTCAGCCGATAAATGACACCACTGTTGTCTATAACGTTCCGGCAGACTTACAAATTTGCAAGATTTGTTTAGCCGATAAAACACCATCATTTGCACTTTGGCGATTGTTATTTGACAAAAAAGAGATTCTTCGAAAAGTAGATGTAAAAACGCTGAAAGATTGATTTGGATCGGTTTTTGCTGCTTTAAAATAACTTACTTAACGTAGTGGACGATATGACAGATCAAAATCAATTCAATCCGGATGATTTTAATCACTTTCGGGAAAAGAAGAGAATCCCAAAAGTGATCGAAAATGAAATTTTACATGCGCTTTCCTTTTACCCGGAATTGCAAAAGGTACCGATTGACTTTGTTTTTAAACAAAACATAAAAAAATCGGTTATGCAAGCGCAGCCGAGAATCGGAACGATGTTTTCAGGAAAGAAAAATCGGGGTTACCAGATTAATATCAGCGCTTTATTCAAACTTACCTATACCGCGATTCCCATTCACCAGATACCTGCCGATATCCTGATTGGCTGGATAGGGCATGAGTTGGGGCATGTCATGGATTATCACAACCGGAATATTTTCGGGATGATAAGATTTGGTTTTGGTTATTTATTTTCAACAAAATATATTCAGCAGGCAGAAAAAGTAGCGGATACTTTTGCAGTAACGCATGGACTGGGCAATTATATTATCCAAACCAAAAATTTTATCCTGAACCATTCAGAATTGCCAGAAAAATACAAACAAAAAATTGCCCGGCTATATCTTTCCCCGGATGATATAGTCGAGCAAGTGAGATTACTGGAAGTGCAAAGAGCAGCTTTATGATTTTTGACTTACATAAGTCTCAAATTCAATAAAATCTTCCTCTTTCATCACCCGGGGAATTTTTACTTGTCCGCCTAGTTTCTTGGTTTCCTCACTCCATTTATGAAAAACAGTTTCGGGAATAAGTACCACTTCAATTCCTTTTAATGCTTTTCCACGCGCAACTTTATAATTTTTATTACTGATTTGCAAAGCATTATCAAGTGATTCTGAAACTTTGATCAGGTCAGGAAATTTGTCAGAGCTGATATACCATTTTAGAATAAATTCTTCATTTTTATGGATAGCAGCTGTAATAAATTCAGTCATCACCACATCGTATTCTTTTTCTAAAACGCGTAACGCGTCATTCATCTGGTTGACGGAAAGCTGTTCGCCAACAACATTCAGATAATGCTTGGTCCGGCCGGTGATCTTAATTTCTGCTCTGGATTTATCCGTTATCATCACAGTATCGCCGATCATATAACGCCACGCACCTGAAACGGTAGAGATCAGTAAACAATAATTTACGTCTTCTGCTGCATCTTCAAGAGAAAATATTTCAGCATTCGGTTTCACCATTCCATCTTCATCAATATTGTCGCCCTCCATGGGTACGAATTCAAAGAAAATTCCACTATTGGTGAATAAAGCCATAGACGAAGTTTCTGGCCGGTTTTGAATTGCAATAAAACCTTCGGAAGCCAGATAAGTATCAATATAAATTAACGGATGAGCAAATAGTTTTTCCAGACTTTTCCTGTAAGGGTCAAATGCAACGCCACCTGTTGTATATACCTGAAGATTGGGCCAGATTTCATGAATATTTTTTAACTTATGCTTTTTGATAATTTCTTTCAACATCAGTTCGATCCATGCCGGGATTCCGGATAAGCAGCCTATATCCCAATCAGCCGCTTGCTCGGCAATGGCTTTCACTCGTTCGTCCCAATCTTTTATATCAGCTATTTCACGACCAGGTTTATAATATCCTCCGAACCAGCCAGGAATGTTGCTGGCGCTTATCCCGCTTATTTCACCTTCCAGATGATCATCTTTTTCAATCAGATTGGTGCTGCTGCCGAGCATTAAAATTTGTTTTTCAAAAAATTCGGCAGGCAAATTAAAGGCACTCAGATTCATGATTTCATTCGTTCCGCTTTTGCGGATAGCGTCCAGCATATCGTCAGTGACGGGAATGTGTTTGCTGTTACTGGTTGTACCGCTGCTCAATGCAAAATATTTCTGACCACCTGGCCAGGTTACATTTTGATGGCCTTCCAGCAAATAATGCCACCAATCGGCGTTCATTTTGTCGTAATCATGAACAGGAACATTTTGCTGAAACGCAGCAATGATGTTCTCGCTTTCCAAAATTTCTTTGAAATGATATGCCTTTCCAAAAGCGGTAAGTTTTGCTTTTTCAAGCAGCGTTAGAAGAATTTCCCGTTGCTCTTTCAACGGATCAGAATCACCCGTTATGAAACCTGTTAGATCTATCACCTTTTTGATCAGTTCGCCAATAACTGCCATGAATTTTTTTGTTAAATTGATGTGAGTAAAGTAATTATGAATCGTGGTTCAAAAGCTATGCCAACCATTGATTTTTTATAGCCTGGCTGGATGATCTGTTAAATTTATAACTTTACGAAAGAGCAGTGCGTATCTTAAATCAAAAGAAGAACCCAAATAATTCTAAACACATTTTGACATAACATTATGGCATCATTCTCTTTCCTTAATTTAGTTAGAAAATCCGGATTTTCGGTCAGTGTAATTTTGTTAATGCTGATTTCTGTTGCTTCCAATGCACAAAATAATATTCTTGTTTTCCAATCCGATTTTGGATTGAAGGACGGTGCTGTTTCTGCCATGAAAGGCGTGGCGATGGGCGTTTCTTCTGATCTTAAATTGTTTGATGTAACACATGAAATTCCGGCATATAATATTTGGGAAGCATCTTACCGACTTGTTCAAACGGCACCTTACTGGCCCGTGGGAACTGTTTTTGTTTCGGTTTGTGATCCGGGCGTAGGAACGCAGCGAAAATCGGTGGTTCTGTTAACAAAGTCGGGGCACTATTTTGTCACTCCGGACAATGGAACATTAACCTTGGTTGCCGAGCAAATGGGAATTCAGGAAGTGCGTGAAATTGATGAAGTTAAAAACCGCCGTAAAAATTCTAATGAATCTTATACTTTCCATGGGCGGGATGTTTATGCATTTACGGCAGCCAGGCTTGCTTCCAAAACCATTACCTATGATCAGGTTGGTCCAAAACTTCCGAATCAGATCGTTTCAATTCCTTACACAAAACCATCTTTCAAAAATGGAAAAGTAGAAGGGACCATACCTATTCTGGATATTCAATACGGAAATGTATGGACTGATATTGATAAAAAACTTTTCAACCAATTGGGAATTAAAATTGGGGAAGACATTAAAGTTGAGGTTTTTAACGGGGATAAAAAAATCTATGGCGGTACCGTTAAATATGTCAATACTTTCGGAGAAGTGAGTGAAGGAAGTGACGTTGGTTATTTCAACAGTTTACTGAATTTTTCACTTGGAATAAATATGGCCAGTTTTTCTGAGAAGTATAGCGTGTTCAGTGGAAATACGTGGAGTATAATTCTTAGTAAATAGTGACTTGCGAATTTTTGCTTTAGAAATTAAAAAACCTGCCGTCAAGCAGGTTTTTTAATTAATTTTATTCAAAAAAATCTTACAATTTTTTCACTTCGTCTTTAACACCTGTTCCTACTTTTTTCGCTACTTTTTTTGTGCCGTCAAAAGCTTTTTCAGCGCCTTCGCCAACTTTTTCTGCTCCGGTTTTTACGCCATCACCAACAACTTTTGCATCTTTTTTAAGCACAGCACCAACCTTTTTAGCTCTTGATTTGGTAGCCGCGACTACTTTCTGAGTTTTGGTTGAATCAGTATCCTGTGCGAAAGAAGCAGTAGAAAATGCGAACAGAGCGGCAATAATCAATATTTTTTTCATGTTGTCTTATGTGTTTTTTTAATCAAGGTTTAAAGCTTTCGCTTTTCCCTATTTATACGGGTTAGAGCTGTATAAGTCACATTTCCTCAGAAAAGTTTTGTAACGAGAAAAAATCAAAAGGCCAGTTACGCTTTTGGAACGTAACCAGCCTTTTGCGTAAAGTTAATTTATTTCTCAAAATGGATTTACAACCTGATATAGTGCGTACCAATCCTGATTTGTTAATTGAATATCCGAGGCACTTGCTGCGTTTCGGATTCTCGTTTCTGATAAAGAGCCAATAATAGGCAGAGTACCAAGTTTCATCAACCAGGATACTGCTGTCTGTTCAATATTGGCGTCATATTTTTTTCCGATTTCTTCAAGTTTTGCTCTTAAAACCATAGCTTTTTCATCGGTCCCGTCCAAAATTCGCCCTCCGGCTAATGGCGCCCAGGCTAATGGTTTGCTGAAACATTGTTTGATAAAATCAATACGGCCGTCTTCAATAGCCGTCGTGTTCATCAAATTTAATTCAATATGGTTCGTAACAATCGGTATTCTAAGGTAAGATGCCAGTAACTGATGCTGGAAAACAGAAAAATTGGCAACCCCGATATGTTTTACTTTTCCTGACTTTACCACTTCTGCAAGTGCTCCGGCGGTCTCTTCCGGATCTGCCAGAAAATCGCTGTGCTGCAAAAGAAAAATATCAAGATAATCCGTGTTAAGTCTTTTTAAAGAACCGTTGACACTATTGATAATGTGATCTTTTGAAGTATCGTAATATTTGAAATCGCCTTTGTCTGACTTTCGGATACCGCATTTGCTGAAAAGTACGATGTCTTCTCTCTTAAAAGATTTGGTTTTGATTACTTTGCCAAAATGCTCTTCTACGGTAAAATCGCCGTAGATATCGGCATGATCAAATGTATTTATGCCAAGTTCCAAACACAAGTTAATTGTCTTTTCAATGGCGGCTGTCGTTTCTGCACCTTCATCTTTCCATCGCCAGAAACCATAAATTGCTTCAGATACTTTTGGGCCGGAATCACTTAAACTGACTTTTTTCATTCGGTGGTGTTGGTTGGATCAAGTTGCAAAAATACCCTAATTTTAAAAATAGCAATCCAATTTTTGAATTACTCTTACGATTACTTAAAAGATAACAATGCTTTCAGTATAAAAAGAAAGCTCCTCACTCATTTAAGAGTTTCGGAGCTTTTGTTAAGGGTTTATTGGTTTATGTTTTTAATCGATTACTAATAGCTTGACGGATTTATGTTTGGAATTGTTTAAAGTATCACTTGCTATAAGTTCATATGTTCCGGGTGCGGGAGTACCTTTTATAGTAATTTGAAATGAATCAGAATTTTCAATTTTTACTATTTTTATAGGTACTTCTTTGCCTGATGAGTTAACAAGTCTAATTTGCGGGTCCTTTATTTCTGAGTATTTTAATACAAAACTTCCATGATTGGGGTTCGGGTACACGAAAGCTTCGTCTGCTGAGTTAGCTTTTATTCCTATAATTCTGGAATATTCAAAGCCTCCGTCAAGATCAATTTGTTTTAGACGAAAATAGGAGGTCTGATCAGATTGTGTTTCTGTGTCTGTAAATTCGTAGGAGGATTTTAGCCTCGTAGTAGAATTGCCTTCAACATATCCGATTTTATGGAAGTTTGCCGCATCACTGCTTTTCTGTATTTCAAAACCTTCATTTTGATCTTCCCAGGCAGTTTCCCATTTCAGTGATATGACATTGTTGTCGTATTGACCGTCGAAGGAAATTAATTTAACGGGCATCGGATTCAGCGCAGTTCCATTAAGTATAATATTGTCAAGCCTGAAACTGGCACCGGACGATGCTGTGTTTGTACTTAGATCAGCTCTTTGTTTCCCAAAGGGATAAATCCTGAACGTTAAATTGACACCGCTCGCCACGGTAAAATCATTGAAATCCCATGTGGTTGTTGCTCCGGGTGAAGTCACGGTTGTCGGAGCCATTCCCCAGGCGGTTGAAGTAGCAAAGCCATCGGTGCTATAACGAATTTCGAGCTGGTTAGGAGCAGAGGCGCTTCCCTGGCGGAAAAAGCTCAGCGATGTAACATTGAGCTGATAACCGGCATCGGCGGTAACTGAAAATTCAATGTAAGAGTTATCGTTAATCGCTGCCGTATTGTTTAGGGTTGTTGAGTTAAAAGCGTTGGCAAATGCAGTACAAGTTATCGTGCTTCTTGTGAGCTCGGTTCCGGTAACACCAGGAATCGGTGTTGCTACATTACCGGGTGTTGGACAGGCAGAAATTCCTGTAAACGTGTTCGAATAAATTTGCCCGAAAATCAACTTCGGTGTTATTAAAGTAATCGTTAACAGCAGAAGCTGTTTAAAGTAAAAGTTTCTTTTCATAATAAAGGTGTGTATAGTATATGAAACTATTGCACCGAAAGTATGAAAAAGAAGACTTATTTAATGGAAATATTAAATAAATAATTGGTTTTATTCAATATTTGATTAATATTTTCGTATGGCTCATATTTTATTCGTTGAGGGAATAATCTTGCCAATATCTATCTCCTAAAAACGGGAGTACTGCTGTAAAATGTGAACGCTGATGATAAGATTCAAACGGGAGCAGTCAACGTTTTTAAAGTTGACTGCTCCCGTTTTGATATATAATTAAACTTTTATTTCATACTTCTTTAACAAGCGCTTCCTTCCATTTTCCATAAGCCTCTTTTGTGGCTTCGGTTAATGAAGAATCTGGTTCAATGGTACGAACTGCTGATAAACCGGTGAAAGCTTCGTCACGATTTTTGTAATAACCCAGCCCCAGACCTGCTGCCCGGGCGGCTCCCTGGGCCCCATCGGTGTTGAAAAGTTCTACCGTTGCACCGGAAACATTGGCAAAAGTTTCACGGAAAACATGGCTCAAAAACATATTTGCCTCACCAGCTCTTATATTTTTCAATGAAACACCAAGTGTTTCCATCACTTCCATACCATAATAAAGGGCGAAAACAATTCCTTCCTGAGCTGCACGCGTCCAGTGGCTGATACCGTGACGGCTGAATTGAAGTCCACGGAAATTGGCCCCAGGATCCTGATTTTCAAGCATTCGCTCGGCACCATTACCAAAAGGGAGGCAAATTAATCCATCCGAACCCACAGGTGCCTGAGCGGCCAGATCGTTAATTCCGGGATAGGAAATATTGCCCTGTAATAATGTATTTCTCAACCAGCTATTCAAACTTCCTGTGCCATTTACACAAAGTAAAACGCCATAACGCGGAGCTTCAATGGTGTGATTAACATGCAGGAAAGTATTAACTCTGGATTTTTCATCAAATTTAATCTGATCACTCACACCGTATACAACACCGGAAGTTCCTGCGGTTGCTGCTACTTCTCCGGGGTCCAAAACATTTAAAGAAAATGCATTATTTGGTTGATCACCAGCACGGTAGGTAATAGGGATTCCTGCTTTCAAACCAAGCACCGCTGCTGATTCGGCCGTTAATTTCCCTTGTTCAGAAAAAGTTGGTAAAACAGTAGCAATCAGATTTTTGTCAAAACCGAAATAATCCAAAAGGAAATCAGCTGGTTTTTCTTCTTTAAAATCCCAGAAAATCCCTTCCGACAATCCGGAAGGCGTAGTGACAATTTCGCTGGTCATTTTTGCTGCCAGGTAATCTCCCGGAAGCATGAATTTATGAACTTTGGCATAAACATCCGGTTCATTTTGTTTGACCCAGTCTAATTTTGACGCGGTAAAATTACCCGGAGAATTCAGTAAATGTGGTAAAACCCTTTTTTCACCAATGGCCTCCATGGCCTTATTCCCGATTTCAACAGCGCGGCTGTCGCACCAAATGATTGATGGACGCAACACGTTCAAATCCTTATCAACAACAACCAAACCGTGCATTTGATAGGATATTCCGATAGCGCCAACATAGTCAGGAGAAATTCCGGATTGTTCCATTACCGCTCTTGAAGCGAGACATGCGTTTTCCCACCATTGTTCGGGCTGCTGCTCTGCAAAACCCGGTTTAGGTGCGGCTATAGCCATTTCTTTTTCAGGATAAAAAGCCGAAGCAATCACCTGGCCGGTGTCTGCATGTAGAAGACATGCCTTGATTGATGAACTGCCTAAATCGAATCCCAGGAAATACATATTGGTTGTTTGAGGTTAGTCGGTTTATTGGAAAAATTATAAATATTAACAGATAAAAATCAGAAATGTAAAATTGTTGAATTTGTCGGATATTACAATAAATAATAAGTGTATATATTACACTTCAAAAAAATGGAGTCTGACTTTTTTATTTAAAACTCGTAAAACATTAATTTTTACCCTATTGTAAATGATTCTTTCAAAACTCTTGTTGCATCATAAACCTATTTTAGTTTAAGTTATTTTTCATAAATAATAAAAATCAAATTCTTTGCTATCTTAGGTTTCGTAAATCTACATCGTCCTTTTAAAGGAAATTATGAAAAAAATAATATTGGTTGCGGTAGCCGGCGGATTATTCTTTTTAGCCACCGGGTTTAATTCAGATGACAAAAAATGGGAAAAAACTTTTACACGTCTTGATACCGAAGTAAGAAATAACAGCAAAGCGTACGAAACTTTGGGCAGTGCCACGCAAACCATTGGTCACAGGCTGACAGGTAGCGCAAATGGTGAAAAAGCGGAAGAATATGCTTTTAAATTGTTAAAAAGTTATGGTTTTACGGATGTTGTGTATCAGCCTTTCGAAGTAGAAGCGTGGATGCGTGACACTGTAACACTAAGTATTGTTCCCGGAAGCAGCGACAATTTTCGTGATGTACCCGTGGTTTCTCTGGCTCATTCACCGGTTCAGGCTAATCTGAAAGGTGAAATTGTGGATGTTGGCAACGGTCTGGAAGAAGATTTTGAAGCACTTAAAGATAAGGTAAAGGGCAAAATTGTTCTTGCCAATATTGGTGTAGTAGGCGTAACGGGTAAAAAGAATTTGCACCGTTCCGAGAAAACAGCTCTTGCCATTAAATATGGTGCCGACGGCATTATTATGGTAAATCAGGCTCCTGGCAAAATTTTGCTGACGGGAACGGCTTCAGTTACCGGTGCTATTATTTCAATTCCGGCGGTTTGTGTTTCCAATGACAGCGGTAAAGAAATCCGTGGCTGGCTGAAAGACGAAGGGCCGTTGCAGGCACATATTGACATGCATAACATTTCAAAACAGATCAAAGCGAGAAATGTAATTGCGACATTAAAGGGAAAATCAGACGAGAAAATTATCATCGGCGGTCACCTGGATTCCTGGGATCTTGCGACGGGCGCTATTGATAATGGTATCGGTTCGTTTGCTGTGATGGATATTGCCCGTGCTTTCAAAGCTTTGAAAATCAAGCCGGAACGTACGATCCAATTTGTTTTGTTCATGGGTGAAGAGCAGGGATTATTAGGTTCCAAGCATTTTGTAAGTGAATTGAAACGCACCGGAGCGGTTGATAAGGTTGGTTATATGATGAACCTTGACATGACTAATGATCCAAAAGGGATCAACGCTTTTGGAAAAGATGAAATGACTGATTTCTTCAAAGGCGTAGGTGAGGCTATTCATAATGTGGATGCCGGTTATAAAAATGAACAGGCCAATAAGGCGGGTTTACACAGTGATCATCAGCCCTTTATGCTGGAAGGAATTCCGGTTGCTGGATTATCCGGTACTTTGGCTCCGGAAGTAATCCAGTGTTACCACGCAGATTGTGATGATTTTAAACTGGTTGATAAAGATCAGCTTGAAAATACTGTTCGCATTGCCGCCATGTGTTTGTATGCGCTTTCTAACGCGGATAAAATACCGGGTAAAAAACTTTCAGATACCAAAACAAGAGATTATTTGATTTCTCAGGGCTTGAAACAAGAGCTTGTGATCGGGCAGGAGTGGAGATGGGGAGAATGATAATTTGAATTTATTGCGTTTTGAAAATGGTCTCGGAATTATGATTTCGAGACCATTTTTATTCCAATGATAGAGCCAATTAATAAAGTGATAAAAAACATTCGCCAGAAATCTGTTGGGTCTTTATAAAAAATTATCCCGATAATGACCGTCCCAACGGCTCCAATTCCAGTCCAGACTGCATAAGCCGTACCTAGCGGAATAGTTTGTATTGCTTTATTTAAAAGAAGAAAACTGCATACAATACAAACAAAAAAGGCGACGCTCCATTTGACATTGGTGAAGTTATCAGAATGTTTGAGACAGGTTGTAAAACCTACTTCAAAGAGGCCGGCTACAATTAGGATGATCCAGGACATAAATCAGAATTTTGAATGAGAAACACTAAGAGCCAAATGCTAAAAGCTATGTCATACAAAGTTCGGACTCATTTTCAAGACCAAATTTTACAAATGTTAAAAAATGAAATTATCTGAATTCTGCACGGATTCGGCTTAATGTTACCTGGCTTATTCCGAGATACGAGGCAATATACCCTAGCTGAACTCTTTGAAGTACAGCAGGATAAGAATTTATAAAATCTTCGTAGCGCTCTGTCGCCGTTTTAAATTGCCTGGAAATAAATCTTTCTTCTGTTTTTATCAACTCCGATTCTACCAGTTTTCTTCCCCAGTTGGCTATTTGCAGATCGGTATTGTAAAGATTTTGTAGCACATCATTGGAAATTTTGTAAAGTGCTGAATCTTCAAGTAATTCGACGTTTTCGTATCCGGGTTTGCCAAGAAAAAAACTGTTATAGGAAAGTAAAATATCTGATTCTGCTCCAAACCAAAAAGTTACTTCTCTGTCTTCCTGGTCACAATAAGCACGGGCAATTCCTTTTTCGATGAAATAAACGACGCGTTCAATTCTTCCGGCTTTGATCAGTAAGTGTCCTTTCGGAGATTCAATTTTTTCGAGAAGGGAGATAAAATCAGTTAATGAATCTCCATTTAGACCGAGCTGACGGATTTTTTTGATCGTGTTTTCCAATTGTTCCTATGTTTTGATCAGAAGTGGAAAAGGTAAGCAAATAAATTTTAACACTTATTTCAACGCTTCAATCCCACTTCAAAGATTACTGCGGATATTTGTCGCTTGTTAACAAACTTTTCATAATCCATGGTTGTATTTCCGAACGCAAAAATTAATATCGGACTCAATATTGTTGAAAAAAGGCAGGACGGATTTCATAATATCGAATCGTGTTTTTATCCCGTTGGCTGGTCTGATGCATTGGAAATCCTTCCTGCCGATATTTTTTCTTTTCAATCCGACGGTATAAATATTCCCGGAGATCCGGCAACGAATCTATGTGCGAAGGCGTATTACATGCTGGCAGCAGATTATGAATTTAAACCGGTAAATATTTATTTGCTTAAATCAGTTCCGATTGGTGCAGGCTTAGGTGGAGGCTCTTCGGATGCAGCATTCACGATAAAGGCGTTAAACGGATTATTCGGATTAAAAATTTCTTTGGAAAAACAACTGGATTATGCGCGTAGATTAGGTAGTGATTGTGCCTTTTTCATAGAAAATAAACCGGTTTATTGTTTTGAGAAAGGTGACCTCTTTGAGGAAATCAGTCTAACACTGGCAGGCAAATGGATCGTTCTGGTAAATCCTGAACTGCATATTTCAACAGCTGAGGCATATGCAGGAATTGAGCCTTTAAAACCAGAAACTGATCTCCGTGACACCTTGAAAAAACCAATGGAAAGCTGGAAAGATGTGGTGAAAAATGATTTTGAAAAATCTTTATTTCCAAAATATCCGGTGTTAAAAGAAATAAAAGAAAGTTTGTATAACAAAGGTGCAAAGTATGCAGCGATGAGCGGATCCGGATCGACTTTGTTTGGTATTTTTGATGAAGAAACGGACTTATCCGGCATTTTTAATCAACATAAAGTATGGCAGGGCTATCTGAAATAATAATTCTGGCCTTGTTGTATCTATACTACAAAAATTGTCGTTATAAAAACTTATATTCCCGTGGAATTAACCTGTTTTGATAAAGAGATTGAACAATGAGTCCTAAACACTCTACCAAAGACAAAGAAAACCCATTTACGAAGCGGAGAGAGCCTTTCGGGTTCATGCTTTGGCTTGGGGTTATTGGTAGTTCCCTTTTGTTTGGGGTTATTTTTCTTGAATATATTCTTCGGGCAGATGGCGGGAACTGGCATTTTGTAGCTTTGCCTGACATGTTCTGGCTCAGTACATTAGTCATTCTTTTCAGCAGTATTACTTTACATGAAGCTAATCTGGCATTTGTTCAGGAACGTTTTCTGCATTACAGGATTTTTCTTGCCGCAACACTTACGCTTGGAATCACTTTCATGTTACTTCAGGCTGGTGGCTGGATGGAGATTATTGAAAGCAGAAGTTTCGGCAATCAGAATAATACTTCTTTCGGATTTATTTACATACTCACAGGTTTACATTTGATCCATATCCTGATAGGCGTAATCTATCTGGGAATCATGTTTAAGAAGGCTTTGAAAAACAGGACTTATGTAGATTCATTTGTTTATAGTGTAAATCCTCCGAATCGCTTGAAGCTCAAATTAATAACCCGTTACTGGCATTTTGTGGATGTTCTGTGGGTTGCTGTTTTTCTTTTATTGCTTTCTCTGAGTTTTTTCAATACCTATTAAAAATTCTTTTTTAAACTTTTTCTCGCCAAATATGCGCTGACCAAAGTCAGTACGGCAGCGATAAGCATAGGCGCGCCGGGAAAATAAACCGGAGCTGTCGGCTTTGTGAAGAAATAGAAAAGATTGCTCATTAGCGGAGGGCCAATGATGGATGTGAGGCTCATCAGACTTGTCATGGCGCCTTGTAACTCTCCCTGCTCATTTGCTGGTACCTGTGTTGAAATAAGTCCCTGCAACGATGGTCCGGCAATGCCCCCTAAGATATACGGAACCATGAACGCAAACATCATCCAGGTTTCTGCTGCAAAAGCGAATAAAACAAAGCCAACGGAATAAAGGAACAAACCAATATAGACACCTCTCTTCTGGCCGATTTTCGGAATAATCAACCTGATAAGTCCGCCTTGAACAATTGCCCCCAATAATCCCATGGCTCCTAAAGAATAACCAATAATCTTGGCGTCCCAATGAAACTTTTCCATAGTGTAATACGACCAGTTGCTCTGTATTGCATGGTTGGCAATGTACAATAAGGCTAGGGAAACAATGAGTCCGGAAATAACCGGATGGCGTTGCAGATTTTTTAGCGCACCTGCAGGATTAGCACGATCCCAACTGAACTTACGTCGATTTTCAGGTTTGAGCGATTCGGGTAAGATAAAATACCCATAAATCCAGTTGACCAGAGAAAGTCCGCCCGCTGCCAAAAACGGAACACGTGAGCCATACTGACCTAATAAACCTCCTAAAACCGGTCCGATAATAAAGCCTAATCCAAAAGCGGCACCAATAAGCCCGAAATTCTGAGCACGTTTTTCTGGGGTGCTCACGTCGGCTATGTAAGCAGCGCCGGTTGTAAAACTTGCACCCATGATTCCCGCGATAATCCGGCCTACAAATAACCATCCAATACTCGGTGCATAAGCCAGAAACATATAATCCAGCGCAAAACCAAGCAAGGAAGCCAACAGGACCGGGCGACGACCAAACTGGTCGCTTAGCCCTCCTACAATAGGTGCGCAGATAAATTGTACAAATGAATAAGAAAACAGAATCCAGCCTCCATAACGGGCCGCGTCGCTTAAGCTGCCGCCAACCAGTTCGCTGATCAGTTTTGGCATAACCGGAATAATAATTCCGAGGCCAATTACATCAATCAGAAGCGTAACAAATATAAATCCGATTGCCGGAGATTTTTTCGAAGTCATAAGGAGTAATTATTCCTCAAATGTACAGTTAAAATCGTGTTGCAGGGATTAAAAAAATGTTAGTTCCTTGTTTTATTTTTGTGAAGGTGAGATCTGGAGAGTAGAGGTTGTATGTAGCGGAAAAGGTTTTATTTAGGCTGAATTAAAGACTGGGGTAGCATTGATAAAAAAGGTAATGCCTTATCATAATCAAGATGATCATATTCCGTGCCAAGTCGCCGAATGTGATTATAATAGGTTTGATGCTGCATATAATAATTCTTTTCTGATTGCAGTAACCATGCTTTTGGTCCCAGTTTCACGGCAAGAAACCATTTCTCAATAAGCCTTGAAGTTCTGCCATTTCCATCATTAAATGGATGGATTTTTACGAACACTAAATGAAGCATGGAAGCGAAATAAAACACTTCACTAACATCCAGATCAGCCTTTAATAAAGAATCAACATCCTGGTAAAAGTTGAATAATTCCTCTTTCAAATTAAATGGACTTGCAGCAACGTATTCTATTTTCCCATCAGAAGTAGTGACATACATATTTCCGGTTCTTATCTGACCTTGCCTGTTTTTGGGCAAGATATGCTTTGTCAGATATTTGTGGGCTTGAAGAATGTTCTTTTCCACGAATTCTGATTCTTTCGCAAACTGATATGAATTATATAAATCATCAATTTTACGTGTGTAGTCCGGTAAAAATTCTATACCAAATCGTTTATGTTTGACATACGAATCAAGCTCGATATCTTCTCCTTCAATTTTGGAAGAAAAAACAACTGCAACTGAAGTGTAAAAGCTGAAAGTATCTATCGAAATCTCGCTTTCCTGCAACTCATCAAAATGGGATTGTAAGTCCTCATTTCTAATAAGTCTTTTGAATTCTGGCAAGGTGCTGATATTCAAAATTGTAAATTTGGTATTTTGCATGATTTGAATTAAATGATTCAGATACCAAAACTGTGCCGCGACTTATTTCTTTAAAATCTTAAATTCCACGCGCCGGTTTGTCTGTTGGCCTTCCGGCGTGTCGTTTTTAGCAACTGGCATGGTTTCTCCGTAACCTTTACTTGCCACGCGATCGGGCTCAATACCTTTGCTGATTAAATGTTCGCGCACAGCATCAGCGCGGTCTTGTGAAAGTTTGAGGTTGGTCTCGTTACCACCAATATTATCTGTATGTCCACCGATTTCAATGAACAATTTTTTATTCTCGTTCATCGTAATCGCAATACGGTCCAGTTCCGGGAAGGATTCTGAATTCAGTGTTGCCTTACCAAAAGCAAAGAAAATGTTGTTCAAACGAACAATTTGTCCTTCTTCAATCGGGATCAATTTTAAGGATTTGTTTGAAATCTCTCTATAATTTTTCCCTTTTCCCGCTGTTGTAGAATCTGTTAGGTCAATGCTTTCTCCTTCTGCGATAAAATTCGGGGCAACGGCCCGCATACTATATTTTTGCCCGTACGGAAGTACAATTTTATATTCACCGGTTAATGGATTTGTAGTAGCAGTTCCTGCTTCTTCACCATCCGGCAAGGTTTCATATATAATGGTCGCTTCTATTGGTTTGCCAGTTTTTGAGTCGATTACTTTACCGCTGATCATGACTACCGGATCAGACGTTGGTAAGTTAGGCTGTATTTTAGCAGTGTCACCGGGAACAGGTTTTGGCTGTAAATTATATCGTACCACATCACCTTTTCCTTCTGTGTTTTTGAAAGAAATCATGTAGGCATAATCGCCCGCAGCGGAAATGGTATAATAAGCGTCATAGCCATCTGTGTTAATAGCTGCACCCAAATTTACCGGCCGACTCCATCTTTTCCAGGATTTGTCGATACGTTTGCTGTAATAAATGTCATTACTTCCCTGACTGCCTTTCCGGTCGCTCGAAAAATAAAGTGTTACGCCGTCAGGTGCGAGAAAGGGTGTTGTTTCGGTAAAATCTTCTGTATTGATTTCCGGGCCCAGATTCATTGGTTTAGTCCATGTACCGTTTTTTTGTTTAAAACTAACATACAGATCATCGACTTTGCTGTTCTTTTTTTCACTGAAAGACATCACCAATGACTTTCCGTCGGTTGACAAATAACCGCAATCAAACTGTCCTTTACTTATTTTTGAATAATTCGGAATATCAATTTTATTTGGAACCGACCAACCTTTGGCTGTTTTCTTGCTTAATGAAAATCCACGGGTTTCATAAACGCCGGCTTTGTAGGCACCCTTGATTAAAAGCGTATTTCCGTCAGGTGTTATGCTGTAAAGGCTGTTATATTCCTCTTTATTTATTGGAGATGGCAATCTGCGTGCGGGTGTCCACTTTTCGTTTTTAAGTTCTGAAAACCAGATATCCTGGCTCCCTTTTGTTCCGTTTGTATTTTGCGGATGACTGATTCTGGAGAAATAAATCGTTTTCCCGTCCGGGGAAATAATCGGAGCAATTTCGTTAAATTCAGTATTAACCGTTTTACCAAGATTTTCAAGCTGAGCCCAAACCGGTGAAATAATCAGTGCAGAAAATATAAAAAGCAGAGGAACACGCATTTTTTGTTGGAGGATATGGTGTGTTTTTGAATAGAATAAAAACGAAGTTTCAGTTTCCCGTTTTGAAATACAACGATTTATCAGGCAGCTTATTTTCTTTTTAGTTTTTATGAAAAGCTTCCATTTTTTCAAGAAGTTCCGAAGCGTTATTAGCTACCAGAAGTAATTCCCGGTTTTCAATATGTAAAAATCCTTCTTCTACCGTCTTGTCCAAATGAGCGAGCAAATGATCGTAAAAACCATTGATATTTAAAAGCCCGATCGGACCTTTAAATATCTTCAATTGTGACCAGGTAAGTATTTCAAATAATTCATCCAATGTTCCAAATCCGCCTGGTAAAGCAATAACACCATCTGACAGGGATACCATTTTCGCTTTACGCTCATGCATGGTTTCAACAAAATGAAGTTCCGTCAAAGTTTTTGTTGCGACTTCCAGCCTAGCCAAAAAATTAGGAATAATTCCGGTTGCTGAGCCATCATTATCCATTGCGCCGTCGGATACGCGACCCATAAGTCCCATATTTCCGCCGCCATAAATCAGCTTGATATTTTTCTTTGCCAGTTCCCGGCCGAGTTCGTAGGCCATTTCGCTATAAATGGCCTTTGTGCCAAAGTTGGACCCGCAGTAGACTACGATGGATTGCATTGTATCTTATTTAAAACGGCGATATTTTATTTAATAATTTTTTCTACCAGGCTTTTGGTATCCAGTTCTCCAAAAGTTCCTGAGCTCATCAACAGCAAATTGGTATCCTTCCATTCCTGCTTTTCCAGAAAATCGTATAATTTTTTACTATCGGTAAAAACATTCAGATCTTCACGTTTGAAAGCTTCCCTGATATCCGTTTCTGTTATCGGTTCGAGTCTTTTATGTTCTACCGTTAGGGGATTATAGTAAACGATTGCAATGTCAGCCGCATTCATTTTTCTCCGGTATTGTTTCAAAAATGTTTTGTTAAGGCTGCTGAAAGTATGCAACTCTGCGCATGCAATTAATTTACGGTCAGGGAACTGCGCTTTTACAGCGGCTGTGGTAGCTTCTACTTTCGAAGGGGCATGGGCGAAATCCCTGTAAATATTTACGGTATCATTACTTCCAAGCAATTCCATGCGTTTGGAAGCACCTTTAAAAGATTGAATGGCTGTATAAAAAGCCTCATCGGTAATACCAAGCCTTTCACAAATAGCTTTCGCTCCACTGATATTCTTCATATTATGTTCACCAAAAACCAGTAGGGGAACATCACCCTGATCCGTAGTTATCAGGAAAGTATTTCCGTTTTCAATTTTATAAGGATGCGCTTCGTAGGGTATACTTACCACGTCAGCACGTTCTTTTTGGCCTATAACATCCAGCATGTCATCAGTTTGGTCGAACACAATAGCTCCTGCTTTTGGTATAGAATCGGCAAGTAGCTCAAATTGTTTTACATAGGATTCCCAGGTTGGAAAAACATTGTAATGATCCCAGGCAATACCACTGATAAGTGCCATATGTGGCTGGTAATGCATAAATTTGGGCGTTCTGTCCAGAGGTGATGTGAAATATTCATCGCCTTCAATGACAATCACAGGAGCATCATCCGAAAGTTTGACCATATTTTCAAAACCTTCAACCTGAGCACCGACCAGATAATTAAAAACACGTTTGTTGAAATTCAATACGTGCAGAATCATGGAAGTAATGGTTGTTTTTCCGTGACTTCCGGCTATGACCACACGTTGTTTATCGACACTTTGTTCAAAAATATATTCAGGATATGAATAAACTTTGATACCCAATTCCTGTGCTTTTTTTAATTCCGGATTATCTTCTCTGGCGTGCATTCCCAAAATTACTGATTCAAGATCGGCAGTAATTTTCCCAGGAAACCAGCCCGTTTCAGCTGGCAAAAGATTATGTTTTGCAAGGCGACTGACCGAAGGTTCGTAAATTTCATCATCGGATCCGGTAACGATATAGCCTTTTTGATGTAATGCAATGGCAAGATTGTGCATAACACTCCCGCCTATGGAGATAAAATGTATTTTTCTGGATGAAGTATTCTGACTCATTATTTATAATCGTAATGGCTGATTCGAAGCGAAGTTACTAAGAATTGATCTTTGGGCAAATGACAGATTTGTTCCGCAGACCAAAAATAGTAAACCTTAAAGGAAAAAGCGGCTATCCGTTATTTCCGGCAGCCGCTTTTATGTTGCTATGAGGAAGTGAATTTTAAATTATTAACCTCTTTTGACGAATTTCTGAGTTTCCTGTGAACCGCTCGTGTGGACTAATCTTAATATATAAGACCCTGGTGTCAAATTGCTTACATTGATTTCAGGGCCTGATTTATTGTCGGATTCGTAAATAACGGTTCCCGATAAATTCAGGATTTGCACTTTATCAATTTTACTCCAGTCACCTGCTGTGATGGTTAATTTATTTATTGCAGGATTTGGATAAGCAACTGCCAGACTTTCTGTTTCAAATATGACACTGCGAATTCTGCTGTAAGCATAGGTTCCGTCGTTGTCGATCATCTTTAAACGATAAAGATTTTCGCCATTCATCGGCTGCACATCTGTAAAAGAATATTTTGAAAGCGTCTGATTCGTCTCACCATTTGATTTTACGTTTCCTAAAATCTCCCAGTTTTTTCCATCGGTGCTATGTTCAACATCGAAACGATCACTGTTGACCTCCGTAGTAGTAGCCCAATTCAGTAAGGCCGCCTTTTCTGATTTTGTTGCTGTGAAACTGGTCAAAGTTACTGGCAGAGGATTTCCAACAGCAAGTGATGTAGTAGCTACTTTGGCACTACATCCATCCCGGTTGGTTTTTACCGTATATACATAATCTCCATTCGTAGATGGTGCTTGTATTTCAATGGCAGATCCGGTTTTATTGGTAACACCTTCGCCATTCCAGGTATATTTTACGTCGCCACATTCTCCGCCTTCACAATTAACTGACAAGGTTGTGTTTGCGCCGGCCGAAGGCTTGTCTGAAGAAGTTGATGCCTGGACAGTAAAAGTACAAGGCAGCAAATTATTACTATCCCAAAGGTTATCCCAGTATCCGTCATCTCCCATTTTTATTGATTTTGGAGCATTATCCGTAACTGACCAATTGCCGCCGGCCAAATCATTCCACTGTTGAAATAAATTCTGATCAGTAAATACTTTCGGGTAAATATTAACAGGAACAGATGCAGTACGGGCCGGTGCCTTATAGTTTTGGCCTACATAGGTTGATTTTATCAAAGCAAGCGCATAAGACAGCTGGTTCATTGCCCCGTCAGAATAGTGCATGGCTATGTGAACATAGTCCGCGCCGTGTTTATAAGCTCTTGGCATCCATTCATACGGTATGGTCCCGTCAATGTTTGTTCCGCCTGTTTCTTCTCCCAAATCCTCCGGATCAAATTCAATAGCTGCTATTTTATCAGGATTCGTACCTTTAAGTACATCCAGTGCTAATATTTTTTTCTGAAGGTCATATCGTGTTGTTCCATCGGAAGTATATATTCCATCTGCCAGTTCCAATGCCAAAGGCAGCGTACTGTTGTGAAGATGTGACAAATTTCCCTGTGGCGTTCCAAAGTCAGAGACAAAATAAAGGACTTTTATAGATTGGCCGTGACTTTTTACAACTTTATAAAATCCTTCGAATTTCTTTAAAAGTCCCCAGCCGGCAAAACGATGTAAATCTCTCCCCATATCAGAATTGTAATTTCCGTCAGTAGGTTGAGGAGCAGTGCTTATATTAACTTTTTGAGTTCCCCAGGTTGCCGTTGTTTGGTTTGGGAAACGAAGTGGTAAAAATTTGGTTCTCCATGATTCCAGTGCTTTTTGTTCAAAAAAACCTGGATCCGGACCAGAACTCCCACTATTAAACGGAATGGCAAATTCTTCCGCAGGGCTGTTGCCCATTTGGACGTATAATAATTGTGGATAATAATCTTTGATTTGCGTCAGTACATCATCCACAAATGCATAAAATCTGGTTTGAGCATAATCCGAAAAAATGGAAGGGCAGGTATAGGCAATTTCTGATCTTACGAGAGCCCCGCTTTTTGTTTGGGCCACATCAGAACTGCCAAAGTAAGAGTCATTCCAGTAGCCGGGGCGTTGGTAAGGAAAATGAAGGGCAAACTTCATCCCTGGCTTTAATGATGAAAGCGCCTTTACGGCTGCAACTATTTTAGCGCGCTGATAATTTCCCGGCGTTGGCTCATATTGATTCCATTCTATATGCAGACGAACAGCAGAAACGCTGGCATCCTGGCCATTGTATGTAAGAGCGGCAAATTTTTTTATATATTCCCATTGTTCATTGTTGATTCCGTTTTCCTGGTCATTACTAAAACCATATCCTGTTGTGTTCAGAATGATTTCGGTTTGTGCCCGGAGACTTGAATTACAAATACAGAGAATGAAAATAATTTTAAAACTTGACTTAATATTATTAAACACCCGGAAAGAGCAAAGAAGTAAAGTAAAGTAGTTTTTTCCGCACATATGATCGAACGTCTATTAAGTGGTTGACTTTTCCGCTTTTAAACATACTACATTATCGTAGAATTTATACTATCAACGTAGTTGCATTCTATACGTTGGAAATATTGGATTCGATCACTGATACAAAAATTTTCGCCTAAAATACTCTATTTTTGCTATTTTTAATCAAATAATTATATATTTTATTTATTATTTACAATAATAAATATTTTTATTGTTATTGAAAAAATTTAAAAAAAGTTAGTGAACGGTAAAAATATAATGTGAAATTATCGCTATGAGCGTTTAATTGCTATCGAATTAGGTCGTAAAATAAAAAAGGCGGCTATAGGTATGAGCCGCCTTTTAAAAGCAAGAATTTGTAACTGACTAAACCAGTTTTTTATATTTAATCCTCGTCGGAGTAGCTTCGGTACCTAATCTTTTCTTTCTGTTTTCTTCATATTCAGAGAAGTTTCCTTCAAACCAATAAACCTGAGAATCTCCTTCAAAAGCCAATATATGTGTAGCAACCCGGTCAAGAAACCATCTATCGTGGGAAATGATTACGGCACAGCCTGCAAAGTTTTCCAAACCTTCTTCCAATGCACGAAGTGTATTGATATCCAGATCATTGGTAGGCTCATCGAGTAAAAGAAGGTTTCCGCCTTCCTTCAAAGTCATGGCCAAATGGACACGATTTCGTTCTCCACCCGACAGCGTTCCTACTTTTTTCTCCTGATCACCACCACCGAAGTTAAAGCGGCTCACATAAGCGCGCGCGTTGGATTGTTTACCGGCCATCATGATCCAGTCGTTTCCGTCTGCAATACTTTGATAAACGGTTTTATTGGCATCCAGATTATCGTGTTCCTGATCCACATAAGCCAGTTGAACCGTGTCTCCAACGTCAAAATGGCCATGTAAGGGTTTAAGCTCGCCTGTAATGAGTTTAAACAATGTAGTTTTCCCCGCACCATTTGGACCGATTATACCTACAATACCATTTGGCGGAAGTGCAAAATTTAAATTTTCATATAACAAACGATCACCAAAACCCATCGAAACGTCGTGAGCCTCAATTACTTTGCTACCCAATCTTGGACCAGCGGGGATAAAGATTTCCAGTTTATCTTCTTTTTCTCTCCCTTCTTCACCCAATAATCTTTCGTAAGCACCAAGACGTGCTTTGGATTTTGCCTGGCGACCCTTGGTGCCCATACGTACCCATTCAAGTTCACGTGCAAGCGTTTTTTGTCTCTTGGATTCTGTTTTTTCTTCTTTTTTCAGACGCTCCTGCTTTTGTTCCAGCCAGGACGTATAATTTCCTTTCCATGGAATTCCTTCACCACGATCCAGCTCAAGAATCCAGCCTGCTACGTTATCCAGGAAGTACCTGTCGTGGGTTACTGCAATTACAGTTCCTTTATATTGTCTTAAATGTTCTTCAAGCCAAAGTACTGATTCCGCATCCAAATGGTTGGTTGGTTCATCAAGTAATAAAACATCAGGCTGACGAAGTAAAAGACGGCACATCGCTACCCGGCGTTTTTCTCCACCAGAAAGTGTGGAAACCAAAGCGTCAGAAGGCGGGCAGCGTAAAGCATCCATCGCAACTTCCAGACGGTTGTCAAGATTCCAGGCATCGGTAGCGTCCAATCTTTCCTGAACGGTACCTTGTCTTTCTAATAATTTGTCAAAATCGGCATCTTCCTCACCGAACGCTTCGTTGATCTGATCGTATTCTTTCAAAAGATCTACAATTTCCTGTACTCCTTCTTCAACAACTTCGCGAACGGTTTTGGTCGGATCAAGCTTTGGTTCTTGTTCCAACATGCCGACAGAGTAGCCAGGAGAAAACACAACGTCCCCCTGAATGTCTTTATCTATACCTGCAATGACGCGTAAAAGTGTAGATTTACCAGAGCCATTTAACCCTAGTACACCAATTTTAGCTCCATAAAAAAAGGATAAATAAATATTTTTTATGATATGTCGGTTGGGGGGAATGATTTTGTTAACTCCCGACATTGAGAAAATAATGGTTTCGTTACTCATTTTTTAGTTAATTTGTGCTTAGCAAATATCGTTATTATCCCTACACTTAGCAGATAAAAAACTTGAAAGAATGGAAAATGCCACATTGAATGATGAATACGGCTATGTTAAAGACAGCAAAGTATTTTTAAAAGGGTATTTGGAGTACCCAGACCGGCAAATTGGAGAAGTAAAAAGGACGGAACAAGAAGCGATCGATTATTTCAAAAACCGTTTTTCTATCGTACTTAATAAGGTAGAACAACTGGAGACTGAAATTGATGAAGCGCTCAACAAAGGTTCTTACTTGACAAAACTTATACAGTTGCAACGGAAACTGATAAGTTTTGACGCATTGGGAGATTTCGTCCCTCTGTTGGAAAGACTTCAGGAAAAGGAAGAGTATTTACGGGGTTTAATTGAAATTAATCAATTAAAAAACCTTGAAATCAAACGCGCACTGATTGAAGATGTAAAAGTGGCGGCTGCTATTGAAGATTATGCAGCGGCAACTGATCAGATTCAGGAGATCAAAGCAAAGTGGATTCGTACGGGGCCGGTTGAAAAAGAATTTCAGGATGAAGTAGAGGTTACTTTCCAGGAAATTCTGGATTCTTTCTTCCAGAGACGCCGTGATTATTTTGATGAACAAAATAAAATTAATCAGGAGCGTATCGATGAATACGAGCGTTTGATTAAAATCACGAAAACACTGAGTTATTCCCGCGACCTTGATGATGCTTATAACAAAGCACGCGAAGTACGGGTGGCATGGAACAATGTGGGAGAGGTTCCTCCAAAAAGATTCTTTAAGGTAAATAAGGCTTACCGCCATTTCCTTAAATTATTTTATGACAAGTATAATCTTGCCAAAGGTATCGAACCTAAGGTACGTGTTGACCCAAGAATTGTTGAACAACAGGCATTACTGGCACGCGCTGAAACTTTGTTAAGGCAAAAGGATATCGTCGAAGCATCGCAGGAAGCAAAAGTATTGTTGAGCAAATGGAAAGAAATTAAAATTCCTTTCAAACTTGCCGACAAAGAACTGGCTGAACGTTTCCGTTCTGTTTGTGACAAAATTTTTGAATTAAGTTATCTGGCCCGTGTGATTAGCCGCAAATATCCTGCTTTCGAAATGAAAAGCGAGGAAGAACAGCTTCGCACGAAATTGAGAGAATTGGAATGGCTTGCCAAACGCGAGAAAAGCGATCTTGAATTCGCGATCATCGAGTTTGACAGAACAGCTACCGGCGATCCTGAGCAAGACAAACAAGCGCAGGGACGGATCAATATCCAGAAACGTAAAGTAGCAATGAAAGAAAGAATTTTGTCTGAGTTCGAAAGAAAGTTGAAATCAATCACCAACTAATTCTTTCATTGACGATTTTCTGATAATAAGATTAGATGTAAGCACCCTGGTTTCGAAAGCGACCGGGGTGCTTTTGCTTTCTATAAGATCTAATAATAAAGTTGCCGCCAGTTGCCCCATCTCAAAAGAAGGTTGTGCAACGGAACTCAGCGGCGGATCCAATAAAGAAGAAATGGAAAGGTCAGAAAAGCCGACAATGGCCACATCATCCGGCATCCGGTAACCCAATTGCCGCAAGGCCCAATGAACGCCAATGGCGATCCGGTCGCTGGCAGCGAAAATCGCATCCGGCCGGTTTCTCAACGCCATTAACTGATAAGCACGTTCCGTACCGCCAGCTTGATTGTACTCACTGCTTACCACCCATTCGTCATGCAATTCAATGCCATGATGTGTTAATGCATCCTGATAACCTTTCAATCTGTTACGACTAATTGAAAGATTGGCGGGGCCGGCTATATGTGCAATGCTCTTACACCCACGACTGATCAAATGTTCGGTAGCTTCATAAGCACCTTTATAATCATCAACCCGAACTTTATGACTTGGCATGGTTTCGCTTACCCTGTCAAAAAAAACAACGGGAATACCCTGTTCCTGTAACTCCACAAAATGATCGTGATTCTCCGTCTGGCTGGAAATGGAAACGATCAACCCATCTACGCGCCTTGTGGCAATATGTTTGGTATCAGCCAGTTCGCGTTCATAAGATTCGTGACTTTGGTAAATCATCGTATGATAACCGCGGCTGTACGCAATATCTTCAACACCACCGATTGCTGTGGAAAAAAACGGATTGGCAATATCCGGAACGATAATACCCAGCGTTTGCGTCCGGTTTCTAAGTAAACTCAATGCAATCGGATTGGGAGAATAATTGAGTGATTCTGCCAAGGCAATAACTCTCTTCTTTGTCTCTTCACTAATTTCCGGACTATCGCGCAGTGCTCTCGAAACCGTTGATTTTGAAACATTTAACTGTCTTGCTATTTCCTTAATGGTAATCGACGCTTTTCTCATAAAGAAGAGGATATCAGAATAATGCAATTATAATATTTAATCTTTGAAATGCACCAGAGTGAAAATTGGGGCAAAAATCAAATTATTTCTCTCTGTTCCGGGAAAAATGATTTTCCGGGAACGGTTTCGGGAACGGTTGCGTAAATATATTGATTTTTTTCAAGATTTATTTTTGTATATCAACGAACCAATCACTAAACTAGACGAACAATAGAGGTAGTTGCACTGAATGGTGCGTACAATAATCTGAGAATTTTTCTATATTAACCTATACCAAATGTTGATGGAAACGAAATCGTTTACTAATGTATTACCAGCCGTTTATTCGCAGAAAAGTCTTCTGGAAAATCTGTTTGGTAAGGTAGTCGCCAATGGGGATTATTTAGCTTTTCGTGAATTGTTTACACATCACTATCGCTCCCTTTGTAATTATGCGATGCGGGTTGTGGTAACAAGAGAAATCGCAGAAGAAGTGGTTTCGGATGTTTTCGTAAAACTTTGGAAGAACCGGGAACAAATTGAAGTACATACTTCTTTTCAGGCCTATATATACAGGGCAGTGCGGAATCAGGCACTTGATTATTTAAAATTGAAAATTCACCGTCAATACGAGCGCGAATCAATTGATAACGTGCAGTGGAATCTGACGCACGCAGATCATTATACACCGATAGAAGAAATGGCTTTTAACGAATTCTACGAACGCGTTGAGGGATGCATCCAGGATTTGCCACGCCAATGCCAGGTCATTTTCAGGCTAAGCCGTGAGGAAGGTTTACGGTATCGTGACATAGCAGAACGTTTGAAAATTTCGGTCAAAACGGTAGAAACCCAAATGAGCCGCGCATTGAAAGTGTTGCGTGAAAGAGTGCCGGAGCACAAATTGGTAGCGTAAAGGCTTTCGGCTCTCAGCAGTCGGCTTTCGGCTTTTGAGGACAATAGCCAGAATCCTAATTATTTCAACTTTTAATAAAAGGGATAAATTTTACTAAATGCTGCTTAACTTGAAGCTATATTGGATGCCAAAGCTGAATGCTACCGGCTGAAATAGCTCAATAATTTACAAATCTAAATCCGCTGAAAAGTTGGAAGCTTAACGGTCGATTGCCGAAAGCTGAAAGCCGACAGCCATTAATCTATGTCATTAGAACAAACTTGGCGCTGGTTTGGCCCAAATGATCCTGTTTCGTTACAGGATATCCGTCAGGCAGGAGCCACGGGAATTGTATCCGCCTTACATCATATACCCAATGGCGTTGTCTGGGGAATTGATGAAATTCTGAATCGCAAAGAAATTATTGAAGCGGCGGGCCTAACATGGTCCGTTGTGGAAAGTGTCCCGGTTCATGAAGCCATTAAAACCCGGACCGGAGATTTTGAAAAATATATTCAGAATTATCAGCAGTCGCTAATCAATTTAGGTAAATGTGGAATTGACACGGTTTGCTACAATTTCATGCCGATCCTGGATTGGACAAGAACAGATCTGGATGCGCCTATGCATGATGGTTCGACCGGTTTAAGGTTTGATGCAACACAATTTGCTGCTTTTGATCTTTATATATTAAGAAGAGAAGAAGCTGAAAATCAGTATAGTGAAGAGCAAAAAACTGCGGCGTTAGCCTGGCTGGAAAAAGCAAGTGGAGATGAGGTTAACAAACTCACCCGCAATATTATTGCCGGTTTGCCTGGCTCCGAAGAAAGTTTTACAATAGAAGAATTTCGTCAGGTTTTAAGTACTTATAAAAATGTTGGTGATCTGGAATTGCGTACACATTTGTATCAATTTATCCAGGCTATTGCACCTGTTGCAGAAGCAGCAGGAATAAATCTTGCCATTCACCCGGACGATCCGCCTTATCCAATTCTAGGTTTACCACGTGTGGTGAGTACAGAAAATGACGCAACATTATTGCTTGCCGCTTACGACAGTAAAGCCAATGGACTTTGTTTTTGCACTGGTTCTTATGGGGTGAGGGTTGATAATGATCTTTCAGGAATGGTAAATCGCTTGGGCGATAAAATAAATTTCATCCATTTGCGTGCTACGAGCCGGGAACCGGACGGAAGTTTTTATGAAGCTGATCATTTGAATGGTGATGTGGATATGTATGCTGTGATGTATGCTTTGATTTTGGAACAAAAAAGAAGGATTTCTGAAAACAGAAAAGATTTAAGAATGCCCTTCCGTCCCGATCATGGCCACAGAATGCTGGATGATTTAACGGCTACAAAACGCATGAATCCTGGTTATACGGCCATTGGAAGGTTACGTGGATTAGCTGAACTACGTGGTTTGGAGATGGGAATCGAAAGAGGGTTATAATTTTTTCGGGTAAGAAACAGAAATTGTCGTCATAGAACTGCAACGATAAATTGCTTTTAACCGACGAACGATATATTATTTAATCAGCAATGATAGCCACAAATAAGACCGCACAGAAAACGTTTATTGACGAAGATTTTCTCTTACGTTCCGAAACTGCACGCATATTATATCAGGATTATGCGAAAGAAATGCCGATCATTGATTACCACTGTCACCTTCCTGCGGATCAGATTGCCCAGGATAAGCAGTTTGAAAATCTGACGCAGATCTGGCTTTACGGTGATCATTACAAATGGCGTGCGATGCGTGCAAATGGCATCAACGAAAAATATTGCACAGGCGATGCAGGTGATTGGGAAAAGTTTGAACAATGGGCCGCAACCGTTCCGTATACGATGCGTAATCCGCTGTATCATTGGACCCATCTCGAATTGCTAAGATATTTTGACATTGATATCCTGCTTAATAGAGATACTGCAAGAGAAATTTATGACGAATGTTCTGCGAAATTAAAGCAGAAAGATTTCAGCGTAAAAAATCTTTTGCGCCGCATGAATGTCAAGGTGATTTGCACAACGGACGATCCGACAGATTCTCTGGAACACCATCAGATCATTGCAGACAGCGATTTTGATATAAAAGTATTGCCAACTTTCCGCCCCGACAAAGCGATGTTACTAATCGATTCTCCGGCTGAATTTCAGCAATATCTGAATAAATTATTTGAAGTGGCTGGCGTGTCAAACGGCAGTACTTATGACGATTTGCTGGCTGCTTTAAAAAATCGTCACGACTTTTTTGCTGAAATGGGCGGACGGTTATCAGATCACGGTCTGGAACATATTTACGCATCTTTTGACGAATCTGCGGCACGCATGGCATTGGCAGAAACGTTATCGGGAAAAACCAGCTCGGCTGAGTTGCGTACGGCTTTCAAATCGGTTTTATTATATGATCTTGCCAAAATGGATCATAGCAAAGACTGGGCGCAACAGTTTCATTTGGGTGCATTGAGAAATAATAATTCCCGGATGTTAAGCACGCTAGGGCCCGATACAGGTTGGGATTCAATCGGTGATTATAGTCAGGCGCAAGCTTTATCGAAGTTTCTAAACAAATTGGATTCTACGGATCAACTTGCCAAAACGGTGCTTTATAACCTGAATCCGGGAGATAATGAAGTTCTCGCAACAATGACCGGAAATTTCAATGACGGAACGGTACCCGGAAAAATGCAATTTGGCTCAGGCTGGTGGTTTTTAGACCAGAAAGACGGTATGGAAAAGCAAATGAACGCGCTTTCCAACATCGGACTTTTAAGCCGTTTTGTAGGTATGTTAACCGATTCTAGAAGTTTCTTGTCTTATCCGCGCCATGAATATTTCCGTCGCATACTTTGTAATCTGATTGGTAACGATGTTGAAAATGGCGAATTGCCAAAAGATCTTCCCTGGCTTGGAAAACTGGTTCAGGATGTTTCTTATAACAATGCCAAAAATTACTTTGGTTTTTGAAGGTAGGTATTTGTTTTTAAAACCTTCTTGCAGAAAGCCGGTCTGATTTTGGAAATCGGCCGGCTTTTGGTATAACTTAGCGGTCAGTAATTTAAATACTATTCCGGCATTGAAATAAATGCTGACCTAACCATTTCTGATTAAAATTGAAAAAGTAATTTATGTCTAAAATAGTAACCTTTGGAGAAGTTTTAATGCGTCTGTCTACCCCCGGCTTCTCCCGTTTTGAACAAGCAAGACAACTCGACGTTACCTATGCAGGCGGTGAAGCGAACGTAGCTTCTGCACTCGCTTATTGGGGCCATCATACAGCTCACGTAACCCGCTTTCCGGATTCTCCGATCGGACGCTCAGCCGCACAATTTCTTCATTTTCATGGTGTTGATATTTCGAATATTATTTATGGCGGTCCAAGAATGGCCGTGTATTTTCTGGAAACCGGTGCCGCTTTAAGAGCAAGCCAAATTGTATATGACCGCGCAAATTCTTCTCTGGCCACAATTGATCCAAGTGAACTGAACTGGGATGAAATTCTGAAAGATGCCGATTGGTTTCACTGGGCGGGTATTACGCCTGCGCTTTCTCAGGGCGCTGCGGATGCTTGTCTGGCTGGAATTAAGGCTGCACGTAAAAAAGGTATTAAAGTTTCAGGCGATATTTTTTATCGTGCCAATTTGTGGAAATATGGTAAAAAACCTTCTGAAGTACTTCCTGCTTTAACGGCCGGGACAGACATCGTGATTGCCAACCGCGAGAATATCAGCGAAATATTTGGCATTGAAGGGAAAGATTTTGTTGAATCCTGTGTTAATCTAAAGAAGGCTTTTCCACAAGTCAGCCGGGTTATCGATACGAAAAGGACGTCCATCAGTGCCACTCATAATTTGTTGAGAGCCTATTTATGGAACGGAGAATCGGTGCTGGAAACAGCGGATATCGATATTAATCCGATTGTAGACAGAGTGGGAGGCGGAGATGCTTTCATTGCAGGATTGATCCATGGATTAATTTCTTTCAATGACGAACAAAAAGCACTGGAATTTGGCGTTGCCGCTTCTGCTTTGAAACATACTATTGAAGGAGACGCATTGATTTCAACGGTTTCGGAAGTTGAAGCCATCCGTCAGGGAGAAACTTCCGGAAGAATAAGAAGATAGATGATCAAAAGGTGCGGAGCACCGAAATAATTGTGGAAACGAGAAATTGATCTGTAATATAAGGTGCAGAGCACCAAAATAATTGCGGTCCGCCGCGCGGTAGAATCAGATAAGCTCGATCCGAAATAAAGGTGCAGCGGACCGTAATAAGCCGTCTGTGGAAAATTTGAAAATAAATTATGGCAACAATAGATAAAGATACCACCATCATTTTGATGAACGAAACAGGCTTATTGCCACTATTTTATCACGCAGATATTGAAGTAGCAAAAGCAGTTTTAACAGCCAGTTACAAAGGCGGAGCCCGTGCATTTGAATTTACAAACCGCGGAGAAAATGCTTACGAAGTTTTTGTAGACTTAATCGCTTACAGTCTTGAAAATCTTCCGGGATTGGCTTTGGGAATTGGTACAGTTTATGATGCTGAAACGGCTCAGAAATACATCGATGCCGGTGCAGATTTCGTTGTAGCACCTTTTACAAATCCTGAAGTTGGGCAAGTTTGTCTTAAAGCGAATATTCCATGGATTCCGGGAATTGCTACACTAACAGAAATTTTCCATGCGTTGAAAGGCGGAGCGGAAGTTGTAAAATTATTTCCTGGCGAAGTTTACGGTTCTGCTTTTGTAAAAGCGGTAAAAGGTCCGATGCCACATGTGAAAATTGTGGTTACAGGCGGTGTTGCTCCAACGAAAGAAAGTATAGAAGAATGGTTCGGCGCAGGTGCTTATGGTGTAGGAATGGGTTCAAATCTTTTCCCGAAAAATGTTATCAGCGAAGGGAATTATGCGTGGATTGAAGAAAAAGTTGCAGAAAGTATAAGTTTGATTAAGGAGTTCAGAGCGAAAGCTTAATCAGATAATAGTATAAAAGACGAAGCCCGGCCATAATAGTTTGGCGTTGGGCTTCGTCTTTTATTTTACCAAAATTCAGATCAGCAGTTTACCAGATCATACAGCGAATCAATAATATCTTTGATTTTTTTTGCATGAGCATCTGAAAAAGCGAATTCATCTGAATAGCGGTTTATACCCCTGATAGCTTCCTTGGCCTGATTTCCATCAGTCTGTTTCACAAGAGATCGCCTCTCTTCCACATATTTTAAAAATTGAACATTGTACGGATCTACCTGTGATTCAGCTGATAATAATGCTATCAACTCCTTAAATAAGTGATCAATTTGAGATAATTCGTTTACCATGGTAGCGGGATTTCTTTAACAAGTGTCTTAAAGGTAGCATCTCTTACTACAAAAGGAATAAAGATCTGCTCAGCTTTTCCGGGAAGAAATGGATTGATAACACCGTCGGCGATCTGCTGCGCGGCGGTAGTGCCTCTCCATACTTTTAATGTTTGGCCAGCCGGAACCTCATAAACATAGAATTTTGAAAAATTATTCCAGGCCGGACGAACGGCAGTACCACCAATAACATCACCCACCGAAGCGGGGATTTGCGCTGTCCAATATCCACCAGCAGGATTTCCGCCGGTAACGCGATAAATTTTTGTCCCTGCCGAAAGTTCATCCGCTTTTGCATCTGCAAAGTTGGCAGCATCAGACGCTGATAAGTCAAGATCAGGATTAGCCCAGGAAGCGTTGGAGACTCCGGATTTTAATCCATTAGCTACATAATTTCCTTTTTCGATACCGGGAATATGATCCCAGTCTTCAATATAAACGCGCTGATCGTAAATGCTGATTGCAGTTTTTAAGCTGTTGAACAGAGCAGCTTTGTCTCCGGACTTGTCAAAGGCCTCTTTTGTTTTTTCGTCATCCAGTCCTGCATCAATCCACCCTTCTACGGTTGATTTTGTACCCTGGCCCAATAAAGTTTCAAGGTTATTCAGCCACGCTTGCGGCTCAACATCATGATCGGTACAGCTGATAAAGGAAACACTGAGGAGCAGCCAAAGAAGCAGTAGAGAAACGGATTTTTTTTTCATAAAGGTCGAGAATTTTGGGTGAGAAATATAGTTTCACCACAAAGTAACCGTTTGTAACCGAAGCGACCAAAATGTTTATGAGTTATTAGATTAAAATTATGAATATAATGAGGAAACGGCGAAAATTAATATTCCGGAATTTATCTATTTATCGGATCAAGCACCCAAAAACTCCAAATGCTTCAAAGCCGCCCGTAATTCCGTGTAGGTAATATCATCACTTAACGCCGCTTTTGCTTCATTCAACGTTACCTGCTTATTTTCAATGAAATAATCAATCACTTTATTTATCTTCTCTTTTGGGAAAATGTCGAAAATGTCAAGTTCACCGGTTCCGATGTAATGTGCCAGATGTGTCTCAATCGTAGTTATGCCAAAACCTCTTTCTTCTGCAATTTCTTCAACTGTTTTACCTGAATTGAAAAGATCAAAACTTACTTTTTTGGTATCCGTTTTTTCTTTTGTAAGCGTAAGCTGCGTTGTATTTTTTTCAATCTGGTTATCTTCACAATACGTAACGATCATGGTTACCAGCTCCTTTCCAAATTGCTTGACCTTCGTTTTTCCAATTCCTTTTACCGATTCTAATTCAGCCAGCGTCGTTGGCAATTTCGATACCAGTTCTTCCAGTGCTTTTTGAGGTAGAATGATATAAACAGGAACATCTTTTTCTGTTGCCAGATTATTCCGCCAGTCGCGAATGGTTTTATACAACTCTGCGTTTGGAATATTTTTAAGTGCTGCTGCTGCTTTGGTAACGGGTGTTACGGTTTTTATACTAACCTTGAAATCAATTTCTGCGTTTGATTTTGCCCGTAAATAAGTTGCCGTATTGAAAATTTCCTTGCAAGCCAGCATAACGGATCGCTTTGTAAAAACGGCGCGCTGAAAGTTTTCCAATGCCAGTTCCACCACTTTTTTTACAGCGATGTTATCAACATCTATTTCAAGGGCCCTGCTTTCCGGATAAATGGATTGTTCAATTTTATCATAAAAATAAACACAGCCTTTTTGAACACGGTTATTCAGATTTTCATTTTCTTCCGGCAAACCGGCTTCTGCAAGAAACTGGTTTAACTGATTTTTAAACTTATCCGAAACATTGAAAATATCCTGATCAGCTGTTGCCTGAATCAATTTCAACGTAATACTAACTGATTTATTGATGACATTTTCATGTTCTGAAACAACCCGGTTAAGTCTGGAAAAAGCGTATTTCATTTCACTGAAATCGAACAATTCGAGTAGCAGAGAACGTTGAAAATTCATTTTCGAAGTGGTAAGCTGATCACCATCCGGTTCGTTTGCACTGGCATCTCTGGTATAAGCGGCTACCGTTCCGTCCGTTTTTACACTATTTTGAGAGATCGGCGTGCGTAATACCATGCCTTCAAAACTTTTACAACGGCTCAGTGCTACGTAAACCTGGCCGTGTGCAAAGGAATTGTTGGCGTCAATAATCGCCTTTTCAAAAGTCAGTCCCTGGCTTTTATGAATGGTAATAGCCCAGGCAAGTTTTAACGGATATTGAATAAAACTGCCAATAACCTGCTCATCAATTTCCTTTGTCTGAGGATTTAATGCGTATTTGATATTTTTCCATTCCGCAGGATGGACATCGATTTCGGTATAATCACCTTTACATTTTACAAAAATCGTATCGTCGTCAAAACGTGTTACTGTACCGATTTTTCCATTATAATAAAGCTTGTCGCGCGAAGAATCATTTTTGACAAACATAACCTGTGCACCAATTTTCAGCGCCAGACTTTGTTCTGTGGGGTATGCATATTGCGGGAAATCGTCATGGATTTGCGCTTCAAAATGTTTGGATTTGCCTTTCAGCTCTTCCAGTTTTTCGCTATTTATTTCCTGTGCGGTATTATTATGCGTTGTTAAAGTAATGTAACCTTCGTCTTCTGCGGGTTTGAAATTGGGAATATAACGTTCATTCAAAGCAGCCAGACTGATTTTATCCAGCTGATTCTCACGAATTTTATTCAATAAATCAATAAAAAAAGTATCCGATTGGCGGTAAATATGTTTTAGCTCAATACGTACAGGATCGGTTTGTCTTAACGCATTACTGCTGAAAAAGAAAACGGTATCATAATACGGTTTCAGCATATTCCATTCTTCATCCTTGATGACAGGAGAAAGCTGGTGCAAATCTCCGATCATGAGTAGTTGTGTCCCCCCAAATGGCTTGTTCCGGTCTTTATATTTTCTTAAAACTTCATCAATTCCATCCAGCATATCGGCCCGCACCATACTGATTTCATCAATCACGAGCAGATCCAGACTTTTGATCAAATTTATTTTTTCTTTGTTAAAACGGCTGTAACGTTGTTCATTTGGATTGCTTTCAGGAATATACGGCCCAAAAGGCAATTGAAAAAACGAATGAATCGTAACACCTCCGGCATTAATCGCAGCCACGCCAGTGGGAGCAACAATCGCCATTCTTTTGTGAAGCGTCTTTTTAAGGGTATGTAGAAAAGTAGTTTTTCCTGTCCCTGCTTTCCCGGTTAAAAAGATGTTTTTATTGGTGTTATGAACGAATTGAGCTGCTAGTTCCAGTTGTGTGTTTTGCTCCATGACGGTTATTTGATTCCAATGATCACATTCTTGTTTACTTTCTCTTTTCTTTAAACGTAATTGCTTATGCTCTCCAAGAGATTGTTTTTTTTCCTTTTCACAAATATATCACAATGAAAAACACATTACTATTTACATTCCTAATTCTCATATTTCTTAATTGTTCGGCCCAGGATATTTCCGGGCAGTGGACCGGAATTCTCAAAGTTCCGGGTGCGCAGTTAGGTTTGGTTCTTTATGTTACGAAGACAAATGAGGGTTATTCAGCGACACTGGATAGTCCTAATCAAGGAGCAAAAGGCATTCCTGTTAATTCCGTTGAATTTAACAGTTCCGTTTTGAAGCTAACCATGACCAGCCTTAACGCAGAATACAGCGGAACATTAGGTGCAGATAATATTTTTAAAGGAATATTTAAACAAAATGGTCAGTCTTTCCCTTTGGATCTGGGGCGGGGAGATTTGGAAAAACCGAAACTTTCCAGACCCCAGGAACCTGTCAAACCTTATCCGTATTATTCGGAAGATGTTAAATTTGAAAACCAGAAAGATAAAATAACATTAGCAGGAACGCTTACTTTGCCTGCAAAAGAAGGGAATTTTCCGGTTGTTGTACTGATCTCGGGAAGCGGTCCGCAAGATCGCAATGAAGAATTACTGGGTCATAAACCTTTTCTGGTTTTGTCGGATTATCTCACTAGAAACGGTATTGCAGTTTTAAGATATGATGATAGGGGAACGGCTCAATCCACCGGTGTTTTTGGCATAGCAACAACGAAAGATTTTGCAACGGATGTGGAATCTGCGGTTTCATATCTGAAAACAAGAAGGGAAATTAATCAGGAGAAAATTGGCCTGATCGGGCATAGTGAGGGTGGAATGATTGCTCCGATGGTAGCGGCTGGCTCGGATGAGATTGCTTTTATTGTTTTATTGGCCGGACCTGGTATTGCCGGTGATGAGCTTCTGATAAAACAAGCGCATTTAATTTTTAGGGCAAATGGTGTTTCGGAAAGTGTTTTAGATGAAATTGATGTATTGAATAAAAAAGGCTACACTATATTAAAAGACAAATCTGACCTGGCTGAAATAAAAAAGGAGCTTTTACCTATCATGGATGAAACCTTTAAATTGCTTCCGGCTACCCAACAACCACCAGCTGATAAACGAAATGAGTATTTGATGCAATCTGTAAATCAGATTGCAACGCCTTGGTATCAATTTTTTCTACGATATGATCCTGCTGAAACTTTGGAAAAAGTAAAATGTCCCGTTTTAGCATTGAATGGGTCAAATGATTTGCAGGTTCCTCCGAAAGAAGATTTGGAAGGGATCAGAATGGCATTGGAAAAGGGTGAAAACAAAAACTTTAAGATTAAAGAATTGCCTAAACTGAATCATCTTTTTCAGGAAAGTGAAACCGGCTCACCGGGTGATTATGCAAAAATTGAACAAACTTTTTCGCCAACAGCTTTGACTGAAATTTCCGAATGGATCAAGTTGATTGTTTTAAAATAATTAAATCATGATAATTCCTGCAATAATTCTTTCGCTAGTCTTCGCTTCGGTGGGATTTCTGGTCACTAAAAATAATGCGAGATACATTCTTTCCGGCTATAACACGATGTCGGCACAGCAGCGGGAACTGGTTGATATTGATGGTTATCTGCGTTTTTTTAAACAATTTCACCTGTTTCTGGGAATTTCGGTTTTGATTCTTGTGATAGGTATAAGCTTGTTTAATACCAATTTTGCTGCGGTCATTCTGGGAATTTATCCGTTGCCGGCTTATTGCTATTTTGTACTTAAAGGAGATAGATATTTTCCTGAAATTAATAACCGTAAGATATGGACCAAGGTAACAGTCGGGATTTTATTTCTGACAATGTGTGGTGTTGGCTATCTTTTTTTCAACGGATTTAAGAATAGCGAGATATTACTGGAAGGAAATAATCTTGGTGAGGCCGGGGGATTTGCTTTTGAGGATTGAGAAGTGGAGGGCGCTTTAAATTTGACTTAATTTTGGTAATTCTGAGACATAATACTTAAATATACACTTAAATCAATTCTAAGAAAATGGATTTTTCCTCAAAGAAAATGTCACTAACGGAAATTGATAGCCGGTTTGATAATATAGAAAAAATGATGACCGAAATTACCAAAAGTAAACTGGTCATTGCAGACAAAGAATATAGTCTATCTGAATGGATTACGACATCTGATTATGTCAAGAATAATCGTTTGGCCATAGCAAGAGTGCATAACTGGATTACGAGGGGTGTGATTCCAAAAGATTGCATTGTCATTATTCCGGAGCTTAATCATTTAAAATTGATCAAAAATCAGTCATACGAAACGCGCGCTACCAAATAATTTGAAGCTTATAAAATCAGAAAACCACTTGCTGATCATCAGCAAGTGGTTTTTTATATTCCTGGCAAATGCTAATTAATGATCGTTTCTTTCTTCGAAAGTAATTCCAGATTTTCATTTACTGCGTTGGAAAAACCAGGCAGAGAAGTTAAGTTAGCGCCCCATAAAGAATCGTCACTTAATACTTTCTGAACCAGCTCGGACAGAGTTTTAGCACCTTCCCATTTCTCTGCAAAATAGGCGGCAGAATCACATCGGATCGGATATGACTCACTGTTTCGTTCGCCGGAATAAATACCTTCCAGCAATTGAACAGGTTTCATGAACAATAAAAAAGCAGCAAATCCTTTGGCAAAAAGAACCGGAACCTCATTTGATATCTTGTAATGATTCAAGAGCGTAGGAATATTACGCATTTTCATTTTTGCAGTATACTGAACCGTAATATCGATCAGCTGATGACGGATAAATGGATTTCTGAAACGATCCAGAACCTGATTCCCAAATTCCTGTGCGCGGGCTGGGTCAACTTCATAAGGAATAGCCGGTGCTAATTCTTTCAGCATAACATCTGCTATAAATTCAGACGTTTCAGGATTTTCCATACTTTCCCTAACCGTGTTTAATCCATATAAAAAACACAAACCAGATGCTAAGGTATGCGTACCGTTTAGCAGACGAAGTTTTAATTCCCTGAAAAGATCAATGTTAGGTTCAATCACAACACCTTTATCAGCTTGAGCAAAGCTCAAAACAGATTTTACATGTTCATCACCTTCAATCGCCCACAAACTATAAACTTCTGAAACGATTAGAAGATCATCTTTATAACCTGATTTTTCTGATAATTCAGCCACCGTTTCAGCGTCAGGTTTTCCTGGAACGATCCGGTCGACAAGCGAGTTACAGAACTGATTATTCTGTTCAAGCCAGTTTATGAAATCTTTGCCTAAATCATGTTCATTTGCTTGTTTTAAAACAATTTCATGCAGTTTTGTGCCATTTCCTACAATTAATTCAGTTGGCACGATCACCATACCGGATTCTGCTGATCCTTCAAATGCTTTAAACCGCTCGTATAAAAAAGCGGTTAATTTTCCAGGAAAAGACTTTGGGGGAGAAGCCTGCAAATTATCTTCAACAAACTGAATACCAACTTCCGTTGTATTGGAAATAACGATTTTCATTTCCGGATTATGTGCACATTCCAGAATTTCGGCCCAATGGTTACTTGCCGAAAGTGTTCTGCTAATAGCCGTGTTAATCACGGTTTCATCAATATGTTCTCCGTTTTGAATTCCTCTTATGCCATGAGAAAAAATATTTTTCTGTATTTCAAAAGCATCGGCGCTGCCTTGTGAAGTTGATTTTACAACTACGATCCGGCCATTAAAAATATTTTGCTGATTGGCTTTATTGACGAAATAATCGGGAAGTCCACGTAAGAGTACGCCAGTACCAAACTGGATTATTTTTTCAGGTAAAGCCAAAAGTTTATCTAAGTCGGGATATAATTCAGGACGTTGTTTTAATAATTCCGGAGATAGCTGGGATACGGTCATTTTTGTAAATTTCTTGTTCATCAATATGACGCTTTTTCTTTGATCAAACCCCTAAAAAAAGAGGCACCGTTTGGGCGCCTCTTTTGGGAAATATTATTCTGAAATAAATCAGGTTAACTTTTATACGGTCAATGTTACATAACCACTTTCTTCTTTTTCTTTCTTTTCGTCAGGGAAAACAAAAGTAGTTGCGTTGGTTACTTTTTCAGGAAGAAGCGCAATTGCTAACACTTCATCGACTTTATCCACATAATAGAAGGTTAAGTCTTTGATATAGTTCGCAGGCACTTCTTCTACGTCTTTGCGATTTTTTGAGCACATGATAATTTCTTTCACGCCAGCTCTTCTTGCTGCAAGGATTTTTTCTTTAATACCGCCCACAGGAAGTACTTTTCCACGTAAAGTTATTTCACCTGTCATCGCCAGGAACGGACGAATTTTACGTTGTGTAAAAATCGAAGCCATCGAAGTTACCATCGTGATACCAGCAGAAGGACCGTCTTTTGGAACAGCTCCGGCAGGAACGTGCACGTGCAGATCGTAATGATTGAAAATGCGGTAATCAATATCCAGTTTATCGGAATGTGCTTTCAGATAAGAAAGAGCGGTAATGGCTGATTCTTTCATCACATCACCCAATTGTCCGGATAATGTCAATCCACCTTTTCCACGGCTCAAACTGGTTTCAATAAACAGGATTTCTCCACCAACCGAAGTCCAGGCTAAACCCGTAACAACACCAGCGTAATCATTATCCTGATACAGGTCTTTATCAAAAATCTCCGCACCAAGGAATTTTTCAACATGCTCGATTTTTATCGTTTTAGGATATTCCTGATCCATCGCAACCGATTTTGCGATTTTCCGAACCAGTGTTCCTACTTTTTGTTCCAGATTACGAACGCCCGATTCGCGGGTATATCCTTCAATAACGCGCAACAATGCAGCATCATCAAATTTCACATCCGTTGCTTTCAAGCCGTGATCTTTGCGTTGTTTTGGCACAAGATAACGTTTGGCGATCTGCAATTTTTCTTCAATCGTGTAACCCGTCATCTCGATAATTTCCATACGGTCGCGAAGAGCCGGGTGGATCGTATCAAGTGCGTTGGCGGTAGCTACAAAAAGTACACGGGAAAGATCGTATTCAACTTCAAGATAATTATCTGTAAAAGAAGAATTTTGTTCAGGATCCAAAACTTCCAGCAAAGCAGAAGCAGGATCGCCACGGTAATCGGAGCTTACCTTATCGATTTCATCCAGAATGAAAACGGGATTTGCAGAACCCGCTTTTTTGATATTCTGAATTACTTTTCCTGGCATTGCCCCTATGTATGTTTTACGATGACCGCGAATTTCCGCTTCATCATGCACACCACCCAAAGCCATTCTTATATATTCACGGTTCAAAGCTTTCGCTATCGATTTCCCAAGGGAAGTTTTACCAACACCGGGAGGTCCGTACAAACAAAGAATCGGAGCTTTCAAATTACCTTTCAGTTTCAAAACTGCAAGATATTCAATGATCCGTTCTTTAACTTTTTCTAAACCGAAGTGATCTGAATCCAGCACTTTTTGCGCGCGGACAAGGTCAAAATTATCTTTTGTATATTCACCCCAAGGCAAATCGACCAGCGTTTCCAGGTAATTTAACGTTACCGGATATTCAGGCGCCATTGGATTGATACGCTGTAATTTGGCAAGTTCCTTGTCAAAATGTAAGCGAACTGCATCCGACCATTTTTTCTGGCTTGCTTTAGCACGGATATCGTCCATGTCACGCTCCGGACTATCGATTCCAAGCTCATCATGCAAAACTTTAATTTGCTGACGCAGGTAATAATCGCGTTGCTGCTGGTCAATATCAGAACTTGCTTTCGACTGGATTTCACGCTTCAATTCAAGCATTTCAATCTCCCGCATCATATACTGAAGCAAAAGAGTTGCCTGCTTGTGCCCGTTTCTTTCTTCCAGTAATCTTTGCTTGTCCGCTACTTCAACATTAATATTTGAAGAAAGAAAATGGATCAGGAAAACAGGACTTTCTATATTATCCAGCGCAATTCTGGCTTCTTGCGGAATCTCCGGATTTAAACGCATGATCTTATGCGCGCCATCACGAAGTGACTGCAAAAGTGCTTTCGATTCTTTTTTAGTCGGCGCAACGAAAGAATCTTCTATTGCCTCAACTTCGGCAGTCAGATATGGATCTTCACTTAAAATCTTTTTTATTTCAAAACGCTGACGGCCCTGAACGATGATCGTAACATTTCCATCCGGAAGCGTGATCATTTTCAGAATATGGGCAACCGTTCCGATTTTATGAAGGTCGTCTGCGGTAGGATCTTCTTTATTTGGTTTGGCTTGCGTAACTGCACCCAAAATCCGCATGTTAATATCCGAATTACGGTATATTTTTTTTACAAGACGGATTGCTTTTTGGCGCACTACGGTTACCGGAATTACCATCCCAGGAAAAAGGACAGTTTGCCTGATTGGCAAAATGGCAAGTTCATTAGGTACTTCAAAAGGTTCATCAGAGCCCTCGGGACCACCCAAGGGAACAATTTCAAGGCTATCTAAATCCGAATCGGACATAAGAAGCCGACTATAGAGGTCAGAAGGTTCAAATTTCATAGGCATTCTGTCATAATGACAGATAATCTTTTCCCAATTTATAAATAATGACTTTCAAATGAAAGGGATAAATACAACAAAATTGCCGTGCCAACCAAATGTTGTCAGGCAAATTATGAATAATCACCTTTTTTAAAGCGTTTGTACAGATTGTCCTTTTTTGTATAAAAAAGTTTTCGGCCCGGAAGGAAGTTTGAGATTCATCATATTGACTTGATCGTCAAACGTTTCCATCAAAATGCTATTTTGGAGTTTCCAGCCTTCCGGATTTTCGGAAAATGGAATTTCAAGATAGATCCAGGTTGCATCGGCTTCTTCTTCTTTACCTACATACTGGATTTCTGCTTTTTTCTGTGCGTTGGTTAAGGTAAAATGTTTGCGGACGTAACGCTCTACAAACGGATTATTCTGATCATTATTCTTAATGGTGAAAATACGTTTGTTATTATCTTCCGAAAGTCCTTTTTCCAAATCATCCGTAAAAATGCGAATACTTGTTTCAAAGGATTTTGCAGGCTTGTCATACTTCATTTGCGTTACGCTTACATGGTATTGATGTTTGGGCGCAAAGGAGCTTGACAGCCAGAAAATAATGAGCAGAAAAGTGAGACGGGTGATCTTCAATGCAAACTTGTAAGAAGATGAGGACAATTTATAACATTGACCGGCTTACCAAATAAGCCGGTCAATGGACAATATTTTTTAGAAAACAGCTTTCCATACGTCGTTGAAAATGGCGAAGGCCATTAGTCCAAGTAACAATACCATACCTACTTTCTGAGCATTTTCAAGGAAAACATCAGAAGGCTTGCGGCCTGAAATAATTTCATAAGAAAGAATAACGGCATGACCACCATCCAAAGCCGGAATTGGCAGAGCATTCATGAATGCCAAAACCATTGAAAGCAAGCCCGTCAGGTGCCAGAAACGGTTCCAGTCCCAAACCCCGCCAAACATTCGGGCAATTCCAATAGGGCCGCTCAATGCTTTTGAAGCGGAAACTTCCCCACGGAAAATTTTGCCAAAACCTTTAATGTTATTGAAAACAACATTGAAAGCATTTTTAGTACCTTCTTTCACCGCTTCTCCAACAGTAAACTTAATTGTTGTAAATGCCAAAAGACTTTCCGGATACAAACCAATGGTTCCGTCAGCAGAAACTTTAACGTTAATATCCTGTTGTTGTCCTGCGCGGTCAATTACGATCTTCGCTTCCTGTCCTTTAAGTTTTGGAAGTGTTTCCTGCAATTCATTATAATAGCGAATAGGCGCGCCGTTGATCGAAACAATTTTATCACCCGCTTTGATACCTGCTTTTGCAGCTGGCATACCAGGAACCAGTTCTCTGATTTTAAAAGGCATCGCAGGACTGATGAAACTCATCTTGTCATCACGATCTGCATCTGATAATTTTTCGATAAAGTTGTTTGGGATATCAATATCCATTTCTTTACCATCACGGAGAACTGTGTAAGTACTGTTGCTTGCCAAAAACACGTCAAGACTAACAATATCATTAAAACAAGTATATGATTTTCCGTTCGCTTTGATGATTTTATCACCTGTACGCAAACCTATTTGCTTGCCTAAATCACCTGCGACAATACCATATTTATTAACCTCTGCGTTCGATAAAATCTTTTCTCCATCAATATAAGCAAGGACGATAAAGATAAAAACACCAACAATAACGTTCACAATAATACCGCCAAGCATTACGATAAGTCGTTGCCAGGCTGGTTTTGAGCGGAATTCCCATGGCTGAGGATCTTTGTTCATCGCCTCGGTATCCATGGATTCATCAATCATACCCGATATTTTCACAAATCCACCCAGTGGAATTGCACCGATTCCATATTCAGTTTCTCCTTTTTGTATACTCCAGATTTTCGGAGGAAAACCGATGAAGTATTTTTCCACACGCATACCAAACGTCTTAGCGGCAAACATATGCCCCCATTCATGCAATCCAACCAAAATAGACAAACCCAGTATGAGTTGTCCAGCCATAATCAGGTACTCTAAGTATTCCATTCAGATCTTTGAAATTATTGAAAATTGATAATGGAAATTGAAAATAGAAACTCTTTCGCGAGGCGAGGATGATTCTTTATTTTCAAAGATTAAACTTTTATTTTTCTTGCTAATACAAATAAACGTAAACTCGTACAGTAAAGTTACTCAAAAGGAGTAATTTCATTCAAAAACCTTTTATGAACGGTAGTCCGATTATGATTTATGCATGTCAATATCAATTCCCATCATGCGCATCAATTCGGATGCGTTGAAAGATTTGCAGATTCCATCATGCAATTGATAGTCAAATTTAAGCTGTCCGTCTTCTACATCCGAACGGAAATGGAAGTTTCGGACATAGGTTTCAGTGGCTCCCCATTCACCTAATTCCAGATCGTGGGTTGAAACCAGTCCTGCTGAACTTTTTGCGTGCAACTGGCGGATTAATGCTTCGGCGCCTTTATGCCTGTCTGCCGAATTTGTTCCTTTTAATATTTCATCCAGAAGATAAAAAACCGGAGATTCATTCTTTTCATCAGCCAATTCTAAAAGCTGACGCAAACGTTTCAGTTCAGCATAAAAAGAAGATGTACTTTCCTCCAGAGAATCCTGCGTGCGCATACTGCTGAAAACCCGGAGAGGCGAGCAGGCAAATTTGTCCGAAGAAACTACCGCTCCCATCTGTGCCAGAACAAGATTTAGCCCGATAGTACGTAAAAACGTACTTTTTCCTGACATATTGGAACCCGTCACAAGGATGGTTTGTCCCAATCCATTCATGCCAAAATTATTACTTACCCGTTTTTCTTTCGGTATGAGCGGATGCCCCATTTGGATTGTTTCAATATAAACACCTTTTTCCCAGGTTACCTGTGGAACGGTTGAATCAGGATAGGCAAAGGCGTTTCCGGCCAAACTGTTCATTGCTTCCGTATCTGCCAGTACATCAAGCCAATGATGCAAATGCTCTTTGTTAGCTTTTTTCCAGTTTTCCAAACCAGCCAGACAATGCAAATCCCACATGGTAGTTATGCCGACGAAAATGGCGAAAAACGGATGATTTCTATAATCAAGTCGTTCAAATAAAACGCCTGCTTTTCTAAGCGAATGAGCAGATCCACGGATTAAAGTCTGGCGTTGTTTCCACCAGCGTGACCGGAAAGGTGCGGCATCGGCGATATCTAATAGATCCGAATAAGCTGAAAGAGTAAAACCAAGCGCAGTAGTGCGGTTTACAATATTTTGCAAAGTTTCCTGGTAACGTCTGAGAATGACCAGATGCCATAGAAGGCTTATAGCCAGTAACCAGCCGGGAATTAAACCTGCAAATACGAGTCCGCCAACCAGTAAAGTTACCATTGGCCAAAACCGCCAGCGTAGTGAAGATTGTAACGAATCCGGCAAAGTTTCTGCGGACCAGTCTCGGAAAGCTCCTACTTGTTGCGCCGCATGTTCGTGCAAAAGGGCAGTTGCTTCCCAGGTTTGTCTGAATTCCGGATCATTTTTGAATTCTTCCACCGCTTCCTGTCTCATCAGAATTTCTTCTAACGAAGCATGATGTTTCAGCCAGTTTGCCAGTCTCCGGCTGCCTTCTGAAGTTCTTGTACGGTTTAGTAAACGGTATAAAGAATATTCGCCGAAAATATCCAGATCGGTGGCAAATGAGTGATTTTTTTCCTGAAAGTGAATGCCAGTATCTTTTCTTAGAAACTTAAAAGAAAGACGCTGGATTTCGTCCTCATTGATGGTCTGGATATTTCTCTGGAAATTACGTTTCGTTTTGGCAGTCTGCTGAAGGCGCATCAATATTAAAAATAATACAAATGCAATCGCAGTGCCAATTCCCCAGCTCGCTTGATCGAAGTGATTCCAAAGCCACGCAGTCCCGAAAATGCTCAGAAAGGCTGCAATTCTTCCAATTGAAAGCATATTGAACCGATCCTGTGCAATGGATTCTGCTAATTTTGCCTTCTGAAATTCAGCTTCAAAAAAAGTGTGTGGGTTGGTAATTTCCTTTTGATTATCCATTAATGGCTCTCTGCGGTTTCAAACTGTAATTTAATCAGACTTGCATACAAGCCGTTGTCTAGTAATGATAATTCCTGATGAGAACCGGATTCTGCGATCTGGCCTTCACGGATTACATAAATAGAATCTACTTTCCGGATTGTTGCTAACCTGTGGGCAATCACGATCGTTGTGCGGTTTTTCATCAATTCATCCAATGCAATCTGAACCAGTTTCTCTGATTCTGCATCCAGCGAACTTGTTGCTTCGTCCAGGATCAGGATTTTTGGATCTTTCAAAATGGCACGTGCAATAGCAATCCGCTGACGTTGGCCGCCTGATAATTTTATTCCGCGTTCACCAACAATGGTTTCAAATTTTTCAGGGAAAGTATCAATGAATTCAGTAGCATATGCTTTTTTCGCGGCATCAAAAATTTCAGCAGCAGTTGCCGATGGCCGGCCGTAAGCTATATTTTCATAAATAGTACCACCAAAAAGTATCACTTCCTGAGGAACGATAGCAATATTTTTACGCAATTCTGAAATGCCGTAATCAGAAACCGATTTTCCGTCAATAAGGATTTCGCCTGATTGATGGTTGTAGAACCGCATCAGTAATTGAATTATTGTAGATTTTCCGGCACCGCTATACCCAACCAGCGCAATTTTTTCTCCGGCATTTACATGGAATGATATTCCTTTCAACACCGGAAGATCTGCTCTTGACGGATATGCAAAATGTACATCGTTATACTGAATCTCTCCGCGAACATGGCTTTCAGGCTCTTTTGCTGATTCTTCAACCGATACTTCGGAGGTTTCCCTAAGAAGCTCAAATATCCTTTCAGACGCACCGACCGTTTTGTTGATCTGTGCATATAAATCGCCCATACCGCCAATGGAAGCGCCGATGAATGTAGTATACAAAATAAAAGTGAACAAGTCCGAAAGGCTCATATCGCCCGATTGAACTAAACCGGCTCCAAACCAGATCACACCGACAATACCGCCAAAAATGGCAAAAATGATAAAGGAAACAAATCCGCCACGGAAAGTCGCTGCGTGAAGTGCGAGTTTTACCACACGCCCCAAAGCAGTTTCGTAACGGTTTACTTCAAGGTGTTCGTTTGTAAAGGCTTTTACAACATTAACGGATTGCAAAGTTTCTTCAACAATTACGTTGGCAGCTGCCAGTTCGTCCTGTGCTTTTTTTGATAATCGACGAATATATCTTCCAAAAAAAGCGGCAGCAATAACCAGGATCGGGAAAGTCCCCATCATGAAAAGCGTCAGCTTCCAGGACGTGTATGAAATAATAGCAATACCAACGATTAACGTAGCTACCTGGCGGAAGAATTCTGCGATTGTAAAGGACAAAACACCTTCCAGTTGCGAAACGTCGGACGTAACGCGGCTGGTTAGCTCTCCAACCCGGCGTTGTTCCAGAAATCCAAGAGGCAAAGTAATGATTTTACTATACGTATCCCGGCGTAAATCGGCCATCGCCCTTTCACTTACTCTCGTGAAGAGAAATATTCTTAAAAACGAAAATATGGATTGAAAAACGAGGACGACAATCAGAAATCCCGTAATCTGGTTGATCGTATATTGTGACTTTCCTTCAATCACTTCCACAATACTCCCAACCAATTTTGGAAAAGCAAGAGAGGTAAAGGTTGAAAGTGTCAGAAATACCATCCCGACTATGAAAACCCACTTATATGGAAGTATGTAACGAAAAAGGGCAAACGTTTTTTTGAGTCCTTCCCAACTGATTTTTTTTACCGCAAACGGAGAGGCAGAATCTCCTTCATCACTATTTTTTCTTTTGGCCATTACAAAAAGCTATTCGACTTGCGTTACTTAAATGATGTTGAAACAGAAATGAAGTCTATCGGAGCTACCGAAAATTATTTCAAAGCGCTGATAACCATAATACTATATTCAGAATGGCAAAAGTACGGAATAATTGATAATTAAGTGACAAGAATAAGAAGTCTGACAATTGAGATTTGACATTGTTTGGAAAAAAATTACTTTCAGATTTTCTTACTGAAAAATAGTTTACCGACCCGGTTCATGTGGTGGAGCAATTCCGGGCTGTTTATTTGATGATAAATAGATAGGTCAAAAGTATAAGGCAGTAACAGATCGTCGAGCTGTTCATCCACTTTTCCCAAAATGAATAAAGTGAGTTGTTTGCCTTTCAATGTTAAATCGATATCAGAACTATTTTTGTAATTTCCTTTTGCTCCATAAAGAATAACTTCTTCAATTTCCGGAAAACTGGCTAAAACGGATTGGATGCGCTGAATTACGACTGTTAATCATATCCATCCAGTTTTCGCCATCAGCTATAATTCCCTTTTTAAAAGCTTCACGAGTTGCGCTTCCGGATCCCATTATCGTGGTATTTCCTTCCAATTCAAAAAAATCCTTCATTACATTCCACGCCAATTCATGTGTATATTCAAATCTCTGGATCAATCCTTCTTTTTCTAACTCAGACAAGCCATTTTTTTCTAAATCTAAAACTACGGTTTCAAGTTTGAGGAATGCTTTATTGAAATTTTGAAATCGTTGGATCCACCGAATATCGTGCTCGATAATTTAAAATCAGATACTTAGCACTTTTTATTTCATTTACATTTGCTTAAAATTAATGAAAGTTTTGTGATAAGTTGGAAGGCAGATCCTTCAACATTTTAGAAGTGGTTCAACAGACATTATTTATTGTAAAAAACACGGAATTAAAAAATAATTAAAAAAAAATTTCAAGCTGCGCAACCGTTTTGTTTTTCAGCTCGTAATCATTAAAAAGAGAAAGACATGCCCGAGTATAACTCCGCCGTTCTTCATGAACTACTCGACGGCTGTTTGAAAAAGAACCGCCGTAGTCAGGAGCTGTTGTATAAACAGTTTTATGGCTATGCCATGAGCATTTGTTTACGCTACACACGGAGCAGGGAAGAGGCCAAAGAGATATTGAATGATGGGTTTTTGAAGATTTTTACAAAGCTGGATAGTTTTGACCAAAGTCGTTCTTTTAAAAATTGGCTGAGCAGGGTAATGATTAACACCGCACTGGATCATTACAGGCACGAAATCCGTCACGAAGTTTTAGATGATGTGGAAGCTGCGGATCAGGTATTTGTAGACGAAACGGTAATTACTAAAATGGCACATGAGGAAATCATCGGTTTAATACAGGAACTGACACCAGCATACAGGCTGGTATTTAGTTTGGCTGTAATAGACGGGTACACACACGAAGAAATTGCCGAACAATTGAATATTTCTGTTGGCGCGTCAAAGTCAAATTTGTCGCGGGCCCGGGAAAAATTAAGAATTATGCTATCCAAGATTAATATAGACAATTATGAAAGAGTTCCCAGATGACGAACTGGACAAGCTCTTCAGAAAGTCTGCGGAAGAGCTTGATTCGAATTTTGATCCTCAGGATTGGAATGCGTTAAGAAAAAGGTTAGACGAAAATGATGGAAGGACTGCTGCTGCCTGGTTTAAAAAATGGTGGCCGGTTGGTTTGTTAGCACTTTTGATGTTAGGTGGATTGACAACGTATTTGTTGACAGGTAAGGAAAACGATACAGAGAAAAGCATTGTCAATAAAGAAAGTCTGTTGCCAACACAAAGGTCTGTAACAGGAAGAGATGACAAACAAATAGCTGAGAAAGTTGGCACTGAAATTCCGGAAAAAAAACCGGAAGAAACGAAAAATGGCCGGGAAAAATCTGAAAGTAATATTGTTGAATCAAAATCAGATAAGGGCTTAGCTATTAACGGAGAAAAGTCAAAGAAAGCTATTCACAGTTCAGAAAAGGATTATGAGGTGAAATCAGGAGTCAATTCTAAGGCTGTTGAGGAAAGTAAGCTGGCACAACCTGAACAAGAAACAACGGAATTATTGATAAAAAATAAAAACAATATTTCTAAATCAACAAATCCGAAGATACTGCCCCGGCGCTGGTCTAAGACAGGCGGAGTGTACTTAGAGCCAAACCATTCTATTGGGAGAAGGGGCGACGGGGCATTTTTATCTAAAAACAATGATAACCAAAAGGTTGATGATTTTGTAAAATCTGATGTAGCAAAAGTCAAACCGGATAAGACGAATTTGGTAATTTCAAATCTGACAGGTGATGACAATTCAGGAAATGGTAAAAATTATGTTCCGATTGTTGATAAGATGGACAAGACAGTTGATGAGATTGATCTTAATAATGAAATTGCAAGACTTAATATTTCTGCCAGTAAATTAAAATCCAGATCGCTGATTTGGAAAAAACCGAATTCATTGCCGGAGGTAGAAGTTAAGGAAGCAGAGGTACAACCAGTTTCTGAGCAGCCGGTTAAAGAAACGAGTGAAAAAGAACTGATACCGAAATTTGCTGTACGTTTTGGCTATTCTCCGGATATAAGTTCGGTTGGTTTGAAGAATTTTTCAAAGCCCGGAACGGCTGTTTCATTATTAATTGAATACTCTATTTTCCAAAAACTATATATTCAAACGGGTGTAATCAGGAGTTCGAAAGTTTATAATGCAAAAGCAGGCGAATACGAATGGCCTGATAGCTGGAAGGATCAGAAAGTCTTACCAACAAGTGTTGATGGGGTGTGCAAGATTATTGAAATACCCTTAAATGTACGTTATGACATTTCACAAAATGCACGTTCAAGGTGGTTTGCAGGAGCGGGAACTTCCTCATACTATATGCAAAATGAAAAATATGAATACAATTATCCCCCCAAGACATACGGCAAAAAGTGGGAATACTTCGAAGTGTCAACCGGTTGGTATTTGTTTAGCCATATCAATGCTTCGGCGGGATATGAATATCGTTTTTCGAAAAAATTATCACTTTTAGCAGAACCTTACGTGCGTATTCCGGTCAAGAAAGTCGGCTATGGAAAGGTAGATTTATTTACCACCGGCGTATGGTTTTCAATACGATACACCCCTACATTTAAAAAATAACAAGATCTGTCAAGATCATTTTCCAGTTCCCGTAAAATCGGGAAACAGGAAAAGTATGTCTGAATTTTCACCAACCTACTTAATATCATCATGAACACAACAAAAAAAGAAACAATGAAGAGAGGAGAGTTTTTAAGAAGTTTGAGCCTTGGAACTTCAACGTTAATGGCCTTTTACTGCATGGGAACGATGACATCTTGCAGCACTGGAGATATGGATCCTTTAACGACTACGACACCCACTACTCCTGACACGGGCACAGGAAATACTTCGGGCTTGACCGGAAATACTACAACCTCAGCGGGGGCAATCAGTTTTACAGTAGATCTTACCAATGCTACATATTCCAAATTGAAAACCGCTGGTTCTTACATGATTATCGGGGACTTGATTGTAGCACTTTCCACAACAAATACTTATGCAGCACTTTCCAAAGTTTGTACGCATGAGGGAACAACGGTACAATATAGAAGTTCGGAAAATGATATTTATTGCGCTAATCATGGCTCCGAATTTAAGTTAACAGGTGCCGTAGACAAGGGCCCGGCAGTAGCAGCACTAAAAGCTTATAAGGCTGTTCTTTCAACAGATGGTAACACTTTAACAGTAACAGCATAATCCCGAAATCATGAAAGCACTCCGCCTCGCAATCATTTTACTTTTCCCGGTTACAATTCTTCACGCCCAAAACGATTTACTTGGAGAACTGAACAAACTGGATAGCAACACAACCGTTCCGGTAGAAGCTACCTTTAAATCTACAAGAATCATAAACGGCCATTCTGTGGAAACGGTTAAGAAAAACCATATGGATTTTCGTATTTCCCACCGTTTTGGCCGGTTGAATTCCGGGTCTTATCAATTATACGGATTAGATCAGGCTACATTAAGATTAGGGTTTGAGTACGGAGTTACCGACGATCTGATGATCGGTGTGGGAAGAAGTACGGAACAAAAAGCGTTTGACTTTTTTGCTAAGTATCGATTGTTGAAACAAACTTCCGGGGCAAAAGTAGTTCCGGTTTCTATCACACTTTTTGCCAGCAGCGCGATAAGAACTTTGCGTCCGCTTACAGATGAGGAATTGAAACGCAGTTTCCAGAATAAATTAACCTATGTATATCAGGCGCTGATCGCACGGAAATTCAGCGAAAAACTTTCTTTACAAATTACTCCAACCTATCTATATCGAAACCTGCCTGAGCTAACGGGAGAGGAGCGGGGGCTTTTCTCTCTTGGTTTAGGTGGCCGTTTGAAAATCAGTAAGCGTGTTTCGATCAATGCAGAATATTTCTGGACGGCGAGAAATAACGGTTCTCTTCCTTACCATGATTCCATGGCCTTGGGTGTTGATATTGAAACAGGAGGTCACGTTTTTCAGCTTCATTTTACCAATTCACTGGGGATGATCGAAAAACAATTTATCGGAGAAACCACCGGAAGCTGGGGTAAAGGAGATATTCACTATGGTTTCAATATTTCAAGAACGTTCAGTTTTGACAAGAAAAGTAAGAGGAAAGGTTAATCACTAAACACGAGATTTATGAAACGACATATAGTCCTGAGCGTAATCTTTTTGATGACGATTTTGGGAGTAGGGGGCAAAACTTTTGCCCAGGGTGGCATGTTTGCAACCGCGGCTGGAAATACGAGTTTCTCGTCGGTAACGCCGATGGAAAATATCTTTGCGGAAAACAAGAAAACGCAGGTTTTGTTAAATACCACAACCGGTGAAATTGCCATCAGGATGACGATGCGTGACTTTGTTTTTCCAAACAAATTAATGCAGGAGCATTTCAATGAAAACTACATCGAGTCAGCGAAATTTCCGACAGGTACATTCAGCGGGAAACTGGACCAGACTATTGATTTTACGAAAGATGGCTCCTATGATGCATCGGCTACGGGGAATTTTACGATTCACGGTGTAGCAAAGACAAGAACCCTTAGGGGAAAGCTGAAAGTTGAGGGTAGTAAAATTACGATTAGCTCAGATTTTGAAGTGGCTTTGACAGATCACAAAATTGAAGTGCCGCAAATTGTTTTTGTCAAAATCGCGCAGTCTATAAAAGTAAAATCTGAATACATCCTTTCCCCCTATAAAAAGTAAAAAAGGCTGTATTCAGATCAGATAAAGTCTATCTTCTTCTTTTCTTTTTGGAAGATGATTTCTTTTTCGAGTTTGATTTTTTTCTGGAAACCGACTTTTTACGAGTCGGTTTCTTTTTGCGTGATACTTTTTTCTTTGAATATTTAGAAGAATATTTTCTGGTTGTCGGTTTTACAACTTCCTCTTCTGCATCATCACCGGCAACTTCTTCGGTATCAGAGTTCGCAGTAACTCCGGGAATTGGTTTTGGAGCGATGGCAGGTAATTTTGTGTGAACAATTTGTTCAACATTGGAAGCCTTGTCAATACCTTTTAGCCGGAAAGAATAAGAATACGGGTTGGCTGGTAATCTGTATTTATCATGAACTCTTGGTGACCAGCTATCATCTCCGCCAAGTCCCATTTGCGCCAGATCAAGATTGACAACCGTAATATTTCCTCTTACGAAATCCGAAGCTCTTTCCTTGGCTGCCAGTAATTCTTTGTCGGTATAATCGTGTACATTGACGTTAAAAACAGAATCACTGATCGCTAGTAAACCAAGTCCACCTTCATTCGTTACACTTGCCCAGCGAACATCCGTTTTATTTCCATTTTCTTGCGGACTGATATATGGAAAATGCTGCTCAGCCACAGTTCCGGAATATAATCCGATTCTGCCGCTTGTTTTGCGATCCGCATACGTTTCGTAAGGGCCGTTTCCGTACCATTCAAACTTGTCAAAAGCAGACGGCATTTGAAGCTGCATACCCACTTTCGCAAGTGAAGGCCACTCTCCACTTGGCGTGAAAGTGTTTTTTACTTCAATATCTCCGGATGCATAAATCGTATAAATGGAACTGACAATCATAGCACCCGCTTTGCTGCGCAGACTTTTCATCATGGTTACTTTATACACATGCGGATTCAGTTTTTCAACTCTTAAATCTGAACCCGTTAGCCGCAAAGAATCCAGGTTAGCATTTCTCCAGCTGGTTGCAAAACTTTGTTTTCCTCCACCTTCGTCATTATCCGTCGGTACGCGCCAGAAATTTGCAAATGGGCCGGATTCCAGTAATTCTTCTTTTTTATACATAAAAGAAGACATCCGTGCATTTTTCTTGTTGAAACTTACCGAGAAATTCTGGCCGCTTATTGTGATACCTTTTCCACGTGTTAGCGACAAACGTAATGCCGGACTGCGCGTGTAAGCAAGGTCTTTTTCTTCGTCAGCAGTAACTGCTACGGGAACCTGATACCAGGCAACTTCATGTCCGGCTGAGGCCCATAAACTGGCTCGTTTTGTACGGATACTAAGATTTAGGAAATATTCATAGCCCGGTTTTGGGGTTGAAGGTATCTGGTAAGGAATGGTAAGCTGCTGTGATTGTTTTGAAAGTGCAGTCAAATTTGAAATTGTTCCTTCGCCAATTGATTTTCCATTTTCCTGTACCGACCAGACTAGTTCAAATCCGCTTAATGAGATAAAATCGTAAGTATTTTTAATCGTAATCTGATGCTGACCGGCACGAAGTGTATCCGGAATTTCAAATTTTATATTCTGATAAACTTTTTTGACTTCGTTAATTTCCGGCTGAGGAACGCGATCTGGGTTAACCAGTCCGTCACCCGCATTTGCACCATCAATGTAATTGAAATAATCCCAGTAAGGTTTGCCATCTGCTCTTTTCAGGCTCAGTCCCTGATCAACCCAATCCCAGATAAAACCGCCCTGCATGGTTGGATATTTTTCGATTACATCCCAGTAATCTTTAAAATTACCAATGCTGTTTCCCATTCCGTGCGCGTACTCACAGACGATCAACGGCCTGTTTTTATCTTTTTTAACCAGTTCGATCATATCGCTGACCGAAGGATACATTACTGAAATAATATCAAAACTGCTAAGTGTCGTCGGTTTGTAATTACTTCTTCCTTCGTAATGAACCGGACGTGTAGGATCAGATAAATGAATATAATCAGCCATCGCTGTGAAATTAGCACCCATCCCGGATTCATTTCCTAATGACCATATGATGATAGAGGGATGATTTTTATCTCGTTCCAACATCGCAGTCCCGCGGGCTAAAAAAGCTGCTTTCCACTGCGGTTTATCAGCCAGAATAATATTCCTGCCCCACAATTCGTGACTTTCAATGTTGGCTTCATCCATGACATACAAGCCATATTCATCACACAGATCATACCATTCGGGTACGTTTGGATAATGAGAAGTGCGAACTGAATTGATATTATTCTGCTTCATCAAAACAATATCCTTAATCATGGTTTCGCGGCTGATAACACGTCCCGTTTCAGAATCAAATTCATGCCGGTTAACACCTTTGATCATGATCGGTTTTCCGTTAACCATCAATTGTCCACCTGAAATTTTAATCTCACGGAAACCGACCCGCTGGCTTACTGCCTCAATTGTTTTTCCGTTTGAGTTTAAAATCTGGACTGTCAGCGTGTAAAGATTCGGCGCTTCGGCGCTCCATTTATCAGGATTGGTTACCGGCAGATCGATGCGGATTGGTAATTCTCCTGAGGGTTCAATCGTAGCGATCTGCCGACTTACCGGAGAAATGACCACCGATTTATTTGCGTCATAAAGAGTGTAAACCAACTGATTTCCGGCTGCTGATTTCTTTGAGAAATTCTTTACAAATGTGCTGATTTTTAAAGTGGCATTTTGATAACCAGCATCAAGATCCGTGCGAACCGAAAAATCATTTATGTGCAAATCCGGAATTGTTATCAGATTAACATCCCTGAAAATCCCCGACAAACGCCAAAAATCCTGATCTTCCAGATAACTTCCATCGGACCAGTTTACAACTTCTACGGCCAAATGGTTGATTCCTGTTTTTATATCTTCCGTCACATTAAATTCAAAAGGCGTCATCCCGTCCTCATGGTAGCCTATCGCTTCTCCATTCAGCCAAACATAACAAGCCGATTGAACACCTCCGAATTGAAGAAAAAATGTCTTTCCTTTATCTGCGTCAGTTACGTTGAATGTAGTTCTGTAAAGTCCGGTCGCGTTGGTATCCGCATCAATTCCGGGAGGATTTGCTTTGAAAGGATGTTTTATATTGGTAAAAACAGGCTTGTCATAAGCCCGTCCTTCTTTAGCTCCGGCAACCTGCCAGTTGGATGGTACGATTAGATCATCCCAGCCTGATGTAGAAACATTGGGTTGAAAAAAGTTTGAAGGTACTTTAGATGGATGCGAAACCCATTTAAATTTCCAGGGTCCATTTAACGATTTTACAAAAGGTGATTTTTTATCAAGTTTGAGCGCACTTCTTTCGTCAGCATAAGGCACAAAATCAGCACGGTTTTTTTCAGTATTAACACTGATCACTTCCGGATCTTTCCATTCCGGGATTTTTTGTGCTTTAAGCGTTAATGTGGTAAAAAGAAGAAAAGTATTGAGGACTAAAAACCGGCAGCTATTCAAATAATACATGTTTTTTACTAAATCGGAGTGAATTTTACCAATTACAAAAGTAACCAGAGGATACGGGGTGGGCTATTTGTAAAAGTATTAAAAGTAGGTTTAAACAAAAAGAAACTGTGCTTAAAAACGCCTGCGATTGTAGTTTTATTTCGATTATGCTTTTATTTGTTCTCTTAATATAAAAAACTGATTATGCTGTTAGCTGTCGATGTTGGTAATACGGATACTGTTTTTGGGCTCTACGAGGCTGGCGTATGGGAACATATCTGGCGGGTAAATTCACTGGCTCAGGAAAGTGAATCACATTATGCATCAAAGCTCATGCTTCACTTTTTGGAAGCAGGTATTTCATTTATTGAAGTTAAAACGGTGGTACTTAGCAGTGTTGTGCCAGCGCTTACGCCGGTTATTCAAAAAATGCTGAGGTCACTTTTTGGAGATGAGACCATTGTTGTCGGCCCCAATACTTTTCCCGGACTAACAATTGCGATCGATCATCCTCATGAACTGGGCGCGGATCTGATCGCTAATGCGGTTGCGGTTATCACACGTTACAAACAAAATTGCGTTGTCGTTGATTTTGGCACCGCGCTAACCTTTACCACTGTTTCCAGGAATGGTGAAATTTTAGGTGTCGCTATTTTGCCGGGATTGGTGACTGCTGTGAAAGCATTGTTTGCCAATACAGCGCAACTTCCGGAAGTTCCACTAAAATTACCTGTATCTGCTATTGGAAAAAATACAGTACAATCGATTCAGGCAGGCATTTTACTTGGTTATGAAGGTTTGGTAAAATCGCTGATCACGAGAATTCGCGAAGAAATGGGAGGAGATTGTATTGCTGTCGCAACAGGAGGTTTGTCATCAATCATTGAAACGCTTCGGGATGAGTTTGTCGAAATTGACAGAAAATTAACGTTGGATGGATTAAGGATTATTGGGGAAAAAGTTGGGGGCAAGGTTAAAAATTAGCGTGTCTGAAATCACCGCTTTTAATTATTTCAATATTAGTAATGTCTTGATTATAAATGTAAGTCCAGCAATCAATCAAAACCCCGTTATTCATTAAAACCGGAATAATCTTTCGCATATACAGGCTTTTTTCTTCATCCTCAAAAACGTCTTCGTATTCATCAAGTTCGGGAAATAATATTTCCGGAACCATTATTTTATAAACCTCGCCATAAATTCTGTTTTGATTTTCTGTATCATAAACAGCACCCGGATACCAGTCAATTTTATATAGCGTTCCGGGGAATGATCCTTTGCCTTCAAATGTTGATAACGTATGCAGGCGCTGTGCAAAAGGATTAGAAAATCCCTGCATCAAAGTTCCGTAAGTGAACAAAAAAACGGCGTCAGAAGTCATAGAAATAAAATAGATTTAATTCATTCTGTTAATAATAATAATTATTAGAATTTTTCGGTTCTAATATAGAATCTGTTATTCTTATTAACTATTCGGAATGGGATTTTTCTTATATTTACATGTAAAGCTCTTCATCTAACCCAGAATTGATATGTACGAAAAGAATCTTGGTACTAAACAAAAGGCGTTAAGAATTAATCTCGATCGTCGGATTTATGGCTCATTTGCTGAAATCGGCGCAGGGCAGGAGACAGCAGCATTCTTTTTTAAATCGGGCGGCGCATCAGGAACGGTTGCCAAAACGATGTCGGCCTACGACATGACTTTCAGTGACGCAATTTATGGAACAGAGGAAGGCGGGCGTTATGTCGTGGAATCAAGGTTGATGAAGATGTTGAACCGGGAATACAATCTGGTTGAAAAACGTCTTCAGGAAAAACGCGGCGCAGAAAGCCAGTTTTTTGCTTTTGCCAATACGGTTGTTGCTTTAAATTTTCAAAAGACGAATGAGTCCCATGGCTGGATAGGCCTGCAATTTCAGTTAACACCACTTGGGCCTTCCAATTACGTCGTGATCCACGTGCGGATGCGGGATGACGAAAATCTTCTTCAGCAACAGGCGTTGGGGATTATCGGTGTCAATTTAATGTATGGCTGCTTTTTTTATCATAAATCGCCTGAAACATTATTGTTATCCCTAATGGATGACCTTACACCGGACCGTATTGAAATTGATATGGTTCGTTTTAGCGGACCAGACTTTGTAAATGTGGATAACCGTTTGATGAGTCTTCGTCTGGTGAAAAACGGTTTTACAGATGCGGCGCTTTTCGGTTCGGATGGCGGTGTTTTGCAGCCTTCCGAAGCCTTATATAAAAAGCATATTTTGATGATGCGTGGCCGTTTGCGGCCGATCACAAATGTTCATATTGACTTGATTAGTAACGGCCAAAAGCAATTTTTGGCAGAGCCGGATGTGGATGAATCAAAAGTCGTGCTGGTTTCCGAGCTTACTTTGCATAATCTGAAAGGTTCTGACAAAGATATTGACGAAAAGGATTTCCTTGACCGTGTAGATATTTTATGTTCGTTAGGTCATATGGTAATGATCTCGAATCACCATGAATATTTCCGTCTGGTAGCATATCTTTCAAGATTATCAAAACTGAAAGCAGGCTTACTTTTGGGTAGTCCGAGTTTGCAGGATATTTTTGAAGAAAAACATTATGAATTTCTTCCGGGAGGAATTCTTGAATCTTTTGCCACGCTTTTCAGCCGTAAGGTGAAACTGTTTATTTATCCGACTTTACAGCCGGATGGATCCGTTTATAGTTGTGCCAATTTTGTAGTAGACGAGCATTTGCGTCCTTTGTTTCAATATCTTATCATCAATAACAAGATTGAAGATATTATTAATTATAACAAAGAACACATGCATATTACAACGGATAGTGTGCTTGAAAAAATTAAAAGAGGAGAGCCGGGGTGGGAGAAACTGGTACCTGAAAATGTTGCCAATATTATCAAAGAAAAATCACTTTTCGGTCTTCCAAGTGAAGAGAGCAATACAAATACGGTAAAGTCGATTCACCAGGTAGTAGGTAATTTATCAGAGACTAACAGCTGATTTTTTCATGTCATCAAGACAAAGTATTCCATTTTCAGGAGTGCTGTTGCTTGTTTCGTGGGCTTTTCCACCTCAAGTGAATGCACAGGAGTCCTGGTCAAAAACCTTACCGAAGGTTTCTACTTTTTCATCTCCAAGGGTTACAGATCTCAATCGTGACGGAGTAAAAGATGTTATACTTGGCGTGGGCAGGTTGGAATTCATGGCTTGTGATTCTGCAATTATCGCCCTGGACGGTAAAACAGGGGAATTGCTATGGAAAAATCCGGCCAAAGATCAGATTTTTGGTTCTGCACTTTTAAAAGATCTTAACAAAGACGGCGTTGAAGATGTTATCATCGGTGGCCGGGTAGGAGAGTTGCAGGCGATTAATGGAAATACTGGTGCTGTAATCTGGAAATTTGATAAAAATACGCCTTCTCCAAAAAGTAAAAAGTGGTATAATTTCTATAATCCACAGCTGATTCCGGATCAGGATGGAGACGGGATGGAAGATCTCCTGATTTCAAATGGAGGTGACGTTACCGTAAAACCATATGACCCGAAACGTCCTCCGGGAAAACTGGTAGTAATAAGTTCAGCTACCGGAAAGCTTATTGCCGAGGCGATGATGCCGGATGGAAAAGAAACGTATATGTCCGTTTCAGTTTCAAAACATTTTGCAGATGATGATTACAGAGTAATATTTGGAACCGGTGGAGAAACGATCGGAGGGAATCTTTTCGTAGGATCTTTAAAAGATATTTTGGCCGGGAACTTATCATCAGCGGTCAAAATTGCAACCAGTGCGGATAAAGGATTTATTGCCCCGGCTGTATGGGTTGATATTAACGAAGATGGCGTTGCTGACATCGTAGCTAATGCCGTTGATGGCCGGGTGTTAGCTTTTGATGGCAAAACACTCGCACCGCTCTGGGGAGTGAAGATTCCTAATTCAGAAGCGTATACTTCAATTGCTGTGGGTGATTTTACGCCTGACAAAATTCCTGATTTTTTTGTTTCCGTAGCCAGAGGAAAGTGGCCAAAACTGGAAACTACGGAGCAGTATATGATCAACGGAAAAAGCGGTGAGGTCGCATTCCGGGATTCACTCGGGAAATATCAGACGAGTACTCCTGTTGTGGTGGATATTGACGCCGATGATGAAGAGGAAGTCATCATGAGCATTAATTATGAGACAAGAGATCAGTTTGGGCGAAAGGAATTCCTGAATACGCTGGCTGTTATCGGTTTCAAAACCAATGAAGTTGTCGAGTTATTGAATGGACTTCCGGGACAAAATCTTTCGTCCACTCCCTGGATAGGTGATATTGATAATGATAATATGCTTGATATTGTTTTTTGCAGTAGTACCAATAAAAACCGAACGTATTCATTCGACGGTATGCAGGTCAGTTTGATCAAAACAAGTATTAAAATTACAAAACCAATTCGCTGGGGCGCTTACATGGGCACATACTACGACGGAATTTTTCATTCGGATGGAAAATAATTTCCATTTTCGAATTTGCGTATTCTTCCTTACTTATCTTTTGAATTTAGTCTAAGCCGCATAACCGGCAAAAATTATCCAGCCTTATTTTCAACAAACATTGTGCGATTTATTTCCCAAATAAGCGCTTGTATAAATGGTACATTTCGTTCTGCTTATAGTATTATAGTTTAAAATAATTGTATTTTTTGCAAGTAACTATTCGGGGTTATTTTCTTATAACTGCGTCTAATGAGTTACTTGTCAGGATAATAATATAAAAGAAACGTTATTCATTTTTCCATTGAACGAAATTCCTAAATCTCCATCTAATGAATAAAGAAAACGAAGTTTCCCGTCGTGAATTTATTAAAAATACGGCGGGCGTGGCCGTGGCACTTTCCATTCCATCCATCATTCCAGCCAGTGCTTTCGGTGCAAACGACCGCGTGCGTGTGGCAGTAATTGGTGTGAATGGGCGCGGACAAGATCATATCAAAGGATTTTCAAACCTTCCCAATGTTGAGCTGGTGACGATTTGTGATCCTGATAATAATATTCTGCAAACCCGTGCGAAACAATATGCTGAAAAGTATAACGGTAAGAAACTGAAAACGGAAAATGATCTTCGTAAAGTGTATGAAGATAAATCGATTGATGCTGTAAGTATAGCAACACCCAATCACTGGCATTCGCTGGCTGCGATTTGGGCTTGTCAGGCTGGAAAGGATGTGTATGTTGAGAAACCGGGCTCTCACAACCTTCATGAAGGCCGGAAGTTGGTTGAAGCTGCGCATAAGTACAAACGAGTGGTGCAGCATGGTGTGCAGCTTAGAAGCTCGGTGGCTTTGCAGGAAGCTGTCAAGCATATGCGGGAAGGATTGATTGGAAATGTTTATATGGCCCGTGGACTTGTTTATAAATGGAGGCCGGATATTGGGGACAAAGGTGTTTCAGCGGTGCCGGAAGGTTTAAATTATGATCTGTGGACAGGTCCGGCGGAAATGAAACCCTTCTCAAAAAACTACGTGCATTACGATTGGCACTGGCACTGGAATTATGGAAACGGCGATATCGGAAATCAGGGAATTCATGAAACCGACATGTGTATGTGGGGACTTGGTGTTGACAGTTTTCCGGAAAAAATAACTTCATCAGGTGGAAAATTCCTTTGGAATGACGCAAAAGAAACACCGGAATTACTGACTTCTTCTTTCGTTTATCCAAAGGAAAAGAAAATCATAGAATTTGAAGTACGTCCCTGGATGACCAATGAAGAAGGTGGGGTAGGAATTGGAAACATTTTTTATGGAAGCGAAGGTTATCTGGTTGTAAAAGGATATGACTATTACGAAACTTTCCTCGGTAAAGAGAAAAAGCCCGGTCCGACACGTAAAGAAGGTGGAGATCATTACAAAAACTTTATTGATGCTGTAATCGCAAGAGATCCTAAAATGGTAAACGCGCCGGTGGAAACTGCCCATTTGGCATCGGGATTAGCTCATTTAGGAAACATTGCTTACAGAACAGGCAGAGCATTAACCTTCGATCCAAAAACTGAAAAATTCGTTGGAGATAACGATGCAAATACGTATCTGACAAGAAAATACAGGGCGCCTTATACGGTTCCTGAGATTGTTTAGAAAGAATTTTTGAATATGTGTTTATAACAGAACAGCCCGGAAAAATTTGTCCGGGCTGTTTTTTATCAATTGAAAATGGAGCTTCTCTACTCAAAAATCTCTTCTAAATTAATTTCCAGATCGGGGAAAATACTGGATTTAAGCGTGGTAGTCACAGGTTTCAGTCCAACGTACCTCCCGCTCTCGTTCAAAACGTATATGTAAACTGCATTTTCAGAAGGTTCAACGAGCCAATATTCTCTTACGCCGGTTTCCTCGTACAAATCGAATTTTTCATTCATTTCTTTCTTAGAGTTGCCCGGAGAAAGTATTTCAATAATCAGATCCGGAGCACCCAGACAGCCCTTTTCATCCAATTTATTTTCATCACAAATCACACAAAGATCTGGCTGAACAACTGTGAAAATTTTACCATCACTTGCCAACGAATCTTTTCTGGGAAGCCTTACGTCAAACGGAGCATAAAAAATCTGACAGTAATGATTCTTAAAAAACTGGCCCATTTCTAAATGCAACCTACCCGATATCTTTTGATGACGCAAAGAAGGCGCAGGTGACATTGTAAAAATCTTACCTTTGATCAGTTCAAGACGTTCTTCGATTCGCCATAGCAAATAATCTGCATAGGTATAAGTCCCATTCAGATCCAATTGATTAATATCCGTTACGATCGTTGACATAGTATGTAAGTTAGTAAGGTAAAGCTACTTAAATTTAAGATAAACCTCAAAAGCAGAAAAGGTGCCCGGTCAAAACCAAACACCTCTTCAAAATATTATATCAAATAAAACTCTCCGCACTCAGCGAAAAAACTCCAATAACTCTGCGTTTAAAGCGTAGAAAAATCAAATGATTTATTAAACAAAAATCTCTTCCAAATCAATTTCCAGATCAGGGAAAATGGTAGATTTCAGTATGGTAGTAATGGGTTTCAATCCAATATATTTTCCAGCCTCATTTAAAACATAAATATATACTGCATTTTCAGAAGGTTCAACGAGCCAATATTCTCTTACGCCGGTTTCTTCGTACAAATCAAATTTTTCATTCATTTCTTTTTTTGAATTACCAGGAGAAAGTATTTCAATTACAAGATCCGGAGCACCAAGACAACCTTTTTCATCTAATTTGTTTTCGTCACAAATCACACATAGATCTGGCTGAACGACAGTGTAGATTTCTTTTGAAGCTACAATAGATTTTTTATCATTATATAATCTAACATCAAAAGGAGCGCTAAAAAGATCGCATGAACTATTTTTCAAATAATTGAATAGTGTCCCCTGCAATTGGGTGGAAATCCGTTGGTGCAGCAAAGATGGGGCAGGGGACATTTTAAATATCTTGCCTTTAATCAATTCCAGACGTTCTTCAATCCGCCATAGCAAATAATCTGCATAAGTATAAGTCCCATCCAGATCAAGCTGATTAATATCCGTTACGATTGTTGACATAGATATGTAAATTAGTAAGGTAAAGCTACTTAATTTTCAGATAAACCTCAAAAGACAGAAAAGGTGCCCGGTTATCAAAACCAAACACCTTTTCTAAATGTTATATCAGATAAAACTCAGCGCCACTCAGCGAAAAAACTCTGATAACTCTGCGTTTAAAGCGTAGAGAAATCAAATGATTCCAAAAACTTAGTCGTGAAATTTCCGGATTGAAAACCCGGATCATCCATCAACTTGATATGGAACGGAATTGTAGTTTTAATACCTTCAATCACGAATTCCTGCAAAGCACGTTTCATTCTTGTGATAACTTCTTCACGCGACTGACCGCTAACGATCAATTTTGCAATCATCGAGTCATAATTTGGCGGAATAGTATAACCGCTGTAAACATGACTATCGATACGAATACCGTGACCGCCCGGGAAATGCAGATTCGTGATTTTTCCAGGAGACGGACGGAAACCATTTGCAGGATCTTCTGCATTGATACGGCATTCCATCGCAAACAATTTCGGAGTATAGTTAATACCCTTTATCGGATCTCCGGCAGCAACTTTAATTTGCTCTTTGATCAAATCAAAGTCAGTAACTTCTTCTGTAATCGGGTGTTCAACCTGAATACGGGTGTTCATTTCCATAAAGAAAAATTCACCATATTTGTCAACAAGAAATTCAACGGTTCCTGCACCTTCATATCCGATTGCCTGCGCACCTTTGATCGCAGCCGCACCCATTCTTTCACGAAGCTCAGGTGTTACTACTGGAGATGGCGTTTCTTCTACCAGTTTCTGGTGACGACGCTGAATAGAACAATCACGTTCTGATAAGTGACAAACTTTGCCGTACTGATCACCGATTATCTGGATTTCAATGTGACGAGGTTCTTCAACAAATTTTTCAAGATATAAACCATCATTTCCAAAAGCGGCAGCAGATTCTGTACGGGCATCGTTCCATGCCTTTTCAAATTCTTCCGGTTTGTTGATGATACGCATACCGCGACCACCACCACCCGCTGTTGCTTTCACAATCACAGGATAGCCAATACCTTTTGCAAGCTCTTTTCCTTGTTCAACCGATTCTAATAAACCTTCTGAACCTGGAACAACAGGAACGCCCGCTTTGATCATGGTCGCTTTGGCCGTTGCCTTGTCGCCCATTCCGTTAATCTGAGCAGCTGTCGCTCCAATAAATTTGATACCGTAATCAGCACAAATTTGAGAAAATTCAGCGTTTTCAGACAAGAATCCGTATCCCGGATGTATGGCATCTGCACCGGTAACTTCGGCGGCAGAAATAATATTTTGTATGCTTAGGTAAGACTGACGGCTTGGCGGAGGTCCGATACAAACAGCTTCGTCAGCAAATCTTACATGAAGGCTGTCACGGTCGGCGGTTGAATAAACTGCGACTGTTTTTATGCCCATTTCACGGCAGGTTCTGATCACACGTAGTGCAATTTCACCTCGGTTGGCAATGAGAATCTTTTTAAACATGAAATTTAATTAAGTTTTTTAAGACCGGTCATTACCGTTATATAGGTTCAACAAGAAACAAAGGCTGATCGAATTCTACCGGAGTAGCGTTTTCAACCAAAACTTTCACAATTCTCCCTGAAATTTCAGATTCAATTTCGTTGAAAAGTTTCATTGCTTCAATCACACAAACAACTTTTCCTGGTGCGATTTCGTCGCCAACGCTTGCAAAAGAAGGCGTTTCAGGGTTTGAAGCACGGTAGAAAGTACCGATCATTGGTGATTTAATTGTAATCAGGTTTGCAGATACAACGGGTTCCGCAGGAGCTGACGGTGCAGCAGGAGCCAGCGCTGATGGTGCAGGCGTGTAAACCGGTGCGGGAGCGGACTGTCCCGAAGCAACAGATATCACAGGAGCCGAACCGTATCTTTTTACCTTAATCTTTAAATCCGTTGTTTCAATGTTTACTTCATCAAGGCCAGACTGGGCGATGAAGTCAATAAGTTTTTGAATTTCTTTAGTTTCCATTTAGTCAAGTTTAAACAGTTGCAGGATGGTGGCCTATGATTTTACTCTTTCAACGTAGTCGTAAGTGCGTGTATCCACTTTAATTTTCTGACCTTCTTCAATAAATAAAGGTACCATGATACGTGCACCTGTTTCTACCTCAATCGCTTTTTTCGGAGAGTTTGCAGTATCTCCTTTCAAGCCCGGTTCAGCATAGGTCACTACTAATTCTACAAATGGAGGCAATTCACAAAGTAAAGCGGCATCCGTTTCCGTATTGATCAGGATTTCAACTTCCTGTCCATCTTTCATCAAATCGGCAGCTGTTACAAGTTTTTCATCGATCAATACCTGATCGAACGTTTCTGAGTTCATGAAGTTATAGCCAACTTCATCTTTGTATAAAAACTGGAATTTATGTCTTTCTACGCGAACCGGAATAATAGTAGCACCTGAAGAAAAAGTATTGTCCAATACTTTTCCGGTAGTAAGGCTTTTAATTTTAGTACGAACAAAAGCGTTTCCTTTACCTGGTTTTACATGTTGAAACTCGATAACCTGAAAAAGGTCATGGTTAAAATGTATTACTAGTCCGTTACGTAAATCTGCAGTCGTTGCCATGTTTAGTTAATAAGTAATGCAAAAATTTTGTAAAATCTTAAACACAAAATGAATAATGAAACACGTCCATTATTCATTTCTTAATTATAAAGCCCATTTTAAATATATAGCTCCCCAGGTAAATCCTCCACCAAAGGCAGCCAAAACAAGATTATCTCCTTTTTTCAACTGTGACTCATAATCCCATAAACAGAGTGGGATCGTGGCCGAGGTTGTATTACCGTATTTCTGGATATTCACCATCACTTTGTCCATTCCTACACCCATACGGTTTGCGGTTGCTTCAATGATACGCTTGTTTGCCTGATGCGGAACAAGCCAGGCTACGTCGTCACTTGTCAGGTTATTTTTTTCCATGATCTCAGCTGAAATATCAGCCATATTTTTCACAGCAAATTTAAAAACCTGGGCTCCGTCCTGATAAACAGAATGCCATTTGTTGTCAATCGTTTCATGTGTAGGCGGATACCGGCTTCCTCCGGCTTTCTGGTGCAGATAAGGGTATCCAACGCCATCTGAACGAATAATAGAATCAATTATTCCGTAACCGTCAGCATCAGGTTCCAAAAGCACAGCGCCTGCGCCGTCACCAAAAAGAATACAGGTTTTGCGATCCGTGTAATCGACAATCGCAGACATTTTATCAGCGCCTACTACAATGATCTTTTTATATTTTCCGGTTTCAATAAATTGAGAACCGATTGTAAGTGCATAAATAAATCCGGAACAAGCTGCCTGAATATCAAAACTTCCGACATTTCTGATGCCTGTCATATCGCAAATAAGATTGGCAGTACCAGGAAAAATAAAATCGGGAGTAGTGGTCGCGCAGATTAAAAGATCAATGTCTTCCGGAGCAGTATTGGTTTTGGCAAGCAACCCTTTTACAGCCTCAGCGCCCATATGTGAGCTTCCTAAACCTTCTCCTTTCAGTATGCGACGTTCCTTAATGCCGGTGCGGCTAACGATCCATTCATCGTTGGTCGCTACCATTGTTTCCAATTCAGCATTTGTCAGAATATAGTCAGGCACATACCCGTGTATTCCTGTTATAGAGGCTTTTGCGTGGGTCATGGTTAATTTCTAGCATTCAAAATTCATATGAATTTTGGTAAAAAATAGTAACAGAGTTTATTCGCAATTATCGTTTTGTTGTTGGGCATATATCAGCTCATAGCATTTGCAATGTGCAGATATGCTTTTGATTTGACTTGTTTATAGGCCCATCCAATCATATTTTTAATTGCCAGCGGCGAAGAAATACCATGTGCAATCATCACATTTCCATTGACACCAATAATGGAACTTCCACCGATGGATTCATAATTAGTCTGATCAATAAAATCATCCTGAATCCCTCTCTGCTTGGCAATTTCGTACAGTGATTCTCCCAGTTTGAATAATACATTCCCGGTGAAACCGTCTGTAACGATCACATCTGCTTTATTAGTGAAGAGATCTTTCCCTTCAATATTTCCAATAAAATTGATTCGTTTGTTATCCTTGAGCAGCGGATAGGTAGCCTGTGCAGTTAATGATCCCTTCTGTTCTTCCTCACCGATATTCATTAATGCAACACGCGGACGCTCAATCTGGAATGTGTGCTGAACAAATAAAGAGCCAATTTCACCAAATTGTGCCAGAACCTCGGGCTTGCAATCGGCGTTTGCTCCAATATCCACCATAATGGCATGGCCGCCTCCAACCTGTGGAACAAAACCGGCAATGGCTGGTCTTAAAACTCCTTCAATAGCTTTAATGCTAAAAAGGGCACCTACATGCATTGCCCCGGTGTTGCCGGCGCTGCAAAAGATGTCAATTTCTTTTTCTTTCAGAAGCTTAAAACCTATTCCTATGCTAGAGTTGGGCTTTTGAGAAAGAGCTTTTGTAGGGTGCTCACCCATCTCAATAACATCTTCTGCATGAACGATGTCAACGACTGATGAAGAGAAGTTATTCTGGCGAAATATTTCCAAAATAGCACTTTCACGGCCAATTAACACGATCCGGGCATCCGATGGCAGTTCGGAAGTGGCTTGCATAACCCCTTCAACAATTGCTTGTGGAGCTAAATCTCCCCCCATAGCATCTACCGCAATTTTCATTTACACGCTGTTATTTTGTACTAAAAGTTAGAAATCGAAGGTGTAAATTTAGCAGTTGTGCCTTAGTAAAAAAGAATTTCGCAACAACTTTTATAAGGCTGTTGCGAAATTGGCATTCTCATCGTTAAAAATTAAACCGTTTTGGCATAATTTTCAACAACAACTTTGCCTCTATAAACTAGATTTCCTTCGTGTACGTGCGCACGGTGGAACTGATGAATTTCCCCTGTTGAAGAATCAACTGACAATTGCTTGCCTGTAAGGAAGTCATGTGCTCTGCGTGTATCGCGACGGGTTTTGGAAATTTTCCGCTTAGGATGTGCCATGATGCTTTATGTTCGGTTGTTAATATTCGGTTTGAAAAACTTTTATATGCGGCTCAGAATTATTAATTCCTTATTGCCCTTTTAATTTTTTTAATGCTTCCCAACGTGGGTCAATTTTCTCTTCGGAATCGCCGTCGCCATTTTCCTCATTATCTTCTGAAGAATACACCAGTATTACTTCGTCGTCCTCTGATTCATCGTCAGCATCATCTTCTGTCCTAAGACTTGGATGCAGTTTTTTTACCGGAAGCGAAAGTGCAATGAATTCAAAAACATATTTCGCAACATTAATCCGGTTTGTATTCCGGTTGATGATTTCTATCTCATCGGTCAGCTCTTCATCGCGGTCGCCAAATTTTAAAATAATCTGTTCATCCGAAATGACAGGCTCCTCAAACGGTTCTAAAGTACGGTCACAAGTTAATTCGACCGATCCTTCTGTATGAAAATGTAACTGGAGCATTGTCGCAGATTTTTTCAAAACCACGTGGGTTTTAAATTGGCCGCGTTCGATGAGATCTTGCTCTAATTCTTCAAAAAAAGCGTCTCCGGACTCCATATCATAGTCATACTGCTTGTCTTCCAAACCGTAAATGTCTATGTTGTATTTACTTAGCTCTTTCACTATTTCTGTCAAAAGGACTGCAAAGGTAGTGTCTTTTCGTGTGAATAAAAAAACTATCTACGAATTTTATTGATTTAAACTGAGGTATTTAACATTGAACCCGCTGTTACTCAACAAGCATTGGTTTTTTCCTGACAAATCTGAATTAAATCTTCTTTGCCGGGTTACCAAAAAATGTTGCGTTTGCAGGTACGTTTTCAACAATCACAGATCCTGCACCAATCCGGGCATTTTTGCCAATTTCAACACCTGCAACGATAATTGCACCAGATCCGATAAATACGCCGTCAGCGACTTTTACTCTGTCATTGATAATAGCTCCTGCGCCAACCGTAACATAATCTCCAATCTGAACCGCTGTTTCAATAACTGATCCTGTCAGAAACAAAGAATGACTTCCCAATTTTGAAGTCGGTCCCACGATTGCACGTGCTGCAAAAATATTTCCGTGACCAACCGTTGCCATCTCTGAAATGATTGCGCTTTCATGAATGGCGTTGACAGGCATGCTTTTGAAACGTTCATTCAAACCTTCCGTTAATTGTTTACGTACCGAACGTTCTCCAACTGCTACAAAAGTTTCACATTTTTCACCGATAATATTGATAAAAGCCTCATCGTCTGTTGCGCCTAAAACACTTACATCACCGAATTCTTTACCATGTAATTCTTTATTATCGTCCAGTATTCCATAGACGAGTACATTATTTCTTCTGAAAATATCAAGTGCCTGCATACCTAATGCGCCTGCACCAAAAATTAAAACCGGATTTTCCATAATTGAACTGATTTCATTTTCTCTTTTATAAAAGATTGAAAATGAAAAACGTATTAGTATTTGTTAATGAATCTTGTTGATTTATGTATCGGTACTGAAAAAGTGATACATAAAGGCAGTAGAAAAAATATTTTTTACAAAAGTACGGATTGATTTACAGAAAAGTGACGCGGAACACAAAAGGGCTTCCGTATGGCGAAAGATTTTCCTGGTTGTATGGATCAATCTGGTTGTTGTAGTTAACATTAAAAAGTGCAGTGAAATGAACTGCCCTGATCAGTTTTCCACCTGTTGGCTGGCTGTATGAAGCGCCGATCATCGGAGAACTTAGCCAGGTTCTTCTTTGATAAGACATCGGCACGTTTAACGTTTCGTATTCTGCAATAATATTGACTACCGGCACGATCTGGTACATAAGGAAAGCCCGGCCACCATAATTAATGGTATTATACCCAAAATATTTTGATTTGAACCACATCACGGTAGCACCAACGCCACCAACAAGTTTATCTGTTATTTGATACCCCGCCATTGGTGATAAATTGACATTGGTAATCGTTCCAAAACTTAAACCAAAACTTCCGCCGAGACGGATTCTTTCTTTGAATGCGAGATTTTTTAGATCACTTTCAACTTTCTTCGGTTCAACAGGTGCTTTATCTTCTACCGGAGGCATTTCTTTTCTGACCGGTCTTTCTTTTTTCACAGTATCAGGACGGTAATACTCATCATTTTGGGCAAATACAGTCGTTTTAATAGCTAATGTGATGATAAATAAGCAGGACAGGAGGATTTTCCTTTTCATTTCTAAATGGTTTATTTTAATATTGTTAATACTAACGCAAAATTCTTAACTTTTGGTTTATTATTGATTTGACCCTCATTATTACGCCTCATTTCAACGTTTATGCACTATCAAATTTCAGTAACTGACCCGGCTTCACACTTTTTATCGATTACTTACACCATTCCTGATATAAATGCGGATCTTATTGAAATTCAATTACCTGCATGGCGGCCAGGACGTTATGAAATTCAAAATTTTGCCAAAAATATTCAATTTATTGAAGCAATTTCAATAAGTGGTGATAAACTGCCCTTACGCAAAATCACGAAGGATCGTTGGGAGGTTAAAACAAATTCTGAAGAAACAGTTCAAATACGTTATTCTTTCTTTGCAGCGATACAAAATGCCGGCAGCAGTTACGTTGATGAGGAGCTTTGGTATCTCAACTTTATCAATTTTTGTTTTTATACCGAAGGAAGAATTAATGATCAATGCTCGGTTTCACTGGCATTGCCGGAAACTTTTGAAATAGCTTGCGGACTGGAATCTTCCGGCCGTCATCAGCTGGTTGCAAAGGATTTTTATCAATTGGTTGACAGTCCTTTACTGGCATCCGAAACTTTACAAAAATCCGATTATATCGTTCGCGGCGTTCAATTTCATATCTGGATGCATGGGAATCTGAAACCAAACTGGAAACGTATCCAGCGTGATTTCAGAAGGTTTTCCCGGGAACAGATAGCCACGATGGAAGAGTTTCCGGAACAGGATTATCATTTTCTCAACCTGATTCTGCCAAATGCTTTTTACCATGGTGTTGAGCATCATAATTCTACTATGATTGTTCTTGGTCCTGATGATGAAGGCGAAGGTTTGTATACCGATTTGTTAGGGGTAAGCTCTCATGAATTGTTCCATGCATGGAATATCATCAGAATTCGTCCTGTCGAGCTTTTACCATATGATTTTACAAAAGAAAATTATTTTGAAACTTGTTTTGTAGCAGAAGGCTGCACGACATATTATGGCGATTTATTTTTAAGAAGAGCCGGTGTTTTTGATGATGAAGCGTATGTGAAAGAATTACAGGTTTACATGAAACGCCATTTCGAAAACAATGCGTTGGCTTCACAGTCGCTGGCCGAATCCTCTTTTGATTTGTGGCTGGATGGTTACGAAAAAGGAATTCCGCACCGCAAAGTTTCGGTTTATCACAAAGGTGCTTTGGTTGCTTTGATTCTTGATTTGTACCTGCGGAAAAAATCCAATCATGAATCTTCCCTGGACACCGTTATGCAAGTTTTATGGCAACATTTTGGCAAACCGTTCATTGGTTATACCGTTGAAGATTACAAAAATGTTGTGGAAGAAATCGCCGGTGAAAAGCTGGACTGGTATTGGAAAGAATGCATTTTTACCAACGAACCTCTGGAAACCAGACTGAACGAAGCACTTGCTTTTGTAGGATTACAAATGACAATTTTCAGCAATGGAAATATCCAGCTCAATGTTCAGGACGATTTCCGTGCAAAAGTGCAGCGGGATAAATGGCTGGAAACGAGACAGGTGTTGAGTGAGGAAGAAGAGGAGGAATGAGTTTTTGCTGTTGGCTTTTAGAGATTAGCTTTTGGTGGAAAGTCATAGTCCGTTAACCAATTAGGTGCAGTTGGTATTTTGTAATATGGCTCCTTCGGAGCCTCCCCTGTGAATTTGCCAATAAATTATTTAATACAAATTTAAAATCTGGATATCTTAGAATTGCCTCGAAAACTGCTTTCAATTACATACTCTCTTAAATCCTTCTCCTACAATGAAAGCGGTGAAAATAATCGGATATATTTTGCTCATTTTGGTTAAAGTTTTAGCAGTTCTTTTTGTATTAATTATTCTTTATTTTCTTATCCCACCATTTTATAACCGATACATAGTTTATCCTGAACTGGAACAAGAGCGAACTGCTTTATGGAAAAAATATAAAAAACCGGAGCAATTTATAGCCCATACAGATTTTAAAGGCATCCTTCATTCGCATACCTATCGTTCACACGACAGTCGTGGCATTTTAGCTGAAATAATTCCGGCGGCGAAAAAAGCCAAACTGAATTTTATATTTCTGGCCGATCACCGCATGTCCGATCTGGACAGTTTTCCAAGAGGAATTCACGGGATTTTCAATGATATTGTTATCGAATCAGGAACGGAATCTCCAGGACCAAGTATGATGGTGACACCATTAAGAAATGTAATTCTTGACTGGAAAAGTGACAGAAGCCAATTGATTCATGATGTAGTAAAAAAAGGCGGGATGGTTTTTTATCTGCACTCGGAAGATTCACACGACTGGGCAAATCCGGATTATCAGGGAATGGAAATTTATAACATTCATTCAGATCTTATCGACGAAAAAAGTCCTTTGAAATTTTTAATCAATGGGATGCTCAATAGCGGAATTTATCGTCATTGGAGCTATCGCGAGCTTTTTGATGAGCAAACAAAAATTGTTGCGCTTTGGGATTCACTGAACAATCATCGAAAAATTGTTGGCATGGCGGCCGTTGACGCGCATAATAATCAAAGTATCCGGGCGAGATATTTGAAAAACGGAAAAGTAGAATGGGTTGGTCCCAATGCGAAAACGTTATCAATAACAGAACCCGGTTGGAAAGAAAAGTTATTGCTCGGAAAACCTGATATTGCAGGATGGGCCTTCAAAATGGAACTGGATACTTATTTTCATTCCTTCAATTTTGCTAACACACACATTTTTAGTGATACACTTTCAAGTCGTTCCTTAAAAAATGAATTAGTTAAAGGACATGCCTATATTTCCTTTGAAAGTCTGGCTGAAGCAAATGGTTTTCAATTTGTTTCAGCCGACAATTCAGGGAAAATAAATACGATGATGGGAGATTCAATCAAAAGTGAAAATGCGTTTAAATTAAAAGCGACTTCGCCGTTTCCTGTTAAATTTGAGTTGTATCAAAATGGAAAACTAATTGATAGTAAGGAAGATCGTTATGATTACGAATTTCAACCTAAAAATAAAAAAGGAAACTACCGGATTGTGGCGAGATTGAAGTTCAGGAAAGAATGGCTTCCCTGGGTTTACACAAATCCGATTTATATTTATTGAAATTATTTTGACAAAACATCTTTTAACGCTTTCAACAAATCGGGGAATTCATATTTGAAATCCGTTTCATCTTTGATCCGCTGGTTGATCACATAGTTACTTCCCAGAACCACATTTGCCATTTCTCCAAAAACCAGACGAAGTGCAAAAGAAGGAACATTCGGAAGCCACTGAGGTTTATCCAATGCTTTGCAGATTTGCTTGGTAAAATCTTCGTTGGTCGCGGGCGGAAAAGCCACGGCATTGTAAGCACCTTCCCAGGAGTCCTTTTCCATACATTCAATATACAACCGACAAAGATCATCGATATGAATCCAGGAAAGCCATTGTTTACCTGATCCCAAAGGTGCGCCAAATCCAAATTTTGCTGGTTGTGCCATTTTAGGGACAGCACCGCCGTCATTACTCAGCACAATTCCTGTTCTCAATTTAACCGTTCTTACACCAAGTTGTTTTACGGAATCCGCCGATTTTTCCCATTCAATGGTTACCTCTGATAGAAAATCTTTTCCGGAAGGCGACATTTCAGTGTGCTGAATATCACCAGTATCTTCACCATAGTAACTGCTACCAGAAGCCGATACAAAGGATTTTAGACTGATATTTCGCTTTTTTAGTTCTCGTGAGATCAGTTCAATACTATCAGTCCGGCTGCTGAAAATTGCCTTTTTTCTTTCCTCCGTCCATTTTTGATCGGCAACGCCGGCTCCTGCCAAATGTATCAGATAAGCGGTATTTTCAAGAGCACCAGCTTCGATGTGATTATTTTTCACATCCCATTCGTAAACTTTTACAAACGGAATATTTGATTTTTTTCTGGTGAGATAAGCAACTTCATACCCTTTTTTCAAAAGCAATGTCGTCAATCGTTTTCCTATTAAACCTGTTCCGCCGGTAATCAATACTTTTTGCGCCATAAAATGTTTTGAATGAGATTTGATCAATGGTACAAAAATGGTGCCTTGCTATAAAATGGGAAGAGCTGTATTACTTTCTTTCGGAGGCTCCTGTTCAATAGCTTTGGTAATTCGGGCGATCATATCTTCCACCGATTCGTCCGGTAAAAATTGCATAGGTGCTTTAAACTGGACGGTGAGTGTTGTATTTCTCTTTTTGAAACGTAACCCTTTTTTGTCAAAAGCTCGTCTAAATCCATTGATAACAACGGGAATAACAATAGGCTGATGCTCTTTAATAAGGTATGCTGTTCCTTTTCGTACCGGAGCAAAAGGTTTTGTGGTGCCTTGCGGAAAACTGACAACCCATCCGTGTTTGAGGCCCATACCAATTTTATCCTGGGCAGAATTATCCAGCTCGCGTCTTACATTTTCACCATTTGCCCGCCAGGAACGATCAATGGTAATAGCACCTCCGATACTAAAAAGTTTTGGTAAAATCCCTTCCTTCATAGTTTCGGAAGCAGCCACGTAATAGCACCTTGCTCTTGGAGAAAAAAGATAAAAAGGAGGCGCAATAGAATCTTTATATCCCCATTTTGTTGCGCAAAAAATGTGGTAAAAAGCAATGACGTCAGCAAAATAAGTCTGGTGGTTAGATAGAAAAATAACACCATGATCGGGCAGGTCAACCAACTGTTCGCTTCCTGTAATTTTGATTTTATTAACCGCCGTATAGCGATAATAGGTAAACCAGCCAATAACAAAAATAAAGAAGCGTTTAATGGTCAGAAAATTGCCGAAAGGGTCTTTTTCAAATATCCCAAGAAAATCAAATCGAGCCAGCCAGGCTGGGAGTGCACTGAACGTACTTTTTTTTGATGTCATGAGATAACGTATGTTTCAATAATCGTGTCTGAGTTAATCCGGTGACTGTTATTTTAAGAATATTCAGTCCCTTTCCGGTAAGCAAAGGTAAGTTAATAAAGAGATTCATATATTTAATAAAATAACTGTACTACGAGAAATTGTAACCGGAAGTATGTTTTTCGGTCAAAGTATTCGTCACGCCAATTGGCATGATTCTTTGATTACAGAGCAATACTTGCTTAATTTTGACCTGCTCACTAACAAAAAACAATATCAATTTTATGAATACTAAGTTTCAATTACACATACTTGCCTGTCTTTTAACTGCCGGAGCTTTGTCCGGGTGTTCAAGAAATCCGGTAACGGGGAGGAATGAAATTATTTTCATGTCACCGGAAAAAGAAAAGGCCCTGGGCGCAGAATCACATCCTTCGGTTGTGGCTTCCATGGGGTTGTATAATGATAAAAACCTGACAGCTTTTATCAATGAAAAAGGAAAGGCCATGGGGAAAGTTTCACATCGGCCGGAAGTTGATTATCAGTTTTTTATCGTGGATTCTCCGGTTGTCAATGCCTTTGCCGTTCCTGGCGGATATGTTTATTTTACCCGGGGAATTATGGCTCATTTTAATAATGAAGCAGAATTTGCCGGCGTTTTAGGTCATGAAATCGGGCATATTGCAGCGAGGCACTCGGCAAGTCAGCAAACAAAACAGGTTTTTACACAGGGTGTTATATTGGCTGGATCTGTACTTTCTCCAACATTCAGAAGTTTATCAGATCAGGCTTCGCAGGGTTTGGGATTATTACTTTTAAAATATAGCCGTGATCACGAAAGTCAGTCGGATGAACTGGGTGTGGAATATTCGAGTAAAATCGGATACGATGCACATCAAATGGCAGACTTTTTTGGTACATTAAAAAGAATCAGCGAAAAAAGCGGAGCAACGATTCCAACTTTTCAGTCAACTCACCCGGATCCGGGAAATCGTCAGGTGACGGTGGAGAAACTGGCAACAAATTATCAATCAGCACATCAGGCAAAATACAACGTCAATCGTGATGTATATTTGCGTAAAATTGAAGGATTAATTTATGGTGTGGATCCGAAACAAGGTTTTGTTGAAGGAGGACAATTTTATCATCCTGAATTAAAATTCCAGTTCCCGGTTCCAGCCGATTGGCAGACAGAAAACACACCTGCACAATTCCAGATGGCATCCAAAGACGGAAAAGCGATGATGCTTTTCACAATTGCAGAAGGTAAAACGCTTGATGAAGCTGCACAAACGGTTATAAAAAATTACGGTCTGCAAACTTCTGAAAATAATAAAACAACAATTAATGGATTCCCTGCGATTGCCATGGTAGCAAAACAGGTTGCTCAGGGACAAACGGCTCCGGCGGCTGATGCTGCCCAGATTGCGAGTTGGTTAATTCAGTACAACGGATCAATTTACGCTATTCACGGAGTTGCGGCGAGTACGGATTTTGGGTCAAATTTTAATCAGTTCAAATCTGTTGCCCAGGGTTTTAAATCGATTACGGATCAATCAAAACTAAACAAAGAACCGGATCGTATCAGAATTAAAACTGCACAACGCGATGGTACACTTCGTGATGTTCTTAAAGATGCAAATATGCCTGATAATAAACTTGACGACATCGCGATTCTTAATGGAATGGCTCTGACCGATAAAGTTGAAAAGGGAATGCTTTTCAAAACTTTGAATAAATAAAACGCATTAATTTTCGAGACAAACAGCCGGATTTTACGTCTGGATACCGATACAAATAAAACCACTTGTATTACTGATTTATCAGTTTTGCAAGTGGTTTTATTTTGTTCAAAGGTTTAAAATTAATCTGTTTTCAAGCAAATTATCCCTCTTCCTAATGCGTAAGAAGAACGATATATTACTGAAAAGTGCATTTGAAGAATCGTTTGCGGATCTTTTATATTTCTTTTTCAAAGACGCCGATGTTGTCTTTGATTTCGAACGCGGTTTTGATTTTATGGATAAGGAGCTGGCAGAGCTTTTTCCTGATTTAGAGAAGAAGGGTGGAGATCGGTTTGTAGACATGCTGGTGAAAACCTATCTGAAAACAGGTGTGGAAGAATATATTCTCGTTCATATTGAAATTCAGGATGGTGCTATCAAAAATTTCGCGCAACGGATGTTTCAATATTATTACAGGATATTGGACAGATTTGAAGTCGAGGTGGCAGCATTGGCCGTATTTACAGGGAAGCAAGATCAAAAACAGCCATCTGAATATAGAAAGGATTTTTTAGGTACTGAAATTATTTATAAGTACAATTCTTATCACATATTTGACCATACTGAGGATCAATTGTTAAGTATGGATAATCTTTTCGCCCTGGTAATTCTTACCGCGCAAAAGGTTTCCTTATCATTCAAAATTCCCGAATCCGAACTAGGTGAACAAAGACTAGGAATCGTACGGGCACTTGTAGAAAGCAAGCGATACGACAATGAAAAAATCAGACGTTTTCTGTTTTTTCTGAAGACCTTCATTTACATTGAAAATTCTGAAATAAATGGTAAATTTGATAGTGAGGTGAATTTATTAACTGGAAATGAGACATCTATGGGAATTATAGAAGCAATCAAGATGATAACTTTGGAGGAAGGGATTGAAAAGGGTGAGTATAATAAAACTTATGAAATTGTTAAAAATCTTATAGTAAATACTGATTTTGAAATTTCTAAAGTTGCGGCTCTCGCTAATTGCTCTGAATCATTGGTCGAAAAGGTTCAAGAAGATTTGCGATTAGGCAAATAGTTCGTAATAAAATTCGGATAGCTAAAAAATTGTAGGAAGCGATGGGAATTATAGAAGCTATAAAGTTGATAACTTTTGAGGAGGCCTTTGAAAAGGGATTTGTAATAGGTACTAAAATAGGCATCGAAATAGGTTGGCAGTATAAAACTTACGAGGTTACCAAAAATCTGTTGTTTCATACGGATTTCGAAATTCCTAAAATCGCTGCTCTTGCTAATTGTTCTGAATCATTTGTGAAGCAAGTTCAGAATGACTTAGAATATTAAAAATAAAAAAGGTGAGCATTCAAATTACTCACCCCCATTCAATTATTTCAATTTGTTTTCCAAAACCTTCATATAATATCCTCCCACAACCGAGCGCGCGCGGAAGCCTACGGATTTCCCGTCCGTCGTTTCATGCCAATCCGAAAGAGGGATCCGATCCGGAGTTTCTGTTACGTATTTGTAAACGGGTTTAATCAGAGCTTCAAAATCTTTCTGATTATCAGCAAGAGTGGCGGTCCAGAAAATCCAGTCCGATTTTGTGTAAGTTTTACGGCTATCCAATGGTAAGCCGAAAGCCAGTTGTTTTGTCAGATAAAAGTTAATTTCCTTTTTTGCCACTTCTTTTGGAAACACGTTCAAGTCAAGAAGCTTATCCCAGACCAAATTGTATTTCTGGCTCCAAGTTCCTTTTTTGTCAAATGTTAATGCATAATGATTGCCGTCCGCAGCCATTTCCATCCATTTTTTTGCAAACTCTTTAACCAAGGCATTAACTTCGTCTGCTTCTTTTTGCTGACCTAATTGTTCAGCCATTTTCGCATAGCTGGCTAAACCCATGATGGCTTTGATAGATAAGTTGGTATTATGCGCCAAATGGCCGGCAAAGTCATCCGTACAAAGCTGGTTTGCCGGATCAAAGCCTTCTTTCTTCAAATAATTAGCCCAGACGGTTAGAGTCTCCCAGTGCTTTTTAGCGAATTCGGTACTTTTTTCAGCTTTGCATATCGCATAAGTCAGGATAAGCATATTTCCTGATTCTTCGACTGGCATATCTTCGTCATATGTTTGTCCGTTTGCGAGAGGGTATGTTCCTACATCGTGCGCAGCAAACGGTTTTTTCCATTTTCCACTTTCTGAATAATAGAAAATCGGTTCCATCATTCCTTTTAACAGGGTCGGATTATAAATAAGAAAAAGCGGGGCAGAAGGATACGTTATGTCCACAGTCCCAATAGAACCATTACTGAAATTTTCTTTTGACAAGAACAAAGGAACTCCATCCGGTCCGGCAACCAGTTTATGGGCAGCAATAGCCTGGCGATACGCTGCAACACATAATTCAGCATAGGATTTTCCACCTGATTTTAAAGCATCGTCATATATTTTTGTATCAATAGCTTTGCAGGAATTTATGATCTGACTGAAATTTGTTTCGGCCTCTTTCAACTCCCCCTGGATAGTTTTATCACCATTTTTATTCCACCACGGAAGGAGATTTTTTCCAAAATACTGAACTGAAAATTCATCATCATAACCCACCATCACATGATCCGAAGCGCCTTTGCTATCCACTTTTCCGACATTAGAAATAATTCCCATCGCTCTCGTTTCGCCGGTACCTATCATCATGGTATTGACCGGATCAAGCGCACCTTTTTTGGAGAAACTTTTGATCAGTCCTGCCGGAGTTCCAAAGGCAGAACCTGAAACTGTTTTTTCAGAAGCCGCCAAATAAGCATAACCCCAGTCAATCCGTACATCATCACCTTTGCGCTGCAAAACTTTCTGGTCCAGACTTCCAATCGCAAGTGTAATCAGGCCGCTATCATTTCCGGCTCTTTCCGTTACTTCCTGATTGCCTTCGTTAACAGCCAATAATCCGGAAACAGAAGTCAATATCTGAACGTCATGTACTTTTCCATCTTTCGATTTGACATCATAAACAATATAATTGACTGGTCTGGAAAGTAGTGCAAGATTATCCATTAGCAAGGGCGCCACAAAACTTGCAGTGATCTGTACCGGTCCGGCGTCAAATGAATAGATGCTTTGTGTTGCTTTCATTATCAAACTGGTTTGTTTTGCAGCAACGATCAAATCTGCGCCTTTTGGTGCGATTTCGTCTGTCAAACCAATATCAATATATCCTGGCCCGGCTCCGTTTTTACAATAAGCAGCCAGGATGTTTTTTCCTTTTTTTAATGATTTCCTGGCAGCCTCACTGATCTTTTTAGTTTCATAACCACCCGTAAAACAATTGGAACATTCGTACGCCGATACCCCGTTAATAAAAACGGCTACGTCATCATCATGGAAAATGTCCAGGCCAATTTTTTCAAACGTAATATTGTCCAAAGTAAATTCCCGGCGATACCATATCTCTTTTGGGAAAACTGTACCGGTTTTTAACATATTATCATTCCGGTCTTTGGTACCGAAAGGTGCTTTTCCGGTTTTCCAGCCAGCGGCTTTAAAATTTTCTTTGTTCCATTCAGCGGCTGGTTTTTCAGTCGTGTAAACAGCCTCATATTCTTCAACTTTGGCTGTGCCAATTACTGGTTTCAAAACCGGTACAGCGGCGCCCATGAAACGATATGTTTTTCCGTCGACCCGAATTAATCCGTCTAATGGATTTGGTTTGCCTGTCCAGTGTTTGGTCGGAGAGCCGTTGAGTTCGCTGCCGAATGACCACACGCTTGTGTAAGGATCAACGGTAATCAGCGGGACGGCCGGTGGTCGGAAGCTCTGTGCGAAGCAGGTACTAAATCCGCATAGCAAGACAGCGAAAAGGCAGTTTTTAGTCATTTGATAAAAATTTGTTTTCACAGATTCTATATTGTTTTTGTTGCGTTGGGGATTGGAAAAAACGTTTTAGCAAAGGACGAAGTTCTGGAAAATAAGCTGATTTTCTTGTTATTTTCAAATAAAAATGGCCTCATTGTCTGAAACAATGAAGCCATGCCTAATTTTTTATTTGGAATTTATTTTTTAAAAGCAGCTTTCGCGCTTTCCAGAAAGGCCACAAAATGAGCCGGATTTAAATCATAATTTTTGGGAGCAACCAAAAGATCACCATTCTGATCCACGATGCAGTAATGTGGCTGAGCATTATTATTGTATTTAACAATTTGCAAATCAGCGTTTTGTGCTCCGATCGTTTTCTTTACTTTATTGTCATATCTTGAAGTATACCAGTCCGCTTCCGGCAGTTCGGTTTTATCATCAACATAAAGCGCAGCAATGACAAAATCATTTTGAAGACGTTTTAATACTTCCGGATCCGGCCAGACGCGCGCTTCCATTTCCCGGCAGTTGACACAGCCATGTCCGGTAAAATCAATGAAAACCGGTTTGTTAACCTTTTTGGCATAAGCCCGGGCTTCTTTAATATCAAAAAAACCATCCAGATCATGGGGCAAATGGAAAAGATCAGCGTATTTTTTAGTTACGCCCGAAGATGCCGCCGGGGCAATTCCACTAACTTTTTTACTTAAATCAAAATCAATTGTTGATTGTGGTGGCAAATAACCTGCCAACGCTTTCAAAGGCGCGCCCCACATACCCGGAAGCATATAAACGACGAAAGTGAAAGTGATGATGGAAAGCAAAATCCGTGGAACGCTCACACGCTCAATTGGAGAATCATGCGGGGTAAGGATTTTTCCCAAAAGATAAAAACCCAGCATGGAGAAAATTACGATCCAGAAAGCCAGATAAACTTCACGATCCAGCAAATGCCAATGGTAAACCTGATCTGCAATACTTAAAAATTTCAATGCAAGCGCAAGTTCCAGAAAACCTAGTACCACTTTTACAGTATTCAACCAGCCCCCGGATTTTGGCAAAGATTTCAGCCATTGCGGAAATAAAGCAAACAATGTAAAAGGAATGGCGAAAGCTGATGAAAAAGCTGCCATACCCACAATCGGTTTCACAACGGCACCGCCGGCAGAAGCCACCAACAAACTTCCAACAATAGGCCCCGTGCAGGAAAATGAAACAAGAACCAATGTAAAAGCCATAAAGAAAATCCCGGCATAACCGCCCTGATCTGACTTTGCATCCATTTTATTTACAAAAGCACTTGGCAGAACGATTTCAAAAAGTCCCAGGAATGATAATCCAAAGACGAAGAAAATCGCAAAGAAAAGTACGTTTGGAATCCAGTGTGTACTCAGAAAGTTTGCAAAAGCCGGTCCGTTTAATCGGGAAACGACTGTTCCAATAAGGGTATAAATCAATACAATTGAAACACCATATAGCAGCGCTTTGAATTTTCCATTCGTCTGATTGGTGAAATAACTAACCGTCATTGGAATAATTGGAAACACACAAGGCGTTAATAACGCCACTAATCCTGATAAAAAAGCAGCAAGTGCAAATGCCCATAGGGATTTGTCCGCACCGGTATCTTCGGCAGTTAAATCAATTTTAGGTGTTTCGGATTTTGCTTTGAAAGCAGTTGCAGAATCTCCGGCGGATAAGGAGATATTAGCTGTTTCCTGAGAAGTGGTATCTTTTATTTCCGTAGAGGAAGCAGTTGTTTTATCTTCTGCAGGTGTTGTTCCAACGGATTGTTCAGCAGAAATACCTGCTACAACTTTTAAACCTTTAAATTCGAAATCATCACTTCCTGGTACACAGGTTCCGGAAGTGTGGCTGCAAGTCTGGTATTCTGAACTTCCTTTAATAACCGGATTGTCAGTTAGTATTTTTATGGTTTGTTTGAAAACCGCTTTTCCATCAAAAAATTTGACATTCCCGCCCCAGATTTCTTCATATTTTGTCTTTGGGTTTTGTGGTTTCAGTTTACCGACCAATGAAAAAGACTTGTTATTGGTATAGGTGAAAGTGGTTAACATAGGCCCCAGCTCGGGATCAAAATCAGAAGAATAAATGTACCAGTCTTTATCGAGCACAGCCGTAAAAACCAGATCTACCATGTCACCTTGCTTTACCTCATTTTTTGAGAAAGTATAAGTCCATTGCGCATGTTTCTGAATTTGGGCAATGGCATTGGTTTTTGCAAAAAATGCACAAACAATAATGAATAGAAAAAGACTTCGTTTCATCGGATATTTTGATAGTGGGAGCTGAACCGGATAATTCAGGTTTATAATTTTATAAGATTGAAAAGCAGTTGATCTTCACTGCCCTGATTTAATTACTCAACGTAATTTTTCTAAAAAAATTCATCGTGTAAAATAACATATTGAAGGAAATCTAATTTGGGGCAAAATTAATTTTATTAAAACCTTATAACACATTTAAAACCCTATTGGTGATTTCTTCTAACTTTGCGGGCTCAAATACGTAATAGTAACTATAATTTCAATGTCTGAATCTCTCTACGTAATAAAAATCGGTGGCAATGTAATTGACAATCCTGATGCCTGTTCCCGTTTTTTAGCTGTTTTTGCCAAATTGCCCGGAATGAAAATTCTTGTACATGGAGGAGGGAAAGTGGCTACACAAATTGCTGCGAGGCTTCAGATTGAAACACAAATGGTTGACGGACGCCGTATTACCGACAAACCGATGCTGGATGTGGTGACTATGGTTTACGGCGGATTGGTTAATAAAAATCTTGTCGCGGCTTTGCAATCGCTGGGCTGTAATGCGATCGGGCTGACCGGTGCGGATGGTGGAATTATCCGTTCGGCCAAACGTCCGGTAAAAACGATCGATTATGGTTTTGTTGGTGATATAGAAGAAGTGAATGATAACCAGATTGCATCCATATTAAACAGTAATCTTATTCCAGTGATCGCGCCGTTGACGTATAGCAATGAGGGGTCGCTTTTAAATACCAATGCAGATACGATGGCGTCGGCCGTAGCGGTGGCAATGGCGGGCAGCTTTGACGTAAAGCTGATATATTGCTTTGAGAAAAAAGGCGTTTTGTCTGACCCGGATAATGATGAAGCCGTAATATCTTCCTTAATACCGGCTACTTATGCCGAATACAAAGCTTCCGGCGTCATTAACAAAGGGATGATCCCAAAACTTGACAATGCGTTTTTGGCTTTGGAAAAGGGCGTGGCCAGTGTGATCATTTGTCATGCAGATGATTTGGGTGAAGCGGTTTTCGGAGCGGCTGGCACTGTGATTTATAATGCATAGTAAATTAGTGTAATATTATTGTGTAGTATTTATTCTAAAAGCATTAAATAAATTCTGTATCCATTTATTTATGCAGAATTTATGTTTGAATTTGAATTAAGTTACAAAAAAGGATCTGCTGATCAAAAATAGTTGTGGCCGGTTTTCCATATTTCGAACCATCTTTTAAGGTTTAATTGAATTGTTCCTGCTAAAATTATAATATAAGCCATAATCATCAGTTAGCCGACTTCGATCTTTTTATTCTTAAAACAAAAGATTCTTCTTCATTACCTTCACTTCGAGATATATATTAATAATATTTTGCATAAACATAATTTTTTTTAAATGCTTTTGATATTTATTAAAATATTTTATTAAGTTTGTAAACATTATTTCTTTTTAAGAAGAATGATGCTGTTCACTTATAACCTTTTTACTCTCTATGGGAAAAAATTTACTTAAGCTTATTGTCATGATCATGGTAATGAGCGCTCCCGTTTTCGCTCAAACGATCACGGGAAAAATTTCCAGTACACCTGATGGGCAACCACTCCCAGGCGTATCCGTTCTTGTAAAAGGTACCACTTCGGGTACTACCTCAGATGCCGGCGGGGCATTCAGTATATCGGCAACGGGAAAAAACACACTTGTTTTTTCTTTCATTGGTTATAAAACCCGTGAAGTTGTTGTAGGAAGTCAGTCTGTGATCGATGTTGCTTTGGAAGAAGATGCTTCTCAATTAAATGAAGTTGTTGTAACAGCACTTGGTATTAAAAAGGAGCAGCGTGCATTAGGTTATGCTACGGCAATGATCAATAATGAATCTCTTGTAAAAACGGCATCTCCAAACTTTGCAACAGCATTGTACGGAAAAGCCCCTGGTGTTACGATTAACGCTACGCCGGGTGGAGCAACCAGTGGTGTGAGTGTTAGTATCCGTGGTTTTAGCTCGATTTCAGGAAATACACAACCTCTTCTTGTATTGGATGGTGTGCCTATTCGTAACGGGGAATCAAGAAATACAGATTTCTGGGGTGATCAACGTATTCGTGGTAACGGTCTTTTGGATTTGAACCCGGCAGATATTGAAAACATCTCGATTTTGAAAGGTGCATCCGCTGCGGCTTTGTACGGTTCAGAAGCGGTGAATGGTGTAATGTTGGTAACAACAAAAAGCGGAAAAGGTAAAAAAGGATTTGGTGTTGATTTCAGCGCAAGTTATAATGTTGATAAAATCGCATATTTGCCAAGATACCAGAATGTAAGAGGTCCTGGTTATCCATTAAATTACAACAATGGTGGACAGGATGCAGCAGGATTTATCTATTATGATACAGACGGCGATGGTACGAAGGAAACACGGGGTTTGCTTGGAGCAACAGTTAACTTTGGACCTAAATTTGATGGTAAGCCGGTTATGGCATTTGATGGTGTAATCAGACCTTATTCTCCATCAAACAATAGTTATGCAAACTTGTTCCAGAATGCAAGCAGCTCAAACATTAACCTTGCGGTTTCAAAAGTGACTGACAATGCGAATATTCGTTTCTCTTTTACACGCCAGGATAATGGAATGATCAGTTACGATTCTAAAAACAGCAAAAACATAGCTAACCTTAATTCAAGCTTTAACACAGGTAAAAAGTTAAAGACGGATATCATGGTGAACTTTGTAAATCAGCATACGCACAACAGACCTTACAAAGTAGATCGTATGATCAACAACTTTACAGGGATGATGAACCGTTTTGAATCTGCTGACTGGTACTTCAACAAATACCAGACAAGTCAGGGATACAAATATGTAACGGCTGCTTCGGGTAATCCAAGTTTGACGCCAAACGAAAATATTAAATACAACGGTTTCAAAAGTGATATCGCTGATTATGTATGGAGTACAAGAAAGAATACATATGATGAATATAGCAATCGTATTATCGCGAGTTTGACCCAACACTATGATATTACTCCTGAATTAAAATTAAGAGGAAGAATTGCAACAGATTTTACATCTGAAAGAACGGAGGACAAACAAGCAAGCGAAAAACCTCTTGCATTTGGATATTCAGGTTCTTTTGGAATGAACAACAACCTTTATAATAATGTTTACGGTGATTTGTTATTAACCTACACAAAAAAGCTGAATGCAGATATGACTGTTTCAGTATTGGGTGGTTACAATGCAAACAAACAGCTTAACACATTGGAAGGCATGAGCACAAACGGAGGTTTGAGCACAGAAAATTTCTTTGACCTTTCGGCCGGGGTAAATAACCTGAACGGTTCGAATTCCCGTATTAGATACACAAGAGATGCTTATTTGGGAACAGTAAACTTCGACTACAAAAACTTGTTCTTTATTGAAGGAACTGTAAGAAGAGACCGTACATCCACTTTGGCAAAAGGAAACAACTCATTTGTATATCCATCTGTTAACACCAGCTTTGTTTTCACAGATGTATTTAATCTGCCGTCTTTCTTTAGTTATGGTAAATTAAGAGGTTCGTTCGGGGTTGTAGGTAATTATCCACAGACTTATCAGGCAAACGTTGCTTATCAGCAAGGAAGCTTGCAGGTTCAGCAAACGGGTGGTCAGTCGGTATTGTATACTTACATGAATTCAAGTTATGGTAATGACAAAATCCGTCCTGAAAAGAAACGTGAATTTGAATTCGGTTTGGAGACTAAATTCTTTAATAACCGTATTGGTTTAGATATCTCTTATTACAATGCACAGATCGTTGATCAAATCTTACCATTGTCAATCGCTTCAACTTCTGGTGCAAAATCAATCCTTGCTAACGTAGGTACATTGAGAAATAAAGGTTTGGAAGTTGCCTTGAACTTTTCTCCAATACAAGGAAAAGGTTTGAATAGCTTCAACTGGGATGTAGTTTTGAACCTTGCGCAAAACACAAACAAAGTTGAAAAACTTGCTAATAATTCAACAGAATTACTTCACGCAGATTTCGATGGTAATGCAGCTCAGTTGAGATCAGTTGTTGGTCGTCCGATGGGAGATATTTTCGTACACGGTATTCTTAAAAATGCCAAAGGAGAACAAGTTGTCGGTACTAACGGTTTGTATCAGCTTGATCCTAACTACAAACAAGTAGGTAATGCAATGCCGAAACTGACAGGTGGTTTGATCAATAACCTGAGCTACAAAAGCTTCAGCCTTGATATTGTAACAGACTTCAGAATGGGTGGTTCAATTATGCCAACAGGTATCAACTGGATGACTTCAAGAGGTTTGACAAAAGAAAGTTTGACTGCCATGGATACAGAGCACGGTGGATTGACTTACTATGTTGATGCCAATGGAAAAGGTGTTCAGACTACGGATGGAGTTGCTCCAAGCGGTGCTACAATCTATCATGATGGTATGCTGATGCAAGGTGTAACACCAACGGGAGAAGTGAATAACAATGTAATTTCTCAGGCTGTTTATTACAACAGTACTTACAACTGGGGTGGACCTCAGTACAGCAGCTCTCGCTACGAATTGTATGTAAAGAAAAACAACTTCATCAAAATGAGAGAAATTTCTCTTGCATACAGGTTGCCAGCTTTCATCGCACACAAAATCGGAACACAGAATGTAACAGTATCTGTATTCGGACGTAACCTGTTCTTCATCTACAGATCGATCAAAGATCTTGATGCCGAACAAACCAATGCAAGTACAAGATGGTATGAAAACGTGAACAACGCGGGTAACAACCCATCATTCCGTACCATGGGTGTTATGTTAAGAGCAAGCTTCTAATTTTTAATTCGATTATGAAAATGAAAAAAATATCATCATTAATATTAGCAGGGCTTTTGCTTGGTGCAGTGTCCTGTAAAGAATCGGATTTTACTGATTCGTATGCAGATCCTTCAAAGATTGCTGCAACTACGGTTGAAAAACAGTTTACAGGTTTTTTACAATCTACCAAGGATTATATTCTTCCAGGGTACACCAATTATTTCGTGGCCTTGCGTACTTCGATCAATCATTACAACCAGGTTACAGGTTGGATCAATGATTCAGGACAATACATTCCGGGTTCTTCGGGTACAGAGGCGGTTTGGTTTAATTACTACAATATGCTGGCTCAGTATCGCGAGCTTCAAAAAGTATATAATTCCAAAACAGCAGCTGAACAAGCTGATCGCAAGTTCTTCATGACCGTTGCCACGATTTATTTGTACGATCAGACAGAAAGAATGATTGACCTTTTTGGCGCTATTCCTTTCACTGAGGCGGGTATGGTAAGTATCAAAAGCGGAGACTATGCTAACTCATTGGCAAAGTTTGACGATCCGCAGACGCTTTATACTTTGATGCTTGACGATTTGAAAAGCATTTCGGCAGAATTGAATACAACAACAATTAATGCGGGGTACCTTAAATCTTTCCAGACTCAGGATTTCGTGAACAAAGGTGACCTTACGGCTTGGAAACGTTATAACAATTCCCTTCGTTTGAGAATGTTGAACCGTGTTTCGGCTGTTGACGCTTTTAAATCAAGATCCGCTTCTGAAATGGCAGAGATCCTGGGTAACGCTACAACTTATCCAATCGTGACAACCAACGATCAGAATATTCAGATCAATGTATTTAGTGTAAATTCTGACATTAACTCAAAAGGTTTCCAGGGTGGGATAGCTTCTGACGGAGGCTGGTTCGGTAATACGGCAGGCAAAAAGATGATGGATTTCATGAACACGAATTCCGATCCACGTTTGCCAATTCTTTTTGAACCAGGTGCAAACGCGGCAGGAAAATACATTGGTATTGATCCAACAGCAACTTCCGCAGTACAAACTGCACTTTCTAATGCTGGACAGGTTGCGATCTACAACCGTTATGTAACAAGCCACAACCAGTTTTTTCCAGGTGTAATTATCAATGCGCCAGAGGTTAATCTGATTAAGGCGGAATATTATTTAAGAATTGGAAATGATGCTTCTGCTAAGCTGGCATACGAAACTGCAATCTCTCAATCTACAAAATTCTATAACGGAATTCTGGCAGTAAGTAACGCAACGGGTGTAAATGTTGCACCGGCTCCTGCTACGGATGCTTCCATCACGGCTTACATAGCAACAGATGCAGTAAACTGGGATAAAGCAACTTCAAGCACTGCAAAACTTGGTTTGATTGCAACTCAGAAATGGCTTCACTACAACTTGGTTCAGCCATACGAAAACTGGGCAGAAACACGTAGACTGGATAATCCTACTTTCACTTTCCAGGTTGACAATGCAAACAACCAAACATTGCCTCCTGTAAAATGGACTATTCCAAGTAATGAGATTTCTTACAACACGACTAACTATTCAGCAGTAAGAGATCAGGATAAACTTACTACCAAACTTTTCTGGGACGTAAAATAGTCTGAAAGTCATATCTTTATAAAATAAACGAGGCAGATCATGGACCTGCCTCGTTTATTTTATAAAGACAGCTGTGAAAATCCCATCGTAAAATAAATTCAATACGAAGGCGAAAAATTAAACTGAGAAGAGCAATTTAGAAATAAAAACTCCTTTACTTTTTTTCATTCTTCAAAACCAAAACCTGTGGAAATGAGAAAACTCCCTGAAAAACCAGTTTTGTAAATTCCGATAAATTGTGAAAGTAGGAACCAAGCATAATATCGATATCACCATCTTTATCAAAATCTGCGGCTTCCATCGTCATCCATTTTCCGGTTGCCGCTTCGGGTGTAGAATGTGCTTTGAAGTTTAAATTTCCTTCATTGGATAAATAAATAAATTGCTGCTGAGGATTTTCCAGTTCAGTATAAAAAGAAATAGCCGCAATGTCCATATCTCCGTCGTTATCGAAATCTCGTGCTACGGCTTTCGCTGCGCCATATAAAGGATAAAAATAGCTTTCTTTGAAATTGTCTTTTCCGTCATTCAGGTATATTCTTACACCGTGATAATTTTTCCTGATTGCTGAATAATCCCAATTATCTCCATTCGTAACCAAAATGTCCTGGAAACCGTCTTTATTAAAATCAACCAGTTCAAAATAACTGATGCCATATTGTGGCGGAAACCTTAGCAAGGTTTTTTCCTTAAATTCTCCGTTTCCCAGATTGTAAAAGATAGAGATCTGTTCGCGTGCCTGCGCCATGAGTATCATAAGATCCGGTTTTTTGTCATTATTGAAATCTGCAATCTCAATTTTTCTTGCGCCGGGAAATTCTTTTAGAACATGTTCTTTCGTAGGCCGGAAGTCATCAAGCCAGAATAATTTTCCGGAATGATTTCCAAATTCACAGATTATTGCGTCCTCTTTTCCATCCATATTAATGTCGGATGTGATGAATTGAACGGGTCTGTGTAAGGATTGAATAGTAATGGCTGAGGGTGAGATGGTCTTTTCAAGAGACATAAGCCGCCCCAATTTCTGTTCAGAAGGCTGGAATAAGCCAATTGTTAAAAGTCGTGGAGCTGCGTTTTTTGGAAAATCCATATCAACCGGGGGACTTTCCACCCACCAGGAATCTTTCAGTTTGAATTGATTATCCAAAACATAAAGGACATTTTGTGCATCCCCGACATAAACTTGGGAAGTAGCCTGATCGAATTTTAATAAGGTTGTCTGTGGGAAAGGTTTGTCGCCAAGTTTTATTTCCTGCGCTTTAAACAAAAGAAGTGAATTTGTTACGACTGGAATTACTTTTTGTGGTAATGGTTCTGCCGGCGCTTCCGTTTCGTAATACTTTACAATTTTGGCCCAGTTTTCATCGGAAATTAATTGGGTTTCGGGATATATTCCCTGTTCCCGAATCAGGTTTATTTCTACTTCGGGTAAGTCTTCATAGGGATTTCTGCCTGCACTTTTTATACCAAGTCGTAACCCCATATTTGGCAAAACGGAATTAACCCAGGTTGCTTTATTCAACGACGAAGGATCGGGAATAAGATGGCAAGCGCGGCAATATTGTCCGGCAAGTTGCCTACCTGATAATGTATCAGAATAATTAATCCGTAAATCAGCTGCGATTGCTGTTTTTTCTTCTTCTTCTTCTTGTTTTAACGAAAAAACACTAATCCCCAAAAAAAGAGAAACAATTAGGCCGAGTTTTATCGTGGACATTTATTGTGACTGATTAGGATTTTAGATGAGATTTTTTTCAAAAAAAATCTCATCTTATTACTTCAAGCTGTAAGGTTTGCCAAAGCCACTTTCACCTTATCAAATTCAAACCGCGTCAACTCGTTATCCATGCGCCCCTTGATCAGGTCATTCTGCAAATTTCCAATACTCCCTTCATGTGTATGTTTCAGTTCACGCGGTGCAGCATAACTTCCATCACCAATTTCTGCTCCAACCTGGCGATATGCATCACGAAAAGGAACACCGTTGATAACCAATTCATTCACACGCTCCACACTGAACAACAAATCATATTTGGCATCAATCAGTAAGTTTTGTTTCACCTTAATATTTTCCAGCATAAAAGCTGCGATATCCAGACAATCCAGAATTTCGTCAAAAGCCGGCATCAGGATTTCTTTCAGCAATTGCATATCCCGGTGATAACCTGATGGAAGATTACTCAAAACCATGGTAATTTCCATCGGCAGCGCTTTCATACGATTTGTTTTGGCACGAAGCAATTCCGCAACATCCGGGTTTTTCTTATGCGGCATGATACTGCTTCCGGTAGTCAGATCATCCGGTAAAACGATGAAACTGAAATTCTGGCTGTTGTACAAACAAACATCCATAGCAAGGCGGGAAACCGTTGCAGCCACAGAAGAAATGGCTGTAAGAGCGGCCTGTTCCGTACGCCCGCGACTCATTTGTGCGTAAACAACATTGTGATGCATGCCTTCAAATCCTAATAGTGCCGTAGTCAGCGTACGATTTAAGGGAAAAGAAGAACCATAGCCAGCACCGGATCCCAGCGGATTTCTGTTAGCCAAACGGTAAGCTGCATTTAATTGAATAACATCATCGATCAAACCTTCCGCGTAAGCACCAAACCACAAACCAAAAGAAGATGGCATAGCAATCTGTAAATGTGTGTAACCAGGCAGAAGATCATTTTTGTGTTCTTCGGATTTACTGATCAAAACGTCAAAAAGTTTTTCCGTAGCCTGAACAACCTGGAAGAGGCGATCACGGGTATACAATTTCATATCAACCAAAACCTGGTCGTTACGCGAACGTCCGCTGTGAATTTTCTTGCCAATGTCGCCTAATTTGCGCGTCAGCATTAATTCTACCTGCGAATGAACGTCTTCTACACCCTCTTCAATTACAAAATCGCCTTGCTGGATTTGCGCATAAATTTCAATCAATTCCGCTTTCAGCGCAGTAAGATCATCCGAGGTGAGCAAACCGATTGTTTCAAGCATCGTTGCATGAGCCAGATTTCCAAGCACATCAAATTCAGCAAGATGTAAATCCATTTCACGATCACGGCCGACAGTGAAACGTTCTATTTTTTCAGAAGTAACGGTATTTTCTTTTTGCCAGAGTTTCAAAATCAGTAGAAGAATTATGGTTACACAGAGGTACACAGAGTTGGATTGAGCTACACAGAGGTATTAATCCTAAACCATTAGCCTCATATTTCTACAAATTTACAATCAATTGAGGAAACAGTGGGGAATTGAGAGAGTTATTTTCTTAGGTTACACAGAGCGCCACAGAGTAAATGAGAGATACACAGAGTTTTATTTGAGATAAGAAAAAACTCTGTGTCCCTCCCTTTTACTCTGTGGTTCTCTGTGTACCTAATACCTATATAAGCAACACTCAGTTTATCATCCTACGGATGGCCACGAAGCGTTTTTGGTAGTAATCCGCACTCAGTAAGTCGTAACGTACACCGCCATTCCAGGCGGAGTGTATAAAGCGTACATAACCAGGCGCTATTTCGGTAATAATTCCTACGTGTCCTACGCGGGAATCTTTTGAACTATGACCTTTGAAGAAAATCAAATCACCTTTACGCGCTTCTGAAAGATTAATTTCTTCCCCTTTTTCAGATTGAGCGGCGCTTGAATGTGGCAAAAGGATATCCCACTTGCTAAAACAATAACGGACAAAACCGGAACAGTCAAAACCTTTTTTGGAAGTTCCGCCGGAGCGGTAACGGATATGAAGATGTTTATCGGCAAATGAAACCAGAGATTCAATGGGATTGAGCGTATCAGCAGCTGTTTTTGGAGGATTTAGTGATTTTGCATTAGCAGTATTGCCAAATAAGAAAGCACAAAATAGCAAGCTTAAAAGAACGGTACGTTGAATCAAATTCTGCATTCAGATTGGGTTAGGTTCTGATACTTAAACTTTTGCCAATAGAAAATCTTGTATTTTCTATTAAATACCTTAGAAGTTTAAAGATAAGAAGGTTTTGGCATTTAAGAAATTTTAAAGAATTAAGTTTTTGTGAACTTTCTTAATTTGACTGATAAGTTATTAACAGCCAGTGATTTTACGATTCTATTTGTCAATCGTGTTGTTAAGCTTCATTCCCCCCATCTTTTTTCCTATTTTTGTGCCCTTCAATAAGAATATTTAGAATTAACCATACTTAACGCATGGAAACCACCGACCGTTATTTGCAACGCGGCGTATCTGCATCGAAAGAAGACGTACACAAGGCAATCGAGAATATTGACAAAGGGTTATATCCAAAAGCCTTTTGCAAAATTGTTCCTGATACGCTCGCCGGAGATCCGGAATATTGCACCATCATGCACGCGGACGGAGCGGGTACCAAAACTTCGCTGGCCTATTTGTACTGGAAAGAAACCGGTGATATTTCAGTTTGGAAAGGGATCGCGCAAGATGCCATTGTGATGAATACTGATGATTTATTATGTGTAGGCGCCACGGGGCCGATGCTTTATTCATCTACTATTGACAGAAATAAAAACAGAATTCCAGGTGAAGTGATCGCACAAGTGATAAACGGCGCGGAGGAAATTCTGGAAATGCTGCGCAGTTATGGCGTTGAAATATATAGTACCGGCGGCGAAACGGCTGACGTTGGAGATCTGGTACGCACTGTGACTGTGAACAGCACTGTGATTGCCAGAATGAAAAGGTCGGAGGTTGTTGACAATGCCAATATTAAAGCCGGTGACGTCATTGTAGGACTTGCTTCTTATGGTCAGTCGAATTACGAAACTTCTTATAACGGAGGCATGGGCAGCAACGGATTAACTTCTGCGCGTCATGATGTTTTAGGGAAATATCTTGCTGAAAAATATCCTGAAAGTTTCGATCCGGAAGTTAATAAGGATCTTATTTATAGCGGTTCAAAAAAACTTACCGATTCCGTTGAGGGAACAGATTTGAACGTTGGACAATTAATCCTTTCTCCAACAAGAACTTATGCTCCCGTAGCCAAAGCATTACTTGATGAACTTCGTCCGCAAATCCATGGCATGGTACATTGCAGCGGTGGTGCGCAAACCAAGATTTTGCATTTTGTTGATAATCTGCATATTATAAAAGATAATCTGCTTCCGGTCCCACCTTTGTTCCGTTTGATCCAGGAAGAAAGCAAAACGTCGTGGCAGGAAATGTATAAAGTTTTTAATATGGGACATCGCCTGGAAATCTATTTATCCGAGGAAAATGCCGCCCGTGTTATTGAAATTTCCCAATCGTTTGGAATTGAAGCTCAGATCATTGGTCGTGTAGAAGCTTCTCCGGTTAAGAAACTGACGATTTCGAGTGAGGCGGGAACGTTTTATTATGATAAGTAACGTTTTTGTAAAAGAGTAATTCTCTTAAATTTTTTAAAGGGTTTATATCAAAAATATTTTTTTGATATAAACCCTTTTCTATTGATTTAGAAGGGGATTTTATAAGTATTAATAAATAATTCTATTGAATAAAAATAGGGAGTAAATAGTTGATAATAAGGTTTGTCTAAAAATTTGGCATGAATGTTGTAGAAATACTTTTACAAATATTTCTCATCGTTAAATTCATCAACCATGGAAAAATTCAACCTGAAAAAAGGGGAAGTTAGTTTCCTTATTCTGCTTCTTTGTTTTACATTCTGCACAAATCGAGGTTATACACAACCCACAATTTATTTTAAGTCGGTAATTTCCAGTGGTCTAAGTTCTCCAATACAGCTCGTCAATGCTGGTGACGGAACAAACCGAATTTTTATTGTCGAAAAAACAGGCGCTATTAAAGCTTACAGTGCTACATATGATGCATTAGGGACTTTTCTGACCGTAGCGGGAATTTTGACGGATGGCGAGCAAGGCTTGCTAAGTCTGGCTTTTCACCCGGATTATGCGGCGAATGGATTATTTTTTGTTTACTATACCAATAGTGACGGCAATTTGGAAATAGCGCGGTATAAAGTAAACTCCGTAAATCCTGATGTTGCGGATCCGGGATCAAAGTTGGTTGTTCTTACTGTGCCTCATCCGGGGCAGGCAAATCATAATGGCGGAGAATTACATTTTGGTAATGACGGAAATTTATATCTGTCAATAGGAGATGGAGGTGGAGGCAACGACCCCAACAACAATGCTCAGGACCCTACGAGGCTGTTGGGGAAAATTCTTAGAATTACGGTTAATACCACAGATTCAGGTCTTCCTTATACCACACCTTCTGATAATCCTTATCCGGTTGGAAATACAACCAAAAATGAAGTTTTTGCAACCGGGTTAAGAAATCCGTTCCGATGGAGTTTTGATAGCGGGACGGGTGATATGTGGATCGGGGATGTAGGGCAATCGGCTTGGGAAGAAATTAATCATCGTAGTGCTGCAACTTTATCAGGTGCTAATTACGGATGGGGCTGTTACGAAGGTAATGCTATACACAATAATGCCGATTGCATACCAAATGCACAATATCATTTTCCGGTGCATGAATATGCCACAAACAGCGCAGCTGGAAGTTCGGTTGTAGGTGGCGTTGTTTACAGGGGAACAAAATATTCACAGATGCAGGGCTATTATATCGGTGCTGACTTTTATTCTGGCAATATTCATGTGTTGGGGCCGGTTGAAGGGACAATTGAGACAACCGTCCAGACATCATCTTTTACCAACATTTCTGATTTTGGAGAGGCTGAGGATGGTGAAATTTATGCAGTCGCACTAACATCAGGAATTGTTTATTCTCTTTTACCCGAAAATCCATTACCGGTTGAGCTGATCAGTTTTACCGGTATTACAGGAAATGAAGGTGTAAAGCTGAATTGGCAGACATCTGTGGAAAAGAATTTTCGGGAGTTTGTTATTGAATATAGTACCAATGCGAAAAAATTCAGCCAGATAGGTACCATTAATTCAGAAAGTATGCCTACAGGGAAATCATATCAGTTTTTTCATCAGATTAATTATCCCGGAGATAAATATTATCGTTTAAAAATGGTGGATAAGGATGACAGTTTTGAATATTCAAAAATCATCAGTATCAATGGAAATGAAGATTTGTCTGCCAATTTTGTCCGGCCATCGCTAATTGATAGTAAAACGATGCATATTTTAATCGATGAGCCTTTCAATTCTCTTGAACTGGTAAGTATTAATGGAAATATTGTTATAAAAAAAGACATCACCAATAAAAACGGAGACGTTAACATACCGGTAGAGTCTGTGTCATCGGGGATGTATATAGTAAGATTACTGGGGAATGAAAGGAGTGTAAACCAGAAAGTTCTGATTGTACAATGAGAATGTAAACATTGTATTTTTTAACATAAAACCATCAATGTAAGCTGTTAGGCTTGTATTGATGGTTTTTTTACAAAAAAGAAAATTAACTTACCGTCTTATTTTTATTTGCAGGAAATTTTTCCGGACAAAAATACCTTATAACTAATAAATTAGTTATAAATTTGAATGGAACAGAATTTCTCTTTTTTATCAAAAAACGGAATTTATGATTGCCCGAAATAGTAAGTTTTTAGCGTTTGTAATACTTATGTGTGTCAGCTTTTTGTTTAAAGCAAATGCAGCGCAAAATCCCGACTGGCTTAAAAAATATCAGGAACATGAGCAGTTTGGTGATGTATTTGTTGTCAAAATGATCGAGAAATCCGGCGATGCGTATAGCAGTTTCCTGGTGGATAAAAATGGTAACAAGCTGACTCCGGCCTATCGGGACATTGGGAAATTTTCAAATGGTCTGGCTGAATTTGTCACCTTTGAAAATCATCATGGGGCGTTGGGAATGCATGGGTATATCAATAAAAGCGGGAAAATAATTATTCCACCGATCTACCGGGGTGCAGGGGAATTTAAAGATGGAATAACGTATGTAATGTATCCCAAAGGCAGACAATTCGGGCTTACTTATCTTGATACGCTGGGAAAGGAAGTTTACAAAATACCGGTTGAATTGTTTCCAAACGATTTTTTGATTGGCAAAGCCCAGGCAGCCTATGTCGCTTATCATGATTGTCAGGAGGATTTTATCTGGTACGTTAATGGAAATCTGACGACGTTGAACTGGAATTTTGGAAGATATACCGAGATTGATATCAAAAAAGCGAAAGAACCATTTCGTTTTTATTACCACGGAAAATTCGGGATTGTAGACAAAAATCTGATTCTTCGTGTGCCGGTTGCGCTGGATGATATTGACTTGATCTACAAACATTCCGGGCGCGGTTTGGCAAGAGTAAAATATGGCAACAAGTTTGGTTATGTCAGTTCGAAAACGGGAGAAATTGTCATTCCATTCTTATATGACGATACTCAAAAACCGTCTCTTGGCCGCTATTGGGTCAAAAAAGGAAATAAATGGGGTTGTATTAATAAAAAAGGAGAAACCGTTATTCCATTTTTATATGATTACGCAGGACGGTTTATGGATGAAAACCGTGCTTCTGTTTCCCTTAATGGAAAGTTTGGCCACATTGATACGACAGGAAAAATTACCACGCCGATTATTTACCAGTCTGCTTCCTATTTCAAACATGGGGTGGCCATGATTCAGCTAAATGATAAATACGCATACATCGATACCAGAGGAAAGGTGATTACAAAAACCTGGTTCAGCGAAGCAGAACCTTTTAGAGAAGATATGGTTGTGACTGAAAAATATGGTGTCTTTTATGATATGTCACCAGACGGAAGTTTTCAGTTTAAAGGATTTTCTTCCGCCTGGAAAGCAACATTAATTATTGTGCTTTTATTTATTTTAGCACTTGTTCCAAAAAGAATTTTCAGTCGTTTTAAAGCTGCAAAAACAAAAAATGGATGAAGTTTATAATATTTTGCTTCCGGTAAAACTAATGAAGAACTGATTTGGTATCTCTGATTTTCTTCCACTGTTTAATTTTTCTAAAAACATCCCATGCCGAAATACTATCCAGATCTTCCGTTTTGGTTTGTATATAACCCACTTTCGGGCCAACAGGCCCCCATCTTCCCGCATGTTTTGGCCGGTTTTTCGGGAATAGACCTAATGTATTTATTCCTGTTGCAGCGGCCAGGTGCATAGGACCGGTACTTCCTGCAACGAGCCCGTCCGTTTTTCGGATAAATGAAATAAGTTGGTTGAGAGGAAGTTTTCCCATTAAATCTACTACATGTGACGGCAAACCTTCAACCCAGGATTCTAATTCAATTTTTTCTTTTTCGGAACCCGTTATAAATATTCGGAATACATCCGGATCCAATAACGCGATAAGTTCAGAAAAGCGTTTTAAATCCCATTCCAACGCATTTCCATTCGATTTTGGATGAAGGATAATCTTGAATTTATCAGTATTTAAAAGTGCAGAAAATTCGTCCGGAAGTTCTGCAAAGTGATTAAGCTGGTAATATTGCCATATTTTTTCAGGGGCTTTTTTTATTCCCAGCGGTCTGAGAAGGCGAAAATGCAGAAGCGCTTCATGATCGTCTGATTGTTTTCTGCGCAGCCAAACCAGTCTGTTACATTTCAGCCAGTGATAAGGACGGCTTATTGTACCAATTCGTATTGGAATTCCGGCATCCTTGGCCAGCTTATTCAAATCCGGATGAGTCACCAAATGCAGGATGGCATCAAATTTAAATTGTTTAATAAAGGCGATCTGCTCATTTGGCGACATAGCAAATACCGCTTCATAATCAATAAAATTATCAATGGAATCACTGGCGTCAACAACCGCTTTGGTATATTTTCTTGCTAAAATTGAAACGCGTGCACCAGGAAAGCTTTGTTTTATATAACCGCAAATTGGCAAAGCCAAAACAACATCTCCGATAGCGTCAATCCTGGTAACTAAGATATTCATTGTTAGTAACGTCAATCCGGTTTATAATAGATACGAAACACTTGCGAACTGTATGTCATACCTCTTATCTTAAAAATATTGTACCAAAAAGAATATTGGCAAAGAGAAAGTAATTTTTATTCTGATGTATGTGTCTGTGGATACACTTCAGATATTTCAACAGAATTAGGACGAAATAAATTGCGCTGAAACGCGAAAATTTGGATTGTCGGTGAGCAGGAAAACTAGAAATCAGGAAGTAAATGTTGCAAAAGGTTTGTTTGATAAAATCCAGCTGGTCTTTCTGCGGAGCGTCGACAGACCAGCCGTCTTTTTGTCTTTGAATATACCAGATATCAAAATCTTTCTTTTCACCTTTAATTTACGAAGAGAAAGTGTTTGTTTTTCACTTATACGTTTTGTTAGTTTATCAAAATTGTTTTTGATCTATGTTTTTGAATCAATATCATCCGAAATAGAGATGCCGTAATTATGTACACGCTGACAAAGGTTAATCAATCTAGAATCAATCGTTTAAAAATAATTCTAAGTGAATAACAAAAATAATACACTCAAACTTTTTGTTCCTGCTCTGCTTTGCAGCTTACTTTTTCTACCTTCTGCATGTAGCAAAAGATCTATAACAGCCGACAGTTTCAAATCCACATTCCTCGTTATAGGATACCTACCCGGACGGGAAAATTTATTACAATCAGCAAACACAATTGATTACAGTAAAATCACACATCTCAATATTGCTTTTATCAATCCTGATTCTGCCGGCAATTTAAAAGGAACAGAAAATCTGAAAGCTGTTGCTGCTATTGCTCATTCAAAAAATGTCAAAATCATGGCATCCATCGGCGGAGGTGGCGCTCCCAAATATTACCCTTCGTTTTTGATTGGGGACAAAAAGGCAAAACTGATAACTGAGCTTGTAAATCTGGCCGTGGAAAGTAATCTGGATGGAATTGATGTGGATTTGGAAGGTGCTCTGATTGATGCCAATTATGAAAATTTTGTGATCGATCTGGCTGCGCAATTAAAACAAAAAAATAAAATGATCACGGCGGCCATCGCGACTGTTTACAAAGATCAGTTTACAGATAAAGCACTGGCACAATTCGATTTTGTTAACATCATGTCTTATGACAAAACCGGTCCGTGGAATCTCGCAAAACCTGGTCCGCACGCACCTTATGAAATGGCAGTTGAAGATATTGAATACTGGAATAAAACCCGAGGAATTTCAAAAGAAAAACTGAGTTTGGGCGTTCCTTTTTACGGATATGGTTTTGGGGGAACGGCACCCGAAAGTATTTCCTGGAAAAATATTTTGCTTAATTATCCCGAGGCCATTCAGACAGATGAATTCAATGTAAACAGCGGTACTATTTATTACAATGGAATTCCGACAATTCGTAAAAAAACTACATTAGCTTTGGATAAAACAGGAGGTATTATGATCTGGCAATTGTTGCAGGACGACAATGGTCCGCAATCGCTTCTGGGAAATATAAATTATGTTATTCAGTCCAAAGGAAAATAACGAGTCATATGTATCAGGAAAATGAATAAATACTTCGCCCCGCTTATACTTTTCTTATTCTCCGCGGTGCCGGCTTTTTCTCAAAATATTCGAATCCAAATTGTTGCTCCAAAGGAATTTAAAGGGCGTAAGGCAATTTTGCTTACCCGGGAAAAAGGATTTGCGGCTATTGTACATTCGATCAAGCTTAATTCCGATATTTTCAATCTTGAAATTGCCGGCGACCTGGTTCCTGACCTATATCAGCTGCATGTTTCTCAGGTCAAAGGCTCATTATTTTTCTTTTTGGAACCTGGGTCTAAAATTCAGCTGGATACCACGGATGTTTCCAAATCCATCGTAACCAATTCAAAAAGTAATCCTGAATGGAAATTATTTCAGGACAATCTTCAAAAACCTTATGATCAGCGAATTAATGATTATTCCCAAGGGGAAAAACGTGCTCGTAAAGAAAGAAATGCGGATAGTCTAAACTTCTGGGTTGACAAACAAGCCGTTGAAAAAGAAGATCTGGTTAAGAAAACCGGTGAATATATAGCAGATCATCCTGATTCATACGTCAGTCTTTATCTTTTAAAAATCAATTGGTATGCATTTAAAAATGATAAGCTTTTTGAAAGATTGGCTAAATCAATGGCAGGGCACAGAACCTATAAATTTTTAGAGGAAAAAAATAGAAAAACAGAGAAGTCCGGAGTTTTGGGACACAATTTATAATTACTGAGAATAATACAAATTTTGTTGGTAACTTATCTTTTGATTTAAAAGAAAATCTTCCGATGAAAATGTTCTCCAGAAAACCATTATTGGTACTCATCTTAATTTTGGCAATTGCTTTTATATACACCTCATTACCAAGGGCCTGGTATGAAAAAAGTACTTATGGTACAGAACTTCCTCAATCTGCCTTATTGCCGCCAGTTGTAAAAAACAATCTATCAAAGTTTATTTTAGATACAGCCCAAAATGCGCAAGCCGTGGTTATTTTACATGATGAAAAAATAGTCCTGGAAGTTGGAGATACTGAAAAGTTGATCAATTGCCATTCTGCAAGGAAAAGTATTATGAGCCTTTTGATCGGTATAGCGAAAGAAAAAGGATTTTTGACATTGAATGAAACATTAGGTGTGCTCGGAATTGATGAAAGTAAAATGCCGCTGACACCACAGGAAAAATCTGCAACTATCAGAGATTTACTGATGGCTCGCTCAGGCGTATATCTTCCGGCGGAAGCAGAAACTGATTTCGCAAAAGCGCACCGTCCCAAAAGAGAGCAATACAAACCAGGAGAATTCTTCTTTTATAACAATTTTGATTTTAATGTGCTTGGTGCGATTCTTGAAAAAAAGACAGGAAAAACAATAGGCGAGTTTATGGAAAAATATCTGGCTGAGCCTTTGGGTATGCAGGAATTTGCGCCTTCCAATATCGTCTACGGGAATCCGTGGCCTGTTCGAAGCGACAATTCTGATTATCGCGTTTACTGGATGTATTTGAGTGCCCGTGATTTTGCGAGAGTCGGCGAGTTGGTAGCACAAAAAGGAAAGTGGAATAATAAGCAAATTGTATCAGCTCAATGGATTGAAGAAAGTACAAAAATGTATACTGACAGTCTGGATGAAAGTATGTGGCCTTTTGACGGTTATTCCTATTTGTGGTGGTTGGATAAAGACAATAATACGATTTGGGCGGATGGATATGGCGGCCAATTTTTGTTGATTGACGCAGCCAGAAATCTTGTTTTATCTCAAAGAAATTTCACCGGAAATTCTTTAATTACCTCAGGATTATTTCAATTGAAAAAGAAAAGAGATGGCAGCAGGCGGCAACTTATGTATGTGTACGATCATATGAAAAACTTTATCTCTGGTACTTCAGGAAATTAATGCCTGATTAAATTTTTTTGTATCTTAATTTGTAATTTTCAAACTTGTTTAGAAAATAAAAGTATCTGTAAGTCAGTCGGTTACTTATTGTTAATAACTTATTTATCATACGACTATGACAAAAAATGATCCCGATGTTGACAATTATATCGCGGGTTTTCCAAAAGAAATCCAAAAGCTTTTGGAAGAAATGCGCCTTGCAATCCGGAAAGCTGCGCCAGATGCCGAAGAAAAAATTGGTTACGGAATCCCGACTTTCACACTAAACGGGAATCTGGTTCATTATGCTGCTTTTAAAAATCATATCGGATTTTATCCCGCTCCGCGCGGACTTGAAGCTTTTAAGGAAGAATTATCGGGATATAAAGGCGCGAAAGGGTCCGTTCAGTTTCCGTTTGATAAGCCGTTGCCGCTGGATCTGGTAGCCAAAATTACGAAATTCAGGATTGAACAAAACCTGGCGAAAACAGATGCAAAAGCTAAAAAGAAAACGCCGGTAAAAACACCAAAACTTTCAGACGAGGAACAGGTTACCGAGCATATTCAAAAACTGGATCCTGAATTAGGAAAAGTTATTGAAACGATACGTCAAATCATTTTAGGCACAGATAAAGAAATTGGGGAAAGAATTAAATGGAATAACCCTAGTTTTTATTACACCGGAGAAATGAAACCGTTCGATCAGAAAGAATACAAAAGTGATATTGCCGTAATGAACCTGTACAAAGGAAGAATCATGCTCGTTTTTCCAAGCGGTGCCAAGGTTAATAACGCAACAGGATTTCTGGAAGGCGATTATAAAGACGGAAGGAGAACAGTGGTTTTCAAGGATTTAGATGATGTGAAATCGAAGGAAAAAACCTTAAAAAGTGTGGTGGAGGAGTGGCTGGCTTTGGTGGAGAAGTGAGGTTTGAATTAAGGCTCCAAAAACTAACCCGAGGTTTTAACCTTGGGAAGTGGAATAAAGAAATATCCGGCTTTAGCCAATTCCTCAATATGTAACTCAATGGCTAAAGCCCACGATTAGATATCTCGACCTGCCCACCCAAGGTTAAAACCTTGGGTTAAAAATGCCCAGAATCACTAGTGCTACTTCCCTTATTCTTTTAACGTACAAATGTTTGTTATAAATCATTGAAAAAATCGTTTTTCAAGTTCGGCAATAGCCAGCTCTCTTTCCCTGGCACCTCCAATTCTGACGGAATCGGTCAGGGCAAGTAACTCATATAATAATGGATTGTTTTTAACTGCAAGAGGAACGCTGCTGTAAAGAGGAATAATCGATTGACCTCGTACTGTTCCCTCCGCATCTTCCCAAACCATTTCTTCCTGAAATGAAAGCTGACTTTTTAATGGTTGGGCCGAATGTGCAGTAGGTACGCCTCTTACCAGTGGCCCGGGTTGTACCGGAAATACGTATTTTATTCCAAATTTTATAAAATCCAGCAAAGACTGTGCAAATACTTTCTTATAGGAATTTTTATCTATGAGCCCGGAAAAAGACGACCTATAGAGGGAAGCAGATATTTCCGCAGAACTTATTTTTAAGGAGTCCGCTAGGTCTTTGTTTTGAATTTCTTTATGCATAAAACGTAACCCACTCTTTTTGTTCCAATCTTTTTGCTCAATAGCGATTATAGCAAGCAAGACTACGATATCCTGAGGACGCATTCCTTTATGATCTTTCATACTAATAGTTTATGATTTGCAATTTACGATTTGCGAATCGCAAATCAAAAATTGCAATAATTATTTTTCCTTGTTTCCCCAGCCCAAACCACTTAACTTTACACGATAATCTCAAAGGGGTGCCCTACCTAACGGGCTGAGATCATACCCATATTACCTGATCCGGATAATGCCGGCGTAGGAAGAGAAAGCTAAACTTAGGACTAGCGAAAATCACAATAAAATATATTGATTTTCAAGCTTCATAAAGTCAGCTGAATCGAATAACCATTTTTATTGAACCAAAAGGATAGGTGGCCCCTTGCCTGTTCGTAACAATTATTGATCGCAATGCGAAACGTTACGACCTGTCTTTTAACACTCGTTATCAGTACATTACTGAGCATATCTGTTTTTGCTCAAAAAACATTAACCGGTCAGGTTACCGATCAGGAAGATGGCAAATCACTTCCCGGCGCTACCATCCGGGCAGGAGAAATCCGTGGAACCACTACTGATGCCAACGGTAGATTTACACTCCGCAATATTTCAGACAACATTGGCACTTTGGAAATTTCCTACATTGGTTATCAAACGATCAAACTGGACGCGGCTAAATTAAGTGAGGGAAAACCGCTTGAAATAAAACTACAAAAAAGCACTTTCCAGGCTGATGAAGTCATCGTCAATGCAACGCGTGTTACCGACAAAACCGGGATGGCTTATACCAATGTAACTGCGGAAGCTTTGAACAAACAAAATCTGGGACAAGACCTTCCGGTGCTCTTGAATTTCACACCTTCGCTGGTAAGTACGAGTGACGCCGGCGGTGGAGTAGGTTATACCGGGATCAGAATTCGCGGTACTGATGCGACGCGTATCAATGTTACTGTCAATGGGATACCTTACAATGATGCTGAAAGCCAGGGTGTTTACTGGGTAAATATGCCGGATTTTGCTTCATCCGTTAGCAGTATTCAAATCCAGCGTGGCGTAGGAACTTCTACAAACGGATCAGGTGCTTTTGGTGCGACTGTCAACATTAGTACAAACCAATTCCGTAAAGAAGCTTATGCAGAACTTAATAATTCTTACGGCTCCTTCAATACTTTCAAAAATACATTCAAAATTGGTAGTGGTTTAATCAAGGATAAATTCACTTTTGACGCCCGTCTGTCCCGTGTTTCCTCAGATGGATATGTTGATAGAGCCTCTTCTGAATTGCATTCTTATTATCTGTCAGGTGCTTATTTTGGTGGGAAAAGTTTTGTGCGGGTGAACGTATTCTCGGGAAAGGAAAGAACATATCAATCCTGGAACGGCGTTCCGGAAGCAAAACTTCGCGGCGACCGTGAAGGTATTTTATCCTACATCGATCGTAACGGACTGGATGAAAAAGATGCACAAAATCTGGTCAACTCCAATGACCGCACTTACAATTCTTACACTTATAAAAACGAGGTTGATAATTACCGCCAGGACCATTATCAGGTTGTTACTTCTCACACGTTAACAAATAACCTGACTTTGAATGTAAACGGTTTTCTGGTTCGCGGTTTAGGTTATTATGAGCAATATCGTAAAAATGACAAATTCAGTAATTACAATCTGCCTGATGTGATTTCAGGAAGTGATACCATTTCAAGAACAGATCTGATACGCCGCAGGTGGCTTGATAATTATTTCTATGGATCGACATTTTCTATGGATTATAACAGTTTCAAAAAACTGACAGCCAGTGTCGGCGGTGGTTATACTTATTATACCGGCGATCATTACGGAGAAATCGTCTGGGCTAGAAATGCGGGCGCCACTGAAAATGAACAACGTTATTATTTCAATAAAGGCATCAAAAAAGACTTTAACATTTATGGAAAACTTTACTATCAGTTTACAGAAAAACTAAACGCTTTTGGTGATTTGCAGTTCCGCCGCGTCAGTCATAAAATTGATGGGAAGGATAATGAAATGGTTCAGATGAACTTTGACCAATCCTATTCATTTCTTAATCCAAAAGCGGGTTTAACTTATCAGCTGGCACCACAAAGTTCGATTTACGCTTCATATAGTGTTGGAAATAAAGAGCCAAATCGCGATGATTTTGCCGCGTCCACGACCCGGCTTTTTCCACAAAGTGAAAGACTGAATAATGTAGAAGCAGGATTTCGTATGCAGCAGGGGAAATGGATGATTTCGGCAAATTACTATCTCATGCATTACAAAAATCAACTCGTACTAACCGGACAGATCAATGATGTTGGTAATTCTATCCGTGTAAATGTACCGAAAAGTTACAGGACCGGAATTGAGCTGGAAGGTGCTGTTGCATTTAATTCACATTTAAAATGGAACGCCAACGCAACATTCAGCCAGAATAAAATTGCCAATTTTACAGAATATATTGTCAACTATGATACCGGAGGTTACGATATGGTAAATCATGGAAAATCTGATATCTCTTTTTCTCCAAACATCATTGTAGGAAGTCAATTTACTTACAGCCCGAAGAAAAATCTTGAATTTGCTTTATTGACAAAATATGTCGGCAAACAATATCTTGATAATACGTCCAGCGAAACACGCAGACTTGATGCTTATTTTACCAATGATCTTCGCTTAACTTATACGGTCAAACCAAAGTGGATCAAGGAAATCTCGTTCAATTTCTTGCTGAACAATATTTTTAGTGAACGTTATGAGTCGAACGGATATACTTATGGCTACATCAGCGGAGGCGCTTTGACACAGGAGAATTTCTATTTCCCGCAAGCGGGACGAAATTTTTTGGTTGGCGTGAATTTTCATTTTTAGGATTTATAAAGGGTTTAAAATCAAAAGAGAACGTCGTGTGGCGTTCTCTTTTGATTAATAAATATTGCGGTGCGCTGCACCTAAACCTTAAAATTTGCTATTCCGTTGCTACAAGTATTACGGTGCTCCGCACCTGGTAAAATGAGAACCACGTCCTACTAGCCAAGTTCAACCAATTAGTTTATAAGCGCTTTCTCTTTCAACATTCCAATATATTTTTCTCCATTCAGCCTACCAGAAAAAAAACTATCGGCCATTTTCTCATCCGACAATTTTAATTGACTGGAAACTGTTTCCATCAACTCCGGACTTAGCTGTGCTTTGCCCACGTATGTAAAAACAGCTTGTTTTTTACCATCAACAACCAGATAATGCAACTGGTGATGGTCTTTTTCCGAGAATGATTCAAAACCCTGTTTTTGTAATGCTCTCTGTATATCTTTACTTTTTCTCGCTTTCATTTGATCGCCTTAACAATGGTCAACAATTTATTTTTCAGAATAATCGCCTCGTCTGAGAGCACTTCATCGGCTTCTATACCAAAATTTTGATATAAGGCATGGAAAGTAAAATTAAACGCTGCCTCAGCTTCCTCCCGCGTTGCTCCCCACACACAAATATCCAGCGGCTGAAATGCAATCACGTAAGCCTGGTTTTCGAAGTTTACATCACAATTCAGCTTATCGTGCAGAACGTATAATTTTTCGTCATACTTAATGATCTCCGGACTGTAAGGGTACGTTCCATGCTCCATTTCCTCGATCAAAAGAACCTTTTTGATGTCCTTTTTACTCAGATCAGCCGAAGCATCATTTCCCCCGATTTTGGCATATATTTTAGCAAAGCGATAAACGGTTTTCTCTTTTTTACCTTTTCCTTTTTTGGAAAATATAAATCAGTAAAACTTTTATCGGGTTGTCTTAGGTTCAATTTTTTACCTTTTGCATCAATCAGGAAAAGCTTAAATGGCCTGTCAGAAGACGACGCAGTGAAAAGCGGTTTGTATATCCGGTTTCTTTCTTCGGGTGAATATTTACTGATTGCCTGATTCATATATTGCGGCTCTTCAAAATTTCCGAACAAAATGTTCTTCTTATATTCTGAAAATGCGTTCCTTTTCCAATCGTCAATATCGGTCGTAAAAAGGCTTGGCGGTTCTACAATATTGGAAGCCACCGCGGCTTCGAAACTGCTGAATTTGAGATCAACAACCAATAATTCCAGTTCTTTTTTAAGCCCGTCCAACACTTTAGGCGATTTCTCATAAGCAGCCCTGAACTTGTCATTCTTCAAAAATTCTATTTCAATAAAATTCAGAAATGAAGTATTGAAATTATTTAAAACCGTGATAACGGAAGATAATCTGGCCGTATGTCCGGCGGTTTGTTGAGGGTCAATCTGAAACCTAAAAGCAATTCTCCTTAATTCTTCCAACATTATAAAACATCCTTTAATAAATGGGTAACCACAAAGATCATTGTATCTCACAAAATAATGGCATTTGAAGTGAAAATATTTTGATCTTTTTATACGATTTGACAAAAAAAGAAGACTGCCTCAAACCGAGACAGTCTTCTTTCAAAAATTATAAAAAAAATTCACTGAACTGGTAACAAATACTTTAATTAGAGATCGTCTCCTAACTATATTTTAGTGGCGAATGACAATTTTGTTCGAATTTTGAGTACCGTCAGTTCTTAAAACCCTTACAATATATAATCCATTTGACAGTCCTTTTACGTTGATTCCCTCAGTAGGAGAAATCGAGTTTGACTGGTGAACCAATTGTCCGTTTGAATTAATAATTACCAGTTCTTTAATTGTTTGAGATGAAACGTCCGTCACAAAAAGTTCATTCGATACAGGATTTGGATAAACCGTTACAGCCAGGTCATTTCCATCAAGTGATATAGTTTCGATGCGGCTATATGCGTATGTACCGTCTCTGTCAACCATTTTTAACCGATAGTAATTGGTATTACCCTTTGGTGCGGAATCAATAAATTGATAATTTTTAAATTCCGAACTTTCATTACTCGCTAACACTTTCCCAAGATCGCTCCATTGTTTTGCATCTGTACTGCGCTGCACTCCAAAGTAGTCGCTGTTTGTTTCCTGTGTAGTACTCCATTTTAGAGCAACACTTTTATTGATTTCAGAGGATTGAACCTTCGCCGAAAAACTAGCAAGCGTTACTGGTAAAGGATCAATTGTATACGTGTAAATAAGACAAACTCCTCCAAGTGCAGAAGTCACTTCCTGGCTGGAAGTATTTCCGCCTGAATTCGTAATGGTTTTAGAAGCGGTACCCGATATTGGAAATGTTACAGTTCCGGTTCCAATGTAATTTGGACTAAAGCTGGCAATATTGGTAGTACTTGTTTTGCCGGAAGTAATGTCAAAATAAGATAGCGATGATCCTGCCGAAATGTCAATCGGATTTTGATTATCTACATTTTCATCTTCATCATTGGCAAACACCTTAGTTGTAACAAGATTAGATAAAGTTGCAGAAGAAAACGGATTTCCAATTTTAACACTGGCACCGATAATCAATTTTTGAATTTGTGAAGTCGTCGTTGTTGATACTACAATTGTAGGATTGGAAACCAGCGATGACGAAAACACCTGAACGCTTGACAAGGTTGCTGACGGATTAATTGGTATAGCCTTATCAACAGCTACAGATTGGTTGGTAAAAGGTGTTAATGTTGATGTCGAGACGTTACAATTAGTAATTGTATTTGTCTTTCTAGTTAAAGTCAATCCACCTTCTGAAACTGTATTTGCGCCCGTAGATGCAATAAATGCAGTGGATGGATTTGCAGTTTGAGTTGTAAAACCACTTGTTGGAAACTCGTAGTCTACAATATAACTAATCCCTGACCTGCCGGCTAATGTAAATTCTCCATTCGCATCACTAATGGCATAAGACACAATAATGTTATCACCACCAGGAACCACACGGGTAAGGCGTGCAAGGATACCGGGAACAACCTGTGTACCTCCAATGGTGACAGTACCACTAATTTGCGCGTCATGATTACCGCTATAATCCGGAGCAGGAAGAACGGGCAACGTCTGCCCTATGGCGTTTATACTGGCAAACGCCAAAAACAGGGATAAAGAGATTTTTGAGAAAGGTTTCATAAAAATTATTTACATAAAATGATTTGATTGTTGAAGACTTTCAAATTGTTGAGAACAGCAACTGTTTAAAACATTTCCAATTACACACAAACGAAAAGTAACCCGCGGTAACATTTTAGATATTGCCACAAATCATCACCAAAGAAATATCTGTCAAAATTCTTGGAGCATCTAAAGTAATATGTTAGCAGGTGTGCTTATAATTGGCTCACTATGATTTAAACATAGCACGAATCTAAAATGATAGACGGGTTTTGAAAATGAATATACTAACGAGAAAAATGTGTGTGAAGACTTTGCTAATGCCTAATCGAAAATATACTAAGCACATATGAAATATTTCGATTCAAAAGTAAGAAAAATAAAGTGAGAAGATTAATGCAGAATATGACAATTCAAAGAATTGTTGGAAAACAAACAAATTACTACTTTTAAAGTCGGAATTTTCTACTAATTTGTAGAGTAATTTCTATACAAAAATTACATTTTCGTAGCATAGAACTAATTTCTTAAAAACTGAAAATGTAATCAGGCAGATACTTCAATCAAATAGAAATAATTCGATAGGACAAAACCAATATTGCCACATATAGTGTATCTCTCAAATATTAACATGAATGCAATAGAAAAATTTATTCAATTAGTGGCAATATTTTGTATCATTATTCTGATTATTAGAGTTGCATCCTCCATGAATTCGCAAAATGATGATTACCCAATACCGTTGAATCCGTTAAGACACACAGGAAATTGATAAGGTCTTTTTCTTCTTCACGGGTTATGGAAAAACCGGAAATCCTTTTGCCATAGAATTGATGTAACCTCCCTTCACCACGATCCGGCCCTGAAACAATATTCCGTCCGCCATCTGCATAAATATGGATCACTTCTTTCGGAGAATTAACGCTTCCGCCGCGCACAACTAGCGTCCCTGAATGGTAATCCATTTTTTTGTATCTCTGTCGTAAGCAAACTGGTATGAAGTTTCTGCTTTTTCACTTTGAGCTGCCAGGCTGTAATTAAACTCAACACCAAAAACCATCATATTACCATTTTCGTCAAAACGAATCCGGCGGGCTTTATCATCACCACGTGGTCCAAGGTTTTCAAGCGAACATTCTTTTCTGACATCACCTTTAAACTTTCCGCTTTTAGTCAGTTCGATCGAATAAATATTTGATGAACGCGCACTACCAAAGTATAGACGTTTTTCACCTGTGATGCCACCCACAAAAACGGCAATGGCATCATGACCTTCCAGCTTATCAACGACATCTCCATTTTCAGGATCAACCACATAGATCACGCCTTTTTCCTCGTCACGTGTACTTCCGGCTACACTGCTTGCGTATAATTTCTTTCCGTGACAATCATAATAAATTCCCAAAACAGCAAATGGAACAACACCTGCAACACTATCCGGTTTCGGAAGTTCTGAAAGGACGGCCATGTTACCTGTTTCAGAATCTACTTTATAGATTTTGTTCATCTGGCTTAGCGGATTATCCAGTGTGTTAACTTTTGGAAGCGGTGCCGTATAAGCACTTCCATCAATGTCGGAAGTTATGCCACCCATCCAGCCATATTTTGCCCAACTGCGGTCCTGATATGTTTTTCTACTTGCAGAATCCGCCTGATTTCTCGGGAACTGAACCAAAACAAGCCCCATGATCGTCGGCTCATTTGTTGAAAATCCTGATCGCGTCGGATCAAAACCTAATCCTTTAATAAAAGGTGCCAAAGTCCTGCAAGAGGCAATGCCTATCTGAGCGATTTCTCCCTTCGTCATTTTTTCTTCACAAGAGGAAAAAACGGCAAGAGAAAGCATAAAGAATAAACGGGTAATGTATTTCATAGTCTCAATTTTTGTTCAATATTGAAATGATTATTTCTTAACCGGCACAAACATCGGTCCGCTCATACTTTGTTCGCACCTTATATTGTTCAAAGCGGTTTTCGTATTCGCCAATAACGCTTCTTCTTCACCCGGTTCATAACCCAAAGCTTTGATAACCTGCGGATTGTTAACCGCAATTTTTAATGCAAGATCTTTAAGTAGGAGGGGGATATCCGGCTGTGACTGAGGAATGATATAATCCTGGCAACCATTTCAGGAATTTTGAGATTAACCGAATCCGTCAGAATAACCGATTCCTGCGCTTGTTGTTTTTCTTCGTCCTTATTTCCGGAAGTTCCCTTCTTATTTTCTTTTCCGCATGAAAAAATAATGAGAAGTAACAGCAATGCTCTTAACGTCCGGCTAATTGTTGACATAATAAAAAATAAGAGGGTTTTTCAGGGAAACAACGTATAACGCCGTAATTTGATTTTAAAATAACAATCACCCAAAATTAGAATATTGAATTCAAAAAACAGGGAAAACACTTCGGTAATTCTGATATTTAAGTTCATTCCTTTATCCTATAATTCCTACCTTTGCCGCATGAAATTGAAAAATGATCTTTTGCTTCGGGCAGCGCGTGGAGAAAATGTAGAGCGCACACCCGTTTGGATGATGCGTCAGGCCGGACGTATTTTACCTGAATATCGTGCCGTTCGTGAAAAAGCCGGAAGTTTTATCCAGCTAGCTACAACACCTGAACTTGCAGCCGAAGTTACCATACAACCTGTTGATTTATTGGGCGTTGATGCCGCCATTATATTTTCAGACATTCTCGTAATTCCAGAAGGAATGGGTTTGCCTTACGAAATGGCGGAGCAAAAGGGTCCGATCTTTCCAACAACCGTTAATACCATTGCGGATCTGGACAAGCTAAGAATTGCTGATCCTGAAAATGACCTGGGTTATGTTCTGGAAGCGATTCGTCTTACAAAAACTGGCCTGGCCGACCGTGTTCCTTTAATTGGTTTCGCAGGTGCACCATTTACTATTTTCTGTTATATGACAGAAGGAAAAGGCTCCAAGACTTTTTCAGTTGCGAAAAAACACCTTTACGCTGATCCGGAGTTTTCTCATTTGTTATTACAAAAAATAACAGACAGCACAATCGCTTACCTGAAAGCACAAATCGCGGCCGGTGCCGATCTTGTCCAGATTTTTGATTCATGGGCAGGAATTCTTTCGCCGGAACAATACAAAACTTTCTCTCTTCCTTATATCAAACAAATCTGCGACGCAATTACCGAAGCCCCTGTTACGGTTTTTGCCAAAGGAGCATTTTTTGCAAGAGAAGAAATTGGCAAACTGAACTGCGCAGTTGTAGGACTAGACTGGAATATGGACATCACTGAATCCCGTCAGTTAATTCCAACTAAAACATTACAAGGGAATCTTGATCCATGCGTACTTTATTCTTCCTTTGATCAAATCAGAGCAGAAGTGAAGAAAATGGTAAGCCAATTCGGAACCCAACGTTACATCGCCAACTTAGGCCACGGCGTTTACCCGGATATGCAGCCAGATAAAGTAAGATGTTTCATCGAAGCCGTAAAAGAATACTCAGCTGTATAATAGGGACACAGAGAACCACAGAGTTAAAAAGAGGGACACAGAGGTGTTTTTTTATTATAACTCTGTGGCTCTCCCCTATACTCTGTGTTCCTCTGTGTAACCTAAAAAATCTCCATGTCCCAAACAACAAAGTGCGTTTTCCTTGATCGTGATGGTGTTCTGAATGAAGATCTTAGTGATTATTTACATAAACTGGATGATCTCGTAATTCCTGAGGGAATGCCGGAAGCTTTGGAATTATTGAAAGAAGCTGGTTTTTTATTGATTGTGATTACCAATCAGGCAGGAATCGCAAAAGGAATGTATGGCTCAGAAGCGGTTTATGCGATCCATGAAAAAATGCAGGAAATTTCTGAAAATGCTCTGGATGACATTTACTTTGCACCTTCACATCCTGATTTCACAGGGAAATCACTTTCCCGTAAACCGGATTCTCTGATGCTTGAAAAAGCGATAGCAAAATATGATATTGATACAACCCAATCATGGATGATCGGAGACCGGTCAAGAGATATGGAAGCCGGACATAAAGTTGGCTTAAAGACAATTCATATTATTCCTGAAAATGAGACTTCAGCAGGGGATTACACCGCTGTCAGTTTATTTGAAGCGGCAAAAATAATTTTAGCTCAAACTACTAAGCGCGTACTTTAACCGGCTGTTTCTGAACTTTCACAGCAGATCCGTAAGCTGGACACTGATGTTTTGTGCATGAAGATGCAAAACCAATCGTACCGCAAATTGCCAAAAGAAGGAATACCTTTTTCATATATTTTTTTTAGAGTAGTATAGTAACGTCAGGTTTTAAAACTTATTTCTTTGAATGAATTCGTAAAAGTAACGAACTCATTCAAAGAACGTTATATATTTCGTCAAATTTTTGTTTCAACCAGTTCTTCCTCCGTTTCAGAAGGAACCTCATCCTTAATTATTGGTGTAACAAAAGACTCATCTTTGAACCCCAAAATTCTCAGCATCGAATCGCTGTCCTGTTCTTCTGCAAAAACTTTGGTAACGATTTTCCCTTCCTCATCACGGTCTATCAAAACATGTTTTGGAGCCGGAATCAGACAGTGCTGAATTCCGCCATAACCACCCAGGGATTCCTGGTAAGCGCCGGTATGGAAAAATCCAATGTATTGTTTTTCAGCTTCTTCTTCAAAAATCGGCATATACAAATCCGCACTGTGCATTTCACTGTTATAGAAATCCTGCGAATCGCAAGTCAGACCGCCGAGGTTAACTTTTTGATATGGGCTATCCCAGTTATTGATCGGAAGCATGATATATTTCTGGTTCATACCCCATGAATCAGGAAGCTGTGTAATAAATGATCCGTTGATCATATACCAAAGTTCTTTATCATTTTGCAGTTTTTTATCAATAATCTCGTAAATCACCGCGCCACTTTCTCCAACCGTATAACTTCCGAATTCTGTGAAAATATGAGGAACCGGAACATTATTTTTGTTACATATCCACTGAATATTTTCAATGATCTCATCAATCATTTGCTGATAATCGTATCCAGCCTGTAACGAAGTCTGGATTGGAAGTCCGCCTCCAATATCGATAGAATCCAGCTCAGGACAAATTTTCTGCATTTCACAGTACTTGAACATGAATCGTGTCAATTCACTCCAGTAATATGCACTGTCTTTGATGCCGGTATTGATAAAGAAGTGTAGCATTTTAAGTTTAAAACGAGGATTGTTCTCGATTTTATCCTTATACAATTGCTGCACATCATTGTAACGAATCCCAAGACGAGACGTGTAAAAAGCAAAATTCGGTTCTTCGTCCGTCGCAATACGCATGGCAAAATTCACGGTATCAGCCGTAACCTGCTGCTCGTAAAATTCAATTTCTTTCAGGTTATCCAGAATTGGAATAACATTGAAACCTTCGTTGATAAGCTCACTTAAATATTGGGTATAAAGTGGTCTTTTATAGCCGTTTGCAAGAATGTAAGTTGACTTACTGATCTTGCCGCGACGGTATAATTCCCGGATAATCGGAATATCAAAAGACGACGAAGTTTCAAGGTGTATATTGTGTTTCAGGGCCTCTTCCAGCACAAAACTAAAATGCGAGGATTTGGTACAATAACAATAAGTATAAGTTCCCTTATAATTATGACGCTTAAATGCATTTTTGAAAAACATATTCGCATTGCCAATATGTTCACCGATTTTGGGCAGATAATTAAGTTTCAAAGGCGTACCATGTTCCTTGATGATGTCCATCAGTGGTACATTGTTGAACAGCAATTCATTTTTGTCAACGTTAAATTCCATCGTTGGGAACTCGAACGTTTGCTGAATCAGGTCAATGTAGCTTTTCATTTATTTGTTTTCGCGGATAGCAGTTAGTGGATTTGAATAAATAATTGAACTTTGTTTTTTTCTCTTTCATTCTTTCGGGCTCTCTCTTCAACGTTCAGATCACTATTTCTAATACTCTTTTTGCTTAAAAGAAAAGACCCGAAATTTGGGCAGAATATGTATTATTTCCAAACATCATTTGACTTTAAAACATTCCGTGCAATTACTTTATCACCGATATTTTAAAGTTCATACCTCAAATCGCCCATTTGGTACTTTTCTAATAGCTTCTTTTAAGGGCTGTCACTTACTTTGAATTATGGTTTATAACCGAAAAAGACATTTTCAACTTCGAATTCGGGTCAATGAAATTATTTATTTAAGATTATTAAATATCAATAAATTACAATTTGTCATTGAGCTTAGTTTCGGTTGAAAATGAGTAACTGACTGACATAGAATGTTGAAAATTTCGACCCCAAAGTTATGAAGCAGAGTTAACAATTTAATAATCAGTAAATTAATAAATCATTAAATATACATTTGCCTTTTAATAAGAGAAATAAGTACAAAATTGAGAGAAAACTTTAAACATTATTAAAGTTTTCATAGTTTTTATCATTGGAAAATTTCAACTTTGTTCTGTGAAAGAACGAATTATAAAAGAAGCATTCAAACTCTTTTGGCGCTACGGCATCAAAAGCGTGACGATGGACGATATCGCGAAGGATCTCGGTATTTCCAAACGGACGATCTATCAGCATTTTCCGGATAAAGAAGCAATTGTAATATTGGTAATAGAACAAGAGCTGGAAACCCAGAAATGCCAGATGGATAAAATGGATGAAGACAAACTGAATCCTGTTGCACAAATGATTCTGGGAGCGGACTATATGCGGGTTTCTCTGGCACATATGAACCCGGTGGTTTTCCATGATCTGAAAAAATATCACCCGCATGCATGGGACTTGTTTCATCGGTACAAACACGATTATATCATCAAAGAAATTCGTGAAAATCTTATTGAGGGTGTTGAAACAGAACTTTACAGAAAAGATATCAACGTTGATATGTTATCGATTCTCAGAATTGAGCAGGTACTGATGGCACTCGATCCAGAAATTTACCCGGCAGATAAATTCAATATGATGAACGTTCAAATGGAATTTGTCCACCATTTTTTACACGGAATTCTGACTGAAAAAGGATTTAAATACTATACTAAATATATTGAAGAATCAGCAACATCTATTACCCATGAAAAATGAAACATTGATTCGCGGCGGGATTTTATCCCTCGCGATGTTTTTAAGTCTCATCTCTGTGAAAGCGCAGGAGGCGGGTTTTACGGTCAAAGAAGCCGTGGACTATGCCATTAAACATAACCTGAATGTAAAAAGCACGCAATTGGATGCCATTTCTGCGGAAGCCAGAATCGGCGAGGTGCGGGGTGCAGGTTTGCCTCAGCTGGCCGCCAATTTCAATTTGAGCGATAACGTCATTATCCAGCGCGTTTTCCTTCCCGCCAACTTTGCCGATCAGAATGCATCTCCTGATGCGCCACCGGTAGCAGTGCAATTTGGTGTAAGATATTCAGGAAGCGCTTCGGCAACTTTAAACCAGCTCATTTTTAGCGGATCTTATTTCATTGGTTTAAGAGCAGCTGCTACATACCGTGAACTGGCTAGCAAGAATGTAACGCAGTCAAAAGTTACGGTAGCGGAAGCCGTTACCAAGGCTTACTATTCTGTTCAGGTTTCGGAAGAACGTGCTAAGGTACTGGATCTGAATATCAGCCGTGTGGATTCATCAAGACGTGAAACCAAGGTGATGAATGAAAGCGGATTTGTTGAATTGCTGGACGTCAATCGTCTGGAAGTTCAGATCAATAATCTTGTAACGGAACGTCAGAAAGTGCAGAATCTGATTGAACTGAGTTATACTTTATTAAAATACCAGATGGGCATGTCGCTTGACAAGCCGATTAAACTGACCGATAAAGTGGATGATCTGAATATTGAAACTTTAAGGGCAGATTTTTCAGATTATAAAGTAAACTACAACAGCCGAATTGAATACTCTTTGCTGGACACGCAACTCAAATTGGCGGGATTGGACTTGAAAAACATTCGCAGCGGTTATTTACCAACCGTTTCTGCTTCTTTCGGTTATGGACATAATAATGGTAAAAATACACTTCCTGATTTATTTGGAACACAATGGTTCAATAATTCGGTGTTAGCGCTGAATGTTAACATTCCGATTTTTGACGGATTTACAAAAAAATATCAGGTTGATCAGAAAAAAGTGGCTTTCAATAAAGTTAAGCTAAACCAAAGCCTTCTTGAACAAACCATTGATATGCAGTCCAAACAAGCCGCTATCAACATAAAAAATGCTTTCGCAACCTTGGAAACGCAGACAAGAAATGTTGATCTGGCTAAGGAAGTGGTTCGGGTTACCAAAATCAAATACAAAGAAGGTGTTGGTTCAAACATTGAAGTCATCAACGCGGAATCAGCTTACAAGGAAGCACAAACGAATTATTTCTCTGCGCTTTATGATATGTTGATCGCTAAGGTTGATCTGAGCAAAGCGAAAGGAGAGCTTTATAATGATTAATGCCGGGCCGCCGGTGCGGTTAAGGGTTAATTGTTAATGGCCGCTCGTTAACGAGTTCTGGCTTATTAGCAATTACTATCCACAGTTTACCATTAACAATTAAAATTTTATTATGAAAACACATATTTTATCAATCACAATCGCTGCTGCTTTGCTGGCTTCTTGCTCGGGGGAGAAAAAGGAAGGATTGGCAGGAAAAAAAGAAGAACTGACCAAGCTTAAAACAGAACAAAGCGAAACAGAGAAAAAAATAAAAGCACTTGAATCGGAAATAGCGAAGCTTGACACGACAAAAAGAGCTGAAACCAATATAAAAATTGTAACGGTTAAACCACTTGAAGCCGGTACTTTAAGTCATTATGTTGAATTGCAAGGTTCGATCGATGCGAAAAACAGTGTGATGGTAACGCCGAAATCCGGTGGTGTGATCATGGCGGTTTATGTTCGTGAAGGCGATCAGGTGAAAGCTGGCAGTGCCATGGCGAAAGTTGATGACAGCATTTTGCGCGAAAGTATTGAAGAAGTTAAAAGCCAGCTGACTTTGGCTACAACGATTTTTAGCAAACAGAAAAATCTTTGGGACCAGAAAATCGGTACTGAAATCCAGTTTTTACAAGCTCAGAATAATAAAGAAGGACTTGAAAAGAAACTTTCTACTTTGAATACGCAGCTTTCTCAATCCCGGGTTTCCGCTCCGATTTCCGGTGTTGTGGATCAGGTAAATGTAAAAGTTGGTGAAACGGCTGCACCCGGTATGGGTCTTTTCCGGGTTGTTAATCTTGGAAATCTAAAAGTTGTTGCCAAAGTTTCTGATACCTATTCTGCGAGTGTAAAACGCGGTGATGAAATTCTTATCACTTTTCCTGATTTGAATAAAGATTACACGGCAAAAGTTTCTTTTGTTGGAACAACGGTTGATCCATTAAGCCGCACCTTTATTATTGAAGCCAATCTGCCTTCAAGCCCTGCTTTGAAACCAAACATGGTTGCGAAAGTCCAGATCAATGATGCGACGAAGAAAAACGCGTTGATCGTTGACCAGAATATTATTCAGGGAACGGAAAAAGGACAGGTTGTTTATGTCGCGGTAAACGAAGGCGGAAAGAAAAAAGCGAAATCGAAAATTGTGAAAACAGGTTTGATTTACAACGGAAAAATTGAAATAACGGAAGGCTTACAGGCAGGAGACGAAATTATCACCACCGGATATCAGGAAGTTTCTGACGGACAAACGATTTCGTACTAAAATTCACTTTCAGCTAGCATACCCATGAAATTTGAAGATCATAAAACCCTCAGTTTCACCAACTGGTGCGTAGAGAATCGGACGACGATTTACATCTTTACGTTTATCATTACGTTGACAGGCTTTGTGGTATACAACAACCTGCCGAAAGAGCAGTTTCCGGATATCAAAATACCGCAGATCTATATCAACACGGTTTATTTTGGTACCGCTCCCGCCGATGTGGAGAATACAATTAACAAACCCATTGAAAAGCAGTTAAAGTCTATCAATGGCGTAAAACATATCAAGTCAAATGCCTTGCAGGACGTTTCAGTAATTCTGGTGGAATTTACGCCGGACGTTCCCGTTTCTGATGCTTTGCAGCGTGTGCGTGATGCCATTGATAAGGCCAAACAGGATTTGCCGCAGGAACTGGATTCTGGTCCGACGGCGCAGGATGTAAACTTTTCGGAATTCCCGATCATGAACATTAACCTGGCTGGTAATTATTCACTAAAACAATTAAAGGAATACGCTGAAGATTTGCAGGATGCGATTGAAGCGATGCCGGAAATCAGCCGTGTGGATATCGTTGGTGCACTAAACCGTGAGATCCAGATCAATCTGGATCTGCCTCGTATGCAATCCACCGGTTTGACTTTTACCGATATTCAAAATGCCGTTCAAAGTGAAAATATTAACGTTTCGGGTGGTGATTTGAAAGTTGGAAATGTGCGTCGTACGTTACGTGTAAAAGGTGAATTCCTGAACATGACCCAACTTGCGAACCTGCGTATCCGTACCGGAACAGGCGCGGTGGTAAGGCTTGGCGACGTGGCAGAAGTGACAGACAGCTTTGAAGAACAACTTGATTTTGCCCGTCTGGACAACAAATCCGTAATCACGCTGAACGTTATCAAAAGAGCCGGTTCCAACCTGGTAAAAGCGGCTGATGATATTGAAGTGATCATCGACAAAATGAAGGAATCCGAATTACCGCAAGGACTGGATATCCGGATCACGGCCGATCAGTCGGAACGTACCCGGGCGGATTTGCATGAACTGATCAATACGGTTATCATCGGTTTTATCTTCGTGGTTTTGGTACTGATGTTTTTCATGGGTATCCGTGATGCAATTTTCATCGGACTTTCCGTACCACTTTCTGCGCTGGTTGCATTTGTATTAATGCCTGTGTTAGGGCCGTTGATCGGTACTTCTTTCACCTTGAACACAATCGTACTTTTTGCCTTCCTGCTCGGGATTGGTCTTGTGGTGGATGATGCGATTGTGGTTATTGAAAATACCCACCGTTTGTTCAACAATCATAAGGACTGGACGATCCAGCAGGCCGTAAAAGCTGCTGCGGGTGAAGTTTTCGTACCCGTACTTTCTGGTACACTGACAACGATCGCACCGTTTTTTCCACTGCTTTTCTGGCCGGGAATTGTCGGGGACTTTATGAAATTCCTGCCACTGACGCTAATCCTGACGCTGATGTCTTCGCTTTTTGTAGCTTATGTGATCAACCCGGTTTTTGCCGTAACGTTCATGGGTCGTCATGAAGACGAGAAAGAAAAACACGATACAAGCATTAAGGCGATCATTCGGCCGATGCTGATTTTGGGTGCGATAGCGGTGGTTGGTTATTTTGTGGATCGTGGAATCGGAAATTTCTTTGCGATTTTACTCGTACTTTTTGTTTTCAACCATTACATCCTGACGCCGAAAATCCTTGTTCCTTTCCAGGACAAATTGCTTCCGGCGCTTAAAAATAATTATAAAAAACTGATCACCTGGCTGATCAAAGGGTACCGTCCGGTATTCGCGATTATTTCGATGGTCGTTCTTTTGATTGCGACGTTTATCATTGTCGGTATTGCCAAACCGGAAGTGCAATTCTTCCCAAGCGGTGATCCGGATTACATTTATGTGTATAACAAACTGCCTTCGGGAACGGATGCCCTTACAACGGATTCGATTACCAAAGTGATTGAAAAACGTGTGTTCTCGGTTTTGAAAACAGAGAAAGCGATGAATATCGTGAACTCGGTCATTTCCAACGTTGGTAAAAATGCGGGTGATCCGAATAACCCGGACCGTTCCGCGACGCCGCATAAGTCCAAAGTGACGGTTGCTTTCGTGAAAAGTGAATCCCGTGACGGTCGCTCGACGCAGGAATTGCTTACCAAAGTACGTGACGCCGTAGCCGGAATTCCCGGTACTGAAATTTCCGTAGAACGTGAAAGTACCGGTCCTCCAACCGGAAAGCCGATTTCGATTGAAATTTCAGGTGACGATTTTGAGAAATTGCAGGTATTGGAAAAAGATCTTTTGAAACGTGTACAAAACTCCGGTATCGCAGGAATTGACCAGTTGAAATCCGATCTGGTAACAAACAAGCCGGAAATCACGATTGATATCGACCGTGAAAAAGCACAGCGTGAAGGGATCAGTTCTTCGCAGATTGCGCTGTCGATCCGTACGGCACTTTTTGGTCTGGAAGTTTCCAAATTCCGTGATGCGAAAGATGAATATCCGATCATGGTCCGTTTGAAAAAAGACGACCGTCAGCAGATTGAAAGATTATTGAGTCTGAATATTGTATACCGTGATATGAATTCCGGCGGCGCGCTTCGTCAGGTTCCGATTACCTCCGTAGCCAACATTTCTTACTCGACAACATTCAGCCAGATTAACCGGAAAGATCAGCAGCGCATTGTAACGCTGAGCTCCGATGTATTGCCGGGATATAACGCCAATGACATTGTGGCCCAGATCCAGGAACTGGTAAATAACGTGAAAGTACCAAGCGGATATACCGTGAAAATGGGTGGTGAGCAGGAAGACCAGGCCGAATCCATGAACTTCTTAACCGGCGCGTTCGGTGCAGCGATTTTACTGATTTACCTGATCCTGGCTACGCAGTTTAACTCGGTCGTGAAACCGCTGATCATCTTCTTTACCATTGTGCTTTCGCTGATCGGGGTATTGCTTGGTTTCGTGATTTTTGATAAAACATTCTCCGTGATTATGTCCGGTGTAGGTATCATTGCACTGGCCGGTATTGTGGTGAAAAACGGGATTCTGCTCATTGAATTTATCGATGAACTTCGTGGACGCGGTTATCCGCTGCGCAATGCGATCATCGAAGGCGGCGCAATTCGTCTGACGCCTGTATTGCTGACGGCTTCGGCGGCGGTACTGGGTCTGATTCCGCTTGCATTCGGTATTACGCTGGATTTTGTAGGGCTATTCCGGGATTTTACGCCTAACGTGGTGACAGGTGGAGCGAGTTCCGTATTCTGGAATATCCTCGCCTGGACGATCATCATGGGACTTACCTTCTCAACCATCCTGACACTTCTACTCGTTCCGTGTATGTATTACGTCAACGAAAAAGTACGCGATAAATGGTTCCGTAAAGGCAAACAGGAAGTCATCAATCCAAACTGGCAAAACGAGAGTATTTAATCTGTTTGTTTAAACGCAGAGTTATTTAAACACAGAGTTAGGGGGAGGTTTACACAGAGTTTCACAGAGATTATTTAATAAATAAAAACTCTGTGAAACTCTTCAAAATCTCTTTTTACTCTGTGTTTTTTTTAATTATTTTTGCAGCCTTGGAATATCACGGGATGTGGCGCAGCTCGGTAGCGTGCTTGCATGGGGTGCAAGAGGTCGCAGGTTCAAATCCTGTCATCCCGACACTGATTATAAGACACTTACAAGTTAAATTGTAAGTGTCTTTTTTGTCTAGTCGAACATCAGTCGAACATTTTTATTAGTATTGATTTGTTTTTTTTAGGTTTTGTCTCGTCTGCGTTTAATTTGGTTCTTTTATTTTAGTTGGCCTCAACAACCGATATTAAAGGTCGTCGTACCAATAAAGATTACGCCTTACCTCGCTAATTACTGTTTCCAACCATATCTCCAAAATTAGAATAGAGAAGTTCGGAGAAAGAAGCCTGCTAGTAGATTTAAAAATTAGAAAGCCGTTTAATAAGTTTTTTCATCGGTAGAGAGCTTCCCATGTAAAGTGACTTATATTGTAGATTAAGTTACCACTTCCATGCTTGGCAATTCCTATATCGAAGCTTGCGGCAACCACAGGCTTAGTCCAGTTTGTGAACTGGTTCTCGTTAAAAAGATCAAGATATACTCTAACTGGCCTACTAAGAGTAACCAGGTTGCCGTGTTAGGTTGCAACTGATTTTTTTAGTAATAATAAATTAACATGCCAAATATGTTGTAAATAACATCTTTGGCTAGTCTCAAAATATCAAACGTAGCAAAATATTTTGTCACAATATTCAGTCTAATTTTATAGATCGATTACAGACCCCAGATGGGAATCACAATTTTATGGAAATAAAAAACTAAACTTTAACTAATGCATCTTTCTGCCATCTATATTGAAGAACACGATTTTTTGTTTGATCAACCGCAATCCCTAAACTTAGGGGGAAAACACCTTTATAAATTTTCAAAACAAGCTGGGAAAATTATTGTTAGTAGAACAAAAAATAAAAACTATATACATGACTTCTTTAACTTAACGGATACAGTAAGCAAAATTTTGAGTTTAAATGCAATTGTTGGCCAAAACGGATCTGGAAAATCGACATTATTAGATATTATTCGAAGTAGATTCGTAAAGCATGAATATGCCTTCCCACAATTAAATTGCATACTGTTATTTGAAAGTGATATAATAGCTGAGCCATCCATTTTGAAAAATGGGTTTGGAAAGGTATATCTTAAATCAGACGATAGCTCAGAAGTGATGAAAGAGTTAAAAGAATCTGAAGTTTCTGTGCAGTCAATATACTATTCTCCTCATTTTGATTATAAATATAATCCCAATTTTGACGATGCGGACAGTTTCGACATTTCATTTGAAAAGAGCATCGAACTTGATCTTGATAGATCCACGGGAAAGAATGCTAACGAGAATGGCATTCCATATTCAGTATCTCAGGAATTACTATTTAAAAACTCTCTACGCCAAATTCAATTTTTAAACTCAGACTTGGTTAAAACAAAAAAGATATTTTCAAATATCTTTCACTTGCAGCAACACTATGAGCCAATATTACATTTTCGTGGGTACAATTTAGAGAAGGAGTGGAATACTCCATATCAATTTCGTGGAATTTTAAAATTGATATCAGAAAAAGCCTCTGACGAAATATCTAAATGGCACGAAATGAGAGAATTCGAGAGCGACAAAGTTTTAAATCAAATTGAAATTAACAAGTATATACTTAAAAGAAATATAATAAAAAGTATTGTAAGCCTTCTTTACAAACAAATGGAAAAGAAAAATTCTTTCTTACAAGAGGGTTTCTTTCCATACGATGAATTAAAAACTAAACTGGATACTGCCGATGCAGAACAGTCCTTGTTGATTTTTACTGATTACAGTACTATAAAATTTGGTGAGTCCACAAACATACAAGTTTTTGACCAAGGCAGCCTTAAGAGACTTTTACATGCTATTAATGATGCCATTGATAACGTAAAAAGTGAATATTCCGTCTCTACAAGCACATTAAAATCTTCGACTAACGACACCATTAAAATTCTTCAATTACAGCGGGCTTTTGTCAGTGATCTTAACGGATACTACAACAAGTTTTATTCAGAAAACTTATTTCCAGATGACGGCGAACGAGTTGATGGATTTATTGATTATATGCCTTTTTCACGGAGAATGAGCTCGGGGGAATCAGCCTTGCTAAATTTTTATTCGAAACTTTACGACTTTTTAGATACAAATCTCAAGGAACCTAAGTTTCGTCGGCCTAAGCAGACCTATCTTTTACTATTAGATGAGGCAGATTTAACTTTCCATATTACGTGGAAGAAAAGATATGTTAAGGCACTCCTCAGAACAATCCCCTATTTTTTTGATGAACTTGATAATCAACCCTCTATACAAATAATTTTCACTACTCATGATCCTATAACGTTGTCCGACATACCTAATAGCCATGTTGTTTATTTGGAACGGCCTGATTATGAAAGCCCGTCAGTTATCTTAGATTATGACAGCAAGCGAAGGCCAAAAAACACATTTGGAGCAAACATATCAGATTTGATAGCTGACTCATTCTTTATGGAGAATTCGCTCATTGGAGATTTCGCATTTGATAAAATCAGGGAAGTAATTAATTGGTTAAACGATCCAAAAGATCTAAATAAAAGCGACTACTACGAAACTTTAATAAAAATCATTGATGAGCCAATTGTACAGCGAAAACTTGCAGAAATGTTCGATGAAAAAACCAAAAAGAATGTTCAAATTGACATTATAGATCAACAAATTGCACAACTCGAATCTCTAAGAAAGAAACTTTCCTAAAATGCTATATATTAACCCAGATTGGGCTTCCGTAAAAGAGGCAAAGCTCGAGTTTCATAAGAATATGACAGAATTCGTCTATAATCGGATTGATAATATAAAAAAAATAAAAAATATTGATAATGCTCAGGTCGAGTGCTTTTTTGACCTTTATATAAACGACAAACTTGACGATATTTTAATTGGTGTTCCTGAAACCTTTGTTAAAATCAATCAAAATCTAAATCCTTTAATCGAAAAAAATAAAGGTATTAAAGCTGGGGTAGAATATGTCTTCAACTACGATATATTCGTTAGCAAGAAATTAATCAAATACGATGCATACAATCTTGCGGATTCGCTTGACATAAGAACATGTACTTATTGTAATCGGAATTATACAAATACTGTCATCCACAGCAATGGCAAGAAAATCACGCGTCCACAATTTGACCATTTCATAGACAAAGGAACAAATCCACTTCTGGCTATTTCGTTTTTTAATCTGATTCCAAGTTGTTCGATATGTAATTCCGGTATTAAAGGCTCAAAAAAAGTGAATCTTCGTGAGTATCTGCATCCATACCTAGATAACGATATCAATGACATTAAATTTACCTACAGACTTTCCAAAGGGAAGCATGGTCACCGTATCGTAATTAAAACACCCGATACATCCAAGGCTAAAAAGACAGTCGAGCTATTTGCACTTGAAGAAATTTATAATTCCCATACCGGAGAACTACTTGATCTTCTGCAAACAAAGCAACATTTCTCAGATAAGTATTTATCAATTCTCGATTCAAATCTACTTAGAGGTGTCATCGTTTCGAAAGAAGAAATGTATCGTATTGTTTTTGGGACAGAATATCACTCAGAAAACTTTATCAACCGCCCTTTTAGTAAATTTAAAAGTGATATTCTTAAAGAGTTAGGTATTATTTAGAGAAGCTTTCTGTATATCTACTTACAAGACCGTTTTACCGGAAAACTTAATACTTACGAACTATTTTAAGTGACTCAACTTATTTAATAAAAATTCCGTAATTATTCCAATAGACTCAATTGAGGTTTTAGCTTCATCATCAGAAATTGTTGATATAAACGGTCTACCATGTCCTGAACCTTGCTTATTTCTTAACTTATTTATTGCACATGCCAGTTCAAATAATCCCCTTTCAACATTCTTTATTGCTGATTCATTTGGAACCATAGGGTTCGCAGGTGTTGCCATATTTAAAGCCGTAAAGGCAGTTCCAAGTAATGTAGGAAAATTATCCCTTGGCGAGTAAGATCCATATATTTCCGTGACTACATGGGCACATACTGCTTCCATCAAATCTTTACTTGTACCAATAATCAGTGCTGCATCTTCGTGCCCCTTTTTTGCTCGATTTACATATATCTGTAATGCTTCTGTTAACTTCGTCCCCGACAAGTTGTCAAGCAATAATGGCGTTACTATACCATCAATGGAAAGTAAAATTCTATGTTTTTTAAAAGATGCGCTGAGATTAAGAATCACGTCTGTTCCGGTATAATTAGGAGAGGACTCTCTAAAGCCGCCACATGCTCGTACTAAGCTTAAAAGGCCTGCCGTAAATGATTCAGCCTCATCAGGAAATTGTTCTATAGCTGCCGAAAGTACCGTTTGAACTCGTTTGGCTTTGCCCACCGGTGTTGCGCCTGGTTTGTTCGGATCAAGTTTTCCTAGACCTGTCCTTTGAAGTAATTGTTCAATTGCGGAATGGCTAGGTTCTCTACGAGCACTTGAATCTTCCACAAGCCGTGAGATGGCATAAGCCACTTCATCATCTACAGGTAATTTATTCACAATAATATATTTATAAATAACTGGGCGCTTTGCAATATACTGTAATAATATTTTTGCGTATCATAATTTTATATTACAATTATCAATTAAGTCTCCTTAGTTATTAGAAGATACGAAATATTAAATTTTAACCTGTTGGAGTTTTACTAGCACTTACAATTCGTCATTCCCTTGTTGGCCAATTGAATTTTTGCTAATAATCAATGTCCTTTTTGAATCATAAGCAAAATCAATAATTTTACCACTTATAGTCAAATGGATAGCTTGTTCGATAACGTACAGAGGAGCAATGAACCATTCCCTCGGAGTATGCCGCTGTCCTTTCAAATCAAAAACGTCAACATTCAAGCAGGCGCTTCCAAAAAACTTATGTAACAACAGCTCCAGTTTTTGCGGATTCATATTGTAACATTTGAACACTGTAACAATTCTTACATCTGCCATCAAGTATGTGGGCTCAATGCTGGCACTTTTTATACGATCCTCAACCGGAATTTTTGAATAGCCTATCTTGTACAGGTTCTTAATTTCAGCTATTTCTGGTTTTTCACTCTTTGATTTTAAGATGTATATGAAACCTGCTTCTTTGTCTTCATCTGTGATAGCACCGAATTTTTCTTGGAATCGCTCGTTAACCTTCTCGGAATTTTCAGAAACAGCTTTCCCATTTGCTAGAAGAGACTTATACAAAGAGCGGTAAAGCATATTGGATTCTGTACCGTTTTCGAAGATGATTCTGGTTCTCCCATCTTTACGTAGTCTGCTACCACTCCTATAAGGAAGTACATCCTCTTCAAAATCAACATGTTCCAACAAAAGTAAGATACCATTGTGAACATAAAATTCTCCGGTATTTAAAAGCTCTTCACGGAATTCAATCAGCCTGCGCTTACTTTCTGACAAGTCCTTTTGAACCTGCTTAAACTTAGATTCATATTGAGCAAAATCTTTGCACGGTCTGCGTTTGGCTACAAAATCAGCACTCGCTCTTTCATCCTGTGTTGGTACATGTTTCAGCTGAAATAGTCCTTCGGAATCAGAATCGCCCAACAATCCAAGGGAGTCATCTTTGAAAATATCATCCAGAGAGTTAAGTTCTTTTTTCTCGAATTTCAATAGACCATGCTTATCGTATTCTTTCAGCTTTTCGCTTTTTTCAGGATTTTCGCGGATTGCCTTTAATCTGGAATAAAGCGTATGTTCCTGAATACCCCCTCCTTGTTGTGGTTCCCGGTTCGTCTTCTGATAAAAAGCAACTACATCATTAAAAGAAGCCACAAGTCTGTCGTCATCGTCTCGAATGTAACCTATTGAAGGCTTCGCGTTGAGCATGCCAAACGGGTCATTTGAGAATATCTCATCTAAAATGCTTTTCTTATCCATTGCTTTGCTTGCGTTTTTCTTCTTTCAAATAGATAATACATTCAGCCATTCGTCTTTCCAAAGGATCTGTCGAATGGAGACTTGGTTCCCGGTCAAAAGTTTTTTTGAAATCAATGATCTTCGGCCATAGTATCTTTGCTTCTTCAAAGTCCATAGATATCCTGGTTGATTCGATCACATCCTGAATCACTTTCAAGACCTTGGTAGTAACCGACTTTGACAATATCTCGTAGGCTTTTTGAAAGGGGTTTATCCTGTCGATCAAGTCAATATGCAAATCGTCAATATTGATAAACTTATCGGCCATTCTGATAAATCGCTGATCGCCAACTTCTTTAATCTCTCCACTTTTAATGACAGAATCCACAACTACGTATTGGCGGACTTCTTCAACCTCCTCATCAGACAATTCAGGATATTTGATCTGGATGATTTTAGGAATCAGTACTTTGTTAATCACCTCCGCATCTACATTTCCGGACACCGTCTTCAGGATGTTACTATCCTGTAAAATTTTAGCTTTCAGGTCGTTAAGATCTGATTCGACAATGTCTTTTACGCGTTTGGAGCTTGGCGTTTTGAAGCCGTGTATCTTGATTTCACCTGCCTCTGATTTATTATCATCGGATAGTTTTGTCTTAAACTTGAAGTTCGGAGCTAAAACCTGTTCCATGAGCAGTGAGGCCGTAATGGCTTTCAGCATATTGTTCACTGAAAGTTTCACCTGGTCATCCGCAGCGTCAGGTTGCGCAATAAGGTTGGTAAATTGCGCATGACTTTTATTGCTACTATCACGGGTGCATCGGCCAATAATTTGTATAATTTCTGTCAATGACCCACGATAACCCACTGTCAGTGCATGTTCACAATAAGGCCAGTCAAAACCTTCTTTGGCCATACCCAATGCGATAATCAAGTCCATGTCGTCCACTGTCTTGATATCCCGCAGATATCCCTGTATTTTTTCCCGTTGTTTGGAATTGGTGTCGTCTACCAGATCGGCTACTTTCAAAATTTTTCCGTCAGTATGCCGTTTCAGATATATAATTCCGGTGTCAGGATCGACTTTAATAATTTCTCCGATTGCGTCAATAATGATATCAACTTCATTGTGCTTATCCTTAGATGATTCACCCGAATTCACATTTGGTATGTGTACAATGGTCTTTTTGTCCGTATCAAGTATTTCCAGAATAGCGGAAGTATATTTTCCCTGGTAAAAATGGTAGCCGATCCCTAACGATTTTAGGTACGTATATCCATTTAGCTGCTGGTAGTAATTGTAGGTTACTTTGGTAAACTTCGCTTCGTCCTCTGGCATAAGTACCGGCGCACTATCTCCGCGAAAATAAGAACCAGTCATGGCGACGATATGAGCCGTCGACTTTTTCATGATCGAACGTAACAACTCTCCTAATCGGCTATCTCTGTCCGCTGAAACATGGTGAAACTCGTCAATGGCTAACAGAACGTCGTTGAATTCCGATTCTTCCAATTCCTCGAAAGCAAATCGAAGGGTTGCATGTGTACAAATGAGAATTTTCTCGTCGTTACCTATGAAGTTTTTAAACGCCTGAACTTTACTCTTACTTCCGTCCATTCCTGGTGTACAAAGATTGTACATGGGGTTTGGTTCCCAGTTGGCAAAAAAACCATAGTCTTTCAAATGATTTGTACCAAATGATCCACCAATGGATCTTTCTGGGACGGCTACAATTACTTTTTTTAAACCCTGGTTGATTAATTTATCCAGTGCTATAAACATCAGTGCCCGAGATTTCCCAGAAGCAGGCGGCGCTTTGAGCAAAAGATATTGCGCATCTCTCGACTGATAGGCTTTTTCCTGCATCTCACGCATTCCCAATGGGTTAATCTTCGAGCTTTGGCCAGTTTGACCGTAGGTTACTTGTACAATATCGGGCATTGAGTAGGGTTTATTTTCTTATGTTTTAAAACCAATAAACAAATCAACTAATTGATTTTAAGTTGTTTAACCAGTTTTATTTTCAGTTTTATTTTTATTTTATTATTTTTTGGACAAGCTATAAACCCTGTCCTTGCTTGGAAAGTTGATGATCAGATTGAAATCCTAGTTTCAGAGCCCTAAAATGTCTAAATAATGTCTAAATAATGTCTAAATAATCAGGATTTTATTCTCCACATCTTACCAGAAGAAACTATAACACCCTCGTTTCTAAGACTTTGTAGGCAATTCTTAATTTTATCTTTCTTTTGACTAATGTCTAAGCCTTCCGAAATTTTTGGAATTAAGACATTTTCCAGTTCTGACCGCTTTATCTCTCCTAGCTCTTTGATACTGTCCAATATTATTTTCTTAATATAGTCGTTGTCAATCCCCTTAAGTTTGATATAGGTCCCTTTTTGGTTTGTATTCTTAGCAACGTTAGCTGAAATATGGAAATTTGGTTTCCGGCCTTCAATTAAATTTTTGGATTTTAACCTTGAAATTTCTTCGTCTGTAAGTACTCTTTGCTTGGATACTTTATCAAGCAGCATAATATCATGCAAACTTAAATCAGGCATTTCTGCTAATCTCCGGGCATAGTTGGTGTCGACAACTTTTCCGGTAATTCTAACTGACACTTTCTGATCAGATAGATCATAGTCAGGCAAGGGGAAAAATTTGTTTTTCTGAATCACAAACATCCTTTTTATACCACTTCCAATGGTGTCAATCATGTTTAGACCAACCATCGCATGGGCAAGAAAATGATTTCGATATTTAAGCTCGGGTGCATCAGCCTCTATTACTGCCTCTATTGAAGAAGGAATAAAAGATCCAAGATTTGAAAATATCAGTTCCCCGCTTTCCTTTTCTACGATATTGATTCTTCCGCCTAACGTATAATCTTGATGTGCAATACAATTGTTTAATGCCTCTCTAATTATGTATGGATCGTATTGATCTACTTCATCCGGAAATAATGTTCCTTCTTGTAAATACCTGTATTTCAGATTTCTAATCTTAGTATAAACAATGTCTACATTAAGGATTAGAGGACATGAAAAATGCTGATAATCTCTTTCAATATTGTCGCGATCTTTTAGTATCCAGGAAATTATAGTTGTAGCAGGATTTATAAAATGCTGCGATTCAGACTTTCCTAACAGTACTATTGCCGCATTTGTAACTTTTCCCTGTATCGTTATCTTGGCCTTATTCAAAAAAACTTCATCAGTCCAACTTTCAACTTCATGGGCAATACCTGAATTTTTTAATCGAAATTGTTCTTTGGCTTTTAAAATCGCCTCTGGTGCCAAATCATCAATAGTAGCCTCTGGTATTATTTGTGCTGACCAGTCGGAGATTGTACGTTGATTCCGGATTAAATCAGACTCTCTTTGGTTCAAAGCCCCAAGGCTTTCTCCATCTCTACCATAGTAATGTCCTTTCCAAGAAACAGGCTGCCCCTGTGGCGCAGCAGGCACTCTGCATAATATTACTATCTTTCCCGCTATTTCAACACGTGTCGTTTCATCAAATGTCAGGCGTGGACTGGTCCGTTGTGCGATCTCATTTTTGTAGTCATTCAATTGAGCGTCACTAATTGTTGTGCCAACCACGGTTTTGTCATCCTTAATCCCAAAGACAAGCCATCCACTTGCAATTCCCTTCAAGTTTGCTTCATTACTTATAGCCGAAAAATATTGGCCGAGCCTATCTCTATCAAACTGGGTTTTGGCTTCTTTAAACTCAACCACTTCATTTTCAGTAGAGAGTGCCAATAGGTTATCTAGAATTTTCTTCATTACTGCTTCATTTTTTTACTTTTCTTCTCCTTCTCGAACAACGTCCCTTTATCCTTTTCCGCAGCAATCATCTGCTCATACAATTTAAACAAAAACTCCAACCGCTCCTCATCGCTTTCAAATGGCTTAGTACGATAACAACGCTCCACTGCCAGATCATTCTGCCGGTGTGCTTCGCGTAAACCCGCAGGCATTTTTTTGGGGTCATAAAGCTGGGCCAAGTTTTTCTCAGAGTGTGCTTCTCGCTCTTCAAATATCCGGTAAACGTGTTTTTCAAGTTCTTGTTTTTGGGAGTCGGAGATTTTGGGGAAAGGGAAGGTGTTGTATCCTAGTGATGAAGAATATCTAGGATCTTCCTTTATCTTACCACAGGACGCTTTTATCCAAGCATAATGAATTTTCGAAGAAATGACAGAAAAAATCCATGTTTCATCAGTATAAATTGCTTGTGCAGAGTCCAAAATTATTGTGCTTGATGAGACATACCCAAATGGCAAATAATGTCTCCGATCAGAGCCATGCCTTGGAACCAATATTGCTTCAATACCTTTATGTCGAATCTCGCCAAACTTATGGGATTGGCTAGCAAGCTTTTGCGTAGCCATTTTAGGACTTGCTAACCTCATTTTTCTTACTAAATTAATTCTTTCAAAAATAGGTATAATCGCGTTCGCCTGGTCAAGGTAATTGTCTTCGATCCATAGACACCATCTATTTACTCCGTCTATAAACTCTCTAGCGCCAATTGCTTTCTTTATAAATGGTTGTGCCGTTATTGGCATAATTTGCACTTCAGAGTCCGATAGTAGAAGGTGCCCACCGTCAGCTGGTTTGTTTCCATAAGTCATCTCAGGTAAATTTGAAATGGATTTTAAGCGTTTAGAGATTATTGAATTGGTCTCTGTTGGAATTAAGTATGGCCCGATATTCTTCACTGCCATCCTTAAATTATTTCTGAAGTAGATCTTATCTTTATTTGAAATATTTGCAAGTCCGATAATTACACAAAAAACTGCTGCTTTGCCTTTTGCATTATTACTCCATAGAAAGGAAGTTGTGCAAAAACTTATTTCTAAATGTTTAGAAAAGAGAATAGGCCAAAGCATATGAACCTGTTCTCCTTGTGAGATGGAATTTGTACTAACAAAAGCATATTTAGCATTAGCATTTCTTATATAATTGGCTCCCTTAAAAAACCAACAGCTTATATAATCCAAATTTTTAAATCCCGCCAAACCGTCAAAAACAAAAGACATGTCTTGTTTTTGATCTCGGGATTGAACACTACTTCCTAAATACGGCGGATTCCCCAAAATGTAAATCTCATCGTCTTCCTTTTTTGGACAAACCACTTCCCAATCAACACGAGTAGCATTCCCACGGGTAATATTTCCACCAGCTCTCAAAGGTAAAGTGGGTGTAGCTGCTCCAAATACTTCTTTAAATCTAGTATTCATTTGGTGTTGTGCGAGCCATAGGCTCAATACTGCTACTTCGTGAGCAAAATCGTCAAGCTCAATACCATAAAATTGTGAAAGCTGTACCCTTGTAAATAACTCAACTTGAAATTGAGCAGCCAACGTCAGCTGCGATTTTGGGATTAACTCTAATTGATATGGCTCAAATCCGGTAGCAGCTTTCTGCATTTTTTGCAGTTGAAGCAGAATATCTATTTCGAGAGACCTCAACTCTTTGTAAGCAATAATTAAAAAATTCCCACTACCACATGCAGGATCAAAAATTTTAATCCTGCTGATTCTGTCAAGAAGTTTGTTGAGGCGTTTGGGCTCATTTTTTCCTGCATCAAATTCCTCCCTCAACTCATCCAAAAACAACGGTTCAATTACTTTCATGATGTTGGGTACGCTAGTATAATGCATTCCCAATCCACCACGGTGTTCGGGAGTAATTACCGCCTGGATCATCGAACCAAAAATATCTGGATTGATGGCACTCCAGTCCAGATCACCACTTTCAATGAGCATCTGCCGGCTTCTTCGGGTAAAGACCGGAGCGCTTTGCGAATTCCTGAATAAACCACCATTTACATAAGGAAAAGAATTGAGGTAGTCAGGCAAGTTGGATCTCTGGCTTTCACTCTTATTCATCACCTCAAACAGGGTATTTAAGTAGCTGTTCAGGTCGGTACCATCTGTCTGCGTGTGATTGCTGATCGCGTGGGTGAACTGGCTTTTTTTAAATATACCTGTATCCTCAGCAAAAAAACAGAATAGTAAACGGGATAGAAACACATTCAGGTTGTGTACTTCTTCCGGGGTTTTGGTAGGGTTGTCTTTATTTATTTCATCGTAAAGCTTAGCCATTCGTTCCGCTGCTTTTACATCAGCGGGATTCTCGTTTTGGTGGACAGCCTTTTCCATTCCTGCCCAAGGCAGAAAGAAATCATAATGCTTTGGTAAGTTTAAAACAGTAATATCTAGCGTGTCTGAGGTTTTAGTATCAACAGCCAAAAGTGTTTCAAAATCCGTAACAATTATAAATCGTGGCTCATGACGTAGGTTACTTTCATCCCCCTTAATTGAAGTAATGACCTCATGAACATCAGCATTTTCAACGGATCTAAAAAAGAGCTTTTTCTTCCAAATGATTTCACCTTCCGTTTTGGAAAGGTTCATATTGCCGATCTTGAGCTTTGAAATGGAAGCCTTAGGCAATCCATATGCTAAGAGCAGATCATAGATAAAGGTCTCTTTGTTAAATGATTGTATTATCTGTTGTGAATTATTCTCTATCTGCGCAATATTCATAACTAATGAGGGATCAAGCTAAAAATCACCCAGTTACTAAAACAAAGCGCTGGGAGAATCAAATATACGAATTTACTGGAACCCCTAGTTACATTATACTGCTTCAATAAATTTTACAATTTCCAATCAACAACAATAAATATTCCGCCTAACTTATGGCCATTTTTTTGCCACTTCAATTGATTAGGATTATAGACTTTTAGCAAAAAAACTTTTTCTTAATTATCCATGCCACAAAAAGTCAGTATCTCTATTCTTATTTCGATTATACAGCCTAAAAACCAGACCCTTCGCGATACTAATTATCATTGATCAGTTTATCATTTTTTAAACATAACTAAGGTTTAATAATACTCGTATATTATTAAACGGTAAGGTTACATTTAGGTAAGTAGCTAGTTTTACATAAATCGTCGAATACCCAGCAAATCAACGAGGAAAAACAAACCAGGGATACGATTAAATAATTTCAACTAAACTACTATATGCAAAAAAACATCCTCCTTATTTTTACATTTTTGTTGTTGAGTGAATTATCATTTGGACAACAGGATTTTCGATTTAATTATAATTTTAAAAGACTAATAAATGAACCGAATATTGAATTATACAAATACGATAAGACTCAAAAAAAATATTCCGTACGAAAAACAAATTTAGAACATGTTAGAGGAGCATTGACGAAAATATCAATAAGAAAAGACACCTTGTCTGTAAAATTATGGCCAAATGCTATTACCCCAAATGCTGACACGCCAAATGTGCTAAGCAGTGATGACAACTACAGCGACTTCATAATAACCATACCTGATGATGATAACTATCCAGTAATTAATAGATATAAAGGGTTTGATTTGCCATTTTCAAGCACGCAATTATTCGCGATTAATATTCCTTTACGAATGAATTTAAAAAACTCTACAGTTGGAAGTGAATTCATAAATGCAAATATAAGTCTGTCTAAAATCTATGGAAGAACAAGAATATACCAAAGTGAATTTGTAAAACCCAGGACGTCGTTCTGGGGATGGGGCGGTTTCCTAGGACTGGGAGGAACAAAAAATTCAATTGATAAAGAAGAAGTAGGAATAAATTACGGATTCAATATTATTGGATCTATCTACAAAATAAATTTACTCGTTGCAATTGGATTTGAAAGTGGTTTATCAAAATATGGAAAGACTAGCCCATTTTTAGGATTCGGTTTTGGCTTTGATTTAGTATCAGTGAGTTCGTTAGGATTTAGTGAAAAATAAAATCTAGTCCTTTAAGCGCTGAGTTGCACATTGTCGGAATTGAGTGCCCCACTGAGATGTCACCCGATAACTGCGAAAATATTCGCGTCAAGACTATTAATGACCCACTTGAGATATTGGGTTAGCCTGCAGTTATCGGAAGATTTACGATAACTGCCGACTAACCCAAACGATCCTATTCTTGTCGGTTATCATAACATAGACTGATAAGAAATAATGCTTCAGTAAGCTTTATTGAATAAACGAAAATCGAAAGAGAGTCAATCCAGGCACCCCATTCCTGTGCTGGATGCTTGCTTAACGCGAAGCCATTAATTTCTATCAGCTCTTTCTTCCATTCTTTAAGAGACCTGAAATTAAAAAAGTCGATAAGAACTTTCTTTGGATCTTCAATCTCTTCCTTGCTAAGCATGGAAGGTGTTGTCTCCAAATTCCGGTGAACCGTCTTTACTTCATTAAAAGTATCGCTAACTTCAGAAGTATCGCTAACTTCAAACATAAAATTTTCATCGTTAATCAGATATGCAGCATTTATCAAAGACTCCAATTTTTCAAGTACATATAAAACATCACTCGGGCTACCTTTTTGGTAAAAATGGTCGTTCGAAGTGGTTTGTAACACCTCATAAAGGTAAGTTCTAAAGCTGGTGAGAGAATAGGCATCGAAGAAATTAGCAATAACTGATATCGGATCGTTGATTTTTTCACGGTACCAGATTGAATGCTTTCTCAAATTTTTCTGCTTCTTCTTAAAAGTTCCTTTGTTAAAGTTTATGTTTTCAGCTTTGTAATTCAACCTATGAGTCAATTTAGCTTCCGTTATCTCCAAATTATTATCATTTTCAATGATTGTCTCAGACGACATGCCTTCAACCATCTTTGCTGACTCTCTTTGTAATAGATACACAGCTTCAATAAGAGGCATTAGATTCTCAAAAAAATATAGCTGTTCCCCCGGTGAAGCATCTATATGCTGATTTTCCGTTGAAACGGAATTACTCAGCATTTGCCAAAGTATAAACCTACAGTATACAATGCTATGCGTACCGCAATATTGTTTAATGAATTCCGCTGGATCATTAATTTCTTCCGGTGCCAACCAAACGGGCAGAAAGTTCTTCGTATTTTCTGAAATGAATCTCATAACTCAGCAATTTATGATAAAACATTTCGGAAGTTCGCGTAGGAAAGAATTCTAAAAAATTCTAACATTGGGTATTTTAGCTAGAATCTACTATTTTAGAACTTTGATATTTTAGAATCTGCAATACATTTACGCCATGACATCAACTCCTGAAATTAAGAAAATTGTACATCAAGGACGGAACATTAAACGATTTCGCGAAATGCTTGGTATTAAGCAGGAAGGTCTTGCGTATGAGCTAGGTGAAGATTGGACTCAAAAAAGAGTGTCAGTATTGGAGCAAAAGGAAATTGTAGAACAGGATATTCTAGAACAAGTTGCTAAAATTCTAAAGGTTCCGGCCGAAGCTATTAGGAATTTTGATGAAGATGCTGCGCTAAACGTGATATCCAACACGTTTAATAGTCATGATTCTTCAACCTTAAACGCAATTAACTTCCATCCAACCTTTAATCCTATTGACAAATTAATTGAAAGTCATGAGGAAAATAAACAACTCTACGAACGCTTATTGAAATCAGAGCAGGAAAAAAATCAATTGCTATTGAAAATCCTGGAAGGACATTCTAGCCAAAAGTAAACTTTTGCAGCCAAACACAAACTTTCACAAACTAATGCCGCCAAATTCATCCATTTAAGTCATTAAAAGGAATTTTTCAGCAGCATCAGTCGTTCTTGATCCAAACTACTCCTTTCTGAGCTTTTTAAGGATATTCTGAGCATTTTTAGTCTCTTGTTGTTTTTGTTTCAAAAGCTTCTCTGCATCTTTCAAAACAAGCTCCCGCGCTTCTAATTTCTGCGTTTCTGCTTCAGTGGACTCCGGATCTCGAAAATAGGTACTATCAGCCCAGGCAGCTGCCGTAGGGTAAACCTGCCGAATCATACGGTATTTCAAATCACTTTGCTGCAAACGATTATTTTCCCGGAAGGCGCTGACTGCAATTCCAATGCAAACCGTGGAAACAATTAAAAGGATTGCAGCCGAGATGATAAATCCTTTTGACTTCAAATCAAAATGATGGAAGTTTTCAACTTTCGTTTCCTTAGGAATAAACTGTATGTTTTTCTGAATCGCTGTAAGCGTGCCCAGCAAAACATTAGCCGTTGGTAATTTCAATACATGACTTTTAATTTCTGTAATCATGTCATTGTTTGTAGTATCGGGCATCTGATCTGACCTCTGGATCAATCCTTCGATGGCTGATGTTTTCTTAATTAGTACCGAAAGTATTTCCTCGATTCCCTCTAATTGTTCTTCTATCTTTTTCATAAACTATGTCCTTTACGTTTTTGACGTTTCTTTTTCCTAAGCTCGTATGGTGTTTGCTCCTGAGAAATCTGCTCCGGTTTTAAAAGATCATTGAGCAAACTATCACTGAATATTGGCGGTCGTGAATGCATAAACAGAGAGGGCGAAGCCTTTCCGGCAGAATATTCTCCCAAAGTAGGCTGTGAGCGCTGATTTCTTAGTTGATTTTGATTCTGCCGGATCTTTTCATCGAGTTTGGCAAAACTAAGCCTCCGATCTATTTCTGATCCTTTCATTTTAATATCGCCTTTGCTAAAACTAATTCCCTGGATCTGCTGGCTGCCTGATTTATATTTAAATACGATCCCTATGTCTCGCTCTTTAAGTAATGCAGCCAGCTCATTCCAGTTTTTTGCTTTCTGGCTTGCCTTCGTAATGGCATCATACAACTCGTATTTAACTTTATCAGCGCCGGTTAACCGGTGGCGATTGACCAGTGATTTATCCTTTCCCAGATAGTAGCCGTGTTTAAGCGTCATCTCTTTGCAGACCTTTTGATTCCGGACTTTCTGTAGCCGGTCTGAGATCGTTTTACCGTTGTTATCTACACGGTTATAAATGATATGCAGGTGCGGATGATTTCGATCCTTATGCTCCACAATCAGATACTGCGTTTCATTGATTTTCATTTTCTGCATGTATTCCTGCGCCCTCTGTATCATGATTTCGGGCGAGAGTTTTTCCGTGTCGTTCTTACTCCAGCTTAAAGCAACATGGCCGACTGCACGACTAAGCTCCGGGTTTATTTTCCGCTGCATATTAAAATCATCGATCGCGGATTGAACGCTTCCACCTCTGACGCCTTCCGCGTGCAGGAGCCTGGCCTCAGGCTTTTCCATGACGTACCGCACCACACCCGCAAAGCTCCTTCCGATGGTGAGTTTACCGATCATCGCTTCTCAAATCTTTGAGTACTCCATCAATTTCAAAAAGTAGCTCCCGGCACTTTTTTTGAACGGTGATCAAGCCATCCTTATGCGCAAGGCGCGTAAGCTGGTTGAGGTTATTGGCAAGTCCTGCCAGCATTCTGAGAGAGTCCCCATCCTCTGGTTTTACCCGTGCAATTACCTTTGCTTTTTTTGCTGCCTGGCGAAACCATTCGCTTGGACGCATGCCTGCTTCTTTTGATTTTTCCTCGACCAGAAACCGCTCGTTTTCTGTCAGCCTGACCATCAAATGACTTTCGCGTTTGACCTTCATGAGCGGCCTTCCGCCTTTGGATTTAGGCACTCTTTTTCCCTTTATCTCTGTCATATCTTTCACACTTTGAGTAATCTGTTTCAAACCTTTTGCGACCAGCGGGAGTAAAAGGCAAGTTGAATCCTGCGAGAGCAGGATGGGTTTTCGTGAAGCGAAAACACAAACTTGCTCCCTAAAGACAATTACAGGCCCAGCCCCCGGGCTTTTTTGAAAGTTCGGTCTTGTTTTGACTCCTGCTGTCTTAATTGTCGGTCTAATAAATATTCATTGAGATCCTTAAATCTCCGATAAGTATTGGAAGCATTAATGATGTTCAGACCGGCTGCTTCATATTTTTCCAAAGCCTTCCTGCCTGCGTTATCATGATCTAAATAGAGAAACACATTTTTGTAATCTTTCAAAATCCCCATACTTCGATCCACGAAACTGACAGAGTTCAAAACCAGAAAATCGCTGCGTATCGGCTCTTCTTTCCTCAGCGTCAGAAGGGATAAAAAATCCATGAAACCCTCCAATACACAAACCGACCGGTTACCATTTTCGATATGCGTAATATCCTTGGGAGAAGATGAGCCCTTAAAATATTGGCTTCGTAATTCATATCCCCCAGACCTGTTTTTGAAACCTGCTGCGAAGTATCTTTTGTCTCCGATCCGATAATAAACTTCCTGGCAGTAATGTCTGGCAATTTCGGACGTAATCCCTCTTGACTTGATGTAATCAGTAATAGCTTGATTGTTTTCCAATGACTGAACATGCGTAATTTTGATAAGCGAAAAATCTGCATCTTGGGTAACGCTATCCAATATATGTAAAGGTCGTTTTAAAATCGGTTGCTGTTGAAATAAAAAAGAACCTGCTTCAAGCTTTGATAATAATTCTTTCACATCACATTTAAACAGCTGGCAACCCAGATCAATAATGTCGCCGCCAATGCCGCTTCCATGATCATAAAACAGGTTAAGCTCTGAATTAACTTTGAAAGAGGCTGTATTTTCCTGGCGTAATGGAGACAGATACCAATGATCATTTCCACGAATGTATTCAGGGTCGACATGATTACTTTTCAGAAACTCTACAATAGAGATCTCTTTGGCTTGCTGGCAAGTCATAATTACAGGAGTTAAAATGTTGAAAAACTGATGATTTGATGCGCTAAGCGCTTATCTTATTCTATTTCAATAGTTTAGCCCATCATCAAAGTGTCATCAAAAAGCATCGAATTCTGCATCATGGTTTTAGGCTTGATGCGCTGCTGATGCGATTTTGATGCGCCATAATTTATTGATTATTAATATATTAAATCTATATCTCATCAATTCATCAAAATATTAGAAGATATCATTGTACTCATTTATCTTCTTTTTCGACAAGGTATAATATCTGCCTTTCCCCGTTTGCTCAAAGACACTGCCATCTGTCAGAAACTTGTATTGTGGGTAGCTCAAGGAATTTTTGGCCGGAACCAGTTTCCAAACGTTTTGCAGTATCCGTTTTATCTGAATAAGATCTTTGTACCGGACATGCTTTTTATTTAGCCAGTCTTGGACGTCTGCGGTACAGAACCGGATCTCTTCCAGATCTTTTTCATCCAAAATGGTCAGAAGGATGTGGGCAATCTCCAGTTCCATTTTATTTCGGTTGTGGTTGAGCAGTTTCTTCAATGCAGGTGTTGCAAGCTGACCTGCGGTAAACCACATGCGTGTCTGCTGCTGATAGGAGAAGTCCCGGTGTATAAGAAAATGAATGAAGTAGGGAATCTCCGACTGAAGCATAGCCAAAAGCTTTTCGTTATCGAATTTAAGTGCAGGAATTTTCCGTACCCAGTAGCGTATTTCACCTGGCTCGGCAATGATAAAATGGTCTTCGTTATTACTGCACAGAATAAACTTTCCAAAGAACTCAATTTCCTGCCGGTCAAAACCTTTTGCTTCGGCTTTATAGAACCTGACTGTGCTTAAATTCTTGATCCGTTCAGAATCTTCCTTTCTGTCCAGAAATGTTTCGTCTACACCAATGATTAGCTTTTGGGCCCACTCTATGTTGAAGTTTGAGCGGAAATCCTCATTGCTGTTAATGGTCATATTGTCTCCGAAAATAGATTTAACAAAATGCAGGAATGTTGTTTTCCCGGTATTGCGCTCCTCGCTGACCAGACACAGGATGGGCAGAATCTGCGTAGGCTTTTCTAAAAGCACTTTGAAATAATCATAGCCCATCTCAATCTGCTCTCCGAATATATGGCGAAGAAAGCCGGTTATGGTAGCCGGATCACCTTCACGGGGCGTATGCTGAAACGGTTGGTAGCGGTTGTAAAATCCAGCAACCTTCTGTTCATATCGCAGATGACTGGGCACAAAGCAAAATCCGTCATACAGGCCTACATTATCTTTGAGAAAAGCTTTACCATGATCCAATCTGATACAATGCGCAGACCAGGGAATCAGCGTTGTCATGGTATCTCCGGAAGAGAGGGGCTTACGTACTTCCTTGAAGTAGCTAGTGCCGATACGTAAATACTTCGTTTCTTTCTTCATAGCTTACCTGAGATTTCGTTTTGACCATTAGCTACCCATTCCAGAAGCTTTTGTCTGGAGAATAGAAGTTTCCCCTCAATTTTGCAGAACGGGATCTTTTTTCTTTTCACCAGCCCATAGATCGAGGTCTCTTTATACTTAATGAGCTGGGCTGCTTCCTTTGTATCTAAGAGCGTATCGGTATCATCCGGCTTGGGAACCGGTTGCACTTGCAGTGCCTTTCTAATTGAGGACTCGATCAGCTCATGCAGCTGTTGTCCCGATAACGAAATTAATACAGTCGTGTCCATCATAATCTGTTTGATTTTTGTGATGGGCAAAACAAACTAAGAAAAACTGAAAAAAGGAATATAACGTTGACTACGTTCAAGTAGTCACTTTTGGAATAATAACTCTCCGTAACTTTTTGTCGGCTGAAGAAGAATTTAGTTGTATCTTTGATTAGCCATTACCTTACTAACCACTTCACTTTGATAAGGCGACTTTGTACGATGGCTCAGAACGAAGATGGTTTTGTAAGGTTAATGGTGTTTAATTCGTTTTTTGCGACAAAGGTTCGTAAACCGAATAAAACCAAATTTTAGTATCAATTGCTCCATCTGAGGCTATTTTTCGCTTTCTCTTCAAAATCACCTGAATTAAGCTTGTTTGTCTAGAAGGGAAAGATATATTATTTTTAAGTGCTATGTAATCTGTAATAATACGAGATTTATCAGTAGAGTTTAAAATTGAATTTACCTGCCTTATACTATAGACATTTTTTGAATTCATAATGATTTTCTGAGCTACACTCAGCAACTGTAATGAATTGACTAGTCGCTCCTGTTTACGATCTGTGCGTGTTATATGCCGCCAGCCTACTCTTGATACAATGATTTCTCCTAGTACTGGATTCTGCCGTTCTTTAATATCAGCATTAATCCAACCTTTGTAGAACTGTTTTGCGCATTCTTTAATCGGCTTGTTAACTTTTATATAATTAAGCTCATTGCTCAGAATACTCATCGTTTCAATTTCGGGACTGATAAAAACTCTGCCTTTTAGTCCTCTAAATTCACCAAAGCTATGTTGCCCGAATCTTTGTCTTTCTTTAACTCGGATAATGCCTTTATTTGTGCTTGAATAGGAAAGCTCCTCTTTCAAGTCGGCCCACCAAGCCTTTTGAGAATTATAATCAACATATATCAAAATTACTGGCGCAGAGATACGATTCCATCTTGGCCGATGCTCATCAATATATTTTTTACCTACTTTAACCCCAAATTCATCTGGTCGCTTTTTGGCCTTAACAAAATATCCTGAGTCTCCACCACATTTAATCTGAACAAATAATATCTCACCAGTATCTACACCATTTTTTCTAAGAATAATCATACCGTCAACTCCATTATCATTAGAAGCGGCAAAATCTTGAAATCCATGCCCAGCATTTCCTTGGGTTATTATACGGGTCACGCTAGTCCCCATAGCATCTTGCATTCTTGTATCATTCTTCATAGAACTTCCAATCAGGGTTAACTTCCTAGCCAATAACTGACGTTGTAGGATTATTCAACTCCTTTTTTATTTGAAAAAAAGTTTTGAGACTATTTCCTTCATAGTACTGGAGTAAAATGGAAATTTCACGTTCATGATTTTTCTCAATCGACTCTATGTCCCACTTGTTGTTGCTCATGAAAATAAAATTTGTGTTTGCACGAGTTTCAATTGCCCCTTGATACTTAGTCTTTTTCTCATCAAACAACTTGTTACTTAAAGAAGCATTTTTATTTCTGTCAACCAATGCTAAATTCCCAAGTCTATGCACCCATTCTTTATGCTTATCAAGATCTACCTCCCAAGGTGTATTCTCAACGTTTTGAGGCATTAGGTGTTCTATTGAGGAAGAGTCCTTATTATATTGTAAAACAGTTGAAGAATTACTCAATAAGAGATCTAGCTTTAAGAGTAAATATCGAGTTTTGTTAATTTTTGTACCTGAAAAACTCCCCCATTTTTCATTTCTTAACAAGCTACCTAAATCTTTAATATTGATTGGCTTTTCCGATGAAATTTGCTCGTCGTAAAAATCGTATCGTAATGATGAATCTTCTAACATTCGATCTACAGCCTCTTCTTTTGACAATTCACTATTTTTCACTTTGTCAGAATAATTCTCAATTCTTTTAAGTATTAAAAATGTTCTAGTAAGAGATTGTCTCCGATTAAAAAGCCATGATATCGAAAACAGATTATCTACTTTTTGCATAAAATCAACAATTTTCAAATCGCCAAAACACTCGCGATAATGCATCAATGGCGTTAGATACTGATTTCCAAATACACTGGAAAGTATGAAATTTAGGTTAGCAAATAAGTTGTTAGTTTCCTTGCTGAAGATTGAACCATTCGTAATTGCTTCGTAATGTTTGACATATTTACCAATTGTGTTTAAAGTGTCTGCTCCCTTAGTAAGCAATTTCCTCTTGAACATAAATTCGAAAGCCTTAGTTAAGCTTTTGTTATCGTCACTTCGATATTTCATTTTTATAAAAACTATAGCCCATAAGAAATCATCAAAACTTCTGTAAGGAGCACCTATAGCATTCTCATAATCGGACCATTTAGAAGCATAACTTTTTCGAAGATCAGAATCCTGTATTTCTCGTAAGTTTTGTGCTCGTAGAATGTCGCTAACTTGAAGTTGTAAGCCTCGACTATTCAATACCGTAAATAAATTGTAAGCATCGTCAAGATTGTTAGGCGTGGCTAAATACAGAGCTAAAACCTTGGTTGATAAGTATTTATAAAATTCACCAATATAATTTCCTTTAAAATCAATAGTTTCTTCCATTTTATCCAGCCACCACTTTCGCAAGTTAAGTATCCCGAGGGCCATGTTTTTTATAGAGGTGCCGGCCTGTGGGTCCTCAATTATCCTCTTTATACCTGATGTGTCTAGTGTAGAATCTCTTGGAATAAGGAATAAGTCAAGAAAATCTTTATCATCACGGATTTCAAACTCAATTCGATTTCGTGAAGGTATATTATTGTAGACATCAGCCTCTTGGACAAGCCTCTTCTGGACATTATCTTTCAGACCTATTTCAGAAGATAAATCTCGCAAAACGCCATGTAATAAAAACAGAGTTATAAATCTCTGTTGCCCATCCAAAATATCTTGATAATTATAGTTCAAATTATTACTGTCATGGACCGATCTTGTATTCCAAATCATACAACCTATAAAATACTCCTTGGAGCTATCACTATCCATCGCTTTACTTACATCCTCAAGAAATGCGTAAATCTGATCTTGCCCCCACACATATGGTCTCTGATATTCGGGTACATTGTAAAACTGCTCCGGACTAAAAATATCTTTAATATACTTCTTACCTGTAACTAGCGCTGCGTTATCCATGTTAACTTTTTGGTTCTATCTAAAGGAGGATGGTTATATTGATTCATTAATAAATTATGAGGGCAATTATTTGACTTAACTCCCCTCATCAATAAGTAATAAGGCTATTTTAATTTGGTATTCCAAATGACTATGAGATGATATTTACAATATTTACTCCATTCAATTTCTAATACTTTACGTCTCGCAATGAAGGTCAAAATAGGTTAATGCTATCATCATGTAATTGAATTGATTAACAAAAGCTTATAGTAGTAAGAAGTACCTAATTTTTATATTCGTTGATTTTTCCTAAAACCTCAAAAAAGTCTTTTTTATAATGGCTTTCTGGTAGTGATTTGATACTTTGAACTATATTCCCTCTCTCCTTATTGATGTTACTTTTTAAGCTGGCAATTTTCGTTTTGCTATAACAAGAGAAAGTTCCAATCAATGCTTCACAGTATTTTTCAAGATTAATATTATTCCTGTCTGTATTGAATTTGTACGTAACGTGCATTAGAAGATTTATTATTCTGTCATATTTCCCTGGCGGTAAGTTATAATATTTATGTTTAGATTTTGGTAGTATTCGTTTTTTTGTAGAATCGTCAAACATGCTACCCAATAAGTCTAAAATTTCTTTTGGTTCAAAAAATACCTGAATTGAATTAACCGGTTTACATTTCCAAACCTCCAATAAAATCATCCAAAGTGAAATAATTTCATCTGTGGGACAGTCCAAGGAAATTCTTTCGAATCTTACTTTCTCAACTTCTTTCGTCGGAAAATGTGCGAAAACATTACTCATTCCACCCATTGCTTTTGTTTCTTCTATATTTACCAAAAGTTTCTCGTCTTGGTCAATATCTACTGTGAGCTCCTTTTCTTCCAAAATATTTTCTTCAGGTAGGTCTGCCTCGGAGATCTCATCCTCGTGGATAGCTTCTGAAAGTGGCATTTCTTCAAATACATTTTCTTCGACTATATCTGTCTTGAAGATCTCGTCTTCTCGAACAGCTTCGATAGATGCCCCCTTTTCCAGGATATTTTTTTTAACTAATTGTTCATGAGGATCTTTATCACTTTGAATACATTCTGCGGATACTATTTCTTCTGGTACATTTTCTTCAACTAGGTCTGCCTTGAATATCGCGTTTTTCTTAACAGCTTCGATAGATTCCACCTCTTCCAATATATTTTTTTCAACTAGTTGTGTATCAATCTTCAAGTCTCCTTGAACACATTCTGCTGATACTACTTCTTCCGGTACATTTTTTTCTACTAGGTCTGCCTTGAATATCTCGTCTTTTTGAACAGCTTCTTCGATTACGGCCTCTTCTGATATATTTTCTTCTAATTTCTCTTTCGGCAAGCTATGCTTAATACTCTGGATTAAATTGTGATATTCTCCAAAAGCCTTAAGTAAATACGCCTGAATAAACCCTAATGCGTAAAGGCATTTAGGAGTTGCAAATCCCTCAAAAAATAAATGATCGCCGCAAAACTCAATGAAGTTTCGGAGCTTGATTTCTTTCAAGGGGCTATCTACAAGATTTATTGCAAATTGAATTTGTCGCGGAAAATCCGAAATGCCGGCTAAATAACCTTTATGAAAATCCTCCTTTATTGAACTGAGCAATTCTTTTGAAACTGCATGATTATGATCTATTAAAAGGTCATCTCTAAAATTGGGATCGTACTTAAAAATGGCAATCAGATTCTTTTCGCTTACAAATGCGGTTTTTCCTTCGGCAATAGTGAAGTTCTTGAACGGAAAATAGGAATCGATATAATTAGTATCATCCTTTTCAAACATAGTGTCTTTAAAATGTAGATATGGATATTTTCCATTATCATCTGTGTCAACTCCGTTAACGGGATGAAAGCCTGGTAAATCGAAAAAATACATATTATAAAGTATCGTTTATTAAATCATCTAAAATCGGATCACCAATATCTTCAAGATAAATATCTGTTGTCTTGAGACTGTCATGGCCTAAGGATCTCCCGATATTTTCCTTGGAAACACCGCTTCTTCTGAGTACCGTAGCATAGGAATGACGGGCAACGTATGTGGTTACCGGTTTCTGAATTCCAAGGGACTTAGCAAGCTCTTTTATCTCTCTGTTCACCCGCGTCCTGACTTTCTGCAAACGGTCACGGATTGATTGTAATGTTGCATGCCTTTTGTAAATAATCGGGAAAACATACCCAGCATCACTATTCCCTTCAAGACCTTTATAGTAGTCCAAAATTTTTATAGCTTCCGGATGAAGCCGGAAGCGAAACTCTTCTTTGGTTTTTGCTCGGATATAATGCAGCTCGTCTTCTATAATATTTGACCATTTCAAAGTCCCCAAATCGATGAAATTAATTCCGCGGCAGTAATAGCTAAACAGGAAGTAATTCCGCGAATTGATTAACAGATCATCTTCCGGTTCTATAACTTTGGATGCTATCAGGTCAATTTGGGCTTTTGTTATGGCTCTCTTCTTAGTTCTGGGTTTGTTGTATTTTGCAAAAGGAAAGTCCCTAAAAGGATAGTGACTTTCGGGGCAGAACTTATCCCGAATCGCATTTTTCCAAAGCGTACGAAAGGTTCGAAAATATACACTACGTGTTGTAATGGCACATCCTCGCTCCATAAGGTAAGTCTCATATTTAAGCAAAAAAGAAGTATTGATCGATAGAAGCTCCTTATCCTTGTCTCCCATAAAGTTTTTTAAACTTCCCAGAGTGGATTTAAAAGTATCTGCATAACCGATCCGGTCCTGCTTTTTTAAGGACTCGATTTGCTCGTCAAACAATACAAATAATTTCCTCCGTTCGGGCTCGGTGTGACCACCGGTCAGATTTCGGACAATATCTTTTATTTCTTCGAATCCAGGTCTGTTACCCTTTTTTCCCTCCGAGATGATGAAGAAATCAATTTCAGATGCGATTGTTCTTAAAAGAAGATTAATTTCCTTATGTTTGGGATGGCTCCTGGAGACGGATTGTTCCCTGCTTTGCCATTGCTCTTTTTTGCAGTACTTCTTTGTACTGACGAGTTGGTTCTTTCTGTCAATGATTATTTGAACCATTATCGGAAAGTTCGAGTCGCTCAAAGTGCTCTGGCTTCTCAAAACAAACTTAGTGGATACTGCCATATCTGCCTAAATTTAGTCGAACATACGTCGAACATTAGTCGAACATTTGATGTCTAAGTAAACTTAGGTAAACTTAATAAAAATTAGTTAAATATCTGAATACAAGGAAGATAAATTAATTTTGAGTAAAATTAATTATTAAAAAAATACCAAAAAACCCGCATGGGGTGCAAGAGGTCGCAGGTTCAAATCCTGTCATCCCGACGAATGGAAGAATTATAGAAAGCCCGATCAGATTTGATTGGGCTTTCTAACGTATTATAGCCCTACCTAACAATTTTTATTGATAAAGGTATTTGTTTTAACAAAAAAGTTAATAGAAATAAATTTTAGATGTAAATCAAATTCCATTTTTATCCTTCTTACATTGCATTTTCAGTAAATAATTTAAAATGTTTTTCAGTGCTCTACTTTTAGTTAACAGGTACATTGAAAAACAAGGATTACAAAAGTATGTCAAAGAAAAAAGAACTATATAAAATTCATGAAATTGATGCTAGGAATCTCGATTTAGTTATAAAAAAACAAGTAGTAGATGTTACTATAACCTCACCTCCTTACTTTGACATGAAGGATTATGGGTACGCGGAACAAATAGGATATGGACAATCATATACAGAATATCTAAATGATTTACATGTTGTATTTTCCAAAGTATTTCTTTGTACCAAAGAAACAGGAACTTTATGGGTAATTATCGATGCATTTCGAAAAAATGGAGAAATGATTCCGTTACCTTTTGATTTTGCAAACAAAATCAAAGATATTGGTTGGAAGCTGCAAGAAATAATAATATGGGGAAAAGACAGGACAGTACCTTGGGCTCATAAAGGCCAGATGAGAAATTCATTTGAATATGTTTTAATGTTTTCAAAGACAGAACATTACACCTTCTATATTGATAAAGTTAGAAATTACGATGCCTTAAAAAAATGGTGGGTAAGGTATCCTGAAAGATATAATCCGAGAGGTAAAACCCCAGAAGCAATTTGGAATTTCGACATACCAGTTCAGGGTTCTTGGGGCGAGGGCTACATTAAACATTTTTGTCCACTACCGGAAGAAATGATTGCCCAGATATTGAAACTTACAACAGTCGAAGGGGATGTTGTTTTGGATCCTTTTTCTGGCACGGGTGCGGTACTTTCAAAAGCGGATAATATGAAGAGAAAGTTTGTCGGAACTGAACTCAATCCTGAATATATAGAAATGTTCAAAAATTACTTGTTAAAAACAGGAGACGAGAAACGTAACGAATATGAAATTGAAAAAAGAAATTTAATAGACCAAAATTCTTTTGAAAAACTGATTTTAGATTTACGTGCCTTAAAATTTGCACGAGTTTTGAATCAGAAAGTACTTGATGAAAAAATAGACTCTATCGCTTTAATATGGGTTGAGGAAACTAATATAAAACCAGAAAAACCTAATAGTATTATTGTTGTACAATATTCTATTTTGATAAAGCACTCCAGTCAATATCAGGAGTTAGAAACGTTGCTCCAAAAAATAGTTTCTCAGGCACCGCTTTCAAAATTTGGTATCGAGCACAGATTTGAAATAACTTCTAATTATGACGATTTTATTAAAAAATTTATCGGCAAAGAAGTTTTCATTTACACCAATAAAATAACCCATAAATTCAAAAAAAGCCTTTTATTTAAAGATATATCTAATTTAACCAAAGGTGATCTAATTATAAGTTCAATCTCTGTGGATTTGAATGAAAAAGATTATGAATAAATTTTAAAATGGCGAAAAAATCTAGTCGTACAGTTAAAGCTAAGTCTCTTAAAGCTAAAACTAAAAAATCAAGTCCTGCCGTATTAACCGACCAACAAAAGGAGCAGAATCTTCAGGAACGAGAAATAAGAAGTCTGATGTTAAACATGGGATTTTCCAGAGTTTCTAGGGTCGATGGTAAGGAATTTATTTACGACGGAAGAACTTCTGAACTAGATGACATTTTTTATTATGAAAACGTAATCGTTTTAACAGAATATACTATATCAAAATCGGTATCTAGTCATTTGATTAATAAAAAGATCATTTATGATAAAATTACAGATGATCCATATAGTTTCATCCAATTTTTGTTAGAACATAGTCAGTTCAAAGAATTTAAAGAAGATATTACAACTAACTTACTGTCAAAATATTCTTTAAGACAATTACAAGTAAAAGTAATATATGTATCAAAGTATCAAGTCGCCGATGAGCACAAAGGATTGATTCAAAATATTAAGTACTTTGATTATCCTATTTTTAAATACTTTGAAAAAGTTGCCAAAATAATCAAAAAGACAGCAAAGTATGAATTTTTTGATTTTCTAGAAATTAGCTTTTCGAAAATTGGAAATAATATAAACTCTACTTCCACAGGTGCAAGTGAAGATTTTTCTGGTCATATACTTCCCGAAGAGCATTCTTCTTTTGAAGAAGGTTATAAGTTGGTATCATTTTACATTGATGCTCAATCCTTACTTAAACGAGCATTTGTTTTAAGGAATGAAGGCTGGCGTGATTCCTCAAATGTTGGACATTACCAAAGGATGCTTAATCCAAAAAAAATGCGAAGTATGAGAAAATATTTACACGAAGAACAAAGAGTATTCATAAATAATATAATAGTAACAATACCTATTGATAATATTAAACTAATAGATAGAGATGGGAAAGAGCTCATAGTTGACGAAAAAGGTCTTATAAAGAATTCCGAAGAAACGAAAGTTCAGCCAGCCTTAATTAAAATTGAAAATAAGAGTAATATCATAGGGATCATTGATGGACAACACCGATCTTATTCATATTATGAAGGTGACGATGCTTATGAAGCAACCATTTCTAAATTAAGGAAAATTCAAAATTTGCTAATTACGGGCATTTTATATCCAAAAAACGAAAATCAAGATAAACGCTTAAAATTTGAAGCAAAGTTATTCCTAGAGATTAATGCTAATCAAGCCGGCGCACCAACACACTTAAAGCAAGAAATTGAATCTCTTTTACATCCTTTTTCAATAATTTCAATTTCTAAATATATAATCAGCCAGTTAAATCTTGGAGGACCGTTAGGATCTTACTTTGAACAATATTCTTATGAAAGTTCAAAAATAAAAACATCATCTATAATTAGCTTTGGGTTGAGGCCACTCATAAAATTGGATGGAAACGATAGTATTTATAAAATTTGGAATAATCCTGGCAAAGGCGAATTGAAAACAAAGATTGAAAATTTCGACCTGTTGCAAGAATATAAAAACTTTTGTGTGTCGGAAATAAGAAATATTTTCATTGCTTTTAAGGAAAATATTTCAAAGCAAAAATGGTCTATTGATAAGACAAATGACGATGCAATTTTAAATGTGACGACTATCAATGGAATGATTAACTGTCTCAGACTTTTAATAAAAAATGAAAGAAATGGAGATATTACTTTTTACAATTTAAAATTAAAGGAAATTGATAATTTCGACTTTAAAAAATATAAATCCAGCCAATATAGACAAATGGGACAGGATTTATTTGATGAGTACTTTTATGATCCTAACCAAATGTAGTCGACAAATAAGAAATTGATGCAAACAAAGAAGCCTTGATTAGATAGAGAATCAAATCCAATCAACTTCCTCTCTCGGAATAAAAAATCCCTTAATACAATTAGGATTCCTGATACAAATTTGAATATGATTTTTTTCATGAAATCCAGCTCCTGGGTAGAGTTCGGCACCTTCAACAAAAACACCTCTTGCAGAATCAAAAGGTCTGAAATTATTAACTTGTTGAATACTGTGAAGATTTTCAATAACAGCACAATCCAGATTTCGTAAAACTAAATCCTTTGTTCCTTTCCCTGATCGGTTTACAGGTAGTTCTAGTTCAAATTTGGAAGCTGTTAATTCAAGACTTTGATACGAATATTGCACTAGCCTGAGATAGTCTGTATCCAGAAGATCTAAACAACTTTGAAGATCAATAACGGCACCAAGTACAGACGGTTTTGTGATTTTAGTTTTTCCGGGAGGATTATTTGCAAAGTCCAAAGCTCGCTCAAAATTATTTTCCCAGAAGTAATATCCCTTTCCCAGCCAATCATAATCGTTCTTACTGGAAACCATATTTTTCCTTCCGGAAACGATATCGTCCCGAACACTTTCGTCACATCCGTGAAATCCGATTAATAAACCTGGTCTTGAAGAGTACATCAAAAAACAGATTTAGGAAATCTGTTTTTCTAAGACAGTTTGATTGGTTCCCTTAGGTACCAGAAGCTGAAAAACGCCAAGGTCTGTCAGAAACTTTTTAGCAGCTGTTTTTGATCCAACCACTTCTTTTCGCTGCTTGCGCAGAGCGCTTTCGAATGCTTTTATTTCTTTTCTGCTCATAGTGTATGGTTTAAAACTCTTAAAACAAAGATAATGAATAAACAGATATTTGAAGAAAATAAAATTTACGATGTGGTCCTTAAATCATTATAAATTAATCAAACCCACAAAAGCAATCCAACAAAAAAAGACCCGCGAAACCTCGCAGACCTCAATAATCAAAAACATACCCACCAAAGTTTTTACTCCTTCAACAACCAAACATCCGAAATCTTCGAATTCTTCCGCCAGTTCAAATCAGATTCTTCCGGACCGTCGAAGGTTACAGAAATTTTGCCGTCCTGCGTGAGGGATAACGGGACGATCCATTCTTTGAAACAATTCTGCTCCCCGCTCTTTATTTTGTATCACTATTAAACGAAGACGTTAAATCCCTAAAAAATCGTTCGACAATGATCGAATCCCTTAGGTCGAAGTATTCATCATTAACTGAGTTACGGGCAGCATTCAAAATTACAATATCACGTTCTCGTCGATATTTAGTGATGCCTAATTTCCGTTTTAAAGCTGACTCACACTCTTTTGAAACCGCAATTTCAATATTCGTAGCCATTCTTTCAGCAGTTTGCTGACTGACTGCCCTTTTTCCTTTTGTGTATGTCTTGATAATTGACTTCCTCATTCTAATTGCACTCTGGTGCTCCTTTACACAATAATCCTCATAAACTTTTTGAGCGATTGCTTGTTGAGACAAAAAAATAATTAAAAACAAGGAAAGTGCAAGAATTGTATTGAGCAGTCGCATATTTCAAATACTTAGTTATGAGTTTAATTATATGTAACACAAATTAAAGGAGAAAATCTCTAATTTGACCATAGTCCCCAGACCACCTCCAAGCCCCGCTGCCCAGGGAAGTAATCCCGCAAGAACCAGAAAGTATCAAATGGGAATTACAAAGTTTTTCAAAGACATTCCTTCAAATTTGGGTGTTTTAGGACTTATTATTGAAAATCTGGATGTTAAAGATAGTCATTCATGGAGATGGGATAATTCCAGAATAGGCACAAACTACCATGCATTTTTTTTATACTCCAAATGATCGCTATCTTTAATAGTAACAAACCTATAAGTATATGGCAATTACCGTAACAAAAAGTAAAAGAAGCCTGAGCGCCAATCAAATTCTTAAATCCGCCGAACAAGCTTCAACAATAGAAAAGAAAATGGCTCAAATGAGAGAGACTTTGAAAAAACATCCTCTTCCATCAGAATTGTTGCGTAAGTAAAAATTTTCCGCCTCACCAATCAACAAAACAAATCCCCAACCCCACCGTATTCTGCGCATGATTGTAATCGATCAGCGTTTCGCCGTAGCCGGTGGACATTTGTACGTGGCCTTTTAGGTGGTTGCGGATCTGGAATATCCAGTTTAGTTGCGCGCTGCCGCGGTTGAGTTTGTTGAAAGGATGCGTGGCTACGAGGTAAATCTGGTGTCTGGGGCGTCCGTAAACTACCGTCACTTCTCCTCTTCCGATATAATTCATGATCTGAGGGTTTTCATCGTCTTCATCTTTCAACCTGATCCATGGGCGCAGGGTGATCTGCCAGTTTTTTCGCTCCATGCTGGTATGAAACATCACGCGGTTCCAGCTCCGTGAATGCGGAAGTTCCCGGCCGTTGGACTGATGATTGAAAGCTACACCGAGCGTCCGGCCTTCAAAACCCAGAAATTTGTAACGGATCGGGAAATTCAGGATCAGTTCGGGCTCATAGTTCAGCTCGCGGAACGGTCTGGAAACACCGGTATTGTAAATTTGCCAATGGGCTTTTTGCGTGTAACCTGCCCACAAATCTCCTTTTCCCCAGAAAATCTTTTGGAGTAATTTCACCTTGAAACTAACATGAAAACGAGCTTCATATTTATTATAATCCGTTGGCGTAGGAACACTATATGCAGGATTTTCGCTATGCGGCTGCCGGTTGGGATTGCTCGACCAACGGCCCAAAGAAAAATAAAAGGGTTTATAGGAAGTAAGCAGAAATGTGCCTTTGCGCGTTGAGTCTGCCAGTTCCCACCGTTCGGATATGCTTTTAATGCGAACCGACTGCTCAGCGATCGTCTGCGCGGAACTTTGACAAAAACTAAAAACCAGTAATACTAAAAAGTAAATTCTCTTCATGCGCGGTCCCGTTTATTTGACTTTGACAAACATAACTCATTATCTCCCCTAACATGCTGTTAGTTAAGCACTTTTTGTATTAAAAACCAGCATGGAATGCTCTCTCAAACAAAAAAGGCCCGCGAAACCTCGCAGACCTCAATAATCAAAAACATACCCACCAAAGTCTCTACTCCTTCAACAACCAAACATCCGAAATCTTAGAATTCTTCCGCCAGTTCAAATCAGATTCTTCCGGGCCGTCGAAGGTTACCGAAATTTTGCCGTCCTGCGTGAGGGATAACGGGACGATCCATTCTTTGAAAGAATTCTCTTCCTTGTTGTATAGCTTTGGGGAAAGTCTTTGTCCGTCCACACGTAAAAGCGCCTCGCCATAGCCTGCCACGCGGATGATGTAGCGCGCGCCCGGATCCAGGTTTACGTAATCAAGTGCCGGTTCTCTTTGGTAAAGCTGGGAAGAAAGTCGTTTTCTGCTTTTTCCACTATCCCACCAGGCCACGTCGGTGGCATCGTCGGAAATGGTTTTTACACGCGGGCCTTTGGCTACGCTCGAAATATCGTCGTAATAACTTCCTTCGCCCGGATTTTCCCAGGTCGCTATACGTTTCAGCATCGCCAGCTGTTCTGCCGGCTCTTTTATCTTTTTTATTTTTTCAAATTCATCGTCCAGCCACCAGCGGTTGTTAAGCGGATAATCTACAAAATCCATCACCGCGCCGCGCTCCGGATTTCGTGGTTTATGTTTGGCCGAGCTCGTTTGCAAACCGATGGAAATGTACAAGGCATCGCTCAGGTCTTCGATGTGTTTGCGGATATCTCTGGCAATCGGCTCGGTATCGGCTTTGTTAACAATCGCCAGTGCCTGATCCATGGATTTTGTGATGGTCTGATTATCTGCTTTGGCCAGGATTTCGTTGGCTTGTTTTTCCAGTTCCTGCTCATTGATCAGGCGCAGGCGGGTATATTCGTCGTAATATCCTCTCAGCAAAAGCATTTGCCAGCGCCAGTTATCTTTCAATTTTGGATTGGTACTTTCCAGGTTTTTCCAGAACTGGTATGTCATTTCAACGCCACCGTTTTCAGCCAGAGAACCTTTCCAGTTTTGTTCCAGCGCTTCAATGCCACTGGCTACGGCATTATCAATATTTTTCCCGAAGAAAAAACCGGCATATTCTTTTAATATCTGGTGCACATCTTTTTTGACATCCCAGGCACGCATGCTCCACAAAACCTTGTTCACATCATCATGGCTGCCATCGGAATAGGACATAAAACCATCGGTGAAGGGCGCGTATTTTTCATGGATTTTGGCAAAAGCATAAGGCCGCGGATTCACCGATTCCCTGCCGAGCGTCAAAGCAAAAGCCTGATCATACTTTTCCACCGGAAATTCGCAGCGGATGGCGTGGGTAATGTCGGGATATTCGCGGTGCTGATATTGTTTAGGAAGCCGGTAGCGGGTTTCAGCCATAGGCGGACTGCCCGGTCCGGATACCACGCCCTGAAGCCAGGTTGGTTTTTCCGTTTCAATATATTTGTAAAAATAATCGATCTGCTCCACGCTGAATCCCTGCAACGAAATCCACATTTTGGCATTCGGATGATATTTCACCAACCGACTTTGCAGCTCTTTCAAAAACGGCATAACGTCCGACGGTTCATTTTCTCCGGGATCACCGCCGGGGAAAAATATATGATCAAGACGCGGCGCTCTTTTATAAAACTCCTCATGCATTTCAATTTCTGCTTTCCGTTTGGCCTCATCTTTCAGATTGAAAGTAGCCGGCGTCCAAACCCAGTAATCCATGTCATATTTCTGGCACATTTCACTCATTCTGATCCGCATTTCAGCAGAAGGAATTTTAAAATGCGGACTTGGCGCTTCGCCTTCCTGAAAAGGAATTCCCTCAATAGCGTTGGTGCCGAAAATCGCCAGTTCACGGATGTACTGATCAAATTGTCCGGTTGTCCAGGCATCATACGTATTGGCTGTGGTCCGGTAACCCAACTGATGGCCGCGGATCGGATAATCGGGCGAAGTGGCAAAATCAGCTTTTTCATCCAGTTGAAGTATATTTTTATCCATGCTCAAATTCCGCAGCAACCATCCCGAGCCGAATAAAATTCCACGGGAATCCGCACCGATGATCCAGATAATATTTCCTTTTTCAGAAGTTTCTGTGACAATCCGGTAACCTTCTTTTTTAAATTCAGGATTTTCACCAGTCCGTTTTGAAGGAGCCGGTTTTCCAAATAATTCAGTATCGGTTGATAAAACAAGGGCAATTGTCGGTACTCCGGCTTTCGGCCAGACGGCAGCATTTTTCAAACCAAAACCTGTTCTTTTTGCTATTTCTTCGGAAAGTACCGTCGCCGCAGTTTCCTTCATCGGAGACGGAATAGCCGGAGAAACCATCAAAACTGCATTTTTAAGATTTACAGTCTGGGCATATAAGGCATGGGCAAAACCGGAAACAAGCAGCACAAGGCAAATGGCTGACCATTTGAAAGTCGGCAGGAAACTGTAAGATTGAATTTTTGAACGCATAAAAAAGAAATACTTCCGTGGCAAATTACTTTCCACTATATACTTCAAATTTATCGATTAAGGCCAGTTCAAAATTTTCATTCTGCTATAACACAAAACGGGACTACCTGAAAAAGTGGTCCCGTTTTTATAAGTTTTTTGAAATATTATGCTTTCCCGTAAACGCCTGTCAGATACTGCTCAACCGTTGCAGGTTTTCTGCCCAGAATATTTTCCAATTCACCATTTGTTGCTTCAAATTCTCCCAAACCAATTGCCTGACTGAAACCGGCAACAAGTCCCGCAATTTCCGCAGGAGCGCCCGCGTTCGTCAACGTCGAAATAAATTCAGAAACGGGTGGATTGACATAAGAAATTGTTTCGCCTGTAACATTTGAAATGATCGCAGCAATTTCATTAAAGCTAATCGCTTCGGAACCGGCCAGTTCGATTGACTGATTGTCAAATTTGCCGGTTTCATCCAGTAAAATATTCGCACCTGTTTCCGCGAAATCTTCTCTTGTGGCAAAAGCAGTTTTCCCTTCACCCGCAGGCAAATAAATGGTTTTGCTTTGCAGAAGATGCTCACCCGCAAACATTGGGATAATATCCGCGTATAAACCGTGTTGTAAAATCGTGTAGGTAACTCCAGACGCCTTCAATACTTTTTCGGTATACAGATGACTTTCCGCAATAAATCCAATCGGGGAATCGGTTGCTTCGGTTTTGCGCTGAAAACTGGTGTAAAGAATTTGTTTTACGCCCGCCTGCTTCGCTGCGGTAATAACTTTTTCATGCTGCTCGCCACGATTATGAGCCAATCCTGAAACCAGATATACTTTATCAATTCCTTCAAATGCGTTCAAAAGTGCTTCACTGTTATCATAGTCACCCACATGGATAGTGACGCCTTTTGCTTTAAATCCTTCTGCTTTTGCTGCATCGCGCACGAGGATATTAATGTTGGAAGCGTCTGTTTTTCCTAAAAGGAATTCTGTTACGGCTGCGCCTAAATGTCCGGTTGCACCGGTTACCAAAATCTTGCTCATATGTTTTTTTATATTTTAATTCAATAGTTACTTTTGTATAGTTAAAGGTAAATAGTAACTTAACATAACACAAGAAGGCACGAAAAAATCAATTACTTACTTTGAAGTAACTAATACTGAATATCAGTCAATTATGATAAAAGATAATTTGAAAAAATATGTTCTACTGGACGATTGTCCGGTAAGAAATGTCCTGGATCGTGTTGGTGATAAGTGGTCTATTCTGGTCATTTCAATTTTAGGAGAGGGCGGCACATTGCGCTTCAATGAGCTGAATGCAGTCATTGGTACTATTTCCCAAAAAATGTTGACCGTAACCCTGAAAACTCTGGAAGCCGACGGACTTGTTTCCAGAAAAATTTATCCTCAGGTTCCTCCGCGGGTTGAATATACTTTAACACCGCTTGGAGAAAGTTTACTGCCGGCTATGTCGCTGCTTGTGGATTGGGCTATGCAAAATATGTCCGCCATCAAGGCGTCGCGAGAGCAATATTCGGGTAGGAAGGAATTGGTATAAGGAATGTTTTTAATTGACTTTCAGAGGCGTAGGAGGAAAGGGGAGTCTTCTTATGTTTAAGAATTTGCCAAATAATAAATAGAATTTTGTGATATTTTTTTGAAATGCAATCTTCTTTAATCTTTTGAGTAAGCTTAAAACACCCGCGATTTGCGTATTTTTACACAATCTAAATCGAATGAATCCGCTTTAACGTAAATATGATGGCAACTTATACAGACACAACGATGCTGGAAGAAACACAGCTTGCAATGGAATTGGAGGGGAAATACGGAGCTCACAATTACAAACCGATGCCCGTAGTACTTTCCAAAGGCGAAGGCGTGTATGTTTGGGATGTCGAAGGAAAACGTTATCTGGATTTTTTATCAGCTTACAGTGCTGTTAGTCAGGGGCATTGTCATCCGAAAATTATCGCTGCGATGATTGAGCAGGCACAAAAATTGACTTTGACTTCCCGTGCATTTTACAGCGATAAACTAGGAGAATGCGAAAAATTTCTATGTGAATATTTCGGTTATGATAAAGTTCTGATGATGAATTCCGGTGTGGAAGGTGGTGAAACTGCGTTGAAACTTACCCGGAAATGGGCCTATAAAGTGAAAGGCATAGCGCCAAATAAAGCAAAAACGGTTTATGCTTCCGGAAATTTCTGGGGACGTACGCTGGCTGCAATTTCCTCGTCAACAGATCCGTCAAGTACAGATGATTACGGACCATTTTTACCAGGTTTTCTGATCATTCCTTATGACGATCTTGAAGCTTTGGAAAACACGTTTAAAAATGATCCGGACATTGCCGGTTTCATGGTTGAACCCATTCAGGGAGAAGCCGGTGTAGTTGTTCCAAAGGAAGGATATTTGAAAGGGGTACGTGATTTATGTACGAAATACAACGTTCTTTTTATTGCGGACGAAGTTCAAACCGGAATAGGACGTACCGGAAAGCGGCTGGCTTGTGATTGGGAAAATGTGAAACCGGATATTCTTGTTCTTGGAAAAGCACTTTCCGGCGGAACAATGCCTGTTTCGGCAGCTTTTGCCAGCGATGAGATTATGTTAACAATTGCTCCGGGAGAACATGGTTCAACTTATGGTGGAAATCCTTTGGCCTGCGCAGTAACCATGGCAGCTTTACAGGTTGTTGATGACGAAAACCTGGCTGAAAATGCCGAGATTATGGGGCAGCTTTTCCGTCAGAGAATTGAAGATTTGAAACAAAAATGTAACCTGATTGAGCTTGTTCGAGGTAAAGGATTACTGAATGCAATTGTAATAAACGACACGGAAGACAGTGCGACGGCGATGAATTTGTGTTATAAAATGATGGACAAAGGATTATTATGTAAACCAACACACGGTAATAAAATTCGTTTTGCTCCGCCTTTGGTCATTACTGAAGAACAAATGAATGCCGCTTGTGATATCATTGAAGAAGTTTTTATGTCAACAAACTAAATCAACTTAATGAAAAAAGTCTTTGTTCTGCTACTTTTTGTAACCGGTTTTCTGGCAGCTTGTCACGAAAAAAATGTTGATCCTGCTACCAATACGGAAACCAATCAGTGGATTCTGGATCAGATGAAAACCTGGTATTACTGGAATGACAAAATTACAGCAAGTCCTGACCTTACTTTGGAGCCGGAAGCTTTTTTCAATTCTTTATTATACAAATTTGATGCAACCCTTCGTCCGGACGGAGACCGTTTTTCATGGATTGAAAGTGACGCTGATGCTTTAAAAGCGGAATTAAGCGGATCAACAAAAACAACCGGGATGGAATTGAAATTATTTTATTATCCAACCGGTGGTTCCAATATAGTTGGTATTGTAGCTTATACTTTACCCGGTTCGCCTGCTGCTTTGGCTGGTTTCAAACGAGGAGACGTTTTCACCCGCATTAACGACCAGAAACTCACCGCATCGAATTATTACGATCTGGTTTATTCTGATGCAGCGAAAAATTTTACGATGGGAAGTTTCAACGACAAAGATTCTATCATTGAAACAACAATCAAAAAAGATGTAACACCGGTAAGCTTCCAGGAAGATCCTGTTTTCTTTGATACGACTTTTCAATACGGCAGCAACACCATTGGTTACCTTGTGTATCATCAATTCATTACCAGTAAAAATGGAAGTGATAAAAAGGAGTATGATACGGAACTGGATAATAAAATTGCCGCATTTAAATCCAAAAATGTAAACTCGCTTATTCTCGATCTTCGGTACAATCCCGGAGGATATGTAAGTTCGGCTACAAATCTTGCCAGTTTGATTGGGAAAAATATCTCTGCAAGCAAAGTATTTTATTACAAAGGGTACAATTCGACGATTACGCCGGTGCTGCAAAAAGAATATGGTGACGATTATTTCAATGATAAATTTGCTTCAAAAAGCCAGAATATAGGATCAAATCTCAATAATCTGATAATTCTTGTTTCTTCACGCACTGCGTCTGCCAGCGAATTGCTAATCAACGGTTTAAAACCTTATATGACCGTGACGCTGGTGGGCGATAAAACGGTCGGTAAAAATGTTGGGTCTATTACGCTGAGTGATAAGTCCGGAAAAGTAAAATGGGGATTGCAGCCTATTGTAACAAGATCCTATAATAGTTTGAAACAATCTGGATATTCTGCTGGTTTTACGCCAGATATAGCGGCAAAAGAAGGGCTCAGACTTTATCCTTACGGAAATGCCAAAGATCCGTTGTTAGGTGCGGCCTTAGCTCAAATCGTCGGTGCGCCCGTTACCCGGAAAACACCGGAGCAGTTAAGAACTTCCGCCTCTTATGTGGAAATTATGTCGACAATTGAAAAGAAAGCGGGCGGTAGCAATATGTTTTTTGATAAATAAATTCTATTTGTTTAATCTCAGAAATCCAGTTATTTAACTTCCGATATTCTTTATTTGATTAAATAGGATTGTGTTTTTATTAGTAAATTTTAGTAAAATTTTCAGGTTCGGTATACTTTTTATAATATTAGGAAAGCTTTCAAATTTCTAACACTATAAACAGAATACACTATGGGCATTTTGACTTGGATTATCGTAGGATTGGTTGCCGGAGCTATCGCTAAGGCTTTACATCCGGGACAAGATCCGGGAGGTTTTTTTGTAACTATATTAATAGGAATCGCCGGAGCCGTTGTCGGAGGCTGGATATCATCTCTTTTAGGATTCGGTGCAGTAGACGGATTTAATATCGGAAGTCTTTTTGTTGCCATCTTAGGTGCTGTTTTACTCCTTTTTCTTTATAGAAAATTTAGTACAAAAGCATAGCTGTTTTTAAGACGATGGAGAGGGAATAAGGTTGCAATCTTATTCCCTCTCCATTTATTTTGTTATTTTTGAGAAATTCCTGAAAAGGATTTACATCAACAATCCGATTACTATGAAGCTGGTGAATAATATGACTGTCTGGTTTTTGAAGCGGCGCTTCGAAAGAATCGAGCAGTTTATGAAAAACCCTGTTGAAACCCAGCAACGTATATTTTCTGAACTTATCGAAACAGCCAGATATACCGAATGGGGAACAAAATATAATTTTGGCCAGATAAAATCCATTGAGGAATTTCAGGAGCAGGTTCCCGTTTCTTCTTATGAAGAATTATATCCCTATATCGAACGCGTTTTAAAAGGCGAGCCTAATGTACTTTGGCCGTCGCAGATCGAGTGGTTTTCAAAGTCATCCGGGACTACAAATGCCCGAAGCAAATTTCTTCCTGTTTCTCCCGAAGCATTAGAAGAATGCCACTATGAAGGCGGCAAAGATATGATGACGCTTTTGATCCACAACAGGCCTGAAACGATGGTTTTCGATGGAAAAGGTTTATCAATTGGCGGGACTTTACATGCCAATCCTTTTGATGACTACACGCAGGTAGGCGATGTTTCTGCCGTAATTATGCAAAATCTTCCTGCCTGGGGTGAATTCATGCGAACGCCTCCGTTGGAAGTTGCGCTGATGGATCACTGGGAAAGCAAGCTTGAAAAGATGGCTGAAATTTGCTCAGAGGAAAATGTTACCAGTATTTTGGGTGTCCCAACCTGGACCATCCTTTTGCTTGATAAAATTCTCGCCCTGACCGGCAAAAACAATATGCTTGAAGTATGGCCGGATTTTGAAGTTTTCATTCATGGAGCCGTCTCTTTTGAGCCTTACCGCGACTTATTCACGCAAAAGTATTTTCCTTCCGAACATGTAACTTATCTCGAAACTTATAGCGCGTCCGAAGGCTTTTTCGCCATTCAGGACGATCTTTCCAAGGTTGGAGAAATGCTTTTAATGCTTGATTACGGCATTTTTTATGAATTTATTCCAATAGATGAAGTTGGGAAACAACATCCAAAAGCATTGTTGCTGGATGAAGTAGAAATAGGGAAAAATTATGCTATGGTCATTTCTACCAACGCAGGTTTGTGGCGTTACCTGATAGGCGATACGGTAAAATTTACTTCCAAATATCCTTTTCGACTGAAAGTCAGCGGACGGACAAAACATTTTATCAATGCTTTTGGAGAAGAAGTAATTGTTGAAAATGCAGATCACGCCATCAAAATTGCTGCACAAAATACGGATTCATTAGTAGCCAATTATACAGCGGGCCCCGTTTATATGGGTGATGGTTCCCGTGGACGTCATGAATGGATTGTCGAGTTTACAAAAGAGCCGCAAAATCATGAGGAATTCACCAGAATTCTGGATGAGACTTTGCGCGAAGTCAATTCGGACTATGATGCAAAACGGTATAAGGATATGGCCTTATTGTCGCCAATCGTTCATTTTGCGCCTGCGAATACTTTCTATAACTGGATGTCAAAACGCAATAAACTCGGCGGACAAAACAAGGTTCCCAGACTTAGCAATGACAGGGTTTATCTGGAAGATTTGTTGGGGCAGTCGGCTTTCGGCAGTCAGCAATCAGCTTCTGACCTAAGTCATTAACACAATTGTCAAAATCTATCATCCTTTATTAAGCCGATAGCCGACCGCTGACGGCCGAAAGCCCTGCTATGATTCCGAAGTATCTCAAAATAAAAGGTTTATATTCTTACCAATCCGAACAGGAAATCCAGTTTGATGCGTTAACGGATGCGTCGCTATTTGGTATTTTCGGAGCGGTGGGTAGTGGGAAATCTTCGATTCTGGAAGCAATTACTTTTGCGCTTTATGGAGACACAGAGCGGTTGAATCGTTCGGGTGACGATCGTACTTATAATATGATGAACCTGCGGTCGGATGAATTATTGATTGATTTTGAATGTATTGCAGGAAAACCTGCGGAATTGTACCGGTTTACGGTTAAAGGAAAAAGGAACAGCAAGAATTTCAAGGAGGTAAAAACTTTTGAAAGAAAAGCATATAAATCGGTTGAAGGTGCCTGGATACCGCTTCCGGATGAAGAAAATGCGGAGCGGATCATTGGATTAAGTTATGACAATTTTCGTCGTACGATTATTATTCCGCAGGGCCGTTTTCAGGAATTTATTGAACTGAAAGATGCCGAAAGAACAAGGATGATGAAAGAACTTTTCCAGCTGGAAAAGTATGATCTGAGCCGGAAAGTGGGTACGCTGGGCAAACAGAATGATTTGGAATTGTCTAATCTGGATGGTCAGTTACTGACGTTGGGTGAAGTGACACCTGAAATGATTGCTGCCGAAGAAATAAAAAGAGAAGAAGTAAGGCAGCTGATCAAATCAATCAATAAGGAACTTACAGCGCAAACGGAGCTTGAAAATCAGTTTCAAAAATTAAAACTGATTGCCGAAAAACTACAATTGCTTAATAGCCGGATTCTCGCTTTGGAATCGCAAAAGCCGGATATGGAATTGCGTGAAGAAACACTCCGGGTTTTTGAAATTTGCTCGCTGCATTTTAAATCACTTTTTGACAGAAAAAAATCATACATGATTGCTATTGAGAGAGATAGTCAGTCATTTGAAAGGAACTTTCGCAGGAATACAGAACTTGATTCTGTATTGACCCAGCAACGTGAAGTGTTGGCGAAAATTCAGCCTCAATACGAAAAACGTGAAGAATTGCTGGATACTGCCGGGGAATTGGAAAAGGTAATTCAGATTCTTGAAAATAAAACCGCTTTGGAAAAAAGCAAAGGTGCGCTTGTCCGTGGAGAAGTGAAACTTTTGGAAAAGGAAAAGGCAATAGAGTTTCTGAAAATCAGGAAGTTGGAAAAAGAAGAGCTGAATGAAAAAAGAAAAGCCGGACTGTCGGATATTCAGGAACTTAGCGAGATTAAGGTTTGGTACACAACGTCGGATAGTTTAACGGAAAATCGCATTTCTGTTAAAAAAGAAGCAGACGATTTACAAGCGGAAATTGTAAAACAACAAGGATTTTTACAAACGAAAACGCAGGAAGCAAATAAGGTTTTTTCTTTACAAATTATTCCGGAAGCAAATCTGGAAATGATTCAAAATTCAGTTTCGGATTATTTGCTGGTTAATGAAAAGGAGAGTGAGAACTTGAATCAAAAGCTGGTGCTGGCCAATACCAGATTAGCTTTACAGAGATTTGCCAATAGTTTGGAAGATGGGAAACCTTGTCCGTTATGTGGCGCGGAGCATCACCCTTCCGTTTTACCTGAGGATGATTCTGTTTTTGAAGAGATAAAAAGTATAGAAGTTCAGCGAATTAATTTACAGAAACTGGAACAGGCAATCCGACTGTTTCAATCACCAGTTGAGAGGATTTTTAACCAGATTGAAAGTCTGGAAAAACAGAAAAGTACAATTAAACAACGCTGGACCGAAGTAAGGACTAAAATAGATGCACATGATAAAACATTCATCTGGCTCAAATTTGATAAAAATAACCGTGAAGCTTTTGAGCAGCATTTTAACGCGGCAGTAAAAACCCAGGCAGAGATAAAGGAAAATGAAGTTGCGATAAAAGCCGCATCGCAACTTATAGAAGCCGAAACAAAAGAGAAAGTTGAAAAAATTGAACAGCCGCTGCAAAATCTCAGAAACGAAATTCTGAAAATTGAAAACACGGTTTCTACATTATCCGGACAGCTTGAAAAGGTTAGTTTAAATCATTTTGAGGCGCTGGATAAAACAGCTATTTCTGAGAAAATCGGAGTGTTGAAAAATCAGTATAAAGAACTGAACCGCTTATACGAGCAAACGGAAAAGCAGCTTGATATTCTGGAAAAGGAAAAAGATATGATTTCCGGTAGTCAGAATATTTTGCAGGAAACGCTTGAAAGAAACCGTGGTGAGTTAGCTTCGGCGCAAATTGAAATTGGAAATCAATTAAAAATACATCAGTTTGAATCGGAGGAGTGGGTTAGTAACATTCTCCAAAAACCTGTAATTATTGATCATGAACGTAAAATCATTGATCAGTATAAAAATACATTAAGCAATGCCAAAAGAGATCTGGAAGTTTTGAAAATTGAAAACGCTGATCAAAACTATGATGCTGAAAAACATGCGAGTGCGCTGGCCAACAAGGAAACCTTGACATTGAGCTTAAACAATAAAAGAAAAGAAGAAGGAGGGCTGGATGGTTTGCTTTTAAAAATGGCTGAGGACTTAGCAAAAAAAGAGTCTCTCCAAAAAAATAAAACCAGGCTTGAATTGAGGAAAGAACATCTGGATGATTTAGCAAGATTGTTCCGTTCCAGCGGTTTTGTGGATTATGCGTCAAGTATTTATTTGCAAAATTTAATTCATGCTGCGAATGATCGTTTCCACCAGATGACACATCAGCAGCTTCATTTGGAACTTGGGGAAGGGAATAGTTTTTGGGTAAGAGATTTGTTGAACGGCGGCCATATGCGTCTGCTAAAAACGCTTTCCGGCGGGCAGAAATTCCAGGCTGCACTGTCTTTGGCACTTGCCCTGGCGGATCATATTCATGTCAGGAATGAGTCAAAACATAACTTTTTCTTTTTGGATGAAGGTTTTGGTTCTCTTGACAAAAATGCATTGCAGACCGTTTTTGAAACACTGAAATCGCTAAGAAAAGAAAACCGGATCGTTGGAATTATCAGTCATGTTGAAGATTTGCAGCAGGAAATCCAGGCCTATCTTCGAATTGTTGAAAGTGAAGAAGGAAGTAAAATTATGACGAGCTGGGGTTAGGAATTATCAGTTGTTAACAGGTATCTTTATGCAACGTTATCAATACCACCCCCTAACAAAATGTTATTTGAGGATTTTTACCATTCTTTGGGCCGAAGAATTGAATCTCGGCTTGCGTCCAAATATTGGCTTTGGAAACTTGTTGCCTTTTCTGTTCTTGTCTCGCTTTTTCTTGCTTTTCCTCCTTATACATTACTCTTAGGCCATCTGAGTGAACATGGCATGAAACTGGATGCCTGGGTTTTTGTCCAAAACCAGAGCCAGGATCTTTTCCATCCCCAAGGTATGGATTTCGATGTGCGCCGTGAAAACATGATTTTCCGTTGGGTACTGCCACTTCTGTCTTTTCTTACAGGCCACAATATTATCATCATTATTTTACTGCAATCCGTTCTCGGGGTATTCTTTATTTATAATGTTGGTCAGTGGGTTTATGCTGTTTCAAATGACAAAATAACAACCAGTTTGTTTGTCATTTCCATTGCTAATATTTTCGTCTGCACCTGGACATTTGCTGACATTTATGGTTATGGAGACGGTTTTGCGTACTTTTTTCTTTTAGTCGCTTTATTGAACCGTAATCCGGTTATTATTTTTATAGCCTTACAGATCGCCTTTTTTACGGACGAACGTGCCGTTATTGCCGGCGGTTATTTGTTGCTTTTTCATATGTTGATAAAGGTTTATGAGCTTAAAGATTTTCGCCTTGTTACACTCTTCAAAAACGTGTTTTCAGGTAATAATGCCTGGGTTTGGTTGGCGTGGATATTTTATTTTACTGTTCGATTTTATGTAAGGGAAAAATATTTTCCAAATCATAGTTATTCCACACTAGGCACGCCTGTTTTATTTGCAGATGCACATCGCTATGGTTTGGGAAGCAGTTTGTGGACAGCATTTGAAGGCATGTGGCTGCTCATGGGCGGAGCAATTCTTGCTTTATGGCTTACCAAAAGATACAACTTGTTGTTGGTAGTAAGTGTAGGTTTTATAGTCTTAATAGCCACAGGTATTTATGTACACGATATTGACCGGGCATTATCTTACGGATTTCCATTTTTATTGATGGCCATTTATGTCCTTTTTCAAACGGTTTCATTAAGATCAATAAGACTGATACTCTTTTTTACAGCGGCCGTTTGTGTGATTCACCCCATGGTTTATTATATGGGTTACAATAGAATTTTGTGGATGGAACCCTTTCCTGTCAGGGCTTTTATGTTACTGGATTATTGGATGGGCTGGAATTTTTTTAGCTGAAATCTTTTTACCTGCATGTTTCGTAAGTCTGTTAAATAAAATAATATTGACTTAAAAAATTTATTGAGATTTATTTTAGAACTTTGATATTAACCCATTCTTAAAAGCACCAGGACTCCCGATTTATATTTTCACAATATAATTAACCCATCTATGCCGACATTATTACAATTGGACACTTTTAATTCTGATTCCGGTAACCTTACTGTTTTTGAAAAAGTTATTCCGGGTACAATCAAGAGAGTTTTTTATATTTATGGAGCTTCTGAAATGAGCCGCGGAGGACACAGGCACCACACTGCCTGGAATGCTTTGATTTGTCTTCATGGGAGCTGTCATATTTATAGTTATGATGGGAAACAAGAAGAAGATTTCACTTTAAACAGCCCTACGATCTGCCTTATTTTAGAACCAAAAGACTGGCATGTAATGGATTCATTTTCAGAAGATGCAATTCTTTTGGTGCTGTCAAATGAATATTATGACCGCGCAGATTATATTGATGAACCTTACCTGATACGTTCGCGGGAGCTGTCATTATGATTCCTTTTCTGGATTTAAATGAAATCAATAATCCCTATCTTGGGGCTATTGAAGAGGCCTCTCTGCGCGTTCTGCGCTCTGGCTGGTATATTTTGGGAGAGGAATTACTGGCATTTGAAAAGTCATTTGCTGAATATTGTGAAGCAAAGAACTGTGTTGGAGTTGCAAACGGACTTGACGCAATAGGTCTGATTTTACGTGCTTACGACTTTCCCGAAGGATGTGAAATTATCGTTCCGGCGAATACGTATATAGCATCAGTGTTACCGGTAAGCTACTTAAATTTAGTGCCGGTTTTGGTAGAGCCTGATCCGGCTACAATGCTGATTGATCCGTACAAAATTGAGGAGTGTATCACACCATTAACACGGGCAATAATCTGTGTTGATCTTTACGGGCGGAGCTGTGAAATGGATGTTATCATGGATATTGCGGTTCGTTATCATCTAAAAGTAATTACGGATGCAGCTCAGGCTCATGGATCATTTTACAAAAACAAAAAAACGGGAAGTATAGCGCACGCCACAGCTTTCAGTTTTTATCCGACAAAAAATCTGGGTGCCCTGGGAGACGCCGGAGCAGTAACAACTTCGGATGCTGAACTGGCTGAGAAAATAGAATATCTGAGAAACTACGGATCGAAGGAAAAGTATAAAAATGATTACAAGGGAGTTAATAGTCGTTTGGATGAAATACAAGCTGCCATTCTGAATGTTAAATTACCATTTTTGGATAGAGATAATAAGAAACGGCGTGAAATCGCCAGGCGTTACCTTACTGAAATTAAATTAAGGAATCTTGTTTTACCTCCGGCAGACCATATTGATGAAGATGCATGGCATTTATTTGTGGTGAGGCACACAGAAAGAGTTTCCCTGATTCAGCATCTTGACAAAGCTGGTGTACAAACCAATGTGCACTATCCATTGCCAGTTCACAAACAAAAAGCTTATGGAAATCTCAATTATTTGGAATTGCCCATTACTGAAAAAATTCATGATCAGGTTTTAAGTTTGCCGTTAAATCCTGTACTGACAGATTCAGAAGTTTCTTATATCATCAACGTTGTAAATAAGTTTGAATAGTATCAATGAAATTATCCGTAATCATACCGGTTTACAATAGTGAGATTTCTATTTCATTATTGGTCAATAAATTGCAGCAGGAATTAAAAGAAATTTCTTTTGAAATTATTTTAGTTAATGATGGTAGTCCCGATGGTTCTGATCTCATTTGCAGGCAATTGGCCGGGGAATTTGTAAACTTACGGTTTATTTCCCTACGTCGGAATTATGGAGAATTTAACGCAGTAATGTGCGGTCTGAACTGGACGAAAGGAGAATTCAGTGTGATGATTGATGATGATTTTCAAAATCCTCCTGAAGAGATAATCAAGCTTGTACACACGGCCGAAAAGGGAAATTACGATGTGGTTTACACTTATTATTCCAAAAAGGAGCATGCCGTTTATCGCAATCTTGGAAGCAGGCTGGTAAATTGGGTGACCAGTTATTTGCTTGGCAAGCCCAGAGGATTATATCTGTCCAGCTTTAAATTAATTCGTAAGGAAGTAGTAGACGAAATCATCAAATATCAAGGTCCTTATCCTTACATTGATGGATTGATTTTCAGGATCACCAGAAATATAGGAACGGTTCAGGTAATGCATCAGAAACGGGAAGAGGGAACTTCGAATTATACCTGGCGCAAGCTGATCTCTCTTTTTCTCAATATTTTGTTTTGTTATTCTTCGCTCCCCATTCGTCTTTTTATGCCGATTGGTTTAGGCTTATTCGGGCTTGGTTTTTTCTTCCTTTTATTTTTATCGGGTCAATGGATTATTGGCCCGGACCCAAAAGGCTGGCAGGTTGTTACCGCAGCAGTATTATTTATCGGTGGTATTCAATGTACATTGCTAAGTGTTTTGGGAGAATATATTGGGAAAAGTTTTATGGCACAAAGCGGCCAGCCCCAGTATGTTATTAAATACAATAGCGAAAATATTCTATGATTAATAACCGGGCAGAATATCAGCGGATGTTTGAAGTTGAGCAAAAACTGTGGTGGTATCAAATCCTTCATGAAAAGGTTTTGTATCAAATTAAAAGACATTTTAAGAAGAATAAAGAAATTACTATCCTGGATGCAGCATGTGGTACAGGCGGACTTCTTTCTTTTTTTCAAACAAATGGTTACAGACAGTCTATCGGATTTGACTATTCACAACATGCGATTGAATTTTCAAAAGAGAGAAACCTGAATGTAAGTTTCGGAGATTTGAAAAATGTGAATGCTTTTCGTGAAGGTCAGACGTTTGACGTAATTTGCTGTAACGATGCTCTTTACTTTCTTGATGATGAGGAAATTATCAACGCATTAAAGTCGTTTAAAAAGCGACTTAATACTGATGGCTTTATTCTGATCAATATTCACGCACACGAAGCTTTTTCCGGAACACACGATGTTGCAGTAGGGAGTTCAAGAAGATTTGTGTTAAGAGATTTTGCAGGATATGCCAAAGCTGCCGGTTTGAAAATTGACAATCACACCTATTGGCCATTTTTTCTTTCACTTCCCATATGGCTGGTCAGAAAATGGCAGCGGTATCAAATGCGTTCCGGAAAAATAAAAAATGATGATTTACATTCTGACGTAAGTTACCCAGGCAATTTTATCAACGGGATTTTGAAAACGATTACGGATATAGAAAATGTTTTTCTGCCCACAGCCCCTTTTGGAAGTTCTCTGTTTTTGGTTTTGAAATAATAAATTCATATAAATCAATCCGCAGAACTCATCAGTTCATTTTTATGAAAGGTTTTTTCTAAATAAATCCCAAAAATCATTGCCAAACCGCTGGCAAGCAAGCCATAAATAATCGGAGGATATTCAGTCTCCATCCACACAGTTAACATCCAGATTACCAATCCTGCAATCATTGATAAAATACAGCCCAGCTGATTAGCCCGTTTCCAGTATATGCCAGCGGCCAATGGAATAAAAAGTGAAACCAGGCTGAAAGCGGATGATTCAGCTACGAGTTCAAAAATACTTTCGCGTGTGGCGGCCATAAAAATGCAGATGCCGGTAATGATAATTATTCCTATCCGAATAATTAATAGCAACTGCTTGTCGGTCAGATCGGGACGAAAAAATTTGATAACGTTTTCTCCCAAAACCGCAGCAGGCGCCATAATTGCACTGCTTGTTGTACTTAAAATGGCTGAAACCAACGCTCCGAAGAAAAGTATTTGTAACGGCAAACCGGTATGAAGTAAAACCATATTTGGAATAATCATCTGACGGTCGTTGTCTAATTCCGGATACAGATGGTGCCCGCAAAGTCCGATAAATAAGGGAAGCAAAGCAACGGTCAGATACATAAAGGAAGAGAGCAATGTAGCTTTAACAGAAACATTAGCTGATTTGGCAGACATTACTCTTTGAAAAACATCCTGCTGAGGAATTGATCCCAGACCGATGGTAATCCACGCAGCAAAATATTCCAGAGAATCTTTGAAAGTAAATTGTGGATAAACCCTGAAAAAACCTTTGGGAGCTGCTTTCAAAAGTGGTGCAAAACCGCCAACTTTCAGATATAAAACGACGGCAACGATCAGCAATCCGAGAATAATCATGATCGTCTGCAAAAAGTCGGTAACCGATATTGACCACATGCCACCCCAGATGGTATATAGAATGACTACGCAAGAGCTTAATAAAATACACTCGGTTAATGACCAGCCCAGAACTACTTTCAAAACAATACCCATGGCGAGCAACTGCGCGGCAATCCAGCTGAAATAGGAGGGGATGATCATTAAAGCAGAAAGTAATTCTGCCGGGCGACCGTATCGTATTTTAAAGAAATCACAAAAGGTAATGATATTCATTTTGTAAAATCTTCTGGCAAAAAACAGTCCGACCAGAAATAAGCAAAGCGCTGCTCCAAAAGGATCCTCAATTACGCCGAGAACGCCATTGTCAATAAATTCTGCCGGAGCTCCCATGATTGTTTCAGAACCAAACCAGGTTGCAAAAGTTACCGATGCCGCTAAAAAAAGTGGTAAACGCCTGCCTGCCAGTACAAAGTCTGCCGTGGTGTTAACTCTGCGGGATGCCCACAAACCAATTCCAAGGTTTAACAATAAGTAAGCAATTATAGCGAAAGCGAGCATGTCTAGCTAAGTGAATTTTAAATCACTTATATAAAGATTCTGGTAAAATAATCTACGGGATATAATTTATGTAATCAATGTGTTCGGGTCTTGAAAATGCTTTTGGATTAATCCCATCTCGTTTAGGAGAATTATTAACATCCTGACGTAATCCTAAATCGATTATAATCCCAATTTTACGTTCAGAAAGCCAGATAGTTTTCAAGTGAGGCCAATCTTCACTGTTGGATTTTAATTTTTTCTCAAAAACCTTCGAAAATTTAACTTCATCTAAATCAGATTTTTCAAATTTTATCAATCTGCCATTTCTAGTGAGCTCATTAATAAGAACAAAAATATTCTGGTTTGTTCTACCATATTCAATTAATAACTTTTGGTTAATTACTAAAACTCCCTCAGCTCTAATCCAACTTATTAGTTTTTTATATTCCGGATCTAGTGGATTTGTGAAATTCTTGATAATGTTGGTGTCAATAAATATATCCTTTCTCATTCTTTAAATAAGTTGAGAGCAATGTTCATGACGTCAATTCCGTAAGTATCAAAAAAGCCATCAGGAGCATTTTTGATCTGTCCGTCAGTAGCAAATTCAATATCGTGGACGGTACTTTTTATACCGTCATTTTCGAAATAATATACTTTAACATCTTGCGGTTTCAAATCACCTTTAACCAATAATAATCTTATTCGGTTTAATAGATATTCACTATGGGTTTCGATGATATACTGCTTATTTTTACTTCGAATCTGATTTTGTAGGTGATCACCAAGAGAGGCTTGGATTTTTGGATGAAGATGAATTTCTGGTTGGGATATTGCCAGACACGAATTATCTGGCAATTGCAAATCCGCTACAATAATTGGTAAAAACTGGCTCACACCAAAACCAACATCTGCAAGATTCGCTTCATTACTATTTTTTTTTACTTTTACAGAAATCTCAAAAGTTCCATCTTTTGTAAAGGATCCAACTGATTCGAGAAGTTCAAGCTCAGTAATTATTTTGTTTAGTTCATCAAATTTTTCAGTGTTAGTCTCTTTCCATTCAATAATTTGATCCAGATAACCTTCTCCATCTGTCTCAATCCTGTTTAAAGCTTTCGATTTGCGTACGTTTGATCTCTCGGGTGGTCTTCTAAATGATCCAATGTAGTTGAAGAGACTCCCGTCAAATTGGCGATTAAATGATTCATTAAAAATAAATTTTCTATCCCTAACGGCTGACAAAAGACCATTAATTGAAGAAAATGATTTTGTTATTCTGATATGATTGTCATGCCCATTTCTCCGTTTTTCGAACGAGCCTTTGAATCCTTCTATATCTTCAAGCCAACTTCTTATTTCGTCATTTCTTATGTCATCCATTCTCAGATCTAAATTAAATTTTAGAGAAGAATCTGAAATGGTATTTAGTTTGAGATCCCAGAATGTATTAACGAAATATAATTCTTCAAATCGGCAGTCGATTGAATTTAGTTTGGGTAAGTCATTTATGCTATTGTACTTCCACTTTGTTTTTAATACCGGATGCGGGTCAATTCCTGAAACAGATTGATTTTCAATTTCCAGATCCAGCGAAATATCTTTAGTAAGATCATTTTGATAAACCATTTTTTCAAAGCTTCCCATATTAACATAATCTCCATTTGGGGAAAGATTAAAGGGGAATTGCTCTGTCTGAAACATAGCAAGCAGACTATTAATTAGCGAACTTTTACCACTGCTATTTGCTCCTGTTAATAATGTGATCGGGGCAAATTTAACATCTACTTCCTCGAAGCATTTGAAATTTTTTAATGACAAGGATTTGAAAAGCATTGAAATCGCTGTTTTTTATACAAATCTATAAAAAATGTTGCTAAATGAATTTTATTAAATGATTCCCTTCGCAAATAACCATTTTTTCTATTTTGTAAATATTCTAATGAGAAATAATTACATGTAAAACTATCATATTAGAGTATTTTGTGCTGTTTTTCGCATCCTTAACATATATCTTGTATTCTTAAACTTATGATCAGACGAATATTTTTCTTAACACTATTTTGCAGTTTTTCACTTTTAGCCCAATCTCAACAACAAGTTGTCAACAATCCTGAGCGTGTCAAATGGTTTCAGGACCTGGGTTTTGGAATGTTTATTCACTGGAATGTGGACGTTTAGCTGGGTGCTGTTATCAGTCATTCTCTGGCGGGCGCATCGGATGAATATGTGGAACGTTATTTGAAAGAATTACCGACATTTTTCAATCCAAAGAAATTTGATCCGGACGAATGGGCGACTTTGGCCCGTTTGGCAGGAATGAAATATGTAGTTTTTACAACTAAACATCATTCCGGGTTTTGCATGTTTGATACAAAATCCACACCCTTTAATGTTATGAATACGCCTTTCAAACGTGACATAACGAAGGAAATTATTGATGCATTTCGTAAGCAGGGCATAGCTATCGGAATCTATTTTTCTCCGGAAGATTTTCTGTTTTTTCATCAAAACAATATTCCATTAGGCAGATTACAAAACGAAAAGCAATTCCCGATGAATAACCCAAAGCTGATGGATTATGATAAACAACAAGTGAAGGAGCTTTTGACAAATTATGGGAAAATTGATATCATGTTTTTTGACGGCCCCGGCGACGGACTTCGTGAATATGCATGGAGTATCAATCCTGATCTTGTGATTACCAGAGATGCTATGAACACACCGGAACAGAATATTCCCGATAAAGCCTCGCCTCGCCCGTGGGAGGCCTGCTACACGATGGGGACGGACTGGCAGTATAAACCGACAAATGATCCGCAAAAATCGGGTACGGAAATTATCAATATGTTGATAGAAATCAGAGCAAAAGGCGGAAATTTTCTATTAAATGTCGGTCCAAAACCTAACGGCGAAATTCAGATCGAGCAGGAAAGTTTGTTAAGGGAAATTGCATTGTGGAATTTTGCGAACCGTGAATCTATTTATGCAGTAAAACCTTTGCCTGTAATCCGGGATAAAAATATCTGGTTTACGCAATCCAATGATGAGAAATATATTTATGCCTTTGTCACAAGAAATTCTCCGGACGAGTGGAAATACGGCGAACGCAGGGATTTTCTTTTACCTATGATCGAGGGAAATGCCAAAACGAAAGTGAGCATTCTGGGTTACAAAAGTGAGCTGGTTGAATATGTTAATAATTTTGATGCATCCGTCAAAGTGGCACCAACACCGATTGGATTGGGAATAAGTGCCGTAAACGGACAACGTTTTTATACGAATCGTAGATGGCCAAACGCAGTGGTGATGAAGATCGAAAATGCCAAATTCAAAGCACCTGTCGAAGCAAAAACATCAAAATCCGGAATTGACGGAGCCAAGTAACTATTTTTTAAGCTTATAAAACGGAAAGAGCCGGAAGATTTGATCTCCCGGCTCTTTCCGTTTTATATCATCCAATTAACGTGGTCCATGTCCACGATCATTGTGGCCATAGCGGTTATTTCTTTGTCTGTTGTAACTCCGGTAGCTATGTCTGTCGTAATTTCTTCTCGACCGGTAATTATTTCTATACATTACTCTTGGCGGAGGAGTTGGTCTTACTACTACTACGGGACCTGGTGCTCTGTATCCATATCCACCGCCATATCCGTATCCATTATCGTAATATGGAGCCCGGGAATGATAAACGCAGGATGAAACACTCATGGCTGCGATAAGTATTCCAATATATAAACTAGCAATTCTGATCTTTTTCATGATTCGTTTGTTTGATGTTGTTCAACTGTAACGACCAGATAACAATAAATAATATGGAATAGTTACAATGACTTGAACAGCCGAATTTAGTTATCCACAGTTGTTGACAACCTGAAAAGTGTATCTGCTTGCTTATTTTGGCTTTTTAAAGACGATATCCACAAGTTATCCACAGTGTTTGTGTGGATAACTTGTGGATATCTTTTTGTGAATATTTGTTAAGCTTCTACGTCGTAGATCACAACTTTTTCCCAAAGGTGCGCGCAGTCTTCAACAAACTTTGTATGCAATGGATGAATCTGGTAAACATCATGACCAGCTTCATCATCAAAGATCATAATCTCAGCGAAATCGTAGCTTGCATCGATTACCGGTCTGCGGGTGGATGCTGGTGTACCAATGTAAACCGATACAATAGATTCGATGCCTTTCAGGGTTTCCAGGCCGGCGTGAAGCGCTTTTCGTGATTCTTCGTTCTCTTTATCTTTAAGCCAAAAAAATACGTTATGAACAAACATGGGAAAAAATTTATGAGTTGGTAAATAAATTAAGAATTCGTCTGTGTAATAAATGATTCTTCGTGATCAGCGTGTGTTGAGCCCTGGAAAACTTTTTCAAGTTTAAAAGTAAAGGTGGTTCCTTTATCCGGTTTTGACATCACGGCAATTTTGGTGTCGTGGGCATTAATAATATGTTTCACGATCGCTAATCCCAAACCGGTTCCGCCGCGTTCTTTAGACCTGCTTTTATCCACACGATAAAATCTCTCAAATATACGGGTTAAGTGTTCCGGTGGTATACCCGGACCATTATCACGGACAGAAATTTCTATAAATTTTTTACCACTGTTAAAATGTACAATTACTTTTCCACCTTCATTTCCATATTTTATTGCATTCTCAATCAGGTTTAGCATCACTTGTTCAATCCTGTCGAGATCTGCTTTTACCCAGACTTCTGCCAGGTCATCTGGTTTTACTTTAAGTGTAATATTTCTATCCTCTGCAATATTTTCTAATCTTCCGAAAATATTCAGACTAAGCTGGTGCATATCTACGGCCGTTATATTCATCTTGATATCACCCGTTTCCATTTGTGAAAGTACCAGCAGATCTTTAACCAACACATCCAGGCTGTCCAGATTTTTTGCAGCTTTTTTCAAAAAACGTTCACGAACATTTTCATCATCCATCGCACCGTCTAAAAGTGTGTGGATAAATCCCTGAGCGGCGAAAATCGGTGTTTTGAATTCGTGGGAAACGTCGGCCAGGAATTCCCTGCGGAATAATTCCAGCTTTTTCAGTTCGTCGATTTCTTTTTGTTTTTTAGAAACATAAACGAAAATTTCGTCATTCAGGGTTTTAAGAGGATTCAATTCCTGAATAAGCTTTTTACGCGGAACCATATTGAAATCCTTCATTTTGAGCTTGTGAATGGTGCGATACATTTTGTTCACTTCTCTGAAAACAATAATATCAATCGTGTAAAGAATCAGGAAAAAAGATGTGATGAAACAAGCTGTCGCGACAACGAAAAGCATACTTTTGTTGACACCGTCAACAAATGCTAAAAAGGATGTCGTGATCAGTGAAATGACAAAAGCCAATATAAGGGCAATGAAGCGTGGACTCAGCGACATAAGTGGGATTAACGTTCAGCCTGCAAATCAATGCAGTAATTTTGTTTCAAATAAAAAGATAAAGTTAACATTCTGAAAGGAATGAATCTCAATTTACCGGCAAGAACGTGGTTTATTAATATTTGGGTAATATATAATTTCAGAAATGAATTATTTACAACTTAACATTTCCAGCTTTTCGAGAAGGCTGGCGTATTTCCTGCCTTTTTTATTAAGCTGATCAATATAGATAAGCGCAAAAACCACGAATTGTATTACAGCGAATTCAATTAATTTAAAAGGTGTATTTTCAATTCCAGCCCGGCACAAAACAAGTCCTGTGTACAAAATAATATATGGAATTACATTGACCGTTATAGTTTTCTCTTTTTGTATTAGTTTAAAAACCGTGTCAATTTCATCTTTACCTTCGGGAGAATTAAAATGGATATTTTTCGCGATTTTGGAAAGTTGAAAATAATTGGCGTAAAGAAATAAGCAGAATATTATAATGACGAAAAGTCCCGCAATTAGCAAATAGGAATTAATAAAAAAGATAATCACCGCACAAGTACTGGCAATCGCAGGAATTATAAATATTCCTTTACCGCGTTCCTGAATAGAAGTTTTGATTTCGGCTAATTCATTTTCCATAATTTCGGGAGTCTAAGTATATGTGATTGAAATATATCGATAATTTGCTGATAATCAAATTTGTACATTACTAAACTAAAAAAGGAGAATAGCGTTTCGCTGTTCTCCTTTTTCCAATAAAGACGTTTTGCTTAAAATCCTCCGCGGAATTTGTAAGTACTTGATACTTTGTCAATTGCAACGATATAAGCCGCGATCCGAAGTGATACTTTATATTTTAATGAAACTTCATAAACGTGGTCGAATGCATCTTTCATGATCCGGTCGGTTCTGCGATTAACGCGCTCCAGTGTCCATTTGTAGCCAATACGGTTTTGAACCCATTCAAAATAAGAAACAGTGACACCGCCTGCATTCGCCAAAATATCCGGCACAACCATAATTCCTTTGTCATTGATAATATCGTCGGCTTTGAAAGAAGTTGGACCATTTGCACCTTCTACAATCATTTTTGCCTGAATACTTTCAACATTTCTACGTGTAATCACGTCTTCTTTTGCAGCAGGGACAAGCAAATCAACCGGCAGAGAAAATATTTCATCTCCTGAAATTGATTCCGCTCCTGTAAATCCTTCCAATGAACCTTTATTTGCATCGCGATACGCTATGGCTGCCGCGATATCAATTCCTTTATCATTGTAATAAGCTCCTGAAATATCACTGATCGCGTGAATACTTACGCCACGTTCACGCAATAAAGAAGCGGCATGAGACCCAACGTTTCCGAAACCCTGGACTACCGCAGTAGCTCTGTAAGGATTGATGCGCAATTTTTCCATACCTGCCAAAGCAGAAACCATTACCCCACGTCCGGTGGCTTCGGTGCGTCCCAAAGATCCGCCTAAAACGAGCGGCTTACCTGTAACAACCGCCTGAATCGTCATTCCTTTTGCTTTGGAATATTCATCCATCAGCCAGGCCATTTCTCTTGGGCCGGTTCCCATGTCAGGTGCCGGAATATCCTGGTCAGGACCGAAAACGTCTAGTAGCGCAATGGTATAGCCACGCATCAGCCGTTCCATTTCTCCGGCAGACATTTCGCGCGGATTACACGCAACACCACCTTTTGCACCACCGTATGGAATATCCACTACGGCGCATTTCCAGGTCATCCATGCTGCCAGCGCGCGCACTTCATCAATATTAACATCCGGATCAAAACGGATGCCGCCTTTACTTGGGCCAAGGATCGTTGAGTGAATTACCCGATATCCTTCAAAAACTTTTATTTTGCCGGAATCCATGGTAACAGGAATTCCTACTGTAACCTGCTTGCGCGGAACTTTCAAAATGTGGTACATCTCGTCAGATATACCCAAAAGTTCTACTGCCTTGTCAAATCTTTGCATCATAGACTCCAACGGATTCTCTTTATCCTTAATGGGAGCCGGTTCTATATATGCCATTTCAATATTAAATTAATAATCTGATAATAAGTATGTTAATGGAATTTCATTGTTTGATAATACAAACATACATGTTTTCGACATATTAAAGATATAACCTGTTCAATCTTGAAATTGTATAAAATATTGAGTAAAAAATATTGTTTTATAGTTATCAGGAAAGATGAAACGATGACACTGCATATTCGGTGCTTTCCAAATATTTTCTATGGTTTGCGGAGAAATTGAGAATGAAAAAAAAACAAAAAAAGGAAGCACAATTTGTGCTTCCTTTTTTAATAATGAATTTGATTCGCTTGAATTAAACCATTTCGATTTTAGCACCGAAACGTTTACGATCATTTTCTTCAAGATATATTTTCCGCATACGCATGCTTTGCGGAGTTACTTCAAGATATTCGTCTTTCTGGATATATTCCATTGATTCCTCCAAAGAGAAATTAATTTTTGGAACGATACGAAGTCCGTCATCCGTACCAGAAGCACGCATGTTGGTCAATTTCTTCGCTTCCTGCAAGTTTACAACAATATCATTTGGACGAGTATGTTCTCCAATTACCTGACCTGCGTAAATTTCTTCACCTGGTTCAACGAAGAAACGTCCACGATCCTGCAATTTGTCAATTGTATAACCCGTTGCAGCTCCTGTGTTTTTCGAGATAATTGATCCACTGTTACGTCCTGGAATTGGTCCACGGAATGGCTCAAAACTTTTGAAACGGTGCGTCATTGTAGCTTCTCCTTGTGTTGCAGTAAGCAAGTTAGAACGAAGACCGATTAATCCGCGAGAAGGAATTTCAAATTCCAAATGCTGCAAATCACCTTTTGGTTCCATAATCAAAAGTTCACCTTTACGTTGGCTGGCTAATTCAATTACTTTACCTGAAGAAGATTCAGGAACGTCAACGACCAATGTTTCAATTGGTTCAAGGCGTTGTCCATTATCGTCTGTTTTGAAAAGAACCTGAGGCTGTCCAACCTGCAATTCATAACCTTCACGACGCATCGTTTCGATCAAAACTGACAAGTGAAGGATACCACGTCCAAAGACCAGGAACTTATCTTCAGTATCTGTTGCTTCTACACGAAGTGCAAGGTTTTTCTCCGTTTCTTTCATCAAACGATCACGTAAGTGACGAGATGTAACGAATTTACCTTCTTTACCATAGAATGGCGAGTTATTGATCGTAAACAACATGTTCAATGTTGGTTCGTCAACAGAAATACGTGGAAGTGCTTCCGGGTTTTCAGCATCTGCCAAAGTGTCTCCGATTTCGAAATCTTCAATACCTGTTACAGCACAAATATCACCTGCTTCAACTTCACTTACTTTTACTCTTCCAAGACCTTCAAAAACCTGAAGTTCTTTAATTTTTACTTTTTTGATAACACCGTCTGCTTTACAAAGAGACATAACAGCGCCTTCTTTCAAAGTTCCGCGCAATACACGTCCGATAGCGATACGACCAACGAATGCATTGTAGTCAAGAGACGTAATTTGCATCTGTGGGGTACCCGGATGGATAATGGCAGCAGGGATCTGATCAATAATAGTATCCAACAAGAAAGTAATGTTGTCCGTAGGAGTTTTCCAGTCAGGACCCATCCAACCTTGTTTAGAAGAACCGTAAACGGTTGTAAAGTCTAACTGATCTTCTGTTGCACCCAAGTTGAACATCAAGTCAAAAACGCTTTCCTGAACTTCTTCAGGGCGACAGTTTTCTTTATCAACTTTGTTTACAACAACGATTGGTTTCAAACCAAGCTGAATCGCTTTTGTTAAAACGAAACGCGTTTGAGGCATAGGACCTTCAAATGCATCCACGAGTAGCAAAACACCGTCAGCCATTTTAAGTACACGTTCCACTTCTCCACCAAAATCGGCGTGACCTGGTGTGTCAATAACATTGATTTTGTAGTCTTTGTAACGTACCGAAACATTTTTCGAAACGATAGTGATACCACGTTCGCGCTCTAAATCATTGTTGTCAAGAATCAGATCACCGAATTCCTGGTTTTCACGAAAAAGCTTCGAAGCATGAATGATTTTGTCGACCAATGTTGTTTTGCCGTGGTCAACGTGCGCAATAATTGCGATGTTACGAATGGATTGCATTGTTTTATAAGTCAATTGTTTACGGTTAACAGCAGGCACAGTAATAGGTGCCCCCTGGCTCGCCGCTATGCTGTGTTCTTGCTGAACTTTCTGAAATAAGGTGCAAAGATACGTAGTTTTTTGGCTGAATAACAGTTATTTACAATTTTTTTATTGTTAACAATCCAAAAACGCCATTTAAGCTAAGAGAAGTGCAAAAAGTTACTGAAAATATTAGATGGGTGCTATATAGGATTTAGATGTTTTGTATAGATTATCGGGATCAAAATCGACACCATTATTCCAATGAAGTGTTCCGTATGAATCCAGTTGAACTGACTTGAAATATTCTTTGTCTGCCAATTCGCTAATCAGTCCGTCATTAATAATTTTATACCTTTCGACTGTATCCTTTAAATCGATAATCCTTACCTCGCCTGTATTAAAAAGACAGGAAATAGCATAATCATGGATTGACACAATCTTTTTTATATAGTACAACATAGTCAGGCCAACGGTTCAATTTTATTCCAGGATTTAAAATCCTTACCGAGATTAATAAAATTTTCTAAAAGCTCCTCTTCGTGAATAGATGTCCAAAGCTGAATTGATTTCAGTTGTTTCGGAGGTAAATATCCTTCAATTATATCAGCCGTTTTGATATTAATAATGGCTCTGTACTCCTGGAATTCTACATGGAAATGAGGTGGATTGTGATCATCAAAAAACATTTTAATGATCATCCCCAGAAAACGACTTATTTCGGGCATTGTTAACTTTTTAGTGTGTGTCTTATAAAGTTAAAGTTAGCAGCTTCAAAGTCACAAATCAACTAGTTTTCCTTTGAACTTAACACAGGTTGGTAATTAAAAATTCATAAGCATAACAAGAATTTGGCTTTCGCCGTTGTCTTTGTTTTCTTTGTACGAATTCTATTTCTTTTATAATTCCCACCATGACAAAAAACATACTCGCAGGAATGTTCCTGATGCTCTCTACCTTGAGCTATTCGCAGGATGATGCGACAAAATATGCCGAAAGTATAACAGCTCAGGATCTCAAAAAACATCTGGTTATCATCGCTTCTGATAGTCTGGAAGGCCGTGATACAGGTTCACCGGGACAGAAAAAGGCGGCGGAATATGTTTCTAAATATTTCAAATCCTACGGTTTACAGCCGATTGCTGATAATGGCGACGGAGTGAAATCGTATCTCCAAAAATACAAGCTTTACAAACGAAGCTATGGTGATGTTTATGTGAAAATTGACGGCAAGAAATACGCCTTTAACAAGGATTTTTATCTTAACGGTTTGCTAAGTATTCCTGAGGAAACTGAAACGCCTATTGTTCTGGCTGGTTATGGAATTGAAGAAGGCAGTTATAATGATTACGCAACGTTGGACGTAACTGGGAAATCAGTCATTCTTTTTGAAGGCGAACCTAAATCAGAGGATGGAAAATATCTTTTAAATAATACTACTGAAAAAACAAAGTGGAGCGGGCCGCTTTCCTGGCAGCAAAAAGTGAAACTGGCATTGTCAAAAGGTGCTAAATTCATCTTTATTATTACGGACAAAAGTGGAGAAGATCTGGATAAGGAAATACGCCAGCGCGCTGTAATGGCCAGAAGATTCAGTTCTCCGACTTTGAAACCAGTTCAGGAATCTCCGAATGGGATGGCGTCTTTTGTGATTATGCCGGAAATGGCTGCTTCTTTATTGAAAACATCGTCTCAAAAATTAAGCAAAATAAAATCTGATCTTGACAAAGGAAGTAAATCGACTGCAAAACCTTTAACCGGTAAGGCTTCTTTCAAAGCGGAGCGAATTACTGAGATTGTCAATACCGAAAACGTTGCCGGCTTTATGGAAGGCACCGATAAAAAGGATGAGGTTTTGGTGATTTCTGCTCATTTGGATCACATCGGAATTTCAGCAAATGGTGAAATTAATAACGGTGCAGATGACGATGGTTCAGGAACCGTTTCTATCGTTGAGATTGCAGAAGCGTTTAGCAAAGCAAAAGCAGATGGGAAAGGCCCGAGAAGAAGTATTCTGTTTTTAAATGTTACAGGCGAAGAAAAAGGACTTTTTGGTTCGGAATATTACTCTGAAAATCCATTACTGCCGCTAGAAAATACGATTGCTGATTTAAATATTGACATGATTGGCCGGGTAGATGAAGTACACAAAAATGATCCGAAATATGTGTACGTGATCGGTGCGGATAAATTATCGTCCGAGCTTCATGCGATCAGTGAAGAGGCAAACAAAAAATACATTAATTACAAACTGGATTATACTTTCAATGATCCAAAAGATCCGAACCGTTTCTACTACCGTTCTGATCATTACAATTTTGCCAAGAAAAATATTCCTGTGATTTTCTATTTCACAGGTGTTCATGAGGATTATCACCGTCCGGGTGATGATGTTGAAAAAATCATGTTTGACAAGCAGGCGCCGATTGTTAAGCTGGTATTTTATACGGCTTGGGAACTGGCTAATCGTGAAGAGCGGATTAAGGTGGACAGCCATAAAGAATAAGTTTGTAAAATTAAAGAGAAGAGACGCAAGGAATAACCAAAACTTTGCGTCTCTTTGTTTTTTACTCCACACCAATTATTTAATCGTTTTCAAATGAAAATCGGATCTTTCGTCGTTAGCTTACTGTTAATAGCCAGCATTGTCTCAGCTCAAAATGCACCAAAGGAAAATTCGCTGCTTTGGGAAATTTCAGGAAAAGGGCTTACCAGACCTTCCTACCTTTTCGGAACTATACATCTTATTTGTCCAGCCGACTTTTTATTAAGTGACTCACTCAAAAATGCAGTTTCAAAGACCCGGCAACTGGCTTTGGAAATTGATATGGATGATCCTGGCTTAATGGGTGCCATGACAAAGACCATGTTTATGGCTGATGGTAAAACGTTGCAGGGAATACTTACTGAAAAACAATATACACAGCTGAGCCAGTTTTATAAGGATTCATTGGGAATGGACATTATCTCATTTGGAAGAGCTAAACCTTTTATGATGATGGGGCCGATGTTTAATAAAATACTGGGCTGTGAGCCGCAGTCCTACGAAATTTCATTAATGGGTTTGGCAGTAAAACAAAAGTCAGAAGTTATTGGTCTTGAAACAATTGAAGAGCAAATGGCCATTTTTGACACCATTCCCTATAACCGCCAGGCGGAAATGCTTCTTACGATGATTGAAAAACTTCCGGAAACCAAATCAGAATTTCATGATCTGGTCGAATTATATAAAAAGCAGGATCTGCAAAGTTTATATAATCTGACGCTTAAAAGTGAATTTGGCATGGATGGGCAGGATGAAGTAATGCTTTTTCAACGTAACCAAAACTGGATTAAACGTATTGATAAAATCGTCCACGAAAAACCAACCTTTATTGCCGTTGGAGCCGCGCATTTGGGTGGGGAAAAAGGAGTTATTGCTTTGTTGAGGAAGGATGGGTTTAAGATTAGGGCTGTTGGGAGGTAAGGAATTATATTACTTAATAAAAGTTAATCACACACACGAAATGGATGCAACACGTTACGTTTTAACAAAGGATTATGATCCGTTTATTTATCAGTTTATTAGTAATGGACCGAGAGGGGATATAAAAAAGATTATTCAATTTCAACTTATTGATCTTGAAAATAATTTATATAACCTAGCTTTTGGCGACTGGAATGAATTGACAAAACAAATGGATGATTTAGTCGTTTCAAATAATCATGATAAACAAAAAGTCTTAACTACGGTTGCATTTGCGGTAAAGGATTTTATTGAGAATTATCCAAATGCAAACATTTTTGCCAAAGGGAGTACTCATGTTCGAACTCGTGTTTACCAAATTGGCATTTCTCTGTTTTTAGAAGAAATATCAAATTATTATAGAATATTGGGGTATGTCGATGATCAATGGGAGTTATTCGAAACTGGTGTAAATTATGAGTCTTTTTTGTTATCCAAGAAATGATTAATTTAGTGAAATAAAACACATTAACTATGAAGACTATAACGAGCAGAAATAAAATCGTCATACCTGAAATTAAGGTTGATAAAGGAATCCCTGATATTTCTAACGATCCATTTTTTTTACAGAAAAAACAAAATGCGATAGAGTTTTTGAAACAACATCCTATCCCGGGAAATATGCTTCAAAAACAGAAATAAGAAGTAGTCAATTTGCGTATAATTCTTTTCAAAAAGCCGAAATCCAACTCATTATCCATTCCGGATTAAAGAATAACAATATCACTGCTGCCAGGAAAATACCAGCAATGACTTTCCCCAATGCACTTTCGTTAGAGGCGGAATTTCCCTCGTTTGAATTTTTGAAGAACAAGAGATACGGTAATCTTAGATAATAAGCCAGCGCAACGGCAGCATTTAAAGTTCCTCCGATCATCAGCCAAAGCATCCACGGAAATCCCTGGTCATGATAGCTGTCCCAAAGCGCAGAAAATATCAGCCACTTTGCTGTGAAACCTACGGTAGGCGGTAATCCTGCAAGAGCGATCATAATAACCGTCAGGATACCAGAAATCCATATATTTTGTTTGCCCAAACCTTCGAACGCTGATAATTCGGTGGTAGCTTTTGGTTGTAATAAATCGATTAAGAAAAATGCTGCCATATTTACAATCAGATACGATGCTGTATAAAAAACGGCCGTTTCAAATCCAAAACGGCTGTAAGACGCAACGCCAACCAATAAATATCCGGCTTGTGCAATCGATGAATAGGCTAACAATCGTCTGGCGTTAGTCTGCCATAAAGCAGCCACATTTCCGATTGTGATACTAATCAAAGCAATCCCGCCAAGTATAGGGAAATATTGTGCGGGCAATACGGAAGCCAAACGCATTAAGACCAAAATAACGGCTGCTTTTGGAGCAACAGAAAGAAATGAAACCAGTGGAGTAGGAGCTGCTTCATAGACATCCGGTGTCCAGACGTGAAAGGGAACAAGGGATAATTTGAAAAGTAAACCAGCCAGCGTCATCACAATAGAAACTGTGATGACCAGATTTGAATTGTTCATCAAACCAGCGGTCATTGCTTCGCTGGTGATATCCATTGTTCCGGTAAGTCCGTAAATCAATGAAATTCCATAAAGCATTACCGCTGAACTGGCAGCGCCAAAAAGCAAATATTTTAATCCGCCTTCGGCCGCTTTTTTATACGGAGAAATGGCCACTAAAAGATAACTGCTAATCGAAATAAGTTCAAGTGATAAATAGATCGTCAGCAAATGTGTAGACATTGTGAGCAGATTCAAACCTGCGACAGCGGCTATGAGTAACGCATTAAATTCAGGCGGAAAATCGTATTTTAAAATACGGACATGGATAAGCGAGAAAATCCAGGCCAGAATAATCATCACTTTAAAAAACACCGACTGGTGATCCAGGAATAATAATGGATGAAACCGGAATGAAGGTTTATCATTCCATTGTCCCAAAACCAGGATTAGTGCTACTAAACTTCCTGCAAGTGCCAGATTCTGGAGCCAGAAAGAAGCCTTCTTTTTTTCGAATTGTTTAAATAAAACTAATTCAGAAAAAAGAAAAAAACAGAAAAACACGGCCAGGAAAATCTCAGGAGCAATTCCTCCCAGGCTTTGGCGTATATGGATGAGTTGTTCGTTTAAGTTCAAAAGCGCGGGTACAATTTTTTTGGCAAAAGTACATAAAGATGGTAGGGAATCTAAACGATCGAGAGGAATAAACCAATTTGTTTGTTGATTTCTATCGAATTCTTTAGCTCAGGTACCATAAGAAAAAGTCAAATTTACAGTATAAACTAAATCATATTATGAAAAATGTTCACCGGATTTTATTCATTGCCGCTTTATTTTTTACAATAAATGCACAGGCCCAGGATTCAACCGGACTTACGGGTACTCCGATAAAAGAAGTTCAGTATACAAGTGACAATTCGCCATACCTCACTCAGGAATGGTATAGAGGTTTGGTTAGAGATAAATCCGGGAAACCCTATGATGGTGTTTTGATTAATTATGATCTCGTAAAAGACCAGATTGTCTATAAAAACGGCTCCAGCTCATACGTGCTCGGCCCGGAAATTACGGAATTCAATATTCCAACCGGAACGGCTCTTTATACTTTCAAACGTGGATTTCCGGGAGCTGTCGGATTAACGGATAAAAATTTTTACCAGGTTTTGTATGATGGAAATACAAAACTTTTAAAACATTACAAAAAATCAGGAACTGGTGCGACAGATGAAAGTCTGTATATTTTGAAAGGAGACAAATTGACTCCGATCCAATTGAAAGACAGAAACAGTTTTCTGAAAGTGCTTTCGGATGAAAAAAATAAAATGCAGTATGTTATAAAGGAAGAAAATCTGGATTTCGATGGCGCAGATGATGTAGCAAAATTGCTGGCTGAATATGACGCTTATAAAGCAGGCAGGGGAGGAAACTAGAAAAGTTTTTTACTCCTTTTTAAGACCCAGAAAAATAGTTCCGTTTTAAATGATCAATATCAGTTAAGTCTTTGGGTCTTCCCGTAGCTTCCTTGTCAGCAATCAGATCCTCGATACCTATAAACGAAAGCTCAAAGCCGTCATAGCCTACAGAATGCCGTCTTAAATAAGCCTCCTTGAATTTTATTGGGGCTTTTATATTTGGCAGAAGATCCAGTGTACAATCGTCCAAGGTATATCTTAAAAACGTATTTTGGGGGTCGGGTGATTGTTCCGCCTTAAGTTTGGTTACGTCAATTTTAAGGACCTCTAAAGCGTTTAACAATCGGAAGTAATTATCATAAGTTGGATTGTACCAGATATCCAGATCAGGTTCATCAATGTGCTCACCATTCTTAGCCGTTGACAACCTAATATAACCGTAATAGCCGACTGCGGTCCCGCCGACCACCATATGTTTAACCTCGAATTCGTTTAATGTGAACAGTATTTTGACCAAAGAGTCGTTTACATTCATACAAATTCCTATCTGAAAGAAAGTGTTTTTGCTTTTGAATGAGATTCTCCTTTTTGGTCAACGCTTCTCAGAAAATGGATAAAGCTTTCAAATTTTTTATAGCGTTCCATTACCACAACCACACTAACGGTGCCGGTTTTTGAATTGTCTTTCATTTCGTCGAAGCTGCTGAATTTTTCTAACTTTTTCATAGAATGATCGCTTTCTGTTTTATGGAAACACAGTAATATACAAATGTATTACATGAAATCTAAATATTTCATCTATCGTTATGATATTCAGCTGTTTTAAAGTAACAGTTTAGGCGCAGCTACTGGGCACCAACCGTCAAATTCGCTATTATCTATTGCGCTGCGTCTTCGATCTTCTTTTTCTTTTTGGTGAAAACATACACAACACCAAAATGACTTTTTAAAACACCGCTATCAAATTTATCTTTTACATAAGGATTCAGTTCCAGTGCTAATTGAATATTTCTGTTTTGTGGTAATGGTTTTATACGAACACCCACATTGAGGGAATATCCATCAACCGTTACCAAATCTGCTTTTGAGTCAGCGATACGATATAATGGATTCAGTCTTACTCCGCCACCAACATACCATTGTGTGATTTCCCCTCTTTTGAAATTAATCATTGGAAGAATATCAACACTAAGGCTGCTGAATAATGAGTTTGTCTGAAAACGGCCATCAACCCAAAATATCTTTCTCGGATTGGTACTTATCGTTAACAAATTGCTCCATGGATAATATCCCACTGAACCCTGCGCCAATAACCCCTCACGGCCGCAAACTAGAAAAAACACAATCAGGATCAGAAGTCGCTTCATGGATAAATTTGATGTTGAAAATTAAAATGCTTTACAGAATTCAAATGAGATTAACGGCGTAATGCTTTGCTCATTTTTCCTGCGGCCTGCATTGTATTCATTTTCTTCATCATCTTACGCATTTCATCGAATTGCTTTAAAAGATTATTGACCTGCAAAATTGAAGTCCCGCTACCCGTTGCAATACGTTTTTTACGACTTCCATCGATCAAATCCGGATTTTCGCGCTCTTTCTTCGTCATCGATTGGATAATTGCTTCAATTGGTTTGAAAGATTCGTTGTCAATGTTCACATCTTTCATAGCGGTTCCCATTCCAGGGATCATACCGATCAGATCTTTCACATTACCCATTTTCTTGATCTGCTGAAGCTGGCCCAAAAAGTCGTCAAAATCAAATTTGTTCTGACGCATTTTAGCGTTGATGCGTTTTGCCTCATCTTCATCAAACGCCTGTTGGGCGCGTTCAACCAAAGAAATAACGTCACCCATCCCAAGAATCCTGCTCGCCATACGATCAGGGTAGAAGGAATCAAGGGCTTCCATTTTTTCCCCTGTGCTGATGTATTTAATTGGCTTGTCAACAATCTGACGAATGGAAAGTGCAGCTCCGCCACGGGCATCGCCATCCAGTTTGGTCAATACAACACCATCAAAATTCAAACGTTCGTTGAAAGTTTTAGCAGTATTTACAGCATCCTGACCCGTCATGGAATCCACAACGAAAAGAATTTCGGAAGGTTTTACGGCAGACTTGATATCTTCCACTTCCTGCATCATCACTTCATCAATGGCCAAACGACCAGCTGTATCGACGATAACGATTTTTTTGCCAATTTTTCTTGCGTGTGCTACAGCATTGGTAGCAATTTGAACTGCGCTTTTGTTATCTGGTTCAGAATAAACCTCAACACCTACTTGTTCTCCAAGAACTTTCAACTGGTCAATCGCAGCGGGACGATACACGTCGCAGGCTACCAGAAGTACTTGTCTGCCTTGTTTTTTTAGTAAGTAAGATAACTTTCCTGAGAAAGTAGTTTTACCAGAACCTTGTAAACCAGCGATCAGAATAACAGCAGGATCTCCCTTGATGTTAATTCCTTCTGCCTGTCCGCCCATCAATTCAGTTAATTCTTCCTGAACAATTTTGACGAACATTTGACCCGGTTCCACGGATATCAATATTTTCCGGTCAAGGGCTTTTTCTCTGATCCGGTCGGTAATATCTTTTGCAATCTTAAAATTTACGTCGGCATCTACCAACGCTTTACGAACCTCTTTTGTAGTAGCGGCAACGTTTATATCAGAAATGCGATCCTTCCCTTTTAAAGTACGAAAGGCATTGTTTAGCTTATCCTGTAAGTTTTCAAACATAAATTGGTATGGATGAGATCGGAACTTGAATTGAAATAATGCACAAAGGTATAAATAAAAAGAGGAGTACAGGAAAGTTCATTCCCGTACTCCGTCATTTTATTCGATTTTTACTTATATAATTGATGAAATTTTATTGTTTTAGCGCCACACTAAGCTCGGCTGGCTTAGGAGCCCCGATTCCGTCGGCTGCATATTGTTTGCTGATCCCCTCATTTACATAGTAATAGGTATCCCAGTAATTTTCACTCAGTGTCCAGACACGTACGTCAAAGAAAATTGCATTTTCTGTTAGTTTGGTAACTAAAATATCATGTTCAACATCTTTCAGTGCAGTTGGACAAGCATTGGTCACTTTTCTGATTGATGCTCTGATAGCATCCACGCCATTTTGGCTGCCGGCTGCAAAAACCATATCCACGCGTATTTTTCCCTTGGTTGAAATATTAGTAATCGGCGAGGTTGATAGTGCGCCATTTGGAAGAATAATCGTTTTGTTATCAACCGTAACTAAGATGGTATTGAAAATCTGGATTGCTTCTACCACACCTGTAAATCCCTGTGCATTTATTAATTCACCAACCCGGTAAGGTTTGAAAATCAGAATTAGAACACCTCCTGCAAAATTGGCAAGACTACCCTGCAAGGCAAAACCAACGGCCAAACTGGCTGCTCCGAGTACTGCGACAAAAGAAGTGGTTTGAATGCCAAGAATTCCTGCAATACTTAAAAGAAGCATTATATTCAGCATCACGCTAATCAAAGAATTCAAAAATGGCTGAACGTCACGATCGACATGTCTTTTGTCCATCAATGAACTTACCATGGAAGTGATTTTTCCAATCACGATCCGTCCGATAATCAGGACAAGAATTGCTAATAAAATTTTGCCGCCGTACTCTGATGCAGTGGCAATGATCTGAGCCTTGATAAGGTCGTAATTCATAATTTTGAGAGAGAAAGGGGGGATGAATAATGTTTGTTTTTGGAAGTTTAGACTATGACATTCTTTCGAAGTCACACCTTTGAAAAAAAAATTGAAAATTCTTGAATTTTACTCTCAATTTGAATTGTATTAGGCTGAATAACAGGTATGTTATAAAGATTAATAAAGGTATTATTTTATTTTAGAAAACAATAGAAGTTGTGGAATGTTAACAAATATGACACTACTATTCTGATATTTTTTAATGAACCTTGTAAAATAGTTGGGTAGAAAAACCAGGCGAGATCAGAAATGAATTTAAACCTTTGGTAATACCCACACCAGGAAAATAATCCGGACTTATATTTCCAGACATGCGAACGGCCATCGTGGTTCTGATCTGGAAACGAAGCATTAACTTTTTGTTCAGTTTTAGATCATAAGCGAGATAGGCCTCTGCACCGAAAGCGAAATTTTGATCATCTGTGAAACTCCCGGTATAATCTCCAAAAGTGGGCCCTTTAAAAGTATATTTTCCACGAAAGCCTGAAAAGGATATAATGGGCCCATAACCGAACCTTAGTGGTATCCTTTTATACTGGTTTTCAAAAGCCATTTTAATGTACACACCCTGAAATTTTTGAGACTGGGAGATCTGAGTCGTGTCAATTTTTGAAGTGCCTTGTGCAAAGCCGCCACTGAGCACCCAGTGTTTCCGAGGGTCTTTTCCAGGAAAAATAACATAAGGCTCGATGATGACCGTATTGCGTATTAAATATTTGTCGGGAAAAACATAGGAAGGTAAACTTTTTACCAAATCCAGACCAATATATACAAGTTTGGAGTCTTCGATAGCTTCCTGGGCATTACCGCAGAGCGACACCAGGCTCATGATAATTAGTAGTACGCTCTTTTTCATAATGATGCTTCAATTGATATTCCCGGACCTTCACTAGTGCCAAACGGACGTATTTTCTCGTCAAGTATATAGGATTGATAATCGACATGGACGTATTTAAATGTTGATTTAGTCTCAAACGAAGAATTCGGATATTTGGCGTCTACGACGAATCCGCAGCCATTTTTATAAGAAAAATCTCTTGCATAAAAAAGGGTCAGCGTATCTGTGCGGTTTTCAAATTCGAAAATATAGGTAGTGCTATCTGCGTTCAGGGAAATTGGGAAAGTAAAATCTTTTAATTGAGAGTAAGAATGTGAAGTGTAATTTTTCACCTGCTCGTCAAAAATACTTAAATCAATAGCTCCGGGTGCGGTTACCTTTTTAAGTAGAAAAGTATCAGCATCGATTGAAAGCCGGATCGTGAGTTCTTTTTGTGGACCGCAGTCAATACAGCCGCTTAACAGGAGAGTGAAGAAAAAGATGTGCATAATTATTTTCATCGTTGAGGAGTTAAGTAGTTGTTATTCAGGAGACACAAGAAATATCAATATGGTTGTTTTTGGGGATTTTTAAAAATGTAGCTTTAACAGATTTTTACCTGAATTTTTTAAGATTTATTAAACAATAATTAAAAATGACAGCTTCTCCAATAAAATTATCAACTGCTGAGGATTATCTCTTTTATGAAAATAGGGCGGATTACAGAAGTGAATTTTTTCAAGGAGAAAAATTCAGAATGATTGTTAATGATGTAAATCATAATTGTGTCAAACAAAACTTATCCGGTATAATTGGCGCAATTTTAAAAGACAGGAAATATTTCCAAAGTTATTCTGGTAATCAGCGAATACATATTTTCGAAAATACCTTTTATGGTTACCCAGATTTACTAATTGTTTGTGGACCAAATCAATACGCTGAAAAGGATAAAAATTCTATTATCAATCCAACAGTTCTTATTGAGGTATTATCAGAAGGTACAGGTTCCTACGATCGTGGTGATAAATTTCGTTTTTACAGAGACATTGATAGTTTGAGAGAGTACGTCTTAGTCAATTCGATTAATGTAGGAGTAGAAATATTTAGAAGAACCGAAGATAATCATTGGTTACTTGCAGAGTACGCTTATCAATTATCTGATTCTATAACAATCCAATCCATAGAAGCTACTTTACAATTATCAGATTTATACGAAGGAACTGATAATGTAAAAGAAGGATGGGGTAGTCCCAAAGAGTAATTTTTCTATATTTGCCCTTTAAACAATAAGGGGCAGCTTGCTCCGTTTATTGTCAAGGTTGTTTTTATACTGACTTGATCTCATTTACATTAGCATAACTATTCACTTTTCACAATTAATATGATGCTTCTACAAGCACTTGCTGACTCTACTTTGGCTGCACCTGCCGCCGCGCAGGGACTATCTGTTATTGACCTTCTAGGAAAAGGGGGCGTAGTAATGATCCCGCTGGGGCTGCTTTTTGTTGCCACTTTATTTATCATCATCGAGCGTTACCTGGGAATTGGTTCCAATGGAAATATTGATTCTCAGTTTGTAGATAATGTGAAAGATTTTATTCAGCAAGGGAATTTGAAGTCCGCCGAATCATCTTGCCGTAATCAACGAAATGCTGCGGGTAGAATTTTCGAACGCGCTATTGGCCGTATCGGTTATCCGATCAAGGATATTGAAACTTCTATCGAAACATCAAGCCAGATCGAAATTCAGCGTATGGAAGGTAATCTGGGCTATCTTGGGGTAATTGCAGGTATCGCACCCATGCTTGGGTTTGTGGGTACAATTTCCGGGATCATTCGTATTTTCTATGATATTTCGGTGAGTAATGATTTCAATATCAGTACAATTGCGAGTGGTATGTATGAGAAAATGATTACGTCCGGTTCAGGTTTGATTATTGGTTTGCTTGCTTACGCAGGTTATCACTTGTTAAATATGAAGATTGACCGTTTTGCATTAAGACTTCAGGTGGCTGCGTCAGATTTTCTTGATGTGCTTCAAAAACCGGTTTCTTCGAAATAAACACCCGGAATGAGCCGCTTATTAATCTCATCTACCCATTGATACTTAAAATATGAAGATACGTCGAAAGAGCAGGTTTGCCCCTGAGGTCTTTACAAGCTCACTCAGCGATATTATGTTTTTCCTGATGTTGTTCTTTTTGATCATTTCAACGATGTCAAATCCGAACGTCATCAAACTGATGCTTCCCAAAGCATCAGCAACGCAGCAGATGTACAAAAAGCAGATTACTTTGTCAATTGACGACAAGAAAGTTTATTACATTGATAAAGAACCAATTCCGTTCGATCAGCTGGAAACCCAGCTGCAAACCCTGTTTGCGGGTGTTGAAGATCGTACAATTGTGCTTCGTGTAGATAAAAATCTTGCCGTTCAGGATCTGGTTGATGTGCTTGAAGTAGGAGCGAAACAAGATATAAAAATGGTAATGGCTACTGCGAAGTAATCAGGTTATCGATATAGCCGCAGAGCGGCAAAATAATTGTAGAAACCGCAATTGATATAATGATTTATAGGTGCAGCGCACCGAAATAATCAGTTCAAAAGGAAAAGTCTGAAATCATGACCGACTTCAGACTTTTCCTTTTTGTATTAAAAAATTTAAATTATAATTCTGCGCTCAAATATATTTTTTCAACAATATCCTGTAAAACGGCGCCTTCTTCACCCAGACAAATATTTGTTTGTTTTCCTGAAACAGCATCAATAAAGGCAGTTGTGTTTTTGAGTTGTGTATCTGTTTCTTCCATAAAGGGAAATTGAATATCCGCCAATTCTCCGGCAACTTCCGTGTGCAGTGAAAATGGATTTAAAACAGCTCCGGCCTTACTCCCAAAAACTTCCAGATTAATGATTTCTTCTTGCTTTTGATTTAAGGCAAAAGAACAGGACAAAGCAATACTTTTATTGTTGGCAAAAGTCAGGTATGCAAAACAAGCATCATCGACATCAAACTTAGCCGGATCCCATTGCCCTTTTAAGCCTTTGCCGCCTGTTTTGCCAATAAAATCATAAATGTTTCCTACCACTTTTTCGGGTTTTTGATATTCCATCATTCCCAGGGCCAAATCCAGTATATGAACGCCCAAATCGATCATAGCCCCACCTCCCTGAATTGTTTTATTGGTAAAATTCCCCCAACCAGGAATTCCTCTGCGACGCAGATAATTGGCTTTGATATGATAAACTTCCCCTAAATGTCCTTCATCCTGGCATTTTTTTAAAAGCAGATATTCAGAAGTTTGCCGGCGCTGGAAATTGTAAGCGAGTATCTTTCCTTTTTCCTTAGCCAGATCAGCCATTTCGCGGGCTTCTGCGGCAGTCATTGCCGGTGGCTTTTCACATAATACATGACAATCGTTTTTGAGCGCCTCCATCGTGTAATCGTAATGGAGATTGTTAGGTGTACAATTGATCACAAGATCCAGCTCACGGCTGCTAAACATGGTTTCAAGATTATCAAAGGCACCCGGAATACCATGTTGATCAGCCATCAAACGGGTTTTGTTGATATCACGACCGCAAACTGCAACAATTTCAACCTGATCGGATAACTTTTTTAACGCGGGAATGTGATTTTGATCCGCAATATGGCCACCGCCAATGATAGCGGCTTTAAGAAGTGACATGCAAAGCTGATTTAAGAGTGTCTGCAAAAATATTGAATTGAAAATGATTTAAGGCTTTTCAACGCAAAAATGCCCCGTGATTATTTTCACGAAGCATTATAACATTCCATCAAACTCGGTACTTATGTAATATCCTCTGAATTTTATTTTTCAGCGGGCTTGGCGATTCTTAATTGCATACCTTGAATTTTTACTTCAGGCTTTTTATCGTCTGAGAAATTAAATGCTTTTGTAAAAACTTTGTCTTGATTAGCCAATGCAGGCATTTCTGGCATTTTGTAATTAAAGTAACGTTTTTTGTTATTTTGATTGTCAGCGGGATAGCTGCCCTGATATCTCTCTTTCGCTGCAACTTCCCGTTTTAAATTGAAGCGGATAGAAAGCGTATATTCCATCGAAACCGGGCGTCCGTTTTGCCTTGCAGGTTCCCACCTTGGCATATTCAATACCAAACGAACTGCTTCGTCATCAATGCCCCAACCGATTTCTTTAACAATTTTCGGCTTGCGAACATCGCCGTTGCTATTGATTGTAAAGGATACCAGGGCAATCCCACCGGCACTTACGCCTAAAGCCTCCTCCGGATATCGGATGTTGCTTTGAATATATTTTGCTAATGCCTCTTCTCCGCCGGGAAACTGTGGTTTCTGCTCTTTAACGGAAGAGAATGACTCAGCAATTTCTTTCTTCTTTTTTCTGTCTTCGGTGATTTTTGTAACATCCTGGTAGACTGTAAATTCTGGTCCCTTCAGTTCGTTTTTTCCATTTTTAAATGTCAAAGTGTACTCCGTTTTCCCTTTTTCAACAACCAAAATTTGTGGAATATAACTGACATGACTTACAACAAGAACCCGACCCACATCTACATTTGTCATTTTGAAATGCCCCAGCGCATCCGTGGTAACAGAAATATCTCTTTCAGGATCAAAAATGTTAACCTCGGCAATTCCCAAACCGGATTCCCGGACAATATCACCTTCGATATTCATTTTAATCTTTCCTGTATCGGATTTTACGATTGCAGGGATTGATTCAGGAACAGCGGAGTTGTCAGTAATTTCAGTATCCTTATTTAACTTGGGAACTGGTGTATTTTGCACTTCTTCGGAAGTAGTTAGCTTTTCTCGCGCCGCTGTCATGAGCAAAGCAAAAAGCAGAACGGGAACAATCATCAGGTATTTTCCTAATAACCAGCGTGAATTACGATTTTTATAGATCATTTTGATTCTGCTTTTTAGGGTTGAGGAATTGAAAAAATGATTGGTAAGTAATGTTACTGGAACGGCAAGAGCATACGAGACAAGAAATCGGGCATAATGATCTCGGTTCGGCGCAGCTTCATCGGCTAAAAATTCGTGAACTTCCTGTAAAGAGATTTTATAAAACCAGATCACCGGATTAAACCAGAAAGCTACTTTGATGATTTCAATCAATAAAATATCCAGACTATGCCGTTGTTGGATATGTACCATTTCGTGTCTCAAAATCGGGTCAGGATTATTTTCATAATCGTAACGATTTAAAACGAGCCATTTTAGAAATGAGAATGAACCTGTTTTGTTGTCAGAAAGTAAGATCAGGTTGTAATCGGGCTGCTTGATTAAATCACCCTGCGATATAATCTGACTGAGATCCCAAAAGCTTTTAACGAGTTTTTTCAACATAAAAAAGGAACCGATAGCAGCACAAAACCATATCCATTCTATCCAGTCGAAAGTTTCAGGAATTGGATATTCGGCTGCTGCTGAAAAAGGAACCGCTGCGGCTACTGTGCTGACCGAATAAAACGGGGTCGGTGCGGCTTGCTCCGTTTCGGGAATACTGATGACTGGTAATAAAAAAGAGATGAGTAGTGAGCCAACGAGATAAGCGCGATTCCAGACAAAAAACGTGTGCTTTCGGAAAAGCAGCCAATAGCAGGCATAAAAAAGAATCCAGTAAATATTAACTTTCCCGAAATAAAGCAACGTTTCCATGGCGCTTATTTTTTCTTTGGTTTAATGATATATACCAGTATTTTACCCTTCGGACCATTTACAGAAAATGTCGTTTCATCTTTCAATGCAGGTATAGATTCAGCATCCTTCGGCTTCATTTTTTTTAGCCAGTCAGGTTCTTTGTTATCTTTTTCATCCTTCGCAATAGCATACTCCTTTGGGAAAATACTTTCGGCAGATTTGTATTTTGACATTCCTTTGTCCAAAGTCATTTTGACACCATACACCGTTGCCATATTGGTGGCCTGCCTAGTGATTTTTTCGCCGTGATAATTTTTTTGGTTTAGTCCCAAATCCATATTCTGGCCTGATATTGTTTGTGCCGGTGGATTATTTTCTGTAAATCTTTTAGCTAAACTTACAGTTTCCGTTTTCTGCAATTTCTGGTCAGAGGGATTGTTAGTGCTTTGCGCTAGATCTTTGTTTTGTTCTGATATTTGAATGGACTTCAAATTCTTGGCGTACCCGGAAGTCTTATTCGTATTTATCGAGCTGCCCTGACGTTTTTCCTTATCCGCTTCTAAAGCAAAAGAAATACTCAAGTTATACTGAACCGCAATGGCTCGCCTGCCTTGTCTGCCGGGTTCCCAGCGAGGCATTTTCAATACAACACGCAAAGCTTCTTCATCCAAGCCATATCCCATTCTTTCAATAATTTTCGGATTTCTGATATATCCTTTGTCATTGATAGTAAAGGAAACTTTGACATCGCCTTGCACGCCTTCACTCGCAGCTTCGGCAGGATACACAACATTTTTTGAAAGGAATTCACTAAGTTGGGCTTCTCCGCCGGGAAACTGCGGCATTTGTTCGATTACAGACATTTCAGCTTGTGCGGACCTAGGTATCGAAGAGGAATTACTTCCCGGTTGGCTTGTAAGATCGGGTGTTACGACAATCTTGCCAAGCGTATTTTCTTTCTTTCGCAGGGTAATGAAATCCTGTTGCGTACTTTTTACATCAACTACAATAGATTCATAATTAATGTGAGAAATTACTAAGCTATCCTTTAAATAAACGCCCGAAATTTCAAACTTTCCATACATATCTGTTAACGTACCAACAGTTTTACCTTTTACAATGACACTGGCGGATTCGATTGCATCACCATTTTCATCACTAACGAGACCTGTTACGCTAATTTCTTTGGTAGATAGTATTTTAAAATTATTACGTTCTATTGCAGTCAATAATCTTTCACGTGCGGCCGTAAGCATTACAACCATACCGATTATTGGAAAAATCATCAGATATTTTCCCAAAGCCCACTGAGAATTCCGGTTTTTGTAGATCATCTGAATGCGACTTTTCAACAAAGAAGAATTGAAAAAATGATTTGTTAAAGAAGCAATTGGAGCATTTAAGGCATAGGCAACCAGAAATCTTGCATATTGATCACGGTTTGGTACTTCTTCATCTGCCAGGTATTCGTGCACTTCCTGTAACGATCTTTTGTAAAACCAGAGTACAGGATTAAACCAAAATCCAACTTTTAGTATTTCAATCAAAAGAATATCCAGGCTATGCAGTTGCCGGATATGAACGGATTCGTGGCGTAGAATCGGGTCAAAATTCAGTTCGTAATCAGCAAAGTTTACAACCAGCCATTTCAAAAATGAAAAGGAGCCAATTTCATTATGTGGTAACAAAACCAGCGTATGATCTTCCAGAGGAATGGTTTCTCCCTGTTTTATCAATTTGAAAAGATCTTTGAATGCTTCCAGTAATTTGAAAAACATTAACCCGCATCCAATGATTTGTATCGCCCATACGAACTGCGTCCAATGGGTAATCACTTTTGTAGATTCCGGCCTGGAAACATAAACCGGAATTGCCGACACTGCATAAACGGCTGTTGGAATTACCCTTGCATTGTCAGGGAAATGAATGAATGGCAATGCAAAAGAAATAATTAAAGATCCGAGTAAATAAAACCGGTTCCAGACAAAAAAAGTGTGTTTACGGAATAGGAGCCAATAGCAGGCATAAAACAAAATCCAGTAAACATTAACTTTTCCAAAGTAGATCAATAAGTCCATTTCAGATCTTTTTAGTCGTTACTGAAATGACTCCGTGACTGCCTTTTTCTCCATAAGCTTCGATCGCTTTTTGATCTTTAAGGACGTCGACAGACAGGATATTTTTAGCATCAAAATTCTTCAGCATATCCTGGTCTTCAGCGATTTTTCCATCAACGACTAAAAGTGGTTTGGGTCCGGTAATCTGGATATTTACCTTGGTATTTTTAGGAGATTCTTCAATCACTTTTCCGTCTGTTGTGAGTGTTGATATGGATCCGTCCGGATTTTTGAATTGTTTGTCAATAGAAGAAGTTTTCTTTGTATCGTCCAGCTGGAAATTAATTGGCAAATTATATTTTACATTGACCGGAACTCCGTCCTGAAGGGCTGGTTTCCATTTCGGGAATTGTGATAATACGCGTACTGCTTCTTCATCACAACCAAATCCAATTCCTTTTAATACTTTTATATCGGATATTTCTCCCGTTTCTGAAACGACAAAAGTGAGAAAAACCCGACCTTCAATATTTGCTTTTATAGCCGAGGCCGGATATTTAATATGGTCTCCCAAAAATTCAAACATGGCAGTTGTTCCACCAGGAAACTCAGGTTGATTTTCAACCACCGAATATATTTTTTTGCCGATCAAACTGGGATCCAACTGGTTTTTTAAAAGTTCAGTTTTTCTACCGTCATTTTTTTCGCTACCTACGGGCTCATGACTTTCTTTACGCTCACAACCTGCCACAAATACTGCTACGGAAGTAATCACGGTTGCTGCAAGAATATAAGTACTTAGCAACCATTTCGAACTGCGATTTTTGTAGATCATCTGAATTCGGGTTTTAATTTGAGATGGTTTATAGAAATGATTGGTAAGCGAAGCGATTGGCGCATTTAAGGCATAGGAAACCAGAAAAGTCGCATAGTTTTCCCTGTTAGGTGCTTCATAATCCGCCAGGAATTCGTGCACTTCCTGTAATGATTTTTTGTAAAGTAGAAGTAGAGGGTTGAACCAGAAAATAATTTTCAACAGCTCGACAAGCAAAATATCCACACTATGCCACTGCTGCATATGAACCATTTCATGTCGTAAAATCGGATCGAAATGATTTTCATAGTCATTCCGGTTTACAACGATCCATTTTAAAAATGAGAAGGAACCAATTCGATTTGAATCAATTAAAATGATCTTGCAATCTTCCATTTCGATAAGTTCTCCATCTTTGAGAAAATGGTTGAGCTGACGGATATTGGAAAATAATTTGAACGCCATAAATAACGCACCCAGAATATAAACCGACCAAATAAATTGTGTCCAGGTAATGATTGGAATTTGTTCGGTTGGCGTTGAGCTAACCGTAAAATTTGGATTTGTAACTGAATAAGTTAACGAAATAACCGGCGCAGATTCCGGATAAATGATGAAAGGAAGCGCAAAAGATACCAGCAGAGAACTGATCAGGTAAATGCGATTCCAAACAAAAAAGGTTTGTTTGCTAAGCAACAACCGGTAACAAGCATAGAAGAGAGTCCAGTATAAGCTTACTTTGGCAACATAAATCAAAATTTCCATGGCTAACGGATGATTGATTGTTTAAGATTCGCTTTTGTGATCGTTGATCAGTTTCATGATTTCATCAAGGTCGTTCGTTTTCAGATCATTGTCTTTCACAAAAAAGGAGACCAGATTAGGTAAAGAATTGTCAAAATAATTGACCATAAGTTGCTGCATCTCATGGCGCTTATATTCTTCCTCGGTGATCAGCGGAAAATATTCATGCGTTTTTCCGTAGGCAGTATAACCGACAACTTCCTTCTTTTCCAGAATACGAATTATTGTTGAAACCGTGTTATAAGCAGGTTTTGGCTCTGGCATTTCTGCAAGTATATCTTTTACAAAGGCCTTTTTTAGATGCCAGAGTATTCGCATGATTTCTTCTTCTGCCCGTGTTAATGTTCTTACTTCCATGTTTTTCAATTGTTAAGATATTATTATTTAATAGTGGGTATTCAAATGTAAGACTATCTAATTAGTTTCACAACTATTTTATTAGTTATTATTAAAAATAAAAAAACGACATGAATTTTCCGGTCGTTTAAGGTTTTATGAAATGGTCGTTTCAGGCAAATTCAGAACCTTTTTCTTCCAAATATGCACCAACATTACAACGAATCCCGTCCAGAATTTCAACATCATAATTCCAGTCAAATGTCTGCCATTCGCTCTCAGTTGTTGCAATCATTACCTTTTTCGATTCTGTCAAAAACCAGATAACTTTTTCTGCACCGAATTCCAGCAGCTTTTTTGTCTTTATAGTGATATAACCCGTTTCTGTAAATTCTTCCAGTTCAATGTCCAGATCAATTTCAATAGAAATTTTTGGATGAACGTTAGAATAATGTTTATTGATCTTATCAATTGTTAAAACATGTTTATCGAAAATGGCAATATCTCCTGACAGGTTATTTCGTCTGTCGATATGAAGACCAGCTTCGTTCGTTGCTATAATATATTTTCTGGAATCGATCGCTTGAAAAAGAATTCTTAATAAGTATTCTATAATAAAGAACTGCAATGAACTCGAACCCATAATATCTTCAATCTTTTTCGTTTTGGCCAAAACCTCACGGTAACCTTTTCTGTACAAAGGTTTACCGTCAATTATTTCATGGATCAAAACGCTGGGTATTTCATTGGTAGAAATCTCTGTCGAAACTCTGCCTGGACCTGGTGAAGCTATCATAGTCTTTCGATTTGCTATATTCAAAGATAAAAATATGGTTTGACAAATCCTCAATATGCTTAGTAATAAGCGAATTATGATTATAAACTTATATTGAAGTCGTTTTATTTTCAGCTTAAAAACAAAAAAGCAGTGGAATCAAATTCCACTGCTCTATAATATAAATGTCAATTGAAACTTATTCTACAACGCTCAATTTTACAGCATTTGTTTTGCGCGATTTAGAAACCGGCATGCTTAATGTATTGATGAAAACGTCACCTTTTTTCAACTCACCTTTTTCGATAAGGAAAAGTTTGATGTCTTCAATCAAATCATCCGTTGACACGTCCTGATCTTTATCGTAGAAATATACTTTTGTTCCCCAATACAGCGCCAATGTGTTCATCAGAGCTTTATCCGAAGTAAAGATCAATAAACTCGCTTTTGGGCGGTGATGCGAAAGACGGAAAGAAGTATATCCAGAGCGTGTAACACCGATGATCGCAGCAGCATTGGTATCACGCGCCAAACGACATGCACTCATTACTACGTTGTCATTCAGCTTGTTTTCGCTTGGTTTTTCGTTTACGAATGCGTGGTGTTTGAAATAAACATTAAGTGAGTTTTCTTCTACTTTTTCAATCGTACGGCTCATTGTTTCAACAGCAAGCAACGGATATTTTCCGGAAGCTGTTTCTGCGCTAAGCATTACTGCATCAGCACCATCAAGTACCGAGTTAGCAACATCGCTAATCTCTGCACGTGTTCCGCGAGGACTTTCGATCATGCTTTCAAGCATTTGCGTAGCAACGATAACCGGCTTGCCTGCTTTGTTACATTTATCAACGATCATTTTCTGGATCATCGGAACTTCTTCTGCCGGTAATTCAACACCCAAATCTCCACGGGCAACCATGATTGCATCCGCAGCTTCGATGATTTCGTCAATATTCGCTACTGCTTCAGGTTTTTCAATTTTTGCGATCAAGCGCGCAAATTTGCCTTTGTTGGCAATGTATTCTTTTACTTTAATAATCTCAGAAGCAGTACGTACAAACGAAAGTGCTACCCATTCCACATTATGTTCAAGTCCGAAATCAAGATCTTCGTAATCTTTTGTAGTTACCGAAGGCATTGAAACGCGTGTATTTGGAAGGTTTACACCTTTTTTAGATTTCAACAATCCACCATAAACAACCTGAGTTACAACATCGCTTCCTTCAATTCCCGTTACCAGCACTTCAAGTTTACCGTCATCCATTAAAATACGGTCACCTATTTTCACGTCATTGTACATGCCGTCGTAAGGAGTACTTACTTTTTCAGCAGTACCTAAAACCTCTGTGTTGGAAAGAATAAGTTTATTTCCAGCCTCGATCAATACACCATCTTTTTCAGCTACAAGTCCGATGCGGATTTTTGGTCCCTGCAAATCCTGTAAAATGGCAAGGTTCAATCCGAATTCTTCGTTTATTTCGCGAATAGTATTAAGCCTGGCCAGGTGGTCTGCATGCGTACCATGAGAAAAGTTTAGACGAAAAACATTTACGCCGGCAACTGCCAAAGCATGAAGCATTTCTTTTGTTTCTGATGTTGGGCCTACGGTAGCAACAATTTTGGTTTTCTTGGAAGACATAGAGTTAATTGCAGTATTATATGAATTTACTAAACACAATCCACATCAATCACGACGTGGACGCCTTTTATGGTTTTATCGGTTAGAATATCAATGACTTTTTCTTGTATAAACGACTTTGCCGCCTTAAAATTAATCTTTTCTCGTTCAAGTTTAATGAGAATGTCGAACAAAAACTGATTTCTTACTCTTTCAACCAACGGAGGCTCCGGTCCGAGCACCCGGCTTTGCCCTAAATTGGCTGTTAATTTTTCTGCCAAAACGACTGCGGCGCGTTTTGAAGTTGCCTCGTCAACATGCTTTACTGTTATTTTGATTAGCCTGGTAAATGGCGGATAGTGATATTGTTCACGCTCTAAAATTTCCGCATCGTACATGCCGGTGTAATCATTCTGAATAATTCTTTCCAGTATTTTCTGCGCCGGATTTGCAGTTTGGATCAATACTTTTCCGGGTTTGTCGGCCCTTCGTCCGGCTCTTCCGCTTACCTGGGTAAGCATTTGAAAAGCTCGTTCCGACGCCCGAAATTCCGGGAAATGGATAATTCTGTCAGCGTCAAAAATACCAACCATACTTACATTATCAAAATCTAAACCTTTGCTGACCATCTGTGTACCAACTAAAATATCAGTACCGCCTTCTTCAAATTCCTGTATAATTTGCTGATAAGCGTTTTTTGCCCGTGTCGTATCAAAATCCATTCGTTGTACACGTGCGGCTGGCAGCAACAAATGTAATTCTTCTTCAATTTTCTCCGTCCCGTAACCCATCGTTTTTACTTTCGGAGAGCCACAAGCCGGACAAGTCCTTGGTACTTCTTCCTTATGTCCGCAATAATGGCAGCGAAGTTCAGCCACTTTCATATGATAAGTAAGGCTGACATCACAGTTTGCACATTCGGAAATCCAGCTGCATTCTTCACACTGCATGTAAGGAGAATAGCCGCGACGATTTTGGAATAAAATCGTTTGTTCTTTATTATTTAAATTTGATTCAAGATGTTCGAGCAAAACGGATGAAAATTCATTTTTCATCGTTTTCTGCTTTTTTTCTTTTTTCGTGTCAATTAAAACAAAAGTAGGTAAAGCTGCATTACCAAATCGTTGTGTTATTTCTACCAGTCCATAACGGCCACTTCTTGCGTGATAATAACTTTCCAGCGAAGGCGTTGCAGAACCCAAAAGGGTTTTAGCTTTGTGCATATAAGCCATAATCACGGCTACGTCACGGGCATGGTAACGAGGAGCGGGATCATGTTGTTTGTAGGAAGTTTCGTGCTCTTCATCCACAATGATCAGGCCAAGATTATCAAAAGGCAAAAATATGGCAGAACGAACGCCGACCACAAACTGAAATTTCCCATCCAGAATTCCTTTCCAGACTTCCACGCGCTCATTGTCGGAAAATTTGGAATGATAAATTCCCATTGCATCACCGAATACTTTTCGTAAACGAACCACGATTTGCGTTGTCAAAGCAATTTCTGGTAATAGAAATAAAACCTGTGACCCGCTTTCCATCGCCTGTTTGATCAGTTCAATATAAACTTCGGTTTTTCCACTTCCGGTAATGCCAAGTAAAAGCACCACTTCTTTTTCAGAAAATGCCTCATGGATTTCCTTGAAGGCAGTTGTTTGGGATTCTGTCAAATTTACAACCGCTGGAGGACCCAGCGGAATATCGGCGAAGCGGGAAACGACAATATCAAATTGTTCAAAAACTCCTTTTTTAATTAAAGTTTGTAAAGCAGAATCTGATAAGCTGTCGTCTTGGGAAAAGATTGATTTATCAAGACCTTTTTGATTTAAATCGGCGTGATTATAAACCGGAACGTGGCTTAAATAACGCATCAAAATATCCTGCTGCTTCGGAATTTTATCAAGTGATGAAGTTAATTCTACCAAAGATTTCTCTGAAACAAAGGCGCTGGTCAAACGTATTTTTTTGACAACTTTTGGCTTATATTTTTCTTTTACTTCTTCAAAAAGAATAATAGCGCGTTTTCCAACCAGAGATTTTATTACGGCCGTAATATTTGTCTGGTTGACCATCCTGGCCACTTCTTCATAAGATAGCGTAGCATGTTTTTTTATTTCATCCAGAATAAACCGTTCCTGATCGGTTAGTAACTCTTCATAATCAAATTCAGGATTGTGCTGAATTCTTGACTGACTTGTAATTTTCAATCCGGCAGGAAGGGCAACATTTAATACTTCGCCGATATTACACAGATAGTATTCTGAAATCCAGTTGAAAAGTTCGAGCTGCTTAGTGGTGATAATTGGTTCATCATCAAGCAATTCAAGGATATATTTTGCCTGATAAAGTGCCGGGGGATTGGAATGTATATGGGCAACAACGGCCGTGATAACACGGTTTTTCCCAAATTGTACAATCACCCGGGCACCTACTTTAATCATCTCAGCCATCGTCCGCGGAACTCTGTATGTGAAGAGCCTCGGAACAGGAACCGGAAGAATCAAATCGGCGAATAAGGTAATTTCGTCCTCAAAAAGGGAGGTCATTGGCAAAATCTGGTTTATTTTCTTTTAAAAAAGGGTAAAAGATGCTTCTGATCAATTTTTCTAACATCAAAAAAGACATTGTTCAAATGGTCAAAATCAGAATCAGTAGTAATCAACTGAAGCCCTAAGAGCGCAGCAAGGGAAGCAATCCAAAGATCATTTTTCCCCATATTTCTTGGTGTGACAAAAGGATATGTTTTAAATGCAGGATTTGCTATTTGCGAATAAGCATCAATTTCAGTGTAAATATCGACGTTAAAATTACTGACATCAACGATATTGACCTGGTCTAAAAAGATATCAAGTAAATCCCTTCTTTTACTTCCCCAATTGTTCTGCAACGCTATGGATTTAATTTCCGCTTCTGAAACAACGGAAACATATAAAGGTAAGTTCTCGGGGTTAAGAAACTTGATTATGCCATATCCGTCAGAAGCTCTTATAACGGCAAGAATTATATTTGTATCAAATAGAAGATTCATTACTTGGTGGCATCAAGCTGGGCCATTAATTTTTCCCATTCTTCTGATGTAAAGGGTTCGGCAGGTTCAGCATTTTTAAGCGCACTAATTAATGTTTCGTTACTTTTTCCAGTCTTTCTACCAAAAGCTGTAGCACCTCCCGAAGCCAGAATTTCTTCAGGAGAATGTGAAGTATGTGTTTTAAACAGACTGGTTTTAGAAGAAAACAACTTAGCTCTCATGTTGATTTAGTTCTTGTAGATCAAATATACAAAAAATAAGTTGGAGGGGTGAAATGATATAATAATCAAAGAAAGCCAGTAACAAAATCTGACCTTTTTGTATCCGATAAAGAAGTAAATTATGCTTGGTAATCACGGCTTCTCTAATAGTGCTTTTATCAGAAATTCGTCTGAATGAATTTGGATATTCGCTAATTTGACTGATTAAAGTATCTGCTTTATAAACAAAGTCTTTAACAACAGTTTCATTTCAATCTTCTTGTAAATAGGATATTATGTCATGAAAGTTATTTAATGCTTTTGGTGACGAGATAACTTTTAAAGCCATTTTTTATAAGTTTCTCTGGCTGAGTTATGGTTTATTCCCTCACCATTCTCAATTTGTTTTATAGATTCTTTCACATCAAAAACGACTTTGTCTGGTAAGTCGTCCCAGTCTTCCTCAAACTCAGTCTTATACTCAATAGCCAGGCTATCCAAAAAAGCCAGTATGACCTTTTCTTCCTGCTCATTCCGCGTATTTACTAAAATACTCATATGACTAAATGTTATAATGAATCAGACAATTAAATATTGCACCGGTTTCACTGGTAATCAAATTTACATCTTTGAATTTAACAGAACTATTTCTTTTAAAGTTTTATTGGATAGCCTTGATTCCCAAAACAATAGAATTTTCCCAATCAACCATCGCATTAAATAATTTAATATGACTGTAATTAGAAATATCGTTTTCCGAGATTCTGACTTCCTGGATAATGCCGGAATCTAAAAGAAATGCTCTTTGGGTTCCTGGTAACAACGGTGTATCAGGTGTGAACCATTGGCTATCTTTCAGAAAAGCAACATTACAATATAACGAATCCGTGACTATCCCATTTTTGATAATCAGTATTTCTTCTGCCTCGCCTCGCTTTTCATAAAGATTATTTAAAGCAATACGATCATTGTATTTATATGAATAATCAATTGTATCATCATACACACGCTGGATTTTTGTGATCGTCCGAAAATTATATGGCTCCCATTTTATGTTGTCAATATCTTCGTAATAGGCTAATCTGCATTTATGGGCTGCATCCGTAACATAGTCAGGAATTGTTATTAACTCTGATAAATTCCATGAATCCGTAAAACCAAATAACTCAGTTCTGGTTTTGTTCAGACGTGTTTCGTGATAAGATAAATTGATTAGCTGACGATTTTGAACACAAATCGTTTCAAAGCACAATGGAAGGGACATGGGCGAATGGTAAGTAGACTTTATCAATTAATTCCTGGTATTCACTTTTGGCATCACTTTTAGCCGTTATTCCGCCACCGCTTTTGAAAACCAGTTTTCCGTTCTGATTTTCTATATATCGGATCATGACCGCACTTTCAAAATTTTCACCATCAAAATAACCCATTATGCCGGTGTAATAACCTCGTTCATAGCCTTCTGCATCTTTGATGATTTGCAAAGTGCTGGGTTTTGGTGCTCCGCTAATGCTTCCGGCGGGAAGTAGTTTTAGTAATAAATCACCAAATTTTCTGTCAAAATTATCAGGTAAAATCCCTGCAATTTCCGAGCTTACCTGTAAAAGTGTTTTCTGATGTGTTTCAATTTGTTCAATATAACGATAACGTTCCACCCAAACTTTATCAGCTACGATACTGATATCATTTCTGATAAGGTCAACAATGGTGGCGTGCTCAGCAGCTTCTTTCGGATCAGATAAAATTACTTTTTCGGCATTAGGAAAAGATGCGTCAATTGTCCCTTTCATTGGAAATGATGAAATCCGTTTTCCTTTTATTTTGATAAAAATTTCCGGGGAAAAGCAGACAAACTGGTCTTTTAACCAAAAACGGTAAGGTGCTTTACTGTGTTCAAAAATATCTTTTAAACCGAGATTCGTTTCTATTGGTGTTGGAACCGAAAGGTTAACAAGAAAGGAATTTCCCGCTTTGAGATTTTTGACAACGTGATTAAATTTCATTTGATAGTCATCAAACGAAATTGGATTTTTCCTGAAATGAAAATCAGGTAAGGATTCATCTTTATTTTTCAATGAATAATTCGTAAATCCATCAAAATCAAATAAAATTTCGGATGCGTCAACCTCATCCAAACGCCGGGCAACCGGTTTTTGTAATAAAAAGTCAATAAGAAAGACAAACGGAATTTTCCGTTTCCCCCAGTCATTGAGGCATTCTGAAAAATTTTGTATCGTGTTTGTCAATGGAAAAAATAATAATTGCGACAGGTACTTTTAACAGTCTGCAAATTTACAAAGTTCAGAAACCAATCGTTTAAATAAAGAGTTAGCACTATAACGAGGATTTAAGAAAGTGGTCATATTAATCGTTTTGGCCGTAATCTATTTTAAATTTACTACTGAAATCCGATTGCTGACAGCAAAGCCAAATAAGATTTAGAAAACCAGACTCATGCATATTCACGACGTTATCATTATCGGGGGCGGACCTTGCGGCCTGGCCATGGCGATTGAAGCTACTAAAAATGGTCTTGATCATTTAATTCTTGAAAAGGGAAATATCACAGAATCAATCCGCAATTATCCGCGGCGGATGCGTTTTTTTTCAACGGCTGAAAATATTGAAATAGGAGGTATCCCTTTTGCCATTTCAGAAGTAAAAGCGAACAGAAATGAAGCGTTGCAGTATTATCGGAAGGTTGCTGGTTATTTCAATCTGAATTTCAAGCTTTTCGTCGATGTGGAGCGCACGGAAAAACAGACTGATGGAACATTTCTTGTTTACGCAAATGACGGGCAGATTTTTCAGTCAAAAACGGTGGTTCTGGCCACAGGTTATTTCGATGTACCTCGTAAATTAAATGTTCCGGGAGAGAATTTGCCGCATGTTTCTCATTATTATGATGAACCGTTCAAATACTCATATACCAACGTAGTTTTGGTAGGCGGTTCCAATTCTTCTGTCGAGGCAGCTTTGGAATTGTATCGTCATGATGCACATGTGACGATTGTGCACAAAGAGGCAGACTTTCGTACAAAAGTAAAATACTGGTTAGTTCCGGATGTGAAGAACCGTGTTAAAGAAGGTAAAATTCATACACGTTTTAATAATATTACCAAGGTAATTGAGCCAGGAAGAATTCAGATTGAAAATATTGAAACCGGCGAACTGGAATGGCTGCCAGCAGATTTTGTTTTTTTGTTAGTAGGTTATTTGCCGGATGAACATTTATTATTCCGTTGCGGTATTGTACTTGATCCGCAAACCAAGGTCCCAACATTTGATCCTGAAACTTTTGAAACTAATATTCCGGGCTTGTACTTATGCGGAACGGTGATGGCCGGCGTTTTTACAGAAAAAATCTTTATAGAAAACGGGCGTGATCATGCGGCAGCAATTGCCGATCATTTGATGGGACGGGAAGTAAGGAAGGTGAAGGAGTTGATTGACAGGATTTGATAGAAAAGGAAAATACGATTTACTATCTAAGCAATGATAAGTTCAATTTGTGTTGTATATAATTTGAACTTATCATCAGCTGAAATGATAATCAGATTTTCGGTTAATGCAGTAGAAAGAATAAGTCTGTCAAAAGGATCTTTATGCGTTTCTGATAATGGTATTCGACTGTAATTAGAAATATGTTTTTCCGTAATTGGTAGTATTTCAAAACCATCCTGATTACTTACTGAAATTATGTCTTCAATCGATGCTGGAAATTCTGATAACTTACCCGTTTTTTGCTTAATAGCAATTTCGTAGAGACTTATCATACTAACATAAATAAAATTATCTACGTCCATTAGTAAGCTTAAAATTTCATTACTCAATCTTTTATCGTCAAGTTGAAACCAAATGAGGATTTGTGTGTCAATGAGATATTTCATTACATGTAATCTTTCATTTCATCCAATTGTTCGTCAAAATCATTGGGAATGGACATGTGTTTCCCTGCCAGATGTTTTAAGCGATTAAGTCCACCCGGTTGGCGTTTTTGTTTTTCAGGCGTTTCAATTTCTTCGAGGAAGAGAACAACAACCTTAGATTTATTTTTAGTTGGGGGAGTTTCACTAAGTGTTAGCACTCCATTTTCAAAAACTCCGCTTATTGATGTGTACATAGCCTTTACTGAATGTGTTTATCAAATTACAAAATTTTTGGATTTCAAAAGAATAATTAACAATATTTTCTGCAAGTTCTCACTCCGCAAACACCAATCTCCTCCGTTTTTTATTCCTTGAAATCTTCTCAATTTTCCCAATCAGACCTTTCCCGCCAACGGCATAGCCAACATTTCCTGCGAAGCTAACTGCATGAAAAGGTTCGGTACCAACCGCCGTCCAAGTTTCTCCCTGATTAACAGAAGAACTGCTTCCTGATGGGCCAACGGCAACCAGCGCAACATCATCTGAGCGAATCTGAGTGTCGCCGTTCCAGGTTGAGTAATGTTTATGATAAATTGAAACGGCTTCTTTTAATCCAAGCGGTTTAGTACTCGGGCCAAATTTCCAGGTTACACCGCCGTCGTTCGTTAACAAAACATTTCTGGTTGTGTCGGAAATATTTTTATAATCACCACCTACTGCAATTCCATCCTTTTTTGACCAAAAATGCAAACCAAAAATACCACTCGTAGGTCCGGCTGGCATCGGTGTTTCTGAAACCTGCCAGTGGCGTCCAAAGTCTTCCGACCGGAAAACACGGGCCATTTTACCTCCGCCGGTCCCGATAAAAACTTTATCTTTTCCAACGGCCAGAATGGAGGTTCCGCTTGCTGCAAAAGATGCTTCTCCGGGCTGTCCTTCCGGACGGTTTTCCAAAGGTAATTCCTGCCAGGTTTTTCCTCCGTCTTCTGTGGTCAGCATAAACAATCTGCCATTTAAAGGATCTCCAAGGCATATTCCCTGGTTTTTATTCCAAAAATCGATACCATCCAAAAATACCCCGGTTTGTGTAGATTGGTACACAAGATTCCAGGTTTCTCCGCCATCTTCCGTTCGGTATATTTTCGCTCTTCCGGTTTCTGCCAGTCCGGCACTCATGGCAACGGCCGTTTCGCGACCGAATGCGTGGATATCGCGAAAATCCAGTGAGTCGGCGCCAGGGACTTTCATCACCGACCAGCTTTTTCCGCCATTAACAGTACGTAAAACGGTTCCGGATGATCCTCCGATCCAACAGGTGGTTGGTGTTACAGCATGAACCCCGCGCATATTGACCACCGTTTTTATTGTCAATATGTCCCATTGGGAATATGCGTTTGTAGAACTCAGAAATGTTGCTGACAGAATTATCAGAAAAATTGCGAAATGATGGGCAAATAGGAGGTTAGATTGTTTTTTTGGCACGGTATTTTTGTAAATTTGGTTGACTATGTATTTTACATCACACAAAATAAGACTTTGATATGAACAAGAATCAAAAATTTCTAATAGGGACACTAAGCGCTTTGGTTACAGGTGTTGCAATTGGTTTGTTAGTTGCTCCAAAGAAAGGGAAAGATACGCGTAAGCTGATTAAAAGTAAAGCATATGATTTTGGCGATACTGTAAAAAGCAAAGCGGGTGACCTCGGCGGAACAGCGAAGGATACATATGAAAAGAGCCTTGAAGAACTTTCAGTCTTAGCTGACAAATTGAAAGAAGGGTTCTTTAAAAATGTAAATGTGGCGAAAGATAAAGCCAGCTCAGTAGCAGATAACGTAAACGAAAAAGTTAGAAGTGTTGTAAATCACAACGTGTAATTAACTTATTGTTAGTAACATATATTGGCCGATTCATGCGAATCGGCCTTTTTTGTGTTTAAAAAATGTTTGTTTGAAACAAATATTATCCAATTACACTTCCTAGTTCTTTCGCTGCTGCCATACTGATTCCTTTATAGAAAATGTATTCATTCATGAGTGCATTTTCCTGATCCTCGGTCGTAGCTTTCTTCAATTCTTCCATACAAATTTTCATCTTTTCTTCAATAAAAGCCTTTTTCAGACGAAGAATATTGATGAAACTGCTTTTGTCCAGCATATCTAATTCGGATGGTACATATATCTCAAATTTTTCTGTCCAGAGCGTACTTAATTCATATTTATTTGTGAGCCAGCTGATGGTCAGATTTCGAATCTCCTTTTCATGATGATTCTGAAAATAATCTGTCTGTAAAACAACTTCCCGACCATGGTTTTCACGGAACAAAGTCAACAGGTGATGAAAGACAGGATCCTTGAAATCGATACCCTGAATTTCGCCCAAAACATAAGCGCAAACAGAAATTGTTGGTTCAAGCTCATGTGCGCCATATAAAATCAAAAGCCTGATAAATGCCTCTTCCTGATAATAAAGTTTTGTCCGCTGGCTTGATTCTTCTATTTCGGTAGAAGCCGGGCCCGTTGATTCCGACTCGAAGAAATCAGCAGGAGGTCCATCGTTAGAAAATGGAATATCCTGCGGTCCTTGGGGTATTGTAGGACGGTTACCGCGTTCCTGAGGTTTTGGCTGCGTATGAAGCTTCCTGAGTAATTTATTTCCTTCTGAAATAAGCATTTGCTCATCGACTTTCATCATTTCTGATGTGCGATGAAAAAATACCTGGCGCTTGATTGCATCCGGGATTTTTATAATGCTGTTTACAACGTCACCAATCACAGCTGCAAGCCTGAAAGGATCATTGCCGGCATCCTGCAATAAGGTTTCAGTTTTGAAGGTTATAAAATCTTTGGAAGCTTTTTTCAAATATTCCTTAAACGCTTCTGCTCCAACCCGGCGCACATAGCTATCCGGATCTTCTCCGTCAGGGAAAAGTACGATACTAACATTTAGGCCTTCTTCCAAAACCAGATCAAGACCACGCAAGGCAGCTTTTATGCCGGCAACATCACCGTCATATAAAATGGTAATATTTGGTGTAAAACGGCCGATCAAGCGAATCTGCTCAATAGTAAGCGAGGTGCCAGAAGATGCTACAACGTTCTCAATACCAGCCTGATGCAGCGATACTACATCCGTATAACCTTCTACCAAATAACAGGCTTCCAGCTGCCTGATCGCATTTTTTGCCTGAAAAATTCCATACAGAATATCACTTTTATGATAAACTTCTGTTTCCGGAGAATTCAGATATTTAGGTTGGGAAGCACCTTTACCGGATTTATCTGTTTTTAAAATACGTGCCCCGAATGCAATCACTTTTCCGGCTACGTTGTGAATCGGAAAAATAACACGTCCCCTAAAACGGTCATATCCGGCCGTCTGGCGGCCCGCCGCGCGGCTGCCTTCTTTGTGAATCAGTAGCCCTGCTTTTTCCAGGATATCAGCAGTATATCCTTTATTTAAAGCTTCTTTGGTAAAAGCATCCCAAGTGTCGGGGCTATATCCAAGCTCAAATTTCTTTTGAATATCATTCGTAAATCCACGTTCGCGGAAATAACTGAGGCCGATTGATTGCCCTTCGTCAGTATCGTGAAGCTGTTGGAGATAGAAGTTTTTTGCAAAATTTAAGATAATATAAAGACTTTCACGCGCATTCTGGCGGAGTGCTTCTTCATCGGTAACTTCCTCTTCCTGAATTTCAATCTGATATTTGTTGGCCAGGTAACGTAATGCTTCACCATAACCAACGCCATCAATATCCATCACAAACTTAATTGCATCGCCCGCAGCTCCGCATCCAAAACATTTGAAGATCTGCCGGACGGGATTAACGTTAAACGACGGGGACTTTTCATTATGAAAAGGACAACAAGCCGAATAGTTTGCTCCTTTTTTCTTCAAAGCCACAAAATCCCCTACCACTTCCACAATGTCAGCGGATTGTTTGATCCTGTCAACCGTTTCGGGATTAATGCGCATTTTTTATTTTATCAATTTTAATTTTTTTTGACTTTATCGTCTTGCCCAACAGCTATTTAATCGACACGTTCATGCAATTTTACAGGACTTTTTGCTTTTTTATCAAGCTTCATATTAAGCAGCTCGACAATAAACGAAAATGCCATGGCGAAATAAGCATAGCCTTTTGGAATTTCGTAATGAAAAGCTTCGGCTACCAGCAGCGTTCCAATCATTAACAAAAAAGAAAGCGCTAAAATTTTAATGGATGGATGATTATTTACAAAATCGCCGATTTTAGCGGCAAAAGCGATCATAATAAATGTTGATGCAATTACGGCGAGTATCATAATAGGAATTTCTTTCACCAAACCAACTGCTGTTAAAACGGAATCAAAGGAGAAAATGATGTTCAAAAGTGCTATCTGAACTAATGCGTTTCCAAAAGACAAACCTGGTTTTCCAGAAGCCGGAGCATCAGAAGAAGGTATATGTTCCGTTTCTCCTTCCAGCTTGTTATGTATTTCTTTGGTGGTACTGTAAAGAAGGAATAATCCGCCTCCTAATAAAATTACATCACGGCCGCTAAAACCATGACCGAAGATAGTAACCAAATCTTCTTTCAATCCAATAACCCACGAAATGGCAAAAAGCAATGCAATTCTTAGTACTAATGCAATCAATAAACCATAGTTTTGAGCCCTTTTCCGCTGTGACACCGGAAGTTTTCCTGCAACTATTGTAATAAAAATGATGTTGTCTATACCAAGTACTACTTCGAGCAGGGTAAGTGTTAATAAACTAATTAATGCGTCTGTTGTTAAAAGTGATTCCATGGTTAAGATGGTGAGTTTTATGTTGTACGAAAGTAAGCAGGTGTTATGATTAAGAATATATTTTTTATGAGTAATAAAGTATTTTCGTGCCAGATTTTGCTTTTATTTAAAAAAAGCATTGTTTTAAGGGTAATATAAATAAAATCATAATCGAAAGTTTTTTTCTGATAACATTAATGTGTTATTTTGTGTTTCGGAAAAGTTATTCGATCAATCCAAACGAGATATAAAAGTATTAAAAATATAGTGTGTGTATAGTGTGAAACAGGGCATGAAAATTTTTTCATGTCTTTGTTTTTTTTGGGGAATTGAAAAATTATATTTTGAGATATTGTAAACCTCTTGGCAAAAGCCAAACGATCATTGTGTAAAGAAAAAATATCTGGCCAGGGATAAGATTATATTCCACCCAGTTTATCAGCAGGGTTGGAATAAAAAGAGTCAAATAAATTTTTGTCCATACTATATTTTTTATTCTTTCCGCCAATAGGACACTTCTTAGTATCACAACAAACAACAGTAAAGTCCCAGATAAGCCTGTTTCGGCTAATAATCCAACAAAAGTATTGTGTGCAGAAAGTCTGTCTGCATTGTTTTTTGTATTTTCTGTGATTCTGTTCACAGCCGCAAGACCTTCTCCCATAACAGGTTTTTGGTAAAATGCATCAAGATAAGTATCCCATAGTTTTTGTCTTTCGGAATAAGATGTTTCCTCCCTGCCCTGCACCAGGCCAAACATCCTTTCAATCCGGTATTTCATGTAAGAATCAGGAAGGGAGTCGAGAAAATCTTTACCGTTGGTGGAGTCTAACAATGAATATGATGTTATAAAAAGGAAGATTATAAGAAGAATCTGAGGTAATTTCAAAGGTAAATATAGCAGTGGTAAAATAAGTATAAGGCAAAACAGAGGGCTTCTGCGTGCTGAAAAATAGACAGAAACAAGCGAAATAATAAAAATAAGGACATAATAAAGCTTTTTTTTAAAGCCTACCGGGGTAAACCGTATTTTAATTAGTGCCATAATGCCCATAGTCATAGTAGGATAAGCCCAGAAAGTATTTGAGGCAAAAAATATATTCATCATCCCGCCTTTTGGTTTCAATAATATCAAACTGACCAGATCCAGAACCAGAATAACGAAGTTTCCACGCCAGAGTGTTTGCAGGATAGCGAAGGAAAATCTTGGAAGACTTTGATAAACGACGGCCGAGTAAGAGATAAATAATAAAATTGCCCAAAGTGAAAGTAATGTCCAGACACCATATAATAGATAGCTGGAAGTGTCCATACTTAAAATGCTGGAAAGCAGCCAGCTAATACTTAAACCAACTATATCAATATTTTGTATTAAAATTTTTGAGGTCAAATTTAAATTGAACCTAAGGGAATAAAATACAATCCAGACCGGAAGCAAGAATCTGAAACCGGAGATTAGATTCAGGAAATTAGATGGGTTTTCATGCCCCTGTAAGGAATACCTGAAAAAGGAATAATTTCCAATATTCAGTATGAAAAATAAAACGACAGGGAGAATAATATTTCTATTAATTCTTTCGGCTATAATTTGTTTTGCTGTAAGCACACTTCCAGATCTTTATATTCATTGGTGATTTGACAATTGTTTTCCGGGATCTTTTGCAGCTGATTTTTTATTATTTCTAACCTCTCAAAAGTGAGATTTTCCGAAAGGAATTCAATGACCTGATTTGTATTTTCAAGATTAATCTCAATAGCAATATTTCCTAATAATGTTGCCATGCTGGAATCTGCAGTGCCTTTTTGTACAATGAAAGGTTTTTTGAAATATAAACTTTCATAAAACCGGTTAGTTCTTGCAAAGCGATGATTGCCAATCATTTTTTCTGAAAAAGGATATACCGCCCAGATGACATCAACGGTGGAGTAAATAGAGCTCAAATCTTGCGGTACCTGATATGGGCCGAGATAATGGATACGGGTTGTCTCCTGAACAATTTTTTCATAATGCTTGGTCAGAGGCATAAATATTCCCCGTAAAATAATTTCAAAACCATGATTTTCTGAAAGTTTAATCAAGCAGTCAAGAGAAACGGGGCATCTTAAAACACCAAAATATCCGATCCTGATTTTTCTGTTCGGATCAGCAATTGCCGGAACGCATGGAAGAGACGACTTTTCAATTTCCTGTGGATGAATTTTATTTTCAATAACTAAATAATCAGGAACGGATATCTTTCTGAGATCCACATAATATTTTGTAATGAAATCAGGCGAAGTAACGACGAGAAGATCGATTTTTGGAATAGTTATTTTTTCAATCCATCTTATTAATTTACCAAAGATCGATTTGGAGAAAAACAATTCCCTGATGTCCGGCACTTCATAAATAATTTTAATTTTCTTAGCTGAAAAAGCACTGGAAATTAAGGCTATCAGCATTAAATCAAACCCAAAAACATATAGGAAATCGTTCGTTTTCGCATGTTTTGAAAGATGACTATAAAGCCGGTAGTAAACCTTTCCACGTTTTGTATACGAAACATGATCTACATTTCCGATTACAATTGGCATAAGCGGAGAAGTTGCGTGATAGTAATTCCGTAAAACCGTTATTGCCACAATGGATAAATTTAATTTTAACAAGGCATTCAACCGTGTTTGCTGATGTGCATCAGCCCAATTGTTGGAGATGAAAATCATTTTCATGGTTTATATTTTTCAAGAATTTTCAGAAAACGATCTATAACTTGGTCATGTGAGAAATTTTGACAAACAAAGTCATATCCATTTTGTTGTTTAATCAATCGCTCATCCGGGTTCTCGATTACATATTGAATTGTATTTGCCAAATCAAATGGATTATTCGGACTTACCATCCAGCCATTTTTGCCAAAATCCATTACTTCTGGTATTCCTCCTGCATTACTCGATATAACCGTTAATCCACGAGCCAAAGCCTCCATATTAGCAATTCCCAAAGCTTCCTGATTTGCGGGAATGACTAAAAAGTCATTTTCTTCCATCAGCTTTTTGACAGTTTCTTCAGGCGCGGGCCCTATGAAATTTATGGCAACATTTGACGATTTATTTCTGTCCAAAATCTCTTGTTTGCAGATCATTTTGGGCCCGATAATTTGCAGTTCCAGTGAAATATCTTTCAACAAAGCAAGCGCAGCGATTAAATCAAATAATCCTCCGCGTATAAAATCTGATTTAACAAACAGGATTTTGATGGGTGAATTTATCGATGAGAGCCGCACAGGACGTTTTTTGTCAATTCTGATCCCTTTATGTAAAAGATGAATTTTAGAAGGATCCGGACCATAAATTGACAAAAGAAAACCTTGTAAAAAGTGGGAATTAACAACAATTCCAGCTTCAAAAACGAAGGCAGCTTTTTCAAGATATTTGAAAATAAAATGGCGAAACCATCTGTGACTTCCATCAAAATTCCGCCAGGAAATTGAAGCACTGGTATCGTCATTAATCATGCCGATAACCGGTTTGTCTGATTTTATAGCGGACCAGATTCCGGTAATAGCGTTGTTGAAAACTACAATGTCAAACTCATATTCAGCCCTGAGGTCACGGCAGGCTTTGTAGTAGGGAAACATTCTGTATATAAATCCCCAGGTTTTGGTAAAGAAGCTCAATTTTAAATCTAACCGGAAAACTTTGTTTTCGTATTGGGCGAGGGAATCGATTGCAATATCCTCTGTTAAAATCCGGATTTCGAAATTTTTGTAGCGTGTGTTTATTTCCAGTAAGTAATTGGCAAATTTGGAAGGTCCGTTAACTACATTTTCAAATGTATTGGTACAGAAAAGTATTTTCATGATCGTGGATTTATACTTTTTTAAACAATACCAACAAATCGCGATAGCTTGGAGAATCCACTATTTTGAAATTTTCTATGCCAATTTCTTCCACATTAATTTTGTGAGCCAGAGCCATACAGGATTCCAATTCCTGTGGATTTTCAAATAGCAGATATTCCTGATAAGCTAATAAATCGGACGTCGTACCTGTCTTTAAAGTAATTATTGGTTTCGCAAAAGACATCGCCAGGTCAATACTTCCGGAATGATCAATTCTTGTAAAAGGCAATACAACAACATTGGCTACGTTGAAAAAATATTGAACTTCATCTTCCGCAATAAACCCGTCATACAAAATTATTTTTTGGGAGCCGTATGCCAATTTTACAAGTTGTGAAAGATATTTTCTATCCGAACATTCTCCTGCAATGAGAAGATAATCGCCGGATTTCTCCACTGCTTTAAAAGCCAGGATCAGGTTTTCGAGGCCTTTGTATTTTTTTATTTTACCAAAAAATAGATATACAAAGTCTTTTTCTGTGATATTAAAATAAGCCCTGCTTTCTTTTTCGGATATGTTATTGAGATAATAATGGTGATAAGGAATGTCTTGAATTATGTAGATATCGCTGGATAAGATCCTGAATTTCTTTACAACCTCCTGTTTTACAGTTTCCGAATAAACTCTGATTTTTGAACACCGTCTTAGAAAAAAACCGTAAAAAATCTGCTCCCAGGCCAACCAGAATCCGCCATGATTTTGAGTATTATGTAACGTATGAATGAAAGGAATTTTTCTAAAAAAACACAGATAGGAAATTTCAAAAACGAAAAAAAGCGATTTTATAAAACTCCACAGAAATGTTTTGCCGATCAGATAACTATGAACCCAGTCGAAATAAATTATTTCCGGATTGAATTGATTTACAGCTTTATAAATACTTCCCAGTTTCCTCTTGCTGCCAATGAATACCTCAAATCCATGACTTCTCAGAAATTTAATCATCTCATATTGAAAGGGATTTTGAGGCCCGGCATCAGGCAAAATCAATATTTTTTGAAAGTGTTTGTATCTCAATGACTATTATTTAAAGACTTTCATCATTAATTAAATATTTAATTCCTTCAAGCTCATACCCATACCGGATTCTGCCAACATAATGTTTGCAAACACTCTCCTTTGGTATTTTTTCAAAGGACACGTCATATTCTTTCGGAAAGTAGGCCGTATGCGTTTTGGAAATTTGTGCCAGCAAAGCCATAAATGTCTGTTCGAGCCTGTAATCAGCCTGATGTTTATGAAAAAACGGATGCTTTAACCATAGTTCGATTTGATAGAGATCAATATCCTTTTTGTTCATAGTCCACAAACCTGCATTAATTCGGGGTGCAGGAGAAAAACCAATTTCTCTTTTGATGGCTGAAGAACTTGAAATATAAGCATCTGCCATATCCTGGTTGAAATAATTTGTGTTGGTCCCTGTTTCCAAAGACTGAATATATTTTTCCGGATATCGAAAAAAGAGAACATCTGAATCCAGGTATCCGATCCGATCATTTTGTGCCCAAATTGCCGTATCAATCAGTTTCAAAGCCATCACATGTTTTTTACGGAATTCGAGGATATTGGGATAGGCGAATAATTTTTGACTTGCTATAAAATCAGCCACATTTCGGCGTACGACCAATGTCCCTGGAAAATGATGATAAATCGTTTCTTCCATTTTATCATCCAAAGTGCCGTCGTCGTGAAATGTAAAGGAATGGCCCGTTTGCCCGAGATGATTTAGCTGCGCTGCTGTAATGATTGCCATTTCAAAATCACGTTTGCAAATGAGCATGTGTATTTCCGATTGATCTTCGTCAACTTCGTAAATAGGTAAACGGCTAATCATTTCTTGTCGCAATTGCCTTCTAAACACGTTACGAACCTCGTTGAGGATACGCAGTGATATCCGGCCGGAAATGGTCGGAGCAGAAATCATGGGCAGTAACGGAGATGCAATGAGTTTCATAGGGCTAATAAGTTGGTATTGTTGATGTTTTATTATCGAAATAAGCCTTTCTGCTAAAACCGGCAAAGAATGCAGTGGCGTGGCTAACTGATTTTTTTGATTTGAATATACTTCCAGCTGTCCGCGAGCAAGATTTTCAAAAACAGCAATGAGCTCGTTGTAGCTTTTAATTACAAGAGAGTCAGTTGTATTGAGATATTTGTCATTCTGATATTGGTGAACAAATCCGTGTAACAAGGCATCTTTTTTTTGATCCGCAATAGCAAGCAAAAAGGAAGGAGTATCGAAATACATGGCTTCATAGCCCATTGTAGTACCAAAATGGAGGAAAGCGCTGGCATTTTTAATTGTTAAGAATTTGTCGTTTGAAGAAATACTATCATCAAAAATTACATTTGGTAAAGTCGTTAACAACTTGTAAATAGTTATGTTTTTTTGAAATGGATAGGGGCGGATAACCAGTTTCCAGTCTGGTAATGTCGCCTTCAAAATGTCCGTAACTTGATGACAATATTTTACTTCCTGGCGAGCTAATGCATCATAACCTGTCGCAAATCCGAGGTATATATATGGAAAATTATAAGGACTATTTTCAATGCCGGTTTTTCCAGCGTTGAGAAATTGTTCAATGGAAGCGAATTGAGTAGCCCCCAAGACTTGAATTTTCTCTGATTCTATTTGCTGTAATGTGATCAGATCCTCTTTAATTCCTTCATTCCAAACAAGATAATTTGTTCGTTTTGAAAAAGTTTTCATTTTGCACGGATGATCCCAGCTGTATACATAAGTCCAGACAGGTTTATTTTCCTGAATTAATTTGGCAAAGATCCAGTCATTTGAAATTTCTGTAAAACATACAAAGACATCAATGTCAGTTTCGAATTCAAACTGCATTTTTAGCCATGAAAGCCCATCAAGATATTGATCATAACTTATAATTTTTGGACTCACTTTACTCAATGACAACAAAGACGCCTGTATAAGTTTAGACCATTTTCTGTAAGAAGAATTTAATAACTTGATATGCTCAGTCAGATAATAATTGTTGCTGCTGGCTGGAAGCCGACCAAATAAGAGGTAAGTGTATTGCCATATTAATTGAAAAAATCTTGAAATTCCTGAGAATACCGGAATAGGAACGACGGTTATATCAGGTAATAATCTACCTATTTTCTGCGCTTCTGATTCCTGGATATAAGCCACAATATCATGTTCATGACCTAATAGGTCAAGCAAATCACGTAAGTCCATACGCGTGTCAAGATAGTGTGCCAAAACTCCTATTTTCATTGCGATTTTGAAAAATGTACAACCCGACTTTGTTAAAAGAAATTTATTAACGGCTGATAGTCAGAAGATTTTCATTTGCAGAAATAGTGGGCTTTCTGGCTGGTTGAGTAGTGAAGTTTGTATTAGAGTTCGTATATATTAGATTTCAAAACGAATTTTTGGTCACATATTTTGTCGTTTTAAATTGGCAATTCAGGAATTTAAAAAGCTTAAAATCAATTTTTGAAAGTTCAATTCGATGATTTATAGCTGGAAAGGTATTTTATTCGATTTAAGACTAATTGAAATTTGAATATTTTAAAAGTGAAAAACGTGTTACACAGGTAAAATTCTGACGTTCATTTGATTCAAAATCAAACCTTTATTTTTTGTATTAAGAAAAGAATGTTGAAACTGCGTTTCTTCAAAAGTTATAAAAATTGGTTCTTCAATATGTTGAATAATGTGATTGTTAATAGACAGTGAAATAATTATCTGATAAGTACCGACACCATAAACGATATCATTTTCAGAAAAAACGGCTTCATAATTTCCGTTTTCAGCATGAAAAGGTTTCGAAAAAATACTTCTTAGCAGAATATTATCTGATGTCAGAAGACCAACTGCCACAACCAGATCGGAGACGGAATAATGTGTCCGAAAACCAATTTTTAACTGCCAGAAATCCATGATCGAAAAGGTATTGTTTAACTGATTTTTGCTATCCGTGATTTTTAAAGATGTAAAACATGCTTCATGGTTTTCTTTCGCATCAAAATAAAACTCATTTTGATTGTGGGTAAGGATATTAAGGTATTGATTTATGGCAAGATCAGTTTTTCCCTGATATTCCAGTTTTCCGTTTTTTAGAAAAATGCATTTAGAACAAAGTGATTTAACAGATGCCAGGTTATGACTTACAAAAAGTACGGTTCTGCCTTCATTTTGACTCACATCTTTCATTTTTCCAAGACATTTTCGTTGAAATTCCGCATCACCAACGGCTAAAACTTCATCAATAACTAATATTTCCGGCTCCAAATGTGCCGCCACCGCAAAAGCAAGCCGGACATACATGCCTGATGAATAACGTTTTACAGGAGTGTCGAGATAGCGTTCAACACCGGCAAAGGCGACAATTTCATCCAGTTTATTAAGGATTTCACTTTTTCGCATACCAAGAATTGCGCCATTCAAAAAGATGTTTTCACGGCCGGTGAGGTCCGGATGAAAGCCGGTTCCAACTTCGAGCAGTGATGCTATTCGTCCTCTGATGCGAATTCTCCCACTTGTTGGTTTTGTGACACGGGACAAAATTTTTAAAAGTGTCGATTTTCCTGCGCCGTTGCCTCCAATAATTCCTAGCACCTCTCCTTGTTTTATTTCAAATGAAATATCCGATAAAGCCCAAACTGTTTTATCAGAATGTTTTTTCAAAACTTCTCCAATTTTACTGACAGGATCAGACTTTCCTCTCGAAAGCGCCCACCATCTGGAAAGATCACGGGAAATAGTTCCGGTTGAGATTTCACCGAGCTTATATAGCTTCGAAACATTTTCGAAATGAATGACAGTTTTTGCCATATTTATATTTTATCCATAAAAGTTTTTTCAACTCTGTTGAAAATGATAATACTGAAAAATAAGCTTATTGTCATAAATAACGTGCTGTAAATCAGGTTGTAGGATGAAAAATTCCCGTTGCTGGTGAAGGCATAGCGAAAGGCTTCGACAATGCTCGTAATCGGATTTAATAGCAAAAGCCATCTGTATTTTTCTGAGGCAATTTCAAGAGGATAAACAATTGGTGTTGCATACATTAGCAATTGTATTCCAAATTGCACTAAAAATCGTAAGTCCCGATATCGGGTCGTCAGGGAGGAAATCAGTATCCCAAAACTGAAACCCAATCCTGACATCAAAATAATGTAAAGAGGAAAGAGCAAAATAGTGATGTTGGGACTTGTGCCGGGTGTTTTTTGAAATAAGAAATAAAGCCAGGTAATCAAAAAAAGGCTAAACTGAATGAAAAATTTAAGAAGACTGGAAATGACGATTGAAATGGGTGTTACCATTCTTGGAAAATATACTTTACCGAATAAATTCTGATTGGCAATAAAGGTCTCAGAAGTTTTGAGAAGGCATTCCTGGAAATAATTCCAGACCGTAATTCCGCCCAGATAAAACAGGATTTTTGGAGAACCTCCGGTTGAGATTTTCGCCATATTGCCAAAAATTGTGACGTACATAAGTGTAGTCAGCATAGGTTGGATAAAAAACCAGAGGGGGCCCAAAATCGTCTGTTTGTAAGTGGCCACGACATCCCGCCTGACAAACAAAAATATCAGGTCACGATATTGCCAGAGCTCCCGCCAGTTTATATCAAATAGTCCCGTATAAGGGATTATTTCCAAGTCCCATTTTTCTTCCGAATTACTCATTTGATAATCTGATATTAATAATTGATTTTACCAGGCCGTCCAGCCACCGTCCACAGTTAGCAGCGATCCGGTCATATAACCGGAAGCATCCGAGGCCAGGAAAGTAAATGGTCCGATCAGTTCTTCGCGATCGCACATTCTTCCAAGAGGAGACAATCGGGCAAAGTTTTGCAGAAACGGTTCCTCATGATTATTGTAAATTCCATGCGGAACAATAGCGTTGCAGCGGATTCCTTCACGGGCATAAAAAGTTGCCAGGTATCGCGTGAAATTGGGAACAAAGGATTTGGAGGCGACGTAATCTACCGGTTTGAAATTCTGATTTCCGTCTCTGAAATCGTATAGATTTTGATTAGGCGAAACGATAGAATAGGTTGACGCAACATTGATAATATTTCCTGACTGTTGCTTAATCATTTGTTTACAAGCATATTGAGTTATCAGTATTGTTCCGGTCAGATTAATTTCAACTGCTTTTCGAAGTAAATCAATTGGATAATTTTCAAAGCGGCTGTGATTGACTTTTCCGGAAGATTCTTGATCGAACTTAGCATCAAGACCCGCGTTATTAATCAGTACATCCAACCTGCCAAATTTTTGAATGATTGCGATCATTGTTTGCTGACAGCTTTCTTTGTCGGCAATATCCAGCGTTTGAAAAAGGAAGTGGCTAGCCGGAAATTTTTTGGAAATTTCACTTTCAAGCATATTCTGTTTGCTTTTATCAATGTCCGCCAGGATAACGAATGCACCCTGTTCAAGAAATGCAGAAGCAATAGTTTGTCCAATCAAACCATAAGCACCGGTGACGAGAATAACTTTTCCGGAAATAGATAAAGAAGCGTGTGTGTTATAAGTTTTCATTATTGACAAATACTGATAATTACTTTTGATTCTTCAATTGACCGCAAGGACGCTTCCCGAAAATTTCCTTCGTTAATTTGCCTAAAAAAATGTAATGTTTGCAATTCATAAAGCTGATTTCTGTCGAAATCAGGAATCGTATTGATTATGGTTTCTTTCTGATGATAAGTTGTATTTACTGACTTGTAATAATCATATTCGATTGATCCTTCATCAAATACAAAGCGATACCAGCGTTTTGTTTTTTGCTCATGGAAATTGACATGGCAATGTGCGGTAATGCCATTTTGATAGCCAATCGAAATATCAGCTCCTGATTCCACATTTATTTGGAGAGAGGACCTGTAATTTTTTAAAGTTTGCCATTTGTTTACGGGACTTCCGGAAAGCCAGTTTACCAAATCTATATCGTGACTCAGCGTAAGTGCGGCTCCTCCACCCAACTCTTTTCTTGCCGCATAAGAACTTTGATAATCCTCCCAGGGATGCCAATCAGGCAAGTATTCTCCCCAGTATGTTTGCATTCCAATCAAATTTCCCATTTTCCTGTTTTCAACAAGCGATTTAATATTTTGGAAAAAGTCGTGATAACGAAGCATATATGCCAGCTGAACGTAAGTGGTATTTTGGATTGCTGCTTGCAATAATTTATCATAATCTGTCAGGTTGTGTGATAATGGTTTTTCAACCAGAACATGAATTCCTCGTTCCACACAAAATAAAGTCTGCTTCAAATGTTGAAAAGTTGGCGTACAGATGATCGCTGCTTTCGGTTTTATTTCATCTATTCGGTTTAAATCAGTGAAAATATTGATTGTTTTTGCGTCAACATTCCGAAGAGCGAGATTCCGTTGGCGATAAATCCAGATGTTGGAATAACCACATTTCTGAAGAATATGAATATGTCTTTCCCCGATAGAACCAGCACCAAAAATCAGAATCGGATCATCTTTTTTAATCATGACACAAACTTTACGCAATCATATTTCAGGATCATTTCTTCTGCACGTTTAAAACTTCCCAGGTCATCAATATCCACTGCAAACTGCTGTTCAATGATATAGGGAAGGATATTTTTTCCAGACATTGATTTTCGCTCAGTAATCACGTCGGTACGAATGACATCCAGTGTTCCGATCTGCCAATAAATTTCAGGCAAATTCTGGCGCGGTTGATTGTAGGATTCTCTGATAATATCTTGTTGAAGTAAGGGCTGCATTTGTGCGCTTGCTTCATCCAGCACCCACATTTTGAACGGCGTGTGAAAAGCCGGGGTAACAATTCTTAAACTATCAGCTTCGGAACTTTGCATTTTATGAATACAAATTTCAATATCATGAAGAAAACGAACCGGAGAAGTTGGGCGAAATTGTACGACCAGGTCCGGTTTGTAATTTTCATTCATTTCAAGCCAATCCAGTGCGTGCGTGAAAACTTCCAGATCCGTGCTTAAATCATTTGCAAATTCTGATGGCCGAATAAAGGGAATTTCGGCTCCGTAGGATCTGGCAACCTGCGCGATTTCTTCGGAATCGGTTGAAACAATCACTCGCGTTACAGACGGGGAGTCTAATGCCGCTTTTATGCTGTAAGCAATCAAGGGATGTCCGGCAATGGGTTTTATATTTTTTCCGGGAAGCCCTTTGCTGCCACCTCTTGCGGGAATGATAGCCAGAATTTTTTTCAATGTGTGTGTGATTTTAATTTGTCACGCTGGATTTTTTCAATAGTAAGAATATCTGCCGACTTGAAATTTAAGGCCTCGTACGTATGATGAAGATCTCTTGCAAGTTTTTGCAAACCAGTCACTTCCAGAGAAGCGGCATGATCAGTGCCTTTCCAGGTTCGGTCTTTGGTAAAGTGTCGCTCAATCCATTTTGCTCCAAGCGTGTAGGCTGCAACATCTATTGCAATGCCTAAATGATGTCCCGAAAAGCCGAATTCTTTTATTCTGCTTTTAAAATGGAAATACAATTTTCTCAATTCCAATAGACAAACATCCCTGAAATCAATTGGATATCCGGAAGTGCAGCTGTAAAGAATTAGTCGGCTTTTCGCCTGATTTGTTTCTTCAAAAAGCTGTATTATTGTTTCAATTTCTTCCCAGGTAGTCATACCGACGGAAAGATGAATGTCTGCGGAATAATGATCACGGAGCAAAACCAGCATTTCAAAATTGCAGTTACTTGCGGCGGGGACTTTTATAAAATCAGGTTTTAGCGATATGATTTCCTCCGCAGAAGTAGTATCCCAAACCGAACAGGCATAACCGATACCGAGATATTCAGCGTACTTTTTTAGTTCTATATGTTGATCAATGTTGAATTCCAATACTTCACGATGCTCACCATAAGTGGCACCATAAGATTGATAAGGGACTGGATGTGGCGCGCCATATTGTTCTTTTGTTAATAATTCCTTTGGATTGCGTTTTTGAAATTTGGCATAATCTGCTTTGCATTCTTTTGCCAAACGAATTAATTCTTTGGCAACATCCAGATTGCCCAGGTGATTGCAGCCAATCTCTGCGATGATTTTTGGTTGTTGATAATTCAAATAATTCATATGGTGTGTGTGTCATGTTTAAGTCAATCATGTAATCCAAGCCTCTTCTTTAAGTTGGTGATCTTACTTTTTCCTTGTTGATTGAAATAAGTTTTTCCCTGATAATCATAGCCATATTGATGTGTATAAGATTGAGAAGATGTTACTGAATTATATAAATTGTCAGGATAAAAGTCATTTACGATCACTTCAATTTTGTCAATCTCATAATCCAATGCCAACTTTTCAGGAAGTTGAGAGGCGTCTTTATCAGAGTATAACCATCTTAAAATAAATAGCACAATGTGACTTTCACGTAGCAGTGGGACATTATCAGAAACCAACCCGACAGGAGCAGAATCCAGAAAAACGTAATCATACTCTTTTCTGCAATGAACCAGCAAATCCTGAAATAAATCCTTTTGTAAAAGTTCAGCCGGATCGAAAGGGGTAGGGCCAGCAGGAATATAATCCAGGTTTGCTATAGATGAAGATTTTATCAAATCCTGTAAATCTGTTTTTTTCTGCAAGTAATTACTTAAACCCTTTTCGTTTGGATCTTCAAAAAAATAATGTAGCTTGGACCTTCGTAAATCGCAGCCGATAATGATTACCTTTTTACCGATTTTTGTAAGCGATAATGCAAGATTAACCGAAACAAACGTTTTGCCTTCACCAGATTGCTGAGAGGTGACCAAAATCTGTTTTCCCTTTTCCTGGTGCAATTTCTCATTTGATTTTGAAAAACTTAACCGGGTTCTAAGGGTGCTAACGGATTCAGTAAAGATGGATTGATCGGATAAAAAAGTGTTCAGATCGAACTTACTTTCTTTGCCGGGCTTGTGTTTAAAATGATGAATAAGACCTAATAAGTGCACATGTCCGGAAGCATTTCTTAAATCAGTATCAACAAATTTCTTATTGAAATAGCGGGTAAGAAAGATGGAAGATATACCTGTTAAAAAGCCAAGAAATAATGACAGCGTAATAATTTGAACTGGCTTCGGGAATATTTTTTCAACTTCCATCAATGTAATAATTCGGAATGAAGGTAACATTCCGGCTCTCACAATAGAAGATTCAATTTCCTTATTCAGCAATAAGGAATAAATATTTTTATTGACTTCAAAATTGCTTTGAAGGTACAGGAAGTTTTTTTCAAGGGCCGGAATCTGTTTGAACTGCTTTTGTAAAGATTCCAGATTCTGATCTAAAATTCTGATTGTACCCGCATTTTTTTGTTTTTGGAGTAAAATATTATCCAGTATTTGTCGTCGGAATTTACCAAGTTCTTCATCCAGGTTTTTAACGACAGATGAATTAATGCTATATTTCATCAATAACTCTTTTCGTCTGGAAATCAGGGAATTAAATTGATCAAGTAATTCTACAAGCACGGCGTCTGTTGTTCCGTCCAGCCCAACGGATAAATAATTAACCGGCTCAAATGTATTTCCAAGATTCTTTTCAAGTGTTTGTATATAGGCTTTTTGAATCTCCGACTCATTTTTTCGCTGTTCAATATCACGTGTTTTTTCAGAAATCCCGATGGCAGAAGCACTGACATCGAAGACAGCATTTTTCTGTTTAAAAATCTCCAATTTATGGGCTGCTTCTCTCAAAGCATCGGAGTAAACTTTTAGCTGATCGTCAATAAAATGAAGTGTAAGATCTGAGGATTGCTGTTTTTGGCGAAGGTCATATACTTGATAGGATTCGAGTAATTTTTCGAGGAAATCTTTGGCAAAGGGTTTATTATGATGTTTAAAGGAAACGGTAAGAACTGGCATTTTGTCCTCAATTTCAATAATTTCAATCCGTTTGATAAAGTCCCGGGCTATGATTGACGGGTTATTATAAACAAATTCGATGTCGAATTTTTCTGTGATATTTATTTGTTCAACTTGGAAAGATAAACCGGGTACGGAGCAAATTGTGCCCTTGGCGAGCTTGAAAGTTTTAATGTAATTCTCAGATTGATAAGAAAATTTTAGCGCAGGATCGATTGAGAATTTCCCTGTTTTAAATTTCAATTCATCAAATGAGAGTATCTTGATAGTAAGTGGTTTGTATGGGTAAATATCAATGTGCCGGAAGTCTTTTAACCGGTAGAAGGTAAAGGGATACCGAAGTTTTGTCAAGGCATTTTCGACTACTTCCTGAGATTGAATATTATATTTTTCAGTTAAATATTCATTGCTTCCATCGTTGATCAGGTAAGTAGGTTTTGTACTTGTAATTTCATCGAGCTCGGTTTGTTTATCAAGGTATTTGAGATTAATGGACGCAACATATTTTGGTTTAACAAGTTTCAAAAAAAGAAAACAGCTGATACCAAAAAAGAAAAGTGATCCGGCCACCCAATACCAGCGGCTAAGAATCACTTTGAAAACCTTTTGGAAATCCAGGGAGTCAGAGTGATTAAGAAATTCTTCAAAAAAAGCACTGTCATTCCCTTTCTTCATTCGGTTAGTCAGATTGTAAAGTATGATTCAGCAGTTTGGCATCCTTTAAACTTTTGAAATAGGGATTCTCAACCGCCTCTTTTATATACTTATACTGACTTACGCGGTGAAGGTCACTTCCAAGTGCTCCAATCCAGCCTTGTTGAATGAGTCTTTCTGCTGTAATTTGCTCTGTTGGCCCATATGCACCGCCTATGGAAAGTAAGTTTATTTGAAAAATTACACCTAATTCATAGATCTCCGCATAATGCTCAGGCTTATTATGCCAGGCCTGATATCTTTCAGGATGAGCCACAACCGGCTGATAACCCTGCAATATCATTTCTTTCAAAATATCCTTGAAATATGGCTGATCATGTCTTAGCGATGTTTCAACCAAAACATAATTTCCTGAAATAGGTAAGATTTCTCTTTTTTGAAGCAAGGTCAAAAAATAGTCATCCGCAAAATACTCAGCGGCATATTTAATTTCCAGATCAGGATATTGCTCCTTTGTGACATTTGTTAGTTCCATCCACGCATTGTGAATTGACTCCCGGCTGTTTTTAAAGAAGTCAATCCGGATGTGCGGCGTGGCAATAATCGTCCTGATTCCTGCCCGGTAATGTGAATCAATAAGTGACAGACTATCTTGCATATTTTGGGCTCCATCATCAATCCCTGGCAATACGTGCATGTGGAGATCAAGACCTAGTGAGCTTAAAATTCCTGAATTCGCGGTTTCAATTATAGTGGATATCATTACCTGGTAATATTTACAATGAGTAAAGCGAGGTTTAGCGCAATCAATATTGGTTGAAGAATGACGAGTTTCCGTGAAAGTCTGACGGAGCGAATTCCTTCTCTGGAAGGCGGAATATAAACGACATCATTGTCGTAAATCAGAAGATTTATAATGCCAGGATCTCCCAGCTGTTGAAAATCGTATTCAATTATCTTCTGCTCTTTTCCATCTCCACGAATAATCTGAATGGTATTTCCAGCCTCGTTATATTTTATTCCACCAGCTTTTGCCAAAACTTCACCTAATGTTTGCGTCTCTTTATCCAACGTTACAAGACCCTGAATGGTGCAGGCGCCTAATACTTTTACCTGTAAATTAGTGATTTCAACTTCAAATATCGGATCTCTTATGATGTTCTTATATCGGGAAGTAAGTGAATCGGAAAGCTGTAGTCGTGTTAAACCTGAAACACGAAATCTTCCGATTTCGGGCATACTGATATTCCCTTCCTCATTTACCTGAACCAGATAGCCACCTTGGGAAATTGATTGACCGTTTTGTATTTTATCAGGTTCGGGAAATAATCGGGAAGTCCAGTTAAGATTATGAATCAACAATCTGTTGCCGGGCTGAATCAAATAAGCACCTGTACTTTTTTGTACAGGTGCCATTATAAGCTTTTCGGAAATTATTGAAGGAGATTTTTTTTGTGTCGTGCAGCTGATTACAAATAGCAATACAGCGACACAGAAGTTGATCCGTGAAAACATATGTAAAATTGCCCGAGGGCTTTATAGTATGTGTTTTTTTGTTTTACTCGCCGAAATGAACCTTCACTTTTTTCAAAGCCGATCCTACAACCTGGTGCATATCGTAATAGCGATATTCTGCCAACCTGCCGCCGAAAATTACATTATCCTCATTCTGTGCTAATTCCTTGTATTTGCTAAAAACTTCTGTGTTTTTATCGTCATTCACAGGGTAATAAGGTTCTGCACCAGTTGTCCATTCTGATGGATATTCATGCGTAATTACCGTTTTCGGCTGCGTACCGAATTCGAAATGTTTATGTTCGATAATTCTTGTAAATGGCGTTTCAGCATCCGTATAGTTGATCACGGCATTTCCCTGATAATTTTCCTGATCCAGCAATTGGTTATCAAAACGCAGGCTGCGGTATTCAAGCGAGCCGTGGCTGAAACCAAAATATTCGTCGATTTGGCCCGTATAAACAACGGTTTCTGCAAGTGCACTCAGTTCTTCACGATTTTTGAAAAAGTCAGTATCCAGTCTTACCTCAATGCCTTCCAATAATCCTTCGGTTAACTTATTATAGCCGCCGATTGGAATTCCCTGGTATTTGTCGTTGAAATAATTATTGTCATAAGTGAAGCGAACCGGTAACCTTTTGATAATAAAATCGGGAAGTTCAGTCGCCTTTCTTCCCCATTGTTTCTCGGTATATCCTTTGATCAGTTTTTCATAAATATCAACACCAACCAATGAAATGGCCTGCTCTTCCAGATTTTTTGGATCTGTGATTCCTGCTTCTTTAACCTGTTCCTGAATTTTGGCTTTTGCTTCTTCCGGCGTACGCACCTTCCACAACTGGTAAAAGGTGTTCATATTAAAAGGGAGATTATAAAGTTCGCCCTTATAATTTGCTACCGGTGAATTGGTATAGCGGTTAAATTCTACAAAGGAATTCACATAATCCCAGATATTCTTATCGTTGGTATGGAAAATATGCGCTCCGTATTTGTGTACATTAATACCTTCAACATTTTCGCAATAAGTATTTCCTCCTGTGTGGGGACGTCGGTCTATTACCAGACATTTTTTTCCTCTTTTGGTAGCTTCATGTGCAAAAACAGAGCCCCAGAGCCCTGCACCAACTATCAGATAATCATATTGTGCCATGCGTAATTAATGTGAGTGGTTTTTATTGAAGTGATTGTGTATTTTTTTGATTTGGTATAAAATTTAAATATCAACGCAAATCTAGTGATTTGAAATAAGAAAGGCTCCCATTGGGAGCCTTTCTTATTTATTGAATTCTTTTATTCCTTATGGAAGAAGTTTCAATTCTACACGACGGTTTTTCAATAAACCATCACGAGTTGAGCTTTCAGCGATTGGTTTGAATGAACCGAAGTAGTCAACGATTACTTTACTAGCATCTTTCAAACCAGCTTCGTTGATCAGGAAGTTTTTCACTGCATCTACACGACGGCGGGAAAGTGCCATGTTGTAACGATCCGTTGCACGACGGTCTGCGTGACCAGCCAATTGCAGACGACATCCGTTTTTGTTCATCAACGCAGCTACATTTTTCAACATATCCTGAGATTCAGGTTTAAGCACGTTTTTGTCTGTATCGAACTGAACGTTAGCAAATATTTCGCTACATGCTGCACCAGTTGCAAGTGCATTTTTTACGTAAGTGTCAAAGTCAAGAACACGACCGCTACCGTCAACAATACTTCCGGCTGGAGAATTTGGTTCTTTATCGAAGAAGTCAGAAACACCATCACCATCAGTATCAAGAAGCAATCTTGGATCGATATCTTTTGGACGGTTTGCTTTTGCAACAGAGTCCATTTCTTCAAGTGTAAGAATCTTAACAGGTCTCAACAATACTTTTGGATCTGTGTAACGCAGGTGGTAATATCCTCCTTCGTCTGGCTTGTAAGCCCATTTTCCATCCTCTTTCTTAACTTTAAGAGGTTTCTTGCCAAGTTTGTAAGTCAATACAACTGAACCGTAACCGTAGCTATCCAGTTCAGAGTTTCCTTTGTGTGAAGTCTTAGCATCTTTGATAGAATTCAGGTTAGGTGTTCTGTCATAGTCACCACCCCATGTTGCATCAAGATAATCAGAATTTGTATAGTTCAGACGGAAATCGAGACCAAGATCAAGACGTGAAGTCAATTCATAATTGATTGCAAGACCTGTTGGAATGATCCAGTCATTTTTCTTACCTGTTTCGCGAAGTTTAACACCGCCGGTAAGATCATAAGCTTTGGAATCGTAGAAGATTTGACCAAACCCAACGTAAGCGTCAACTTTCCAACGTTTCATTTTATTTGGTCCCATCAATAACCCTTTAAGGTTAACAGTTCCTGATAAAGAGACGTCCTGATATTTTCCTTCAAAATAACGGTTGTAGTTACGACGTTTCATACCGCGCAAATTACCGATGGATCCGTCAAGACGAGCCCCAAACAAATACGAAAGTTGTTTGTTAATCGTTAAGCCTCCTTGAAAAGTTCCTGATTCTTTGTGGCTGTCGGTGGTGGTTTTGTTAACAGGCCAGAAATCGTATTCTCTCAAATCACCGAAAAACATAGAAGGACCTCCATGGATAGCAATCGACCATGTGTTAAGTTTGTAGGGACCGTCATACGTAGCTTTTGGATTGTAATCCGGAGAATTCGGCTGCTCCAAGGGCTGAGCTAGTGAAGGCAAAGCCATCAATGACCCCAAGGCAAGCGAACAAATCAACTGGGATACTTTTTTCATACTATTCAAGTTAGCGTTATTAAGATTAACTAGGATTGATCTTTAATAATCAATTATAATAAAAACAATATATTATTTCCGTGGCCAGATAACTAATCAAAATGCCTAGTGGGCACAAAATTAGGTTAACAATGTCATTTTATCAACCCCTATTTATGAAATAGCGGAATTTAACTGTAATTAAAGCAAATTCTTTCCGAAAGAAATGTTCTTTTTCCAATCTTTCAAAGGCGTTGCATTAATTTTTTTTCAATTCCAGCCTTCCAGGAGCTAAATGTCCCATCTATTATTTTTTCTCTTGCCGTATTTACCAACCATAAATAAAAGGTCAGATTCTGAACACTGGCAATCTGGGCTCCCAACATTTCCTCTGATTTTACCAAGTGACGAAGGTACGCTTTAGAATAGAATGTACTCACATAACCTCCCAGATTTTTGTCAAGAGGTGACAAGTCATCTTTCCACTTTTCGTTCTTGATATTGATTATACCTTCGGTAGTAAAAATCATGCCATTGCGGGCATTCCTTGTCGGCATTACGCAATCGAACATATCAACACCCAAAGCAATACATTCAAGAATATTCGCCGGTGTACCTACACCCATGAGGTATCTGGGTTTGTCTTTTGGCAAAATGTCGCAAACAACCTCGGTAAGTTCGTACATAATTTCCGCAGGCTCTCCAACAGAAAGTCCGCCAATTGCATTTCCCTCACGTTCATATGATGCAATGACTTCAGCCGATTGTTTTCTAAGGTCTTTATATACACTTCCTTGCACAATTGGAAAAAGAGTCTGACTATGATTGTACAAAGGTTGGGTTTCATCAAAACGCGTGCAGCAGCGGCCAAGCCACCGGTGCGTCATTTCCATGGAATTACGCGCATAGGTAAAGTCGCAGGGGTACGGTGTACATTCATCAAATGCCATTATAATATCTGCTCCGATTGTACGTTGTATGTCCATCACACCTTCTGGTGTGAAAGTGTGTATCCCACCGTCAATGTGTGACTTAAATACCACACCCTGCTCGTTGATTTTTCTCCCCGTGCCCGCAAGTGAGTAAACCTGATAGCCGCCGCTATCGGTAAGTATCGGTTTGTCCCATCCATTGAATCCATGCAGCCCGCCAGCTTTATGAATAATGTCCAACCCGGGACGAAGATATAAATGGTAGGTATTTCCTAATATGATCTGCGCTTTTATATCGTCCTTCAACTCCCGCTGATGTACCGCTTTCACAGTTCCGGCCGTTCCAACCGGCATGAAAATCGGCGTTTGAATTGTTCCGTGGTCTGTTTCCACTAGTCCTGCACGTGCTTTTGAGTGCTGGTCCTGGGTTTGTAAGGTAAACTTCATTAATGGTAATATACAAGATGAGTCTGCAAAAATAGGTGGAAGGCATCTAACATTCCTGACAATGACCGTATATTTGTGAAATTACTTATGGAAAAAATTTACACACCCCCTGTATCGTGACGGATTCTCTACTCTATGTGCTCTGCGCATTTGTTCTGATTCAGCTGTTTTATTATCTTTTTATTTTCACGCGACTTGCCTTTTATGGTAAGAGCGCGAATTATGAAAGTCATGCGCCGGGCGTTACCGTCCTGGTTTGTGCCTTGAATGAGAAAGAAAACCTGATGGAACTGCTGCCACTTCTGGATGCCCAGGAATATCCTGAATTTGAAGTGATACTGCTTGATGACCGCTCTGATGATGGAAGTGAAGAGTTTATGCGTGAAAATATTCATAGCTGGAAGCACATTCGCTACATCCGTATCAATGACGAATTTTCTCATGTCACGCCAAAAAAGTATGCACTGACGGTTGGGATGAAACAGGCAAAATATCCGCTGGCATTAATGACAGATGCCGACTGTCGCCCTGATTCGTTGCACTGGATAACCTCAATGACCTCCCAGATCAGTGACGAAAAAGATATTATTATCGGATTTTCACCTTATGAAAAACATCCGGGTTTGTTGAACTGGTTTATCCGCTGCGAAACTTTTTATACTGCCGTACAGTATCTTTCTTTCTCTTTGGCAGGATTGACCTACATGGGCGTTGGCCGCAATATTCTGTATAAGACTGAATTGTTCTTTGCAAATAAAGGTTTTTACAGGCATCGCCATATTATGGGCGGAGATGATGATATTTTCCTGAATGAGGTTGCTACCAGCAGTAATACCAAGATTTCTATTGAGCCGGAATCTTTCGTCTATTCGAAACCGAAAACGAGCTGGTCTACATGGTTAAGACAGAAAAGACGTCATTTGGCTGTAAGCGAGTTTTATCGCAAGCGGAATAAAGTAATGCTTGGAATTCTTTCGTTTTCCCATATGGTAATCTGGATATTGGGTTTTGTTGCTCTGGCTTTTGGGATATTGAATAATGATATTCTTTTGCTCCAGGAGCTTGGCGTTATCGTTGGTGTTCGCTGGATCATTCAGTGGATACTTTTCTTTGTCATCAACAGAAAACTCGACAGAACGATCGAGTGGTTTAGTTTCCCGTTGATGGATTTTGCATTTTTTATTTATTATATCTTCTTCGGATTGTTTGTGATGACAAGAAGAAAACCCCGGACTACATGGAATTAATCTTAAAATACTTCCCGGACCTTACTGATGTACAGCGTGAGAAATTCACTCAGCTGGAAGCATTGTATCAGGACTGGAATTCAAAGGTCAACGTAATTTCCCGCCAGGATATTGATACATTATACGAACGCCACGTGCTGCATTCCCTGGGAATTGCGAAAGTGATTCAGTTCAAATCCGGAACATCGGTGCTGGACGTGGGAACGGGCGGAGGTTTTCCTGGAATCCCATTGGCGATTATGTTTCCGGATACCCAGTTTCACCTGGTCGACAGTATTGGAAAAAAAATAAGAGTGGTACAGGAAATCGCGACCGCACTTGATTTGAAAAATGTAAAAGCCGAACAGATCAGGGCGGAGAAACTTGAAGATACTTATGAGTTTGTAGTGAGCCGCGCCGTAACGCGTATGGCGCCTTTTGTTGGTTGGGTACGTAAAAATATCAGTCGAAACTCATTTCATTCGCTCAGGAATGGTATTTTATATCTAAAAGGTGGCGACTTAACTGAAGAGCTTGCGGAACTGAATATTAAAACCCGTTCTTATGAGCTTTCCAATTATTTTAAAGAAGAATTTTTTGAAACGAAAAAGGTAGTATACGTACCTTTGTAAGAATTTTTGAGTCGCGTAAACTTATCTAACCATAAAAATATGAATGAGCGTTTTAGTGCCAGTGGGCTAATGAATCCATTTTTTCCTGATGAAGTAACATTTGGAGAAAAGGGAGTGACTTTTACAGTTAAAAAACTATTCAGGAGCAATGATAATTTTGTTTTCTATTCTGATATCTCAGGAGTGGAAATTGAAAATAGTATGTTTTTTTCGACCATTCACGTGATCCCACGCATGCGTCCTGAAATAATTATAAATAATTTTTCGAAGGGAGATGCCAAGAAAGTCAAGGAGTTAATACTTCAGAAGGTTCAAAGTTAAAAAATATTTTTATCCGGGACTTGCGTCATATTAATTGAATCCTTATATTTGCACCAGAATTCAGATAAACAATCGGATTTGAAATTCCTGAATAGCTCAGCCGGTTAGAGCATCTGACTGTTAATCAGAGGGTCGTTGGTTCGAGCCCAACTTCGGGAGCCCTGGTTCAGAAGCACTTAACGAGAAATCGTTAGGTGCTTTTTTCTTGTGTAAAAAAGTTTGATACACAATTTGAGACACAAGTCCATTAACTCCTCTAATTCTTACTTTTGAATTACGTCAAATACACATCTGCTTCTGTCGTTTTTTAAGTTTTCTTCATAGCTTCTTACTTTTAAGGATTTTTATAAATCAATTCAATTTTTTTCGTGGATGAATTATTCGTCTTGGCATTCTTCCAAGTCATCTTCTAACTGCTGAATCTTTTCTAATGCCTCTTCATAACTAGATTGCAACTCTTCTTTTTCATCTTCAAGTTGTTTCTTTTCATCAGCGCACTGTTCCAACTCTTCTTTTAATCTTTCGTTCTCGGAGTTGCAACTTGAAACAAATAAGGTACAAACCAATAGTGACAGTCTCAGACTTTTGTAGAAATTTATTTTCATTTGAATCCTGGGATATGAGTTAATAATACTTCTGAACGCACAATTCTTTAATGTTGATCTTTTAGTTCTTTTGACACGATTTAAAAGATTTGTTAACCCAAACAAAACATTAACATTATATATGTAATCATACTGGTCGGGTCAGCATCATATAAGTCTACTTTACATTATTTTTTGAATCTACAGTATTGCGAAGTTTTGTAACTACCGTTAACTAAGTTATTGGATGACAATCCGAAATAAAGGGTAACCTTCGCTAGTCAAATAATCACCCTCCAGTAGTTTTTATGAAAAAAGTCATTTACTCCGCAATACTAATTGCTATTGCTTATACTTCTTCTTTCTCACAAAGTTTCTATCCACAACCTACCCACAGGTCTAGTAACAGCATCAGTAGTGGGTCTGTTAATCCAAACACGAATTATAATAGCGGTTATCAAAAGTCAAATGGTACTTATGTTCAACCTCATATTAAGACTCAACAGAATCAGACAAATCTTGACAACTATTCTACTCAAGGAAATGTAAATCCGTACACTCTGGATAACGGAACAAAAGCAAAAGATTATTCCATTGACGCTTATAATTACGGTTCTGGGAAAACAATCCAAACAGGGGAAAGAGGTGGTCAATATTACATTAACAACAATGGTAACAAGGTGTATGTACCGAAACGTTAACACTGCTTCTCTCCATCCATAATTATTTTCTTACATTAAATCATCTTTACCTTGAAGAACTATTTTTCATTGTGCATCTCTGTATGCTTTTTAATTTGTTTTGTTAGCAGTTGCAAACAATCTCGGTACATTACTGAAAGACATATCAAAACAAATATTGAGAAACACGAAGTTGGAAAGCAAAGTAACATACGTACTTACACCATCTTTAAAGGAAACACCATCGGTATGGCTCGGTACATTGAGTTAACTGGATATAAATTCAACTCAGAAAAGGGATTAGTTATCGGTGCAGACAGGTCTTACGTTCCAAGAGCAAAATATAAGGGTGACGTTTCCGAATTCACGAACGTTGAATATATACATCTTAATATTGAGCAAACTAAAAGCATTTTATTCAACTATGCTCTTCTCCTAGAAAAGATTAAAAAGGAGAAACCTCGCATGAATGAGGAGGTATACCATGATTTTACCGTGTCCAATCACTGCTTCATAAGTTTTCGAAAAACCAATGCAGGAAGTGGAAGTGAATATATTTACATCTGGATAAACGGTGAAAAATATCAACTTCGAACAGCGGTTTTCATCAATCGATTGAAAAAATTCGTAGAATATTAACCTACAATTTAGAAAGTAAAACTTTTAATTTTGTTAGTTGGAAACCCAACCAAAACATTTGTCCTATATGATTCAATGTCTTGGTTGGGTTTGAATTAACCTCTCTATTAATAATTTATAAGATGCCGGTAACCGCAAAAGATTTTCAAATAGAACTTGATCGCATTTTCGCAAGAACTAACAAATTGCAATCAAACTACGTCGATGTAAGATCGGGAGATCTTCACACAACGATCGGAGATTATCCAGGTAAAAATCATAGAATGCCTACATGCTGCAAAGTGATGAAAAACAATATGAAAAATGGTGACGAGATATTAGATCAACCCACACTAGGAAATGGTGCCAGTCTTATAATACGATATTATTTTCCAAGGTGACCTGATAGTTGAATGCGAAATTAATTTCCAACGTTAGCAAACGCCAGTAATTCCCACTCTGCTAATGCCAAATGTGGTGTTAGCGCTCGATGAGCTTCTAGTAAAGCAACATGTGCACGATGCTCTTCGATTGTATTTACTTTTGTCCATGAAGGTCTGACATTTCCGTGCCCAACGTGTGCTAAGATAATTCGATCAACCGGACACTGAGGAGGGGTAACGATCGCTCCAAGACACCACAAGTGTTTCAGGAAAACTGAAATACTTTTTTGTGCATGAGATATCTTAAACCCACCCTCACAAAAAGATGGACCGAAATTTTCATCCATTACTTCCTTCAGCGATAATATATCATGTTCATAAGTCGCTACTTTTTGTTTGTCGATGTATTTTCCAGATAATGCGATTAACCTTCCTTTCCAAAATTCTCTAATTGGTTCTCTTAATTCACCTGCACAATTTTGGTGGTAGGTATGGTTATGCTGAACGGACGCATTAATTGCTTTTGTCAGTGCCATTATTACCGTTCCTGGGATATTGTAATCTTGTAAGAATGCTTGTTTTGCTTGTAGTATTTCTTCTTCCACTGTTAATTGGTTTACATTAAATGTATTTAAACTATTGACGAAATTTACGACTCATATAAAGTCGAGAAATACATTCATTTTTATCTGCACAGTAAGTTTTACCCCATGTAAAATGAACAAAAAAGTATTTTCTTGAAGTGAAACCTATGAATATTTCGCCTTCTGTTCCATCCACAAACGACACTTTAATCTTATAATGCTTACCAAAAATCAGGTCATAAGATTCTTTAGGGGAAGATTCTGTATGCATTGGAATTGTATTAAGCCCAATTGTGGAGTTTTTAGCAACTTGTGTTTCTACATATTTTTTCTCGAGGAATTTAAAGACATCTTGAATGCTGTTCAGTTCAATTCCTACTTTAGATTCATTTATGAAAAATAGAAAACCTTCTGCTCCGTCTAATTTGAGTGCCATTATTTGATCATCAACGAAAGCTTGCTTTAAAAGAAGTGTTTGATTTCCAGATTCAATTAATATAGAGTCATTACCCAAATATTCCCAAGCACCTTTACTCACAATTCCATTCTCCGATAGAAGAAGAACTCCACCAGTCCGGAATATGTAAACTGTTTTTGATACTGATATTTCCCCCATTGATACCCAATGATGGTTGGTTAAAATGGTAAGATCATCTAGTTTTTTACTGAATTTTTGAATCTTGGGAATAATATCTGCTAAAAATGTCTTCATAGAATTTGAAAAGTTTTATCCTTTAAGGATTGAATTATTTCATTCGACCTATTACTCCTTCACCCTTTCCACCCGCTCATTTAACTCCTTCCAATTAGGAACATGCGTCGACAGTTCTGCCCAAAATTGTTTTGAGTGATCTTTTACCTTCGTATGACAAAGTTCGTGTACGATCAGATAATCGATTAGTGAATAAGGTAATTTAACCGCTGCTGGGTTGATGGTGATTATGTTTTTTCCGGAACAGTTACCCCAGCTCTTTTCCAGTTTGCGAAACCGCAGACCATCAAATTCTAACTTGGTTTGCTTAGCAAGTTTTTTAACCCGTGGTGTGATTTTTTCAACTGCTCGTTCCTGATAGAATTTTTCGATGGAAGATTTTATCTCAGACTGACTGACCTCAGAAGAAGGTAAAAGAATACTGAACTTTGAATGATTGAATTCAATCTGCAACTCTTTTAGTTCTTTCTGTACGGATACCTCTACGTAGTATGACCTGCCCAGATAAGGAATTCTTGAACCGGTTACTATCTTTTCATCTTCTTTTACGGAAACCAGATCAAGTTTGTCCAGAATCCACCGCGCTTTTTTTAATATGAGTTTGTCGGATTTTTCAACCGGAATTGCTTTTCCTTTAAGAATTACCCCTATGTTTTTTTCTACGGTGATATAGTGTGATTTTAGACTGTCATTTTCATGAAAGCTGTATTCTATAAAAGTTGATCCGTATTTTACCTTACGCATTTTTGTTATTTCTTAAAACCTCTACCAGTTCTTTTGCTTTTGACTTTGCATCCGATCTTTCCATTTTGGTCTTAAGATAACGAACTAGTTTATTTTCTATGTCATTAATTACCATTCCTTTTGTTTCCCAACCTACGATGTTCAGTTCACCGTTAATTAAGTCAAACAAAGTTCTGGTCGCATCTTCTGCATCTTCTTGATAAATCACCTTCATTGAGGAATACACAGCACGCTGCTGTTCGGTCACGAAACCCTTTTGTTCACTTTCCTTCTGTGACTGAATGATTTCATCCTGGATCTTCTCAAACTCTGTTAGTAATGATAATTGAGACAAACGACCTTCTTCATGTTCCTTGATCAACTGCTCCAACCTTTCAGCAAGTGGTTTGTAGAAATCCGGATTCTTGTCAAGATTTACTTTTATCGTGTGTTTAAGATGGTTACGCATTTTCAGTTCCTTCGTAGCAGGAGAAACATTCAGTATCTCTTCTTTGAATTTTTCTCTGTCAATGATAGAGATTGGTTCCTGTAATAGATTTCTGACTCCCGAAGATTTTAAATGCTCATCAATGAGTCCCTGTAATAGTAGACTCTCATCTTTGCTTACCTTAAACCCGTCATCATCAGGATACATGTTCCTCGCCATTTTCTTGATTTCATTGTAAAGTTTGAAATCATTGAAATACACCATTGCTCTTGTATCCGGTAATACTATTCCTATGGATTTGTTAAACTGTTTTAGAAGGTCTTTGAATTTGTCACGCTTATCGGGTTGATCAATGTAATTAACTGCTTCCTCCATGAATTTACCCCTGTTGTATTCTTTGCTAACCTTCAAGGGTTTGAAGAATTCAACAAGTTTTGTGTGGTTTAGCTCCAACTGAGGGAATTCTTCGTTGATGTTTTTAAGTACGTCATCCGGACGAATATCACCGGAAAATATTTTCAACGCTTCAAGCAAATGATTCGTTATACCATTATAATCCATGATATAACCTGCATCTTTCCGTTTCCCGCTGCGGTTAACCCGTGCGATTGCTTGTAAAAGTGTATGTTCTCTTAGTGGTTTTTCGAGATATAAACAAGATGCAATTGGTGCGTCATATCCGGTGAGAAGCATATCCGAAACAATCAGGATTGCAGTATTGTCATACTTCTTCTTTCCTGATTTTTCCATTTCATTTTCGTTACCAAACGGAAGTTTATAATGATCAGTAGCATCTTTTATTTTTTCCGGCGCCACAATCCAGATTGGTTTAAGATCGTTCTTATGCGTTTTATTCCATTCGACTGCTTCATAATATTCTTTTGCAACATGATCAGATTTAGGAATACCAATGCTGACAATCACTTTCGTATCGAAATTATGGAATCCAGATTCTTTTAGTGCTTCAAATGCTTGTTTGTACCTGATAGCAGCAGGTCTTCCATCACATACAAAGAGCGCTTTATGACCGTTAGGGAATATCTTTTCCTTAAAGTGAGTAATTGCGTGTTTGGCAATATCATTGACTCTCTCCTTTGAAAACTGGTAGTTTTTAAGTGCTACTTGTTTTAACTTATCCTTCTTTTCTTCTGGTTCGTGTCCGAACTTTGCTTCAAACTCTGCGTCCAGTTCCGTTTTGCGTATGTCCAGTTTTGCTATACCTTCATCATACAAGAGTTCAACGGTTGAACCATCCGCTACGGATTCTTTGATGGTGTATACATCAATGTATTCTCCACCATAAAATTCACCCAGCGTGGATTTGTCTTCTTTGGAAATCGGTGTCCCGGTAAAAGCAATGAACTTTGCATGTGGTAGTGCATTACGCATAAAAGATGCCAGAAACCCGTAATGTGTACGGTGTGCTTCATCTACCAGTACGTACAAATTTTCCTTTTGAGAAAGTTCTTCAAGTACTACCTCCTCACGCTCACGTTCTATCCACTTCCCGTTTTCTAAAACCTTTGTGATTTTTATGAGGTTTTTGTCCTGAATATGTTTTTCAATCCGGACGTTCTCCTTTTCTTCTAGTTCTGTTTGATCCTGTTCTGTTGTAGCTTCTTTATTTGTTTCCTGAAACTTTTGGATTGTCGTGGTAATAATTCCACCGTAATCATTCCTTAAAAGTTTGTCCAGGTGAATTACAGATCCTGCATGTTTTACATTCTTCAGACCCACGTTACCAAAAGTGGTTGTGATTTGACTGTCCAGATCTTTACGATCCGTCATAATGATTACCGTAGGATTGTTGAAACCGAATTCAGGTGCTTGTAGTTTTCTGGTAACGTACGCCATCGTAATGGATTTACCAGAACCTTGTGTATGCCACACGACACCACCTTTACCTTCCTGTAATTTCTTGATCGAATTATTAGTAGCGCGAATCTGTTGATAACGCGGAAGTTTCTTAATCGTTCTACCTTCTTCTTTTTCAAAGATGACAAAATGACGAATGATATCCAGCAACTTGTCTTTCTGGAAAAGGTTATAAATCAGTTTGTCTTGTTCCGTTGTTACACCTTCGACGATTTCATTTTTGGGTGTCCGGAAAACTGAATAAAATGCTTGTGGCGCACTTATCGCTCCATAACGACCACCAACTTTCCATATTCCCGCACAAATCTGGTTGTAATAAAACAGTCTTTCATTCAAATCCTGATATGCATGAAGATCGCTGTAAGCAGAATCCCATGCAGTGGTAGCAGTTGGTGATTTACACTCCAGTATAGCAACCGGAATTCCGTTTACATAAACTACCAGATCAGGAATGGAATGATTTCCAATTCTGCTTAGATATCGGAATTGATTAACCACCAGAAAATCATTGTTCTCCGGATTTTGGTAATCAATATAGGAAACCGTTCTAAATTCTTCTACTCCTTCAAACTCCTGTTTTAATGTAAATGATGCACCCCGAATTAACTCCCAAATCTGTTCATTAATTTCCATTAAGGATGAACCTTGAACGGTCGTGATCTTGTCGTATGCTTTAAAAACATTGTTCTCATCAATCCACGGATTAAGTTTCCGGATTGAAGAAATCAATCTCTTTTTTAATATTACTTCTGAAAGATCATTTCGTTCATCACTTTCCTTTCCGTTAAGGTATTGATACCCCAATCGCTGAAAAAGTTGAATTGCAGGAAGTTCACTGTAAAGGTATTCATCACTCATAACGGAGGGTTTTACTTAGGCAATTTCGAGTTCAGATTGAAGCACTCTTACCTTTCCAGTAAGTAATTGTTGCATTAATCCTTTTTTTAATTGTTGGTACTCTGTTTTCTTCTCCTTCTGGGTTTTTAACTTTTCATCAACAGTACTTAATATTGATGCGATTTTTTGTTGCTCTTCTACTGAAGGTAAAGGTATTTTTGTTTCCCTTACTTGTTTTAGACTTAGTTGGGGATAAGCTTGACCAGTAGTAATTTTTAGATATTCTGTAATAATTGATGCCTGGCTTAAATACTGAAAAACAAACTGGGGTAATAATAATGAATCTGAAATTCTAATTCGAGCAATATGCTGGTTAATATTACCCTCATTATATTCCAATGGATAGATACACGTTCTTCCAACATTTCCAGTAATTGTCATTAAGATATCTCCACCTTTAATCTTTGAGCGTTCCATTGCATTGTTCGCTTCTTCTGAGATATGCATTGCCCCAGATAAAATAAATCCATTAGGACTTACACATTCGCTCCTTAAAAATGTGATACCAGATTCTTGCCATTCAAAACCGTATGTTGTTGGCGTAGAACCTTTTGTTATAAAATGTGAGTGTGATTCGAGATTTGAAACCTCCCAACTCTCCGGAATTTCGCCCAACACAGAATCCTGAAACTTCGTATGACCAATACCACGTGTCAGCAGTTTTTGCATTAACCCTTTTTTGAGTTCACGGGTTTGGGTGATTTGTGCATCAATGACTTCTATCTTTTCATCAACTGTGCTGAGGATAGTTGCGATTTTTTGTTGTTCTGGGAGTGGCGGAAGTAGGAAACTAAATGATTTTAGAACCTCTAATCGGATTCCTTTTACAGTACTACCCGACCCCATGGTCAAGATCATATCTGAATTTAAAGCAAACCAATAAGATAAAAAATATTTAGACAGTTCTGGTTTTGGGAAAATTGCTTTTAAGTCTTGGTTTATAGCTACTTCTCTGTTAAAGAAAACAGCTTTACCTAATGCCATGCGGGTAGCAATTATAAGAGTATATTCTGGAATCAAATTGGCAGAACTGCCTTTTAATCCCTTATGACTTATAAAATCCTCTGTATTTGATAAAATGGTTCCTTTTAGATCTTTAACAGTTGCCCAAGGAATTTCAGGTTCCCAAAACTCTTCATTTTCCTTAAAGGGAGTTCCTCCTCCAATAATTTTCTCAATAACTTCACCTAATTTTACAAATTTCCAATCAGATGGAATCTCTTTCAGTTCTGTCATTTTATTTAGTTCTTTCATAATCCCATCTCCATTAAAAAAGCAAATAACTTTTCATCAATTTCCTTTTCTCTTGCTTCTAATTCAAGAATGGTATTTTTAACTTTATATAAATCAACCTCATTTTCCACTTCAGTAGTGTCAATGTATCTACTGATGTTTAAGTTGTAATCGTTCCCTGCAATTTCTTCTAAGTCAACAATCCGAGCGTATTTTTCATCAGGAACTTCTTCCAATTTGGTCGTTACAAAATGATCATAGGTAGAAACAATTTTACTAATGTTGAGTTCTATTAATTCATTTTGGTTTTTACCTTCTTTATACTCATTACTTGCATCAATAATCACCACCTTATTTTTCAAATGCGCAGCTTTACTTTTGTTGATGATCCAGATACTTGCAGGAATTCCAGTATTGTAAAACAAAGCAGATGGCAATCCTACAATGCATTCTATTAAATCTGATTTTAGAAGTTTTTCACGAATTGCACCTTCTGTACCACTTCTAAACAAAGTACCGTGTGGTAATACTACTCCTGCTTTACCATCTTGTTTCAACACAGCAATCATATGTTGCAAGAATGCTGTATCAGCATATCCACGAGGCGGAATTCCATATTGAAATCTTCCGTACGGATCGACGACGGACTTTTGATAGTTTGGAGTAAGTTTTTTCTCATTTCCATCTTTATCCACTTTTACTTCTTGACTTGTTTCCGCACTAGTCCACCAACCATCCTGAGAAAATGGAGGATTTGCAATAACTCTGTCAAAAAGCATTAACTCGTTATCCTCATTCTTATGTTTTGGATCATTCAGAGTATCACCTTTGCGTAAGTCTGCATCATTGTAATTGTGCAGCAACATGTTCATTTTACCAATTGCCCATGTACCAAGATTCTTCTCTTGTCCATAAAGTGAAATGTTGATGTTATTACCAACTTTTCCATCTGGTAATTCCGCTACATATTTAGCAGATTCAATGAGCATACCGCCACTACCACAGGTAGGATCGTAAACCTTTTGTCTTGGTTGAGGTTTGATAAGACGTACGATGGTTTGCACTACACCGCGCGGAGAATAGAACTCACCACCTTTTTTACCAGCATCATCTGCAAACTGTTTGATCAGGTATTCGTAAGCGTCACCTAATAGATCCGGAGTATATAAATCCTGATTTTTAAGACTGTATTTGTTAAAATGACTTAGTAATCGTTGAAGCACTTCATCACTAAGTTTTTCTTTATCCCCGAATTTGGTAGAAGTCAGTACACCTTCAAGGTTGTTAAGACCTTTGTTATTGTCTCGTTCAATTGTTGCAAATGCAATGTCCAGAGCAATACCAATATTTTCAGTAAATTTCTTTATTTCATCCCAACGAGCTTCCTGAGGTACTTTAAAGTAAGTTTCATCCTCAGCATCTTCACGTGAAATACCATCACGTTCCACGATAGCATCTACTTCTTCGGTATGCACATCATTAACACGTTTCAGGAAAAGTAGACCAAAGATGTAATTCTTAAAATCGGAGCTGTCAATGCTCCCACGTAATATATTAGCAGAATCCCATAACCAGGATTCCAGGGTTTGAAGGTCAAGTTTTGACATTGAGGTGATTAAAATGTATAAAAAATTATGTCAATTTACATATTGTAAAATAAAAACTAATAGTTTTTATTTATCATGAAATTGAAAAAATCAAAAAAATAAATTTTAATGGTCTCATCTTGTCTTGATTTTTAACAAACCTATCTATCTTAACCGAATGACAGACCTAGAAAATAATCAAATAGTTGAATTCAAAATAGAAAAATTCGAGACGAAATTTTCCAAAATAAATGAACAATATCCATTAATTTATGTAAAGGGTGAAGATGGAGATATCTTGACGGTTAGAGGTTTTAAATGGCAAGTTGAAGCCTTATGGAAATATGAAACGATATATTGTGAAGTATACAAAGATGCCACTAATGGAAAGGTATGGCTTAAAAATAAAGACTCAAGACATCCATATTATGAAATTGATAACACTTACAAATTTAAAGTTGTAGGAGAAAAAATCGTTACAAGTTCTAATAATAAGAACTTTAACGTTTTATTGTTAGAAGGAGAAGATGGGGACAGTTATGAGGTAAACTTGATTTATGGACAAAAATACAATGCCTTGAAATCAACTTTTATTCAATGTAAAGTTACATCTATAACATCATATGTACGCCTTAGTCAAATAGATTCTAAAGATCCCTTTTTTGTAAATTTTAATGAAATTGTAAAAGATAATAACTTAGAAAAAAAATATTATAAATTATATTTTGAGAAAAACAGTTGGAGTACTGGTGATGATAATCAATTAATTGAACAGTATTATTCTCAAAGATCCTTTTGGGTTTTTACTTTTACGAACAAAGTTCTGTTAAAAAAATTACAAGAACACCTTTCAAGAAGAGATTTTATCCAGGCTGTTGAAGTAAATAATTTGATAATAATTTTTGAAGAGTGGATACTTAATCGAGGAATAATTTCATCATTCTCCGATGAGGATTTTAAAACATCAACCAAACTCAAAACTAAAACTCAATTAGAAAATGCGTATAGCCTAAAATCAGTTTTAGAAGTTCTATGCAATAATCCATTTAATTTATTTGAAGACGCGACTTTATTTAGCAGTAAAAAGAATTTTTTAGAGAGATTTTACTATCTAATTTTTTATTCAAGCATAGAGCTTATAAGTTATAGTGCATTTATAGAGAGATTAAAAGAGGTAATTGAGAATATTGATGATACTAAACCAAACGATCTATATTATGCAAAAAAAATATTATCAGTTATAAAAAACAAAAAGAAGGTGTTCATTAGTGATAATGAAAGAGAATATTTTCGTTTGACTTCATCCAAAGATCCAACAGTTGAATTTTCTGAAAAGGAAATCAAATATTTGATGTACTCCTATGGGGAACTGTTATTGTGTCACAAAATAAATCTTAGAGAAAATGTTAATATTTTATGTGGACAAATTCTAAAATTGTTTACAAAGGTTACTAGTGAAATTTCACAAAAAGAAAAATTACTTTTTAATTCTTATATGTTTTTCGAAACATATAAGGATCATCTGTTAAATATTCCTTTTGAGTATGATTCAATGTTAAGAATTAATCATACTATTTTAAGTGAATATGTTAAATCCAAAAACTACCAAAATGAACATTGGGATGAACTAGAAGACATTTATACTGAAGCTGCAACGTTTTCTGTACAATTAACTCAAAGAAATAAAAGTGGTTACGAAGTGAAATACAAAGGCATGATTGGATTCCTTCCCACTCACAATATCGAAGACAATATATTGAAAAAATATCAGTTCGAAGATTGTGATTTTACTATTAGCGCAAAATGTATTTCACTCAGTAAACCATTTAATCTGTTTATAGTCGAACAAGTTAGTGATATAAATTCACGAGCTAATTATAAGTATACTAAACCTTTAATTGTTGGAAATTTATATGATGCTATTATTACAGGAGTTGAAAACTTTGGTATATTTCTATTAACGAATGCGGGAGAAGGGCTTCTTCATATTAAGGAGCTATTTGACAAAAATGACATTTTAGATATTGCTAGAGACAAATCTATCCTTAAAAAGATTTTCCCAAAAGGACAAAAAATAAAAGTCGTACTAATCGATATTTCATCCGAAAAGAAAGTCAGTTTTAGTTTTTCGAAATTAAAGGACATAGACCCATTATACTATCATGAATTTTTGGAGAAAGCAACTCATGACATTATAAAAGATGATTATGGGAAGGAAGAAATAGAAACAGATACATATTTTGATATTGCTCAGAACGAAAAGGCTTTTTGTATAGAGCAATATGCAATGTTACAATTTGACCTAGATAATAAAATTAAAAACTTCCTTATAGCTAGGCAACTTTATATTAATACAAAAAATGCTAGAAGTTACTTGATTAATATTTTTACTTCATATTTGGAAATCTTATTAAGTATTAGAACAACAATTGCAAATCGCTCCTTAAATAACATTACTAATATTAAAAACGAAGCAAAAAAAATTGCAAGTTCGATCGACAAAAAAACTATTGAAGTATTTCCAGATTCATATAAATTAATTTTTTTTCTAGATATAGTAAGTTTGTTTAATGAAACAAGTGAAGACGCGCAAAAAACATTATTTAAATATGTTCAACAGTATAGTTCGGAATCTGCTAATAAGGATCTAAAAACTGTGGCTAAAATAACTTTGGCGAATAATTTGTTAATCTCTGAAAGTCAAGAAGATGCCGTTTTTTGCTTAAAAAATCTTCGATTAATATTTGATTTCCTTTCAAATGGTATTCTTTCTCTGGAAGAAACTATTGAAGACAAAAATGAAAAGGATCTGAAAACAGAAATTTTATCTTGGAGGAATAGAATACAAGAAGAAGAAAGTGAGACTTTAGAATTTAAATCTACCTTCTTTACGCCTGTATTAGATGAAAAATTGTCAGCGAGACTTCAGATGTTAAGTAATCTTCCAAGTTCAGATTCTATTAAGACAGAGATTAGTAAAATCAATGGAGACTTAGCAAAAAAAGCAATTATTCATAGTTGCTTTAAGTCGTTAGCTGCATTTGCAAATTCGAATGGGGGTACGCTTTTAATAGGTGTAAATGATAATAATATAATTACTGGTCTCGAAAAAGAATATAAAACCTTGTCAAAGAAAGATCAGAATAGAGATGGCTATGGTAAGAAATTTGATGCTCTTCTTAGGGATTATTTCGGTGATAGTTTTTCTTCTTTGATAACAAGAAAATATTTAAAATTTGAGGAAGGAGACGTCCTTATTATACAGGTTCAACCTAGTATTCACGAGGTATTCCTTTTAAAAAATGATGAAGGTAAAAATCAAGAGCAATTATATATTCGTAATTTATCTTCCTCCAAAGAATTAGTAGGCTCCGAACTTGCAAAATATGTCCGGAATAAACATCTTAAAATATTGTATTCAAGTTTAGAAAGTAATATCAATAAAGTATTATAATTATCCTAAATAGTATAGTAGTTTAAAATAATCATTTAACTACATATTCTATCCTCAAATCAACGGAGAGTTACTATTCATTTAATTATGCGTATAGTAACCTCGGTTAACATTATTAGATATTTCGCTTTTCATTTACAGATTCATTAATTTGCTAAATAAACCCAACCAAACCAGTAGATGTATATAGGAGATTGTTTTGGGTGGGTAGTAAATCCACTTTTTCTTCAATAGGATTATGATATAAATGGTCAGAAAATTTTAAGTTCAATCCTCTCAACATAAAAATGAATTCATTAATTGAAATTTTAGAATGGGCAGATAATTTTGATGGTGACAAATACTCAATCCAGGTTTATGAGGAATTAGTAACTGAAGGTAGAAAACATCCTTCAAAGTTTGAAATTATGGGTGCGTGGAAAACCGGATGTTTAAAACCAAATAAGGATGGAAAGGAGTACATAGACGATAATGGTACATCTTACTCCTTCACTAATAGGTGGGACGATCACACACCAGTTGGAAAGACCACGTGGTTATATATCAATAAAAATGCTGATAATATCCTGCAACAGATACCTGAAAGATTCCCATCCAATAAACCTGACATTTTAACAAAGTTACAGGAGAGAACCAGTTTTGGGTTTATATGGGGGTTATTTACACTACACTGTATTTATCCAAAAGAATATCCATTGTACGACCAGCACGTCTATAGAGCATTTAAGAATGAGCAACTGGATTGCAAGTCTTTACCTCAATCAGCATCTAATAATTGGAAAGATTATGTAGCTTATAAAAAATTCTTTGATGCTAAACTTGCCAAATATGAGATTGATTATTGGATTTTAGACCGTGCTCTATGGTCTTACGGAAAATGGTTGAAGCAGGGAATCGTTATTGCAAAAAATAAATACAGGTCAGAATTTCAAACAGTTCCTAAGGAGAAGTTCCTTGAATTTATAAAAGATGAAAACTGGAAGCAAGAGTATACTTTGGGTAGTCAAGCAAAACCATTTTTATCGAAGATTAATGAAAGTTTAAATTTGCATATCCGCAGACAGTTTAAGAATAAACCAAATGATGTAATTTCTAAATTCTCATCAGAAGATCTAAACGCAATTCAATCTTACATGAAAGATCAGAATTGGATACCCTTAGCGAACAGTATTTCTAAGATGAAAAATGGCTCAGAAATACCTGGTTTAGGATCATTTGTGTATAATAACATCAGAGGAAATACAACTTTTGCTCAGTCAACAAGTCAGTTAGCTGCCATATTCGTTACTGCTGGAATATGGGAGTTTGACATCAAAAGGGTTGGTAGTAAAGGAAATAAAAGGATGGTTTTCAAGTTCAGAGATATCGACTGGAAGGAAGCACTAATTGACTATTACATTGAAATGGACGAAGAATAATCTTACCCTATAACCATTCTACAAATGAATCTTTGGCGTATAAATTTAAAACCTGCAAACAGAACTGGTTATGATTCAAGAAATCACTGTTTAGGTAATCAGATTGTAGGTATTGGTTGGCCAATCGATAATGTAACGGAGTCCATAACTTCGGAAATATATGAAACTGCTGGGAAACTTAAATATCAACTGAATACTTCAAGAGGTTGGTCCAATGCTTGGAATGCAATCTTCTACAAAATGCAAATCAACGACCTTGTATGGACAAGAACTATAGATGGTAATTACTTCCTGGGTAGAGTTACTAGCGAATGGAGATATGATTTTTCATCTGACGCAATTAACAACGACATTGCTAACGTCAGAGATTGTCAGTGGGTAAAGGTCGGTCTTATTGACAAAGTACCTGGTAAAGTTATAAGATCGTTTATGCCTTCGAGTACACTGCAAAGAGTTGAAGGGAATAATACTATGACGTATTCACAGCAGCTTTATAATGAATTATCAAATACTAATTTCTACCAATTAACAGTATCCTCTGAACAAGATATTTTTTCCCTGTTATCTCCTGATGACTGTGAAGATGTTGTCGGATTGTTCCTTCAAATAAAACATGGATACTTAATGATACCGAGCAGTTGTAAAAGAGACACTGTCGGGTATGAGTATGAATTTATCCATAAAACGACAGCAACAAAAGCAGTTGCTCAGGTTAAAAGCGGAAACATTTCTATTGATCGAAATGACTATATCGGCATTGACGCAAAAGTTTTCCTGTTTGCAACGAATCAAAAATACACAGGTGAAGAATATGATAACATTACTTGTTTAAACTCAGAAGAACTAAAAGAGTTTATGAAGGAATATCAGAGCTCACTTCCTGATAAAGTTAAATTTTGGATAGAAAAATCTGTATATTTTAAATAAGTATCTATAGTTCTCTTACAGCTATCTGAAAATATAGTATCAAAAAAAGTCAATGAGATCAGATATGAGTACTAATATCCCGCCAGTTTGGGAAATGGTTAAAGATGCTGTTTTCCACCTTGAAAGTCCTACATCATATGTTAATATTACTAAGTTCATACATAGCAAATGGGGTAAAGGTGTTAACAAAAAAACTATTACGTCGCAAATTATTGGACTTACAGTTAACCACCACTCCAGAATACATTATCCACAAGCACAAACATTAAGACTAACAAGTTCTAATACAGATTTAGACCTTTTATACAGCGTTGGAAAGGGTCATGTGGTAAAATACGATGTGAACGTTCATGGTATTTGGGAAATTTTCGAAAAGTCCCCCTCTGTTTTTGGTGTAAGACTTTACACGGAAAATGATTCGGCATTTCTATTTACTTGGAATCCGAAAAAATGGAACTGGAATATTGAAAAAGCAACAGAGGAACTTCAAGATTCGGGCAGATACAAAACAAGATGGATCTGTTCTAGTCATAGGAGTGCAAAACCTGGCGACAGAGTATTTATTATTCTTGTTGGTTCAAAAACTAACGGAATATTTGGATCAGGGTTCATTGCGTCTGTACCGGAAAAGTCTTTCACTTTGGAGAACAAGGAAGCCTACTTTGTTCAAATAGATTTTGAAATACTATTTAATCCACTGACTACAAATGCCCTACCGACGAGTCTGCTTGAAAACAAATTTGAGGAACAACTTTGGAGTCCCCAGTCTTCGGGCATTTCAATAAAGCAAAAATATATTAACCAACTAGAACAAGTCTGGTTGGAATATTTAATAAGTCACGGAAACATTTTTAATCCTTATTATTTGCCTATTGATGAAGATGAAATCTTTAGAGAAGGATCTTCTTTACTTGTAGTATCAACACGATATGAAAGAAATAGAGATGCGAGAGGTCGTTGCATTGAATTCTATGGATACTCCTGTGCAGTTTGCGACCTAAATTTTTCAGATACTTATGGAGAGATTGGAAAAGATTTCATACATGTACATCATCTAACAACATTAGCTGATAATGGAGGAAAGTCTTACAATGTTAACCCTATCAACGATTTAAGACCGGTATGTCCAAATTGTCATGCGATGTTGCACACTTCGAACCCACCGTTAACTATTGATGTATTAAAAGAGATTCTCTGTCAGAATAAAATTAATTAGTGGAGATCGTCAAATTTAACCACCACTAGATAAAATGTCGACAAGAGAATCACTTCCCAGTGAATTAACAGCGGCACAGCTCTTTGGTTATAACATATCAATAATAGTAGGTAAAAAAGAAATTAGGATCAAAAAATATGAGTATAGGCCTGATTTTTGCGATATCATATTCTCTATTACCGTCTTATAATCTCAAAGTTAAACCCAACCAAAACATTCGACATATATGGATAAATGTCTTGGTTAGGTTCATTACTTTGTGCATCGGTAAGGAATGAGAACACTTACTTGATATAATCTGAAAAATCAAGAGATCCTTCCATATACCCCTTAAAGATCATTACATCAAGATTCTCCGGAATAATGGCACAAATAAAAGTCGTTCCCTGTGGTTTATAAACCTTTTGAAATCTTACCGATGCTGTGCCTGATTTTGAATCATATGTGTTTTTATATCTCCATTTAAATGAGAATACATTGCTTTCATATTGAGTTTTCGTTTCTTTGGAAACCCGTTGTGTAACTGCAAGTAAACGTCCATAACTCTGAATATTTGCTTTTTTCGATGTGTTAACCATGCTTAGGTTACCATCAGTCGATGTATAAAAGGCAATATAACCTTCATTGGCGAGATATGACTCCGTCAAATCGACGTTGTTAATTTTTGCATCGGTGATTATAAATTTCCCTAATGTTTTCTGTTGCCCAAATACCGCTGTAAATGACAAAATTAGGAGTACGGCGACCATACCTATTTTCCTGGAAGATTTTTTATTAGGTGGAGTATTTTGCTTTAATGATGTTTCGGGTCCATCCTTTTCAGAACGCGACAGAGGCGTGTTCGCAACTCGTATTTTCATAATTTGATTTTATTTAGGTTTACTATTTCGGTACTTAGTGTTTGTGAGATTAAAGTCACAAGTTTAGTTCAAAACCCAATATAATGGGTGCATTTTGAATTTTAATAGTACGCAGAATCATTTATAATTTTTTGATATACATGAAAATTTAACAGCATCTGAATATCTTAAACTGTTGGGGTGCAAAGCGGCAAATGAGTTATGGGACAGAAACTCAAATTAACAATCTGGATGGAATCAGCGGCAGAAAGAACTAAAAGAAGATCAGAACAATGTACACAAGGTGATGTATTCTTAAAACTTGCAACGAAGTTCCGTTGCTAAAATCTGTCAATTACTACGTTCAATTCTCTTGGAAACAATTGTTCGATACCCAACCAAAACAATTAACCATACAAAGGACGTTATCTTGGTTGGGCAGTTCAACGAACAATTAAAATTTGGGATAACTTTTCCTTTACCGTTTCAATATACTACCAAAACGGAGCAACTATCTTATTGATAGTATTGTCCCTCTTTTAGTCTTTCTGTATGTGAATACGGTTTATAAACTATTTATCTTGAAAAAGTAGTGAGGTAGCGCTTTTCCTTCAATAATAAAGAAGATGTCATTTTCAACGTTTTTGCGCACCATTTCGACCACTAATAACTTCTCCCTGACGATTTCAGATTGGAATATGGAATCAACAACAAACGGACAGAAAAGTCTTTTCAAAACTCCTAAATTGTCAACGATTAGTATAGAAAAGGGATCAATATAATGTAGATCAATCTCTTTCATAATTGAAAATGATTAATAACTAAAGGAGAATGCTGGTAATAACCCAATCCGGTTAGAAATCTTTTTACGTGACACATCATCAATTCAAAAACCAACTGTTCTCACCCTTATCAAATGCCTCTACCAGATTATAAACAAAACTTGAAGCACTAGCGGAACGGGGAAGAAAACCATCAATGTAACTTGATTTGTTAGCTCCGGTAAAAAGGTTATAAACTTTCCATAAATTGATAGACCCATCCTCTTCTTTGCAGAATGAATTATCAGTGTAATAATCCTTTGCGATTGTACTGATTTGAGAATCTCCAAAGGATAAAAGCGGTATCTCCCGTTTGGTTTGTACCGGGAGATACTGGTATAGTTTACATTTACCTACCAGCGTAGCAAATTGATGTTCGGTCAGAGAATAATTTGGAAACTGTTTTAAAAGATTGAGTTGATTTTGAAAACGGAAATCTTTTATAAGTTTTTGAAACTCCTGAACCAATTGTACACTGTTTTTAACACGTACGTTTGCTTGTAGGCCATCTGTCCAAACACATAAGTTGGTGCATACCTGATTTTTGAAACCGATAAAGATTTTAAAATGCTCGTCAGAACCCTTTCTGTTGTAAAGATTGTCCTGTGCATAACTTTTTACTCCACCAATGGTTAGGTTTAAAACGTTACCGTCAATAGTGTCACGAATTGATGGAATTTCAATCAGGAACATCATTCTTTCATAGTAAATCGTTTTCTCCCACTCTTCCAATTGGTTTGCAGGTTTGTCTTTCGCAGTTGGAATTCTTCCTTTGATGGGATGGGATACACGGATATTTGAAGGAAAGATGACTTCGTCTTTGTAAAAGTCTGAAACAACTTCTTCTGCCACGTGGATGAAATCAGTGTGGGAAATCAACGGTTCATTATCTTTTGTAAATACAGGGATAAGATGGTTTGTATCCATTTCAGATAACAGAATAGGGATTGTGTTTGCTTCAATGAATGTGCTCGAAGCGGTGGTTTGTAAAACCGGATGGTTAATTGTTAGTATTTCCATGGGCAGATTGAATTTCTTGTTGGCGTAAATTGAATTTGTGACGTAAAGAGTTTTGGTACAAAGGGTGATTTTCAAAAATGGTTTTCAAAGATGGAATATCTGCACACCCTTCGATCTGGGAAATAATTAGATCTTCAATCGCATCGTCGGGTTCACACCACTTTCTTATTAAAAAACCTGTTTCAGAAGTAATTGTAAATGCCGGTTTATCTGCAAAAATCTCAGTTCGATCTTTTATAGCAGTTGCATAATGCCCCATTGAAAGCTGTAAGACCAATGTCAATTCGTAGTCAAGATCTTCTCTTTGAATGGGTTTCATTCCAACTTTTTCCGGAACCTGCTTACCGTTCTTTTCATTAAGAACATAGGCCTGTTTAGATCGGAGAGTGCAAATGATATGTATGTCTGATTGAATTAAGGTGTCGACAAAAATTTGATGTCTTGGAGTGAACTTTGACCAGTTCGTATAACTGTTTCCAGTTAGTTTCGAATGTTCTTGTAAGATGTTTTGCCACTCAGGAGAAATTGAATCGATGATAACAACCTGCATCCCTGCTTTGGCACAAGTTTGAATTGCTTCGCTAAATCGTTCAGGAGTAAACGGACTGTACAGGGGAAGAATACTAAAAGATCCAAGATTGCAATACAACTCTGAACTTCTATTTTCTGTGTCAATTACAGCAATCTTCGACCAGTCTGCTGTTAACCCAAAAGCAAGTAAAAGAGCAGACTTGGTTTTTCCGCTACCACTTGGTCCTTGAATCCCAATTTTGACCTTGACATTTTTACGCCGTGCCTTATGTAATTGCATAATTAATTTTTAAAAAATGAATAAAAAAAGCAGAGTCGATCTGACTCTGCTAATGAAACTTCGATACTTTAATTCATTTAGGCGAATACTGCTTGTTCAGGTGAACTGACTTCAACTGGCATATATTCATACCGATGTTGACGTGTAATTATTTCTCCTGATTCAGGAATTGTAAATTGATATGGTTCACATTCCACTTTCCCGATTGATCCAGGAATTTGTTTTCCTACCATTGCTTTACAAATAGATTCCGGAAATGTCGAACTCATTGAACATTTTTTAGTTGTGACATAATATCTTCCAGTCTGTGATAAAACGATCTCTGGATCATCGCTGGTAAGTTCCAAAGTAAAATACTGACTTCCATCCTGAGATGATGTACGTGTTGAATAAGATGTGATTGTAAGCATGATGATAGTTTTTTAAGATATAGATTTTGTTTCGTTTCTCTATCCTGCTCCATGTTATGTAATATTAAAGACAGATGTTCATGGGGGGATAGAGCAACACAGAATGAAGCAGGGCGAGGAAACCGGACAAGGTACTTGTGCTTAAATACCAATACAATTATGGGAATTGAATGAAGGGGGGTACCTTTCTATTTAAAAAAGAGACGGGGGTATTTCTTAACGTTACTGTTTCTCAATGAAGTCAAATGCAAATAATTCCGGTACAGAAATATTTAATGCTTTTGAAATTGCATACGCGGTGCTAACGGTGGTATTAACTTCACCACGCTCAATATTACCAACCTGATTTTTAGAGAGTCCTGCAAGATCATATAACTCTTCCTGACTCAGATTTTTTTCTTCTCTGAGTCGTCGAACGTTCTGGCCGAACGCTTGTAGATATTTCTGATTGCGAATTTTTGTCACGGTTCAAAACTGAACCGTTAAATAAGAAAATACCACCCATTATATTGGGTAATTGTAAAAATGTATAAATTGCACGGATTATCCCCCTCTTATATTATTAAATATGTTAATTAAAACAGCAGGCATTTTTCTATTAGTCCTGCTTCTACCAATAATAACAATCGCCCAAAGATATTCATCTGAAAGAGGTTACGAGGTCACTGGATTAGAGAACGCATCAGTTGTAGGAAAATCCTGTCTTTATGGATTAGTTGCCTGTGCTGTTGGATTTATTATTTGTAAACTTTCAATCTCCAAAGATGAAAAGGGAGTGGATAAAACCTCAAACTGGTTCTTCTTAGGATTAGGATGCTTTTTCGTTGCTTTTCTTTTTTTCCTACCGCTCCTTTCCTGGGTGGAGTTTGCAGTGGTGAACCTACTAACTCTCGGACTTGCGATTGTAGTTATTGGTTCCATTGGAATTTTAATCTATGGTTGGCTGAAAGGTTAAGTGCATCCAATTAATTTTTTCTTCACTTTATCTACTAACATGTTTCCAGTCATCAGAGGAATTTTAATCCTTGTCATCTTATTTGGGAATTTACAGAAGTCTGTTGCTCAAATGGGCGCAACTCGAAAAGCCATAATACAAATCAACGGTCCCGATTATACAACTGGAACGTCAGAAAATGGGACCAAATACATCACATATGAGATTAAAAGAAATAGTAAAAGCAGTGGTTCCTTCGATGAAGTGTCTGCATTTTATTTTAAACGGTTAAGCGGGCAACCAGAATTTTGTTATAGGTGGAGGGTAATCGGGCCAGTTTCTGAGACAAACGAGTGGATCGTAAATTTCAGCAACAAGTATGTGCATCTTGGCAAAAAATTATGGAAAGATTACGAAAACAATTTATTGTACAGTCTGGAAGTTGACCAAGACCTTTGCATTGTTGAAATAACCTTTGATAATCGCCGGCAAAAATAGAATCTTCTTAAAATTATTTGATTTCGGTAATCACACAACTTCTCCAATTTTAAAATGTTCCTTGCTACGTCTTATGCTCTTGAATTATAAAACAGTTTTCTCATTTCTAATTCTTTCATTATTGCTTTGTCAAAAACTTGCTGCGCAGGCATATATAAAGAAAAGTGAAATTATAAAATCATACGGTCCTAAGTATGTTAGTGGCGTTAGATCTGACGGTGTAAAGTACATAAAATATGAGACCCTTCTCAATTCCGAAGCGAGTGGATCATATGAGAATATTCAAGTTTTCTATTTTAAAAAATTGTCAGATGGTACAGAAGGATGTTTTATGTGGATAGTAATCAATCCGTCTTCTGAAATTAATAACTGGGTTTCAATATTGAATAGTAAGTATGTAAAAATTAACGAGTTGATATGGAAAGATTATAAATACAACATGCTGTATAGTATTCAATTACAGGAACCCTTATGTATGGTTAAAGTCGAATACGACTTATAGATTTACCAGTGTTTTGAATCGTATCAGAAAACAAATTTTGGTACAAAACAGCATTTTCCATCAAGCACTTTATGCTAATCAACGAAACAGATTTTTTGCATTTATTTCTTACCCTGGATGACTTGGGAATTAATAAGTTGTTAGATGATGACGAATATTATTTGAATCACCAGAAGCCAGTTTTTATGGGGTACTTGACACAGTGCTTTCAGAGTTTTAGAAGGTTGGGTGATACTAAATTAAATGTCACATCTGGACGCTGTACCTTCCATAATTCTGACGTTGTAAGTTATACGTTCACAGGAAACAAAACGAAAAATTACCTTGAGTTGAACGTACATTTAAAGGGACGAAATTTTACAGGTTTAACAGAGTGCTACTGTTTTCTTCCTGAACTTGAAAATAATCTGAACGGACGAAGAATCTATATTGATCCTAAAAGAGGATCGACTTTGTGAAAACCCAACCAGAACAAACACCGTATATATGTAATTGTGCTGGTTGGGTCTGTTTTTTATACAACCAAATCTACAACTTGTATTTCTGACAGTTGGTAGACCGTCGGTTTACCATTTGTCGAAATAATCTTCAAATTGCAGGCTACACCATGTTCGTTATCAATTGGAGTACAATTCCGCTCTATCTCTTCCAAACGTCCCTTCATCGTGTTAGCAGAGCAGTTGAAATCACTGTTTAAACTTGCGAGTAACTCCTTCTGTTCAAGTTTAGGTTTTAAATACCCGGTCAACCTTGTTGCAATGTCTAAAACACTGGCTTTACTCCTTCGTTGATCGGCAATCGATTTTACAAGTGCAGGATCCGCAATTTCCAGCGACATTGTATCTTGGGAAAATATAAGAGGTATTGGGTCAAATCGTTTTGCATGTCGTTGCTTAATAAATTTTAATTGGAGAAGTTCCGTATATTCTCCGTTTGAACCTTTCTCAAAGCCGATGTGCATTACAGTCGCCGATTTGTTGACCGATTCGGATCCTAAGTGCCCACGGGCCTTATCAGATCCCGGATTTTCATGAATCACCAAAAGGAATGTCGCGTCACATGTTTCACACAATTTGCCAATGTAGTCAAGTAATTTCATCGTCTCCCCGAGGTCATTGAAACTTAGCAAACAATCAGTAATAACATCAAGCAGAACAAAAAGTGGATTGGTTGATTCCTTTCTAATATCGTTGATGAAGATTTTTAAATCGTTCATTCGATTAGTTCGTTCAGTGTTTTTCAAAGATGTAAATCGAAAATCTGGTACTTCCTTTGAATCGGAGAATCCGATCTTAGTAATGACTGACTTAATTGCCGAGGGAAATTCTTCCGTTTGACTTCTTTCGGTATCCACGTACGCTACCGTTACTCTTTGATTTTCAACTTTTTCAAATCCAAGAGATTCTATTGTTTTTTCTTCTGGACAAAGAAGAACGCTACAAAATAATTCAGCCAGTCTACTTTTATGTGATCCCTGACGACCTTGAATTATATTAATCGTTCCCCGTGTTATAATAGGCACTCCATCCTTCGTGATGAGTGCGGGAGAGAAAATAATTGAACCAGCGGCAATCTTTGCCACTCGTTGTTCGATCTCTTTCAGATTGAGAAGACGTGCAGCTAATTTTGCGTGATCGGGCACTGAATTTTTAGTTTTTTCCATTTTGTAATGGCATTTATTAGGAGTCAATCGAACTAAAAGATATGCTGACGGTACAATTGACTCCTGGTTATAATTAGTGAAGGTTGGTATGGGTCTGCTTTATAGTGTGTATCCGTTTTGCAGATTTTCTGTGTTGAGTATTTAACACATCCCAATTTTTGAAAGGTGGCATCGAAAATGCACCCTGGTGATGTCGACCGTGTGTACAGTTATTGTGTCATCTCATTCATAAATAAGTTTCGCAAACTTTTGGATAAAAGTCATCCCTTTTTTAGAGACCCGAATAACAGGCACTGTTTTGTTTGCCTTACTTATGTGCCGAAATTCAACAGTGAAGTAGCCTTTGCAGACAAATTCCGGTTGTGGGAGAAGATCTTTAATAATACCGTACTGGCGTAAAAAAGCAAACATCTTGGGGCGTGTAGCAATCAATGGATTGCCTGTCTTTTTTGCTACATCTTCAATGGAAAATAAGAATGACTGATTCATCTTAGTAAAAAATTTATATTAGTTAATTGTCCTGGTTTTCTCGATTGAGATTTTTTTGAAGGAGTTACAGGTTCTCCAAGTTTTTCGGTAACAAGGTTTGTTATGAATTCTAAACCAACGGCTGAAACGGAAGTGACTCCAGCGTAATAGCCCGTTGTTGTATATCTGTAATTGATTTTAAAATAACCTAAATCCAGATATAGTTTCACTGGTCCGCTATTCTCAAAAATACCCTCTTGCCTAAGAAATCTACAAAGTTTATTTCTGCCATTGACGTCCGACTGAGTGAGTGTTTTAGAGACGTCTCGCAAACTGTATGGGAAAATATTTCTGCCCAACAATACGGGAGCTGCGTCTTTTATTTCTGATTCACTCATGCTTTTCAGGGAAAACTAAAACACAAGTTTTATTAGTTTTTAACACCTCTAAAACAACATCTACGACGGGTTTGTCATTATATTTTAACCACGAGAGTAGTTGTGATCGCAACAACCAAACGGATCCATTACGCTTAACAAAGGGTATTTGATTGTTCCGAATGTGCCTATAAATGGTCGAAGGATGCAGACCTAAAAGCGCAGCAGCTTCTGAAACTCTTAATATCTCCTTCGAATTTTTAAGGGATGTTTTTTGTAAATCTAAAATTGCTGTCTTTACTGCGAGTTGAATTTTAGATTCAAGATATATTTCTGGGAGGAAAATATACTCAGAAGTATTGATCGGTGATTTGTTATTCATGTTTCTTTGATTAAATGTGAGTCACAAAGTTTGCATAGAAACTTGACTAACTTATAACCTCAGAAGGAATTGTCTAAGTACTTTAATTGGGTGGTTTCTCCAATTTTGAAGTACCAGATTTTAATTTGATTCCCAATCAAAATCTGATACTCGTTTTGTTTTGTAATACTTTTAAAAAATATCTAATTGCAATACTCTATTTTGAACTTTCTTCAATTTTTTTACCTGCATAGTACCATTTTTTGAGATAACTAATTCTATTAGCTGGATATTTTGCATATGAAGGAGAAATATTTACTGTAAATTTTGCTCTAATTAGTAGGTCATAATAAACTAATAGAAGGTTATTCCGTGAAGCTTCAACATCAGTCGAAAGTGTGATTTTTTCATCCAAAAATTGAATGAAACGATAACAAAATAATTTGTACGGGGGGAAGACATCATCAATAGTGAGTTTTTGATTAAACATCAAAAACCCAAGTTTTTCAAAGATTTGACGTCTATCATCCTTTAAAATTTCATAGTAACTTGAAAGGAAATTGGCGATAGGATTTCTCTGTCCTGGTACTGTTATAAACTTAAATACTTTATCTTCAGAAGAACCGTCGGCACATTTAAACTTAAAAACAACCGATTCAAGTGGAAATTTCAAGTCAAATTTCGCCTCGCCTTCTTCCTCAATATGGTCTAAATTTAGTTTTTCATATCTTAACCTTTGGAACAATTCACTTACATATTTGAAGCGTTTTTTTTCCGAAATAAATTCCTTTTCGGTTCGGCCAACATATTCGGCATAATTAAAAATACTGTCACCTTCTTGATAAATCCCCCAGCATCCAACCTTCAGTAGTGCCAAAATAACTGTAAGATATTTTTCCTCTTTTCTGATTCCTATTGATTCTAAAAAAGTGATTTGCTTTAAGTAGTTCTCACAGGTTGTTGCATAATTCGAGAAGTCAAAGGAGCCGAAGGCATTTAAGACCTCCATTTCATCTTCATTTAAATTAATTACTTTGAGATCATCTCGTTTATTTTCAAAAAAATCATTTAAATCAGAGGCTGAAATATCATCTAAAACGTATGAAATATTATAGATAGCCCACTTAGGCGAATACCAAGGTGAATTAGCGTCATCAACCAATCGGTCAAAATATTCATCGTCATTTATTTCCATCGAATTTTGTCAAAAGATTAGAATATTGTTTCCTCGATTCATTTTCAAAACTATCTAAATAATTCTCAGTTGTCTGAAAACTACTATGTCCCAAACTTTCGGAAATGTATTCTAACGGAGCACCGCTGCGTTTTAGGACAGTTGAAAATGAATGTCTTGCAGTGTAAGAGGTGATTGGTTTTGCTATCTCCAAGACTTTACCAATTGCTTTCATGTGTTTATTAACAGTTTTAGTAAGGTATTGGACTAATTCCCTTTCCCGTTTAGCACTTACATTCTCTGGCAAAATAGGAAAAATGTAGGTTAAAGGTGATACTTCTTTTTGACTCCACTTTTTAATTATTGCTTTAGAGTAATCCGTTAGGTGAATGCTAATTAATTTTTGATTCGCTTTGGTGGATCGTTTTGTTTTTGAGCGCACTACCGTTAAGTTATCACCATCAATATCCTTGTAACGTATTTTACAGATATCTTTAAGATTCAGTCCATTACATAAATAGGAAAATATCCAAAAATCTTTTGCTTTATCCATACCAGAACCTTCTACAGTCTGATATGAAAAGATTTTTTCTATATCAGATAATATCAACGCTTTTTTAATATTACGTCCGGCAGGAATCTGAAACTTCGATTTTTTAAATGGATAAAATTCCTGTTTGATAAGTTTACTTTCAATCGCTTGATTGTAAACCGTCCGTAACGATCTTAGGTAAATTCCTACAGTGGTTAACGATTTTCCATCACTAACCATGAAGCGTTCATATGCGTTGAGGAATTCAGGTGTTATCTCTTCAAAATTTAGTTTTGTTTTAAATTTCTTTAACGAGTTCAGTGCGCATTCATAAGAAGATGCAGTGGAATGACGGTCTTCGGATTTTAATTGGGAAATGTATTTTGAAAGTAAACTGTAAACATCACTTGGTTTAATCTCTTCTGGTTTTTCAAGAAGCAATGTTTCGAATGCCGTGATGCTAAAATCTGTCATTCCTTTGTATATATTCTCTGCTTTTGTTTCGAGTAATTTAATCTTTACCTTTGCATCTTTAAGATGATTTAGTTTTGAGGTATTTATTTTATTAAAATCTTCTTTGCTTAGATCAATTCCAATGTTAATGTACTTCCTCTTTCGGTCATAAGTTACCCGAAGTTTAAGAGGAAATGTTCCGTCTGATTTTTCTCGACGATCGTCAAGTACTACTAAAAATGTTGGTTTTGAGATTCCCATTTTGACTTAAAATTTGATACACAATTTGATACACAACTAAGAAATTTGCGTGTATTTCGATTAGTCACAGAAAGAACTAAAAGAATACAAGTGATTCTTAGTCAATACTTTATTAAGTGCAGATTATGGGTGTGATTTGAGAAAATTACGACTGTTAATCAGAGGGTCGTTGGTTCGAGCCCAACTTCGGGAGCCCTGGTTCAGAAGCACTTAACGAGAAATCGTTAAGTGCTTTTTTCGTTTATGACAATAATCTTGATTTTTGCCTCATCTTTTCATACACTGCTGCTAAGCCTCATTTTTTCAGAGCCTTATTTGACTGATTTGAAGTAATCAAAAATGCGAATTATCCGGATAGGGTCAGTGTGAAATAATAAGAGATTTTGAGTTTCCTGAAAAGAATAGATCAAGGTTTATGACCTTAATGTTTAAAATTAATAGTTTTTTAACCGATAAAATTTATGGCAATTGCATACTGGGTGGGGTCTTCCAATCATGGGCACATAAGTAATCCACAAAATATGTTGAAAGATTTCATTCAACAAAACTATTGGGCTACTGACTTGAACCTGAAAGATCGAGTGAACAAAAGTACTTTAGATGCGCTAAAAGCCATTAAGGTAAATGACCGGTTTTCTGTTAGCAGTTTGCGCAATAGATACCAGAATGTTGATGTTAAAGTAATTGGGACTGTAACCAATACCGATGACGCAGAGAAAGGAAGGCTGGAAATTGCCTGGGATGAAGAGCAAGATCTATATTCTGGCCTGATACCAGTTGGAACAAAGAATGAAAATTGGTACCAAACAATTTTTAAGGTAACTACTACCGATAACATAACCCTGGTATTTCCTAATTCCATTATTAACAAAAAGGTTGCGAGGTTAACCTGGAATGAACTGGGATGGAAGCGGCCTTCTGGCAGCATCGGGAAAAGTTCGTTGAAAGGTACGCATGAAGGAGAATTTGGTTATGGACCGGAAGAGTGGTTATTTGATAGCAGTAAGATAATTGATGGCTATCAATACGGATTTCTTGAACCGATTCGGGAAGGGCAGGCTGCCCATGCAAATAAAACATATCCTATATGGCTTTATTCTATTAACGGTTTAACAAAAAAACGGTATTGGATAGGTGAAATAAAAAAGGCTATCGTAATCGATGAAGCTGAGGCTACCGTTACAAAGCAAAAGTATCAGGAGCTGGGATGGCTTAAACAAATGGAAAAAGACATTACTTTATCAGGAGCTAATAAAGAAGGTTTTTCGGACTATGCGGGGCTTAAGCTGTTCAACATTAAATTTAAACCTGAGGATTTGGTAATAAATAAAGAGCCAGTAGAGTTGGCAGATACTCATCCTGCAAATAAAATTACGAAGTATAGCTTTGCTAATTTTAATGAGGCTTTTATTGTTGTTTAATGAATAATTGATAAATAATAAGAGGGGTAAACTTATTGGTTTGAGCCTGATTTGAAGCACTTAATGAGAAATCGTTAAGTGCTTTTTTAGTTTAGAATGAATTTATTATTCTATAAAGGTATAATTAATGCCACCTGAATCAGGCGTTCAATTTCCCATGGATTAAAACCACGATTTAATAAACTTGTAAAAACGTGGTTTGTTGTGATATTTCCGCGGGAAATATAAGGCGACAAACGGGTTACTGCCCCGTCCTGAAAATTGCGGGTATTGCCATAAGTAGATGGCTGGATGTTTTCAACTAAACGGAGTATTTTTTTTAAATTCGTTTCAAACATCCGCTTTCTTTAATTAATTAAAAATGAGTTTTATTTACGAAAAGTGGAAAGAGTGAAATGGAATTATTTGATAAGATCAGAGTCAATGAATAAATCAATCTATAAAACCACGTGCCTGTTATAAATCTTATATTCAGGACAACCGTCATATTTCACCGAAAGATCAATATCAACCCAATCTCTATTGAGCGAATTGATGTAAGCGCCGTAATAATCGGGAAATAAATTGGTGAGTATAATGATGGAATCAGGCTCCATGTTCAACTCTTCATGACCCAGATCACTCACAAAATAATAACCGGTACAGAGCCCTTTTGAGGTTTCAAATTCAATTTTAACATGACTTCCAACCACCTCATGCTGCACTACTTCTACTGCTATTTCTTCTCTCAAATCCTCAGCTGTTCCCAAGGTTTCTTCCTGATCGCCTAAAATCTCAATGTTAGTATCCATGTTCGTTTTAAGGTAAATGTCGAGTTAATATCTACCTTAAAAAGTTATACCCAAGCGCTGAAAATGTTGAAAAGTTAGTGATTAATTAATGTTTACAATCTCTGGAATGTTGATTGTAACAACTTCTCCATAAGCAACTTTAATATCAAAAGTATTGACCAGTTCAATGGTACGAAGATGGGCGAGAATTAATCTTATTACTCCTCCATGCGTTACGATAATCGCCTTTTCATAACCTGATTGTATCAATTGAGACCAAAAAGAAAGAACGCGAGCAGACATTTGCTGCATACTTTCACCGCCCGGAACGGCGATATTCACAAAATCGTCCATCCAGATTTTTAAATCTGATTCATTCACAGTATCCCAGGTTGCTCCTTCCCAATCGCCAAAGTTTAATTCCAGTAGCCGGGAATCAGTGGTGACAACGGGATTTATTTTTTGTGCCAATAAGGTACAGCGTGTGGAAGGACTGGAATAAATGACATCGGGATTGCCAGGAAGTTTCGTTTTTATGATTTCAAATTCAGCCTGAAAAGTGTCTTCCAGAGCAACATCCAGCCGGCCATAAATCAGTCCGGGCGAAAGGGAAGGGGTGGTATGCCGGACTAGATAAATTTCCATAAAACAGCCGTGAAGAGATAAAAGCCGATCTCAGAAACCTGTTGCGTTGTACCGAGGCAATCGCCGGTGTAGCCGCCAATCCATTTTGTGAAGTAACGGGCAAGCATTATTTTGATCAGATAAAGAAAAGGAACCACCAATAAAAGTACCGGTTGATTCAAAAGAAAACATAAAACCAGTAATGGGATCAATGCAAAAATCGCCGCAATGAAAAGCGTGTTTTTATTTCCAATTTCTGCTACCGGTTTTGACTTGCTGTCATTGGTAAACCGGACATAAGCATGTGTGAAAATCATCGTCACAGCCATAAATCTGCTTAGTGCATGGGCGCTGATCAAAGTCAGCAAAACCAAAAAAGGTTGATCTTGAATGGTTGGAGTTAATGCTTTAAGCAACGAAAATTTCAGTCCCAGCAAAAGAATAAGTCCGACAACGGCGTAGGTTCCGACGCGGCTGTCTTTCATGATTTCCAGGATTTTTTCTTTGGTCCAGCCACCGCCAAAACCGTCGCAGGCGTCAGCGAAGCCATCTTCGTGAAAAGCGCCGGTTAATAAAATGGATGAAATCATGGAAAGAATAAGGCCGGTTGAGAGGTCAATCAGATAAGTACCAAGAAGCAAAAAAATACAGGAAGTAAAACCGGCAATCCAGCCAATCAGCGGAAGATATCGCGTTGCCTTATTCATATCGTCCGAATTGTAACCAACCCAGGGAGGAGCTGGGAGACGGGTGTAAAATTGAAGTGCTGTAAAGAAAAGCCGTAGTTCCTGCTTCATAGATTTGATTTTTTTGCCAGTATGAGCAAGTTATACGGATTTTCGGATGATGTTTATTCCTTCGTTTTTGAATCCAATATGCAGATGCTGATGATCCATGAAATTGAAAACCTGACCGGTATCACGAACGGTTTTTATTTTGGCAAAATCGAGCTCCTGAATTAGCCAGCCTACTTTTTGTGGCTCTAACATTGAAATAATGCCTTCTTCCGGCATATCCTTATCGGGTGTTGAATAAAAGGCGGCAAAACCATAATTGATGTCTACAGTCGGCGACCAAAGTGCATTACCGACCGTTTGAGAAACGACTGTATAAGCTTGATTTTCCATGGCCCTGGCCCGTGCTCCAATATGTACACGCGTTGCTCCACGAATGGTTTCTGTACAACTTGGAGCTAAAATCAGTGAGGCGCCGGTTGAACTTAGCAGTTGCGAACCCAGAGAAAATTCGACATCATAGCAGATTTGAATACCAAAAGTGCCCCAGGAAGCTTCGAAAAGAGTAAGATTTTTAACGCCGCTTTGAATTCCCCATTCTTCATTTTCAAAGCGGGTCATGAAGAATTTGTCCTGGTAACCGACCAGCCCTTTGGAAGAAAAAACATAAACGCGGTTCACATTTCTTTCGTTATCAATGACGGGAATGCTTGGCGCAACTATGATGACGTTATATTTTTTAGCCAATTCAGCGAAGACACCGCAAAATTTTTCTTTCAAAGAATCAAGCTCAATTACCTGACGACGGATATCGTTTCTGATCTCGCTGGAAAAAATACTAACCAGTTCCATCGCACCATATTCCGGGAAAAGTAAAAGCCCGGCGTTTTGTTTTACAGCATCAATAACCCAAAGTTCAACATGCGCACGCCAATTGTTAAAAGTAGCGTGTTCAGTAATGGGGTAATTGGCGGAGGCGATAATCATACAGGAATAATATTGCGGTTGTGAATTTTAAAAAAATGGGTTTAGCAAGTATTCCGGTGCGCTGCACCTTTGCTTTTGAATTGATGCTCTTTTTTCTACAAGTATTTTGGTGCTCTGCACCCTTTCTAAGGCTGATCTGGCTAAAAACTAACTGCCAAAAGCTAAACGGTTTCCCTCATCCAAAAAATCATCGATTTGGGTGTAGAAATCTTTTCGCCAATATCCGGCCATTCCATCGTTGCTTTTAAATTCGGGACTTTTTTATATCCTCTTTTAATCCAAAATGTATCGTTGGGGCGATAATCAGCAGGTTCGGCCGGATGATTTATTCTTTCAACAGAACAAAAACAGGTTGTCTTAAATGTGCCAAAACTTTCCGCGTATTCTTCCCGTGCATCAAAAAAACGATGACCAAGTCCTAAACCACGGTATTGACTAAGCAATATACTCTCTCCAAAATAAAAAATGCTGCCTATATCAAAACCGGCTTCTTTAAATGGTGCCTGAATATCCTCTGTTTCATCCCGCAACGGAATACAGGTTGTGGCGCCAACCATCTTCTCACCGTCATAGATGGCAAAAAGAAAGGAACTATCGGAGTTTGAATAAATTTTCAAGTACTCCTTTTCATACTCCTCCGTACCTTCATATAAATAAGGGTAATCCCGAAAAACTGAGATCCGCAATTTCGCCAGATCATCAAAAACAGATTCAATCGCTTGGCCTTGTTTGGTCAGAAATGAAAGTGACATGTCTTTTGGCTGTTAGCTTTTAGGAATTGGCTGTTAGTGTCGCAATGAATAATGTTTTAGAAAATATAAAGATCAATGGTTTTGAGCGAAGACCAGGTTTCAGTTAGATCCAGCTAAAAGCTAATCGGTATTAGCTTTCAAGATACCAGCTTAATCCAAAGTTCCAGATTGTAATATGTCGTAACCCGACTGATTTTTCCGTCCGTTACTTCTAAAAACGCAGCGGCTGGCAGGACGTATTTTTGTCCGCGCGCTTCCGGGAAACCTTCATCGCCTTTTTTGTAAATTCCATTTACGACGAATTCAACAGAAACCCTTTTGTCAGTTGGTTCGGAGAAAAACACCATATCCGTAAGCGTTTCTTCGTACGAATCGTCCATCATTTTCATGAATTCCGTAAATTTTTCGATACCTGTTCTTACTTCGCCCTGATTCGGTTCGTGACGCACTTCCGGGTGGAGTAGAGAGAGCATTCCTTCAAAGTTTTTTTCGTTGAATGCGTTATAATATTGTTTTACGATATCAAATGCGGTCATTTTAGAAAGAAATTTTAGTCAAAACGTTTTACAAAGATAGGGTTCGTCTTATGGATTAAAAGGTTTTTTGCTCAAAGAAACCTGTCCGTTTGCGTCTTTTTCATACCTGGCAATACAATTTTGCTGAAACTGAGCATCGAAATTCGGCTCTTCCAATACGAGCGAAGCAGGCACTGATTTACCTTCCTGGAAAAAGAAAACTTTTGTGTTTCCATATTTCGTGTAAGGCATCAAATCACCGTATTTCTGCATTTCTTCCCAAGGCTCACCCTGAACTGTTACGGCATAAATCCGCAAAATCGGACCTGTATTATTAGGATTCCGATATAGCGCGACTTCCTTAAAATTGCCTTTCAGATCATTGACCGTCGGCTGAGAACTTGAATCGTAAATGATATAACCAACTAAAATGGCGATAATGCCTGCAATGATATACTTAACTTTCTTCCCGTTCATAGTTTTGGTAGGTAGGTTACACAGAGAGCCACGGAGTTAGGGAGAAGGGCACAGGGTTTTTGTTAAATATAATCTCTGTGTATCTCTTTTGAACTCTATGGCTCTCTGTGTAACCTAAGAATTCATTACAAAATTCATTTATCAGAAACCCCGGCGCTTTCGAAACTTGCCATTTCGTTTAAAAACGCCACTGCACTTTTTAACAGAGGGTAAGCCACGGCGCAACCTGTTCCTTCGCCCAGGCGCATATCCAGATTCAGCAAAGGTTTGACATTCAGATGGGAAAGCAAAAGCAGGTGGCCTTTTTCTTCCGATTGGTGGCAAAAAACAGCGAAATTTTTGATCTCAGGATTTAGTTTGAAAGCACATAAAAATGCTGCCGAGGCGATAAAACCATCGATCATCAAAACCATTTTTTCCTCAGCCGCTGCGAGAAAAGCGCCGCACATCATCGCAATTTCGAAACCGCCAAAAGTTTGTAAAACCTGGATAGCATCCGTAGAAACTTCCGCATGATTCGAAATCGCTTTTTGAAGAATCGTGATCTTGTTTTGATATTGATCAGGATTCACACCGGTTCCTTTTCCCACGCAGTCTTCAATCGGAATAGCCAGTAATTTACTCATGAGCACCGCTGCTGAGGAGGTATTTCCAATACCCATTTCGCCGAAACCAATTACGTTACATCCTGTTTTTACAATGTTTTTCACGATCTCTTTTCCTTTTTCAATCGCCAGTTGACATTCGTCTTCCGTCATGGCGGATTGAGTTAGAAAACTTTTGGTACCGTGATTGATTTTGGCATCGATCAGTTTTTTATTAGGTTCAAAATCATGGTCAACACCGGCGTCGACCAAGGTGAGTTCGATATCATTTTGTTTGGTAAAAACATTAATCGCTGCGCCGCCGTTTAGGAAATTCAAGACCATCTGAAAGGTAACTTCGGAAGGAAATGCACTTACACCCTCGTTTGCAATTCCGTGGCTTGCGGCGAAAACAATGATATGCGGTTTGACCAAATTCGGTGTCAAAGTTTCCTGAATCAAAGCAATTTGCAAAGCCACTTCTTCCAGTTTTCCAAGGGCGCCAAGAGGTTTTGTCTTGTTATTTATTTTATGCTGTATCTGTTCTAGTAAGGTCATCAGTCTTGAATTTTTTAGGTTACACGGAGATTCACGGAGTTAAAAAGAGGGGCACGGAGCAAATTATTTATTCACAAGACAAATCTCTGTGCCCCTCCCCTTAACTCCGTGGCCCTCTGTGTAACCTATCCTTTTAAATTTAGAGGTAAGCCGGATACCATGAAGATGGCTTCATTAGCCTTTTTAGCGACATATTGATTTGCCCAGCCCTGCAAATCCGTAAACTTTCTACCAATCTCCGTGTCAGCATGAACGCCCATTCCAATCTCGTTTGAGATAATAATGAATGTGCCGGAGCGCTGTGCGATTGCATCGATTTCTTCTTTAAATGCAGCAAGCGACTGGTCAATATTATTATCAAAAGCGACAAATAAATTCGTTAACCAAAGCGTCACGCAATCAATAACGACAACCTGATTTTCGATGGGTAGTTTATGAATATTTGTTTCCGATTCGTAGGTTGTCCATTCTGGTCCGCGTTCGTTTTTATGTAATTGTACGCGTTCAGCAAAGTTGTCGTCCCAGATATGTGCCGTCGCAACATACACCGGGGACTTGCTGAGCTGCAAAGCTTTTTCCTGTGCAAAACGGCTTTTTCCGCTCCGTGCGCCTCCGGTGATATAGATGATCATTTTTCTTCCGGCGCTTTAAAACGTTTGTAAAGAAACAGCTGCCATTTTTCCTCTGCGACACCCGCTTTGTCCATTTCCGCTCTCGCCAAGGTGAAAAATAAATCAGATAAGCGGTTGATGTAAGCAGGAATCGCTTCGTGGACGGTATCCGTTTTAGTTAAGGAAACCAGCCTTCGTTCGCCTCTGCGCATTTGTGTGCGCGCCATGTGGCATAAAGCTGAAATTTCATTTCCTCCTGGTAATAAAAAATAATCTGAAGGCGATGTCATTTCTGATTCCAGTGTATCGATCCAGATTTCACAAAACTCAGCGCCATCTTCCGGCATCGGATTTTTGTTTTCTTTTTTCGCATCCGAAGGCCGGGCCAAATGTGACATCATATCCATCAAATCTTTCTGGATCTTATGAAGATTTGGCTGCCACACATGATCATTTCCCAGTTTTACGCGCAGTAATCCGATGGTAGAATTGGCTTCATCCAAAGTTCCGATACACTCAATTCGTACATCATCTTTTGATACACGACTTCCGCCGAATAATCCTGTTGTGCCTTTATCGCCTTTTTTGGTATATATTTTCATTAAAAAAAACGTTTTAAAAAAGTTATTTTACTTTTTAATCTTTTGTAAATCAGCAAGCAATTCGCTGATGTTTTGGTATTTTTTAGTAGTTAATCCATTGGTAAATACCCAGACAGGATTTTCCGCATTTTCTGTTATTTCAATTTTGTGCGGCAAATCCCGATCAGCACTTACTACAAAATCTTCCCTTTGCAGCGCACGTTTTGTCCAGAAAACAAGATTGTTTTTCCCGGACAAATAAATGGGAGTCGATGAGGCTTCTTTGTGAATTGTGAACGTACCGGTATTCCGGTCGAAGTGAAAGCCATTTTTGATAAAAGCAGCTTCAAAACTTCCGTTCAAAACCAGATCTTCCGGTACGCCGGAAACGAGTTTCCCCCCCGGGTGCATTAGCCAGAGTTTATCCGCAGCTTGTAGCGCCAGGTCCAGTTCGTGTGTGGAAAGTAAAATTGCTTTGTTGGTTTGTCGGGCGAGATTATGCAGCAAACGCATCATTTCAACACGGTTAGGCAAATCCAGGTGGGCGGTTGGTTCATCCAGCAAAATCAGTTTGGTGTCCTGCGCCAACGCTCTGGCCAGCATTACCTTTTGCCGCTCACCGTCACTCAATTCGTTCATTCGGCGGTCAGCATAACGTTTCGTATCCGTAGCGTCCATCGACCAACCGATTTTTTCTTTGTCTATTTCGGAAAGTGATCCCAGCCAACCGGTGTACGGCGTTCTTCCGAGTGCTACCAATTCTCTGACTGTCAAATTTCCGGCATCAATCCGCTCTGTTAAAACCAGACTTAATTTTTGTGCAAGATCAACAGGTTTTAGATTTGCTAATGATTTGTTATCAATCGTAATGTTTCCGGAAAGCGTTGGCTGCAATCCTGAAAGTGTTCGCATGAGTGTTGATTTTCCCGCACCGTTTGGTCCTAATAAACAAACCAATTGCCCAGACCATAATTCCAGATTAAGAAATTCCGAAACGATTCTGGGTTCTCTTTTCCCCGTTTTGTAGCCGATGGCCAAATTTCGGGCGGTTAGTAATGGCATATCGTTCATGAGAAAGAAGAACGTAAATTATTACGACTGACAATTACCCAAATCACGACCGGAGCGCCTAATAGTGATGTTACTACATTGATTGGCAGAACGGTTTGTGTTCCCGGCATTTGTGAAATAATATCACAAATCAGCATCAGCACCGTGCCGACCAGACAACAACAAGGAATTAAAATCCGATGATCCGAAGTTCCCAAAAGTGATCGGGTGATATGTGGAATGGCAATACCAACAAAACCGATTGGACCGCAAAAAGCAGTGATACTCCCGGTAAGTAAACTGGTGCTGGCCATGATAATGAAGCGGGTTTTCCCAACCGTCAAGCCCATACTACGCGCATAATTTTCTCCTAATAACATGGCATTTAATGCTTTGGAAGAGGAAAAAGCGATGAGCAAACCAACAGCCACAACGCCGGAAAGTACGTATAAATGATATTGAACAATGCCACCAAGTGAGCCGAAAGTCCAGAGAATATATTCCTGCAACTGTTCCGGCTGACTAAAATATTGCCAGATACTGATCACCGAGACCGTAATGGTCCCAACCATGACACCGACAATCAATAAAATAACATTATCTTTAATCCGTCCGGCGATCAACAAAACCATGGACAAAACCAATGCGGCACCTAGCGAAGCCATCACTACAATGAGCCAACTTCCGGAAACCCCTAATTGGCGGATTGCATAAATACTTGCCGTGCTGCCGCTCGTCAGCATAACGGCTGCAACGCCCAATCCTGCTCCGGCCGTGATACCCAGTTCAGAAGGGCCAGCCAAAGGATTGCGAAATAAAGTCTGCATTTGAAGCCCGCTGACAGATAATCCGCAGCCGACAATGACGGCCGTAATTGCTTTTGGTAATCGTATTTTTTCAACAATAAATAACCAGGCAGTCGTATCCGATTCTCCTGAAAAGACAATTTTTGCCACTTCCCCAAACGGAATGCTTACCGATCCCAGCATGATATCAAGCATAAAGAAAAGCACAGCCAAAAGTACCAAACCAATAACAATTAGCCTACGGGAATTGGAAGAAGATTGAGAAATAGTTTGCATCATTGGTATTTAAATCAGCCAAAAAGTTCGAGCGCTATGAGCCGACAGCCTAATTCACCTGCTTATAATAAACCAACTCATACTCCGGCAGCAATTCCGGATGCAGAATTTTAATCAAATCCGACAAAACAATTTGCGGATTTACAGCGCCCGATTCCCAATAATCATTAGAGCCGCGGCTGTTTACGCGTTTATTATAACTGTAAATCTGTCCGGATTTATACGCTTTGAAATCGGTGTAACGAGGGTCTTTGGCAAGAATTTCTTTTTTGTTATCGTAGTTGCTGATCCCGACATTCAGCCAATAATCCGCCGTCAGTGCGATCGGATAAACAGCTTCAAAATTTAAGGCTAAACTTCCCGTCGCTTTGGTATTATTCCAATGATAATCGGCGCCGGCATCCCGGAAGAACTGTGCCATATAACTATTTCCATTTGGGACAAACCAGGAGTCTTTGGAATTCATACCGGTGATGATACTCGGTTTTGCCTTCACTTTTTGGGATAATACAGCAAGACGCCTATATTCTTCTTCCATTTTGGCAAATTTCTTATTGACAAAATCTTCCCGGTTTAGGAGCGCTGCTAAGAGTTTAACCCATTCAGCGCGGCCCAAAGGTGTTGTTTCAACCCACTCGGAATTAATCAAAACAGGAATTCCGGCGGCGTTCAAAGTAGTATAACGCTCCATTTTGGAAACCGGACTGCCTGTGGTCATGATCAGATCCGGGTGCATGGTAATCAGTTTTTCTTCATTCAATCCCTGGTCTTTTCCAACTTCGGCAATTTTACCTGCCTCGATTTGTTTGATGATCTCAGGATTAGAAACGTACTTCAAATTGCCAAGTCCGGTTACAATTTTTTCTTCCCCCAAAAGTCCAACCAAACCAACATGCATCGATGACATTGCGACCAGACTACGAATTGGAATTTCAATAAACTGGCTATTGGGATATCCTTTCGGCTTTTTTGTGCCGCGTTGCAGCAATACATACTTGGCCGTATCCGTGCTTTTTTCAAATGGGCTTAAAATATTGATGACCTTATAGTTATCGTGGTATTCGATGGTAAATCCTTTGGCATGATGAATCTGGATCTTTTCAGAAAAATAATCTTTTCCGGAAGAAGCCGTTTCCGCACTTTCTGTAAGATTGGAAGAAGTACCGCAGCCTGCTAAAAATAGCAGTGGGATAAAAAATAAAGCCACAAACTGAGCGGCTGTAATAAAATTGGGAATGCGCGCAAAGTCATTGCGAACTTCCAAAAAGGAGGTTTTCTGTTTTTGTGTCATTTGTGATACAAGCCTTTCTTCCGAAAGCTTTGCGTATTAAGTGATAAGGCAGGTCTTCTGACTTGTTCCATTTCCTCTGACGCCTTCCCGGTTTAATTTTGAATGAGGGAATGTTAGAATGAGTGAATGGGAGTGAGCCAGATTTTGGAGCGTTCCATCATTCAAAATTCTATCATTCAATCATTGCCCCCAGTGGCTTTTTGTCATGAATGTTTTAATGAACTTACAGCAGCGGAGACTGTTCCGGACTTGCACCGGTATTCCCTTTTAAAGTAACCTGATTTTTTCAAATCCGGAATACTACCCTGATAAGTGCAAAACTACTAAGATTTGCGTCGGGTTGGTGATTTGTTGGAATAATTCTAACTGGCATTTTACAAGTGAAAGAATAATCAGCCGAGCAGAGAATAAAAAACAACGATCATCAAAATCATTAAAAAACAGGTTTTCTGATTAATCCATGTTACCTCCCGAATCTCACCAGGCTCAATAATCCGATCATTTTCCCCAATAAAAGGTTTGTCAACCCATTTTCCATGATATACATTTGGACCTCCAAAACGACAATCCAGAATTCCAGCCAAGGCGGATTCGGGGTATCCTGAGTTTAGACTTTTATGCCGGTTCCCATATTTAAATACAAATTGTAAACCACGATAATTTGCTGTCAGAATCACCATTAGCAACGCTGTAATACGTGCAGGGATGAAATTCGCGACATCATCCAGTCGGGCGGCAAATTTTCCGAATTGTTCGTACTTATCGCTGCGGTAACCAATCATAGAATCCATGGTATTGATCATTTTATAAACCATCATAGCCGGAACGCCGCCGATCGCATAGAAAAATAAGGGCGCAATTACACCGTCGCTGAGATTTTCGGACATGGTTTCAAAAACCGCTATACGGATTTGCCGGGCGGTTAATTGAGACGTATCCCGGCCAACGATACGTGACAATTGTTTTCGGCCTGCTTCCAATCCTTCTTTTTCCAAGACTAAAAATACATTTCGCCCTTCTGAAATTAATGCATTATTCGCTAACCCATACCAGACCCAGATGCTGTTGACGGCAATGAAAAGCCATGCGTTAACGGTTAAAAGGATTTCATTTAAGAAATAAAAAAGAGAAAAAGTGAGTAGACATAAGCCAATTGCGAGCAACATACCTTTCAAAAAACGGGACGAATTTTTATTGAAAATTTTATCGCCTGCTGCAATGGCATTTCCGAATACACGAATGGGATGCGGCCAGTTGTCAGGATCACCGATAATCAAATCGAGAATATAACCGAAAACCAAAGGAGCGATTATTAGTAATTTCTCCATTCCTCTAGGGCTTCAATTAATAAATTATTCTTTTCCGGCGATAGGGTAGCTATCCGGAAATGTTGTTTTGTTAAATCTCTGAAATTACTCGCGTCACGAATTAAAAGTCCATATTTTTCGATCAGGAATTGTTTGAGTTCCGCTGCGTCACCTTTCAATGTCTCTGCCAGGAAGAAATGCGTAGTACTTTTATGGATTTTCGATGCAGGGTTTTGGCTTAGTTTTTGAGCAAATCTTTCTTTTTCCATCAACAGATTTTTTAAAGGAATTTGAATTTGCTCGTAATTTTCAAAAATGAATTTCCCGGCTTGCAGCGCCATCGTGTTCACTGTCCACGGTTGTTTGATACTTTTCAATTTCGAAATTAAATCTCCCGAAGCGACAATATAACCCAAACGTAACCCCGGAATTGCATAAGCTTTTGTAAGCGAATGCATAATCAACAAGTTTGGATACTGATTGATTAAAGGGATGGAAGAATTGATTTGCTCTGTAAAATCGATAAAAGCTTCATCAACGACAAAAAGTGTTTTCGGATTTTGCTGCACCCAATTTTCAAGCTGAGGAAATGTTTCTCCTGTAGGATTATTGGGATTACAAATGAAAACCAGATCAGTTGACAACGCAGGTAATTCCTGGATTTTGGACCAGGGTAAAAATGCTAAATCGTGATGATACAATTTGCATGCATCTTCATACTCAGCAAAATCGGGTGTAACAATTGTCGTTCTTTTCCCTGAAAAAGCCTGCGCGATCAGATAAATGCTTTCGGTTGTTCCGCTGTTGATTAAAACCTGATCGGAATTTAGTTTATGATGAGACGCCACCATTTCACTCAAACTTTCAGCCATTACTTCCGGATAACGATTAATCGTTGACCATTGGCTGAAAATATATTCTTTCAAACCCGACGGTTCCCCTCCATACCAGACATTGGTACTGAAATCTGCAATGATTTTATTGGAATAACGGTACGAATCGTCTCCGTGGCCTTGTAACATAGGTTTTCTTTTTATTCCAGACTGTTATAAATCATTTCCATATCCACATTCGCGCGAATATGATCTGCCAGTCGGTCGTATTGTAATTCTTTAAATTGTTGGTAGTCGAAAGTTTCGGAAGTTTTTTCTATTGAAAAACTGGCCAGTAAATCATCGATCACCACGGCATTATCTAAAATTCCATGGAGATAACTACCCCAGCAATTTTCATTTAAAAAGTAGCCATCAGGTTTCCCGTTTGATAAAATAGTAACCGGAGAATTGAAATCAGAAGTCGTTTCACCCATATGAATTTCATATCCTGTACAAATCTCCGGATTTTCGCGATAACTGAACTGCTGCTGCGCTGTGGTTTTTACTGGTTTTAAAACCGTTTTTATAGGAAGCAAACCAAGTCCGGGCATCGATTCCTGCGAACCCTCCACGTGATCAGGATCTTCAATGAGGTCTCCCATCATTTGATAACCACCACAGATTCCAATGACTTTTTTTTCATTTTTATAGGCTTTAATAATCGCTGCGGCAGCGCCATTGTTCTTAATCGTCAATAAATCGTCAAGCGTATTTTTACTTCCGGGAATGATGATAATATCGGCTTTTGCAATTTCTTCAGGTTGCGAAGTATAAAATAAATGCACACGCGGATCTTTTTCCAACCTGTCGAAATCTGTAAAATTGGATAGACGTTTTAATAAAATGACAGCTATGTTTATTTTCCCTTCGGTCGTTGTATTGAATTTATTTTGAAGCGAAACCGAGTCCTCTTCTTCAATATGGATGTCTTTGAAAAAAGGCAGAACACCAACAACAGGAACGCCGGTTAACGCTTCCAGCATTTTCTTTCCATCTTCAAAAAGTCGTGAATCGCCGCGGAATTTGTTGACGATAATTCCTTTGATACACTGGCGTTCTTCTGGTGTCAACAAAGCTATTGTACCATAAACACTCCCGAAAATTCCGCCACGGTCAATATCTCCGATCAGATAGGTCGCAGCTCCAGCGTGAAGCGCCATCCGCAGGTTTGTGATATCTCTTTTTTTTAAGTTTAATTCAGAAATGCTGCCGGCTCCTTCCATAACAATAGGAGCATAACGGGCAGAAAGTCTGTCATAAGCTTGTGTTACGGATTGAAATAATTCCTTCCGGTCGGTGGTTTTGAAATATTCAAAGGCAGATTGGTTTCCAACAGGTTTTCCATTTAATATTACCTGAGAAGATTGGTCGTTGGTAGGTTTCAATAAAACCGGATTCATATCGGTATGACAAGGAATACAGGCTGCTTCCGCCTGCACGGCTTGTGCTCTTCCGAGCTCCAAACCTTCCGGTGTGACGTAGCTGTTCAAGGACATATTCTGTGCTTTGAACGGCGCCGGATGGTAACCATCTTGTTTGAAAATTCTGCAAAATCCTGCACAAATCACACTTTTGCCAACATCGGAAGCGGTACCAACGAACATGATTGGTTTTATGAGCGTGCGGTAGGTTGACATTGTGTTTAGAAATTCTTGTAAATTTAATTTTATTGGCAAAATAATAGTTTTCCATTAGGAATCAATCCCAACGGGATGATAGTATTATAGTTATGGGACGGCTAGAGGCAAAGTCTTAACCCAGAATGGGTGGCAGATTCTATATGAAAATTTCTTGTCAACTCATATGCCACCCGTTCCGGGTTAAATTAGTTCGGTTTGGCTCATTTCTAAAATTCTGTCATCCCTTCGGGATTTCTAATTAACAATTCTACCAGAAATAGTAATCGTGATATTCTCCGAAGAAAGTTCTTCAAGCGATAAACATTCTGCGCCCATTATCTTCGCCATTTCGGCAGCTCTTCCAAAACGGACGTAATCGTTTTCCGTATCGAGCACCAAAGCGGGAATATTGGATTGGAATAATTGACCCGATAATTGTAATGTTTGCCGCCAGGCATCGCCACCTCCCGGAAGCGGCACATTGGCTTTTCCATCGCTGAGAATAACTAAAAGCGGCTTCAAATCTTTATCAGGACTTAATTTACTGATCACTTGAATCGCCAGTTGCAATGCATGAGGCAAAGGCGTTCTTCCGCCTGTTGGCAAATTTTGCATGGCTTTTTCAGCTTGCTCAACACTATAAGTGGGTTCCAAAAGTAATTGCGCTTCCACGCCACGAAAGGAAATTACGCCGACCATATCTCTTCTTTGGTAAGCATCAGTAAGCAAACTCAGCACACTTCCTTTCACCGCTTCCATCCGGCTGCTGGCAGCCATGGATCCCGAAGCATCGACAACAAAAAGAATCAAATTTCCTGTTTTTCCTTTTCGCACCTTTTGATGCAGATCATTTCGTGTAATCTGAAAATCATCCTGATTACGAATTAAGGCAGATTGTACTGTGGTCATAACCGAAATATCAGTTGGAGATTGATCCGGAATTGCTCTTAATTCAGGCCCACGATTCGTATTAATTGCCTGACTTCTCCGGCCTTCCGGCATTTGATGGGAAACAGGATTTAAATCAACTTTAAAATTAGGAGTTTCTTTTTGAGGTGTTACACCGAATACCTGTTCTTGTTTTGTAGAAGGTGATTCCTGATTATTTGTGTCGTCGTCATCAGGCAAAAGACTCTTAATCTGTGGCTCTTCCTCTTTTTTCGATTCAGGTTGATTTTTCTCTTGCGGCTGATTTTTTTGCTCGGGTTGTTCCTGCTGCATTAATTCATCCAGCCTGTTGTCACCCTTGCTGTTTACTTCAAACGGTTTTTTACGCTGCCTATGAATTAATGCCAGTTCGGCGGCCTGGCGAACGTCATCGGCTGTAACCGTAGTTCGTTTATCCAAAGCTGCCAAGGTAATTGCCGTTTTATACATCACAATATCAGCCCGCAAACTCGTCACATTTAATTCGGTACAAAGCTGGCTGATCAGAATCAGCAAACCATCAGGTAAAACAACAGATGGTAATAATAGCTGAGCCGTTTTGATTTTGTTTTGCAAATTTTTCTGAGCAACAGCCCATTGAGTAGCAAATGCTTTCGGATTATTTTCAAAATGTATTCGTCTGCGTACAACTTCCGTTCTTTCCGGTACATCCCGCGGCGCTTCCACATCAACCATCAAACCAAAACGGTCCAGAAATTGCGGACGAAGATTGCCTTCTTCCGGGTTCATAGTACCAATCAAAGTAAACTTTGCCGGATGACTTTCAGAAAGTCCGTCGCGCTGGATTGTATTAACGCCCATGGCTGCAACATCCAACAAAACATCCACCAGATGATCAGGAAGGAGATTCACTTCATCAATGTATAAAATCCCACGGTGAGCGGTTGCCAATAATCCGGGTTGTAATCTTTTCTTTTTTTCGGATAAAATACCTTCCAGATCCAGGCTTCCCAGCACACGATCTTCGGTTGCGCCGAGCGGAAGATTAACAAAAGGGACTGGAATTTCTTCACTATTAACAGGACATTCTCCGCAAATATCCTGCGAATTATTCTCCTGAATCGTTAGCTGAAAGGTTTCATTTTTAGGAATTAGCGGCATTATTTCAGCCAATCCTCTTGCAGCAGTACTTTTTGCCGTACCTTTTTCTCCTCTGATCAATAAACCTCCAATCAACGGATTGATTGCGCATAACAACAAGGCACGCTTTAATTTTTCCTGTCCAACCAAGGCTGCAAAAGGATATTTCATAGAGAAGAACAATTAAAATTAATTTCCCCATGTGGTAAGGGATCGGTAAAATTAGGGAAAGAAACGCAGAGTTGGCGGAGTTTTGCGCAGTGTTACATGGAGTATTATTTTAGCTCAATTAATTCTGCGATTTAACTTCAGTTTAGATATAATTCAGCATCAAGTAATAAAACGCAGAAATAAAGAGATTTTGCGGAGTGTTACAAGAGCAATATTTTAACTCATTTAACCCAGCGCGTAAACTCCTTTCCCTCTGCGTTTAAATGCTTTTAATATTGGCATACTTTTATTGAAATCCGTTTTATGGCGACACAATCACTCTTACAATTCACTGGCAAAAGCATTTACTGTTCCCAGGCCGATGCCCACATCGATCCCTGGATACCTGTGGATCGTGCGATCATTACACATGCCCATAGTGATCACGCGCGTTGGGGAAGTAAACATTATCTGGCCCACAAGGATAGTGAGCCTATATTAAGGCTTCGTCTTGGCCCGCATATTTCTTTACAGACGGTTGAATACGGTGAAAAATTTGTGATTAATGGGGTCGTTTTTTCATTGCATCCTGCCGGACATATTATCGGTTCTGCACAGGTTCGGGTGGAATACAAAGGGGAAGTCTGGGTAGCCAGCGGTGATTATAAACTGGAAGATGATAACTTCTGTGTGCCTTTTGAACCGGTAAAGTGTAACGTTTTTATTACAGAATCTACCTTCGGATTGCCGATCTACAAATGGCAGCCGCAGCAAGAAATTTATTCGGAGATTGATAACTGGTTTGCGCAAAACAGACTTGAAGATAAAGCCAGTATCTTGATGGGTTATTCATTGGGGAAAATGCAGCGGATTTTGAAAGGAATTCAATTGCCTGATGCGCCCATATATGCGCACGGAGCTATTTACACACTTAACGATACGCTTAGACATGCTGGACATAATTTGCCAGAGCTCACTTTGGTAACCAAAGAAACGGATAAAAAACGCTTTCGCGGATCATTGGTTCTAGCCCCTCCGTCGGTTGATAGCAGTACCTGGATACGGAAATTTAATCCTTATTCTCTTGGGTACTGTTCGGGATGGATGGCTTTGCGCGGAGCGAAAAACCGTCGTGCCGTCGACCAGGGATTTATATTGAGTGATCATGTGGATTGGCCGGATTTGAATACTGCGGTCATAGAATCCGGAGCTGAAAAGGTGTATGTCACGCATGGTTATACCAGTATTTTTTCACGTTGGCTGAATGAGAATGGGATCGAAGCGGGAGAGGTGACGACTATGTATGGAAATGAAGAGGAAACAGAGGACAGGGCGACGGGTAACGGGCCGGAAGCAGAAGGAATTGAAAATAACAAAGACTTATCGCCAATTCCTGATGATCCCGATCTGAAACTAAGCTAATTCCAAACCGCTAAAAGCCAATCGCTAACAATGAAACAATTCGCTGAACTTTTCATGAATCTGGACCGGACCAACAAGACCAATGCAAAGGTTGAGTTGATGAAAAACTATTTTCTGACCGCGCCAGATGAAGATAAAATGTGGGCGCTGACTTTGTTTACAGGTCGCCGACCGTCGTTTAAAGTGAACAGAACACAAGTGAAAGAATGGGCGGCTGCGGAAGCCAATATTCCGATGTGGCTTTTTCAGGAAAGTTATCAAAGTGTAGGAGATTTGGGAGAAACGATTTCGCTGATCTTGCCAAGAAATGGATCTGATGATTCTGATAAGTCATTATCTGAGTGGTTTTATTATCTGGGATTATTACCCAAAATGACCGATGAAGAAAAACATGATCATATTCTTCAGGCCTGGTCTCAGCTATCGCAGCACGAAACATTTGTTTTTAATAAGTTATTAATGGGAAGTTTTCGGATTGGCGTTTCACAGACGCTGGTTGTTAGGGCTTTGGCAGAGGCAACTTCTACCGATTCCAATGTGATCGCTCACCGCGTTATGGGTCAATGGAATCCGCTGGAAACTACATTTGAAAAACTGATTTTGGATAAAGGAGAAAATGACAATGCTTCAAGACCTTATCCATTTTTCCTGGCTTATCCGATTGAGGGCGATGTTTCCAATTTGGGAAATCCGGAGGATTGGTTTGTTGAGTGGAAATGGGACGGTATCCGTTCCCAGATTATTTATAGAAACAACGAATTATTTATCTGGACCCGGGGCGAAGAATTGTCCACAGATAAATTTCCGGAATTACATTTCCTTACTTCTGTCCTGCCAAACGGTACTGTTCTGGATGGTGAGATCGTAAGTTATTTTGATAATAAGCCGATGCCTTTCAATGTTTTACAAACCCGGATTGGCCGGAAAAATCTTTCTAAAAAGGTATTGGAAGAAGCCCCGGTTGCTTTTATCGCTTATGATATTATGGAAGCAAACGGTGTAGATATAAGGAATTTAAGCCAAATGCAGAGAAGGACGCAACTGGAAGAAATTCATAAGAACATGGCTGTGCAGTCTGTTTTCAATCTTTCTCCTTTGGTCAAATTTGAGGAATGGAGCGAGTTACAAGATCTGCATCCAACTTCCCGCGAAAATATTGCGGAAGGTTTTATGATCAAAAGAAAAAGCGGCACGTATCAGGTCGGACGAAAAAAAGGCGACTGGTGGAAATGGAAAATTGATCCGCTAAGTGTGGACGCCGTTTTGATCTATGCCCAAAAAGGAGCGGGTAGAAGAGCTGAACTTTTCACCGATTACACTTTTGCGGTTTGGGGTGAAGATGGGAAGCTAATCCCTTTTGCAAAAGCTTATTCAGGATTAACGGATGTAGAAATTGGTCAGGTTGATTATTTTATTAAACGAAATGTTTTGGAAAAATTCGGTCCGGTCAGAACTGTTAAGCCTGAGCTGGTTTTTGAAATTGGTTTTGAAGGGATTAATGAATCAACACGGCACAAATCTGGAATTGCGGTTCGGTTTCCCAGGATATTGAGGTGGCGGAAGGATAAGAAAGCTGCTGAGGCGGATACTTTGGAGAGTTTGAAAGGGATTTTGGAGATATATAAGTGAAGTGAATTAAGGTATCAAGTATGTAAATGTAATATTTGATATTAAATTTACATACTTACAACCTACATTTAAGCGCTTTTTGATTAGGACGTTACGTTTATCCAAATGATTCTTATTTTTGTAAACTACTGAAACAGTTTGATATGGAAAATAACTTTGATCGCATTGTCATTGATGAGGCAATTTGTAATGGCAAGCCAATCATTCGTGGTTATAGGATTACTGTCAAAACAATCCTCGAATATTTGGCGGCCGGAGAAACGCATGAAAACATTCTGGAAGCTTATCCTTTTTTAGAGGAAGATGATATTACGGCGTGCATTCAATTTGCGGCGCGAGCCATGGACAGCGAGCACCATTCATTGATTTCGGCTGCTTAATGAAATCATATCGGTTTTTAATTGATGTGAATCTTCCCAAGAATTTTGGCTTTTTCAATTCCAACGATTTTGAATTTGTGATCGATATTAACGGAAAATGGCCGGATAAGGATATTTGGGAGTATGCGAGACAAAATCAACTGGTGATTGTAACAAAGGATTCCGACTTTTATCATCGGTCCCTCTTAAATCAAGACGATGTCAAAGTGATTTATTTGAAATTGGGGAATCTTCTTCTTCGCGATCTTCATATCTATTTTATCAAAAACTGGGATGCAATTATAAGCCATTTAGATGATTCTAAAATGATAATTGCTTATCAAACTTCGATTGAAACAATTGTCTTGTGACTTACATAGGTAACGATGGAATAAAAGAAGATTAAGTTAGGAGTTCGTTGTTATGAAGAGCCCAAACTACATAAGTGTCAAGCAAATACGCCATCAAATATAATCTTTTAAGTCATCGACGGCATCATTGAACTTCTTCCATAAATGTTATTAAGACTTTTGCTTTTTTTGTTAAAGGAGGATTTTATGTCAAAATCACCTGACCATTTTCATAAACGCCTTCAATAGTAGTTAGCATAGTTTTTACATTTAGTCTTTAACAAACTTACCTATTTCAAAGATTTAATTGATAATTTAGAAAATGAGTAATATAACGACATTCAGGAATGAAATTTGATAAAAAAATTATATCGTAAAAATTCTGATTATCAAATAATACTATTTCAACAACTATCTCTTTGACGAAATCCCGCGGACATATCGCTGTTGAGCAGTGGTTTAAATATAAAAACTGGAAATGGGCGGCTTTTCAAAAGGAGGCTTCTGCGGCTTATCTTTCCGGGAAAAGTGGTTTGGTAAATGCACCAACAGGAAGCGGAAAAACCTATTCATTGTGGATTCCTTTTTTGATTCGATACATAAATTCTTTACCCAAAAATCCCGGAAAACGAAGCAAAGGTTTACAGATTTTGTGGATTACGCCTCTTCGCGCATTGTCAAAAGATCTTTTCCGGAATATGGAAATAGCTGTTCTGGAAATGAATCTTACCTTGCGGATCGGCGTACGTTCCGGAGACACCAGTACAAAGGAAAGAGCCAGTCAAAAGAAGCAAATGCCGGAAGCTCTGCTGATCACGCCGGAGAGTCTGCATCTTTTATTTGCACAAAAAGATAGCTCCGAAACTTTTAAAAACCTGCATACGATTGTTGTCGATGAATGGCATGAATTGATGGGAAGTAAGCGAGGTACCCAAACGGAGTTAGCTATCGCCCGATTACGAACTATTAATCCGGATCTTCAGACCTGGGGGATTTCAGCAACCATCGGCAATCTGGAAGAAGCGAAACAGGTTTTGGTCGGGATGGATTCTGCGGAGGAAGATACCGTGATCATCAAAGCAAAAACACAGAAAAAAATTCTTGTTGAAAGTATTCTGCCTGAAAAAGTGGAGACACTTCCCTGGGCTGGTTATATGGGCACGAGGCTTATTGACTACGTAGTTGATATCGTCCGAAAAAGTAAAACAACTTTACTTTTTACAAATACTCGTTCACAAACGGAAATCTGGTATCGTATCATTATCGAAAAATATCCGGAATTCGCTGGAATTATGGCGCTTCACCACGCTTCTCTGGATCGGGAAATCCGGGATTGGGTGGAAGAATCCTTACATGCGGAAAAATTGAAACTGGTTATTTGTACGGCAAGTTTGGATCTGGGTGTTGATTTTCGTCCGGTGGACACGGTAATTCAAGTCGGCAGTCCGAAAAGTATCGCGAGGTTTATTCAGCGTGCTGGCCGAAGCGGTCATCAGCCGGGCGCAGCCAGTAAGATTTATTTTTGCCCGACCAATGCTCTGGAACTTATTGAAGCCGTTTCCTTGCGTGATGGTGTTGAAAAGCAAATCATTGAGGATCGTCCGCCTGTCATTCAGGCCTTTGATGTTTTGGCGCAATGGATGATCACACTTGCCGTCGGTGAAGGTTTTGACGAAAAACAATTATTTGATGAGGTCAGAAATTGTTACGGTTATCAGTTCATAAATCGTGAAGAGTGGGAGTGGCTTTTGGGTTACATTACAACCGGAAGTCCGTCGCTGGTGGTTTATGATGAATATAAAAAGGTCGAAAGAATCGACGGACTTTATAAAGTGACAAGCCAACGGATTGCGCACCGGCATATGCTTAGTATGGGTACCATCGTTTCTGAAACATCGCTGAAAGTGAAGCTTCAACATGGACGATATTTAGGGTCTGTCGAAGAATCTTTCGTGACTAGGATGAAAGCAGGAGATGTTTTTGTCTTTGCCGGCATGAGTGTGGAGTTTATCCGAATTCATGAAATGACGGTAACCGTCAAAAAGGCAGAGGGCAAAAGAGGATTTTTGGTACGATGGGCGGGAGGAAGAATGCCGTTATCTTCTCAATTATCAGCTTTTATTCGTGAGAGATTATCCAATGCGATTGAAAATCCGAATAAGGAGAAAGAACTATCCAAATTAAAACCGCTTCTGGAATTACAGCAAGAACGTTCAATGATCCCAAATACCAGTGAATTATTGATTGAACAATGTGAAACCCGGGAAGGGCACCATATCTTTATTTTTCCATTCGAAGGCAGATTAGTGCACGAGGGAATGTCGATTATTCTGGCGTATCGGATCAGTAAATTATCACCGATCACTTTCTCGGTTGCGATGAATGATTACGGTTTTGAACTGCTAAGCGATCAGTACGTGGACATGGGAAAAATTATGAAGGAACTTGATTTATTTTCGACGGCTCATTTGGTTGACGACATTTATCAAAGCGTTAACGCGACGGAAATGGCGAAGAGAAAATTCAGGGAAATTGCTGCGATTGCGGGATTAATGTTTCAGGGTTATCCGGGAAAATATATGAAAACCGAACAAGTTCAGGCTTCGAGTTCGCTTTTGTTTACGGTGATGACGAAGTATGAAAAAAATAATTTGCTGGTCAATCAGGCTTACCAGGAGGTTCTGACTTATCAATTGGAGGAAGTCAGGATGCGAAAGGCGCTGGACCGGATTGCGACACAAAAAATTATTATCAAAAAAACGGAAAAGCCAACACCTTTTTCGTTTCCTATTATGGTAGACCGGTTAAGGGAGCAGCTGACTTCTGAAAAATTGGAAGACCGGATACAAAAAATGCTCAAACAGTATAGTGATGCGGATTGAAATACGGAATAACCACTTTGATTTATTAACACAAAAGGCGATTTTTTGGCAGGAAAAAGAAACACTTCTCATCGGAGATCTGCATTTAGGGAAAATTACTCATTTCAGAAAAGAGGGAATTGCAATTCCTCAAATTGCGGCTGAAAATAATTTCGAAAGACTTGACGAATTACTCCAAAATACGCGTCCGGTACGTATTATTTTCCTTGGAGATCTTTTTCATAACAAATACAATTCAGAATGGGAAACTTTCGCGGAATGGAGAAAGAAATATCACTTTGTTGAAATGATCATTGTGATTGGTAATCATGATGTTTTACCAATAAGTTTGTTTTTGGAAAACAATATTGATGTTTATAAAAATGATTTTGAAGAGGATGATTTCATCTTCACACACCATCCGAAAGTGGAATTGGACCCGTTGAAATTTGTTTTTGCCGGGCATATTCATCCTGTATTTACGTCGTATGGAAAAGGGCGGCAGAGTTTCCGGTTACCTTGTTTTGTTGTAGATAAACACCAGGCGATTTTGCCAAGTTTTGGCGTTTTTACGGGTGGATTTGGGGTGGATTTGGTAGCGGGGAGGAAGATTTATATGTTGACGGAGGAGCGGATTTTTGCGGTTGGGTAATGAATGGCATTGTTAAGTAATTATGTCACCCGTTCCGGGTTGTCCGCCCGAAAGGCATTTCGTGATTTCTATAATAATGTCATCGCTTCGGGATTTGGGTTTCCGACACTTGGAGCCTTTTCTAAAATAATAACATCGTACCGGATTAGGTATGAATAATTGAATTATTTGAACAACGGGATTTTTTTCTTCCAAAATTTAATTTGGGCTACAAACCCGAAGGGTTGGCATTATTGTAGAAAGTCATATAACTAAGCGACCCGCCAAACCCCGAAAGGGTGATATATGAGATTATTGACAATCTAGATTCGAGAAAAAAATGGAAAGATATGGAATCTGATTCCACATTTTTCCATTTTTTTCTTAACTTAAACTTATAATAGATCGAATTGTCAAAACAAAGATATTACAGTTAGTCAGTGTTTTTAAATCAATTGCTATTATTAGCAGAAAGTCACTTCTTCTCAATCAAATGCTTCCAATATCTCTTCGGCAGATGCTGCACATGCAGCTTGATGTTCCGTCGCGAAGGAATATTCACATTTTTGAAATAATTCTTCCATAACTCCTGATACAAGGTTTCCGAATCATGAAAAACATCTTTCACAGCTGTTTTTGCTCCCGCTTCATTGGAGAAATTTAACGTGATTTCTTCTACATTATCCTGGTCATAATAAATTCCGTATTTCCGTCGGATATCATAGATCAGCCAATTTTGATCCGCGTAACGCTGAGCAAAATGTTCGTTCAAAAGAGGAATAACATTAAAATCCGGCTCAATTCCTGCGTAGTACAAATCATCTGCCGTGCGCTGGAATCTGACAAACGCTTCCATTCTATGTTTTTCCCGGTACACCATCTTCGACGTTTGATTTACTTTCAAAACATCAGGATTTCCATACGCCAGATGCGGTGAATCAAAACCGGAAAAATAAAATTTGATGCAGGAAAATATCGTGAATTCTATTCCCGGAATTTCAGATAAATAACAGCGATAAAGTTGAATACAATTTTCTTTCGGAACTTCCCTTTTCAGCCCAAGCCAAACTCTTTGTGCTTTCGCTTCATCGGTCACAACAACAACTTTTTCAGCAAAAAAATCCGACTGACTTTCGCGATCAATAACTGAAAAGCAGGAAACATTCCATTTTTTTGAATAAGCGTCGAAAACCGCGGTCAATAAGCCATACCAGGTTCCATCGTAAAAAACGTTGACAGGTTTATCCGAAAAGATTATATTGCTGACCTCCATTGGAAAGGAATTTACTTCTGGATTCGTTGAGGATGAACTGCCGGATTTTGGTTTCTGTATAATCCTTTCGGTCAGTTATCGGACTGTTGCAGATTATAAAATATTTCGCCCTGTTAAGCGCGATTCCGATTTTTTTAAGATGATCCCACCCCAATTTATTAAACTGACGTGCCCCAACGATTTTTTGTGCGGATTGCACGCCAATTCCCGGTACACGAAGAATAAGCTGCAAGTCGGCTGTATTGACATCGACCGGAAAAAAAGCCATATTTCTAAGCGCCCAGCTAAGTTTTGGATCAATTTCAGGATCAAGATTTGGGAACTGATCGTTCAATAATTCCTGCACATGAAACCCGTAAAACCGCATGAGCCAATCCGTTTGGTATAACCGGTTTTCTCTCAAAACAGGAACCGCACTTCCTAAACCGGGCAGCCGGTTGTCGTTACTGATTGGCACATAACCGGAATAATAAACCCGTTTCAAATTAAATCCCTTATAGAATTTATTTGCTGTGTGCATGATATCTTTATCCGATTCACCACTGGCACCAATGATCATTTGCGTGCTTTGTCCGGCGGGTGCAAAAAGCGGAGCCGACTTAAATATTTTCGATTCTTCTTTGGTCCGGATAATCTCCTTTTTCAAGTAAGTCATCGGCTCAATCATATCCTTGATATTTTTATCTGGTGCCAATAATTTCAGTCCGCTTTCCGTCGGAATTTCAATATTAACGCTAAGCCGGTCTGCCCACAAACCAGCCTCATGCATAAGTTCATCACTTGCGCCGGGGATTGTTTTGAGATGAATATAGCCGTTGAATTTATTTTCTGTGCGAAGCTTTTTGGCTACTGAAACAAGCCTTTCCATCGTGTAATCGGCATTTTTAAAAATGCCCGAACTCAGGAAAAGTCCTTCAATATAATTTCTGCGGTAAAAATTCATGGTCAGATCGACCACTTCCTGAACCGTGAATGCGGCTCGTTTGATATCATTACTTTTGCGGGTAACGCAATAAGCGCAGTCGAAAATACAGTGATTGGTAAGCAGGATTTTTAAGAGCGAAACGCAGCGGCCATCTTCTGTGTAAGTGTGACAAATTCCGCTTCCCGTTGCTTCCCCTAATCCTTTGTTGTGATTGGTGCGTTTACTTCCACTGGATGAACACGATACGTCGTACTTGGCCGCATCAGCAAGAATTTCAAGCTTCTCATGAAGTCTTTCCGACATATCAATGTTCTAACGTTTGTTGATGATACTAATAGTATCACAAAGATAGTAAAAAATTGATACTGAAATAAACTTTAACTCGAAATTATTTATAGAATTAGAAAGTATTTGAATCAGTTTTTGACAATACTTCCTTTGCTGTCAACACTTTCCATGAAATGATGAATTTGACTATATCGCTTATTCCAGGGATTGAAAAACTGCGTAATCATAGGAATGTGTTTTTTGCCCTTTAAAATTTCATAGGCAGTTTCGGGGGCAAATTCCTGCATGGCTTTAATAAATTTTTCATTGCTTGAAACAATCGAAGGATACGTTTTTCCGCCTCTGAAAATTGTTATAGGAGGCATTACTTTGTGTAAATGATAAAGTGGCGAAGCGTCTTTCCAGACTTTTTGATCTGTTGTAAATGTTTTGAGATAGGTATTGTCGTTCGAAAACTTTTCTTCCAGTAAATAACCATACATATCCAAACCTGCCGCATCAATCAGGATCAGTCCTTTGATAGGATTAGCCATTTCCAATTTTTGAAAATATTGATCGTCAATAGAAATAAGCGCGGCCAGTTGTCCACCGGCTGAATGTCCTGAAATAAATATGCGTTCAGGATTTCCGCCATAATTCTGAATATTTTCCTTAACCCATTTCACCGATTTTGCCGAATACTCAGCCATTTCCTTATAAGTTGCGACTGGACTTAGCGGATAGTCGATGATGACGTAAACAATATCTTTTTTCGTCCAGTTACGTCCGATCAGACTATACTGAGATTTTTTTCCTGAATTCCAGTTCCCGCCATGGATAAAGATCAAAACATCTTTTGGCGATTTGGGTTTGTTTGGTTCGAAGATATTGAGTTGCTGATCAGGAATTTTGCCGGAAGCTTTGGCATAAATTATATTTTTGTGAGCTTTGCTTCCCAAAAAAGAGCACCCTGAAAGCGTTAACAGAAAAGCTCCGAATAAAATGAATATAATAATGATACTGACACGTGTTTGCGAATTCACAGATCGTTTTATTTAGGTTTTATTTCAGATAACATACGTCAAACATACATGAATGGATTAAGTTGTATCAAAAACAAGTACAAACAAAAAATCCACTGGCTTTTGAAAACCAGTGGATTTGGAATAGAATTTTTTTAAGCCCTAAACTTTCTTCGGGGGCAAATTAAATGCAACAGCATTATGCTCGAAATGTCCTTTGTGAGAACCGTCACAGAATGGTTTGTTGGCAGAAAGTCCGCAGCGGCATATTGAAACCACAGTTCTTCCTTCCAATCCGTACACGTTTCCCTGCGCATCTACGATTTCAAAATCTCCGTCAACTTTAAGAGATCCGTTGCTATTTACGGTAAGCTTTACTTTTGTCATGGTGAATAATTTTGCCCAAAGGTAGCAATCGCAATGGATGAAGAGGTACCGGTGAGCTAATTTAGCATCAGTACAAATCTAAGTTACCGTGATGGAAAATGTTTTTTTGTAGTGCCGGTAGAAATTTATTACAAGTTCAGAAGTTTCCCAATAACGGTAGTCAACTCATCAATTCTGAAAGGTTTCGTGATGAAATCCTGAAATTTACAGTCAATGATTTCCTGTGAAGTTTGTGCAAAAGTATCTGCGGTAAAAGCAACAACCGGAACTTTGGAAAGATGCGGGAAAGAGTTCCGGATGGCTTTCATGGTGGTAACACCATCCATCACAGGCATTTGCAAGTCCATCAGAATCAGGTCAAAATTGCGTAATTGCAAAGTTTCCAATACTTCCTGTCCGTTATCGCAAATGACAAAGTCTGCCTCCCACCTTTTAAGTAAATGTTTGAGCAAAAGCTGATTGGCAAGAATATCTTCGGCAACAATAACGCTGTAACCTTTAAGGGAAAAAGGAATATTTGTGTCCAATATATCCCGGGCTGGAACAGAATTTCCTTTTCGGAAAGTCAGCTTAACGCAAAAAGTACTGCCGGTGCCAAGCTCACTCTCTGCAGTAATTTCTCCCTGCATCAGTTCCGTAATTTTCCGGGTAATACTCAAACCCAGTCCGGTTCCGCCAAAAAATTTGGTCGCATCATTGTTGTGCGCTTGTGAAAAACTGTCAAAAATCAGGCTCAATTTATCATTGGATATCCCAATTCCGGAATCTTTGACACATATTTTTAAATCTACTTTATCAGAATATTCTTTTTCAACCAGGATGGAGATATTGACATAACCTTCCGAAGTAAATTTCAATGCATTTCCAATAAGGTTAACCATAATCTGATTCAAGCGATAAGCATCGCCGATCAGAATTGCCGGCATTTTGTCATCAATATCAAACGAAAGCCTGATTCCTTTTTCCTTGGCTTTAAATTCAAAAGTCCTGTACAAATGCCCGATTTTTTCCCGCAGGTCAAATTCGAAATCTTCAAGACTGAATTTTCCGGCTTCAATTTTAGAAAAATCTAAAATATCATTAAGTATAACCATCAGATTATCAGCTGAATATTTGATGGTGTTTAAGTATTGCAGATGTTCTTCCGGCAAATTGCTGGTCAACAATAAATCTGTAAATCCTATGATGGCATTCATAGGCGTACGGATTTCGTGGCTCATTGTTGATAAGAAATCAGACTTGATACGTGCCGCTTCTTCGGCGTCTTTTTTTGCTTGTATCAGTTCCTTTTCAACCAGTTTACGACTTGTTATATCAATAGCAGTTCCCAAAACTTCCAAAACTTCACCGTCATCGTTCCTCTTGAAAGGAACTTCCCGCGTGATGATCCAGACGTCGGATTCGTTTTTATGTTTCAGACGGAATTCTTTTTCAATTACCTCGCCGTCCTTTAAGTTGTGCCTGATATAATTATAATGTTTCCGGAAAGTAAGCAGATCCTGATGGTCAATGAGCCTGGAAAATGCAAAAACGTTTTCAGGAAGAGGTTCGTTATCATTATATCCTAATATTTCGCTGATTTGGTGATTATGGAAAATATTTGTCCAGTTTTCAATATCGATGACATAAATAATATTAGGTGAAAGCTGTGCTACTTTTTGAATAAATTCCTCTTTTTCTGCCAGTTCTTTCTGCGCAACTTCCCGTTCTTTTTCTACCTCGAACATCTGGCTCATGGTATGGAAAGTCTTCGTCAGTTTTTCTGCGTTGATTTCGGCTTTTGGAAAATATTCCATAGCACCCGCTTTCATCATTTCCACTGCAATCCGTTCATCGCCCTGAGAAGTCAAAACAATAACGGGAAGCTTTGGCGCAATCTTTTTTATCTTTTTCAGTAATTCCAGGCCATTGGTTTTTGGGAGCTGATAATCAATAAAAATGCAGGTAGGTATCCAGGATTCCAAGGTCAAAATGGCCTCTTCGGCATATTTACATATACGCATTTCCTGAATTTCAACATTACATTTCCGGATGGCACGTTTGAATTCCATCGCGTCAATATCATCGTCTTCTACCAAAAGCAGATTTAAGGGGGTCATAACATTTTGAAAAGAAGTGGGCTTGCAGGCTTACTCAGGGTACTCGCAAAGGGTCCAGTAGCTTTTCAAAGTAGACACTGCCGAGATAAAGCGGTCCATTGATAAAGGTTTCAGGATATAACCGGCTACGTTGAGGTTAAAGGCGTCAATTTTATCGCCATCTTCATTGGAAGTTGTCATGACAAAAACGGATAAGGAACTTAGCTCCGGATCCTGTCTGATTTCCTTAAGAAATTCAATTCCTCCCATCCTTGGCATATTAAGATCCAGAAGAACAATTCTTGGTTTTGGAGCATCTGTTGCTGTGGACCGAAGAACTTCCAGGGCTTCAACACCATTATGGGCAATCACGAGTGGATTTGAGATATTATTTTTTTTAAATGCTCGCTTCACATTCATGATATCTACTTCGTCATCTTCAACAAGTAAGATTGTCATGGGGATTGGATTTGAAATGGACATTTGTAAAGATTGTTATAATTAATGACTTTTTATTACTAATAAATAGAGGGTTACTCAAATTAATTCTATATTTTTTCGATCTCGGCTCTTTCAATAACCGGCCAGGTAAAAAAGAATGTAGTTGATTCTTTCATAGTAGATTGGATACGGATCTTTGCTCCTTTTTCATCCATGATCTTTTTAACAATGGCAAGTCCTACACCTGTACTTTCGACTTCATCTCTGGATTGCAGGGTCTGGAAAATAACGAATATTTTTTCATGAAACTCAGGACTGATTCCGGGTCCATTATCTCTTACAAAAAATTCTACGCCTTCATCTCCATCTTTCCAGCCAATTGTGATTTTGATTTCCTCTTTGTCGTTGTACTTAATCCCGTTAGAAATCAGGTTTTGCATGATCTGTCCCAACGTTATTTTTTCAGAAAGCAACTCCTTTTTGGGATCGCCCTCAAAGATGAATTCGATAGGTTTCTTTGAGCTAAAAGTATCACAAAGATCATCAACCAATGATTTAACCAGAAATCTTTCTTTAGTTGTTTTGATACGTCCGGCTCTGGAATAGGATAGAATCCCATTAATCAGGCTTTCCATCCTATGAACACGTCCACGTAAAAGTTTGAACTGATCCTTGGTATCGCCATCAAGATGATCCTCAATATCTTCTTCAATCCATTCAGATAAGTTATTGATTGCACGTAGCGGCGCCTTCAAATCGTGACTTACCACATAGGCAAACTGGTCAAGTTCAGCGTTGATCCTTTCCAGATCGCGCATGTACGATTTGAGTTTATTCTCCGCTTCCACCCGTTCAGTAATATCACGGATAAATGCCAGAACATAACCCTGGCCGTCAGTTTCATAATATTTTACACTCGATTCTACCGGATAAGTACTGCCATCTGTCTTTTTATGGACACCGGTAATGATCATTTTGGAAGTACTTTTCAAACTATTTACGTACTCTTCCCATCTTTGAGGATCTTCAAATATTTTTTCAACGCTGCTAATATGTGACCCGATTATTTCTTCCTGTTTTTTACCTAAACGGCGGGCCGCTTCGTGGTTAATGAAGAGTAGCTTTCCAGTGTCATCCGAAACCTGAACCGCCTCACTTGATTCATTAAACCATTCGACCATCCGGTTAATCTGCTCTTCCTGTGCTTTTCTGGAAGTAATATCACTGACCGTTCCAATAAATCCGATCACTTCTTCGTCAGAATCCAACTGTGCAGAAATAGAAATTTCGAGCCATTTTTCGGTTTTATCAGCCGTCGTTAATTTAAAAGTATCCTGAACTGATTTTATTTTTCCTGTAAACAGCGATTCCAGTCTGCTTTTTGAATCACTGTTGATCTGAAATTCAGCCCAGTTTTTATTTAAACTATCGGTTACTTTAAAGCCTGTTACCGTTTCCCAGGCGTTGTTAAGGTATATTATATTGCCTTCTTTATTGAGCTGAATAAGCACTTCCGAAATACTGTTGGCCACTTCTTCCAGTCTTCTGTTGGTAGAAGCCGCCTCTTCTGTTTTCTGATCGGCAATGCTGATCAGCTCCTTGTTGGCCTTAAATAATTCTGTCGAACTTTGTTCGAGTATATGTTCCACACGTGCGATATCATCCTGAAATTCAAGATAAGCCTGATTGACAGAATTAAGAAAATCCTGAAATTCAGGATTTTCAGCCAGTCCAGGTGGTAACGATTTCCTGATCTGGCGTTTTAAAAGACGGTGATAAGTAATTTCCGTTGTTTCCAATATTCGATGATTTATGATTCCCGGAAAGTGGTAATGGTCATAGTTTGATTATGAAGCTCACATTGAACATTCTGGTTAAAAGGCGCAATTTCTCCGTAAGAATAAAATCCTGTAATGAAAGGTTTGTCTAAAACCTCTGAAACGGACTCAACTTCCTCTTCCACAATCTGTTTTAACACAAGTTTTCTGCCGACGCAACTTACCAGCAAGGCAAATTCCGGAGATTTTTTATCGCCATTTTTAGCGGCAACGGCAGCTTCTTCCGCGCCGTTTATCAGTCTATCGGTGTTGGCTTTCATCAATCTTACGAAACTTCCTTGTGGAATGTCTCCTGCAAAAGTGAGGCTTTTGTCTTCTTCGCTAATACCAAGAATCGTTCTTACAACGGGAGCACGGTCTTCGCTGTCACGCATACTTAATGGAAACAAAAGTCCGGATGAGGGAAGGTCTTTTGCCCTATCGCCCAAAAACGATTTGTACAAATCCAGAGCAGGCTGACCATCAATCTCATACAATACGTTTTCTTTTGATTTTGTGACTAGTCTGTCCAAACCAAAACTGTCCCAGCCACCACGTGACCCGAAACCGATTTGCAGAGAATCGCCATAAAAACCGACCGCCGCGATACTTTCAGTAGCCACTGTTCCGTCAGGTTCAACAATTACTGTTTTAGAAAAATTGGGTCCGTCGCCGGCAAGCCCGCCTGTTAAGGTGACATTTTCCGGCAATTCATCAGCGATTCCTTTTACAAGATCAGTGCCGTTAACTTTTAAGCCATCCGAAACAACAAAAACGTGTTTGAGCCCTTCTTGTGGAAACTGCGAAACCAGTTTTTTGCCAATTTCAAAACTGTTATAATCTGAATCTTTCAATCCAGCTTTTGCTGACTGGATTTTTACATTCTCAAATTCAATGGCTGTAAAAATGATCGTTCCGTCACGGACTGATTCTCCGATGATTTCTCCTGCTGTGGAGCAGCCAGTCAGAATAGCATTTGGATATTTCCTGGCCAGTTCCTTAGTTAAGGTCTGATTTTCAATAAGTTCGCGGTGGCCAAACGCGAATATAAGTTGGGGATTTATTGTAAACGGTTTTACGGAGGCTTCGTCAGTGTAGACGAACTGTTCAATTTTCATAGTTGAGATAGGGCTTTTGAAAACCGGTTTGAGGATACAAGATAATGAAAGTTTCCGAGCAGTTGAGTAATTATCAGGAAGCAAAACCTGCCCTTGTTAAACGCCTGAGAAATATAAAATTGAAATGAATGTTACGATTGCTTTCTAACTAATAGACGGAAACGAAATTCCCTTTATTTTTCGAAATAATTCTACTGCATATAGGTCTGTCATGCCGGATACAAAATCGAGAACGGTTTGGATCTTGGCATATTCGTCCGTCTCTTTTGTAATAAATTGTTTCGGGATCAGCTCAACAAGTTTTTTCGAATAGTGAGAATTGTTGTTCAGGTAAGCCGGTATGAATTCTTCCAAAAGTCCGCCCATTACCTTATACCCAGCCACTTCAATTTGCACAACAGACGAATAATTGTAAATTTTCTTAATCGAAATCGTTTCAATATTTTTCATGATCGTGCGAAACGGTTCGTTGATCTGATCGATCAGGCTATGATTAAAATCACCTTGCAAAATACTTTCCTGCTCTTTATAAAAAAGCTCAGAGCATTGACCGATGAGCGTGTTAATCGATTTAGCCCTTAAAAAACTTATTTTGGCATCATCGTCGTCAATTTCGTCCAGCCGCTCAGCCATTTTTGGATCGTTAGCTAACGGTAACAGCAAATCTTCGACTTCACGATAGGATAATATTTTCAGCCGGTGCGCGTCTTCGAGATCTATAATGTTGTAACAAATATCGTCGGCAGCTTCAACCAGATAAACAATGGGATGTCGCTTGTAAATCAGATAATTATCTTCAACTTTAGTTAACCCAAGTTCGGTTGCGATTTTCTCAAAACCCGCTTGTTCGGATTGGAAAAATCCATATTTCTTTCTAAAAATTTTCGATTTATCATGACCTGCAAGTGATTCGCAGGGATATTTCGCAATGGATGCCAGGGTGGAATAGGTCAGGGCAAAACTTCCGTAGCCTTTTCCTGCATATGGATGCGTCAAAATTCGGAAAGCGTTGGCATTACCTTCAAAATGAGTCAGATCTTCCCATTGAGCCTCCGTTACTTTATCTTTATAGATACGCCCGTCACCATTCGTGAAATAATAAGAAATTGCGGCCTCTCCGGAATGCCCAAAAGCCGGATTCCCAAGATCATGAGCCAGACACGCCGCAGCCACAATATTCCCGATTTCACTGATCAATGGCAGCTCGTCGTCGAGTTCAGGTCTGCTTTTTTTCAAACGATTGTAAAAAATCCTGCCCAATGACCTGCCGACACTGGCTACTTCAAGGCTATGCGTCAATCGGTTATGGACAAAAATGCTTCCGGGTAATGGGAAAACCTGTGTTTTATTTTGAAGCCTTCTGAAAGGTGAAGAAAATATCAAACGGTCATAATCACGCTGAAATTCCGACCGGGCTTCCGCCTGGTCTTCAATATTTTTATCTTCGCTTCCCCAGCGTTTTGCCGAGAGTAAATTTTCCCACTTCATGAGGAGAGTACAACTACGTTGAAAATGTGTCCGCTTTCTACACAATAGTACGAATTCCAAACGGTTTTATATTGGCATTATACGATGGAAGTGCTCAGAATTTATATAGAAATTGTTGTATTAATTAATTGTAAAGTTTAACACGGATTTAAAATACGGTTTAAGGAAAGTCTCTTTGAGTGACATGTTTATCAATTAAGATTAAAATATCAAACGGATTTTCAAATAAAAAGGAACAATCTTTGAGTAAAAATGACGGGACAATCTGTCAACAATCCAGCTTCATGACCGAGTCAAAACATCGTTATTTTATTATTAACAAACCGCCCAATATGGTATCGCAGTTTATCAGTCCTGATGCTGTGGGTTTGCTTGGCGATTTGGAATATGACTTTCCCGAAGGAATTCATGCAATTGGCCGGCTCGACAGCCATTCTGAAGGCTTATTAATTTTGACGACGAATAAAAAAGTCACCCGTTTATTGTTTCAGGGAGAAGTGCCGCATAAAAGAACTTACATTGTGCATGTCAAACATGTGGTGAGCCAGGAAAAACTGAATTTGCTCAGAACTGGTATTCCGATCATAATAAAAGGAAATGTTGAATATGTAACTACGCCTTGCGAAGTTGAAATTGTAGAAAAACCTAAAGGCTGGTTGAAACTTTCAAAAGAACCTGAGAACGTACCGCACAGTTGGCTGGAAATCACCTTAACTGAAGGGAAATATCATCAGATAAGAAAAATGGTAGTTGCCGCCGGACATAAATGCAAAAGGTTAATCCGTATGTCCATTGAAGATATGGAAATTGGTGACTTGAAACCAGGAGGGGTAAGGGAATTGGAAGAGGAAGATTTTTTTAGAAAACTGAAAATAGAAAACTGGCGCGAGTAATTTACGCGCTAGTAACTTATTGACTTTTGCTGCGAATAAATAGTAACAAATCAATCTCATGTTCTTTTGTTTGTAAAAGCAATTCCATGAAATTAAGTATATATTCCGATAAGGATGCCATGTCCAGGGCAACGGCCGATCTGATTGCTGACCAGATCCGGCGAAAACCGGATTCTCTGCTATGTTTTCCGTCCGGTGAATCTCCTACGATTGTACTAAATTCTCTGGTAAAATATGGTCTGGAAGGTCATGTTGATTTCAGCCAATGCCGCTTTGTGGGTTTGGATGAATGGATTGGTATGGATGAAAATGATGCAGGAAGCTGCAAACATTATTTGTATTCCAATTTTTTCAATCCATTGAAAATCAGCCAGAAACAAATAATATTTTTCGACGGTCTTGCTGAAAATCCAGATCAGGAATGCAAGCGAATAGATCAATATATTCAGGAATATGGTCCGATTGATTTGATGTTGGTGGGCTTGGGAATGAATGGGCATATTGGATTGAATGAGCCCGGCGTTGATTTTCATTCCTACGCACATATTACCGAACTGGATCCGGTTACCGTAAAAGTTGCACAAAAATATTTCACTAAAACAACTGAACTTTCTGGCGGGATAACGCTTGGATTACAACATTTTTCCGAAGCGAAAACGGCTGTTCTAATCGTTGCTGGGAAGAAAAAAGCGGAAATTGTTTTAAAAGTTTTAACAGAAAAAATCTCTAATAAAATTCCGGGTACGATTATCCGCTCTCACGAAAATGCCTTTGTTTTTCTTGACGAGGAAGCAGCTTCCCAGCTTTCTGACAATACCAGAGAAACCGTTTCTAATCACTAGCCACCATGAGAGATCCGTCACAAAATCAAATACGGGATTCAAAGACCCCGAATTATTTCGATGCAATAGTAATTGGTTCTGGTATTAGTGGAGGCTGGGCCGCCAAGGAATTATGCGAAAAGGGAATGAAAACCCTTGTTTTGGAGCGGGGCAGAAATGTGGAACACAACAAAGATTATCCAACAGCACATTTAAATCCCTGGGATTTTGAACACCGCGGAAATCTGACCAAAAAGTTTCTGGATGAAAACCCGCTAATCAGTAAAGCCGCTGGTTTTGGGGATGATACAAAACATTTTTTTGTGCAGGATAAAGACCATCCGTATGTTCAGGAAAAGCCTTTTGAGTGGATTCGGGGCTATCAGGTAGGAGGGAAGTCACTAACCTGGGGGCGTGCATGTCAGCGTTGGAGTGAATTCGAGTTTACAGCTCCGGAACGTTTTGGTTATGGAATTGGCTGGCCTATCGGTTATAAAGATGTGGCGGCCTGGTACTCGCATGTGGAAGAATTTATCGGTGTTTGTGGAAATAAAGATGGGTTGGAAGCCATGCCCGACGGTGAATATTTACCTCCTTTTGAATTGAACTGTGTCCAGAAAGTTGTTCAGGAAAAGATTACCGAAAATTACAAAGACCGTCATCTGGTTCATGCCCGATGGGCGCATTTGACAAAGCCGAAAGAAATTCATCTGCAACAAGGCAGAGGCGGTTGTCAGGCCAGGAATTTATGTATGCGCGGCTGTCCTTATGGTGGATATTTTAGTTCCGTAAGTTCTACTTTACCTTGGGCTGAGAAAACGGGAAATCTTACCGTTCGGCCACATTCGGTCGTCCATTCCATTGTTTATGATGAAAAAACCGGCAAGGCGAGTGGCGTAAAAATCATCGATGCGAACACAAAGGAGGTGCAGGAATATTTTGCCAAAGTGATTTTTCTGAATGCTTCTGCGCTTAACAGTAATCTGGTTTTACTTAATTCAAAATCAAAACGTTTTCCCAATGGTCTGGGAAATGATAGCGGTGTTTTGGGGAAATATATTGCCTTTCATAATTACCGCGCTTCGGTGGCAGCTGATATGCCCGGTTTTGAAGATAAATATTATTTTGGAAGAAATCCAACGGAACCGATTCTGGCTAATTATCGCAATCTACATAAACAGGATACCGATTATGTTGGCGGTTTTACCACATTCATGGGCGCATACCGGACACGTGGAAATGAAAAAGTCCAGTCAACTTTTGGTGAGGATTTTAAAAAAGCCATGTCAAAACCCGGTGGCTGGAAAGTGTATATGTACATGCAGGGCGAAACGATTCCGAAAGCTACTAATCAGGTCACTTTAAGTTCTGATAAAAAAGATCAGTGGGGGATTCCGCTTTTGGTGACTTCGGTTGGTTATGATGATAATGATGAAAAAATGATCCGTGATTTCTTGAAAGAAAGTGCTGAAATGTTTGAAAAAGCAGGTTGTACTAATATTTCTCAGCATGATAATAAACAGGCTCCGGGACTGGATATTCATGAAATGGGCGGTTGCAGGATGGGAAAAGATCCGAAAACGTCTATGTTGAATCAGCATAATCAACTTCATCATTGCCCAAATGTATTTGTAACCGATGGTGCTTGTATGACGAGTACCGGAAATCAAAGTCCATCGTTGCTATACATGGCTCTGACCGCACGTGCGGTTGATTTTGCCGTTAATAAAATGAAGGAAGGAAATTTGTAGGTTTCATTGTAAATATGTTTATTAACTTTTTTTGTAAGATTTCCTTCTTAACTATTAGCTATGAATTTAATCGGTAATATTATCTGGCTCATTTTCGGTGGATTTATCGTCGCAATCGAATATTTTATCGCAGGTTTTGTCCTTTGCGTCACGATTATCGGTATACCTTTTGGTATTCAATGTTTTAAAATCGGGATATTAACATTGATGCCTTTTGGCAGAGAGGTGAGGGAAGTACCTGGGCAAACGGGTTGTTTGTCCACGATTTTCAATATTATCTGGATTTTCATTGGCGGAATCTGGATTGCACTCACACATCTTGTTTTTGGGATTTTGTTAGCGATAACAATTATTGGTCTGCCTTTTGCCAAACAGCATTTCAAATTGATGAGCCTGTCCTTCACACCTTTCGGTAAGGATATTTATTGATTTTTGAATTGATATTGACATAAAGAAACCTGAGATTTCTCGGGTTTTTTGTGTTTTTAAAGAATTCGTTAATGCTTTTTAAAAAACAAAAGGCACGGTAATTGTTAAGTTGATTTATAATGTAGAAAGTCATGAAAGCAGTTGTCATTACGCAGCCGGGAGGGCCGGAAGTTTTAGAAATTCAGGAGCGACCCGCTCCTGCTTTTAAATCAAATGAGGTTTTAATCAAGGTTTTTGCGGCGGGAATAAATCGTCCTGATGTTTTTCAACGGAAAGGGAATTATCCGCCACCACCGGGAGCACCTCAGGATATTCCGGGTTTGGAAGTTGCCGGAACGATTGAGCAATGCGGTGCAAATGTCGAAAGCTGGAAAGTTGGTGATGCGGTTTGCGCATTATTAGCGGGAGGTGGTTATGCTGAATATGCGGTTGTCAACGCACAGCATTGTTTGCCAATTCCGAAAAGATTTTCTTTTATAGAAGCGGCCTCATTACCTGAAACCGTTTATACCGTTTGGCATAATGCATTTCAAAAAGGACAATTGCAAAGCGGAGAAAACTTTTTGGTTCATGGCGGCAGCAGCGGAATTGGTATCACAGCGATTCAGCTGGCGAAAGGTTTCGGAGCAAAAGTTTTTGCTACGGCCGGCTCGGATGATAAATGTGAAGCTTGCAAAGAATTGGGTGCTGATCTTTGTATTAATTATAAAAAAGAAGACTTTGAAAATGTGTTAAGAAGCGAGGGTGTTGATGTGATTCTGGATATGGTTGGCGGAGATTATATTCCCAAAAATCTTAGATTGCTGCGCGTTGACGGCCGCATGGTTTTTATCAATACCATGAAAGGTAATAAAGCCGAAGGTGTTGATTTTGGGTTGATCATGAAAAACCGGTTGACAATTACAGGCAGTACTCTGCGTAACCGGGATGTAGCATTTAAGGCCGCTTTGACAAGAGAAATCCTTGAAAATGTGTGGCCATTAATGGAAAATGGAAAGTTTAACCCCGTTATTAACCGCGAATTTCCGATAGCAGAAGCGGCGAAAGCACATGAATTAATGGAAAGTAGTGATCACATTGGGAAGATTGTTCTGACAAATACGTGGTGATTTATCGGTAAATCCTTCGCATTTCCTTTCTCATAAACCAGATCAGGGTAACAAAAATCAGTGTGTAGAAATAGAACAAATCGTTATATGGAGAATTGACCAAGTAGAGTTGATTGTTGCTAAATGCGTGAATCAAGGTGGTGAAATAAATATTATCTGTGACGACGTATACAAAGAAATAGGCCATGCCATAAAAAAAGGCGCTGATTAATGGTGGTGCCAACATTGAAAAATCTGTGTGATCACGGAAAATATAGGCGGAAACGTGGGAAAGGCTGAAAATGATTGCTACAACAACAGCCAACCCGATTAGTTGCTGTCTGGGAATTTCTTTTTGTTCTGCAAAATGTAATGGAAGAAAACGGAAAATGAATTCTTCGATTAAAGCTGCCGGAATCGAGTTAAATAAAAATATCAAAAAGTATTTTGTTATTCGTGATGATGAAGGAAAATGCGCGGGAATTTGGCTCCCGTAGTAAATCCAGATTTGTGCAAGCATCCAGACGACGAAACCCATGATTATTGCAATAACGAGTTTTTTCCGGGAAAAGAGTTCGCCTAACGAAAGCTCTTTGTAATAGGGTTTTAAAAGTCGGGCCAGGATGAGGGATTCGATACTAAAAATAAATACTCCTAAAACGATTGCTTGTTGCCAGTTTTCTAAAATATTTTGAGCCCAGTCTGTAATGAAAATCAGGCTAATTGTGTTAGCTAACAGACAGCATACCAGAATAATTTTTGCCGGATCTTTTAATCTCATGCGTGTTGCTTGTAAGCTGTTGATGTTAAAAAAATCAAATAAAGCGAAACTTATCTACCCAAAATAAGGTGAGTTTCTTCCCTCTTAATAATTCCGGAAATAAGAATAGTATCTTTTTAGTCGTTTAAATTTAATGGAAATCATCGTGTCGATGTGCTAATTCAAAAAAAGATGGCAACAAAAATTAAAGAAATTTCAGCAGCCGGTATCACAGAAATGTACATTCATTACTGTCTGGAAAATAACGAAAATCCAAAATCAGTTTATCTGTTTTGCAAAAGAAACGGAATTGTTGAGAAAGAATTTTATTCCTATTTCTCATCCATAGAGGCTATTGAAAAATCAGTTTTCATCAGCTTTCATAAACTAACGCTGGAATTAATGAGCAAAAGTGCTGATTCCGAGCTACTTGGTTTTCGTGATAAGTTATTAACCTATTACTATACTTTCTTTGAAATTCTGACCGCCAACAGAAGTTATGTGGTTTTCGCTCTAAAAGGTGATCAGAGCAAGTTGAATGGTTTGATGAAACTGAAAGAATTGAGATCTGAGTTTAAAAACTTTATTTCTCAGATCAGCCAGGGATATTTAAAGGTAAAAAGTGAGCGGATTCAAAAACTGCAGCAGGATGGTCTGGAAGAAGGAGCCTGGATACAGCTTTTGGTAACCATGAAATTCTGGCTTGACGATGAATCCGTTGCATTTGAAAAAACAGATCTTTTTATCGAAAAATCAATCCGTGCCACGTTCGATCTAATTGACACGACTCCATTGGAAAGTGTGCTCGATTTTGGCAAATTTTTAATTAAAGAAAAATTACGGTAGTGAATGGAAACCATAGACAGCATACCTACTTCAAAAATTCAGCGTGCATCCAAATTGATTACTACCGGTGTTAAAATCGGTGGAAATTATTTAAAATATTACGGTGAGAAGATCACTAATCCTGAATCTGCACGGGATAATCTGAATACAAATAACGCAGAAGATATTTACGATGGCTTGAAAAACCTGAAAGGAAGTGCCTTGAAACTGGCTCAGATGCTCAGCATGGAGAAAAGTTTTATGCCGCAGGCTTACGTTGAGAAATTCTCGCTTTCGCAATTTTCAGTACCGCCTTTATCGGCTCCTTTGGTTATTAAAACGTTTAGAAAGTATTTCGGCAAATCGCCGCTTGATCTTTTTGATACCTTTAATCCAAATGCGATTAATGCTGCCAGTATCGGTCAGGTGCATAAGGCGACTGCAAATGGTAAGGAATTAGCGGTAAAAATCCAGTATCCGGGCGTTGCCGAAAGTATTACTTCGGACCTGGCGCTGGTGAAACCAATTGCGATGAAGATGTTCAATATCCAGAGTAAGGATTCAGACAAATATTTCAAAGAGGTTGAAACCAAGCTGACGGAGGAAACGAATTATATTCTGGAAATTGCACAAAGCAAGGAAATCGGAGAAGCATGTGCGCATATTCCAAACCTTCGTTTCCCAAAATATTATGAAGAATTTTCGTCGGAACGTGTGATTACGATGGACTGGATGACGGGAATTCACCTTTCTGAATTTGTTAAAACAAATCCTTCACAAGAGTCTTCAAACAAAATCGGGCAGGCACTTTGGGATTTTTATATGTTCCAGGTGCATCAGCTTAGGAAGGTTCATGCAGATCCGCATCCCGGAAATTTCCTGGTTGACAAAGACGAAAACCTGATTGCAATCGATTTTGGTTGTATGAAAGAAATTCCGGAAGATTTTTACAAACCTTATTTCGAGCTTGCGGAAAAGGAAAATATGAATGATCCGGAAATTTTCAGAAGGAAATTATTTGAACTCGAAATCCTTACAGAAAAAGATACACCAGAGGAAACTATTTATTTTTCAAAGCTTTTTCACGAAATACTGACTTTGTTTACCGAGCCTTTTCAGGTTGAAGAGTTTGATTTTGCTAACGAAGTTTTCTTCGCTAGATTGGTTGAATTGGGAGAGAAATACGCGAATGATAAAAATTTGAGAAAAATGAATGTGAACCGCGGTTCCAAACATTTTATCTATATCAACCGTACGTTTTTTGGTTTATTCAGCTTGCTGCATGAACTGAAAGCGAAAGTTAGTATCAATAAGTATGTTTCTTTGATATAAAATAAAATAAGTATTTGAGATGCGTGATGTCGAAAGATGTCACGCATTTTTTGTTTACAACACTTTTTTCAGGCAAACGCTAATTTCCAGATCATCATATTGATTGTAGTTTTCGGTGATTTGATAACCGTATTTCATATATAGATTAATCGCCTTAGGCTGACCTTTTCCTGTTTCCAATACGGCTTCTGTGTAACCGAGCTCCTTCGCCCAGTTTTCTATTTCGGCTAAAATAGCAGAAGCAATTCCTTTTCCTCTTTGGTTTTCTTTGATGAACATGCGCTTGATTTCAACGGCTTTATCATTGAAAATCTTAAAACAACCGCAGCCGATTGGTTCTTCGTTTTCGTAGGCAAGAACAACGGTGGGTAAGCCGGTGATTCGGTTGTATTCTTCGTAGTCTTCGGGATTTGTATTATAGATTTTACAAAGCTCGATATCCAAATCGCCTGTAAGTTTCCTGAAATCTGGATTATCGCTGTCGCTTCTTAGTATTCTTAGCATAAGTTTTAAAGAAAGGTTTCACGCAAAGCAAATAAGAAATAACGCAAAGACCGCGAATTAGCTTTGCGAACTTTGCGCCTAACTTTTTTGCTTTGTGTGAAACCTTTAAACGCAGAGTTCAAAAGTTTCACGCAGAGTTACGCTGATAATTAATTAAAACTCTGTGCAACTCCCTGCTAAACTCTGTTTACTCTTCGTTTAATTTTTTACCATTTCTTTTTTAACACCCATTTTAACCTTTGGTTTTTTACTTTTCTTCCTTCTTCCCCACCAAATTATAAATCCGGTTACCGGCAAACTGGCCGTTATGAAAGATATAATGAAAGCCAATATTTTCCCAGGCAAACCAACAATTGCACCGATGTGAATATCATAGTTCATTCGCATGATTTTATTGGCCAAAGTAATCTTGTCATGATATCTGCCGAAATTATGGGTTACCGGGACTGGTTTTAAACTATATTGATCATAGTAAATATAATCCGCTTTATAATATGTTCCTGCGATAGGGTTTGTAACAGCTGCAATCGTAGATTTAGCCGTTTCCGGATAATGCATTTCAATGGTCTGCGCTGTCGGATTTTCAGCAATTGTCTTCTTCCAAAGGAAATCAATTGCAGGAGTATTCTTATCTAAAACTGGTTTTCCTTTGGATTCGGGTTCATAAAATTGCGTCATGGTTTGTCCGCCCGAAGTTGCCCAATACACACTTTTAGAAAACCACTGAAAACCCATGATCAAACCTGTACAAGCAATTATAAGCGCGATTGGAATTGAATAAAAACCTAAAACATTATGCAGGTCATAATTTTTTCTTCTCCATTGCGCATTCCATTTCACTTTAAATCTTTGTTTCAAAGCCGCTTTATTTTTAGGCCACCAAAGTACCAAACCAGAAATCAGCATGAAAACAAAGATCAGCGTAGCTGATGCGGCAATCGGTTGACCAATGGTCGGCGGAAGCCATAAATAATAATGTCCTAACAGAATAAACCGAAAGAAATCGCTATCCATATTTCTCGTTTCCTGAATTTCACCGGTGTACGGATTAGCAAACATCAGATAATAATATTCAGGATCGAAATTGAAAAAAGTGATGACAACAGCAGTTTTGTTATCCGCATACTGCACACTGTGAATTTTTTTATTTGGCAAGGCTTTTTCCGCAATGACTCTAAATTCAGAAGGTGACAAAAAAGCTTTTTTCTGAGGTTCTACAAAGCGGAATGATTGCGTGGCATCCTGAATTTCGAGCTGGAACGCGTAAATACAGCCCGTTACAGCCAGGATGAAAACGATGATTCCTGAACCGATTCCGAACCAGAGGTGGAGAAAATGTAAGACCTTTTTCATGGTAAATGAGTTTTCAAACGCTGCAACAAAATTTTTAACACGAATCCCGTATTCCGGTTTTTTTGACCAGAATACGGGAAGAGAATCAGTATGCTTTATCCGGAAAATCAGTCTGGTTTATGCTTAAAACCGGAAAGAAAGACTCGCTGTAAAGCTTCTCAATTTTTGTGGATTCATGGTCGAATAACCAATCCAGTATTTTTTATCAGTAATGTTATCCACTTTCACACCAAATCTGAATTTAGATTGTTCGTAGAAAGCAGTCGCATTCAAAATTGTATATTCAGGCAAAATGAAAGTTCCCTGGCTTCTGCTGTTTACTACTTTATTATCGCTTGCATAGTTTCCGCCAAAACCGAATCCAAGACCGCGAACCATTCCTTCAGGAATGCGGTAGCTAAGCCATAAGTTACCAATGTAAGGAGACATCGCCGTTGCAGGACGAAGGCCAACAACATCTTCATCGGCTTTTTCAAACTTCGAATCATTATAGGCAAAACCTGCGATTATATTAAAACCACGTAATGGTTGAGCAATGATTTCTGCTTCAAAACCCTTACTTCGCTGTGTTCCGTCCTGAATCGAAAAATTTGGATGGGCAACATCCGCACGAATAAGATCCGAAACCTGAATGTCGTAATAACTTAAAGTAGTGGTTAATTTTCCATTTAGTGCATTCAACTTCACACCAGCTTCTGTCTGATTTGCATGTTCCGGTTTGAAAGTCGCGCCGCCAAAAGTATTTCCTACCTGGTTCGTAAAACCGTTCTGGTAATTAGCAAAAATTGACACAACATCTTTAATAGGCATGTAGATCAATCCAAATTTGGGCGAAAAAGCAGTCTGGTTGTAACCGCCCGATTTTTCGCCTGTTGTGATGCTATAAGTACCTTTGTTATCAAAATAATCAATACGTAATCCCGCCGAAACGATCAGGTTATCCGTAATATTCAATACATCCGAAACATAGGCACTGTATGTATTTGTAAGGAAATTGTAAGGATAAACAAAACCTTTGCCCGCCTGATAAGCAGCTTTCAATGTGTTGAGGTTGAAGTTTCCGTATGTTGGAATTGAACCCGTTGTAGCTATTGTGTCAACAGTTACACCTGTAAAGTATTGATCTGCTTTGCGCTGGAAGAAATCAAGACCACCAATAAAACGGTTTCTCATGCCGGCAAGCTGGAAATCACCGTTAAAGTTTTGCTGAATTTCGATCACACGGTCCTTACTATTTTCTGTTGCCTGGTCATTGCGTGAAACGTAGCCATTACCAATATCCGTAGAAATTCCTGTTACTGCTGATTTACTAAGTATGTAGAAGTATGGATTTACACCATCCGAATAGCTGTTGGTTGAAGTGAAATTGGTTGAAGAAGTCCAGCTATCAGAAATCTTGTAATTCATCTGACCAAAGAAATTCATGTTTCTTGAAGTCTGGGAAAGATCGCCTCTTGAAAAAGAACGCTTGTAGTCAAGTGAAATCTGATCTGCTCTGTTAACTCCTAAGCTAGCAATGGTTTGGCCAAAAGGAAAGAAAAAAAGTGTATTGCCTTGATTTTGACCACTAAAAATTTCAGCATCTATGTTGAACGACAATTTCTCATTTACCTTGTACGATAAGCTCGGAGCAAAGACGAACATTTTACCAAACCCGTTATCCTGGAAACTTCCTTCGTAATTGTAAGCTGTGTTTACACGCAAAAGAATATTTTTTGCAGAATCAAGTGGTGTATTAATATCGGCACTGATACGGTTAAATCCAAAACTTCCGGTTGAATAGGAAAGCTCGCCTCCAAATTTTGCGAAAGGTTTTTTAGTAACCCGGTTGATCAGACCGCCATAAGAAGTCAGTGAACTTCCGAATAAAGTAGCAGATGGGCCTTTAATCACTTCAATACTTTCAAGATTTGCTGCATCGATTTTTGTAGAAACATTACCCGCAATACCATTTCTCAACTTGCTTTGCAAGATAAAACCGCGGGAATTGTAATAACTTCCGCCATCTCCGCTGCGGCCTGTAGCCTCCCACATTTTGCTTACACCAGGCGCATTTTTTAGCGCGTCGTCAATGCTGAAAACAAGTTGTTCTCTTAGCAATTCTCTTGTGATGGTTGTGTACACCTGAGGATTTTCCAGGTTTTTTAAATTCATTTTGGAAACATATTCGCTGGATTCACGTTGCAATTTTCCTTGTGCGCTGATGACTACTTCGGTTAAAGTCTGCGCATTTTCTTTAAGTGTTATATCAGATAAAACCGTTGTTTCTCCTGATTTTACATCAACAGCAATTTCTTTTGTTTCAAGTCCGATGAAGGACGCGATCAGAATATATTTTCCTGCTTCAATATTTTTAATTTCGTATTCTCCTTTTGCATTGGCTGTTGAGCCTTTCGAAAGTCCTTTCAATCCCACATTTACAAACTCTGCACCAACGCCGTCTGATGTTCTGATTGTTCCCTTAATTTTCCCTGTTCCCTGTGAAAATGCACTACTCGAAATCAGCCAGGCGGCTAATACCAAAGTGATTGTAAATCTTAATTGCGTCATTAGATAGGTTGCCTTGTATGTAATTAGTCTTAATAAGACGCAAAGCTATTCATTGATTAGATTTAATCCAAATAAATGAAGCTGTTCTTCTAATAATCTAAAAGATGATTTGGAAAGTAATGTAATCAGAAGATTTGATGATCATTTTAACTGGAAACGAAAGAAAATTTGTCCGTTCAAAGTTTTCAAAGGTGTTGAAGTAACGGAAACATTGGTCAGTGGAACAATCAGATTAGCTCCGAGCTGATATCGGCCGGGATTGAATATAATGCCGGTTTTGAAACTGATAAGATTGGTTTGAATGAAGTTGGTAAGATCCGGTTTTTTCAAAGTAACCATAGAGACAGGAATAATTATACCCGCATAGTTTTGAAGATTTTCCTGAAATAACGCTTTTCTTAACTTACTATAAGAAACACCGCCAGAAACCGCCCAATTGGAATAAAACCGGTAATTATATTGTAAAGATAAATTCAAGCCCACGGCTTTGATCATGTTCGTATTTTTTGTAGCCGTAAATACGGAGTCTGCTCTTTGGTTGATTAGTTTATTTCCGCCAAAATAAGATTGGTAAGCGAAAAAGCTTGCAGTCACAGACTGTTTTTCGCTGAAATCTTTACTAAGCCAAAGACCGGGAATGAGTAAAAGATAAGGCCGGTTGATACTATCGGCTCCGCTTAAAATGTACTTTGTGTTTTTGAATGAAGACGAGGCATTCCATTCCAATCCTATATGAATAGTTTCTAAAAGGGGCTTTTTAGATTTAACTTTTTTGTTTTCCTCTTTTTTGATTTCTGATTTTACAGGAATTGTTACAATCCGATTTTTTCCTGGGCCAGGAAATCGGGTTGATTTTGAAACAAGATTTTTCACAGAAAATATGATTTTACCTGATTTTATCTCATTTGTATTTTCCTGTGAACTGTTTTTCTGTTCAAAATAAGAAGACCGACTTTTCGCTGTATTAAAAGATTTTTCAAAAGTATTGCTACCGGATTCTTTCTCTTTCGAAGTTACTAGCCTTGCATTTTTTCTATTACTTTCTGGTAATCTGTTTGATACGATTCTTATGTTAATCTTTTTCTTTATCGTATTTTCAAAATGATCGGATTCCGGGACTAGCGGAGTTAATTTGTTTCGATCGTTTTCCTTACTTTCCGAATTCGTTTTTGTATAGGGTAATCTGATTTCAGATTGATTGGTTAAACCTGAATTAACGGATTGATTTTTGGTATCTGTAAATTGTTTAGAATGTATTTTATCATTTGGTAATGAGTCAGTTATGATATTATTTTCAATGCCAGTCGAATTATCTTGTAAACTGTCTTCTCCTATAATAAGATTTTCAGCAACGTTTGGTTTTACTTCTTCAAGCGCATCATTAAGTTCAATACTATCTTGACGTTTTTCCTCCAAATTCGATTTTAGGGTGGTTTTTATTTTGTTATTTTCAGGAAGTAAAAGCCAGCTACCGGCAACAATAGCAACTCCGGACAAAAATCCCAGACCATATTTCAAAAGATACTTGAATTTACCTGCTTCCGGAGCCAGAGGATCAGGAGCAGAGGTTTCGCTAAGCATATCATTCATTTGTGCCCACGCATCATCCACCTGAACTTCCGGTTCAGGTAATTTTCCGCTAAGGTACTTTTTGATATGTAGGTTTTTCTTGCTCACAAGGTCTTAAATCGACTTTTCAAATATAGTTTTCAGTCTGCTGCGACTTTCACTCAAATGCCATTTCACCGTTCCTTCACTAATACTTAATGCTTCTGCAATTTCCTTTACCGAAAATCCATCCAGATAAAAAAGACTGGAAACCCGGCGTGTTGCTAAGGGCAACTGACTCATATAAATTTCAATATCATTGTATTCCAGTTCCTGAAACGGATTTTCTTTAGATTCAAAAAACATGTTTTCCTTAATTTCATCGTAATCAAAATGCTGCGTTTTCTTATCCCGGAGCAAAGTCAGCGCAGCGTTTCTAACCGTCGTATACATCCAGTTAAAAAACTCACCTTTTGCTGCATCATATTGATCCAGATTTTTGAAAACCTTCATCATTCCATTATTGATGGCAGTAACGATATCATGTTTGTCTTCAAAAAAATTTCTGCATAAGGCAAACAGGACAGGATAAAACTGACGATACAGTTTCTCCTGACTCTGACGCTCTTTTCGGCGGCAACCGGCTAATATTTCCTCTAAGTTGTTCAAGCTTATGCTCCAAACGCCGACAAAGGTGAGTGTTTGCCGGCGTTAATTTTTGTTAGGTTTTCGTTACAATGTCTTAGTGGTGAAAATTACTCCATCATCATAAGGCCATGTGAACTGGTATTTTCCTCCTTTTCTTTCAAAAGAACCTTTGTAAGTTTTTCCGTTTAAGGTAATTTCAAGATCATAGGTTACATTCTCTTTAATAAGCCAGTTAAACACGATCTTACTTTTTCCTTTCGAACTTTCCCCCAAACAATTGGCCGGAATTGTCACCCCGCTGAAATTAATTTGATATGTATCCCCGGTTTTACCTAATGAATAAGTTAAAGAATTATTTGAACATGTGTAGTTATTTTTCGTTAATGCAGCGAAATCCAGATGGAAAGCAGAGTCTGGGTAAGTAATAGGCGTGAGGGAAATTATATCTCCAAGTGCAATTGGCTCCAAAATATCCTGATAAATTTCGGTGCCCACTTCTACATTGATAAAGACGGAATCCAATGTGATACTATCTTGGGCAACGACGGTATATTTACCGGCCTTGTCAAAAATAATGGTAGTGTTTTCGCGGCCTTTGTTAATGAAGATGTACTCATTTGGAGAGACTTTCCAGCGATAATTACTTGCTGGTAATTCACTGCCAAGTGTAAAAATAACTGGTTCCTTCCGTTTAATTCCTGTTTCTTTTGAAGCTTCAATGCTACTAAGTTTGAAAGATTTAACCTTGTCCGCTGCCACATCCACATCATTTCTTTCACAAGCTACCAGCTGCATCAGCGCCAGCAAAATCATTCCAATTACTAATTTTCCTTTTTTCATGACCCTTTGAAGTTAAAGTTTGAAGAATGACAGAAACTTTCGCTGTCAATAAAATAAACTACAAAGGGTGGGAGCGAGGTTGGGTCAAAGAGGAAATAAATTTTAATTATTTAAATTTTGTCGCGAGCTGCTGATTCAGGATTTTTGATATTTCTTCATGTTGTTTGTAAACCATTAAATGTCCGCCACCTTCAATTATGATATCTGGTTTTACAATTTTCAAAGGAATAAGTCTGTCAGCTGAGCCATGGATGTGGTACAAGTTTTCTGCTTTATCAGGATGATTCCAATCGGTCATGCGGGTTAGTGCCCATTTCAAAAACTTGCTATCCGTATCGTGAAGAATTTGTCTTAGCAACGTTTTTAATTCAGGAGTATCGGCTCCAAAGAATTTGTAAGTAAATGAATTGGCCGATTTTAATATCGGTGCAGAAAACGGACTGAACAAAAGAAATTTAATCAAACCACGGTTAAATTTAGAAACCGGAATATTGGCAGGGGTACTAGAAATCAATATAATCTGTTCAGGACGAATGATCTCCGCAATTTCAGAAGCCATAATGCCGCCAAAAGAAAGTCCGACTAACTGGAATGGTTTGGTAGTATCCATTTGTGCAATTAATCGTAAAGCATAATCATGCAGCGGTTCTTTTTTTCTTGGCGGAATCCAATCGATATAGTGAACAGCATAACGATCGTTCAGTTTTAATTTATCAAAAACACGTTTATCTGCACCCAAGCCACTTAAAAAATATAGATTCATTTTTGCAGTTTCGCCTGTTGCCGGTTTTATAATTTCTGTTTGAGAAACCGATTTTTCTGAAGAAATCAATGTAGAGAACAAGGTTAACATTAGAGTCAGGTACAACATATTTTTATTTGAATCGGCAAGATGCGTCTTTTAAAATAACTTTTATATATGTACGAAGTGTTGTTGAGGAAAGATTTAATTCTTCCACCTCAAATGCATAAAAATAAAATATATAATGTCACCACTTCGTGGTTTGCAGATGTATATGACCCTGTTTTTTCTATAATAATGTCATCCTTTCAGGATTGTAAAATGAGTCCGAAGTACTGGCACAATTATAGGAAACTGTATTTAGCAACGAAGATTCTTGAAGTGTGATATCGCAATCCTGTAATTAAGTACCTGGATATATTTAATTTTTGTTTAACTATTTGAATTTAATAGAATTAAATAATTTCATCCACATACTTATTTCAAATTATTATTGTCGATTATTGCTGGATCAATGCGAACCTGTTTTTAAAATTATGGTTAGGATTTTGAATTAGATCAAATCCTGAAAGGATGACATTATTGTAAAAAAGACGTTATGGCGAATTATTTACGAACCCGGAAAGGGTGACATAACTACTTCGCGAAACTATATCTCAACCCACCCATCACCCATCTTCCTGGCATTTTAGCACCTAGTAGATCGCTGTATTTTGTATCTCCAATATTATCGGCCTGAACAAAAACGGCTAATGTTTTTTTCAAGATCGCGTATTCAGCTTTTACGTTCAACAAGAAATAATCTCTGGAAATAGTAGCTTCAATGGCCGTGGCTTCACGTTTTGCTCGGTTTTTATAGATACCGTTGATGCTTAAAGAAAAGTTGGAATATTGGTATAACGCTGAAAAATTGCCCAGGAATTTGGCGTGTGATGATATATAAAACGAAGTCGTTTCGCTGCTTTCACTATTCAGCCAGGTAAGTCCTGTTGTGAGCCACAATTTTTGTCTGTCGGCTATGGTTTTAGAATACTGGATATCCATTTCAACACCGGTTGTATTCACACTGGCAATATTTTTTGCCAGAGCATACGTGCCGGTCGGCGAGAGATTATCCTTCCGTGGCATTTGTGCGTAAGGCGTGGAAGTATAATCGATCAGATTGCTTTGTCTGCGTTGGAAAACTGTTCCGGAAAGTTTCAGATTTGTTAAAAACCAGTCAGCACCTGCTTCGTAACTGAATGATGTTTCCGCTTTCAGTGCCGGATCGCCGACGCTGCTTCCATTGCTTACAACAGGTTTTTTGTAATTGTTATAACGTTCAGTAAAATCGGCATCACGTATTGTTTTTCCTGCACTTCCGCGTAATTGCCAGTTGTCTTTTTTGTATGATAAATTAACCTGTGGAACTGCTTCAGTTCCAATTTTTTCCCGCCAGTCAAAACGAATAGAAGGACTTACGGTAAAATATTCTCCAATTCTTTGAGACAAAGTAATAAAAGGTGCCAGCTGATTTATCGAATGATCTCCGCGGTCATTGGAAGCAATGTTTTTATTTTGATAATTCAAACCCGCAACCAGACTGGTGCTGGAAGTGAAAATCTGCTGCCAGGTTAATAATCCCTGCCACAATTTCGATTTGCTATTATTTCGGATGGAAACAGAATTGAATGAATATTGATCTTCAACATATTTATATCCCCCATCAAAAGAAAACGCAGATTTCCCTTTTTTATAGCCCACCTTCACCTGGTTCCAAAGTGTTTTTACCTGCTCATTGGCAGTATCTGATTTTGCGGCGGTATAAAAATTTTGTGCCGCGAAATCACGGTGATCAAAGGAAGATCTGACAGCAACATTCCAGGCAGGAGAAAATGCATAGTTTGCTGAAAGTGAAGCTGTATTATTATGGAAATAACCTTTGGTGCCTCGTTGCTGAACGCCATCCGCATTATTTGAAATAAATCCGCCGGAAACTGCCAGCTTATTTCTTTGAACAAATGCACCAACATTGCCGGTAAATAGACCATACTGACCGCCAGCCGCAGAAGCGTTTACAGCAGTTTTGTCATTGCTTACAGCAGATATATCATCACCTTTTGCAGCCAGTTTTGCAGCAAAAGTTTTTGAAATAATATAGATAACACCACCGACTGCCTCAGAACCGTAAATAGCAGAGGAAGCTCCTTTTAGAACTTCAATACGTTCAATTTCGGAAGGAGCGATGGGAATGTAACTGCTGAAATGACCGGTGTTCGGATCGTTCAGTCGCAAACCGTCCATAATTACCAGAACCTGCTGGAATGTTCCGCCTCTTAAAACGATATCACTTTGAGAACCCATAGGGCCGCGTGCCTGAATTTCCAGTCCGGGAATGTATTTCAACAGATCATCGATACTGTGAACCGGCAGATTTTGAAATAAATCACCTTTGATAACCGCAATATTACGGCCACTTTCCGATGCCCTTTTTTCAATAAGCGAGGACGTCACCGTCACAGGATCCAGTGCTATTTCCTGCGCTTTGGCAAAATGTAAAACGAAAAGTAAAAAGGGTAAAAGGTATAAATTTGACAACTTCATAAACAATGATTTTGGTAAATGCACTGCAAAGATATTGTCTATCCGGACTCTTTGTGTGCTCCGGTTTTAAGTTAACTGGTAGTCCGGTATGGAAACTAACCGAAAGTAAATCCCGACTGGTTTATCTTTTGATTATTCTTCAAATTTTTCATGTTCCCTATTCTTTTTAAAACCAAACAAACTACTACTCGCTTCTTTGGGCGTTTGGTCGCCAAGTAATATTCCCCAGGCCTCCAGCCCTTCAACGCGGTCAAAAACGACTTTCATCATAGCGATCACGGGAATCGATAAAAACATGCCCGAAAGTCCTGCGATAGCACCGCCAACCAAAACGCCAACAATCGAAACCAGCGCATTGATCTTAACTTTTGAACCAATAACCAGCGGCACCAGAAAGTTATTATCCACAAACTGAACGGCAAGAAATATTCCTACAACACCTAAAATAGTATCAATTTCAGGATGACTGATAAACGTAACCATCACAGCCAAAACGATAGCAACCAACCCGCCAATGTAAGGGACCAAATTCAGAATCGCCGCCATAATACCCAATAAAATGGCATATTGAACATTTAAAATCAATAATCCGATACAATTCAAAATAGCAACACTGGTCGTTTCCAAAAGCAGACCCACCATATAACTCTGGATAATGGACTTGATCTCACCCAAAACCTCCATGACCTTATCTTTATGTTTTTGCGTAAACAATTCAACCATAAACAGCAAAAGCATGCCTCGGTAATAAAGCAGCAAAAACATGTAAATCGGAAGTAAAACCAAACTTCCGAGTGGTCCGGTAATGATACCCAGCGTTTCGCCTCCCTGAAAATTTTCCATGGTCTGTGTCTGCGCCTTTTTCAGATATTGATCCTGCTGACGATAGCTGACACTATATTCACGGCGAACCCAGCGACGGGCATCTGCATAAAAATCATTAATATTTTTCCGGAGTTTCGGCCATTCGTCGGAGAAATCCGCCAGCTGCATGGAAAGAAAAACGGCTAGTCCGGCTACAATTAAAATAGCCAGTAAAACTGCTAAACTTATCGCCAGCATTTTGGGAATGCCATGGCGCGTCAGCCAGCTTTCAATGGGTCGTAATAAAACGGCAAGTAAAGTGGCCATAGCCAGTGGCACAATAATATCCTGTCCAAGATAAATGGTAAGCGTAATCAAAGCCAAAGCGATCATCGTATGTGAAAGCTTATGGTAAAAAGGCGGCGGTACAATTGAACTCATGTGGGCGTTAGTACAAATGATGAGGCCTATTCAGCAAATGCCCCTATGAAATTTACAAAAAATTAATGTCTCTATCCCTATAAAAATCAAGCCTACAAAAAACGTCTTACTTTAAACACTATACGAAAGCTCCCCTTCTTAGCGTTTGGCCTTTGCGTGAATCCTTTTTAAAGATACCGCAACCACTTCTTCTCCCGATGCTCAGCTTTATAACGCACATACCAGCGGCATAGCGGATAAAGCGAAAGCACCACAAAAGCCCAGATCAGATAAACGTAAGGAAGCTCAACTCCCGAACCATCAACAGGGCGACCAAACATAAACGGCCCGAAAGGCAAATCTTTCCAGGTAAATCCCTGCAAAAACATCAGTCCAAACATCAGAGAATGAATCAGGTACCAATGGAGGAGATAATAAAACAAAGGCACTTTCCCATAAACAGAAATAAAGCGGGTAAATCCATTTTTCACGCCATCAGCCAAAGCAAGAAACAAAAACGCAAAGCCTAATGTGATAGCCGAATAAAGCAAAGAAGGCGGGTATTTGGAAATATTGATAAAGGACAAAAAAGTGAAAACAGCATTTTTTTGTACCGACCATGGCGACGGATCACCATAGAAATTGGTAAATCGCAGCATCGTAAAAAACGCCAGTAAACCAATCCCGATAAAAAATAAAGTTCTTCTTCGTCTCTTATTTTCAAGCAAAAATATTTGTCCGCAGCCATAACCCGCCAGCATAATTCCTAACCAGGGAATAATCGGATAAAGAATAGCGAATGTGAAATTTTGTGTGACGGGCAATACGTCCAAACGGAAAAGAAAAGACCAGATTACTCTCAAAACAGGGTTTTCTTTAAAAGTAATATTGCCTAAAAGATTATGGCCCAAAATGATAATCAATCCAATCATTCCGATTATTCGGGAAGATAATTTTAACAAAAATGAAAGAATAATTAATCCAACGCCAATAGCCGCAATAACCTGGAAAACCAGCATTCTAAATTGAATATCAGCCCATAAGGCGAAATTGATAATCGTAAATTCCAGAAGAATCAGCCACAATCCCCGGCTAACGAGAAACTTTCTGCCAACAGAAATATCAGCATTATTTTTCAGAGAAATAAAGGCTGACGTTCCGGATAGGAAAACAAAGGTTGGTGCGCAAAGATGTGTAATCCAGCGTGTCAGAAAAATCCCGGCCGTGGTGGTGGTCAGGTCCACAGGATTTTGGGATAATGCCGTGGTATGCATCAGATCGCGCACATGGTCCAGAGCCATAATGATCATGACCAAACCTCTGGTAAAATCAATAGTATCAACGCGTTTCATATCCTGAATGAATTGTGGTTAGTACTAAAAGTCTAAAAATAGGAAGTTTACTGATTGCAAAAAACTCATTTGGTACAGTTCTTTTCCCTAACTTTCTAAAAGTCTACTCACTCCTGATCCTTATTCATGGCCCAAGAATCCAAACTTCCTATTTACGGTGCACTCGGCGCTAATATTGGTATTGCCATTATCAAATTTATCGCAGCATCTTTCACCGGCAGTTCTGCCATGCTTTCGGAAGGAATTCACAGCACGGTAGATTCAGGAAATGAATTATTACTTCTTTTAGGGATCAGCAGAAGCAAAAAACCAGCAGATCAGGGACATCCTTTTGGTCACGGAAAAGAGCTTTATTTCTGGGCATTGATTGTAGGGATTTTAATTTTTGCACTTGGCGGAGGCATGTCTTTGTATGAAGGAATCACACATATTCAACACCCAGAGCCGCTTAAAGACCCTAAATGGAATTATATCGTCCTGGCCGTTTCTATGTTTTTCGAAGGTGGATCGCTGATTATTGCTATCAAAAAATTTAATGAGCTTAAAGGAAAAGGTACTTTCTGGAGTGAATTAAGAGCAAGCAAAGATCCTTCTCTTTTTGCCGTTATTTATGAAGATACCGCCGCTTTGGCCGGTTTAATTACGGCATTTTCAGGTGTGTTTCTAGGCCATTATTTCAGCAACCCGCTTTTTGATGGAGTCGCTTCTATTGTTATCGGTTTAATATTATGCGTTGTAGCCGTTGTGATGGTTGTTGAAAGCAGGAAATTATTGGTAGGTGAAAGTGCTCAGTCCGATATTGTTCGTGGAATTTATGAGTTGGTCAATCAGGATCCGGATGTTTCCACGGTTTACTATCCGCTGACGATGCATCTTGCTCCAAATGAGATTTTGCTGGCACTGGATGTTCAGTTTAGAAAAGATATCAGTTTGAAAGAAGTCGTTGATGCCATCAGCCGGACTGAAACCAACATCCGGGCTTCTTACCCAGATGTTAAAAGAATTTATATTGAAGCAAGAAATCTGGCAAAATCAGGAGAGCAAATTGCGAAGGAATATAGGGAAAAAGAGGAATCTTAATGGAAATGACTTAGGCTTTCGGTGGTCGGCAATCGGCTACGGAATTTCGATTGGAAAAACGAATTCACTAATAATTGTACTCGTAATTGACGGGTGCAAAAAGCTTCTTTTTAAGACTGGAAATATATTATCGCTTTTTTGTTATTATTAAACTAATTTGGGATAAAATTATATTTTGATCTGAATTGGTATGAAGAAAAGAACCTTTTTAAAAATATCATCTGCTTTAATGACTGCTCCTTTATTTTCTCCGCTGACGGGTTGGGCGACTGGCGAAAAGCTCAAAAACTGGGCTGGTAACCTTGAATATAGCACTACAAAATTATACGAGGCCAAATCAACGGAACAGGTCAGCGAATTTGTCAAAAAACACAGCAAGTTTAAAGTACTTGGAACGCGCCATTGTTTCAATAAAATCGCGGATAGTAAAGACGAATTTATTTCCCTGACGCAGGCTGACGAATTGATTGAAATTTCCTCAGATGGCAAAACCGTTACCGTAAATTCCGGTTTGAAATACGGACAGCTCAGTCCGGTTCTTGATAAAAAAGGATATGCTTTGCACAATCTCGCTTCGCTTCCGCACATTTCCGTTGCAGGTGCCTGCGCTACGGCCACGCATGGATCCGGAAATAAAAACGGAAACCTGTCTACGGCAGTTTCCGGGATGGAAATTGTTACGGGAACGGGCGAAACGATTAAACTGACAAAGGAAAAAGACGGACAGAAATTTCTGGCTGCTGTTGTAAACCTGGGTGCATTGGGCGTCGTTACAAAAGTGACGCTGGATATTCAGCCAACTTTTGAGATGAACCAATATGTTTATCAGAATTTACCGTTTTCAGAGCTGAAAGATAATTTTGAAGCCATTGAAGCGAAGGGTTACAGCGTCAGTCTTTTTACAAACTGGCAAAGCCGGGATATTGCGGAAGTGTGGGTGAAAAGGAAAATTGAAAAAGGAGAAAATTACAAACCGGATGCAGAACTGTTTGGTGCAAAACTGGCAACAAAAAATCTCCATCCCATTCCGGAATTATCGGCTGAAAATTGTACCGTACAAATGGGTGTACCAGGTCCTTGGTATGAAAGAATGCCGCATTTTAAAATGGGTTTCACGCCGAGCAGCGGCGTTGAGCTGCAATCGGAATATTTCGTGCCAAGGAAAAATGCCGTTGAAGCGATTATGGCAGTTTACAAACTGGCAGATCAGGTTGGTCCGCATTTGATGACTACCGAAATCCGCACTATCGCAGCAGACAATCTCTGGATGAGCCCTTGTTATAAACAGGATAGCGTTGCCATACATTTTACCTGGAAACAGGATTGGCCGAATGTCAGTAAACTTTTGCCGATTATTGAAAGGGAACTGGCTCCGTTTAACGCCCGTCCTCACTGGGGGAAAATGTTTACGATGGCACCTGCCAGGTTACAATCTTTGTATGATAAACTCCCTGATTTTCAGAACTTAATAAAAGAATACGATCCGCAGGGGAAATTCAGAAATGGGTTTTTGGATATGTATGTTTATAAGAGCTAGCTATTACAACCAACAAATTGACCGTATAATAAGATCTGCTTGTTTCATTACGCCAAAACGTATGATTACAAGCAGATTTTTTTGTTATTTATATAAAGTTACTGTTTATAAACCCCTCTATTTTGCGCCCCAATGTTTTACACTCGTTATTTTATATTTTGATTATACTGATACCATTGTTTTCTTTTGGTGTCTTTATTCTTGCACATGCGCTAAATATCCCTTACAACGACGACGAAGCTTTATTATATTCTCTGAATCAAATCATTGCAGTCCCCGAGGATTCTTTTTCTGCGTTATTTGAACAGCAAAATGATCATCGTATATTCTTCTCCCGCCTGGCCAGTTTGACAATTAAACTGGTATCCGGAAAAATGAATTTCAGGGTAATGATTATTTGCGGTTATTTAAATCTGGTTTTACTGGGATATTCATTTTTCTTGATTTACAAATCAGCTAATATCAGGCTGGCTTTTTTTATTCCTGTAGCCGTTCTGCTATTTTCACCAATCGTTTACGCGACCCATCTCTGGGCAATTACATCCTTCGAATATACGCTGGCAATAACCTTTTCGCTTTATTGTCTTATATTTTTGCAGCCTTCAAAACAGAAAATATGGTTCTGGTCAATTCCTTTTGCAATCGCCGCAGCCGTATCCAATCTTGATGGATTAAGCGTTATTCCGGTTGGGCTGGTGTGGCTGATTACCCAGAAGCGGAAAAAAGAAAGTATGTATTTTGCCCTTTTTGCTATTCTTTATGTAATTATATTTTTTATCGGGTTTCATTTTTCAGCAGCTTCCAGGTTCCCGCCATTTCCTCAAATTATCGGCATTGTATTTAAGGCATTCGTTTCTTATTGCGGGTCAATATTAAAAGTGTTATCCGACTCTCACGGAATTGTTTTATCGACAATTGCAGGCGCGTGCATATTAATTGTATTCATTGGAATTAACGTAATTAAGTTTTTCAAAAAGAAAGATTGGGGAGATGTTTTATTTCCAATAAGTCTGGCTGAAATTGGCTTTTTGGAGCTATTGGCCTGCGGTATGATGATCGCCCTTGGCAGAGCAGGTGATGTTGCCGGCAGTATGCTTGCCATAAGATTTCAGGTTTATGCGGTCAGCACTTTTATCTTATTTTACCTGTTCGTATTAAGTGTTTTAAAAAATGAGAAATACAAAAGATACTTTTTCCTTTTCTTTCTTTTATTCGCTCTGTCTCTGAATGCTCTTTCTTATTTAAAATATCCTGATGCCGTGGCGGTTCACAATGATGAATTGAAAGTTGATTCTTACAATTTCACCAATCATACTTTTTTTCTTTATCAGTATACAGAAAATCCGGATCCCGGTAAGCTGTTATACCTGCACTACGAATTCCCTGAATATTTTAGCAAAGAAAAAATCGACAGTTGGTATGAGGGATTAAAAGAGGGCGTGGTAAGTCCGCAGATACAATTTGTAAGTGAGAATTTGGATCATTTGCCAGAATATAAAAAATGGATTTATCCTGTTATCCATTTTGAAATCAACAATTTACCTGCGTCAGTACCGGATAAGGACGTATACCTTGCTTTATATAATCTCGAAAAGCCTGTCAAAATATTTCTGGTGGCTATAAGGCATGGAAATGTTACCTGGCTCAGGAAGATACTGCAATCCAACTCGGCGGACAGGTCCTTTTTGGCTACTTTTCCTCGAAAAATGCCGGATAAGATTTATAATATTGCGCTGTGCTGGAAGAGCAAAGGCATTAATAACAGCATTTTAGTTGCCAGGAATTTAAACCTGGATGACATCAGGAAAGCTGCTCCGATTGATTAAATAATTACCCATCATAATCCAGCCTTTGAAATATTTTGTTAGAATTGTTACAAATATTCTTTCTCTTCATAAATTTCCTCAGAGAATATTTATCAGTTTTTAGTACCTTCATTCTTTAGTCCTTTTATTCAGGAAATTAGCTTCCTATGTTTTCAAGTTCTCTGCGGTCATCTTTGCGTGTATTTTTACTTCTCATCCCAGTTTTCGCATTTGGCATTTATATTTTTAAAAATGCCATTAATGTCCCTTTCGGCGATGATGAGGCGCTATTGATCAGCATTAACCTGATCCATGAGAATGGCCGGAATTTATTTCACGCCCTCTTGGTCCAGCATAATGATCACCGGATTTTCTTTTCAAGACTGACTGCCGTACTGATCGAATTTTTTAACGGGGAAATGAATTTCAGGACCATGATCATCTGCGGCTACCTGAATCTGATCCTGCTGGGGCACACATTGTATTTGGTTTTCAAAACGGTCAGCAACAAACTGATTTTCTTCCTTCCAGTATCTGTATTGGTATTTTCACCCATTGTTTACGTTGTTCAACTTTGGAGCATTACGGCCTTTGAACAAACACTGGCGATCACATTTTCACTATATTGTCTTTATTTTTTACAACCTTCCAAACAAAAAAACTGGTATTTGTCTTTTCCTTTTGCGATTGCAGCCACGCTGGCAAATCTGGATGGTTTAAGTATTATTCCGGTTGGGCTGGTGTGGTTGATATTACAAAAAAGAACCCGGGAAAGTATTATTTTTGCCGTTGTCTCCGCGGTTTATCTTTATATCTTTTTTCAGGGATTCAGATTTTCCTTTTCTTCGGAATCTTTCACTTTGTCTCAAACCATCTGGCTGGTTTTCAGAGGTTTTGTTTCATTTACGGGATCGATTGTAAAAGTGCTTTCGGATTCACACGTTTATATCCTGTCACTCACCGCCGGAGGGTTTTTTCTTATAATTTACCTGCTTTTTTTTGTAAAGAAATTTACAACTTCCGATGGTTGGAAAGGTGTTTTATTCCCAATCAGTTTCGCTGAAATCTGTTTTTTAAAATTGTTGGCCTGTGGATTTATGATTGCTATGGGACGTGGAATGTCCGACATTGATAGTATGGCTGCGATGAGATTTCAGGTTTATTCGGCCTGCATTTACGGGTTATTTTACTTATTTGTTTTAAGTAATATTAAAAATGAGAAACTCCGGTACTCACTTTTTTTTGTGTTTTTATTGAGTGCATTAACCTTGAATTTTTGGGCTTATGCAAAGTACGACAATACAGTTACCGGGCATAGCGACGAGTTGAAAGTCGATTCATACAATTTCCCAAATCATACACTTTTCATTCATCAGTACACCAAATCAGAAGATCATGACAAGCAGTTTTTCAGACATTATGCTTTTCCGGAATATTTTTCTGAAAGTAAAATTAAGCGCTGGAATGAGCTGTTAAGCAGCCAGGAGTTGAACACACAAAGTATTTTCAAGACCAGCCTTATTGATGATAAATCCCGATATGGAGAATATAAATATCCAGTTTTAAGTATTGAAATTGATCATTTGCCAGCTGGAATTCCTAGGAAAGATGTGTATTTGATGTTATCAGATCGTCTGAAAATGGATAAACCTTACCTGATTGCGCTGCGGCTTAATAACAATGAATGGCTGGGAAATTTGATGAACCAGGATTTGGCTCCTCCTTCTTTTTCTGCCATTATTCCGCAAAAAATGCCGCAAGGAATTTACCATGCGGCACTATGCTGGTCGGAAAATGGTATTCCAAAGAGTTTGTTAATTGCAAAAGATTTTGCTGTTAATAATAATTGACAGCTTAGTCTTACTTGATTCTTTCTAAAAGAGCCATGTAAAATCCGTCGTAACCTTCATCAGCTACGGACGTGCGACGCTCGTTCATCAGCCTCCAACGGTCGCCAAATTCCATGATAAATCTTGTTACCTGATCTTCTGATTCGGAAGGTAATAAACTGCATGTGGCATAAACCATTTTTCCGCCTCTTTTCACCATTTTGGAATAAGTGCTCAGAATGTGCCATTGTGTATTCCGGATCGTATTCAGGAAAGTAGGTTGAAGTTTCCACTTCGTATCCGGATTTCTTCTCAAAACGCCGAGTCCTGAACAAGGAACATCCAGCAAAAGGCGGTCTGCTTTTTCAACCAGATCTTTCACCGTTGAATCATTTTTGATCAGGCCCGTTGTCAGAATTTTAACGCCATTCCGGATTGCGCGTTTTTGAAGCTCTTCCAGTTTGTAATTTTCAATATCAAGCGCGATGATATTTCCTTTATTTTCCAGTAAAGAAGCAATTTGTAACGTTTTTCCACCCGCACCTGCGCAGGCATCAATCACCGTTTGTCCGGGTTTGAGATCAAGAAATGCAGGTATTAATTGCGAACCAGCATCCTGAACCTCGAAAAAGCCTCTTTTAAAAGCATCCTGTCCAAATACATTTTGCCGCTTTTTAAGAATAATCGCCGTCGGAACTTCGGGAACCGTTTCTACTTTATCTTCCCCAAAAACAGAAATAACGGCTTGTAAATCCGATTTCAACGTATTGACACGCAAAACAAAAGGAGCCTGATGATTCAGTGCCGTGATTTCTTTTTCCCACTTATCACCTAGTTCTCTTTCACCAACTTCGTCAATCCAGTCAGGAATGGATTGCGCAATTTTGCGGACTTTGAGAGCTTCCTGATAACGGCTCAAAACCGTTTCCGGATTAATTTCTTCAAATTCCGCCCATTCAGGCAAGATATTATCCGTTTCCGTATGAAGTTGTGCAGGTTTGATAATTTGCCAGGTACCCACCATTTTCCAGAAATGATCCGGCTGCGTCACTTTTTCCAGACTGGCAGAAAACTTAATTAAACGCCACCAGCGCACAATTTCATAAATATTTTCCGCCAAAAAAGCCCGGTCGCGCGCACCCCATTTTGGATTGGATTTTAGTAAACGTTCTACAACACGATCTGCTTGTTGCTTGTCTGAAAAAATTTGCTGCAAGGCCTGAACCGTCGCCTCTATTAATCCTCTATATAGTTTCAAAGTCAAAACAGACTGGTTGTCTGGAATTAGATTTTATGGTTTGGAAGTAAACCAATGTAGAGGCAAAGTTCGGGAAAGTTTTTGAGAGTATTGGCTTGGCAAGAATCTGTCCGTTTCTATATTTATGCTTTCTTTACTTTAATGATATGTTATTAGTATTTTTGATTTGTAGCTAAAATTGAAAAGTTTATGAATGCTAAAAATCTTCCTTTGATTGTTGCACAAGAATTAAAGGAAATTACTGATTACATACAAGGTCGAATATATGAATCGCAACTATCTTTTGACTTAAAATCAGATAAGCGGTTTGGATATAAAATCACTTACAAAAAATATTCAAAAATCTACTTTGAAGTAACAGATTATGAAATTGAAAATCAATCTGTTGAATATGTAGTGGCAAGAGTTCCTTACGATTTATATACTGCGGTTGATGATTCATATGCAGAGGACCAGAAATTACAGAAGTATGAAGTACAAGATACGTTTAACGAATGGTTATCTTTTGTTAGGAATTACGAAAAAATGTCAGAAATTGATTATTCAAATCCTTTCTATCTGCATGATGAAATACTACTTCAAAACGAACCAGATACCTTTTTGGAAGAAGATAAAATTCTCAAATATTGTCTAAAAAGTTTATCCGTTTCAAATTTTCAAGGCATCAAAAGGGCAACCATTGAAAATCTTCCTGTTGACACAAATTGGGTATTTTTAGTTGGAGAAAATGGTTTTGGAAAAAGTACAATTCTTCAATCCATCATGCTTGGACTTCACGGTTCAAAGGATGGTTCCCATGATTATGTTATTGATTCTAATGCACAAATTAAGGTTGGATATAAATTTGAAGAGGAAAATTTGATTAACGATTTTCGTTTCAATCCGTCTCCATTAATTCACCTGGCTGCATACGGACCCGTCAGATTAAATATGCAGGTTGATGCTACCGTTAGCGAAGCAGCGCAGAGAAGCGGAACACTTTACAGTCTTTTCAGAACAGATGGTGTCTTGCTAAATATTGAAAGTGAACTTGTAAAATGGTATCTTAAAAAAGACAAACGGTTTCAATTAATCAAAAATGCTTTTTGTAAGCTTGTTCCATACATTTCGGAAATTCGCTTCAATGAATCCACAGACCGGATCGAATATATAGAAAAAGATCTCTTGGATGGCAGTGCGCAATACGAGCCGCTACCTTTCGAAAATATTGCTTCCGGATTCAGAAGTATTCTTGGTATGGCAGGAGATATGATTGTAAGATTATCGCATACGCAAAAGGATGTTGAAGACCCTTCAAAATTAAAAGGAATCGTAATCATTGATGAACTTGATCTTCACTGGCATCCTAAATTACAAAAACAAATACCGGAATTATTTAGTGAAGTTTTTCCTGGTATTCAGTTTATAGTTTCCACTCACAGTCCAATACCATTACTTGGAGCACCGAAAAATTCAGTAATTCTAAAAGTCAACCGGACAAAAGAGGAAGGAATAACAATAGAAAAAGTAGATGTTGATCTAAAAAATCTTACGCCCAATTTGCTCCTCACGTCCGGAATATTTGACATGGATAATATTTTTTCTTCTCAATTAGAAGATTTGACCGAAGTCAGAACCGAAAATACTTTTGATGAGATGACGAAAAATGACGAAGTAGATAAATACCTGGAAGATTTTGAGAAGAGTAACGAGGAGTTTCCAGACGAACTATTTCAATCTAAAAAGTAAATAAGGGTAAGAATAATGATTAGCGTAAAAAAAGATTTTGCAGCCCTCCCTCATAAATTAGTTAAGTCTAAAAGGTTAGAACTCATTTTAGATTCAATTGCAACGAAGAACAGCCACAAATTCAAATCAGCAGTTTATCGCAACACAACTTTGGAGGTTCTTGAAACATTATACAATCACAAATGTGCGTATTGTGAAACAGATACTTCTGCCGGAGCTCCAATGCAAGTAGAGCATTATCGTCCAAAGGCGAAGGTTACGGAAGACACAACACATTCAGGATATTATTGGATAGCTTATGAGTGGAGTAACCTTATTCTGAGTTGCAGTAAATGTAATCGCAAGAAATCAAATTATTTTCCAATTACCGGAATCAGAATTTCAGCCCCAATAATAGGAGTTGATGGTCTTCCAAACGATGAATCTAAACTAATCAATTCTCAGTATTTCACTGATGAAGGTGCATTATTATTGAACCCTGAAATTGATATCGTTGAAGCTCATTTTATCTTCAAGCCTAATGGCGAAATTGAAGGATTAACGCCACAAGCAAAAGAAACAATCAGAATGTGGTCTTAACAGAAAGGAACTTATTGTTAAAAGATTGACCATTTTAAACGAAACTGTAAATAATATAAAAAGAGTGCTTACCGACTTAATCAGTAATAAGATTAAGCCAGAAGTTGGACGTTATTCGTTAAAAGATATTTTTGAAAAGCTCGTATTACTTCAAGATGCTAAAAAGGAATATTCCCGATTTGGCTATTTTCTGTTTTATAAGTTCGATCTTTTTATTGCAGATTCATTAGAGCAAAAACAGCGGGAAGCCGTCAAAAAATTATTTGCCCAGTTTTTAAATGATCCTCACGGATTCTGAGCAAAATTATTAACCCTACAACCCAATCTCCCTCAATTCCATCTCAACTCCTCTCAGCTGCCCAATCATCTCCGCCTTATAAGCCAACGTCTGATTCGTAATTTTTGGCACAAGCTCTTTGTAATAATCAATCCCGACGAGCAGTTGTTCTTTAAATTTGATCAAATATTTCCTTTTTTTCTCATTCAGCTTTTGAGCATTTGCTTCAAGGTCTTTTTTGTAATAATCAACATAAAGATTCAACTCATTGACAAACATATTGGGCCGGTTCACTTTACTCAATAAATCGATTTTGCCATAAATATGTTTAACTATTTCATCCAGAGAATACACTTTTGAAAACCAGGCAAGATTTGGACCCGGACAAATAGAAACGGCTGTGTTTTCTCTTGGTTTGAGCAGATGATTTTTGAGCAGTGTTGATGTGCTCAGTCCGTCACAAAGACAAAGTTTTTCTGTGATCGCATTAAATTGTTCCTCGTAATCAGCCGGTCTGGGTTCAGTTTCCTGCAATTGTTTTATTTTTAGATGCTGATACTGTCTGGATGCGGTGCAAATCGGTTCGCTCGTGAATTCTGTATTAGAAACCAGATATTTTTTCTTGCAAGGACTTCCCGGCCGACCTGCTGCTATGCGTTCTAAACGCTGTTTTTCTGCACTGCTTTTTTTGAAATTGTTAAAAAGAACACCAAGCGGCGATGAATTGCTGATATAATAGTCATCACTTTTTGCTTCTGCCAAATCCTTTAACGTAGCCTCATCCACATTGGTAACTTCCGGGACCAGCAAAAACGGACTTCCCCAGCCAGTCGCATTTACCTGATAATGTTCCAGTAAAAAATGATCTTCTTCGGCTGTTCCTATCCCGCCTTGAACTGTGATTTTTAGCTCAGGAATTTTACTGATTTGATATTCTTTTGCTTCAAGCGCAACTTTGTACAAGCCAAAAAGTTCTGTCAGCATTTCTTCTTTCCGGTCTTTAAATTCTTCCAGAATTGGCCCTAACAAATATCCTTCCGTGGCAAAAGCATGTCCGCCACAGTTCAATCCTGATTCAATTCTGAACTCCGAAACCCAGATTCCTTTTTTTGCCAGGAATTTTGCCTGAATGAAAGCAGAGCGAAAATCGCTCACTTTTAGTATGATCTTTTTACGGAAATTATCATTTTCGTCGGGATAAAAATCCCTGAAATTTTCAAGGTAATTGTAAAGTCTTGGATTCATTCCCGCGGAAAGAATAAGCGAGGAAGTCAGCGTACTATTGGCAAATCCACGCAGAGCAGCAGAAGCATCAGAATAGTCGTCTGACAAAATCTCTCCGTAAACATCTCTGTTTAATTTATCTACTTTTGACATAATATTTACGTCAATAGCTCCTTTTTTCAGACAATTCCGCAAAGCGCCCTGCATCCATTTTTTCTCTTCCGGATCTTCTGATAACAGCATTTTTTCATAACGCTTTTTTAGAGAAGATGTATCGGGGAGCAGATCAAAATAACGGGTAATGTCATTTCCTTCATTAAAAGGTTGCTGGCGTAGATTGTCAAATTGTTTGTTGACAATTCTTTCCATCAAATCCAGGTAGGCTGTAATGCGCCTGCTTCTGAAATCGTGTTCGCTGGAAAGAATCGGAATATATGTTTCGTCATTTTTTAATGTATGAAATTTCCGCATCCGTTCAATCATTTCGTCATCCACAATGGAGGCGACGGACGAAATCCCGAAATGAGAAACTTTAATAGGTGTATCAACAGAATAGCCCAATCCTAAAACCGGAATATGAAAAGTATGCGTCGTGTTTTCCTTGCTCATGAGTGGCTTGAAGTAGTAAGTTTTCACTCTTCAAAACTAGAACTTAGTCGGAGCAGAAAAATTGATGCAGGTTGGAAACTTATATGATAATTGTCACCTGGATCTTGATTTAAGGATTGATGGATTTTTAGATATTTGATTTAAGGGTTGGTGGATTTCTAAAATTGATTTTTTTTGGTTATCTCCTTTCGTTGTAGACGCCTACTTCGGCTAAAGTTGGAGGGGCGGTAAATTCATCGATTGAGATTCTCACTTTTCCAGCCCAGATTCTGTCAAAACGTAATGTTTTTATTTTCTCAGGATTCGTTACCGTTTGGAGCGGTTTCCAGGTTCCGTTTTCAAAATATTCCACGCGATATTTTTTAATGGAAGCTTCTCCTTGTGCAATCGTGATCATATTGAAGGCCTTATCCTTGTCAAAAGAAATCTCAAACCACGGATTTTTTACTTCTTTGTTTGAAACCCAGGAAGTGCTGAAATTGTCGTCATTGGCAAAATCCATGATATCCATGTCGTTGCTCCAACTTGAATTTGTTTGCTGATGTTTGGCGATGTTTGAAGAAATAATGGGTGCATCCACGGGACCCAGTTTTGGAACTGCACTACCTTTTTTCCATAAATCACCCATTTCTTTTAACGCTTTCAATGCATTGTCATCAATTAATCCGTCACGGTTTGGTGCTACGTTTAATATGAAATTACAAAAAACCTGGTTGAATGGAATCAGGTTATTGCTGACCAATTCATTCGGGTTTTTAACAGGATCGGTCGGGAAAGTGGTTTTCCAAAACCATGAGCTGTTGATCGGCAGACAGGAAAGTGCTGGCAACTTGTTGGTTTCTTTTGAAATTTTCTGTCCGGCGCCTTGTTCGTATGATTTAATATCGGTGTAATAAAGTGCTTCTTTTGGATATTTGGCAGCGTTCAAATCCATCAGCAAACAATTCGGCTGCAAGGTTTTTACCAAAGTATATATTTCTTCAAAAGGAACATCGTCATAAGAAATTCTTGACCAGGGCGCGTCCCAGCCATCAATGATCAGAGCAGAAATTTCACCATACCGGGTCAATAATTCTGTTAACTGAGCTTTGATCATATCAATATGTTTCTTCTCAATATAACCCGGACGAAGCTTATGATGCGTATCAAGAATGGAATAATAAAGCATCACTTTCAATCCGTTCGCCCGGAAACTTTCAGCGTATTCTTTAACGACATCTTTTTTCAAAGGACTGTTCATGACATTATAATCGGTCGTCTTGGTATCCCAGATACAAAAACCGCTGTGATGTTTGGTCGTCAGGCAGCCGTAAGTCATCCCGGCAGATTTCGCCGCTTTTGCCCATTGGTTGCAATCCAGTTTTGTCGGGTTGAAAACTGAAGGTGAAGTATCCGGATCAGGCCAGTCCTGATTGACATAAGTCGGAATATTGTAATGAATAAACATTCCGAAGCGCAAATCGATAAATTGTTGTTGAAGTTCGCTGAGTGGTTTTCCTTTTTTTGTGATTTGGGAATTACAGGTAAATGGTAAAGACAGAAGAAGCAGGATGAAAATGGATAGTGATTTTTTCATGTTAGGAATTGCGGTGCTTTGCACCTTTTTGAATTTACACGGATATTATTGTGCTACAAGTATTATGGTGCGCTGCACCTTTTTTTAGTAGCTTTTCAAAACACTTTTAATAACAGAGTCTTTTTGTGCAGCTTTCAGTTTGAGATTGTACTGATAAACGGCTCCCTCCCAATCACCATAAACCGGATTTGGTAAAACAATAAAACGTTTGCCAAAATCGGCGGCTGACGCGTAGGTATTTTTCAATCTTTCATCTGCCGGTTTTTTATCAAACAATGCACTGAAATCAGCCAGATTATCGCCCATCAGCAGAATAATATTATGTGTTTCCGCTATTTTTTGCCGCCTTGCTTCTTTGGAAGAAACCGTTTGTTTCAAAATCAGATTTTCATTGACAGCGTCAGGAAACCCGAATTTTACCAGATTGGCCAACGTTCCTTTTCTCTCAGTCTCAGCACGATTGGTCAGATAGAATATTTTCACACCTTTTGAAGATGCATATTTCAGAAATGGTAAAGCGCCTGGAATTGTATCAGCCCTGGAAAGTGCCGTCCATTCTTCCCAGGATTTTTGCTCGTAATCTTTTCCCTGCAACGACTGCTTTACGTCATACGGACTATTGTCTAAAACTGTTTCGTCAATATCGGTAACAATGGCCAAAGGCCCGGATTGTGGCAAAAGCAATGCTTCGTCCACCCGAATATGCGCAATATTGAAAGCCTGAAAACAAAGTGCCTTATATTCCGCAGCGCGTTGTTGAAACAATGCTGTAAATAATTTTCCTTCGGCAGTAAGATTTGAGGAAGATACAGCGGTTGCGGATTGCTGTTTGGCAGTACTGCATCCCAAAACCAGCGCGGAGATTAAAATGACGTATTTTTTCATAAAACAAAGTAAATCAGTTATCGCTTAATAGTTGGCAGATAAATCATTAAAAACCGGAATTTACCGCAACATTCTTGCGTTTTACCTCAATGTCTTTACATTCAGCAACATTGGCGCCCGTTCCCGCGTATTGTCTGAAAAAACATACTCACTGAACTATGGAACGCAAGGAATTTTTAAGAAGAGGATTTTTATCAGCATTAGGTTCGGCGGCTATTCTTCCGATTTTGGGATCATGCAGCAAAGATAGCGTAGATCCAACGACGACGGATACCACTACCGGGACAACGACAGGTACGACAACAGGAACCACCACTGGTTCATGCACGACAACGGCTACTGAAACAGCGGGCCCGTTTCCGACAAAAACACCGGGCACATTGGTGATGAATGATATCACTTCTGATCGTACCGGAACAAAACTTACGGTGAAAATCACGATTCAGAATAAAAACAACAGCTGCGCGGCTCTGGCCAATGCCATTGTGGATATCTGGCACTGTGATGCAGCCGGCAATTATTCTGAATATGGTGGAAGCGGGATGCAGTCTACCAATTATACAACGGTTCATTTCCTTCGCGGAAGACAAACAACGGATGCGAATGGTCTGGTTACTTTTACAAGTATTTATCCGGGTTGGTATTCAGGGCGTGCGCCGCATATACATGCGCATATCTACAACAGTTCAGGAACTTCGCTTTTGGTGACGCAAATTGCTTTTGATCAGACTATTTGTAATACGGTTTATGCTCAGGGGGCCTACAAAAGTCATGGCTTGCAGGATACTACAAACTCAAATGATAATGTTTTCAGCGACGGCGTTACAACAGAACTGGCTTCGTTTACAGGCAGTGTTTCTGAGGGTTATGTGCTGACGCATACGATTGTTGTCGCAGGATAATGTGCTGTTAAAATTAGCTAAATTGACCAGGAAATGACAAAAGGCCTTATCCAGCTCTGCTACCGGAAAATAATTGATGCTCATTCACAAAAGATTTGGGACAAATATGTTTTCGACGATACCTACATGGAGTTTTTCATGCAGGCGCAGACTTACAACCAGGAAGGCAAATACAGGACTTTTCAGGAAATATCGGAAAATATTCCCGCAGCTCAGAATCTGACTTATCTGGTGAGTACGGCTGCGTTCAATTATATAAGACAATTGAAAGATATTGTTCCGGATATAGCCAATATTTATGGGAAATTGTACCTTCCTTTTAACCGTTTTAAGTTTGAAATAATACAATCGGATGTAAAGGACAAGGCAAGCCATATGGTTGCGATTTATTTTTACAGCGAACCGCTAACCTGGATTGATACGCTGGATGGAAAGTTATTAATTGCTTACGGAGATCAGCGTGAAGCGATTAATCTGGGAGAGGAAGTAGAAACAGAATTAATAGCGCTGCAACCATTTCTGAATATTTCCAGTGTAATTTTTCCGGCTGCAAAACCTGTTTTAAAAGCGGAAAGTGAATCTTTGGTACCAACTGCTGAAAGCGAAATTAATTTGATATGATCACACAAACGGAAGGGCAAATATATCTGGCAGGTCAGCGCGGATGTTCTCAATTATCCTGGTTCAGAAGTTTTCATACCTTTAATTTCGGTCTTTATCAGGATCAGAACAGAGAGCCGTTTGGTAATTTGCAGGTTTTTAATGACGATACATTAGCAGCCGGAAAAAGCTTTAAAATGCAGTTGGAAGAAAATACCGAAGTGATTTTACTTCCGGTCGTCGGCGCGATTGAATACAAAAACAGTCTGGGTGAAACCGGAATTCTGGAAGCCGGACAAATGCAGATTTTCTCAGCCGCAAAAGGCATGGAATATGAAATTATTAATCCATATGAAACAGAGCTTATCAATTTTATCCAGCTATTTTTAACGAATAACCAGCATTCTTTTATTCCAAAAATGCAGGAAATTAATATTGATCTGGAAATCAGAAATCAGCTTTTTCCCCTGTTTTCTCAGGGACAAAATGGTCTTACTACTCATCAGGGAACTTTCGGATATATCGGGAAATATAGCGGCAGACAAGAAGATCTATACCAACTCAAAAATCCCGAAAACGGAATATTTGTTTTTATTATCGAAGGTGCATTTGAAGTTCAGAACAGATTAATGGAGGCCAGAGACGGTTTGTCGCTTTGGAATCTTGATGAGCTGGAATTTGAAGCCCTTTCAAATGATGCTATTATACTGATCCTTGAGGTATCCTGGGTATAAGCAGGTTGCGAGTCCTGTTTTACCCTGGCACTTCATGGTTCGATGATTACGTTTAAAATCCGTGTTTCAGCTGCCGGGCCTTTTTCAAAAGAGCGGCTCAGGTTGAATGTCAACACATCTTCTCCCATAGCTTTGGTTGTGCGCAGCGTAAATGTTTTTATCATTTTGCCGCCGGGAAGGTCTTTTTTCTCGGTTTTTTGTGTTGATGAGGATATTTCTTCGATTTGCGATTTGCCCTTATCGAGTGTCCAGTCGTAACCGGTTCCCGCCTGTAAAGGCAGTTTTACGATTAATGATGAACCGTTGCGAAGTGCAACGGTCGTCTCGCTTTTTTCAAGAATCACAACTTTATGTCTGCCCTTCGATGTGGCACATTTGCAGGTACTTAACGCCAAAACAATCAATGAAATCCACAGCAGCTTTTTCATGATTTTATTAATTTATAATCAAACGGAATTGTCTTTTTTATCTCCGTTTACCCATGAAAAGTAGCGATTTTTAGGTCAGAAAGCAAACTCATGAGGCTTTCGTGAAATGGCTATATTCATCTTTCTATCAGATGTTTAGAATGTATTTTCTGCTCCTGGTTTTCCACCTTAAAAGTAATCCTGATTTAATTATATGGTTTTGACTGATGATCTGTATCTGTCAGAATTGCGTATATGTATTAAACGTAAGGTGATAATGATCATTTATCTTTCGATCATTTTACATTCCGATAATTTGTACACGTTTTACCTGTATTTAGCAATCGTGGAAGCAATAGGGGGTTTGTACTTTTGAATTGTCTATTAATCAGTATTGCAATCAACGGGAGTAAAGCCGGTTCTTTATTCCCGTTATTATAACTTTTGGAAGGATTGTTTACTATCGCCAAAATTCACCTGAAAACTTTAAAGATTCTTAAACCATGAGCGATAATAAAAAAAGATCGGGTATCTGTTTGGGAAAAGGAATCCGGTTTAAACAGGAATTTCTGACAGATTCAGAATATTCTGTTACCTCTGAATCCACAGGAATATCACCTTTACTGATGAATCTGAACGCCACAGAAGGTTTTTCAGTAAATGAGGGTGATTATAATTTGTCAGGTATTTTTTACAGAGAAATGTTATCCGATGAAGACAGGATCAATCTGGTATGTAACATTGTCTGCTCATTAAAGGGAATCAATAATTCGCAAAAGGAGGAAATAATAAAAGAACAACTTTACCACTTTTTCAAAATCGATACGAAACTGGGTCTGGCTGTGGCTGATGGATTGAAAGTTAAAGTGGGGGCGTTTTTATTGTCACGATGATTTTATCGCGGTGTAGAGCATGTTGATTTCTTTCTGCCTGTCAAAAGACCGGAGCTGCAATGAAGCGATAGTCAGAAGTTGATACAAAATATCAGTAGATATATATAGAATAAAACTTAGCTTATTTATGATTTTATCCAGGTCGAAAATCTTCAATTTTAATAATTGCTATATTAGGATTATTCTTTCTACCTGACTAAAATTTTTGCTCCCTTTATGAAACACATTTTTCGAAAAACAATCCGTGTCCTGCTCTTTTCACAGATTTTGATGAGTCCCGTTTATGCCCAGAATTTGATGGGTTTTGGTGCTGAATCGTCAAAAAAGGAAATTGATCTGGAAGCTTCTTTTGACAAACAGCTGCAAGCCAAAAATTTGCAGGAATGGATGAAAAGAATGACGGCATATCCACATCAGCTAGGCTCAGCATATGGACTTAACAATGCGCTTTTCCTTCGGGATAAGCTTATTTCCTGGGGTTTTGAGGCACATCTGGATACAGTACACGTTTTATTCCCGACTCCCAAAATCAGGATTGTAGAATTAACCGAGCCAACAAAATTTAAGGCTTCTCTGACGGAACGTTCTGTGAAAGAAGATGCAACATCCGGCCAAACCAAAGATGTACTTCCTCCTTACCACGCTTTCTCGGCAGATGGTGATGTGACGGCAGAGCTGGTTTATGTCAACTACGGAATTCCGGCAGATTATGACGAACTGGCAAAGTTGGGAATTGATGTAAAAGGAAAAATTGTTATTGCGAAATATGGTAATTCATGGCGCGGAATCAAGCCAAAAGTGGCTTATGAACACGGCGCAATTGGTTGTATCATCTATTCCGATCCAAAGGAAGATGGCTATTTTCAAGGTGAAGTTTATCCAAAAGGTCCGTTTAAAAATGACGCGGGCGCCCAGCGCGGTTCTGTTGTAGATTTACCTTTGGCACCGGGCGATCCGCTTACAAACGGTTTTGTGGCCAGTGCGGAAAATAAACGTTTGTCGGTTAAAGATGCACCAAGTATGATGAAAATTCCGGTTTTGCCGATTTCATATGGTGATGCGTTGCCGTTATTAAAAGCGTTGGGCGGACAAGTTGCTCCTGCTTCCTGGCGCGGTGCTTTGCCGATCACGTATCATATTGGACCGGGTCCTGCAAAAGTGCATTTAAGGCTTGAATTTAATTTTGATATCGTTCCGGCCTATAACGTTATCGCGACTATTAAAGGAACTGAATTTCCTGATCAGTGGGTTGTGCGTGGCAATCACCATGATGCCTGGGTATTTGGTGCGAGTGATCCTGTGAGTGGTGCAGTAGCCGAACTTGAAGAAGCACGCGTGCTGGGAGAATTGATGAAAACCGGCTGGAAACCAAAAAGAACGATCGTTTATTGCTGGTGGGATGGTGAAGAGCCGGGTTTGTTAGGTTCAACAGAATGGGTTGAAAAGTATAAAAAAATCGTCTCGGAAAAAACGGTTGTTTATCTGAATACCGATGGAAACGGACGTGGATTTTTAGGCGTTGGCGGTTCTCATACCTTGGAAAAATTCATAAATCAGGTTGGACAAAGTGTTACGGATCCGGAAAAAGGAGTTAGCGTTATTGAGCGCCTTCGTTCAAAAATGATTGTTGACGGCCCTGCCTCATCAAAAATGGAAACCCGCACCCGTAGCGACGTACGTATAGGTGCGTTAGGTTCTGGTTCTGACTTTACGCCATTTATTCAGCATTTGGGTGTTTCTTCACTTAATCTTGGTTTTGGCGGTGAAGATGAAGGTGGCGATTACCATTCCATTTATGATTCTTATGATAATTATGTCCGTTTCAAAGACACTGACTTTTCATATGGTGTAACACTTGCCAAAATGATGGGACGCTCCGTTCTGAGATTTGCAGATGCAGAAGTTCTTCCTTTTGATTTCAGCAATTTTTCAAACACGGTTCAGACTTACGCAACCGAAATAAAACGCGACCTGGAGTCCGTAAGAACGAAAGCGGAAGATCAGAATAAATTGATTTCTGAAAATCGTTTTGAACTTACTGCGGATCCGAAAGAACCTTTTGTGAAACCGATTTCCATGGAAGTTGCGCCTTACCTGAATTTCTCACCTTTGGAAAATGCATTGACTGTTTTGGAAAAAAGTGCTTCCGCTTATGCCGCTGCATCTGCAAAAATGACGACATTACCGGCGGACAAACTTAAACAATTGAATGATATTTTATACAAATCAGAGCGTTTTTTGATCAATGAACAAGGTTTGCCAAGACGCCCATGGTACAAACACCAGATTTACGCTCCGGGATTTTACACAGGTTATGGTGTGAAAACTTTGCCGATGATTCGCGAAGCTATTGAGCAGCGCAACTGGTCAGAAGCAGATCAGGGAGTTGTTCGTGTGAGTGATGCGCTCAAAGCATTTACTGCCGAAATCGATAAGGCGACAGCTCTAATGAAATAACCCCGGAGCCAGGCTCCAGGGTTATTTTATGCTTTTACGTATTTTAATTCAGTTTTCAGCCCCTCAAATATAGCTTTATATTTGGGGGGTACTTTTTTTAGATCGACGGGAATTTCGCGCCCTTGTACTTCAAGATAATGACAGATCTCATTCATGTTTTCCGGCTCTTTTTTTTCGTCCCGGCAAATGTGACCGATCAATTGTTCCAGTTCCTGATCCGACCAGTTTACCTGTGTGGTAGCCTCCTGTTTTAGCGGAACCATTCCACCAAAACGCTGTAATTTTATTTCCATAAACAAAACGATTTATACTTTTGCCGCATTCCAGCCGTCTGTTACGGCTTTCGCTTCCAGACTTCCTGTACCAAACAATAATTCTGCTTTTTGTATGGTTAGATTTTTGAATTCGGCGAAGCTGGCAGTGGGTTTTAAATTTTGAGTATCCGTTAAAGCGGAATACCAGATTCTTCCTGCTTTTTCCCATGAGTAACCGCCTAAATTAAAAGCTGTTACATAAAATGCGAAATTGGTAATACCGGAATTAATATGAACACCACCCCAGTCGCCGCGATCTGTGTCGGGCAGATTTACGAACTTATCAAAAGTAGCCGGCTGCGGATCCGTTCCCAGATCAGGGTGGTTAACATAAGCAGTCCCGGGAGCTTTCATGCTCCGTAAAGCGTATTTGGCACCTTTCAGCACATTTTCACCAATCAGCCATTTTGATTTTTTGACATCCAGGTTTAATAATCTTTGCTTGATCATAATACCAAAAACATCGGAAACCGATTCGTTCAAAGCACCGCTCTGCATGTGATATTCCAGACCGGATTCATATTGCGTAACGCCATGTGTCAGTTCGTGCCCGATAATATCCGGATCGGCCGTAAAGCTGCCGAAAATTTTTCCGTCTCCATCACCATAAACCATTCGCTGTCCGTCCCAGAACGCATTATCATATTTATTGTCATAATGAATATAATGTTTAAGTACCAGACCAAGATTGTTTACCGAATTCCGGCCAAAAATCCGGAAATACAAATCCCAGGTAGCTGTTCCGGCAGCTACCACATTTTTTGTATCGGCGTCCATCGGCTTTTTTTCTTTTCCATTGTCCCAAACCAGTTTTCCTTTACTGATCACGGTATCGTGCTGCATATTATAAACCTGCATTTTCATAACCGGTTTCGCAGCTGGTTTTGGGGCAGGAAGCAAAGCCGCGCGCTGTGTGTCGGTAAGCTTTGCAAAAAACGCACGATCACTTCTGAAACGTGAATTTCTCAGATCTGTTTTCAGGATCATGGGCAATTTGCTTTTGCCCGCTTCGTCCAGCAATTTATCGCTCATGTAAGGCGGAATAATACATTGGATCGGATGATGTGAATTGTGGTGGCACATGGTTAAAATTGTTTTAGTATGAAAAATGAAGTAGACTTTCAGAAAGGATTAATATGCCAAATAACGTTCTGTTATTATTATTTGTTATCGCGATTTTCTTTATTAAAAGTATACAGGCATTTCCCATTTTCCTAATTACAAAAGCGTATGTTATTGACCGGGGAATGATGGTTTATTTGTTAGTTTTCAATTAGTTGTGGGGGATAGGCAATCAGTAAAAGTCAGACGTCGTCCAGGTAGATTTTGAGACAATAACCAGTAAATTAAAGATTCCTTTTCCAGCGCACCATTTCTGAATCCGGTGATTTGCTGTAAAAAATATTGGTGAAGCGGCAACCGTTATAGATGTATTTCACGAAATCGTTTTTGAAAACTACCCGATAGGGAAGTTTTTTATAAAAGCGGTAGATATGACCTTTTCTATCGGTAAAACCCCACAAAGAATCTTTGGGAATCTTGATTTTTGTTCCGCTCCGGTTAAAGACTTTTACATAACGGCTGTATTGCTGCCCACGTATCGTCTTAATCGTAAGGCTGTCCGACTGGCCGATATCTGAGCTGTTGTATAGCAATTTCTGATGTTGACCAAATGATGTAGAAAAACTACAACCAATAAATAGTACCAGCAGCAACAAAGGTTTCATATTTTCCGGAATTTAATTTCAACAATTTAATTTACAACCTTTTGATGATTTTTTTACTCCTTAAGTAAAATCTACTGGGCTATGAAAAACATCTTACGAAGCTTTTACAACGAATTAGAAATTCGGGTATTTTCAAGTTTATCTGTTTTATTCCTCATTTTTTTTAGCCTCTCGGGCTGCAAAGAAAAATCCAGGGAGAAGGAAATAGAGCCACTGGAAGTAATTAAAGAACCTTTAAAAATCCCTGTTGACAGCGCCTTTGTATTCATATCGCCAGAATTTGAAAAATTGCTGATAAAATATAAAATTGATCCCGACAAAAACTTGAATGGCAAGATTCGATATGAGCATATCAAAAACATCGATAGTCTTGATATTGCATTTTACGGAATCAGCAAAAGTCTGAAAGGAATTGAATATTTTACAGATCTGAAATATTTAAAAGTCAGGGGATATTACTCTACGGCATCCATTAACCCGAATATTTACTACTATGCATTTCCGATTGGCGTCGTGGATAATTTCGTTCCATCGATTGATACACTGGATGTTAGTAATAATTTAAAACTGGAATATCTGGATTGTTCAGGTACCTCGGACGGAGGAGGTTATGCGTCAACGATCGGAAATCTGACGTTAGGGCTTAACGTTAATCTGAAAATAATTATTTCTAATTCCAGTATGATTAAGTCGCTTGATTTGAGTGAATTATCAGCGCTTGAAAATCTTGAAATTTCGTCCTGTTATAATCTCACCTCTCTAAGTTTATGTAAAAACAGTGTTTTGGTTAAGTTGAAATCCTGGCAATTGAAAACGATTTCTGTTCCTTCGTTAAAGGCCGTAAATCCGGGCTGGGAAACAGGAGCTGCTACACTTGTTCAATGTAAGTAATGTACTAAAAAGAAAATTCCGTTGCAGAGATTTGTATCTGCAACGGAATTTTTTCTATTAGATTTTATCATAAAATGACCATAATATCGGAATCCGGGTTTTTATTTTTATGTAAATATTCCCAGTCTACAATTTTATATTCCTGATAAATATTATTGATATCCTGAGGATCTTTTCCTCCCTCAGTATCAACAAACGATTTTAAAACCTTGCTGTAATGTCCTTCATGACGATTGCCGTCCTTATCTGTAAAACGAAGTTCTGTGTGATCGGCGGGCATACTGATATTTTCCATAGTGATGTAATTAATGGTTAGGAAATTAACAGATCAAAAATAATGCCAGGCAGAAAGCGTGATGTTTTGAAGAAAGTAATCATTAGTGACAAAATTCGGAGATTAAATAGCAATTAAAAAAGTATGGATGATGAGGAAATGTGATGGTGGTTATACTTTATTTGATTAAATTTTCGGGGTAACAATCTGATAAAGATTTACTTAATTGGAAGTTTTTTATTTATTTCCACTATTATTTTTTATCCTGATTTATTTCAATCCAAATCTTATTTTAACCTCAAACTATCAGCAACCGTATGGCGAAATTACTATTGTTTATAAGCTCGGTTTTTCTTGTTTATGGAAATCCTTCTGAACGCAAAAAAGCATCTGTAATGTTTTTTTCTGAGAGATCTTTACACAGAAATGCGCCTGGAACTATCATTAGCGGAACATTAACAGGTGGTACTAATGCAGGAGCGTTTTCGGCAACCAGCGTGGACCCAACATGCAGTATGGGACTGACCGGACCAAAATCTTTTGGCAATCAATATTCTGTTAGCGGTAAGGCAGACAAAGAATTTTCAAGTCTTCAGCTTTTGGTAGATGATTATGAAGCAGCCAAAAAGGGCACGGACAAATTTTACATAAAAGTAGCTTTTGGTAAAAGGCTGATGGGCAAAAGCTACGAAGTAAACAACAGCGACAATTCTATTGCCGGTAAAAAGCAGGGAAGCGGCGGCAAACTGACTGTTAAGGAAAGCGGGAGTTCAAAAACCGTAACGATAACGGGAAAAACTGCGGATGGCGTTGTCATTAATGCAACGATTGTTTGTAATGCAGTGGTAACAATGCCGGGGAAATAAAATTAAATTTTATCAGGCCGCTAGTCTTTCCAGAATAAGTTTGCACGGAATTTTGGAAGTAACAATCACGGTATGAGACAGGTACAATGGGATTGTAAATACATCTCCGGATTTGAGGTGATTGTCTGTCCCGTCAACGATAATATTGCAGGTACCTTCTACGATAAGAAAAGTTTCATATTCATTCTTGTGGATTTCGGGCGGAGAACCGTTTTTAATCCAGACAATAGCCGTAGTCATTTGAGGAGTTGCGCCGATAATCCGGGCATCAATTTCATCCAAAGGCTCTGTAAGTACCAGATCAGGTCTGTTGAGCCATTCGCCAAAATCAGAAATTAAAGAATTGACATGAAGTTTTGGCGGAAATGAAGGCTGTTCTCCTTTGGTCATACGCTCCATATATTCCACGGTAGCCATCAAAAATGGTTTAATTACCGGGTCAACTGTAGTAGCCTGGCTCAGGGCATAATTCTCCAATGAAACTTCGATTGAAAACAGTTCTTCCTTTACTTCGGGATGTTTGTTCACCATCAGCTCTACCAGTACATTTTCCTCAGGACTAGCGTCTCCCATGACGTACATTTCCAATATTCCTGACTCAACAAACTTCCTTACCTCACTCATCCGATTGATTTTATCTTAGGTCTGTTAAGTGCTCATCTAAATTTCCGGCCATCCAATGAAGGAAATTTTTTAAAATCTTCCCCCTATTAAAAACCTTAAATGGAATAACAGTATTCGTTGTAAATATAACGCTATTGAGCAAGACATCGTTCGGGCTTGGCGGTTGGAACCGATATATCATGACTTAAATTTTTGGAATTGGGTATAATAATATTCAGACGTAATCACCCACCGCGTCTGAATATCATTTGATGCAAGTCCCTATTCAGCTGTTGTAGGATCCAGAATTGCTGATATCTCGTTAACTGAATTTGCCGGAAAACCGCCTTGTCTGGCGTGTTCAAGAATCATTTCTTTGTTTGGCGCAATGTAAACACAGTAAATTTTGTCGCCCGTAACATAACTCTGAACCCACTGGATTTGCGGCCCCATGTTTAACAGAACTCCGCAGGAAGTCTGCGAAATTCCTTTCAGCTGTTCCCCGCTCAGTTTTCCTGCATCAGGGATTTCTCTTTCAATGACATATTTAGGCATGATGGCATGTTTTAAAATGAAAAAATAAAAATATAATATTAAATTAATTACTTTAAGTGATTGATTATCAATTGTGTTATTATCCGGTTGAAGTGTTTGATTTACTTGGTTTTGACTTTTATCAATTCCTGTTGAGTTATCTTACATGGATCGCTCCGAATTCCAGTCGAAAAAAATGCATAAAAAGCCACTAACAGATTTTATTCAGAATACCATTCCTGCGTCAAATGAAACGCTCACTGCAATAGCGGCACATTTTGAAGAAAAAACCTTTCTGAAAAATGAATATTTTTTGAAGGAGGGAAATGTCAGTAACAGCTATTTCTTTTTGGCGGACGGTTTTATGAGAGCCTTTACTTTTGATACCGACGGGAATGAAGTGACAACCTACTTTTATACCAGAAACAGGGTTGTATTTGAGGCTTCATCCTTTTTTATGCATACCATTTCCACCGAAAATATTCAGGCTCTGACGGACTGCACGGGCTACATTATAACGTTTGAAAAACTGAATTTGCTTTTTCACTCAATTCCTGAATTCCGGGAATTTGGACGGGCAATGCTGGTCAAAGAATTTGTTGCGTTTAAACAACGTACGTTAGCGATGATCAATAAAAGTGCAGAAGAGCGCTACGAAAACCTGATCAGTTCCGAAAAAGAGATTTTTAAATATGCCCGGCTAAAATATATCGCTTCATACCTTGGCATTACGGACACTTCTTTGAGCAGGATAAGACGGGAATTTTCGAAAAAAGAGTAGAAAAAACTATTTCTTGTCATTTGACAAGTGCATTCCATGCGTCAATGTTTTCCTTTGTATTATAAACATTTAAGCAATGGAAAATCTACCGATTTACGTCTATCTGGTTTTTGGGCTCACCGTTTTAGTAACCGTGTTTCTTTTTTATAAAGCAACGAATTATTCGAAAACATTTTTGATTATTATCGCTGGCTGGATAATCGTACAAACCGCTATCAGTCTTTCCGGTTTTTACAAAATCACCAATACAGTTCCGCCCAGAGTTGGTTTATTATTGATGCCGCCTCTGGTAATGACCATCATACTTTTCTCCACAAAAAAAGGAAGAATTTTTATTGATGGTTTAAACCTCAAAACCCTCACCCTGTTTCATGTCATCAGAATCCCTGTTGAGCTGACTTTACTTTGGCTTTTTATGCACAAGTTAGTTCCGGGACTTATGACTTTTGAGGGCAGGAATTTTGATATCCTGTCTGGTATTTCGGCGCCGGTTATCTATTATTTTGTTTTTGTAAAGAAAACAGCCGGCAAGTTCGTTCTTCTGATGTGGAATTTTATTTGCCTTGGTTTGCTGTTTAATATTGTAGTTAACGCGATATTGTCAGTACCCGGTGCATTTCAGCAATTCGCTTTTGAGCAGCCTAATTTTGGTATTCTGCTGTTCCCTTTTGTATTTCTGCCTTCATTGTTGGTTCCGATGGTATTGTTTTCACATCTTACGGCTATCAGGCGGATTTTATTGGGTAAAGACATCTGAGATTTAGGATATATAATTTCCATTTTGTCAAAAGTAGCCGGTTTGTAATCTGCGACTCGTCTACATTTAGTTATAATGGTTTTTTATCGGATGAAGGGTACAACCAGTTGGCCCGATAAAAGCAATTTCTGATTCAAACACGAAATTTCCTGCTTTGTGAGCACTGATGTTATTTCCCAATTTTAAGGTGTTTGAGGTTTTGCAATATTTTCGTGAGATAAATAGTTTATAAAGAGTACCCTTACCTTTCTAAACTACTTATGTCATGAGAAAAACCAATTCCACCAATTTTCTTAATCAGCTCTTTCTTGAAGAAAAGTGTGCTTTAAATGAGCTTATTCATTTATTAAGCAAACGTTGGCTTACCGAAGTGTTATTCAGTATTGAAGAAGGAAATCATCGTTTCTCTACTTTAAAAGATGATTTGGAACAGATCAGCGACAATATGCTTGCAGATCGTTTGAAACTCCTTGAAAAATATTCTCTTATTAGCAGATCAGAAGATTCTCAGCAAGTTATCGTTAACTACCACCTGACAAAAAATGGGGAGAGGTTAAGCGAGCTGCTTGATGGACTTTGCAAGTTTTCCGAGACAGAAATGGAGTTTCCTCCATCACATAGTTGATAGAATAAAAACTTACCGAAAATATTATTGTGGCAGATTTATATGCATTTTCGAAGAAATAAAGATGTACTAAGAAAATTATGAGTTAAGATCTGTTACAATGAATCTAGTTTTAATGCAAACCACTGGTTTACTTTGCGTGAATTAAACTCATTATTCCTAAACCATTTTTTAAATGAAAAGAATTTCATTCCTGATCCTCGCGGCAATGTTTTGTTGTGGCAGACTCTTCGCCGGTTTTGCTCCGTCAAAGGAATTTTACCAAATTAAAATTTACCATTTGAAGAATCCTGAGCAAGAAAAGCGGGTGGATACCTTCCTGCAAAATGCGTATTTACCTGCCTTGCACCGTGCAGGAATCGCTAAGGCAGGTGTTTTCAAACCAGTTCCCGGTGGCGAAGCAGTTGCTGAAAAGCTGATCTATGTTTTCATCCCGTTTTCTGCGCAGAAGGAATTGTTCAAACTGGATCAGAAACTTAGTGCGGACAAGCAATATACAGCTGCGGGAAGTGATTATCTGGATGCCGTTTACAGCAATTTACCTTATGAACGTATTGAGATAATCGTTCTTGAGGCATTTGATAAAAGTCCTGTTTTTACAATGCCGGTACTGACCGGCCCGAAAAAAGACCGGATCTATGAGCTTAGAAGTTATGAAGGACACACCGAAAAGATCTCCGAAAATAAGATCGTCATGTTTAATAAAGGGGATGAGGTTGGGCTTTTTAAAAGACTGGGATTCAATGCCGTTTTTTATGCCAAGGTAATGGCAGGCAGCCATATGCCTAATCTGATGTATTTGACTACATTCGAAAACAAAGCTTCGCGGGATGCACACTGGGATGCATTTGGTAAAGACGACTACTGGAAAAAGCTGGTTGCGATGCCCGAATACCAGCATAATGTCTCCAAGAACGATACTAAATTCTTATATCCAACGGACTATTCGGATATCTGATTTGCTAATAAAACAATGACTCCCGATTTCTTGCCGTTGCCGGCAGGAAACCGGGAGTCATTGTTTCAGGAACACACTGCAAGTTTATTCACATTACCACACACCGGAACGGTGATGTTTACCTGTCTGCTAAACTCCTTTTCAAGATGCCGGATATATAATTTGATATCACGCTCGATGTCTGCATTTTTCTCAACATCATGAAAATGTAAACTTTCCAGAGGTGTCATGCCCGTAAAGGCGTTCATCCGGTGGAAGCCGAAAAGCGGACCGTTATCGACGCTGGTTTCCTGGAAAAATTCTCCGGGAAGTGTGAAAGCCTCTTTTGGAGCATTCCATGAAGTAGTAACCATATATTTTTTTCCTTTCAACATACCTCCTGTACCATAATTAATAGCAGGATTACTTGAAGAACGTCCGTCGCTGTGATAGATTCCGTTGTTATGTCCTTCGGTAAATACTACATCGATATACTTTTTAAATCCGTGCGGTACCTGGAACCACCAGACCGGCGTATGATAAATCACAAAATCCGCCCATTTATATTTTTCAACTTCCTCTTTCTGATCGTAATCGTGATTGATATTGGTTGTTTTAACTTCAAATCCTTCCTGTTGCAAGAAAAATTTTTCAGTGACATTTGCAATGGTTTCATTAAACCGTCCACCCGAATGACCGAATTTTTGCCCTCCGTTGATGATGAATATTTTTGTCATTTTAATATCTCTTTTTTTGATGACACGAAATTACCACGGTCTTGATTATTATAAAAATAACACGATTCATGGGTTATTATCAGAATTATGATATCAATATGGAGAATGACATTTTGCAGAAACAGATAGCCAATCAGATCTTCTTAACCGACTTTATACCGTTTCTTGATAAGTATTCAGACGAAATATCGTTGCCTGATATTTTTTATTTTGAATTAACTATCTGATTATGAGATTGCTATTGAAGTGGTATTGTATTTGACAATATGACTCAGACGTTCAAAATATCATTTTAAAATTGTAAATGTTATGCCTGAAATCCTTACCAACCGTATCAAAATTTTACTGCAAATCCTGGTTATTTCCAGCCTTTTGGCAACCGCAAATGCCCAGAATGCAGCACCTTTCAGAGGCCAGTTGCGGCTTACCCAAAAGGAAGTGATTGCCAAAAAAGCGCCAGAAGGAAAACTTGCTCCCGGCTCGTCGGGATATGAGGCTGTGAAAGTTATTGTTTTGTATGGCGATCCGTCCAAAGCCGGACTTTATACGATTTTGCTGGAAGTTGAGCCCAATACCACCATTGCCGCGCACGATCATCCGGACGACAGGATTGGAACTGTTGTATCCGGAACCTGGCATTTTGGATATGGTTCAAAATTTGATGTTGCGAAATTGAAAACTTTACCGGTTGGCAGTGTATATTCAGAAGGGTCGGGTGTCAATCATTTTGCCCAAACGGGTGATACGAAAGTGATTGTGGCAATTACGGGTTATGGACCAACGGGAACGACCTATGTAAACGCGGCCGATGATCCGACAAAGAAAAAGCCCGTGGCAAAATAATTTTTGGTAAAATAATAAACAACAAGCCGTTCAAATAATATCCGAAACGAGGTTTTAAATTCATGGGTAAACACTCATGAATTTAAGCTGAAAATCTACTCAGCGTTTCTCTTGAAACGCCAAGATACGAAGCCATTAGCGTTTTGGGGACCCGTTGATATAACTGCGGATATTTTTCAATCAGGTGCATATATCTCGATCTGGCATCGAATTTCAAAAATGATAAAATTCTTTGCTGTAAACCCACATAACCCATATTCGTTTTAATTCTGAAAAAATGCTCCATCTTGTGCATTTCGGAGCAAAGCTTGCTTTTGTTAAAATCAGTCAGGACGAGCACAGATACATCTTCAATGCAGTCGATATTGAGTGTAGCTTTTTCATAATTATTAAAAGCCTGATAATCCGTAACCCACCAGTTTTCCATAGAAAATTGAAGAATATGTTCCTTCCCGTCATCATTCAGATAGGTGGATTTTAACAGACCTTCCAAGACAAAATATTCCTGATCCACATAATTTCCTTCCTGTACAACAAACTGATGCTTTCTGAATTTCTTCAATTCAAAATGTGAGAGAATATAGTCGAATTCAGCGTCTGTCAGCGTGATAATTTCTTCGATATGTGTTCTTAAACGTAAGCTCATACTTTGGTATCTGATCTGTTGAACCAGCAAATTTTAAGATTTAACCTTCATTACTGATATCGTGGTGTGATGTTTGTCACAGCAAAACAGTGATTTATTCCCTTATCCTGATCGTCAATTGCTGCCGACCTTTGTGAAAAAAATAACTATGAAAATCACATCATTTCTTTTGGCGCTTTGTTTGATTCCCTTTGCGATTTTGAAGGCAAACACGCCCGACACAAATTTAAGTAAACAAATGACTAACCATATGAAAACTAAAAAAGTCCTGTTCGTGGTAACCTCTTTCGATCAGGTTCCCAACGGAACAAAAACCGGAATCTGGATTGAAGAATTTGCTTCTCCTTATTTTTTATTGACTGCACAAGGTATCAATGTCACTGTTGCTTCGCCAAAAGGAGGTAAAGCGCCGATTGATCCTAAAAGTACAAAACCTGAATTTAATACAGAATCAGTAAAAAGATTTTTCGGCGATGCGACCGCGCAGGAAAAACTGAACAATACGGTCGCTTTGAAGGATATAGATCCAAGTGCGTATGATGCCGTTTTTTATCCTGGTGGGCATGGCCCTATGTGGGATCTTCCTGAAAATGCAATTTCGATTCATATCATTGAATCATTTTACAAAGCAGGAAAGCCGGTTGCCTTGGTATGTCACGCGCCGGCAGCTTTGAAAAATGTTAAAAGTCAGAACGGCGAACCTTTTGTGAAAGGCAAAAAAGTGGCCGGATTTACAAACAGTGAAGAAATTGCCGGACAATCAACAGGCGAGGTTCCGTTTATGCTGGAAGATATGTTGATAGAAAATGGTGCAGTTTATCAGAAAGGTGCAGATTGGCAGTCATTTGCAGTAAGCGATGGCGTGCTGATTACCGGACAAAATCCTGCATCAGCGGAGCTGGTTGCTGAAAAAATTCTTTCTGCTTTGAAAACGGTCCAATAAAGAAAAGAATTGTTGCATAAGGGAGACTGCCATGAGGCGGTCTCCCTTTTTTGTTGCTAAAAAATAACGACACTGGGTTAGAAACCGCATGACACATTTAAATTATATCTGACCGCACTTAGTTATCCAAATTGAGTAAATTTGGTAATTATGTTTGAGGTCTTTGAAAAATATTTACGTCAGAAGGTTGAAATTTCATATGAAGATCTGGAAATAATCCGGTCTGCAAGTGTCGAAAGGAAATTGCGGAAATGGCAATCCATTTTGCATGAGGGCGAGGTATGGCGTATAACCTGTTTCATTGCAAGCGGATGTTTTAGACTTTACCGGTTTGATAAAAACGGAACGGATCATACGCTCAGGTTTGGTGTAGATAACTGGTGGATAAGTGATCAGGAAAGTTTTAACAATGAAACGCCATCTGAGTATAATATTGAAGCATTGGCTGCAAGTACGGTTATCATCTGGCAGAAAGATAAGTGGGAGGAGTTAATGAGTACTATTCCTGCGCTTAAACTATTTAACGAACAACTTTTGGCGAAAGGCTACGAAACGAGCCAGCGCAGAATTTTTTCTCTGATCAGTAATTCGGCGGAAGAGAAATATCTGGATTTTCAGAAAACATATCCCAGCGTATTCAACCGGGTTCCTTTGCACATGGTAGCTTCTTATCTGGGTATTTCCAGGGAAACATTAAGCCGGATCAGAAAGGAATTTACGAAACAGCCATAACAAAAGCGACCTTCCTGAACTTGCCGGAAGGTCGCTTTTTACTCATCTGATTGTTTTGATTAATTTATCGGATGTTTACCATAAGCTTCACTGCCAGTTTGTATTTTTTCACCAAGAGCAAGAATCGTTGCTTCATCAAACCATCTGGAAACCAGCTGGATGTTAATTGGCAATGTTTCAGAACTTAAACGAACGGGAACAGAAAGTGCAGGAAGTCCAGTCATATTGAAAGGAGCAGTGGCGGTCATTACGTGGTATGCCGAAACCGTTTTTCCGTCAACAATATATTCATTCAAACCATGTCCGGTCGCAGTCATCGGATTTACGGGACATAATAAAACATCATATTCCTGAAAATAACCTGCAAAATGCATTCTTAGTTTTTCAATCGTTGCCTCAGCTTTGACATATTCAGCCGCGTTAAGCAACGGATAATCCATCGTAGCCTTTCCAATAAAATGCAGTTCTGATTCACGACCGCGCGTATACTGCTGCATGTAAGGAACCAGTTCTCCATAAACCAAATTGAAATATGGTGTCAACCAGTCGGTATTTTCCATGAATGGAAGGCGTACTTCTGCCACATCACAGCCGACATCTGCAAGTAATTTGGCCGTTGCCTTAATGGCAGTAGTAATTTCCGGATCCACAGGCCCGAAGGCAGTATCCGATACCCAGCCCACACGGATTTTCTGGCCAGGAATCCTAAAAGTGGCAGGGGCTGCGTCTTTTGCGAAAATGCCGTATCCATCAATTCCGTCTGCACCATTGATGATCGAATAACCCAAAGCGACGTCACGAACGGTACGAGCCATTGGGCCTATGTGCCAGAATCTGCTTAATGCCTGAGGAAAGTGGCCGGTATAAGGTACACGTCCATGAGTTGCTTTCAATGCAGAAATACCGGTAAAAGCAGCAGGGCCACGTAGCGAAATGGCAACATCACTGCCAAGTCCGATCGGGGAAAGACCGGCTGCAATCACCGCAGATTCTCCACCACTTGATCCACCTGGCGTACGGTCAGGATTCCAGGGATTTAACGAGCGGCCGGTAACCAGATTATCCGATTCCCAATGGGCTGAAAATTCAGGAATGTTGGTTTTCATTAAGGGAATGGCGCCGGCATTTTTCATGCGGGTAACGACGGTCGCATCTTTTTCAGGAATAAAATCTTCGAAGATTTTGGAGCCTCTTTTCGTTGGTACGCCGGCCGTGTCAATCGCATCTTTAATTGAAAAAGGCACACCGTGAAGCGGACCAAGTTCTTCTCCGCTGCTTACAGCTTTGTCGGCCAGGGCTGCTGATTTAAGTGCCTGTTCGCCCATGAGTGTTACCACACCATTAATCCTGGGATTTATTTCTGCAATCCGGTCAAGGTGCGCCTGCACAACTTCTACTGATGATATTTCTTTATTACGGATAAGCTTTGCAAGCGTGGTTGCTTCCTGGTAATAAATCGGGTCGTTGTTACTGTTTGATTGATCTTTCATGATATTTAGCGTTTTCTATTTTATTGTTTATCAATTTGTTAAGCATCTGTACCTTCTCAGATGCCTTGCAAAAGTATGGGCTCTCAGCCCTTGAAAACGAAGCTAAATGACACAATTTGACATTGACATTTGTCACGGTTTTTTGGAAATTGGGGTAGAGTCTTTGTTTTAAAAACAGAATAAAAAAATACTTATTTAGTAAAAATTCGTGTATTGGTGGCTTGAACCACAGAGTAAGTATTGCGCAGGCAAAAGATAACCTGTTTTACCAAAGTTATTTCAGCCAATGAAATTTGAAATCCCCGTTTACTAACTGCTGATCGGATTTCATGGTCGTTTCACGATTTATTGTTAAATTTTGATATCAATTGAGTATTGGTATCATGATTAACTTATTGTTAATCAATGCAATTAAATCATTTAAAATATGAAAAGGGAAAACTTTATCACCGCACTGCTTGTGATTTTTTCAGCACCATTAATCGCATGGAATAATGTAAATAAGGTTTTTTTAAGAAGTGAAAAAGGCTTTAAAATCCCGGCAGGAGAAGGAAGAATTCACGGACATATTCAGCTAAAAGGCGTGAACGCGAATGTACTGGACGTCAAAATTTCTGGTAGTGATACCAATGGAGATCTGGCTATTTTTGAACAAACATCGCTGTCTCAGGGCAAAGGTACGCCGCTGCACGTACATCCATTACAGGACGAGACTTTTTACGTTATTGATGGTTCGTATATTTTTAAAGTTGGAGAAGATAGGTACGATTTGAAAACGGGCGACAGTATATTTCTTCCCCGCAAAGTCCCGCACGCCTGGACACAGGTTTCCGAAAAAGGTAAAATGCTGGTGATATTTCAGCCTGCGGGCAAGATCGAAAATTTCTTTGTCACCATGGCCGGTCTTGATCATGTGCCTGCACAGGATGAAATCGCCCGGATATTTGTGGAGAATGAAATGCAGGTTGTTGGACCTCCTTTGAAGATTGATTGATGGGGATTACTGAATAGGCCAAAACCATTCTGAAAACTCACGAGATCAAACCCTGTGAGTTTTCAGAACATAAATATCACTAAACCGTCTGATCATCAACCGTTCCAGCCGGTCCGTTTTTCTTCACAGATTCTATTCCGTTATCTCTTCCGGCTGTGCTTTCGTACATTTCACTGCTGCCGATGATCTGGCCATTGGTGGCTTTTAAGCTAAAATAGTACTTGCCGTTGGTGGAAGTTTTCTTCTCGTAACGCGCATCGTCCGGCGAATTTTTCTTTACCGATTCTATCCCGTTTTCACAGGAACTTTTGGCACTATATCCCTCGCTGGCCAAAATTACCTGGCCGTTATCCGCTTTAAGGTTAAACTGATACTCACCATTTGAACGTTTGGTTATCACATATTTGCCCATAATACATTGGTTGTTAGTAGAGAATTACTTTTACGGTGGTAAGTAAACGTTTTGATTGGGAAAATGCAAATTAGATTACGAATTTGAATATTTCATAATAACTTAGCACGAATTAAATTATAAGATCCTCTGTCGTAGAAATTCTGTTATCATCCAAAAATTCGTTCCTTGCATAAATCAGAAAGCCGATAGCCGAACGCCGACCGCCAAAAATGACCGACCTCGAACAATACCTCCATGCCTATTTTACCTTTGATCAGGACGACCTTGTGAAAGTGTCTGCGCTGTTCAAAAAGAAAACTTTGAATAAAGGTGATTATTTCCTGAAAACGGGTAAACCGTGTAATCAGCTATGTTTTATCCAGTCGGGGCTTTTGCGGATTTATGCGGACATGGACGGCAAGGAAGTGACGCAATGGATATCAACCAAAGGTTATTTTGTGGCAGATCTGTCAAGTCTGCTATTTCAAACGCCGTCGCGCTGGAATATGCAGGCGCTTACGAACCTGGAAATATTTGTGATTGAACGGGCGGAATATAACCGGCTGGGGGAGATAATTCCGAAATGGCCGGAGACGGAAAAGTTGTTCCTGGCGCATTGTTTCACGATGATGGAAGACCGGATTTTTTCATTTATCTCGATGACAGCCGAGGAACGGTATCAATTTCTTTTTGAGAAAAACCGCGAACTATTCAACCAGGTACCTTTGCAATACATTGCCTCCATGCTCGGGATGACACCCGAAACCATCAGCCGTATCCGGAGGAAACAATTGCAATGATCCCGTACATAAACTTCTCAAAGTTTTAAAATTTTCCTCCAAATCCGTTTTCTTGATTTTTATCAAGTAGCTTGGTCTGGCCGACCGGTACTTTTGTAATGTACTAAACCAAGTCAGAAATCATGTTTTTAGGACATTACGGTCTCGCCCTTGCCGCGAAGAAAATCGCTCCCAAAGTTTCGCTTACCATGCTTTTTGTAGCCGTAGAATTTGTAGATATCCTGTGGCCGTTTTTATTGCTATTCCATATTGAAACCGTGAAAATACATCCCGGTTTTACCGAAGTGACACCTTTCGAATTCGTCCATTATCCCTATACGCACAGCCTTTTTATGGGAATTGTCTGGGGACTGATCGTTGGAGGCGGCTACTGGTTTTTCAAAAAGGATGTCAAAAGCGCTGTTATTGTCGGTCTCGCGGTGTTGAGCCACTGGTTTCTGGACGTTGTTGTCCATATCCCGGATCTGCCTCTGACGCCTTTTGGTGATTTCAAAGTCGGGATGGGTTTATGGAATTATAAAATGATCACCATATTGCTGGAAAGTATTATCTTTTTCGGCGGCGTTTATATCTATGCAAAAAACACCAAAGCCATCAACGCCCAGGGTACCTGGGGATTGTGGATCATGACCGGCTTTTTCGTCCTGGCCAACGCCTACAACATGTTCGGCCCGCCACCGGAAGATAATATTATGATGTTGTTAGTTTCGTTTGTGGTTTTGCAGGTGATTGTGCTGGGGTTGGCTTGGTGGGTTGATGGGAATAGGGTTGAGGAAAGTATTGATTTATAAGATTCGGCTTGTATGATTTTTGGTTGTATTTAGGTTTTTATTGAGCGTAGTCTCCAGACCGCCAAGCGAAGTGGGATTTGGGAAAGGTATTGGAAATTATGGTTTGATCACTTCTTACTTATGTCTAATTCCCATACCCGCTACTAGTGATATTTAAAAAATATCTCATATCAGAAATTTTATAACGTCATTTTGGACCCGGTGCATATGCCTCAATTGGTAATATCCGGGTATTGTGCATCACTGTAATTAACCATTTCCCATTAGATTCTTTGGTAACCGTCCAATTTAACAGGAAATTCATTAACGGTAGTACCTTTCCATCACGGGCAACGCCTCCGGACACCTCTGCCCTAATATCCACCGCGGCAACATCAGGCCTAATGAATCTAACGCTGCTTGAAGTTATCTTTTGTTGGGCATTTTTATACATGACGGTAAGTACTGGGATATGTGATTCTTCAATTTCGGCCCATCCATGTTCGGAAATACCAAGCCAGTTTGTAAAATCCGCGTCACGGGTAAAGTTTGCCGTAAAGGCCTTTGGGTCATGCGCATTAAAAGCCTTACTGAAGCTAACAATTAATGAATCAATACCAGCTTTGTCAGCGGTAGTTTTGCTGGAATTTTGTGCGTTGGAAACCAAAGCAACAAACAGTAAAAAGTGCAGATATATTACTGATTTCATAAACAATATCACAAAAATAATTTAGCAAATCGTTTTTTGGAGTATTTAATAAAGTTAACCAATTTTTGTTCAAAAAAAAGATTTTACTGTTCGCAGGCTTTCTAATCACTTGTCTTTATTCGAGGATCAATGTGTTATCGTTAAGAGCTCTCATTCAAAGGATTCCAGGTTTTAGGTTATAAAAATGATCAGCAAGTCCAGTGATTTTCAGAGAAATTATTACAAAACACTTACAATTATTAATGTTGCTATTAATCCTGGTCATGATATGGATAACATTTGTAATCGTGCATGATCGTGCACTGAAAGACTGTAGTTGATTTTTATGAGGGTGGGATTGATCGGAATAGGGTGGTGGTTGGGGAGTCAGTTTGGTTTTCTTTCCGACGCTTCAGAAAAAGCATAGTAGGCCAAATCATAAACACTCCGGCATACCACAATATACCGGAGTGTTTACCATTAACTTTTACAAATTCAACAATTCTGTATGGTAAATCGCGGCTGGTTCCTGAATTAAAGCAGGAATTTCTGCAACAAGCTTTTTGATGTAAGGCTGCTGATCATGCAGGTCCAGACCTTCCTGGCTTTCCCATATTTCGTGAAAAATGAAAATTTCGGGATTTTTTGTACCGTGGTGCAGGTCATATTGCAGACAGGCTTTTTCTTCTCTTGATTTTTCAACCAGGTTCAAAAGCATGGCACGTACGTCTTCGATATGCTCAGGCTTGCTTTTAAAAACTACTGTTAAATTGATTTGCATGGAATTTCTGACTTATAATAATTTGATTTTATCTCTCTTATAAAACAGCAAATAAGCTAAAATCAAGGGGAAAAACGTAAAAAAGCCGAAACCATTTTTCACCGCGCTGTACACGGTAATGCCTATACACATACCAATAAGGAATGAATTGATCATTTTATTGTTTTTTATCTTTTTTTGCTCTTTCAGGGTTTCCGGGTCGGTAAGTTGGTTTTGTTCCATATTTTTAATTTTTATGTTTTTCATAACCCCAGCTATCACTTAAATAAGCATTAGCAAGAAATAGTTGATTTCATTGATTTTACAATGACTTATCAATCATCCGATTACAGTACCAGATGCTAACAGCTAATTGCCAAAAGCTCCTTACTGTATTTTTTTCAGAGTCCAGATGGCTCCATTTTTCGTACTTAACTTTTCTAACTTTCCGTCGGCAGCGAGGCCGTTTAAAATATTCTCACTATGATTTCTTTCGGTTCCTGTTATTTGTGCGTACTCGTTCGCTGTTAATGAATTGTATTTCAAAAATACGGAATTCCAATCCGTTTTATAGATCAGTTTTGTTGCTGCCGGACAGCGTTTAAGCACTACGCTTTCAAGGACACCATAGGGCTTCGAACCATATACGAATTCCTGTTCTCCCATGGCATTGGTAAAGATCATCGTTGGAAATCCTCTGACACCTGATTCTTTTCCAGCCTGTACATCCTCATGGAATAATATCCTTGCTTTTCCCTCGTAGTCGTTTTTAAATTGTACAATGTCGAGTCCAGCTTTTGTCGCAGCCGCTTCCAGGTGTTCCCATCGGGTGATATTTTTCTTTTGCAAAAAGACCATTTCTCTGATCTCACGAAGAAATAAAAGGGCTTTTTCCCTGTTTTGCATCTGAGCCGCCTTAAATGAAATCGATGGTGGATAGGATGAATCCAGGGGATCTTCCAGCCAGATATCCCCGTCTATGGGCATATCGTAATGCACACTTACCTCGTCCCAATGCCCTGCTACGTCCGTCGGTTTGCTGATCTGCCCGCTGTTATAACTCCAGTCTTTGAGCAAACCGCCCATTTTATATTCAATTTCAAAATCATTTCCGTATGCTAATTTCAGCTTTCGCAATTGCGGTTCAATTCCCCAGCAGGAGGAACAAATCGGGTCTGTGTAATATGTTATGGATAAGGGTTTTTTAATTGCTTTTGATGTTTCAAGGGCTGCGGTGTCCTTTTGATCAACGGGAACTTCACAAAGACCGCTTTCAATGTCACATAGTAAAGGATTTATTTGTTCTTGCATTTTCGTTTTGTTTTGAGCCTGGTCACTGAAATTTCCATTATGGAAATTGTGGTTGGATAAGTTACTTTTACGGGTAGTGGATTACCCGACACCGTTTATTTTTATCTTTGGGTAAAGTTGAGGACTTAATTTTGAGTGCGCAATAAGTCAGATATTTATGACTACTAAAAACGAATTGGTAACCAATGAAACTTGTCCTGCCCAGGCACTTTTAAAGTCGCTTTCCGGGAAATGGAAGCCTGAAATATTTCGCCTGGCTGTGGACGGCACCTTGCGTTTCAGCAGCCTGCTTCGCCAGATTGAGGGTGCTAATAAACAAACACTGGCCGTTGCCTTAAAAGAGCTGGAAGTCGTTGGACTGCTGCAAAAAAATGTGATCAAACAAAAACCTTTGCACATTGAATATGTACTTACCGAAAAAGGACAGTCGCTAATTCCTGTTTTTCAGCAGCTGGAGCGTTTTGGTCAGGGTATTTGATATTTAGGTTTTGGGCAATATCCCGATGCCGTTTTATTTCAAAAATTATCTATCCCATTATAATGAAAAATTATCCAGGGAAATAGTTGGCAAATAACCAACTATTTCCCTAGATTTGTATTTATGTTATTGTTATGAAAATCTTGATAATCAATCCATTGGAATAAGTACACGGAGCGTTTAGAAAGAACCTTTTATGACATGATACTATTATATTCCCGCAAACTGGACAAGTTTGTCAGTAAGCATTCCGACTCGGGGAAAAGTCTGCGCGTTTGGATATCGGTGATGGAAAGGGCAGTTTGGAAGAGAAGTTTTGATGTACTTCATGACTTCCCCAAAGCCAAAATTATTAAAGGAAACAGAGCCAGATTCAAGATCGTTGGTAATAAATACCGTCTCATTGTGGAGGTCGATTATGAAGATGGCATTGTAGAAATTAGGTTTATCGGAACACATTCAGAATATGATTTGATAGATGCTGAAACGATATAATCATACTGGATTTAAAAAATAAGGAAATGACACAGCCACAATGGTTTTTGATAGAAACAGAGCAAGAGTACGAGAGCGCTCTTGCCCGGTATGAAGAAGTAAAACGGGCTTCGAAAAATTCTGCTGATCACAAGGAAAAAATCCTTTTGGCACATCTCATTTCAGAATACGAAAAGGAAAACCGCAACTTGCCGGAGGTTGATCCCATTGAATTAATCAAAATCAGAATGGCGGATTTTGGCTATAAATCCGCGGATCTCGCCAATGAATATGGCGACAAGGGAACAATCAGCAAAGTGCTGAACTACAAACAGGCACTGTCGCTAACCATGATCCGTAAGTTCAGCAAATTGCTGCATATTCCTGCGGATGCTTTGATTAAGGAGTATGAGTTGGTTGGATAGGAGTACGCCAAGCAAGATTATCAAGGATATTCATCATATTTGAAATGGATTCTGAACTCAGTCACGAACTACTATTAGGAGTCATCTGGGATTCCATAAGGTTTCCCTTTTTTTATCGCTATACAATATGGTTTACGATATTTCTTGGTGTAACCATTAAGCAAGTTAAATGTTGTTTTTTCTAATTTAATTCATATTATTACATTTCAACATTACCCTCTTAACTTACTTTTCTTTTTTAATGACTAAAATTGTTCTAGACACATCGGTTATTATTAGGTATCCGTCTATCATTTCTACAAAAATTCCTGACGTCATATTTGTTGTCCCTACTCATGTTCAAAGGGAATTGTACCAACGAACGCAAAACATCGGTATTAAAAATGCCATATTTAGTCCTTTTGTAGGATTTATAAAACAAGCAATAGATAATGGGACAATTATAAGTGCCAGCTCACCCGTTGATACATTCCCTGAATGGGAATTTCTTTTCAAACATCTTACATTGGAAGGAGCAGATGATCAGATTATACAAGTTGCGTCAGAAATTAAGCATAAGGAGGGACAAGTTAAGATTGCCACATTAGATAAGGAAATCATTCAATATGCAAAGGATAATGATATTGAAATTACATCATTATCCGAAATAGAATCTTACTTATTGAATGAAAAGGGAAATGAGAATTTATTAAAGGATGAAATTAAAAGTTCAGAGAATCAACAGTTTCGAAATTTTCTAATAACAATAGGCGCGTCTTTGTTAATGTCCTTTATTGTATTTTATATATATCCAAACTTTGGATATTTGTATAGTAAAACTGGCCCTGCATTCTTTTTAATCGTCAGCATTCTAATTGCTGGACTAATGTATAAATTTAAGCAGGTCAACTTAACTTTTTATGCAATAATCGAATACGTTGTTGGAATACTGACAATATTTTTCTTATTGAGAACTTCGAATTTTGAGTTAAGTGCCGTTAGTGAAGATTTTAGTTTTTCAATGAAGTTAGCTGCTGGATTATATGTAATGGTAAGAGGCTTAGACAACTGGAATAAATCAATTGATAATGAACGTATATCAGTCTGGATTAGACATCAATTTTTTGGTTCTAATTGAATAGTATTTTAGTCAAAATTTATTATATTATTACCAATTTGTGACAGTCAACTGACAGAAAGAAATTATTTTTGTAAACACTTTATCAATCTTTATGTCCGAAGTCTTCACTGAAAGTTTACAAAATCAATTATTAATTGACCAATTTAATAAAGAATGCGTCAACAGTGCTGTTGGGTCTGAATGGTCTTTACATCAATTGTCTCCGTATATAGGTAAAATTAAATCTTCTATAGCAAAATATCTCATTGAAAATTTCACTCAAAAAGGAGATTTGATTTTTGATCCATTTTGTGGGGCTGGTACAATACCTCTTGAAGCTTGGTCATTAGGGCGTAATGCAATTGGAAACGATCTTAATAAATATGCCTTCATCCTTACAAGTGCGAAACTTTCTCCTCCCAATTCCTTAAATGAAATAATTTCGGAAATTGAGAAATACGATAAGGAGGTAAGCGAAAGGGTTAAAACTGTTAACTTAGCTAACGTTCCTGAATGGGTGCAGGCATTTTTCCATCCAGAAACACTAAGGGAAATAATAGTTTGGACCGAGATTTTAAAGACAGAGGAATCATGGTTTATTCTATCGTGTTTACTAGGAATATTACACCATCAAAGACCCGGTTTTTTATCTCATCCATCCAGTCATACTGTTCCATATTTACGAACTAATAAATTTCCAAAAGGTGAATTTCCTAGTTTATACGAGTATAGAAGTGTAAAAGACAGGCTAATAAAAAAGATTATTCGAGCGACAAAAAAACAACCCAATTTCGATTTGGGTATTGGCAGACACTGTTATAATGAGGATGCTTCAAAATTAATTGTACGCGAGAAAATTGATGCGATTATAACCAGTCCACCTTACATGCGTCAATTAAATTATGCAAGAGATAATAGATTAAGACTTTGGTTTTTAGGCGTTGAAAATCATAAAGTCTTAGACGAGATTATTTCGCCGAAGGAAATCGATTTTATTAAGATTATTACTGACTGCTTAAAGAACTGGAATGAAATGTTAAGTTCTAATGGGAAGTGTATTTTATTTTTAGGAGATAATTATAGTAAAAAATATAAAGTTACCCTACCAGAAATCATTTCTAACATACTTATTAATGATATAGGGAAATATGAGTTAACATTTAAACATGAGAGCTTAATACCAAGTAATAGGAGAGTTCGACGTGATCATAGTGGTAACAAAATAGAGACCATACTAGTATTTCAAAAGATTGCATAAACGTAAATTCTTAATTTATGATTTCTATTGCCATGTTTAATAACAAGGGTGGGGTCGGGAAAACTACATTAACTAATAATATTGCTTCCTATATCGCTGAAAACTACCAAAAAAGGGTATTGGTAGTGGATTGTGATCCTCAGTGTAACACGACGCAATTGTTAATGGGCGAAGAATTTTCAACAAAACTTTATTGGAATAGAGAGCAATCTTCAACTGTAACAACGATAAGTCAAATTTTGCAGCCAATTGAAGATGGAGATTCAGATATAAGTAGCATCATTGTTCCAATAAAAAGTTCTGAAACCCGGTTTAATGTAGATTTGATTCCAGGCAGTCCGAAGTTTTCAATTATCGAAGACCGTTTAGGCGCTGCTTGGCATGAACTTAAAGGAGGAGATATTGGTGGAATAAGAAAAAGTAATTGGAATAAATTTTTAATTGATAAAGTAAAAAATAACTACGATTATATATTTTTTGATTTAGGACCTAGTTTAGGTTCTATTAATAGAAGTGTGTTAATTGGTTGTGACTACTTTATTACTCCTATGGGTACAGACATTTTTAGTATACTAGGAATCAGAAATATTGCTGAATGGCTGAGTAGTTGGTTAGACCTTTATGACAATTCTTTAAAACTATGTGAACAAAGGGCACCCGGAGTTTTAAAAAGATATAACATACCGGAGGAGGTTAAAGTAAAAAGTGGATACATTGGATATACTATTCAACAATATATAACAAAAAGTTATGGGGGTGTTAGAAGACCTACAAAGGCTTATGAAGAAATAATTAATAGTGTTCCCGCAGAAATCGAAAATTCTCTTGGTAAATATTGGAAATCAAATCTTGAAAAACAAGATTTGAAATTGGGGGATGTGCCTCATTTATATAGTTTGATCCCATTAGCGCAATCAAATGCCAGTCCTCTTCTTAAACTCAAAGGGAGTGATGGATTGGTAGGATCCCAATTTAAACAGGTTCAGGATTATCAGGAAATACTTAAAAAAATAGTAGAAAAACTATTTAATAACCTTAACAAATAGCTATGCATTGGCCTAAGGCTTTGGTAACGGAATTAGCAGCAAGAAGATGTATAATATTCCTAGGTGCTGGTGCATCTGCTGGTAGTTTGTCACATGATGGATCAAAGAATCCACCAACATGGGAAAATTTTTTGAAAGGTATGGTGGATTTAATTCCAGATACTCCTGATAAACTAATGATAGCAGACTTTTTAAAAACCGGTAAATATTTAGAGGCAGCCGAAGTTATTTATACGCTTCTACCCAAAGCTGATTATTCTAGATCAATACGAGAAGAGTTAGATTTACCCCGTTATGGACCATCTAAAATTCATGAATGTGTTTTGCAGCTGGATCCAAAGATAGTTATAACAACCAATTATGATAAAATTTACGATAATTATTGTACAAATGGAGTAGCTTCTGACGGTTATAATATTTCAAAGTATTATGATGATCACTTACTTACCGATGTTAGATCTCCTGTTAGGATTATCGTTAAGGCTCACGGATGTGTTTCAGATGCCAACAAAATAGTATTGACAAAATCTCAATATTTTAAAGCAAGAAAGGATTACTCTAATTTTTACAAGGTATTGGATTCCTTATTTCTCTCTCATACCATTTTATTTGTAGGTTATAGCCTAAATGATCCAGATATTCAATTGGTATTGGAAAATGTAAATATTACAGCTCCCACTCCGCATCCGCATTATTTTATAACGGCAAATAACCTGCATCAAATAATAAAGAATTACAACACAAATACCTATAATTTAGAATTTATAGAATATGAAGAAGGTAATTACGACCAACTTAATGAAGGGTTATATGATCTACTCCTTGAAGTTCAACAGGTTAGACAATCAAATCCATCAGTTTAACCCTTAATGATCCCTTCACTCCCCCCTCACCTCCAACAACCCCTCACTCTCCAGATAAACCTCCTTCAACCCCTGCAAAACCTCAGCGGAGGGCTCGGCCCATAAGCCTCTTTGTGCGGCTTCGAGTAATCTTTCGGCGATGGCGTGTAAGGCCCATGGGTTGCTTTCAGCGAAAAATTGCTGCATGTTGGCGTCCAGGGCATAGGTTTCGGCTACTTTTTCGTACATCCAGTCGTCGATCACGTTCGCCGTGGCATCATAACCGAAGAGATAGTCAACGGTAGCAGTAAGTTCCAGTCCGCCTTTGTAACCGTGTTTTTTGATGCTGTCGAGCCATTTCGGGTTCACAACCCTTGAACGGAAAACGCGCAAAGTTTCCTCTTTCAGGTCGCGCACCACCGGCTGGGCCGGGTTTTGCGAGTCGCCGAAATAATGTTTTGGCTGCTGTCCGGTAAGGCTGCGTATGGTCGCAATCATCCCGCCATGGAATTGCAGATAATCGTCGCTGTCGAAAATATCATGTTCGCGGTTGTCCTGGTTGTGCAGCGCCACCTCCACACCGGAAAGACATTGCTGAAATTCACTGCGGGCATCCACACCCTGCGCGTTCTTCGTATAGGCATAACCGCCCCAGTTGACATAGGCCTGTGCAAAATCCGCATCGCCATGCCAGTTTTTTTCATTGATTAAAGGCAAAATCCCCGCACCATAAGCGCCAGGAGCCGCCCCGAAAATCCGGTAACTGGCACGTTCCTCGGCATCTTCAATCGATAATTCATTGTCTTTTTGCAGTTCAGCCAGATCTTTCAGATAATGTTTGCGGACAAAATTCTGGTCAAGCGGTTCGTCTAGCGCGATGACCTGCTGCACGGCATCATCCAGCAATTCGATCAGATGCGGGAAAGCATCACGGAAAAATCCACTGATCCGGGTGGTCACATCAATCCGCGGCCGGCCAAGTTCTTCGAGCGAGATAATTTCCACGCCGGTAATGCGCCGGCTTTCCTGCTGCCATACCGGCCGGGCGCCCATCAGCGCCAGCACTTCCGCTACATCGTCCCCATGGGTACGCATCGCCGAAGTGCCCCAGATACTAATCCCGACACTTTCCGGATAACGCCCCGTTTCTTTCATGTGACGATCCAAAACCTCCCGCGCAAGCTGCTGGCCCACTTCCCAGGCCGCTTTGGACGGAAGTGCACGCGGATCTACGGCATAAAAATTTCGTCCGGTTGGCAAAATATGCGCCATGCCCCGTGTAGGCGCGCCACTCGGACCGGCAGGAATATACCCGCCGGAAAGTCCGTGCATGAGGTTGGTGATTTCTTCATCCGTCCGCGCCAGATTCGGTACCAGCTGGGTACAGACAAATTCCAACACCAGCCGGATCCCTGCCAAACCCGTAGTCGAAGGCGCCATATCCAGCGCTTCATAGAAAACCTGATCGATGGATTTCGGATGAAAACGATGCTTAGCCAGCACCCGGAACAGATGATTATTCAGCTCATCAATAATTTCCATCGCATCCGCCGCCGTCACAACCGGCCGTCCGGCAAGCGACTGAAACTGCGGCGAAACGGAATCTATTTTCTGACCTTTTTTCTGTAAAAGATCGTCAATTTCAAATCCAAAAAGCAAAGCCATTTCCGACTGTAAACCCGGTACCGTGGTATTGGGCAGTCGGGTCAGCGCTTGCAGCATATCGATCAGCGCGTCACCTTCCGGCATTTGTCCAAGCGTGTGCAAACCGTTACGGATCTGCGCCGCGCCCAATTCACACAAATATCCGTCGATGTCCTCGATCAGGTGGGCAATATCCTTTCCATCCATCTCCGCCAGACTTGCCGGCACACCTTCGGGCGTCATGTCATCGTCCCAATCATGCTTGTGATCGCCATGGTCACGGCTCAGCATCGCAGCCAGGTCGGCATCCAGATTGGTCTGTTTGATCAGCTCCCAGATCTGTCTTTGCAGCAAAGGCAATTTCGAAGGATCAAGCGTTTCCACCTGATAATATTCATCGACAAGCTGGGTCAGCTGCGCCAGTTCGCCATAACTATCTGCGGAAGTCATGGGAGGCGTCAGGTGATCCACCACCACGGCATGGGCACGGCGTTTCGCCTGTGAACCTTCGCCGGGATCGTTGATAATAAAAGGATAAAAAAGCGGCAGATCGCCCAGAATCGCATCCGGAAAACAGTTTTCTGACAACCCGATTCCTTTGCCCGGGAGCCATTCCAGTGTTCCGTGTTTGCCTACGTGCACAATCGCGTCGGCACCCCAGCCATCACGCAGCCAGCGGTATAGTGCATAATAATGATGCGTCGGTGCCAGATCCGGCTGGTGATAAATGGCGTCCGGATCCATGCCATACCCACGCGGCGGCTGCAAGGCTACAAACGCATTACCGAGTTCAAGTCCGGCGAGGGCGATATGGCCATCGTGGACATACGTTTCGCCGGGTGCCTGTCCCCATTGTTTGGTTATTTTTTTGCGTAAAACTTCCGGTAATTCATCAAACCAACCGTTATATTTTTCGAACGAAACCTGACCGGCAGCGTTGGAAAGTTGTTCGGGTGTGAGGTAAGTCTGGTCGTAGGAACAGCGGTCAATTAACTGATGGATCAATTCCGTTCCGGTAGCCGGCAGGTTTTTAATCTGATAACCTTCGGCTTGCATCGCATGCAAAATATGCATCAGCGAAGCCGGCGCATCCAGTCCAACCGCATTCCCGATCTGGGAAGCTTTGGTATTGGAATTGGTAAAAATGAAAGCAATTTTTTTCTCCGAGTTTTTCAAATGGCGCAAACGGGCAAAACGCAGCGCAATGCCGGCCACGCGATCGATGCGATTGTCAAGCGCTTCATACCCTTTTGCCTGTCTGTCTTTTTCCTTGAAAGAAATCGGAACGGTGATAATCCGCCCGTCAAATTCAGGAATCGCAACATTCATAGCCGTATCCAAAGTACCCAACCCGCGACTGGATGATTCCCAGGCATTGCGGTTCATGGTACTGGAAATGGCCTGGATAATCGGCACATTCAGCTGACTTAATGCTTTTTCTGCACCGGTATTGTCAGAACCTGCTTTTTGAATATCGGTAATCGCAAGCGAAAGCGTATTAACCAAAACATCAATCTGAACACCATTTTCACCGTTGAAAAACTGGAAAGCAACAGGTTGCCCGGAAACCGGATCGGTCACTTTGAGCGATGAGGTGAAAATGGGTAAAACATTCATATCCCGATCTTCCAAAGCAGCGACCATCGCGTCAATAAAAGCAGTATTTCCACTCGTCCAGTGCGAGCGGTAAAAGGTAATTCCGGCTGTCGGCTGGTCTGGATTATATCGTTTAAGCCAATCAGAAAGATCAGCGTTTTCGGGAAGTTCCGGGTGATAAATGCCATGTTCGGGCAAGGTAACCGGCGTTTCGGAGCCAAAACCTGTCATCAATAAATGATCGGAAAGGTAATAAAGCAGCGAACTGAAATTGGTATAACCGCCGGCTTGAAGATATAACATCGCATCATGCAAAATCGCTGGCGAAACCGTAGAAGCAGCTGCAAAATCAGGATTTAAATCACCCGTTCCGCTGACGACAATAAGATGCTGCCCGTTTTTCTTAGCACGATTGATCAATTCATTAAACCCCGGAATAGCACTAGGCCGACCGAGAATCCTGAGAATAATAATTTGCGCCGCCGCAATTTCACCATCGAGCAACTGCTCCATCTGCGCTTCGCTTTTCACGGCCATCAGGTTAATGCCTAATGTTTTCGGGAAATCATCAGGCAAATCCTGGATGGTTCGGTGCAGTGTTAACAGATCAGTATCCGCATGGGTAAGGAAGACAATTCCTTCCGTCGGCATAGGCGTTTGCCCGATTTTTGTGGAAGCTTCGGAGCCTTTCCAGGTATAAAATTGAAATACATTTTCAGATAATTCTGCTGGCGGAACGAGGAAACGATCGGCCGCGATCATGCTGTCGATATAATCAAAAATAGCAATAATCTGCCAGTCGCTGTTCACCGAATGAAACCATACAGAATTCCCGTCAAACAAAAGCGTAACCACATTTGCCAAAGTGCACGGACCCAGGCAACCACCTTTGGTCATATGCACCACATTCCGCATTTTCCGGCGCAGCCACTCACTTTTGTACAATTCAACTGGAATAGGCGCATACCCGCGATCCACGCGACCGCAGCAGCAAGCGTTGTAACAATAAGACAAATGTCCCCGGCGCTGTACAAGATTGATGGCTTTCCCGTCTGCGCGGGTGATACGTTGGCGTTTAATTTCTGACATAAGTTTTCAGGCGTTGGCTATTAGCGGTTAGCTTTTAGTGTGGCCGTTAACGTGTTTTTTAATAAAAAGAAAGACTCCGGGGTGGGAGTCTTTTTAGGTTGGTGGTGTGTAAGGTGTTTTATTTAAAAATTACTTTGCCATGGTTTTAACACTTTCAACAAAAGCTTCAGAAGCATTAGCAAGAACTGCAATTTGGGAAGTAGTAAAACTGTCGGTTGCCAAAAGATTTTTAATAAATGAAATTTGTGCCATTTCAAAACCTTTTTCAACTCCTTCGTCCAGGCCTTCAAGACGACCTTCTTGTTTGCCTTTTGCAATACCCTCTTTCTTCGCCTTATCGAGTACCATTTCTCTTATTCCCATACTTTTTTGATTTCCGGTTAGCTCTCCGATTTCTTTATCAAATTTAACATTATATCCTTGATCTGCAAAGGTTATGTAACGTTGCAGAAAGATCAGCAGATCATCTATTTTCTTCTTTGAAATTTTCCGTTTGAGTAAATTTTTTGCCAGCGAATATTTAAGATCAAACAAACTTTCATCATCCAGCTTTTTCTTTTTTAACGCCAGTAATACCGTTAATACAACGATTGCAAATGGATTTTCATTTTCAATCAGCGCCACTTCATCTTGCTCTATAACTTTATATGTGTTGAATTTATAAATAATTTTCGAGCCGAGATATTTATATTCATAAACACCAGGATGAAATTTCTTGTTCGCATCTGTGAAAATGGCGATGGCTGTTACCGGCTTTCCATACTTGTCGAGAATGCGATAAAAATAGGTGAACATCCGTTTGGCAAAATCCTTATCATCATATCCCTGCACTTCAATATGTACTAAAATCCAGTCTTCCTCTCCGGTTTTGGTAAAAACTTTCACAAGCTTATCCACAAACTTCGGCGCTTCTATTTCTTCTGTTGGGAAAAGTTGTTCGAGTTCTTTATCTAAAAACTGAAAGCCTCTTTCTAAGTCGAAGAGCTCTTCTGCGTCTTCGAAGAAAAATTTTAAAAAATCATCGCAGATATTTTCGAGTATTCCTTTCCATAGATTCTGTGTTGATTACCTATTAAAAATTTAAATTTTTCATACCTTTATTCTTGAAGGCGGTCCAGAGGCAGCCAGTATAGCATGCTCATGCCTTTGGTGCTGACATGCTATTTTTTTGTTCTACCTTTTTGCTTTCGTATGATTTGTCATAGCTTGCCTTGGTCTTAAATAAGGTGTACGCCAGTTCCAATAATTTCCTCTGGACAGCTATCAAGGCCTTCATCTTTATACCCTGTTTACTGACGATCCTTACATACATATTTTTGAAATTATCGTCCCATTTCACTGCACTCATTGATGGTAAATACATCGCTTTCCTAAGGCTTCGGTTTCCTTTTTTTGATATTCTTGGTTTGCCTTTCACCGAGGTCCCTGATTGTTTTTCTTTGACGTCAAAGCCCGCATAACTGGTGAGCTGCTTCTTATTTCGTATCAATTCAAAACCATTTGTTTCTCCCAAAATAATTGCAGCCGTCAATTCTCCTACCCCTGGAATACTACTGATAATTTCCACTTCTTTTTTGAGCTCAGCATCCCGATTAACAACCTGCTCTATATCTTCTTTAATTTCTCTCTCCTGACTACTAAGAAACTTAATCCGCTCCTTCAAGCGCTCCAAACTCCGCTCATGTGGCTCTGCTTCCTGAGATTCCGCATGTAGCTGATTTTTTACCATTGATCGCTCTAAAACCACCTGATCTCGCTCTCTGGTAAGTTGCTGAAGGCTTTTATAAGTTTTTTTAGGACGTTTCCAATTATCTAGCTTTCGCTCCAACCCAAACCTGGTTATGGCCTCCGAACAACTTTTGTCTGTAACCGTTTTAACATCCAGAGTCCTGATGTAATTACTGATCTTGTTGGGTAAAACAATACTTAAACAGTAACCATGATCATCCAGAAAATAAGCAAATTTCTGATGATAGACACCAGTGGCCTCCATCACAAACCGAACTTCTGTATCAGGATTTGTCAACTTTTGAACCCATGTCAACAAGGAAGAAAAGCCCTTTTCTGTGTTACTAAAAACTTTATAAGCATACAACTCAATGCTTAAATCTGCCAGCAACCGACCTAACGTGACCACGAGCTCCTTCTGTGCTACATCTACTCCCAATACTTGTTTTAAAGTGTTCATCGTTCTAATGTTAATAGTTAACATAAAGTGATGAATCTCCCACAGTCTTGTCTCCTGGTTGGATATTCTGAATATTGAGTTATACTCAATTCCTTACATTCTGTTCAGACTCGAAAAGATAAAAAAAGATGAGGCAATTTCTATGGAACAATATACTTCATGAGTTATTGAGTGTGTCATCTACTCTCATCTTTTTATCACTTTATCTTACAAATTTAACTTTTATCCTTCGACTGAATTAATTTTGTAAACATAGGAGTGTGTCGTCTTTATTCATTTTTAAGTTTAGATGTGTGTGATTTTTCACGCAAAGCAAAAAAGCGGACGCCGCGCCGATAAAACGCTAAGTCCGCAAAGGGAAATCTTAGCGTGCTTTGCTTTTTTTTCTTACCTGCTTTGCGTGAAATTTTCCAATAAGTATTCAATGAAGCTACGATTTTCTCCCCAATACAAATGCACATAAGAAGCAAACGTATTCAGTTTTCGGAAAAGCTGTGTTTCCACCTCAATTCCTTTAGCATTTTTAATAATGACAGATTCAGCACGCAAAGTATTTTTCACAAACCGGGAATAATGAAATTCATGTCCTTTCATTTCCAAATTATTCCATTGAACTATCCGGTATCCTAATGTCAATTTCGAATTTTCCATGGAAGTTGTGCAATCCAGAATCCCGGTCATTCGGAAATTGATACCTTCGGAAGTAATAATTTCATTCCCCAAATACATCAAACCTCCACACTCCGCAAAAGTCAATCCGCCCTTAAAACAATACGATTGAATACTTTCAAGCATTGATTTATTTGCGCGTAAGACTTTCCCAAACAATTCAGGATAACCGCCAGGCAGGTATAAGAAATCCGTTTCAGGAAGTATCTTATCATGCATTGGACTAAAAAACGTAACCTCGCCGAAAGAAGAAAGTACTTCAATATTTTGATGATAAGTAAAAGTGAAAGCCTCATCCCGGGCGATAGCTATTTTATATTTTTTAGCTAAAACAGGATTTTTAGATACGGCTATTGATTCTGTTTTGGGAAGAATTTCTCTTGTTGAAATTTCCAGTAACCGATCAATATTTATCGTTTTTGGGATTTCTTCGGCCAGTTTTTCGATAATAATTTCATAATCTGTTTCGGCAGAAATATGTAATCCTAAATGTCGTGACGGAATCGATAATGCTTCATTTTTTGGTAAATAACCAAGTGCTTCAATACCAACTTCTTCACAAGCTTCCTGTAAAAACCGGTAATGCGAAGCGGTGCTGACAAAGTTGAAAATCGCGCCAACGACACGAATTTTATTATAGAAATTTTTGAAACCATAAAGCAAAGGCGCCGCGGAATACGCCATCGACTTAGCATTGATTACCAGAATCACCGGAATATCCAGTAACTCCGCAATCGCCGCGCTGCTTCCCTTCATTTTATCAGCACCATCAAAAAGTCCCATAACACCTTCTGTCACCGAAACATCAGCCGTCTCAGAATACTGTTCATAAATATCCCGGACATGCGCTTCGGAAGCCATGAAAGTATCCATATTTATTCCCGGATTTCCTGATGCGGTTGTATGGTGTTGTGTATCAATATAATCCGGCCCGCATTTGAATGGCTGCACACTCAATCCTCGATTTTTCAAAGCCCGCAAAAGGCCGAGGGTAAGGGTGGTCTTACCGGAATTACTGGAAGGAGCTGAAATGAGAAAATGAGAACTTTGCATGTTTTTTGGTTACACAGAGGGCCACGGAGAAAAGGAGAGGTACACATAGTAAATAGAAGATACAGAGAGGTTTTATTGGAGAAAAAGAAAAACTCTGTGCCCCCTCTTTTTAACTCTGTGAATCTCTGTGTAACCTATCCAATACCTATTTTAGGACGGGCAATATTACGTTGCTGCTGTTTTTTAGGTCGTGGTGGACGGTGATTTTGGCGGATTGGAAATCGGATTCGTTGGCTTCGAATATGTTAATAAATTTTTGTGGGTTACGATCAACCAGGGGGAACCAGCTGCTTTGGATTTGTACCATCACGCGGTGACCCTTTTTGAATGTATGCGCCACTTCATTTAGTTTGAAAGATACTTTTTCAACCTTATCCTTTACAAACGGTTCCGGTTTTGAAAAACTGTTACGGAATTTTCCACGGAAGACTTCTGCACGCACCATTTGTTGATAACCGCTCATATCCAATGGTTTAGGTTGTCCGCGTTGTACTTGTGCGGGCAAACTATCCGGCCAGACATCAATTACTTTTACCACAAAATCAGCATCTGTTCCGGTGATTGATACAAAAAGATTTGCTGTTATTTCGCCTGTCAAAGTCAGATCAGAGGTTAAAGAATCCGTTTGAAAATAGATCACATCCGGGCGGCGCGAAGCAAAACGCTGATCTTCGGCCATGTATTTATTATTTCTGTCGCCGCTGATTTCGTTGGTATAAGGAACAGGTTTGGCAGGATCGCTTGTGTATTCGGTAACTGCTTTTGCAGTTTTGGGTTTATCCGAAGAAAGTTTTCCTTTCGGGTGAAAATAGAATGTTTCCGGCTGACTGTTTTTCGGGGGCCAGACATCATAATTTTTCCACTGATTAGAACCCGTTTCAAAAACGGTCGCTTCTGCCTGGTTAAATTCACCTTTATCTTTCAAATAAAAATTGAAAAACCTGGTTTCGATTTCATTTTGATAATATTGGTTTAAATCAGCGCCAAACTGATAATCTGCAAACGATTTCCAACTTGGTGAAGCCCAGCCGCCGTGCGTCCACGGACCCATAACCAATCTCGTATTATTGTTCGGAGATTGTTTTTCAATTGCAGAATAGGTTTTTAAAGCACCGTACAGATCTTCCGCATCAAACCATCCGCCAACAACCATCACCGCAGGTTTGATATTATTCAAATGCTTTTTGATATTTCTGGATTGCCAGAATTCGTCGTAAGTATCGTGGGAAGTAACTTGCCGCCAAACACTATTTGGATCTGAGAAAAAGGTATTCGTATTTGTCTTTTTCAACGGACCGAAATCCAGGAAATATTGATAAGCATCACTGAAATCTGCATTGAAAAACGGTTTATAACTTTCTCCGTTTTCACTTTTCGGACCATCAAAATGGCTGTAAAAACCGAAATTATCCATCAGGAAAAATGCTCCGTTGTGGTTGCAGTCGTCTCCCAAAAATTCATCTGACATCGGTGCTTGCGGCGAAACAGCTTTCAAAGCCGGGTGAGCATCAGGCAATGCCGCCGAGGAATAATATCCTGGAAAGGAAATTCCATAAATCCCAACTTTGCCATTGGAAGCCGTATTTTTCAAAAGCCATTCAATCGTGTCATAGGTATCGCTGGATTCATCGACATCCTGTTTCGTTTTTTTATTATCAATAGCGGGTGTCATTTCCCTAAAGTTTCCTTCGCTTTTATAACGTCCCCGTGCATCCTGGTAAACAAAAATGTATTTTTCTTTCATCAGAACACCATTCGGTCCGATACGTGGACGGTAGTTATTTACACCATAAGGGCGACAGGAATAGGGCGTCCTTTGCATCAGGATCGGATATTTTTCGTCGTTATCACGAGGCGTGTAAATGGCAGTATATAACTTCACGCCATCCCGCATTTCAATGAATTGTTCTGTTTTTTGATAGTTTTTCCTAACCCAGCCCGTGTCTGGCATCGCTGCATTTTGGGCCTCAGAGAGAAGCGGAAATAAAAATAAGAGCAGGTAAATAAATCTGTGCTTCATAGGAGTCGGCGAATGGCGTTAGTGATAGTCTAAGGCAAAAATACATCAAGAATCGGGTTTGTCAGTATGGTCTGATTTTAAAGTAGAAGCAAAATAATTTAATCACCTAATAAATTTAATAGTAAGTTTGCAGCCGTTAAGTGGTGTGTGAAGCAAAATTTGCCGAGCACTTAAAAGGGAATCCGGTGAAAATCCGGAGTAGTACCCGCTGCTGTAAGTTCACTAAAAAGTCACAACATTTTTGCCACTGGGGGAATAATGTTGAATGATAGAATTGGTGAATGAGTGAATGATGGAGTGAGCCAGATCTCAGTTTTTCCACCATTCTATCATTCACTCATTCAAAATTCAGCATTGGACCGGGAAGGCGTTGTTTGATTGAACGAGCCAGAAGACCTGCCATATAACATCATATTCGGAATGCTTTCGGGAAAAAGGGCGTGAAGTTACTGGTTTGGCAGCGTTGTTTTGTTGCCAGGTTGCTTCGTATTGCATTTTCCATAAAGTTGCCCGTTTATGTCTGAGACGGGATTTTTCTACAACTTATGTGAAAAGAAAATGATAAATTATTTATTGGTCGACTCTCTTCTTCTAGGTGTTCAACATTCTTTTGAGCCGGACCATATGGCGGCAGTTTCTGTTTTGGCCACGGAAAAAAATCAAAAGCCAAAGGATCGTTTGAAGCTAATCTGGCGGTCGTCGCACTGGGCGCTTGGGCATTCATTGACGCTAATTCTCTTTGCTTGTCTAGTTTTGATATTGAAATCAACAATCTCTCTGAATATTTCTGAAAAGGTCGAACTGGTAATTGGGCCTTTGATGATCTGGCTTGGAATTGTTGCTTTTCGCCGGAATTTCAGGAAGCCGAATTTTAAAGCACAACCGATAGTTGAACAAAAATTTAGCAGATCATTTTGGGTTGGTATGGTGCATGGCCTTGCCGGAACGGGTGGTGCTTGCGCAGTTGCATTAACCCTTGCTGCAAGCGATGCTTATACCGCTGTCTGGATTATCATTCTTCAAAGCTTCGGGATCATCTTCTCCATGTCGGCTTACGGTTATTTCTTCGCTTTTTCTATTAACAAATTTGCCGAGAAACGGGATTCAGTTTTGAAAATGATCAATTATGTAGTCGGTACTTTTTCAATCGTTATCGGACTTATCACACTATACGGAGCTTTTGAAGGGTAATGAATTTTCAACAAGTCTTCTTTCTTTTCGCTTAAAATCGCAATCCATTTATATATCCATACCCAATGAATTTCAATTTTTACCAATCTACCATTCATCAACTCACGTTTGCAGGTCTATTCGCCATGACCGCCACTTTCTCTGCGCAGGCACAGGAAGTGGTTTTATCAGATTCTACAAGAGAAAATATTTTGAATCCTGTCGTTGTTACGGCAACGCGTTATGAAACCCGGAAAGAAAAAATTCCTCAAAAACTGAATATTATCACACGTCAGGATATTGAAATGACGCCTTCAAATGACCTGACGGATATTGTACGGAAAACGGCTGCGGTGGATGTTATTCAGTATCCAAACCTTTCGTCTGGCATTGGTATCCGTGGTTTTCGTCCCCAGTTTTCGGGATTGAATCAGCGGACATTGTTGCTTATTGATGGCCGTGCCGCGGGAGCAACCAATTTGTCTCAAATCAATCTGAATGGTGTTGAAAGAATTGAAGTTTTAAAAGGCCCGGCTTCTTCTTTGTATGGTTCTCAGGCGATGGGTGGTGTTATCAACATCATTACCCAACGATCAAAAGGAGATACAAAAGGAAATGGTTTTCTGGAATATGGTAGCTTTCAGTCATACCAGGCCGGACTAAATGCAGGCGGTAATTTGACGAAAAAACTGGATTACGATATGTCATTTTCTTATTTTGAAAGATCAAAAAATTACAAGATCGGGAAATGGAATTTGTTCCGTGATGCTTTTGATTATAATACGGTTCGAAAAAATTACACGACTCAACCTGCGCAGGACGTTGACGAAACTAAGACAGACGGTGCAACAAGACCTTACACCAAACTACATTATTTCTCAGGTGCATTGAGATTGGGATATCAGTTGAATGACAATTGGAGAGTTGATATTCGTGGTGATAAATTTCAGGCAAAAGGCGTTGAATCTCCGGGAGAAATTTCTTCCGGATCTACCGAGGCAAGTACCAAAGATGTGGATCGTGCTGCGTTTGATGTATCGCTGACCGGAAAAATTGGGAACCATAGTCCGAGTCTGAAAGTGTTTACTTCGGAAGAAAATACTAAAAACTATACACTCAATGTATCCGGCAAACCTGTTGTGCCTTTCCGTTCGGCTGAGTTAGGGAATAATTGGAAAGGTATCCAGGTAAAAGATGTTTGGTCAATCGGTAAGCACTCCTTAATTGTTGGATATGATTATTTAAATTCTTCAACACAAAGTCGGCGTTGGACGAATGATACCACAGAACGTGCACCGACGCAGCCTGCTTATGCATTAATTTCTTCTGCCTTTTTCGCTCAGGCGATGTTGAATTTCGGTGGCCTGACTGTTCAGCCGGGTGTTCGTTATGATAATATTACTTTTGATGTGAAGGAAACGGCTCTTTTACCAACCTATAAATCGGGTAAAAAAACGAATCCGTTTACGAGCCCAAGTCTTGGAATAAGTTATGAACTTGTTCCGGCTTTGCGTGTGAAAGGAACAATCGGCCGTGCTTTCGTGACCACGGATGCTTACAGTGTGGCCGGATATAATGAAGTGCGTGATTCAAAAGGAAGAATTGCTGTGACTGCCGGAAATCCTGATTTGAAAAATGAAAGTAGCGTGAGCTGGGATTTAGGATTGAGTTTTAATAAACCGAAAACCGGACTTTCTGCAAACGTTACTTATTTCTCAACAAAGGTAACGAACCGGATTACGAAGGTGATCAGAACGGTTAATGAGCCCCTTGCTAACAAAGATGTGATCGTTTCCCGTGCGACTTTTGTCAACGCGGCCAATGCGGAAATCAATGGTTTGGAAACGGAAGTGACGTATGATTTTGGTGCATTATCAAATTACAGATATTCGCTGAAAGCTTTTGTGAAGGCAACTTCCATGTTCAAAGCAACGGAAGATATCGTTGGAACGGACGAATCAAAAGTTACGCGCGACATCCAGAATGTGGCGAAAAATACGATCAATTATGGTCTGGAATATGATAATTTGAAATGGTTACGCCTGCGTTTGTCGGGTCGTTCGATTGGAACACGTACGGATATTGACTACACTGATCCAATTAATCCGGTAATCGATTATCCAAAATACATGGTTCTGGATTTCACAGCCGCTTTCAAAATCGCTCAGAAACACACATTGGCATTGAAAGTAAATAATTTGACAGACGAAAATTATTACGAAAAACGGGGTTATAATTTACCCGGTCGCGCCGTTTCCGTACGATATACTGTAGCATTTTAGTAATTCAAATTCGACTTTTAGTTATCAGATTGTTGAATTGAATTTTAAATAAACAATAATATAAATCCTTCATCCGTACTTTTAGGGTGAAGGATTTTATTTTTACGATACCTCTTAATCCAAATCATCATGAGACAACGGATTTGTAACCTGATTTCAACCTCCATTTTATACCTGATTTTTGTTTCCGTTAGTCAGGCGCAATCGGCTTTTAATGTGGTACCGCTGGGCGTAAAAGGTGGAGGAGCGGAAGGAAACCTTTCGGCTTACATGATTGCCCCAATTAACTCCAAGGACTATGTTTGTCTGGATGCCGGAACGGTTCGGCAAGGAGTTGAAGTGGCTGTTGCCAACGGTGTTTTTGCAGCAACGGCAGATCAGGTTTCAAGAAGTTTTATTAAAGGTTTTCTCATTTCTCATGCTCATCTGGATCACGTTTCAGGCATGATCACAAACGCGCCTGAGGATACTGCGAAAAGTATTTATGCGCTTCCAAAATGTCTTGATGTCATAAAAAACCATTATTTCAACTGGGAAAGCTGGCCAAATTTTGGAAGCGAAGGTGTTACTCCTTTGAAAAAATATACTTACAAACCATTATCAGAAGGTCAGGAAATGACGCTTGAAAATACGGAAATGACTGTGAAGGCTTTTTCGTTAAGTCATGGCAGTCCTTATGAAAGCGCGGCTTTTTTAATTCAGAATAATGGAAAACATGCTTTATATTTTGGTGATACCGGTCCGGATGAAGTCGAAAAATCAACCAGGCTGCAAAAAGTATGGGAAGCTGTTGCTCCTTTAATTAGAGCAAAAACATTAACAGGAATTTTTTTGGAAGTTTCCTATCCAAATGAACAGCCCGATAACAAACTGTTTGGTCACTTAACGCCAAACTGGATTATGAAGGAAATGGATAAGCTGGCGATGTTGGCCGGAAAGGAAAATATGAAAGATTTAAAGTTAATCATCACGCACATCAAACCAACCGGCCAGAACGAAGTAATTATCAAAGGCCAGCTTGGTAGCAATAATGCATTGGGATTAGAAATTATTTATCCAGAGCAAGGCACAGCTTTTGAATTATAAAAATACCACGAACACGTAAACCAAAACACATTTGTGAAAATTAGTGCATTCGTGGCAAGAATAAGCCAATTATCAGAACAATCCGATTTGTTTTGAGGCGTTCGGATTGTGCGGAATTTTAATATCAGTCTCAAATTCTTTATTTACTTTCTCAATCAGATAGGCAGATAAAAGGGGAGAAGCCTCTTCATGATTTTGGTGCACGAAGAAATAAATATTTTCGATGCCCTGATCAGCCCAAAGTTTCAAACGGTCCATCCAGTCGTCCAGACGGCTGTAATCCGAATCCACATTGGCTCCATTGTAACGGATAAATGCCGTAGGCGTTGTTAACCGCATGTGCATAATATCACGCCGGCCAGCAGTATCGGTAATGATATGTGTAATGTTTTTCTTTTCAAGCTGCGCGTATAATTCGTTGCTGTCCCAGGATCCGTCATACCAGCCGGAATGTCTTAATTCGAGAGCCAATGGAAATCCCGAAGGCCATACTTCCAGATAATCTCTTAATACTTCCCAGTTTTTAGGCCCGAAATTATCCGGCATTTGTAAAAATAACATTCCCAGTTTTTCTTCCAGATGAGAAATGTGGTCGAGATAAACGCTTGTTGGCTGTTCGGCATCTTTGAGCCTTTTCCAATGACTTATTCCCTGATGAAGTTTTGGGAAAAAGCGAAATCCTTCCGGCGTTTTGGTATGCCAGCTGTCAATGGTTTCAAGCGGGAAATTATTATAGAAAGTGGCATTCAATTCAATGCTGTTGAATTGTGTCGAATAATATGCCAATTCGTCCTTTGTACCTTTCGGATAAAAGTTTTTCAAATCCGATTTATTCCATTTGGCACAGCCAATGTATATATTCGGTTTCCCTTTTTTTGATTTTTCTAAAACGAGCTTGTTGTCTTTATGGTCGGGTGGAAGTACGAAATCAACTACTTCCGGGTTATCAATTTTTCCGAATTTCATGGCTGGTCGGTTAGTATTTGTTTTTCTTTTTTGAGATAATAAATATAATGAATCAACGAGGAAGTAAAATCCCGCTTAGCTCATTGTATAAAAAAGAAGTGCCATGGATGAAATATAACCATGGCACTTGTCAATATTATACGCTGAACTATCTTCCAAAGTCGTCCTGAACACGAACGATATCATCTTCATCCGAAGGGTTCGAAGGATCGGTATGCTGCCAGATTTCAGCAACTACGCCCCATTCGTCAACGCCGATGAGTCTGTGACGCTCGCCCTGGTTAAGGCTGATCACCGTTCCGATTGGCAATTGTTTCATTTCCGTTTCTTCATCCGTATCACTGATTACGATACCGGCATTTCCTCCGATTACTTTCCATATTTCGGCACGGCGGTGGTGGTATTGCCACGATAAACGTTTTTCAGGTGCAACAACTAATATTTTAGGGCTCAATTTGTCATAACCCGCGAAATCTTCCAATGAAAGATGCGGGAAAAAAGTTTTGATAAACTGAGGTGCCTGACTTTCGTCAAGTACAAAAAAACCTCCCCAGGGACGGGAATGGTCTTTGGCTACAACTGAAAAACCTTGTTCGTCAATGAACTTCTGAACGTTTTCAAAAACAACAGCTTTGTCGGTCGAAGCTGGAAATACATCAAGCATATTTGATAAGTTTGGTTAAGATCCGGTAGAAGTTCAAAATTAGGATAAAAAGCAAAAAGATGCTCCAAAAGTTTTGGAGCATCTTTTTGATAAGTGAAAATACTTATTGTTTATCCCACCACATACGGCCAAGGAACGTGTCGCCGCCAATGCGTGATACGGCATCGTTATAGTTGGTTTCGTTAACCGCTTTTTCATTAATCGGCAAAATCAAACGGCGTGGAATAACACCGCCAGTCTGGTTGCCAGGATAATTCGTTGCTTTCAATGCCGGAATTCCGGTTCTGCGCCAGTTTGCCCATCCTTCGTAATGGTTGAAAGTTGAGGCAGTCAGAATGAATATTTCATTATGGATCTGCGTCATTTTATCAGCCAGACTTCCGGATGCAGGATATGGATTCGCTGTAACATAAGCCGCAGGATCAGAAACAACCGCTGTTGCGTCGTAAACAACCAACTGAGTAACGGCAGCTTTTTGTCCGGCTTCAAAAGCATCTTTTGCTGAACCAGTTATCCATCCTCTTTCGATGGCTTCAGCTGTTAGGAACTTTGTTTCTGCAAAGGTTAGTAATACGTTTGGATCAGCATCATCATACATCAAATCCGTAGGACGTGAATAATTTTTAATATTTCCGTCACCTGTTACAGTGGCTAATCCATTCGGTCCGCTACTTTTGTCCAATCCGTTAGGAAGACCTTTTTGATCCGCAGGAACTCTGTCGCCGCTTGCTAATTGAGAAATGATTCCAAGACGTGGGTCTTTTCTTACTTTCATCATATCAATAAGTGTTTTGGACCATTGAAGGTTATCTCCCTTAACAAGCCCTCTCCCCAAACCCAGGTTGTATGAATTAGGATTCCTGCTTGCAGTTGATCCACCTGAATGATGGAACATAAACGAATCATCATTTGACGCCATTAAACCTCCATCAAAAGCTTTTTTTGCATATGTCTGAGCGGCGGCAGGATCTGCTTTTTGCATACGCATTGCCAGACGAAGCATTAGAGAGTTAGCAAACTTTTTCCATTGTCCAATATTTCCATTATAAACGAAATCAGCATCGGTAGGTATATAAGCCGTAGTACTCAATGCTGGGCCTGCTTCTGAAAGCTCTTTAACCATATCAGCATAAATTGTTTGTTGCGTATCGTATTTAGGTTTGTAAATCTGGCTGATAAATGCTTGTCCAGCTTCGGAATAAGGAATGTCACCGTATAGATCTGTGATAATGTGCATTTGCTCAACACGTAATATTCTCGCCATTGAAAGAATATTTACATTGGCAGGATCCTTGGAAGCTTGCGAAATAATATCTGCAAGATTTTTGACAGAGTTGACATAAGAGTCGGCAAAATATGCGCCGCTGTTATCAGCGTTATAAGTATACTTATCACCCGCATAATAATCATCCACCGACGCCATTTGTTGGACCATCATTGCAGAATAAATAAAGTTGGCTCTCCATACTTTGTAACCGGGGTCGCCAGCAGAACCTGAAATCTGTAATTGTGCCTGTCCAAAAAGGTAATCCAAAGGTACAGTAGATGGGGCGGTTGGGTTTACGTTGATTTTCTCAAAATCCTTGGTACAAGCGCCCATCGAAAAAGTCAGGGCTAACATAACTGCTATTTTACGTATCATAAGAAGTTTCATTAATATGTTTGATAATTTATTTACCGTCAGGTATGATAAATTAGAATTTCAAATTAAGGTTGACACCAATACTGCGGGTAGTAGGTACACCAGCGAATTCATAACCTTGTGCGTTACCATTTCCGTAAGTAGATTCCGGATCGATATTCGGCGTTTTCTTCATCAGAATCGCAAGGTTTCTTCCTACAAGCGAGATAGAAATTCCTTTGAAAGGAGATTTCCCAAATACTCTTGCCGGGATTGAATAATCAATGATTACCTGACGAAGCTTGATAAAGTTAGAACTGTAAATGAAAGGTTCTCCGAAAGTATAAAGGTACTCATAGTACTGTGTAGCAGGAACGGGTACCGTATTAGGTTCACCTTTGCTATTTACGCCTTTTCCTACAACACCCGGTAATTCACGTCCTACCAAAGTTTCTTTTGTAAGTCCGTAACGTGTTGCCAATGCATTTGTACCAGAATATATGTGGCCGCCGAATCTACCATCGATCAAGACAGAAAGTCCAACACCTTTGTATCTGAACGAGTTAGTGATGCCCATAGTCAGTGGAGAAATACCTGTTCCATATGATTGTAAGGTGCCTGTCTGAGGTAATCCCTGATCATTGAAAACAACATTTCCTTTGCCATCTCTTACAAATGAGTTAGCCTTTAATAAACTGAATGGCTTGCCCACTTCCTGGAATACGTAAGCAGTTTGAGAACGAGGATTATCAACCGTAATATTTGGAAGATTGTCAGCAAGATAAACGACCAAACTTTTGTTGTAACCTAAGTTGTAAGACACATCCCATGTAAATTTGGAACCTTTGACCAGATCATAATTCAGCAATAATTCAACACCTTTATTGGAAATTTCACCCAGGTTCAAAAGTGCTCCTGTGAAGCCTGATGTTCCTGAGATAGATGCCGAAACGATATCATTGTATGTATGACGGTTATAAAAAGTTGCATCAACACCCAGTTTGTTGTTAAACATCCGCGTTTCAATACCGAATTCATACGTTTTAGTAGTAAGTGGTTTCAGGAATGCATTAGGAACCACACTTCCATTTATCTGCGCTAAAGGAGATCCAACTGATCCTGGAAACCCAATATGCGCACCTGAAAGTGAATAATACAAAGACAAGCGATATGGGTCTGTGTCACCACCTGCTTTTGCCCATGAACCTCTGAATTTTGCAAAGTTGATAATCGAAGGCATTTTAATCGCTTCCGACAAAACAAAGCTACCGGCTACCGATGGGTAGAATAAGCTGTTGTTTTGAGGGTTCAAAGTTGAAAACCAGTCATTACGGCCAGTTACGGTCAGGTATGCATAGTTTTTGTAAGATAATTCAGCCGAACCGTACACCGAATTAATTCTTTTTTCGAGGTAATTGTAAGTAGCGTCTCTCGCGGCAGGGCTGATATTTTTTATATCGTAAAAGAACGGAATATTGAAACTTGATCCGCTGATATAATCTTGTCTCCGAACTTGTTTCATCAAGTTACCTGCTACAAGTGCATTCAGGTTGAAGTTACTCGACAGTTTTCTGTTCAAACCCAGTAATAATTCAGAGTTAACTTCTGAGAAATTCTGAATGTTTTTGTCATATCCTCCAAGTAGCTGATACGGAACACCTGTTGGCGAAATTGCAGTATAATTGTAGAAATATTTGTCAAAACCTACACGCGCTTTTACATAAAGCCAGTCTGTCAGGTTATATCTCGGCTCGAAAGAAGCCATAAATCTATCCTTATTATCATCCTGTTTAAATTGTGTTGCTGCGTAATAAGCGTTGTCAACATAAATATTATCACCCCAAACCTGCTCGTAACCTTTGCTGTCAAGCATACTTTGTTTCATCGTCGCCACGCTCAACGAAGTCGGCATGTTGATCAGAGTATAGTTTGCATTGCCCGGAGAATCAGATACTTTCGGACGGTTATGGTTTTTCTCTTTTACGTATTTAATGTTGGCAAGAATTGTGAAATTTTTGCTCAGGTTAGCATTAACGTTTAAGGCATAATTTTGTCTGTCCAGTGTATTATCAGGGATAAGGCCTTTATTGTTCATATTAGCCAAAGACAAGCGATAGGTCATTTTTTCTGTTGCACCAGTCAAAGCCACAGAATTGTTGAAAGTACTACCCGTATTGTAAAACTTGGTAAGGTTATCTTTTACAGCAGAATAGGGTCTTTTAACACCATCGTACTGAATAACACTTGATCCGTCAAGTTTGGCACCAAAGCTATATGAAGACATAGCTTCTGTTTGTGTTGTCGGTGCAACTCCATTTTTTCCCAAACCATATTCGTATTGAAAATCTTTCCATTTTGTGATCAAAAGGTTATCCATTGTGATGTTGGAATTAATCTCAACACCCAATCCTTTTCCGATTTTTCCACCTTTTGTCGTTACCAGAATCGCACCGTTAGAAGCACGTGAACCGTAAAGTGCTGCCGCAGTAGCACCTTTCAAAACGCTCATTGTTTCAATTTCCGATGGGTTCAAACTTGAAATACCATCTCCACGGTCACCACCGCCCCACATACCGGCAGCACCAAGGTTGCTGTTGTCAATAGGAATGCCATCAATAATGATCAATGGCTGGTTATTACCGTCAATCGAACCGTTACCACGCAATGTGATACGGGTAGATCCGCCCGGGCCGGTTGCAGTACTGGTGATGTTCAAACCCGCAACTTTACCAACAAGTGAGTTGGCGATGTTGGTTGAACGAGCCTGCTGAAGTTCTTCTCCTTTTATCTCGGAAACAGAATATCCAAGTGCTTTTTTCTCTTTTTTGATACCAAGGGCTGTTACCACTACCTCGTTCAAAGCCGTTGCTTCCACTACCAGGGCAACATTCAAAACAGATGCATTAACTGTAACATCCTTTGAGTTGTAACCGATGTAACTAAAAGTCAAAACTTTTCCTTTTTCAGCCAAAATACTGAATTCTCCTTTGTCATTTGTTGTCGTACCGCGGTTGGTTCCTTTAAGGACCACGTTGACACCTGCAATTTCACTTCCTCCATCCTCGCTCACTTTCCCTGTTACTGTCATTTCCTGAGCAAAGCCCACGGTGACTAGTAAAGAGAGGAGGAATAACACTGGGATTAGTACAATTTTTCGCATACCACTTTTGTAGGTTTTAAAATAGGTTAACTGGACTTTTTACTAAAAATTAAAATAATTATACAGATAGGAATAAAATTGTATTTTTCTATGGGTATAATCAAAATAATTATTTCAAATGTACTATTTTAAAAGTGGCTAAGCATAATCTTATTTTATCAGAAAATAACACATTTTTTGACTTATCAGGAAAATGGGGCTGATTAAAAGCTGATTTTTTAGAATCAAATTACAATTTTTATCCCATCTAATATTTTGATTATCAAATAATTGAACTGCAATTTGAGACAGTTTGAAAAGAAGATCAGGAGCTGTAACCGGAACTGGTACAAATAATGAGGTTTTTGGGGTTCTGGAAGAAAATTTCAGCGTGAAAATGAAATTTTAGTCAATTTGCTGACATTGTAATGGTGTGTCTGACAGGTATTTGTAACCGGAATTGTAGTATTGTGATATAAATAGATTTTAGCTACTTTTTAGGCTATACGTTGAATATTTTTGATTAGAATGTAAAATTATCTCTATCAGGGAATAATACAGTGGAATCTTAAACTTGCATCAACAAAAAAATCCGTTAACACCAATTAACAATCGGTGTTGCATAGTTCGGCGTTTGTAATGCTTGACTTAGTCTTGCCAAGAAAATGTAGCAATTTAGTGTTAAGCAATAACCCCGATCAATTAAAAAAACGATATTTTGAAGAAAGCATAATTGTTAGCCCAGATCAGATTTTTGTCGTAGTAAGAGCTGAAAAAATTAAGCTTTATAGAGTCAACGACAATCAACCGACGGTTACAATATTTCGGGAAATTGATATCTTAGCGGTTTACTCAAACCAACCTCTATTCAAATCAATGAATCGTCAAATTTTTGCGACCTCCTTTTTACTTTTTTTAACTCTTTTTCAAAGTGTGTCTGCACAGAAAAATTATGAATCGGGTTTTGTCATTATCAATCAACGGGATACTTTAAGAGGATTCATTGATTATAAAAACTGGTCAAAAAATCCCGAAAAGATTAATTTTAAGACCATTTTAGAAGCTGACGTCGTGACAACCTATGGAACGGATGACATTTCAGGCTTTCAGGTGCATGGAGAGAATTATATCAAAGCGACCGTGGATAGAGATGCCAGTCCGAGCGGTGATGAAAGTTTATCTTATTCCAATATAGCTGTTATTACGAAAATTACAGCATTTTTACTCGTGGAATATTCTGGGTCCAAGAGATTTTATTATCTTAAAGATGCGGAGAGTAAGGAGCAGATTTATATAGGAAACGGGCCTGATCATTTTGAACTGCTGGATAACTATCGTTACCGGGTAGAAGACGGAAGCAAATCCGGTATTATCAGCAGGAATCGATATAAAAATCAGCTGAAAGCTTTTTTTCAGGATTGTCCCTCGCTTAACAAGTCCTTCGCAAACCTGCGATATTCGCCGAGTGACATAGAGTCCTTGTTTAAAACCTATTATTCAAAATGTTCATCGGAGGAGTCTGAGATTTCCTACGTGCAGGAAAAAATCATTGTTGAGGCCGGTGTGCTGGTCGGCTTAACAAGAACAAAACCTGACTTTAAAGGTTATTTGGGTGGGATTACGGATGTTGATTATTCGGCTTCCAATAATCTGACTGCCGGAGGATTTTTGAATTTTGTGATACCAAGAACGAGGAAGAGATTTTCTATTTACAACGAACTGATCTACAATTCCTACACTGCGAAAGTACATAGTGCGCAGAATTACTATCCGCAAGATGTTATACTGGATTACAGCTATGTAAATTTGAAAAATATGTTCCGCTATAAAATCCCTGTTGGTGAATTTTCTCTGTTTTTCAACATCGGGATATCAAACGGCGTCGCCATTAGGGAAAGAACATTCATTGGAGATACCCGAAAATACGAACAGGGATTACTGGCCGGGATAGGTGGGGCTTACAAAAGATTTTCTTTTGAACTTCGTCACGAAAACAGTAACGGCATGTCTGTCTACAAGAATTTTCAATCTACTATAAAAAGAAACTACTTAATTGTGGCTTACAGATTGAAGTAATTCGGGTTGCTGGTAACGCCAACACCGATTTGCAATTGGTGTTGGCGTTAAATAATCCTTCTCAAAATCTCCATACATGCCCTTGCATTATGATAAGGGCATTTCCAGAAACCAATTTTATCTTCATTCATTTTGGAATAATCGTCGTAAACACCCCAAAACCATTCTCCGTTTTTCTTGTCGAGCAAGTGTTTTTGGATAAATGACCAAAGGTCAAATACTTTTTTCAGGTAACTTTCGTCGTCACTGATCTGGTATGCATTCAAATAACCAACCATACCTTCCGCTGAAACCCACCATTCACGATGCGTGTCCGGATGATGTGTGGAAAGATCATATTCGTGAATTAAACTACCGTCAGGCATAAAGCCTTTTGCGGCGGCATCCGACATTTTAATCGCAATTTCCTTCCATTTATCTAACAAAAATTCGTCATCCAGAATCTCGGCAGCTTCCTGTAAAAGCCAGGTTGCCTCGATATCATGTCCGTAGGAAATCGCTTTGGACTGACTTTTCCATGCATCACTGAAAAACAATTGCAAGTGAAAACTGTCGGGATCAATGATGTGTTTTTCGAATATTTCGAGCAAATGTTTTATCCGGTCAGCCACTCGTTTTTCGGGCCAAACGCGATAAAGATTTACATATGCTTCAATAATATGTAAATGCGTGTTCATCGTTTTTGGATCGTTACGATCTTTTTCACTTAACCGTAAATCTTCCATCGGTTGCCAGTCTGCTCTGAAAGCTTCCCGGTAACCGCCATTTTCATGATCATAACTGTGTTTTTCAATTAATTCAAAAAGCTCAATCGTAAAATCCAGGACTTCCTGTTTTTTATTATTTTGATAAAATTCACTCAGCCCGTAAATTGTGAAAGCTAATCCGTAGATCTGTTTTCTGGTATTAAGCGGTTTCCCGGACGCATCAACCGACCAGTATACACCGCCATTTTCCCGATCGCGGAAGTGGTTTTGAATGTAATTGTAAGCGCGCTCTGCCAGTGAATAATGAACCGGATTTTGGAATTTGTTGAAAGCCGCAGAAAAAGTCCAGAGGATACGTGCATTCAGTACGCAGCCTTTTTCTGCATCGGGATGAACATTTCCATCGTTATCGATTTTTCCAACAAAACCGCCTTGTTGAATGTCGATGGAATTGTTTACCCAAAAATCCAGAATCGAGTGCAGTTCGCTTCCGATTTCAGATTTAAATTGTGTCAGTTTTTCTAACATTATATTTCAACCGAGTGACCCGCGTGAGTTAGATTTTTATTGATCAAACCTGTTAAAACTTCAACCGAAAGTGCCGAACGGAATCCGTCTGGCGGCGTGTTTGTTACATAATCCAGCAATTTTTCGAGGGAAGAAGTTGCTACATGCAAACGCGTATCCGAAGAGGCATAATAAATAAAAACCGTTCCGTCATCATCCAGAATCCAGCCGTTTGAAAAAGTTACATTGGAGACGTCGCCAATTCTTTCTTCGCCCTCAGGAGCGATGAAATAGCCACCAGGTTTGTAGGTTACTTTGGTCAGATCATGGAGATCGGTAAGGAACATATAAAGAACATAACGTAACCCAGCGGCGGTATTTCTAACACCATGAGCAAGGTGTAACCATCCTTTTTCGGTTTTGATCGGCGCCGGTCCCTGGCCGTTTTTTACTTCGTAAACCGTGTGATAATGTTTCTGGTCAACAATATATTCTTTTTCAACAACAGCATTGTCAATTGTTTCAGAATAACCAAAACCAATTCCGCCTCCGGAACCTGCTTCAATAAATCCATCCTGCGGACGGGTGTAAAAAGCATATTTCCCGTTTACAAATTCCGGATGTAAAACCACATTCCGCTGTTGTGGCGAAGGTGTTACCAGGTCGGACAAACGAATCCAGGTTTTTAAATCCGTTGTTCTTGCAATTCCGCATTGGGCAATGGCCGATGATTCGTCTCCCGGTTTTGCGTTTGGGTCTTTACGTTCGGTACAAAAAAGTCCGTAGATAAATCCGTCTTCATGTTTGGTAAGGCGCATGTCATAGACATTTCCATCTGGCTCATTTGTTTCAGGCATCACGACCGGATGATCCCAGAATTTGAAATTGTCCACGCCATTTGGACTTTCGGCAACCGCGAAAAATGATTTCCGGTCCGAGCCTTCAACTCTTGCAACGACCAGATATTTTCCGTCATGTTTGATTGCGCCTGCATTAAAAGCTGCGTTAATCTCAAAACGTTTCATCAGAAACGGATTGGTATCCGGATTTAAATCATATTCCCAGAAAATGGGAGCGTGCGCGGCTGTCAAAACCGGATGTGTATAACGATCGTAAATTCCGTTTCCAGGCCATGAAGCTTGATTTTTGCGTTCAATCAATGCGATGTGTTCTTCCTGTAATTGTGTTAGGCGTGTTTTAAAAACTGACATGATTTTCTAATATTTTATATTGATCAACAAATTGTTATTTCTTAATTGTTTGCTGTGGGTAACTTTTCATACCAGGTTTTCCATAATATTACAACGCAAACTGCAAGTACTGCGGCCGTAATTCCTGTTTGGAGCGGCATCATCAAAACTACGAAAACGGGCAGGGCCGTTATGGAAGTTTGTCCGATAGTGCCAATAACGACATTGAACATATCCATTTTGAAATTTTTATTTGGGCTGAAAGCTGGATCATCCTTCATCACTTCATCATGAATTGGCCCCCAAAAGCCCCAAGGTGTTACATTTTTGTAAAACTTTTTCAAAACTTCGGTATCGGTAGCCGGTGTCATCAGTGAGCCAACAACAGAACCCAGGGCTGATAAAACCAGAATGATCGGGAAATAATAAAGCGGGACGGTTTCCGTAAAAATGTAGGGTAAAATCATAGCAGATAATATTCCAGCGAACATTCCCCAGAAAAAACCGTTGCTGTTAAATCTCCACCAATGCCATTTCAAAACATTAGCTGCGATGTATCCGCCGTATAAAGCAGATACGATCCATTGCAAAATACTATTGACGTCTTTGGCGAAAAACCCAAGGGAAATACTAATGGCAACGACCACGATCCCGGTCAGATAATTCATTTTGGTAATTTGCTTGTTGGTAGCATTGGGATTGAAGGATTTTAGATAAATATCATTCACCATATAAGCCTGCGCAGCATTGAAAGTTCCGGCGAAGGTTCCCATAAATGCGCCCATCAAACCAACTAAAACTAAACCCAGAAGTCCTGAAGGAATATAAGCATTTAATACAGCGGGTAGAATGCGCTCAAAATCCTGCCCGTTGGGCGATGCGATATTAATGTCTTTGTAATAAAGTAAACCTAAAATTGCAATCCCTATAATGAGCAAATAACGTGTTGGCAGTAAAACCACGTTCACGATCATGCTCATCAGTGCCGCCTCCCTGGGTGATTTTGTTGAAAGGATTTTCTGCATATCATAGTTAGGCGCGGGGCCGGCCAGACTTGAAAGAATTCCTTTGGCAGTCATCAAAGCAAAGAAATAGCCAAAAGGAGAAAAACCGTCAGCCGAAATTTTATCATTTACTTCATCAATATAACCAGTCCAATCCAGATTTAAATCTTTTCCGAAAAACAGATCCGTCCAGCCATTTGGAACAGGCAAACTTCCATGCGCAGCCAGAGCGTTCATCGCAATAATAGCAATCGCGAAAGATACGAAGACCATGATCACATAATGGATCAGATCGGCCCAGACAATACTTTTCATCCCACCCAAAAGGGAATAAAAAACAGTGAATAAAGTGAAAATAATGCCATAGGTATGCGCTACATATTCCGGTGCCAGCGTGAACGGTACGTAATGCTGAACCAACGGCCAGGGAATGAAAATTTCAATAAATTTACCTAAGCCGATAAATCCGTAAGCCATAAAGCCAAGGCAGCTCAACAGGGCAAAAGCAATGATAATTTTGTGAGAAAGCTGTGCATCGGCTTTATTGCCAAATCGTGTCAGCATCCATTCTGCACCTGTAGAAACATTGGATCTGCGAAGCCAGACTGACAGATAAACCATCAGGAAAATCTGGTTGAAAACCGGCCAGAGCCAGGGAAGCCAGATACTTTTTACCCCATAAACAAACATGATCGCCACCATCCAGGCCGTTCCGGAAATATCAAACATACCAGAAGCATTGGAAACGCCCAACATCCAGTAAGGCATTGATTTTCCCCCGAGCAAATAATCGTTTTTACTGCGCTCTGCTTGTTTTTTGAGTACGAGCCCTATGACGGTTACCAGCACTAAATAGGCAATTATAACCAGGAAATCGACGAGTTGAATTTTCATTTATGAAAGGGTTAAAATAAGCGCTGATTATTTCCGGGCCGGTTTGCCATATAGATTTTCACTGGCGACTTTTTTCTCCAGTAGAATATTCCCCGATTGCTGTAATTTTTTAAAATCTTCTGCCGTGTCATTTCCTTCAAAAGGTGCGTAGTAATGATCCGGGCGGCCGTTGCGCCAAACGAGTACATAACTCAATCCTGAGTTTTCAAGAATTGGCTGAAGAATATGGGTCCACCAGGTTGGTTCGGTTAATTGTTCCAGTCCGGTTTCGGTAATAGCGAAAGGTTTTCCGTTGGTTTTGCCCAGATCGCGGATTGTTCCCGTCATTCTTTTGGCATTGGCAATAAAAGCAGAGTCGCTCGCCGGAGGGTTTCTGTGGTAGGTATCAAAACCTAAAATATCGACAAAATTATCACCCGGATAACGTTCGAGGTAATGTTCTTTATTTTTAAAATTATCAGTGGAATAAGCGGTCAGCAGACTATGAACTTTTTTTGTTTTTTGAAGATAATCAATCGTGAACTTCCAGAATTGTTTGTATTCTTCCGGTGTGCAATGATCGGCGCCCCACCAGAACCAGCTTCCGGTATGTTCATGATAAGGACGGAAAATTACGGGAATTACGTCGCCTTTGGAATCTTTCAGATTTAGAAAGAAAGTGGCCAGTTTGTCCAGTGTTTTCTCAAAATTCTTTTTGTTTGTTTGGTCAGATAAAATTTTCCTGATCGTAAATTCTTCTTTGTCCCAGGCTGTTTTTGAAAAGTCAAGCGGATTGTTTGGATGCCAGCTAATGGTATTGACTCCGCCGCGTTCGTAGTTTTTTCTGATGTCTTCTCTTATTCTTTCAAAAGGAACACCATCAAGATTGTTGACGCTATCCAGTTCGATGTGTCCCAGATCATAACCAATTAATGCCGGATGTTCTCCTGAAACTGTTTTCACATCAGATCGTCCTTCATCGCCAATCCAGCGACTTTTATCTGCATTCAAACCATAAGCGAGTGCATCCTGCTGGCCAAGAATTACGCCCTTGGCTGCGCTTCTTTTAAGACCTGAATAAAGATTTTTTGTTGCCGGGGTTGCATTTTTATCAATTTGCGCGAATGAAAAGCCGGAAGCCAACAGGATAATTTCAAATGATAGAAAGAGTGAAAGTAAGGATTTAGTTAAGGGCATGATACTTTATGTTTTTAGTAGTGCTTCGGGCAGGATGCGTTATCTTAATTTATAAGGATGAATGTAAAACATTTTTATTCTTATAAATATTAAAATTAATTGAAGATATTAATTGTGTTTTCAATGTTGAGGAGTTTCGCTCCTTATGAGCATCCTGTTTATAGAAAAATCCTGGAATATTTATTTTAAAGACTCCGTAGTAGTCGCCTGTATTCTTCTTGAAACCAGGCGACTTCTACGGAGTCAGTATTTATTGCGAAATTATCGTTTCTATAAATCAGGATTCTCCTACGGAGCAAATTTTATTATTATGAATACGATTAATAACCAGGGTTTTGCTGCAATCCCCAGGTTTGTACTTCATTCAAAGGAAGAGGTAAAACCGGAATCGGATTTACACTACCTGCGATAGAATGTGCCTGAGCTCTTGTTTTGATGTCGCCGGTAAGTGAATTGATATAGGTTCCGGTGCGGATCTGATCCCACAAACGAAGTGATTCCATACCTAATTCAACGCGGCGTTCATGCAAAATGGCATCAATTAAAGCTGATCCGGTTACGGCACTTGTAATGTCAGGCAAAGCTGTTGCGGGAATATTGGTTGGGTCATAACTTGAACCACCAACTGTTGATCCCAAAGGCAAAGTAGATTTACGCGCTCTTGCACGGATTTCATTGATTGCAGCACGGGCAACGCTTTCATTTCCTGTTCTTGCAGCAGCTTCTGCTTTCATGAGCAAAACCTCTGCATAACGCATTCTGCGGATATTTTGGCCGGATGCAGACGCCTGGGCCGGTTGTACGATCGCTGCTTTTCGGTTAAGATAGCCCGTCATGTTTTCGGCGGGGAAAGCAACGGTTTGTCTTACACCAAACAAAACATCTCCGTTTCCGTAAACAGTCATGGCTTTACGAGGGTCGTTTGCTTCAAAAGCTGTCACAAGATTGGTTGTTGGATTATTGAAACCCCATCCCCATGTTGCACGGTTGTTCTGGATCACATTATTGGTAACACCGGTTTTGATAGGCCCGTACGTTTGTCCGGATTCTTTCGCCTGAATTTCGAAAACCGATTCGATATTATTTTCGCTTACCTCGTCAAAAATTGCAGCAAAATTTGCAGTTAAACCATATTGACCAGAAGTGGAAACTGCATCTGTCAAGTCATAAACCTGCTGCCATGTGTGGTTATTGGTATTGTCCATTCCCATTTGGTACATGATCGCGCGGGCAAGGTAACCGCGGGCGGCACCTTTTGTAACACGACCAAGATCTGCTGCTGCGTAAGCACTTTTCTCAGGAAGTAAAGTAATTGCCAGATTCAGATCTGCTTCAATGAAAGCATATGTTTCGGGCAAGGTTGAGCGCTTGGTAGTAGAATATTCCGAAGTTTTTACCGGTTCAGAAAATAAGGGCATCCCACCGAATAATCTTACCAGATAGAAATAATAGTAAGCGCGGAAGAAATGTGCTTCACCGGCAATTCTGTTTTTCAAAGAAGTGCTGATCGGTGCTGTTTCGATATTTTTCAAAACCCAGTTGGCACGGTAAATACCAATCCAAAGGTTACCCCAAACACCTGAAACCGGCGTATTAGTAGCAAGTGCTCTCCATTCTTTCAGGTTTTGAATATCCAAAAAGTCACTTGGCGTACTTCCTTTTTCAGCATCGTCCGACATTACATCTCCCCACATCCATTCGTAATTGTGCGGAAGGTAATTGCCAAGTCCATCCGTTCCTTCATCATAAGATGAAACGTCATAAACGGCATTGATCGCAAGAATTGAATTTGTAGAATCGGAGAAATAGTTGGTATCTGTTTCACGTCCTAGCGGTTGTTTATCCAAAAAGTCACTGCAACCTTGTAGCAGCGTAAAAGCGGCTATCAAAAGTGCGGGGAAACTATATTTTTTCATGTTTTATGGGAATTAGCTTTTAGCGATTAGCTGTTGGCTTTAACCAAATGCTGAATGGCTTTTTACAGTTTTTTAGAAATTGATATTAAGTCCGATCCTTCCTACACGTGGCTGGGGATAAGCGCCAAGGTCAACACCGAAATTCAGCGGGTTGTTGTTAAATTCTCCAATTTCAGGATCCATGCCTTTGTATTTGGTAAAAGTCAACAAGTTATCAGCCGCTACATAAACTCTGACATTGCTGATGTGCAGTTTGTCCAGAACTCCTTTTGGTAAAGTATAACCAAGAGTCAGGTTACGGAAACGAACATAATTCCCGTTGCTCACAAAACGATCGCTGAACTGGTCGTTGTTGTTTGGGTTCAACTGCGTCATACGAGGCTGATCCGTTTGCGTGTTTTCCGGCGTCCAGCGATCCATTCGGCTTGAAACAGAATTGAACATTCCGTTTGCATTGTTCATCCAGTTACCTAAACCATTAACCAATTGTACGCCCGTTACGCCTTGCAGGAAGAAACTTAAATCAAAACCTTTGTAACCAAAATTTGCGTTAAAGCCGAAAGACAGATTTGGCGTCGCACTTCCAAGATAAGTACGGTCATTGTTGTCAATTACACCGTCATTATTCGTATCCACAAACTTAACATCACCCGGTTTTGCATTTGGTTGAATCGCAGTGCCATTTTTCGAATAAGCTTCAAGATCTGCCTGAGTTCTAAAAATTCCATCCGTTTTAAGACCGTAGAAAACGGCGATTTCACGGCCAACTTCCGTACGTGTTGTTTGTCCAAGACCTGTAATATCGCCACCGGCGATTGGTTCTCCACCACCAAGGTTCGTTACTTTGTTCATGATTTTTGTCACGTTGAAGCCAACATCGTAGGTGAAGCTCTTGATCTGGTTTTTATAGCCAATCGCTAATTCGATACCTTTATTGTTCATACTTCCGGCATTAACATACGGAGGTCCAACACCTGCAAAAACCGGAATTGGTACACGAACGATCATGTTTTTGGTGTCTTTTATGAAATAATCAGCTGTTAAAGTCAAACGGTTGTTGAAGAAACCTGCATCTAAACCAAAGTTTGAACTCGTTGTTGTTTCCCATTTCAAAAGAGGATTGCTGGCCGTTGTCGGGGCAAAACCCTGAACTGCGTTATCTCCGAAAACATACATATTGTTACCGGTAACAGTTGTTGCATAACCGTAGTTAGCTGCACTGTTCTGGTTGCCAACTTGTCCCCAACCTGCACGAAGTTTCAGCTGCGTGATAGCAGGGATGCTTTTGATAAAAGATTCTTCGGCTAAGTTATAACCAGCTGCAAAAGATGGAAAAGTACCCCAGCGATTGTCCGGTAAAAAACGGGATGATCCGTCACGGCGAAGGGTTGCCGTTAAAAGAAAACGCTCGTCGAAGTTATAATTCAAACGACCAAAATAAGATTGCAAGGATTCGTCAGACTGAGTTGCTTCTACTAAATAATCCGTTCCCTTTGTAGCGGATAAATACCATTGCGATTTGTCATTCGGTACATCAAGAACTGTCAGGAACATATCGCTGTAAGTGGTACGTTGAAGCTCGAAACCCGCCATTGCGGTGAAACTGTGTTTGCCAATTGTTTTAGCGTAAGTCAGATAATTTGTCCAAACCCATCCCAATTGCTCACCTCTTCCTTCACGCAAGCTGCTGTGCTGACGTTGATCGTCATTTGCAAGATAGTATTGAGGCAAATATCTTTTTGCATGAGTCGTTTTCCAGTTTACACCAAATTGTGTACGGAAAGTCAGGCCCGGGATAATTTTTGCATCCAAAAAGAAATTGGAGTTAACCAGTGTTTCGTAAGCTTTATTGTTTTTTGCTTCGTCAACAATCCGTAGCGGATTATAAGCCCCACCTTCCGGTACAGGGCGTGTTCCGTAAAAGTTTGTAGCGGGATCCCATGCTTTTGCCAACGGGGAAACCGTCAATGCACTTGTTAAAATGCCTCCATATTGGCTGCCGGTGTATTGCGTTTTATCCGTGTTTGCATAAGCCGCGGAAAGTCCGCCGTCAAGCCATTTTGTTAAATAAAAGTCGTTGTTGAACCGTAAAAAGAATTTTTTGAGAGGTGAGTTTTTAACAATTCCGTCCTGTCCGAAATAAGTACCTGTAACGCTGTAACGGTGTTTGTCATTTCCACCCATTACGTTCAGACTGTAATTTTGAACGACACCTGTTTGCAAAACCTCATCCTGCCAGTTTGTTCCTTTATCTGTTCCTTGTTTGAATCCGTTTAATGTTTGATAAAGTTTTTCATTTGTTGGAAGAACCGTTCCGTCATTGGTATACGATTCAAGACGCAAAGTTGCATACTGACTTGCATCCAGTACATCTACTTTATTCCAGGCTTTCTGAACACCTGCATAGGTTGAAAAGGAGATTTTAGGTTCTCCGCTTTTTCCTCTTTGGGTAGTGATCAGGATAACGCCATTGGATCCGCGTGAACCATAAATTGCAGTTGCGGAAGCATCTTTCAAAATTTCCATGGATGCAATATCTCCAGGCGCCAAAAAGCTTATATCACTTGTTTGAAAACCATCTACAACATACAAAGGATCGCTGTTGTTGATCGTACCAACACCACGTATACGTACACGCACCGCTGCGCCAGGTTCTCCCGACTGACTAACAATATTAACTCCCGGTACACGCCCCTGAATTGCCTGCAAAGGATTTGAAGTAGCGATTTTAGTAATCGCTTCTGCTTTTACAGATGCTACTGCACCGGTAATATCGCTTTTTTTGGTAGTACCGTAACCTACAACAACTACTTCATCAAGCGCACGTTCATCTGAAAGCATTTTTAGAGCAAAACTTGTTTTGCCTGCGATTTCAACTTCCAGTGATTTCATTCCTACTGAACTTAAAACCAGGGTTTTTGCGTCTGCTGGAATTCCTAATGTGAATTTTCCATCCACGTCCGTCGTCGTGCCAATTGTCGTACCTTTCACCACCACACCCACTCCGGGTAATCCTTCTCCTTTTTCATCTGAGACCGTCCCGCTTATATTTTGGCTCTGGGCCATTGCCATCAGGCAACTTCCCAAAAACAAAGAGACGATCATAAGTAATCTTTTAAACATGCTTATGACTCGTTAATTGGTTTATAATTTTTAATACAAATTACTAGACTTTTTTGATCTGTAATATAGTACTATTTTATCCATTCATGGAAGTGTATAAACTTTTAGGTATGTAAATTTTGTATAAAAATTACACATTGTATTGTTATTGTATTATTCTAATGAATTAAATGGAACTTTATCGAGATAATTTGTCGTAAAAACAAAAGTAACCATTATGATATTTGATATGATACTATTACGTCAAATTGATATATATAAATTTTGATTTAATAGTAATAATTTAATAATCTAACTTTTGTCAGGATATTGTCTTGCTAACAGATGTTGCAGATTGCTAAGTATTTATGGAGTGGATAAGGCAGTAGCAGGCCAGTAAATATTGGTAAGAAAAAAAGTTTTGGCTAAAATTTGACCAGGCGAAAAGTTGATTTCCCGATTGAGCGAATTTTGCCTAATCAGAAAATGTAATTGACTTAGTAAATTAATGAAGCATTTTGAAGGAGAAAATCTATTGTAGGAACAAAAAAAATGGATGACATTGCTGCCATCCATTTTAACTTATTTATTTTTTAACCGGAACTAAACTTTCAAAGTCCAGCCGAATATATCTTCCGTTTTTCCTGTACGGATTTCAGTAAGATAATCTTTCACTTTGTTTACGAATGAATCTTCTTTCAACTCAGGAAGGGCGTAATCAACACCTTCGTAAGCGATTGTAGCAAACGGAGAAACCACTACGGCTGTTCCCGCACCAAATGCAGATTCCAAACGGTTTTCTTTCAAAGCTTCAATAATTTCCTTCACTGAAATTCTGCGTTCTTCAACCGGGATTCCCCAGTGATGCGCAATAGCTACGATACTTTTACGGGTAATTCCGTCAAGCGTTGTGTCCGATACGAAAGGTGTAACCAGTTTTCCGTCCATAACAAACATAACATTCATCGTCCCGGATTCTTCGATGTAAGCATGTTCACGGGCATCCGTCCAGATCAACTGATCGTAGCCTTCTTCCTGTGCAAGTTTTGCAGGATAAAGTGAACCGGCATAATTACCAGCGCATTTTGTTCCTCCAACTCCACCTTCGGCAGCACGGATGAAATGTGTTTCAACTTTAACACGCGGAGGCTTGGCATAATACGTCCCAACCGGGCATGTAAAGATGATGAATGTATAAGTATCAGATGGTTTTACACCGACATAGGCGTCAGTCGCAAACATATATGGACGAATATACAGTGAGCAGCCTTCCTGCGAAGGGACCCATGCTGCATCCAGGCGCAACAGTTCTGTTAAGCCACCCATGAAAACTTCCTCAGGAATTGATGGCATACACAGACGTTCCGCAGATTTGTTGAAACGTTTCCAGTTGTCAATCGCCCGGAAAAGAAGTGTGTCGCCTTCTTCGCTTTTGTAGGCTTTCATACCTTCAAAAATCGCCTGTCCGTAATGTAAAGCAGCTGTTGCAGGGCTGAGAGAAAGATCGCCGTAAGGGACGATGCGTGAATTTTGCCACTGACCATCACGGTAATCGGCAATGAACATATGGTCGGCGATGTTCCGGCCAAAAACAAGATTGTTAAAATCAACCTCTTGCAAACGTGATTTGTCCGTTTGCTTAATCTCTATTTGCAATGTGTCGGCAGTCATAAGCCCTAAATTTATGCTGAAAATTAAGTAGTTTCTAGGTTTTGTATTAGTCTCGCAATTTAATGAAATTATACTAACAAAAGGAAGATATTTAGTATAACAATTAATTTTTTGGGGCAACGCGCGGTTTCCATGTAACTTCCTCAATCCCGAGCTCAAAAGTCATGGCCCTGCATAGCATAAAAAGGTAGTCGGAGAGTCGGTTAAGGTATTTTACCACGCTGTCTTCCACCTCTTCCTGTGTTTGCAAATGAATAACACCCCGTTCAGCACGACGGCAAACGGTACGTGCTACATGGCCGAATGATACAGACTGATGGCCGCCGGGAAGTACAAACGCTCTTAAAGCCGGAACGACAACATCAATTTTATCCATTTCATTTTCAAGAAGTTTGATGTCTTCTTCTGATAGGTCAGGCAGGATTTTCCTGGTTTGCTCCGGCTCTGAGGCCAAATGGGAACCGATGGTAAACAACCTGTCCTGGATTTCCTTCAATAAATCACGACGATCTTCATTGACAGGCTGGTCACGAAGCAATCCGATATAACTGTTTAATTCATCCACAGTTCCATAGGCTTCAATGCGGATATGTGCCTTGCTGAGCCTTGTCCCGCCGATAAGAGAAGTTGTTCCTTTGTCGCCGGTTTTGGTATATATTTTCATTGAAAAGATGATTATTGTAAATTATTTCGGCGCGCTGCACCTTTATATGGATCAGAATGCTATTTAAAATGCTACAAATATTACGCCGCTCTGCGGCTTTTCTGCTGAATGTAGTATGAAATATTGATGCAGTAAGATTAATAAATTTATATACTCTTTATCTGATTAGGTTTTGGAAAGTCTCCAACCTAATTTTGCACCCGAATTTATGGCGAAAATAGAAAAGATAAGGAGGATTGTTATTTCATGAAAATTGGAACATTTAGTATAAAAGTATGGCGTTGGTTCTCAATGCTATTTGTTATCGGCTCGTTGATGTGGACTTATTCCGTTTTTCCTGAACAGGTTGCGGTGGATTTTGCAGCTTCGGGTTTGGCAGAAATCTATGTCAATAAGGAGCATTTGTTCTACATCATCATGGGTTTTTTCATCCTGAATAATGTGGTCATTTCGGCTTTTGCAAAACAGATTCCTAAAATTGATGCTTCGCATTTTCCAGTTCCAAACAGAAAAATCTGGTCGCAGCCTCAGTACCGTGATCAGCTGAACGAACATTTGATCAACTGGATCTTCTGTATTGTGGCTGGTATTAATACAGTCATAGGATTTAGTCTTTTGGCATTGGCAACGATTAACAGCAATCAGTTTAAGCTAAGCGTTTTTGACTTTGTATGGGTTTCCTATTTGGGTCTTGCTCTGTTGTTGCTGATTTTTCTTTTTCCATTGCGTTTGTTAAAAACACCAACGCCGGAAGAAGAAGATACTTACTAAGATCAGATGGAAAATAATTGGCTTGAAAGGGCTGAATCGCTTCGGATAGAATCATTTGACTATGATTTGCCAGACGAGCGTATTGCACGTTATCCATTGGATCCACGTGACGGTTCGAAACTTTTGGTATATGGCCAGGGAAATATTCAGCATCAGAAATTTACTGATTTAGTCGAAAATCTGCCTGAAAACACACTTTTGGTTTTTAATGATACCAAAGTAATTCCGGCGCGCGCTTACTTTCAAAAAGAGACGGGCGCTACGATTGAAATCCTTTTATTACATCCTGAATTACCGACAAGAATCATTAATGATGCCATGCTGGTTCGTGATTTCTGTGTTTGGGAATGTATGATCGGGAATAAAAAGCGGTTTAAATTGACAGATATCCTTTCTACTAACTTAATTGTGAATGGAAAGGCTGTGAAGCTTCAAGTTGCTTACGCTGATTATGAAAAAAATCAGGTAAAATTTTGGTGGGACCAGGATATTGAATTTCTGGATATTGTGCAAGCGTTGGGTGAAATTCCCTTGCCGCCTTATCTGAAACGCGATACTGAAGAAGGAGATAAACAAACCTATCAAACCGTGTATGCACGCCAGAACGGTGCCGTTGCTGCGCCGACAGCCGGACTTCATTTCACGGAAAATGTTTTTGAAAAACTGGATGAGAAAGGTATTCGTCGTTCATTTCTTACGCTGCATGTAGGTGCCGGAACGTTTCAACCTATTAAAGCAAACTCGGTAACTGAGCATAAAATGCATGCTGAGCAGGTTGTATATTCCCGTCAGTTAATTACTGAGTTGCTAAAAAATACAGATACTATTGTTCCGGTTGGTACTACTTCTCTGCGTTCTCTGGAAAGTTTGTATTGGTACGGTGTGAAATTGTTTCGTGCTGAAACATCTGTTTTTAATATTGAAAAGCTATATCCATATCCATTTTCTCCTGACGAACTTCCTTCGGCCAGCGAGTCATTAACAGCAATTGCTGATTATATGGATGCGCAAAAACTGAATGAAATTGTTGGTGAAACGGAGATTTTTATTTTTCCGGGCTATCAATTTCGTTTATGTAAAGGATTGATCACCAATTATCATCAGCCAGGTTCTACGCTGATTTTATTAGTAGCGGCTTTGGTAGGAGAGGATTGGCAACGGATTTATAAAGTGGCGATGGATAACGGGTACCGGTTTTTGAGTTATGGGGATAGTTCTTTGTTGTGGAGAAGTGAGGTTTAATTCCAGACCTTGCAATTGGATCAATTTTAATGTAATTTGTCTTATCAATTGTTGAAACACAGCATGGGACAAGCACAAGCATTAGAAAAAAAATATACCGTCACTGAATTTCTGGAAATGGAAGAAAAGAGTGAAATCCGTCATGAATATTATGACGGGGAAATATTTGCTATGGCGGGTACTACCATGAACCACAACAGGATTGTTAGTCGTCTTCGAGGATTTCTGGAAAGAGTTTTTTTGCCAAAAGGATGTGATGTATTTGCTGAAAATATAAAAGTTGAAGCGATAGAAAACTTCTATTACCCATATCCTGACGTAATTGTTACTTGTGCTCCTGATGATGTTAATGGAATCTACATTGTAAAACACCCGAGTATTCTGGTTGAGGTTTTATCAAAATCATCTGCAAATTACGACCGGGGATTCAAATTGAGAAGATACAAGGAAATAGTGTCTCTTCAATATTATGTTCTGGTTTCTCAATTTGAATGTCTGGTAGAACTCTATACACGCACAGATCAGGTAGGTGTCTGGACTTATCAATCTTTTGATAAACCAGATGCAGTTATTTCTTTTGATCTTTTAGATTTTAGAATGCCGGTTTCATCAGTTTATGAAGGAATTGTATTTTTGGAAGAAGAAAAGCCGGAGTTTGAGATTTAGTCATTTCCCTGAGAGATTTCTTTTAGGCCAACACCGGGCGGTAAAAAATTCTCGCCTGTTATCACACTTTTTCCCGTTTGTCCTTCAAGTTCTTTTCTAGCATTTTTAGCTACCGCACCACCTTTTTTGCTCGCTTTTGCATTTTCATTCATGCCTTTTGCTTCTTCACTTTCGGCAATTTGTCTTGTTGATAATTCTGCTAAGGCGGTGAAGATTAGCTCCGCTTCGCTCATGTGATCCCGAAGGTTTTGCGTTTTCAAACCTTTCAGGTCTTTATGTTTTTTTACTGTTAACCCGGTCCATTCTTCGTGGATGATGTTTGTTAACAAAGCGAATTCATCTTTTTTCTCAACGCCGCTGTCTTTCCAATAATCGGTTAATTTATTCCGGGTTTCCTGGCCCGTCATTCTTTGCTGAATCCATTTTTCACTTCGGCCCAGTTTTTGCCAATTCTCTCTGGCGCGGTCAAGGCTTTGTTCTGGATTCGCAATTTCCTGCATACGCTCGTAGCCAACTTTTGCAAGCCATTGTTTAAAGGGTTCGGCTTTTGGTGAGGGTACTGATTGAATGATTCTTAAAAGTTGTTCAGTATCAGCAACATCTGTTAAACGCATTTTACCATCAGCTGCAACCATTTTCAAACCGTGACAGTTTGTCACGGTTTGATTTCCTTCCTTTTTAAGACGTTCTTTTAACTTACGCCAATATGCTAGCGGATCAATACTTTCTGTCAGAATAGCTACCACGTCAGTAATGCTAAAATACCAAACCTCTTTCTCTGCATCCCAATGGCTACGAACTTTCTTTTCTTCAAATAATTTAATATTACTCATATCAGTAGTGTTGATGCATTTGATTTACAGGCCTCACCAAAAATTGGGCTGGCTTTAACATAAATCAAATATACAATTTAGCTTTTGCACCTCCGCGGTGAAAGTTGATATAAGCAAACTTTGAATAAAATGTGAAAATTACTTTATGTTAATAACCTCACTTACCGCCGAAACTCCATTTTCATCAAAAGTTTCAATGGCAAAATAGTAAGGCACGCCAACGTTCAACGCCCGAAGTTCAAAGGTATTTGGCTCGTCGTTCCAGAACTGATAGGTTTGATACAATTTGTCTGGTGCAATTCCCCACAGCACATTATAACCCACAGCACCCGGTACTTTTTCCCAGCTTAAATCTACATTTCTCTGATCTTTCTGGCGAATAGCGGTAAACTTTTTTGGCGTGGCTGGTGCTTTTTCAAAACCATTTCCGAAAATCCTGAGCTCACTTATTGCAAGATTAGGCGAGGCAACATGCCCATGTTTATAGCGAACATAACGCGCCTTAACAGGTTTAGGTAATTCGATGTACGCGCACGGACGATCCCTTTTTGGCTCTTGGGTAAGATCACTTACAACTTCCCATTTTTTACCATCGGAGGAAACCAGAATTTTAAATTCAGTATAAACCTGTTCCGGCTTATTATCAAAAATATCAGATTTATAATCCGTATAATTAACCTGAATTGCCTTTATTTCCTGTTCTTTTTGAAGATCAATGGTTAATGTTTCCCCGGCTTTATTTTGTTTCGCGGCCCAAAAAGTTCTTGGATTTTCATCGGTGATTTTACTAGCCGACATAGTGTCCAATGTTGAGGATGCTGTAACTGGTTTTTTGTAAGACAAAAGCATCCAGCCCGTAAACAATTCATCGCCTTTTCCATTCCATTTTTTGGTAGTCATTTTATGTGGAAAATCGCCAAAACGTGTGTTGGCAAACATTTGTCCGTCTTTATCAAACCCTGCCGGATGCATTACAATTCGTCTTTCCATGGCCCAGTTTAACCCTATCCAGGATGTACCGGTATTCCAGTAATTGCCATAATTATCCTGAAAAGTATTTCCATGGCCTGCGCCGGTTGCAAATCCTCCGGGTTTGTATGAAACCGGATTGTATGGAGCATAAGTAAATGGTCCAAGCGGATCATCAGCCAGATAAGTTCCATTTGCATAAACGTTATACTCTGTTCCCGGAGCGCCGTATTGCAGGTAATATTTTCCGTTATATTTTGTCATCCAGGCACCTTCGGTAAAAGGTTTGAACGGATCAGAATGATTTGGGCCAAATCTTTCCCAACCGTGTTCATATTGATTTAACCAGAACATGGATTTGTACTGATCTTTAAAAGCCAGTTTTTTTGAATGATCCAGTTCCGCACCGAAAATCGGATAAACATTAGACGAGCCCCAATACATAAACCAGCGATTTGTATCCGGATCGTGAAAAAGTGCAGGATCCCATGGACCGATATCTTTGGGCAGCCGTGGCGTCCAGCGGTTATAAAATTCCCAGATTCCTTTTTCGGGAGCTACGGAATAAAGGATTGGACGCGACTCAAAAGTCGATTGAAATAAAAATAATGTATCGTTTACTGAAACCGCTGCCGGCGCGCACATATCTTCAAAAGGCCAGCGGTTTGCAGTTGTATATTTCCAGTTCAGCATATCTTTTGAATGCCAATAGCCGCCGGAAATGGTTACAAATAGAAAATATTCTGATTTGTGATTTACAATTACCGGATCAGCGCCGGAGCGGTAGGAGATCTTTTCATTCAATTGTTCGAAATTGTATTTGTAATCAATGTCCATTGGGTTGCAATACGTTGTTGGCTGCTGGGCAAAATCCGGGATAGAGATAATACAAAGAATTGCAATCAGATAAGATGAAGTGTTCAATTTTGAGAGCATGTGTATGAGTGATATTTGTTAAATAATTTCTCTTTATAGTTCTAAAATAAAAACTTTATTCAACAATAACGAAGGAATGAGTTTCTAAATTTCAATCTTAAAATCAGATACCTTTTCTAAATCTGCGACGTTTGCCAAAATCAATCTATCTTTGCACCTTGATTTTAAAAATTGCCAAATAGTATAAAAATGAGAACCGATTTCATTGAAGAATTGCGCTGGCGCGGCATGTTGCACGACATGATGCCAGGGACGGACGAGCAACTTAATAAAGAAATGACCGCCGGTTATATCGGTTTTGACCCTACGGCTGCTTCCCTGCATATCGGTAACCTGGCGACGATTATGTTGCTGGTTCATTTACAAAAAGCGGGTCATAAACCAATCGCACTGGTAGGAGGGGCAACAGGAATGATCGGAGATCCATCATTCAAAGCGTCAGAACGTTCATTTTTGGATGAAGATACTTTGCGTATTAACCAGGAAGGAATCCGTAAACAATTGGAGCAATTTCTTGATTTTGACTGCGGTGAAAATTCAGCTGAAATGGTTAACAATTACGACTGGTTCAAAGAAATTGGATTTCTTCAATTTCTTCGCGAAGCAGGTAAGTATTTGTCGGTTAACTATATGATGTCCAAAGATTCTGTAAAAAAACGCCTGGAGACGGGGATTTCCTTTACTGAATTTTCATACCAGCTTTTGCAGGGTTACGACTTTTATCATTTATACAAACATAAAAATGTCCGTCTTCAAATGGGCGGTTCGGATCAGTGGGGTAATATCACGACTGGGACTGAAATCATTCGCCGGAAGGAAGGAGACGAAGAAGGTTATTTTAAAGCTTACGCTTTAACAACGCCTCTTGTGACAAAATCGGATGGTTCGAAATTTGGAAAAAGCGAAGGCGGAAATATCTGGCTGGATCCTGCAAGAACTTCGCCTTTTGAATTTTACCAATTTTGGCTAAATCAAAGTGACGAAGATTCTCCAAGATATTTGCGTGTTTTTTCTCTTAAATCAAAAGAAGAAATCGAAGCTTTGGAAAGCAGTCACGCCGCTGAACCGCATTTGAGAATTATGCAAAAAGCGTTAGCAGCAGAGTTGACTATCCGTATCCATTCAGAACGTGATTATCAAATGGTGTTAAAAGCTTCGGACGTTTTGTTTGGAAAAGCGACTTTGGAAATGCTTCAGAGTATAGCACTTGATGAGTTTGATACGATTTTTAACGGAGTACCGCAAACAGAAATTAGCCGTGCCGATTGGGATTCCTGTCTAAATTTGCTTGATCTGATTTCGACAGTAACGAAATCAGAAATATATCCGTCAAAAGGAGAAGCCCGCCGTGCTTTACAACAAAATGCGGTGAGTATTAACAAAGTAAAAGTATCATCTCCGGAACAATCTCTGGCGGATTTTCAGTTATTGCAAGACCGGTTTATTCTCGTGTCAAAAGGGAAGAAAAATCATTTGATCAAAGTTATATAAATTGAAAGGGGATAAAGGCCTTTTCTATTTATAAGCAAATCTGTCAAATGGAATTTAGGCGAAGAGTCTTCATCTTTGTTAAAAGCTTGTCATGTTTGAATATAGAAAACACTTATATTCAAACATGACAAGCTAAAAGAAAATTATGTTAAATTCAGCTGAGGATTGTTTGTTAAATTGATAACCATAATTTTTATGGAACAGGAATTGTATAATTTACTCAGCGTTATTGTTTCAATTGTTACTTTAATTTTTACGGTTATTGGACTTTATGCCGTATACATCCAAATTCGGAAAATTAGGGAAACCGCATGGAGTAATACGCATAGCAAACTCTGTGATCAAAGTTTTGAATTACTTAGATTTTTTAGTGATAATCCTAACTGCTATGATTATCTGTATAAGGGAAAAGAATTAGATGAAAATTCGCCAGACAGGGTCTTTATTTTATTGGCAACAGAAGCTCTGGCCAATTTTATGGAGCATATCATTTTACAAAAGGATAATTTACCAACCAAACAATGGGATGTATGGAGGCGCTTTGTTTATACAGAGTTTAAGTGCTCTATTGTTGTAAGGAATTTTATATTGGAAAATAGAGAATGGTATTCACTGGAATTACTGGAGATTGCTGACGAGTGTAAAATTCTATACAGTATTAAAAGTAAATAAGTAAGAGCTTAATTTAATAAATGTTTTATGACTGATTTTAAAAGGGAAGAAAAACCATTTGATCAAAGTTATATAAATTGAAAAGGCGAGGTGGCTGCTAATCACTTCGCCTTTCTTTAATATCTAAGACATTTTCGTCCTCTTCGATCCTGAGACCCTTTTCCTGAAAAGCGAAAAAGTGCATCAATTCCATACCAGATCGATATTTCAAAAGCTCCGGTATCTAATCCCAAAGAAGAAACCGGCAGATCATAACTTGCCTGGAATAACATATTACCACTTGCCCAGCCAACTGTTCCAATAGCAGCATCGCGTCTGGTATTTCCCAGAATCATTCCCCGGTACCATAATCCAACCAGCAAAGGCGAGTACAGAATATTAAATCCGGCATCCATTTGTCTGCTGACACCTTGTTTTCGAACCTGAACCGCAATATTTAATGCACTTTCCCTATTCATGTCACGACCAAGATTGTTGCCGAAAAAAGCAGGAATTTCAATCGGGATTTTAGTGCCAAGCTGAAAATTGATACGTTGATGTTCAATGCTTACATTATCATTGATGCCGATATTGTGCCAGGCACCGGAGAGCCAGACAGAAATATCTTCTTCATATTTTGGTACATATTCCAAAACCACGCCGGCCGATAAAGTTAATTTATTACTGGATAATCCATTCGTTGCCATCGGATCATTGCTGCCCAAAAAGTGAGAAACGTATGTTAAATCACTTCCATTCCAACTGCTGGACGTCCATGTTCCCTGTAAACCACCAATTAATCTCAGCTCTTTTTGCCCATCAAGAAATACCATTTTAGAAATTTGAGCCGAAAGCTGGTCACTTTTTAAGGCAGGTCCACGCTGGTCATGCATGGCCTGAAACCCTAAACCAACGGCTGCATCTTCTGCGTATGTATCAAAAGAAAAAGCTGCTGTTTGAAACGGAATTCCTATAGAAGCCCATTGATTTCTATAATTGGCAATAAATCGAGGAGTTCCGGCATCGCCCGCATAGGCCGGATTGGTATAAAGCGGATTTGAATAAAATTGTGAAAACTGCGGTGCCTGAGCATATGCCCGCAAATAAGCAATTGATATAATGATAGAGAGTAGAAGTTTTTTCATTAACGAATTAGATAAAGGTTGCCTCTTAACTTGTCAGAAATCCGGTTGTCGATATACAAAATTTCAGCTTCATACACATACAAGTCCGCAGGCAAGGGATTTCCTTTCAATGTTCCATCCCAGGATTCATCGGGTCGCTGACTTCCAGGAGGCACTTTTTTCATTTCAAATACCATTTCTCCCCAACGGTTGCGTATTTTCATCGAAATAATTTCCTGAATACCTTTTCCAAAAAGTGTATAACGGTCACCAAATCCGTCGCCGTTCGGAGTGAATGCTTCCGGAATGTCAACCTGACAATCGACAACTACAAATGCTGCTGATTTTTCAATAGAATCAAGACAGACGCCGCCTTTTCCGACTACAAGTTTTATTCCGTACAATCCTTTATCAAAAGGCAAAGCAGGATTTTTGGCATCAGAAGTTTTTCCATCGCTGAAATACCATTTGAAACTATCCGCATTGTTGGAAAGACTGATTAAACTGGCTGGTCCGGGAGCGCAAATGAGCGAATCCCCGTTCATTTTAAATTGTGCAATGACCGGTGATAAAACCGAAACCGTAATCTTTTTCAAATCAACTTTGCAGGATTTCGAGCCACGATATCCGGTTAGTTTTACGGTGAAATTTCCTTCCGTCGCATAAGCATGTGTAGGAGAATAATTCAAAGTATCCAGTGCGGTTCCGTCTCCAAAGTCCCAGATGAAATCAAGCTGCGTATCTGATTTATTCGTAAACTGAACCGTTTCACCCTCGCAAACTACCGGCGCTCCAACAAAATCTCCCGCTGGTGAAGTTGTGGTTTTGATAGTCAACTGAGTAGAATCGTAACCACAAGCAGTGTAAGCGATCAGGGTAACCTTATAATCTCTTTTGGCTTGTGTAAATGCATGCGTTGGATTGGGTAAAGTCGATATCGTTCCATCGCCAAATTTCCAGACCCAGCGATTTGGTTTTGGTACGGTAGCATCTGTAAATTGTACCATTTCACCAGGACAAACCTCCGATTTTGAAATGGTGTATAAGGCCTTAACTGTTGTTGGGTAAACCTGGATTTTAACTTCATCTGCATCCTGGCCACATGCGCTGGTTACTTCCAGTCTGACTGTGAAAGTCCGGGCATTGTCTTTCGCAGAAAAAGAATGATAAACGGTATCGCTCCCTGTCTGACGAGTGATGCCATCACCGAAAGTCCATTTTGAAAGGTTTTTGTCAATGCCAGAAGACCGGTTTGAAAATAACAATTGCGCTGGTGTGCAGCGCAAAGTTGTCGAATCAACACCAATCTCAGCTTTTGCCAGCGGACGTACTACTATCTTTTTTGTTTCTGTTTGCTTTCCACAACTGTTATTCGCCGACACAATCACTGAAAAAGTGGTGTCTTTTTTAGACTGATTGATGAAAACTTTTGAAGCGGGCTGAAAACCGGTATAACTGCTTCCATCACCAAAATCCCAGGAATAGGTAACTGCCTGATTTGAGGTTCCGGTCACCTTAAATGATACATTTAAAGGAGAGCATCCAAGCGTTTCCGAAGGGATGAAGCTAATGGTTGCCGGAGGCGCGGTAACAGTTATATCTTTTTGAAGCGTATCCGCGCAATTTCCAGCTTTTGCAATAAGTATGATTTTATTTAAACCTGTTGTCAATGTCAATTGCGGATTGACGTCAGTAGAAGCACTTTTCCCGTTAACAAACCATACATAAGTATTTGCTGATGTTGAATTATTTTTGGGAGAAAAACTGGTACCGCTGCAACCTGCATTTAGAACAAAATCTGCCTTTGGGCTTCCAACTGTCACTTTCACATTTGCAGAAGCTTTGCAACCGGTTTGATTACTCACTTCATAATTTAGATTTATCTGGGTAACAGTCAGGCTCTTCGTAATCAACGTATCATTTTTGATACAATTGTTACAATCAGAAGTAGACCACTTTCCGCCCAAAGGGACACCTTGCAGTTTTAGGAAATCAGTTCCGCTGCAAATTGTCTGGTCAGAAACGGTTACCTGGACACCTTCAGCTTTAATTTGCACAACGTCAGAAACCAGACATTTTCCCGTTCCTTTTGTATAGGTTAAGGTATAGCTTCCGGCAGTTTTTGGTATAAAAACTTTTAAACCATTCACCGTTTCAACCCCATTGGTACTCCATTCTCCACCCGACTGATCTGCACTTAATGTGATAGGTATCGTGCTAACACATAACGTGGTGTCTTTTGAAAAAGTGAGAATATTGACAGGTTTGGCTTCCGAAACGGAAAATGTATCACTAACCATTTGGGCACCGCAGGCATTTGTCATGCTCGCGGTAACAATATATGGTGCGGCAGATAACGGCAAAGAAATTGCCTGATCCGGTGCAATTGTTTTCCCGTTTAAAGTATAGGCTGCACCCGTTACCGGACTGCTTATTTTATATTGAATCGCTTCGCAAACATCGGGTTGGGGAACGAGTTTTGGAGCTTCTGGATCAATAACTTTATACTTCCGGATAACGACAGATTCTCCGCAATTATTTGAGGCTCTGAGCCTGATCGTATATTCCTTTTTTTCTTTAAACTGAACTTTGATAAGACTTGAATAATTGGTGGTTTTATCCAGAAAATCGTATTGTCCTCCCGAAATTTCCCAATAATAATTGGTTTCATCCGTCGAAATGGAGCCGTCCATCGTCAAAGTGGCGCCGTTGGAAATACATATCGCCGTGTCTTTGTTAGCAACAGAAAAGCCGGTTGCGCTGAAATTGGCAACGGGTTTCTTGCTTAGTTTAAAGTCAATTTCGTTGCTGCTGGTACCGCAGGTTTTGGAAGTGGCGGTAAGTTTGACTTTGTAGGTCTGGTTTGGGTCTGTAAATTGAATAGACGGATAGGTTTCGGTACTTGAACGGCCATCGCTGAATTGCCAGAGAAAAGCAATATCAGAAGAAACAGGACAACTATTGTTGCTTATGGATAAATAGGAACCTTCGCAAGCAGCCTGGACAAAGGGTCTGGCTTCCGGTTTTTTGTTGAATGTGACACGAAAACCTTTATTATCATTGGGACAGGTGGCATTTTCTACAAAAATGCTCACCTTAAATTCGCCGTTGGAGCAATTTCGTATAAAACTTCTTAGATCATAATTATGATTCAGGGTAACGGTAGCGTTTAGCGTTACCGCTTCTATTTTTCCATCACCCCAGTCGACACTATATTTTTTGTCGGCACAAGGACCAGGCGTAATTTTTACACAAAGGCTGTAAAGGGAATCGCTTGGAGCTACACATACGATACCTGTTCCGGTACCATCGCAGGTTGTTATGTCCACACGCTCTTGAGCGTGCGCAAAAAAACTTAACAGTACTAAAAATAAAGTACAGGTAAAGAATAATTTCAAATTTCAAGAATTTTTATAGAGGTGGTCTGAATTTTAAATCAGAACGGAAGGTATATAATTCTTAAAACATTGTAACCATTAATTACATAATTGTATACGAAAGTTTTTATTTTTTCCCTGAAAAAGAATTAAGAATTGGTGCCGCAGTTGGATTATATTGATAGGTCTGCCAGGTTTCATCCTGGAAAATTTCCACAACCCGATATCCTTTATAAGTGGTTCCCCAGTTTCCGCCGAAGTGTCCGTCAAAGAAATACGGTTTTCCGCCCAATGTTTTCTGGCTGTCCTGATCGTGATCGTGGCCGTGAAAAATTGCTTTAACATTAGGCGTTTTTTCAAATAATGTTGTCACTTCTTTACAATCAACGCCACCGGAAGTCCATTTTTCTGGTGTAATGTGCAGGAAAATGTAGATCCCTTTTGCGGCGGAATATTTAGTGATTTCAGATCTTAGCCATTGAATATCAGGGCAAACGTATTCTCCTTTTTCATTTGAAGTGTCACCAAGTATAAAAGCATATTCACCCTTTGCAAAACTGTGATTGGTAGAATATCCCCAAGTGCTTTGCCAAACATCAACACCTACTTTATCGTGATTCCCGCGTGTTACATAATACGGAACGCGTAGGTTTTCCAAAGTTGATTTAACATCATATAAAAGTGTCGGGTCATCGTGAATTAAATCTCCGTTGATCACTGTAAAGTCTACACCTTTTTGTACTTTTTCCTGATTGATCCAGCCGATTAAGTCGCTGTGAAATGCTTTGAAATCTGTATTGGGCTGACCGTAATGTCCGTCTGAGGCAACTATAAAGCGTAAAGCCAACTTAGCTGTACTTGGCTCATTTTCAGCTAAATTCAGAAATGGCAGTCCGGATATTGCAGGAAAAAACTTTAAAAAGGTACGTCTTTCAAAAATCATATAGGTTAATCGTTTAGGGCGCCTCGCGGATATTTTTATTGATGTTTTATCAAAAATAGTTATTCATAGTTGATATTTTATCTTTATTCTTGCGTCTCAATGTGAAATAAATATAATCACCATAATTTCGGCATGGATCGTCTCATTCTTCAAAAAGCAGCCTCTTATTGCGCCTATCAGGAACGAACTCAGGATGAGGTTAGAAAGCGGTTACAAAAATGGGAGGTTTGGGGTGAAGAAGCCGATGAAATCATTGCTGAATTAATCACGATGAATTATTTGAGTGAAGAGCGTTTTGCTAAAACCTATGCAGGAGGAAAATTCCGAATGAAAAACTGGGGCAAAATGAAGATCAAACAGGAACTTCATCGCCGCGGACTTACTGAATATAGTATTCAGCAGGGGATGAAAGAAATTCCGGAGCAAGCTTATCAAACCGGCCTGAAGGAATTATTAACCAAAAAAAGAGAACTTTTGGTTCGCACGGAAACTGATAAATTTAAGCTCAAACAAAAATTGGCCCGCTTCGCGTTGGGAAAAGGTTATGAAAGCGAACTGGTTTGGAAAACGATAGAAGACCTTTTATGATCTAGTCACCGATTTTATGATATTTTAACTATATTATGTAGAGAATTGCACCAAAAACAGTAAATTTTACTATATTCATTACGTTAATGGCTCAATAATTTAAGAAGAAAAATAAAATGCCAAAGAAGTGAGTGGCCAATGATAATTGAAGAAATGTTGAAAAAAAAGCTTAAAATTCTTGTCAGCCGAACGGATGCAATCGGAGATGTGATTCTGACAATTCCTGTCTGTGATATTTTAAAAGAAAATAGAGATATTTCTGAGGTGCATTTTTTAGGGAAATCCTATACAGAAGATGTTGTCAGAACCTGTACTGCAATAGATAAGTTTGTGAATATTGATGTAATAAACAAACTGGATTATAACGATCAGATAGCATTTTTGAAAAAGGAGAAATATGACGCCATTATTCATGTTTTACCAAATAAAAAAATAGCAAAACTGGCACAGGATGCCAAAATTCCGATTAGAATTGGTACCACAAATCGCTGGTTTCACTGGATGACATGCAATAAACTGGTCAAACTAAGCCGCAAAGGATCAGATTTACATGAAGCTCAATTAAATATTAAGTTATTAAAAGCACTTGAATTTGATGAGCCTGTACCGTTGAACGATATATTCCGTCATTTCAGGATGACTAATATTTCGCCTTTACCAAAGCGGTTACTCGCTTATTTGCAAAAGGACAGGCTGAATATTATTTTACATCCAAAATCCAACAAAAGTGCGAGAGAATGGGGCCTGGAAAATTTTGCCGATCTGATTCATCTTTTACCAAAGGATAAATATAAAATTTTTATTTCCGGAACGAAGGCAGATGGCGTTTCCATGCGCGGCTGGCTCGCTCAGCTGCCGGAACATGTGGTGGACATGACGGGAATGATGAGTCTGAGAGAATTTATTTCTTTTATTTATTATTCCAACGGTTTAATCGCTGCGAGTACGGGGCCTTTACATATTGCTGCTGCGCTTGGTAATAATGCCCTTGGCTTATATCCGCCGATGCGTCCTCTTTTCCCCAGACGCTGGGCGCCAATAGGGCCGAAGGCTTCTTTTTTGGTTGCACATTCTGCTTGTAACAAATGTGAAAATGATGTTTCAAAATGCGAATGTATGAAACAGATTTCTCCTGTGGAAGTTGCGTCGGAGATAGGGAAGTGGAGAAAACCGGGCTGAGATTGAAAATAACCAATTGGAAATCAAGAAAAGGGGAAACCTTATAATTATCTAAAAAATTGATTTTAGATAATTATAAGGTCGGTTTATCAGAAATCTGAATCAAAGGAAATTTTGTGTCCCGAATCTTTATCTTGCAAACCGCTCATAACACCCGCTTTTTGATAGTCGCCAACGCGTTTTTCAAAAAAGTTGGTTTTTCCCGGTAAAGAAATTAATTCCATGAAATCAAACGGATTAGCAGAACCGAATTGTTTTGGGCAACCCAAACGTTCAAGCCAGAAATCAGCAATATATTCGATATACTGGTTCATCAGATCTGCGTTCATGCCAATCAGCGAAACGGGCAGAGCCGAAGTAACAAATTCCTGTTCTATTTTTACTGCGTCCATCATAATTTCAATTACTCTTTCCTGAGGCAACTGGTTTACGATATGCTGCGTATATAACAGACAGGCAAATTCGCAATGAAGTCCTTCGTCTCTGGAAATCAGTTCGTTGGAGAATGACAAACCTGGCATTAATCCACGTTTTTTCAACCAGAAAATAGAGCAGAAAGATCCTGAAAAGAATATACCTTCAACAGCTGCAAAAGCGATAATTCTTTCCGCAAATACAGGACTATTAATCCATTTCAATGCCCATTCTGCTTTTTTCTGAACGCAGGGAACAGTATCGATCGCGCGAAGAAGATAATCTTTTTCAGTCGGATCTTTAATATAGGTATCAATCAGCAGAGAGTATGTTTCGGAATGGATATTTTCCATAGCGATCTGGAAACCATAGAAACATTTTGCCTCTGCATATTGTACTTCGCTAAGAAAGTTTACAGCAAGGTTTTCATTAACAATACCGTCGGACGCTGCAAAAAATGCAAGAATGTGAGATATGAAATGGCGCTCGCCGTCATTCAGGTTTTCCCAGTCTTTTTGATCCTGCGATAAATCAATTTCTTCCGCAGTCCAGAACGACGCTTCATGACGTTTGTACATTTCCCATATATCCATGTGTTTGATAGGAAATAAGACAAAGCGCAATGGATCTTCTATCAACAGGGGTTCCTGTTTTGTAACTTCTTGTGACATAGTTAATTCAAATTATTTATACGGACCAGATCATCGATTGCAGCATGGCGGACATTACATTAGTTTGATTGCTGCTGAAAACAAATCTACATGCTTTGAGCCGGAATTTCAAGGAGAATTGAATCAAATTACGTCTTATTTAGAAATATTCTGTCAAAGAATTCTTTAACTTTGTAGACGTCAGTTTATTCAAATTAAAAGATAATTTTTATTCTCTGTCCAAATTATTAATCTGCCAGACTTTGAAAATTTCAGGATTCACCATCATTAAAGACGCAATTTTAAACGATTATCCCATTGTTGAAGCTATCGTTTCAATACTGCCTGTGGTGGACGAAATGCTGGTTAGTGTAGGTAAAAGTGAAGATAATACGCTTGAACTTATCCGTTCTATTCAATCAGATAAAATACGGATCGTAGAATCAGAATGGGATATGACCTTGCGTGAGGGTGGTAAAGTACTTGCGGTTGAAACGGATAAAGCGCTTCGCCAGTTGTCGCCGGATAGCGATTGGGCGTTTTATATACAAGGAGACGAAGTGGTTCATGAAAAATACCACGACAATATTCGCAAAGCGTGTGAGTTGCATGTGGACAATCCGGAAGTAGAGGGGCTGTTGTTTGATTATCTGCACTTTTATGGTACTTACAATTACGTTGGCGACAGCCGGAAATGGTATCGTCGGGAGATACGGATTATCAGAAATGAAAGTATGAAATCTGATCCGGCCATTTTTGCTTATCGTGATGCTCAGGGATTCAGAAAGGGCGTTACCAAGCTTAATGTGAAGCATTGTGGCGCGGCAATTTATCACTATGGCTGGGTAAAGAGTCCTGTTCAGATGAAAAAGAAAATGAAAAATGTAACCCGCTTTTGGAATGAAGATGAGGAATGGGAGAAAATATTGAAATCTGAAGATTTCTTTGACTATAACGCTTTTGATTCGCTGGTACCTTTTGATGATTCGCATCCATCTGTGATGAAAGTTCGGATTGAACGCCAGGACTGGAATATAGAACTTGATCTTTCCCGGAAAAAATTTAAATTTAAAGACGCTTTACTTTATTGGATTGAAAAGAATACGGGCAAGCGTCTTTTTGAATTTAGAAATTACCGTTTGATTTAATATCCTTGTTGTTGCTTAACAGAAAAACGGAAGCTCAAAGCCAGCTTAAAAAGATTTTAACTTCTGCTTTTCTGTATTAATCAAATAATTACAACTTGATAACGTGTTGATATTTTAGCATCATCTTAATATTCTCAATTACTTCAATAATGCCAATATTGGAGTGGTTTCTCTTCATTTGCCTTGTGAAAGCACTTTTCTTAATGATAAGTCCCTGACGGTTTCTCCGGAAATCCATGTAAGCTTCTGCTTTGTAAAACTGACAAGACAAAATACCTAATAGAACATCACAAAGTAAGATTTGCATATGCCAAAGCGTAAGGTCAATACCTTGTAAATGCAGATAATGTACGTAGTAACGATTTCTGAAATGGATTCTCTTGATCGCTTTTTTAGGATTGTGGTTTTTGGTACTTGCCATTACTTCGTGGCGACAGACCGCATTGTGTTCATAGTAACATTTCCAGCCCATTCTCCATGCGCGAATCGATAGTTCCTGATCTTCTCCGTAATATGGATTGAACATTTCGTTGAAACCATTAATGGTTTTCAATTTCTTTGTATCCATCAAAGCATTGGCACCGGAGAGGTAAAAAGTAGGGGTTAAAGCATTAATATTTTTAAGATGAAATAAATCAGATGATTTTATTTTGCGACCCATAATTCTAGGCTCTCTCGCTGCCTCACGGATCAGGTCATCATCCATTCCGATAATGCGTCCCATAACTCCGAAAGTATCATTCTTCTCAAAATATTTGTAGAGTTTCTCTAGATAACCTTCTTCCAGCGTAACATCAGTATTGAGTAAGAAAATTAAATCGTTGTTTGCCTGCTTAATTCCCAGATTACATGTTTCAGAAAACCCGGAATTAGTTTCTTTTTTCAGAAGTGTGATCGTGTCTCCATAATTCTGTTGCAAATATTCCACAGAGTCGTCGGTTGAGGCATCGTCAATAACTATGATTTCAACTTCTGTTTTGATGGACATCAGCACATGGAAATTATGTCCAAAATACTTTTCAAATAAATGTTTCCCATTATAATTAGGAATTATTACTGAGATACTTTTCATTCAGTCGGTTATTTAGTTAAATGAATTGAATAACCTAATACCATTTAAAATACATTATTCTAAGATCGGTATAGCGGTTTTACTAAATCAGCCTATGGCAGATGATTCTCACAAGTTGGAATTGAAACGCCTTTTTATAAGATTCATTGTTCATTTTCAAACTCGCCCCGATATTAATTCAGAGTATTGTTCGATACTGCCACTGCCCATCGCATATAAACCTTGATTCGCGTCAGGTAAATAATTTTTGTCTCCCTTAATAGACTATACCTGATATTAACGTAATCTGTTGCAAGTTTTATGCCATTACAATTATGACACTGATTCAGGAAAAAGGGTTGGAAGAAGGAAATGTGTACAAATGACATTTAGGATGACTTTTCATTGATATTCTAAACATTAATTGTACTTTTTTAATTGGCTGAGTAATTGATTTACTGAATATTACAGGTGGAAAAAAAATAAAAATTATTTTTTCTGAGATTTCAGTCCGGGTTAAGAAAGATATAGTAACCCACAATATTACAATTGCTGGTGGCTAAAAAGAGAATTATTATTAATTGTATTATAACCTGTTATCTGTTTAAGGCATCGCGTTCTGTTTTAGTTCCCAGGCCACTACATTCCATTCGTCAACATGATCTTTGTGCAGATGAATTGTTTCAAAACCTACCCGTTCATGCGCCCGCTGCGATCTTTTATTGGATGTAGAAATCTCTGTGATACATAAGTCGAATTTTTTTTCATAAAAATTTTTATGTGTGTGATATAATTTCTCGAAAATTCCCTGTCCCCGAAATTCCGCCGCTACACATATTTGCCCCATCATGTAGTATTTATAATCCCGGATCATGTTCCCTTTCCAGTTAATATCGTCCACAATGTCAAACATAGGCTGGAGGTCAGGAATCAGTTTTGCCATAGAAGGTAGCATGGCCAGGGCAAACGCTATCACTTTTCCGTCCGCTTTTGCTATGATCTGCGGTGTTAAACTGCCCATGATTTCGAGCTGTTCCTTGCTGTGGCAGACAGTTACAAAACCTTGTTCCTTTTTTACTTCTTCTGAGACGTTGGTTTTTAAATTAAGTTGCTGAAGGGACAGAATTTCTTCAATATCTTTTTGTGTTTCTGCAAAGGTTAGCTCAATGAAAGCAGACGTGTTATTTGTCATGAAAATATAAATAATGAAATCTCAAAAAATTAAATCCATCTTTTTCTTCTGAAAAACCAAAGCACAACCAGTGAGGAAAGTACCATCAAAAGTAAAGACACCCAGAAACCCCAGGGGTCTTCGGTGGAGGGAATGTGGGTATAATTCATACCAAAAATCCCTGCGATCAGGGTCGGAGGCATAAAAATGATAGTCACAACGGTGAAAATCTTGATTACCTGACTTTGTTCAAGATTAATCAGACCCATAAAAGTATTTTGCAGATATTCCAGCCGCTCAAAGTTGAAAGTGGTATATTCAAGCAGTGAGCTGATATCTTTTAATATAATACGCAAATGCTCTTTCCGGTCTTCCGGGAAATACTGACTGCGTAAAATTCCGGAAAGTACGCGCTGTTTGTCAATACTGGTTTCCCGAAGCATCATCGTCGTTTCCTGCAATGCACTGATCCGGATCAGCACTTCCTGTCTCGCTTTTTGCTCGTGCGCCAGATCCTTACTGATCTGTGAAATATCCCGGGATATTGCTTCAAGTGAATCGGCATCGGCTTCGATCCTGGTTTCAAGCAGCATCAGCATAAAGTCAACGCCCGTCTGAAACGTATCCGGGCTTACCTTCATTTTCTTAACCGTATCAGCAAAGGTTTTGGAATCACCGCGCCGGTATGTGAAAAGAATATTCTTATGGAGAATAAATGAAACAGGATAAGTTTTATAACCGTCCCTGTCAATGCTTAAAAAGTTCGAGTTAGCATTGATCGTTTCATTTTGTTCAAAAAACCGCGAACTGCTTTCGATTTCTACAATTTCCTGAGGTGTTTGAAAACTGATATCACATTTGTTTTCAACCCATTCTTCTTCTTCGGCCGAAGGGGACTGCAAATCCACCCAGACAAGGTTTTGTACCTTTCCAAGTTCACGAATATCGTTTTCGCGCTTTATTAACCGCCCCTCCTTATAAAATATTCTGACCATTTTTCAGTTGAAAGTTGAGAGTTGAAAATTTTCAACAATTTCCCCAAGATAGTTGTAAATTTACGGGATGCAAAATACGGCTTCTCCCGGAATATTTACACTGCAATTTTGGTTGCTTGGTACAAGTTCCTTTCTTTTCTCTTCAAGTTTCAACATGCTTATCCCCGAGCTTCCCAGTTATTTGTCTGCCATGGGAGGTGCGGAATACAAGGGTTTTATCATTGGATTATTTACGTTAACAGCCGGAATATCAAGGCCTTTTAGTGGTAGATTAACAGATCGTGTCGGTCGTGTTCCGGTAATGGCATTTGGCTCGTTAGTGTGTTTTATTTGTGGATTTTTGTATCCCGTTTTCACTACCGTAATGCCGTTTTTATTATTACGATTGGTTCATGGTTTCTCAACAGGTTTTAAACCAACAGGCACCGCAGCCTATATCGCGGACATTATTCCGGCACATCGAAGAGGGGAAGCCATGGGAATTCACGGCATGTGCATGGGTGTAGGCTCTGCTTTCGGGCCGGCCATTGGAAGTATGATCAGCCAGTCTTTTTCAATAAATGCACTTTTTTATACATCCTCTCTTTTCGCGTTGATGTCCATCGTGATACTTTTCAACATGAAAGAAACCCTTGTTGTAAAAGAACGACTTTCTGTAAAAGCATTTCAAATAACCTGGCGGGATATATTCGAGCCCGATGTTTTCAGTCCTGCTTTTGTAACTTTTCTGGCTTATTTTGGTTTTGGTGCAGTAGCGACACTTAGCCCTGATTTCAGTGAACATTTAGGGCTCACAAACCGTGGGATTTATTTCATGGTATTCACTTTGTTTTCCATATTAATCCGTTTTGTAGCCGGAAAACTTTCTGACCGGAAAGGCCGGATACCGGTAACCATTGCCGGATGCAGCATTTTAATTATATCAATGATCATCACCGGATACGCAGATTCTGTATTCCTTTTTGTAACAGGAGCAGCATTTTTCGGAATTTCGATGGGGATATTATCTCCGGTGCTTTCTGCCTGGACGGTGGATTTGAGCAATGACCATAACAGGGGACGGGCGATTGCTTCCATGTACATTTCCCTGGAAGCAGGGATAGGGTTGGGCGCCTTTCTTTCAGCCGCTGTTTTTGCAAACAAAATAGAAAACCTACCACTGGTTTTTATGATAATGGCAGGTTTTGCCGCGGCAGCTTTGATTTATACCATTCTGCTTTACAGATATAAAAGGAGAGCGAGCCGTGTTATTTGAAGATACTTACAAGACAATTGCTGAACCTGTTGAAGGTTTTTATAAGGACAAGGGAAGCAAATTTATTTCTTTCGTTTTTCCGGTTACATCAGAAAATGAAGCGAAAGTTCATCTGCTAAAATTAAAAGAATTGCATCCTAAAGCCAATCATCATGTGTATGCTTACCGCTTTGGTCTGGATAGAATGCATTATCGTTTGAGTGATGACGGGGAACCGTCAGGTTCTTCGGGAAGACCGATACTGAATACGCTTTATTCCAAAGAAATAACCAACATTCTGGTTGTCGTTGTGCGTTATTTTGGCGGAACGTTATTAGGGATTCCGGGACTTATAAACGCATATCGATCTGCAACGGAGGATGCATTGGAGAATGCTGAAATTGTTGTGAAACATTTGATTGTGATTTACGAGCTCAAATTTTCGTATATCCAGATGAACGATGTGATGCGGATCATTAAAGAAATGGAATTGCCGGTACTTGAACAAAACTTTGAAATGGAATGCCGTATGATTGTTGAAATCAGAACCACGCTCGTTGAACGATTTATTAGCCGTTGCGAAAATGTGGAAGGATTGGTTATAAAGCCGGTGGAATAACCCGAAAACTTTCTCCTGATATTTCAGTCTCCCAAATTATTTATTACTTCGTAACTTCGCTGGAATCGAGGATTATCGGAAATACCAAGCTTATGTCATCACACCATATTATCAGGGATAAACAGGAACCCGCACTTATTATTGCCAACGGAGAAGCTTGCAGCGAAGAATTACTGGGGCAATTGTTGGAATGGAGTCCGTTGGTTGTTGTCCTGGATCACGCCATTTACAGAGTTTTGGAATTAGGTATAAAGGTGGATGTATGGCTTGGAGATTTTGATCATAACCATGATTTTGAAGAAATAAGAGCGCGTCAGTATCCTTTGAAAATCGTTCATACACCAGATCAGGAAAAAACAGATCTTGAAAAAGCGATTGATTATTTAATAAGTGAAGGTTTTCCGGCGGCTAATATCATTTGGGCAACCGGCCGTCGTGCGGATCATTCGATCACAAACATTACAAATCTGGTTCGGTATAAAGAAACAATCCGTCTGGTTTTGCTGGATGATTATTCGAAGATCTTTCCTTTGTCGGGAGTTTTTGAAAAATGGTATGTTGCCAAAACTCCGGTTTCTCTTATTCCGGTTGGTGTGGTGGAAGGAATCAAAACCTCCGGACTGAAGTATAATCTTAATGATGAAACGCTGACGCTCGGCCATCGAACCGGAAATAGCAATGAGGCGGAAGCCGATGGAATGGTTCGGATTTCCGCCTCAAAAGGTGACTTGTTAATTATGGAATGTTGGGATTAAAGCTTAAATACTTTTAGATTCTACATAGAAATTGCGGTCAACAACCAATGTTTTCTCTCCCTTAGTTTTTAAAGTTTTCCACTCGCCGGTTGGGTAAACAAATTGTTCTTTTGAATCGCCAAGTTTTATTTTGACCGGCATATCAAATCCACTTACAACATTTGACCAGCGATATTGTACGCTGTTGTCTTTAAAGGCATATTCCAAAACGGGAATTTTTGTATCTCTTAAATACTGATCAAAAACTTTGCTAAGATTTCTTCCGGCATGTTTTGAGATATAGCCTTCAATCTGTGCAGTTTCGACTGTTTGATGGTAAAATGTTTTGTTCAGTCCGCGCAAAATCTGTCTCCATTTTTCATCATCATTTACAACCTGACGAATCGTATGCAGCAAGTTTCCGCCTTTGTAATACATATCACGGGATCCTGATTCATTCACACCATAAGGTCCGATAATTGGAATATCATTGGCAATAATAGCGCGAGTTCCAATGACATAATCAGCCCCGGCTTCTTTGCCGAAGTAATATTCCGTGTAAAGATTTTCCGAGTAATTTGTAAATCCTTCATGAACCCACATATCAGCTGCGTCTTTGTAAGTAATGTTATTGGCAAACCATTCGTGACCGCTTTCATGAATGATGATGAAATCCCATTTTAAACCCCAGCCTGTTTTTGACAAATCGCGGCCCAGGTAACCCATTTTATATCCATTTCCGTAGGTTACAGAACTTTGATGTTCCATACCCAGATACGGAACTTCAACTAATTTGTATCCATCTTCATAAAAAGGATACGGCCCAAACCAGTGCTCAAAGGCTTTTAACATTTGATTTGCCTGCTTAAACTGGATTTTTGCCTTTTCCAGATTTTGAGGTAATACATAAAAGCTTAACGGCAAATCTCCTTTTTCACCTTTGAATGTCTCCGACCAGCTTACATAATTCGCTACATTCATGTTAACGCCATAATTGTTGATCGGATTGATAACAGCCCAGTTGAACGTATGTGTTTCATCATTATTTTCAACCACACTGCGGAGTTTTCCATTTGAAACATCCGTCAAACCTTTTGGCACCGTAATGCTGACCATCATGCTATCCGGCTCATCATACATATGATCCTTGCAAGGCCACCATACACTGGAACCAAGTCCCTGGCATGATGTAGAAATAATCGTATTCCCGTTTCCATCAGGCACCCATTGCACGCCACCGTCCCATGGCGGACGTTTTGCCAAACGTGGTTTTCCTGAATAGAAAACCTCAATCGATTCAGATTTTCCTTTTTCCTGTTTTTTTATCAACGTGATGAAAAATGCATTTCCATCTCTTTTGTAGGTTAATGTCTGGCCATCCTGTACCACTTTATCAATCTTCAATGGTTCCTGCAAATCAATTTGTATAACCTGATTTGGTTTCAAAACTTTATAATTGACAACGGTACTGCCAGTAAGTGTGCTGTCTTTTGCATTTGGTTTTACATTCAAATGGTAGTAGGTCAAATCCCACCACGCACGTTCAGGCGTTATGGAGCCACGCAAAGTATCGGCGTGGGTAAAAACGGTTTGTTTTTGGGCAAAAGTAAAAAACGGACTGACTACCAGACAGAAAGAAATGAGTTTCTTTAACATTAATTTTTATGATTTTAAGAAATAGGTAGGAGCTTTTATTGATCAATTTTCTAAAACTTCCAGCGTGTTTAATTCCGGACCGCCGCCACGATTTCCCGAACCAGCTGCTATATAAACTTTTTTATGCATGGACACGGCCTGAGTCCCATGTCTGCCTTGAAGCAGGGAAGGATATTTTTCCCACTTTTGGGTGTGCGTGTTAAATGCTTCAACTTCGTTATGAGCTTCTACATGTGCATCACTTTCTCCTCCGATAAACAAAACCTTGTGTCCCAAAACTACCGTGGTATTTCCGGCACGTTTGGTTGGAATATTATTGGAGGGATCTAATGTTTCCCATTTGCTGGTTTTAAAATCATATACATCCACTTCGGCAATTGTGGTATTAAGTACCTGGTTAATTCTTGCGGTGGAAAGTCGTCCGCCTGCTACATAAAGTTTGTTATCAACAACGGCGACCTGTATATGATCGCGTTTTCTTGGCGCTTCGGCCAGTTGTTTCCATGTATTTGTCGCAGGATCAAATTCATCAAACCAGGCAACCTGTCCGTCCCAGTGACCGTCCTGAATACCACAGATCACATAGATCTTATCATTCAAAACAAAAGCGCCAGCTGCGCCGCGTCGTCTGTTTTCAGGGATTTCCGGACCCTTGCGCCATTGATTTTTGACGGGGTTGAAAATATAAATATTAGGAATTGGAGTTTCATGAGGATATCCGCCAGTAAATGCCCCAACAACATACACTTCTCCATGAAAAGAAATTGCCTGAAAATGACTCATTTCAATAGGAGTCTGGCTTAGGCTAACCCAGGTATTTTTTTTCGGGTCATATTCATCTACGGATTTAATTTCGCGGCCGCCAACCAGATAAAGTTTTCCGTTAGCTTCGGCCATAGCATTTTCCAGTCTTTTGACAGGAAGATTTTCCGGCTCGACAGCCTTCCACATTTGTGCTGAAACCGGGAGGGCCAATGTATTAATGGCTGCAAAAAGTATTACAATTCTGTGAAGTATGTTCATGATAAATTGTATCTGGTATGGAAGCGTTCATGAAATTTAATTTCATGAACGCTGTTAAATGCCATCAAGGTACAATTTATTTTATTATTTCGAAAAGCCGTCAGTGGCTTATAATTCTTGTGAATTTTGGCAAATGACTGGTTAATTTGCGCTGATTGTTTTCAAAGCCGGACTTTCAAAATTTAGTTTTTTCAATCCGTTCTGAACATCCGGGTTACTCATGAATAATTTCCATAATAATCCTGTCCGGTAGTTTTCAATCATGACAATGATCGGTCCCTGATCAATTGCCAGATGTGACTTTGCATACCAGTTTTGTGATTCATTAAAGGCATCGGTAAATCCATATTCACTCCAAATCTTATCACCCAAATCATCGTAAAAGTGTCTCAACGCTTTCATCGATTGTTGTGGCGCATAAGGGAAAGAAGATAATGCGGCGGTAGGTGTGATGGTTCCGAAATCATTTGTTGGTGAAAATGCATTGTATCCATCATAGGTATCACTTGCGGTTAATCCCCAGCTGTTTTCACCGTAACCTTTAAATTTACCGGGATTGGCAACGCAATGTTTGTAGTTAATCATTGTGTGATTCACATTTTGCTCCCAATAATCTGCATACTGATCTTTTAGTTTACGTGGGTCCAATCCTAAGAATGAATAATGTGCAAAAAACAACGGACCACCAAAATCAAAACCCAACGGCAGTTTCACACCATAAAATTCTTTGCCATTTTTGAAATGGTCACTTTGCGCCCAACATTTATTGTAAACCTGCGCTGTAATTGGATACCGTGGCGACGATGCTGCCATAATGTAAGTGATCAGCGTTTCATTATATCCACGCAATTCGAAATTCATGGCCCAGCCATTATTCGGGCTCCAATGCCAGAATAGCTGATCCGGGTTTCCTCTTGTGTACCAATCCCATTCTGCCTCTTCCCAAATTCCGGAAATGCGGTTTCTTAAATCTCTTTCGGTATCATTCTCTCCTTTGAAATACTGTTTTGCACAAATTAATCCCTGAAACAAAAATGACGATTCTACCAGATCCCCACCGTCATCTTTTCGTCCAAATGGAATAATTTTACCAGTTCCGCCATTTAGCCAATGTGGAAAAATTCCATGATAATGATCCGCTTTGGAAAGAAATTTGACCATTTTCAAAAGTCTTTTTGAAACGGAATCTCTCGGCACCCAGCCACGTTCCGCAGCTACGATCATTGCCATAATACCAAATCCGGTACCGCCTGTGGTAACCACTTCGTCGCCATAATCGAAAGCAACGTTGCTTCTTTCTCGCGACATACCACTTACAGGGTGACCGAATTCCCAGAAATAGCGGAAAGTTTGTTTTTGTACCAATTCAAGTAAAGCAGTATCGGATAAATTTTTTGGACGATTTGCAGGATTAAAAACTGTCGGAACGGCTGCTGTTTTCTTTTTTTGAGCAATACTGTTTTCGGATACAAGCAGACTGCATATAATACTTAATGATAAGAGTAATGATTTCATGTTAATTAATTCTTTTGTTGAGGACGTGAATAGTTACTAACTCGACTTTTCGTTAGTCGATTATAAATTCGGACTCTGGAATCCCAGGTTTTTCATTCCTGTTTTTATTTCCGGTGAGCTCATGAATAATTTCCATGGCAAGCCGCTACGGTGGTTTTCAATCATAATGATGATCGGTCCCTGGTCAATGGCTAAGTATGAATTCGCATACCAAGTTGTCTGTAAAGAAAACGAATCGTAAAATCCATAGTCTCCCCAAAGCCTATTACCCAGTTTGTAATAGAAAAATTTTAAAGCTTTCATCGATTCTATTGGCGTGTATGGAAAAGCCGATAAAGCCGCGGTAGGGGCGATCACGCCTTTGTCGCTTGTGGGAGAATTGGCATTGTATCCATCCTGAATATCGCTGGCCGTTAATCCCCAGCAGAGTTCACTATATCCGTTATATTTTAGAGGATTGGTCTTGCAGTAATTGTAATTGATTAATGTGTGATTCTGATTTTGTGTCAGATAATTTGTGTATTGGTCCGTAAGATTGGTTGGATTAATACCCAGAAAGGAATATTGAGAGAAAAATAATGGGCCGCCATAAGCACTTCCCAAGGGTAATGTTATTCCATAATAACTGTTACCATTTTTAAACGAACCGTTTCCCGTCCAGCCATTTTCATAAACACTATTTGGAATAGCATGTGTTGGTGAAGATGCTGCCAGTGCATAAGTGATAAGACATTCATTCCAGCCTTTAATTGGCAAATTCATATCCCAGTTATAATTTGGGCTCCAATGCCAATAAAGTACGTTTTCATTATTTTTCCTGAACCAGTCCCATTCTACACCATTCCAAATGGTATTAATATCATTTCTTAAAGCGGTTTCGATAGCGTCGTTTCCATTAAAATATTGTCGTGCCGTTAACAATCCCTGAATTAAATAAGAAGTTTCAACAAGATCCGCGCCGTCATCTTTTGCGCTAAATGGAACTGCCGCTCCGGTTGCTCCATTAATCCAGTGTGGAAATGCGCCGTGAAATTTTAGTGTATTGGTTTTTAGAAATGCGACAATTTTCTGCATTCTTTCCAATCCCTGGCCTCTGGTTATAAATTCCCTTTCAATAGCAATCGGAATGGTCATGATACCAAAACCGCTGCCGCCTGATGTAACGACATCGCCAGATGTATTTCTTTCTCTCGCCAAGCCGCTAACCGGATGTCCAAAATCCCAGAAATATTTGAAGGTTTGCTTTTGTACCAATGTCAAAAGTGCATCATCTGAGATAATAGGGAATTTGTTTGTCGAGTCAATCTGAAAAGTTACCGGTGTAATAATTTCCGGTTGCTTTACATCATCACTTTTACACCCAAATGCAAAAACAATAAGAAGTAAAAGGACTATTTGAAAACAATTTTTCACCGTATGGCTGTTAGTAGGAATTAGGAAGAAATTTTCCCTTTGGAAGAAAAAAGAAAACACCGGTCCGAAGTTTTAATAATCAGAATCCTGATTTGTTAGCACTTTCAGACCGGTGTTTTTTAGAAATCTTATGGGTTAATATCCTGAATTTTGTGTCAATACACCACCGCTCAAATCAATTTCAGTTTGAGGAATTGGCCATACTTCATTTTTACCTGCAATCCATCCTTTTGGTCCAAAAACAGTCGTCCCTCTTCCCTGGCGGATCACATCAAAATAACGGTCAAATTCCATAGCCAATTCAACCTGACGTTCGTGCCAGATAGCGGTTCTCAAAGCAACTTGTTCCGTTGTGGTAACTTTTGGCAAGATCGTAGCACTTGTGCCTCTTGCTCTTGCACGAACAATTTCCAAAGAAGCTAATGCTTCCGTTGATTTTCCCAATTCATTAGCTGCTTCTGCGTTCATCAGCAAAACATCAGCATAACGGATCACACGTACATTTTGCTGCGCACCTTCATTAAATCCTGAGACATAAAGGCTGAAAGGCACGTAAGATTTTTGATTGTACATGGGATTGTCACCAACGGTTGGAATGAAATCACCTTCAGGCGTTGTTTCACCACGGAAAATAATCGTTGCATCTCTCCTTGGATCTCCCGTTTCGTATGCATCGGCCAGTGCCTGCGTTGGAACATTAAAACCCCAGCCGCCGCCTACAACACCTCTTACACCCTGAACCTGTGAATATTGAGAATTAGACGCATCGGCATTTTCAAGTACAAGCGCATTTTGTATTTCAAAAACGGATTCCGTGGAATTTTCGTTGATAATTCTAAATAACTGCTCATAATTGGCAACCAGTTTATATTGACCTAAACCAATAACCTGTGTAGTCAAGTCATACACTTGCTGCCATTTTTTCTCATACATCGATACTTTTGCATGTAAAGACAAAGCGGCTCCTTTTGTAACACGACCTAAATCGGCAGTTCCGTAGCTCGTTGGTAACACAGCTTCTGCTTCTGTTAAATCTTTTTCAATAGCTGTATAAATTTCTGCTTTTGCAGTTTTAGCAATGTTGTATTCTGCTGTTCCGGCAGGCACTTTCAGTCTTAAAGGAACGTCACCAAAAGCACGTACCAATCTGAAATAAGAATACGCACGGATGAATTTTGCTTCCGCCAGATATCTGTCTTTCAGCGCAGCAGTCATCGTGATCGCTGGGATATTATCTAAAACCTGATTGGCATAGTTAATATTTTTATACTGAGCAGACCAGAATGCACCTAGCTGTCCATCCGTAGAACCAACTGAAAAGTTGTCATAGGTATTCAAAAAAGTTGCATCCGACGCAGAGCTTCCTTTTTCTGTTTCATCAGAACCTAAGCTTTCAACGGCAACTGATCCAAAAGCGATGTTGTCGAAACTGCGCAAATTTGCATACATGGCATTAACAGCCTTGGTTGCATCGCTTTCATTTACCCAGAAAACATCACCAGCCTGCTTGCCTTGCGGATCGGTATCCAGGAAGCTGTCCTGACATGCTACCGGAAAAAGCAACATGGAAGTAAGTCCGGCGTAAAGCCCAATCCGTTTAAAATTTGTTTTAAAATCTATATTGTTCATAGTCGTGAAATCTTAGAAAGTAATATTTACTCCAAAATTGTAAGTTGCAGACAACGGATAAACGTTGGCATCAATTCCAGCCGTTGTTGGTTTATTGTCAGTTGCTCTAACTTCTGGCGAAAGTCCTTTGTATTTGAAAAAGTTAAGTGCATTCTGCGCGTTTGCATAAACTCTTAGTTTTTTCAACTTCAAACGTTCTGTAATTTTTGTCGGCAGGGTAAATCCTAACTGCGCATTTCTAACCCGGAAATAACTTCCGCTTTGTACAAAGAATGAGTTGGGAAGATAATTGCTACCGCCTCCGATATTTGTAGAAGGGTACGTATTTGAAGTCCCTTCTCCGTGCCAGCGGTTTTCGTAAAAATCTTTTGTGAAATTTTCATTTCCATAACGCCAGCCCAGATTTGCATTGTAAATATCAATTTTAGCAACACCCTGGAAATCCAGTGTTAAATCAAGCCATTTATAGTTCCAGGTTGTATTGATACCGTAAGTGTATTTTGGGTTTGGGTTACCAATTACCTGTCTGTCCAAGCCGGTAATAGTACCGTCAGGCGTTCCATTAGTTCCGCTGATATCGCGGTATTTGAAATCACCTGGTTTAGCTGTTTTCTGAGCTGATTTATCAATTTCTGCCTGGTTTTGGAAAATACCGTCTACAATATATCCGTAGAATGAACCGATAGGATCACCAACGCGGGTTCTTGTAGCCAATGCACCACCTGTAAGTCCTACACCACCAGCGTAAATCGGGTTAGCACCTGTGGATACCGACAAAACTTTATTGGTATTCATACTACCATTAATCCCAATGCTGTATGACAAATCTTTGCCAATTTCGTCTCTCCAGCTGATCGACGCTTCAAATCCTTTATTTTGGAAATCAGCCTGGTTTCCAAGGATACTACCGGACTGAGTTCCGATAGAAGCTAAAACAGGAATATCAAAAATGGCTCTTTCTGTTTTCTTGGTATAGTAGTCCAGTTCAATTGAAAGACGATTTTTCATCATCGATGCTTCTAAACCGATATCCGTACCTACACCGCGTTCCCAGTAAGTAACCGGCGGAATAATAGAGTTGATACTTGCACCTGTGTTTACAGTACCGCCATAAATTGCAGCAAGAGATCCACCCGTTGCAACCGTTAAAGTGGATAGGTTTGAAGGAACGGAAGCATTTCCGATTTTACCCCAGCTACCGCGAAGTTTTAGGTTGTCAAATACTTTCTGGTCTTTCAGGAAAGGCTCATTGCTGATAACCCAGCCCGCACCCACAGAAGGGAAATAACCCCAGCCATTTCCACCTTGGTAAAATTTGGATGAACCATCTGCTCTTAACGATGCATTGATCAGATAACGGTCAGAAAACGAATAATTAACACGACCAAAATAAGATGAATAGGTTGCTAAATCACCCTCATCTGTTACGCTTCTGGTATCAGCATCTCCCAAAGCAAGATACAAGTCACCTTCACTTTTGTAAGGAACATCACGTGCAGTAGCGGTAAGCTGATAAGACTGATCGTGCTGAGCCGATTGACCAAGAAGTGCAGTGAAACTGTGTTTACCGATTTCTTTGGTATAAGTCAGTGTATTTTCAAAAATCCAATAACGTGCTTGCGGGCGAACAAATTTTAGTAAACTGTTGGTATTACGTTGTGCTAAGGTCGCCGCATAAACTGGTGTGTAAGTTCTTGTTTCATCTTGTCCATAACGTCCACCCAGACTGGTACGGAACTTGAAGTCTTTCAAAAACGACAATTCGGCATACGCATTCGCTGTCAATAATGTCTTCTTCGTAACCTGGTTGAAAACATCAACCGTTACCTGTGGGTTAAAACTAACTGCGTCTCCCAGAAATAATTTGGAAGGATCTCCGTATGAGCCATCCGCATTATAAACCGGGACAACCGGAGCTGCGGCGTACAATTGACGGAAAATTCCGCCTGCTTCGTCATTCGATTTACTGAATGCACCTGTTGCAGTATATCCGACTTTCAGGTTTTTAGATATCTGGAAATCGTTTTGGAAACGGGCAGTGTAACGTTTGAAATTATTTCTGTCAACAATACCATCTTGTTTCAGAAAACCAAGAGAAAGACCATAAGTTGATTTTTCACCACCGCCGCTGACAGAGATCTGATGGTTTGTAATGAATGCATCGCGAAGGATTTGTTTGTACCAATCCGTTCCTTCTCCATATTGGGATGGGTCCAGAAGTTGTTTTCCTCCGTTGATAGCGCTCAGCTCATTGATCATGGTAGAATACTGATTCGCATTAGCCATTTTAATCTGGTTGGTCACTTTCTGAACACCCACATAACCATTGTAATCAACAATCGCTTTTCCTGATTTTCCTTTTTTAGTAGTAATCAACACAACACCATTTGCTGCACGCACACCATAAATCGACTGGCTTGAAGCATCTTTCAGGATGTTCATGCTCTCAATATCATTGGAGTTAAGAAAGCTGATATCGTCAAACCAAACTCCGTCGACCACATAAAGCGGGTTAGGACTACCATAAGCAGTGCCGACACCGCGGATACGAATCTGAGGTGCTTCACCTGGTTTTCCTGAATTGTTGATTTGAACACCGGCTACTTTTCCTTGTAAACCACTGACAGGGTTAATCGAAGATTGTTTTGAAATCTCACTGCCTTTTATGGAAACCACAGAACCTGTTATGTCAAGTTTCTTTTGTGTTCCGTAACCTACAATGACAACCTCATTCAATGCACGTGCATCTTCCAATAGCGAAACGTTAATTACGGAATTGGAACCTACGGTGATTTCCTGAGGTGTCATTCCGATCATGGAAACGACCAGGATTGATGTAGTAGACGGAACGTTAATGGTGAAATTTCCGTCAATATCGGTTGGCACTCCTGTTGTGCTTCCTTTTATCAAAACGCTCGCACCAGGAAGTGCGGAGCCATCTGTTGATGAAGTGACCTTACCTGTTATGTTAACTCCCTGCGCGAACGATAGTGTGGTCATACACGCAAAAATGATCAACAAGTACAGTGATCGTACATTTGCTTTCATTGGTTTCTAGTTAGGTATTTTGAACTTTACAAAGATTAAATTGTCTTCAAAACTAAGAAGGAATAATAGCCATTGTCAAAAATAGCACTACATCACCACTACATCAATAAGAATAATGCAATGAATTTTGGTGTTTAAAGAAGAAAATATTGGTTTTGTCTATATGACTTAGACCTCCATCATATACTCATTGAGATTGAAATCATTAGCCAGTTGAAGTTTTTTTCTTAATCTGTATCGTTTGATTTCGATACCACGAAGAGAAATTCCCAACACGGGAGCCATCTCTTTGCTGGAAAGATTCATTCTTAGACAAGCTGCCAAACGAAGTTCCGACGGGGAGATTTCAGGACAGGCTTTCTTCAAACGTTTGAAAAATTCATCATGGACCTCATTGAAATTTTCTTCAAACAAAACCCAGTCGTCTTTCCCGGCGACGTTTCTTTCAATACTATGAAGCAGTTTTTGATAATGAATGTTGGGTAATTGCTGGCCTAATTCCTGTTTTACCTGTTGAAGTTCGTCACGTATTTCCTGTAAAATTTCATTCTTACGAACGACATTGATCGCAACATTACTAAGCTGCTGGCTTTTGTTTTTGATTTCGCTCTGAAGATTTTCATTTCTGATCTCGATGATTCTTCTTTCATTAACCAATGTTTGCTGCCGTAGTTTTTCTTCCTGCTCCTGCAATAGCTTTTTTCGATGAGAGATTAATCTTTTCTCCTGATAGAAAATAATTCCCGTTAGCGCTGCGGCGGCTATCAATACAAATAATAGTTTCGCCCAAACGGTTTCATACCAATACGGATTTACTGAGAAACTGTACGTGGTAATTTGCTCATTCAAATTGCTTTTTACTTCGAAAGTGTATTCTTTGGATTCCAGATTGGTATATTCAACATAACTCTGATCCGTCCATTCGGACCACTGTTCCGAAAGTCCTTTCAAACGATATTTATATTGAAGATTTTGTCCAAAAACTGGTAAAGCATACATAATCCGGATAGACCGGACGTTTTTTGGCAAAACTGTATTGCTTTTCGTTTCAAACATGTCTGCAAGATTTCTCAAATTCACAACCTTACGAATAATAGGAGTCATTGCAGCTGTTATCGGTTTTTCAGCAATAGTCCTGTCATACAGCGCATATCCATTATCTAATCCGAAAAAATAATATTGATTTGATAAAGGGATAATCGTTTCATTATTTCTTAATAGAGACAAATCCAGTGAACGTGAACCGCTTTTATTTGTATAAATTATTTTGCTTAAATAAACTTTAAACCAGTCTCCATCTATTCCTGACCGAATTTTGAAAGCATCGTTGTCATTCCTGTTCAAATCCATGTAAGGCATCAATTTATTTTGATCGTTTGGCTTAAAAAAGCCATTTCCTGAACGAACAAGAAGATTTTGTTTCCATGGCGTGATTTCGACTGCAAACTCGCTGGGGATATCAACCGGAGATTTGTATTCCTGCCAGACTTTTACAGAATCCATATTTTCATTCAAAATAGTCCGGAATAGTCCTTTATAAGCATGAGCGAGCCAAAGCGAGCCATCTTTTGTCATGACAATCTGTTTGATAGGGATAGGTGGTATTCCTTTTATTTCAAAAGCATATACCCAGTTTCCATTGTCATCTTTCCTGTAAGCATGAAGGCCCGTGTATGATCCTTGCAATAAAAGTTTCTCTTTCTTTGTTTCAACCGGAAGGAAGACCCAGCCTCCTGTTACGGATGAAATTCTTTTAATGCCATTTTCTTCAATTCGAAAAGTCGCGTCATTATGCCCACAGAGAAGCTGATCATCAACTACTTTAAGATTCCAGGTTTGTCCTTCCAGCCCTGGAATTGCGCGAAAAGATTCTGCCGACGGCCATTTTTTTACAAAAACGCCATTATTGGACCCAACATAAAGTTTATTCTTCCAGATAGCTGCCGCGTATGTAGAGCCAAGCGGATTATCATTTTTTTGGTAGGAAATGATGGGAGAGGATAACTTTATCAGGTCAATTCCCTGATCCATACCTAGCCAAATATGCTTTCTGCTATCTTCGCTGAGCGCTAAAACTGTATTATTCTGCAAACCATTTTCTTTATTGAAGTGATATTTCAGATTCCCGTTTTTATCAAGAATATAAAGTCCTTTTAATATTGTCCCTAAGGCAAGACTACTATCCGTACTCAGTATGAGAGCTTTATTAATAATATTCTTCTTTAATTCTTCCGCAATCGGAATTTTCCATTCGGTCAGTTTTTCAAAGTCATAAATGAATAAACCATGTTTTGTGGTTGTAATCAAAAGTCGATTATTTGAAAAAGGTAGAATGCTGGAAACTACTGCATTGGCGAGGGATGAAGTGCCGGGAAGCGATAAAAACTTATCATCCTTCAATTCATATAAACCATTTGTCAGCATATTAAAAAACAACCGGTTCCGGACGTTGCGTATGAACATGAAATTTCCTGACGATTTCAGTTCTGTTATCTTTTTGCCATCGTATTTATATATCCTCGCGAAGGATTGAAAATAAATGGCATCGGTGGTTTTTGTGATGTGCCAGATTTCTTCCGTTTTCAGACTTTTGAAATTAGTACCTTGACTGAGTGAGTGATAAATCAGCTGTCCTTTTCCGGTTTTTTGCCAGTAACCAAATTCCGAAAATCCTCCGACATAAACGCGGGAATCTCCGTTTGCGGTAGTATCACATAAAACGGTACGGATTATTTGCCGGTTCGGGAGCTGATATAATTTCCATACTGCGCCGTCATATTCCAGCAAACCGTCAGAATTGGCAACATAAATAATGTGGTCTCTGCTTTGCGCTATTTCCCAGTTTTGGTTGTGCGCTTTGTAAACGGTATTAGGATAATTTATAAGCTGAGGTGTTTCCTGCGCGGTCGCCAGGAAAGGAAATATAAAGAGGATAAGTAAAGTGTAACGCTCGAACAGTTTGTTTTTACCTGGTTGATTGAAAAACAAAATGTCAAAAAAACACTCTTTTATCATTAAAAAAATCATTTTTAATTTGTTTTTAATGTCGTTTTACCTGTTTATTATAGGGTGCTAATACTAGTAAATTCTAAAACAGACCAACGTATATGGTAATAAAAAAAGTACTTTGTTTAATTTTACTGACTTCCTCTGCGGTTATGTCGCAAGTCAAACCGACGGACGATAATAACAAAAGTGACATAAGATACAGTTTGAATCCTTCTGGTTCTCATTATGTTAAATTTACTTTTATCAATCAGGCCTGGTTCAGGCTTAATGATAATAATCCCGGAACGACTGTTCTGACTGATCCTGCCTCTCAGACTTTTGATATAGGTCTGCGCCGTACACGAATACAACTGTTTGGTCAAATTACCGACCGAATATTTTTCTATACGCAGTTTGGGTTGAACAACTTTAACAAGACAAATGGTTTCCCTGGATATAATACGGTCGGGACACCGAGCAACCGCAAAGTTGGAGCTTTTTTTCATGATGCGCTCGGGGAATATGAAGTACAGAGAAAAGGGAATAACTTCATTCGTTTTGGAGGTGGTTTGACAATTGTAAACGGACTTTCCCGTTTTTCGCAACCCAGTATTTCAACGATCATGACGCTGGATGTTCCCATATTTGCACAGGCTACGGTGGATCAAACGGACCAGTTCGCCCGTAAACTTGCCATTTATAGTCGCGGACAAGTCGGTAAGATTAATTATCGCATCAGCGTAGCAGATCCTTTCCCGATTGAAACAAACGGAGCGGTTCCGCCTTCGTTGAATGCCAATTCAGTCTTCGCCCAGAAAAAACATAAAAAGCAATTTGACGGATTATTAATTTACAACATTTTTGAGACCGAAGACAACACCACGCCGGGATATATGACGGGAACTTATTTTGGTAAACGTAAAATCTGGAACATTGAGGCAGGTTTTATCGCGCAGAAAAATGCAACCTGGCGAAAAGAAAGCGTGGATACATTATATAGTAACATGAATCTTTGGTCCGTGGCGTCTTACCTTGATATGCCTTTGAATAAAGATAAAGGAACAGCTGTTTCGGCTTATCTGGGTTATTTTCATATGGGTTATGGCAAGGGTTACCTGCGCTATAACGGAAGTATGAACCCGGCAACAGGAACCACGTTGCCTATAACAGGTGTTAGCGGAACACAGGGAAATGCGTATCCGATGTTTGGAACCGGTAACGTGATTTATTCACAGTTTGGTTATAAACTTAAAGATGGATTGTTACGAAGTCATGGGACACTGATGCCGTACGCATCTTTACAGAAGTCGGATTATGAACGATTACGGGATCCGATGATTCTTTATAATGTTGGTGTCAACTGGCTGATGAAGGGGAATAATGGAAAGCTGACGCTTAACTATGAAAACCGCCCGATTTATAAAAACAGTACGATTGCAAATGAACTTCAAAAAGATTTAAGGAAGGGATCCTGGATCCTGCAATATCAGGTTTCTATCTGATAAATAACATTAGCGTAATAATTAAAGAAGCCAACCTTTAAAAGGTTGACTTCTTTTTTTGTTTTTAGAAAGTAAGCGCACCATTCATTGCTCTTACTGCTTCTGCGGATTTTTCGTATGCCGCTTTTTCTGCATCGCTCAGGCGAAGGTTGATGATTTTCTCCCAGCCATTACGGCCCAGAACCACGGGAACACCCATACAAATATCCTTTTGGCCATATTCACCATTCAAATAAACACCACATGGAACGATACGTTTCTGGTTGCGAACGATACTTTCAACCATCATCGCAGCAGCAGCACCCGGCGCGTACCAGGCCGAAGTTCCGATAAGTTTCGTAAGTGTTGCACCGCCCACCATGGTATCAGCAGCAACCTGTTCCAGTTTTTCAGCTGAAAGGAAACGGCTCACAGGAATACCATTATAAGTAGCCAGGCGTGTCAAGGGTATCATGGTTGTATCGCCGTGTCCGCCAATTACCATGGCATGTATGTCACTTGGAGAAACATCCATGGCAAGTGCAAGATATGTTTTAAAACGGGCACTGTCCAAAGCGCCGCCCATTCCGATAAGACGTTTTTTAGGAATACCTGATTCTTTTAAAGCAAGGTAAGTCATGGTATCCATAGGATTGGAAACAACGATGATAATTGCCTTTGGAGAATATTTTAAAATATTTTCAGTTACTGATTTTACGATGCCTGCATTAATACCGATAAGCTCTTCACGAGTCATGCCGGGTTTGCGTGGAATACCGGAAGTGATCACCACTACATCAGATCCTTTTGTTTTTTCATAGTCATTTGTTGAACCGATTGGCTTTGTGTTAAAACCAAGCAATGCAGCGGTTTGGTACATATCCAATGATTTTCCTTCACTTACACCTTCTTTTATATCCAGCAGCACCAACTCTTCCGCCAATTCGCGACGAATAATATTATCAGCTGTGGTTGCACCCACAGCACCTGCGCCTACGACTGTAATCTTCATAAAAAAATATAGTTAATTGTATAAAAATTAATGTTTTGAAATATAACCTAAAAATAGGGTACTTAATTTGTTAAAACCACAAGCTGATTTGATTTTTGTAAGAAAAGTAGTTCGGAATGATCCGAAATGCAATTTTTTACGTAATTAGATAGTTATATTGTCATCACAAACCACTTTTTCTTTATTTAGGAAATGAATAATGATTCGTTGATCACAAGAATATTACATTCAATTTTTTTTAAAAAGGCAACCGGAAAGGCAGGAAGATATGCTGGAAACGCAAGCCGTCTTTTCGAGTTAGCAGGTGAAGTTGTTGGCAAACTGAAACATATTGGCTTTAAGGGAAATCTGTCGGAGTTTCAAAGCAGTGTACAATTGCTGGTCCGGATGGTGAAAGCTTATTCTTCGGGAGCGTATAAGAATTTGCCTTGGAAAAGTCTGGTATCAATTGTTGCGGTGTTAATTTATTTTGTATCACCAATTGACCTGATTCCTGATTTTCTGCCTGTTATAGGAATTACCGATGACATTGCGCTGGTGCTTTGGCTGATCAGGACACTGGGAGAAGATATTCGTAAATTCAGTGAATGGGAAAAGAATGAAAAAACAATTAATATAGGATAAAGTGTCTGAAGTTTTAGTTCTTTTCAAAATAATAAGTATTTTTGTAAACATATAATCAAAGAATAGATATGGAATCAGTAACTGTTTTAGGGGGAATTATGGGATTGGGTGGACAAGAGATCTTTTTGGTAGCTTTGTTCGTTTTGCTTTTCTTTGGTGCAAAAAAAATTCCTGAATTAATGCGTGGTTTGGGCCAGGGGATTAATGAGTTCAAAAACGCTACCAAAGACGTAAAAGAGAATATTGAAAAAAGCATGGAAGATACTACCACAAAGTAGTTTTTCCGTTGTATTGTGTACATAACAGAGCCGTTTAGTAAAAACTTAAATGGCTCTGATTTTTTATTTGTTACCCGCCAAAAATAATTACGTTGAAAGAGTACCCGACGCTGACCGAGATACAAAATGATTTGCGTGGAGGAGGTTTAACCTGCGTGCAGTTGGTAAATCATTATTTGGAACGGATTGAGTCCAATGCCCATTTAAATGCTTTCGTTGAAGTATATTCAGAAGAAGCGCTCCGCCTTGCTTCTGAAATTGATATTAAAATCCGGAATGGGACCGCAGGTAGGCTTGCCGGACTTATTATAGGGTTAAAAGATGTCCTTTCTCATAAAGGACATGGCGTACAAGCCGGAAGCCGGATTTTAGATTCTTATATTGCTCCTTACACCGGAACAGCCGTACAACGCCTTCTTGATGAAGATGCGATTGTAATCGGTCGTCAGAATTGTGACGAATTTGCGATGGGATCATCCAATGAAAGTTCATCATTCGGTCCGGTATTAAATGCTGCAGACAATTCCAAAGTACCTGGCGGTTCTTCCGGAGGCTCTGCCGTTGCTGTACAAGCCGGGCTTTGTCATGCTTCTTTGGGTAGTGATACGGGTGGATCGGTCCGCCAACCCGCTGCCTTTTGTGGTGTCATTGGTGTGAAACCTTCCTATGGCCGTGTTTCCCGTTATGGTCTTATTGCTTACGCTTCTTCTTTCGATTGTATCGGACCGATTACCAAAAGTATTGAGGATGCCGCTTTGCTATTGGAAGTTATGGCTGGAGGCGATGATTTTGACAGTACCGTTTCTTTAAAAGAAGTACCCGCTTATTCCAAAAATCTGGATTGGAATGGTAAAGCTAAAATTGGCTATATTCGGGACACGATTGAAAATGAATCTATTGCACCTGAAATTCGGGAACAAACATTAGAAGTTCTTAATCGTTTGCGCGCATCGGGGCATGAGGTAACGCCGGTTGAAATGCCTTTGCTGGATTATTTATTGCCAACTTATTATATTCTTACAACGGCTGAGGCCAGTTCAAATTTATCAAGATTTGATGGTGTTCGTTATGGCCATAGATCTGCTGTAAAAGGTGATCTGGAGGCTCTTTATAAAAATACCAGAACCGAAGGTTTTGGTGAAGAAGTAAGGAGAAGAATATTATTAGGTACTTTTGTTTTAAGTGCAAATTATTACGACGCATACTATACCAAGGCGCAACGCGTTAGAAGATTGGTGCGGGAAGAAACCGAACGCTTTTTCGGGCAGTTTGATTTTCTTATTTCACCTGTAACACCAACGACCGCGTTCACAATCGGAGAGAAAACAGAAGATCCTTTACAAATGTATCTTGCTGATATATTTACAGTTCAGGCCAATGTTGTGGGAAATCCCGCTGTTTCTATTCCCAACGGCGTCGATAAAGAGGGTATGCCGATCGGTATTCAAATTATGGCTCCCTTTTTTGAAGAGCAAAAGATGCTTTCATTTGCAAATCATCTTTCATTAATTTTAAAAGAAAATATTTTAGAGGCGTAATTTACCTGCGGAATACTAACTTTGTTTCAGTTTGTGGTAAAAAGATTGAAAGTAACTAAAACCAAATTAATATTATTTGACACCGGTGTTTGTGTAAAATAATTGTGCCAGTAGTAGATAGTTTTTTTAAATTGATACCAATCAATCTGAAAGATTATAAATAGTACGTCATTTTTCTATAAAGTATTCATCATCAGACATTGACTATTTGATAACAGGAATTGACTAACCCATCAAAAAGCATAATTAATGAGGATTTCAAAAAGAGTATTGTGGCTTGGAGCCGTGTGTGTGGGATTGTGGAATTCGCCGGTTATGGCGACAATACAACAAGAGAAATTAGGAATTATTGGCCCGGACACGCTAGGGATAGCAGCGGAAGCTGATGAAAATACCAACATTCCTATGCTTCCTAATGTGGAGGAAATTGGTTTAACGCCAGCTATTCCCGAGGAACTGTTACGAGAGCGGTTTGCAAAACTGGAAAAGTCAATTCCGTTGACATATCATAAGTCTTCCCACGAATTTGTGGAATACTTTATCTACAAGAAAACAAAGTTCACCATCAGTATGATGGAGAAAATGCCTCTTTACTTCCCCTTATTTGAAAAAACACTTCAGAAATACGGTCTTCCGACAGAGCTGAAATATTTGTCAATGATTGAGTCTGGACTGAATCCAACTGCCCTTTCAAGAGTAAGAGCAGGTGGATTGTGGCAGTTTATGCCTGCAACCGGCCGTGAGTTCGGATTGTACCAGGATAGTTATATTGACGAACGCTTTGAGCCGGTAAAAGCAACCGAAGCTGCGTGCCGCTATCTGAAACAGCTTTATAATATTTTTGGAGACTGGGAATTAGCCTTAGCTTCTTACAATACAGGCCCGGGAAACGTGAAACGTGCCATGCGCCGTTCTCATGGAACTACTTTCTGGGGAATTTATAATGCGCTTCCAAAAGAAACAAGATCATATGTGCCTCAATATGTGGCCATGAATTACATGATGAACTACGGAAATGATCACGGAGTTTATGCGCAAAATCCTGAATATCAAATCCCTAATGATACGATCCATGTAAATGGTTATATTAATTTAGTGACTTTTTGTGAAACCAGCGGTATTGATTTTGAGGAATTGAATAAACTTAATCCTCAGTTGACCAAAACAATTTTACCCGATCAAACACGTGATTTTGTTTTGAAAGTACCGAGTGTGAAGTATACTTATCTGATGAGCAATAGAAACGTGATCATGGATTCCTGTACCCGCAGATTGCTTCCTTCAGGCGTATTGCTTGCCGGAATTGACAGTGCCAGAGCAGCTGCATTAGGGAAAGGCGCATTTCCTTATGCCTACGTTGACGGCGATCAGTACGGAAATGATTATGCTGATGGAGGGGTAACAAAAATTAAATCTAAGAAATCTTCACATACCGTTAAGAGAGGGGAGACTTTGCAATCTATTTCAAGAAGATATGATGTTGCGGTTGCCGAATTGAAGAGATGGAATCATATGCGCAAAAACGCATTGAAGAGAGGTCAGCGACTGGTTTTTTACAAGGATGTAAAAGTTAAGATAAAACCGGTTGTTATGGCTGCTTCCGCAAAACCTGAAAAGGAACTGTCTAAAATTGATACAATTGAAAAAGTAGTTTTAGCAGATAGCGAGGGACAGGATGAAAGTGAAGAAATTCAGCAAACCGGAAGTATTACAAAAATCCAGTCGAAGAAATCTTCCCATATTGTTAAAAGAGGCGAAACGCTGGAATCTATTTCAAGAAAATATAATGTAGAAATAGCTGAACTGAGAAACTGGAACCATATTCGCAAAAGTGCGATCAAAGGCGGACAGAAGCTGATTGTTTACAAAGATGTAAAAGTTACAGTTCCTGCAACCATGATAGCTTCTGCAAAAAATGAAAAAGCAGACATACCGGATAAAGAAGAAACCAGAAAATCAAGACATATCAAAATGCGGTACCACACGGTACAGCAAGGCGATACGCTATGGAATATCTCGCTGCGTTACGGTTTGCCTGTTACAGTTTTGAAAAAGGCAAACAAGATCAGAGGAAACGAGATTAAACCAGGAATGAAATTAATCGTATCGAGCTAGAAGTAGCTTTATTAACACACATACTATACTTATGATTGCCTACGTTGACGGAACCGTAACTTATAAAGATCCTGCTTTTGCTGTTATTGACATCCAGGGTCTGGGTTATGAGGTTCGTATTTCTTTGCAGACCTACGCTGCTATGCCGGATGTTGGGAAGCGGTGTAAGCTGGTCACTTATCTGAATATCCGGGAAGACGCACACGTACTTTTCGGTTTTTTGGAAAATGATGAAAAAAAACTTTTTCTTGATTTGATCAGTATTTCAGGAGTTGGTCCTTCAACAGCGCTGGTTATGCTTTCTTCTCTCTCATCTGCTGAGATCCGTCAGGGTATCATCGATGAAGATTTACGTTTGATCCAGTCCATGAAAGGAATCGGGTTGAAAACGGCACAAAGAGTAATATTGGAGCTAAGTGATAAAATGCGCAAAGATGCAATGCTTACTACCGGGGTAAAAACGCCTGGCAGTTCAAACAATGCTCTGAGAAGCGAAGCGTTGGCAGCTTTGGTTACTTTGGGTATTCCAAAGGCAACTGCGGAAAAAAGCGTGGATACGATTATCAAACGGGAAGGCTACGAAATAACGGTGGAGCAATTAATTAAACTTGCGCTTCGTTAATCTGGATTTTAACATAATTGTTCGTAAAATATGGATAAGCTTTTTACCGGTTTGTTGAATATGTTGCTATTGATGATTGCAAAACCCCTCTCAAAATAAAGATTATTAGCCTTGTCATCAACTGTTTACTCATCTCTTTTTAAGGCTGTAACAATTTCAACCGGAGCGATGCTGCTGGCAACGGCTTCTGTTGACCAAAAGGAATCATATTCTGAGGCTGCTGCCGACTGGGCCATACTCTCTGATACGATCGGGGATACCACACGAAAAAATGTGGATCGGTCAGGTAATCAGTTGATTATGCGTTGGAAAGATTATTATTCCAATAAATTTGCCCAGCCTCGTCCGCGATCTCCATTTTATCTTAAAGATCCGGCCAATATTTCAACATCGATCTTACTGGATAGTTCAGGTAAGATTGGCGTGACTGAAACTATAACAACGCCAACAGGAAATCTGGATTACCGTGCTCCGGAAAACATGGATCTTGAAACCTACGACAAGGCGTTGGAAGATCGTGCGTTTAAGAGTTTGTTAAGAGAATATTCTTCGCGTCAGGATGGGAAAAGTGCAATGGGAGCGCGGGGCCTTTTGCCAAAACTGGATGTTCCGCCGGCGCTTTCTAAAATCCTGGGAGATAAATTTCTGGATTTTAAACCAACCGGATTTGTTGCACTGGACCTTGGTGTAATGAACCAGTTTATTGACAATCCGGCTCTTCCGATTCGTCAGAGGAGGAATACCAACTTTATTTTTAACGAACAAATCAGCATTAACTTCAATGCCAACCTTGGAGACAGGCTTGGTTTTTTGACCAACTTCGATACAAAAGCCAGCTTTAACTTTGAAAATGCATTAAAGCTGAATTATAAAAATCCTGAGGAAAGTTTTCTGAGAAAAGTGGAAGCTGGTAATATTAACTGGGCCATAAACAGTCAGTTAATTCCTGGTGTTCAGAATCTTTTTGGTTTAAAAACTGACTTTCAGTTTGGTCGTTTAAGCGCCACATTTGTAGCATCCCAGCAGCGTTCAAGTAAGGAACGGATTGTTTTACGGGGCGGAGCGCAAAGCCGGGATTTTGAAATACGGGTCGATACTTATGACGAAAATCGTAACTTTTTCCTATCTCAGTTTTTCCGTAGTAAATATGAAGCTGCTTTAAAAAATACACCACAGATCACTTCAGGTATTACCATTACCCGGATGGAAGTTTATGTGACGAACAGAACAACGACGACTGAATCGTTGCGTAACGTGGTTGGTTTTACAGATCTTGGAGAACCAGTACCTTACAGAACCAGCAATACAAGTCTCCAGCCAATTCGCGCTAATTTACCTGCTGATAATGCTACCAACGGATTATTCCAGACACTTGCAAATAATACTGCTTTCCGTCAGGTTGATAATACAAATTCTTCAATCACGGCTTTGGGGTTTGAAAAAACGGTGGATTATGAATTGTTGAGAGGTGCGAAGAAACTGGTTCAGGATCGGGAATATACTTTTCATCCGCAGTTAGGCTATATTTCTTTGACTACCCCACTGAGAAATGATGAAGTTCTGGGTGTTGCTTATGAATATACTTATAACGGAAGATCTTATAAAGTAGGAGAGCTTACAGAAGATTATCAGAATCGTAAAGATGATGAGGTAATCGCGCTGAAATTAATCAAATCTTCAACAATTCGTAACAATACGAAGTTGCCGATGTGGGATTTGATGATGAAAAACGTCTATACGCTTGGGACAAGCTCCATTGAAAAAACCGGATTTCAACTTCGGATAATTTATAAAGATGACCTTACCGGTATTGATAATCCTAATTTACAGGAAAGTAATCTTGCCAATATCCCGTTGATCCGCGTAATGGGACTTGACCGCTTGAATCCGGTAAATGATTTGCAGCCCGACGGAAATTTTGACTTTGTTGACGGTGTTACGATTGACACAAAAACAGGCCGTGTGTTTTTCCCGGTTTTGGAGCCGTTCGGATCCAACCTTACAACAAGAATTTCAGACGAGGCGTATCGGTCAAAATACGTTTTTAACGAACTGTACCGCACGACCATGATCGATGCGCAGCAAGTGACAACGCATAATAAGTTTTATCTGAAAGGATCGTATCAATCCAGCGGAGGAACGGAAGTTTCTCTGCCTTATGGTGTTTTGGAAACATCGGTTACCGTTACTTCCGGTGGTGTACCGCTTGCTGCCGGTTCTGATTATATTGTTGAAGCACAAATTGGCCGTGTCCGGATATTGAACAGCAGTGTAATGAATTCCGGACGTGAAATTGTGATTGAATACGAACGTCCCGATATGTTCCAGAATCAAATCAGAACATTACTGGGAACTCACCTTGACTATGTGGTTAACCGCGATATCAGTTTGGGTATGACAGCGATTCGCTATCACGAAAAACCTGCCGGATTTTTGACACGTGTAGCGATTGGTAATGAGCCGGTAAACAATACAATGCTTGGTTTCAGTATCAATATTCGCAAAAATGTTCCTTTCCTGACGCGCTGGCTGGATGCTCTTCCGTTTTTGCAAACGAAGGAAATGTCAACGATTCAGTTTAAGGGAGAGTTTGCTAAATTATTCCCTGGCGTTTCAAAAGAAGTGAATAACCGCTCATTGATTGATGACTTTGAGTCTACAAGAACAATTTATGATTTAGCACGTCAGCCGCAAAAGTGGAGATTATCCGCAGTGCCTCCAAAATTCCATGAAGGCTTTGATGGCAAATCGCTGAATTATGGATATAAAAGAGCAAAGATTTCGGCTTATGTTGTAGATAATCTTTTCGGAGGATCGGCAGGTTTGGGCGGCAGTGCACAGCCTCCAACGAATATTACAGACGTTGACCGCCAGAATTTTTATGAAAGGTTATACCTTCCAAAAGATATTTTCCCATTAAGGTCCGTGGCTGGTTTGATCAATTATCCTCAAAACATTCTTGATGTTGCATACTACCCGAACGAACGTGGTATGTATAATTATAACACAGATTTGGATGCGAATGGCCGCTTAAAAACAACGCGACAAAATTTCGGAGGATTAAGCAGAGCGATTACTTCTGATAATGATTTTGATAATGCCAATATTGAAAGTATCGAATTCTGGATGCTTGATCCATTTATTACCGGTGATAATGGTATTGTCCGGGATGGGAATCCTGGCTCACCGGGAACCTTTAATACCAATAATACAACAGGTGGTAAGTTAATGTTCAACCTGGGAGATATCTCCGAAGATGCAATTCCTGATGAACGATATAATTTTGAAAATGGATTGCCAATTGTCAACAAGGTGGTGGGAGACAATGTTGAGCAGACGATTTGGGGACAGGTTACTAAATCGCAATATTTGATCAATGCATTCAGCAACGAATCCGGAGCACGCCAAAAACAGGATGTAGGTCTGGATGGATTAAGTAATGAAGAAGAAAGAACATTTTTTAAGGAATATCTGGATCGTTTACCAGCGAATCTTTCTGCGGATGCAAAAGCTAAAATACTAGCGGATCCTTCCGGAGATGATTTTAAATATTTCCTTGGGGCGGATCTGGATGCTGAAAACCTGAAAGTTCTTCAGCGTTATAAGGACTACATCGGTATGGAGAATAACTCTCCGGAAAGTGCGGGCAACGCGTCGCTAATCACACCTGCCTCCACCAGCGTTCCTGATGGGGAGGATATGAATGTTGATAATACCATTAACGATAACGAAGCATACTACGAATACCAAATCGATTTACAGCCAGGCCAGCTAAAAGTTGGTAACGGTTTTATTGTAGATCAAACGACAACAGACGGGCAGAACTGGTATTTGTTCCGTGTTCCTATCAAAGAATTTACGGGGCAGGTTGGAACGATCAGTGGTTTTAAATCCATTCGTTTCATGCGAATGTATCTGACGGATTTTCAGCAGCCTGTTGTATTGCGTTTTGCCCAGCTTCAAATGATCGGACAGCAGTATCGTAAATATACATATAATCTGGACGTGGCCGGATTGCAGGAAGTTCCTGAACCTTACGATGCCAAATTTACGGTCGGAACTGTAAGTATTGAAGAAAATAGCGGGACCTCAAGCACAGCGAAAAAATATGTTTACCAATTGCCTCCGGGTTGGCAGCGTGATCAGGATTTTACACAGAGACCAACTTTGCAACTGAACGAGCAATCGATGAGTTTATGTGTGACTGATCTGCGTGATGGTGATTCAAGAGCAGTTTATAAAAACGTAAATCTGGATCTGTTGTTCCGCAAGCGTCTGCGCATGTATATACACATGCAAAACGATGCAAATGAAAACAGTATGGTAGGTGCATTTATGCGCATTGGAACCGACCTTACCCAGAACTATTATGAAATTGATATTTCGGGCCTTACGTCAACCGCTGAAGGTGTTGCAACTAGCGAACTGGTCTGGCCGGAGAATAATGAATTGAACATTGCGCTGGCTGATCTGGTACTTGCCAAAACAAATAGAAATAAGGCTATTGGTAGAAATCAGTCCACGCCGTACGTCATGATGACAACGGACGGAAGATATAAAATAACGGTTGTCGGAAATCCGGATTTGAGTGCAGTTCGTGTGATGATGATTGGTATGCGAAATCCAAAGTCAGCTGACGAACGTTCGAAAACGTTTTGTATCTGGACGGATGAAATGCACGCCGAAGGTTTTGATGACCATGGTGGCTGGGCAGCTATTGCCCAGTTAAACGCAAAACTTGCAGATTTCGCAACGGTGACCGCTTCCGGGCGTATTGAAACTTTCGGTTTTGGAAGTGTTCAGCAGCGGATTGGTGAGCGATCAAGAAACCTGACTACGGAATATGGTTTTTCATCGAATATTGCTGTTGATAAATTGCTGCCTCAGGAATGGGGCTTCAGTATTCCATTATTCGTAAGTTATGACAGGCGAAATGTAAAACCGCATTTTGATCCGCTCGATCCCGATGTTCCTTTATCAACGACGCTGGCCAATTTACAATCAGATGAAGAGCGGGATGGTTACCGGCGACTCGTTGAGGAGAACGCAGTCAGGCGAGGGATAAACTTCTCAAACGTCAGGAAAATAAAAACAAAACCCGGAGTCAAAAACCATTTCTATGATTTTGAAAACCTATCCTTTACTTACGCTTTCAGTGACGATACCCGAAGGAATATTCTAACACAGGAATATAATCAACGCGCATATAAGGGAGGCATAAATTATATATTCAGTAGTCAGCCAAAACCGTTTGAGCCTTTCAAAAAAATGAAAGCAACAAACCGCTATGCTGAATTTGTAAGGGATTTTAATGTGACATTGCTGCCCAACATGGTTTCTTTGCGGGCTGATGTTGACCGTCGTTTTGCCAGAACACAGCTTCGGAATGCTGATTTGACTACGGATGGTCAGGTACCGATGTTTGAAAAATATTTCTGGTTTAATCGTTATTACGATTTTGGCTGGAATCTGACCAAGAACATGACTTTGTTATACAACGCTTCTGCGAATTCGATTATCGATGAGCCGATGGGAGATATTAATACGTCGCAAAAGAAGGATTCCCTGTGGCATAACTTCATGAAACTGGGCCGGATCAAGAATTTTGACCAGAAGATAAAATTGACCTACCGTTTGCCTTTGGATAAAATTCCGCTTCTGGACTGGATGACGGCTGATTATTCGCATTCGATCGACTATAATTATCAGGCGAATGCACTGGGATTGGTAGATAGCGACAGTCTTCCGTTTGGAGATATTATCCGAAATAGCAGAGAAAGAGGTATTTCAGGAAAGGTCGATTTTGTAATGCTTTATAACAAATTACGTTACCTGAAATTTGCCAATACACCTTCCGCGCAGAAAAAGAATTTTGCAAGAAGTCCGGGTGATATTGAAGATATCGACATGCGATCAACAGATCTTTTGAAAAATATTACACGGGTTTTAATGACAGTGCGAGGTATTAATGTCAGTTATTCTGTATTGGAAACCACAGCACTTCCGGGATATTTGAGAGCACCGAAACATTTTGGTCTTGACAATGCCAATGCTCCGGGACTGGGATTTGTCTTAGGCCAGCAGGACAGGAATTTCCAAACGAAGGCCGGACAAAAAGGATGGATTACGGCGAGCAAGGAGCAAAACCAGCCTTTCCAGCAAACCATTGCCAAAAACTTTGCAGCCAATACTTCGCTTGAACCTTTCAAGGATTTCAGGATGCAGATTGAAGTCAGGCTCACGAGGCAGGATGCTTATCAGGAATTTTACCGGCCGGATTCTACCGGAAATTATTCGCATGAAAATCCATTAAGAAATGGCCAGTTCAGTATGTCATTTATGTCTTTCAGAACTGCATTTGCCAAAATCCGGAAAGATAATTCGTCACCCGTTTTTGATAAATTTGTTAGTTATCGTGCCATACTTCGTGACCGTCTGAATAGTGAAAATGGCAGTGGAGGAGAATACAATGAAAACTCTCAGGATGTTTTGATCTCGTCATTCTTTGCGGCATATACCGGAAAAGATCCCAAAACAGTTCGTACCAATCCGTTCCTCAAATTCCCGATGCCGAACTGGGATATCAACTATGACGGATTGTCGAGACTGCCCGGATTCAAGAAGATATTCAGCAGTTTCACCATGAAGCACAAATATGTATCAACTTACAGTGTTGGTAACTTTACATCAAATCTTGATTATTCAGCGTTGTATGTAAATCTTGCGGTGACGGGTTATCCGTTGTCATCAAAGACGAATTATCTTGGACAATACGTGCCGGTTTTCTCAATGAGTACGATTACGCTTTCCGAGAAATTCGCTCCTTTGATCGGGGTGACTTTCCGGACGCAAAGCCGGATTACAGGAAGTATAGATTACAACCGTGACAGAACGGTTGCCCTGAACCTTTCCAACGCTCAGGTTGCAGAATTATTTAATCAGGACGTGACTGTCAATATTGGTTTTACCAAAAACAATGTTCCGCTGCCATTCAAAATTAATGGTGTCAAAAAGAAGCTGAAAAATGATATGACGATGCAGCTTGGTCTTACTTTCCGTGATACGCGTTCAATCCAGCGGAAATTTGACGGGGAAAATATACCGATTGCCGGTAATATAAATTTCCAGCTGCACCCGACAATTAATTATGTTGTTAACAATCGTTTAAGCTGCCAGTTTTATTTTGACAGGACATTTAATGACCCGCTGGTGTCCAACTCATTTTACCGGGCAAGTACTTCCGGAGGTGTTCAGTTGAAGTTCAATTTGGCAGAATAAAATTTCGATTTGGAAAATACATTGTACATCGTGTAATTTGCGCTTGAATACGATTCAAAACTTACTATAAATATACCATGGAATTCCCTTCAGAACTAAAGTACACAGAAGATCACGAATGGATCCGTATTGAAGGTGATACGGCTTTTATCGGAATTACAGATCACGCACAGAAAGAATTGGGTGACATCGTGTATGTAGATATTAATACAGTTGGGGATTCGCTCGAAAAAGGAGAGGTCTTTGGCTCAGTTGAAGCTGTTAAAACAGTTTCTGACTTATTCCTTCCGATTGCCGGAACAGTTACAGAAGTTAACGACGAACTTGATGCTGAACCGGAATTGGTAAACTCTGATCCTTACGGAAGAGGCTGGATGGTTAAAGTAACTCTGGCTAATCCGGAAGACACCGAAGGTTTGCTTTCTGCCGAAGATTACAAACAATTTATTGGAGAATGATGAAAGCATTAAAGCTCCGAAGGGAGCTTTTTTTTTGCTTATTGAAAAAAGGGATTTTAATACAGGTGAATCATCGCATTGCTGTAAGAATCAGTGTTGATAAAAATAAATTCGCTTAGTGCGGTCACAACAATTTATGAAAGTATTAATTCGATCGGTTCGAATCATTGATAAAAAATCATCTTTCCACGATCAGGTCCGGGATATACTGATCGTGGATGGAAAAATAGCGCAGATAGGCGATGACTTGTCTGCGGAAGGTGCAGAAGTAAAAGAAGGAAACGGATTATGTGTTTCCACAGGATGGATCGATATGCGTGTCGCTTCCCGTGATCCTGGTTTTGAGCATAAGGAAGATCTTGTATCGGTTCGGGAAACTGCTGCACATGGAGGGTTCACAGAAATTGTTTTGTTGCCCAATACCCAGCCGGTTGTTGACAGTAAGGATACATTAAATTATATCCGCCAGTCGGGACTTGGAAGTTTAGTGAAGCTACATGTTGCTGCGGCTGTTACCAAAAAAACAGCCGGTGTAGATTTTACAGAAATGATCGACCTGCACACAGCCGGTGCGATTGCTTTTACGGATGGAGAGCATCCGGTACAGAATGCAGATTTATTTCTTAAAACGATTCTTTATTTACAGCCTCTTAATGGATTGCTGATGAATCGTCCGGAAGATACGCAGCTAACCATTTTTGGTCAGATGCATGAAGGCATAACCAGCACTTTGAACGGAATGAAAGGAATGCCTTCGCTTGCCGAGGAAATGATGCTGAACAGGGATTTGAAATTACTGGAATATGCTTTGGATAAATCAACGTTGGAATTGACAGGCCAGCCAATGCTGCATATTTCGCTGGTTTCTACAAAAGAAGCAGTGGATCTGATTCGTCAGGCAAAGGAAAAAGGATTGCCGGTTTCCTGTGATGTGGCAGCGCATCAGCTGGCTTTTGAAGATAAGGATTTAATTGATTTTGATACAAATTTAAAAGTAAATCCGCCATTCCGCGGTCCGTCGGACCACCAAGCGATTCGTGAAGGTTTACTGGACGGAACTATTGATGCCATCGTTTCGGATCACAATCCGCATGATGAAGAAAGTAAAAACCTTGAATTTGATCATGCAGATTTTGGTATAACAGGACTGGAAACGGTTTTCTCTCTTGCCAAAATGTACAGCGGATTAAATGTTGAGGACATTGTTGAGAAACTGACTACCAAGCCAAGACATATATTAAGGCTCGAAGAAACAAATATTGCTGAAGGTTCTGTTGCCAATCTGACGTTTTTTGAACCGGAAACGGATTGGACTTTCAGTAAAACCTATTCAAAATCAAAAAATACCCCGTTCCTGGGACAAACATTAAAAGGCGCCGTGCGTGGAGTTTTTAATAATAGTCGCCTGGAGTGGTTTTAAAGTTCATATTGAATGACAGGTTGACAAATCAGTTTAACGATTTGGCGGCCTGTCATTCTATCATTATTTATCATGAAATCAATCCTAGAGTATTTTAATAAACCTCTTTTAAAAGTGTCAATGATTTTCGGTTTGATAACCGGGCTTTTGGCATTCGCTTTTTTTCTTGGGCTTTACGCCTTAGGTATTGTTCCGCTTGGAAATAATAAAGTGATGGATATGGGTATCCATGTGATTATGATCGCGGGGGCATGCTGGTATTTTCGTAAAAAAATCGGGAATGGTTTTCTGCATTTATGGGAAGCGCTCACAATTGGATATGTGGTAAATACCATTGCTGCATTTATTAACGGATGGCTTATTTATCTTTTTATTACGTATATTGATCCATCTGTTTTTACAAATTATCTTGCTGAAATGGGCGCGCTTTTGGAGCAGGGAAAAGAGGAGCTTGTTAAAAACATTGGAAACGCAGAATTCCTGAAAATGTATGCAAGTATTCAGGCTATGGATCCTTCTGAAATCATTACAGATGAGATCAGTAAGAAAACGGTGATGGCCATTATTCCAATTTTGATTATATCACTGATTTTCAGAAAACAGGATTATGGAGTATTTCATAATAAACCTTAAATTTACTTTAATCACGCTAAGTAACATACAAATCCTCTGAACCACCACAATGGAAGAAACAGCATCTACCGCCCGTACCGCACTTAAATATGGAGTTCTGACATCCGTAGCAATTATGGTTTTCACGACAATCCTGAATATTTCAGGCCAATCACAAAATAAGTGGCTGGCCATGATATCATACGTCATAATGATTGTTGGCATTGTTTTAGCCATGAAAGAATTCCGTGAAATCAATAAAGGTTTCATGACTTATGGAGAAGGGTTGGGTTTGGGAAGTTTGGTTTCTGCCATTTTGGGTTTTTTCGCGTCGATGTTTGCGATGGTTTATATCAAATTCATCGATCCAACGATTATGACGCAGACATTGGATAAAGCCAGAGCAGATATGGAAGCTCAGGGTTTGGATGATTCGCAGATCGACCGGTTTATGGAAACGTCGGAAAAGTTTAGTTCGCCGGGAATAATGTTCGCGGCCGGAGTCTTCGGATATTTAATTATGGGCTTTATTTTCTCTTTGGTTATTGCAGCAATTGTCCGTCGGGAAAAACCGGTTTTTGAGTAGCAGATTTTGATAAGGCAGTCTTGCAAAAGTTTATAATTTCCCGATTGTTTGAAATATCATTTATAGAAGTCCGTTGTTCAGAGTGATCTGATGTCAACTACTTATTTACATTTTTTAGTTATAAAGTGTTTACAATTTTTCAAAAAGAGATTGGCAGTTTTTTTAATTCGCTGGTTGCCTATATGGTCATGGCAGTGTTTCTTATTGCTGTCGGGCTCATTGTATGGGTTTTCCCGGATTCTAATGTGCTGGATTACGGATATGCGGATCTTGCATCGTTTTTCAGTCTGGCTCCTTATGTGTTGCTTTTTTTGATCCCGGCCATTACGATGCGTTCACTGGCAGAGGAAAGTCGGACAGGAACACTTGAATTATTATTGACAAAACCGATTCGCAACTGGGAGTTGATTCTTGGTAAATTCTTTGCGAACTGGGTTCTTGTACTTTTGACTATTTTACCGACATTTCTTTATTATTTCAGCATTTACAAACTGGGCAATCCGGTTGGTAATATTGATTCTGCGGCTGTTTTTGGCTCTTATATCGGCCTTTTTCTTTTTAGCGGCGTTTTGGTTTCGATGGGAATATGGGCTTCCTCTTTAAATGAAAATCAGATTATTGCATTTATTGTCGGCGTTTTCGTGGCATTTATCTGGTATATCGGATTTGGATCGATTTCTTCTTTACTGGAAAGTGGTTTTATAGCAGAAGTTTTTAGCTGGACTGCGCTTGACGAACAATATCGTTCTTTGGGAAAAGGGCTGATAGATTCCCGCAACGTAATTTATCTTATCAGTCTAATGGTATTTTTCCTCTATCTCACTTACGGGCGAGTTGAAGCATTAAGGAGATAAGCTTTCCGGATTATCTTTTTAAATAGTTGATCCGATTTTTCTGAGGGTACTGTTAAGAATTGTTAACTGTATATTACAGACTGTACGTAAATCTTGTTCTGTTGGCTCTTTTGGGGCATAATTCCATTCTTCCTTTATTATTTTCAACTTTTGTTTATTCTTAAATGCAGCAATTGATCTAAGATTCTGCTTTGCACGTATATTAAGAAAAACACACTAAGATGAATAATTCAACAAGCCTTAGGGTAAGAGCCCCGTCTCTTATCGTAAGTACTATTTCAAATAATGGTTTCGGGAATGTAATATTATACATACCAAATAACCAGTTCTTGGGAAATTTTATTAGCTTGCCAATAAGAAATTTTAAATTTAATGTTAAGCGACTCTTGGCGACTAGCAAAGTAAAATATTCGGAAGAAGAACTGGTGGTTGCGCTCAAAAGGAATGAGCGGGCTGCTTTCGAATTCCTGTACGATCACTATTCTGGGGCACTGTTTAATATCATATGTAAAACATTGCGTGATGAAGAACGAGCAGCAGATGTAATGCAGGAATCATTTTTGAAAATCTGGAAAAACATTGCCTCGTACAATCCGGAAAAGGGAAGACTGTTTACGTGGATTTTGAATATTGCCCGTAATGGTGCGATTGATGCCGCCCGAGTGGAAGGCAGAAAGCCTATCATGGATGATATAGAAAACCGGTCAGTTCAGAATGAGCCTGACGTGAGTGGAGAGTTGAGTACTACGAGTTCGGAGATTAAATCAATCGTTAATATGCTTCGGCCTGAACGAAAGATCCTCATTGATATGGCTTATTTTCAGGGCTATACGCATGAAGAAATTTCCGAAGAATTGCAGATTCCGCTGGGTACAGTGAAATCAAGGATCCGAACAGCATTACAAGAGTTAAAACAATACTTTGCAGTATGAATATCCTAGCCTACATAGAGTCCGGTATATTAGAGGAATATGTATTGGGCACCGTTTCTCCTCAGGAGAAGCAGGAAGTAGAGTGTATGTCTCACATTTATCCTGAGATTAAAGAGGAATTGATGCGTACAGAGAGCGCTTTGGAACAGTATGCGCTCAAATACCAAACGCCTCCACCCGCTTCTTTGAAAGAAACGCTTTTTGCTCAGATGAATTTCGATGAGGTGATAAAACCTGAGTTGGCTGAACCAGCTGATACTGACGTATCTGCGCTGGAAGAAGCTGATAGAGAAAATACGATTAAAATTTTGCCGGTTACTGAACAGATTCAAACAGAAGAGCCGATAGCGGAGAGAAATGTTTTTACAAATGAATTAAATACAGGCGGTACAGTTATTTATCCTGCCTGGGCGAAATTTGCAGTAGCAGCGTCTATTTTATTTGCCTTGCTTTTCGGTTGGTCAGCGATGAAAACCTCAGATTTGACAAAACAAAATGAAGAGTTGGCCGCTAGTTCGGAAACGATGAAATCGGATCTGGATGTGTTGAAAAAAGATGCAGAATATAACCAGACGTTAGCTGCGCTTTATAGAAATCCAAGTTTCAAAGTTGTGAAAATGTCCGGCTTAGCAAAATCTCCGGAAAGTTCAGTAGCAGCCATTTGGGATACCAAAACAAATGAGATATTATTGGATGTTCAAAATCTGCCGGCAGCACCGCAGGGAAAACAATACCAGTTGTGGACTATTGTAGATGGAAAACCGGTTGACATGGGTGTTCTGGATCAGGAATTCAGTAAAAAACTTCTGAAAATGAAACAGGCAAATCCATCAGCTGTGGCCTTCGCGATTACATTGGAAAAGACAGGTGGAAGCCCAAGCCCGACAATGGAAGATATGTTTGTAATGGGTAAGGTTTAGAAGATAAAAGGCATAAACTGCTTTAAAAGATAAATAAAACGTCCGCATAGAAAGGTAACTTTCTGTGCGGACGTTTTATTTTAAACAGCTATATTATTTATACATCAAAGATATCTTTGACCAGAACTTCGAAACCTTCAACAACTTCGGAGGTTAATATTTCAGATTCCGTAAAAGGTTTTAAACCAATGAATTTTCCTGTTTCGTTAAGTTTATAAACCAATACAATATGATGATCTGGCTCTACAAGCCAATATTCCTTTACGCCGTTTTCTTCATAAATCTCAAATTTTTCTTTCATCTCCTTGTCTGTATTACCAGGTGATAATACTTCGACAATTAGGTCGGGAGCGCCGATACAGCCTTTTGAATCTATTTTGGCAGGATTACACACGACGCATATATCGGGTTGAACAACAGTATATATTTTACTAGAATCTGATTTTTTCAAAGGTGTTAACCTTACATCGAACGGAGAAATAAATACTTTGCAAGAATTACGGTATAGGTGATTACTCAGGCGACGATATATCTCGCCGACATGGAGTTGATGCCTGGTCGCAGGAGCCGGAGACATCTTAAAGATTTTTCCTTTTATAAGCTCGATACGCTCGTCAATGCGCCACTTTAAATAATCGGCGTAGCTATAAGTCGCGTTTGGATCTAGCTGATCAAGACTTGTAATTTCCATAAACTCATAATTTGGACTTTAACAAAGATAGAGAAATTAAGTTAAGAGCTGGAATTAAGGATTTTATACCAGATTTAAGTAAAAAGCGACAGAGAAATAACTCCCCTGTCGCTTTTTACTTAAATCATTAAATCTTTTACTTCCCGCCCTTCGCCTGTTTCAGCGCCTGTGTAGTGGTATAATATTTAGAAATCATATTCGGAACTTCCCATTCCGGTAATTTTCCGGCTTTCAGATATTCCATGTATTTTTTAGCGACCTGTGCAAAATGCGATTCGTGGCCGGTATCGTATTTGGCAGGAATACTGATTTCCCAGCCTTTGGCATTCTTTTTCAGTTCAATACCGGGGAATTTGTCCTGAACAGTTTTGAAACTTTTGGTTAAAGCCTCTTCATAACCTTTATCCTTACTAACCTGTTCAATAAAAAGAACCGGTTTGTATTTCTGATCTTTTCCCTGACGCACAACAAGATTTGCTTTGGAGCCTTTCATGATCGAATAATGTGTATCACCTGTTCCTTCCGGAGCCTGGAATTTCCATAACACGGAAACTTTTGCGTGAACACCTTTCAAGGTATAATTGATCTCTCCGTTGGAAAAAACGCTGAGTGTACTGTCTTTTACATCCTTTTTCAGAAATCCAGGATAGGTATCACTCTTTGTTACCAGTTTGAATTGTGAAGGCGTAAGTTGTGTAGCAGAACGTTTGGTAGAAAGCAATTTTATATCTTTTTGATAATCTAAGGTAACATTTGGAAAGCAGCTCCACTGCACCAAATCAACTAAATGCGTTGTCACATCCACCATGCCTTCTCCCTGCTGATTCACATCAAAAAACCAGGTTGGGCGCACCAATGCTTCTCCCGAAACATATTTAAAAAAGTGGTGTACACTTTCTTTTGCAACAGCCGGATCAGATGGCGTTCCTTTTTGTAATTCACCGAAAATATCTGGAAGTTCAGCCAGTTCGCGCTGCAAAGTATTTGTGATTTCATAACGCTCTGTCATGATATCGTAAAGCAAAACTTTGTTTTTGTCTGCGCTGCTGAATGCTTCTTTTAATAAATCAAAACCAGCTGCGTCGATAGCCATCGGTTTGTCGGCGAAAACGTTTAAACCCGCATCAACAGATTTTTTAATGAAATCGGTTTTTTTCTGATTGTTTCCTGCCAAAACAACTACGTTACCTTTCTTTTCAGATAACATTTTTTCAAGGAAATCAGAGCCGGTGTATACCTTTTCTTCCCACTTCGTCGGATCTTCTGCACGGGTATTGTATTTTTCTACTTTGTCCAGATATGCTTTTACGTCTGGTCCTTCGGATGCATAAACATACACAAGCGGATTAACATCAGGATACATCGATTTTTGAACCAAAGCGGCATGAAAATGACCCGGTTCAACCACAATCAGACTAAGTGGTTTTTCTTCTTTTTGTTCAGTTTTTTCTTCCTTTTTGGTAGTACATCCCTGATTCAATGCGATAATACCCGTTAAAGCGATTGTCAAAAGTTTTCCCTTCATGTAATCTTATTTGACAGTGGAAAGTTTAAATAATGATTCCGGCAAGTCGTTTCTTAGAAAATGGCTGCCATATTTATTTATAAGACGAAGTTTCTGTCAATCTCCCCGCACTGTCTTTATCAATATATAAAATCGCCTCCGGATGATTACGAAGAGTGGTGGATGGAAACGCCTCACTTATTTCATCTTCAATCGTATGCTGAATGGCCTCTGCCTTTTTTACCCCCGGAACAATCGCATAGGCATATTTTGCTTTTAGCAATGCAGGAATAGTTATCGTAAGCGCATCTTGCGGTACTTCTTCCAAAGATTCAAAACAAGCATCATTAACCTGTTGCTGGCGACAAGCTTCATCCAGACTAACTTTTTTCACAATCAAAGGATCATCAAAAAAGGCAACATGTGGATCATTGAATGCCAAGTGGCAGTTTTCTCCAATACCCAGACAAACGATATCCGTGGGGAAATCGGTAAGCAATTTGGAATAACGTTCACATTCTGCTTCAATATCAGTTGCATTTCCATTCAGGTAATGGATTGAATGAAGTGGAATTTTATCAAAAAGTCTGACTTTCAGGAAATAACCAAAGTTTTGCGGAGCGTCAGCAGGGAGACCTACGTATTCGTCCATATGAAAAGCATTAATTCTTTCCCATGCAATATCCTTTTCTTCTGACAAAACTGCCAGGAATTCATTTTGCGAAGGAGCAGAGGCAAATATGATATTTACGAATTCTTTAACTTTAAGCAATTCCCTGATTTTTGCAGCAACTGTTTGGGCCGCTTTTGCACCCATTTCCTGTCTTGTATTAAATATTTTTACTTCTAAATTACCGGCTTTCATTTCGTGTTTATTAAGTTTTTTTTCACGCAAAGCAAAAAAGTTAAAAGGCAAAGCACGCGAAGCCTTTGCGACCTTTGCGTTTTAACTTCCCTTCTTTGCGTGAACCCTTTTGAATTTGACTAAGCATTATATATTACTCGTCCGCTAACAATTGTTTTCTCTACAAGAATATTTTCATCAAAAATGACAATATCTGCATCCTTTCCTGAAACAAGTGAACCTTTTCGGTCATGAACATTCATGATTCTTGCAGGTGTGACAGTGATCATTTTGACTGCATCTAATAAAGAAACATCAGCCATGTTAATCATATTTCTAACCAGTCTGTCAGCCGTAGCAACGCTGCCTGCAAATGAAGAACGATCCGGTAATTTTGCTACGCCATCTTCTACAATTACTTTCAATCCAGTTTTTAAGGGCCCCAAAACACTGTCGCCTTCGGGCATTCCGGCAGCTCGCATGGCGTCTGTGATCAATGCAATCCGGTCCGGGCCTTTTATTTTCATGATTAATTTTAATAACGGAGCGGGAAGATGGATGCCGTCTGCAATAATTTCCACGTCCATTGCATCAATAATAAATGCACTTTCAATAACTCCGGCATAACGAAAAGCATTTCTCCTTGTCACGCCCGACATACCGGAATATAAATGCGTTGCCAGTGTATAGCCGTTTTCAAAACCTTCCAATACTTCTTCGTAAATAGCATCCGTATGCGCCAGAGCTGCTAAAACTCCTTTTGATTTTAAGTATTTTGCAAAATCAATAGCTCCTTTTAATTCCGGAGCCGCGCTCCATCTTGTGATCGAAGATGAATGTGCGAGTACTTCTTTATATTCTTCCGGATCAGGATCACGGATATAACGCGGATCCTGCGCACCGCGCTGGCTCATAGCGAAGTATGGACCTTCGAGATGCATCCCCAAAAATTGAGCTCCTTTTTTATTGTTCTTATTGGCTATTTCGTAAAGATCAAGTGTCTTTAACAAATCTTCTTTCTCGCTGGTAAGCGTTGTTGGGACCATGGAAGTGGTACCATATTTGGCATGGGTTTCAGCAATAGTTAAAAAAGCTTCCTCAGTTCCGTCCATGAAATCTGCTCCGCCGCCGCCATGAATATGAAGATCAATAAAACCGGGAGCTATATATTTTCCATGCGCGTCGATTTCTGCTGCATCGTCGATCTCAATATTTTTTTTACTGACTTCACGGATAATGCCATTCTCAATGATTACACATCCGCCATTTATGATGCGGTGAGGCGTTAGTATTTTTCCGTTGAATATTTTTGTAAGGGTCATTATTTGTGTTTTTAATATTTCATTTCCGTTGATCGAATCGGGAATTGTTAATCAATATATGTCACCCTTTCAGGGTTAGGATAATCGCCAGATATTATTTTTCTACAATAATGTCATCCCTTCGGGATTGGTTATGAGAATTTAGTAGTCATAAAATCAATCAATTATTTAAAGGTTTTATTTGTAGCTAATATCTATTTTTTAATCCCGAAGGGATGGCATTATTATAGAAATATTTACCAGACCAGATTTAGAACCCTGAAAGGGTGACATAATTCAACTTAACCAAAACATCTTAAACCGCCCACTTCCGGATTTTATGTCCCTCCACTGCATAAAAAACCAGATACAGATAACATGGAAATAAAACCCAATAAGCAATTCTGACATCATATAAATCAGCGATATAACCGTAAAAAAGAGGCATAATTGCATTCCCACACAATCCCATGATCATCACCGAGGCACCAAGTTTGGTAAAACGCCCCAGATCATCGAGCGCCAAAGGCCATATTCCAGCCCAAACCAAGGAATTGGCTAATCCCAAAAGCACCACAAACCAGATTGAAATATCCGTAGAGTGACCGAGAAAATTAATCTGTCCATGTGTAAAAATGATCAGCAAAGTGAAAGTCGTTCCTAAAAGTGTACAGATGCGTAAGGCATTAACCTGGCTGATAAATTTCGGTATCAATGAAATCCCGATCAGATAACCGCAAATTGTACAAAACAACGTGTAAGAAGGAAATACTTTGGCTTCGAGTAAATTTATTCCCATCGAATTGGCATATCCAATGATGGTATCAATTGCGATAACCTGCGTGCCAACGTGCAAGAAAATTGCAAGCGCTCCAAGAATTAAATGAGGAAAATGAAAAATGCTTGTTTTTCCTGCATTGGCACTTGCAATTTCTTCGCTTTCGTGCTCCGTGTCGATATCAGGCAGGGGAGATTTGTAAACCAGAAACCCTAAAACAAAAAGAAAACTTCCAAGACCAATATACGGGTTGATAACCCGCCGGATCAATTCATCCAGCGCGCCACTTCTTTCTACATCCGTCATAGAACTTAGCTGGGAAAAAAGTGCTGTATCCGTCGGGCGAAGAATTACTGCTGCAAAAACAATCGGAGATAATATTCCCGCTGCTTTATTACAAATCCCCATCATGCTTATCCGTTGTGCTGCACGATCTTTTGCTCCTAAAATGGTAATGTATGGATTCGCCGCAGATTGTAAAATCGCCAAACCTATACCAATTGTGAATAAACCAAGCAGGAAAATTTCATATGTCCGTGACATAGCGGCCGGAACAAAAATGAAAGCGCCCGTAGCCATACACCAAAAACCGATCATCATTCCTTTTTTAAAACCAACAGCTTTGAGAAGATAAGAAGAAGGGACGGACATCACGAAATAAGCGATATAAAAAGCAAAAGCTACCAAATAAGCCTGAAAACTGGTCAGTTCACACGCTATTTTGAAGTAGGGTATCAAGATAGAGTTTACCCAGGAAACAAAACCAAAAATGAAAAACATCAAACCAATAATCAGAATAGATATAGTCGTATCCCGCTTACTAAGCTGACTGGCCTGAATTGCAATGGTTTGAGCACTCATTTTTTTAGTTGAGAGTTGAAAGTTGAAAATTTGGCCTGATCTAATTTCTTGACTAATTATAAGTTTTTTAATATCAATCGTATTGAATTAAAAGATCGAGTTATTTCGATAGCCCGTTTAGGGGCATCACTTTCAACTCTCAACTCTCAACTAAATCAAACGGTAGGTTCCCAGCCCTTTGCATATTCCCGTTTCCATAATTTCTCTGCTTCGTTGTTATTTTTGATATGGCCATTCGTTGGATCAATGTCCAGTGAGCCGCCGGAACGGACTGCGATATTTCCAAGCTGGCAAAGCAAAGTACTTTGGTAACCGCCAACGATTTCGGCATTTACAATTGTTCCCTTTTTTATACCATCGAAAAAATTCTGGATATGAATGGCGTCTAATGCCTGTGAAGGATCCATTTTATTTCTGGCGTCAATTTTATAATCGTTTTGGACATCCTTCACCAGCTTGTTTTCCAGGTCATATACTTTGTAAGAATTTCCTGGTTCAATCTGGATTGATCCTTTTTCGCCATAAAAAACAACACCTACACTGGCTCCTTCATTGGTGCGTCCGTTGCAGCTTCGACCTTCCCAGGTCATGCCCTTGTCATTTCCGAAATCCCAACTGATGACTTGTGTATCAGGAGTTTGCCAGTCATCTTTGTAGCGGTATCTTCCACCGGAGGAAGTGACATGGGTTGGATATTCAACGCCTAAACCCCAACGCATCAAATCCACCATATGCGTCCCGTTGTTCAATGCTTCTCCTGTGCCCCAGTTCCAAAGCCAGTGCCAGTTGTAATGAACCAGGTTGTCTTTGTAAGCCATTCTGGGCGCTGGTCCCTGCCATAATTCATAGTCCAGCCAGGTTGGAACTGCTACTTCTTTTCCAATTCCTATAGAAGCACGGTTGTTGGTATACCACCCTTTTGCGAAATAAGCCCGTCCTATTGATCCGTTGATAACTTCCTTAACACCCAGAGCAACATTTGGCCATGAACGGCGCTGATTGCCCATCTGGATCACATTTTTGTATTTCTTGGCAGTCGCTACTAAAAGTTCTCCTTCATGAGGATTATGGCTGCATGGTTTTTCCAGATAAACGTGTTTTCCAGCCTTGGAAGCCAGAATCGCAGCTGGTGCATGCCAGTGATCCGGAGCTGCTATCACAAGCGCATCCATATCTTTATCTTCCAGTGCCTTTCTAAAATCGGGCTGGTTTTTGGGTTTGGAACTTGAAAGTTCTTCAACCTTTGCGATACATTTTGCAGCTGCTCTTGAATCAACATCGGAGATATAAATTACCTCACAATTCGGTTGCAAGGCATAATTACTTGCCAAGGCAAAACCACGACTATTTACCCCCATTACGCCAACCCGGACCTTTTCATTTGCTCCAATTATTTTCGCATAACTTTTCGGACTGAAACCAGGAAGAATTCCCCCAAAAGAAAGAAGTGCTGTTCCGGCCAAAGTCCTTTTGATAAAATCTCTTCTTGAATTACCGTTATTGGATTCCGTTTTGGAAGTATCTTTTATTGATGATATATCGTTGATTTGCATGGGATAAGCTTTAAGTTTTTATATAATCTTAGTAAGATAATTTAAACCCATTATTTACTGGCTTTCATCACACTTTCGAGTGTAACACTTTTCCCTCCCTGTCGTTTGCTTTCATCAGCAGCTTCCATGAACGCAAATATTTCAATGGTTTCTTCCGGGGTAACAGGTACTTCACCTGTTTTGAAATATTTAATAATATCAACCAAAAGCGGTTCGTAACCTGCGTAAGGCCCTAAAATTTTATTCCCGTCCTGCGTAAATACAGTTCCACCGTAATCATGTTTTCCGGTACGGGTACCTCGAAAAGTCCCGGTCCGTCCATCCGCCCAAACGCCGACAACAATATCGGTATCCGGCGTACTCACGCGACTCACACTTTTACATCCCGTTCCCATAACCGTATATAATGTTTCAACACCATGAATTCCATACCAGAAAAAATCCGGATGCGTTTTTTCCAGTGTAGCCGGGCTGTACGTATCGGCACCCAATACTTTCTTTTTATCAATAGCCTCAATTCCTTTGATATAACGAAGTGAGGAAGCTGAAAAAATCGGTATTTTATATTTTTTGGAAGCGTCATATATTGCCAGAACATCCTTCATAGAGGCAGCCACTGGTTTGTCGATAAACATTCTTTTTCCGGATTTGAAAACTTCCATTGCCTGTTGAAGATGGAGTCTTCCGTCATTTGTTTCAAGCAAAACCACATCTACTTTGTTAAGTAAATCCTTAATTGAATCCACGATTTCCACGCCCAGTTTTTTTACTTCTTCTGTATAAGCGGGAATTCTGGATGCGCTGGATTCAATATCTTTACTTCCGTATGGATAGGCTGCAACGACTTTGTATCCGTAATAAACGGGATCCGGATTGGCGGCATTCAGTGCTTTGGTGAAAGCGGTGCTATGGGAAGTATCAAGTCCAATAATACCGACCCTTTTACCATTTTCCTGCGCTGCGAGCGTTGGCGAAACATCAATGAACTGCAAGCCGACGCCCGTAGTAACAGCCGTTTTAATGAAGTGTCTCCGGTTAAAAGAATCCATCATTGTAATATTAAGGGTTAGGAATAGCACCGAAGTGAAATTAAAATCGGGTACGTACCCGCAATATACTAACAAAATTCAGATGTACCGGTTTTTTTGAAAAAATGTCTGAAAAATTCTGTTTGGAATATAATATTATCTGTTTTGATAAGGTGAAATAAAAAAATACAAGTGATTTGCTAAATTGGCAGAATTTGGTAGAATTCCTGGTTTTCTCTGGTAATAATATCAATCGGCATATACTGCGTTTTTTCCACCTGTTGCCCTCTAACCAAGGTATGATACAAAACCATCATGGCCCGATAGGCTTGTTCTTCAGGTTTATGACAAATCAGGAAATCAATTGTACCGGTGTTCAAGTGTTGAATATTTTCTTTGAGAAAATCGTAACCGACAAGAGCAATCTCTTTTTTATGCTTATTTTCAAGAAAAGTTGCGACTGAAAAAACCCGGGAATTGGTAACGAAAATGGCTTCAATATCTTCGTTTTTGGTAAAAACCTGTGTCAGATTTCTTGCCACAGAAAGGTAATCGGTCTCATTGATATCGGCACGAATTATTTCGAAGTTTAAATGATTTTCTTTAAGATAGCTGCGAAATCCTTCTTCGATCTGAAGGTAATTATAGTTTTCAATTTCTTTGGAAATATTTACCACCAGGATTTTTCCTTCTTCACCTTTTCGATACGTAAGCAGTTTTGCCCCCAGATAGCCGCTTTTGAATAAATGAGGACCGATATAGGCCAGGCTATGCTGTTGGGGAATATTGGAATCTATAAAGACAAAAGGGATTTTCAATCTACGGCATTCTTCTGTAAACCTGATGGATTGTGCAATAAATGAAGGAGAAAGTAACACTCCGTTGACACCTTTTTCCAAAATCAGATTGGCTTGTGTTTCAAAAGAATTTTCATCATTCAAATCAAAGAAAAAAGTAATCGTCTGAATACCGTATGGCTTGATTTCTGTTTCTGCCCGCTGAACACCATGAAGAGGAGCACTCCAAAAATCTGTTTCTTCGGACACCCTTGGAATCAGGACAGCCAGAATAATTATATTTTTTGAAGCCAGCCGACTCGCCAGAATATTTGGCTGGTAGTCCAGCTCTTTAATAATTTCGTTGATTCTTTTTTTTGTTTTTTCCGAAACACCCGTGCGGTTATGAATCACCCTGTCGACTGTTGCAATCGATACATTTGCTCTGCGGGCAATTTCTTTAACACCAAAGTACGTCGGATCTTTTTCCATTGAAATAAGTAACAGCCTGTTTTCTGATTTAAGTTTTTAGTCCTTTCTAATCGATTCACTTAAATAGCCAAACTATTTAAGTGTAATGTCTAATGTAACCAGCCTTTTGTAAATAACAAAGAAAGATATCCTATGTAATCATAACTTATAATTAAGCTTCTGGTAAATATGGATTTAATTTGAACTATTTGAATTATTAATATAATAATTATTTAAATTTAAGTTATTGATGCCTGCTTCGGTTACTAATTAATGATTATGTACTTTACCATGTCGACCAATTTAATAGATTAAATAGTCTGTTAAGCTATATTTAAGCTCTCAGCCCTGACAACCCACAACCACCAAACTGTTTATTGTTATGAAATCATCAAGTTTTACATCCGTCCCAATTAGTCTTCCCAGTTTTGGTTTTGCTTCTCTGATTAGAAAAAATTTGTGTTATAATTGATTCAATCGCTTCCATTTTCTCAAAAAAACAACGCCTTCGTTTTCTGGTTTTAAATCGCGTTTCAATACATTGAATCAGCGTTTTTTGAACCAGTCTGAATGAGTCAGCATATCCGGGGTTTTCGCACAAACCATCCAGTCAAAGTCAATCCCATATCTGCGGGAATGGGTTTTTCTGTTTGCCTTAATCGTTTTAAGCTTACAGGCCTCGGCTCAAAATGTTACAGTGAAAGGAACTGTGACATCTACCTCAGAGAAAACTGGTTTACCAGGGGTTAATATTGTCGTAAGAAATACGCTCGTTGGTACCTCCACAGACGCCGACGTGAAATTCGAATTGAGCGTTCCAACAGAGGCAATCCTTGTATTTTCCGGGATCGGGTACGTAACTCAGGAAACCGCTTTGAAGGGAAGAAATATAGTCGATATTCAACTTGCTGCGGATACCAAACAGCTTGATGAAGTTGTGGTTGTTGGTTACGGAACACAAAAAAGAAACAGTCTGACCAACTCAGTTTCTACCATATCCGGTGAGGATGTCGCGCGCCGACCGGTTTCCAATATTCAGCAATCTTTTCATGGGTTAATGCCTGGTGTTGCTGTAAATGATCTGGGTGGTGCACCCGGGAAATCGAATACTACAATCCGCGTTCGAGGTATCACTATTTTTAATATAAATGGAAGCAGCACAGGCGGTTATGATCTTGGTAAAAACGATGCGCTGGTTATCGTTGACGGTATTGAACAGCAATTGAGCAATATCAATCCGGATGATATTGAATCAGTTTCTATTTTGAAAGACGCTGCATCAACGGCAATTTATGGTTCACGTGCAACCAATGGTGTAGTTTTGATCACGACAAAAAAGCGAAGGGGACAAAAATACAGGTTGATTATCACGGATATTATGCGATCCAAAAATCGAACAATGTCCCTAAAATGATGGGATTGGAAGCCTATATGCGCGAATTGGGATTTTATTGACAAGGAATTAACGGATGCAGCTGTTCTTTTGCCAACAACTTACCCAGCTACGGACAAAGGAAGAGTAACCCAGGGTGCTGCATTAGGTTTAGCTGCAAGAGCAAATTTGTACGCTGGCCGTTACCAAAAAGCGGCGGATGCAGCGGATAAAGTGATGAAACTGGGGATTTATGGTTTGTATGAATCTTACGAAAAGTTGTTCACTTACGCTGCTGAAAACAATAAGGAGGTTTTGTTTGACAGACAATTTATCAAAGACACTTATCCGATTAATGTTTTCTCACTTTTGGCCCCATAAAGCCAGAAAAACGGTGGCAGCAGTTATGTACCTACCAAGGCGTTGGTTGATACATACGAAACGCTGGATGGAAAATTAATTACCGATGCTGCCAGCGGATACAATCCTGCGACACCTTATGCAAATCGTGATACGCGTTTGAAATATTCTGTTTTTCTGGAAGGTGATATTTTGCCAAGCGGAATTGCATTCAAACCGCAGCCAACAAGCGGAACTGCGGACGCTGTCGGGAGTACTTACATTGCTTCAACAACTGGTTTTAATATTAAAAAATACATTATTAACGACGATTATGCGAACCCGGTTAACAGCGGAATTAATATCGTTTTGCTTCGTTAGGCAGAAATTCTCCTGACTTACGCCGAAGCGAAAATTGAAACCGGACAAATCGATGTAAGCGTTCTGACTGCAATTAATACGGTAAGAAATGGTAGAACTGACGTAAAACAGCCTTCTGTAACCACGTTGTCACAAACGGAATTGAGAGCAATCGTTCGTCGCGAAAGAACGGTTGAATTAGCTTTTGAAGGTCAGCATTTGTTTGATATCCGTCGCTGGAAAACGGCGGAAAAAGTAATCCCGGGACCTGTTTATGGCATTACTTACAAAGATGCGAGCGGAGCGCTGGTAACAGTTCAGGTTGTTTCGGTTAATAAAGCTTTTGATGTAAGTCGCCATTATTTATGGCCGGTTCCGCAGAAAGAAAGAGATTTGAATCCATCATTGACACAAAACCCAGGCTGGTAATATGTTAAGTATTAAAAAATTGAAGTTCGTAATCGTATCATGTTTCGTTTTAGGTTTGGCTGTTTTTATGGCAGCCATGGCTCCGAAACCGGTATCGAAAACACCCAATATTGTTTTATTTTTTATTGATGATATGGGTTATGGTGATTTGTCAGTTACCGGTGCGCTGGGTTACAAAACACCAAACATTGACAAACTCGCTGCCGAAGGAATGCGTTTCACCAATTTTATGGCAGCGCAAGCCGTTTGTAGTGCCTCACGTGCTGCTTTATTGACAGGTTGTTATCCAAACCGCGTTGGTGTTGCCGGAGCTTTTGGCCCAAAACAAGGTTTGGGACTTAACCCGAATGAAGAAACCATCGCTGAATTGTTGAAAGCAAATGGTTACACAACCGGAATTTTCGGTAAGTGGCATTTGGGAAGTGATTCTGTTTTCCTTCCTTTAAAACAAGGTTTTGATGAATATTACGGCGTTCCCTATTCGCACGATATGTGGCCGCTCCATCCATGGCAGAAGCAGGCGCAGTATCCGCCGCTTTTCTGGATTGAAGGAAACAAGCAAGTGAAAGAAATTAAAGACCTGGATGATGCCAGTCTGATTACCGGAACCGTTACGGAACACGCCATTTCTTTCATCAGGAAAAATAAGAAAAAACCATTTTTCCTGTATGTTCCGGAACCTATGCCGCACGTTCCGTTGGCTGCCAGTGCTAATTTCAAAGGAAAAAGTGAGCGTGGAATTTTCGGGGATGTATTGACAGAACTGGATTGGTCGGTTGGGCAGATCATGAAAGAATTGAAAGTGCAGGGGCTGGATGATAATACGATTGTGATCTTTACCAGCGACAATGGTCCGTGGCTAAATTATGGAGATCATGCCGGTTCGTCAGGCGGATTCCGTGAAGGAAAAGGAACTTCGTTTGAAGGCGGACAGCGTGTTCCTGCAATTATCCGCTGGCCGGGTGTGGTGCCTTCGGGAAGAGTTTCGAACAAGCTGTTATCAAACATCGATATTTTGCCGACCCTGGTTAAGTTAACCGGTGCAAAATTACCGAAAGAGAAAATTGACGGAATTGATTTTGTTGATCTGCTGAAAGGTGATGATACGAAAACGCCACGGGGAAATTTCCTTTACTACTACCGTCAAAATAGTCTGGAAGCGGTGCGTAAGGATAACTGGAAACTTGTCTTCGCACACCCGGGCCGTACCTATGAGGGTTCGTTACCAGGGAAAGGCGGTCAGCCCGGACCAGCACCTGAAAATCATGATTTCCCGGTTGCACTTTATAATCTGGGCCGTGACCCAGGCGAACGTTACGATGTTTATTCTCAAAATCCGGAAATCGTAGCCGAACTTGAAAAAATTGCCGACGCTGCAAGGGAAGATTTAGGAGACGATTTGCAGAAGAAAACCGGAAAGAACAGAAGACCGGGAGGTAAAATCACTAAATAATTTAGCTGAGATCATAAAGTTATGAAGCCGGATTAATAAGAAAAAGCAAAAGAAGTCAAGTGCTGAATACTTGGCTTCTTTTGCTTTTCCGGAATGCCAGGAAATTGAAATCTTAAATAAAATAGATTATGAGACTTTACAGATTACTCATTTGCATTTTATTCCTTGCAACGCAACCGCTTTTCACGGCAAAATCTTTCGCCCAAAAACAAACCCGGAAACCCAATATCATTTACATCTATGCCGATGATTTAGGTTATGGTGAACTTGGGAGTTACGGCCAGAAAAAGATAAAAACGCCAAATCTGGATAAGCTTGCCAAAGAAGGAATCCGTTTTACAAAACATTATACAAGCACTCCTGTTTGTGCTCCGGCGCGATGTATGCTGCTGACAGGTCGTCATGGCGGACATTCTTTTATCCGTGGGAATTATGAAATGGGAGGTTTTGCGGATGATAAAGAGGGCGGACAAATGCCGCTTCCCGAAGGAACACTAACCATCGCCAAAGTTTTGAAAAACGCAGGTTATGTAACGGGTGCTTTTGGGAAATGGGGTTTAGGGATGAACAACACAACCGGCGATCCGAACAAGCAAGGATTCGATTATTTCTACGGATATCTTGATCAGAAACAGGCTCACAACTATTATCCAACGCATTTATGGGAAAATGGTAAATGGGACAAACTGAATAATCCGGTCATTGATGTGCACAGAAAGTTAGCTCCGGATGCTCCTGATAGTGCTTTTAATTATTTCAAAGGGAAAGATTATGCGATTGATAAAATCGGGGATAAGGCGCAAAAATTTATCAGCGACCATCAGAAAGAATCCTTTTTCTTATACCTGCCGATGACCATTCCGCACGTCTCTTTACAAGTTCCGGATGAGGCGGTAAAGGAATATATCGGCCAGTTTGAAGAGAAACCTTATTACGGAGATAAGAATTATGCCTCCACAAAATATCCGCGCTCGACTTATGCTGCGATGATCACCTATCTGGATAAACAGGTTGGGGAAATTATGGAGCAGGTGAAAGCGCTTGGACTTGACGACAATACGATCATTATGTTTTCCAGCGATAACGGTACTACGTTCAATGGAGGGACGGACGCGAATTTTTTCAACAGCGTAGCAGGTTTGCGAGGAATGAAAATGGATATTTATGAAGGCGGAATCCGTGAGCCATTTATTGCAAGATGGCCAGGAAAAATTGCTGCTGGGATTACTACGGATTTCGTTTCTGTTCAATATGATATGTTTGCTACTTTCTCAGATATTGCCGGAATCTCCGCGCCTCCTTCGGATGGAATTTCTTTATTACCGGTTTTGACGGGTAAAGGAAAACCGAAAACCCGCGAATATCTTTATTTTGAATTTGGTGAAAAATCGGGTGAAATAGCCATTCGCTTTGCTGATTTCAAAGCCGTGAAAAGTGGTGTGCGTAAAAATAAAAATGCCGCCTGGGAATTGTATGATATGCGTTCTGATGAAAAGGAAACGACAGATATTGCCTTAAAACATCCGGAGATTATTTCAAAACTGGATGTGATCGTCAAGAAGGAACATTTAAATGCGACTGTTAAGGAGTGGGAATTTATTGATCCCAAATTCTAACTTATCTTAACCGCAATAGGCGCTATGGGTTTCGCAATGGACGCAATGGTTTCATCTTGCGTCCATTGCGAATTCTACTGCGTCTATTGCGGTTAAAGAAAGCCACATTTTATAAAATAATTTCTCAAAACCACTTGTTAGTATCAAAACAAAACCCTTACTTTGTCTATCAAATAAGTAGAGTATCTGAAATGGTTAGATATATCTCTGCACAACAAATCACGATAAACTTTTTTGATTGAAACAATATATCCACTCCTGATACCCAAGAGACAGCACAAACCGGACATGCCGGATTTTCGGTGGTTGTCAATTCATGCTTGCCCGGCTGGGCTGTCGCGGGGTATCAGGAGTGGTGAATTTTTTGCAGCCTGTCAAATTAACTTCGTCACTTTCTTTCCATACAGAACGGATTTTTGTTTCTGTAAAGTCTGCAATATAACATGGTTGAATAAATTAAAATTTCATGACAAAGAAATACTTTTGGCTTTTCTTATTTCTCACCGGACTTTTTCAAGCCACTCTATCTTTCGCTCAAAATACAAAACGGCCTAATATTATCTTCATTCTGGCCGATGATCTGGGTTATGGCGATGTTGGTTTCAACGGGCAAAAGTTAATTCACACACCCAATATTGACCGTCTCGCCAGGGAAGGCGTTCAGTTTTCCCAGTTTTATGCCGGAACTTCCGTTTGTGCGCCGTCACGTTCGTCACTTATGAGCGGCAAGCATACAGGACATACTTATATCAGAGGTAACAAAGGTGTAGATCCGGAAGGGCAGGAGCCTATCGCAGATTCAGTTGTGACGATTGCCGAAATTTTGAAAAAAGCAGGGTACGCAACCGGTGCTTTTGGGAAATGGGGTTTAGGTCCGGTTGGTTCTTACGGCGATCCGAACAAACAAGGTTTTGATCAGTTTTACGGTTACAATTGTCAAAGTCTGGCACATCGCTACTATCCGGATCATCTTTGGGAAAACCAGAAGAAAGTTGTTTTGGAAGCCAATCAGGACTTGCTTTATAATAAGGAATACGCACCGGATCTGATCCAGAAAAAGGCACTGGAATTTGTGGATTCGAAAGATGGAAAACAGCCATTCTTTTTATTCTTACCTTATATTTTGCCACATGCAGAATTGATCGTTCCTGAGGACAGTATCTTTCAATACTATAAAGGAAAGTTTGAAGAACAGCCTTACAAAGGAGCCGATTATGGTCCAAATGCAACCAATGGAGGTTATGCGTCCCAGCAATATCCGCACGCTGCTTTTGCCGCTATGGTTACCCGGCTGGATTTATATGTAGGCCAGATTTTGGATAAATTAAAAGAAAAAGGTCTTGATAAAAATACACTGGTGATTTTTACAAGTGATAATGGTCCGCATATTGAAGGTGGCGCCGATCCTGTATTTTTTCACAGCAGCGCCGGTTTCAAAGGGGTAAAGCGTGATTTATACGAAGGAGGGATTCGTGAGCCTTTTGCAGCACGTTGGCCGGGCGTTATCAAACCCGGAACTAAAAATGATTACATCGGCGCTTTCTGGGATATCCTTCCTACATTCGCAGAGCTGGCAGGAGCAAAACCTTCAACAAAAACCGATGGCATTTCCTTTGTTCCGTCCATTACCGGAAAGAATGTCCAGAAAAAACATGATTATCTGTACTGGGAATTTCACGAACAAGGCGGGCGTCAGGCTGTGCGCCAAGGAAAATGGAAAGGTGTCAGATTGAAAGCGGCAGGTCATCCTAATGCGTCTGTTGAGCTTTATGATTTATCCAAAGACGTCGGTGAGCACATTAATATTGCCGATAAATTCCCTGCAAAAGCAAAAGAACTTGGACAAATTATGAACAGGTCGCACGTTGAATCTGCAATTTTTCCATTTGTAAGTCAGGCCGGGAAATAGCAAATTGCTTTTTGAAATGAAATATTCCTGAACATGATGGATAACCTGAGAAATAAATACTGGCCTCAAAAGTCATATCAATATTTAAAAACTTTCCCGATGCTGGCAATTTTGCTGATTTCGGGATTTTTTTCATTTGGACAAAATAAAAAAACGCAGCCAAACATTATCGTGTTTCTTGTGGATGATATGGGTTGGCAGGATACTTCGGTTCCTTTCTGGACAAAAGTTACCGATTTCAATAAACGTTACCATACTCCTAATATGGAACGGTTGGCCAGGGAAGGAATGAAGTTTACGAATGCTTATGCGATGCCGGTTTGCACACCTTCGCGCGTGAGCCTGATGACGGGTGTAAATGCTGCGCACCACCGCGTAACACATTGGACTTCGCCTGACAAAGACAAGAATACTGATTTTGCTGATTCCACGCTTAATTCGGTAGACTGGAATATCAATGGATTTAGTCCTGTTGCCGGCATTCCGCATACTTTTTATGGAACGCCTTTACCGGCCATTTTGAATCAGGCGGGTTATTATACAATCCACAGTGGAAAAGCACATTTTGGATCAGCGGGAACGCCAGGTTCTGATCCGAAAAATCTGGGTTTTCAGGTCAATATCGCCGGCAATGAAATTGGTCATCCGGCCAGTTATCTGGGAGAGAAAAACTATGACAATGCCAAAAATGGAAAACCAAGCCGGAATGCGGTTCCTGGTTTGGAAGCATATCATGGTACCGATGTTTTCCTAAGTGATGCGATCACGACCGAAGCTTTGAAGGCTTTGGAAAAACCGGTGAATGATAAGAAGCCATTTTTTCTTTATCTGGCTCAGTATGCCGTTCATGTGCCTCTGGATGCTGATAAACGTTTTATGTCAAAATATTTGAAAGCAGGTCTTGATAGTACGGAGGCAAAATATGCTGCGCTGATCGAAGGAATGGACAAAAGTTTGGGCGATGTGCTTAATTTTTTGGATGACCGGAAAATTGCGGATAATACCGTAATCCTTTTTATGTCGGATAATGGCGGGTTAAGTCTGACGCCTCAGCGCGGAGGAAATGCCTGGACGCATAATCTGCCGCTGAAAGGGGGAAAAGGATCTGTTTACGAAGGAGGAATTCGGGAGCCGATGCTGATACGCTGGCCGGGTGTTGTTAAGCCCAAATCGGTAGCGGATCAATATGTAATCGTTGAAGATTTCTTTCCGACGATTCTCGAAATTGCAGGCGTGAAAAATCAGAAGATTATTCAGCAAATAGACGGGAAAAGTTTTCTCCCCATATTAAAAAATCCGTCTTTTAAAGATGAAAACAGAGAACTGGTCTGGCATCATCCAAACCGCTGGATTCCAGCCGAAGGGCCAAAAATTCATTTTTCCAGCGCATTTAGAAAAGGAGATTGGAAGCTGATTTATGATTACCGGAAAGGAAAACTGGAACTCTACAATCTTAAAAACGATATAGGCGAACAAAACGATCTGGCTTTGACAAATCCGCAAAAAGTGAAAGAGCTGGCTTTGCTTTTTACCAAACAATTGAAAAAATGGGATGCGCAATGGCCGACTTATAAGCAAAACAGAAAAGTTGTTCCGTGGCCTGATGAGGTTAATTAGGAACACGGGGAACCACAGAGAAAAAAAGAGATTCACAGAGAATAGTCTCTGTGTACCTCTTTTTTTCTCAGCGTAACTCTGTGTAATATTGTTGAGATTTTAAAACATCAATTATGATCGATTTTCGCTTCAATTATCCTGTTCTGGATTCCCAACATATATTATTTCAAAATGCACTGACTTCAATTGAACCCAACGAAGCCTATCTGAAAATGGAAATTTCGGGTGGTTATCCGGAAGACAGGAAAATTGCATCGCAGTGGTTATCGAGACCGGATTATCCGGTGGCACCGGAATCTGTCGTTTTGGCTTGCGGAGGGCATCATGCTTTGACGGCCATTATCTTGGCAACCGGACTTTCCGGCGGCGCAATTCTGGTTGATCCGGTTACTTACAATGGTTTTATCGGCCTGGCAGCCATCATGAACGTTAAGCTAATTCCTTGCCCGATCGACGATAAAGGAATGAAACCGGAAGCCATGGCAGAACTATGTCTTAGCCAAAAAATCAAAGCCGTTTATTTAATGCCGACGATTCACAATCCGCTGTGTTTTATTATGCCGTTGGAGCGGAGAATGGAAATCGTGGAAGTAGCGCAGCTCTTTGATTTAATTCTGATCGACGATGATGCTTATGGATTTTTAGAACCCAATACCCTGCCAAATTTTGCGCAATTAGCTCCCGAAAGGGGATTTTTCATATACAGTTTTGCCAAAATTCTGGCGCCTGGTGTAAAAACGTCTTACATCATCGTTCCTGAAAAATGGCTAAGTCCGGTTATGAATGTAGTCAGAATTACTTCCAGCGGCTCGGTAACTTTGTTTACCAGATTAATAAGCAATTGGGTCACATCCGGCGAAATCAGCCGTATCATTAAAGAAAAGCAAAAAATTGCTTTGGAAAGACAAAATGTTGCTGCCAGGGTTTTAGCAGGATACAAAATAATTACGCAGCCGACCAGTTTTCATTTTTGGATACCACTTCCCGGATCCGTTCATGTGAATGAATTTGGAGAAGATTTATCTAAGAAAGGCATTGATGTGGTTACGAGTTCCGGCTACAACGTTGATGCAGATCCAATGTATAACGGAATAAGAGTGGCTTTGGGAAGCGTTTCAGACGAAAAAATCCTCACGAAAGGATTGTCGATAATTGCAGAAAGTTTAGATAAGGCCTAATCCGGCTGAAATCCAAAAATGTTTTGGATGAGTTTATGAAACCGCCATTAATTAAAACCGCCAGAAATAGAAGTTTGCAAAAATTATTGAAACCTGAAATAGAAGTCGGCCGGAAACTTTGATAATAGTCGCATAAATTATATTTTATTACTAAAAGTGGTAAGCAATAAATTCATGCCATGAAGGGAATCGTTGTTTGAAAATGAAAGGCTATATTGTGAACAAATTATCACACACTTATTTGAATAGTCATGATGAACTTCGATGTTCTTGTAAATAACATACAGGATACGCACGCCACGCTTCAGCAAAGTGCTATTAAGGCAATCAACAAACATTTGACTATTCGTAACTGGCTCATTGGCTTTTACATTGTTGAGTTTGAGCAGAACGGAGAAGACAGGGCGAAGTATGGAGAGAAATTACTGCAAAATTTAGCTTTGTCACTTAACCAGGAATCGTTGTCATATAGAAATCTAAAACTGTTTCGTCAGTTTTATTTTGCTTATCCTGTAATTGGGCAGACGGTGTCTGCCCAATTACAGGATTTTGGTTTGCCGATGTCTTTTAAAATTCTGGATATTTCAAATCGACAATTAAATATGATTAGTACTAATTCCGATTTTGTTATTGCTCCCGAAAAGCTAATCACCAAACTATCCTTTTCCCATCTCACTTTACTATTACCGATCAAAGAGGAGGTAAAACGCTCTTTCTATGAAGTTCAATGTATCAAAAGTAATTGGAGCGTTAGCGAATTGAAGCGTCAAATCCGGACGCTTTATTTTGAACGATCAGGAATGAGCCTGAATTCTGAAAAGCTGAGTCTGGAGGTTCTGGAAAATTCAGAACAATTTCACGTAGCAGATATTATCAAATCGCCTTTTACCTTTGAATTTTTAGGTTTGAGAGCAAAAGAAGTGGTTTATGAAAATGATCTGGAACAGGCATTGGTTGACCATTTGGAAGAATTCCTGATTGAATTAGGTCATGGTTTTTGCTTTGAAGCAAAACAAAAACGAATAACGATCGGAGATGAATATTTTTTTATTGATCTGGTCTTTTATCACAGAATATTAAAGTGTCACGTATTGATAGAGTTAAAAACCAATGAAGTTAAACACGAACATATTGGTCAGCTTAAAACTTATATCAATTATTTTAAAAAGGAAATTATGTTGCCCGGAGATAATCCTCCGGTTGGAATTCTTTTAGTTACGGATCAAAACAAAGCATTGGTAGAATATGCAGTAGCCGATAGCGACATTCCATTATTTGTAAGCAAATATGTCATTGAATTACCGAGTAAGGAACAGTTGGAAATTTTTATAAAAAATGAGTTAAAACAGTTCTGATTTTATTCAACCCGCCAATATATTGTTTCCGTTGCCTTATCTTCCTGCCCTTCAGGTGAAATGTTGTATGCGGTAATAACCAGGTTATCATGATCAATTAATTCAACAACCGTTCGCCAGCCCCAGGGCTCTGGAATGTCCGGGCCGCTATAACTTCCCAAAACAGAAAAACCGTTTTTAGCAGGATTTCCGGTTGATAACATGATGCCAGTTCCCATATGAAAGCTGTCTATCCAGGACGATTGGAAAGTATTATTTTGAATATCAAAACCATAAACAGCCATTCCTTCCAAAAGATTTCCACTCAGACTTCCCTTATATTCATGCATTACAAAACGTCCGCCAAGTATCGAACGAATGGTGCCCTTCATAGCAGATTCATCTGCCAGGATATTCGGTTCAAACCAGGTTTTAGTCATTCCTTCCCAGTTGCCAATCAGCGTTTGAAGTGTTTGGTGAACACCGGATTCAAGAGAAATTTCAAAATTGCTTTTGGACATGATCATTCGTGGTTAAAATTATTAACCTGTCCTGATTTTAATTTTCCCTTTTCTGACAATGCATGCAGCGAAGAGCGTTTCATGGTTTTGATAAAATCCACTTTTTTAAACCTTAATGCACTCCAGTCTTCATCTATCGCTACCATTCTTACTGGTTCCAGATCATAATTTCCCATAATCTGCCAACCGGTATCACGGTTAAAATCACATTTATATTTTCTGGAAGTTCCTTTGGGATAGCACATCCAAATCACCACATCGCCTTGTAGGAGCGGAGCAATTTTTGGGATCAGATTATCAATTTCAGTTTGTTTTGTGACAAAAATCAGGATGAAATCGATTTCAGAAGCTTCTTCAAGAGTATTAACGACCATAGCTTCATCTCGAATGCTATTCAGATTTACTCCGAAAGAATCCGGAGCATTCAGTACAACGACTGTTTTTTGATTTTTTAAATTTAACTTTTTAAAAACAGCATCCATATTTAAATTAATTTAAATCCTGACTTTACAGCAGCTAACTTTTACAGGTAGCAAAATAGTATAAGCCTATTCCTCAATAACTTCAATAAATATAAAACCTATGCATGAATATTTGTGCTGATCATCCATTTTTTACCAAATGGGTCAGTGAGCTGGCCAAGCCAGGCACCCCAGAATTGTTTTTCAAAAGGCATGGTGATTTTACCGCCATCTGCTAATTTGTTGAATATTTCTTCGGCTTTTACTTCTTCATCAAAACCTATTGATAAGTCAACACCGTTTCCTTCCTTGATTTCAACACCGGGAAATGCGTCACAAGCCATAAGTGTGTTATCCCCAAAATCCAGCTGGCAGTGCATAACTTTTTCTTTATGGTCTTCCGGAACATCCATGGGAGCATTTTTATAATAATCTTTATAAGCAATTTTTCCATCAAAAACAGACCGATAGAAATCTATTGCTTCCTCACACTTACCTTCAAAATTTAGATACGGGATTAGTTTCATGGTATTTATTGATTATAGTACAGGACAAAATTAAGTATATTGCCGTCGAAAAATACAGGCTTAAAAAGTCAACTGTAAGGGGTATTTGGGACAAAAATGCATACATTAGTCATATATTAACAAAAGAGGAAATGGTACAACTAGCGCTTTTAATTACAAAAAGACACCGTTTACTAAGCGTAGCGGCAATTTTGGATGTTTTTGAATCGGTAAACAGATTTTACCAGGCTCAGGGAGAATCTTCTTTTTTTGATATTAAATTATTCACACTTGCACCAGAATCTACCGGCCAGACTTTTGGAAGTTACGAGCTTTATCCGGTGGAAACTTCGGAAAAGCAGGATTTGATATTAATTCCCGCTTTTGCTTCGGATATTACAGAAATTGCCGTTGGTGAAAATATCCAGTTTATTCCATGGCTGCAACAGCAATATCAGAATGGCGCTGAAATTGCGAGCTTCTGTACTGGTGCATTTTTACTTGCCGCTACCGGTTTACTAAATGGAAAAAGTGCGACCACACATGTGAACGCAAGGTCAGCCTTTGCTGCCAGTTTTCCAGCGGTGCGTTTGTATGGAGATGCTATTGTAACCGATGAAGATAGGATTTATACCAGCGGCGGGGCAACAAGCAGTTTTCATCTGATGCTCCATTTATTGAAAATATATTGTGGCAGGGAAGTGGTGCTGCACATTGCCAAGTTATTTGCCATTGATATGGACCGTGAGCAGCAGGCTTATTTCGGGACTTTTCAACCCCCTCAAAATCATGGAGATAATCTGGTCACGATGGCGCAAAAGAAAATTGAAGATGCCTATCAGGAATCCAGTACCATTGAAGAAATGATTCAGGATATTCCGGCCAGCAGACGTAACGTAGTACGACGATTCAAGCTTGCAACAGGTGTTACCCCAATAGAATATTTACAAAAAACCAGAATTGAAGCGGCTAAGAAACTGCTGGAATTTACAGATCAGAGCGTGTTGGAGGTTATGCTGAATTCAGGTTATAATGATCTGAAAGCGTTTCGTCAATTGTTTAAAAAGAGTGCAGGTATGACACCCAAATCTTATCGTGAAAAATTTAATGTGGGTAGGATGGAGGGAATTGCTTTTGCTGCGAAATAGGCATATTGTTTTAATTCCATTTTAAACCAATTGATACATCAATGTGTCAAAGTTCCGTTACTCAGATTGTACATTCGTCATTTTACCGACAATTACTTAAAAATCAAGCTATGTTAGCCATATCAAAAAATGTAATATCAACGGTTATTTTTCTGATTAGTCTGGCCGGGATAACGGTTCTGGCACAGGATACCTGGCCCAAAGAGATTCCGCTTTCCGGTGGAGGAACAATCACCGTTTACCAGCTTCAACCGGAAAAACTTTCAGGGGATAATCTGGATGCCCGTGCAGCTGTTTCCATTCGTAAAAAATCTGGTGACGAACCGGTTTTTGGTGCAATGTGGATTCAGGGACAACTAACTGCCGGGAATAGTGCAACCCTGAAAAATGTCACGGTGCGGCAATCAAAATTTGCTGACAATGACAATATTGATACTGACAATTTCAGGAAATCGGTGGAGCAGGGTTTTCCTGGTTTGCGGGTACAATTTTCCAGAGATAATATTCAGGCTGCTATTAATCAGGAACAAGGCGCTGAAAACCTGAAAAATGATGCACCACTGATTATTTACCGCGACAAAGCTACAACGCTCATCGTACTTGACGGAGAACCGATGGAAGAAAAAGATGACGAGCTGCAAATGACGAGGGTTGTCAATACACCTTATCTGATCGTCAAAAATCCGGATGATAATAAATATTATTTGTATGGCGGAAGTTTCTGGTATGCTTCCACGCGGGTTAAGGATGGATGGGCGTATGTCAAAAATATTCCGTCCAGAATCAGAGCCGTGGATGCTAAAATGAAAGAAGAGGAGAAAAAAGCTTCTTCTGAAAATGAGGACACGAATAAATTTACCACTCCAACGGATATCCTTGTAGTAACGGAACCAGCTGAAATCATTCAAACGGAAGGAAAGCCAACTTATCAGGCAGTGCAGGGCTCCACACTTTTGTATGTCAACAATTCTCTTGACGAAATCTTTAAAGATATTGACAGTCAGAAAAATTACATTTTGATTGCCGGAAGATGGTATAATAGTACTTCCCTGAATGGTCCTTGGCAATATGTTCCGCAAAATACCTTACCGGCCGCCTTTGCGAACATTCCAGCAGGCTCAGAAAAGGACGGTGTACTTGCCAGTGTTGCCGGAACGGAAGAAGCAGATGACGCGGTAATGGAAGCACAAATTCCGCAAACTGCCAAAGTAGATCGGAGTACAGCCAGAGTCGAAGTAAATTATGATGGAGATCCTCGTTTCGTACCGATTCAGAATACAAATTTGTCGGTAGCGGAAAATGCTAATATTACTGTTATGCAGGCTGCAAACAACCAGTTTTATGCGTTGGAAAATGGGATATGGTTTATAAGTAATAATCCTTATGGTCCCTGGCAGGTTGCAAATGAACGTCCGTCGGATGTAGACAGAATTCCACCGAGCAGCAGTGCTTACAATGCCCGTTATGTATACATTTATGAAACAACGCCTCAGTATGTATACGTTGGTTATACGCAGGGTTACATGGGAAATTACATTTATGGCCCTACGGTTGTTTGGGGTACTGGCTGGCATTATCGTCCATGGCGGGGAAGATATTACCGGCCGCGTCCGGTGACCTGGGGTTTTGGTATGCATTACAATCCCTGGGCCGGTTGGTCCATGAGTTTTGGTTTAGGATTTAATGTGGGTTGGTATCACTATGGCCGCTCCCGTCCTAATTATGGTGGCTGGTTTGGGCCTCCTGCTTATCGTCCACCTTCCCGTCCGTGGGGTTGGAATGGCGGATATTATGGAAACCGGCCAGGTAATGGTGGTTATCCAAATCGTCCAAGACCGAATATGTCGATTAACCGTCCTGGCAATGGAAATGGGAGACCGAATTATGGAAATAATAATAATAACAATTTGTACCGCGACAGAAAATATGTTGTGGCAACCCGGGATAATGTTTTCAGGCCAACGCCACGTCCGGTTACGGGCCGGCCTTCTAATGGAAATAATTCGTCCGGTCGCCCAAATGTGACAAGACCGGTAACAGGTAATGATCAAAATGGCCGTCCAAATACCGGAAGGCCTTCGACCGGTTCAGGACAGACAACTTTTCCTGATAGAACCAGACCTGCAACCGGGAACGGACAAAATACGACTCGTCCTGATGTAACGCGCCCTTCTACAGGAAGAGATCAGAATACGTTGCCTGACAGAACGCGCCCGGCTATTGGAAATGGACAAAGCGGTCGTCCGAATGTTACGTCACCGGCAGTTGGTGCTGACCAAAATACAGTACCAAACCGTACAAGACCAAATACCGGAAATGGTCAAAATGCCCGTCCTGATATAACCAGACCAGCAACTGGTGGAAATCAGAATGCAAGGCCAAATGTAACAAGGCCAGATCAGACGATTCGTCAGCCTGTTCAGCAAAATCAAAATAATGGTCAGAATGCAAGGCCGACAGTGACCCCAAATCAGAATCGTGCACCTCAGACAAGGCAACAACCAACCGCGAATCCGCAAAGGAGTGCTGCACCGAGACAGAATGCACAACCGGCGAGAGAAAGGGGAAATGCCAGAGGGCAGGAGTAATTCATAGTAAGTTTGCAGTCAGGGTTTCTCATTTTCTAAATTGTTATGTTGACAGTATAGAAATGAGAAACCCTCATTTCTATAATAAACGACTGATATTAAGTACATAAAATCAATAAATATTCTAAACTGTGAACCATAAGAAGTATGTTCAGGTTAATAATGTAGTTAACTACATATTATAAAACATAAATGTATCACCATGAATAATTCCTTGACCATCACAACAATTTTCAATAACCATTGTCTGCAAATTTTGGATCTTATTTTGCCAATCCAGCAAATCGAATTCAATGTTCCCGTCACGCTGGAAGGGCAACCAGATTTATTAGATATTGAAACGCATTACCACAAGACCGGAGGAGGATTTTGGGGCGCAAAAAATGGAGACGAACTGGTTGGCTCAATTGCTTTAATTGCAGTAGGTCATAATGCAGGAGCTATTAGAAAGATGTTTGTTAAAAAGGAATTTCGTGGTAAAGAAAATGGAACGGCTCAGAAATTGCTTGGAACCTTGATAGAATATTGTAAAGAAAATGGGATTACGGATCTTTATTTAGGAACCGTTGATATGTTGAAAGCAGCACATCGGTTTTATGAAAAGAATGGATTTATTAAAATGAAAAGTGAAGAAATGCCGGTTTATTTCCCAAGAATGATGGGTGAAAATGTGTATTATCACTTGGTAATACAGTGAGAAAAATAGTTGTTCGTTACGATTATATCTGACTTCTCTGTATTATTCCGAAGTAAAACTTGGCAGAAAATAATTTCGATGTTACCTTGCTGGTATAAAATGAATTATAATTTTTCACTACTATTCATCAGCAAATTCCATACTCATGAGCACCAGAAATTATCCTATAGGCTATCGTGTGCCGCGCTACAATGTACTGTTAATCAGCTGTATGGATTTGAGGTTGCTGGATAATATTGTTCATTTCATGGAACACGACAATCTTACAAATCGCTATGATCAGTTTATTATGGCGGGAGCGTCCATTGGTGCACTTTTCGAAACCGCTACTTCTGAGGATGAACTGAACAACGATCCCAAATATCATCACTGGAAAACCGGTCTGACAGATCATCTTGATCTCGCAATTCAATTACACGATGTGAAAGATATTTACATTATGGAGCATAGAAACTGCGGTGCATACAAAGCGTTTCTGAAAGACGAACTTGGTAATTATGATAAACATGGTTACGCTATCGAGTTTGCCCATCACAAAAAGTATGCGAAAAGACTTACCGAACTTTTGACTGATTATTTACTCGGAAAGCAATCTGGGATGCCGGATAATTCTGGATCTAAATATAAAGATGTCATCCAGATCCATAGTTTTATTATGGATTTGAGAGGTGATGTTGAACTTCTACATACAACAGCACCTATCTCAGAAGCAGAGGAATAAACGGGATTAGGTAATTTGACTCCAAACCAATTCAAATAAATTTGATTGGAGTCAAAATATTTTCACTTCCGGGTTATTTGTAATTTTAAATAGTTTTTTTTGATTTATTTTAATTAAAGATACGGGTTTTCGGTGCGTATATGGGTGAGAGTTTGGGTAATTTTATTGAATTAAATTTACAATTTTAACAAAAAAATGAACTGAAAAAACTGAGAACTTACCGTTAAATAAAAACTGGTAGTTTTAAAATGTCATTTTTAGTAAGATTACATCCAAGTTATTATGCGTAAGTGCCTTTAATTAAAGATTTTAGGATTTATTTAAATGAATAAATAATATAATTAAAATCCCTCATCGTTATGAAACCTGAACACAGTTTATTTTCTTTTACCCCAATTCGCATCGCGGAAAGTACGAACAATTGCAGAGGGAGCAGCCTTATTTAAAACAATTGGTGTACAGTAAGTTACAAAACAATCGACAATGCCATTTCTAGTATTGCGAATTAATCGAAGAAGATATCTTCTGTCCCTGGTATAATTGTGAAGATCTGAAACCGGTCAAAAATTGATACTACCTGGAGCACTGTTTCCAGACATTTTATAGTTGTGGCGCATATGACCTTCGGTTGTAAGTGAAATCATGTGTTGTCCGATTCAAACAAAAGCATTCAGGATAAGTCTGATAACTTATTTCTGACAAATTACCTGGACTCATCTTAGGCTACGTGTTTTGCTATTAAATCAACGATTCAGTCTTGCCGAATTTATCCTCCTCTAAAATTTAAATTATGAAATCTATCGCAAAATTTTCACTTCTGATTATTAGTGTTTTTTCTTTTGGAACAATGTATGGACAAGCAGATCCCGGGTCTTCGGGAATGAGTTTTTCTCAATCAATTTTCCAGATAAATGATACGGGAAACCTCGAAATAGTGATTGGAAATTACTCCGGCGGTTTTTCCGCCGGGAAAGCTTTGGCACCTTATGATGCCAATTTTATTATCACTATTCCCTACATTTTGAAAGTAAACGGACCGCTTGATTTTTCGAAAGTTCCATTCAACGTTACTATCATTAGCCAAATGTCAACATTTTCTGGTTCAACCATTATCAAGCTTACTGTACCTGATGGAATCCCAAAAGGAAGTTTCGGGACCGTGAGAATACCTTTGCTGGCAGTTAAAGGCGATGTCAGTATTTTGTACGCTACGGTTATAACGGATTTTAACCTGAGCTATCCACCATCCGGCAATTTAATACCAGGCAATGATCTTATTTCAACCCCGGTTTCGGTTATCACTCCGCTTCCTGTAACCTTGTTATCTTTTAAGGCGGTTAAAGAAAATACCCGGGTAAATCTGGATTGGTCCACAACTTCTGAAGTAAACAGTGACAGGTTTGATATTGAGCACAGTTTGGATGGAAAAGATTGGAGTTTAATCGGCTCATTGGCTTCCGGCAAAGAAAGCAAAAGTAAATTGGATTATCATTTTACACACACAGATCCGTTTGACGGAAACAATTATTACCGTCTGAAAATGGTGGACAATGACGAAACTTTTGCGTTCAGTTCTATTACAAATGTTGAATTTGAAAATATCAGATTGGAAATATATCCAAATCCTGTTGCAGACCGACTTACTATTAATATGAGTAACTGGGGAAGCGTTAATAATATTCGGCTTATGAATCTCTATGGAAATACGGTTTATGATTCAGGTAAAATTCCGTTGCCATCCGTGAATGTGGCAAATTTGAAACAAGGAATTTATATTATGAAAATTGGAAAAACAGATGGATCCTGGGCATCACAGAAAATTGTAGTGGCAAGGTAGTCTGAATAATTTTATTCCAATTGCTCATAAAGAGTTTAATATCAAAGCAGAATAGTTATTTTACAATTCCAAATCGGGAATCAGCACTTCATGATTTTAGAGATCAATATTTAATTGCTGTTTACGTAAAACTTTGGAAAGGAAAATTGTCAGAACGCTATAATGGATGAATCGTTGGTTACTTTTTAAAAAGTTTTTTAGTCCATTAGTTTATCTGGGCTTTCTTACGCTTGTTGGTACTTTTGGATACGTAATCATTGAGGATTACCGCTGGCTGGATGCACTTTATATGACCATTATCACCATCAGTACGGTTGGTTATGGAGAAGTGAACAAGCTGAGTGACGGCGGTCGTCTTTTTACAATTCTACTGATTGTAAGCAGCGTAGGGCTGTTAGCGTATTATCTGACAGTTGTAACCAGGCTGCTTTCTGATGGCGAATGGAGCCGGGAATATCAGCAATATAAACAACACAATTATCTGCAAAAAATGGAAAACCACGTGGTGGTATGCGGTTATGGGCGAAACGGACGTCAGGCTTGTGAGATTCTCAGGCAAAATGATGTCCGGTTTGCCGTAATTGAATCTTCGAAAGTCGCCGCTCCTCATCCGGGAGATGTGATTATTTATGCCGATGCTACAAGAGACGAGGTTTTAATTGAGGCTGGAATTTTAAGGGCCAAAGCAATTATTATTTCCTTACCGGACGATGCTGCTAACTTATTTATTGTTCTTACAGCCAGACAGTTAAATCCATCAATTGTAATCATAAGCAGGGCGTCTTATGATCAGAGTGTCAACAAATTGAAAATTGCGGGAGCCAGTAACGTGATCATGCCCGACAAACTGGGTGGAGCACATATGGCAAGTCTGGTACTTATTCCGGATGTGCAGGAATTTATTTCTCTTATCAGCTCCCAGCACAATGAAAAATTTCAGATTACCGAGATTGAAATTCATAAAATTATTCATTTGGGGCAGCTTAATTTATGGCAGGAAACGGGCTGTACAATTCTGGGGGTTAAGTTAATAAATGGAAAATACCATCGTAATCCCGAGCCGGCTTACATTACTACGCCTGGCGAAGGTTTGTTATTAATGGGAAGCGGGCAGCAGATTAAAGCGGCTGTTGTTTTGTTGGGTTAAGGATATTTAATAACAATTGTCATTTCATAATTGAGTGAGTTAAGCCTAATTATGTTAAGAATTAGGCTTAACCTGTTTACCACATCTTAGAAAATTAGATATCCAACCTAAATATTCCCTTTCTTCATTTCGCCAATCGCATAGTCAACCGCTCTCGCAGTTAACGCCATATAAGTCAGCGAAGGATTTTGTGTTGCCGTTGAAACCATGGAAGCGCCATCTGTTACAAATACATTCGAACATTGATGCATCTGGTTCCATTTATTTAAAATGGATGTTTTTGGATCTTTTCCCATTCTGGCGCCGCCCATTTCATGATTTTCACTTCCCGGATTTCGCTTGGTGTCTGATGTTTTTATATTTTTGAAACCCGCTTTATCCAACATTTCGGAGAGCTGAATATAAAAATCCTGCACCATTTTCATATCATTATCATCAAAATCAACAGACATCCGTAACATTGGAATTCCCCATTTGTCTTTTTGGGTTTGATCTAACGCTATAAAGTTGGTTTCCTTCATCAAAGTTTCACCCATCATTTGAGCACCGGCTGTCCATCCGCCAGATTCTGGTTTAAGCAAATTTGCTTTCAGTGATTCTCCAATTCCATCTGTTGGGTTTCCCATCTTATTAGAAGAAAATGAAGCGGCATAACCCCTGAGAAAATCAGTTTCCTGTTTGGCTACATTACGGAAACGGGGAATATAAGCTGCATTAGGTCGTTTTCCATCGGTAGTAGAATCAAGGTATCCGTCATAATCAGCTGTGACCCGACCCCGATAATTATGAAAACCAATGAATTTTCCCAAGACACCGCTATCATTTCCTAAACCATTTGGAAAACGATTTGATGCTGAGTTAAGTAAAATCAAATTTGAATTAATAGCTGAGGCATTCAGAAAAATAATTTTGGCATAGTACTCTGTCATTTCTTTTGTATTGGTATCCACTACACGAACACCGGTTGCCTTCTTTTTCTTTTCGTCATATATAATGGAATGAACAACAGAATATGGCTGCAAAGTCATATTTCCCGTGCGTTCTGCCCAGGGAATGGTTGACGAATTACTGCTAAAATATCCTCCGAAAGGACATCCGCGCTGACAAATATTTCGGTGCTGGCATTTCGCCCGGCCTTGTTCGGTATGAATTGGCTGCGGATCCGTGATGTGAGCCGCTCTTCCAATAATAACAGGACGGGTATTTTTATAATTTTTAGCCGTTTGTTCGCTGAAATGTTTTTCAACGCAGGTCAGTTCGTGCGGAGGAAGGAATTCACCGTCGGGCAATTGAGGCAACCCATCCTTATTTCCCGAAATGCCTGCAAACTTTTCAACGTAGCTATACCAGGGAGCAATATCGGCATAACGTATTGGCCAATCGACAGCAAATCCATCTCGGGCAGGACCGTCAAAATCAAAATCAGACCAGCGCTGGGTTTGTCTCGCCCACAATAAAGAGCGGCCACCAACCTGATATCCACGCATCCAGTCGAAAGGCTTGTCCTGTATATAAGGATGCTCGGCATCTTTCATTACAAAATGCACAGAATCTTCCCTGAAAATATAATGCTTGCTGGCAATTGGATTTTGTTCGCGAAGTGCCAAAGTGGGTTGTCCCAAATGTGGAAACTCCCAGGGCTGCATGTTGGTTGTCGGGTAATCTACGATATGTTTTACGTCCTTTCCCCGTTCCAAAACAAGCGTTTTTAATCCTTTTTCGGTAAGTTCTTTCGCCGCCCAGCCGCCACTTATCCCGGTCCCGATCACAATGGCATCAAAAGTGCGTGCTTTAATTGAATCTATATTAAGGTATGACATTTCAGGAATTGTTCATGGGTGATGATAACCTGAAACGCTGTGATTTGAGGTTATTTGTATTAAAAGAAAGAGAATTATGGAATTACTCTAAGAATAATAAAAGTGTTTGAGCTTTAATAAAGTTATACACAATTTCCTTTACATATATATAGCAAATTAATTGCACCATGCTGTCAGTAGATTGTCGATTCATATGTTTTCTAAAAGAAAAAAGAACGATCCAATGAAAAAATTATACTTTATCATTTTGTTACTATTCCTGAGCACTATTTCTTTCGCGCAGCTAATAGTAACGAGTTTAAAAACAGAGGGACAACTGAGTCCGGTTGGTTTGGATATTACCCAGCCAAGATTTAGCTGGGTTTTAGAATCCGAAAAAAGAAATGTAAAACAAACGGCTTATGAAATCGCTGTTCGGGCGGATGGTAAACTGATTTGGTCTTCGGACAAAGTATCCTCGGAGACTTCTATCCATATTCCTTACGCCGGCCCGGCTTTAAAATCTGCAACGCGTTACAGCTGGCAGGTAAAAGTCTGGGATAATCAGGGAAGCAAAATGGCGACTTCCGGTGAAGCTATGTTTCATACAGCTTTATTTAAGCCCGAAACTGAGATTACAGCAAACTGGATATCTTCCGGTTTGAAAGCAGATACGGCTTATGGAATAGTACCACAATTCAGAAAATCGTTTTCCACAACTAAAAAGGTAAAATCAGCTACTGCCTTTATTACTGCAAAAGGTCTTTACGAAATGCAAATAAATGGGAAGCGGATTGGAGACGCCTTTCTCACGCCGGGTTGGACAGCCTACAATAAACGTTTGCTTTATCAAACTTATGATGTTACCCAACTTTTAGTTTCGGGAAAAAATGCGGTTGGTGGCAGTTTGGCCAATGGATGGTTTCGTGGAGAATTAGGCTGGGAGAAAAAGACAAATACCTACGGCAAACAAACTGCATTATTGTTTCAATTAAACATTAATTATACCGATGGTAGTAAGGAAACGATTATTTCTGATGATAGCTGGAAAGTTTCCCCAAGCCCAATGTTAAGTTCTGAGATTTATGATGGAGAAGTATATGATGCAAGATTAGAACAAAAAGGTTGGGCAACTTCTTCCTTTGACGACAGTAAATGGACAAAAGCGGAAGTGAAGGATTTTACAAAGGATATTCTTTTTGCGAGTAACCATGAGCTGATTACAAAACATGAAACATTTAAACCGATCAAAGTACTGACAACGCCGAAGGGTGAAACAGTACTGGATTTTGGTCAAAATCTTGTAGGTTGGGTCCAAATGAAAGTCTCCGGAATTGCTGGAAACAAGATTGTTTTGTCACATGTTGAAATGCTGGACAAACATGGGAATCTGTATTTTGATAATCTTCGTAATGCAAAAGCGCAGGATACCTATATAATGAAGGGCGGAGGAGTTGAAACATACGAGCCTCATTTTACTTTTCATGGATTCAGGTATGTGCGGGTCGAAGGGATTTCGGGTGCAATCAATCCCGATAATTTTACAGCGGTTACTTTATATTCGGATATGAAGGCAACCGGAAAGTTTGAATGTTCCAATGCGCTGGTTAATCAACTTCAAAAAAATATTCAATGGGGACAAAGAGGGAATTTTCTGGATGTTCCTACGGATTGTCCACAGCGCGATGAAAGATTGGGCTGGACAGGAGATGCAGAGGTTTTTTCAAGGACGGCTGCCTATAACTTTAATGTGAACAATTTCTTTGCAAAATGGCTGAAAGATGTAGCGGCGGAGCAGTATCCAAACGGCGCCATTCCTTTTGTAATTCCTGATATTCTGAAGGGATCATTTTTCGGGCGACCAGAAAGTGCAGCTGGCTGGTCGGATGCCGGGATTATCATTCCATGGAACATGTATGTTGCATATGGAGATAAACGGATTGTTGAAGAACAGTATCCAAGTATGAAAGCATATCTGGATTATATAAGGAAAGCAGCGAAGAATGATCTTTGGAATACTGGTTTTCAATTTGGCGACTGGCTGTCTTATCGGGTTGATGATTCAAAAGGATTGATTGGTCAGAAATCGGCTGTTACTGATAACTATCTGGTAACACAATGTTTCTATGCTTATGTGGTGGATTTAATGACAAAATCTGCCAGGCTTCTTGGTAAAACGGATGAGACAAAAGAATACGAAGCATTAGCTGAAAGAATCAGAAAAGCTTTTCAGCAGGAATATGTGACGCCGGGTGGAAGATTAATTTCAGAAACACAAACTGCATATGTACTTGCATTACAATTTGACATGTTACCGGAAAACCTGCGAGCGTCTGCTGTAAAGAGATTGGTAGATAATATTAAGAGTTATAATTATCACCTGACAACCGGTTTTCTTGGAACACCATTTCTGACCAGTTCATTGACTCGTTTTGGAGAAATTGAAACTGCATATAAATTGTTGTTGCAGGATACCTATCCATCCTGGTTATTTCCTGTAAAAATGGGAGCGACAACAATCTGGGAGCGCTGGGATTCTCAAAAACCAGACAGCACATTCCAGGATCCAAGTATGACTTCCTTCAATCATTATGCTTACGGTGCAGTGGGAGATTGGATGTATCGATCGATTGCGGGTATTGATACAAAGGAAGAGGGAGCAGGCTATAAGGAAATCATTATTAAACCGATTCCTGGCGGAGGGATTACATCGGCTTCCGGGAGTATTGAGACTTATTATGGAAAAGTTGGCTCGGATTGGAAAATAGACGGAAATAAATTCAGTCTTCATTTAGAAGTTCCGGTTAATACTTCTGCAACGGTCTTCATACTTATTAAAGGAAGCCAGCAAAAAATCACGGAAGGCGGGGCAGTGTTGGCTTCGGCAAATGGGATTCAAGTTCAGGGAGAGGAGAAGGGATTTAAAGTGGTTAAGGTTGGATCTGGAAAATATCACTTTGTGGTAGAGGAATAATCGTAAGGGGGGGATTGTATGACGAGCTGGAAATGGAAATTGTATTATACAATCCATTTCCAGCTTTTTATTTCAAAAATTTCGAACTCCTATTGTTATCTTATTCCTATCATGTCAATATTCTGAACTTGCCAGCTCCTATGCATATCCTGTTATCATCAATCCAATAAATTCCGAATTATCGAGCTCCTTGTGAGCTCCGTGTTTCTGGCAAGGAATCACGCCTGGAATTTCCCGGGCTCCTTGTGAGCCTCCTGTGCACAATCCTTGAACAAAGGAGCTGAACGATACTTTCTCTTTCGTTATATATAGGTTTAAAAGTAGCGGAGGGTAAAATTCACGAATAACCCGGAGCCTATAACCCGGAACACCACATTTCTCTCTCCTTATATCTAGGTATAAAACGAAGGGTCAAATGACCTATTCATGCCGCTTGGGTTATTTCTTGACGCCAATCCACTATTGAAGTTCTTTTTGGGGTACCTCTATGAGGAACCAACGCCCGCTTTACGACGCATTCCGTGCCTGTTTTGCTTTCCAACCCCCTCTATTCCCAAAA
>NZ_SZVO01000010.1 GCF_005280585.1 Dyadobacter frigoris
CCGATGGCTATTGGGGTTACAAAAAATTAAAAGAGGTAATTGCCAAACACAATGTCGTTATTGAGTCCGATAAAAAGAAAGCAGCAAAGCTGTTTCCGTGGGTGAACCGAACCATTAGTAATGCCAAAAGAATGTTAAATGGGGTGCACCATAACTGTATAAATGCCAAATATGTTCAGAACTACCTCGACGAGTTTTGTTATAAGTTTAACCGAAGATATTTTGGCGATAAACTTTCAGATAGACTAATGATAGCGGCAATGGAAAGCACTTGGTATTAATACCGGATAGTCAAATAAATATAAGTTGTTCCCGTTTAGAATATTATCTTTTCAGACTCAGCATTATGATTTTTAAAACAAACTGTCCATTTACTTCAACCGCCTTTAAACAGCTCTTTATTGTATTAATCTGTTTTCTGACTGTTAATGCATATGGTCAGCAGTATAGAAATTATTCTGTAATCTGGCGGGGAAAAGAGGTCGGATTTTTAAAGGCAACGTCTCAATCCCAACCACAGGGACAATTTTATGCTACCGACAGCGAGATGAATATTAACATGTTGCTCACTTTCAAAATACAGTCTAACACGACAAACCTTTTTTCCAACGCTCAGCTAAAAGATGCTCAGGTGCAGCGTTTTGTAAATAAAAAGAAGAAACTGGCCGCCACAACCCGCTTTACGGATAACCATTATGAACTAAAAAAAGATGATGACGATGTCGTAAAATTCAAGAGCAATATTCCTGCGACAGTGACCTGGCTTTACTTCAATGAACCGATTCAGAAAAGCGAGATTTTTTCAGAAGTTTTCCAGACCTTTTTAAAATTCAAGGAAATTGCTGCATCTGTATATGAAACCACATTGCCTGATGGAGATATTATGACCTATACTTACAGATCAGGTGTATTGCAACGTGTAGAGATTGAGTCTGGCTATGGGGAATTCATTTTTAAGTTAAAAATTTAAAAGATTTACATTCTTCTGTCTATCAATCGGTTGGGTCTAACCCAGCCTTTTTTGTTTAAAACCAACTTAAATTTTAAGTAAATTATTTTTCTAAAAAAAAACAAAATCACTCAAAGAAGCGTTGTATAAGAACCACGAAATTATTCAATAAAGTAATGGAATGATTTTTTAATGGAAATAGTAAACCATCCAATCGTTATGAAAAAATTACTATTAAGCCTTTTTGTTGGGATAGTATTTCTGCATCTCAGTTGTTCAAGAGACAAGGAGCTTAGCAATGATGTTGAAGCTAAAAGCCAGGTTCAGATAAGAATCAGGAATACGAGTTTATTACCTTTTGAAAATATTGAAGTTAATACAAGTGGCGGAGTTAATGAATTTGGCACGGTTGCAGACAATCAATTATCTGATTATAAGACTTTTGATTTCGCTTATCGTTACAGTTTTGTTAAACTCAACATTAACGGCGAGCCGTACATTATTCAGCCGATAGACTACACCGGTGAACATAAGCTGGAAAGCGGCAAATACACTTACGAGATCCACCTTGATCCTGAGAGCAACCAGATTTTCATGAATTTGGCAAATGATTGATATGAATTGAGAAATTTCTTCTGGTAAAAAGATTACACAACTTGTGGATTGGCTTATCTTCACGAAGAAATTTTTACTCAATTACTATCACATGAAAAAATTTTTCCTGGCCTTATCCCTGCTGCTTACACATTTGACTTACAGTCAGCAAAAACTAAATTCAGAGATTGCACCTGCATCTTCTTATAAAACGTACCAGCCACCAATCTTTACGGATCCACAGCGGATTGCGAAAATAAAAGCGGCAATACCAACGCTCGAAAAAATATATAAGGAATACGCCGGGAAAAATAATTATCCGGGTATGGCTTTTGGATTAGTTGTGGATGATCAGGTTTTATATTCCGGAGGTTACGGTTATACCGATGTCGCTAATAAAACAAAAGCTTCAGGGAAATCACTTTTCAGAATTGCGTCCATGAGCAAAAGCGTGACGACAATGGCAATTCTAAAACTCCGCGACGAAGGCAAATTACGATTGGATGATCCCGCCTATTTATATATTCCGGAACTCAAATTGATGCCGCTGTTAACTTCGGATGCACCTGCTATTACTATAAGAAATCTTATGACGCACTCTGCTGGTTTTCCCGAAGACAATCCCTGGGGCGACCGCCAGCTTGATGGCAAAGACGAAGAACTTTTGGCTCTGATAAAAAGCGGAATTTCAGATTCTAACGTTCCGGGTGTACAATATGAATATAGCAATCTCGGTTTTGGAATGTTGGGAAAAATTATTGGTAACATTACAAAGATGCCTTATCAGCAGTATATCAACGAAAATATTTTCAAACCACTGGGTATGGACCATACCATTTGGGAATATACCAAGGCTCCGGCAGATTTGCTTGCACATGGCTATCGCTGGGAAGAAGGTAAATGGAAAGAGGAAGTTTTGCTGCACGACGGTACGTATGGCGCGATGGGTGGAATATTGACTTCCATTGAAGATTTCGGAAAGTATATGGCTTTTCATTTGTCGGCTTGGCCGGCTAAGAACGATAAAGAAACCGGCCCGGTAAAAAGAAGTTCGGTCCGGGAAATGCAGCAGCCCTGGACCTTCAACAATCTGAACTCAAAATTTAAATATCCCAACGGAAGAGAATGTTCTTTGGTAAGCAGCTATGGCTACGGACTAAGAACAAGCAGAGATTGTGAGGATCGCATTTTTACGGGACATACGGGAGGTTTGCCGGGTTTTGGAAGTCAATGGTGGATTATGCCTGAATATGGAATCGGGGTGATTGCAAATGGAAACCTGACCTATGCCAGCATGAATAATGCCAATTTTGCCGTGATGGACACACTTATTTCATTGGCTGGTTTAAAGCCACGAGAGCTGCCGGTTTCTCCTGTTTTAAAATTACGTAAAGATCAAATTGTTAAGCTATTGCCCGACTGGTCTAATACAGAAACAAGTAAAATATTCGCAGTAAATTTCTTTCCTGACCGCTCGGTTGAACTTAGAAAAAAAGCTTCGCAAGCATTATTTACTAAAATTGGTAAGGTAAAAAAAGTAACAGAACTGAAACCACAAAATCAACTTCGGGGAAATTTTCAGATTGAAGGCGAAAATGGTGTGATCGATATCTATTTTACCTTGACACCAGAAAATCCTGCGCTTATTCAGCAACTTGATGTAAAAGAGGTTTTAAAATGACCTATGAAAGAAATTGACAACTTTTATTTACAAAAAGAGGAGCCTGCCAAAAGCTGCCTGATGGCACTCCGGCAAATTATCCTGGATAGAGATAGAAATATTTCGGAAGCCTGGAAATACAGGATGCCCTTTTTCTGCTATAAAGGAAAGATGTTTTGCTATCTCTGGGTTGAAAAGAAAACCGGCTTGCCTTATCTCGGCATTGTAGAAGGAAACAAAATCGCTCATCCCGGATTAATTCAGGATGAGCGATCACGTATGAAAATTATGCGTTTTGATCCGTCTGGTGATTTGCCGTTAGAAACAATTCATGACATTCTGGATTGCGCTATATCACTCTATACGAGCGGATTAATTAAACTAAAATAATTATCACTTTACTTTACTCTCAATCCAACGTTTTCTTATTGCCAGTGCTCCGTCGCCCAAAGGCAAATCGGCTTTCTCATTTGGTACAACAATCAGTTTGGGATTTTCAGCAAGTTTGATCATGCCGAGGATCACATCTTTTCTATGAAGAAATTCCAGTTCTATCTCATCACCAGGTTTGTGAGCATCCAGAATAGCCTTGATATCAGCCTCTTTTTTCACCGATTTTCCATCAAGTTTCAGAATTTGGTCATCAATGTCAACTCCTCCTTTATACAATGGCGTTCCGATCGTTGTATTCGCTGAAATAACTAATTCTGAATTTTCCTTATAGCGCACATTCCCAATCCACGCTTGTCCTTCAAATTGTTTTTTAAGAAAAAATCCTGCTTTTTGAAGCAGCGGAGCATAATCATATGATTCGTGACCGTAAATATATTTCCTGAAAAAACCAGCGGCGAAAGCCTTGTCACCGGTAACAGACTCCAAAACTGCCTGTAAATCAGGAATTACATAAACATTTTCCGTTTTCCCCAGTTTAAGCCAAACTGCCTTCATGTAATCATCCAAAGTTAATTTCCGATTCAGTAATTCCAGTTCCAGTGCAAGGGCAATAGATGCGCCGTAAGGATAGTAAGAAGTGTAGGTGTTTGGATAATTTGTTTTGTCAACCGCAACGCCTGCGTCCACAAAAACGGCCATACAACTTGCATCCGCTGGTGATATACGTTTTGCGCCCGGTGTATTTTCCTTTGTATTGACCAAACCCGTCAATAACCCGTTTGCAAAATCTTCCACGGTAACAAAATCTCCTCTTTTCAAAAGTAGCTCGCCATAATATTGAGTGAAACCCTCCGCAAACCACAATTCCCGGCTCATATTACTTTTTTCGTAATTGAATGGTTCCAGACTTTTTGGACGGATTCTTTCAACATTCCAGGCATGAAAAAATTCATGAGAGAAAACGCCAAGTAAATTATTGGATCCGTCAAATTGTGTGGGCAAGGCAATCATCGTACTATTTCTATGCTCCATGCCGTCGCCTTTCACATAAGGATTGATACTTGCCAGAAAAGTATATTTCCCATAGTCAAAAGCAGGAAATTCACCATAAATGGCCTGAGCTTCCTGCGTTATTTTTTTGATTTTAGCAGCAAAAGTTGTTATTAGTGAATCATTTGAATCGACTTCCAAGGCTAATCTGAACTCATACGATTTCTTGTCAGGATTTGTCAAATTCCAGCTTTTGATAACCAGGGATCCTATCTTTACCGGAGAATCCATAAAATACTGAAGATTCGGTGCGGTAAATACATTAACCTTTTCCGTCGGTTTTAACTGTGTCGCAAATGTCCATTTTTTTCCTTCCGGCAGATTGAAGGTAACGTCCATCGGAGCATTTTCAAGTTCTTTGACCCACATAAAAGCAGCCGGCATATTGAGCTGGATACTGTTTTGATCAACTCCTGCGTAAGTTCCGTCCGGATAATTGGCAAACAAAGTATAGCGTACTTTGGCAAAACCGTTGGAGGTATTAACCTGATAAACATCACCATCAACCCGAAGAACGGATAGAGGTTTACCGGCCTGATCAAATCCTTTGACATCATAAACGTTTTTCCCGAATTCATGCGTTGCATATCTTCCTGGCGAAGAACGGCTCATCCGGAAAAGCAATTGATTCTGTGTTGCGCCAGTTACCGTAACATCAATCTGTGCCTCATGATGTGTGATGTTTGGGAAAGTGACATTATAACTGATTTTTTGGGCAGTGGCAGAATAAAAAGTAAAAAGGAGTGCAATAAAGCCAAGTGATCGATTCATATAATTGGGGTAAATGAATTTAAATATTACCCGAAGATCGAAAAAAAGGAGATTGAAACAACCTTAATGCCTCTTACAAGTATAATTTAACCATTTCACGCCAATAGCGCGGACGGTGTGCTTCTTCATCCCAGATAAAAAAATCATGTGCCACTTTCAGATTTTTCAGAGCCGAACTTAACTCCTTGTTATTTTCCAAAAATGAATCCTCCTGCCCTATTACCAGAATGATTTCGAGTTTTTTCAGCCTCCTGAGAATCCTTTTGTCGGATAACATTCCAATAAAACGGGTTGGCATATTGTAATAAATCGTATCACTGAAATAGCCATCGAAGAGATCTTTAAAAAAAGGAAGAGAAACGGTGAGGTCATAACGTGCACTCATACCCACCACTTTTGTAAATAAAGAAGGGTGGCGAAATGCAATGTTTACTGCATGATAACCGCCCAGACTGCAACCTGCGGAGATCAACTTTTTTTCTGGATTTATCTTATTAATAAAAGGTATTACCTCTTTAAGAATATAATTCTCGTAGTCCAGATGTCTTAAAATCCTGTCTTCGGGTGAACCATCAGAATAAAAACTTTCGTTGTCAATACTGTCAACACAGAAAACATGAAGTTCCCCTGCTTCTATTTTGGGACGCATTGCTTCAATTACCTTCCAGTTTTCAAAATCATAGAAACGTGCACTCCGTGTTGGAAAAAAAATGACGGGAACGCCACGACCTCCAAAAACCAAAATCTCCATTTCTTTGCCTAACATCGGGCTAAACCACTTATGATAAGCTCTTTCCATTACGTCCCCAAATTTTATTATGTTGAGTATTCTATTTTAAATAGCCAGTTGCCGCCTGATTTTTTCCTGCCAAGCAGAATATCCTTTGGGACTAAGATGCAGGCCATCTTCTTCAAAAAGGCTTGAATCAGGAAGTCCTTTTTCGTTTAACATCAGCGGAAAAATATCAATATAGTGCTGAAAATTATCAGTTTCAGTTTCCGCTTTTACAAGCCGGTTTGTCTCAATAATCTGTCCAAGAATTCCCCATCGCTGAACACTTGGTTTGATGGAAATAAAATAACAGGGGACACTTCCAAACTTATTACGGATTTGCCCGATTAATTGCCGATATGAAAGAAGCGCTTCTTCGGGGTGTCTTCCATCGCCAAGATCATTGTCTCCTGCATAAATAACAATCGTTTTAGCGGAAGTTAATGGCCCAATAATCCTGTCAAAAAACCAAACACAGGCCGCGAGGGTTGAACCACCAAAACCAAGATTAGCCGGTTTAAGATCTGCAAAATCCGCATATAAAGTTTCCCATAAAGTGATCGATGAGCTCCCGTAAAAAATCGTTTCCGGCTGGTAAGACAAACTTGATAATTCCTTTTCGACTCTTAAAACTTCCTCTTCGTACCAATGCATAAATCCGGTAAACTTTTAATATATAAATCAGTGTGAAAAGTAAGACAACAACTGAGCCAGAAACTTTTATTTTAAGTCAATACTTGCCACATTACCAAAGATATGTTTTTGATATTAACTCCATGTTAAGTTTATCGAATTAATTCGGCAATAATTTTAAAAATATCGTTAAAAAATTTTACGCATCTGAGAAAATATTTAACATCTGATTTTGAATTGCTGAACAGCTGGTAACGATGTTGACCAAATTGCGCTTTTAATGAAATATTCCTTTTTTTGATAAAAAGTAAAAACCTGTAAATTTCCTTCCACCTGAAATCGTTAAAATTTTGACAAAAAAAACACTTATTCTCTGCCTCTTTATAATCCTAAAATTTGTTCTCCAATATCTGGTCAGCGCTCCGGAATACGAACTGCACCGCGACGAGTTCCTGCATATTGATCAGGGCAAACATCTGGCCTGGGGTTATCTTTCGGTACCGCCTTTTACGTCCTGGGTATCTTATGTGATTTTACTTTTGGGCAATTCTGTATTCTGGATTAAGTTTTTCCCGGCACTTTTTGGCATTTTGACTTTAGTCATTGTTTGGAAAACTATTGAAGAACTTGGAGGTAATTTGTTCGCACTTATTTTAGGTGCTACGGCGGTTACGTTTTCTGTGATTTTAAGAATAAATATGCTCTACCAGCCCAATTCGGCTGATATACTTTTCTGGACCTTACTCTATTTTTCTTTGTTGAAATATATCAATTCAGATAATAGTAAATGGCTGTATGTGATGGGAATTGCACTGGGCTTGGGGCTTTTAAATAAATACAACATCATGTTTCTTGTGCTGGGATTGCTTCCGGCACTTGTATTGACAAGTCAGCGTAAAATATTCAAAAACAGACATTTGTATTTGGCGGCTGGTCTGGCAGTTTTGATTGTCTCTCCGAATTTAATCTGGCAATACCAGAATCATTTTCCGGTAATTCATCACATGAAATTGCTGACAAAAACGCAGCTTGTTAATGTAAACCGGGTGGATTTTATCAAAGAGCAGTTCCTGTTTTTTATGGGTTCCGTTTTCATTATTCTAGCTGCGTTCCTGTCATTTTTCACCCATGAACCATTCCGAAAATATCGGGTTTTCTTTTGGTCATTTGTTTTTACATTATCACTTTTTGTTTATCTGAGAGCTAAGGGATATTATGCAATTGGCTTGTATCCAATATTTTTGGCTTTTGGTTCAGTTTATCTTGAAAGAATATTTACAGCCAGACTTTTGTGGTTACGTTATGCTTCCATTCTATTTCTTCTACTTTTATTCCTGCCGATGTTACGAGTAGGATTTCCAGTAAAAAGCCCTTCCTATATTGCCGCGCATCCGGAAGTATACAAAGCACTAGGCCTCCTGCGTTGGGAAGACGGGAAAGATCATGAATTGCCGCAGGATTATGCAGATATGCAGGGTTGGAAAGAGCTTGCGGAAAAAGTGGATGCAGATTATGAAAAAATCAGTGACAAAAAACATACACTTGTACTTTGTGATAATTATGGTCAGGCGGGAGCGATTAATTTCTATTCAAAGTTTAAAAACATTCGAGCGGTAACGATGAACGCCGACTATATTGACTGGATTCCGCTTGATGAAGAAATTAAAAATATAATTCTCGTCCAGAATGCAGATGACGATGACAAGGAAAGAAAAAAGGAACAACCGCTTTTCCGGAAAATAGCGCTGACCGGTAAAATTGAAAATCAATATGCAAGAGAGCGGGGAACCAGCATATACATTTTACTTGACGCCAAAGTTTCTATCAATAAAATTCTGGAAGGCGATATTCGCGAAAATCGTTGGGATTGACATATCAATTAAATTATTCAAACAAATCATGAAAAAACATTTTCTACTGGCTATTTGTATTTTTATCGCCGCGCCATTGATTTCAAAAGCACAAAAAGCGAAAAATTTACTCAATGGAAAAGACCTAAGCGGATGGCATATCGATGTGCCTGAAATGGACAAAGACCCAAAAATGAAGTCCCCATTTATTATCAGAAATGGCCTTCTAGTTAGTATGGGAACGCCGGGTGGACATTTAATTACGAATGCCGACTATCAGAATTTCAGGTTAACATTCCAATATCGATTTGCGGGAAAACCAGGTAATTGCGGTGCATTGGTTTTCGTTTCTACACCGAGAGCTTTGTATGACATGTTTCCGAAATCAATAGAAGTGCAAATGATGCACGAAAATGCAGGTGATTTTTGGTGTATTCAGGAAGATATCACGACGCCCGATATGGAAAAAAGACGTGGTCCAAAAGCAAACTGGGGTGTTAATGGTGACAAGTTAAGAAGAATCCCAAACCTGACTGACGGCAGCGAAAAGCCACTTGGCGAATGGAACAGCATGACCATTGAATGTGTAAAAAATTCTATCAAGGTTTGGTTAAATGGTGATTTTATTAACTATGGATACAATGCGACGGCACAAAAAGGCCACATTGCATTACAGTCCGAAGGTGCAGAAGTTGAATTCAAGAAAGTGGAAGTGACACCCATCACCCAGCTTACCAAATGATCATTGAAAGAATCCGTTATTCTAAAAAATGACAACTCCCGAAATCATTCATGCACGACTTGTTAACCAACAAATCGCCGAAACGAAATTCTCCAAACCAGAGGAAATCGTAACGCACCTTGTTGCCATGCAAGCGCAGGAATATGCTATGGCGAAATGGGCAATTGGTTTACGATTACCGAATATTTTCGATGAAGATATTGAACAGGCATTCAACGAAGGCAGGATTCTGCGTACACATATCATGCGCCCGACCTGGCATTTTGTATCTTCTGCCGATATTCGCTGGATGATTTCACTTACCGTGCCAAGGGTAAATGCCGTTAATGCATTCATGTATCGTAAATGTGAATTGACCCCGAAAATTTTTAGTCAATGTAATGACATAATCGTGGCAAATCTGGAAGGAAACAAACATTTGACGAGGGCCACTTTAAAATCTGAATTGGAAAAGAAAATTGTAACCGGCGATGGTGTCAGATTAAGCTGCATCATGATGCAGGCCGAACTGGAAGGAATTATTTGCAGCGGCCCGAGAGATGGAAAACAATTCACGTATGCATTGATAGACGAACGGGTACCAAAAACCAGGCCTTTGACAAAAGAAGAATCTCTTGCAGAACTTGTCAAAAGATATTTTAAAAGTCGTGGTCCGGCTCAGATTGAAGACTTTGTGATGTGGTCCGGCTTAACGGTCAAGGACGCAAAAGCAGGAATTTCAATGCTTCCAAAAGATTTTGTCAAAGAAGAAATTGATGGAAAAAACTATATCTATTATCCCGTTCCCGCGGCATCCGGCAAAATACGATCTACCTTTCTAATGCCTGATTATGACGAATATGGAATGAGCTACAAAGATCGCAGTGCGATTTACAGTCTTCCTCCAAAAATTCTGGATAATCCAAAACTAAACATTCCATATAATCGGATGATTGTTGTGGACGGGCAAATTACTGGCAGTTGGAAACGTACGATTAAGGGCAAAGAAATAGCTATCGAACTCGATTTTTTTAAAAAGATAAATAAAAAACAAGAGCAAGCCGTACAACTCGCTGTCAAAAAATTCTGTTCTTTTGCAGGCAAGAACTACACCTAAAAATAATTGTCATGCTGCCTTTTCCTGTTTCTAACTCTACTTTATCTACAAAACATCTCGCCGATTTCCTTCAAAAAGAATATAAGTTTCGGTCAAAAACGGATTGTAAGCTTTTAAAAACAGGAATAAGCCATACGTATTTAGTAACCACGGAATCTGATAAATTTGTTTTTAGAATTTACAGTCTCAACTGGCGGACAAAAACTGAAATTCTTGAAGAAATACGCCTGATTAATCTTTTAAAAGACAATCATATTTCTGTCTCGTACCCGATTGCTGATCCTGATGGACATTATATTAAAGAGTTAAATGCGCCGGAAGGAATTCGTTTCGGTGTTCTATTTTCATATGCCAGAGGTGCAAAAGCACTTAATTATGCTGCTGAAATTCAGTTTAAAGTTGGAGAGACGATAGGAAAAATTCATTCGCTGACACAGAATTTTAACCTTGACCGGGTCACCTACACACCGGAAATTTTGCTTGAAAATTATTTTGATTACCTGAAATTATTTTTAAATACTGAACAGGAAGAAATGATTTACATGGCAGATTTGAAAGAAGTTTTGAAAGAATCATTAAGCAATATTGACAAGCAAAAAGTTAGATTTGGAGCAGTTCATACCGATATCTGGTTTGATAATATGCACCTTTTTGGTAATGACGAAATCACTATTTTCGACTTTGATTTCTGTGGAAACGGAATGCTTTGCCAGGATTTGGGGTATTATATCATGCAGCTTTATAATCTTGAAAAGGACGAAACGCAGTTCAACCTGAAACTTGAAAGTTTTCTAAAAGGTTATGAAAGTATCACCCGCCTTAGCGAGGAAGAAAAACTGATTATTCCTTATATAAGCACGTCCACTTATTTCTTTTTCCTGGGTATACAGTGTCAGCGTTATGACAATTGGTCCAACGTTTTCCTGAATGAAATTTATTTGTCACGTTTTATCAATCTGATCATCAAAAAGTGGTGTGATTATAATAAGATTTACATCAGAGACAAAGTTTCAAAATTATCTTAGAACCAACCTGATTCATGTATAATATGCACTTTCAAATGTCAAAAAAAGTAAAGCTAATCTTGCTTTTCATATGCAGTATCACGTCGGTAAAAGCTCAGATTCCTGAAAAAATAAAAAGCATATTTCCGGTAGGAACGGTCATGCATAACAATCTTGCTTATGCCGGTGATACTTTGAAAAGGCATAAACTGGATATTTATCTTCCCGTAAACGCAAAAGGAAATATTCCACTTGTCATCTGGATTCATGGAGGAGCCTGGAAGTTAAATGATAAGTTTGCGGATATGGGATATATGAAAAATACAGTTAAATCGTTCATCGATGAAGGCTATGCTTTTGCAAGTATTGACTACCGGTATAGTACAGACGCCATTTTTCCGGCCCAAATCCAGGATTGTAACCAGGCAATTTCCTGGCTTTACCAAAACGCCGGAAAATATGGAATTGATAGAAATAAATTTGCAGTGATAGGATTCTCTGCGGGCGGACATTTGGCATCTTTGCTTGCGCTTTCAAACAATAATCAAATCAAACAATTCACGTCTGACGGGAAACCGGTTCCTTTTAAAATTAAGGCGGTAATTGATTTTTACGGTCCATCTAATTTTACGGCGCTGATTCCAAAAATTGAAATAAATGATCCAACTGACGCTGTAACTTCGCTATTTGGTGCTACGATTTTGGAAAGACCGGATATTGCAACTTTGGCAAGCCCTACTACTTACGTAGACGCGAATGATCCACCGTTTATCATTTTTCACGGGGAAAAAGATGAGTCGGTTCCATACACGCAATCGGTTTTGCTGCGCTCCTATTTATTACGGGCCAAGGTAGCGAACGAGCTGACAATTGTGGCCAATGCGCCACATTATGGAGAAATGTTTGATGTGGAATCCAACAGAAAAAAGATTTCAGTTTTTCTTAAAACCTACTTAAAATAGTACTGCTGCCTTAGCAATGAACAAAAATCGGATTGTAACAAATAGTGCCATTTTGCTGACCCTGCTCGCAAACATAGGATGCGACCAGATATCTAAAAATATTGTACGAGAAAAAGTGGATTATTACGAAAGTATTAGTCTGATCAGTAATTATTTCACGCTTACAAAAGTTGAAAACGACGGCGCTTTTCTGAGTTTAGGAAGTGCCTTACCGGAAACGATCAAATTTATTCTACTTTCCGGCATTCCTGTCATGGCTCTTGCGTTTGGCGTGGGATATATGTTTTTAAGAAAAAATATATCTTTCATAAGTATGCTCGCTCTAAGTTTCGCAATCGGTGGCGGTATTGGAAATATTTACGATCGTGTGGTTCATGGCTCTGTAACAGATTTTCTACATATTGATTTAGGGATTGTCCAAACCGGTATTTTTAATATGGCCGATGTTTCTATCATGGTAGGCATGGGTTTGTTTTTTGTTCAATCCTTTTTTAACCGGCGCCGAACAATTTCCTAACAGATTGAAATATCCGTCAGTATTTCATTTTATACTTCGTTAAATCGGGAAGGTATTTTTTCTTTCTCTTTAATTCTGTTTCGTAAATGACTTGTCCCAGATTTTTCATGAACGGGTAACAAACTTCCTTGTACTCATATTTCCCGTCATTATAAATTTCGTCATCATTCGACTGTACGATTGCTGTTAGTAAAAATTCTACCTTATTCTTAAAATCGACGAAGTAAGAATTATCAATAATGAACCCGTAAGAATCGCCATACTTGTTAAAAATACGAATATCAGGATTGGGCGTTACAGTAGAGTCCGCACCATAAAATAAAAATTTAGCACTGGTTGTCCAATTTTCCTTCGGATCATATTTTGGATAATCACTTTCAGTTGGATACTTACTCATATAAGTATATATAAGATTATAATCATCCGGCATCAACTGAAACCGCTCTTTCAATGGAAAAACCTCAGGAAAAATAAGTTTCTTCATTACTTCCTGCTGATCGGTCATACTGAAAGCATTTCGATTGGTCATGTTGAAAGGCTTGTTCACCAAACGGTCTGAACTATCCAGATAGGCTTTCCCCATCACTAGATTACTCAGTTCAATTGGATAATTTGCCGGATCAAATTTTCCCGGTTGGTCGTAAACCATTTTTCCATTAGTATAAAAAGAAACAGGATTTGTGTGCCGGGAAGTGAGTTCCGTATCTTTCACCGCGTAACGATTTAAAATACGGCTTGTGGTCAAACCATAATCTTTCAATCGCTGATTCAATTCTGCTCTTCCTACAAACTCATACAAACGGTTATAAGCGTCATTATCACTTACTAACAGAACTTTCCTGATATAATGGGCTATCGAAGGCAAGCCATTTTGTGCAGTTGAGTCTTTTTCAACAGTCGTTTGTTTGTCAAAATCAGCACCGGTAATCATCGTGCTTTCTTTATTTAAACCGGAAATTTTCAGCTTGTTAATTTTTTCCAAAGCAAAAATCAATGTTGGCAATTTAACGGTGCTCGCAGGAAAAAAATAACGGTGATCGTCCAGATTGTAGCTGTATGTTTTGAAATGAGGAACATTGTCTTTGTCCCGATCAATTTGAGTGTACCGAATCTGAACCTGATTTCTTTGGGGATGATTTAAAATATGTGAAAACTTATCGGGATGGCTTCGGAGAAGCTTTTCCAGGTAAGTTGTATCTATTTTTTGTGCGTGTATTTTAATGCTTATTAATGAAAGCAGTGTTACAGAGAGTATCGTTTTTATCATTTAAGTATGTTGATTTATTTTGTTGAATATTGGCAGCGTGGAAAATAGAAATTATTCGCTCAATTTCCCTACAAATATTGCGGTGCCCTGCACCTCGAATAACCGATATCTCTCGTTCAATTCCTACAAATATTGCGGTGCGCTGCACCTTGGATAACGAATATTTCTTGTCCAATTTCCCTACAAATATTGCGGTGCGCTGCACCTTGGATAACGAGTATTTCTTGTCCAATTTCCCTACAAATATTGCGGTGCGCTGCACCTTGGATAACGGATATCTCTTGTTTAATTCCTACAAATATTGCGGTGCACTGCACCTTGGATAACGAATATTTCTCGTTCAATTCCTACAAATATTGCGGTGCGCCGCACCTTGGATAACGGATATTTCTCGTTCAATTCCTACAAATATTGCGGTGCGCTGCACCTTGGATAACGGATATTTCTTGTCCAATTCCTACAAATATTGCGGTGCGCCGCACCTCGAATAACTGATATCTCTTGTCCAATTTCTACAAATATTACGGTGCGCTGCACCTTGGATAACCGATATTTCTCGTTCAATTCCGACAAATATTGCGGTGCGCCGCACCTTGGATAATGGAAATTATTGGTCCCTTTTCTACAAATGTTGTGCGTTGAAACTTGAATATCTGAATTCTTCGTCCATTTTTCTATAAAAAGGTGCGGAGCACTGAAATATTTGCGGTCCGCCGCGCGGTAGAAACAAAGTACCAATGCAACGCACCGTAATATTTTTCTACCGACAACTGAAATCGAATTTATTCCTCATCCAATCCCTCAACATAAGATCCTTCCTCAGTCTTGGTAGAAGTTTCCACAGCATCATTGATAAATTTCAATTCCTCTGTCGTCAAATCCCGCCATTTCCCAACCGGTAAATTTCCCAACGTTACATTCATGATCCGGATGCGTTTTAATTTCGTTACGCTATATCCCAAATATTCACACATCCGCCGGATTTGTCTATTTAAACCCTGCGTAAGAATAATTGTAAAAACATAATTACTATCTTTCCTGACAAAACATTTTTTCGTAATCGTATCCAAAATCGGAATTCCATTACTCATTTTTTGAACAAAATCAGCCTTAATGGGTTTGTCAACCGTGACGACATATTCCTTTTCATGATTATTACCGGCACGCAGAATTTTGTTAACAATATCGCCGTCACTGGTCAGAAAGATTAAACCTTCGGACGGCTTATCCAGCCGGCCAATCGGGAAGATTCTTTCCTCATGGTTGATGTAATCGACGATATTACCCTTAATCTGTCGCTCAGTCGTACAAGTAATTCCAACAGGCTTATTAAAAGCAATATAGATTCCTGCTTTTTTAACTTTTAGAGGTTTCCCATCAACCAGCACTTCATCTTCATCAGTCGCCTTGTCGCCTAAAACTGCTGTTATGCCATTTAATGTCACACGGCCCTGCTCCACAAGTTTGTCCGCCTCACGGCGCGAACAAAAACCCGTTTCACTTATAAACTTATTTATTCGTATCAAACTAATACTTTATTGATGTTAAAACACGGATTCCATTACATTGATTTAAAGATTGCAAAAAAAATCCGGATTGAAATCAAAGAAATGGTCACTTTGGCTCTTTCTATACCAATACAATGAATTTATAATCTATATCCATGCGAAACGTCACTAATCCTGCATCCATGAAACCACGGTTTTATTATTTTGTCTGTTTCCTATGGCTGGCATTAGCCCCAGCTTTTTCACAACCTATCGAGCGCGCGACAAAAATAATTGTTGCCCCGGACCATGAAGACTGGACTTACAAAACCGGTGATAAAGTGAAATTTACAATTACAGTTTTAAAAAATGGAAATCCAGTAAAAAATGCTTCTGTTCGATACGAAATCGGACTTGAAAAAATGGAGCCGACGATTAAAGAAACCAAAACGGCCGCGAACGGAACAATTACGGTTGATGCCGGAACATTAAAAACACCAGGATTTTTAAGATGCGTTGCCTGGACAACCAATGGTGAAGGCGAATATCGCGGACTTGCAACAGCTGGTTTTGAGCCCGAAAATATTCAGCCAACAGTAACAAATCCTACTGATTTTGATACTTTTTGGGAAACAGCCAAAAAAGAACTGGCAACAATTCCTATGGATGCCAAAATGACTTTACTTCCGGAGCGCTGCACTGAAAAAGTAAATGTATATCACGTTAATTTACAGAATTTCAAGGTTGGTACCCGATTGTATGGAATTCTGAGCGTGCCTAAAAAGGAAGGGAAATATCCCGCTTTGCTGAAAGTACCGGGTGCCGGGGTTCGTGCTTATTATGGAGATCCGGTTACCGCCGAAAAAGATATTATCACCTTTGAAATCGGTATACATGGCATTTCGGTTATCATGGATCCGAGCGTCTACAACGATCTTGGCCTTGGTTCATTGAATGGTTATCCAAATTATAATCTGGATGATAAAGATCGTTTTTATTACAAACGTGTTTACATGGGCTGCGTCCGTGCAAACGATTTCCTGACAAGTTTACCTCAATATGACGGATCAAATCTGGCTGTTACGGGTGGAAGTCAGGGTGGCGCCCTGTCTATTATTACGGCTGGTTTGGACTCCCGCGTAAAATGGCTTGGTGCATTTTATCCTGCATTGAGTGATGTAACGGGTTACCTGAGCGGAAGAGCAGGCGGATGGCCTCATTATTTCGATAAAACAAGCGTTAAGGTAAACAACACCAAAGAGAAACTGGCAACTGTGGGTTATTATGATGTTGTCAATTTTGCAAGACGTGTGAAAGTACCAGGCTATTATATGTGGGGATACAATGATGAAACCTGCCCTCCTACTTCCATGTACTCGGCATATAATGTTACAACGGCACCAAAAGAATTGAAATTATATCTGGAAACCGGCCATTGGACTTATCCCGAAGAACGTGACGTAATGAATAACTGGCTAATCACTAAATTAAAAGGAAAATAGCCGGATTAAGCAATCATTCTCTCATTCAATCATTCTCTCATTCACTAATTAAAAAATGGATCGCAGGAAATTCATTGAACAATCCGTACTCGCGGGAGCAGCATTTTCTTCGCTTCCGCTTTTGACATCATTAAAAAGAACAACGCAGTATAAAACAGCCCTGATCGGTTCGGGCTGGTGGGGAACCAATATTCTCCGATGTGCAATTCAGGCCGGAGAATCCAAGGTCGTTGCGCTTTGTGATGTTGACGAAAACCAATTAAAAATTACTAATACGGAAGTAACAAAACTGACTCCGGACAAGCCTAAGCTTTATAAAGATTACCGGGAAATGCTTTTGAAAGAAAAACCGGAGATCGTGATCGTCGCCACACCTGATCATTGGCATGCGCTATGCTGTATTGCGGCTATTGAATCCGGGGCGCATGTGTATGTTGAAAAACCTATTTGTCATACCATTCAGGAAGGCAGAGCAATGGTGAATGCGACCAGAAAACATGGCCGGATCGTACAGGTTGGCACGCACAGACGGGTTTCTCCACATAATGTTTCAGGCATGGAATTTCTGAAATCAGGAAAAGCAGGAAAAATTGGTATGGCAAGAGCTTTTGTCCATTATGGAGGCGGCCCGGGCCAGAAAGTTGCAGATGAAGAAGTGCCGAAAGGACTTGACTGGGATATGTATTGTGGCCCGGCGCAAATGGTGCCTTATAACAAAACGATCCACCCGAAAGGATTCCGGAATTATTTGAATTTCGCCAACGGAACACTGGGCGACTGGGGAATTCATTGGCTGGATCAGGTCATGTGGTGGTCCGAGCAAAAATATCCGAAAAAGGTGTATTCAACCGGTGGCCGTGCTATTCGTCAGGACAATACCGACGCACCGGATCATCAGGTGGCAGTTTATGATTTTGATGGTTTCACTCTGGAATGGGAACACCGAAATTTTGGAGCAAATAATGCAGAGAAAACGCATCCGCAGCAAGCCGTCGGTGTTTATTTTTACGGAACAGAAGGCACATTTCACATGGGCTGGCTGGATGGCTGGACATTTTATCCTTCCAACCCTAATAAACCTATAATTCATCAGGATGCGCAATTGAATAAACCGGATGATCAGAATATTCAGCAATTGTGGACCAATTTCCTAAGTTCCATTAAAACAAATACGCCACCAATTTGTGAAATTGAGGTAGGCCAGCGTTCAACAAATCTGGCACTGTTGGGAATGTTGTCTTATAAACTTGGAAGAAGCATCGTTTGGGACGGAGAAAAGGAAATAATTCCCGGAGACGCTGAGGCAAATAAATTGTTGCGGAGAGATTATCGCGGAGAATGGAAATATCCGGAAGCCTGATAAGCTTCTGTTGCAACTCAACAAAAAAACCGGATTGAACGTTTAATAACTTTCAATCCGGTTTTTTAATTTCGATTCTGGCTTACAGCAATTAGTCAATTTTAATAACTTCTGCCGGAATGTTATATTGAGTAATTATTTCACGTGTAAAACGGACGTGACCACGTGGTGCCATTAGATACAATTTAGCACCTTTCATTCCTGCCAGTTCGCTCAAAAGTTTCCATTTTGAAACACTTCCCCGAAGCTGATCTGTTTTCATGGACACCTCAAGATAATGTCTGTTGAACATATTCACACCTGTAACATCCGGCGTAAATTTCTCATTATCTGCGGCTCTTTCATAAGATTTAGGTGTTTCGAAGCCTTCCATATTGGCTTGAATTTCCTTAAATCCATGAGCTTGAGCCCATTTTACAACAATGGGAATAAATGATTCCTTTTCCATAAATAACAATGAATGATTTCTTCCCCCGACCGACGGGGAAACTCAACGTAAAATATTAAAAACTAAACTGAGCAGAGTGAAAGCGTCGTAACCTATAATAGTCGCCAAACAAGCCACATTTCTTACCAATTAGGAAAAGTACTATTTTTTCGGCAGACTACAAAATTAATTTATCAGACTAAGTACTAATCATCCAGCTCATCCAGAAAAGAACGATAGGCTCTCAGAAGCTCCTGATGCGTTTTTGTATTGTTATTAAGTAACGCCAGATCAATTCCTTTCTGATATATTATTTCCGCTTTTTCTATTTTTCCTAACTCGGCAAAAAACGCAGCGGCCGGATAATAAGTCGCCAAATAATCGGGATGGTCTGTTAAAAGTTTATCAAAATATTTCTCAGCCTGACCTGAATCAGACTTTAAATATTCCAAAGCTAATGCATATATGTTGAACGGATCGTTAGGATCTTCCTCGTAAAAAGTGATCAGATTTTGAAGCAGTGCGTTTTTCATTTTAATATTGTTATGCTTGCATACTATTTAAGATTTTCTGTATATTCGCCATTATAAATTTATTCTTAAAAAATTATAAATAACGACGGTAAACGGCTTTTGGGAATTATCCGGGTAGCGTTTCAAGATAATTGCACCAATAGCTTTTGAATCAGTCATTTCCGCATTAAATCATGAAAATACTCGTATGTATTACCAACGTGCCGGATACGACGGCCAAAATAACTTTCATCGATAATGACACCAAACTTAATAAAGCCGGTGTACAATTTATAATCGGACCTTATGATGATTATGCACTGGCCCGCGCAGTAGAACTGAAAGAAAAGCTGGGAGGTTCAGTAACTGTCCTTCATGTGGGAGGAGCTGATGCCGATCCGCAGATCAGAAAAGCACTTGCAATCGGTGCCGATGATGCTATTCGTGTAGATTCCGATCCTATTGATTCTTATTTCGTAGCAAGCCAGATTGCGCATGTAGCGGGACAAAATAATTATGATCTTATATTAATGGGCCGGGAATCCATCGATTTTAATAGTGGTGTGGTGCATGGCCTTGTTGGAGAAATGTTGGGAATCCCCTCCTACTCTCCGGTAATGAAACTTGAAATTGAAGGAACAACGGCTACTTTGGCTAGAGAAATTGATGGTGGAAAAGAAACGCTTTCGGCTTCATTGCCATTGGTTTTAGGTTGCCAGGAGCCCATTTCTGAATGGAAAATCCCTAACATGCGTGGTATCATGACTGCGCGTACAAAACCTTTACTGGTGGTTGAGCCAGTTTCTGTTGAAGAATTCACTGTGCCGGAAAACTTTTCACTGCCGGCACCAAAAGGTGCATGTAAAATGATTCCGGCAGATCAAGCCGAAACACTTATCAAATTATTAAGAACAGAGGCAAAAGTTATTTAATCTTATTTTGACAAAGCAGAATTCAGCTTTTCAAATCTTAAAATTGATCAAAAATGTCAGTACTCATATTTGTAGAATTAGATAATGGCTCCGTGAAAAAAACTTCACTGGAAGCCGTTGCATATGGCGCAGAAGTCGCAAAAATGACGGGAACTACTGCCACCGTTTTGGCACTTGGCAAGGCCGACATATCTTCACTTGAACAAGCAGGAGCTTTTGGAGCATCCAAAGTTCTTCATGCTTCGGATGACAAATTAACGCATGAAAACAGTCTGGCTTACGCAGATGTGCTCGCACAAGCTGTAAAACAGGAAGACAGCAAAATTATTATTCTCGCAAAATCCGGACTTGGCGACGCTGTTGCGGCCAGAGCATCTGCTAAATTGAAAGCAGGTATCGTTTCCGGTGTTACGGAATTACCGGTAATTAACGGAGGTTTTACAGTGAAGAGAAGCATCTTTACAGGAAAAGCATTTTCTAATGTTGAGATAAAATCGGACATTAAAATTCTGGTTGTAAAGAAAAACGCTATTGAAGCAATTGAATCATCTGAAAAAGCAACGGTCGAAACTTTCTCCCCGGTTTTGCGTGATCAGGATTTCCAGGCAAGTGTTGGCACTATTGAAAAAGCAAGCTCAGAATTATCACTTACAGAGGCTGATATTATCGTTTCCGGTGGGCGCGGCATGAAAGGTCCGGAAAACTGGCAGCCGCTATTGGATCTGGCTAAGGCACTTGGTGCGGCAACAGGTTGCTCAAAACCGGTTTCGGATCTTGACTGGCGGCCACATCATGAACACATTGGGCAAACCGGAATTAAGGTAGCCCCCAACTTATATATTGCCTGCGGGATTTCCGGAGCGATCCAGCATCTTGCGGGAGTGAATGGTTCCAAATATATTGTTGTGATCAACAAAGATCCGGAAGCGCCATTTTTCAAAGCCGCAGATTATGGTATTGTTGGTGATGTTTTTGACATTTTACCCAAGCTTACAAAGGCAGTGGAAGACTTGAAATAACCAATTGTTTTCGGAGATAACCCGACTTGCATTTTTTTATGCAGGTCGGGTTATTTATTTTTGCATTCGATTACGTTTCCGTAACTTTGAAAATGTAAAAATAACTGTATTATTATTTTTGTAGACCACTGGCTGCTAAGCTTATATCTACAAAAAAACAGTTAAGCCTACATTTTCACTATCAGGAATCGAATCAGAAAGAATCTTAGTACCCATTGCGCAAAATCATCAGAACTGTTTAGAAAACCGTTGCGTTAGCCCATTAAAGTCCAAACGTGAAAAAAATTAAGTTAGAAATATTGGGGCTTTCCCCAAGCCAGTCTCAGGCAGGTTCCTTCGCTCTTGTTTTAGGCGAAGAATTAGGAAACCGCCGTCTTCCTATTATCATCGGCGTGTTCGAAGCGCAGGCCATTGCCGTCCAAATTGAGAACATTGTTCCAAACCGGCCAATGACGCATGACCTTTTCAAATCCTTTGCCGAAGGAATGAATTATACCTTGAAAGAAATCGTGATTTCAGATTTGAAAGAAGGTATTTTTTACGCCAAAATTGTTTGTAAAGACAGTTTACGTGAAGTTGAAATTGATGCACGCCCATCTGATGCAATTGCGATTGGATTGCGTTTTGATATTCCGATTTATACTTACGAAGCCATCTTGTCAGAAGCCGGAATCATTTCCAGTTCGCTGACAGAAGATGAAGAAGACGGGGATGAAGAAGCTGTGAAAGAAACTTTGCAGTCGCGCGGAAGCCTTATGGACCAGTTGAGAGATCTTTCCTTTGACGAACTTCAGCGTATGCTGGACGACGCACTTTCAAAAGAAGATTACGAGAAAGCTGCGAAAATCCGGGACGAAATGAGCAAGAGAAATTAACCAAATTCCTGCCGGAATAGTTAAAAATAGTTAAGACCCGGTTTTACCGGGTTCTTATGTGATATTAATCCTTATTTTTGCCATTAATACTTCGCAAGTAAGTTTTACAAACCTGATTCGCGTAATATTCCTTTTTATGTCTAAAAAAAAGAAGAAGATTGGTAGTTACCCTAACGCAATGATTGTGATGAGCCTTACGGCGGCATTATTTCTGATCGGCTTTTGCGGACTTCTGGTATTACAATCAAAAAAACTGGTTTCGATCATTCGTCAGAATATTGAAGTGCGGGTTTTCATTGACAAGGCGGTAACAAAGGCAGGTCAGGATTCATTACTTACCGTTTTGAAAAGCAAACCTTATGTACTTAATGCTCCGGAAGCTACAAATCCCATCACTTTTGTATCAAAAGAGGAAGCTGCAAAAGAGTTCATAGAAGGCACAAAGGAAGATTTCACTGCTTTTTTGGGAGAAAATCCATTGCGTGACAGTTACCGTGTAAAAATCGGTGAGGATTATTTTGAAGAGTCGAAATTACAGGCGATCAAAAAAGACATTGAGAAAGCCAACGGCGTTTATGAAGTTGTTTATCAGGAAGATCTTGCTGACAACATCAATCGTAACGTGACGAAAATTTATGCCGTACTGGCAAGTTTCGCACTAATTATGCTGATTATCATTGTCTTACTTGTTAACAATACGATTAAACTGGCAATTTATTCCCAGCGTTTTTTAATCAGAAGTATGCAGCTTGTTGGCGCTACGAACGGATTTATCCAGCGCCCGTATATTATCCGTGGTGCTATGCAAGGCACTATTGGCGGCATACTTGCAGGTGGATTACTAATTGGTTTACAGCAAATTGCGGTCCGCAATGTTGAAGGTCTTGCGATGTTGCAGGAATATGATAAGCTTGTTATTTTGATAGCTGTTGTACTTGGACTTGGTATACTCGTTGGCATTGCAAGCACATATCAATCGCTTGCCCGTTATTTGCGCATGGCTTTGGACGATTTATATTAATTGAATTATAAAACCTTACCTGTTAAAAAAATATTTATGAGCAACACAAAAAATAGTCTTCCTTTCGGAGCGTCAAATTACAAAATGATGCTGATCGGATTAGCCGTGATTTTAATAGGATTCGCGGTAATGAGCATGGATAAAGAAGAATTTGGTTTTGGTGCATTGGGTTTAACCGTTGGGCCTATCATTGTTGTGATTGGTTTTGTCGTTGAGTTCTGGGCCATTTTACGTAAACCAGCTAATTCATGACCATTTGGCAGGCTATTATTTTAGCAATTGTTGAAGGAATTACAGAATTCCTACCCGTTTCATCCACTGGCCACATGATCATCGCATCCTCCGTTATGGGGATCAGCCATCTGGACTTCACCAAAATGTTTACCGTTAATATTCAGTTCGGAGCTATTCTTTCCGTTGTGGTTTTATACTGGAAACGTTTTTTTCAATCCACTGATTTTTATTTCAAGCTTTTTGTAGCCTTTCTTCCGGCTGCCGTTCTTGGATTTTTATTGAACGATCTGATCGATTCAATGCTTGAAAATGTTGTTGTTGTAGCAATCTCACTTTTAGTTGGTGGAATTATTTTGATCTTTATTGACCGCATTGCAAACGATGAAACCAAAGAGAGAGAAATATCTTATTTTGATGCCTTGAAAATTGGCTTTTTTCAGTGTATTGCCATGATTCCGGGCGTTTCCAGATCTGCGTCCACTATTATTGGAGGAATGCTTCAGGGTCTTTCGCGCAAGCAGGCTGCTGAATTTTCATTTTTTCTTGCAGTACCAACAATGGCTGCGGCGGGCGGTTATAAGCTTTTAAAAACGTACGATACAATTCAGGCTTCTGATATCCAGACTTTATTGATTGGTAATGTGATCGCATTTATTGTAGCGATGCTGGCCATTAAATTTTTCATTAATTTCCTTACAAAATACGGTTTCAAAGTCTTTGGCTACTATCGTATCATTTTAGGAATTATTCTATTGGCATTATTGGCGTCGGGCTACAAACTTGACATCGTATAATTTTTTGTGACGAAAGATTGAGGAGATTATTTTAAGATAACATTAGCAAAGTTTGAGTAACGAGACGACCATACAAGACGAAGGAGAAGTTCTTTTGATTGACAAACCACTAAGATGGACATCGTTTGATGTTGTCAACAAAATAAAAAGAGCTTGTAAATATAATAAAATCGGTCATGCCGGCACGCTGGATCCTCTCGCGACCGGCTTGCTCATTTTATGTACAGGAAAGAAAACGAAGATTATTGATACCTATCAGGCGCAGGAAAAGGAATATACCGGCACTTTTGTTTTGGGTAAAACAACGCCTTCCGTTGATCTGGAAACGGAATTTGACGCAGAATTCCCAACCGATCATATTACTCCGGAAGTGCTTGAAACTGCCAGAAAAACTTTTCTCGGTCAAATCGAACAGATACCACCGATCTATTCTGCTGTTAAGGTGGATGGTGAACGGCTTTACAAAAAAGCTCGCCGTGGTGAAACTGCTGAAATTAAAAAACGCAGCGTGGAAATTTCACTTTTTGAAATTGACAGCACCAGTTTCCCAGCCATAGATTTCAGGATCATTTGTTCAAAAGGAACATATATTCGAAGTATTGTAAGAGATTTCGGTGTTGCGGCAGGAAGCGGAGCCTATCTGAGCATTTTATGTCGTACCAGAATCGGTGCCTTTGAACTAAAAGATGCTAAAAACCTGACCGATTTCATCTACCAGAAACGTGTTGAATTGAAGTTACCAGTTGACGAATGAACATATACCACAGCCTTGATTCCTTTCACAGATTGGAATGCGCAGTCGTAACCAGTGGCACTTTTGATGGCTTGCATATTGGCCATAAAAAAATACTTTCCCGGCTAAAAGAAATTAGTACTCAATGCGGCGGCGAATCTACCGTGCTCACTTTTTGGCCACATCCAAGAATGGTAGTTTCAGAAGATAGCCAGGATTTACAGTTACTTTCTACCATTGACGAAAAAATAGAATTATTTTCTCAAATGGGTATCCAGCATTTGGCGATCATTCCATTTACCAGAGCTTTTTCTGAATTGTCATCAGAAGATTTCATCCGTCAGATTCTCGTTGAGAAAATCGGGACAAAAAAGCTTGTTATTGGCTATGATCACCGGTTTGGAAGAAACCGGGAAGGAAGTTTTGAATTTCTTCAAAAAAATGCATCCGCTTATGGTTTTGAAGTAGAAGAAATTCCCCGTCAGGATATTGAAGATCTTGCGATCAGTTCTTCCAGAATTCGTCATTCTTTATTGTCGGGAAATGTAGATGAGGCAAAATATCTTTTGGGACGCCCCTACTCGATTACCGGTCTGGTTGTAAAAGGCAAGCAATTGGGAAGGACAATTGGATTTCCAACAGCCAATATTCAGCTTCACGAATCTTACAAGCTGATTCCGGCAAATGGCGTATATGTAATCAAAGCATATTACAATGGAGATGTTTATCAGGGAATGCTTAATATTGGCGTTCGCCCGACTGTTGACGGCACTTTCCGTACTATTGAAGCTAATCTTTTTGATTTTGACAAAGAAATTTACGGCGAAGATTTAACCATTGAATTGCTGCACTATCTTCGTTCGGAACAAAAATTCAATGGTCTCGATGCTTTGATCCAACAAATCAAGATTGACAAGCAGAATACAATCGCATTCTTTAATAATCAGAAATAAGAAAAGATAAATTTGTAAAAGAAAACCCTGAACCGGCTTTAACCTGCCGGTTCAGGGTTTTCTTTTGGTTGGAAATATATTCTGGTAAATTACAATTTCTCAGCTTTGGTATAATTATAATGCAGAGATTGAAAACTGAAAATATTATGAAACAACATTTTCAATACACATTGCTTTTGGCTCTGCTAGTGTTTACAATCAAATCGAAAGCGCAGCAAAACAAATTAATTCTGCTGAAAAACGTAAATCTGATCGACGGGACCGGATCTGTTTCAAAACCCAACGTGGATATTTTGATCAAAGACGGAAATATTGCGGCGATCCGGTCCGGATTGAAAGAACCGGCCGCAACTCAGATCGACTTAAAGGGAAAAACGATCATACCCGCCATCATCAGCGCCCACACGCATATTGGGACATTAAAAGGAAACACTTCAACAGCTGAAAACTATACCCGTGAAAATGTTCTCCGGCAATTAAAAAGATATCAGGATTATGGCGTAGGAACTATCCTGACGATGGGAACAGACAGGCCTTTAATTTTTGAAGGTTTAATCGATTCAATAAAAGCCGGATTGTTACCAGGTGCCAGATTATATTCTGCCGGTTATGGTTTTAATACACCGGAAAAAGCACCAGGCTCGTGGATGAATTTATTGTTGCGGCCAGAATCACCAGAACAGGTTCCTGCTCAAATTGAACAACTGGCAAAAGTTAAACCTACGGTTGTTAAGATCTGGGTTGATGATCACGGCGGAAAGGCCGATAAAATGAAGCCGGAAATTTATAAGGCAATTATTACTGAAGCTCATAAAAAAGGAATTCGTGTGGCCAGTCATTTATACAATCTTGAAGATGCACGTGATTTAACCGCTTCCGGTTTGGATATCATGGCGCACAGTATTCGTGATAAGGAAATTGATGCGGATCTGCTTAAATCTATAAAAGCCAAAGGTGTTGCTTATATCCCGACATTATCGTTGGATGAATATGCCTTTGTATATGCCAGAAAACCGGAATGGATTGAAGATCCGTTCTTTAAAGCATCTTTGGAACCTGGTGTTTATGAAATGATTATTAGCACGAAATACCAGGATCAGGTTAAGAATTCACCCGATTATGAAAGAAATATGACCGGCTTTAAAATGGCTTTGAAAAATTTAAAAAAGATCCACGACGCAGGAATTCTTGTTGCGCTGGGAACAGATTCCGGTGCATTTCCTATCCGCGCACAAGGTTTTTCAGAACATCTGGAAATGGAATTAATGGTTCAGGCTGGTCTTACGCCCATGCAGACTATTACTGCTGCGACCCTGAATTCCGCGAAAATTCTAAAAATCGATAACCTATATGGAACACTTGAAAAAGGAAAAAAAGCAGATTTCATTGTATTAACTGAAAGTCCGGAAAAGAATATTAAGAATACCAGAAAAATAGAATCTGTCTGGAAGGATGGAAGAAAAGTGAGTGACGGGCCTTTGAAAAAATAAATTCCTGTTTCAAAGATCAGTTCGTTGCAGATTTTACATTTTAATATAACCACCTCCATTTAATGAAGGACCAATCACAGTACCTCTGCCTCCATTAGCAACTATTGCCGCCTTGCTAAGCGTTTCGCTTATGCTCATAACTGTTTGCTGCAATAGCTTGAATTCTTCGGGACAACTGTTATCACCATAAAAGGCTCCTCCATAATCAAAATATAAAAATATAAACAGCTGGCTCTTAATACTTTTGTTAGTGTTTGAAATAATCCAATGCCCTTCCGTACTATATATATTTTTTACAATCCTTTCAGAAACTGCGCTTCTCAAATTACCATCATTTGCCAAACTATCTATTTTGCCCAAAGCATTAACTTTAAAGTAAAAAACACCCCATGTAGGTTTACATTCATTTTCCCTAGGGCTTAGAACATGTTTTTCCAGCCAGCCTTTCAGATCGTATCCTATTCCTTGTTCTCTAATTACTGGAAATTCAAAGTCTGCCTTTGGAATAGATTGACCCCATGAATTTGATAACAGAAGAAACAAGCATGGTAAAATGGTAATAATCCTGTGGATTGTAACGGTGTTTTTCTTTGTCATTTGGAATTTAATCTCGGTTTGATATATAATTTTATTATATATAATAAATATAAGTAATTTTAAATTTATTTAACAACTGTGACAATAAATAAATTTTAGAAATGAATAACTCACGAGATAATTCTGTCATCTATATTTAATCAAATCATATTTTACAAAAAAGAGCTCCCAGGAATCCCGGGAGCTCTTTTTTGTAAAATAAGTAGTACGAATCAATTTATCAGATTAATAACCCGTATTCTGCTGCATATATCCCGGCAAGTTGGAAGCGCCATCAATAGCAGTTTGCGGAATTGGAAAAATACGTTTGTGAACGTCCGTGCTTGTTTTCTCAGTCCACGTTCCTTCGTATTTGCCAAAACGTATCATATCCGTACGGCGAACCATTTCCCAGTATAATTCAAAACCTCTTTCGCGGAAAAGCAGATCAAGCGTAACTGAAGTCAAGACTGGCGGTGGCGTTGTAGCTGTTCTTGATGCTCTCACTGTGTTAACATCATCCAGTGCTGTTGCATCACCAGCGCTTTTACGCAATTTTGCTTCTGCACGCATCAGATAAATATCTGCCAGACGCAGGATAGAAATATCAGCTTCACCTTTGTTTCTACCTGTGTCAGAAACGCGGCTAAATTCATATTTCTCAACACGGTATCCTGAGCTGTATCCGCTACCAGCCGTTGTGAAGTCAATTTTCTCTGTAAAGATTACAGGCAAATCGTTACGATTACGACTTAGATTTGTCAATTTTCCTACTCTCAATTTTCCATCAGGGCATCTTAAAAATGCACCGTTTACACGGATAGCTCCGTATTGCTGGCCACGTAAAATTCCACGGTTAACTTTATAATCTGCATCTACCAAACAAGTGTCTGCCGGATTTGTGTACACTGACATGTTTTCTTTATAAAAACGTGGGTCGCGTTTTGGATCAACAGCCCCGTAAGCCTGTACCCAGCTTTGGTAAAAATCAGAAGTAATGGCAGGGCCGTCCGTACCGTTAGCTGCCGGAAAAGCTGCCAAAGGAAACTGATCTCCGGAGAGAGAGAAATAAGCCATACGGTTATGTCCGTTAAGGTCAGGACGCTGATCCACTGCAAAAATCAATTCAGTATTGTCGTGATTGGTATTTCCGAAAATCGAGAAATAATCCGCTGACAATTTTGATTCCCCCGAGCTGATAATACGCGAAGTATAATCAATAACCTTATCCATATCTGTACTTGCAAAGGTAAATTGCGGAGCATAAATATTGCGGTAAACTGCCGCATTAAGATAAAGTCTTGCAAGAAGTCCCCAAACCGCAGCTTTTGTCAATCTTCCTGGTCCAACAGTTGCCTTATTCTGTAAAAGTGGCTCAACAGCAAGCAATTCACTTTCTATGTAAGAAACAGCATCGGCACCACGAATAATTTTTGAGACAGTTCCCGGATCTTCCTTGACGAAAACGATACCAAACAAATCCAGCATCATCATCGAATAATAAGCTCTCATACCTCTTGCCTCAGCCAGGTAAAGTGCAGAAGTTGCATCCTTTGCCGTAGCCAAAGTTGTGATCGCGGTAATCGATCTTGAAATACTTTGAACGATATTATCCCAGGTAGTTTTAATGTTCGGGTCGGTACTTACTGATGTATGCGCGTGCATAGCCAGGTAGATCCCGTTATCGCCCCAGTCCGTTCCGCCGCGGTAAGGTAAAATTGCCTCATCGGTTGAAATTTCCTGTAAAGCGAAATAGTTGGTATGCTTGTGAAGTTCAGGCAAAAGCGCATATACGGGTGCAATAAGCCCGTTGGCAGTTTGCTCATCTGTAAGGGTGGAACCTAACGTTTCATCCAACACTTGTTCCTTTAAATCTGTACAGGCTGTTGTCATCAAAAACATCCCTGCAACTGTAAGTATGATAGGTAATTTCTTATTCATTGTCGTAAGATTAGAAACCAATATTTAAACCAAAAATCACCGTTTTTGCTTTTGGATAGCTCAGGTAATCGATACCGTAGGAAGTAATTCCATTGATTGACCGATCGTTGTTCACCTCCGGATCATAACCGTTGTATTTGGTAGACACAAACAGATTTTGGCCTGTTACTGATAAGCGGATCGAGTGAACCCAATTGTTGATTCCCAATGCCGTGGTATTGAAATTATAACCCAGCGCGAGGTTGTTCAATCTCAGGAATGAACCATTTTTAAGATAACGCGTAGAAACCGGAGCAGAATTATTCGTCGATTCGTTCGGATAAGCAATGGCTTCCGGCGTTACATTTAGTCCTTTGGATAATCTTAATTTATAAAAATTGGAGTTGGCCGTGTTATCATAAAGTTTGTTTCCTGATACGCCATTGAAGTTTGCAACCAGGTCAAATCCTTTGAAACCGATATTTCCGCTGAAATTATACATTTTGGTTGGAAGTGCAGAACCAGCCGCTACACGGTCTTTATCAGTAATAATTCCGTCACCATCCACGTCTTTGAAAGTACTGATTCCCTTGTCGTCAAATCCTGTGAATTCTTTCAAAAAGAAAGTACCAATCGGCTGTCCGCTGATATAACCGTTGATCGTTGCAGAAGTAAGTCCTGAACCTTGCGCAGCTCCGGAAGGAATTACTGAATAAGGAGAGTTTTTTACTTTGTTTTTGATAAACGTGATGTTACCGCTCAATCCAAAACGAATCCCGTTGCCAAGTGTCTTTCTATAAGCAAGATCGATTTCAGTTCCCTGGTTAACGATTTTCATATTTTCAACATTAGTCCAGAAAGTACCTGCTGGCTGAACCGGATCCGAAGGAATTACTTCCAAAAGAATTTTACCGGAAGTTTTGCTGAAATAATCAACCGATCCGCTCAATGCACCTTTGAAAAGAGCAAAGTCAATACCTAAATCCGTTTGAGAAGAAGTTTCCCACTGAATATTTGGGTTAGCAAGACGGGCATAAGTTGTTCCGCCAGGATAAGCACCTGTGTTAAACAATGGATAACTTGTTTTGTCTGTGATCGTTGAAGTAAAGAGAGCCTGGGTAATTTTGGAAGGAATCTCCTGATTACCTGTTTGTCCCCAACCTGCACGAAGTTTCAAGTCTGTAAAGGCAGATGATTTCAGGAATTTCTCCTCAGAAAGTCTCCATCCCAAAGAGAAGGATGGGAAAACTCCATATTTGTTGTTCGCTCCAAATTTGGAAGAACCGTCCGCCCGAACCGTCGCAGTTACCAGATATTTATCTTTAAAAGCATAATTAACTCTCGAAAAGAAGGATTGCAGCTCATTTAAAGTTGCAGTACCGGTTGGCCTGTTGACTGCCAGGGTAAGATCCTGACCAACACCTGGATTATAAATAGGTTCTACTCCACCGACAGGAAATTTATTGATGCTGTAAATTCTTCCTGTTAACGAAATTTTTTGATAAGAATGACCAACTAACGCAGAAAAATTATGATCCTTTTTGTCAAGCGTGTAGGTGATATAGTTTTCGATCAGCTTATTGCTGTTACGCACATCTCTAGTCTCCAACCGGCCAAGGTTTAAAGGAACAGTACTTGCCAGAGACTGCAAATCCCGCGTAGAAGTAGAATTATCGATACCAAAGTTCAGCTTGTAAACCAGACCTTTGATGATAGTCACCGATGGAGAAATGTTACCGATAAGACGATTTGTTGTAGTCAAATCTTTTTCAAGAGCAAGCGTAATAAGTGGGTTGGTTCCATCCACATATTGAAAAGGTGCTCCCTTGGCATCATAAGCCGGATAGGTAGGATTTGCAGAAATTGCACTTCCGACTATCCCCTCGGGTGGTCTTGAATTTTTTGTATTGGTAGCATTCAAATTGATATCAACACTAACCCGGTCATTAAGCAGTTTTTGATTCAGATTAATTCTTCCTGTGTAACGGTCAAGATTACTGTTCTTTAAAATCCCATCCTGTTTCTGCATACCCATGGAAGCATAATAGGTAAGCTTATCCGTTCCTCCACCCAGCGAAACATTATGATTTTGGGTAAAAGCAGTGCGCGAAATTTCCTTCTGCCAGTCTGTATCGGCTTTTCCATCGATCAGCGTTCCGCCTAATTTTGTCACCTCCGTGCGAAATTGATCAGCAGAGAAAATATCCAGAGGTCTGGCCATTTTTGAAATACCAAAACTGCCTGAATAGTTTACAGTTGCAACACCTGATTTTCCTTTTTTGGTAGTAATCAAAATTACACCGTTTGCACCTCTGGCACCATAAATCGCTGTTGCCGACGCATCTTTCAAAACATCAATCGATTCAATATCCTGAGGATTCAAAAAACTAAGCGGATTTGTTGCTCCACCCGTGCTGCTGTTATCCAGCGCAAGCCCGTCTACAACAAAAAGAGGCGTACTACCCGTACGAACACCACCTGGCCCACGAACCGTGATACTTACAGTTCCGCCTGGTTCACCTGTGGCGGATGTTACGTTAACACCTGCCACTTTCCCCTGGAAAAGCTGTTCTGGTGAATTGATAATCCCGGTATTAAATTCTCCCGATTTAAGTGATTTCACAGATCCTGTAATATCCTTTTTTGCTGTACTACCGTAACCAACCACGACAACTTCATTCAAATCCGCAGCTGATTCTTTGAGTGTAATATTGACAGTATTATTGGCTTCTGACAGCACAAAATCATTCAGCGACTGTTTTTCAAAACCGATGTAGCTGAATTCCAGATTGTATTTTTTCCCAACTTCCAGGGCAGTGAAAGAGAATTCTCCGTTCTCATTCGTAGTGGCGCCCTGCTTGTTGCCGCCGACATCTGTAACTAAAACAGTTACACCAGGCAAACCTTCATTTTTTGTTGTTATAACCTTTCCTTTTAGCGGAAGGTCTTTAACTGAAAGAGCGGTGATGTAGGAATAATTGTTTCCGTTGTGGACAGGCCCGGCATATGCACCAGGGCTCAAAACCATCATCGTTGAAAACGACAAAACGCAACAACACAAGCCCATTTTGCTGACTAATAGAGTTTGTCTCATAAGGTGAATTATTTGTTTTAAGATTAAGAAAATACTTTTTTAGAAGATTTAGGAACAATACCGGTGAGTAAGTTCTCCAAAACTACAAATTGTATTATTGATATAAAAAATATAAAATAGCATACACCTAATGCAAACGTTTGAAATTTTTTGCAAACGTTTGAAATAAATAAGGATTAATTAAAATAAAACCGGGACAAGGTTGATTTTAGGTTTAGGAGGGTTAATTCTGTATAAATATTCTTAAAATGCCGTCTTCTTTAACAGGCTGCAAAGCTGCAATGTTAATGTTACCTCATTGTTAATTAAATGTGAACAAGCTATTGTGAATGCCTGAAAAATACAAATGGCCACCCTTTTAAGGATGGCCATTAATAATTTACCTTGATTTTCTATTAAAATTTTACTGAATCCTACTATTATATACGTAATAATAAGCACCTTCATCCTTGTTAAAAATCTTCACCGGCTTAAAACCTTCAAGCTGTAAATCGGTAACCATATATTGATATTTGCCTGCCTTGAATTCGGCAATTGCTTCCTGCGTCTGCACACTGTGACTTGCCAGTTCTATCGAATCAAAGTAGATGTCATAATCGTACATTTTCCTTTTTTCCGTTGATACATACTTTAACAAAATACGGTACTGCGCATCATATTGCTTTTCATCTTCAAAGGCAAAAGCGTTTGCGATGATAGGAAGATTTTTTTCACTCAATTCAGCCGCGCCTTTATTTCCCAACAGAAAATTCAGCTTTTTGATCATTTTCAATGTATCAAGATTCTGTGCTTTTTCACGAAGAAGACAATCCTGTGTTTTTGGAATATAAAATTCCAGTTCAGGATTAAGAAGCATTTTTGTATCAGATGGCAAAGTCAAAATCCACTTCGAGGCGGTATGCATGTTGATTGTTGCGTGCACTCTTTTATGTTGTGCATAGGCTTCATTAAAATGAAACAGAGACATTATAATGACGAGTCCAATAGCAATTTTGAATCCTGTGGCCTTTCCCAATTCCACAACATAACTCAGGCCAAAACCGATAAGAAAAAGCGTAACCACACCAGCGGGTAAAACGTGCGTATCATAAATTTTTGACGAACGTAAAACGAGAAAGAGGAATAGAAACAGATTTCCGATTAGCACAAAGTAAATTATTTTTTTTGTTCTCAGCAGATTGTAAATACCAAGAACGCTTAATATTAAAATGATATAATTAACAGGCTCCGCAAAAAATATCTTCAAATATTCCATGTTGAAAAATGTTCCCATTGGCTTGTCATTCATTTTGGCAATAATCCCGCCAACAAATGATTTCATTACAACCAACGTATCCGTTATTATAAAAGGACAAAAAATAATGAATGAAACAAGGATCATGAGCAGCGAAAACAACACATTTTTAATTTTATTCTGTGCAACCAACAAGAAGATGGACATGACATAAAACGGAATAAAAAAGGCAAAAATGAGCCTCTGGGCCAAAATAAGACCAAAAAATATAGAACATATGGCTACCTCTTTTACAGTAACCGAATCGGTAAAGATAAGCCTTGCCATTAGTAAAATAAATAAGCTTCCCGAAATTGCCTCAGGCCGCAAAACTGGTAAATTGCCAAACAAAATTGTGCACGCGACAAGTACGACCGGTAAAAAAAGCCGCAGCGAGTCGGTTAATAAATAATGATTTCTTTTATGGATCAGCCGTATCGTAATGTACATAATATATCCCACAACAAAAATCTGAACGGCTCGTCCTAATAAGATATAAGGTTCACGATCCCACAGATATTTATACGCTTCCAGATCGAAGGATTCAAAAATGGAAACCAATCCGTGAATACTTCCGCTATTGGCAATAATTGACTTGAAACAGGCAGCTCCAAATACCACAAAATAAAATAACATACTGGGCGACGCTGGCCAATCTAACCCGCGCGGCGTATTTCCATACCACATCCAGACGCCGGAATCTGCTACAAAATTTTCATCTGTGGTATAATATCCATGAAATGGCGGAAAAATAACGCCCGAGATAAGGACTGATAATATAATTAAAGCCAGTAGTGTGTACGTAACAATTTTACGGTTTTTGGAAGAAATCATGCTGTGTATTTCAATAAAAAATCAAAAATGAAAAAGTAATTCTAAATTTGCATCTGCGAACATCGCAAAATTAGAATTACTTTATGCTAAAATTTATTTTCAGGTTTATTATTTTTTTAATAATCGTTGCCGGGGTCGCCGAAGCAGTGCTCCGTTTTGAATATGGTTTTTGCAATGCACCTCTATATGTTTCTGATCCTGACTTTGAATACATCTATGCCCCAAACCAAAATGTAAAGCGTTTTGGGAATGTTGTTCGTACCAACGAGTTTTCAATGCGCAATGATGCAATATCGCCAACCGATACTACGGTTGTATTGCTTGTGGGTGATTCGGTAATAAATGGTGGCAGTATGACGGACCAGGATAGTCTGGCTTCCGGATTTCTTGAAAAAAAGTTAACAACAGCGCTAAAAACACGGGTCCGTGTTCTAAATATTTCCGCCGGTTCCTGGGGGCCTGATAATATCGCAGCTTATCTCAAAAAGTTCGGGCTGTTCCATGCCAAACTTATTTGTCTGGTTACGAGCAGTCATGATGCACACGACATTATGGCTCACGAAAGCCAGGTTGGCATTGATCCAAACATGCCTGATAAACAATACAAGGTTGCCTTAATTGAACTTTGGGATCGTTACAAGTATCTTTATCCTTACTATATAGAGTATTACGCCGGAAAAATCCCCCTCTTTTTCTCAACGCAAAAAGAAATTGACCCGGTTGCGCAAAAGCCAAAAACGGATACTCTTGAAACAGAAAAACCGATTGATACCGGAATTCGTAAAACCGGAGTTGGTTTTAATCCTGGATATGAACAATTGAGAAAAATGGCTGAGGATAATAAAATTCCATTTTTCATTTATCTGCATCCCGAAATTTCAGAAGTTGACATGGGCCATTTTAATGACCAGGGTGATGAGATCATCAATTTTACCAAAGAAAAAAACGTCCGTTTAATTAACGAATTTGATTATCATCCATCGACAAAAATGTATCGAAAAATGGATGTTGTGCATTTCGATAATAAAGGACAGGTTTTTCTGACCAATAATCTTTATCCTATTATTCTGGGTTACCTTAAAAAAGACAAATAATGCGGGTTTTAATAATTCACAATCAATTATGGGCGCATTATAAGTCGAAACTTTTCAGTGAGGTTTACCAGAATATGTTGGCTACCAGTCCGGATAGCGAATTTCTGGTTGTACATATCGCTCTATACGAAGCGAGCCGCAGCGTAATGCAGGACGACGAGGTTGTAAAATATGATTATCCTTACCAGGTTTTGTTTCAAACCAGCCTCGACAATGTCAAATTTGGAGAAAGGCTGAAAGCATTGTTTAAAGCTTTTGACGAATTTAAACCGACTGTTTTAAATGTTACCGGATGGTTTGATTATGCCCAGATTTTGCTGATGATTTACGCCCGGATGAAAGGGGTCAAAATCGTGCTGTCGTCCGAATCTTCGTCAATGGATCATAACCGTTCAACATTGAAAGAAAAAATAAAGAGCTGGATTGTAAATCGGGCTGATGCTTTTTTTTGCTTTGGGAAATCATCGGCGGATTATCTTTTGACTTTGGGAGTGAAACAACCTCAGATTGCTGTCGCAAATGCCGCGGTTATTGATGAAGATGTTATAAAAACGAAGTTTGATCTGGCAAAAAATCTAAGTTTTGAAATAAATTCGTCAAAAAGTACACGGAGTTTCGTTTATGTTGGCAGGCTGGCGGAGGAAAAAAACCTGGAATTATTAATCAAAGCATTTATTGCTGTAAAGGAAAAAAGTAAAATTTCGTTTGACTGGAAACTACTTTTTGTGGGAGACGGTCCGGCAAAAGAAAAACTAACGAAAATATCCGGAGAATACTTGAAAAGCCAGATTATTGAATTTGCAGGAGGACATCCCTGGTATAAAGTGCCTGCCTGGCTGGCAAAAAGCGATGTATTGATTTTGCCTAGTAAATCAGAGCCATGGGGATTGGTTGTGAATGAAGCGATGGTTTGCGCTATGCCTGTAATCGTTTCTGAAAAATGCGGATGTGCCGAAGATTTGGTCAGAAACGGAATCAATGGCTTTTTATTTAACCCTGAAAGTCAGCCAGAACTTGAAACCGCTTTGCAGTTTTTCCTGAAAAATCCTGACAAAATTGATTCTATGGGAAAAGAATCATTAAAATTAATACAACCATTTTCATCAAAAACCGTAGCCAAAGCAATGGTAAACTGTTACAGAAATCTTCGTTAAATTTTTGTATGATTACTGTTAATTTATTGATAATATGCGAATTCTGAATATTTGTGCTTACACGTGGGCAATCGGCGGACCTGCAAGAATTATTTATGACCACACCAACGAAGTGCTGGCGCAAGGCCATCAGGTTGATATTTTAAGTCCAATGACACCCGGCGAAAAAATGTATCCCGTTCCGGAAGGCGCAAGGTTAATAGAATGTAAAAGAACAACGCCGATCAGTAATTTCTACCGGGAATTTTCGATCGAAATGTATGATTATCTCAAAAAGCATATTAACGAATATGATATCATTCATATGCACGGAATCTGGCATTTTGGGAGTTTAGCGCCGTTTTTAATTCCGCACAAAGCTGCATTGGTAATCACCATTCACGGTTTGCTCGATAAATGGGCTGTTGCACACAGCAAATGGAAAAAAGATCTGGTGACTTTACTTTACCAAAAAAGATTGCTGGGGAAAGCCGATTTAATTCAGATCAATAACAGAGATGAGGAAGAAGATGTGATCCGTTATCTGGGATACAGGCCTGCCAATATGGTCATCGTGCCGAACGGGATGAAAGTATCAGAATACATTAATTTGCCTGAAAAGGGCATTTTCCGCAAAAAAAATGGCATAGGTCCTTCCCAACAAATGATCTTGTTCATGGGGCGGCTCAACATAAAAAAAGGACTGGATTTGTTATTACCAGCTTTTCAGCAAATACATGAAAAACTGCCGAATGCAGCTCTTATTCTTGCGGGCCCCGACGATGGTTATCTATCAGAAACAGAGGAATTTATCAAAAAAAACAATTTATCAAAAAAAATAAAACTTGTCGGGATGTTGACCGATACCGTCAAAAAGGAGGCATTATCTGATGCAGATTTGTTTGTGCTCCCCTCCTATTCCGAAGGATTTTCGATTGCAGTTCTGGAAGCGATGACATCCAAAGTTCCGGCACTGGTTTCGGATCGCGTGGGTTTTGGAGATTATATTAAAAAATACAATGCCGCCTATCTTACTCCACTTACAAGTGCAGGTGTTGCCGATGGACTTCTTAAAATATTGCAAGATAAAAATTATGCGGATGAATTGAGAAAACAAGCCTTCACGATGGTGACAGATAACTTTGATATAAAAGTCGTGGCAAACCAATTATTGGAAGAGTACAAGAAAATTAAAAAAATGTAGTTATCTTTGACTATCTTATTAACATACACTAGCTGTACTATTTAACAATACCTGGACACCTTATGGTTGATTTATCCGTCATCATTTTAACGAATAATGAATCAAAACACATCGGGCGTTGTATCAAAAGCCTTCAGTTAATTACTAATAAAATCTTCATTGTAGATTCATTTTCAACTGATAACACGGTATCAATTGCAGAAGACCTAGGTGCTACCGTCATTCAGAACCCCTGGGTCTCCTACGCTTTTCAATTTAATTTCGGAATCCAAAACAATCCTTTTCAGACTAAATGGCTGATGCGGATGGATGCCGATGAATACATCACAGCCGAGCTTGCGGACGAATTAAAAACATCACTTTCAACAATTCCTGAAACTATTTCCGGTCTCTATGTAAAAAGACGGGTGTTTTTTATGGACCAGTGGATCAATCATGGCGGATATTACCCCATATGGCTGCTAAGGATCTGGCGTCACGGATTAGGCGTTTGCGAGGAATTATGGATGGATGAACACATCAAGTTAAGCAGCGGCACAACGGCTCAGCTTCAAAACGATATCGTTGATCATAATCTGAACAATCTGACCTGGTGGACACAGAAACATAATAATTATGCAATACGCGAAGTCATAGATTTATTGAATATTAAATATAACTTTGGGAATAAAGAAACCGTAACGCCGGATTTTTGGGGAAGCCAGGAACAACGGACTCGTTATCTTAAAATAAAGTATGCAAACCTGCCGCTGTTTACACGTCCGTTTTTATATTTTATTTTCAGGTTTATATTTAAAGGAGGATTTCTGGATGGTAAAAAAGGATTGATCTGGCATTTTTTGCAAGGGTTCTGGTACCGTTTTTTAGTGGATGCCAAGATATACGAAGTTTACCAAAGGGCTGGAAAGGAAAAAGAAAATATTGTTTCACATTTTAGGACAGAATATGGAAAAGACCTCCAGAGCCCAAACCAGTCTGTCAAAATATAATAACAGCTGGTATAAACCTGGTAGCATTTTAAAACAACTCGCCTGGCATGTTATTGGGAGGATATTTATAAATACCTATCTACCAATTCCAATGTTTGTAAAAGCATCGGTTTTAAGAGTGTTTGGAGCAAAAATTGGTAATAATGTAACGATCAAGCCAAAAGTAAATATAAAATATCCCTGGTTTCTGGAAATAGAGGATTATGTGTGGATTGGAGAAAATGTGTGGATCGACAACCTGACAACCGTTACTTTATGCAACAATTCCTGTCTATCTCAAGGAGCTATGCTGCTTACCGGAAACCATAACTATACAAAGAGTACGTTTGACCTGATTTTAGGGCCAATAAAAATTGAAAACGGAGCCTGGATTGGCGCAAAGGCGACAGTTTGTCCGGGAGTTACAGTTCATTCACATGCTGTTTTAACCGTTAATTCGGTGGCGACCAAAGATCTGGAAGCTTATGGTATTTATCAGGGAAACCCCTGTTTGTTTGTTAAAACGAGAAATCTGACAAATTGAAAGTAAGTATAATTACTGTTGTATATAACGGAGCTGCAACCATCAGGCATTGCATAGAATCAGTATTGAGCCAAAATTTCGATTCCATTGAATACATTATCGTTGACGGGAAGTCGAATGATGGAAGTATGGAAATTATTGAATCTTTTGGTTCGAAAATTGCTAAGCTCATCAGTGAGCCGGATAAAGGAATTTATGATGCGATGAATAAAGGCATAAAACTTGCAACCGGCGATGTTATTGGCCTATTGAATGCTGATGATTTTTATGCGGATAAAACCATAATATCGGAAGTGGCCCAGGCGATGAGCCAAACGAATGCCGACGGCTGTTATGGTGATCTGAATTATGTTGACGGACAAAACGAAGCTGTAATCAAGAGAAACTGGGTTTCGGGGGAATACAAAAAGAATTCTTTTTTAATGGGCTGGATGCCACCCCACCCTGCCTTTTTCGTAAAAAAGAAATGTTATGACCAGTATGGTGACTTTCGCCTCGATATGGGGAGTGCTGCAGACTATGAAATAATGTTACGCTTTATATTCAAGAATGGAATAAAATTAACTTATATTCCTAAGGTTTTAGTAAAAATGAGAACCGGGGGAGTAAGCAACAGTACTCTAAATAATCGTATTGAGGCTAATAAAAACGATAGGAAAGCCTGGCAGGTCAATGGTCTTAAACCAAGGTTTTTCACTTTGTGGCTTAAACCAGTCAGAAAGATTGTTCAGTTTATTTGAAATGAGGAAATTGGCCTAATAAACGCACACGAAATAAATGAATAAACCTTTAAATAACTATTTTGACTTTCAGGGAGTTAGATTATCAATTTTCCTGAAAATTCGTCAAATTTGAAAATAATCTGATTGAAATATTTAATATCTCATCCGGTCATTCAACAACTATCGTCATGGAACTACAATTACCAACCTATATATTAAGTGAAGGAATCTTCAACAACATGATACACCATGATGTTTATCAGTGTATTCTCTCCTTTCTGATAGCCTGTTTTTTGTCCATTATTTCGATTCCAATCATAATAAACCTTTCAAATCTTCTTCACCTTACTGCAAAACCTGGTTTCAGAAGTTCGCATGAGACGGAAACGCCAACTTTGGGTGGAATTGCTATCTTTGCTTCAACGTTAATATCTTACTTTCTTTGGCCGCATTCCGAAAACATTGTTGATTCCAATCTGATCAGCCTTTCCATGACCGGTGTAATCATTCTGTTTTTCCTGGGTCTTAAAGATGATATTCTGGCTCTTGATTCAACAAAAAAATTGCTTGTCCAGATTTGTGCATCACTGATTTTGGTGGCGATGGGAAATTTCAAAATCGATAACTTTTATGGCATTTTCGGGATTCACCATATTCCCTATTTTGTAAGTATTCCACTTACAGTTTTCGTATTTATTGCCATTATTAATGCCATTAACCTGATTGACGGGATTGACGGTCTGGCTGGCGGAATTAGTTTAATTGCCGGGATCGGTTTCGGGATCTGGTTTATTCTCAACAATCACTTCTCTTTTGGATGTCTGGCTTTTGCTATGTCAGGCTCTTTATTAGGGTTTTTGAGATTCAATTTCTCCAAAACAAGTAAAATTTTTATGGGTGACACCGGCTCGCTCATCATTGGATATTTACTATCAATATTTGCTGTCGAATTTTTATCACTTAATGTTAGCTACCAGAACGACAGCACTGCCTATTTCAATGCGCCAATCATTGTTATGGTTTTGTTGATCGTTCCGATTTTTGATACGCTTCGTGTATTTATTGTACGGATAGTAAAAGGTGGCTCGCCTTTTGTAGCCGATAGAAATCACATGCACCACATTCTGATTGATTCCGGCCTGAATCACTTCTGGGCCTCTTTTACGCTTTGGACGATTACCATTATTAATACAGCCTTATTCTTTACATTCCATGGGGATATTTCCAATACTGCTTCCCTGTACATTTATATCGGGATGTTTATCGCTTACATGGTCATTGCCTATTATTTAAAAAGAAGAGCTGTCACGATAAAGGAGAAAAAAAAATTCCTTAATCATCCATCCCTACATTAGAATAGTTAATAATTTAAAAATCAGACATTGACTTTTAGAGCAATATTACAACAAAGCCGCCCTGATATTCAGAGCGGCTTTGTTGTTAAGAATCATTTTATATCAAGGATTTGAATTACCCCAGGCAGGATTATATAGTTTTTTGTGAATCTGCATCAGTTTCGCCTCCGGCATTTTAATCACCTTGCGGTCGTAAGTCATTAAACCGTTCGTTTCAATTTCTACATCAGTTGTTTGTGTGTAAACTGCGGCAGATAATCCCCTTTTGATCAACGGCTCAAAGCTGTTAATAAAAGAATCATATTTGGCATATAATTCTTCACTATTTTTAAAGCTCTGGTATCCCCAGTTATTTTTTTGCTGCCAGGTATGTTCAGGAACAGGAAGTCCTAACCCACCAAATTCTCCCAGAACGATAACTTGTTTTGCACCAAACAAATCAGGGCGCGGCATTACCGGTGCCGGATAATGATGCAAATCCATAATATCTCCAACAGGGAAAAAGTTGCCACCGCTTGCGCTGTTAACCAACCGGCTTGGATCATATTTCATAGTCCACTCAGTTATTTCCGCGGTTTTAAATTGTCCCCAAGCTTCGTTAAACGGAACATATACCACAATGCATGGGAAATTGTAAGTTTCGTCCAGGATTTCTTTCCACTCCGTTCTGTAAATACTTTCTGATTCTGGTGTACGATTTTGCTCCGTTTCATTTCCTGTAATTCCAGGATTTGGTTCCCAGTGATTTCCAAGATCACCACTCGGCATATCCTGCCAAACCAGCATTCCCAGTTTGTCACAGTAATTGTACCAGGTCGCAGGTTCAACCTTTACATGTTTCCTTATCATGTTAAAACCCATTTCCTTTGTTTTAACAATATCAAATTTCAGCGCTTCGTCCGTTGGTGCGGTATACAGTCCGTCCGGCCACCAGCCCTGGTCCAGAGGTCCGTATTGAAATACGAATTTATTATTCAGCAACATTCTCTGAATACCGTTCTGATCCGGTTTCATAGAGATTTTGCGCATAGCGAAGTAACTTTTTACTTCATCCACAACTTTGCCTTTTCTTACTAACGACACTTTCAAATCATACAAAAAGGGAGTTTCAGGAGACCATAATTTCGGGCTCTTGATTGTTAAAACTCCGTCTTCTTCTGGTGAAACTTCTTTTTCAGCAACAGAATTACCATTGTCAAATGCCGTTATTTTTACTATATCACCGGGCTGTGCATTTTTAATAGCCGTTTTAATAACAACATTTTCCTTATCAATATCCGGTGTATTTCTGGTTGATCTTATATAAGTTAGCGGAACAGTTTCGAGCCAAACCGTTTGCCAGATTCCTGTAACAGGTGTATACCAGATACTATTCGGGTTTTTGATCTGTTTTCCCCTCGGTTGCGGCCCGTCAGAACTTGGATCCCAAACTCTTACGGAAATATCCTGACTATTTCCTTTCACCAGAAATGAAGTGATATCTATTGAAAAAGCGTCATATCCGCCTTTGTGCGCCCCTGCTTTCTGACCATTTACAAAAACGTCACATTCCCAATCCACAGCGCCAAAATGTAACAGTACATTTTCATTTTTTGTTTTTAAGGCAAAATTGACTTTGCGGTTGTACCACAAAACGCTGTCTTTTCCCACCGTTTTCCCAACCCCGGATAGAGCCGATTCAACAGCAAAAGGAACCAGAATATTTCCCTGAAAAGTTGCAGGTTTTGCCTCAGACGATACTTTTGGAACAATGGAATAATTCCACATGCCATTCAGATTAACCCATTTTTCACGAACCAATTGTGGTCGGGGATATTCTGGATGAGGATTAGCAGCGTTTACATTTTGTGCCCAGGGAGTTGATATTTTCCCTTCCACCATCTTCCAGGCTCCTGATTGCTGTGCGGTTGCAATTTGGAGGGACATCGCAGCTGTTAGTGCTATACTGGCAAATAATTTTTGCATTAAATCAAGAGGTTTAAATTATATATTCTTCAAACAAAGATAATAAACGGACTCCTCTACTGTCATGAGCGCAGTGCCCGGATTTGATATGGATCAACAAGCAAATATTAAAGGATGTTGAATGGCTTTTTTATTTATTGTTTCAAATTTTTACCTTGCAAATACTTGGTATTTCCAGGTACAAAATAATACGAATTAATGCATTTCATTCGTTGAAAAGCTATAATATGCTTTGCAACGCAAACCTGATTCCGAATGTCCGCTTTTTACAGAATAGTACTTTTACTTTGCCTTTGTAGTTCAGCCAGTTATGCCACCCATCTTCTTGGGGGTGAAATCAGAGCTGTAAATCTATCGGGCCAGACATATAGAATTACAGCACAAATTTATTTTGATGTCTCACCTCAGGGTTCAGGAGCCGGGGCGGCACAGGATGCTGTCATGATATGTTTTGGTGATGGAAATACTGCTCAGGTAAAGCGTACTAGTTTTGACGTATTATCAGGAGATCAAAACGGCGTTGCCGTTGGTACTTACGATGTTACGTATACCTACCCGTCTTCCGGCATTTTCCAGATTTCCACAAACATAGCTAACCGGACATCGAATTTACTGAATTTCTCAAATTCTGAATTTTCCGAGATGTTTTTGTGGACTGTGATCGACACTCAGGTTTCAAATTCAACTCCTGTGTTACCGCTTCCAATTTTTACTGCCGGATCAAAACAAATATTCAAGATCGATTTAAAATCTACTGTAACGGATTCTGACAGTACCACAGCACATTTACAAAAATTAAGCAAAACATCGCCGGGAACATGTGGTGTTCGCAGTCTGAACGATACATATATTTACCCTAACGACGTAAATAAAAAAGGGACCTTTTATGTTGACCAAACTGCTAAAAAATTAGTCTGGAATGCTCCTGATCTTTTAGGGAAATATATTTATGCCGTTGTGATCGATGAATGGAGAGATGGCATCAAAATATCTGAAACTTATCGGGAAGGCTTGATTACCGTGATCGATAAATCCGGGCCTACCGTTGAAATTCCTCCTTACGTACCCGTAAACGACTCTGGCCTGATTACTTCGTTACCAGATTCCGATAATTTGTCAATGGTTGTTGACGCATTCCCGGTTCCTACAGAAGATTTCCTTACGGTAAGTGTAAAAAGTGTAACCGCTACAACGCTTCGTGTTGAACTGATTAATATGAATGGGCAGATCGTTAAACAGATCAATACAACTGAAAACCTGATTCAATGGAGCCAGCAACTGGATTTACGTCAATTGGCCAAGGGATTGTACATAGTCCGTGTTACGGATCAACTTGGGAAATTTGTTACAAGAAAAATCGCCCGCTAACGTATAGACTTTGAAAATTTGCTAATTTGGCGATTTGCTAATTAAATTTCGTTAGCTTCATTGTATCTTTGCAGAAATAGGGAATTTTACTGCCAGACGGCTAATTGAAAAAGCTTTTATCCATATTACTTTTCGGACTTCTCATCTTTAATATGATGGGCTTTTCCGTATATAATCTGCTTGAAAAAGATGACAACGATGCCCTAAAATCTTCGTTATCTACTTGTGATCTGCTACTTAAAATTCCATTAACACTTCCTTATCTTAGTAATTGGGAAAGTACTTTGCCGTCAAATGAAGAACTGTTGAAAGGTAACGAATATTACAAAATTGTATCAAAACAAATTGTTAACGATACTTTGTATGTTCAATGTGAATTCAGCCAGACTTCAAGAGAGCGTTTTTGGAGTATGGTGTCAACATTTGAAGATCACGCCAAAACAAATTCTGATACTCATAAAGGAGCAACAGGATTAATTCTAAAAAATTTCCTTAAAGAATATATGGCTATCGGCCGTAAACATACATTTTATATTTTCGAATGGTCTACGCCTGCAACTTTTCAGTACAAGGCGCATTCTCCAATAATTCCGGAATCCAGCATTCCATCTCCCCCGCCCGATTTGCTCAGCTGATTATTTTCATGCAATCTTAATTTAAGAAGACCGATAGGTTTTGAGTACTACGTTGTACGATTAAAATTCGTGCATTCAGGTATTCTTTAACATTCTTTCGTGCATTGCACTCTGTTATCCAAAACAGAGACAAATAATTCTGTTCAAATTATCCTAATGAATTTTAAGCAAATTTATGCAGCTAAGAAACTCTACAACTATAAAATCAGTACCTTTTTTTAAGTTAAATTACTTACAATACGCGGTTCTGATCTTTTTTCTTTTTATCTGCCTGAGCTCTCATGCACAAAATTCTGCTATTACCGGGCGAATAATTGGTAGCAATGGTGTTGGTATTGAAGGCGTAAGTGTTAGAATTGAAGACACAAAAAAAGGCGCTGTTACCGATAAAGAAGGTTTTTTCAAAATCGAAAATACAGAGGTAAAGGAGTATATACTTCACATTACTTCCATTGGCTATTTTTCGCAAAAAGTAAAAGTGAAAAATTCCGGCAGTCAGCCGAATCATATTACTGTTACATTAAAAGAAGATATCAACAGCCTTGACGAAGTAGTAATTGAAGAAAAGAAAAACAGCATTCAGGTAGAAAGATTACCGGATGTGCATGATACCTACCTCATTGCCGGAACAAAAAATGAAGTGCTTCAGCTTGGTGGAATCAATGCCAACATTGCCGAAAAAACAGGACGCCAGATATTCGCAAAAATCCCGGGTGTATTTGTTTATGATATGGATGGCAGCGGAAACCAGATAAACATTTCCACCCGCGGTCTTGATCCGCACCGTTCTTGGGAGTACAATATTCGTCAGAATGGAGTGATTACCAATTCCGATATGTATGGATATCCGGCCAGCCATTACAGTCCTGCGATGGAATCTATTGAAAGAATAGAACTTGTTCATGGAACTGCCTCTTTGCAATACGGAGCACAATTTGGCGGGATGATTAATTATGTTTCAAAACAACCTGATACTACAAAAGCATTTACTTTCGAAACTATCAATTCTGCCGGCTCTTATGGTCTTTTCAGTTCTTACAATTCAATTAGCGGAAAAGTTGGCAAGCTGACTTATTCGGCGTATTATCAAAAAAGACATTCGGATGGTTATCGAAAAAATGCGAAGTCGGACGCTCAGTCTCAGTTCGCAAGTCTGTCTTATGAATTTACAAAAAATTTAAAAGTAAAGGCTGAATTCGGACGTTCGTCATACGTATATCAGATTCCTGGTCCGTTAACGGATGCCATGTTTGCGCAGGATCCTCGCCAGTCAACACGTTCGCGAAATTACTTTAATCCGGACATCTACATTCCATCTATCGTTCTTGACTGGAAAATAAGTCAATTTACAAAACTTCGCTGGACAAATTCAGGTGTGTACGGAAGCAGAAATAGTGTGTTGATTGACGCATTTGCCAATGTTCCGGACGTAGTTGACCCGGCAACAAGTCAATATAAACCACGTCAGGTTGATATTGATAACTTTAAAAGTTTTACCTCCGAGCTTCGTCTTGTTCATCAATATCACATCGGCGGCCTGAATAATTTTGTTTCCGGTGGCGTGCAGGTGATGAAAAATCACCTTCGTCGCCGTCAGTTAGGAAAAGGTACAACGGGCAGTGATTTTGATTTATCACTTACCAACCCGGTTTGGGGCAGAGATCTGCATTTGAAAACAAATAACATCGCTTTCTTTGTAGAAAACTTACTGTATATCACACCAAAATTGACGGTAACACCAGGATTCCGAGTGGAAAACGGAGCTACTAACATGACAGGTGCAATTACCTATTACCAGCCAGAAGCGCTTCCTAATAAAATAAAGCACCATTTTCCGCTTTTCGGAATCAGTTCGCAGTACAAGCTTGATGCAGACAGCAGGATTTATGCAGGATTTTCTCAGGCATACCGTCCAATTGTATTAAAAGACATTATCCCAGGTTCTATTTTGGAGCAGGTTGATAAAAATCTGAAAGACTCGAAAGGATATAATCTTGAAGCCGGAATCAATGGAAAAATAGGTAGCGCCTTTTCTTATGATGTAAGTGTTTTCCAGATGTTATATCAAAACAGAATGGGAACGCTGGCCACGAAAGATGCAGCGGGGAAAGATTATATACTTAGGACAAATACTGGAAACAGCATGACCAAAGGTGTGGAATTATATGCCGAGTACAAGCCGTTTTCCTTACAAGGCCAGAACGGAAATAAAACTGAATTCTCAATATTTACTTCAACATCCTATTTTGACGCTTATTACATTAAGGGAAGCTCAATATTGAACAATGATAATCTTAATACAAAAGGAAATAAACTTGAAGGCGTGCCTACCTGGATCACCAGAAATGGTTTGCAATTTGCATATAACACGTTTTTTGCAACTTTGCAGTACAGTTATGTAAGTTCGTTATATTCGGATGCCCTTAACACGGTGGAACCTTCTGCCAATGCTGCCAAAGGAAAAGTGCCGTCATATGGCCTGTGGGATTTTAATGGAACGCTAAAAATTGCGAAAAGATATAATTTGAAATTCGGGGTGAACAATGTCCTGAATAAAAGCTACTACACGAAACGCCCGACAATGTACCCGGGAGCGGGTATCTGGACTTCTGATGGAAGAAGTATTGTTGTTTCGTTAGGTATTAAAATCTGACCCGAAAAGTAATTTTCGGTGTCAGATTTTTTTCTTAGGTTAATTAATTCAGACAAACGGCTGGTCATTGACTGGTCGTTTTCTTTTTTTGGTAAAGGTGAATTTGCAAAATAATTACTTTATAATTCGGGAGATAATTAAGTTCTCTACTAATTCATAAAAATTACAAATTAATCTGTACTTATCAATGTTTTTAATAAGTGTGAATAATACAACTTTAATTCAAAATACTATTTTTCTGACTTTTGCATAATGCTATTTACAAGCTCCTTGTATGCATTATTGTAATGATGCCCACCTGGAACGGTTATGAAGCTTACTTCCGGATTCATAATTTCAGATTTAATTTCTGGCTCTTCCTCTGAGCCGTAAATACAAACAACTTTTAAATTTTTGATCTTATTCACCTCCGCAGATACATCGTATTGTCTTTTCCCACGCGGCAGACTTAGCATATCGGTAATATGTATTTCAAAATCTGCTTCGGTAGCAGGAGAAAGCATCGCTAGCAAGTTTACGCTTTCACGCATTGTTTTGTTCAGGTTGTTGTAGATAAAAGGAAACGCATCAGCACCAAAAGAATATCCGATCAGGATAACCTTGTCACGCTGCCATTTGCTTTTAAAAAAAGAAATAAGTTTTTCAACGTCTGCGGTGGTAGACGCCGGTGTCTTTTCATTCCAGAAATATTTTAAGGCATCCAGCGCCACTACCGGCATACCACTATCAGCTAATTCTTTGCAAAAAGCCTGATCAAAACTTGTATAACCACCATCACCTGTGATTAAAAAAACCATCGGTTTTTCTGGATTTGATGTTGACGAAATAGCATGAATTGGCAATTCTTTCAATTGGCTTTCATTGACTTCCTCGTTACTATTTTTTGTTTGCGTCTGTCTTTTTACATTAATTTCTGTGAAAGCCTCTTTCAATTGCGGCACCCAGTTTTTCTGAACTGAATAACCGTGACCTACTTTTTGAAGCGGTATCAGTTTGGCATTCGGAATTTGTTTTAAATAGCTGGCCGTGGTTTTAAAATCACAAACCTGATCTTGCATTCCCTGTAAAGCTACAAATGGCTCCTGCAAAGTAGTAATCGCCTCCAGATAAAATCCTTTTCCTTTCCCCAGTGGATGAGACTTTAATCCAGATCCTGTGCAAAGCTGCTTATCTATTTGAATATCAGGACAAAAACCCAAGGCAATAGCACCAGAAAATGTGTTTGCCGGAGACTGTGAAAGAATTCCATAAACCAGTGTCGCGCCGGAAGAATACCCGGCCAACAGCGGGCTGACATAATTTTTATAATGATATTGTTTTTGAATGAATTTACTCAGGTTTTCAAAATCAGCCGCCGGATAATAACATGCAGATTTCGTCTTTTGCAGGTTTTTCAAATAACTCCGAATGTCAATCCCCACCACCATGGCGTCCATAGCAACGAAATTAGCAGCCATGTCGATTACGCCCTGGTTCCAGCCACCGTCACCACTTATAAAAAGGACAAGTTGTTTCGGTGCAGTGCCCGACTGATATATTTTTAGTTTGCCAAAAACGCCATATTGTAAAGAATCTGAAACGTGTGCTTTTGCTGAAATCGAAACTATAAACAGCAGTAAAATCAATTTAAATCTCATAAATTCTATTTCATTTTTACAACCTTATTCAAAGCCGATGGAATTCTGATTAACGCGTAGGAGTCGTCGTAAATCAAATATTTACTTTTCCATTCCGGTGAAAATTTGCTTTTGTATTCGCGAAGAGATTTATAATATCCGAATTGCTTCACATTCTGATACGCAAATTTGATGGCTCTTTCCGTTATATCTTTATTTTCCTCAGCTCCTGAAAGCGGTACCATTCCTATATTCAAATAATCGAAATTTTGCGATTGAAAATATCTTATTATCTCGATCATCATCGCATCCAGTGTAGTTCCCGGCGCGTCTTTTGTCTTACGGATCAAATCATAGGTGCCTTCGCCCCGGACATAATCCGGAATAACATTCGCAAAACCTATGATTTTTTCATCTTCGTTTTCCAGCGTGATAATGGTTTGCTGTTTCAATTCATCTTTATCAAAAATCCCCTGCGAGAAAACCATCTCTGTATAACCCGTCGTCTCGATCCATTCATCGCTTACCGCTTTTAAACGCTGCAACACTCCATCCTTTACCGGAGCTGTATATATTTTAACATAAAATCCTTTGTTAGCAATATTTTTTACCGCATTTCGTAAAGACTTTTTGTCGCCTCCGTCCAATGAAAATGTTTTTAAATTCACAACAGCTTCCTGACCAATGATAAGAGAATTTTTACTTAACGAATGAAATACAGGCAATATGTCCTGGTCGCACCGGTAATACGTGCATTCCAAATCATTTTCTTTACAAAACTGATCGAATTCTTTGATAAGTGAACGCATATCATTTTCGTTGGCGCAAACCGGTTTTTCCAACACAACAGCAAAACCAATTCCTACGCGATAAGCAATGAAACCTTCGGTTTCCCTTCCAAAATACAAAAGCTTGTCATGATAGGTCTTGAAATAATCAAGTGAAGAATCTCCAAATCTGTCTACCAGGGCTTTTGCTTTCTCCCAGCTTTCTTCTTCCATTTCCGGTTTGAAGATCAAGGGACGAATACCAATATAAATCAAAAAAGCAATACAAAGGCCACCCAGAAAATTAAGCGAATACAAAAAGTCACGTCCGAAAATCGTTTGCGGATCCAGATCATTTCCGATCATAGCAAAGTATAACAGTGTATTTTTAACAGAAGCCGGAAATGAAAAATCAATATTGAAGTGAATTTTATCCAAAAAATAAAAACCTACAATTCCATAAACCAAAACGGCTCCGACAGCCACCAGAATTGTCCTTATACCAAATAATTGAAATCTTTTATTCCCTTTTCTAAAATATTGCTGTCTTGTGAAGAGTAAAACCAACACCACAAAAGCGGCAGTTAATGATTCTTCGTAATCAATCCCCTTGGTCAGATGACCGACAAGTGAAAGAAAGGATAATCCGACGGAAAGATAATACGCTGTCCGGTACCCTTTCAGTAGAAAAACGGACATAAAAATTAAAACAACGCCCGTGAGAAGAACGAAATAATTAGAAACCGCTATAAAGTTAATTGGAATAAATCCCTGCAATTCCTGGATACGTGAGGCGATTGACGGTGTTAAAACTGAAACGATATCTACAATTCCTAGAATTAAAATCAGAAATGCTGGCAGGATCCTTAATATCAGATTGTTCTTTTTGAACAAAAAAGTAAGCATTCCTGCGATTAAAGGCGCCCAGAATTCAAAGAAACGGTAAATCATGGTAACAGAAATTGCAGCTACACTGTCCATGCCGTATTGAACCAAAAGTACACTTAGCGAAAGTTCAATGGCACCGATTCCTCTTAGAAACGGAGAGAGGATCAGAAAAATAGTTGCTACAAGATAGCCCATGAAAGCGGCTTCGAACGGAGCTGTAACATGGATTGCAAAAAATGCAATATACAAATGAAGAATCCCGGCCAGATCAATGAGCACGGAAAAAAGCAGACAATTTACAATGGCAATGACAGAAAAACGCCCGTCGGACATTTGTTCCATCACAATTTCAAGATCAGGCTGATATTTTAAGAGAAAATTATAAAATCTGCCGCGATCAATAAAGGATTTAATGCCAAAGTAGAGAAGCAAAATCAGGATAAATAATCCGCCAAATGCGTATAATTCACTATTTGACGCCGATTTTTGAAACAACAACCAGATCACCGCCGGAATAGCTATAACAAAAACAGAAACAATTCCGCAAACAGCATATATGGAAGATGCAAGATGAATTTCAGTTTTGGTAACCCCCTTTCTTTCGGTTTTGGATGTAAAAAAAGCCAGGGAAGAAATTCCTCCGGCTGGCAAGAATACGCTGATAAAATTCCTTCTTAGAAATAATTCGGTCAGTGTCATCAGGTCGATGTTTTTTCCAAGTGCTTTGAAAGAAAACTGGTACATCATTCCTTGCAGAAATATATAACCAATCGTAACTAAAAGTCCGAGCAAAATATATACCGGAGAAGCAGATTGTATTAAAACATAAACTTTCCTAACCTCTGCTTCTTCATGTCTGACAAACCAGACGGCCATTAAAATGCAGATAACGGCGATTAAGCCTCTTGAAATTATTTTTTTATTTTCTGTTACAAAATTGAGGCCTGACCTAAACGTATCTGACACTTTTTCCATAGAACGAGCGTAACTTAATATCGGGGGGAGAAATAGAAATTTACTTATAATTATCCCAATAGCCAGAAATACTTTTCAAACCGGGTTCATAACTACTCGTTGCTGATATCAACCGCCGTTATTTTTTCCTTAAACAGCTGACTACGAAGAAGCATTTCTTTAATCATATTCAAATGCGTAAAGGTGATCATATGACCCGCATTGTTAAGAAAAATATATTGAGACCTCTTGCTTTTAATATTTTTCCTGGCAAAATCAAGATTGGAAGGATCAGCAATCCAGTCGTTGCCCCCCTGAATGACGGTTGTAGGAACGTGAAGATTCTGCCAAACGGGTAGCAACTTTTTCAGCTCATCTGAATGAGAATATTTTTCAGCAGTGGCCGTATTGAAATCTCCCGGTAAAAAAAGCTGAACCAGTGAATTTCTTCCCCACTTTGAAAACCAGTAGAATTTTTCCTTGTCGGGATCAATAACCGGAGAAACCATGATCAGTTCTTTTACTTTTTCAGGTACAAGTGAAACCATTTTTGCTGCAATCGGAGCTCCGTAAGAACGGCCCAAAACGATTACCTTCTGATCGGAATGATTGAGTGTAAATACTGGTAGTAAAGCCCGCGCTTGTGTTTCAATTGAAGTAACATATTTACGCTTTTTTTTCATTTTCAGGCGAGATTTCCCATAACCAACCCTGTCAACTGAAACAATATGAAAATGATTTTGCAGGTCCTGGTCATCCATTAGATTCATATAACCCCATAAAGAACCCGGCGCTCCGTGAATCAGAAGCAGCATCGGAAGTGTGTCATTACCCACGCTCGCTATACAAAGTGAAAGGGTATCATTTTTAATGATCTGTATTTCCGGACGGATATCTTTTTTAGCATAATGCCGCCGAACCTGCTTTTCAGAAATAAGATATCTGGAAAAACAAGATGTAAGGGCAAACGCCAGCAATATTATTATAAAAAAGGACTGAAATTTTTTAACACGTAACATAAGTTTCCTGATTACTCCAAGAATTTATAACTTCACAACTCATATTCTATATACGATAGAATGTAGACAAAAAACACATTTACCCCAAGAATTTTAAAAGAATTAACTAAAATATAATCTTTCGGCAGCTTTTTGTGTTTCTCCTATATCAATACAAAAACAGTGCCGTTTCCGATAAAAGAATTACAAAAAAATAAGGAATAATGAACAACCACCAGCAGGAATTATTTTTTCAAAAACTAAATGAACAAAATACTACTTTTCAATACAAACTACCATCCAGGCACGACGCAGGTCTTTTTATTCAGAAATTAATCAATTTTCTGTTTCCTATTAGTCAGGATTGTCAGCAAAATGATAAGGCAAAAGATTTGCAGGGAGCATTTCTCGAACTCAGAAATCGCCTGGATTGTATGCTGGCTCCGTTAACTCCGCAGCTGGGAAGAAGCCGGGAAGAAATTCTGGATTCCGTTTTTGACCGTATTCCGGAAGTGTATGAGATGCTTTTGAAAGATGCGAGATCCATTACAGAAAATGATCCGGCGTCGGTTAGTATTGAAGAAGTAATTGCGCTTTATCCCGGTTTTACCGCGATTGCGACCTATCGTATTGCGCATAGTTTTGCACAGGAAGGCATTCCGTTATTACCACGAATGCTGACAGAATTTGCCCATAGCCAAACTGGCATTGATATTCACCCAAATGCGGAAATCGGTCATTCCTTTTTTATAGACCACGGAACGGGAATTGTTATCGGAGAAACCACGATTATTGGTAATCATGTAAAACTGTATCAGGGCGTTACCCTCGGCGCTACACATGTTTCCAAGTCACTGGCGTCAAAGAAAAGACATCCAACGATTGAAGATAATGTGGTTGTTTATGCCAATGCCACTATTTTAGGCGGAGAGACCGTCATTGGACACGATTCTATTATTGGCGGGAATGCCTGGCTGGTTCGCAGCGTACCTCCATATTCCCAGGTTTATCACCAAAGCAAAATAGAAGTACGCCAGACCAGTTCTGCTGCTACATAATACTTTTTATAAACCTTCTGACACCCTCCATGTAGATCGGTTCCGCCTGAGCGAAAGCGTAACGTGGTTGGGTTGTCATTGTAATTGATATAAATCCATAAGTAAGGCACCACCATTCGTAGTAGGTCTTGGTCACCATTTCTCCCGATTTCGGGCGTAAAATGGCTATCATTTCCCAAACAGGATTATCGCGGATATTCATGGCATGGGAATAAACCCGTTTAGAATCGCAATACGCACCTTCCAGATTAAACATAACCTGAAAAATTTCCGGGTTTTCTACGGAAAAAACCCAAATACACCTTGCAACTTCTGAAAGTTGTTTTTCAGGATTTCTGAAATGACTTTTTATTTTGACAAATTCGGCCTGAAGAAAATCAAAACCTTCAACCCGTATCGCTTCCAGTAATTTATCTTTACTTTCGAAGTATTCATATAAAATAGGCGGGCTATATTCAATAACCTCAGCGATTTTTCGAATCGAAACGGCAGTCCACCCATCCTCCCGGGCAATTTCCTTAGCTGTTTTCACGATATCGGACCGAACCTGATTTCTCAGTCGTTCTCTTCGCTCTACTATTCCCATATTGAGTATTCTTGTTTATTGATTGAGAGACAGTGACATACTTTCAAATATAGTCATATAGTTTTTACATCTCAAGGGGATTTTACCCTGTTAAGTTGAAAAACCCGGATACTTTGAAAGTAATTTTTAAAAAATAATAGCCTGATGAATTCAGAAACGGCTATCTAAGATTATACGTTGGAGGGTAATATTTTTTTATAAATTTAAAATAAATTATTCAGATTTACGAATACTAATATTTCTTTCAAGGCGCTCAGTCAGACGATAATTGGCTTCCTGTGCACGCACTTTGGGCACGGTGGCATCGTAAGGAATTCTCAGATTATTCTGGTACAAATCCAGGCGAACCGCTTTCTGGTTATCATTGACATAGTTTTTCAAAACCTGCCGCATCTGGCCTTTCAAAACTTCATCCAGAATTGGAAAGCAAACATCAATTCGCCGGTGCAGATTTCGATATGTCCAGTCACAGGATGAAAGATAAATCTCGTCATTACCACGATTTCCAAAATGAAAAATACGCGTATTTTCCATGTAACGATCCACGTGCCGGCTAACGGTAATATTGTCACTAATCGAAGGCAGACCAGGAATTACGCCGCAACTTTCACTGACGATGACATGAACCATCACACCGGCTTTACTGGCCTGATATAGTTTGTCAATCAGTGTATGATCCTGAATCTGGTTAAGCTTAATGGTAATAAAGGATTTTAAACCAGCATTGGAATTTTTTATTTCCCTGTCCATCAGGTCTACGAGTTTCTTTTGAATTGTAAATTGCGTTACCTGTAAAAAATTGAAAGGCAGGTACTTATATTTTTTGGGTTCGTCCTGTGTGTACAGATATCCAAATAATAATTCAAGTTCGTTCGTCAGTTCCCGGTGACTGGTAAGCAACGCGTGGTCAACGAACTCCCGGCTTGTCAAACGATAAAAGCCGCCGGTACCCAGAAATGCATACCTCTCCCACCCTTTTTGCACACGTCGTTTTATTAACGCCATTTTTGCATGTACTTTCAGTCCGGGAATGCTGAAAATAATTTTGACACCGGCATCCCTCATTTTCCTGGACCACTGCATATTTTCCTGAATATCCAGCTTTGTGTTCAGTTCCACATAGGTTACTACCTTTTTGCCGTTTCTGGAAGCGCTTATTAGAGAATTAAGGATAAAGGAATTTGCACTTATTTTGTAAAGAGAAACGTGGATTTCCTTAACATAAGGATCTATGGCTGCTTCATTAAAAAAACGTACAATCGGATTGTAGGAATGATAGGGTAAATGAAGTAACTGATCTCCACGTTGAATGGATTCAAAAACAGATTCAGTTTCTTCAAACTCACTATTGAGAACGGGCCTTTGATAGGGATAATCCAATTTTTTAGAGAACGCCGGGAATGTCAGCAAATCCTGCATGTACAGATAATCACCCCGTTCATGAAACTCGTTCATGAGCATACCCGCCCGGTTGGACAAATATTCCCTGATGTACAATGGCATACCCGACTCGTAAAAGAACTGAAGTGGCTGTACAAAATTTCTTTTTTCCAGTTGTTTGATAATCCGCTGAGCCATTATCATCGGATATTCATCTTCAATGGTAAGTTCTGTTTCCTTCTCAGCCCTTAATGTGTAAGAATCGATGATTTCATATCCCGGAAAAAGTACAGGTAAATTCTCACGGATTATATCTTCAAGAAACGCAACATATTTTTTTCCTTCGTATTCAGGCATTTCTATAAACCGGCCAAATGGCTCCGTCGGAATATTTACAACAGCATACCAGTCTTCATCCTGATCTTCTTTAAAAACAAGATGGACGATGAGATAAAGCTCTTTTGATTCGAAAAAGGAAATTTTGGAATTTCTGCGTCCATCCAGAAAAACCGGTTGCAGGTATCTGAATAACTTGTCAATAAAAAACTTTCTTACAAATGATAAGTGTTCAGCGGCAAAAGATTCTTTATAATAAAGATGTACACCCTGATCATTCAATGAGGGCAGAATTCGCGAAACCAGGATCTCGTTAAATTCCCTGAGCTGATTATCTACCGTTTCATAAACATGCTCTAAAAGCGACTCAGGATATACATTTAATTTTGTTCTGATATCCTTGCTAACCTCTCCCATTGCCAGAAGATTGGGAATACGTACCCTGAAAAACTCTTCAATCTGATACGAATATTGGCCCATAAATTTCAATCTTTCACGAACGGGAACGGTATCATCATCCGCTTCCAGGAGAAGTCTGAAATTATTAGAGAGCCAGCTTAAATTCGTATCAAAATAGGGGTAGGAAACGTCAATCATTTAACAAACTAAAAAGGATTCAAATTATGCAACAGGATTATGAAGTTGGGAGGGCGGGAGAATTGGATTGTCACTCGAAATATAACAATGTATTGAAAACATTCAATGTTAAACAATTAATATTTTACCTGAAACTTCCCCTTCTTTTTCAGGAGGACTTTCATTACAACAACAAAAGGCCTGAAAGACTCAGACAAGTCTTTCAGGCCTTCCCAATTTTCATTTATTACTTTCCCCAAACATCGGGTTGTACACGCCACTGGCTCAGGCTTTCGACCTGTTCCATGGTAATATATTCGTGTTCAAGGGCCGAAGCTATCAAAGCGTTATAATTACTGATAACACTTAGTTTGACATCTTTTTCTTCAAAATTATTAGCAGCAAGCTGAAAATCGTAAGTGAAAATTGCAACCATTCCTGCCACTTCAATACCCGCGGCCCGCAAAACATCCACTACTTTTAAAGAACTTCCGCCTGTTGAGATCAAATCTTCTACGATCACCACAGACTGCCCTTTTTCAAGGCGTCCTTCAATCTGATTGCCCATTCCGTGTTTCTTAGGCTCCGGACGAACGTAGGCGAAGGGAAGTTCAAGAATATCGGCCACTAAGGCTCCCTGAGCAATTCCGCCCGTGGCTACGCCAACGATCGCATCAACATCAGGATATTCAGACCTGATCAGATCCGCCAATGCTTTTTTAATAAATGTTCTTGTATCCGGATAAGATAAAGCAACACGGTTATCACAATAGATCGGTGATAACCAGCCTGAACTCCACTGAAAAGGTTTGTCCGGGCTCAATTTAATAGCCTGTGCTTCTAAAAGTAATTCTGCAACTCTGCGGGATATTTCGGTTTCTTCTGCCATTTTATTCTTTTGAATCGTCCTTCTTATTATTAGTAACCAATAACTTATCTATTCTGCTTTTATCCATATCAATCACCTCAAAATCAAAGTGTTTCCATTTAAATGTCTCACCTGTTTTGGGGATATTTTCAAGTACATGAAGTACAAATCCTCCCAGCGTATTAAAACCTACAAATTCCTTACGTTCAGATTCCTGCATGTTGAGATCAAAATACTGGATAAAATCATCAAAAGGTAACTGTGCATCAATCAGATAACTTCCATCTTCTCTTTGAACAATTTCAGAATCATCTTCATCTTCTTCTGAAATATTTCCTACCAAAGCATCCATGATATCGTGCATCGTCACAACGCCCAATAAACCGCCGTATTCGTCTACAATAATCCCGAAATAAACTTTCTGCTCCTTGAATTTTTCAAGTGCCTGATAAGCTCTGTTGCTTTCCGGAAGATAAACCGGATCTTTTAATATTTCTGTCAGATCAGCCAATTGCACTTCCAGATCCGTTGCCAGCAAATCTTTAATATAGATCAACCCCACAACATCATCAACAGTATCCCTGCAAACCGGATAAACAGAATGCCTCGATTCCAGGACTTTGGCTTTGTTTTCTTCAACTGTATCTTCAACATCAAGCCAGACAATTTCCTGGCGATTTGTCATAAGTGACGTTATTTTTCTATCGCCTAATTGAAAAACATTATGAACGATTTCCTGTTCAATTTCTTCAAAAACACCCCCCGTAGTTCCTTCCTGGATCAAACTCTTGATTTCCTCTTCCGTAACAGAATTTTCACTTTGTTTGATATTAAGCAAACGAATGATCAAATCGCTGGAAAAACCTAATAACGAAATAAATGGAGCTGTGGCTACGGAAATTATATTCATGGGTCTTGCCATGAATTTTGATATCGCCTCCGGATTGGCCATACCTATTCTTTTAGGAACCAGCTCACCCAGAACAAGTGAAAGATAAGTTATAACGACCAATACAGTACCCACAGCCAATGTATGGCTATACGGCAACAAAACCGGAACAGTCGCGATCATTTTCTCGAAATCAGACGTGATGTTGTCACCACTATACATACCCGTCAAAAGTCCGATCAACGTAATACCTATCTGAACTGTTGAAAGAAACCTCGTTGGAGAGTTGGCTAAATTTAAAGCTGCTTTGGCACTCGAATCTCCATTGCGGGCGGCGGCCTCTAGGCGGGATTTTCTGGAGGATACAAGTGCTATCTCAGACATGGAAAAAATACCATTGAGAAGCACTAAAAGTAAAATTATAAGGAGTTCCAAGAAATTATTATTTATTATTACTGCAAATTTATCAATAATAATCACTGTCTAAACTAAACTCTTTACTTAATTTTGCTGATCGACATCCGTACCCACATCAAATGATTATTTTTTTCGACGACCGTCCCTTCCGAATTGTACGGACAAATGAATTAACTGCGGCAGAAACTTCTGACTTTGACCATATCGTCGATCTCAGACTAGAGAAGCTGCAAAAGAGTATGTTTACCGGGCATGTACTTTTCCTGAATGCAACATCAACTACTGCTGTTCAGGCAATTAACATACTGGAAAAAGAACTTCCAAAAGAAATGTTATCCGTTACCCTGGCTACCCGTGAGAAGGCAGATGTGGAAGATAAGGTTAAAAGTTTGTATAAAGTCATCAAAGCTTCAGGTGGTGTTGTTGTTAAAGGAGACAAGTGGCTTTTCATGTTTCGGCGCAAAAAATGGGATTTACCAAAAGGGAAATTAGATAAGGGAGAAAACTCCAAAAAAGCTGCTGTCCGTGAAATTGAGGAAGAAACGGGTGTAAAAGCGTTGGTGCGGGATAAAATATGTACAACCTGGCATACGTATACCATGAACAACAGCCGGATTTTGAAAAGAACCAAATGGTATCTTTTCGACTGTCTGGACGACTCCAATATGCAGCCTCAGGCGGAGGAGCAAATTGAAAAACTGGAATGGTATTCGCCGACAGAAGCAAAATCAATTCTGATCAATTCATTCAGTTCAATACGTTACGTAATTGACAGTTTAAAGAAAATTCAAAATCTTAAGGAACAATAGTTGAAAACTGAGGTATGGATTTTTATACCTCAGTTTTCATCATTCATTAGTCCGAAATTCCATGTTCAAGGGTACCAAATTATACAGCATTTTTACCAACACCTGTCCCAAATGTCAGACAGGTGCTTTCTTTAAAACTAACAATCCCTATAATTTAAAGAAGTTTGACAAACTCAATGACAAATGTGCGTATTGTAAAGAGTCATTTACAAGAGAACCGGGATTTTATATTGGCTCCATGTATGTCAGTTACGCACTTTCTGTGGCGCTTATGGTTTCCGTTTTTGTAGGTTTTGTTGTAATCCTGGATTATGATATGAATTACGTACTTGCAGGACTTCTAATTTCCTACGTCATTCTCATTCCGGTTATGTTCAGGCTTGCCCGACTTATCTGGATCAATATTTTTGTAAAATATGATCCTGCGAAATCCAAAATTGCGAAAGAAATAAAGGCTTCTGAAAAAGCATAATATCCAAATCTCGCAAAAAGCCCCTGATAGAATAAGTTTAAAACTTACTTCATCAGGGACTTTTTAATATCGAAACAATAAATATTTAACTCTTTTTCTCTCTCAGCTTATTGAGTTCCGACAGCGAATACGGGAGAAAATCATCTACCGCTTGTCCGTACCTGTGAAGATCTCTGATAATACTGGAACTGATTGGTGCCAGATTGGGGGATGTAATTAAAAACACAGTTTCAATTTCTTCATATACAAAACGATTGACCTGTGCAATACCATTTTCATATTCAAAATCGGTAGTATTTCTAAGTCCCCTCAACAAAAACTTCGCTCCTATTTCCCTTGCAACACGCGCTGTAAGATCGTTGTAAGTAATTACACTGACATTTTTTTCTTTTTCAAAAGTCCTTTCGATCAGCTCCTTCATGACGTCCAAAGGAAAGTAGCGTTGTTTGCTGGAATTGTTTCCAATACCTACAACAACCTCGTCAAAAAGCCTTAAGCCACGTAATATGATATCTTCATGACCCTTTGTAAAAGGATCAAAAGATCCGGGAAATAGCGCTATTCGCTTCATACATTCAAATAAAAAAGAAAAATGTTTCTGAATTCAGATGCGATAATACTGAAATAAGCAGGACTAAACATTATATCATGCAATCTTAATTATTTTCTAACTTAGAATTGCAGCCGGATTTCAGGAAGACACCAAATAGGTATTGAACAGTCCGAAGTAACGATGCCCCGGAATATCTCCGCAATGGGTACTGTAACGCAGCGTTGTCGGGCCGGTACCAATTTGAATATTAGGAAAGAAACGCCCAAGTTCAATATAATTATCCGCCAAAAGACTTACTTCGCCATAACACAAAACCTTCATTTCTTCCGGAGAAAAATTCAGCTCATTTAAAGCAAATAAAATGATATAAGCCAGTTCCTGAGGCTGTGAAAATTTAAAACGATTGCACAAAATCAACTGTTCACTTTCCGTAACAACAAGCGTAAAATATCCTTTTTCCAAAAATACGGAAACGACTTTAATCTCCTGATGTTCTGCATGGCTTACCAATGCACCAATTATTAATGGGCTGGTAAGATGATAAAATGACAGATCGGACGATTCAAAATGCGTGACCATCCAGTTGTACCAAACCTTTGGAATGCTGAAAACATTATTGGCATGTACAAGCGGCAATTCATGATAAAGAACTCTTTCATCATCATTTACAGGATGTCCAAGGGCAAACTCAAGATAACTCGGCGCCGAATCTTTTTCAAATATCAGGCTCGGTATTAAACTGAATGCATGAGAATTGATTGCAATTCTTACATTTTTCCAATGATTTGAAGACCAGAGTAAATGCCCGGTGAAGATTTTTTTCAATCTGTCAAAAACCTCTTCCTGACTTAAAACAACGTCAAAATTATAATCTTCCAGCCAGATGCATTCCATTTTCTCATCCCTGACGATACAAAAACGTATACGCCTGTCATCCACTTCAATGCATAACGTACAAAACGGTATTGCATCTGCATCAAATGAATTATCCCCCACCAAAAGGGTAGGAATTACTTCAATTGCCTGGTTTTCAATTTGTGCCACAATATAATGTTAAAGTATTTGTAATATAAATAACGCTAAGCTTAATCATCTCCAAGATAACCCCGGAGAGCCATAACATCTTCTATGCTATCACAATTTCGGAATAAACTGTGAACATGATTCGCGGGAAGCTGCTTAATTTCTTCCATCGACGTAAAACGTACTTCACGGATAATCTGATTTGCTTCGGAAAATTCCGGATCCGAACCCGTTATAATTGAACCTGAAAAAGCTTTAATTTGAAAGAAAAGCTCAATGGCGTGTAAAGGAGGCTGAATAAATTCATTTACGAAAAGCATTTCACCTGCTTCCACTATCAAACCAGTCTCTTCAAGAAATTCCCTTTTTAAAGTCTCCGGTGCACTTTCTCCAAATTGCATACCACCTCCCGGCGGGCTCCAGAAGATATTTTCATCTCCTACAAACCGATGCCGGACCAATAGAATCCGTGCGTCCGCTATGCAAATTCCGCATACTCGTATGCGTAGCCGGCTTCCGTATAATCCAATTAATTCGTTTTTTTCCGCGTCCAATACTCATGTTTTAGGAAGGGAACAAAGATAGCCAACCTGCCAAAAATGACAAGTTATTCCTTTTATTTGATACAAAAAATCTCTGTTAGTCCTAACAACTGACTAACAGAGATTTAGAAAAGACTTTATTTGATCGCTCGAAAATATCAGGCGTAAGGTGTCCCCGAAATATATCCCTCCAAAGATCTGATATGGGCCTTTTGTTCGCGGATTATAGCAGACACGATATCATTTATAGAGATAATACCCACAAGTTCCCCTTTTCGGTTTACCGGAAGGTGTCGAATATGCTTGTCGGACATAATTTGCATACAATCCTCAATTTTTTGATCCGTTTCAACCGTTATAACACGGGTTGTCATAACGTCCTGAACCAGCGTATCACGTGATGCACGTCCTAAAAGAATAACCTTCCTTGCATAGTCACGTTCAGAAAATATTCCGATCAGTTCCCCGTCTTCAAGAACCAGTACAGCACCGATGTTTTTTTCGGCCATCAGCTCTAAGGCGTGGAAAACAGTTGTCTCTTTTGTGATAGAGAAAATAGCGTCAATAGACTTTTTGGCGAGCACTTGGTATACTTGCATAGACGTTCCGGTTATGGTTTATGGATAAACTCGAAAACTAATATATGAAATACTATGAAAAAGTCCAATTAAATCAAGGTTTATTTTTGTTACTGAGTGTCGACTTTGATAATTGAATTTCATCCAGTAGTTTCGTATCCATGGAATCAGGCCAATTATTACCTTCGCAAAGTTTAGTTAAAAAATTTCCTTTCAGGCCAACAAAAGGCCAGCTTCGCTTCTTTGCGAAAACGGATGATTTTTTAATTGAAGAAAGTGGCCTGGAACGTTACCGCGACTGTTTTTTGCTAAAAGGATACGCGGGTACCGGAAAAACGACAATTATCAGCACGTTAATAAAAGTGCTGAAAAATTATGGCTACAAATCCGTTTTGCTGGCTCCTACCGGTCGTGCAGCTAAAGTGATGTCGAACTATTCCGAGAAAATCGCACTGACAATTCATAAGAAAATATACAAGCAAACTTCCGATGCTTTTTCAGGAAACCTGACTTTTCAAAGGCAAAAAAATTATCATGACAATACGCTTTTCATAGTTGATGAGGCGTCGATGATCAGTGATGATGCCGAATTTGGCAACAGAAGTTTGCTTGCTGATCTGATTGAATTTGTTTTTGAAAATCCCGGAAATAAATTGATGCTGATTGGTGATGTGGCTCAGCTTCCGCCGGTTGGTAAAGAATTGAGCCCGGCGCTGGATAGGCTTTATCTTGAAAAAAATTTCTATATGTCTGTTTTTGAGGAAGAACTGACAGAAGTAATGCGCCAGGATGAACAATCAGGGATATTATTTAATGCAACAGAACTGCGCGACCAGTTACGGGAGGAAAAACCAACTGTCAATATAATTACCAAATCTTACCGCGACACTTTCCGGATGACGGGTGAAAAACTCGAAGAAGGTTTGCGTTATGCGTTTGATAAATACGGACAGGAAAATACGATTATTCTAACGCGCTCGAATAAATCGGCCGTACAGTATAATGAATACATTCGCAGGTCAATTAATTTTTCGGAGGAAGAACTGGACGCGGGTGACCGGCTAATGGTTGTCAGGAATAATTATTCAGTTTTAGACGAAGATTCACCAGCCGGTTTTATAGCAAACGGCGATTTCGTAGAGTTATTAAAAATCAAGAAAACACAGGAAATCCACGGTTTCCGGTTTGCCGATGTGGTTTTAAGATTAACGGATTATGAAAAACAGCCTGAATTTGATGCCAAAATAATGCTGGATACACTTCATTCCGCCTCGCCTTCCCTATCTTCTGAGGATAATAGAAAGTTGTACGACAGCGTTCTGGCGGATTATTTTTATATCACATCAAAAAAAGAAAGATCAGAAGCTTTGCGGAAAGATCCTTATCTGAACGCCTTGCAGGTTAAATTTTCTTACGCGCTTACCTGTCACAAAGCACAAGGTGGCCAGTGGAGTGCCGTTTTTATCGACCAGGGATATTTGCCGGAGGAACAGATCAATAATGAATTTATTCGCTGGTTATACACCGCAATAACACGTGCTACGGATGAAGTTTTTTTGATGAACTTTCATTCTTATTTTTTCAAATAAAAAAAGAAAAAAGCTCAATCCACCGCTGCTGCTCTTTTCAAACGATCATTTATTGCTCTTCCCAAGTTTATATTGGGAACGGATTCTGCCCAAATCTGGCTCAAAGATTGTGCATCCAATTCTCTTAAATAAGCAAATAAATTATGTGCAGCTTCTTTCAAATTTCCAGTCGGACTTAAAATTCTTTGATGTTTTTCATCAATTCCGTCTATGTATTTATCAAAAAGAAGATAACCAAAATCATCTTCGTGAATGGGGAAATTATTTCTTTCTGTCAAAAAGAATGGTTTCTTAGGAGCATAATGACTTTTCAACATACCCGGAGCCTGTGGATTTGATGATGAATGAGCCATCAAAGCTACTTCTCCAACCACACTTTCGATATCCTCAATCGCCAGTCCGCCCAATCTGTAAATGGTAGGAACTCCTTCAACAAAACCAATAATGGTTGACTCAATACCAATTCCACATTCACCTCCATCGAGAATATATGGAATTTTTCCACCGAGCTGCTGATCAACGTGCTTCGCATTCGTCGGGCTGATATAACCGAATGGATTTGCACTTGGTGCTGCCAATGGAAAATCAAGCACACGGAGCAATTCAAGCGTTAACGCATGATTGGGAATTCTGACTGCAACAGTATCCAGCCCGGAAGTAACCAGATCCGGAACCGAAGGTTTTTTTGGTAATAGTAATGTCAAAGGTCCGGGCCAGAATTTCTGAGATAATAAATAAGCGGCATCCGGGATTTCAGAAACCAGTCCGGATAGTTTTTCAACAGAATCAGTATGTACAATTAATGGATCAAAAGATGGACGGTTTTTTACTTCAAAAATGGATAAAACTGCCTTTTCGTCCAATGCATTCCCAGCAAGACCGTAAACCGTTTCGGTAGGAATTCCTACCAGCTGCCCCTTTTGTAAAAATTCTTTTGCAAGACGAATGTCTTTCCCGATGATAGCCAAAATGTTATTTCTGTTTTTTAAAATACAAAGGTATCAAAATCGTTTTTATTACATATTTAAGAGGTCCAATTTGATCAAATTCCAGTATTATTATTTTTGGTAATGCAATAATTTAAGAGGATTGGCAAAATCGCTTTTGCTTTAAAGAACCGGACTATCCCGGCTTACTGTCAAACCATTTAGATTCGTTTTAAATTACCTTCAAAATGATTTTTGACGGGGACGGTTATCTTTTCCGTGTTTATATTTATTGATTAAATAGTATTTTCTAAATCAAACCTTGACTATGTTCCAAATTAAAGAACAACCTGCTGTTTTTGATGTCTGCATTATAGGCTCAGGAGCAGGAGGAGGAATGGCCGCTTATCAGCTAGCAAAGGCAGGTGCAAAAGTTGCTCTTCTGGAAGCCGGCGGATATTTTGATCCGGCTGATCCTAAATATATTACACAATTAAAATGGCCTTGGGAATCTCCTCGCCGTGGCGCAAGTACAACCCGCCCGTTTGGTGATTTTGATGCTGCATGGGGAGGCTGGGAACTGGACGGAGAGCCATACACACATAAAAATGGTACAAAATTTGACTGGTTTCGCTCCCGTATGTTGGGTGGCCGTACCAATCACTGGGGACGTATTTCTCTTCGTTTCGGACCAAATGACTTTAAACGCCATAGCATTGACGGACTTGGCGACGACTGGCCGATCGGGTACGATGACGTAAAACCTTACTACGATCAGGTTGATAAATTAATCGGTGTTTTTGGCACGATTGAAAATATACACAACGAACCGGACGGGATTTTCCTTCCCCCTCCTGCTCCGCGTTTGCATGAACTTTTCCTCAAAAAAGCGGGAAAAGCTGCAAATATTCCAGTAATTCCATCCCGTCTTTCGATCTTAACAAAACCGATAAATGACCAGCGTGGAGTATGTTTTTATTGCAGCCAGTGCGGTCGTTCCTGCCAGGCATATGCCGATTTTTCTGCTTCATCGGTTCTCGTAATTCCAGCGATGAAAACGGGAAATGTTACGCTGATAAACAATGCGATGGCGCGCGAAATCCTGACAGATCCTTCAACAGGATTAGCAACGGGCGTTTCTTATGTCGATCGTAATAAACTGACAGAACATACCATTAAAGCAAAAGTTGTTGTTCTTGCAGCGAGTGCCGGAGAATCTGCACGTTTGCTTTTAAATTCGAAATCAGACAGACATGAAGGTGGTTTGGCCAATTCAAGTGGCGTTGTTGGAAAGTATCTTCACGATTCCACAGGAGCTTCAAGAAGTGCATTTCTTCCTCATTTAATGGATCGTAAACGTTACAACGAAGATGGAGTTGGTGGTATGCACGTGTATACACCATGGTGGCTCGATAACAAAAAACTTGATTTCCCAAGAGGTTACCATATCGAATACGGCGGAGGAATGGGTATGCCAAGTTACGGTTTTGGTTCAGGGATTGAAAATATGAACGGAAAATATCCTACTGCCAGCGGAACAACCAAACCTGCAGGAGGTTACGGTGCTTCACTGAAAGAAGACTATCGTCGTTTTTATGGCGCATATGTAGGTATGGCCGGTCGCGGTGAAGCGGTTCCTAACATCAATAATTATTGCGAAATCGACCCTAATGTGGTTGACAAATATGGTATCCCCGTTCTTCGTTTCAACTATAACTGGACGGATTACGAAATTAAGCAGGCAAAACACATGCATGATACATTTGAAGAAATGATCCATGCTTTGGGTGGCGTTGCGATGGGAACAAAACCTGGCGCAGATACCAATTATGGTATTGCAGCTCCGGGCCGTATCATTCACGAAGTGGGAACGGTTCGTATGGGTGATGATAAAAAAACCTCTGCTTTGAACAAATTCTCGCAGGCTCATGATGCGAAAAATGTTTACGTGGTAGATGGTGGCTCCTTTGTTTCGCAGGCTGATAAAAATCCTACGTGGACTATCCTTGCGCTTTCATGGAGAGCTTCTGACCACATTATTGAGCAGATCAAACAAAAGAATTTATAATAACTGTCAGCCTCGGCCGACTCAAATTATATAAAAATGAAACGCAGAGAATCATTAAAAGCATTAACACTTAGCTCTCTTGGTTTTGCCGCCCTCAATCCGCAGGAATCACTCGCGGAAGCAAGAGAAGTTGAGGCTGCTTTACCACCGGAAGTTCCGTTTAAAATACCAGGAGGCCGCCAGAAAGAAGAAGCCATCCGTGATGCACAATTGATGAAAGAGAAATTTTTCACAGTTCCGGAATTGGCAACGATTAAAATTTTAGCAGATATTATTATCCCTGCCGATTCAAAATCAGGAAGTGCTTCTGATGCTGGTGTTCCGGCATTTATCGAATTTATCGTAAAAGATATGCCGCAGCACCAGACTCCAATGAGAGGCGGACTGGCATGGATCGATCTGGAATCAAACAAGCGTTTTAAGAAAGTTTTTACACTTTGTACAAAAGCTCAGCAGATCCAGATCGTGGACGACATTGCATATCCTGAAAAAGCGAAGCCAGTTTTCAGTCAGGGTGTTGCTTTTTTCAATCTTATGCGTAATTTAACAGCCTCAGGTTTTTATACGACCAGAATTGGTGTGGATGACATTGGTTACGTAGGAAATACGCCAAATATGTGGGCCGGACCACCGGAAGAAGTATTAAAACAATACGGATTTGCCTAGAAAGTGGAATTTATAGGAGTAAAAGAAAAAGGTCATCAGCGTACGCCGATGACCTTTTTCTTTTACGAATTATATCAATATTAATACAAGGCGTTCCGCTGTGCTTTTACGGTTTCGTCTTTTAAGAAATCATCATAAGGCATCAATTTGTCCAAAATTCCTTTTGGCCCGATCTCGATGATACGGTTTGCAATCGTATGCACAAACTGGTGATCATGAGAATAGAACAACAGACAGCCAGAGAAATCAATCAACCCATTGTTAAGAGCTGTGATGGATTCCAGGTCAAGGTGGTTGGTTGGGTCATCCATGATCAGTGCATTGGAACCAGAAAGCATCGTACGTGATAACATACAACGAACTTTTTCACCTCCTGAAAGTACCTTTGCCTTTTTAAGCGATTCTTCTCCCGAGAAAAGCATACGACCTAAAAATCCGCGGATAAAACTTTCATCCTTTTCTTCTGAATACTGACGTAACCAATCAACCAAATTTAAATCCACCTCAAAAAACGATGTCGGATCTTTTGTGAAATAAGATTTGGTAATGGTAACTCCCCAGTTGAAAGTTCCTTTATCTGCTTTTGCTTCGTTATTTAAAATATCAAATAAAGCGCTGATCGACAAAGTATTGCGACTGACAAAGGCAATTTTATCACCTTTGTTTACATTGAAACTCATATTGTTAAACAATGAAATTCCATCATCTGTCTTTTTCGATAATCCCTCAACGTTCAGGATCTGATCTCCTACTTCACGTTCTGACTTGAAAGCGATGTATGGATATTTACGTGACGACGGTTTGATATCATCAATCGTCAGTTTTTCAAGTAATTTCTGACGGGAAGTAGCCTGTTTGGATTTCGAAGCATTTGCGCTAAAACGGCGGATAAATTCTTCAAGTTCCTTACGTTTGTCATCCGATTTTTTATTCTGATCCTGACGCTGTTTCATAGCCAACTGGCTCGACTCGTACCAGAAAGAATAGTTACCGGAGAACATTTGTACTTTGCTGAAATCAATATCAACAATATGCGTACAAACTTCATCCAAAAAGTGCCTGTCGTGAGAAACAACAATTACAGTATTTTTGAAATCTGCAAGGAAATTTTCAAGCCACAAAACCATTTCAACATCAAGGTTGTTGGTTGGCTCATCTAGTAAAAGAACATCCGGATTTCCAAAAAGAGCCTGTGCAAGAAGTACGCGAACTTTCAAGTTTACGTTCAAGTCGCCCATCAAAATATTATGAGAATCTTCACCAATGCCTAAACCGCTCAATAATTGTGCAGCTTCGGTTTCAGCTTCCCATCCATTCAAATCTGCAAATTCAGCTTCAAGATCCGCCGCTTTTTCACCATCAGCATCCGTAAAGTCCTCTTTTTCATAGATCGCTTCACGTTCTTTCATGATTTTGTAAAGACGTTCGTGTCCCAAAATCACAGTTTCCATAGCAGTATAGGCATCAAACTCAAACTGATCCTGTTTCAGGAAAGTCATTCGTTCTCCGGGATTCATGCTAACTATACCAGTTTGCTGTTCAATCTCACCAGAAAGAATTTTTAAAAATGTTGATTTACCTGCTCCATTCGCCCCAATAATACCATAACAGTTTCCAGGTACAAACTTTATATTTACTTCATCAAACAACACCCTTTTACCGTACCGCAAGGATACGTTCTGAACCGTAATCATCTTAAAACTGATTTTTTATGAATGAAAGTGCAAAAATACAAAAAATAGAGGGATTTTTAAGCCTCTTTTCAATAGAAATCAAAAGGTTTACCCTGGTTTCTTTAAACATAACAAACAGAAGAGGCCGATAAAAAACCGGCCTCTTCTGTTTGAAAGATCTAATTGAACAATATCAAGGAATCACACGAAGTGTGTGGGCTCCTTTTCCAACACTGATTTTAGCAATCTGTTTTTTCAAAGCCGGTGCATCGCCTTTTGTAACCGTCCAGAATTCTACCCCGCCAGTTCCGTTGCCATATTCCTGATATTCATAAACAGAAACAGCAAGGTTTGATCCGTCCTTGTCAAAAGCCACACTTGCAGGATAAATTCCTTCAAACGGATAGTCAACAACTTTGGTGAGCGCACCGTTTGCTACTTTGAAAAGAGAAAGAGAACTTCCTGTGGCAGAACCCGCTTCTGTCCAAGGCAATCCACTTTTGCCTGCGCTTACTGTTACAATTGAGGCCCCATCCGGACTGATTGCAAAAGAACCTGTGTTCACGCCAACCGGTGCTTTTCCGGCAATTTTATGTTCGGCTGCACCGTCCATTGAGAAATCAACTACAAATAATTCACCTTCGCCCGTTCCTTTTCCGGCAGGAGCTTTGGAATCCAAAACAAAATAATGTTTTCCATCCGGTGAGAATTTACCAAAAGTTGCCTCTGTTCCCACTTTGATTGGCTTACCTACCAATTCCACATTTTTCAATTTCCCTGCTTCCCGGAGCACCTTGTACAAACCAACTTCATGACTTTTCAATGTAAAAGCGATAAAGTCACCTGATGGGTGCCATGAAATATCAATGATTTTGTTTGTTGAATCCTGACCAAAAGGTAAATTCAAAAATCTGGCCGGTTTTCCATCAGGGGCTGATTCAATGAATACCAATTCTTTGCCTGACTGCATGGTTGAAATGATCAGTTCATTTTTGTTAATGTCAATTGATGTAGGATATTTTCCAACCGCGAAACCAAATTTGGCTTTTGGCGCTGCAAGATTGGCGATATCAACGACGAATAACTTTTCTCCGCCTGGCAATTCGGCTGCTGCATCCTTATATTCTGCAACACCATCATCCGGGCGCAAACGATTTTCAAGAACATAGGCCAATCCTCCGCTAGCCGGAACGGCTATCGTTTTGGCTGATCCCAACAATGAATTTGATACCAGTGCCGTACCTACGGACTTGCTTCCTCTCTCTACCGGAAATTTAATTGATGTTAAAACGTCTTTTGCTGTGTTGTCTCTTAATAGCTTCCCATCAACAAGCGCCGAGGCCGACATATCCGCATCAGAAACAACCACAAGGCCACGGGCGTTAAAATTAACAGGCGATTGAGCAGCGGCAGAAAGAATCCCCAAAGCTGCAAAACCGGCAAATAATACGACTTTTTTCATAGAAAAAGAAAAGTTAAGATAAATTGAATTTTAAGAATAAACAGAATTCAGCTAAGTATAAAATAAACGTTACTGTAACTCAAAACAGGCTTAAAACGTTTTTTTATAAGATTGCAATATATAACATAAAACATTTAATCAGCAAGATTTACTCTTGTTTGACGTCCCATTTTCAACGAATTATTAGTTAGCGTATTCACCTGGCAGATTAATTCAAATTATTCTAAAATATACACCACAAATAGTCATATAGCAGAAAGCCCCGATAGTAAAACTATCAGGGCAAAAAATCATAGTAAAAGCTGCTTACGCTGCTACCGCCAATGAATTAACTAATTTAGCTAATTTTGATTTTTGGTTAGACGCTTTTTTCTTATGGATAATGTTTTTCTTTGCCAAACGATCCAACATAGAAGAAACTGTTTTGAAAACATCTACTGCAACAGTTTTATCAGTCGTTTCTCTCAATTTCTTGATATAAGAACGAGTGGTTTTGTGTTGGTAGCGGTTACGCAAACGCTTCGTTTCGTTGGCACGAATTCTTTTTAATGCTGATTTATGATTTGCCATTTTATAATAATGATATTTTTCAATTCTTGGAATCGGTCTGCAAAAGTAAGTATACCATCTTTAATTTACAAGTATTATTGTGATTATATTAGATAAATAATGACTAATTAGTAGTCTGACAGCTAATAAAAATGGTATAATGACCTGTTTTTCAAACTTATTTAAAATTACAGAGATATAATTTTATTTCACCAAACCCTGCACATCCGACGATAAATATTCAGCAAGACGATTTTCCAACTCAGCCAAAGGAATATTTCCCAATAACTCTCCTTCTACTGCAAGTGATATTTTGCCGGTTTGCTCTGAAATCACAATAACTACTGCGTCAGTTGCTTCGCTCATTCCCATAGCTGCTCTGTGACGAAATCCAAGAGACGACGGCACATCCACGCCGTCAGCAACGGGCAATACGCAGCGAGCAGCTTTCAACCTGCCATCGACGATGACTACTGCACCATCATGCAATTCACTATACTGATTAAAAAGTGAAACAATTAATGGTTTTGATACGCGTGCATCCAGTAATTCACCTGTTTCAATAAATTTGCCAAGATCATCCCGCTTGTTTACGACGATCAGCGCACCGTTAAAATTGGAAGCAATGGTTTTGCTGGCGTCGACAATTTCTTTAAGATTTTTATTTTTCAGGTCCAGTACGGTACTTCCCAGTATTTTCTTTAAAAACTCATTATTCGTATAAATCGTAGATTTCCCTATAATTAATAGAAAACGGCGTATTTCCTGTTGGAAAATAACAATAAGTGCCACCGCACCCACGCCCATGAAATATTGTAAAATCGCTGTAAGTAAACCCAATCCCAGGCCTTTAACGACCAGGTAAAATACGTATACAAACAAATAACCTAAAAATACCCTGCTCGCTATACTGCCCCGGACGAGAAAATAAATCTGATAAAGAAGTATCGATACCAAAAAGACATCCAGAATATCAGTCCAGTTTACATTTAAAAAACCAACACGCATAAGAAACTCAATATTATTTCGGGACTAAATTACTATTTTTTCGTTCACGCCACTAGTAGCCATCCATAGTTTTACGGCTTCAACCGCAGGTTGTACATCATGAACCCTTATAATGGAGGCTCCCTGCTGAAGAGAAATTGTATTTAAAACAGTTGTTCCCGTCAAAGCCTCTTTCGCCGATACATTCAAAGTATTGTATATCATCCCTTTCCTTGAAATTCCAACCAGAAGCGGACAACCAAGCTTATGAAATTCAGTAAGATTTTTCATAAGCTCAAAATTTTGTGCAGTAGTTTTGGCAAAACCAAATCCCGGATCTATAATGATATCAGAAACGCCCTTCTGACGTAAATTAATCAGTTTTTCTCCCAATTCCTTTAAAATCCTTGGTATCAGGAAATCATAATCGGTCAGCTTACTCATCGTTTGCGGCGTTCCTCTCATATGCATCAATATATAAGGAACACCCAATTCGGCAACGGTATCAAACATATTATCATCCAGAATTCCTCCGGCCACATCATTAATAATATGCGCACCGCTTAATACCGATTGCCTTGCCACTTCTGAACGAAAGGTATCAATAGAAATTATAAGGTCAGGAAAATTCTTATTAAGCGCTTCAATAACCGGCAAAACTCTTTCTGCTTCCTCACTCACACTTATTTCCCTTGCGCCCGGACGTGTAGAATATCCACCTATATCTATGAAAGTTGCCCCGTCATTTTGCATACCTTCAGCCCGATCCATAACCTCATCCAAAGAAGCCATGCGGCTATCTGAATAAAAGGAATCAGGTGTAATATTTAAAATTCCCATCACACGCGGCACCGAAAGATCCAGCAACTGCCCCTTAATTTTGATCGTTTTTTTACTAACTTGCGCCATATAATAGCTGATATTGGAGATTATAATACGTGTTTCTCTAAATTACGGGCTAACAAAAAGCTCATCATTTTTAAACACAGATACTAATTTACAAAAAGCATTCTTAACGGACCGTTTTCAGTTATCATACATTTTTGACAATTCATTAAGCCAAAACTTATTAAGTACGCGTGAAATCGACCGAAGCGGAATATCAGGAAATCATTCAGTATTGCCAAGATCTTTTTACAAAAAAAAACAAAGATTACGGAACTTCATGGCGTATCCTGCGCATTCCTTCTATTACAGATCAGATATTTATTAAAGCACAAAGAATCCGTACCATTCAGGAAAAAGGGATGCAGAAAGTAAATGATGACATTTCCGGAGAGTTTATCGGTATCATCAATTACTGCGTAATGGCCCTGATCCAGATTGAGATCGGTAACGATAAAAGTGAAATCGGTGCGGATGCCCTGACAGAATTATATAACAAACAGGTAGCAGCTGTAAAAGAATTGTTGTTTAACAAAAACCACGATTACGGCGAGGCCTGGAGAGATATGCGGGTAAGCTCCATGACCGATATCATTTTAATGAAACTGCTTCGTATCAAACAAATAGAAGATAACGAAGGATTTACGCTCGTTTCGGAAGGCGTTAAATCAGGCTATCAGGATATGATAAATTACTCCGTGTTTTGCCTTATCAAGTCAAATGCGCTGCAAACAAATTAATCAAAATTAAGAATTACGGTTGCCTAACAAGTACTTAAAATGAAAATTCTTGCCCATATTTCCAAGATCATCGTAGGATTGCTGTTTATTTTTTCAGGTTTGATAAAATTGAATGATCCGGTTGGGACACAGTACAAGCTTGAAGAATATTTTGAGGTTTTTGCTACCGATTTTTCTCATTTCCAGCATTTCTTTGAAGCACTGATTCCCTTTGCGCTTTACTTTTCCGTGTTTCTTTGCGCGGCAGAAGTCGTTCTGGGAATTGCTCTTTTGGTAAGTTATAAGCCAAAAACAATTTCCTGGCTGCTGTTACTTATCATCATCTTCTTTACATTCCTGACATTTTATTCAGCCTACTTTAATAAGGTTACTGATTGCGGCTGTTTCGGCGCGGCTATCAAACTGACGCCCTGGACGTCTTTTGGAAAGGACATTTTCCTTTTGGTTTTAATTCTTATTATCCTGTATAAAAGAAAAATATTCAAATCGCAGCCAACCGGTTTCATCGTGGCGCTTTCAACGATGGCGTCTCTGGGAGTTGCTGTTTATTCAATCCGTCACTTACCGATAATCGATTTGCTTGCTTACCGTGTGGGCGCCAGCATTCCGGCCCAGATGAAACCATCAGAGCCATTGCGATATAAATATATTTTCACAAAAGGTGGAAAGGATCAGGAATTTGAACAATATCCGACAGACACGACATTAGTCTTTAAAGATATGATCGTTTTGAATGAAGATGCCAAACCGAAAATCACAGATTACCGTGTATGGAATGATGAAGGAGATTTTACCGAACAGACTTTCAAGGGTAAAAAGCTTTTTCTGATCATTAAAAACCTGACAGATATCAACACTGCTGCTTTCCCTGATATTCAAAAACTTGTCACAGATGTCAAGAAAAAGGGAGTTGAGCCAATCGTACTTACATCTGCAAGCAGTGCTGAAATAACCCAATTTCTAACTTCACATCAATTGTCAATACCATTTTATTATGTTGATGCGACGGTACTGAAAACAATTTCCCGCTCTAACCCCGGATTATGGCTTTTGAAGGATGGAATTGTAAAAGGAAAATGGCATTATAACGATACACCGACAGAAGAAGAAGTTTTGGAAGATCTGGCAAAATAATTAGCAAAGTCGTGTTTCCTTTCCAATCAGATATTAGGTACGGCTTAATTATTAGGCTGATTTCTCTTAAAATTATACATGAAAAATATATTTCTAATCGGCCTCCCATCCTCGGGAAAGTCTACTTTGGGAAAAAAACTGGCACGCCTGCTCGACTATCGTTTTGTTGACATGGACAAGCTGATTGAAAAAGATCAGGAAATGACTGTTCACGAAATTTTTACGCAGAAGGGTGAAGACTATTTCCGTGAGGTGGAAAGCCGGATATTAAAAAATACAATCGAAAACCGAAGCGTAGTAATTGCAACTGGTGGCGGTGCACCTTGTTTTTTTGATAATATGGATTTTATCAAAAAGTCGGGTATCAGTGTTTTCCTGGATGTACATCATGTTGAACTTGCCAAACGTATTCAAAATCATGGAAAAGATGATCGTCCGTTATTATCCGGCGCGACGTCTCTGGAAATTGAACTTGAAAAAAAATATCAACAGCGTCTGCCCTATTATTCCCGCGCTGATTTCACTTTGAGCGGAGATAGTGACGTTTCCAAGTTAGCGGCTATTGTGCAGCCATTACTATAACAAACGAGCCGAAAATCATGATGATTTTCGGCTCGTTTGTTATAGTAAAATCTTATCAGAAGAAAGTACCGACTGTCAAAACTACATTTGTTGTGTGGTTATTGATTTTAGCAGAAGCGTAATCCTGAGCGTTAGTTAACACATAAGGTGTGTAAACCGATTTAAACGCATTATATGTTCCGGAAATATCTGCAAAGAACCGATCCGTACGAACTCCCACACCTGCCGAATATAATAATTTGGCTCTGTTAATTCCGTCAGACTGAATTTTGTAGGGATCAGATAAATAGGCAAATCCTAATCTTCCTCTAAATATCCCAGACCTGTATTCACCACCCAGACGTGCATTGATACCTGCCTTATACGTTTCCTGAATTTCCTGTTTATAACTTTCTTTGAAAGACTGATTATCCGCATCGGACAAATATTTCGTTCTTACACGCATTCCCCCGTAACCAACATATTCCAATGATCCCGTAATAAAACCTTTCTGATTAATGAAAACAGTTGCTCCTAATGAACCACGTAATGGACTGCTCATAGAATACTCAAAATCATTAGGAGCCTGAGAAATATCTAAAAGACTTGGACCTACATCTACTCCCTTATCGTCACGGATTGAACCTACTATATAATCGGCTTGTGTACTTTGATTGAAGGTTTCTCTTAATTTGGTAAAAGTTGGAGATGTCAAAGATCCGCCTAATTGAAATGTAGGAGTTAATTTATAAATAACACCAAAAGTCGCATTAACACCATTTCCGGAAACAGTTAAATCTTCACTTTGTCGCGCTCCCCTAAAAACAGTTCCCGTTGTATAGGTCTCGGTTAAAGTATGGATATAATCATATTTAATTCTGTTGAAACCAATAGATCCTCCGACATACAACTTGTCATCGAAATTACCTGCATAAGTAAAATTCCACTGAGTCTGCGCTCCTTTTGAATCAAACTCTCCAAGCTGCTGTGTGGGACTATTGGCGTCATACCGGTTATAAGGCGCTCCGGTTGCGGTTGTTGGGTTGATCAAAAATAATTGATAATAAGCTGCTGCCTCTGAGTAAGCAAGTTTCGTATCCGAATCAAAATCACCGTCTAGTGTAGCCGACGTAGGTTTTGTACTGTTCACATTTTCAAGAACCTTGTTAACATATGCACTTCTGTTGTTCAATCCCGAATAACTGAACCTGTTTTGAAACGATTGCTGACGAGAATATGAGATACCCAAAGATGAGCTTTTCCATCTCCTTTGGTAACCTGGCTTGTTAGTGATGACCAGGGACGCATTGGAAATCGGAAAAAACTTAGTTTTACCATCTGTTGTCGTATTTCCAATATATTCTGATTTTGTACTATAATTTGTTAGCGAAGGACTAATACTAAATTCAGACCTTGTATAAAATCCTAATCCTGCCGGATTTCCGCTAATTGAACTTGCATCTCCTCCAAGAGCAGCGTGGTTTCCGCCAAGTCCCTGAAAACGAGCAGTTCCGGTTTGGTTAATTTCAGAATAACGAAAGGCGTCAGAAGCGTATTGGGCAAACGTTGGAATGGACAGCGTTAAACTGCAAAAAAGTCCAATCCATTTTACTGATTTTGTCATGGCTGGTGTAAAGTTTTTAATAATTGAACATACTGGTTACTAAACGAAGACCCCGCAAAATTATGACATTTTGCAGGGTCAATTTATAATTTAATCTATAAAAATCATTCCTGATTATCAGCGTGGACCTCTTGAACCACCACCTCCGCCGCCTCTTGAACCGCCACCACCACCACCTCCTCCGCTTGGAGCACTGTAACTAGGGGCGCTGTAAGATCTTGCTGGGGCACTGTAATTATTACTGTTGCTTCTTGATGGAGCACTGTAATTATCATAACTTCTTGTAGGAGCCTGATAAGATTCAGTACGTGCCGGAGCAGAGTAATTAGACTGGCTTCTTTGCAAGTTGTAAGAGTCAGAAGAACTTCTTGTTCCGGATGAAGAAGAGCGAGGCGTGTAAGAATTCAAATTACCGTCCGAAGTGTAATTACTTCCTGAAGAAGTTCTTGGGCGCGAGTAATAAGTATTTCCGTCACTTGCCGTATTTCCTGATCTTGAATAACCGCTGCTGCTTCTGGCATTTGCATTTCCGGTTGTACCGTCAACGCCTGTTCTGCTACTGCCTGAATTACCACGGCTGTTTGCTCTCGGAGAAGAATAATATGAATCTCCTGAAGATGAATTCCCGGATGATCTCAAATTACGTCCGGATGAATTATCAACAGAACGTGGTGAGTTTACAAAACTTGAATTGTAACGTTCGCTGCTTCTTGGGCTTCCACCTGATTCGCGTGCGCCATAAGTTCTTGCAAATCCTCTTCTATCATTAACATTGTTTACCACAATTACAGGACTGTTGTAAGCCCAAGGACTGTAATAACCTCCGTATCCGCCATAACCACCACCGTAGCCATATCCGCCGTACCCACCATACATACTTCCGTAAAATGGATCATATCCATAAGCACTGTAACCATATGGATTATAACCATACATACCACTTCCGTATCCGTAAGGTGAAAAACCATAGGAAGAATAACCCATGCCAAAACCGGAAAAAGGATTCATGCCAAACATGCTTCCAAATCCTATGCTCAAACCAAGTCCGCCCATGCCCATTCCACCCATGTAACTACCTGGATAATACGAACCAAAACCATTGTTCATCCCATAACCCGTATTATAGGGATTGGAAAAACGTGTAGCCTGATTATATCCATCGGTAAATCCGGCGTTATACCCTACGTCACTTGATACGTTGCGCTGAATACCACGTGCCGAAATATATGAATCATCATAATAATCCCCGTTTCCCGCAACGTCCTGATCCTGTGTGTCCACATAATCAGGATTGCTTGAACGAGTCATATTTTGAGCTGAACGACTATTTTTAGTAACAACTCCCGTATTTGGATTCCCTCCGTAAAGGTCATCATATCCTCCTCCTGAACGCGAAGCATATTGATTACTGGTACATGCACCAGCTCCCAACAGCAGCATCAAAGAAAGATATTTTATATTATTCATGCTCCTCATGGCTTTAGTTGTTTATAATGTTGTCTCTAATATACATAAAATTTTTGTACCAGACTGTGAATAAAACATCATTAGTATGACATTAATTCCAAAGTTAACATAAAAAACTATCTTTGCAACTTCATTAAAAAGCGAAGTGACAAACCGTCATACTCCTTTCCATTACATAATATTTTCGTAGAATGAGTAAAGCCTTACCAACCCGCAGTGAAAATTACTCCGAATGGTACAATGAACTAGTAAAAAGAGCCGATTTGGCTGAAACTTCCGCTGTCAGAGGCTGTATGGTAATCAAACCTTACGGCTATTCTATCTGGGAGAAAATGCAGCGTGCATTGGATGACATGTTTAAAGAAACAGGCCATCAGAATGCTTATTTCCCCTTATTTATCCCAAAATCATATCTGAGCAAGGAAGCTTCCCACGTTGAAGGTTTCGCAAAAGAGTGTGCGGTTGTGACGCATTATAGATTAAAAGCAGACCCCAATGGCAATGGTGTGATTGTGGACCCGGATGCCAAACTGGAAGAAGAACTTATCGTTCGTCCAACCTCCGAAACCGTCATTTGGAGTACCTATAAAAACTGGATCCAGTCGTATCGAGACCTTCCTTTGCTGATCAATCAATGGGCAAATGTGGTGCGTTGGGAAATGCGTACCCGGTTATTTTTAAGAACTACTGAATTTCTATGGCAGGAAGGCCACACGGCGCATTCCACCTCAACAGAAGCAGTAGCAGAAACAAAACAAATGCTTGAAATTTACGCTCAGTTTGCTGAGGAATGGATGGCATTGCCGGTTGTAAAAGGTGTTAAAACGGCGAATGAACGATTTGCCGGCGCGGTGGATACTTATTGTATTGAAGCCTTAATGCAGGACGGGAAAGCTTTGCAGGCTGGAACTTCTCATTTTCTTGGACAGAACTTCGCTACGGCTTTTGACGTTAAATTTCAGGATAAAGAAGGCAAACTGGAATACGTCTGGGGAACTTCATGGGGCGTAAGTACGCGTTTGATGGGTGCGCTTATCATGGCACATTCGGACGACGCCGGGTTGGTATTACCTCCTAAGCTTGCCCCTATTCAGGTTGTAATTGTTCCGATTTATAAAAATGAAGAACAATTGACATTGATCTCCGAAAAAGTTGCGGCGATCACAAAAGATCTTCGTAAAAAAGGAATAAGCGTTAAGTTTGATAACAACGATGCTTATAAACCCGGCTATAAATTTGCTGAATATGAGTTGAAAGGTGTTCCGGTACGTTTGGCAATGGGTGCCCGTGATTTAGAAAACAATACGGTTGAAGTAGCACGTCGTGATACTAAAACGAAAGAGACTGTTTCTCTTGATGGAATCGCTGATTTCATTGGCACGTTATTAGACAACATTCAGGTATCAATCTATAATAAGGCTCTGGCTTTCCGTGAAGAAAACACGGTGAAGGTTGATACTTTTGAAGCGTTTAATAAAGTACTTGATACCAAAGGCGGCTTCATTCTGGCGCATTGGGATGGAACTTCTGAAACGGAAGAAAAAATTAAAGAGGAAACTAAAGCAACGATTCGTTGTGTTCCTTTGGATTCTGTGGAAGAAGCAGGAATTTGTATTTATTCAGGCAAACCTTCAAGCAGAAGAGTTGTATTTGCAAGAGCATATTAATACAAGGTCATCATTTAATGACCAGCATGTTAAACTTATTTTTTTACCAATAGATTCTAACAAAATGAAACAAGCACAAGCAGGTGATACTGTCCAGGTACACTACACAGGCACTCTTCCGGATGGCCAACTGTTTGATTCCTCGGCAGGACGTGAGCCGTTGTCTTTTCAACTGGGAAGCGGACAAGTAATCAAAGGCTTTGATGACGGTGTTACCGGCATGGCAGTTGGAGATAAAAAAACGGTACATATTCCAAATGAAGAGGCCTATGGCCCAATCAACGAAGACATGATCGTCAACTTTGAACGCAACCAGATACCGTCTGACATTCCTTTGGAAGTAGGAATAACTTTGAATATGCATCAGGACGGAAACGGCCAGGTGATTCCGGTTATCGTGAAAGAAGTTACAGAAGAATTTGTAATTCTTGATGCCAACCATCCATTGGCTGGTCAGGATCTGATTTTTGAATTGGAACTTGTAGGTATCGAATAAAGTAAATTTTTATAAAAAAAACCGGCTTAAATCATGATGATCTAAGCCGGTTTTTTAATGTTGAACAATAAAATTATTCAACCCATTTAAGACTAAACATTTCAGGTTTTCCTTTTTGCAACTTTAATAAAACTTGCTTATCGGCCAGATCATTCAGCAAACGTTCCGCTCTCTTTTCAGAGATATTAATTATTCGGGAAAACACTTTTGCGGTAACCGAATCATATTCTTTCAAATACTGGATTAGCGATCTTACATGCCTGGATTCAAGCAGCGTTTTAGTGTCAAAATCACTTTGCCCTTCTATAAACAATCTCAACGTTGGTACGCTTTTGTCTTTGACACGAATATAAATCATCCGCTGACCTTTTTCATTGATTGCATAATGCGGTCTTTCCTGACTTTCATCAATTTCCACACGCAGCAAAATCCTGTTATCGAGTTTTTCAGATTTAAACCGGATTGATAAGGCTTTGTCTACCAATTCGGTACAAGCTCTTTCGAGTTTTTCGAGTTCACCCAGTTCTGAGGTTATTCCAAGGACTTCTCTATTATCACCCACACCAATCAACAAAACCCCACCCGAAGTATTTGCAAAAGATGCCAGCGTTTTAGCAATTTTATATGGATTGTCGATAGTCCGTTTGAACTCTACTGTCAATCCCTCACCCTGTTTGATTATTTGTATTGTGCTTTTAATCATCATTTAAATTAAACCGTATTTTTTACCAGGCAACGATTTCACCATTCCCTGAAATTCAAGATTCAATAACAAGGTGGCCAATTTATTCAAATGTAAACCACTTTGCCACGACAATTCATCCAGCTGCATATTTCCCTGTCGTTTCAAAAGAGATAAAATCTGACCTTCATCCTGCGTGAATCCATCAAAGATAAATGTTGATTCATTCGGGACTTCTTTATCTTGAACATCTAAAATCCTCTCTTTGTTCTCCAAATTCCATCCAATCGAATCCGCCATGTCCTGAACGGAAATAAATATGCAGGCTTTATTATCTCTGACCAACTGATTACAACCTTCTGACTGTGGATTAAAAATATTTCCCGGCACCGCAAAAACTTCCCGGTGATAATTTTGAGCGAAATCTACGGTAATCAAACTGCCGCCTTTTTTTGCCGATTCCACAACAATAGTAACATCACTTAATCCGGCAATGATACGATTTCTTGCTGGAAAGCGCATAAAATCAGGTTTAGTAGCCAGTGCATTTTCTGTGACCAATCCCCCCTTTTCCAACATTTCTGCCGCTGTTTTTTGATGTACAGCCGGATAAATCACATTCAATCCGCTCGCCATCACACCGACCGTCGCCAGATCATTTTTAAGACAGGCCCTGTGTGCCGTAATATCCACTCCATAAGCAAGACCGCTGATAACAAGTGGATTATACGGAATGAGATCTTTGATAATATTTTCGGTAACACTTTTTCCATATTCCGTCACTTGTCTTGTTCCGACAATACCAACAGTCCGGTAACTGTTATAATCAAAATTTCCTTTGGAATAAAGTACAACTGGCGCGTCATAAAGCGATTTCAGGCGATTGGGGTATGTGCTGTCTGAGAAAAAATGAAGCCGTGCACCGCTTTTTATACAGTTTTGCCACTCCTTTTCAGCTTCTGCCAGGCCGTCTTTTTTGAGAATAGAACGGGCTGCTTTCTCTCCAATCCCGGGTATTTTAATGAGTTTTTTGTAGTCGGAGCTGAAAACTTTTTCTGCACTTCCACAATAACTTATAAGTTGGCGAATGGTTACTGAGCCGATTCCAGGCGTGTTAACCAAAGCAAGCGTACAAAGTTTTTCACTTTCGGGGTTTTCTGACATAAAGTTTATAGTGTGTTATGAGTATGCAAATTAAAAAAATATGCTTCACATTGTTCTTTTATGGCTTAATATCTTCGTTACGTATGGTCTTGGCATAAAAATTGTATTTCAACAAAAAAAGTATAAATTTTAACCCCAACTCCTTTATGGAAAATATAAATACTGATGACACCGCAACTTTACAAAATTTTGAAGGTATGGGCGCTACCTCTCACCCGGAAGGAGTGCATTATCGCGTTTGGGCTCCTAATGCCGAAAACGTTTCGGTTGTTGGAACGTTTAATAATTGGAACGACAAGGCCAGCCCGATGCAATCCGAAGAGAATGGAAATTGGAGCTTGTTAATAGAAAATTCAAAACAAGGTGATGAGTATAAATTTTCAATAAAAACGAAAAACGGAGTTTTGATGCGAAATGATCCTTACGCCTTAAAAGTTACAAACTCTGCTGGAAATAGCGTCGTATATGACCATTCAACTTTTGACTGGCAAGATTCAAATTATCAAATGCCGAGTTGGAACGAGGTTGTTATCTATGAACTTCACATTGGAACTTTCAATGTGAAAGAAGAAAATCACGTAGGCAATTTTTATACTGCCATAGAAAAGCTGGATTATCTTCAAGAACTCGGCATTAATGCTATTGAACTTATGCCAAGTTCTGAATTTCCGGGAGATCGCTCCTGGGGATATAATCCTTCCAATCCTTTTGCAATTGAATCAGATTACGGCGGGCCAGAAGGGCTGAAAGCTTTTGTGAAAGCTGCTCATGAGCATGGTATTGCGGTGATACTCGATGTGGTTTACAATCACTTTGGTCCATCAGACCTTGATTTATGGCAATTTGACGGCTGGTCTGAAAACGGCGGCGGCGGGATTTATTTTTACAACGACTGGAAGGCCGAAACGCCATGGGGCGGCACACGTCCTGATTTTGGCCGCGGTGAGGTGAGACAATATATTCACGATAATGCCTTAATGTGGTTGAGAGACTACCGCATCGATGGTCTAAGGATGGATATGGTTGTTTACATAAGAAATGTTAAAGCAGATGGAAATCCGGGAAATGACCTGAAAGACGGGATTTCTCTGATGCAATGGATTAACAAAGATATCAAGGAACAATTTCCGAACAGAATAACGATTGCAGAGGACATGCATTCACTTGATTTTGTAACAAACTCTGTGGAAAACGGCGGGATGGGTTATGGTTCTCAATGGGATGCTGAATTTGTACATTCTGTTCGTGATGCAGTCATTACTGCCAATGACCAGAACAGAGATATGCCAAGTGTTGTTGACGCCATTACAAGCAGGTATAACACGGATTCTTTCCAGCGAATCATTTATACAGAATCTCATGATGAAGTTTCGAATGGCCAGGCCAGAGTTGCGGAAGAAATTGCGGATGGCGATGTAAATAACTGGTATTCAAAAAAACGTGCTGCACTCGGCGTTGCACTGGTTATGACCTCACCCGGAATTCCAATGATTTTCCAGGGCCAACCACTTTTGGAGGATAAATGGTTTTCAGACAGCGATCCGATCGACTGGTCGAGACTTGAAAAATTCACGGGATTTGCTAATTTACACAGAGATTTGATTCATTTGCGCAGGAATTGGTTTGGTGTAACAGAAGGTTTACAAGGCCAGGATGTTCAGATCATCCGTGCTGATAACGACAAGAAAGTAATTGTGATGCACCGTTACAAAGATGGAGGACCAAAAGATAGCGTAATCGTTGTTCTTAATTTTTCAACTGAAACTTTCGACGATTATAAAGTTGGTTTTCCAAGAGAAGGTTCGTGGAAACTTCGTTTTAACAGCGATAAGGGAGATTACGATTCTGATTTTTCAAATCTTGGCGTTTTTGATATTGATACTATGAAAGGTGAGTTCGATGGTCTGCATCAGTTTGTTTCATTACAAATTCCACCTTACACAGCCCTGATTTATTCACAGGAAGATTGATTTTTGAATGCGTATACAAGCAAAAAGGCTTCCCAAAAGGAAGCCTTTTTTTATCTGATTATACTGAATAACCTCTTCCAACGAATTTTGCTTATAAAACTCTCAGGATCAGGATCAATAGACATCCATACAAATACCGCTTTTCCGACAATATGGTCTTTGGGAACTAGTCCCCAATATCTTGAATCCGCTGAGTTATGACGGTTATCACCCATCATAAAATAATAATCCTGTTTGAAAGTATAGCCATCAAGCTCTTTCTCTTGTTGAAATATCTTTCCGTCTTTAAAAACGACGTTGTGATTGCCCTCATAATTCCGGATTACTTCAGCATAAAAAGCACTATTTTCTGGTGTTAACTTAACTGTCAGTCCTTTTTTAGGAATAATAATAGGCCCGTAATTATCTTTATTCCAATCAAGTAAATCTGAATTCGGATACACATTTGATTCACGAATCCCTTTTGCTAAAACCATCATATCAATGTGTTTTACAAAGTCGTATCCTTTTAATTTTAAAGCAGTTCCTGCTGTTGTTTTCACTATATAGCCGGATTCATCATTATTTGTCAGCGTATCGTCGTGTGTTTCTGTATAAGACGAAAATTCTGTGATACCATTCTTTTTGAAAATATTCGTTTCATTAATAGCCGTAGTGACAGCCATAAAATACTCATTCTGCATTTCAGGCGGGTTTTCGCTTTTTAGGCCATTTACATATACCTGGGCATTTCTAATTTCAAATCTGTCACCAGCTCCGGCAACGCATCTTTTGATATAATTGGTCCTTAAATCGATCGGATATGGTTTCAAATTTGGCAAAACTGCATCGTAGTTTTTATATAGATCAGGATGTTCTACCGGTAAATTAAACACTACGACATCTCCTTTTTTTACCTCCGAAAAACCGGGCAATCTGAACTGAGGCAATGAAATCCAATCAAGGTAAGAGGGAATTTCGGTTCCCCATATTTTTTGATGCGTTAACGGCATTTGCAAAGGTGTAACCGGCGTGCGGGTACCATAGTGTAATTTGCTCACAAAAAGATAATCACCAACAAGAAGCGTATGTTCCATTGACGAAGACGGAATCACAAATGCTTCGAAGAAAAACCAGCGGATAAGTGTTGCCGCGATCACAGCGAATAAAACGGAATCAAACCACTCACGGATGGCTGATTTTTTCTTTGGTATTTTGGGAGAATTTAAAGTATCCTTTTGAACTGTACTGATCATGGCTATAAATTTTTGCTCTGCAATATTGCATTTTTAATTCATAACAAACAAACAGATATATATAATTTTACTATATATAATAAAAAATTAATCTGCCTAACTAAAAAGGGAGAAAATATACATGACTGCATATCTTCTCCCTTTCAAATTTTTTTTCTTTTTCTTTTAATTGATAATGCGGAACAATCTGCTCCAGCGGATTTTACCAAAAAAGCTTGTCGGTGCCGGATCGATAGACATCCAGACAAATACCGCTTTCCCAACGATATGATCTTTTGGCACAAAACCCCAATAACGTGAATCCGCTGAGTTGTGGCGGTTGTCTCCCATCATGAAATAATAATCCTGCCCAAAAGTGTAGCTCGTAATTACTTTACCATCCACTTTAACCGTATTATTATCGATCTCAACCTTATCATTACCTTCATAGCTTTTTATCACAGTACCGTACAAAGCCACATTTTCAGGCGTTAATTGTACAGTCATTCCTTTGGCTGGAATTGTGATGGGCCCGTAGTTATCACGGTTCCATTTGAACAAAGGCGAATTCGGATACAACATCGGTTCACTGATCTCTTTGGAAGCCTTAACCACAGTTACTCCTTTAACGAAATCGTATTGTTTCAATTTTGCAGCCAATTCAACGGTTGTATAAACCAGATAACCCGGCTGATCATTTGTTGAAATAGTATCATTAAATGTTTCAACATAAGAATTGAATTCAGAAATACCATTATCCTTAAAAACCTTCGCTTCGTTTACGCTCGTAGAAGTTGCTACGAAATATTCATTTTCCATCCGTGGCGGATTTTCAACAGCTTTTCCATTAGCAAAAACCTGAAGATCACGAACTTCCAGTTTATCTCCGGGAAGGCCCATACATCTTTTGATATAATTGGTTTTAAGATCAACCGGATGCTGCAATTCAGGTGGGTAATTAAATACCACCACGTCACCGCGTTTCACATCACTAAAACCTGGCAGGCGAAATGAAGGTAATTGAACTGCGTCTGTATACGAAGGAATATTGGTTCCCCAGATTGTCTGGTGTGTTAATGGAACCTGTATCGGCGTTTTTGGAGTACGTGTTCCGTAATGTAATTTACTCACGAACAAAAAATCACCAACCAAAAGACTATTCTCCATGGATGGAGTTGGAATCGTAAAAGCTTCAAAAAACAACCAACGGATCAAGGTCGCAGCAATTACCGCAAAAAGAACAGAGTCAAACCATTCACGTACAGCAGATTTTTTCTTTGAAGAACTAGGGGTTTTTCCCTGATTAAAAGCCATGTTTTATTCTAATTGAGAGTTACAGTAATATCAGTCTAAATTTTCAAAAGATCGTCCATTCCAAAAACACCTTGTTTGCCTGGCAGCCATTCCGCAGAAATTACGGCGCCTAATGCGAAACCCGCCCTGCTATGAGCCGTATGCGCAATTTCAATTTTATCTACCTCGGATTCATAACGGATAATATGGGTGCCGGGCACTTCCCCTTCTCTTTCTGCTCTGATCTGAATCAAACCACCCTCTTGTTCCGGCGCTAATGTCCACCCTTTAATACTGCTATCCTCAGCAATCACGCCTTCAGCAAGCGTAATTGCAGTTCCGCTTGGTGCATCAAGTTTATGAATATGGTGAATTTCCGTCATGGAAGCCTTGTAGCCGTGGCCGTTCATCAAATGAGCCAACTGACGGTTAAGACGGAAAAACAAATTAACACCAATGCTATAATTTGATGCGTAGAAAAACGCACCTTTTTCCGACTGGCATAATGATTCAATTTCTGAACGATGTTCAAGCCAGCCCGTTGTGCCGCAAACAATTGGCCAACCTTTTTTCAGGCAATACGTAATGTTATCATAAGCAGCTTCCGGAGAACTAAATTCAATGGCAACATCTACATCCGCTTTTTCAAGCTGGTTCATTTCGCTGCGATTGCTGAGATCTATTTTTCCAACAATACTATGTCCTCTTTCCAGGGCAATCTTCTCGATTGTTTTCCCCATTTTCCCGTAACCCAGCAACAATATTTTCATTGTAAAAACTTAAATTTCAATCTATACTTAACTCTTATTGTTTCCGCCTGTGCAAGTTAAAAACCAAACTCACGCCTGGCGTAGGCAATGTCATATTAGGCTGTTGAATTTTCGGAGAAACTTTCATGCTGATATCCTCCGACAAGTCAAAAGTTTTCAAATGTGCTGCCACATTTGCTTCTATAATTGACAAAGCGTATAAAGCGACGGTAAACACTATGGCCGTTTCTTTATATCGTCGATAGGTATTTTTCTCACGTTTTACCTGGTCAATCGTTAACCTCAACGAATCAACTTGCTTTCCATTCAAAACACCTCCGCGATAGAATATTGGTAACCGTGAATCCGCTGTCAAACCTGTTTTTATCTTGCCATAATTAGTGCTTGAAGGATCCAGATCGTAAAACGTTTTATACCCTTTCAAAAAATCATGGTAACGTACATTCCAGTAAAGTGCCGTCCAGGTCCCCCCGGCAAAAGCTGCGTAAACCAACGGAACTTTCCAATAATCCCGGTTATAAATCTGCCCCGACCCCGGTATTAAAGCTGCAAGTTTTGTAGCCCTTCCCGGATTTGGAATAAATTTCTTTTTCTCAACCGCAATCTGTGGTTTTACGGAATCTCCCTGGATAAAAGCGGTGCTGTCAAAAACAACAGTTTTTTCAGGTTTCTTCCTTTCCTTCTCCTCAACCTTTCCTGTCTTCTGGGCACTTACCTTACCTGCGATAAGAATAAACATCCCAATCCAAAACCACTTTTTCAAGCCTTATTATCGAATTTTAATGTTTCCAAAATCTTCTTTAATTCATCCTGCGATTCAAAAGGGATCTTGATTTCCCCCTTATGATCATCGCTGCTTTTCACAGAAACCTTTGCACCAAAAAATGAAGACAATTGGAATTGCAGTGATTTTATTTCCTGGTTGAGTGTTACCGGTTTTTTCGTTTCAAAAGACATACTGCTCATCATACCAAGCTTGCGTACTTCTTCTTCCACTTTACGAACGGACCAGCCTTCTTCAATAATTTTATTGAAAATCTTTAACTGTATCTGATCACTGTTGATAGTAATTATCGCCCGTGCATGCCCCATACTGATACGATTATCGCGCAAAGCAGCCTGAATAACGGGAGGTAATTTCAGAAGACGAATATAATTATTCACAGTCGTTCTGTTTTTACCAACACGTACGCCCAGCTCTTCCTGTTTCAGATTACATTCCAAAATCAGGCGCTGATAACTCAGTGCAATTTCTATCGAGTTAAGATTTTCGCGCTGGATATTTTCTATAAGTGCCATTTCCAGCATTTGCTGGTCATTAGCCGTACGCACATAAGCAGGAATACGTACCATCCCAAGAGACCGAGAGGCCTGAAGACGTCTTTCTCCCGAGATCAACTGGTACTGATCCTGACCCAGCTGCCGAACCGTAATAGGCTGGATAATTCCCTGAACACGAATAGAATCCGCAAGTTCCTGAAGTGCTTCCTGGTCAAATTTGGTCCTCGGCTGATAAGGATTGGCCTCAATCTGATCCAGATCAATTTCATTCATCGAGCCGACCGCATCAACGGATGAAGGCCGCGAACTAGGACGCGAATTATTACCCTTATCCGAGTCCTGAAGCAACGCTCCCAAACCACGGCCGAGACCTGTCATTTTTTTATTTTTATTGCTAGTTTCCATTCTGCGCTATGATCTCCCCTAAAATACAATGAATCAATTTACTCCCTGATGTGTATCTGTTGAAAGCAGTCCGTTTTTGGTAAGAATTTCTCTTGCCAGATTTAAATAACTGATAGCACCTTTACTGTCTGCATCCTGAGCCAAAACGGGAATACCATAACTTGGCGATTCACTTAAACGTATGTTTCGGGGGATGATCGTATTAAAAACCAGTGATTCGAAGTGACTGGTAACTTCATTAACAACCTGATTTGACAAACGTAAACGCAGGTCATACATTGTTAATAAAATACCTTCTATCGCTAGGTTCGTATTCAGCCGGGACTGGATGATCGTGATCGTATTAAGAAGTTTGCCCAGACCTTCCAATGCGAAATATTCGCACTGAACCGGCACAATCACAGAATCTGCCGCTGTTAAACTATTGATCGTTATTAGACCCAGTGAAGGTGAACAGTCAATAATAATGAAATCATAATCATCCTTAACTTCCGCAATCGCATCTTTCATACGATGCTCACGGTTTTTAAGATTTATCATTTCAATCTCTGCTCCCACCAGGTCAATATGCGACGGCAAAAGATTAAGATTAGGGAAATCTGTTTCCAGAATCACCTCGCCCGTTCTCACATCTTCGACCATGCACTCGTAGATACTGTTTTCCATTTCCTGCGGATTAAATCCAAGTCCGGATGTGGAATTTGCCTGCGGATCTGCATCAATAATAAGTGTACGAAACTCTAACGCTGCCAAACTTGCAGCAAGATTAATTGCGGTGGTAGTCTTACCTACTCCGCCTTTTTGGTTTGCAATTGCAATTACTTTGCCCATGAATTTTTGAATTACCAATGCCAAATTTCAATTATTCAGAGCAAACCACCAAAAAATGTTCCACGGAGTTTGAATAAAAAGTATTTACATCCTCAATATCAATAAATTAACCAATATTAATATTTGTTAAAATTTGGAATAAAGGTCATAAAACCCAATGTTTCACGCCCAAACCTGTGTTCCCTCAGTACAATTTTTACACATTTCAATCTCGGAACGTGACCGGATTAATGAAGCGCGGAAGTCATTATATTTTTTACCACGCCAAAGCTGCCGGAAGCTTGTCTTCTTCATATCGCCCAGTTGGTATTCGGCATCCTTATCAAAACAACAGGGAACAACGCCCCCATCCCAGGTAATCACACAGGAATGCCACATTTTCCAGCAATGGTCTACAAATTTATTTTTGATAGAGAAACGGCCGCCTTCCTGTTTTTCATAACGGGAATATTTATCGATTGTAGGAATAAGATCATTTCCTTCTTCGTAATCATAAATCTGTGCAGTTTTCAAACCAACCTCATCCACACCCATTTCTTCTGCCAATCTTTTTACATCTTCAATCTGATGTTCGTTAGGCTTAACTACCAAAAACTGGAAAATAACATGTGGCGTGCTTGATTTAAGCTCCTTTTTCCATTTGATAATATTGCGGGTTCCTTCTAACACTTTTTCAAGATTACCGCCAATTCTATACTGCTCATAAGTTTCCTGAGTTGTTCCGTCAATAGAAATAATCAAACGATCCAAACCAGACTCAACGGTTTTACGCGCTTTTTCATCATTTAAATAATGCGCATTGGTGGAAGTCGCTGTATAAATTCCTTTGTCATGCGCATACTGAACCAGCTCAAAAAATTTAGGATGAAGATAAGGTTCTCCCTGAAAATAAAATATCAGGTATAACAAGGTATCGGCTAATTCGTCGATGGTTTTCTTGTAAAGTTTTTCTTCCATCATACCCGTTGGCCGGGTGAAAGAACGCAATCCGCTCGGACATTCCGGACAGCGTAGATTGCAGGAAGTTGTGGGTTCAAATGAGATAGCAATCGGCATACCCCAGTGAACGGGCTGGCCTGTTGTTTTGGAATAAAAATAACTGCTTAATATCTGAATGGCATTCCACGCACGTCTCGGCGTTACCTTAGACATCAGGTTTAAACCATCTTTAAAATTTTTGTTCATTTTGTTGATTTTTGGCCGTCGAACTTCAAAAAATTTGCGGCTTAATAATAGTAAAAAGTATTTTCCCGGCTCCGTATCTGCTTTTCTTAACGAACTGAAATACCTGTTGAGTACTTTATTTCCGAAATTACAAAATAGCTGCTGATGTGCAACACACTTTTTAGGGCAGAAAGTTTATGCTGGTAAAACTGATTGTAAGCTTCACCATCTTCAACAACCACTTTTAGCATATAATCGAAGTTACCAGAGACTACCGAACATTCCAAAACTTCGGACATATCTACAATGGCCTTGTTGAAATCTTCAAAACTTTCCCGTTTCTGTTTGTCAAGGGTAATATTACAATAAACAACCAGAGATTTCCCAAGCTTTCTCCGGTTTAACAAACAAACATATTTATCGATAAACCCTTCACGTTCAAGCTTTCTGATACGATCATGTACGGGCGTTACAGACAGATTTATTCTGCTTGCAATTTCTTTCATGGTGAATTGAGAATTCTCCTGAAGCAGTTCCAGTATTCGTTTATCCGTCAGATCAAGTTGCATGAAAAGTATTTTTTTGTCGAAAATGAATATTTCTGTACAAATGAAAGAATTAATTTCTTCCCTGAAATCCTTAAACAGTTTTTTTTTCTGAATTTCGATTAAACAAAAGAAAGTTTTTCCCTGATCTGGTATTTTTACAATTGTATTTATAAAACAACCGTTTTTCAAATCAAACTCTTATTACTATGATTATCGGCGTTCCGAAAGAAATTAAAAATAACGAAAACCGCGTGGCTGTTACGCCTGCCGGAATTACTGAATTCCGCAAACATGGACATACCATTTACGTGCAGACAGAAGCGGGAAAGGGAAGTGGATTTTCAGACGAACAATATACCGAAGCTGGCGCAACTATTCTTTCAACAATTGAAGAAGTATACGCCATTGCTGAAATGATCATTAAAGTAAAAGAGCCTATTGAAAGTGAATATGCTTTGATCAAAGAAGATCAGTTATTATTTACCTATTTCCACTTTGCATCCTCCGAGCCGCTTACAAACGCGATGATCGAACGCAAAGCGGTTTGTTTAGCCTACGAAACGGTAGAAAGAACAGACAGAAGCTTGCCTCTACTCATTCCAATGAGCGAAGTGGCGGGACGCATGGCTGTTCAGGAAGGTGCGAAATATCTTGAAAAACCAATGGGCGGATTCGGAATTCTGCTTGGCGGTGTTGCCGGTGTTAAACCCGCAAATGTTTTGGTTCTGGGTGGTGGAATTGTAGGAACCCAGGCTGCGAAAATGGCGGCAGGTTTAGGTGCTAATGTAACGATTGTAGATATCAGCCTTGCACGTCTTCGTTACCTTGAAGACATTATGCCTGCGAATGTTGATACTGTAATGTCAAACGAATATAATATTCGCGATCTTGTAAAAAGCTCTATCCTTATTATCGGTGGTGTATTAATTCCTGGTGCAAAAGCTCCTTCATTGATCACACGTGATATGTTGAAGTTAATGAAACCGGGTACAGTAATGGTTGACGTGGCGATTGACCAGGGAGGTTGTTTCGAAACTTCTCACGCTACCACGCACGAAGATCCTATTTATGAAGTAGATGGCGTTGTGCATTATTGTGTAGCCAACATGCCAGGTGCGGTTCCCTATACTTCCACACTAGCGCTTACAAACGCTACGCTGCCTTATGCCTTGTTATTAGCTAATAAAGGCTGGAAAGAAGCTTGTGCAAGTAACGAAGAATTGAAAAAAGGACTTAACGTAGTAAACGGAAAAATCGTTTTCAAAGGTGTTTCGGACGCTTGGAACCTACCATATACAGAAGTGAGCGAAGTACTTTAATATAACATTTGAATCCAGAAAGCCGGATCGAAAATTTCGATCCGGCTTTTCTTTTTATAATCCGAAATTTTTAGAAATACCGAATCCTGCGCCACTGCCAAAGTTCAGACCGAAACTGCTGCTTTTATTTTCACCCTTAACCTTGCTTGAAGAAAAGCCAAGGCTTCCAAAGTTGAAATTCAACGCAAAACCGTTTTTAAGATTAACACCGATAGCCGGAAAAATAGTTGATTCAAAACCGTTCATCTTAACGCCAGCTGTTTTGCCAGACAGGAAGTTTGTATTCAACTGTCCGTAAACTGCAAAAATGTCGGACAAAGGATAAGCATAACGAATGAACGGACCTGCACCGAATGATGTCGTTTTGATTTCGGGTGAACCCGTTTTAGCAGACGTTGTTTTTAGATTCACCCCACCTGTCCAGTGATCGTTCCACTGATACCCCACGGCCGGTGTGAAAGAAAAACTGTTTGTTTTTACATCCGCTGAGGACTTTGAACTGTTAATTCCCAGCCCTCCATAAACTAAAATAGAATTACTTTGAGCCTGTGCAGCGATGCCCGCCAATGCGAACATCATGCTAAAAAAAACTTTTTTCATGATGCAATGTATATAGTTGTGAAATTTCAAGTCACCAACTTTGGTGATTTGTTCCTTTATACGGGCTAAATACAAAAAAGTAACTATCTGAAAAATTCGCGAAGAAAGCCTTCTGAGGCTATCAGGGATACTATTTTAATTTCTTTGTTAAACAGGTTAAATTTTATTTCTGAAAATATTACAATTATTTTTCCCCTACTTATTGATTGTTCAAATATTTTTTGTACTTTTGTAAAAAATTAGAACGAACATCCGTTCGCTTCTCTGCTTCATACACGGTTCGGCGATTTATTTTAGCGCCACCAACCTTTAAAACGCCTGGTTGGTTTTTACCCGTTTCGTCATGCAGAGCCCCACGGATGTCTTGTGGTGGGCTTAGCGCAATCCCTTAAATTTAAATTACTGACAGTCATCAGCGTTGTTGTACCAAACCGGTTTTTCGCGGTTTACTTTAACAATCAGACATGATTTCAAATTGTGCAGGTTTTCAATATTGTATTTGATATTCGTCATGAAGGATATTGGATTGATATTGCTGGCAACCTACTGACTTCTAATTCTTAAAAATCATTTTTAAAGAATTTAACAATAACAAGATAGATGACTACTGAAACAATTGAGACAATTGAAGATTTTGAGACCTTCGCTGATTTAGGACTCTCAGAAAACATCCTTAAAGCCTTAACTGAAATGGGGTTCACCAAACCCTCACCAATACAAGCGCAAGGTATCCCTGCTGTTATGCAAGGATCTGACGTAATTGGTCAGGCTCAAACGGGAACCGGAAAAACTGCTGCATTTGGAATACCTGTACTTGAACGTATTGACACATCTAGCAATGCTGTTCAGGCACTTATACTTTGCCCTACAAGAGAATTAGCTGTACAGGTTTCTGAAGAAATCGGAAGACTTGCTAAATTTCAACGTGGAATTAAAATTGAAGCTATATACGGTGGTGATTCTATTGATCGCCAGATACGTTCATTGAAAAAAGGTGTTCATATTGTTGTAGGAACTCCTGGCCGTGTAATGGATCACATGCAGCGTCGTACTTTGAAATTTGACGAAGTGCGTATGATGGTTCTTGACGAAGCGGATGAAATGCTTGACATGGGTTTCCGTGAAGATATTGAAAGCATTTTGGCTGACATGCCAGAAGATCGCCAGACGATCCTTTTCTCGGCTACAATGTCTAAGCCAATTATGTCGATCACAAAACGCTTCCTTAACGATCCGATTTTGATTAAAGTAGTTCGTAACGAACTTACTAACGTCAACATCGAACAGGTTTGTTTTGAAGTAAAACCTCAGGCGAAAGTTGAAGTAATGACTCGTCTGATTGATATGTACCATTTGAAATCACTTCTTGTATTTTGTAACACAAAACGCAAAGTGGACGAAATCGTTGAAGAATTACAACTTCGCGGTTACGCATCAGAAGGTATCCATGGTGACTTGCGCCAGCAACAACGTAGCAATGTAATGAGCAAATTCAAGGCAGGTGTTACTACCATCCTTGTTGCGACTGACGTAGCTGCACGTGGTATCGACGTAAGCGGACTTGATGGGGTAATTAACTTCGACATTCCTTTGGACGAAGAGTATTACGTACACCGTATCGGCCGTACAGGTCGTGCCGGTATGTCCGGAAAAGCTTTCTCATTGGTTGCACGTGATGAAAAATTCCGTATCAAAACCATTGAAAACTATACAAAAGTAAAAATCGAAAAAGGCGTTATTCCTTCTTACGAAGATATCGTTGGTGTTCGTAAAGCTCGTTTTGTAGAAAGTATTTCTGCTTCAATTCAGGAAGGCGATACAGATCTTTATGAAGATGTATTAGAAATGTTGCGTCACAGCGGTTTCTCTACTGAACAAATCGTGGCAGCTCTTGCTAAACAAATTATGGGTGTTCAGAAAAACGAATATTCAGACAGCAATTTGGCATGGGAAGAAAGACGTGGCGGAGAAGGTCGTCGTGAAGGCGGAAGTGACCGTTTCGAACGTCGTTCATCTGGCGGATCAACTGGCGGACGTTTTGACAGAGGTTCTCGTGATGGCGGAAGCCGTGAAGGGGATCGTCGCGGACCAAGCAGCGGTGGTGACCGTTTTCCAAGAGAACGCAGCAGCAGCGAATCACGTGCACCACGTGAACGTGATGGTGAAGCAAAACGTACAGCAGCACCAGAACCTGGCATGACTCGTTTGTTCCTAAGTCTTGGACGTAAAGATCATATCATGCCTCGTGATATCGTTGGAGCAATTGCCGGAGAAGCAAACATTCCCGGTAAAACCATAGGAGCTATTGATATTTATGACAAATTCACTTTTGTTGATGTTCCGGAACGTGATGCACGCACAGTATTACGTGCCATGGATGGTAACACAATCAAAGGAAAAGCGGTACAGATTGATATTGCAAAATAATCAGTCGGACTTCTGACACCATATATGAATTGAAAAGGGACTTGTAAAAGAGTCCCTTTTTTTGTTACTTTTCCAAATGGAAAATAATGAAAAACCGGAAGTCTGGCTCTGTGGGCCGCTTCCCAACATACCTTCCCTTTTGCAGCCCGCAGCTCATGCACTTTTGCAGGCGCAGGAAGAAATTAATAAACTCGGCCAAAATTTCCCTTCTGATTTATTATGGGTTAAACCTGCCGGATTAGCTTCTGTTGGTTTTCATATGCAACATCTTGCAGGTGTGCTTGACAGGCTTCTTACCTATGCACGAGGCGAATCTCTTTCTAATGAACAACTGGAATATTTAAAACAAGAAAGTAAATCACCCTTTCCCGGTTGTAGTTTTAATGATTTATTACAAAATCTGAACCGCCAGTTTACGATTTCAATCTTTCAAATTGAACGGACTGACTCTTTAACACTTTTGGAAGTTAGAACAGTTGGCCGTGCGCAAATTCCATCTACACATTTGGGTTTAATATTCCATGCTGCTGAGCATACGATGCGGCATTTGGGACAATTATTAGTCACTATCAAATTTCTCGAATCAGATACTTTTAAAAATATCAAAAGTTAAAACGTTCGCCGCCAAACATTTTCGAATTCATTATTTGTATTATCGAGTAGTTCACATTGCACTTTATCTTTTTTAAGTGTTTATTTCCGAACTAATTTAAATTGATATGCAATTCTTAAAATCTACTTTGCTTTTCTGTTTACTCGCCTCCTGCGCTTTATCAGCTTCGGCACAAAATGCGCCGGAAGACAAATCCGGATGGAAACTTGGCTCCCAATCCTATACATTCCGCCTTTTTACTTTTGCAGAAGCGCTGAAAAAAATTGATAGCTGCGGTTTAAAATATGTTGAAGCATTTCCAGGCCAAAAACTGGGAGGCGGCGTGGAAGGTAATATGGATTTTAAAATGGACGCTGCAAAGCGCCAGGAAGTAAAAGCGCTTCTGAAAAAATACGGCATTACACTGACCGCTTTTGGTGTTGTAAATGCCAAGGATGAGGAAGAATGGAAAACGCTTTTCGAATTCGCAAAAGATATGGGAATTCTGAATATTGATACCGAGCCGAAACCTGAGCAATTCGCTTACATTGCCCCACTTGCAGATAAGTATAAAATTAACGTAGCACTTCACAATCACCCGAAACCGTCACATTACTGGTCTCCGGATTCTGTGCTTAAATATGCGGCAAAAAGTAAATTCATCGGTTCTTGTTCAGATATTGGCCACTGGGTACGGTCCGGTTTGGATCCGGTCGCTTGTTTGAAAAAATTAAACGGTCACGTTCTCGGGTTACACTTTAAAGATGTGGTAAAAGATACGCCAGACGGAAAATATCATGACGTAGTTTGGGGAAAAGGTGACAGCAAGGTAGATGGCGTTATCGCGGAACTAAAACGTCAGAAATTTAAAGGCCCTATCTCGGTTGAATATGAATATCATTGGGAAAATAATGGCCCGGAGGTTGCTGAAAGCGTTAAATATTTCAGGGCTACTTTTCAAAAAGTGAAATAAAACGGCCCAAAAGCCAGTTTAAAAATTGAATAAATTATTACCTTTTCATATTAACAACAGCATTTATGACTTATAACCGCCGGTTATTTTTAAAATCAGCAGGAGCCGCAGCCGCTGGCTCATTGGTTTTGACACTTGCGTCTTGCGGAGGATCAAAAGAAAAATCTTCTGAAAGTACTGACTCTACGGGTGTTGCAGCCACAGAAGGTGCAGGAGCTCCGTCAATTCCCGATTTTGGATTACAATTATATAGCGTACGCGACATTATTGGTGCAGATCCAAAAGGGGTATTAAAACAAATCGCAGGTTTTGGATACAAAAAAATTGAAAGTTATGCCGGCGATAAAGGTTTCTTATGGGGGATGACGCCAAAAGAATATAAAGCTTACATGGATGAGTTGGGCATTGTTACCGTGAGTACACATGCCGATACAACCAAAGATCTTGAAAAAATCGCCACAGAAGCTAAGGAAGCCGGTTTGTCTTATATTTTACAGCCTTACATTGGTCCGCAAAAAACGCTGGATGAATGGAAAAAACGAGCAGAAGAATTCAATAAGCGAGGAGAAATCTGTAATAAGGTGGGTATCAAATTTGGATATCATAACCATGACTACTCGTTCAAAGAACTGGATGGAAAAATTCCGCAGGAAATTCTTCTGGATGGAACAGATAAATCGCTCGTTCACTTTGAGCTGGACCTGATGTGGATCGTTGCTGCAAAGGCAGATGCCGCCGCACATTTGAAAAAATATGCAGGCCGTTACGAACTTTGCCATATCAAAGACCTTGTCAGCAATCCGGAAAACCACTCAACGGACTTGGGTAAAGGAGAAATCGACTTTGCAAGTCTTCTAAAAGTAGCTTCGGACAGTGGAGTAACCCAATTCATTGTAGAACAAGAAGAATATCCGGGACCAGTACTGACAAGTATCGGCAATGATGCAGAGTATATGAAAAAACTGGTTTTCAAATCATAATACTTTACTGATCACTTTCTGATCTGATATTCAGAAGTCGCCGCCACCAGCTTTGCTGTTCGGCGGCTTCTGTTTTTTTATCCTTATCGTCAAAAGAAAAGTTCGAGATTTCTTTTAAATCCGGTTGTCCTGCATTTATCCAACAGGTAAACCACAGATCACTCACCATCTCAATTGAATTTTTCATTTGCATTTCCACTTGTCCTTTCAATTTCAAATGATATTGTTTTGAGAATTCCTCGGAATAAGTTCTTACCAAAAGATTGTTCCGCAACTCATAACTAAATTTCTTATCCGTTTCGAAAGATTCGGTAAGTTCCTTTTCAAACAGAAAAACCGAATCACTGGCTAAATGTGCCCGATTTACTGAAAACCAGATCTGATCCGTCAGGTTTTCTATGTATTTCGCTTCTCCCAGCCATAAGTCGTAATCCTTCGCATAAAGCTCAGGTAACCTTGATTCCCATAATCCGTGAATACCTTCCTGTTTGGTAAGTTGCCCGTTGTAATTTCTCGTCGTATGCAAGGGAACATTAGAATCTGCAACATAATGGCCAAGATCAGCAGAGATCCTGAGTATCCGTTTAGGATCTCTGTCTTTGAAAGCTTCGGTTAACTGAAATGCAGCTGTTTGAACATACCAGGGTACGATACCATGTTTTCTTAAACTATCCTCTCCTATTTTTTTTACTGCCGCTGGCCAATAATGCGGTAGTTTTTGTAATGCACTATCACCGTAAACATCCAGGTCAATGAAATGCCTTTCTGCTTCGCCGACCACTGCATATCTGCGGCGATCGGGATTTACTGCATTTTCCGTCAGGTAATCAATATGCTTTTTGTAGAAATACTGCATATCAACAGGTAATCTATAAACTGCTAATCTGTTAATTCGTTTGTGTGCCCAAAATCCCCAGGTTGAAGAAAAACCTTTCTGTTGTCCTAAAAAAAACGCCAACAGAAAGAAAATCAGCTCTTTTTTTAAAAAAAAGTGATTTTTTTTTAAAAATATCTTACCAAAATGACGATCGGTTTCCATAGATAATTTGGGAATCAGAAAACAAGCTCTAAATCCTATTTATACTTGGTTTTGCAAAAAAAGTAACCCGCATCGGTTTTTGACAAACCTATTTTCCAGCTTTTTACATTTTTTTTTGAACTCCATCCATTTATCAAATCACCAATGTAAATTTTGAAAAAATATTGTAAAAAAATACTTCCAAATAAAATATTGTCAATGCAAATTTCACATAGTATATATTTTAAAAAACACCCAAAAAACAATATTATTAATATTATTTAAAGAAATAATACAATTTAAAATAATTGTTTTACATTTGTTTATCAATAAGAAATGACTGTAACAAAGTCCCCAAAAGATGAGAACTAAAAATAAAACAATAGGATATTTAGTACCGGTTTTTATGCTAAGCGTATTTATGCTTATCATTTATGGAGCTTACGTTCCTCACAAACCAGCTGAAACGCAGCGCATCGTTTGTATCAAATTTAAAGCTGGTACAACAAGCGCAGAGATGGAAAAAGAAATGCGTGATTTTGCAGTTTTGAAAAACAATGTGAAAGACGTAGTTGCTTATTCAGCTGGCAGAGTTCAAAAAAACGATGGAAACAAAAGTGAATACGATGTGATTCATTATTTGACTTTCCGTACAGATGAAGCTGCGAAACAATATGCTTCTAACGCGTATCGCAGTGACTTTGTTAAAAGCAATGAGTCCCACTGGGACAAAGTATTGGAGATGAATTCCGATATCGAAAAGTAATTATTTAATAGTAATAGGAGTGAAAATTATTAAAAAGAGCCGGGTTTCCCGGCTCTTTTTTTTCTTTTATTCACTACCAGTTTATTGTCTTCAATCCATTTTCTTCAAGGTAGGCATTTGCCTTGCTGAAATGTTTTGTTCCAAACCATCCGCCATAATTCGCGGCCATTGGGGAAGGATGTTTCGCTTTCAAAACGTAATGTTTGCTTTCATCTATTACTTTTCCTTTATCCTGGGCGTATTTACCCCAAAGCATAAAAACGACATTTTTCTTTTCATCAGACACACATTTGATAACGGCGTCTGTAAATTGTTCCCAACCTTTCCCCTGATGCGAACCTGCTTTTGCGGCTTCAACGGTTAAAGTAGAATTTAATAACAAAACTCCTTGTGAAGCCCAACGTTCAAGATTTCCCGTAGGCGGGATTGGTTTTCCAAGATCATCTTTTATTTCTTTGAAAATATTAAGCAGCGATGGCGGCATTCTTACACCATCATTTACCGAAAAACATAGTCCGTTTGCCTGTCCTAAACCGTGATATGGATCCTGTCCCAAAATCACTACTTCACAATCATCAAAACTGCAATAGTTAAAAGCGTTGAAAATCTGTTTGGCAGGCGGAAATATCTGTTTGGTCGCATACTCACTTTTTACAAAATCTGTGACCGTGGCAAAATAAGGTTTTTCAAATTCAGCCGCCAGTCGCTTTTTCCAAGACTCTTCTATTTTAACATCCATATTTTTATTATTAATTAAAATCCAAATTAATTGATTTTTGATTTGCTTTTATCAGTAAATGATGACTATTTTCGTTTATATTGAAGTTTGACAAAATACATACCAAAATTTTTGTTGATCAAGATATTCAACACTATCCTCAATCCGTATGGTTTCGAAAGTGACAGATGGCGTAAAAGTCACAGTATTGACAGAATATCAGCCTGATTACTCAAATCCAAGGCAGGATCACTATGTATTTACCTACAAGATTCTTATTGAAAACCATAGTGAACACACCGTAAAATTATTACGCAGACATTGGCTTATTTATGATGCAAACGGAACAGTGCGCGAAGTAGAGGGCGAAGGAATTGTAGGATTGCAACCGGTTTTAGAACCTGGTGATATCCATGACTATGTTTCCGGATGTAATTTGCGTACAGATCTGGGCAAAATGGCCGGCACTTATTTAATGGAGCGCGTACTGGATGGTCGTCAGTTTCGTGTTATTATTCCTGCTTTTGCTCTGGTAGTTCCTTACCGTTTAAACTGACGAACCTTAATTTTTTGCAGTGCGTTGTGCTGCTAATAATTCATTAAAATTTCTTCAATTGATTACTGCTTATTTTAAGTACCTTTTTCGTTCAGGAAATGAACATTCCATTCACTCTCCTTTTCTTTTTGATTTATATACCAAGGTCATAAAAGATAAGAACGAAAAGCATCCTGACTATTCTGCTTTAAAGTTATTAAGAAAAGAGCTGCTTGCTTCCAACGAAGAAATTGAGATTCTGGATCTCGGTGCCGGATCGCGTATAAACAAATCTAATCTTAGAAAAATAAAAACGATTGCTAAAAATGCGGAAAAGCCTGAAAAGTTTGGGAAGCTTTTTCATCGTTTGATTCGTCATTTCCAACCCGAAAGTTTGCTGGAATTAGGTACATCGCTTGGCCTTACCACACTTTACATGGCGAAAGCCAAACCTGATTCACAGATTATTTCATTTGAAGGATGCCCGGAAACTGCCAACATAGCTTTGCGCAATTTCAAAAAGTCGGGTTCAAAAAATATAGAAATAATTCTGGGAAATATTGATGAAACATTGCCAGCTAATCTGAAAAAATTTACTGACGGATTGGATTACGCCTATTTCGATGCCAATCATCGCTACGAGCCGACTGTGAGATATTTTGAAGATTGTCTTCCTTATGCAAAAAACGATTCCGTTTTTATTTTTGATGATATTTATTGGTCCGAAGAAATGACACAGGCCTGGGAATATATCAAGGCTCATCCTCAGGTGACGCTCACTGTTGATTTATTCTGGATCGGGCTCGTATTTTTCAGAAAAGAACAGGTTAAGGAAGATTTTGTATTAAGATTTTAAAAGCAAGATGTTTAATTGAATTGTTTTCTCCCACACGCTTCTCTTACAATTTCGTGGATAAATCGTAGTTTCTCTTTAATTGAACGGCTTATTACAAACGGATATAGATCACGCAGACCCATACTGCGGTTAAGGCTGTTCATAGCAAAAGTCAGTGGAAGCCACATATCAATAATCTCATCAAAATTGGTGACGGTATAAGGATCAACAAAGGAAGTGTTCATATCATCTTCCGGCCTCACTACACGTGGCCTGACGTTCAGCCCAAAAGAATCAGCCGTTTCCAGCGTATCAACAATGTGCATATAATGTGCCCACGTTTCTGCCCAGTCTTCCCATGGGTGCGCACTTGCGTATTTACTAATAAATTGTTTTTTCCATATTTTTGAGGAATTATTTGAATAATACTGTTGCAAGGCGAAACCATAATCTGCTCTTTCGTCGCCAAAAAGATTTCTAAAAAGGAATAATTTATTTGTCCTTCCAATTAAAACGTCCCAGTAATAATGTCCGATTTCATGTCTAAAATGACCAAGTAAGGTTCTGTACACTTCATCCATCTGATTTCTGGACATTTCCCGATAAATATCATCAGCCTCTGCTATATTGATGGTTATCAAACCATTATCATGTCCGGTGAGAATTCGCTTACCATCGGTAGAATTTCTGTCAGATAGAAAATCAAACATGATTCCTCCGGGCCCGTAAGAATTTTTACTTTTTACTTCCAAACCAAACCTCAGCAAAGAATGAATAAGCCTGCGCTTGGCTGTTTCAACCCGGTACCATTTATCGTAATCATTCTTTTGTCCTAAATAAGGAATGGTTCTGTTCAATTCACAAGCTACACAAAAAGGAGAATTGCTGCCAGATGGTACCAGCCAGTTGCAAACATTGTGTCCATGATTCTGGCAATATTTATAAGAGCTCAGATTTCCGTTTTGATTGATAAGCCTGAATGATTTATTATTTTCTGGTTTAAGTGCATAGAGTTTAAGCTCCTGCGTTTCGAAGCCCAGGGAAGAGTGGCAATGCTGACAATAAATATTTTCAAAATAAACGGCATGACCGCAATTACTGCATTTAAATAACTTCATACTTTACTACTTATTAACTGGCAATATACAGATTCCAAGAATCAATTATCTTTAAAAATTATTTCTACACTTTCCCTCATTTTCTACATCAATGACTACTAAATCAATTCTGGAAAGTTTCACTCAGAAAGGAATTTTGCCTGAAGAACAGGCTGTCCTTATTACCGAATATGAACGTACCAAATCATTTTCCATCCACCGCGAACTCCGGGCTATTCTCTACCTTGGCATCACACTTCTGACTACCGGCCTGGGAATTCTGATTTACAAAAACATAGATACAATTGGGCATCAGGCGATTATTGCGCTAATCGCTGCGTCGATAATAGCCTGTTTTTATCACCTTTTCAAAAACAGACAACCTTTTAGCCGGGGAATGGTAATAAACACGGATCAGTTTTCAGAATATATACTTATTCTTGCCTGCACATTATTCCTGACACTTGAAGGATACCTGCAATATCAATACCAATTTTTTGGCACCCGTTACGGCATTGCAATATTCATTCCAACCGTACTTTTCTTTTTCCTGGCATACAGATTTGATAATAAAGCTGTGCTTTCCATGGGCATTACCGGACTAGCTTCCTGGCTTGGTCTGACGATTTCTCCCCTATCGGTTTTGGAAAAAAATGATTTCACCGCACCGGGAATTATCATTACAGGCATCGTTCTCGGTATAGCGTTAGTGGTAATAAGTTGGCTTTCAGAGAAAAATGATATAAAAAGTCATTTCGGATTCACTTACATGCTTTTAGGAGGAAATCTGGCAGCAATTTCGGGATTAGCAGGGCTATTTAATAATGATCCAAAAATCATCTATTTCCTTATTACAGCTGCTTTGTGTACATTTCTAATCCAAAATGCCAGAAAAACGCAGTCTTTGATTTTTTTACTGATGGGCGTGATTTATGGATATATCGCCGTAACGTACGCTGCCTTTGTGTTTTTGCCCGACTCAGTTTTGGCGGCTTTAAGTATTTTCTACTTTCTCTTTACAAGTCTCGGCGTATTATTTTTCCTTTTGAACGTTAAAAAAATCCTCGGACTAAAAAAATGAAAAAGCCCTATAACGAAACATGGATTATCAATCTCAATATTCAAAACATCAGTCAGTCGTGGCTTAAAAAGAATTTGATAACCTTAAAACAATTAGAACAGATAACGACTGATTTTCCCGAGTCATTTTACAAGCCCGGAATATTTGTAAAAACCGGCCTTTTTCTGTTTACGATTTTGGCTGGATCATTCTTTTCGGGTTTCATTTCTCTGTTTTTTCTCGAAAACAGTACCGATAAAATTTTCACTGTAATTAGTATTGTGTGCGCCATCTGTTACTTTTTTGCTTTGGAATACGCAATAAAAGACCGTAAACTTTTTCACTCCGGCATCGATAATGCGTTGCTTTACATGGCCGCCGTTGCAGCGCTTGTTCCTGTATTTTTGACTTTTGATCATTTGAAAATCTGGCAGTATTGTTTGATTGTATTGATCGTGAACAGCTTTCTAGTGATTCGCTATGCTGATATTCTAATTGCATTTATTAGTGTGGCTGCATTGTACGTGATGTTTGCTAATATCATTCTTGCCTCTCCGCAACTGAAACCGATATTGCCCTTCTGCCTCATGCTAATTTCGGCTATTATTTATTTCCTAAACCAAGCCGACTACGGTTTGTATTACAAAAATTGTCAGCTCGTTATAAAAACCGTAGCATTGATGGTTTTTTATCTGGGAGGCAACTATTACGTTGTCAGAGAAGGAAATGCATTGTTGGCGGATTTACTTACTCCAATTGCTCCGCAGATTCCGTTTTCTGCATTGTTTTACATATTAACCACTACCATTCCACTGACTTATATCTATTTCGGACTGAAAAATAAAGATAGAATTTTGTTGATCACTGGCTTGTTAACAACCGCCTTTTCAGCTTTTACTTACAGGTATTATTTTGACATAATCCCCATGGAAATTATCCTGATCCTGGCGGGTTTTGTATTGATAATTCTCACTATATCTTGCATTTATTATTTCAAAACGGCCAGATTCGGACTTTCTGATGAAAAAAGTGAAGGCCAAAATATTGCAAACCTGGAAGCCTTGCTTATCGCCCATCAGTTTGGGCAAGCTCCAACCGGAGATCATTTAAATTTTGGTGGTGGCGACTTTGGTGGTGGTGGTGCAGGAAATTCATATTGAGAGGCCGAGAATTTGATTTCCCTCCTACTCCGCTTAACTTGCAAAAAAAACTTATTTATGAAAAAACAGCTTCTTCTATTTTCTCTTTTAGTAGTTACTGCAACCGGTTACGCTCAGAACACAAAAAAAACTTCCGGAAACCCCTTATTTCCAGGATGGTATGCAGATCCGGAAGGAATTATCTTCAACTCAAAACCACACGGAAATCAGTACTGGATCTATCCAACCTTTTCCGCCCCTTATAAGGATCAGGTTTTTATGGATGCATTTTCTTCCAAAGATCTCGTAAGCTGGACCAAACACGCAAAAGTTTTAGACACGTTAAATATAAAATGGGCGAAAAAAGCGCTCTGGGCTCCATCCATTATAGAAAAAGATAAAAAATATTATATGTTCTTTGGAGCCAACGATATCCAAAGTGACAATGAATCCGGAGGAATTGGTGTAGCAGTTTCTGATAAACCGGAAGGACCTTTTAAAGATTATCTGGGGAAACCACTGATCGATAAATTCCACAATGGTGCCCAACCAATAGATCAATTTGTATTTAAAGACAAAGATGGCCAATATTATCTTTATTATGGCGGCTGGAAACATTGCAATGTGGCCAAACTGAAAAATGATTTTACCGGGTTCATCCCTTTTGAAGACGGAAAAATCTTCAAGGAAATTACCCCGGACAGTTATGTCGAAGGTCCATTTATGTTTATCCGTAACGGAAAGTATTACTTCATGTGGTCCGAAGGTGGCTGGACAGGACCTGACTATTCAGTAGCTTATGCGATAGCAAATTCTCCATTTGGACCATTTAAAAGAATTGGAAAAATTTTACAGCAAGATCCGCGAGTGGCTACCGGAGCCGGGCATCATTCCGTAATTCAGGTTCCGGAAAAAGATCAGTGGTATATTGTTTACCACCGCCGTCCACTTACTGAAACAGATGGAAATCATCGTGTTACCTGTGTTGACTTAATGACATTTGATGCTAAGGGAATGATAAATCCCGTCATCATTACACGAGAAGGCGTAAAATCACAGCCTTTGAAATAAGTGAATTAAAAAGGGTGGGCACACTCATTTTTTTTCTTCCAAAATCAAATACAACCGTCCTGATTAAACCAACCTTTTTTAAGCTGGCCTTAAAAAAGGTTGGTTTAAATTTTAGCTTTCCAATCATTCCTGAATTCTTCACAATCATCCGGTTGAATTTGTTGTAATATAAATTTAAAACAAGATTTAGACATCCGGAATTTCATTATTTTGGAACGCTAAATAATTGCTGCTGTTATTAAGAATATACGTTTTTTAAATTTAAAATTCCTTTTATTAAGTTAATTTCAAAAAAACTGTGTTCAAACCCATTACATGGAATGCTTTTTGCTATTACCATTCGACAAAGAGTAAATCGGGGAAAAGATGTTTAATTAAGAGGTTAAAAAATGAAACCACAGAAAAGTCGAAACATTTATACAAATACGTCATTTAAACTTTGCAATTATTTTTAATGAGCACGAAACAAAAAGATCATGTTTTCACGAAAAATATAGACCATGCCCTTCTATCCGTATTTAATGGCTATAAATTTTTTATCCGATTTTTCAAAGAGGCCTTCCGGGGCCGCATGGAATTCCAGGAACTGGTTAAGCAATGTTACGCTATCGGCTATAAATCTTTAATGCTTATCGGCATGACAGGTTTTATCACCGGGATGGTTTTCACAAAACAATCAAGGCCATCTCTTGCAGAGTTTGGCGCTACTTCCTGGCTGCCTTCACTAGTCTCCATCGCGATTGTCCGCGCACTTGCTGCTTTGGTAACAGCGTTGATCAGCGCCGGAAAAGTTGGTTCCAGTATTGGCGCTGAACTTGGTTCAATGCGCGTAACTGAACAAATTGACGCGATGGAAGTTTCTGCAATCAATCCATTCAAATTTTTGGTTGTAACCAGGGTTTTGGCTTCTACGATCACAATTCCTCTTTTGATGTTCTATTGTACGCTGGTAGGCTTAATGGGTGCTTTCTTAAACGTATACCTTAATGAGGGTACAAGTGCAAGGTTGTTCATAGAAAAGGCTTTTGAACAAATAACCTTTCTGGATCTTGGGACATCGGTTGCCAAGGCGGTTGCTTACGGTTTCACTATTGGAATTGTGGGCTGCTATCAGGGTTACAATGCAACAAAAGGAACTGAGGGCGTTGGAAAGGCTGCTAATACTTCGGTGGTTTTATCCATGTTCCTGATCTTTATTGAGGAAGTGATCATTGTACAGGTATCAAATTATTTCAGGGCTTAGGGATATATGCAAAACGATAAAGAAAAAGGAGATCCGATAATTTCGATAAAAAATCTTTATAAATCTTTTGGTGACCTGAAGGTCCTCAATGGCGTGAACCTTGACGTATACAGCGGCGAAAACGTGGTTGTCCTCGGAAGATCCGGAACAGGAAAATCCGTTTTGATCAAGATTATAATAGGATTATTACAACAAGACAAAGGTACCGTCGAAGTACTGGGAAAAGAGGTTTCAAAATTAAATCAAAAGGAACTGAATGATCTGCGAAGAAAAATTGGTTTTTCATTTCAGAACAGCGCCTTATACGATAGTATGACGGTTCGTGAAAATCTCGAATTTCCTCTTGTCCGAAATGTAGCCGGTTTAACAAAAGCACAAGTTAAAGAACAGGTTGAATCAGTTCTGGATTCCGTAGGGTTATCCCAGACAATTAACCAGGTTCCTTCACAACTTTCAGGTGGACAGAGAAAACGGATAGGTATTGCGAGAACGCTTATTTTACAACCTGAAATAATGCTGTATGATGAGCCTACCGCCGGACTTGATCCGATAACTTGTATTGAAATCAATGAACTGATCAATGAGGTTAAAGAAAAATATAAAACAACCTCCATCATTATAACACACGATTTGACCTGTGCAAGACAAACTGGTGACCGGGTAGCTATGCTGCTCGATGGGCAATTTCAGCAAACAGGTACATTTGAAGAGGTATTTGCTTCGAAAGAAGAAAGAGTTAAAAGTTTTTACGATTATAATTTTATTCAATAATGGAAACAAGCAATAGAAAACGCTCCATCGTAGTAGGTCTTTTCGTAATATTAGGATTGGCTATTCTACTCGTCGGGATTCTCACGATAGGAAGTATGAAAAAAGTTTTTTCATCGAATATAACCGTCAAAACTATTTTTGAAGATGTAAACGGTCTTAAAGCCGGGAACAATATCTGGTATTCCGGTGTGAAGATCGGAACAGTAAAATCACTCCGCTTCCTTCCCAATTCTCAGGTAGAAGTGATGATGAACATTGAAGAAAAATCACAGCAGTTTGTCAGAAAAGATGCACTGGCCAAAGTTGGTACAGATGGACTTATTGGAAATAAAATTATAGTAATTTATGGCGGAACTCAAAAAGTGCCATCCATAGAAGACGGTGATCAGCTGGCCGTTGCAAAAGTAGAAAGCACGGACGAAATGCTAAGTGTACTTTCCGAAAACAATAAAAACCTTTTGTCAATTACAGATGCGTTCAAGAAAATCAGTAAAAATATTCTGGAAGGAAGAGGTACCGTTGGTATGTTGCTGAATGATGAAAAATTGTATCGTGATGTGGAATCAACTTTGAAGGGATTGAATAAAGCATCTTCTAACGCACAGGCACTTACAGCTTCACTTTCAACCTATACTGCTAAACTGAATCAAAAAGGCGGTCTTGCAAATGACCTGGCGACCGACACAACCATTATGCATAGTGTGCGGGCAACAATGGTGCGTCTTGATCAAACGGTAAGTTCTGCGAATGCGATGGTCAACAACCTGAAAACTGCCAGTGCTGACATTAATTCAAATTCCAAAAGTCCGATTGGCGTATTACTTCACGACGAAGTAACGGCGTCAAATCTTAAAAGCACGATCCTGAACCTGGAAACGAGCACATCAAAACTGGATGAAAATATGGTCGCTTTGCGCTCAAACTTCCTGTTCCGCAGATATTTTAAGAAACAGGACAAGAATAAAGCCAAACAGGAAGAAGAATTAAAAAAGCAGGAGATGAAGGCTGATACCGGATCTGTTAAGTAGAAATATTTGAAATAATTAAGTTAAATACTAAGCTATCGCGGGCTAATTTTTAAGAAAAAAAAGATAAATTAATTTATACTACAAATTAATAAAAGAACTCCATCTAAATTTGTATTTGGTAATGACTTTTAAAAAGCTCGGGTAAGGATCAGTTATGGTTCACCGATTCAAGTATAAATTAACTCTAATTTTAACCCGTAATAATATCTGAATGGCACTCCAACTGAATCCTGCACTCGACGTTAATTACCTTAATCAGGTATATGGTGATGATGCGTCAATTGTTCAAATTATTTTCGAAGCATTCTTATCCGATTCTTTGCCTCGCTGGCAGGGTTTGCAGACAGTTTTAGAAGACGAAAATCTGACAGAGGCAGCTAGTATCGTTCATGGAATCAAGCCTTCCTTTACGATGGCAGGTCTTACCGGCATCAGGCCAAAAGTTGAAGAACTTGAAAAAGCCATTCACGCCGAAACCGATATTAATGATCTGATCGCTCACTATCACAGAATCAGCAAAGATGTTTATTCGATGACACCTATTTTGGAGCAGGAAGCTGAAAGATTGGGGAAGCTTTAAAGATATTTAATATAAAAAGACCGCATAATTCCTGGAAATGGATTATGCGGTCTTTTTAGTGATATAGCTTTCAAGAAAACTCAGGCAGTTTTCCTTTTTGACTTTTCCCAGGCAGCACTTTGGCTCCCTTTAAAATATCGGACAATTCCGGCTATAACCGCGTAATTCATCACACAGAAATAGTATGGAACAAATAAAGCCTTAATTTTAATCTTCCGTTTTTCAAGCAGCCATCCGGCCAAGGATGCACCATAAAATACTACCTGACCAAAAAGAATAAGAATATAAATGGGATTCCCGGATCTCAGACAAATAATAAAATTCAAAATAAACACCAAAATCATCAGAAAGGGCGTTGCCGTCCAGCGCAAAACACGATGACTTACATATTGAAACCAGAGTAGCGGATGCTCAAAAGGAGTCATCAGTTTCTTGAGACGCAAAATAGATTGAATCCCTCCTGCCGCAATGCGGACTTTTCTTTTCAATTCTTCTTTAATATTGTCTGACGAAAGTTCGGAGGCGTATGCTTCTGGTTCATAAATAATGCGATAACCCTGCTGAGCAATAAGCATGGATATCATGAAATCATCAAGAATTGTATCCGGCTCAACTTCCTTATAAAGCGATCTTCTGACACTGAACAACTCTCCTGCCGCACCAACGACTGAATATAACTCAGAATCCCATTTTTTTAGCATGGACTCATATTTCCAATAAAATCCCTCTCCTGCTGTGGCATCCGAAACGTCGTCCTGTAAAACCCTTTTTTCTCCCGAAACAGCACCAACTGTCGGATCAGCATAATGACGCGCAATGAGTAACAGGGCATCTTTGTTCAGAAAAGTATTGGCATCTGTATAAACCACGATCTCCGTATTAACTTCATGCATCGCCCGGTGAATGGCCATAATTTTTCCGCTTCTGGCAGCAGAATGCATCAATTTAATTTCAGGATGTCGGGCAATCAAATCAGGTGTCCGGTCTGTTGAACCATCCGTAACAAAAAGAAGGTTTAATTTCCCCTGTGGATATTTCAGGTCAATCGTGTTCCGAATTTTTTCTTCAATCAATGATTCTTCATTATATGCAGCTACCACAAGTGTTAACGTAGGAAAATCCTGATCAAGGCTCGGGTAAATCCGCTTTCCTTTCACGATCCTTCTGATTCTCACCAAGACATAAAGCACAATTCCGTAACCCAGGAAAGTATAAAAAACGATAAATAAACTGATCCAGAAAAGAATTTCCATTGGTTAAGGTTTTACGGTATAGCCCAGATTCGTGCTGTCTGTGTTATTAGAAAAATGCCAGGTAATGGCGCTGATAAATACGGGAATAAATTTGTATTCTTTATGCATCAGATAATGAATGATATTTCTCGGAAAAACCGTCGCCATGAAATAGCAACAAAATATAGCAAAATTTGCTGTCGAAGTATTTTTACGAATAAATAGAATTCTGTTTCTTGTCATAAAAAATTCTTTCAACGCCGATCTTTTTCCAACTGAGATGGATTCCTTGTGAAATATCAGCGCCCGAAGGTCAACATGTATTTCATATCCGGCTTTTCTGATACGTTCGCACCAGTCTAATTCTTCGAAGTATAGAAAATAATTTTCCGCCATTAAACCTGCTTTTCCGATTGCTTCTTTTCTGATCATCATGGCAGCGCCATGCGCATAACCGGTCGGTCCTGTTAGAGAATCATACTGGCCTTTGTCTTCTTCAAACTGACCGATACAGGAGTTGCGCCCCGTGTAATAATTCATTTGCGTGTAACCGGCATATTGCAGCATTCCCGGCTGATCAAAATAGTGTATTTTTGGAGAAACAACACCGATAACAGGATTCTCATCGAGTGCATTAACAAGAATTTCTATAAGTGTTTCAGTAACTTCGGTGTCATTATTTATTAGAAAATAGTAATCCCCCGCAGCCTGTTTTATTCCAATATTATTACCTCCGGCAAACCCGGTATTTGCATCGGAACGAATAAAAATAACATCAGGATATTTCTTTTCCCAAGCTGGCACCGGATTCTCCTTACTGCCGTTATCAACAACGATTATTTCCAGGTTCTGATACGAATTGACTTCCTTTAATGACCTTAACAGATCTTCTGTAATTTTTGGCTGATTAAAATTTACTGTAACAATGGAAACTTTTTTCATCACAAATAAGACGAGTAATTTTACAGCAAAAACAAGAATTTATTTTATCAATTTTGTAGAATTATTTCAAAATTAACAATAAAAATATAGCTTTAAACAAAATATAACTTTTGAAAGAAATTTTCAATTAAATATTATTTCAAAAGTTACCACATGTGGTTAAAACATAGGTTATCATAGATAAAGTGAAAATTCCCCGATTACTTGATTCTAATAAAATTTCTATAAACAATTCAGGCGAGCCGCATCAGGCTGGTCATGAGCATCAGTTATTGGAAAAAAAGATTCAGGAACTCATTGAAGCTATTGAAGTTTCCAACATATCCAGCCAAAGTTCCAGACACTATCAGAAAAAGATTTCTGATGCATTCCAAAAATCTCTGCTTATACCCAAAGAACTGGCACCTTTTAAAGAACTGGATCAGGATAACAATTTGTCAAGAGAAGAGCTGCTTGAAGGACTGGAAAAACTGCTTTCGGAAAATACATTTGACAGTGACGTAAGCAAGACATACCTTCGCAAAAATACAATTCAAAAGGGCGTAATGTTTATTCTGGCTATACTGCTTATCATTGTGGGATTCGCTATGATCATTATGCCGGCGCCACCAAGCTTTGAAATTTTCACCGTTTTTTATTTTAATGCAAATGATGGAGTCACGATTATGGATCTGGTTTCATTACTCATTATTTTTGGTGGAGTACTTGTATTTGTTCTAAATTTCAACAAAAAATGATCACCCTTCCGGAATCTCCTGCATCTGTAAAAAAAATACTTCTGGTAGAAGACAACCTTCTTTTCAGAAAGGTTATGGAGGCATCTTTAAAAAAAGCCGGCTATACCTGTGTATTGTGCGATTCTGCTTCGGCTGCCTTGCTTTTGTTGCAACATGAAATACCAGACCTGATACTATCGGATTATGATATGCCGGAAATAAACGGTTTCGACTTTCGTCAGGCAGTTTTGCTGAATCCCAATATTCGGGATATTCCATTTGTGTTCCTTACTTCTTTTACCGACAATTCATTGGTTCTGGAAGGCCTGAATATGAACGCATTGGATTATATCAACAAAGAAACACCTCTGCCGGTTATCATTTCGAAGTTAAATAATATTATAAAATCCCTGGAAAACGAGCACATCAGATCCATCCGTGAATTACGAATTGCAGCTGAAACGCTTAATGTAAAGTCTATTCCAACCTCAAGCCCAACAGTTCCGGGATTCAGGATTTATTTCTGGCATAAAGGTTACCGTGGTTATCCGGGAGGCGATTTTATAGATTTCGTTCAGGTCGATCAGCGGTATTGCTTTGCTTTTCTTGGCGATATAATGGGAAAAAAATGGAAGGCCTGGTTTTTCACTTTCGGATTTCTGAGCTATATACGTGCAGCGATCCGGTTTTGCGTTCTGGATAATGATTTCACACTGGATTCTATCGTCACTAAAATTAACAAACTGGTTTACCTGGATGAAAGTCTTCAGAATATTCTGTCGAGCCTGTCTCTTATATTGCTTGACAGTGAAACCGGCGAAATTCATTATACCGGTGCGGGTGACCTGCCTCTGATTTACTTCAAACCAGCCGATTTAATTCCCAAAATGCTGCTTTCTTCTGGTTTGTTACTCGGCCTGCTTGAAGACGGAATGTATGACAAACAAATCATCAATATGAAAAGCGGCGACCAACTTGTTATTTTTACAGATGGGATGATTGATATACCCTCCAACGGATCAAAGAAAAGTGATTATCCTTTCTTTGTAGAAAAAATCAGCCCGTTTTTAGGCGATCCGAATAGTTTTGAATTAATAAAATCTAACGTTTTAGAAAGAATTGATGATAGTAACCAAATGGACGACGCCAGCATCATTTTTATAGAAAAACAATAACCCTCATGATACTTCAAGTTAACGACCTCGAAAATATTGTACAGGCAACTATTTTGCCGGAAGAAGCAAGTCTCGCAAATGCCGACATGTTTAAAGAAGAAATGATAACACTTATTGCCAACGGCGCCAGGCTTATCATCGTAAGTTTTGAAAATGTGAACTACATAGACAGTTCCTTTCTTGGGAGCCTGGTGGTAGCTTTAAAATATGCAATGCCCAGAAAAACAGATATTTATCTGGTGGCATTGAAGCCGGATGTCAAAAATCTTCTCACATTGATCAGAATGGATAAAGTTTTTAAAATTTTTACAAGTTACGAGCAGGCCATGGAAACATTTAATTTGTAAATGAAAAAATATAGTCACACGAAGTCATTTATATTCCATAATAAAGCAGAAGGGTTAGCTTCGGTTGTGAGAAGCTGTGTCGAGTATATTGAGGAACAAAATGAGTTCTTGGGTGTGCCGGTCGCTATTCATTCAAAAATAAAATGGGCGATTACAGAATTATTGATCAACGGGGCCAAACATTCCGGCTCAGAAAAGAGCCGCCTGAACCTGAATTTCAATAAAAATAATCTGACTATCGAAAAAGAAGATTCCGGGACCCCACTTACCTTGAAAGTTAATTCAGGTACTTTGAAATTGTCGTGGCCGTTGGATGAAAATCTTGTAAATCAGCATTTTGAAGTATATCGAAATGGAATGGATTCGTTACGTGTTTTCACAGAAAATAAAAAAAGCGCTTTTTTTATCGTTGTAGAAGTTGAAGATGAAGAAATGCCCTTACTACTGGTAAACACCAGTGAGCATTTTGGGTTAATGATTATTGCGAAAGCCTCGGACCGGTTTACGTATTCTTATGAAGGAAAAACGAGGAAAAATGTATTTAGTATTAGTTTTGATTATCAGGCATGAGCGATTTAAAAACCCAAAGGCACCGGTTCGAAGTTTTAGATATGTTTCGCGGAATATTCGCCTCGTTGGTATTTCTTTTTCATCTTGGCCCCTTTGCGGATACACGTATCCTTAACAACAGCTTCGTAGAAAATTCTGATATGTTCGTGGATTTCTTTTTTGTGCTAAGTGGCTTTGTAATCGCATACAGCTATCAGTCCATGCCTGATTTGCAATCATTAAAACTGTTTTTAACCAAACGGATTTACAGAATTTATCCGCTTCATTTCGTAATGTTATTAGCATTTGCAGGAATGGGAATAGCAAAAAATTTACTTAATCCTTATGTTAAAGTAAACAATCTTGTCAATCCGGCTAATACAGTTTATACCTTTTTCACTTCATTATTTCTGATTAATTCTACACCTCTTCCTGGCGTTAAAGATGTAAGCTGGAATATTCCTAGCTGGTCCATCAGTGCTGAGATGATCGCATATCTGGTATTTGGAATGCTGGTGGTTTTTATCTGCTCTTCAAAACAGATATCGAGGCGCAATTCTTATTACCTTCTTGTGGTGGTGATATCCCTGACCGGATTGTGGTTTGTATCGGAAAGTTTTCAGATCAATTATAGTTTTAATTACGGATTTCTGCGAGGGATTCTTGGCTTTTTCACAGGAGTTCTTTGTTTTAATCTTTTTAATCAAACAAACGAAGCGCTTAGGAAACTACCGGCTTATCTATTTTCTATTTCTGAAATAGTGACGATTACTGTGATCACAACTTGCATTTGCAAGGGAGAAGAATTAAAACCGCTGGGAGCGATTTTTGAAGTTTTATTCTTTGCCTGTATTTTTATTTTTTCGTTCGAAAAGGGAATTATTTCTTCCGGTTTAAAAAACATTGGGCTTTTGAAAAAACTGGGACAATACTCCTATTCCATTTACATGACCCACGCTTTTCTGATCAGTATATTCAATGTCTTGTTTATTAGAATAATTAAATTACCTCCGACTTCCTATTCGTGGTTATTTATTCTGAATTTTATATTGATCTACTTCGTATCCGCGTGGATGTATAAAAATGTTGAAATGAGATTTCAGTATAAAAAGTCAAAAAACACAAATGGCGGAAAGGAGAATGCACAAGTTGAATTAAGAGGAGATATTTGATTTTTTTGAAACAAATTTCAGCCAATATGTTTTTACTATTATTACTGCTTCTGTATAACCGGTAGTAAAAACACTTAAAATACCAAATGGTTGAAAACGGTTAAGTCCCCAATATCCGATACTTATTCCGATAAAAGTAGGCACAATATTAGCCAACGCAACGCCATAAATGTTACCAGTTAAATATATACCGGTAAATGTTGCCGATACACTACCAACCAGCATTAATATTACCTTAATAAAGTTAATCTTAGGCTGATGAATAACATCGAGGGTTAATGCAAAAAATCTATCCAGCGGATACAACAAAGCAAAAGTCATAAAAAGACGCATGATATTGGCAGCTTCGGTACCGACATATTTACTACCTCCTATTATTTGTATTGCAACATCAGCCAAAACTACCGCCCCCAGGCAAACTGGCAAAAGTGCCACAGTAATAAGGCCGGCATACCGCTTCATAGTATGAATAACCAATTCCTTATTTTCCGCATTATATGCAGCAGAAAGTTCGGGCATTCCGGTTGCAGCAAAACTTCTTAAAGGTATCTCTATAATTTCCATAAGGCGCTGGCCCAGATTGAACACCGCCAAGGCTGCCGGCCCGAGCATGAAATTTACAATCATAGTATTAGATGTACCGAACAAATTTGAGCTCAATGTTGTGCCAACACTATATTTACCGAAGTGAAAGATCTCACTAATACACGTCCAGGTTCTATATTTAAAATCTGAAATTCTTGACCAACCTATAAACATTGTGAAAAGGCTTGTAAACGAAGCTCCGGCCAAATAAGCATAAATAATGTTTTGCAAACTAGCTGTTTTTGTGAGCGTCATTACAATTACAAAAAAAATAAATATACCTTGAGTTAAAAATCGAATGTATAATAAATGATCGAATCGCTGTTCAGCCTGAACCACACACGAGGAAATAAAGGAAGGCAATGAGGCAACGTATATTATGCCAAACCATTCTATGAACAACAACACAGATGGATTCTCAAAATAAGATGACAAAAGATATGCCGGAATATTTAATAAAACCAGAATAGCAGTTATTGCCCCTCCAATAAACCAGGCCGATCCAACCACTTCCCTTTTTCTCTCAACTGTCGCCCCTGAGTAAAATTTGATAAAAGCAGTAGTTAGAAATCCAGATCGAAAGGTATCTACAAGAAGAAGAATTGAGAGAAAAAACACCCACATACCTATGCTGGCCACAGAAAGTGCCCTGTATAAAATAATCATATTCAGCATTCCCAATACTGACATTATTCCGTTTCCTGCAAGCGAAAGGAAATGTTTATTTCTTAATTTTTGTAAAAGTTGAGAAGCCATTTAACATTGAGGAGTAAACCAATTTTTTGCTGAGAAAAAAGTAAATATGACATTTTTTATTGATCAATTTTCTGGTAACTCTAATTATTTCAACGGTTCATTCAACTAATTTAATTTTTATTTAGAATTTTTGCCACAAAAGGCGTTAATTTATATGACAGTTTACTCAACTTATGATAAAAGACTTTACTCGATTTTCAGCCTTATTTAAACGCATATCCCCAATACTAATAATAATCCTGTTGGCAGGTGTTTTCTTTCGCATTTTCCATTACTTTGATAACCGGTCACTTTGGGAGGATGAAGTATTCCTTGCATCAAGCCTGGTCAGAATGTCTTTCCATGATCTTGCCACTCTCCCATTAGATTATCAACAACGTGCACCTATTGGTTTTTTATGGTTAGTTCGATTAAGCGTCATTCTCTTTGGGAATAAGGAAATGTCTTTAAGATTATTTCCTCTTATTTGTGGAATATCTTCTATAATCTTATTTGTACCTGTTGCAAGGTATTTCGTTCGAAGTAATCATGGAGTGATGGCGGCTGTCTTTATTGTTGCTATAGCGCCTCCCCTGATTTACCATTCTGTGGAAGTAAAACAATATGGTACAGAATTTCTGGCATCAGTATTGTGTCTATTTTTATATGTTCATTTTTATCAGAAAAACGGAATTAAAAACTTGCTTGTCTGGGGGATCACAGGGGGAGCTATTTTGTGGATCTCCTTCTCGGCACTATTTATTTTAGCAGGAATTGCAATTGCCGTTTCGCTGACATTTTTAATAAAAAAGGAGTGGAAAAATTTGTTTCTCCATTTAATTCCTTTTTCCATTTGGCTGTTCAGCTTTGCTGTTCAATATGTTTTTTTTCTAAGCAAGTTTCCTGAGGAAGAATGGCTCCTCCAATTCTGGCGGAACAGAGAGGCGTTTATGCCTATTCCACCAAAGTCTTTACATGATATTTTATGGCCGTTTATTCAAATTTACTCTTTAATTAGATATCCTTTGGGGTTAACCTGGATCGATCTGGATTATAAACATGAATATAATCCTATATTACGCGTCATGTTGAGACAACCCTTTTTACCAATTCTGGTTGGCCTTCTCGGTCTAAAAGAATTATTTGTCCGTCAAAAACAACATTTACTTCTATTCGCATGCCCGGTGATCCTGGCTCTTATTGCATCGTCATTGGAGCTTTATCCGTTAAAAGAAAGATTAACTGTATTTCTTGCTCCAATATTTGTAATTGTTGTTGCAAAAGGGGTGGACGCGGTCTATCGGCTTCGAACTCATTCCACCATGAAAAATATACTAATTATAGTCTTAATCGGAGCTCCGCTTTTTAATTCGACACGTCAGATTATTAATACTTCTCTGTTTGGCGATTACAAAAAATCAAGACAACGAGAAGCCATGCAATACATTCAGCAACGGTACAAAAAAGGAGATGTTGTTTATGTTTATTGGAATAATCTGCCTTCTTTTCTTTATTATGTCCAAACTTACAACTTTTCCTTCAACACCATTTATGGAAAGGATTTCAGGAAAACATCAACTGACTTTAGAAGTTATTTTAACAGCCTGCAAGCTGATTTTAGTAAAATTAAGGGGAATGAAAGGCTCTGGTATGCCTACAAACCCTACAATAGTCTAAAAATTGGGGATATCGAAAACCGTCCCAACTGGTATTATTACAATGTAGATGCAAATTCGAAAGTGCTTGATGAGTTAGCGAAATTAGGTTCGGTTAAAGTCTCGTATCCTTCATCAGATCAGGAAACAGATATTCGGCTCATCTTATATGAACTTCCACTACAAAAAAAATAATCCCCCGGTTTTGATTTCATTTATATATTTTCCAACGTTATCTAACAGACATGAGTTTATTTGGTTTACCGAAATGGATTTTACCACACCTATTTAAGGATAAACAATTTCAGGATTTAACCGATTTGGAAATTGAAAATCTTAAATTGTCAATCAGCCGGTTTAAAGAGGAGCAGCCTGAGATTTCTGTCGTGATTCCAGCGTGGAACGAGGAAAATAATATTTATCGTACCCTTTCTTCTTTGTCAAATAGCACAACAGGCTATAAAGTTGAGTTGGTTGTCATCAATAACAACTCCACAGACGCAACTCAGCTGGTGCTTGACAGACTAGGTGTTCGAAACTATATGCAGCCTATTCAGGGAACACCATTTGCCAGACAAATGGGCCTGGAGCTGGCTCGCGGCAAATATCATCTTTGTGCTGATTCCGATACGTTCTATCCACCGGACTGGATCGACCTTATGGTTGCACCAATGGTTAAGGATTCTGGTATTACAGGGGTTTATGGAAATTATTCGTTTATTCCTCCCGAAAATCAAAGCAGATTTGGCCTTTGGCTATATGAACAATTCGCCGGCATAATGATTCAAATCCGTAAAAAGAACAAAGAATATCTGAACGTATACGGTTTCAATATGGGATTCGTAACTGAAATTGGCAAATCCACTGGTGGTTTTAAAGTAAGTGGTTCGAGGGTTTATGCGAACATTGTTGGAAGCGATTATCAAAATGAAGCGGAAGATGGAAGAATGGCACTAAATTTAAAAAAGGCAGGTAATCTAAAAATGGTTACATCCTCCCGGGCCACGGTCTTCACATCTCCGCGTCGACTTTTGGATGACGGAAGTATTGCCAAAGCTTTCTTGAACCGGGTAAAAAGACAATTAAAAGGAATGCGTAACTACCTATCCAAATAACTAAATTAACCCATGGAGCATATTTTTCCGGATACTACTTTGCTTATAACGCACTATAACAGAAGCGGATCGCTAGAGCGTTTGTTGTCAACCTTTGAAAATCTAAACTGTAAATTTTACGAAATTGTAGTTTCAGATGATGGCAGTCGCCCAGAACATCTAAACAAGGTAGTTGCCATCAAAGATCGTTTTAATTTTAACTTGGTCACTACACCAATTAATAAAGGACTCGGCAATAATATTAATAAAGGGCAGGACATGGTACGGTCACCCTACACGTTGTACGTTCAGGAAGACTTTCAGCCGTCGGATATTTTTCCAACTCATTTTGAAGATGCACTGACCTTTATGCATGAAGATTCAAATCTGGATATTGTAAGATTTTATGCATACTTCATTTATCCAAATTTAAAGCCTTTCAAAAAGGGTTACTCAGAAATGGTATTTTCAAAATGGGACATGAATCATATTAAATTTTATTATTACAGTGATCATCCACATTTACGGCGCAGCAATTTTTTAGACAAATTTGGCAGATATCCGGAAGGTTTAGATGTAAATGTTACAGAGTACAAAATGGCAATCAATTTTTTGAAAAACAGAGGCAAAGGCCTGTTTTATAACGAGTTCACAACATTATTTTATCAAAAAAATTCACCTGATGAACCTAGCACCTTTGACAGGCCAGATTGGAAATTAAGTAAAAACCCATTGGTAGTTATTTCAAGGCTTATTTATTTGCGCTACCGCTGGTTAAAAAACACGATAGATCTGGCATTAGCGAAATAGAATGACTTTCTAGACTATGGAAAATAAATATTTTTTTAAACAGGTCACCCTACTTATTACTCATTATAACAGAAGCCAATCATTAGGGCAACTTTTGGAATCATTTAAAGATCTGGATTGCAATTTTGAAGAAATAGTTGTTTCTGACGACGGAAGTAAGCAAGAGCATCTTGAGAACTTAAAATCGTTACAGCAAAATTATAATTTTCGTCTTGTCACAACCGCCAAAAACAAAGGGCTTGGTAATAATATAAACAAAGGGCAAGATGCGGTAAAAACAGCATTGACACTTTATGTTCAGGAAGATTTTACCCCAACTTCTATTTTCCCAAAAAGCTTTCAGAATTCACTGGAACTTATCAATTCACACCCTGATATAGATGTAATACGTTTTTACGCCTATTTTGAGTATCCTTTCTTAAAATACCTGGAGCACGGATTTTACGAAATGACATTTAAAGTTTGGAAACCTGGATATAAAAAATTCTATGTTTACAGTGACCATCCACATTTGAGGAGAAGTAATTTCTTTAAGAAGTTCGGGAGATATATTGAAGGCGAGAAGGGAGATGTTACTGAATACAGCATGATGATGTCTTTCCTTAAAAAAGGCGGCAAAGCTCTTTTTTATAAGGACTTCACCGGTTTATTTGTTCAAAAAAATTCAGAAGAAGAGCCTAGTACAATGAAACGGAATATGTGGCGTGAAAGTAACAACTTTTTTCTTTCGCAATTGAGGCATTTATACCGGCATTTAAAGTTCAATTTAGACTATCTAAAATAGCAATTGACTGTAATTAAACCTCGTTCAACTATAAATATGGGCTTGGTATTCAGGAATGATTCTCAACTGCATTAATAGCATTATAAATTTCTTTAACACTGTTTTCCCAAGTGTGTGATGAAGCAAATCTCCGTCGGGCATTAACTTTTTCCGAGGAGTTTTCATTCAGAGCTAGTTCTATAAGTCTAATATAATCTGATTGCGTTTCTCCAAGATAAACGTAATCAGCAAACACACCCATAGCATCTGTTTTTGTTGCCACTACGGGTTTCCCAACTGCAAGGTATTCGTCAATTTTCCTGGGATAGTTGCCTATAGTTACCTCATTAAGCAGTTGCGGATTCAAACAAACATCAAAGGATTTAATATAAGCCGGCAACTCCGAGGTATCCTTAGATCCCAAAAAAATCACATTCAATAATTGGTGTAAACTACTTTTTTTAAATTCATCATCTTCCGGCCCCACAAGCACTATGCTCCAATGGGGTCTGGATGTTGCAATAAAATGAAGAAGATTCATGTCAAGCCTCAGGTTTTGCAAGGCACCCACATACCCAATTCTTGGACCGTTGATCGAACGGATATCCTCTGGCTCTTCGTCAGAGGCATTCATAAAAATTTCCAGATCGCAGCCTTGCCCAATGTAAAAAGATTTGCTATTATATTTTTTACAATAATCTGCCAAGTAAGTTGAATTTGCTACACAAAAATCACTTTTGGCAATGAGTTTAGGTTCTAACTCAGCACCATGTTTTTTCCAATAATCAACTGCCAGCATAAAATCCCTCGAGTAATAAATAGAAAGTCTAGGCTTAAGATATTCTTTCATATAAAAACTCCGGAACATGTCATTATCATTGAAATGAATGTAATTCTTAAATCCCAATTCCACAGTTGCTTCAGCAATCGAAGTGGCGAATACCCGGTTATTCCACTTATTAAATATATTAAAAACCCAATCGAAAGAAAGCCAGTTGATCGATTCTATAATACTGTCAGGATAGAGCACCCAAAGGTTTTCTTGTATTTTTTCCAACCCCGGCCGTCTCTTTTTAATCACATCCAGCCGTTTGGTAACTTTTAGATCGTTACGATTAGACATCAGGCTGATACGGTCCAGCGGCGAGTTCACATATAAAACCCTATTTTTCTTAGCGAACTCTAAGGCAATGTTTTTACAGTTACTCCCAATTTCTACGTCCCATGCCTGTTGCCCGGTGATTACGATATCCATTTTTTTTATTAAGTTGAGTAAGGTACTTTAAAAATTTAGAGGCTAATTTCTCGCTAGATTAAATCATGGACAGCATGGTCAAGATAATCAAGTATATCAGGCTGCTTGTCCATGTCAAATTTACGAGCAAAAAGGGCAGAAGAAGTCATCAGAGCATCCTTATCTTCTATCGTCAATACTTTGGGACTTGCCTTATGAGCGGACCAGTCAATATATCTCAAATTATTATTAACCAATTGATCCCTAAAAACAGAATTATACAAAATGGTTTGAAAAAATATTTCATCAGGAGCCCATGTCAATTTAAAAAAGCGGATCACTTTAGAATTGGATTTTAGGTATTTAAGTATATAATCAGCTGCGTGTTTTGTTATACTAAACCATTGAGACCGGCCAACGGCTATCAAACCGTAAGGCAACTGCCTTACAGGTGTTAGTTTGTTCAGCCACTTTTGAAATAAATAACGACCTGGAATTGAAAAATTGGTTAAATGATATTCCGTTAAGCGCGGTATTGCTTCTTGCCATTCTTCAAAAACAGAAAAATATTCCATGAAATTATCGCCATTATGTGCCTGGAAAAAATCATGAATACTGTTGGCATTTTTTATCGGATAGTCTGAACCACTTAACAAGTTAACGTAATTGATGTCTATATCCGCTTCAATAATTTCTTCCAAGCCATTAATTGTTGCCTGAACAATACTATAAGCACCCCAATTCACTACAACTCTTTTCCTTACAAGAAAAACGTTATCATAATTTAGGATCGTTCGAAAAGATTCGAGATTAGTTTTTTTATCGATATGTATGAAAAAAAATGCATCCTGATGCCTTAATCTTTCTATCAGTCTCTCCAATTGCTGAGGTTCAGCGTGAGCAAGAATTAAATGTGCAATTTTCAAAAGGATCTATGTTTAAAACGCATCAGGCAACTTAATTTTTCAGATTAAAACAGTGAATTTTTTTCACCTAAATATTGCTTAAATTAATTTTGACCTGATAACTTGTTATGGCAGGAAATTTATAAATTTGATTTTAAATCAACGTTATCAATTATTTTTATTTTTACCTACAATGTCGGGAACTTCTAAAAGAATACACTCACTTGATTATCTCAGAGGCTTAGCCGCCTGCGGAATAATGTTTTATCATTTTCATCTTTTGAGCTTTGGAGAAGTTGACTCAGCAAATCCACTTGCAAAAATCAAAATATATGCCGTCGCAATTTTTTTCATTCTCAGCGGGCTAACACTTTTTAGGGTTTATAACAATAAGCTTTCAGTTGATAATGTTAAAATTTTTTACTTTAAAAGAATCCTTAGAATTTTACCATTGCTTTGGTTTGTAACAATTTTAACCCTTTTATTAAATTTTCAAACCGAGCCTGTCAACCTAAAAAAAATAATAACAAATTTTACTATACTTCCAGGAATTCTCAAGCCAGAAGTTTACATTGCCAACGGTGCTTGGTCAATTGGGAATGAATGTGGATTTTATGTATTATTCCCACTATTACTTATTCTAGCCAATAAAAACAGCATTTACTTATGGCTAAGCTTTTTAATTGCGATAATTCCCTTTTGCATCTATACTTATATCGTGCTTGATCCAACGATACCTCTTGGTTTGCAGTGGAGACATTATGTAAGCCCGTTTGCGCAGTTTTTATTCTTTATAATTGGCATGCTACTGGGGACAATCAAAACACCATCTGTGCTAATATGTAAACTTGCTCCGTTTGCATCTATCATACTGGCCGCGATAATTATATTTTATCCTATAAGCGGTGAACCTATAGTCCTAACCGTTGGTAATCAAAGAATAATTTTCACCCTGCTCACTACTCTGCTTTGCTACTTTATGTACATTGGTGACTTTTCGTTTCTGCATTCCTCAATTGCCAATTCGTTAACGTTTCTAGGAGAAATTAGTTATTCGGTATATCTTTTACATCCTATTATTTTTGAATGTTTTAAAATGACAATTAATCCGTCTTCTCATCGTGAGAAAATTATTGTAATTGTCCTATCCGTATTGGTTACTCCGATTGCAAGCTATATTGTATACAATTATTTTGAAAAATACTTTATTAATCTGATGCCTGCTAAACAAAAAGTAATGACTAAAATCCCAGTTTAGAATGATATTTCATTGGAAGAGGCTATCCTATCATCTATTTTTTTTGTAACATTTATCAGAGCAACAGCCAGATAAAAATATATATTGGAAGGGAATTGCACCAAAGCCTCTTGCGGGTAATTCCCTATGTTATAAGCAAATATGATGAGGAGTACTGCCATACAGTATGTTTTAAGCTCTTTGTTTCTGATAGTATAATAATTGTCTATCCCTGTGCGCATAATACTAAACATCAAACAGCAGAAGAGTAATAAACCTATCCAACCTAATTCAACTGCAACGCGTACATACCCACTATCAGGCGGAAAATGGGCGAGATAAGAATTGGGCGCAAATCTTTGCCCCCATGCTCCAGTAGCTCCTAAGCCTCCCCCCATAGGGTGAGACCAAATATAGGGTTGAATTCGTTTTTGGTTTACAGTCCTCGCTTTAAAAGATACATCTTCCGATGGTTTGAACGCTGTTTGAAAACGAAGAATATTCTGGTCAGAGGTTGGTACGAAAATTAGAAAAACAATAAAGACAGCTGCAATTGCAGAACCTATTAATACTTGCCTGCTAAAGCGTAAAATTAAAAATAGAACCATCGCGGCGGGCAATAAAACATAAGCTCCCCTTGTTCCTGAGAATAACATGGCAGTCAATAACAAAAATATAAAGAAGATTAACACTGCCTTTTTCCATGTCTTTTTTGTGTTTGTTATAAGACATATACATAGAATACTGCTTACAACCATATTATAGGAAAAAGCCACAGGATCTGAAAATATTGAAAACTTTCTCCAATGCCCTGCGATGTATAAAAGATCAGCAATATTGGGATCCGAATCTAACCAAGCCTGCTCCGCATCAGAAAATCCAAAGTACTCTTGCTTGTAAGCGTATAAGGCGGCCAGAACAGAAAGAAAAATCCATATCTTAAGAATAATGCGAATCGATTTTACCGTCTTAATCTGGTACATAAACACAAAATACATCAACATAACAATGGCTACCGATCTGATCGTATACACCCAAGCTAACCTTGATTCTGCAGTTGGATTAACAATTTCTACAAAATTATATCCTATCCAAAGTAGTATCATAAAACTAATTGATCCCTTTAAGCTGTCCCAATCCGGTTTTTTTTTCTGATGAATAAAAAAACCGAGAATAAGTAATCCTTGAATGCCATCCATTGCGGTACCTAGCGGAAAATCTATACCTGTTTTCATAATAAAAAACAGAAAGTATGCCATGACCATAAGAATTGATATTCCGAACAACGGATACATAACAATTCCATATATTACCGCTGGCACTATTATAGATAGTAAAATAAAAGCTCCGGCAACGATTCCCTTAAATACAATCAGAGTGCCAAAGACCAATGAAATGAAAAGTAAGATAAGCAGACCTGTTTTATTACTTAGCTTCTCAATCCAAAAAATCTGTCTAATTCTACTTTGAAAAGAGGAGTTATCCGCCCTTTTATTCTGAAAAAAAATCTGAGTATCTTTCTCCATTTATAAAAATAAGATTTTAAAGAAGAAAATGAATATACTCAAGAAGGCCAATAACAAAGCTGCCTGCCTGGTCTTCTTTTCCAAAGGAGTTAAATGGTTAAAATTTACTTTTTTTTTCTTCTCAGATTTGACAGGATATACTCTCATAGATTGGTAGTTTATAATTTCTTTTCTGAACTTCCATGCTGCGTTGCCACTGAAATCTGATTAGCCTTTCCAGCCTTTAAAAGCGCTAGTATTTGAAAAAAAATGAATTTTGGAATGTTAACAAGAGATCGATAAATTCTCGGATCAGTTTTGGAGCGCCATAAAGAAATATAAAACCCGATTACAAATACGGCTAAAGCCAAAAACCATAACAAGGAGATAAATAGGTTCAAAAACAGGTTCACAAATAGAAATAAGACGGAAAGCAATAAGAAAATAAACAGCGGTGGTCTTAACAATACAAGCCCAAAAAGCACCTGATTTAAACTGAAAGTTTTCATACCGTTAAAAAAAAGCCCGAAACCATAAGAAAAATATTTGAACCAAGTATTAATCCATCGGGCTCTTTGATTTACAAGCTGGTCGGCGCCAGTTGTTTTCTGATCATACACAACGGCTGACTCGCTAAACGCAATCCGATAATTGCGTTTCACTATACCTTCCTGGAGAACTTTGTCAAATCCTGCTCCGGTAACATCCAAATGCTCCAGGCATTCTCGATAAAGAGATGTCGTAAATGCCATTCCCGAACCTGAAAGTGTGGCCGAGGAGCCAGCTCCAAACAAGACTTTTCCATCGTAAAAATGATAGTATATATCTCTTGCTGCATCCAGACATGCATAAGTACTGTCAAGATTTTTTGCATCCCTTAAGCCTTGCACTGCCTGAAAACCTTGACTAAAATACCTATTCAATTCACGCAAATATTCCGGATCTGTCAAATTGTCACTATCAATAATTGTTAAATGCGAGTGTGGCCGGATGAAATTACTTATGGCGTAAAAATGGGATCTGGTATTACTGCCTAATACATTTTCCGGACGAAACAGCGAAACCTTATCAGACCCGAAACTAAGTTTGCTGATATCACATTTGTCTGCAACAATATAAATATGGTAAGCTGAATAATTTAAATTCAGCAGAGAGTTAACTACGGCTGGTAACTGCTGTGTTTGCTCATATGCGGTCACGATGATTCCATAGTCCGGAATACCAGCAATAGTGGCTTTTACAGCTTCCTTGTCTATAAATTTTCTTAAATGATAAATTAACAAAAGCAATACAGGAAAAATCAGGTTATACCCAATTAAGATCTGAATTGCTCCCCAAACGAAGACGATCACTTTCATACTTCTACAAGTTTGCTTATTTTACCTGACTGCTCCGGGATATTTTCAGTATTCGTTAGAATCCAACCCGAGAATTTATTTTCTAAGCTGTTTAAATATTGGATCTTAGAGTCATCTCCCTGTGAAATCGTCTTCCCGGCCGCGAAAACGGCTACCACCACATCTGCAAAGGTTACCCATTCTTTTGCTTTATTCATAGCCGTAAGAGAATCTGTGTCAATCAGGATAACATCAAAATGGGTTTTTAATGTTTGTAGCTTTTGTGAAATAACCTTGTCCTCCGACAATTCCAAAATAGAAATATCTCCACCTTTATTGCCTAAAATACTAATTTGTCCGGACGTTGCACTCGGTATAACATCCTCTTTAATAAAATCTTCAAAAAAGTCTGACCCTTTATTTAATTTCGAAATATCGGGTTGGCTGAAGTTGCCATCAATGATCAAAACTGTCTTGTTGATCTTTGAAAAAGCCCACGCAAGAGCCACGGCAAATGAAGTTTTACCAACACCAGGGGAAAGACTGGTTATAGCAATAATTTTTGGATCTTCGGTTTCGCTGTCTATTTCATACCTAATAGACCTAATAAGATTCTTGTAAAGCCTCATTGATTTCTCATCTGTCGCACTCGTAAAAAAAATGCCCGGGTCAGAGTCATTGTCAAGACTATTGAGATATCCTAATACCGTATGCTGCGTAGCATTGGCTAATTGAAGAGGATATCTGATTGATTTATCAAGATAATACAAAATGAAAAATACAAAAATGCAGAACACAAAGCTTATAACACCTGACAAAATAACAAGTACCATTTTTTTAGAAGCCTGAATTTCTCCCGGCATTGCCCGCTCTATCAGACGAAGATAAACCGGAAAACTAAATTCGAGGCTCGCTTCATTATACCGCTGCAAAGCCTCAATATACTCTTTACTTGCTATATCGATGCCAGTTTCGTATTCTTGTATAGTAGCCTCGTTAGGTACCAATCCATCAAATTTTCTATTCAGTCGATTCAGTTCGCCTTGAATTGAAGAAACACTGTTTCTGGCTAATTCCAAGGACATTTCCATATTTAGCTTTTGTGTCACTAAATCCTCTTTTACAACCATTGGGTTATAGACGTATTTGTCAGAAGCTTCGCCTATTTGCTCCAGAAGCTTGGTTTTTAAAGAGTCCAGACTTCCTTTCAGTTTAGGGTTGAAGTTGCTTAAAATATATTGTTCATTTAATTCATTTAACTGCCTTTTACTGGTAACAATACCCTGATTAACTTCTGTAAGTGCACTTTCAAAATATTTTCTGTCAGCAGGATTAAACCTGTTATCTATATTTTTAATGGCAGCAGAATATGCAATGATATCTTTTTCAGCCATTTCTCGTCTTGTTTCGAAGTCAGCCATTTGGCCATATATGCTTTTCGCTTGTTCATTTAGGTTCAATACTCTGTTTTGAATCTTAAAATTCCTCAAAGTATTCATTTTCTGATTTAGAGCAGAAAGCTTTTGCTGCATAAAACTGTGCAAAAAATCAATAGTCTTCTTATTGTTATCTACAACTCTTGACGAATTGTAAGAGATGAACTCCTGGCAAAGCGTATTGATAACATAAGCAGATAAATCAGGATTTTCTGCCTCATATTGAATATCGATGTAATCACCAGTTCCGGTTCTATAAATCAATAATTTTTCTCTTAGTCTATTCGCATCATAGCCCATATCCTCGATTAGTTCACTAAGATTACGCTCACTATTATTCCACAAAAACAATTCTTCCCGCACCTTATGTTTTTGGGTCAACAAAGCGATAGCCTTGATCTTATCTGACTTAGTCATGTTCTGAATTGCCTTAACCGGTTCTCGCCAGGTTGAGTCCTTCACGTTTTTTAAATCATTTAGTATTAGGCGATAAGAGACCTGGTCAAGGGTCTTCTTCGATCTCATCATTTGGATAAGGGTTTCAAATTTCCTGCTTATCTCTGAATCTTGTTCCTCCTTTGACTTAGTGATTACCTGATCCGTTTTATCAACGAGTCCTGTTGCTATCTTAGCTTTTGATTCATAGGTATCAGGAAGCTTTTTCACCAAAAAATAGCAAACGATAATGGTAATAAGAGGAACCACAATAAGAGTAATCCTATTTCTTTTGAGCAATCGTAAAAATTGTAAAAATTCACTCATTTTATATCTTCCAGTTTTTGTCCTAACAATTCTTCCAGACTGCTTTTAGCTATTAAAACTTCACTTTCAGCAATAATTATATTTTGTGATTGCGAGGAAAGCATAATTAGAACCTCATTATAATTTTTGAGAGTTTCCTCTCCTTTTTCAAACCTATGTTTTACATTTACAAGCATACTTTCTATATCAAGTAAAGCGCTGTTTCGCAACCTTAGTACCGATTTTTTTTGTACATAAGTGAAATATCTCTTCTTAACCTCTGCCTCAACATTCAGATCATTTGTTAACTTTTCAAACTCGGCAGTGGCCAACTCTCCCTTCGCCTGTTTGATTACACTTGGCTTTTGTAAAAGAGACCCTACGTTTGCAAAAAAACCTAATTGATACCCACCCAAAAAGCTGGCAGCTCCTGCCGTTCCTTTACTGCTATTGGGGCTATACAAATAACCGGCAGAAAAAATATCGAAGTATGACAACTTTGCCTTTTTTATTCCATATTCCGCCATGGAAATACGGGTATCAAATATTTTATTTTTGGGATAATTCGATTTGCAAATAGCGATAAGTTTGTCCAGATATTCATACGAAATATCCTTACTCAAGGATTCCTGCGCATGCGTCTTTTGAATTATTAAAAAGAAAAAAAACAAAAACACTGCGTATTTCATTTGCATTAATTTTTGAAAAAAATATATTATTAAAAACTACTTTTGCTTTTAGTCAGGTGATCTATAACTCAACGTTCCCAAATAAACCTTCCATTATGTCTGTTTCTGAAAAGATAAAAAGTAATCCCAAGCTTAAAAAATTTATTCACTGGCTATTAATCCCAACAAATCAGGCTCGTCCGCGTCTCTGGGTAAGATTATTTTTAAATCCGTTTTATCATCAAAAAGGAAAAGGCGTTATAATCCGTAATCGCGTGAGAATGGATGTGGTGCCGTTCAATCCTTTTTCAATCGGAGACAATTCTGTGATTGAAGATTTCAGCACCATTAATAACGGCGTTGGTGATGTTCATATAGGAAATAATTCTCTGATTGGGCTCGGCAACGTCATTATTGGCCCGGTCACGATTGGTAATAATGTTATTCTTGCCCAAAATATCGTAGCCAGCGGTCTTAACCATAATTACCAGGATATCACAAAGCCGATTCAGCAGCAAGGAGTAAGTGTAGCTCCAATTATCATTGAAGACGATTGCTGGATAGGTGCTAATACGGTAATTACAGCCGGCGTAACGATTGGAAAACATTCTGTGGTGGCGGCTGGTGCCGTGGTAACCAAAAATATTCCGCCGTATTCTGTCGCCGTTGGAAATCCCTCCCGCGTGATCAAAAGATTCGATGAGACGCAAAATAAATGGATTAAAACCATCTGACATAGTGAGTATAATGAAGCTCGTAACTGACTAATTAACTGATAGATCAAACGTTTTCAGACTGAAACAAAGCAGGGAAAGTCATCAGGATAATCTTTAAATCCATTTTGAAAGAAAAGTTTTTGGCATAGGTAATATCCAGCTCTGTCCTTTCTTCTTCTGACATATCCGATTTGCCTTTCCCGCGCTTGGTTACCTGCCATAGGCCGGTAAGGCCTGCCGGGCCTGCAAAACGCAGGATTGCGTGGTCGGTAGTTAATTTTTCTGCTTCATAAAGCGGTAGCGGACGATTACCAACGAGAGACATATCTCCTTTGAGAATATTGATGAGCTGCGGCAATTCGTCAAGACTTGTATTTCTAAGAAAATTACCAATTCTTGTAATTCGCGGATCATTCTGAAATTTCATGAATGCCGCTTTTTGCTCTTTTTGGCTTTGGTAAACTTTTTCACATATTTCTTTCCCATCCAAAAATAAACGATGATTACAAAAGCCTCCGCTATTGCATTCTTCGCAAAAATTAGAATTTTCAGATTTTATTTCCTGTTCTGCAGGTTTGACATTGTACATGTTTAATGCAGCCATTTTTCTGATCATCTGGTCTGCATCCGTACGCATCGTTCTGAATTTGTACAGGTCAAATATTTTGTATCCACTCCCTACCCTTTTGGATTTGTAGAAAACAGGCCCTTTTGAATCAAGACGGATAAGAATGGCAACAAGAATAAAAATGGGAGACAGCAGAAGCACTGCACCGCCTGTGGACACTACATCAATAGCTCTTTTCCAAAACGGAGTTTGATTCTCTTCTGCCTGCACTTTTTTAGAAGCTTTACTTGCAACGTACCACTGCCGTTTCGCGAAATAACGGAGCCGTGTTAGCAAGTCGCCTTCACTAAAATCGGTAGCAAATATATCATCCGCCTTTTTTGCTCTGGCATTCCGGATCACTGCCTGATTCAGATTCTCAACCAGAACAACAAAAGGAATATTACCAAAGCCGGGACTACTCCGAACCTGGTCAAGCAACTCCCAGGCACCACTTTTAACGTGCGCCAGAATCGCATCCGCAGGAAAATATTCCTGCAATGCTTTTAGAAGATCATCTTTATCTTCAAAATATTCAATTTGCAAATAATTACCATAGTTGGCCGAGAACCAAAGATATTGTTCAAAATCTTTGCTCAAATAGGCAATACGGTATTGGGAAGAAGGCGGGACTTTAGAATCAACCGAAGGTCCTTCAGACTGGCTTGTCCACTCCATCATGCTAAATAGGATTTATAGTATCAGGAATATCTTTTGCTTCGTCTTAAAATTGCATTAACCTTGGCCTGGACTTCAACCGGATTAAACGGTTTAACCATAAAGTCATCCGCCCCAAGATTCAGGCATTGAATGCGCTCGCTGCTTTCATCAGATCCCGATAAAATAATCACCGGAATATCCGCGTACAAATTGCTGGCTCTTGCGATTTTTAAAAACTCTTTGCCATTAAGGTTCGGCATTTGCAAATCCGCGATAATCAAATCAACTTCATTACCTTCTTCAAGCCAAAGCATTCCCTCTGCGCCATCACTCTTGACAAATACATTAAAATCTTTTTTTAGAAAATGCTCTAGTATTTTACAAATACTAGGTTCATCATCCATTATAAGTAGAGTTTTTCGTGGGTTCATATGTTGAGTAAAATAGGATATACGTAACTGTCAATTCTAATTAATGCGTGTATAGTCCTTAGCACAGCTAAAATTTTGAACTGTCGAGAAATTATCAGTTCAGGTATAAAAAAATTATCTTGATTCTGTGCTTCTGTCAAAATATGGAAGTATTGAATGTGTCGGGGGTTAGCTTTAAGCGAATATAAACCTATTTCGTAACTAATTTGTAACAAAATCTATAATATTCTTGTCGAAAAATTGCTTAGTAAAATTACGAACAATAGCTACAACCACCAAAAACCGACAGATAATATTTAATATATGTCGCTAATATAGCATTTAGAACGATACAAAGCACATTTCAAAAAAAACGTATAACTGGCCTCGTTAAGAAATTCTACTGGTGGATTTCACTTTTTTTGAAATTATATCAGAAGCAGCAAATTAAAAATTACTATGTAGAATCTGTAACCGTGATTCCATTACAAGTATTTCGACAGAAGTATCCGAAATTAATGAGTAATATGACTTAATTCGCCGATTGTCTGTAATAAGAAATTTTAGAATACAACTCGTTAGGATTGAATGGTTTGCTTAAATAATCATTCATACCGACATCAAATGCTTTATCTTTTATATCAAGCATTGCAGAAGCTGTAAGTGCAATAATTGGTAAATTCGCAAATTTCGCTCCTTCCAGCATTCTGATTTTGGCTGTTGTTTCGTATCCATCCATTTCGGGCATTTGAAGATCCATTAAGACAAGGTCGTAATCGTTGGTTTGTACAAGTTCGTATGCCAAAAGCCCATTTTCTGCTACATCACACTCCACATCCCACTGTTTAAAAAATTGCTTGGCAAGAATCACGTTAATCTGATTGTCTTCCGCGATCAGTATTTTGGTACCCTTCAAACTTTGAATTTCAGGCAGATCAGCTTTTCTTTGATCAATTAATTGTTTTGAACTAATCTTAAATCGCATACTGAAATAAAATACGGACCCTTTTCCGATCTCACTTCTCACTTCAATTTTACTTCCCTGCAATTCCAAAAGCCTTTTAGTGATCGTAAGCCCCAATCCCGATCCTCCGAATTTCCTGGTCGTATCCGAACTTGCCTGTGTGAAACTTTCAAAAATATTATTGATTTTATTGGCTGCTATTCCAATACCTGTATCTGAAATTTCAAAATCAATTATAATATGTTTCTTTTCCTGCCTGGCCAGAGACGCAGAAATAACAACTTTTCCGTCATTTGTAAATTTGACAGCGTTACTTATAAGGTTTGTCAAAATTTGTCCCATCCTCACAGGATCACCGATCACAGCGCGATTTAGATCACTGTCAATCATTAATTTCAGCTGAATTCCCTTTTCTTTCGCTTTATGAACCATGCCCAGCCGGATATTCTCGACAAGGTTATGAATATTAAAATCAACTTCTTCAAACTCGATCTTGCCGGCCTCGATTTTACTGAAATCCAGAATATCATTAATTAACACCAAAAGATTTTCAGCCGAAAATTTGAGAATGTTCAGATATTCCATTTGCTCAGGACGTGGATTTTGCTGCAAAAGCAAATGTGTAAATCCAATTACCGCGTTCATCGGCGTCCTGATTTCATGGCTCATAGTAGACAAAAACTGAGATTTCGCAACTGCAGCCAATTCTGCCTGTTCTTTTGCCTGTACAAGTTCTCTTTCCGCTTTTTTGTGCTCGTCAATATCAAGAATCGCCCCGTAGAGTTTTATAACTTTCCCCGATTTATCGGTTGCCGCTTTTCCTATTGCATGAATATATTTTACCTGCCCCTCCGGTAACACAATTCGTAAATCGAAACTGGATGATATCTTTTCTAATAAGGCTTTCTGAATCTGGGTCCGGTAAAGATCCCGATCGCCAGGATGTATTTTTTTTGTAAATTCTCTCGTCCTTGGTGCGGTATCGGTCGGCTCCATCCCAAAAATCCTAAACGTTTCAGCTGACCAGTAATTTTTCCCTGTTAGTAAATCGGCCTCCCAGCTACCACTATGCGTAAGCTCCTGGGATTCGGCTAGCATAGCTTCATTTCGTACTATTAATTCTTCTGCGAGTTTTCTTTCCGTGATATCATGCCACACAACCAGCAAAACAAGCTTGTTCTCAATACTTACCGGATTAAGCGTTACTTCCACGGGAAATTCTTCACCATCAATTCTACTGTGAATCCACTCAAACTGATTATATCCGGTTTCGTAGGCGATCCTGTCCATTTCCTTTGATTTCTCGTCAGACCGCCTGCCATCTGGCTGAAATTCCGGAGAAAAAATAGCGGGATGATAAGACAACAAATCAGATTTATCCTTACAGCGAAGCATTTTAATTGCGGCCTCGTTACAATCTACTATTCCGGTTTCGTCAAAAAGTAAGTGTGCATCCGTTGAATATTGGAAAATCACCCGAAGCTTTTCCTCAGCGAGTTTCTGATCTTTCGTTTCGCTTTCCGACAACTTTTCTTCCAGAAACCGGCGGTCCTGTATATCATGGATAGAACCGGCCATTCTTACTACTTCCCCATTTTCAAATTTGGCAATGCCCGAACATTGAAAATATCTATATTCTCCCTTTTTGGTCTTTAAACGAATTTCTACCTTGTAAGGAATATGATTTTTAAGTTGTTCATCAATACCTTTTTCAACGATTTCCCGATCCTCTGAATGAACCAGTAAATCCAAAAATATTTGATAGCCGGGTTCAAACTCACCCGGCTCGTATCCTAAAATTGTATATATCCTATCGGACCAAATTTGTTGGCCTGTGATTAAATCCCAATCCCATATCCCGGCGTCAATGCCGGAAATAACCATTTCCAAAGATTCATTGCTAAAGCTTGTTTTCATTTTTTATAGTAAAAGCCCAAGTGCGTCCTGATTTTTTTAGCGTTAACCGGCGTTGAGTGCTTTCTTTAAAAGTGTGCTCCCCTCTTCACTATATTGCATGGCCAAGGCGGCGTCCTGTCCCGGAGTGCTCATTTTGGCCCAGGTTTTCTGCAAAATATCTATCATTTTCTCTTCACTTAGCTTTTGAATCAGATCGTCAAACTGAAATTCAAGAAATACAAGGCAAAGTGCATTTTCGATTGTTTGCACATCGTTATCTGCTTTTATTCTTTGTTTTAGTATAATTTGCTTTACCCTATTGATTATTGTCTCGTCAAATCCCGCTTCCAATAACAGTTCGGAGGATTTCTGAGCGTGAAACTTCGCAAGATCACTTCTCCATTTAAGATAACCTACGCGACCATCCGGGTAAGATTTTCTTGCTATTTCCCAACGCCCGATATGCTGACTTCTTGAAGCGAGCAATAATGCTTCCGGTGCATCAGGTTCAAGTTTATTTACCCAATCGTACAACTTTAATGCGTAAAAATATTCAGAGGGAAATTCTTCACCTTTCCAGGTTATATGCTCCGGTGATTGTTTATTATAATTGTCAAAAAAGGTGAAAGCTTGTTCTAATTTGTCCATGGTGGGTCGTATCTATACTACAAGATAGCAAAGAAAGAACAAAAACTTAAAATTTTTCTATTTTAACCTTAGGGATTACAGCATTTGTATTGAATCAAAATAAAACGTTCACCATTATCCGTTTGAGGATCTTGATGAACGTGAAAGAATAGTGCTTGCGGCCTGCCTATTCTGGTTAGAGCAAATGCTCCGGCAATAGTATATTTTCGCTCGAACTATCACTTATTGGCTCTAGACGGCTTGTTTTTAAAGGAATAAGACCAGACCAAATCGGCAGATCCTGATCTTCTTCTTCGTCGATTGGCATGCCTGATCTCATCTTGGCAGATGCCTCATCCAGTGCAAATGCCAGTGCCGTTGTTTTCTTTACTTCATTCCCCTTTACAGGTCGCAGGTATCCCCAGCTTCCCGGAACAATCTTATTCGTCAGCCATTCAAATGAGGCTGTTTTCAGATCTATATCATCTATTACTTCGGCTTGCGCAAAAATGACTACTGACCTATAATTAACAGAATGGCTAAATGCCGATTTTGCAACCACGAGCGCGTCGACGAGCATGACTGTTATACAAACTGGAATTCCTTTTTCAATTTCCCTTATAAAATGACTTCCCACCGATCCATGAATGTAAATTTTGTTTTCATGGCGCACAAAAGAAGTAGGAATGGAGAACGGCTGATTATCTACCGAATAACTTATTGTACAGAAAAGTGCTTCATCGAGAATCGGATAAATTGATTCAGGATCAAAATGAGCACGTTTTGCTGACCGGCTCGGAATAATTTTAGATTTCGGTGCTGACATATTTTGTTTTTTTACAAATTTGTCGGATTATTGGATTACTGTAATCATCCAATTCTAACAAAACAGGTAGTCCACTCATGGAACCATTTTCCTCATTAATAACACCGGATAAGAATTCCAAACAGCCCGTTTACATACAGATTGCCAATCAATTGATGGAATTAATTCGAAAAGGTTTTTTACAAACGGGCTATCAGCTGCCAAGCAGCAGACAATTGGCTGACTCATTAAATGTACACAGAAAAACGGTCGTCCGTGCTTATGAAGAATTGCTGGCCCAGGGTTGGCTGGAAAGCCGTATCGGAACGGGTACTTTTATTGCCGCCCATTTTCCCGAAATTAAACCACAATCTTCATTAACAGAGCCTTTGGGAAATAATAATTCAAGTAAAAAGGCAGGTTTTACATTTGAAGAAAAACCTCATTTGAACAGAGCTGTAATCAAAAATAACATAAAATTACATTTGGATGATGGATTCCCGGATCCAAGACTTGCTCCTTTGGAAGAACTCTCAAGGGCATACCGCACCCAATTGCTAACCGGAAATCCGTATGTCAGACTTGGCTATGGCGACACAGCCGGATCTTATTGGCTGCGAAAAGAATTGTCGGCATATTTAAATGAAACAAGAGGATTGAAAACTTCTCCTGAAAACATTCTGATCACACGCGGAACGGTGATGGGACTTTATCTGGCAAGCACGGGATTACTCAAAAAGGGAGATTCCGTTGTTTTGGGAGAATTGAGCTGGTCCAGTGCTACGGGTAATTTCTTGCAGGCAGGAGCCAATGTCGTAAAAATTCCTGTTGATGAATTTGGCATTGATGTAGAAGCACTGGAAAAAATCTGTAAAAATCAAGCAATCCGGATGGTTTATGTAACTTCTCATCACCACTACCCTACCACGGTGGCACTCCGGGCCGATCGCCGGATACAATTACTACATCTTTCGGAAAAATATGGTTTTATTATTTTTGAAGATGACTACGATTACGACTTTCATTATTTAAGCAAACCTTTGCTGCCGCTTGCAGGTGCTGACCGGTCGGGAATGGTTTTGTACTGTGGCTCGTTTACCAAAGCAATTTCACCTGCATTTCGGGTTGGTTATCTGGTTGGGTCTGAAAATGTAATAAGTTATCTGGCTCAGCTGCGTAGAATCATTGACCGCCAGGGTGATACGATGTTGGAAAATGCAATGGCAGAGCTTTTACAAAATGGTGTTATTCAGCGCCATCTACGAAAATCATTACGGACGTACCGTAATCGAAGAGATTATTTTTGTGGTCTTTTAAAAACTGAATTAGACAATTACCTTCATTTTCAAAAGCCGGATGGCGGAATGGCCGTTTGGACAGAATTTGACAAAAAGATTAAACTCAAAGATTTATCAGAAAAAGCATTAAAAAATGACCTGTTTTTTTCGGATGGTTCAGAAAATAATTCACCGACCGAAATTCGTAATGCAACCCGATTAGGTTTTGCTTCCTCAACAACCGAAGAACTTGAACAGTGCGTTGGAATTATGAAAAAATTGTTATCATAATAAAACTCACCGTTAAAAAGTCAATTCGTTTTTGCATTGTAGAAGAAAATATTATGGCCAGAATGCCCCCCAATAAAGTCCATTTCACACCTGCAAAAATTAATATCTCCGCGTTAATTTTGTATTGTATTCATTGAAAATGAAATCAAATAAGAATTGACTTTCTGTCAACTTTGAAATTTCAAAATGCAATGAAAAAACTTCCCCAATTATCACAAACCAGGAGTAAAATGGCTACATCAATAACAGGTAAAACATTGACAACGCATGAAATTGCTGCTCGTTTCAATGAACTTGCGAAACAGGAACTGTGGTTTGAGATCCAGGACAATTTTTTTTCTGATAATGTAAAAAGTATTGATCCTGCCAATTCGCCCTATTTCGGGTATGCAGAAGGCAAAGCTGCTGTTCGAAAAAAAGGTGAAGATTTTATTGCAAAAATTCAGGATTTTCATGGAGCACGTACGACAGAACCAGTTGTCAGCGGAAATCATTTTGCAGTGGGTAGAGACGTGGATATTACCACAGAAGAATTTGGAAGAATACAGATCAACCAGATTATGCTTTACGAAGTAAAAGACGGTCAGATTGTATCAGAGCAATTCTTTTATTGATATTACATAATATCAGCAATCCGCTTCAAATTTTCCGAAAGCCGATTGCTGATAGCCGACACCCGTTAATATTTTAACATCAGATTCAATAATTTTCTGTCCAGCTTATGGCCATGAAAGTCTTCATAAGCAACATCTGTCCGTTTGGAATCCAGTACGCCAAAATCACCTATAAATTCCCAAAGCGAAAAACCAATTCCGTTGGACGATAAAATATCGAGCACATCTCCAAACCAGGCAAGAAATACATCGTGTGGCGTTTTGTTCCAGCTCCCGCATTCACCACAGTGCACACCCACTCCCTGATTGACCAGATCAATCCACGGTTTGTAATATTTTTCCAGCATTTCACGGCTCAAATATTGATTCCCAACCTGCCCCGGCCATTTTGGATCAGGCAAGTGTTCCGGATCTTTGTTAGCCCAGGGAGCTTTATAGTGAGAAATAATGCCCGGATGGTAACCACGACAACTCTGCCCAATATCCAGATCCGTGATTTCAGGAATCACACTTGATCCCACATCATTCCCGTCTGCAATAATCAAATGTTTAGGATTTTCTTTTCGGATAGCTTCCGAAGCGGCAATTGCTACCTTCCGGTAAATAACACCGGGAACCGAACTTCTTTTCGAAAGCTGATCGTTCATATCCTCCCGCAAACTAGGCTCGTTTAACAAATCAAAGCTGATCAGTTTCGAAGAAGTATTTTTGAAACGTTTGGCCCACATATTCCAGTGAAAACAAAAAGCGTCCAGCGCTTCCTGATCTGTCCATAGATTATAAGGCTCACGAAAACCGGCATTAACACAATATCCAGGTGCTCTGTGCAGATTAAGGCTGACATGCATTTTATATTTGTGAGCCAGAAAAACCAGTTTTTCTATATTTTCAACGGCTTGCTCGTCAATGTTATATACCTCCGCCGGTGTAATATTTTTTCTTCTGTCAAATTTAATATAAGAAGGATAAGCCATCGGCAGCCTCACAAAATCAAAACCCCAGTCGTGCATCCATTTGAAATGCTCTTCTACCGTAAGACGTCGGTCTGGCTTAGGATCCGGAGAGAAAAAATCAAGTAAATTAAATCCTTTCCACTTTGGCAATTTATTTTTAGCTTTTGGTTCGGCAAACGCTTCGGGAGCTACCATCCCAAGTGCTGTGATCAGTCCGGTATTTTTAATAAATGTTCTTCTGTACATAAAGTTAAGTTTTAGGATGTTGTTTGTTTAAAACAGCATTGTCACTTATTTTACTGCACAGAACATATTAAAAAATTAATGCCTGCCAGAATTAATATCTGACAGGCATTAATTTTTTCTACAGTTCAAATTCCAGGATTTCCCATAACATGAAACTGAAAATCCACTTTACTATTTTGTAATAACCAACCCGGTCCTTCCATTGAAATTATAAACCGTTTCCCAGCCCGGGCCTTCTACATATTTAGCCTTCATTTTCTGGTGTAGTGCCGTCGGCTGTTTCACTCCGTTTACAACCAGTTCTTCACTGTTCAGTTTATACGAAAGATCCGTTTTGCTCTTTATCACACCTTCTTTTATCAAATCTTCAATAAGCCCGCTCTGCATTTTCTCATAAACCACTCTGGACTTATCTGCTTCTTTTCTTAAAACATCAGCCTGCTTTCTGGCTTCATCAGCAACTTTTCTGTTATCATCTGCTTTCAAACGAAGAACATCAGCTTCTTCTCTTAATTTTTCCGCAGCTGCTCTTTGTTTATCAGCGTCAAGTCGGTTTGCCTCACCCGATTTTCTGGCTTCGTCCGCCTGCTTTCTACTTGCATCGGCTAACAGACGGGACTTGTCTGCCTCCGCGCGCATTTTATCAGCAGATTCTCTCATTTTTTCGGCCTCTTTTCTATGTACATCGGCTTCCTTTCTTAACACATCCGCCTGAGCTCTGGATTTTTCTGCCTCTTCGTGTGCCTTTTTTATGTCCAGCATAATCTCATCAATTTCACCTTTATGAGATGCAATCTTATCTTCCGAAATTTGCTGTCCATCTATTTTGAGCGAAGTAATTTTCCCGTTGACATTTTCGATTTGATAACGTTTGTCATTTTTTGTTGTCTCAATCGAGCTGCTCCCCGATTCAATATGAACACGGCTCTGATGATTCTTAGGCAAAGTATCTTCCTTTGTAACCGGAAGTAAAGTGGATTTGGGCCTGCTAACTTCTAAAACTCTTTCCAGCTTCGGTTTAAGCAATTCAAGATCCTTTTTTACGGCCGGCGAAAACGCGGCAGTCATCAAAGTGGCAGTAATTAAACTGGCTGTTACAAATATTTTTTCCATGGCGTTTAACGGTTTATTATGTTTATAGATAATGCGTTTTATTCTATCGAGCAGGAAATTTCGCTTTCCTGGAAATGCCATAGCAAGCGACTGATCGGATAATTTATATTCCTGAAATGACACCAGTGCCTCAACAAAGGAAGTCCTGTTTTCCATGACCGATATCGCCAGGTCATCGCAGCAATGTTCTCTTTCTTCCTTGATCAAAGCTGAAATCCAAAGTACGGCGGGGTTGAAAAAGAATACATTTTCGCAAAAATTCTGGATCAGATTTATCGCATAATCCCTGCGTTTGATATGGGCAAGTTCGTGCAGTAAAATAGCTTCGATCTGTGTAGCTGGCAGATGGGTAAAAAAGCTGACTGGAACGAAAATCACCGGTTTTAAAATCCCTGCTACCATTGGCACCAAAACCTTTTCAGATTCGAGCAACTGTATGTTTGTATGAATATTAAGTTTGCCTGCCAATTCTTTTATCAACGCCGTCCAAACCTGATTTGGAATTACATTTTGCCTGCGTTTGAGTTGATTGATATATAAAAGTCCTCCCAGCGCTTTCAGTGATTTTAAACTAAAAATCAATAGCCAGATTGCTACCAAAATTGTTGCGTTTTCTTTCAGGAACTGATCTGAAAATCGCTCAATATTTTCCAGATTTGTTATTTTCCTAAGCGCATTAAATGATGTTTCCAGTAAAGGCTGCGACGGTTTGACTGTTCTAAAAGTGATAACAGAGGAAGCTGATTTAACCTTCTTTTGCTGATCAAATGCCGTATAAAATGTAAAGAAGGCAGCTACTACAAATGCTAAAAGAGACAGCGACAAAAGATTGTAGCGCAACGCCGGTTTTGACTTTTTGGTACTCGTTAAAATAATTCCTGTAACCACCGCAAGAATTAATCCCTGCCAAACAGAATGCAGCAAAGTGCGGCAAATGGACTGAATAATTACTGAAATAAATCCGGAATCCAAAACGAAAAATTTCATGGCTAATAAGTTAAAAATTTGAATTTCAGTAGTTAATCCAATTTTTTCAGAAAATCCCTTATTTCCTGTAAGTCCTCCTGCGAAGAATTTTTGTTACCAAAAAGCTGCATGACAAGGCTGCTTGCCGAGCCTTTGTACATCGTATCCACAAATTTTTTCAGCAATACTTTTTTAGTCTTGTCTTCTTCCTCGGCCGGACTATATATATGTTTCATACTGGTTTCGTCCCGTTTTACAATGCCCTTTTCAGCCATGATCTGCATAAGCTTCAAAGTGGAAGAATATTGAACAGACCGTTTCTCTTCATTTAATTTGTCATTAACAAAACGGACTGTCGACGGTCCGTGCTGCCACAACACTTGCAATATTTCTAATTCCGATTTTGTTGGCTCCATAAAAACAGTTATTTCCTTATCACAATTCAAAGGTAGGAAATTTTTCGTACGAACAAATGTTTAGGTATTATTTTTTAAAATTTATTTCAAAAAACAAAAAAAGCCGCTTTAATAGCGGCTTTCAATTGTGATTAACAAATCGGATTATTTCAATAAAAACGGCCCATATATTTATTTTCAACAATGGCCTTTTTCATCTTTTTGGCATCAATCGGCCCTTGTTTTGCATAAACAATTTTTCCGCCAGGTTCCACCAAAATGGTATAAGGCAATGCCCCTTGCCAGTTTGGATCTATTGACTCAATTAATTTGTATTTGTCTTCAATATTAAAGATGTAATTTTTGTTTGAGGCCCGCTTTCCCTGAAGAAATTTCAAGGCCTTTTCCTTTTTGTCAGGATTATCCGCACTTACTGAAACAAACTCAAAATCGCGGTTACGATACATATGCTGCATCTGCATAAAATCAGGGAATTCCGTTACGCAGGGGCCGCACCAGGTAGCCCACACATTAATAAGCCTGAGTTTGTCGGTTTTATTTGAAATAAGTTCTTTTAATCCCGATTCATCAATAGTTTCAATACTTACCGGTTCCTTTGTCCAGGCCGCTTCCTCGTCCTGCACACCATGCTCTTTTGTAATCCACTTCATAGAACATCCAAAAGTTTTGGTTGTTGGTACGCTAACCGGCTTATTACTTACCAATTCCAGAATTGCATTATACGCATCTTTACTTTTTGGCGTTCCGGTAGGTTTCTCCACATCATCGATTCTGCCGTTGTATTGGAGCTTACGATCTTTATCAAAAATAAAAATATGTGGCGTCGCAACCGGTCCGTAGGCCAACGCCGTCACCTGATCGTCCCCATCATACAGATAGGGGAAATTATAACCTTTATCCGTTGCCCTTAATTTCATCTCATCAAAGGTGTCACTCATATCCGTGTAACCAAGTTCGTCCAGTCTAATAGCTTTCGGATCATTGGAAGAAATGACAACCACTGCTACTTTCTGAGACTTAAAATCAGAAGATAAAGCCTTTATCCTATCCTCGTAAGCCTGAGCTGTCGGGCAATGATTACACGAAAACACAACCGCAAGTACAGGCGATGCGTCAAAACTTTTCAAAGAATAAAATTTTCCGTCCACACCTTTTAAATGAAAATCAGGCGCAGAAGAACCTATCGGCAGTGTTTTAGCCCCCTGTGCCACTGAAATATTTGACAGCAACAAAATGAATGCTGCAACGTGAAGGTATATACGCATAAAGCCAGAATTTTAGTTAGATACAATTACAACAGTAAACACCTTAAATTAAAGTATTTACTGCTATAATTATATTAAAATTCTAACTTTTTATCTGGCTTTCAAAGTCTCTTCCGGCCATTTAACCGGCTCCGGATCTGATTCTAAAAAAGGTTCTGTAACGAGAGCGTTATTTTTATTAATCCAGTTACACCAAACCTTTCCGTTGTACTTCCTGGGTGCGGTTTTTATTCCCCAACCAGTACTTCCACCTTCTGTTATTTCTGTTTGATATTCTTCAATTTGCATTAACTGGCCGCTGCCTCTCTTTTTTACCTAATCGTCTTTTATGTACTTAGGATTAAACATTATGCTGTTAGCGTTTTAAGAAAAAATATCATACCAGTAACGGTAGATTTTTCTGGTTTTTAAAATTAATTCTAAGAATTTATTTAACGCAAGGCTTCAATGTGTAGCAATATGAAGGAAAAAAAATTTTTATACCAAATGAAGTAATTACGAAGTATTTTCATAATTTGAATCAAAAAATACAATTAATATTACATATTGGTAATATTAATTCTACATTTTTCTTTGTTTTTTAGATTTCCTGTTTTACTTTTACAACACTTATTTTACAAGTGTAGAGGAGGGTTAAAATGAGCAAAAAGGCCTTGATATTATCAAGGCTTTTTATTTTTCCATACGCTCCTTTCCACGCTGGTCAGGTGATAATTTGTGGTCTAAAAACGAAAAAAGTGGACCATATGCCCACTTTGTATGCTTGATATTTACTGCTAAATTTTATTTTACCACCGGAATTGCCCAAAATAAGCTAACCTGGATTACACTGCTTTTAAAGTTCGGATCAATATTATTACCTGAAAAATCCCCAACCTTGGACAAACCCGCTATATAACGGGCACCTATGCCAAGTCCTATTGGCGACTGATAACCTAAACCCGCTGCTGCTGCCAGATCAAGATTTTTTGCAAAGTGGTCAAAAGTCTGGTCAGGAATATCTTCGCTTGTCCGGAATGAAAATTGCGGGCCAGCCTCAATATAAAATCCACCGGTAGTTCTTAACTTGAACATCACCGGAACTCCGACATAATTAGTCTTATATTTTACACCATCCAGATTACCATTATTAAGCTTTGCTCCTTGTGTTGAAAAAAGTACTTCTGGCTGAATAGCAAAATGTTGTCCTATCCCAAATTGCAAAATTCCACCCAAATGGAAACCTACAAGCGCATCGGATTCAATATTTCCTCCTGTGTAATTGCTGACATTGACTCCGACTTTCGGACCGAAACTAAAAGATTGCGCAAAGGTAAATGTACTTACAGCACAAAGCATCATCAGTGTTAACGATAATTTTTTCATGTGGTTTTTAATTAAAAAGTGTAAAAAATAATGGTTTTGTGACTACACCAGAAAAAAATTATGCCAACACAAAAAATGGATGCAGGTCAAGGAAAAATCCTTTATCCCTACATCCATTTTTTATTGTTCAATCCCGTTTCCCGGATAATCTATTCTACAAATTTCTTAAAAACACTTGTGGCAATATGTCCACCAAAACCAAAAGTGTTGCTCATCGCATAATTAACCGTTCTTTTCTGCGCCTCGCCCAAAGTCAGATTGAATTTCCCTTCCAGTTCTGGTTCAATTTGAACAGTATTAATCGTTGGCGGAACGATATCATGGATTGTCGCCATGATACAGGCAATGGCTTCAACAGCTCCGGCACCTCCAAGCAAATGACCTGTCATAGACTTGGTTGCGCTAATGTTCATCCCCGAATTAAAACCAAAAACTCTCTCAACCGATTTTAATTCGCTTGCATCACCCATCGGCGTCGAAGTAGCGTGAACGTTAAGATAATCAATTTCATGTGGCTGCAAATTCGCTTCCGCAAGTGCTTCCAGAATTCCAAGATAGGCCCCCTCGCCTTCCGGATGAGTACCGGTCAGGTGATACGCATCGGCAGCCATTCCTCCGCCAACTACTTCGCCAAGAATTGGCGCGTTACGTTTAATCGCATGCTCGTAGCTTTCCAAAACCAGTGCTCCTGCGCCTTCGCCCATAACAAAACCATCTCTGTTTATATCAAACGGGCGGGAAGCTTTCGCAGGATCTTCGTTATAAGTTGATAAAGCTTTTGACGCATTAAATCCACCGATCGAAGTCTCATTAATCGGTGCCTCCGAACCTCCGGTAATGATCATGTCGGCTTTTCCCCAACGGATATAATTGAAAGCGTCAATAATGGCCGTATTGGAACTTGCACATGCCGAAACCGTCGTAAAATTCGGGCCTCGCAAGCCGTATTTAATAGAAATGACACCGGAAGCAATATCCACAATCATTTTTGGAATAAAATAAGGATTGAAACGCGGCGTTCCATTTCCTTTGGCAAATTCTGATACCTGTTCCTGAAAAGTCTGAATACCACCATTACCGCTTCCCCAGATCACACCAATACGATTTCTGTTCAGTGTTTCAAAATTGATATTTGCATTTTTAACTGCTTCTTCAACGGCTATTAATGCATATTGGGTAAAAGGATCATATTTTCTGGCTTCATTTCTTTCAAAAAAATCCTGGGCATTAATGCCTTTAAGCTCACAGGCAAATTTTGTTTTAAAATGCGTTGTATCAAATTTCGTAATATTCGCTGAACCGCTAACACCGTTTATTAATGATTTCCAAAAATCATCCACGTTGTTTCCGATTGGTGTTAAAGCCCCAAGGCCCGTAATTACCACCCGGTTTAATTCTTTATTAATCTTCATTTTTGGCCTCGATTGATTAAAATATTAGCTTCCTGGTTAGTTTTACAATTTCAAAAGGCGAAATTAAAATTTGTTTGCACTAATACCTCTTAAATATTCCTGATAAAATAAAAAACAAATTTACCGAACGATCGGTAAAATAAAAATTATTTGATATTTTTCTTTTAAGGTAACCCCAGAAGCTGAGGGATAGATGCAATACTGGTCTTGAAAATATTGTTATCATTCATAGCTCTTGAAAGTACGAGCGAGCCTTGAATATTGATAATAGCCTGCATTGCTTTTGCCGTTGCAACGCTTTCAGTCATACCATTTTCAATTGCAACTTTTGTAAATGCATTGCTTATTATCGTAAAACAACTTGCGATGGATACTTGAAAATATGGAGTTTCCGAGCAGGCAGATAACATTCTGAGCGAACAATTTCTGGCTCCGTCTTCAAATAAACTACTGATAGCCAATAACGCTTTTTCAAGCCGCTCTTCAACAGGGATATTTTCCTGTTCAATTACGAACTGAAAATTATCTAAAAACCACTGCTCCACATTTTTTAAAACATGCGCAGCCATATCTCTTTTACCACCTGGGAAACGGTGATAAAGACTGGCTTTTTTTAATCCCGTAGCTTGCGACAACAACTCCATAGAAGCACCGTCATAACCGAAACGCGTGAAAACTTCGGTTAACTTTCGGTCTACATCTTCCGGAAAAACTTTTGTGACTGGCATAATTATTCCTTTTACCGATTGTTCGGTAAAATTAAATAAATTTTATTCTACAATCCAGCGGTTCACAGTATTGTACTTTCCTTCCAAAACGATTTTATAAAATTTCGAAGGCATTTTTGATATATCCAGATCAGCCTTTTCATTGGCAGCAGGTATTTCATCCATCAAAAAATAGAGATCTCTTTCCCCCCTTTCAAAATGATTCGTCGTCGTCAGCCAGATTTTTACGGTTCCATCTTTATCAGCGGACTTCCACGAGACATTTATTTTACCAGATTCCTTTTTGGCAGCCGGATTTAGAATAGAAATTTTTCCAGTTAATGAAACACCATCGATTTCAAAAGCTTGTTCTTTTGGAAAATTTACATCCATATGACGGGCAATGGTTGGCATGATATCCACAATACCCGGATTCGATTTAAAATTAGAATTCAGATCACTGGCATTGGTAACGATCCAGGTGCTGCGTTCACGGTCAGATTGTCCCCCATGTCCTTTTCCGGTTTTAGGATCCCGGCCATGATCTGTTGTGATCACGATCAGCCAATCTTCTCCGAAATTTTTCTCACGATATTTTATTGCTTCCCACAAACGTCCCATCTGGTTATCCATCATTTTAATCGCTTCGTGAAACTGGTTGCTGTCGCCATACCTGTGGCCCATATCGTCAGTATATTCCAGATAAACCCATGACAAATCCGGTGCATTGTTTTTTATAGTTTTTGCGGCCTCATCCACTACTTTTTCATCAATCTGATGCATATACGCTTTTAGCTTGTCATGTGGAAAGTGAATGGTATCAAGCTCAAATCCGTCAAAAGTAAAATCAGTTCTTAGTTTATCAGTTTGCGGCAAACCATTACCAACAAGCTTTGTTCTATTGTCAAGCCAGGAAGAAAAAACTGCGCTGCGTTTGTTCGGAAACTGCTCTTTGAAAAACCTGAAAATAGTCCAGTAATTATAATTCGGATCTTTAATATCATTATCCCAGACATTATGTTTATTGACCCAGGTACCTGTCAGCAAGCTGTTATATCCTACTGCGGAGATTGTCGGTGTTTGCGAGTAGGCGTTTTTATCCCCGCCGACATGCGCATGTGTGTAACCTCCGGCTTTTGAAATTGCATCAAGATTTGGTCTCGGGATACTTTCCAGCGCATCTGCCGAGATTCCGTCAACAATAACAAAAACCGTTTTTTTTACCTTGGATTGAGCGGAAACTGAAAAATTTTGAAAAGTTATTAGGAGCGAAAAAACACCAATGTATATTGACCTCATGTTAGATTTTGAAGATTAAATTTAGGACATCAGCCGAAATTAATCAATAAAATAACAGCGTAAAAAATCCCGGCATGAAATACAATTAATTTTATGATAACATAACAAACGGGGAAACTTATACGCACCAACCGGTAACATATAAATTTCCCCGTTTTACTTTTCACCTGCCTGAGTTCAAAAAAATCTGCACACAGTTTATTTTATTCTTATGGCTAAATCTTAGTATTAAACTTCAAAAATCAATTGCTCATCACGATCCGAAATCGGGATTTTTCTAATAAAATTATCGTAACCTTCCTCTCCGCCATGATCACTATATACACCATAAGTATCCAGGCTGTAACCGGTTAAGCCATCATTGGCTTCAATTATAAATAGAATAGACGAATCAGCAGGATCTGATTCTCCCTCAAAACGATAGGTTTTAATAATGGTTAAATCTTGCGGATTATAACTTTTTCCCTTTCCGGCTGTAAAACCACCCTCTGTCCATCTGAACTCATTATCAAGTTTTTTCAAACGTAATTTTTCCAAAACATGGGAAAGCGTAGCCATTTCTGTAATCCTTGGGGAAGAATCCGGCTCGTTGGTGGTTATGTTATTTTCCATAATGCTGTTTGGTAAGGATGTCGTAGATTATTAACTTGATTTCATCTTGTGTATCATGTATACTTCAAATATTATGCCATGATAGGTAAGGAATGATCTTCTAAATTAATTCGGAATTCAATTTGTAAATTAGCCATATGAAAATCCTTATAATTGAAGATGAAAAGGAGCTTGCACATAATATTTCCGCTTATTTATCGGATGAAAATTATTTGTGCGAATTTGCCGAAACCTTTCAACAGGCTTTGGAAAAAATTGAGGTATATAACTATGACTGCATTTTGCTCGACCTGATGCTTCCTGGTGGCGACGGTTTGAAAATTCTGGAAGAACTGAAAAAGCAAGATAAACAAGATGGCGTTATTATTATTTCTGCCAAGGATTCTTTAAAAGATAAAATTGCCGGATTACAAATTGGTGCGGATGATTATCTTGCTAAACCGTTTCATTTATCAGAATTGGCAGCTCGAATTTATTCTGTTATAAGAAGAAAACAATTTGGCAATTCAAACATCATAAAACTGCACGAACTTCAAATTGATTTACTGGCAAAAACAATTCTGGTCCACAATGAGCCTGTGATTCTGACAAAAAAAGAATTTGATCTGCTTTTGCTTTTTATAGGCAACAAAAACCGGGTAATTTCCAAAAGTGCTTTGGCGGAACATTTATCCGGAGATATAGCTGATATGCTTGACAACCATGATTTTGTATACGCTCATATCAAAAATATGAAAAAGAAACTTGTGGACGCCGGATACCAGAATTACCTCAAAACAATCTATGGAACGGGCTACAAATGGGAAGCATGAATAAACTTTTAAACCGGCCTCTGAAAGCATTTACACTTTACGCATTGCTTGTGCTGGCCTGTAGTATCCCGGTTTATTATTTCATCGTGGATTACATCTGGCGAAATGAACTGGATGAATATAACGAAATTGTAAGAAACAGAATTGAGTCCGGACTGAATAAACTGAGCCTTGACAAAGAAGAATGGGCGCAAACAATTGCCCTCTGGAACAAAACGCAACCGGGTACGAAAATAGAAAAATCTCTATTTCAAGAAAGTCGCTCAGACAGTATTTATACGATCATCCGTCAGAAACAAAGTGCAAATGACGAAGATCTGGAACGGTTTCGTGGATTATCCTCCTACATAAAAGTGCAGGGAGAACTTTACCACCTTACTATCGAAATTAATGTCGAAGAAGCTCATGAAACCGTTTTTGCCATAGCGGCTGTAACTGTGTTATTTTTCATTATTCTTTTGGCCGGTTTTGTTATTCTGAACAGAAGAATTGCCACTCAAATCTGGAAGCCATTTCATTCGACTCTAGACAGGTTAAAATCATTTGATCTAAATAGCCAAAACAACATTAATCTGGAAAAATCTGATATACAGGAATTTGAGCAGCTCAATCAGGCATTGTACCAATTAATTGCAAAGAATATTTCTGTCTTTCGCCAACAAAAAGAATTTACTGAAAATGCTTCTCATGAACTGCAGACACCACTTGCGGTTTTGAAATCGAAAATTGATTTACTGATGCAAAACGAGTCGCTTACAGAAAGCCAGTCTGAACTTATTGCCTCTTTGAACATACCTCTTTCAAGGGTTTCCCGAATCAATAAAAATCTGTTATTGCTGGCTAAAATTGAGAATCAACAGTTCTCCGAAGGTGAACTGGTAAACATGAGTGAGCTTGTGAACCAAAATCTTGATTTTCTGGAAGAGCATTTGAGAGCCAGGAATAATACGGTAGAAATGGAAATCTGTGAGCATTGTTATATAACAGCCAACAGAAGTCTCGTGGAAATTATGCTTGTTAATTTACTTCTCAATGCAATTCGACACAATTATGAAAACGGCGCCATCAGAATAGAATTAACAGATAAAAGTCTGACAATAAGCAATACTGGCACTGAGCCATTGATTTCTGAAACTTTGTTTAAGCGATTTATCACTTCTTCCACCAGTACACCAAGCAGCGGATTGGGCCTTGCTATCGTGCAGGAGATTGCACACCGATACGACTGGAAGGTCGATTACCACTTTATCAATAATTTTCACCAGTTTTCAGTACTATTTTAAATCCCGACTTAATTTGGGATAAAAAATAAAGTTTTAACCATTAGAAAATTTAATGGATTACCTAATTACAATTGGGAAAAGAATTCCTGAACTTATGATCCATTTTCAGGCAAAGTCAGGATCAGGTATTTAAAGATTGCTACTCTTCGAAATCCCTGGCTGCGAAGAATTATATTGTACACTCGAAAAACTTCTATCTTCCTGAACCTTGTTGCTGACAGGTTTTTTAAAAGCAAGTGCTATGATCATAACCATAGTCAATAGTGAGATAATAAAAACCCTATCTCCGTATTGTTCAATTCTCTTGTATATATTTTTCAATATAAAATAACGTTATCGTGGTGGTATAATTCTGCATTATGAACAAATATAGATTTATTTTTTGTAATTAAACAAATCACCTATCAAAAATATTCAATTTCAAACCAAATACAGAATTATATAGTTTCTTGGGCAGCATGAGTAACCCGTGCAAATCTTAATCATTATTTTATATGCATTCCTTTCATGGTGGCATTACTTTTATAGTAAAAAACGTTAAATCATTTCCACGTAACCGTAACATCCATTAACAAAAACTTGTAGAAAATGGAAATTAGCTATGAAAAAATTCTACACCGTCCGATGGGCGGTAAATTGAAAGTAATTGTATTTGCAAATGTAAGCCCGGATGGTTGCGACTGGTCTTACCGCGTTGAAAGTTATGAACTGGATGGCTGGGTAGATCCCATTATCCGGGCAAAAAGCCAGGGCAGAGAAGAAAATTACGTAGATTATGTAACTCCCGAAGAAGCCTTTGAAGTTCAGCAGGAGTTTTGGAAAAGTTTAAAGCCTAAGCTTATAAAAAATGAGGAAGCATGACTAAATTGCCCGACTAATCTCGTTTTTTGCTTTGTACCAAATTTCTTAATAAACCGGCAACATGAGCTATTTTGATATTTTTCGCATAGATTATGAAGATCTGAAAATGATAGCAGACCATCCCGAATCAATCATTACCAGAATTATTGAAAGTGATTCGGGCTATATCGGCGAAATTGCGCTTTTAGGCGAATATCCCGGGAGAGCGAGCAATATCCTTTTTTTCCATGAAGATGAATTTAAAACTGAAAAGGAAGCTTCAAACGATTTGAAGCAGATCATTGAAACAGTTACAAAAGCTTCCGAAAGTACAAGAAACAGTGAAGCGTTGAGGAAAAGTAATCTGTCAGAATAGTTTTCTTTTTTGTTAAATTAGAGAAAATTATCCCTTCACGATCGTTACCATATGGAAAAAACATTCAGTATTTTTATTCTGGACCCGGAAAAAGGTATACTTCCCAAACCAATCGATGTTCAGAACGAAGTGGGAAAGTGGTACAAAGAATTTCTATCCGAACGCCATGCAGAAAAAGTAATTGAAAGATTGATGAATGAGTACGATTACAATGGATCTCAATATGTAATTCTTGGAGTTTACAGCAAGGAGTAATTTTTAATCCGATTCCACATGGTTGGATCTTTCATTACATTGGCCGATTGAATATGGAGATTCAAGCGCAACCTTAGTGGGAAAATAAGATGTAGTCCAAAGTGAAAATTATATAGACAATGCTAAAAGATTTGCAATATGGCAATATAAAACTTGACAAATAATACCGAATGGTATAAATTTGCAAAAAGAAAATAAATATGTCAAAAGCTGAAAAAACGAAAGCATTCATCATTGAGAAAACTGCACCTATTTTTAATAGAAAGGGTTATGCCGGAACTTCAATCAACGATATGACCGATGCAACCGGACTTACAAAGGGAAGTATTTACGGAAATTTTTCAAATAAAGACGAAGTGGCATTAGCCGCATTTGACTATAACCTCCAAAAAATCAGCACTATTTTTGCGACAGAAATGAGTCAGCAGGATACCGCCAAGGGGCAATTGCTGGTCTTCGTTCATGTCTATATGAATTTTTTATCTCACCCGTTCCCATCCGGAGGCTGTCCTATTTTAAATACGGCAGTTGAGGCAGACGATACACATCCGGAATTAAAGAAAAAGGTTGTTTTGGGAATTATCAACTGGAAAAATAGAATTACGAATGTGATCGAAAAGGGAATTGAACAGAAAGAATTTTCGTCTACCACTGATCCTGAACAGATTGCGCTGACGATCATTGCTACTATTGAAGGCGGAGTAATGATCACGCAGGCAACAGGAAAACTGAATTATTTGAAACTGATCATGAAATCAGTGGAAAAACTTATCAATGGACTTGGTATTGAAAACTAAAAAAAGCTGAACATGCCAGTTTCATATGGCATATTCAGCTTTCACTTTTAATATCTGGTATGCCTTAAACTGTAATTTTTATCATTTGAGCCTGTTTTTGCGCTTTTAAAGATAATTCCGTAGCCAGGAAACAATGTTCCTGAGACATGGCAGTTTCGGTCCGGTTGAGCACGTCGTCTACCAATTGTTTTCCGTAGGGCAAAGGCTCTTTACTACAATCTATATACTGCGTTTCTTTTTGATTAACAAGGAATAAATGGTTTCCGCCCTCACGTCCTGCAATATCAACATTTTTTCGAATTTCGATATAACCTTCTGTCCCTAAGATTGTTAAGCGGCCATCACCCCAACTTTTCAGTCCATCCGGCGTAAACCAATCAACACGGATATAACCTGTGCCGCCATTTCCACGGATCATACAATCTCCAAAATCCTCAAATTTCGGGTATTGCGGATGACTCACATTTCCAACCTGCGAGGCCACAACCTCTGCCTTGTTGGATCCTGTAAAAAACAAAAACTGGTCAAACTGGTGTGAAGCAATATCACAGATAACTCCTCCATAGCGCTTTGCATCAAAAAACCAGTCGGGACGTGAGCTGGCCGACATCCGGTGTGGGCCCAAACCAATCGTTTGAATTACTTTTCCTATCGCCCCGGATTTAACCAGTTCACCCGCTTTCACGGTAGCACGGTTTTCAAGTCTCTCACTGAACATAATAGAATAAATTCTACCTGTTTCCTTCTGCACTTTTCTAACCTGGGCCAATTGTTCCAGAGAAGTAATGCCAGGTTTGTCGGCCATATAATCCTTTCCGGCCTTCATTACCCGAATCCCGATAGGTGCGCGCTCATCAGGAATAGCAGAACTTAAAACAAGCTGTATCGATTTATCGTCAAGAATTTCTTTTTCACTTGCAGCAAGTTTCGCTTCCGGAAAACGTTTTGCAAAGGCTGCGGTAAGATCTGCTTCTTTGGCATAATACGCAACCAACTGTCCTCCTCCTCTGGTCACAGCTTCAACCTGACTATAAATATGACCATGATTCATACCGATAACGGCAAATTTTATACGACCAGGCTCTACTGCAAAATCATTATTTTTGTCTTCTTCAATATTTTTTTTGCCAGCAGCCGAAGCATTCATAGCCTCGCCAGGAAGCGCTGACATCATAACAAGACCAGCTGCGGTACTCATCGTATTGCGTATAAATTGGCGACGATTATCTTCTGTTTTTTTCATCTTTTTAAATTTAAGGACTAAGCTCCTGCTCAGGTTTGTTCACTTTTAATTGAAGACTTCATTCTGGCTTACCTACCCTTAAGTGCCATTTCCATTAATAATACTGACATATTGAAAGGAATCTCCTAACATATTGAAATATTTACAGGCTCATTTATGATTACTTACAGATTACTGTCGTTAGAAATTGCAAAAGACCGCAAATAATCTGAAATTGCGCCCCCAAATTTTCAGAAATTAATAATGACCAGTATTTCCTGCGGTATCGATTTTGGAACTTCCAATTCAAGTATAGCAATAGCAAACCAGGGCCACGTACACCTCGTAGCCGTTGAAGGTTCAAGTACCACCACACCAAGTGCCATGTTCTTCCTTCGCAAAGGGAACGTTCCGTTTTACGGAAGAGCTGCAGTAAATATGTTTTTGGAAAGAAATCCCGGACGTTTTATGAGAAGTTTGAAACGCGTTCTCGGAACACCCGTTATGCGTCAGGGGACTATGGTGAATGGTGAACTCATGCGTTTTGACCAAATCATTACCGCGTTTTTGAAAAACCTGAAAGATAAGGCTGACGAAGATGCAGGCCTGGAAATTGAGAGTGTGGTTATGGGCCGTCCTGTTCATTTTGTAGATAACGATCACGCAGCCGACAGCAGAGCAGAGGCTGAACTCAAACTAATTGCCAAACAATTAGGCTTTCAAAATATCGATTTTCAGTTTGAACCTATTGCTGCTGCTTTTGCTCACGAAATTAATATCACCGGAGAAAAACTTGCAATAGTAGTGGATTTGGGTGGCGGGACTTCTGATTTTACAGTGATCAGGCTTTCTAATAAGTATATTAACAAAGCTGATCGTGCTTCGGATATTCTGGCCAATACCGGTATTCGGGTTGGCGGTAATGATTTTGACAAAGATCTGAGTTTGGCGGCAATTATGCCTGAGCTTGGTTACCGCAGTACTTATGGTACAAAAAACCTTGAAGTTCCGCTTTATCATTATTTCGATTTGTCTGAATGGAGTAAGGTAAATTTCCTTTACACGACAAAAATCATTTCCCAAACCAAGCAAATCCTTTTTGAAGCCCATGACAAAACGCGGTACAAAAGGTTATTGCAAGTGCTTGAACAGGAAACCGGACATACCCTGCTGGCGGCCACGGAAGAAACCAAAATCGCTTTAACTTCTCAGGCTGAATATGATGCGCCTTTTGATTTCCTGGAAGACGGACTTACAGCACGAGTAACACGTGAGCAGTTTGATGAGGCAATTATTCAAAAAATTGATAAAATTTCCGAGTCGGCACTTCAATGTCTGCGTGATGCAGGTGTACAAAAAGAAGATATTGACCTTGTGATTCTTACCGGAGGCTCTACCGAAGTACCGCTCATACAGACTGAATTTAAAAAACTGTTTCCCAACGCTGAACTGGCTGATGAAAACAAACTTTCAAGCGTAGGGCTTGGATTGGCTTATGATAGTCAGAATAAATTTGGCAGATAAAATTATTTGCAAAGGTAACATTAAATTATATTTGTTACCTCTTGATAACCAATCCATTTTATGTCAAATTTGTAGTTTTAGGTATTTGGTCATGCAATACCAAATACCTATATATAAATTTATTTAGCTTACTTTGAAAAATATCAATAATTTTACTCACGCCTAATAAAATTAATGTGTTAGATTATCTAAAGAAATCCTTCGCAAGAAAAAAAGCACGCCGCCAGTTTCAGGAATATTCTCATACCGTGGATAAATTTGTTTTACCGGAAGAAGGTGAAGTTGAATTTGCTAATTGGGACAATCCTTTGGTAAAACCGGTAACCTTGACTCAGGACGAGATAAATTTCTTCAAGAAGTTTATACCAAGAGGTTCTTTTTGTATAGATATTGGCACAAACATTGGTGACACAACAGTTCCTATGGCTGTTGCTGCGGGTAAAACCGGAACAACATTAGGTTTTGATCCTAATCCTCACGTTTTCAAAATTCTGGAAGCGAATGTGACGCTGAATAAAGAAAAAACGAATATCATTCCTTTCAATTACGCTATTACAAAAGAAGACGGTGAGTTTTATTATAGCTCTTCGGAGGCATCTTTCGGTAACGGAGGTATTTCTAATGAAATAATTTCTGAACAAGGGGAATTTCAGCTTCCCCAAAAAATCAAAGGTATAAATCTTCAAAATTTCCTGGAAAAAAATTACGCCGATTTATTACCTAAATTATCTTTTATTAAGGTAGATGTTGAAGGCGCTGACAAGGAAGTAATCCGTTCCATCAGTGAATTGCTTATTAAATATAAACCGGTATTGATAGCAGAAGTATTTTCAAAATCATCAGCAGAAGACAGAACCGAACTGTTTGACCTTGTAGCCAGCCTGGGTTACACGCTGTACTATTTCTCTGATTTTGTTGCGAATGCAGAAATTATAAAACTGGAAAGCGGAAAAGATTTGATGAAGTGGAAAATGCTTAATTTTTATGCAGTTCCGAATTAATTCCAAAAAAGTATAGCTTAAATTTTTCTTAAAAATCCTTTATACTTCATTCGTATAAAGGATTTTTACATTTTCAACCCGGTATTGGTAAAAATAATTATCTGGTCAAAGAGCCCATCGCATTTTTAATCCGTCTGATCCTCCCATCGCTTTTAGTCATTATATACATTTCCTTCGTGAATGGATTGTATTCAATTCTGAGATCCACTCTTTTGGAACCAGACATTTGCTGCAAATCCGCAGGTTTTGAATCCTTTACAATATTGATCTCATAAACTGTCGAGTCTGAAAGTTGTTTGTTGATGTTAACACAAAAAATCCTTCCGTTTACAATATCACCAAATATGTATTTGTTTCTCAAAGCTTCCAGATTTCCTTGGTACACATATCCTCCGCTGATCGCATTTCCGTCCTTATGGTCGTATGCCACAAAAGGTTTAATAAAATTATCCTTTTCAGTTTTATTGACTTTATAGACATTTTTCAAATCGGATGGGGAAATCCCAAAACTCCCTTCGCGCGTATTCCAACCATAATCTCCGCCTTTTACAATAACGTTCACTTCTTCAAAATTAGACTCTCCCACCTCGGCGCTAAACATAATTTTTCCATGCGTCAGATCCCAGGACATACGGTGCGGATTCCTGAAACCAAAAGCATAAATTTCCTTAAAGGTCTTAGGATCAGTATTATTTACAAAAGGATTATCCGCTGGAATTCCATAATGCCCGTTGCGGCTATTGTTTCCAATTGGATCAATACGAATTATAGTACCTAAAAGTGAATTTAAATGATGCGTAATTTCGGGATGTTTTCCAATCGTAGATCCACCGTCACCTGTTCCGATAAATAACATTCCATAATCGGGATCGTTTTTGCCAATGCCGGGAACAAATCCAATATCCTGTGTTCCGTGGACGTTTCCAGGCACGTTGATGCGAAGCAATTCTCTTCTTGTACCTTCAAAAGTTTTGCTTTTTACATCATTAATTTTCCACTCGGATACTACCCATTGCAAAGCTACTTTAATAGAATCGGGAAATTCATAATCCGCTTTTTTTCCTGTAAATTCCTCGGTATGCGTGATATAAATCAGGCCATTGCTCAAATAGTCCGGATGAAAGGCAAAACTTCCAAGTCCTGTACCCAAACCCGGCGTATTGATAAATTTGTCTGCTTTGGGCCTGATATCAAAAAAAACAGCTGCCTGATTATTTTGAATTCTATAAATAATTCCTCTCTGATCACTTACGTAAAGCGTCCCATCGGAGGAAGGATGCGGCCTCATATTGGCAATTCTTGTAAGCGGAGGTTTGTCTGATGAAGCAGGAATCTGTACAAAGTCTTCCAGTTCAATCTGAATTCCCGATTTTTTTACCGGTGTCCCAAATCTTTCGTTAGTCTGTGAAATGTTATTATTTTCAATCTTAACAAGAAGTGGTTCAATCGGATGCAGTTTTGTTTCGTTATCGATATAAGCTAAAATCGAGTTTATTTCAGCTGGTTGCAGGAAGTCATATGATGGCATGACCATCTTATATTTCCGGCTTAAATTTACAGCTCTTGGCTCTCCCGATTCAATTACTTTTCCGGGATTTCGAATAAATTCCGTCAGTGCTTTTTCCGGTAACAAATGTGTAATTCCGCCCAGTCTCGGACCTATTTCTTCATGATCAATAGCGTGACACGACGCACAATTGGTATTAAATAATTCCTTTCCGATAGCAAGCGTCTTTTTGTCATCCGCATAACCGGTAGAAGGTTTTTTGCTGCCAGCGCAGTTTATCAAAATAGTAACTGAAATTAAAAAGCAAAAGGAAGAAAGAAGAAATTTAAGCATATTTGAATTATCTGAGCGTTTCAATTGGCAAGGCCGGTTTTTAGTAAAATCTCATTTTTAGAAAACTCTACTCAATATTTTACAGACAAGACGATTTTTCTATTCATTTGCCCCATTATCGTGACCGTATTTATTATTGGTATAGCACAAAAAAACCGGAGCCTAAGCTCCGGCAATATTCACGTTGAGTAAAGTAATGCACTATTTATTCTACATTCTTACCATTTTTATCCAGCTTTACTCTTGCGTTTTCACTGCCTTTTTTAACTGATAAATCATAGTATTGAGTTTTGTCATCATTTGTGACCAGATAAGCAGTGGTTACTTTCCATCCTGCAAATGCGTCACTATTAATTGTTGCTTTTATAGCTGCTGGTAAATCTTCCGGTTTAACCGAAACTTTTTCCTGGGTAACTGTTATAGCATGATTAGGTTCCGTAACCGGAGTGGCCTGAACAGAGGCGAAAGAGATAAGAGTTAAGGCAACTGCCGACATTATTAGCTTTTTCATAATCTGTGTTTTTAATGAGAATCTGTTTTCCGTGCCTTCGCACAATTAATAAGTAACTGACTAGTATCATGCCAAACCTTCAAAACACTCAATATCAAAAGGTTTAAGTAATGTAACAATTGCCCGAAATGTTCGTAACGTCCACATCTTGTTGAATAAATCTTCAATTTTAGGTTATTTTCATGCATGGAAAAATGAAATAAATTATAGAAATTACACTTTTGTACCACTATACCTCACTAATATGAAATTAATGCTACTCTTAAAAATTTTTGTACTGTTTCTTCTTCCGCTGACTGTTTTGTCTCAGAATAAAAAGAATTATCAGATCGAATTAAAAAGTGGTTCTTTCACTCCTGAAAAAAATGTCGGAATCGGCAAAACCGATGCTGTTAACAGCAGACTTTTACCTGATAAAAAGGTTTTTGTTGTCATACAATTTGAAGAAATTCCCGGCTCAGCGGAACGAGAGCGGCTAAAAGCAGATGGAATTGACTTGCTGGAATATATCCCAAACAATGCTTATGCAGCAACCATTACCGGATCTCTTTCTGACATTTCCTTAAAAAGATCCGGGGCGCGTGCGGTAATTTATTTGACGGCGAGTCAAAAAATTCATCCATCGCTATTAAAAAAGCCATTTCCTGAACATGCCAGAAAAGTAAAGGGGCAAATTGATGTCTGGATTAATTTTCCAAAATCTTTTTCTTTTGATGAAATAAGAGAACAATTAAAAACCGACCACTTCGAAATCATTTCAAATGTTTACCAGGCATATCAGGTTCTGGAAATAAGAGTAGCCGAAGACCGCTTAAATGAGCTGGCGCTAAAAAACTATGTCCAATATGTGGAACCCGTTCCTCAACCTGATAAACCCAACAATGTAAACAGTACAGCCAATGGACGGGCAAATGTCCTAAACTCATCTCTTATTTCAGGACGGAATCTACATGGAGAAGGCGTTGTTGTGGGTGTAGGTGATGAAGCAAATCCACTGCTTCACATAGATTTAAGTAACCGGATCATTAACCGGGCAGCGATAGAAGCCGGTGGACATGGAATCCATGTAATGGGTACTTTGGGCGGGGCAGGAATTTTAAATGAAAAATTTACAGGCTATGCTCCAAAAGCCAAAATCGTTTCTCAGTATTTTTCCAATATACTAGCCTATGCGCCAGTTTATGTGCAGGATTTCGGAATGGTTATTACTAATAATTCCTACGGAAATGACCTGACAGATTGTTCTACGTTTGGGGCATATAATCTGCAATCCTACATTCTTGATCAGCAGGCTTTTCAAATGCCCTACCTTCAACATGTTTTTGCAGCAGGAAATAGCGGATCAATTTCTTGCAGCCCTTATCCTTCTGGTTTTGGCAATGTAGTTGGCGGGTTTCAAACAGCAAAAAATATTATCAGTGTTGGGAATACAACAGTTGAAGGTATTATAGCACCAAGTTCCAGCAGCGGGCCTGCAAAAGATGGCAGAATTAAACCTGAGATCAGTGCGCAGGGAACGAGTGTAGTTTCCTCCTATCCCGTAAATCTCTATGGAAGTTTGTCGGGAACCAGCATGGCTTCTCCGGCTGTGGCAGGAGGCCTTACCTTACTTTATCAGCGCTACCGCCAGCTTCACAGTCAGCAAAATCCCAAAAATGGGTTAATGAAGGCCATTCTATGTAATGGCGGGACAGATCAGGGAAACGATGGCCCGGATTACAAATACGGCTTTGGATGGATGAATCTTCTGCGTTCGGTAAAAATGATTGAAAGTGAAAGTTACAAATCAGCTTCAATCGCAACTTCGGCCACACCTGACACTTACCCGATTGAAATTCCTGCAAACACCGCAAGAGTTAAAGTAATGTTGTATTGGAATGATCCTGCTACATCCGTTTTGTCGGGAAAAAATCTTGTGAATGACCTTGATCTGACTGTTACAAATCCTGGCGCCACCACCGTTTTTCCAAAATTGCTGGATCCAACTCCTGCAAATGTGAACAATCCCGCTACAACCGGAGCCGATCATATCAATAATATTGAGCAGGTTGTTATTGATTCGCCCGTTGCAGGCACTTATCAAATCAATGTGAAAGGAACTGCCATCAATCAAAATGGAACACAAGAATATTTCGTAGTGTATGACATTATTCCCGTTTCAACTACCATTACAAACCCTATTGGGAAAGAACGTTACCGGGGAACAGATTCTATCTATGTAAGCTGGGATTCATTTGGAAATTCATCGAATGATTTCTCCGTACAATATTCAATAAATGATGGTGCGCAATGGAATCCAATTCCGGGAAATCTGACGGCAAACGGCCGCCAGCTCAAATGGCATTTCCCGGACGTTTCAACCGACAAGGCAAAGGTCAAAGTAATTCAGAATGCAACCGGAGCAGAAAGTATCAGTCAGGCATTTACAATTACGGGGCGCCCGGCTTTAAGCCTTTCTTCCGTTCAATGCCAGGGTTATGCATCTTTGGAATGGACGCCCGTAACCGGCGTAAGTAATTATGAAGTTATGGTTTTAAAAGGTGACGAAATGATTTCGGCCGGCATCACGTCAAATACCAATTTCACCCTTGGCGGATTAAGCAAGGATTCTACGTATTGGTTTGCTGTCCGCGCTTTGGTTAATGCAAATCCGGGAATACGATCCGTCGCTGTTCCAAGAAAGCCTGATTCAGGAACCTGCTCAGGAAACATTTCGGATAACGATCTTCTGTTGGAAGCAATCGTCAATCCTATTTCTTCTGGCCGGTTGTTAACGTCAAAAGCATTATCAAACCAAAATGATGTTACCATAAGAATAAAAAACCTTGATGACCAACCTTTTGCAGGTCCGGTTTCTATGGGTTATTCTTTAAATGGAACTGCGGCATCTTCCGTTTCTGTATCGTTATCAATTCCTGCACAAGCATCAGTTGATTATACTTTTACGGATAAAGCGAACCTGGCTGCGGCGGGTTCTTACGTCATTGAGGCATTTGCCAATGCAGAGGCAGATACTGCAAAAAGCAATAATAAAATTTCAAAAATATTTGATCAGTTAAACAACGCACCTGTTGCGCTGCCTTTTCTTGATAATATTGAATCCGCATCTGTTCAGGAGATTATTACTGATAAAACCGGACTTCAAAATGCAAGTCGCTACGATTTTACAAACTCAACGAACGTAGGTCGTATCCGTACATTTGTCAACACCGCGATGGCATATTCCGGAACCAAAGCACTTACACTGGATACAGACCGGTTTTATCCGGATGGCAATACCAATTATCTTGATGGAACTTTTAATCTTACGAATTACAATATCTCACAAGATATCCGTCTCAATTTCAGGTATAAAAATCATGGACAAAAAAATCATCCTGATAATTCCGTTTGGTTAAGAGGAAGTTACAGTGATTCCTGGATTCCAGTTTATAACCTTTACCAAAACCAAAATCCGGTAGATCAGAATTATAAACTATCCTCTAGTATTGAAGTAAGTAATAAACTGTTTGAAAACGGACAGACGCTTTCAAGCAGCACCCAAATTCGCTGGGGACAATATGGAGACATCATTACAGCAGATCCTCTAAGCGGGGCAGGTTATTCCTTTGACGATATTCAGTTAAGTATTGTAACTGATGATATTCAACTGCTAAGCCTGGTCAGCATTACGCAATCCAGCTGTGGACTGAGCAATGATCAACCTATTACGATTTCTATCAGAAACAGCTCCGACCATTCCATTTCTAATATTCCTGTTAATTACAAACTGGGAAACGGCTCGGAAATCCATGAAACAATTGCGTCAATTGCTGCCAGAACAACGGTTAATTTCACGTTTTCGGCCAAACAAAATATGGCTGCATTTGGCTCTTACCATCTTAAAGTATGGAGCAGCCTGTCGTCCGATACTTACGCTGATAATAACACAATCGAACTTGATATTTACAACAATCGCCAGATCGCAGCCTTCCCTTATCTTGAAAATTTTGAAAATGATAATGGCAGTTGGCATAGTACCGGAACGTCAAGTTCCTGGGCTTATGGAACGCCTGTTTCCAATAAAATAAACAAAGCGGCAAGCGGCACAAAAGCCTGGAAAACGAATTTGTCAGGAAATTATAACAATGGGGAAACATCTTATTTATATTCGCCTTGTTTCGATTTAACCGGTATGACCAATCCAACAGTCAGTTTTAGCCTCGCGCTGGATATTGAATACTGTGCTTCGGAAGATTGCGATTTTGCCTATCTTGAATATTCCACAGACGGAAACACCTGGATCCGCCTCGGAGATAAGGGCCAGGGAACCAACTGGTATAATAAAATAACAGAAGACACACAAGGATGGAGCGTTCAGGATTATACACGATGGCACGTTGGCACGATGGCATTGCCGGCAGCGAATAATAATATTCGTCTGCGGTTTGTTTTAAAAGCCGATCCCGGAACAACCAGAGAAGGAATAGCCATAGACGACATCCATATCTATGATAATAAAAATGGTATTTATGCAGGTACCACTACCACGTCACCGGTAACCCAAAATGCTGCCAACAATGCCGGCTGGATTGATTTTGTGCAAAATGGCCAGCTTGTAGCTTCGATAAACCCCAATAGCCAGGACCTGGGAGCTACCAGCGTACAGGCTTTTATCAATTCAAATCCGGTGCGTAATAATCAGCTGCAATATTACATGGATAGGAATGTGACGATCAAACCAACAAACCGTACGCTTGCCGCGAACGCCGCTGTCAGAATTTATTTTCTGGATTCCGAATCGGAGAAACTTATCAACGCTTCGGGATGCGGAAGTTGTTCCAAGCCTGCCTCAGCTTATGATCTTGGAATATCAAAATATACCGATACCAATAAAAACAATGAGGATGGCATTATCAGCAATAATACCGGCGGGATCTGGGCCTATCTTACTTCTGCCAATGTAACAAAAGTCCCCTTTGATAAGGGATATTATGCAGAAATTCAGATCAAGGATTTCTCTGAATTTTGGTTTAATACGGGAGGAGGATTGCAAAACGGAGCACTTCCGGTCGAACTGCTAAGTTTTACCGTAACAAAAAAACCGGGCAATGATAATCCCGATCAGGTAATTGCGGGCTGGATTACTACCTCCGAAACAAATACTGATTATTTTGAAATAGAACGTGTACAGGGAACTGGCGCATTCACCCGGAATCAGTTTAAAAAAATTGGTGAAGTTACAGCAGCCGGCAACTCCACTAACGAGCAGCAATATAGCTTTACAGATATTTCTCCCGACCTAAGCAGTACCAACTATTACCGGTTGAAAATGATTGATAAAGACGGTAGTTTCCAATATTCAAGGATACAGTCCGTCTACTTCGATACAAAAGCAGACTGGCGTACTTATCCCAATCCTACGAATAGCATTGTCAACGTCATTTTTCAGGCAGATGTTTCAACATTAGTACAGATCAAAACTTTCGACATACATGGTAATCTGGCTCTCCAAACGAATTTAAATGCAATTGGTTCTGAACAAAAAATGCAGATAGATTTATCAGGACATCAATTTGCGCCGGGATTATATCTTATTGAAGTAACTTCACAACGACAAAAGAAAGTTTTCAGAATTATGAAATTGTAATATATAAACACTTCTTTTTCAATAATTTACGAATAAAAACTTGCCCGGCTGGAGATTAGAATAATATTATAAAAATCAAAAGTCTAAAAAAAACGGAATTTTCCAGAACAAAAAGCTCTAATTTTCCACAAAACAAGACCTTTATGCGTATGGGATCTTAAAACAGTCCGAGTAAATAAAATTAAAAATTATGAAAAAGTTATTAGTCCTCTTTTCCTTAACCCTGATCAGTCTCCTCTTTTCCACCAAAACATTTGCACAATCCACGCTTACTTTGCAAGGTACTTACGGTTTTACCAACCAAAGTTACATATCTAAAGGAATCTATGGCGGTGGGGCACAGTATCGCTATTTTGTTAAGCCAAACGTGGCCGTCGGGATATCAGGAAGATATTTGATGGAAGAATTAAAGCGAGACTTATCTACAAAGAGCATTAGAGGAAAAGCGACGAATATACCCATCAATTTGCTCGCAGAATACTATTTTAAAACAGAAGGAATTCGTCCGTATGCAGGTATAGAAGCAGGTTTAAATATCTTAAAAATCGAAGGTTACAACATTGTAATTGATCAGACAGTTTTACGTCCTGGTGTTGCTCCAAAAATCGGGCTTGTACTCCCCTTGGGCAGAAGACTGAGTTTTACAGTTGAGGCTGCTTACAATGTTATCATCGGCTCGGCAAACTCGATTCTTATGGATCCATTGAAACCAGGCAATGAAAAATATGAAGTAAAAAACAGCAACCAGGCTGTTACAGTAAGCGGTGGAATTACTTATATTTTTGGAAAGAAAAAATAGTTATCAATACATATGATCGGGCGGATTCCATTATGACTTGGAATCCGCCTGGTTTGTTTAATAAGCAGGAGAATAATTCGAAATAAATAAATTACTAAATTTTGTATTATAATGCCTGATAAAACCACCCTTTTACTTTCCTTACGGCCAAACATTTCAATAGAACCTGCCGCGGGAATAGCAGAACGTTTCCAGAACCTGACCCTAAGACCAATACTTAAACTTCAGAACAGTCTACTGATCCGTGTTTTCAAACAATATATTCATCAACGGAAAGATACATTTTATAAGTTGGGTGAAACTGATCAACGATCATATATTACTCAGGCATTAAAACTGGATCAGAAATTCCAGCAACTTTTAAAAGGTATAATTATTGGTCATTTCACGGATGAGGAATTTGATCAGTTTATATCAAATGAACACGAAATCAGCCGGAGATTATCGAGCCTCTTAGAACAGCGTCTCCTGAGTAATCTTTCAGAATTTAAATCTATCGTTTAAAAGCATACTTTTTTTTAAGAAATGATAAGTAGGAAATATTCGTGCACACTAATGATTAAAACTTAGCTGGCTTGATTTTAATGATAAACAGCATTCAATTCCGAACCTAAGTTGCCAATAATAATCCGCCAGTTACAACTATAAACTACTGTTAAACAAACAGATACTATAAAATTGAATAAGATTTTGCATTCAGGAAACTATTTTTTGAATCAGCTAGTTTTTATTTAGTCTAAGATTCACATAACCCTAACTATGAATACCGTACAAATTAAGAGAATCTATGAACCGAAGGATGAATCGGATGGTTTCAGGATACTTGTTGACCGTTTGTGGCCACGTGGATTAAAGAGAGAAGAGGCAAAAGTTGACGAATGGCTCAAAGCGGTGGCACCGTCAACGGATTTGAGAAAATGGTTCGATCACGATCCCGAAAAATGGGAAGAGTTCAGGCAAGATTACACATTTGAGTTAAGACACTGTATGTCAGCTGTTCATGATCTGATTGACAAAGTTAAAAAACATAAAAAAGTAACTTTGTTATACGCGGCGCAGGATGAGAAATACAATCATGTTGTTGTCCTGGAGAAGTTCATCAACAATTTACTTCAATAATAAAATATAAGTCAGAGAAATAAAGAGCTTGAATACTTTAATTTCCTGGTTGTAATGTTTGAACTGTTAAAACATTACGAGTAAAGGATGGTGACTATCAAAAAAGTCACTGATACACCATAATGAGTTACTTAAACAATTTGTTACACTACAAATTCCATTGCCAATTCTTCTGATATTTCCTTTTTAGCACCTAAAACGAAATATTTTTCTCCATTTTTGAGTGTTATAATACTAAATCAGAAATCCGCGTCAGGTGTTATTTCTTATTTTGAAAACTCCACTTTACCTGAGTTGCTATCTTTCAGCCTGAATTTGCTCATTTTCATTTTTAAAATAAAAAAAGACACCCGAACATATTCGAGTGCCTTTTCCTGGATTTCTTTGGAGACTATTGAACGTGTGCTCTTAGCATCCATGCAATTTTTTCGTGCTGCTCCATAAGCTGCGTAACGTAATCGCTCGTACCGGCATCCTTATGTTCATCAGCAAATGCATCCACATTTCCGCGGATAAATTCGATGATACTTTCATGATCTGACAAAAGGTATTTAATCAGACTTAGACTGTCATTCCCACCTTCATACTGTTCGGTAAGGTGTGTGATCTGCAAATAATTTTTAAGCTTCGCAGGTGCAAAGTGTCCAAGCTGACGAATACGTTCAGCAACGCTGTCCAAAATCTCAGCAGATTCTTTATAAAGATCTTCAAAATACAAATGCACCGAGTGAAAATCAGGACCTACAAGGTTCCAGTGTGCATTTAATGTTTTCGTATATAAAATGAATTCGTCAGCCAATAATATGGCCAGTTGATCTGATACTACTTTTCTGTTTTCTTCAGAAATTCCGATTCCTGGTTTCATTTCTTATCAATTTTAGGTTTAAACTTAAATTATATTTTTCCAACTATCAGAAAAAATCTTTGCAGAACAGTTTTGGCAAAAATACATAGATACAAACTACTATAATTGTACCAATCGTGTCCATTGATGTACTTATTACCGTTATTTTTAACCTTTCTTAATTTTCATTGCAACCGGATCCCAGGTTACTACTTTCTTTTCAAAATAACTTTTGTTACAAGCCAAAACCGGTGCAGCAGCGCGGAAAGCAAAAACCGGATCTTCAACAGTGCCCAAAGTCCCTTTACTTACATTTTCAAAAAAGTCCCGAAAATGTTGTGCATGAGGATCGTCTTCTTTTGGAGCTTCAAATCTTACCTCCTTCACCGGATCTGCTTTCCGGGTGTCAGGCGGATATTGTACATCGTATTTCTTTTCAAAATCCTTTTGCTCGCTAGCAGAAAAGGTTCCAAAACTGTCGTATCCTCCATATCCCGGGGCTTTGGCCAATTTTTTCTTTGTCAAAATCAAATTGTCGTCCGTAAAATCAATTTGCCCTTCAGTACCAACAATTCGGGTATTGTTGTTGATCGCACCCGCATTTGCAAAATTTACGCGCAGCACCATTTGGAACTTGGCGTGCAAATCTGTTTTGGGATAATCAAGAATTGAAACCATCATATCCGGCACATCCCGGCCGTCGTTCCAATAGCTGAGCTCACCCGAAGAATAAATCCTTTCCGGCCCCAAAGAATTTGTTACAAAATGAACGCCGGTTATTAGATGGACGAATAAATCACCTGCCACGCCAGTACCATAATCCTTGTAATTTCTCCAACGGAAAAAGCGTTTCGCATCGAAAGGCACTTTCGGAGCATCACCCAGAAAAGTGTCCCAGTCAAGCGTTGTTAAAGAAGCATCACCCGGAATGGAATAATTCCACGCACCAAGCGAATTAAAACGATCATAATTTGATTCAACAAAATTGATGTCCCCAATTTCCCCGGCCAGAAATAATCTTTTGGCTTCCCTGAAAGATGCTGAACTGACCCGCTGACTTCCTACCTGCATCGTCTTACCAGATTTTTTCCACGCTTCAATAACCGAGGCGCCTTCATCAATATGCTGAACCATAGGCTTTTCACAATATACATGTTTTCCAGCCTGGAATGCAGCCTTTGTAATATGGTCATGCCAGTGATCCGGGGTAACGATCAAAACGGCGTCAATATCCTTACGTTCAAGGATTTCCCGGTAATCTCGGGTTGTAAAAATATCTTTTCCGTAAGCCTCTTTTACGTGTGTCAATCGCCCGTCGTACAGATCCGCCGCTGCAACAAATTCAGCCATGGGTGTACTTCGCAAAGCTGCTTTTGTGTCCTGATTTCCCTGAATCCCCATACCAATAGTGGCAAAACGTATTTTATCATTGGGGCTTATTTTTTTCAGATCACGGATAATGTTGAAAGGTTTTGCAACGCTTCCGGTAGCAATGAGCGCAGAGGCCGCTGTTACACTTTTAATAAAATTCCGGCGTGTTGGATTCATAAGATTCAGGAATAAGGAGTAAAAAATTTAAAGCCCTAAAATAAGGAATAATAAATAGGATATGAAGATCCGATAATGAATATTCAGCTCCAAAATGTAATTCTATTCAAAAATTAATAGCCGATAATGGCTTTTTATAAACCGAATGGCCTTAAAATTGCAATACCACTAAAGTACCGGGAATTAAAAAACCAAAACGCCGATCCAATGCAAGCCAACGAAAGAAAAACCATCGTTTCAGAACTGATAACATTAATAGAAACAGGAAACGCACATGTTTCCCTGGATGAAACCATCAACGATATACCCGCTGATTTCAGAACTGTGATTCCTGAAAATCTGCCTTACAGCATTTGGCAGCTGCTTGAACATATCCGCATCACACAATGGGATATTGTGGAATTTTGTCTTTCACCTGACCACAAATCGCCAAAGTGGCCGGATGAATACTGGCCTGAAAAAACGGATTCAATCAGTGATGAAAAGTGGGAAGAAACTTTGGAGCAAATTAAAAAAGACAGAAATCGCTTTTTTGACTTGTTAAACAACGACAAGACAGATCTTTATTCTCCCCTGCCACATGGCGACGGACAAAATATTTTCAGGGAGGCGCTGCTCATTGCAGATCACACCTCCTATCATCTCGGCGAAATCCTCGTACTTCGCCGCTTGCTAAAATGCTGGAAATAAATAATTTGACAATCAGGAAGCTTTACGTTTCCCCGATTCAAGACTGGCTTTCAATTGTGCCATCAAATCGCTGCTGCGTGAATGAACGATTTTCATTGGCGCGGCAGTGCTTTTTTTGCCTTTCGCCTTTGCCTTAATCAGTTCAAGCAACTTATCCGTATAGGAATCTTTAAAACGGGTAATATCAAAATCGGTTGTTAGCTGTTCAATTAAATGAATGGCCATTTTCAATTCAGCCGGTTTAATTTTTATGTCCGGTATTTCAAGTTCATCCGTAGTCCGGATTTCATCATGGAAACGAATTTTATTCAAAAGAAGAATATCATCCAAAGGTTTTATTACAACCAGACTTTCACGATTTCTAAGCACATAGGTTCCCAAACCAACTTTGTCAGTTTTTTTTAATGCGTCACGCAGTAAAGCATAAGCACGGGTTCCTGATTTTTCGGGTTGGAGATAATACGGCGTTTCGTAGTAAATACTGTCAATCTCGGATTCATCAACAAACTCAGCTATTTCAATAATTTTGCTTTGTTCCGGACTGGCTTTTTCAAAATCTTCGTCTTCCAGGATTACATAATTATCGTCAACCTTGTAGCCTTTCACAATATTTTCCCAATCCACTTCCTTACCGGTATTGGCATTTACGCGCTGAAACTTAATATTCGCGTGATCTTTTTTGTCCAGCATATCCAAATCGAGTTCACTTTGCTGTGTCGCACTAAATAACCTGACCGGAATGTTGACCAGTCCAAACCCGATAGCGCCTGTCCATATTGCCCGCATATAATTTCAGCTTAGTTGAAAAATTGAAAACCTTTTTAAGACATGTCAAAAACCTGTGCCGTGTTGATTAAAGGATCTCCATTATGAATAATTTTTTCATTTTTTAAATAAAACACTATGGACTGCAAGTCCATAGTTTGAAAACCAGACTGAAAGTCTGGCAACCCTCAGTCCTCAATAATGAAGTTGCCATGGTTATTATCATTCGGATTTCTATGGTGCTCTAAGTATTCGTTAACCATTTCATCAGTAATATTTCCTGTGCTCCAACAACCAAATCCAATTGCCCAAAAATGACGACCCCAGTAACGCTTCTTCAATTCTGGAAATTCTATCTGTAATTTACGTGAACTACGCCCCTTTAATAATTTCACCAAAGTACTCACATCCTGAGAGGGACGATATTCCACATGCATATGAACATGATCTTTCGATACAACGCCTTTTAATATTTGAACACCCTCTGCTTCGCAAATTTGTATCAGCAGACTACGGCAACGAATCTTTATATCGCCCTGCAAAACAGCATAACGATACTTGGTCGCCCAAACTATATGAACCGAAAGACGAGAAACTGTGTGACCATTTACCCTTTGAAAATCCATGGCTCAAAGTAACAATTTTTAGAAGCTAAAGCGAAATGCAATAAATTGCATAGTTTTAACTATCCCTGAGACCAATAAAACCACTCCAATTAGTGTTCAGAAAATAGGCTATTCGCTGATGACGAAAGGTTATAAGATCCATAATCGCTATCTCTTTGAAAGTTAGTTATTCATCAAACATTTAACATGAAAAGTAAAAAGTTTTTTATCCTCTCCGGCTTCGCTGCCTTTGTATTATTTGGTCTTACCCTTTTGAATTCTTGCGCAGGAGGTAAAACCTATTCTCGAAAAGGCACCATTCAAAACATTGAATATCGAAAAGACGGCTATACCGCCTATTTAAAAGATAAAAACGGAAAAGATTTCGATGCAGTGATCAGCAGAGTACGTATGCAAAAAGAATATAAGTTACTAAAAGCGGGAGACGAAGTTGCGCTGTCGGGAGACACAATTCATCTTGACAATAAAGTAAGAGTTTTGGTAAAACAAATCAAATAATGAGAATGAAAAGGTACTTTGCTTTAAAACAGAGTACCTTTTCATTTTGAGACAAGATGTATTTGCACAATTTGAGAAAATTTGTACACGGGAACTTTTTGTGATAGTACGCTAAGTTTTTTCTCTAAATGATATGCTGCGGTTTTCTGTCAGTATTAATTGCCGGTTTATCCTTTTATATAAGTGATGATATTTAAATATTCCCTAAACTATGAATACAAACGCCCGCCTGTTCGAATTAAGAACGTATACAGCTTTTGAAGGCAAACTTGACGATTTGTTAAGTCGTTTTGAAAATTATACCATCAGGCTTTTTGAAAGCCACGGCATGAAGGTCGAAGGTTTCTGGATTCCGGTAGAAAATCCGGAACAAAAACTGGTTTACCTCCTTTCTTACCCGAGTACGGAAGCACGGGAAGAATCCTGGGAAAAATTCCAGAATGATCCTGAATGGATCGCAGCACGGGATGCCAGTAATCTTAACGGAGACTTATTGGCAAACAAGGAATCAGTTTATTTAAAAGCCACCGACTTTTCACCATTAAAATAGTCGTTTGAAATTTTACCAGGCCACCACGAGTTTCAGTTAATTACCAAATAAAAATTCTTCCGTTGGCACAAAAATTGAACTGATTGATCCAATTATCAGTTAAAAAAAATCATAAACCGATTATCTTAAATATTTAAGATAATAAATCTTTTAATCACTAAGTCAAATAAGGATTAGAATGGAAACGAACACAACAAATTCACTGACTTTTAAGCTGGGTAGTGATATTGAAATTAATCGTCTGGGGTACGGAGCCATGCAATTAACAGGTTATGGCGTATTTGGAGAAGTTGAAGACAGAGAAAATGCTATTAAAGTTTTACAGGCTGCGGTCGCTGCGGGTGTAAATTTCATTGATACCGCTGATGCTTACGGCCCTCATTTGAATGAAAGTCTTATTTCTGACGCTTTGCATCCCTACAAAGAAGGATTAATTATTGCGACAAAAGGTGGATTTAATCGTCCGGGACCAAATCAATGGGTTCCCAATGGCGATCCAGACTTTATTCGCCAGAATATCGAGGGAAGTTTGAAAAGATTAAAAGTTGATACGATTGATCTTTGGCAATTACACCGTTTTGATCCGAATGTTCCGGTTGAACAAACGCTGGCACCTGTGGCCGAAGCTGTAAAAGCTGGAAAAATTAAATATGTCGGTCTGTCCGAAGTAAATATTGAACAGATTGAACGTGCGGAAAGAGTAGTTCCAATTGTTTCAGTACAAAACCTTTATAACCTTGGAAACAGGCAATGGGAAGAAATTGTAGATTACACTGCGAAAAAAGGACAAGCCTTTATTCCCTGGTTTCCGTTGGCTTCCGGCCCTCAAAAACTGGCAGAAAAATTAGGAAAAATTGCAGCAAATCATAAGGCAACTACCGCACAAATTGCTCTGGCGTGGTTGCTAAAACGTTCTCCAAATATCTTGCTTATTCCGGGAACCAAATCAGTGGACCACTTAAATGAAAATTTAAAAGCAGGAGAAATTGAACTAAGCGACGAAGAATTCGCCGAACTTTCAAAATAATATCTTTTACTGAAACCGCTGGATATTCTGGCGGTTTCTTTTTGACATATTTTTTGGTCTAAGTAACATCTTACCACAAATATGGCAGGTAATTTAGAATATTTGTTGACCTGACCAAAGCAATTCCCAGATTTCTATGTCCCTTCATCAGTAAACCCACTTGACCTTTTGTGACATTAAAAATACTGTTTCACAGGCGATAATGAAAAATATAGTTCAAATAGAAATAATTATAAATTATCGTATACCAAATAAAATATTAGATTTACCATCTTTTAAGTTAACTTTATTTTGAAATAAATTAATAAGTCCAAATTAAAATACAAAGTCATTTTATCCCTTCCTGTAAATTATTTACTTTATCTTTAAAAACCTAAACTGAACACTTGCTAAATAAATTATCGGCATGGTAGATTACGACGAACTTTCTGACGACGAATTAACTACTTTGTTGAAAACAGGGGAAGAATCGGCTTTTGAAGAAATATATAATCGCTATTGGGACAAAATGTTCTATATGGCGCACCGTATTGTAAAATCTTCGGAAATAGCTGAGGAGATCACCCAGGATGTTTTTCTTCTTTTGTGGGCGAAAAGAGAGACATTGAATATTGTGAGCCTCAAGCAATATCTGGCTGCCATGCTAAGGTATGAGGTCTACCGGTCACTCGCTAAAATGAAAAAAGAGGAGGTTTACGAAAACGAGATCAGAAACACCTCAACACCTTTCGTTTCGATTGAAAAAGACATTGAAAATAAATTGTTACTGGAAATTATAACAACACTAACCAACCGGTTATCAGAAAAGTGCAGACTTGTTTTTCAGTATAACAAATTGGAGGACAGATCTCTGTCGGATATTTGCGAAGAACTCCAAATATCTCCAAAAACAGCAGAGGCACACCTGACAAAAGCGCTTAAAGTAGTTCGTGCCAGCCTGAGTGGCTCGGTAAATTTTATTCTGCAAATAATGGTTCTAACACAATTCTGAACGGTGTTTAAAAATAAATATAAAATTTTCAATTAGCACTAAGGGGTTTTACTTACTTCCCTACTCTATGCTTAACAGAGGATTAATCCCGGATAAGCATGAATCAAGAGTATCTGAAAATACTGGCTCAAAAATTTCTTGACGGCACGGCAAGTGAGGAAGAAAAACATCTACTGCACAGCTGGTATGATAAAACCGCGTTATCAGATGAGTCAGAAATTATTGTTTCTGAAACCTATGAAACAGCTGAGCAATTAAAGCAAAACATTTTACGCAATTTAAAAGATAGCCTGCCCAAAAATGAGGCTGACGAAATACCGATTTCCTACGGTTTATTTCGCAGGCTTAGTATATGGGCTGCTTCTGCCGCGGCCGTTATAACACTTGCTTTATTCGCTTGGAATAAAATACATCGGGTTCCCGAAAACGTCATACAAATGGTTCATGCGCCATTTGGCCAGACAATTTCCATTCAACTTTCCGATGGCTCAAAACTTTGGCTTAACTCAGGATCTACGGTTCGATTCCCAAAAACTTTTACCCAGAAACTTCGGGAAGTAACACTGATTAACGGACAAGCATTTTTTGACGTCGTTCATGAATCTAAACGTCCTTTTGTGGTACGAACAAAAACACTTGATGTGACTGTTCTTGGAACTTCATTTGATGTAAAAGCTTATGACAACGACAGACAGTCCAAGGTTTCTGTAAAATCCGGAAAAGTTGGCGTAACACTTCACAACCAGCCCGGAAAACCAGCCGTAATGTTACTTCCGGATAAACAGATCATTGTTCAGAACAAAAAATCAGAGATTACAATCAACGAAATTAGTTCTCCGGCCATCGCACCTTGGAAAGACAATAAGAATGTACTAGAAGACGAGTTACTTTCAGAGGTTTTCCATGCACTCGAAAGAAAATATAACCAACATATTATTGTGGAAAATAAAGCACTGGAAGAAGAGAAAATATCCATTACGCTTGATAATCAACCTTTAACAGATGTACTGAAAGTTATCGGTTTTTCTAAGAAATTTAACTATTCCCAACTAAACGACAGCACCATCGTAGTCAGATAACAACTAAAATCGGGTTGGCTTTCAAGGAAAGTACAATCAACAAAAACCGGGAACACTGCAAATGTCCCCGGAATGAGATCCTCTCCTGCTGTGCAATGCTTCGAACCATCAACAGTCAGAAGGGGTAACGTTTAACAGGTTAATCATTAAACATCAGACAAATATGGTGAATTATTATCGTAAGGGACTCCCCTTATTGAAAAAATGTATGCGCATTTCTACGCTAACTTTAGGCATTAACCTATTGACCGCGGCATTACTGGCGGCCAGCCCCAGTGAAGCCCAGCACGTACATATGGATGTACGGCAGACACGGGTCAAAACTGTGTTACGACAGATCGAACAACAGGCCCACGTTACTTTCGCTTTCGATGAAAAGCTGATTCGAAATACTCCGCAAGTCACGCTTTATGCAATGGGGCTGCCGCTGAATGACATATTGAAGTTAATTGAAAAACAAACTTCTCTGGAATTCAAGCAGGTAGGCAGCATGATCGGTATCACTGAGAAGACAAAAGCTGAAAAGATCCAGGAGGCAAAAAATCTTTCACGAGAGGTAAACATCCGTTTGGTAAAAGGAAAGGTAACCGATGAAAAGGGAGAATCGCTTCCTTCTGTCGCCATCCGATTGAAAGGTTCCAATGAGGGAACCATGACCGATGTGGAAGGAAATTACCAGATCAATATTCCGGGCGACGAATCGATTTTGATTTTCAGTTTCATCGGTTTTATGGGTCAGGAAGTAATGGTCGGATCGCGCGGGGTTGTGGATATTATATTGAAACCGGATGTTTCGACACTTTCTGAACTTGTCGTAACCGGTTATAGTTCGCAGCGTAAAAAGGATTTGATCGGTGCAGTTTCGGTAGTTGATGTTGAACAATTGAATCAAACACCAAGTGGAACAGTAACGAGCCAGTTGCAGGGACGTGCTTCCGGAGTTACGATTTTAGGATCAGGTCAGCCGGGAGAATCTCCTCAAATCCGTATCCGTGGGATTAATACTTTTGGAAATAATGCTCCTCTTTATGTAGTAGACGGAGTTCCAACAACTTCGATCTCGGATTTGAACCCAAATGACATCGGTTCTATGCAAGTTTTGAAAGATGCGGGATCAGCTTCTATCTACGGTTCCCGTGCCGCAAATGGTGTCATCATTATTACAACCAAAAAAGGAAAAGATAAAGTAAAAGTAAATTATACTGCCTATTACGGAATGCAAACACCTCCTGGCGGAAATGTCTGGAACACATTGTCTCCGCTTGAACAGGCACAACTTAAATTCAAGGTTCAGAAAAATTCTGGTTTAACTGTTGGTGACGATCAGTATGGTTATGACGCTACGCCTGTTTTACCAGACTACATTCTGCCAACCGGTGCCAAAGAAGGAGATCCCGGGACGGATCCGTCACTTTATTATGTAAATCCAAATTATACTTCCGTTGACGATTTTAATACGTTTAACCAGATTGTTAAAGCAAATAAAACAGGAACAGACTGGTTTCATGAGATCTTTAAAAAAGCGCCGTCAACGAGTCATAATATTTCATTGAGCGGCGGAAGCGATCAGGGAAATTATCTTTTCTCTTTGAATTATTTCAACCAGCAAGGAGCACTTACCAATACATACCTGAAAAGATATACTCTTAGATCAAACAGTCAGTATAACATCGGCAAGCATATCAGAATTGGTGAAAATCTGGCTTACTCTATCAGCGACAATCCGCGAAGCACTTTATCGGACGGTGGTTCTGCCATTGCCTTTTCATTCAGGATGCAGCCTATTGTGCCAGTTCACGACATTATGGGTAATTATGCCGGAAGCCGCGCTTCAGGCATGGGTGATGCTTTTAATCCGGTAGCAATGCGTGAACGCACACGATACAACAAAGGATTAAGCAACAGGCTATTCGGAAATGTTTTCGCTGAATTTGATATGTTCAAATATTTCACATTCCGTTCCAGTTTTGGTGGTGAAAATTATTCAGGAAGATCCAACAGCTTCGACTTCCCAACTTACGAAAACAAAGAAAATAGTAATACAAACACGTATTCGGAAGACGCTTATTCGGGCTACAACTGGACCTGGTCAAATCTTGTTACTTTCCACAAGAGTATGGGCAAACATGAGCTTACAGTCGTAGCAGGTACTGAAAGTTACAACAGTAAAGGTTATGATGTAGGTGGAAGTACCCAGGGATATTTTTCTTTCGATCCAAATTACATGAACCTTTCGACCGGTTCCGGAACAAGAAGTAATAAAAGCAGCCGTTCTGGCGATGCATTATATTCATTGTTAGGCCGTGTTGATTATATTTATGCAGATAAGTATCTTTTTGGCGCAGTAATTCGCCGTGATGGTTCTTCCAAATTCATCAATAAAAGATATGGAACGTTTCCGGCCATAAGCGCAGGCTGGCGCATTTCCCAGGAAAACTTCATGAAAGGAATTTCCTGGCTGGATGATTTGAAACTACGTGTCAACTACGGTGTCATGGGCAACCAGATCAACGTGGGATCAGGTAACGCTTTCACAACTTATGGCTCCAATCGCCGCAGTTCTTATTATGACTTGAACGGAACCGGCGGCTCAGGTGCTTTGGAAGGTTTTGAAAAATCGCAGATTGGAAATCCGAATGCCGTTTGGGAGAAAAACGTAAGTACCAACATTGGTGTTGACGCCACTTTCTTCAAGGGACGACTGGACATCATCGCCGATTATTATATCAAGGAAGTAAAAGATCTTCTTTTCAACCCATCTTTGATAGGAACTGCCGGAGGAGGAAGTGTCCCTTTTGTGAATATCGGACAAATGAAAAACAAAGGAATTGATCTTCAGGTTAATTCACGATTTGATCTGGCCAAAGACTTGAAACTGAATGCGACTTTAACCTTTACAACCTATAATAATAAGATCTTAAAAGTAACAAACAGTGCGAATTATTTCGATCTGGAAGGTCGTGGATTTGACGGTGCTTCGATTGTCAGAAATCAGGTCGGCAATTCTATTGGACAGTTTTTTGGATACAAAGTAGATGGATTCTGGAATTCGCAGGAGGAAATTGATCAGGCAAATGCAACAGCAATCAAGCAAACCGGAAACCCGGATGCGGTGTATCAGGAAGGTGCAGCCTTAGGACGTTTCCGTTACGCGAACACCAATGGCGATGGCTTGATTTCTTCTGCCGACCGGACCATGCTGGGTAATCCAAATCCTGATTTCAGTTATGGTTTAAACCTGGCATTTAATTACAAAAACTTCGATTTCAGTATGTTCCTTTACGGCGTTCAGGGAAATGAAGTGTGGAACCAGACCTTGTGGTGGACAGACTTCAACTCATCGCGTTCAGGAGCAAAAAGCAAAACGGCTCTCTACAACTCATGGACGCCTGAAAACCATAACGCAAAAGCACCGATCCAGGAAAACGCCAGTTCTTTTAGTACGATCAATGTTCCTAACTCTTATTTTGTTGAAGATGGATCTTATTTACGCGCCAAGAACATTCAGATAGGCTATACATTTCCGCAAGGACTTTTGAAAAAAATCAAGGTTCAGCAACTTCGGCTTTATCTTCAGGCGACCAATTTGTTTACAATCACAGGTTATTCGGGACTTGACCCGGAAATAAGCAGAAACAGCGACAATAGCCAGACTGTCATTGGTCTGGACGAAGGTTCTTACCCTTCATCACGCCAATATACTGTGGGTATTAACCTAACTTTTTAACTTGATCAGAGCGACAGATATGAAAAAAATATTCAACTATATAGCCACTCTTTGTTTGATCATTTCTCTGCTTTTCTTGCAGGCATGTCAGGACGATTTTCTGGATAAGCCAGTCCAGGGAGCATTGGGAGATGATGTTTTGGCAAATGCAAAAGGACTTGATGCACTTTTAACAGGCACATATGGTGCCTTGGACGGTCAGGGAGATTTCACCGGAGGCAGCGGCTGGGAGTCTGCACCTGACAACTGGATATATGGCGCAGTAGCCGCAGGCGACGCGCACAAAGGAAGTGACGGCGGCGACCAGACACCGATTGCGGCGATTGCGACTTTCACCTCGGGTGCAGACAATGGTTTTTTTAATACTAAATGGAAAGCTTTGTATGAAGGTGTTACCCGGGCCAACACGGTCCTAAAAGTTTTGGCATTGGTGAAAGATCTTCCGGAAGCAGAAAAAGCACCCGTTGAAGCACAGGCACGTTTTCTTCGTGGACATTATTATTTTGAATTGAAAAAAATGTGGAACATGGTTCCCTGGATTGATGAAACCACTACGGATTTCAACCAGCCAAACGATGTCGATATCTGGCCGATGATTGAGGCCGATTTAAAATTTGCTTACGAGAATTTACCGGCAACACAATCGCAGGTTGGACGTGTAAACAAATGGGCTGCCGGTGCCTATCTTGGCAAAACTTATCTTTATGAAAAGAAATTTGCATTGGCCATTCCTGTTTTTACTGATGTCATCGCAAGCGGTGTAACATCAAACGGATTAAAATATAGTCTGGTGGAATTCAAGGACAACTTCGACGCCTCAACCAAGAACAATGCAGAATCTGTTTTTGCTATTCAAATGGTGGCAAATGACGGAACACTTGACATTTACAGTGCGAATATGGGCGGAATGCTTAATTTTCCATATGGCACCGGAGCTCCTTTTAGCTGCTGCGGATTTTATCAGCCATCCCAGGCTCTTGTAAATTCATTTAGGACAGATGCAAACGGATTGCCCCTAATTGACGACTCCAACAGCAATCCGGTAAAAAATGACATGGGCCTAACATCCTCCACTCCTTTCACACCTGATGCCGGAACGCTTGATCCGCGTCTGGACTGGACCGTTGGCCGCAGAGATATTCCTTATCATGACTGGGGACTTTATCCTGGAATGGACTGGGTTCGGGATCAGGCTTATGCAGGACCATATGCTCCTAAAAAAAATATTCACAGACAGAAAAATCAGGATATTTACGCAGATCTTAGTTCCTGGGCACCGGGAAATGCGATCAATGTACTGGTGATCCGTTTTGCTGATGTTCTGCTGATGGCGGCGGAAGCAGAGGCAAACGCAGGAAGTCTTGAAAAGGCAGAGGATTATGTTAATTTGGTAAGAGCAAGAGCGGCAAAACCATCAGGATGGCTTTATCAATATCTTGATGAATCGAATCCTATGGCAGGCTTTTCCGATAAACCGGCAGCAAACTATTCTATTAAAACATATCCGGCAGGTAAATTTTCTGGCGGAGGTAAAGATTATGCTTTGAAGGCAATCTACTTTGAACGGGGCATTGAACTTGCTATGGAAGGACACCGCTTTTTTGATCTTGTGCGCTGGGGAATTGCTGACCAGAAGTTGAACGGTTTCTTCTCTTACGAATCTAAAATTACAACTGATTTAAACGGAGCCAAATTTACCAACAGCAAAAATGTTTACTACCCTATTCCTCAATATCAGATCGATATGAGTGTAGTGGGTGGAGTGGCTAAACTTAAACAAAATCCGGGGTATAATTAAGTTGAAGTGATTGAGACAAAAATCCCCTTGTCAAATTATTGACAAGGGGATTTTTGTCTCAATACTATCCAGCCTTTACAGCTTTTAAATTATAAGGTATAGATTTAATAAGCCTTGTGTTGTTAAACTCTTCAATTACTTTAACATTTTCAGCCGGCACAATTCCACGATTTATCCAGTTGATTACCGTTTCAATATTTTTTATGTTAAACCGGTTACAATATTCCTTAATTGTTACCCAATCCGACAAATCAATAACTTTCCCCTGACTAATCAGGTAAGACTGAGCTTGTTTTATAGCGACATCCCCAGAAGACAAAAGCTCTTCAATTTCCTTGGATAATTCGGTTTTTGATTCCATACAAAGAGTTGTTAAACGGGAAAATTAAATTATAAACAGACTCACTTCAATTTTTCTAATTCTTCAATAAGGTCCTGGATTTTTTCTATTGCAGTCCAGACTCTTAATCGTTCACTTTCACTCATCTCCTCAGTTTTATCCCGAAGAAGTTGCCTCAAAGCTGCCAGATACATTCACACATTAAATAAATCCATTCTTCGATATGTGAATTTACATATTTCCTTTTGTTTGCTAACCAAACAAAAGGAAATTTTTTCATAACTATTTTTTTGACTCAAAAATCAATACAATCGATTAACCAAACGAGGATATATACATCACATTCCGTCAATCATCTATTGGCCTGATCTTATTAATACGGCAATTTTGAAATTGGTAACTAATGAGCTTTTAACGGTCGCCGGAGATTTCAAATATTTAATGACATTATAATCTGTAAGAAAAAACTTATTTGATTGATTAGCAGCATCGATTCTCTGGCATGTTAGTTATACATAAAGTCTTTGCAAATTATGATAGGAATTCCGTGGCAAGTCTGGTAAATTGATTTTTTATTGACAACATAACTAAAAATAAACTTAAAAATGATGAATACGGGACGTTGAAGCACTTATTGCTATAAGCGTAAAACAACCATTTCATCGATTTATTTAACCAATAGAATAGTGTAAAATGGGATCAGATACAAAGGAAATTGAACAGCTAGGCATTAATACGGCCAGACTTTTATCCGTAGATGCAGTACAAAAAGCGAATTCAGGGCACCCTGGAATGCCAATGGGCGCAGCGCCGATGGCACACGTATTATGGGCACATTATATGCACTATAATCCCAAAAATCCTGACTGGGCAAATCGTGACCGGTTTATATTATCAGCAGGACATGGCTGTATGCTGCAATACAGTTATTTACACCTTACAGGTTACGATCTTTCCCTGGACGATCTTAAAAATTTCAGACAACTTAATAGTAAAACCGCCGGACATCCGGAATACGGACTGGCTCCTGGAATTGACGTAACTACCGGGCCGCTTGGACAAGGTTTTGCCAACGGCGTAGGATTTGCAATAGCACAAAAACATTTGGCTGCCCGTTATAATAAGCCGGGTTATGAGATTTTCGATTATAACGTTTACGCAATCTGCAGTGATGGAGATATGATGGAAGGCGTTACTTCGGAAGCTGCTTCCCTGGCAGGTCATCTGGAACTGGGTAACATCATTTATTTATATGACGATAACCATATTTCGATAGAAGGCGCTACCGATATAGCTTTTACCGAAGATGTAGGAAAACGTTTTGAAGCATACAACTGGCACGTTCAGGCTGTGGAGGATGGAAATGATGTCGATGCATTAATTATTGCAGTAAGAAATGCAAAGGCTGAAAAAAATCGTCCATCATTGATCAGAGTAAGAACTCAGATCGCTTACGGAAGTCCAAATAAAGTAAATACTGCTGGTTCTCACGGATCTCCGCTTGGGCCTGACGAAGTAAAACTCGTTAAAGAATTCTTTGGTTTTGATCCGGCACAATTCTTTACAATTCCTGACGAAGTAGCCGTTTACTATAAAGCTGTGGGAGAAAAAGGAACCGGACTAGAAAAGAAATGGGATACACTTTTCAGTGAATACAAAGAAAAATTCCCTGAGCTTGCTGCCGAATACGAATTGGCAAAAACAGGAGAATTACCAAAAGGCTGGAAAGACAATCTGCCGGTTTTCGAAGTTTCTGATAAGAAAATGGCAACCCGCCAGGCTTCCGGAAAAGTGTTGAACGCTATTGCGTCTAGTCTTCCTAACTTCATTGGAGGTGCCGCGGATCTGGCTCCGTCAACTGATACCAATCTGAAAGAATTTGATTCTTTTACTCCTGAAAAAAGAGACGGGCGCAATTTCCATTTCGGAATCAGGGAACACGCGATGGGATCTGCTTTGAACGGAATGGCTTTGACAAAAGGGGTAATTCCATTCGGAGCAACTTTTTTGATGTTCTCCGAATACATGCGCCCTCCTATCCGTCTGGCTGCGATTATGAAAATCAGACCGATTTTTGTTTATACACATGACAGCATCGGACTGGGAGAAGACGGAACCACGCACCAGCCCGTTGAACAATTAATTTCCCTGCGTTCTATTCCAAATATTACCGTAATTCGCCCGGCGGATGCCAATGAAACGGCTGAGGCATGGAGAGTTGCATTGGAACATAAAGACGGACCGGTAGTACTCGTTTTCACCCGCCAGGGATTAACAATTCTTGATCAGACAAAATATGGCAAGGCTACACAGTTAGAAAAAGGTGCTTACATCCTTTCTGATTCAGATGAAACGCCGGAAGTGATTTTGATTGCCACAGGTTCAGAAGTCGAGCTGATTATGTCCGCGCAGGCCAAACTAAAAGAAGAAGGAATTGCAGCGCGCGTAGTGAGTATGCCATCATGGGAATTGTTTGAAAAACAGGACGATGCATACAAAGAGGAGGTTTTTCCAAAAGCAATTAGAAAACGTCTGGCAGTTGAAACGGGCTCGCCTTTGGGATGGCACAAGTACGTTACCGACGAAGGGGATATCATAGCAATGCATACATTCGGCGAGTCGGCACCGGCAGAAGAATTGTATAAAGTTTTCGGTTTTACGATTGAAAATGTAATTAATAAGGCGAAAGCTTTGTTAGGCAAATAAGCTAAAACATCAAAAACAGTCGATTTGGGCTGTTTTTGATTATATAATTGAACAGTAAATTTAATAATTCAAATAAAAGTTGGTTATGGCTACTAATAAGGTAAAACAAATACACGACTTCGGTCAAAGCATCTGGCTGGATTTTATTGATCGCAAGATTATTTTTTCAGGTGATTTAAAAAAACTGGTTGAAGAAGATGGCGTGAGAGGTGTTACTTCCAATCCTGCAATTTTCGAAAAAGCGATCAGCAGCAGTTCTGACTATGATGCAGATATCAGTGAATTATCAAAAGGCGATAAAACAAATGAAGAAATTTTCTTCGGTATTGCCGTAGCGGATATTAAACTGGCTTGTGATTTGTTGAGACCGGTTTATGACGAAGAAGTTGTTGGTTCGGATGGATACGTAAGTCTTGAAGTTTCTCCTTTCCTTGCCCTGGATACAGATGGAACGATCAAACAAGCGCTGGAACTTTGGAAAGAAGTTGATAAAGCGAACGTTATGATCAAAATTCCCGGAACTGAGCCAGGACTTGCCGCGATCAAAAAAACAATCAGTGAAGGTTTGAACATCAATGTTACTTTGCTTTTCGGACTTGACCGTTACGAAGCAGTTACAGAAGCTTACATTTCAGGTTTGGAAGAAAGAGCTGCAAAAGGTTTACCTGTTGATAAAATTTCTTCTGTTGCAAGTTTCTTCCTGAGCCGTATTGATGTTTTGGTTGATCCGCTATTGGATGAAAAAGGTCTTGGTGATTTGAAAGGCGAAGTTGCAATTGCTTCGGCTAAAAAAGCATACGAAATTTACAAAAGAGTATTTAGTACTGAACGCTGGAAAAAATTGGCTGATTTAGGTGCGGTTCCACAGCGTTTGCTTTGGGCAAGTACAAGCAGCAAGAATCCTGCATTCAAGGATACAAAATATGTTGAAGCATTGATCGGTCCTGATACCGTTGATACTATTCCGTTGGAAACATTGGAAGCATATCGTGATCACGGCGATCCTGCAAGCCGTCTGGAAGATGATCTTGACGGAGCGACCGAGATCCTTGAAAAAATTAAAGTGGCCGGTATTGATATCGATGCCATTACAAAACAGCTGGAAGAAGAAGGAATTGATAAATTTAATAAGCCATTCCAAAAATTACTGGAAGCTATTGAAGAACAAAAATCCAAAGTCAGCTAATTTGTAACTAATGGAAAGTACTGATCTTAAAATACTGTTTTTTGATATCGGTGGCGTGCTCCTCAGCAATGGCTGGGGGCACGAATCCCGCAAAATGGCAGCAGAAAAATTCGGGCTGGATTATGACGAAGTGAATGTGCTTCATAATTTCATTTTCAACGTATATGAAATCGGCAGTATTACATTAGACGAATATCTAGACACCGTAATTTTCAATCATCCCCGCGATTTTGCACGCGAAGATTTCAAAGCATTCATATATTCGCAATCTGTCGAACTGCCTTATATGCTGCAATGGCTTAAAGAATGGAAAAAAGACTGCGGCTTCCGTGTTATTTCCATTAATAATGAAGGAAAAGAATTAAACGATTATCGTGTTCACAAATTTAAATTGCACCAGTGTTTTGACGCATTCATTTCTTCCTGTGAAGTGAAAATACGCAAACCTAATCCTGGAATTTTCAATATCGCGATGGGTATAGCCCAGGCAACTCCACAGCAATGCGTCTACTTTGACGACAGGATCATGTTTACCACCACGGCACAGAAATTAGGAATACGGGCCTTTCACCACACTGGTTTCGAGTCCACGAAACAAATTCTTGAAGATCTTAAAAAAGAAACATTTCCACAATCATGAGTGATCAGCAAAAATATAATTTTGGTATGATCGGCCTTGGTACCATGGGCCGTAACTTACTTCTTAATATTGGCGACCATGGCTTTGCCGGCGCAGGATATGATAAAGATGCAACAAAAGGTACCTTGCTTGAAGAAGAAGGCAAGGATATAAAAGTGAAAGGATTTAGTGATGTCAAAGAATTCATCGCCAGCCTTACCACGCCGCGCGCTGTGATGATGCTGGTTCCGGCCGGTAAAATCGTTGACAGTGTAATTGAAGAACTTTTGCCCCTTTTAGACAAAGGCGATATATTGATCGATGGAGGAAATTCACACTTTGTTGATACCAACCGCCGCGTCGATTATCTTGAAAATCTGGGTTATCATTTCTTCGGAATGGGGATTTCAGGTGGAGAAGAAGGTGCACGCAGAGGACCAAGCATTATGCCTGGCGGTGATAAGGAAGCTTACAGTGTTATGAAGCCCATTCTGGAATCGATAGCTGCAAAAGTGGACGGCGCACCTTGTGTCACGTATATCGGGCAAGGTTCAGCTGGCCATTTTGTTAAAATGGTTCATAACGGCATTGAATACGGCTTAATGCAGTTGATTTCAGAAACTTACGAAATCCTGAAAACCGGTTTGAAACTGGATGACGATTCGATCCAAAAACTTTTTGAAAAATGGAACGAAGGCCGTCTGCAATCATTCCTGATTGATATAACAAAAGACATTTTCAAATACAAAGCACCTGGTACTGATCATTTGCTTTTGGATGATATCAAAGACGAAGCCAGAGCAAAAGGAACCGGAAAATGGACTTCCCAGGCTGCAATGGATTTACAATCGCCAATTCCTACAATTGATACAGCGGTTGCGATGCGTGATCTATCAAAATACAAAGCACTTCGTGAAAAGGCAGCGACTCTTTATAGTAATGCTGAAACTGCGAAACTGGATGTAGATCAGGACGCATTTTTAGCTGAACTTGAAGAAGCATTTTATTTCGCCATGATCATCACCTATGCGCAAGGTATGCAAATGCTTTCCAACGCGTCAGTTGAATATAATTATGGTCTGAATCTTTCAGAAATCGCTAAGATCTGGCGTGGTGGATGTATTATCCGCTCGGCTTTCTTGAATGATATTTACAATGCTTATGAAAAGGATAATGAGCTTGCTCATTTGCTTTTGGACGAAAGTGTTGCTAAAACTGTAAATGAAACAATTTCCGGTGTTCGGTCTGTCATTTCCACTTCGGTTTCCAGTGGTATTGCTGTTCCTGCTTTTGCTGCTTCATTAAGCTATTTTGATGCTTTCCGCAGCAAAAGAATGCCTTCAAACCTGATTCAGGCACAGAGGGATTTCTTTGGCGCACATACCTACGAACTAATTGGGAAAGAAGGTGTTTTCCATACACAATGGGTTCCAAAAAACTAACCGGAAATTTTAAAATTAGTCCGTTAAACTAACGACATCATGTATTCAACTATTAAATCACAACCGACCATATTCATTATTTTTGGCGGTACCGGTGACCTGAATTCACGAAAACTGGCCCCCGCTTTATATAATTTATACCTGGAAGGTTGGTTGCCCGACCAATTTTCTATTATAGGAACTGGCCGTACTCCGCTTTCTGATGATGATTTTAAAGGAAAACTTCTTGAAGGAATAAATTCATTTTCAAGAAGTGGTAAAGCAAAAGATGATAAGTGGGCTGATTTCTCTCAACATCTTCATTACCAGGTTTCTGATATTAACAATCACGAAACGTATAAGGAATTTGGTTCAAGAATTACTGCGCATAATGCAGAGTGGGGAACAGAGGCGAATGTAATTTATTACCTGGCCGTATCTCCAAATTTCTTCCCGATTATTGCTGAAAATATTTCAAAAAGTAATCTGGCCGAAGATCCTGAAAAAACCAGAATCGTTATTGAAAAACCATTTGGCCATGACCTTGACTCTGCTGTTTCATTGAACAAATTGCTTTCGGGCATTTTTGATGAAAAACAGATTTATCGTATTGACCACTATCTGGGTAAGCAAACGGTTCAGAATATTATGGCTTTCCGTTTTGCCAATGCAATTTTGGAACCAATCTGGAACCGGAATTATATCGAGCACGTACAGATTTCTGTTACCGAACAATTGGGCGTTGAAGAACGCGGTGATTATTACGATGGTTCAGGCGCGATGCGTGACATGATCCAGAATCACTTGCTTCAATTGCTTTGTCTGGTTGCGATGGAATCTCCTGTAAGTTTTGATGCGGACGAAATCCGTAACCGGAAAGTAGATGTATTGAAAGCGATGCGGAAATTTACAGCGGAAGATGTACGTTTATCTGCTGTTCGTGGACAGTATGGAAGCGGATGGATGAAAGGAAAAGAAGTGCCCGGATACCGCGAAGAACCAAATGTAGACAAAGAATCTAATACTGAAACTTTTGCTGCGATCAAGTTTTTTGTAGACAACTGGCGCTGGCAGGGCGTTCCTTTTTATGTGCGTACCGGAAAAAGATTACATCAGTCTGCTTCGGTAATTACCATTCAGTTCAAGGATGTTCCTCACATGGTTTTCCCGAAAGAGGCAAATGAAAGCTGGCAGCAAAACCGTCTCATCATCAGCATTCAGCCCGAAATGAGCATTCGTTTGCAGGTTCAGGCTAAACGCCCGGGACTGGATATGTATCTGAATGCCGTTGATATGGTTTTTGATTACAAAGGAACGTACACAACCGAAGCACCGGAAGCTTATGAAACGTTGCTTTTGGATACGATGCTTGGAGACCAGACTTTGTTTATGCGCGGTGATCAGGTGGAAACCGCCTGGGAACTGATCATGCCAATTCTAAATGCGTGGCAGGGACGAAAAAGTTTGAACTTCCCGAATTATTCAGCAGATTCATGGGGACCGGAAATCGCAGAGGCACTGATCGCACGAGATGGCTTTCACTGGTTTACTTTGCCTATCAAGAGCAAAAAATAAAATAATAATTAGTCAAAAAGCAAATAGGGGAAAGCTGAAATCAGCTCTCCCCTATTTTTCTATTATTAAAAAAGAAGTTTATCCACCAATTATTCAGCACATCGGTTTGGATGGTGAGACATGGCCATCATGCCTCTTAATTCTTTACGTTTTAGTCTTTCAAGATTTTTCTTTTTCCCGAATTCAAGCAGTTTCTGACCGTAATCTGTTTTGAAAAAATGCGATTCCAAAAGACAGATCGTTGCTTTTCTCCAATGACTGCTATCTATTTTACATCCGGTTTTTCTTTCAACCTCTTCATGCATCAACATATCACGCGCAGAAAATTGTTCTGTCCCAAAATGATATAAATCCGCGTCACACATAATTTGCTGTAATAGATTCTCAGGTTTTTGAGGCATCACCGTTGCCATGATACATTTTTGTACTTCCAGGATTAGTAACTCTTCAATTCCCATTTTTGAAAGGAAACTACGCGCCATATCAGCTCCTCTTTGCTCATGCCCGCAAGGTTCACCTGTGTAATAGCCAGTATCATGAAACCAGGAAGCAGTCGTAAGAATAAAAGTTTCCTTTTCATCAAGCCCATAATGACGAGCCATTTTGGTAGCATGCATAACAACATCCCGCGTATGCGCAAAGTTGTGGAATGTTAGCGTTGTATCCTCTTTTGCACCAAAAAAAAGCCCCACATAGTGCTGAACATTTTCAAGAATTTCCGAATACCTCATATGCTGGAAATAAAAATTGTCACTTTTGATAAAATCGGGTTTGACACGAATTTCAATAACGCTTACAAAACCTGTACCAATTTACAGATCAATTTCGAATTCATTATGAATTTACAAATAGAGAACGGACTTTCCGAAAAAAAATTTCCCATTTCTTTATTTACAACTCAAAATTTTGACAAAAAGACGAAATGCCATAGAAACTCTTCCCGCGGTTACCATTTTGTCTGATAATATTACAAAAAACAGACCAAAGAAAAGTTAGTCTTCTTTCTTTTTGCTGACAACTTTTCCTGTTTTGTCAAACGTCAAGTGCATTTCTGATCCCGCCGTTTCCAATTCAACTTTGTATGTAACCACACCCGCATTATCCGTCTTTTTCGGATCATGAATTGTGTAACCCTTATAGTCCTTTGCAATTGCAGCTGTCACTTCTTTCGGCAATTGATCTGCTTTAATTTCCTGCTTATGTTTTACAACTTTACCCGTTTTATCAAGCCAAAGTTCATGGTCATCTTTTACGATTTTAAATTCCACTTTATATAGTCCCGCTTTCTGTTTCCACTCAACTTTTTCCGCTTTGGCGTATTGTTGTTTAAATGTATTGAGCACTACCGATGGCACGTCTGTTTCCTTGATATCCTGGCCAAAACTTACAGCAGCATAAAACATCATACAGACTACAAAAATCAACTTTTTCATAATAGTTTAAATTTAGTTTATAAAATTAAAAATCCGGTTTCAAGCAAAATAACCAGTAAAAATTACCTTTTTCGTCTTGGAAGTTCATAAATAACACGGGCAAGAATGCTGACACCATGATCTTTTAAATTTAATGGAATTCCGGTCACTATTCCTAACGCAAGATTGGGAGTTAATGCCAATTTAATTTGTGGACGAATTACCGTTTCAGCCTTCATTCCCAAATATTCCTGATTCACTTCCACACCCAGCAAATTCCCGGTTCCGCCAAATTCATAATGCATACTGGCATTGACCTGATAATATCTTTCCGGCTTGCTTTCCCCGGAAGTAAATTCCCACTCCGGACCAGTGTAAATCATCGAATGAACATGTTTCCCCCATCTTTTTGCAACAACAAAAAACGGACTCATACTGTGTCCTTTCAACGGAGCCGAACCATGACTTAACGAATAAAAAGAATGTGCCTTGAACTCATGAATATATCCAATTGCCATAGACATGCCATATTTTGGCGCCACCAGAAAAGTATATTGCGAAGCAAGTTTTACGCCTTCCATTCTGTTTCTCGGCATTTCGTCACCTGCTTTGTGTTCAAATGCAGGTTTATAAAAAATAAATGGTACTTCAACTTCCAGGCCTAAACGGTTTGCCGGAGAAAATTCATATTCAAAGAAACCTGTGTTCGCTACGTATCCGCTTTTGTTTTCCATTCCCCAGCCCAGGTTCAATTCCTTTTCGCCTTTTCGAGCACCAAGGTCACGTATCAGATCCATATAAATCGGTTCAGCGTGATGGATTTTCACTGGTAGTCTCTTTGTCAAAGAATCAGTTTGGCTAAATGCAATAGAATTAAAAGCCAGGAATATGAGTGTTGTGATGATGTGTTTCATACTTTTAACGTTTGTTGATACAATGTTAAAAGTCAAAACCGGAAAGACTTGGTAATAGCCGACCCTGATTATTTCATTTGAAAGAAACTGTCATCTGATGTCCATTTTCATAAGAATATCCTATAGACAAATCGTACAGATTTGCTATCGCCTTAACAATGGCCAAACCTAAACCGGTGGAGTTTTTCTCATTTGTCTTTTTGTGAAACCTTTTGAAAATATATTCCTGGTTCAAAGGCACTTCACTTCCCGAATTGTGAATAGTGAAGGAAGATGGATTTATAATTATTCGTACAAATCCATTTGGAATGTTATGAACAATGGCGTTTTTGATAAAATTGGTGATCAGAATTTCGGCCAGATTTTTATTCATTTCAACCAACAACTGACCATTTTCCCGAAACGAAAATGAGACGTTTTTATAGTCGGCAAAATCTGTAAATTCCTCGATGATGGTTTTGAAAACAGAATTGATATTAACCTGTTCATTATCCTGAAATTGTTTATTTTCAATTTTTGACAATAATAATAACGACTTATTAAGCTTCGTTAGTCTCTCCAAAGTCTGGATAACCTGGCCAATCGCAATAAGATTTGTTTCGGTTTGATCTTCTTTTTCCGCAAGCAATTCTAACTTATTAATACTGATTGCAAGAGGCGTTTGTAATTCGTGGGATGCATTTTCAATAAAATGCTTTTGTCCGTTATAAGCTTCCAAAGAACGGTTAATCAGCAACCCAACCGCTTCATTTAGTTCCTTAAATTCTTTCACCTCCGTTTCTGCTGGTGTTATTACAGGATCTTTCCCAAGTTTGAATTGTTTCAACTGTTCAAGCAAAAGATAGAACGGCTTCCAGGTTTTTTTTAACAAAAAATTATTGACAATAATAATACTTGTTATTAAGGCGACATAAAGCCAGATCAGAGAATAAAATAAATCCTCGATTAGGTCATCTTCCTCCACCATCGACGAAATTACCTTCAATTCATAATAACGGTTATTGAGTCTGAAAGCGGAAGTAAGCATACGAACCGGTTCAAAATCCTCTTCGTTCAGCATGTACATAAGTGTGTCCATGTGAATATCTTTTTGCGGTAACGCCAGGGTTTCCGGAATTTCCCTGATTTCATAATTACTTTCTGCAAACTCGTTCCGCGTCAAAATTGTAGAATCTTCCTGTGCCTTCTTGATAATTAACAGTTTGTAATTGTCCAGCCCATCATCCAGACTATCATATACTTCATCAAGCATATTGATATAAAAAATTGCCGCCCAAACGCTTATAATTACAAACAGCGTTATAGAAAGATATTTTAGTGTGTGGTTGAGCAGTTTCATATTACCATCAGTTTATAACCCAGGCCGTAAACCGCCTGGATTTCCACACCCGCCTGGCTCTCTTTCAATTTTTTGCGAAGATTTTTTATTTGAGAATAAATAAATTCAAAGTCATCCGCCTCGTCCATATGATCGCCCCAGACGTGCTCAGCCAGCGAGGTTTTATTGACAAGACGGTTTTTATTAACAATCATATAAGTCAGAATATCAAATTCCTTACGGTTTAAGGCAAGCAATTCATTTTCAATATGAAGTGTCCTGTCATCAAGATCCAGTTTCAAATTAGCAAGTTCAACCGTGTTTTTTCCTCCAAAAGATTTCCTCCTTAGTACTGATTTAATTCTTGCATTCAACTCTGCGATGTGGAAAGGTTTAGTCAAATAATCATCCGCACCAAGTTCAAGACCAGCCAATTTATCATCCAGGGAATCTTTTGCTGAAATAATAATGACATTATCGGATTTATCAAGATCTTTCAACTCCTGAAGAATGTCCAGTCCGCTGCCGCCAGGAATCATTATGTCAAGTAATATACAATCGTAGTTAAAAGAAATAATCTTATTCAGCGCACTAGTATAGTCGCTGGCGGTTTCAACAAGAAAATTTTCCTTTTCCAGCGACTCCCGTATTACTTCCTGTAATTCTGGTTCGTCTTCAATTATCAGTATTTTCATAGGAAACAAAGGTCAACAACAAAACTGGAAAGAAACGGGAATTTGTTCAATGATAGAATTTTGAATGAGTGAATGAGTGAATGGGGTTTTAGAAATTTCCGGATCAACTAGTCATTATAGTGGATTAAAATTGTGCCTATTTTATTACATTTTCGACTATGATTGAGTCAGCAGTATTTGAACTCTTAGTTTTAATTAAAGTCGATAAACATCTTTTCTCACACCCATTTTTAAATTAACGATGTTAGATAACCGTTAAAATCAACGCCAGGGCCAATTTTACAAATTTTGGTCAACATTTTATTCGATGCATGTTCTTATTAATGGGCTATACAATTTACTCTTCTTTCAAACGGACAATTGCTGAAAGATTTCAACGTAACCACCTAATTAATAAAGTACACTTAAACTATGAAATAATTTTCTATTTTAGGTTCAGATTAACTATCTCACCTTGATATGAAGCATACATTACTATTACTAGGTTTAAACCTGATTTCCATTCTTCCCTGCCGCGGGCAGGATACATTAAGGCTAACACTGGAACAGGCCCAGGAGCGGTTTGTACAAAAAAACTTTGCGCTGATCGCCCAAAAATTCAATGTCAACATTGCCGAGGCTGGGGTCGAGCAGGCCAAACTGTGGTACAATCCAAATCTGTTTGTAGAGACAAACCTTTACAATGGTTACACCCACAAATTTTTACCTTACGGCAAGCAGGAAGATTTAATTAACCCAACCGGCGGCGTTATTAATTTACAGCTTCAACAGGTTTTAAGTCTGACGGGAAGCCGAAGCAAACTGGTTAAACTCGCCCAATCCAATGTTGCTCTACAGCAGTCCGCTTTTCAGGATGTGATGCGAAATGCGCGTTACACCTTATCGCGGACTTTCGGTAATCTTGTCAATGAGCAAGCCAAACTACGGATGCTTAATGAAGAGCGTACGCGTTTGGAAAATCTTCTGGAAGCTTTTCGTGCACAGCTGAAACTGGGTGTTATCGCACCTTATGAAGTGACGCGACTTGAACTCGAACAAAAGAATTTCGAGCGGGATCTTGCCGGTCTCAACGTCCGGATTTCCCAGGACGAATCTATCATGCGGGTGTTATTGTCGGAAAGCGGAACGGTTTATATTGTGCCTACTTCTTCAGCCACAACGAATACCACGCCGGCTTTAATACAGCTTCTTGATCTTGCTTACGCAAACAGACCCGATTTGCAGGCCGCTCAGTTACAGATTCAATACAACCAAAACAACCTGACTTATCAGAGATCGCTGGCAACGCCAAATTTGACCATCGGAGCGGATTATCAGCGTGTTGGTTCTGCATTTCCTCATTACGTAGGCGTACAGGCACTTATTGATCTTCCGGTTAGAAATAAAAATCAGGGAAATATTCAAAGTGCCAAGGTAGGCATTGATCAATCCAAAACCACTTCTGATTTAGCACATTTGCAGGTTGAACAGGACGTTGTCGCCGCCTCACAGCAATATCAGCAAGCACTTATTCAGCAACAGCGGATCTCGCAGGCATATCTTCAAAGCATAGAAGAAATTTCTAAAAATGCGACCGAGGATTATGCAAAAAGGATTATTGATCTCGTCAGTTTTATAGATAAAATCAGGGCGTACAGGGATGCTCAGGTCAATTTAATTGATCTTCAAAATGATCTTTTCCAGGCACAGCAACTACTCAATTTTGTCACAAATACAAAAACCTTCTAAAATTCTCACCTTATGAAAATATTAATAGGATTCGTCCCACTGGCCTTTTTGTGGCTGGCAGCATGCAACCGTTCTGAAAAACCTAAGGAAGCAGAAACAAAAGATACAGGCTCGACATTCAGAACCGATACCGTAGCATTGAGAAATTTTGAGGAAGAACTGCAATTCACCGGACAGGTTTCTTTTGACCAGAAAAAAGTGGATAAAGTATTTCCAATCGTAAGCGGAAATGTGCTGGAAGTAAAAGCTGATCTTGGTGCATATGTTAAAAAAGGACAAGTTTTGGCTACACTTCAAAGCGGTGATGTGAGTGATTTTCTGAAAGATCAGAATACAGCCAAAGCCAATTTTGATATAGCAAAAAGAAATGCAGATAATGTAGAACAACTATATAAAACCAAGTTTTCTTCTGAAAACGATTTGGTAAACGCCAGAAAACAACTGGAAATTGCCAGCTCTGAATTGGAACGTTCTAACCAGGTTTTGAAACTTTATGGAGGAACCGGCGGACCTGGGAAACAACCGGTTTTCACTGTTAAGGCACCAGAAAATGGTTATGTTGTTGAAAAAAATGTCAATGCAGATATGCAGATTCGTTCAGACAATTCAGATCCTTTATTTACCATTTCTGATTTAACTGACGTCTGGGTTTTGGTTAATATTTATGAATCAGATATTCAGTCAGTAAAACAAGGTGCCCAGGTCAATATCACGACATTGGCTTATCCTGACAAAGTTTTTACAGGGTCCATTTCAAACATCAGTCAAGTTATTGATAATGACAGCAAAGTTTTGCAGGCAAGAGTTGTTCTGGCAAATCCGGGTGGACTTCTGAAACCTGATATGTTTTGCAATGTAAAACTGCATATTGAAAAGCCGGAGAAATTGCTGGCGGTAAATCCTATTTCGGTAATTTTTAGTCAGGATAGTTATTTTGTGATTAAAGAAGTGAAAGCCGGTGAGTACAAAACTATCCCGGTTGAAATCCTGAAAAACACTTCCAAATATATGTATGTAAAGGGCGCTTTGCAGCACGGAGATAAAGTGGTCACCGAAGGTGCGTTAATGTTATTCAGCGAATTAACCAATAATTGATTCTATGGATAAGCTCATAAAAAGTATCATTGGATTTTCGCTTAAAAATAAGGCGATAATCTTTTTCATAACGCTGCTCGTGGTTGTGGCCGGTGCAGTAAGTTTCTATTTTACACCAGTTGAGGCCTATCCGGATGTAACGAATACGGAAGTTGTTATCATCACGCAATGGCCCGGAAGAAGTGCCGAAGAAGTGGAGCGTTTCATTTCGGTTCCTATTGAAACAGAGATGAATTCGATCAGTCATAAATCTGCATTGCGTTCCATCAATTTGTTTGGATTATCATTTATCAAAATCGTTTTTGAGGATGGGATCGATGGATTTAATGCCAGGATGGAAGCTTCTCAAAAGCTTGCAAACGTAAATCTGCCGGATGGTGTTGATGCAGAAATACAACCTCCCGCGGGGCCAACCGGTGAAATCTACCGATACACGCTGGAATCAGAAACGAAAACAAATACAGAACTGAAAACTATCCAGGACTGGGTTGTTGAAAAAAGTCTGAAAGCGGTTTCCGGTATTGCAGATGTGGTAAGTTTTGGAGGTCATATCAAAACCTTTGAGGTAAGTGTAAATCCGAATTTACTTGCCAAATATAATCTGACGGCACTTGATATTTACAGCGCGTTGCAAAGAGCCAATGTGAACGTAGGCGGAGATGTTTTACGACAAGGCCAACAGGCTTTCGTTGTTCGTGGAATCGGGATAGTGACAAGTGTTGCAGACATTGAAAAAATCATTGTTAAAAACCTTAACGGTGTTCCGGTAAGGATGACGAATATTGGTACCGTTCATGAGTCTGCATTACCTCAGTTAGGAATTGTTGGCCGCGACAGCCATGATGACGCCGTGGAAGGAATTGTATTGATGAGAAAAGGTGAAAATCCGGGCGAAGTTTTACCGGCATTAAAAGCAAAGGTAGATTATTTGAATAGTATCGTTCTTCCATCCGATGTTAAAATCAAAGTATTCTACGACCGGACAGAACTGAACAGCCATACGCTAAGGACCGTTGGAGAAAATGTGGCTATGGGGATTACGTTGGTAACGGTGATCCTTTTAATTTTCCTTGCTGACTGGCGCACAACAGTAACCGTTGCGCTTGTAATTCCATTGGCTTTATTATTCGCCTTCATTTTGATGCGCGCAAAAGGTATGAGTGCAAACTTACTTTCTATCGGCGCTATCGACTTTGGGATCATCATTGACGGAGCCGTTGTAATGGTTGAAGGACTCTTCGTAATGCTCGCTCATTGGGCAGAAACGGAAGGCATGGAGAAATTTAACAAGCGGGCCAAACTTGGAAAAATTCTCAAAACCGCGGTAGAAATGGGTAAATCCATTTTTGTTTCCAAACTGATCATTATCACTGCATTACTGCCAATTTTTTCTTTCCAGAAAGTTGAGGGAAAACTTTTTAGTCCGCTTGCATTTACAATGGGGTTTGCACTTTTGGGAGCTTTGCTGCTGGCGCTGACTTTTGTTCCGGTGATGAGCAGTATTTTGTTAAATAAAAACGTTCGGGAACGTCATAACCCGATCATTGAATGGCTTAACAGGAATTATTCGCCCTTGTTAAACCACGTGATGCTGCATCCAAAAAGAGCTGTCATTACAGCCGTAGCAGCACTTTCTATTGCGATATTTTCTTTCCGCTGGGTAGGTTCAGAATTCCTTCCGCATTTGAATGAAGGTTCTATTTATGTAAGGGCGAGTATGCCTCTTTCGGTAAGTTTGGAAGACAGCTATCACTACACCAGGAAATTCCGGCAGATTTTCGAGCAGTTTCCGGAAGTAAGAGGTGTCATTTCCCAAACCGGAAGACCAAATGACGGAACGGATGCAACAGGTTTTTTCAACCAGGAGTTTTTTGTTGATTTATTTCCAAAAGAAGAATGGAAACGGGATATTTCCAAGGAAGAACTGATACGTCAGATGCAGGCAAAACTTGCGGTTTATAAGGGAATTGATTTTGGCTTTTCCCAGCCGATTTCTGATAATGTGGAAGAAGCAGTTTCGGGTGTTAAGGGTTCTATTGCTGTCAAAATTACCGGAAACGATTTAAATCTGCTGGATAAGAAATCCGATGAAGTTTTTGCGCAGCTAAAAACTGTAAGCGGAATTGAAGATCTTGGAATTTTCCGAAATCTCGGTCAGCCGGAACTCCGAATTACTTTAAATCCCGATAAAATGGCGCAGTATGGCGTGGATGCGGCAGATGCGAATGCAGTAATTGAAATGGCAATTGGTGGTAAAGCTGTTAGCCAGGTGTATGAAGGTGAACGGAAATTTGATTTACGTTTACGGTATGATCTTCCGTATCGTTCTTCAATCGACCAGATCGGAAATTTGCTTGTCCCGACTTTAAATGGAGGAAAGATACCGTTGAAAGAAATTTCTGCTATTAAAAATCAGGCAGGTCCCGCATTTATTTACAGAGAAGACAATGCACGTTTTATAGCTGTGAAATTCTCAGTCCGTGGTCGTGACCTTGGAAGCGCGGTGGATGAGGCGCGCCAGAAGGTTAAAGATCATGTCAAACTCGAAAAAGGCTATGAAATAAAATGGAATGGCGAATTTGAAAATCAGGAGCGCGCAGAAAAACAATTAATGATCGTTGTTCCAATTAGTATTTTATTGATATTTTTTATACTTTTCGCATCATTCGGAAATACACTGGATTCGGTGCTCGTATTACTAAATGTTCCCTTTGCGTTAATAGGCGGAATTGCAGCTTTACTGATTACAGGTGTCAATTTCAGTATTTCAGCAGGCGTGGGTTTCATTGCTTTATTTGGTGTGGCAACGCAGGACGGTGTAATTCTCGTAAATAAGTTTAGACATAACTTACAAGCCGGAATGCCGTTGGTGGAGGCAATAAAAGACGGAGCAAGATCACGTCTACGACCGGTGATTATGACTGCTTTAATGGCATCACTCGGACTTTTGCCAGCCGCCCTTAGTACAGGAATTGGCTCTGAAACGCAAAAACCTTTGGCCATTGTAGTAATCGGAGGATTGATCACAGCGACCTTATTATCGCTTTTGATACTGCCAACCATTTATGAATATATTTACAGCAGCAGAGAAAAACGAAAAAATCTTTTAAAATAATTAAATAGAGGAAGTATCGAGTATGAAAATCAGAAGGCGCAAGGCTGGTTACGTTACAGGATTTAAATCCATTTGTCTTTGCTTTTTATTCGTTTTCATTTCATGCACGCTTCGTGCACAGAAAGATACTTCCTCTACTCCAAAAGTAGGGCTGCTTTTTAATTTTGATTCCCGCAATACCTACATACATAATAAACACTTCAACATTTGGGGACTACGTGCCGGTATGAGTTTTGGAAAAAAATCACACCGCATAACTTTGGGTTACTACTGGATGGGTTATGACGCATCCAAATCCATTTTACGCTGGCATAAAATGCTGTCTCCAAGAATCAACATGTCTTCCATCACCCAGACTGATGTGCAATTTCTTAGTCTGGCTTATTGGTATCCTGTCTTAAAAACGCCAAAATGGACATTATTGGCTCCCGTTGAATTTGGTATTGGAAAACAGTCTTCCCATTATAAAGATTTTTTTGAAGACATTTTTATGAGAAGGAAAGAACGGTATTTCCAGCCATTTCAGATTGGTATTTATGCTGAGCACCGGCTTACGCCCTGGGCTGGACTTTACTTACAGACTGGCTACCGCAATGCTATAAAAAGTGGAAACATTGACCATCATTTCGGCGGCATGTATTACAGTTACGGATTGTCATTATATCCTGAAACAATTTACAAAGATTTGAAAAACTGGCGTTTGAAAAGAAAGAAAATATAATCTGTTTCAATAACAAAAATAGGCAGCCTTTATGACTGCCTATTTTACTTTCAAACTATATAAAAACACATCAACTATTAACGACGTCCACCGCCACCACCTCTCATTCCACCACCGCCTCCGCCGCTACGGAAACCACCACCACTAAATCCGCCACCGCCTCTGCTGAAACCTCCGCCGTTGGATGGTCTGCTAAAACTGTTTCCGCCGTAACTTCTGTTGCCATTACTTTGGCTTGGTGCAATTGAACGGGATCCTTGTGAGTAAGTCCGGCCTTGGCTAAATCCACCGCCACGATTTGGAGAAGACAACCAATTTGAACGAGCACTACCCATATTTGGACTGTAATGTCTTCCGGCTGCTCCTATGAAACCGTTGCTGCGAGGGGAACTAAAACGTCCTCTTGACAAATAGTTGTTGCGGTAAAAATTACCATAAGTCCGGTACAAGTGAGGATAATATCTGTAAGCCCCACCGAAGAACCAGCTTGAAAATCCAAAACCAGGAAATCCGTATAATCCCATGCCGTAATACAAACCGCCACCGAAACCATAAGCGCCAGGATACCACATGGCTGAACCGTACCACGAAGGATAACCAAACCAGTATGGATAAGGATTGTTATAAACGTTAACAACTTTATCGCCGGTTGGTGCAGGATAGCTATATCCGTTGTTAGCCGATGCGTATTGTTGTTGGGCCTGATTATATTCTTGCTGAGCTTGGGGATCTTGTGACAAATCTTTTTGATAATCAGCAAGATCCTGTTTGTTTTGAGCTTCTTGTTTGTCATGAAGATCTGCCAAATCCTGACGTGTACCATCCGGGTCATTTCTGAACTCACGGCCTAAACGTGTTGTAAGATCACTATGATCATTCAAAATTGACAATACATCCGGCATTTCCTGCAAACTTCTGAAAGCATTTTGAGCATCTCTGTTCAACGGACTAACCATATCTTCAAAAGAATTTATGGCTTGTTGGTTCAGATTGTCAACAGTTACCAAATCACTGTGGTGATTATTATAAAGTTTCCATGCGGCTTCTTTTAAATCCGCCGAAGCATTGGGAACATTTGCTACCATTCCGTCAATCTGTTCATTGGATTGTCTGCGTGGCAAAGTTGCAAGCTGATGCATCAAATCAGGATAACGGGAAACCTCGTAAAACCAGTTTTGTTTTTTTTGAGGGTAATCCTGAATTGTAGACTGAAAAGCCTGCGTTGTATTGTCACGGATTTGCGCAAGTTTGGTTAAAATGTCAGGATACTGCGTTGCAATCAAAATATCATTTCTGACATCATCATTGTACTGAGCGACCATCGACTCAAGACTTTGTTGCGCCGGAGCCGACTGTCCGTTATTATATGATTGTTGCTGGTTACCATTTTGCTGCGGACTGGCATATTGTTGCTGGTTGCCGTATTGCTGATTGCCATAATTATTTTGATAATTTTGGCTGTAACCTGTAATCGATGTAGTTACTAAAATGGCAGCTGCAAAGACTGTTATTGATAAGCGAGGTTTAAAGGTATTAACCCCGTTTGTTACAATATCGGAATTACCTTTTCTAAGCGATTTCATGAGCTGATGTGTTAAATTTGAATAGTTTCTTAAACTTTAACATTTCAAAATTACGATGACATTCTGTTGAAATATTGTAGTTAGAGAACAAGATTGAAATAAAAATAATTTATTTTTTACTTATAAAACGGGCACCTTTCCGATGCCTGTTTTAATGATTTTATTCAGCAACTTATCCCTGACGAACCGGGAAATCTTTCATTAATTTTTTCACTCCTTTATTAATTCTTTTTTCCAAATGGTTCGGATTGGTCACATCCCCGGAAATTGCTTTTTGCCAGATAATATCTCCGGTTTTTGCATCAACAACATCCAGTATTAATGTTCCGTCGGTATTATTGCTGGAAGATGGATAGCCACCGTAACCGCCGTAACCATATCCTCCATAGTAAGGCATTCCATAACCGAATCTGCCAAAACCCATCATGGGATAGCCCATCATTGGATAACCGCCTCCGCCATAATAATTTCTGCGAACGCGCTGGGTGTAGGTATGAAATTGCAGTAATAAATCAGGATGCTGCGTTTCTCTTACTAATCCTTTTCCGTTTAACGCGGCATCAAATGCCTGCTGAATGCGCTGGCGGGAATAAGTACTGCTGTACATCGGATTCTGATTTTTTTTCATATCCGGTACAATCCAGTTGTAAGTGTGCGCTGCCACGCCACTCATTGTTTTTGGTTTCGAATTATTTGCAAAAACCATTGTGCTGAAAACACTTAGCACTCCCAATAGAATCAGGCTCTTTTTCATTTTTTTACGATGATTAAATTTTTAATAACTAAAAACTGGGTTTTTTATTAAAAAAAATAAACGTTGCATCTGTTTGGGCGGACACGAGGCCCGCCCCTACCAATCCTTACAAACCAATCGCATAATATTGTGTGTCCTGACTTCCAGGATATACTCCTTCAATCATTACCCCACCCTTTTTACCTTCTAATGCTTTCATAGCTTGCTGCACATTTCCAACATGTGTTTTATCTATTTTAGTAATAACGAAACCATCCTGCATATCCGTATTCTGACGGACTTTTCCTGCATTAATTTGGCTCACAATTACACCTTGTTCGACATCCCAGTTTCTTTTTTGCTGAGTCGTTAAATCTTGCAGTTCGATTCCCAGATTATCAAGTGTCTGAGCTGATTTTTCAGCAACCAGCGTCCCCGTATTACTTTTTAGTGTAACGGTCAACTCTTTGTCTATACCTTCACGATTAACATTCACTGTCACTTTATCACTTGGTTTATGTTGAGCAATAGACTCTTGTAACTGAGGGACACTTTCAATGAGATGTCCGTCAATTTTTGTGATCACATCACCGATTTTTATACCTGCTTCGCGGGCAGCACTTTGCTCTGCAAAACTTTCCACACGAACACCTTCATTCACTTTCAAATCGTAGGATTTTACTTTTGCACCATCTACTTCACTAATTCCTACCCCCAGATAACCACGTTGTACGGAACCGAATTTAGAGATATCTTCTACAACTTTATGGGCTATACTTGAAGGAACAGCGAATGAATAACCGGCAAATTGCCCTGTCTGGCTGGCAATTGCGGTATTAATTCCAATCAGATTCCCATTTAAATCAACCAGCGCTCCACCAGAATTTCCAGGGTTTACTGCCGCATCCGTCTGAATAAATGACTCAACCGGTGCTTTTGAATTTTCTCCTAAAATATTGATACTACGGCCTTTGGCACTTACTATACCTGCTGTAACGGTTGAAGTCAGGTTAAATGGATTACCAACGGCGAGAACCCACTGTCCTACTTTTACATTTTCCGAGCTACCGAAAGACAGAGCTGGTAGGTTTTTAGCTTCAATTTGGATCAAGGCAATATCCGTGTTTGGGTCAGAACCGATAACTTTTGCTTTAAAAACCCGCTTGTCTGCCAAAGTTACTTCCAAGGATTCTGCACCCTGGATCACGTGATTATTTGTTACAATATATCCGTCCGGATTAATAATTACGCCCGAACCGGAAGCCTGTGCTTTTTCACCTCTTTCCTGTCCTTGCGGACCATCCTGACCAAATGGACTCCGGCCTCCGAAAAAATCTTTCAGTTCATCAGGAACCTGCATCTGACTTACATTTCTTTCTGGTTTAAGTGTTGATTTTATGTGTACTACCGCCGCAGTAGCTTTTTGAGAGGCGAAGGAAAAATCGGCTGGGATCATGGGGACATTTGCACCGGTACTTTTTTCGTCCAAACGGGCCTTTACAACAGGCATATTGCTTTCTACCCAGTTTGAAATGGTATCCGGCTTACTAAAATGCTCGTACGCAGCAAATGAAGTCCCTCCTAAAAAGGCAAACGCCAAAGCAACAGGAGCTAGTTTTTTGATATTTTGTTTTTGAAACATGACTATAAAGGATGATTAAGTTGAATGATGGACTAACCGACGATAAAAAGTGCCTGAAATAAGACCAGCTGAAAACCTTATCAACCACTTTGATTCGTTTGTTAATTCAAAATTGCAACACGATCCTGTTGTAATCTTGTGGGAATTCTGAAGAGATTCTGAAGTTTCAAAATTTGTGTTGACTTAAAAATTAGCCACGATAAATGAAGAAGCTAAACTGGAAAATTCCGGAAATAGCAGGCGCTTAGCAGACCAATTATTATAAGCACACATGTTAGGAAGTTCTTTTTGAAATAGGCGATATTTTGCCATGAGGTATGGAAGGTGTGCGATCAGATCAGGCTCACTGGATTTTGAAGTAAGCCAATCCCTGACACAGCCAATTACCGCCATTACTTTAAATTCATGTGCCATAGGATCCTGGCCTGCTAAATCAGAGAGATATATTTTGGATGAATATCGCTTTCCTTCCAGTATAAGATAGCTTTTATTCTTCTGCTTACCTGCTCCATATTTTTGGCAGCCAATAAATAACCCAAGTTCAAGCGGCATATTAAGTCTGCCATCCTTATGAGAAACGTCATGAATACCAAATTGACATTCCCGAATCAAGTTTGTTATTTTTTGTAATCAATCTGGTTCACCCTCAAATTCCAATGCACATCTCGGAGTAAAATCACAGGCATGAATTGTGAAAATAATGGCATGGAAGATCTTCTTAAATTGTGTATCAAAAGGACAATTAATAAAGATACTTTCCTCAAAAACCGGTGCTTTAGATATTCTGTTTTGCGTAACTGGCACCGTGACTTATTTTGTCAATGATCTGTTTAAAATAGCCAAAACTGCTTTTTCAGCCATTTCAGCAGTTTCTTTGCTTATTGATGGATTTGGTGCAGCTCTAAATTTTCTTCTGACCACAACTCCTGCAAAAGGCCTTGTTCCATTACCAATTATTAATTCCCCGGAAATTTCGTTTCTTTTTATCCAATGCCCGGTATTAGAATTTCTCGTTTGAGAAACCGTAAATCCTTTATCAATCTTGACCGCTTTTTCCATAGGAGTAATCGTGTTATCTAATTTCCTTAAAACAGGTGTTACGTACTTAATACCCGGCACTTTCCTACTTCTTACAGAAATCGGTTTCGGAGAAGATGGTTGATAAAAAACGCCATCTTCATTTAATTCTTTTACGTCTTTACTCATAGCTTTCAAGCATTTATTTATAATAAGCCAAAAACTACAAAATAATTAATCAATATAAAAACACTAACGCTCCCCTAACTCTTATTTGATTAAAATATTCATAATCAGCATAAAACATAAAAAAAGGAAGGTCATAAACCTCCCCCTTTCTCTTTTTATTAGCCATGAAAAATCTTTATATTACCAACTTACGGTCAGTGTATGCCACTCGTTGTCTATATCATATTTTAAGTTTTGTCCATTCACCTCACAAATGGTTTTAACAAGTGCAAGTCCCAACCCCAACGAAGCAGATGCTGTGCTTTCTTTTCTAAAACGTTCAAACAGCCGCTCCGGGTTCAAATTCAAAATTTTTCCTGTGTTTTTTACCGAAAAAAATCTTTCACGTAAGGTAATAATAATCTTTCCGTTTTCAACGTTATGGCGGATTGCATTTGTCAATAAATTATTAACCAATATTTCTGCGAGCGCCGGATGTATAACCAAACCTACCGGTTCAAGGTCTGTTTGGATATTTATTTTGCGTTGAACTATCAAATCTTCAAGATCACGCAGCTTTCCATTAATAATAGGCACCAGATTGACAGGGTCCGTTCCTGCCAAAAACTGCCTGTTCTCAATCTTTGTCAGCAATAATAATGCCTGGTTCAAACGCCCCAGCCTATTAGCTGCTTCACTCACACTAGACAATGTAACAAGTTGTGATTCCGTTAAAGTTTCATCCTGAAACAATCCTTCAATTTTTGAAAGGATCACTGCCAGAGGTGTTTGTATTTCGTGCGATGCGTTTTCCGTAAATTCTTTGAGATTTTGATAAGCCGCAGCAATCCTTTCCGTAAGCTGCGTCACCGCATGATTAAGCTGATCAAATTCCAAAGTTTCTTCTTTCTTGAATTGCAATGTTTCATGTTGCTGAATCTGATAATGATCCAGCTTACCCAGCGTTTTATAAAATGGCTTCCACAACCTCTCTGAAAGCCAACTATTTAACAACAAAAGAGAAATCAATAACAATGCAACAATGAATGTAATCGTCATGACTACCGTTTCAAGCAACCGCTGTCTTTGCAAAAGCATTTTACTGATCGTGATCCGGTACCATTGCCCCAAGGCTCTTTCATAAAATACAAGTTGCCGGTAAGGCTGGTATTCATTTTCTGCAAGATTTAACATCGAAGTCTCCCGCATAAAAGGTCTTCCCGGATAAGCAACCGGCTGAAGCTGCAAACTGTCACCCAATTGTAAAATATAAACCGGCAAAGTATCCAGATGCCTCAGTTGCCAGCGTACTTTAACCTGACTTTGAAACAATTCCTTATTAGCTTCCCTATCAATCAGATACCTTACCGAAACATAGAAAAGTCCGGCCCCTAAAAAAAGAACGATCATCGAGGTTACCAGTTGGTAGCGAAGTATCCGCAGTAATAATCTCATTGCTCACTGAACTTATAACCTACCCCATAAATTGATCTTAGATAATCCGGACACCCTTTATCCATCAGTTTTTTCCTGAGATTTTTGATATGAGTGTATATAAAATCAAAGTTATCCATCAAATCAGCGTCATCACCCCACAAATGTTCGGCGATAGATTCCTTGGTTAAAACGCGGTTTTTATTCGCAATTAAATAAATCAAAAGATCATATTCCTTTCTAGTCAGAATTATTTCCTGACCATCCACAGACACAAAATGTTCCTGAGGCTCTACATTGATCTTACCAAAGCGGATTTGCTGATTTCCCTGAAAATTTCTCCTTCGGATCACAGCCTGCACTCTTGCGTTAAGCTCTGAAAGGTGAAATGGTTTCGTCAAATAATCATCAGAACCCAAATTGAGCCCTTCAATTCTGTCATCCAGTGAATTCTTGGCAGAAATAATAATGATACCTGTTTCCGGATTTTTTCGTTTCAATTCCTTAACCGCATTCAATCCATCACCGTCTGGAAGCATAATATCAACCAGCACACAATCATACTTGTATATATTTATTTTTTCAATCGCCGATTCGTAATCAGCGGCCCACTCGCAAATAAAATTTTCACGCTGAAAATAATTCTGAATACTTGTTGCCAGCGCCTTTTCGTCTTCAATGAGTAATAGTTTCATACCCTTATATTTTCTACAAATGAAACTATGAATTTTGTTGCAATTCTGTACTTCTGTGTAAAATTACTTTTTACCCGATCCCAACCACAACAGACCATCAATAATCAACTGATTCTGCGTTTTATTTGCGAAAGTATAAGACAAAGTTTTGTTGGTTTTATTTTCATAGTCAATGTCATTATGCCCCATATTTAAGTAAAGCATTTTAAAATTCTTGTTTGTCCAAACAACCGGATAGTAACCACTTTGCCATATTTCATGCTGTTTTGGCCCCGTTCCCAACGGGAAACTGGTGGAATCAATGGATAAAAGAATTTTAATATCCGGGTTTTTCCGAAGATCATGTTCCCAGCGATACCATTCATTAGGAGAAGATTTAAATATTTCCGGGAGGTTTTTCGTGGCCGGATGTTTTTTGTCTTCAACCCGTAAAACAGCAGAAGTCGGCCGCCAGGTATTACTTGCGTACTGACCTGATCCCAGAAACTTTTCATGATACCAATCCCAGTCCTGATTAAATGCCGAAGGTGTTAAGGCAAAAGCTGCAAAATGAAAACCTATCCAGGCTCCCCCATTTTCCATATATTTTTGAAATACTGCCCTTTGTTCAGGCTTTTCTGGCCGAGTATCTAAAAAAAGTACTACCTGATATTGTGAAAGAAATTCAGCATTCAGTTTAGTCCAATCAGTTGTAGAATCGTATGCGAAATTATACTGAGCGGCGACCTGAGGAAAAAACTTATTTGCCTCATGCACATAACTGATGTGTGCCTGATCATTTTTACCCGTATAAAAAGCGATTACTTTAAATTTGGGTTTTGTTTTCTGTGCAAAAACAGGAGAAATAATGAAGAAAAAAAGTATCAAGTATAGAATGACTTTTCTCCCTCCTTTTAAAAGAGATGACATATTTAAAGAATTAATGGTTTTAGGATCAGGATACATTTCCCGCTGAAAAATCAAATATGATTTAACTTTCCCGGATTTACAATTTTTGCAGTCCGCTTACCGCGATTGCCAGAAATCACAAAACAGAGATTTATTGAAGAATAATATTCGCCATTTAGAGAACGGCATTTACCTCAAAGCCATTCCCGTTTTTTAAACCAGTAATAAATGCAACCAGTCACACCACCCATCAAAAGCAGAACTCCGGGATAACCGAACTTCATTTTTAACTCCGGCATAAATTCGAAATTCATTCCATAAATACCCACAATAAAAGTAAGAGGCATAAAAAAGACAGAAAAAATAGTCAGTACCCGAATAATTTCATTGGTGCGCTGGGAAGAAAGTGAAAAATAAATCGTCAATAAATGATTGGTATTTTCAAAAAGCGTATCGTAAATATTATGCAGTTTTACATAAAGATCACGTGTATCGCGGGTGTACGTATTACCCGGCTGATTATCGATCTTATCTACAATTTCATAAGTCAAAATAAGGATGCGGCGCGTCACGTCCACTTTTCTTTTTAAATAATATAACCCTTCCAATAGCGACCGCTTTCTGTTTTTCAAAAACATGTTGGTTTCAAAAAATTCTATTTCCCTATTCAAATGTGCGGCATGGCTGTCGTAAGTTGCCAGGCCGGTTTTTATTATTTCATTGAGAATATGATGAGCCGATTTACAATAGTCAGATTTTATATATTCGTCTTTGATCTTTTCAGACTCCGGCCACGGCTTTTTATGAATCGTAATCACACGCTCTTCTTTCATAAAAATGGCAATTTTATCCGTCAGTTCTCTTACAGTATCCGCCTGGTTTGCCACCTCACTGGTATGCAATCGTAAAATAATAAATATATCACCCTCAGTTCCCACAATTTCATACTTGGGAAGATGATCCGGCTGAAGACAGTCATTTACCGAAGATTCATGCAAATTGTATTTCCTGGCAATTTCGTGCAATTCGTCCGCAGTAGGATCGGTAACATCCAGCCACTCGAATGGATGTTCTGACTTATCCGCAAATGTTTTAATCATAAACTAATTCAATTTCAAAATTTAAAAGCAGTTTTCAGGAAGAATTCCATTCCCTCCCATTACTTACAACTTTTATTCCAGCACAGAATAAAATACAAAAACACCTGGTTCAATGTCATAATTACAAATGACAATAATCATAAAAATGAGGCCTTGGTAAGTCGAACTTTACAATTCGATATTAAAAAATCCTTAAATCAATCCGTTATGTTACCAAAGAAAATGAAAGCCGCCGTTGTCCGTGAATTTGGGAAACCGCTTCAAATTGAAGAAATGCCGGTCAAGGAACCGGGAAGAAATCAGATTTTGGTCAAAGTAATTGCCAGCGGTGTTTGTCATACGGATTTGCACGCTACCGAGGGCGACTGGCCAGTAAAACCAAAGATGCCGCTTATTCCCGGACACGAAGGAATTGGTTATGTAGTAGCACTTGGTCCGGATGTCAACCAGGTTAAGGAAGGAGATATTGTGGGTGTGCCCTGGCTTTACAGTGCCTGCGGATGTTGTGAATTTTGTATAACGGGTTGGGAAACTTTATGCGAAACCCAAGAAAATGGTGGATATAGCGTGGATGGCAGTTATGCAGAGTATGTTATTGCTGATGCAAGATACGTGGCTCATTTGCCTTCCCATACAAATATGATTGAAATGGCGCCAATTCTTTGTGCCGGCGTTACGGTTTACAAAGGTTTAAAAGAAACGGAAACAAAAGCCGGCGAATGGGTCGCCATTTCTGGTATTGGAGGATTAGGACATTTAGCAGTTCAATATGCCAAAGCCATGGGTATGCATGTGGCCGCGATCGATATTAGCAAAGACAAACTGGATCTTGCAAAAAAATTGGGTGCTGATTTAACAGTAAACGCTCTGGAACAGGATCCCGGCGAATTTCTAAAAAAAGAAACAGGTGGCATGCACGGCGTATTGGTTACTGCCGTCTCGCCTATTGCGTTCAAACAGGGAATTTCAGCACTGAGAAGAAAAGGAACAATCGCCTTAAACGGATTACCCCCGGGAAGTTTTGATTTGCCGATTTTCGAAACCGTTTTAAACCGATACACAGTAAGAGGTTCTATCGTCGGTACGCGAAAAGATCTTCAGGAAGCTGTTGAGTTTGCCCTCGATGGTAAAGTAAAAGCAACTGTGCATACTGCTAAACTGGAAGACATTAATTCTGTTTTTGACAAAATGAAAGCGGGTAAAATTGATGGAAGAGTGGTAATGACCATTGCGAATGCATAAATCATCAGTTCGCCTGATATCTTTTGGCGAACTGATTTTCGTTTTTTGACATTTTCAAGTCAAAACAATAAGCACACCGAAAAATAAGAACACCGGAAGCCGGGCTTTTGCGTTACATTTACAAGAGAGCGTTTCCATTATTACTAAAAGGTTTTAATGTGAGGACTTTATAGATGATTTCTGCAACCCTAATTATAATTTATGCCAAATTTAATAATCGTAAGACATGGTCAATCCGAATGGAATTTACAGAACAAATTTACCGGCAGTACCGACATTGAGCTAACTTCTACCGGCGAAATGGAAGCAAGAAATGCTGGCAGATTAATAAAAAAATATCCTCTGGATGAAGCCTACACTTCGGTATTGGTCAGAGCCATTCATACACTTACTATTATTCTTCAGGAGATCAACAAAACTTCAATTCCAGTAACCAAAACGGCTGCTTTTAATGAAAGAAGTTATGGCGATTTGCAGGGACTGGACAAACTTGAAATGACCAAAAAATACGGTTCTGCTCAGGTGCAGACCTGGAGAAGAAGCTATGATGTAGTGCCTCCAAACGGAGAAAGTCTGAAAAATACTTACGACCGGGTTGTGCCTTATTACATCAAAGAAATTGAGCCAAAATTGAGAGCAAACAAAAACATCATCATTGTGGCTCACGGAAATAGTTTGCGGGCACTGATGATGTATCTCGAAAAAATAAGCGAAACTAAAATTTCGGATGTTAACATTGCTACGGGCGTTCCGAGATTATATGAATTTGATTCGGGCTTAGGACTTTCGCAGGTTTCCTATATCCATTAATCTACATTGCGTAAAATTGTGGCATAATAATATTACAGCAGCAATTGTGATTGGCGGTATGGCAGGCACATTGGCGACTTATCTTTTGGTGTTGTGGGAGAGATAAATTGAGAGCGAAACTACCTACGGTGAGAGAGAATATTTCTCTTTCATAAATCAGCAAATTCCCAGGCACTCTGATAAGCATCCAACTTTTCAGCGTAGGTAATAAAATCCGAATAAAAAGGTAATTGAGATAATGTTGCGCTATCACCGATCACGACCAGCTTTTTTCTGGCACGGGTCATAGCTACATTCATTCTTCGAATATCTGATAAAAATCCAATTTCTCCTTCGGCATTACTTCTTGTCATGCTGATATATACAACGTCACGCTCCTGCCCCTGGAAACTATCAATAGTGTTGACTGAAATTTTATCACCATAAATCTGAAGAGCCGGGCTATGAAGCAACTGCTCCTTCAAAATATAAATTTGCTGTTTATATGGAGAAATTACCGCAATACCCGGAAAGTTTTCGATTGTATATAACGACTTTCCATCCGCACCTGTTTTGGCTGCAAGTTCGGCAACCAACTGACCAAGATGCTTGAATAGAAAGGCTGCTTCTTCCGGATTTGTTGAACTTGTTCCTTCCGGTTTTTCATCAAAACCACAGCCCGCGGTATCAATAAAAGCGAGCGGAGCGGCTTCCGGAAATAATACATGATGAGCAACTGAGATATTCGCTTTCAGTTTATCCTCATAAAATACTCTTGAAGAATATCCCATAATCTGCTCATTCATACGGTATTGCTCTTCCAAAAGCGTCACTGATTCAGGGTGCTGAGCTACGCATTTTTCCAGTAAGGTAGTCGCCAGACCTTTTTTCGCCGCTTCATTTGATTTAATGGTTGGCGAAAGCTGACAATGATCACCAGCCAAAATTACTTTCCGGGCTTTTAAAATCGGCACCCAGCATGCAGGTTCCAATGCTTGTCCCGCTTCATCAATGACAACGGTGTTATATTTCAAATTACGAACGGTGTAATGATTTGAACCAACAAGCGTCGCCGTGATCACCTGGGCTTTTGCTACCAAATCATCAATAATATATTGCTCGGATTTTCCGACATCTTTCATTATTCTGTGTGCTTCATCAAAAAGTGCTTTGCGCTGATCCCGTTCCGCTTTTCCAAAACTCCGCTTGTACTTATGAGCCATGTTTTTATACTCATTTGCCTGCTTTTTGAGCGTTTTCATATCTTTCATTCCCGGATGGGCAGACATTTTACTATCCAGCGTCAAGGACATAAGTCGCTCCGAAACTCGGGCCGGATTTCCGACACGAAGTACATTTAAACCCTGATCAGAAAGTTTTTCACTCAATAAATCCACAGCAGTATTACTTGGCGCAACAACCAGAATTTGCTTTTTATCCTGTTTGATTAAAGCCTTAATCGCTTCAACCAACGTCGTAGTTTTACCCGTTCCGGGAGGACCATGCACAACAGCAAGTTCATTGGCTGCCAAAATTTTATTAACCGCAGATTGCTGGGAAGAATTTAATTTTGGAAAAACATAAGGTGGAATTTCCTTTTTGAAAGTTGGCTCTTTTTCTCCGGTGAGGATTTTCACCAAACGCCCTTCATCCGTTTTTTCGTCAACAGCAGATGCAGTTTTAAGCGCATTTTGCATTTCATCATAACTGTTGTCATCAAAAAGTAAATCAATGCCCAGTTTTCCGTCGCGGGACCAATCAGGTAATTCATCCGTGCGCAGTGTGATTTTCAGCCGGTTACCGCTTTGATGCGTTATCGTTCCCTCAACTCTGTCCTTTTTTGGTTCATGATTGGAAAACAAAACCGCTGGCATTCCGAATCTCAGCTGATGTGAAATATCCTGATGCGTTGTCCGCTCCACCTCAACGGTAACATAGTCTCCCCGGCTCATTTCCTGTCCGCGAATTGCAATCGGATACCAGGCAAGTCCGTTTGTCCTTCGTTCAGAAACGGAAGTTGATTCAGTAAGTTTAAGATAAGATTGACGGTCTTCCTCTCTTTCTATTTTTAATAAATCAAGCAGCTTTTTAAAATATTCCATGCTGCAAAGGTAAACAATAGCAAAAGTAATGCGAGTAATTTAGGTTGATATGATAAATAATGTTTGAATTTCGCAATCTTCTGTTTGTTTTCAGCAATTTATTAATCCTGTTTGCTATTACTTTTGTATTGATGAAATGACTTAAAATATCAATCTAAATTTTGTCAGATAATTCTAAATCCGGCCATGATAACAAGCACTGAATCCATCGAAGAATTTTACAAAGGAAAATTCAATTATTTGCCTGAAAATCTGCAACAGGAATTGGGGCATTTCAATGTTTTCCGACTGGAAGACTGTATCGGCCACCCGGTAAGATACAGTCGAAGGGATTTTTATAAAATCAGTTTGATCAGAGGTAAAAACATATACCATTACGCCGACAAAAGTGTTGAAGTTGAAGGTAGCACACTGATATTTTTCAATCCACAAATTCCTTATACGATACTGACTGAAAACTCTCACGAAGATCTGACAGGTCATTTCTGTATTTTCAAGGAATTCTTTTTTACAGAAAAGATGAGAGGCGGGATTGGTGACCTTCCCATGTTTACTCCCGGAAACAAGCCATCCTATTCGCTGACGCCGGAGCAGGATGTACATGTAACGCAGATCTTTCAGAAAATGAGAGAAGAACTCGATTCGGATTACCGATTCAAATATGATTTGATCCGCAACTATGTAACGGAACTGATTCATTATGCGCTAAAAATGGAGCCGACTGAAATGTTATATCAGCACGCTGATGCCAACACGCGAATTACCTCTATTTTCGCTGAATTACTGGAGAGACAGTTTCCGATCGAATCGCCGTCACAGCGCTTTACAATGCGTTCGGCTCAGGATTATGCCGAAAAACTTTCGGTTCATGTCAACCATTTGAACAGAGCATTAAAAGCAACGACCGGAAAAACCACTTCCCACCATATTGCAGAAAGAATTACCAACGAAGCAAAAGCGCTACTTAAACATTCGAACTGGAATATTTCAGAGATCAGCTATTGCCTGGGCTTCGAAGAAGCTGCGCATTTCAATAATTTTTTCAAAAAGCAGACAGAAATTACCCCAACTGCTTTTCGTTCGATTTAAATACGAGAAAATCATATATCAAATTGCCAGTCTGAAATATCGGGCTGGCAATTTTTAGTTGGAATTAGTAATAAAGAGAAACGCTGACTACACAATAAATCTGAAATTGCATTTACAAACAATTTCAGATTTCCTGGTTCAAACATTCAAGCAAAAACCAATTGTTTGAATTTCGTAATCATTGGTTTGCCATCCGCAATGTCTCGCTTGAAACCCCACATTACCTTTGTTTCATCAAATTAAAACATCGAAACAAATGGAAAATCAAAAAGTATGGTTCGTAACAGGTGCTTCAAAAGGCCTTGGACTTTCACTCGTAAAACAATTATTATCAGCCGGATACAACGTAGCAGCAACATCCAGAACTGTTGATTCACTTAGCAAAGCCGTTGGGACAGAAGAATCTGAAAACTTTCTTCCTCTCGAAGTCAGCATTACAACCGAGCAAAGTGTGAAAGATGCAGTATCAAAAACAATAGAAAAATTTGGAACAATTGACGTTCTGGTAAATAATGCCGGTTACGGTTTATTTGGTGCTGTGGAAGAATTAAGCGACGAAGAAACCCGCCGGAATTTCGACATTAATGTCTTTGGCTCACTGAATGTGATTCGCCAGATACTGCCGTATATGCGAGCGAAAGGTTCTGGTAAAATCTTTAATATCTCTTCAATTGGAGGATTCACAGCTGATTTCCCGGGCGTTGGAATCTATTGTTCAACCAAATTTGCAGTCGCTGGTTTCACAGAAGCGCTTGCTTCGGAAGTGAAAGAATTAGGAATCTCTGCCACAGTTGTTTATCCAGGTTATTTTCGCACAGACTTTTTATCAAGTGAGTCCATGGTTGCTCCTAAAAATGCAATCGAGGATTATGCCGGAGCACGTGCATCTGTACAAGCGCATGAAAATGAAATCGCAGGAAATCAGCCTGGAGATCCTCAAAAAGCAGTTGCTGTTTTGATAAAGATTGCTTCGGAAGAGAATACGCCCGTACACCTTTTCCTTGGCAAGGATTCGTATGAAATGGCTCAGGGAAAAATCCAAACAATGACTAAAAATCTTGAAGAATATAAAGCCATTACGGTTTCGACAGATTTTGATTCCTGAGAAAAAAAACACTATCGATATAGATGGAAAAGAAAGAATTTCATATGGGGATGTGGGTTATAAAACGTTCTGATTTCAAAGACGGCATTCTTTATCATGCCCGAATAATATTATACAAAGAACAATAGCCGTACTTATTTTGCAGAAAAAAACCACCTCTCAAAAGGTGGTTTTTTTCTGCAAAATCGTCTCAATTTTTTCAGCTTCCTCCATCAGCGCTTTATCTATAAACCGGCTTGTATTAATTTCTTTACTTATCAGTTTCGGTTTGTAAATCTCTTTGAATCCGACGTAATCCAGGTTAAAATTCCAATGCTTGGTTAACTTTTTAAAAACGTCCTTATCAGAATCTAACAACGCACCAAAGTTTACTACTGTATAGTTTTCCTTTGACAGACGTGACATTGATTTCAATATCTCTTTGTTATACAAAATCCAGATTTTCAAAAAGTTAGTGGCCCGTTCTTTGCACAATTCCTGGATTCTTCTTTGCACTTCCAGCTTCTTGCGGTAGCCTTTAAACAATCCTTTTATAACGATATCATCCGACGGATAGATAACTTTATACGTTCTGCTGATTAATGAACTTACAGTAGATTTCCAATCCCGGAAAACGACCAGATAATACGCTTCCGGTAATAAATCTTCGTAATCTCTGAGAAAAAGACAGGTCCTTGGATCCTTCCATCCCCATTCTTTTGACGAACTGTTTTTCTTTGAAATAATACTTTGTAAAAACTCCCTTTCTTCCAGCACTAACCCCGGAACCGGCGTTTCGGTAAAACCTGAATCTTCTATATTTTTATTTCTCAAAATCTGCTTCTGCGCCTCATAAAAGTCTATATCTTCATAATGCCCATCGTCATTGCCTATTCCCGCACCCAAAAGATTTTCACCAACATTTAAGCCACAACGATATAACCACTGCGTTGTCAATGACGTACCAGACCGGTGCATTCCGGCAATAATCAGTGTTTTATTTTGCATAAGTCAGGGTTTTGAGAAAAGAATCATTGAATTTCCGGGTTTGGGGATTTTTGGAATTGATATGTTTCAGAATCAAATCGCACAAATCTCTCGTACTTTCTTCGATTGTTTTCTCCGAAGTATTAATATAAAGATCGGGCTTATCGGGCTTTTCAAACATATCATTTATGCCGGTAAGATTCCTGATTTTCTGCGGATCATCATCAGCCAGAAGTGTTCTTTTGTACAAACCTTTGGTATCGCGCTGATACAAAACTTCAATAGGACAATCAATAAAAATGGTTTTAACATTAGGATATTCCCGGATCAATTCCGCTCTTGTTTCCTCATAAGGATTGATTACGCTCATGATGGCCACAATTCCCTGAGCCGAAAACCGGCTTGCAATGAAACCAAGTCTCCTGATATTTTCCTGCCTGTCGGCCTTCGAAAAACCCAGATCTTTACAAAGTTTACTCCGGTAAACGTCTCCGTCAATGATCTCAGCCCGTATCCCGTTTTCCAGAAGCTGGTTCTTCGTATTTTCTGCAAGGGTTGTCTTACCTGCTCCTGATAAACCGCAAAATTGAATGATCATAAGTCTGCTATTTTATTTCGGGGATGTGCTAACAAAATTTAAAAGTATTCCCAAAGGCGTTTTATACTAATGAGCTATACAAAAATCGTGCAACCCAAAATTTACAATTTCATAATAACCTCTTCTTATTAATACTCTTAAAAATACCAGGTTGTTGCATTAATTTTCCATTAAGAAAGCGAAAAGTAACCATTATTAACTTAAAAACAGGAATGTAATTGTTAGTAATATACAACATAAATTTTTCAGTTACTTAACCATTAGCCTGGGGATAAACTGATTATGGTCATATTCCCGGCATACTTCTATCATTTCGGTACGGATGCAAATGGATGAATTTTACATCACAAAACGGATTTCAAAATCATGATTCGATTTTGAAAAAATGGAAAAACGACATAAAAAAACACAAGTTATGAAAACGCCAACATACGTTTCAGCTGATGAAGCGGTCAAACATATCAAATCAGGAAACCGGGTTTTTATTCACGGAAGTGCCGCTACTCCGGTGCATCTTGTAGAGGCGCTGCAACACCGCCACTGGGAGTTGAAAAACGTCGAATTTATCAGCATTACAACTTTGGGAGATATTGATTTCAACAATCCTGTTCACCATAGTAGCTTCTTCTATAATTCCCTTTTTGTTTCGGCCAATACGCGTGCTGTGGTCAATAGTGATTATGGAGACTATGTTCCGATTTTTTTAAGCCAGATACCACAGCTTATCAAAAATGGAAAACTGCCGGTTGACGTGGCCCTGATTCAAGTTTCCCCGCCTGACGCACATGGCTTTTGCTCACTTGGAACTTCGGTCGATATTGCCCGAGCAGTTGTGGATACGGCCAAATATATCATTGCCCAGGTAAATCCGAATATGCCGAGAACGCACGGCGATGGATTTGTTCACATCAGTAAAATAAATGACCTGGTTTGGCATGAATCCTGGTTACCGGAAGTAGATTATTCACTCAACGTTAAAAATGCCACCGTCCAGATCGGAAAAAATATTGCTTCTCTAATCGAGGATGGTGCCACTTTGCAGGTTGGCATTGGTGCGATTCCTGACCAGGTTTTGAAAAATCTGAACCACCTCAAAAATCTGGGACTGCACACCGAAATGTTGTCTGATGGGGTAATTCCTTTGATTGAAAGCGGAATCATCGATAACAGTCTTAAAAAGCTGAACCGCGGAAAATCGGTGACGTCCTTTATGTTAGGCACAAAAAAATTGTATGATTTTGTAAATGATAATCCTGCCATCCGCGTAATGGATATTGGCTATGTAAATGACACAAGCATTATCCGTCAAAATCAAAAAGTCACAGCCATTAATTCAGCATTGGAACTGGATTTAACAGGACAGGTTTGCGCAGATTCACTAGGAACATATCAATATTCCGGTATTGGCGGACAAATGGATTTCATTCACGGCGCATCACTTTCGGAAGGTGGAAAACCGATTATTGCATTACCGTCCATAACATCATCAGGGGCTTCCAGAATTGTCCCTTTTCTAAAAGAAGGTGCAGGCGTTGTAACGACCCGGGGCCACATTCACTGGGTTGTAACAGAATTCGGGATTGTAGATTTATTTGGGAAAAGTCTGAAACAAAGAGCGAGAGCACTGATCAGCATCGCACATCCAAGCCATCGGGAATCTTTGGAACAGGCATTTTGCGAGCGTTTCGGAAGTTACAATCGTCCTGCCATGACCGGAATTTCTGAAAGGGTTTTTCACGGGTAGTTTTTTAACCGCAATGGGCGCAATAGAATTACGCAATGGATGCAATAGAATTTTGTCCATTGCGTAATTGGCTTCTTGATAGAAATAATTTTATTTGCTTACAGTTTTTCTTTTCAAAATCAGCGCGCAGATTAATGAAACAATTAACCCTACCGGGAGAATTTCGGTATAGGTTAATAAAATTACAAATAATGGATTTTTATACATTTCCTTATAACCGTTCATTTCAGCCACTGTTTTATTTATTTCGGTTAACGTACTACCCTCCTCTCTTACTTTTTTGATCATGGCCGCCGAATATTTATCCATAAAATCCGGAACAAATAAATAATAATCGACCAGCCAGACAAGGACATAAATCGTTGAAGCGATCAACGAAATGTACAACCCGATTTTAAAAGCTTTTCCAAAAGTTACAGTACCGCCATTGAATTTATCCCTGAAATTTTTCACCGCAACATAAATCAGAGAAAAAGCAAGGATCATAGATACATAACCTACAACCATGCTGCCTTCGAAGTCTCCGCTTGTATAACAAAGGCTCGTTGAGGTTACCGTCATGATCGAAACAATGGCCCCTGCAATTAATCCGCAAACAATAATATTCCGTTTCATTTATTCAAATATTTTGAGATGTGACATGCTGCAAAGGTGATAATCTTTGTATTTTTTCAATTCATACTTTTGAGTGATTTTGCCCGATAAACGACATTTTCACACGAAAGTATGATTTCATTTTTCAATGATATTCAGCCTCTTGGCTTTATCCGTAGCCTGAGTCCGGCTCTTTACTTCCATTTTCCCAAATAGATTTGAAGAATGCGTTTTGATTGTATTCAGGGAAACAAATAAATGATCAGCAATTTCCTGATTACTAAAACCTGCTGAAATTAGTTGTAAAACTTCCAGTTCACGTTTGCTGATCCCAAGTTTTTCTATCTCCTTCTCATTTGAAAAAAAAGTATTTTCTGATTGGGTAAAAACTTCCTTTTCAACAACGATTGTTTTGGGGCTGGTTAATTTGAGTGCCAGCCATATTCCCAAACTTGTGAACAGAATTGCAATAGCAGCGATATAAATTTCAAGAGCGTAATTAATAATGACAAAGCGAATTTCCAGCCATTTTAACAAAAACAGTAGTATCGCCAAGGAAAAACCATAGCTTATCACATGCTTATGTTTTGAAAAGAAATTCACCGCTCCCGTCATTTTGTTTTTAATTTTATTCTACCAAAAAAAAATATTTTGACGCTGGTAAGTCATTGAGCCGTTAAATAATAATTCAAAATGATGAAAAGTAAAACTTGTTATGATTTTGTGAGTATTGTGTCTCTTCCACCTACTTTTTCCTATATACGACAAATCTATTTCTTTCAATTAGCAGTCAACATAGATATAAAATGAGCATACTAAAAACCGTTTCCATTTTTACTTATACAATTTTTTCGATCACAACGCTTTCATTGGCACAGCAGGCAAATGTAAACCTGGATTGGAATCCGCAGAAAAATACGCAAAATCTTGTTCCTTATGGTGGTAATGTTGTATCTCCGGATGTTCGGGATGATCATACAATTACTTTTCGTCTAAAAGCACCAGATGCCCACGAAGTAATGTTAACCGGCGGACCGATATTGCTCGCACTTGGCGTAAAAGATCCTGTTCCTTTCAAAAAAGGCGATAACGGGATTTGGTCGATAACGGTGGGCCCGGTAAAACCGAATATTTATGTCTACCGTTTTCTGCTTGACGGCGTTGCCATTGTTGATCCAAATAATACGATAACCGGTGCCTCGAATCAGCCGGGATACAGCAGCGTAGTAGTTCATGGAAATGGCCCAGCTTTCTATGATGCCAAAAATGTTGCCCATGGAAGTGTAACCAGAAATATTTATCATTCGAATGTACTGGACGGAGAACGGGAAATCTTTGTTTACACGCCGCCAGGATATGATCCGAAGAAAAAATATCCGGTTTTATATTTACTGGGCGGCAGTGGTGAGCTAGCTTCGGGCTGGATGCTGGATGGACGTGCCAACTTTATTGCCGATAATCTTCTGGCAGAAGGCAAAATAGCTCCGATGATTATTGCCATGCCAAACAATCAGGTTTTACACCGAAACGATCCCAATCACATAGAAAAAACTTATGTACTTTTTGAGAAAGAACTCAGGTCACAAATCGTGCCTTTTGTAGATAAAAATTACAGCACCATTCAGGATAGAAAAAGCAGAGCTATTTCCGGACTTTCCATGGGCGGGCGTCATACGCAAGTTGTTGGTATGAATGACCTGGATATTTTCAGTTCTTTCGGAATTTTAAGTGCCGGTGATCTGGAAACGGAAAAGATGAATGCTGCTTTTTTCAATGATCCAAAAGTGAAAGAAAAAGTTGATTATTTATTGATAGGACACGGGAGCGCAGAAGTTGATTTTGTAGGAAAACGATCAGCAGCAACGCATGAAGCTCTGGAAAAACACGGCATTAAACATGAATACTTCATCGGCGGCGACGGTGCGCACGACTGGGGAACCTGGCGGATGCTGCTGAACGATAAGTTGCTGCCGAATTTGTGGAAGAAGAAATAAATTATTTTTCCATCTTGCTCAAAATCGTATAATCAACATAAAATGTTCCGAAAGGAATAACACAGGCAAGCAAAACTTTCCAAGTTGTTTCCTGAAATTTCCAGTTGTATTCCACGCCAACACTGATCGTATTAATTACAAAAAACAGAAATAACATACCATGAATCGGGCCCATCGTTTTAACCAGTGACGGATCGTGATACGCATATTTTAACGGGACGGCTAATAGAACTAATACTAGTAAAGACAATCCTTCAAGCAAAGCCACCAACCTCAGCCTGCCGACTTTTGTTTTCAAAAACTTCATCATAATTAAAAAGATCGTAAATACGGCCGGTTGGCCAAAGGTGAAAAAGGCCATGGAATAGCCATGAAAATGATTAAAAGCGCAATCGCAAAATAAACGGTCATCGTCCTGAACTTATCTTCATCCGTTTCCTGACGTTTGGCTGCCGACGAACCAATGGTGATCAGAATGATGGAAATGGTCATCAACGTAATGTGGATCATCCCAAAAAACATAAAATCAAATTGTTTGATCGCCTCATGGTAATGTGACCGAAAATAAGCAATGAACGGACTGTTGAAATACAACAAGTATCCAATCGTGAGCTGGACATGAGAAATGGTCGCGATAATATGCCTGACGCTATCATCAGATTTTGAAAACGATAATTTCCCGCTCCGTCCGCGTATTCCTCTAAAAATCGCATAAAGCAAACTTAACAAAACAAGCCATCTGAATATTGAGTGAAAGAATAGTAAATAAGAATACATCGGAATAGAAATTTGATACCGCAAAGGTCAAATTAAACTTAAATGGAAGTTAGGACAGACACGAACATTTTTAGGATATTTCAATCATTTTGCGAAAATCTGACGGCGTCACACCTTCGTACTTTTTAAACAAACGGGTAAAATATGATTGATCCTCAAAACCAACTTCCTGAGCCACTTCACCGATCGGCAGATCAGATTGGCACAGTAAAACCTTGGCCTCTGCAATAATGGCTTCGTCAATCCATTTCGTTGGTGATTTTGAGGTGACTGCTTTGACGGTTTTGTTCAGATGATTTGGTGAAATATTAAGAAGAAATGCATAGTCAGAGACCAGATGTTTATTTTTGATATTGGAAAAGACGAGCTCCTTGAACTTGTTTGCAATTGAAACAGAAGAAGCTTTTCCGGTACTTGCTAAGGGCTGATACGCGTTTTTGACTTCGCAAAACATCGCCAAAAGGTAAGACTGAAAAATATCCTGATTGCTCAACCCATTCTGAACATATTCAAGAAGCAGCCTTTTCAAGATATGGTGAATAAATTCGGAAGTACCTGCATCAAAACTAACCATCGGATTGCCCCAAACTCTTAAAAATTCAAACTCTTTCAAGGGATCTGTTTTTCCGAATTTCCCAATCAGCATGTCATTGTGCATCCCACAGATATACCCTTTATTTACATCTCCGGTTTGGAAAGAAAACACTTGTCCGGCTGGAACAAAAAGCATTTCATCTTTTTTTATTTTATAAACTTCGCTACCAATTTTCATCTCGGCTTCTCCTTCCGTGAGATATAAAACGCTGTGAATTGTTGATCGGGAAGCAGGCACATGATGCGTGACCAGCTGATACATTTCTTCTATCCGTGTGATGAAAAACTTATGCTCTTCAACCCGGACAATGTCTTTTAACTTGTCGGAAGGCATAAATTTCTTTGTAAATGACTTCGCATCGTAAAGTTTTATTTTACCGAGACCTGACATAGTAAGCTGGTTAAAAGTATAGTGGTTCTTTTTTCATTTTCAATCATTATTTTGTGCGGACAATTTAGGAAGGAAAATTTTACTGATTTCCTTTTAGTTTATATTTACTTTTATTACCGGTTCGGAGTTGAAACTTTTCTCCTGGTAACCGACACATAAAACGCAGCTTTTACATGTCCGAAATTCCTTTATTTAAAATTGCAAAATTCGATATACAGGCGCCTTTCATTTTTGCAAAAGATCCACTTCTTGCATTGCGCACAGGATTCGATACTTGCGGAGATACTTTTCGAATCAAACTTTTCCGGGAATTTATAGTAAGCCGTGATCCTGCTTTTTTCAGGCATATTTTAGTATCCAATAATAAAAATTATAAAAAAGGAAGTTCTTCAAAAATGCTGAATCCTGTATTGGGAAACGGTTTGGTAACGAGTGAAGGAGAATTCTGGCTGCGTCAGCGCAGGTTGGTTCAACCCGCTTTTCACCGGGAAAGATTACAGGAATTGTTTGTGACAATGGGCCAGATCACCTCTGATTTCCTGGACGAAATGGAAGCTTTTAAGGGAAAAGGCGCCGTCGATATTGATGCCAAAATGATGGGAATAACGGCAGATATTGCTTTAAAAACCCTATTTGGTAATATTTCCAATGAAGACAAAATGCAGATCTTTCATCAGGTCAACCGAACGCAGCGTTATCTGGTGACTCGTGTCCGCCGTCCTTATCGAATTCCTTTGATGTATGTAAATGGAGAAAGAACACGATTTAAAACGGATCTGGCCTATTTCAATAAACTGGTTTTTGAATTCATTCATGAAAGACATGGTGTGAAAGAAAAGCCTAATGATTTGCTCCAACTGCTTCTGGATAGTATTGATGAAGAAACCGGGGCGCAAATGAATGATCAGCAAATCCGTGATGAAGCAATCACGATGTTTGCTGCCGGACATGAAACTTCTGCAACCGGCCTTAGCTGGTTACTTTTGGAACTGGCAAAACAACCTGAAATTGTTACAAAAATCCGTGAAGAAGCGAAAATATTCGATACTGTTCCGGGTTTTGAGCAATTAATGAAATTACCCTATACCCGACAAGTTGTGGAAGAAGGTCTCAGACTTTTCCCGCCTGCCTGGACCATGACACGCGAAGCATTGGAAGATGATGACGTTGAGGGACAGCTTATACCAAAAGGGACTTCGGTTTTTATGTCTGTTTATGAACTGCACCGGAATCCAAATATCTGGAAAAATCCTCTGGTTTTTAATCCGGAAAATTTCAGTGCTGAAAATGTTAAAAACAGGGCAAAATACAATTATCTGCCCTTTGGTGCCGGTCCCCGTTTATGTATCGGACAACAGTTTGCGATGATGGAGATGCAGCTCATTCTGGCATCGATTGTAAAACGGTTTGACTTTGAAATTGATCCAAAACATAAAGTTGGAATTCATCCCCAGATTGTATTAAAATCAACAAACGGAATCAAATTATTTATTAAATAACAACCTCATTATAAATATCTTATTAAACAAAACGTGAAAAAATTTCTCGCAATATCTTTCGTCTTATCTTTTTTATCAGAAATAACATTTGGACAAATACCGTCTGAAATCAAACTTAAAACAGGTGATTTCATATTTCAGGATCTTGACTGCGGGCCGCTTTGTGACGCCATTGAGCAGGTAACCACAAGTTTTGGAGGCCGTCATTTCTCACACATTGGTCTGGTTTATGTTCAAAAAGACAGCATTTTTATTATTGAGGCCATCGGAAAAGATGTACAGCTAACACCGCTAAAAATCTTCCTGAAACGAACACCAAATCCTATGCTTGTTGGGCGGGTAAAAAAACAATATGCATCAATAGCCAAAACGGCCGTAACATACGCACTTGAAGAAAAGGGCGTGCCTTACGATGACGAATTTATTTATAACAACAAAAAATATTACTGCTCCGAGCTGATCTATGACGCTTTCAAAAAAGCCAATGCCGGAAAGGATTTTTTCACACTTCAACCGATGACTTTCAAGCAGCCGGGAAGCGATCAATTCTTTCCTGTCTGGATACAATATTATGCAAAGCTCGGAATCCCTATTCCGGAATCCGAACCTGGAATTAATCCTGGCGGAATTTCTACGTCACCTTATATTGAGATATTGAATCCATAAGAAGGAGCGGTCGGCTGTCGGCAATCGGCTGTCAGTTAATGATAATTAGCGTATTATTTGGTTTAAGAAGATTTTAAAAAGTTACAAATAAGTTTCCAACCGGACAAAATGTGAACTCCTTCGGCGATTTTACGCAGCAAATAATCTTAAACCAAACACTTTACCAAATATGAAAATAGAAAAAGAAGAAACCGAACCTTTTGTCATTGAAAGAACATACAATGCCACGGTGGATAAAGTCTGGCAGGCAATTTCTGACAACGGAAAGATGAAACAATGGTATTTTGATATCGAAGATTTCAAGCCGGAAGTTGGTTTTAAATTTGTCTTTTATGGTGGCAGTGAAGGCAAATCTTTCAAACACCTATGCGTTGTTACGGACGTAATTGAAGATGAGAAACTGGCATACAGCTGGCGTTATGACGGGTATCCCGGAAACTCGATTGTGACTATCGAACTTTTTCCCGAAGATGACAAAACCAGATTGAAATTAACGCACGAAGGACTGGAGACTTTCCCGGCAATTGACGATTTCAAAAAGGAAAATTTTGCCATGGGCTGGACAGAAATCATTGGAAATATCCTGAAAGAGTTTGTTGAAAAACAGTGATATTATTAAAACTGCCCGTATCAATAAGCTTGTTTAGGTACGGGCAGTTTTCACAGAGGGGATTTACATTTTACTCTTCTTCTTTACTATATAAATTAAAGGCTAACAGATGCTTTCTAAAAAGGGTATCGTATTCCACTGCCGCCGCTTCCTGTTTCGCCTCCCTGCATTCATGCACGATCGTTTGTAAAATATAGAGATCGGTATTGATATCGCGGCTTTTCGAAACATCATTCTTTTTAGCAAATTCAAGATTTTCATTTGCCCGCAGAGCCATGGTTTTAGCCGTATCCAAAGCCTTTTTATTTTCTCCCAATTCAAAAAGTAAACCGATATAGTTTGAAGAAATCTGGTCATAAGGAATACTTTTATCCGGCATCACGGCGAGTGCCTTATTGATCACTTTCCTTGCCTCTTCTTTTCGGTTTTCTGCAATCAACTGATTCGTCAGACGTAAAAATGCAATTCGCGCGGTTGCAACGGGAGAACCCAGATAAGTCGGATCATAATAGGTATTTTCATTGTCCAGTTCGCGCCAAAACATCTTGTTCATCATGTTGTTATACATCACATCCGAGTTCACATACCCATCGGCGGCACCCGGAATACGCACGGGAAGCAATCTGTACGTGTAACCTTCAAGTTGCATATATTCCTTCAAACCAAGATTATTGGAATTGCCCATGGTACTTGAAAAGTAAACCGGCCTTTTCCAGTTGTTGCTGGCAATGATGTCAAGCATAACCAGGTCGCTCTTGTACAAATCTTTTTCACCGATTTTCCAGCTCATGGAATCACTCAGCATCGGCAAAAGATCTTTTTTGATAATGTTCATTTTCGCAACTTCTTTCGTATTTACCGGTAGAAAAAGTATCGAAGAAGGTAAGATCGAGGCCATATCACCACTGGTCAGCGGCACCTGAATGGCCCGGTTTTGCTGTTGGATGAGTTGCAAATATTCTTTCAGATTAATACCGGATTTCACACCCGGAATTTCATAAAAAGGCAGGTAATCATTTTTTCCGAATGCATAACTGTTGGTGTCCAGAGAAAGCGGTAAAGCTTCCGACTTATTCATTTTCCTTTTCAGCTGCCTGATATACCAGTCAATGCCAAGAAATGTCTGCACACAAACCCGCACATCTGTTCTAAAACCTTCCACTTCCTGAACATACCAGAGCGGAAAAGTATCATTATCACCACCTGTAAATAAAATTGCATTTGGCGCACAGGAATTCAGCAGATTTTTGGCAAAATCAACCGAATGATAGCGGTTACTGCGGTTGTGATTATCCCACCCCTGCACAACCATAATCGCGGGAATTACAAAACCGAAAGCACTTGCCAGAACAGCTGTTTTTGAAGTATCCCCAACCCATTTCCGCAAACCATCCGCAAGCGCAATAACGCCAAGCCCTATCCACATACAGAAAATATAAAACGAACCCACATAAATATAGTCACGTTCGCGAGGCTCAACTGGCGGTGAATTAAGATAAATAACAAGTGCAACACCGGTCAGGATAAACAACAGACCTAGTACCAATAAGTCCTTTTTCCTTTTGAAATAAAGAGCAACCACGCCAGCAAATCCTAAAAGAAGCGGAAGCATTAAAAAATTGTTATGCCCCTTATTCTGCGCTATGGAGGAAGGATAGGTTTTGGAAATATCCCAGGGCAGCAGGGTCCCCGCGCCTTCTTCATCACTTTCGCGGCCAGCAAAATTCCAGAGAAAATACCGCCAGTACATATGCCCCAGCTGATGTGAGAACAGGAATGAAATATTTTGTACCATCGTTGGTTTTTGCCCTTCTGCCAGTCCGGTCATTTGCTGATAAAGCTGTGGATGACCGGGCTGCGTGCTGTACATGCGGGGAAAAAGCATGCTGCTTCCCGGCTCATAATCATAGTCATAGCGATGACCCTGGATTACATATTTTCCATCTTTTTTGGAATAAACCGTTGATTCAGGTTTCTGGTTAATCGGTTTTGAAGTAAAAGAAGGCCCATACAAAAGCGGACGACTTCCATATTGTTCTCTTTTTAAGTACGATACAAAACTCAAAACATCGCTTGGATCATTTTCATTTATCGGCGGATTATATTCCGAACGCACAAGGACAGTGAGATAAGATGCATAACCCATTAAAACAAAAGCAAATGAAAGCAAGCAAGTATTCAATAGAATTTTTTCTTGTCGATGAGAATAGCGGATTGCCCAAACCAGAGAACCCAGAAATAATATAACGAAGGCTATAACACCGGATTTATAAGGCAGCCCGAAGGTATTGACAAAAAATATTTCAAATTTCCCTGCCAATCCGGGAAGTCCGGGAATGATGCCGGAGTTGATAATTGCCAACACGACAAGTCCTCCCGCAAAAGCAATAAGTCCGCCAAAAACTGTGGGCTTGGGGTATTTTTTGAAATAATAGACCAGCGCCAGTGCCGGAATTGTAACAAGATTTAATAAATGTACACCAATTGAAATTCCGGTTAAGTAAGCAATAAATATCAGCCAACGGTTTTCCTCGGCAGGATCTTCTATCCTTTCCCATTTAAAAACCGCCCAGATTACAATCGCTGTAAAAAAAGATGACATGGCATAAACTTCCGCTTCAACCGCCGAAAACCAGAATGAATCTGACCAGGCATAAGCAAGGGCACCAACAATTCCAGAACCTGCCAAGAGAATGATCTCTCCGGTTGTTAGATCTTCGTTCTTTTTTCCAAGTAATTTCCCTGCCAACAGCGTGATTGTCCAGAACAGAAAAAGAATGGTAAAAGCGCTGCATAACACCGAAAGCATGTTCACCCAGAACGCAACTTTGGTAACATCACCCAGCGCTAACATAGAAAAAATTCTACCAATTAGTAGAAAAAACGGAGCTCCTGGCGGATGCGGAACCTGCAATTTAAAAGCACAGGCAATAAACTCGCCGCAGTCCCAAAAGCTGGCGGTCTGCTCCATCGTCAGCGCGTAAGTCAGAAAGGCAATGGCGAAGACAATCCAGCCCGTCAGGTTATTAATCCGGTTAAAAGTTTTCATTTTGATCAGTGATGTTTAGACACAGCTTTATCGACGTAAAGTGCTTATAGCAAATCACTTATTATCAACACCCTGGTGTTATATAGAATATTTGAATGGGTCAAAACTAGGAAAATCAATACTTTTCCCAGTACCGATTCTTCTTAAAAAAAGTTAACGAATGCATGCCTCGATGGCTCTTTAACTTTCTTTAACAACATCCGTGAGATATCAGAACAATGCGAGGCAATTGAGTCAGCGGTTAAACTGATTTTTACATTTAATCGTTGTTTTCTTAGCCTTGATTTACGGCTCAAAGATTTTTATAAGTAATTTTAAGCCGATTATTAATCATTTAGTTTTATGCTGGAATTATTGGTTGTGCTTTCCCTGATTGGCTACATATATTATTTGCGGAATTACGCTGATTTGAGAAGCAAATCGGAGAGAGAAGCTGCTGGTTTGCAGGAAGGAATAAATCTTTATAACGAATCACAAACTGAAAAAGCTTTTGAATACTTTGACCAGAAAATAAAAGCAAAACCCAAATCCAGTGTAGCCTATCTTTACCGGGCCCTATGTTATAAAAAATCGGGGAATGTTGCTGCTGCAAAAAACGATTTGATTACAGGCCTGAGTTACGACGGAACGTTGTCGTCCCTTCATTTGGAAAAAGGTAAAATTGAATTTGAAAGTCAATTACTCAGAGATGCGCTTGAATCATTTGACAAAGCGGTTTTATATGATGGGGATGAACACGAAGCCACTTATCACTGGCGTGGTTTGGCCAATCAGGCACTGGGACGGGATGTGGAAGCACAAAAAGATTTTTGGAAAGAAAGTGATATTTTGAAGCAAAAATTGACGACCAAACCCGTCGTAACAAAACCGAAAGATCCATTTATTGATAAGCGGCTGGCTATAAATTCAGTCCTGATTATTGCTACCAGTATTCTGGTAATAGTCATTATTAAAAAATCGGAAGGTATTCATTTACCTTTTTTACTTGCTGTTTTTTCAGCCATATCAATTGGTATTGTTGAACCGGTAAAAGGCTGGATCCTGGCTATTTTCCAATGTATTTTATTGGTTGCAGGTTACTTTCTCTTCACTGATCTACCCCAAAATGCCGGTCGTCAGGAAGTTGAAAGTTTCAGTTTATATGGAAGTTGTGTGTTAACTTTTGCTGGAAGTTTTATCGGAGCATTTTTGAAAAGAGCATTTATTGCTGGTTAATAATTGAAAATTACAATGGAACAGTCCAACACGATTTCTTTACCTGTAACGGTTGAAAAAGATATAAAAGATTCATTTTCAGTCAATTTACTGAACAATCAAACGCTGGACTCACCTATTTCAATTCGTTTAAAATACAACCGCATTTTTCTAATTAAAGACGGCAGCGGTATACTTTATATTGACGGAGCTGCCTATCCCGTTTCGGGCAGTGAAATATTTTTGCTGGCAAAAGAGCAGATTTTTTCCTTTTCCAAACATAGTACTCTTTCGGGCTATGAACTTTGTTTTGGCGACTGCTTTTGGGAAAAAACACCGGCGAGTGTCAATAATTGCAAAGCAGTTCTGTTCAATAATACAGCTGACAATCAGCACATTCCTGTCCCATTCTCCGGATATCAAAATATGGATATGTTGTTTAATACTTTATTTTTGGAACATGAAAGTGAAGATTATATCAATAAGACCGATGCTATGGCGGCTTATCTGAAAGTAATCATGATTAAAACGGCCAATCTTAACGCTTCATTAACAAAGGCGTATGACAATTTTGAAAAACAGATTTACCGGCAGTTTCTGGGATTGGTGCAAAAGCAGTTTCACACCACACATGACGTTTCTGATTTCGCTTCTCAACTGAATATTTCAACACGAAAACTTTCAGGAATATGTAAGCGGAATAGCAATAAAGGCCCCAAAGATATTATAAGTCTGCAAGTTATAACCGAAGCCAAACGGGCCTTACAGTTCAGTACCAAGCCGGTTAAGGAAATTGCTTTCGAACTAAACTTTAATTCTCCGGAACAATTCAGCCATTTTTTCAAAAAATATACTAATTTTTCTCCCCACTTATATCGCCTCGATTTTGTAAAAATTGGCATGTGATCGACCGGATTTGACATTCCCTGCTGCTGACGGCTTAACTAATTTTGCATATGAAATTCATTTCATATAAAATAGTTAAATCATTAATAATATGTCAGTTAACAAATTAAAATCCGTAGCCGGAATTCAAATTCCCGATAGTGCGATATCAAGCCAGGCAACAGAACTTTTACTAGAACACGGTACCGAATTCATTTACAATCATTCCCTTCGTGTTTTTCTTTTTGCATCTTTGAATGGAAAAAGAAATGGATTGTGGTACGACGCTGAATTGTTGTACGTAAGTTCCATTTTCCATGATCTCGGTCTGACTTCTCATTACAGCAGTCCGGACAAACGTTTCGAAGTCGACGGAGCTAACGCGGCAAGAGATTTTTTGAAAAGTCATGGTTTGCCAAAAGAATCGATACAACTTGTTTGGGACACGATTGCTTTGCATACAACGATTGGCATTGCTGAACATAAAGAACCGGAAGTTGCCCTGATGTATTCCGGCGTTGGGCTGGATGTAATGGGAGAAGGTTATGAGAACCTGAGTAATTCCAATCGTGAGGAAATCATATCGGCATTTCCACGTAACGATTTCAAAAAGAATATTATTCCAACTTTCTTTTCAGGTTTTGAACATAAAACGGAGACAACGTTTGGCAACATAAAAGCCGATGTTTGCGCGTATATGATTCCAAATTTTCACCGGAAAAACTTCTGCGACTGCATTCTTCACTCGCCATGGAGTGAGTAAAAAACAATTAAATTTTGTCCTGCCGGAAAAATCCAGTGGGACTTTTTTTTTGCATTCGCCCTGAATGTGTTATCCAATCATTTCCTTGACGAACAAATCGTAACATAATCTTCATGGCAAAATTTGGCCGATATCAGAGGAATAGACAGAATTTTGATCCGTCTTCTTTTAATTGACATACCCTGCTCCTCTGAAATCCTGCATTATTAATCCAACTAATTAAAACAAAAATGAAGAGAATTTTTACTGAAGAAAAAGCGGTTTGCGCACGCCGGTTGAAAAAGGCAACCCAACTTGCTTTTTTAATCTGCCTTTTTTCAATCGCCTTTTTTAAGGAGCTGAAGGCACAAGCCGTTACACAAACCGGGTTTACGTCGGTTATTACTCCACAGTATATGTCAAGCGGCACTGCGACCCGCCTGCCGGTTATGTTCAGGGCCACAGTAACCGGTTTGACTGCTAGCACAGTTTACAGATATTTTACCGGAGGCGCAATAACCACTGATTTTGGCGGAACAAATCCGGGAGCAGGGAACCCGCTTATGATCAGCACAAACGGCACCACTTATACTTACACATCAGGTGCAAGCACGACCACAGCAGGGAATTATGAAACTTTTACAACAGACGGCAGCGGAAATTACACGGGTTGGTTTGGATTTGTAAATACCGGAAATGCTCGTTTTACTGCTGGAAATGATGTTTATCCTGTTATTGTAATCGCGAGTTCAACGGGAACCATATTATTCCGCAATGTCCTGGATACTTCCATTAAAGTTTTGGGATATAGTGCCGCCCCGGCTGCCAATAACGGATCATTTCTAAAAGAAACTTCCTCTGCAACGGCTAAAAATCTGGTTGCCATTTATGACAACATTGCCGGAACAGGCAGACCTTTATTTCTTTCACCTGTTGAAGCAACCGGCGCAACAATTGCAAGTGTGATAACCGGCTATTCAGCTGCGGCCGGAAGCTGGAATGCAATTATTCCAAACATCCTTCCTAACGGAGTAAGGAGAATTGAGCAAAGAAGTGTCAACACGGGAAATATTGTTGGTTGTGCAACAGATGATGACGGAGTTTGGGCAACTGGCTCTGTTAATACCGTAAATCCTGCTTCCGGAACTACGGCGATTACAATTTCAAATACAGATGCGCCTTTAACCTCCTGTGGGCCAACGTTACCAACAGTTACTTTATCGGTAAATCCGACATCTGCCTCTGAGGCTGGCCAAACGGTGGTTACAGTTACTGCTACTTCTTCTGTTCCGTTAAGTGCGGATCAAACGGTTTCACTTTCGGTAACAGGAACGGGTATTACATCTTCAGATTACACTTTAAGCTCATCAACGATAACTATTTTAAGCGGACAAACTTCTGGTACTGCAACCTTTACAATCATTGATGATTCAGAGGACGAAGGTGCGGAAACTGCTATTTTAACAATCAGCAATCCTTCGTCCGGCCTAACACTGGGTTCTCCTGTTTCCCAAAATATAATAATTACTGACAACGACGGAGCACCGAATGTCAATGCACCTATACTATTGGCTGATAATGAAACTATCATTGATGCCGAAAAAACTACGTCCTATTTAAACATTCCTGATAACAGCCCTCCGGCTTTGCCAACAGCTTTTGTCAGTGGCGTTATCAATGATCCGACTGATCCGGCAGCAACACTTGGTCTTGAATTTAATATCAGTGATGTTGAAACGGCGGCGAATTCACTTGTTGTAACGGTTTCAAGCAGTAATACAATTGTGGTAACCAATGCTAATCTGGTTGTTACGGGAACTGGTAATAGCCGAAATATTAAAATTATTCCTGTTGGTGTTGGTTACAGTGATATTACAATTACGGTTTCGGATGGTTCTTTAACTGATTCATACACCATTAAATATGCAGCATCAGCCGCATCCGGAACGCCTTCAACCACCAGATTCCTTACACAGGTAAGCGACGCTTCCACTGCACAAGCTGTTGACGATAATTACGTTTTGGTCGCAGATGACGAAAATCAGGTTTTAAGACTTTACAACAGAACAAATTCCGGCTTACCGGGTAATGGTTTTGATTATACTTCTTCATTGGGCCTTACCGATTTATCAGGAGGACTACCTCGTGAAGTTGATATTGAAGCTTCTGTAAAAATTGATAATCGCATATTCTGGCTGGGATCGCATGGAAATTCCTCAGAAGGAAAAAACAGACCTAATCGCAGCAGACTTTTTGCGACGGATCTTACCGGAGCAGGCGCATCGGCAACGCTAAGTTATGTAGGAAGATATGATGGATTGAAAACAGATTTATTAGCCTGGGACACTTCAAACGGAAATGTACTGGGTTTAACTGCAAGCGCAGCAACAGGAAAAATACCGGAAGATCCCGCCCTTGATGGTTTTAATATTGAAGGATTAACTGTCGCTCCTGACGGAACAACCGGATACATTGCTTTCCGCGGGCCAATAGAGCCGGTATCGAGCCGCAATAGTGCTTTAATTATTCCATGGACTAACATGACGACACTGGTTAGTGGCAATCCAACGGCCGGTCCGGCTACTTTCGGCACTCCTATTCAGTTAGATCTTGGAGGACGCGGGATTCGTGAAATTAAGAAAAACACTTCCGGAGAATATCTTATCATAGCAGGACCAACTGATGGGGCAACAGGTGTGGCACCAAAGGATTTCAGGTTATATACCTGGACGGGAATTGCTATCGATGCGCCAGTGTTGCGCTCTGCAAATCTTACTGCATTAAACACAAATGGCAGTTTTGAATCTATTGTTGATCTGCCTGCCAATTTAACAAGTACCAGCCAGATTCAGCTTTTGGTGGATAATGGTGATGCTGTTTTTTATGGCGATGCAACAGCTGCAAAAGATTTGTCACAAAATAACTTCAAGAAATTCCGTAGTGAAATTGTCACCCTCGGCACTACGCCTCTGGTTGCTACTTTAATTCACAACATTCAGGGAAGTGGAAGCTCGGCAGCCTTAACAGGAGTGCAAACTATTGAAGGAATTGTCACCCGCACATTTTTGGGTACAAATGGTCTTAGCGGATTTTATGTTCAGGAAGAAGATTCCGACGCTGACGCAGATCCTGTAACATCCGAAGGGATTTTCGTGTATAATTTAGCTGCCGATCCAACTGGACTTGTTACACCTGCCGAAGGCGACAAAGTCAATATCACAGGAACGGTTACCGACTTTGTAAGTACAACCAGTGGTATTACAACGAGTTTGACTGAATTGAAAACGTTAACCAGTTTTACAAAAATCGGAACAGCTGCTTTGCCAAATGTTACTTCGGTAAAACTACCAGTAGCAAATGTTGCGGATCTGGAACGTTATGAAGGTATGTTGGTCAATTTAAGCGCGACAACAGGGAACCTGGCGGTAACAGAATATTTTCAATTGGGCCGTTACGGACAAGTTGTGCTTTCTGCCGATGGTGCCAGTAACCTTGCCGGAACAGATGCCAGACTAGATCAGTTTACACAGTTCAGCGCTCCTGATGTTTCCGGATATTCTGCTTATTTAGCTGAAATTGCAAAACGCAAGATTATTCTTGATGACGGAAGCGGAAGACAAAATCCTGATCCCATTATTTTTGGCCGTGGAGGAAATCCGTTAAGTGCCACAAATACATTGAGAGGCGGAGATGAAGTAAATAATGTTACAGGTATTTTGGATGAACGTCTGGAAGGATACAGAATCCAGACTGCGTCGGGTGTTAATTTTACAGCTGTGAATGTTCGTCCGGTTACTCCTCCATCGGTTGGAAGTTCAGCTACTTTGAAAGTGGGAAGCGCCAATGTGCTTAATTATTTTACATCACTTGATCTTAATGCAAGCGGAACTGATTTCCGTGGTGCCAATACCGCAGAGGAATTCACCAGACAAAGAACCAAAGTAATTAAAGCAATCACGGGTTCAGGTGCAGATGTAATGGGTTTAATGGAATTGCAAAATAACGGATCCACACCAACAACGGCTTTGGCGGACCTGGTAGACGGATTGAATGCGGAAGTTGGCAGCAATGTTTATACTTATGTTAATCCAGGATCAATTGCTACGGATGCCATTACGGTTGGAATCATATATAAAACTGCCAAAGTTGTCCCCGTCGGTGCTCCGGCTACACTTTCTACAAGTGCAGCATTTAATCTTGTTGGTCGTAACCCGTTGGCACAAACTTTCAAACAAATTTCAAATGACGAGTCATTCACTGTTGTTGTGAATCACTTCAAATCCAAAGGATCCAGTGCTGGTGCAGCCGGAGATACTGATACCGGTGACGGACAAGGAAGCTCAAACGGAACACGTACGCGACAGGCTGAAGATTTAATTTCGTGGCTTGCAACAAAACCTACCGGAACTACGGACACAGATTACCTGATTTTGGGAGATTTGAACGCGTATGCGAAAGAAGATCCGATTACAAGATTGGCAACGGCGGGTTATAATAATTTGCTTCCGGTAACTTCTTATTCCTATGTTTTCGACGGACAGGTTGGCTCACTGGACCATGCGCTCGCAACAGGTTCCTTAGCTTCACAAGTTACCGGTGCTGAAAAATGGCATATCAATGCAGACGAGCCAAGTGTGCTCGATTACAATACAGAATTCAAAACTACCGGCCAGATTTCCAGTCTTTACGGCGCAGATCAATTCCGTGCTTCCGATCATGACCCGATTTTGATCGGGTTAAATCTGGCAAAACCATTGCCTGTTAACTATATATCTTTCATTGGACAATCGATTGATAAAGTGGTTGTACTGAAATGGGAAACGGCGAATGAAAAGGATAATGATGGATTTGATGTATTGAAAAGTACAACCGGAAATACTTTTGAAAAAATTGGTTATGTGTCTGGAAATGCCACAACGTCGGCAAAATCTTCTTACCAATTTGCCGACTCAGATGTAAAAACAGGTCAGATTTATTATTATCGTTTGGAACAACGTGACCTGGACGGAACTACTGACTTGTCAAGGATTATTGGTGTATCTGTAAAAGGATTAACACAAGCAGCTTTTGTTTACCCGAATCCGAATAATGGAGTTTTCTCAGTAACGGCTTCAAATACTGAAAATACTTCGGTTAGACTGTTCAACAATTTCGGTGCCGAAATTAAGGTGAATACACAAAAAACCGAAAGCCAGGAAACATTGATTATTCAACCTTTTTCAACATTAACATCGGGTGTGTATTTCCTTCAATTGGAAACCGGTGATAATGAAAAGAAATCACTTAAAGTGGTTGTAAAATAAGGATGCGCAGTTACCAGAAAAGCCGGCTGAATCATAGTAAAATGATTCAACCGGCTTTTCTGTATTAAAAATCTTACTATTTATATATTCAGACTCTTCATTACCTTTAAAACAAAACTTTCCGAAACCTCAGCAAAACCAGATACTTCCCGAATTGTAAAACGTTTTGTAAGAAGTAGGTTTCTAACAACGCTAACTTGATATTTCTCTTCACCTTCTTTCTTAGCTCTTTCAAGCACCATTTCTCTTATGCCCATATTTCGTTTATTTTCAGTTAATTCCTCAATAACCTTATCAAATTTAAGACTATAATCCGAATCTGCAAATCTTACGTATTGATGTAAAAAAATTAATAAATCATCTATTTTCTTCTTTTCAATTTTCCTTTTCAACAAATTCCTTGCCAATAAGTATTTTAAATTGAAAAGACTTTCATCATCCGGTTTATTCCTTTTTAAAGCCAGGAGAATTGTTAAAATTACGATTGCAAAGGGATTATCATTTTCAATGAGTACCTCTTCATTTTGGTCAATTATTTTATAAGTATTAAAAGAAAAGGTATTTCTGGTTCCAAGAAATTCATACTCAAAAACCGAAGGATGATACTTTTTATTTCTGTCTGTGAAAATGGCAATAGCTGTAACCGGTTTGCCATACTTATCCAGAATACGATAAAAATAAGTAAACATCCTTTTTGCAAATTCCTTATCATTATATCCCTGAACTTCAATATGAACCAGAATCCATTCTTCCTTCCCACCTTTCGTGAATACTTTTACCAGTTTATCTACAAATTTCGGTGCATCAATTTCTTCTGACGGAAATAGCTGTTCCAGTTCTTTATCCAAAAATTCAAACCCCTTTTCAATATTCAGTAATTTATCAGCATCCTGAAAAAAGAATCGCAAAAAATCGGGAAACAAATTTTCAAGAATTCCTTTCCAAAGTGTATCGTCTCTGTTCATTTCTCTTTTGAAATCGAATAAGTGTGTGCGCAGACTCTTAAACGTGAAAATCTTTGAAAAGTAATTGTTTGAATGTAACTATCTTTAATTTTGACCTTCAAAACTTTTTTATTTTTCTTAACTGAATTTCGAATCCAAATAAATGAAAACTCTTGTTTGTACAACACCAGGCGAATTTTCTTACCAGGAATCAGAAAAACCGACGCAATCTCCGGGACATACAATTATCAAAATTAAAAGAATAGGCATTTGCGGGACAGACCTTCACGCTTTTGAAGGAACGCAGCCTTTTTTCAGTTATCCCAGAATCCTGGGCCATGAACTGGCTGGCGAAGTAGTGGATAATGACAATTCTTCCGAATTCGGAGTTGGTGAAGCCGTTACCTTCGTTCCCTATTTCAACTGCGGAAAATGTATAGCCTGCCGCGCCGGGAAACCCAATTGCTGCACCAGTATTCAGGTTTCAGGTGTTCATATTGATGGCGGTATGTCTGAATATATATCGGTTCCCACCTACTCGCTCGTTCATGGCGATGGGTTAAGTTTTGACGAACTTGCTCTGGTTGAGCCGCTTGCCATAGGGGCACATGGCGTGAGACGAGCCGGTGTTAAATCCGGAGACTTTGTATTGGTTGTTGGTGCCGGGCCTATTGGTTTAGGAACAATGGAGTTTGCCAGAATTGCCGGAGCAAGGGTCATAGCTCTGGATGTAAATGATGCTCGTTTAGCATTTTGCACCGATAAAATTGGTGTAACTTTTACAATCAATGCGCTTACGGAAAACGTAACCGAAAGATTGAGTGAGATTACGAAGGGTGATATGCCCACGATAATTATTGATGCAACCGGCAATTTACGTGCAATCAACACTGCTTTTACTTATCTGGCGCACGGTGGAACTTACGTATTAATAGGTCTGCAAAAAGGAGAAATCAGTTTCAGCCATCCTGAATTTCATAAACGTGAAGCTACGTTAATGAGCAGCAGAAATGCCACACGCCAGGATTTTGAGCATGTGATTGATAGTATGAAAAACAGGCTTGTTGAACCTACAACTTATATCACACATCGTGTAAAATTTGGAGAAGTCGCAGATCAGTTTGAAAGCTGGCTCGATCCTAAAAATGGTGTAATTAAAGCCATGGTTTCTATTGACTAATTTTCGCTTTCAACAAATTTATGATCGATAAAATGGAGTAGTTTAACCGCTTAAATAGTTAAACGACTCCATTTTATCAATTTTTTTCACCGAATGATATCTCCTGTTTTCTTTCTAAAATCTTCTGGTGTATGTCCGGTTTGTTTTCCAAAAAAACGGGTAAAATAAGACGGCTCGGAAAATCCCAGTTCGTAGCTGATTTCTTTGATGGATTTGTCTAAACAGCTGATTTCCCTTTTTGCTTCCAGGATGAGGCGATCGTTAATGATCTGATTGATTGTCTTGCCAAAAGAATCTTTTGATAGTTCATTCAGTCTTTTCGCGCTAAGCGATAGCTCATCTGCATAAAAAGCCGCACTCCTTTGTTCTTTAAAATGATTTTCAACAGATTCCATTAACAAGCGCATACGGCCGTCCATATTAACATCTGTTTTGGCCTCCTTTTGAAATTCAATACAATGCAAAAACCAGCTTCGAAGATAGGATTCCAAAATAGCCGGACGTTTTTCTCCGTCTTGTTCAAGCTGAATCAAATCAATTAACTTATGAAAAAGGCCGACCTTCGAATCCGGAACAATGATTGAAAAATTAACTGTATAGTAAAATAACTTAAAAATATCACCTGCAATTAAACGCTCGAAAAAATCCTTCGATAAAGCAAAAAGATAGCCCACTTTGTCCTGCTTTTCAATATTATGGACCTGGTCGGGAAGAAGCAGAAACAACTGATTCCGGCTTATTGAATATTTTATAAAATCAATAAAATGTACCTGCCTGGGTTTGACGTCGGTAAACCAAAGAAATTCGTAAAAATCATGACGGTGAATGCCGTTAAAATAATATTCGTTACTTTCTTCAATTTCGTCATAGCAAAGAAGTCCCCTCCCATTTCATGCAGAGGAAAATCAGTATTTTTTACCTTTTTAGTCTCATTTACAAATTCGGACGACTTGTTAAAAGTATTTTTCATGGCATTAAATTCACTCAGCACTTTTCAAATTTAAATCGAAGAGGAATCAATTGTGTGTTTTTCGCTTACATCAGACTTTCTTACTACTCCCGGTTTGAATTTTGGTCTGGCAGCTGAAACAGTATTTTCTTGTTTTTCTGCAAGATTTTTGCTTTGGGATTTCTGTTCCTTTTTAGCATCTTTTCTGCCTTTTTTACCAAAACCTTTACGTCCCCACCAAACCAGAAAGCCCGTTACCGGCAAACTGGCACCAATCAGACTGGAAAGAAAGGCAAGCACTTTACCAGGAAATCCAAGAATACTTCCCACGTGAATATCATAATTCATTTTACGAAGTTTTGTTCCAAAAGGCGCGCCATCATAAGTAGCTCCATAAACTTCATCCTTAGGCAATTCTTTCAAAGTATGCTGATCAAAAGAATAGCTGCGGTTGTTATAAAACTGACCGCTGTTTGGATAAATGGTTACATATATCGAGGATTTCGCTTTTGAAGTATCCGGAAAGTTATAATAAAAACCCTCAGCTTCCGGATTTTCACTTATCACCTTTAGCCACGCTTTATCAATGGCCTGCTGCGGTGTGTATAATTTCCCTGCCATTAAGGAATCCGATAAAATCTCTCTTTCCCGGCCGGGAAGAGACTTTCCGCCGGAAGTTGCCCAGTATAAACTCTGGCTATACCACTTGATACCATAAACCATACCCGTCATCGCAATGGCCAGTAGAAATAAAAGCGAGTAAAATCCAAGCACATTGTGAAGGTCAAGATTGACTCTTTTGAAAGAAGCACCCCATTTTATTTTGAAACTTTTGTCAGTCGTGCTTTTAGTCCATTTTTTAGGGTACCACCAAACCAGTCCTGTTATTAAAAGTATTACAAAAACCAAAGTTCCGTAATTCACGATCGGACGGCCGATTTCAAAGGGCAGCCATAAGAAACGGTGACCATTTAGGACCCAGCGAAAAAAGTTTGTCTCACCCTTTTTATGAACTTCTTTTGTGATTATTTCTCCAGTATACGGATTCACTTTTAGCGTAATATTAGGTCCGCGACGTTCACCTAAACCTAAATTAATCGCCCTGCCTTGCTGGTAATTTGCATAGGAAACTTTGATATCGGGATAAGAAGCCTTCGCAATTTTCATTAGCTGGGAAGGCATTATAACCGCTTTATCCTTTCTTTCAATTTTAGTTTCCGGTTCCAGTAAACCTTCAATTTCTTCGTTAAAAACCCAGATACAACCTGTAATACAAACGATAAAAACGATAATTCCGGAAATAAGGCCGAGCCATAAGTGGAGCCAGTTATTGACTTTTTTAAATGTTGTCATAGTATAAATGATTGAATGACAGAATGATTTAATTACAGAGTGATAGAATGAGTGAATGATAGAATGTGTGCGGTAAACTGGCTCTTTGTAATGACAAAGCTTATCCCCCCAAAGAAGCGGACAAGCCTTGTCTAAACTTTATTATCTACTTTTATTTCACTTTTACGATGGCCGTAATCGCACCTCCTTCAACTTTCAAACCTTGTTTGGCTGTTGCCGCAGCTATATCAACGCCATAAACCCAGCTTCCCGCGTCTGTGTTAATTCCAACATATACTGTTTTTCCATCTGCGCTAACTGTATTATTGTTGTAAGAAGCTGATGAAGATGCGATGGCCTCAGGCGCTCCGGTAACCCAGATAAAAGTCTGGTTGTAAAGATCTGCAATGGCAAGTCTTTTATTTCCAGTTGCGGTATTAACCGTTCCATACATGTATAGAAGCACTTTTCCATTGCTCAGATAAGTCTGATTAGCAATGTGATAGCCACCTGATTTCTCTTGTACATTGAAGAAATAGCTTTGATCAAACTCAGTAGTTCCTTTTTTGATCTTGACAAAAGCAGAAGGTTTTTTGGAAGACGCCACTCCGCTATTGGTTGCTGATGCCGGAGAAAATCCGTAAGCATCTCCATTTTCATCCACAGCTAATCCGTTGTTGAAATACGAACCGATAAAGCTTGTTCTATTGTCTTTTATTACTTTTTCAAGTTTCATACCCGGGTAAGAGAATACCGCAATCCAGCTGCTGTCAGGATAAGCTGTCCCAAAAACATCCGGTGCCGCACCTTTGATGCTCATGTATGGAGCAAAAACTTTATCTCCAACCTGCGTTGCCCCGGTGAAATGTGCACGTTCTCCGTTTCCTGCGAGTTTCACAATATTTTCCTGTCCTTCGGCAACAATTTTCGATTGGTCTGCATTGATACGGAACCATGAAGAACTTTCGTTTCCGCTTCTTGGCACTTTAATGATCAAAACATCATCACCCGCAGTAGCAAATACCTGAACCGTTTCACTCTGGAAATCAGAGGTTTTCACCAGCTCCCCTTTTTCGTCCAACGCATAAGTTGTAACAGCACCAGGATTTCCCTGACCATATAACAAACTAAAAAATTTGCCCTTGTGCGTAATATAATAACGATATGAACCATCCTGCTCAATTCCTTTTCCTACTGTACTGATCGTTCCCTGAGCAAGATCGCTCGTCGTAAGCAGATAATCAGCCACACCTGCCGAACCAACCGGCGTAGATGCTACTACGTATCTTGATTCGGTAACCACCACAGGATCTGTACCCGGATCAACGGTTTTATCATCACTGCATGCACTTAAAAACACACCTGTTCCCAACACAAAAAACCACTGTAAATATGACTTTTTCATTTCTTATTTATTTTAATTTAAAACTTATTGAATTGACTATTAATTATTTACTTATAAAATATCGAAGCTTGACGTAGAAACCACGGCTTGGTTTTTGAAGACTAAAATTGTCATATAACTTGCTGTCGAACATATTTTTACATTCTAAGGCGACGTTGTATCTTCCGTTTGCCATGGCATATACAATATTGACATCGTGACTAAGCTGGCGTGGAATATCAAGTTTGTCGCTTCCCAGACTTGGCCAGTACAGGTAATAAGCGTGGACAAAAAGCAGGTTATAACCGAAAGTCAGGGTGTTTCCCTTTTTGCCAAAATCTTTCAGGAAAAGTGCTGCATCAGCGTTCCCGAACATGAAAGGCATATTGGGGATCCGGTCTCGGTAGAGCGGACTTTCTGTTGTGTAACCATCCTCAAATTTTGTATTATTCCGTAGATCCTGGTAAGTAAGATTGACACCCGCCGTAAACAGTTGTCTGAATGAATAGCGGACTTCGCCATCGACACCAAAATTGGTCACATCAGCCAGGTTGTCCATAACCTGTTTTGTCTGATTAGCATTTAGCTTAGGACGGATAAAACCCTGGGCATCGCGGTACAAAACATTGGCATCAATACTGAACCTATGGATTTTATTAATGCTGGCCTGATAGCTGAATCCTAAATTGTAGTTATTACTTGTTTCTGGTTTTAAATCAATATTCCCTTCCAGATTCAATAGATCCCCAAAAAGTTCGTCTGTTTCCGGTAAGCGGCAACTCTTTTCAAATGAGCCCTTTAATTGCAGATTTTTATACAGAAAATAAGTTGAAGCAACTCCATAACCCAGCTTACTAAAACTGTTTTTTTGATCCATGTAAGCGATATCTCCCCAGTTTCCGCTTGGATTGTATGAAACAGAAAACTTGTTATGCTGGGAGAATTGCTTCACAAAAACGGACGTATTCCAACGGTCGCTGTAATCAAATTTGTAGCCTAAACCGAGTACATTTTTGGTGTTGATGCGTGGCTGTTCATATTTATCAGCATCAGGAAAAAGTTCATCTTTTCCTTTCCGGTTGAAGGTATTGTAAACGTTGTTGACGGTAATCGAATGGCGATCGTCAATCTGGTAACTCAAATTCGCCGTAGCCAGACCGTTGTTATTTCTGAATTTGTACAATGATCTTTCGCGCTCGCTTCCCAGTCCTTCGTATTGCTTAAATTGTTGAAACCAGTTGTAGCGGCGATAAACCGTGTCAATATTTTGTTCCTGTCCAAGGTTGTAGTTTGCTGATAGATTGAAATTCAATCCTTTAACAAAAAGATCTTTTTTCTGATATTTCAGGCTGGGCATAACAATATTTCCTCTCCTGTGCCATTTCCCGAAAACACTGACCATCCGCGCGCCAGTTTGAATCTCAGCTTTGTTCTGGCCAAGTGTAATTCCGATTAACAGCTTATCAGCAAATTTTTTCCCAACCACACCAATGTTTGCGATCAGAGTTTCATTATGATAGGTATCATGAAATCTTCGCAGCCGTTGATTCCTGAAATATTCGCCGGTGTTCACGTCAGCGACATCTACGTTGATCCAGTAGTTATTATCCGAAAAATTCTGAAATACATTCAGTTGTGCCGTGAAACCATTTTTGGCTGTATACCCTGCATTGATTGCCGTACGATGCGTGTTGAAAGAACCATAGGAATACGAAGCATCCAGATAACTGTTTTGTTTTGTGTTCGTTACAATATTAACAGCTCCGCCAAGTGCATCCGAACCGAGCCAGATTGGTACGACACCTTTGTAAACTTCTACCCTTTCGGCAAGGTTGATCGGAATATTATTGAGCTGAAAAGAGGAACCAAAATTGTCCATCGGCACGCCATCCAGGAAGAATTTTACCTGTCGACCTGTAAATCCATTCAGAGAAAAATTCATGTTAGAACCCACGCCTCCGCTTTCTCTAACCCTTACACCGGAAACGCGATCAAGTGCGTGAGATAAATCGAGTGTCGAATTTTGAAGCTTCTTTGCATCAATGGCCGTTACGTTATAGGCCTGACGGTTAATTTCCTTCGTTTCACTCCGACCGATAACTGAAATCGATTCCAGCTCTTTTGTGTCGGATTCAAGATGAAAGTTGATTTTTGGCTGCTCGCCCTCTTTAACAGTAATTTGTTTGGATTGAGCAAGATAACCCATGAAAGAAACCGTAAGCTGATAGGCGCCCGGCTTAACTTTTTCCAGATTATATTTTCCGTCCGCATTGGTAAATGTGCCAAAGGAAGTTCCTTTTAACGCTACGACGGCTCCCGGTAATACCTCGCCATCAGCAGATTTTATATGTCCTGTGATGCTTACCGGAGATTTTTGGGCAAATGTTATAATGGAAAGGGCACAAAAGATCCCTGTATGCAGAATTTTACTAATTTGCATTGCTTTAAAATGTTCAGCGTTTATAAGCATTGCGCTTTTGCGCAATGAGCCGGGTGGTTGCAGCCATCCGGTTTTTAATTATTGTGATAGAGGGGATTTTTTAGTAGCGGTCACGTCATGATTATGGTTTGTTAGGGTATACTGAATAATGGAAGTTTAATTGGTAGTAGCTTTAAAGAGGCCTTCCCACAGTTTTAAAAAAACTTTATTTTTAAGTCGCTCTCTAATAAGTAAATAGACTCATTCTAAATAAGAGTACAAAAGTACGTGCCGAAAATTGGATACACTTATACAATTTGCCGGTTCGGTTGGACAATCTGCACCTGTCTCATTTCATTCATCCTGTTATTTTTCCGTTCATGTATAGATCAGATAAAATTTGATCACGTACTGTATATTGCATAGTACCTTGTTAAACATAATAAAATTTAGCCATGAAACTTAAATTTATTTTGCTATTGCTTATTGTAAGCATATCAATTTCCTGCAAGCACTCAGGTGACGTAAAAATTTCGGTAAAGGACACTGATGAAGAGTACAAATTCACAGCTTATTTCGACGAAAAAAAGACCCGTGAAATTGTAAAAGTTATCGATCAGAATATTGCTCCTACCACCATTTCTTCTGATGAAGATGAAATTGATGTAACAACGATTCTGGACGACAAAACGAAATTTGATCTTCAATATTCACCAGGCGAAGTAATCATTAAATTTAATAAAAATGAGAACAGCAAATCCTCCTATATCAGAATCAAAAAAATGTGTGAGGAAATTAAAAAGGCCATTGGAAAAAAATAATTGGTTGCCTCTTACTGTTTCTATTCTCCGGCCGGACTCTCGCGTTTGGCCGGATTCTTTTTTATTCAAAATATTTTTTTATAACCTTTAATTATTAGACTTTTTAGTCTATTTTTGTATTGTTATTTACAATACAGTTATGGGAAAAGCAGAAAGAACACGGCAATTTATCATCCAGACAGCAGCCCCTATTTTTAACGAAAAAGGGATTGCAGGAACTACGATAGACGATGTTTTAGAAGCTACCAAAATGGCAAAAGGGGGCCTGTACGGTCACTTTGACAGCAAAGAAGAAATTGCTTATACGATGGTGGATTTCCTGTTGGGAAAACTTTCAGACAAAGTTATTTTGGAAGTTAGTAAAGAGAAAACGGCCAAAGGCAAGCTTTTCGCTTTTATGAATGTTTATAAAAATCCTCTGGCCTCTTACATAGAAGGTGGTTGTCCGATTTTGAATTTTGGTGTTGAGTCCGATGATACCAGTCCGGTGATAAAGAAAAAGGTGAAAAATATTATTGAAGGGACCAAAACAATGCTCACCGAAATCATTAATACCGGAATTATCAATAAAGAGTTTGCAGAAACAATTAATGCAGATGATTTTGCTCTGAAACTATTCTCAATGATGGAAGGTGGAATGATGGTATCACGCGTTACGAATTCCAACAAGCCGATGAACGACCTGATCAGAATGCTGAAAAAAGATCTGGAACTTCATGAAATCAAAACATAGTATCAAAACTACCGGCTAGCAATAAGAAAAAGTAATTGAGCTTGAAACGCATTGTCAGGAGTTAAAAAAGATTGGAATTAAAATAAACTGATGGATAAACTCAGCAAGCCAAAAAGCGTAGATTATTTTCAAACACAAACATTGCATTTCAAAATAATCTACGCTTGTCAATCTTGTCTCAAAAACCATAAATCTGGTTGCCAATCAATAACTTTTAGGTTAGCAACTCCATAACGGCTTTCCCTTTTCCGTCCGGTGTGGTGTAAAACGGACGTTTTTCCACTTCGTATTGTGTATCTTCTGCAATACCAAGTGCATGATAAATAGTTTGGTGAACGGCGTCTATTTTGATAGGATTTTCAATTGTTTTGCAGGGACGCTCGTCGGCCGTTTTACCATAAACAAAACCTTTTTTAATTCCTCCGCCAAACATCAGCATCGATCCTGCATCAGTGAAATGACGATGCATTCCGTAAAATTTCATATCCGACAAAACATCAGGCTGTGCAACCTGCTCCTGAACTTTCAGGTCCGGACTGCCTTCCACCATAATATCACGACTGAATTCACTAGCCAATACCACCATCGTCCTGTCAAGCAATCCCTGTTTGTCCAAATCTTTAATCAACTGGGCAATCGGGCCATCAATTTGTTTTTTCATTTCAACAAGGCGGGTATTTCCATTTTCATGGGTGTCCCAACCTTTAAATGGCTCATATTCAGTAGTCACACTGATAAACCGGGCGCCCTGTTCAGTTAATCTTCTGGCAAGGAGGCAACCCAGGCCAAACTTTCCGGTATTATAAATATTATAGCTTTCTTTTGGCTCAGTACTCAAATCAAACGCTTTCGATTCCGGCGAATTTAACAACGCATAGGCTTGTTCCATGGAACGTTTCAAGGATTCGCGCTGATAGTCACTGCCAAATTCCCCAACCGGACTGTTACTTATCAGTTCATTATAAAGCTGATTTCTTCTTTCAAAACGTTTGGCGTCCATGCCCACCGGTGGACGCACGCTATCCAGTCCCTGGCTTGGATCCGGAATAAAAAAAGGACCAAACTCATTTCCCAAAAAACCGGCCGTATGAAAAGCTTTTAACTCTTCACCTTCACCCAACGTAAAGCGCTGGCCAATATCAATAAAAGCGGGAATCACCGGATTTTTTGGTCCAAGTTCCTTGGCAATCCACGAACCTAAATGCGGAGCTGCAACGGTTTGAGGCGGTTCGTAACAGGTATGCCAGTGATACTGATGCCGGGAGTGAAGAATATGCCCCATGTCCGCAGCCGTGTAGGAACGGATTAAGGTTCCTTTGTCCATTACTTTTCCAATCGATTGCAGTCCATCCGAAAAATGAATTCCGTCCAATACCGTCGGAATTGATTTAAATGTGCTCAACACCCGATTGCCTTCCATACCTGTCTTGTAGGGCGTGTAAAGCTTGGGGTCAAAAGTTTCTGTATGCGCCATTCCACCAGCCATCCAAAGCAGGATAACGGTGTCAGCGGTTGAATTTGCTCCGGGTTTACAGCCGGTTAAAACGTTTGCCATCGGTGACCCTGCGGCCAAAGCGGCTAATGTCGCAGCGCTGGTTCTTTGCAGGAATTCTCTTCTGTTCCAAGTGGATTTCATTTTTAGGATTTAGCTTTTAGCATTTGGGATTTAGCCAGGCGCGTCTTTTATTATAAACGATATTTTGGTTTTAATCACTATATCAATTTCAAGATAAGTGGTATTAGATCAATAAATTAACTGAAATTCCGGTACAAGCGTGAGTGCCCATACAAGATCCTGAATTCCTTCTTCACTTGGTTTAGTACCAAGGATTTTTCTGGCCGCAGCCAATTCCTTCGGCACAGGATTTCTTCCCAACGCACGTTTGTAAAGCTCAGTTACAAGCGTATCTGTTGTTGGATATTTTACAATCCATTCTTTTGCTCCGCTTTTCAAGGTCTGGGTAAATTTATTTCCATTGGTAAGTTCCAGAGCTTGCAACAAGTTCGCCTGGGAAGTTCTGCTGGTACTCACAGTTTCCCGGTTTGGCCTTCCCAGTGAAGTCAGGAAAGGATCATTTTTCACCAGAGCAGCTCTGGCAAACGGGATTTTTGTTTTTATTTTTTCCGGTAAAAGATTGAAAACAATTGCAGAATCTGAATACATCGGTTTGAAAGAAGTACTGATGGCGTCTGTAAATTGTTCAGCCGTCAATCTTCTTCGCACCATCCCGGTAAATTTATAACTGTTGGCCATAATATCGCCGGGCTCTTTCACCGAAGACGACGGAAGCTGATACGTTTTTGAAGTAACGATTGTCAAAATCAGTTTTTTCATATCATAACCATTTTTCTCAAAATCAGAAGCAAGCCAGTCGAGCAAATCTTCACTCCATGGCATGTTATCCATCATATCAACAGGCTCTACAATCCCGCGCCCCAAAAGCTGGGCCCAGATCCGGTTCACAACCGTTCTATAAAGTCTTCCGTCTTTTGGTTGTACCAGATAATCAGCAAGTTGTCTCAAACGTTTTTCAGTACTTGCATTGACTGTAATTTCACCAAGTTCAGGATATAGTATTTTGGTCCCTGCAATTTTTCCGGTCGGCTTGTCGCAGCGGTTTATTTCCAGCAAAGTATCGGCAAAAATATTGGCAAAGGCATAAGAATCAGCCAGTTTCCAGTCGCTGATAAAGCTGTCATGACACGAAGCACATTTCAAATTCAACCCCAGCAAAACCTGTGAAACATTTTGCGCAGCCTGCATTTCCGTACGCTGACTTGAATTAATCGTTCCTCTCCATTTGATTCCTCTGATAAAACCTTCCGATCCTTTCACCGGACTTATCAATTCCTTTACAAACCAGTTGTACGGCTTGTTCACTTCCAGGGAGGTATATAGCCATTTGGTAATATCAAACCGGCCGCCGGTAATATAACCCGTTCCGGTATAATCATTCCGGAGCGCATCATTCCAAAAAGATAACCAATGCTGGGCATAATCATCATTCCGGGTTAACAGTTCCTTCGCCAAGGCAGCTCTTTTATCCGGATGTTGATCAGCAACAAAAGCTTCCACTTTTTCAGGTGGCGGTAATAATCCGACTATATCCAGATATACACGACGAATATAAATCCTGTCGTTTACCACCGGTTTCCATTCAATTTTGTTTTTTTGAAAATACACATTTACAAACCTGTCAATGGGCTGAACAATATCCCCACTTGCCGCTGGAAGTTCCGGCATCCTTGGTTCCAAAGCCGCAACGCGATAGATACTTTTTTCTTTTCCATCCGGCCAAAGTGCACCTTTTTCAATCCAGAATTTAAGCACAGTCACTTCCTTTTCTGTCAATCTTTTCCCTTTTGTCGGCATGGCTTCCTTATCACCGGACGGCAAAGATATTCTTCTGATCAGCTCACTTTTATCGGGATGATTTGGGATAACTACCACGCCGTCTTCGCCGCCTTTCATAATTCTGTCCTTGCTATCCAGCCTCAAATCCCCTTTTACTTTTTGCTCTCCGTGGCAACTGTAACAGTTGTGAGCCAGAATTGTCCTGACTTCAACATTCAGTTCCTGAACCTGTTGCGGACTTAATGCACCATTATTTGTCAGAACAAAATCAGCTTCCTGAGCGCCGGGTTTTTCAGGTTTTGAAAAGGGAAGTACACTAGACAAATAATCATCACCATGTGTTAACATAGCGCCGTAATGTCCGGCAAAAGAAACTCCGAAAACAGTCAGAAATAAGAATGATCGAAAAGCTGCTACCCGGTTGTATCGAATTAACAAAGCTGTTATGAGCGAAAATACCATCGTAGCAATACCAGACCAGCGGTGAATTTCAAGACTATCACCGCCATATTCACCTTCACTTGCCAAAAGCCATCCGAAAATCACGGCTAGTACAGCGCTTCCCGCTCCCACCAAAACCAGAATATTAATCGCATCTTTTAATTTTCCGCTTTTACCACGCCAATCGATAATTTCTAAAATCAATGCAATGCAAAGTAGAGCAACAGGGAAATGAACCATAAGCGGGTGCAATCGCCCAAAAAATTGCCAGAGCCAGAAAGTTTCAGTAGTTTGAAGTAACACGGTTAAAACAAGGGGTTATAAGTCAATCTTTGTAAATATGTAAAGAAAACGATGATTCTTTGGCTTAATTAGCCTGAACTGCAATTTTCTTTTCTTATCAGATAAGCCAAAAGAATAGGATTTTTACCCGGTTTGTGAAAGCGTTTCTAAAATTTAAGAGAAGTCTGGTGATTCCCTAGCAAAGTTTTCCAGACGCTGACATGTTAAATACATAGAAAACAAAAGCTCCCCTGGCCATATGTTTGTTTCTATTTGGCGTGAAGTGATTAAATATCAAACGGGTTCATTTAAAAGTTATAGAAAATGTTCTATCAGCTCGGGGTTGGTAAATTTCAGGTTTTATCCAAACTTTTAATCAATTTTCCCAGATTTGGGGCATCTAACAATAAAAAAAACGTCAGATTGACGGCTTCAAGTTCTTAGTATCTGATTAACTTATTTCATTTCGAAAATTTCAGATTCGTGCCGTCTTGTGCGGTAATACTCTTCGTCAGCATCAAAGTTGAATTTTGCCTTTTCTTTGAAAGCCGCGGGGTCTACAAAAATTTTCACCGTATTGATTGCTCTACACTCAGGTTTTTCGAAATACGTAAATACGAAATTATTAATCTTTTTAATCCTTCCGTATTCTTTCTGGTAAATCAATGACGGCGCTAGGACCACAAGCACATATGTGCCAGGAACCATTCCACCCAGGAGCTAAACTAAAAGCTTCAATCTCAAGGCCGCTTTCTATTTTGGCCCGCTCAAAAGCATTCTTTAATTTTTCTACCAATAATTCCTTATCCATACCATAAATATTTTGACTGCATCTACAAACTCTAGTGCCATTCTTTCGCTGCACCCGATTTTATACCTTCTTTGCTCATTCCACACAGAAATTTTAACCCATGCCTCACTAAAAATTTCATCACTCGTGCTATTTTCTACAAATACAGGAAATTAGCTGGATAAAATAACTGAGTCACTCATTATATCTATTTAAATGATCTTGCTCTTGCATCCTCTAAAATGCCATTCCCTTCGAACATTTCAACACTAAGCCGGTTGCAAATTGCCGATTTCAATGAAAATTCTACCGCATATCCACACAAGTAATAAGCAGCATCAAAGAACTCCTTTTCAAGTAAAGCCTCTGATTCCAGAATCTTATTCTCGGCCATTTCCTGAAATTGTAATCGTGTTGCCAAGCGTAACTATTTTAAAATCAAAGAACAGTATTTAAAAACAATACCAAATCATCGAAAGCCAATAACACATTATCGTTTTTCAAATCTAAATTTTAAACCACCCATTTGCCAGAAAAGTTTAGCAAATATTTTAATAGTATGTTTAAGTGAAGACGGTTTCGTGCAAATTATATAGAGAGTTTTTTTTACACAAGTCATTAGAAACACCGTGACTTGCACCGTGATAAAACAAAAAAGACTTAGCGAATAAACGCTAAGTCTTTGATTATCAAATGATCCCGTTGTAATCATATCAAAAATTATAAACAACTGAAAATCAATGACAAAACCTCCTACAAATTTCTCAACTCACCGAATCACTCACCAATCTTGAATTTGCAATTACTAGTAGTAAAAATACGAATTCACATATCAATTTGCAAATCAAGAATATTATATTGATAACTCTGTCTACATAGACACACTAAAGCTCACAAATCTTAACAGTGATCGACATAAAACTGGTAAAAAATCGAAAGAATTATTAGTTTTCATTCCATTATTTTATTGCAAATCTTCAACTATACGCTCGATTGTTTTTGCGAGACAATTATTATCTGCCAGATATTTCGCTTGAGATTAGGTTATTCTTCAACAATGTAGCCGTTCTTTTTATGGTGTTATGCTTCATAGTATCTATAAATTAGATAAATGGTTACAAGTGAAACCCCTATTAAAAATACCACCTGAAATCGCATTTTGTATGATAGTTTATTTATAGGAATGTTCATTTTGTATTATGCTTTGCAAAAAAGTACGGTTTTCCGGAGCAATCTCTACCTACCGTGTAAGAAAATTACCTATCCTTCAAATTAATTGACTTTCTTGCTCCGTTTGACGTAAATTCGCTCAATTGATCAGCTTCATGTTATTTGCCAAAAATAGATTACTTTTCATATCAATTGTCTGACTTATCTGCCGAAATGTTTTGTACCAGGCGCCAGCACTTTCGACCTTAAATACTATTAGCTATAAAGTTACATTAGATCGTAAAGCATTAAAATTCCTTCCAAATCTCATGAAAACCGAATCCGAAAAATCAAAAAACACCATTCTGATCGTTGACGACACGCCTGCCAACATCAGTATTTTGTTTGACGTACTCTCAAAAGCGGGTTATAAGGTTCTGGTCGCTACTGATGGAAAAAGTGCTATTGAACAGGCAAAATATGCTTTACCGGATCTTATTCTTCTGGATGTGATGATGCCCGGAATGAGCGGATTTGAGACCTGCCGTCAGTTAAAAACCCATATTGCTACGGAGCCGATTCCTGTCATTTTTATGACGGCCCTTACAGAGACCGTAAACAAGATTAATGGTTTCAATATGGGTGCGGTGGATTACATCACCAAACCTTTCGAAATCCACGAAGTCCAGTCCCGTATTGGAACACACCTGGCACTGGCAAATCTCAGACAAAAACTGGAACAATTGGTGACTGAAAGAACAGCAGATCTGAATAAGGCGCTCACCGAGGTGGAACAACTCAAAGATCAGCTGCAGGCGGAAAATGTATATCTCAAAGAAGAAATAAAGCAATCCAAAAATCCGGATGATATTATCAGCCAAAGCAAGATCTTTGAAAAAGTTTTGACCAAAATCAAACAGGTTGCCCCAACTAACAGTACTGTTCTGATCACAGGAGAATCCGGCACAGGAAAAGAATTACTTGCCCGGGCCGTACATAATCTGAGCGGAAGAAAAAACCGTCCTTTGATCAAACTCAATTGTGCAGCTTTACCGGCAAGTCTGATTGAGAGTGAGTTATTCGGACATGAAAAAGGATCATTCACGGGAGCAACTGCGCAGAAATCCGGACGTTTCGAACTTGCAGATGGTGGAACTATATTTCTGGACGAAATTGGCGAAATGCCACTGGAATTACAGGCAAAGTTACTTCGGGTATTGCAGGAAGGTGAATTTGAACGGGTGGGCAGTACCAAAACATTGAAAGTGAATGTCCGCGTCATCGCCGCTACGAACCGAGACCTGGAAAAAGAAATTACCGAGCAGCGCTTTCGAGAAGACCTTTATTATCGCCTGAACGTATTTCCTGTTTTCAGCATTCCGCTACGCGAGAGGAAGGAAGACATTCCTTTGCTGGTCAGGTATTTCTGTCAGAAACATGGAACAGAACAAGGCAAAGTAATTGATCAGATTCCTCAGAAAGCGATCGATATGCTGACTTCCTACCATTGGCCGGGTAACATCCGTGAACTGGAAAATGTGGTAGAGCGCTCCATCATCATGTCGCCCGGCAGAACGCTGATACTCGATGACTGGTCGCCACGAAAGCCTGTTGCAGCAGCCAAAGGAAATATGATGACCATGGAAGAATGTGAAAGGGAACACATCATCCATGTACTTGAAAAAACCCTTTGGAAAGTAAGCGGGAAAAACGGGGCCGCACAAATTCTTGACATGATTCCCACAACGCTTGACTCCAGAATGCGAAAACTCGGAATCAAAAAACCTGATCAATTCACGCTTTAAAAAGATTTTCACGAAATATCGGAAATTTAACCAAGCCTAATAATTTGTAATTTAGATTTAAATTATTGATTTTAAGATATTTAACCAAATAAAAATCTGAGGTATAGCAATTGATACACCTTATTAAAAAAAAGGTAATCAATATGTGTACAGTTAGCTATCTTCCGGGCCAAAGTGGTTTTATTCTTACCTCCAGCAGGGACGAGAGAATTACCCGTCCTGCCGCCAAACTTTCAGGACCTGTTATCATTCATGATCATGAGGTTACATTTCCGAAAGATCCGCAAGGTCATGGTAGCTGGATCGCCAGTTCAAAAACCCGGACTGTTTGTCTGCTCAACGGGGCTTTTACAGCACACCACCCCAAGCCGCCTTACAAGCACAGCCGTGGACTCGTGGTACTTCATGCCTTCAATTATTTTACAATCCAAAATTTCATATCTGCCTACGATTTCACAGGGTTGGAGCCATTTACGCTCCTTCTCGTCGAAATCGGGGAATTGTTCGTCCTGCGCTGGGATGGTAGCAAGTTGTTTGCAACAGAGCTGAATGCCTCTCAACCTCAAATCTGGTCGTCTGCAACACTTTATTCCCCCGAAATCATTAAGGCAAGACAAATTTGGTTCAGGCAATGGCTCAACGCTCCAGAGGATTTATCCCTGGAAAGCATCCGAAATTTTCACAAGACGGCCGGAGCAGGCGATCCTGAAAACGCTGTACTCATGCAGCGAGGTGATCAGTATGCAACGGTAAGCCTCACAAGTGTTGTCCGCTCGGAAAACCGGATGGAAATGACTTACGAAGACCTTATTCATTCCAAACTGACCCATCAAAAACTATCGCACGCTTATGTATCCAATTGAACTGACTGCACCTGAAACCAGAAAAAAGGAGGTTTCAGCGGGTAAAATAAAGAATTTTAAACCTGCTAAAAACGCCCGTTTAATACGGCTAAAAAGCTGGGAGTACTGGCCTTTTTCGGTTGTTTATATTCCTGTTTTTATCTATTGGCTCTGGCTTTCGATCAAGGCACGATCCTTCTTTTTTTTCTCAGCCTCCAATCCTTCCATTGAGTCGGGTGGTATGCTTGGGGAATCCAAAATTGACATTCTCGATTTGATCGATGATGGTTACAAACCGGTAACGGTATTTATTAAACGCGGATCAAATCCCGACCTGCTAGGCTGCAAGCTTAACTTTGCCGAAATGAATTTTCCGGTAATAGCCAAACCAAATGCAGGTGAGCGCGGCTGGCGGGTTGAAAAAATCGTTGACATGGAAGCTTTGGAAGCGTACCATCAAACAAGTCCAATAGATTATCTCATTCAGGAATATGTGGACTACCCGCTTGAACTGGGCGTTTTTTATTACCGTATGCCCGATCAGCAAAAAGGGACCATATCTTCCATTGTACAAAAAGAATTTCTCAGTGTGACAGGAAACGGTTTTGATAGCCTCGCAGATCTCATTTTAGCCAATGACCGCGCCGTTTTGCAATGGGATTTGTTGAAAGTAAAATACGCAGCTTTGTTATCATTTGTATTGCCAGACGAGGAAAAAATGACATTGGTATCGATCGGAAACCATTGCCTGGGCACCAAATTCCTGAATGCAAACCACCTGATAACCCCGGAACTCACGGCCGTTTTCGACCATATCAGCACGCAAATTGATGGCTTTTATTTTGGAAGATATGATCTCAGATGCACAAACCTGAAAGATCTTTATCTGGGGAAAAATATAAAAATCATGGAGTTAAACGGTGCCGGAGCAGAACCCGCACACATTTATGATCCGGGCTTTTCCATTCTGGAAGGCTGGAAAGTGCTTTTGCATCACTGGCATATACTCTATAAAATCAGCAGCTTCAATCACAAAAACGGCGTTGCTTACATGACTTTCAGGGAAGCAAAAACCATTTTAAAACGTATCAAAAAAGACAAACAATTTTGATCATGATGCCAACCTTATATTTAAACTTTTTTATCGGACTGCTTGTCAGTTTTTTAGGCACACTTCCGTTGGGCGTTCTTAATATTACGATCATGGATGTCTCGCTCAAAAAAGGAATAAATGCTGCGCTGCGTTTTGCCCTGGCGTGCGCTTTGGTGGAATTTGTATACAGTTACATTTCCGTGCAGCTAACCAGGTCGATCATCGATTTCCCGGCATTAAAACCAATTACGGAAGTCTTTGCCACAATGACCTTACTAGCCATGGGCATTTATTATATCCAGAAGCAAAACAGTTTGACAAAAACCAAACAAAAAACGGTGTCGTCCTTTTATCTGGGAACGTTGCTGAGTATTCTCAATGTCGTGGCCTTCCCATTCTGGATTTTGTATACCACACTTTTACAGGGTAAGGGACTTGTTGGCATTTCCGGCCAGGGACTGATCGTCATTTATGTGCTTGGCATTTCACTTGGTACCATCGCAGGTCTGCTCCCTTTTATCTACGGCAGCCGTTTTCTAACCCGTTTGGTAGCAGTTCACCAGCACCGGATGGATCGTATGATTGGTTCGCTCTTTCTGTTTCTCTCTGCTTGCCAGTTCATTTCGCTTTGGATATGATCCAGGCCTGTGAATGATCGTGACCATTTAAAACCCATACATATTTATTAAAATCAAGATGTTATCAACCAGAAATACAGGCTCATTTGCAGGCATCAAAGTACTGATCACAGCCGGGCCTACACGCGAAGCGATTGATCCCGTAAGGTTTATCAGCAACCATTCCACAGGCAAAATGGGATATGCAATAGCAGAAGAATTTTGCGATCGAGGCGCGGAAGTTACACTCATCAGCGGGCCTGTACAGGTAATCACCCAGAATCCTGCGATCCGGGTGGTGCCGGTAACCAGCGCTGCTCAAATGTATCTGGCTTGCTGCCAACACTTTGCAGAAAATGACATCATCGTACTTTCCGCTGCTGTTGCCGACTATACGCCAAAGTATGTGGCGAGTCAGAAAATCAAGAAAAAGGATGCCCAGTTCAGTATTGAACTGGTTAAGACCGTGGATATTGCGGCAGAATTGGGGACAAGAAAACAGCCTGGACAACGGATGATCGGCTTTGCACTGGAAACCGAAAATGAGCTCGAGAACGCCACAAAAAAACTGTATGCTAAAAATCTCGATATGATCGTCCTGAATTCATTACAGGATCCTGGCGCAGGATTTGGCTATGATACTAACCGGATTACCATTCTAAATCGCGACGGCTTGATCAAAAGTTTTGAGTTAAAAGACAAAAAAGAAGTCGCTAGCGATATTGTAAATAGCATTGAACTGCCTGTTTTGGAGCAAAAGGAACAGTACATTTTTTTGTCTTAAAAGATGGCTCAAAAAAACAGAATCAGCCAGAAAGTACTTTCGAAATCAGCAACCGGTGTAGTGGCGGTTCTTAGTTTGCTGTTGTTATCACAATGTATGTCTTTCAGAAAATCAGATAAAGAGATTGACGACTATTTTCAGGATTCCGCTCTAAAACCGTCCTTTCATTCCATTAAAACCGGCAACAGAATCATTCATTTTGCCGAAATCGGGCCGGATTCATTGCCGCTCGTAGTTTTTGTTCATGGCTCCCCAGGCTCCTGGACGGCTTTTATTGACTTTTTCAAAGATTCAGCCTTATATAATCATGCACATTTGGTTTCAGTGGACCGACTTGGTTTTGGCAAATCGGGCCTTGGAAAAATGGAAGCCTCCATGCAAAAACAAGCAAAGGCAATTGCAGATGTGATAAAGGCCGCGGCACCAAATTCGAGTGCCATACTGGTGGGGCATTCACTGGGTGGACCCGTCATTGCCAGGGTCGCCATGGATTATCCCGGGCAGGTTCGGAGCCTGATCATCGTAGCCGGTTCAATTGACCCGGATCTTGAAAAGAAAGAATGGTTCCGCCCGATAATAGGCTCATTTCCGATCCGCTATCTTTTACCTGTCGATCTCGATGTAAGTAACCGGGAGATCAGGCCTTTGAAAGGTGAATTAATACAAATGCTTCCGTTGTGGGCAAATATTCGTCTCCCTGTGATTGTAATTCAGGGCGAAGTGGATGATCTCGTTCCTCCCGGCAACGCCGATTTTGCTAAACGTATGCTGATCAATGCACCAGTTAAAGTTGAGATGATCCCCGAAATGAACCACTTTATTCCCTGGAGACGGCCGGATTTCATTCGGGATGCGGTTTTGGAACAGGTGAAAACTCAAAACAATAACTAATGAACATTTCAAATTCTCCTAATCGTTCTCTATCACTCCTTTTGACAAACAAATTCGAAACGAAATATCTTAGGATTTTTTTAGAGACGATAAACCTGATTTCCTGAATACTCCCAAAATTCAAACCCAAATGCTTCAATTGACGGATTAGGCATTCTAAGACCGGTGGTCACAGCTGTGCTCAATCTATTGAATGCAGTAGTCGCTGATATGAGCGGAGGTGCCATAGACTGCTTATTGAAAAAACAGCACTGCCTCACTGCATGAAGGTTTGCGAAAGTAATTATTGCAGGAACATTCATTATCATAGTTAACGATGCCAATAATTGAGAAATTGATTTATTTCTAACTTTGGATTTGGGCTTTCTATCTTTAAGCTCATTCAGCAAAAAATAATTTTGATTTGCTGTATGTACAATTAGGTCACACCTTTTTATTCCATTTTGAAATAAACTAGGCAAACCGGTTATGAATTTATCGTAATTAATAATTGTGACATCATACCCATTTATATTTTGATAAGCCGCCATTCCTGAGCCAGCCAAAGCGTGAATTTGTATTTCTCTATGGGCATCATCTTCTATTTCAAAGTAAACATCATTCGTATTTACGCTAATAGTAGCAGTTGTAGAAACTGGTAGTCCATAATGAGCTGTAAAATCATTCCTTAATAATATCTCCATGTTTTAGTCAAGCGCTGCATATTGATCATAAATATTGTTAATAGTTTCAGAAAGAGGGTTAGTATTTACAAGTCGTTCATTCTGAGCAATCAAGTCTTCCAGCTTTCCATCAACAACCTGGTAAACAGCTAAATTGTCATAATTTATTTTCGCTCCATCCGTGAGTTTACCTTTGTCAAAAGACTTTATTAACAAGTTTAAATGGTTGATGATATAAGGACTGTGTGTAGATAAAAACAATTCAATATCATTATCATTTCTAATGAAGCATTTATTAACCAAATCATTAATTAACTGGCATTGCGCATCAGGAAAAAGACTCAGTTCGGGTTCTTCAATATGTATGAATATTTTTTTACTAATTTCACTCAGGTTTTTTATCGCTTTAAAATCGGTCAGGTTGTTCGTATTAGATAAATAATTTAAAACCGACCGATTAAAAGCATCTTCAAAATTGAAATTTTTAGAAAAATACTGTGCAATCAGCGCTATTGGAACTGAGGTTTGTGTTCCGGAAGAGCTGTTTTTAAAATCGATTTCAAAAGCGCCTTTTTCCTTTGAAATCGATTGAATCGTATATTTTTTTCCCGAAGTAGTTTTCTTTATAGCGAATTTCAAATTTAAAAACTTCAAATCAAGGTCTTTTAAACTCTCAGAAGCCAAATCAAAATCTCTGTAAACTTCGTGAAAATAAAACCCCAAATAACCTCCTGTAAATGAAGCTCCTTTGTCTGACCACAATGGTATTATATTTCTCGTTTCAGAAATAAAACTCACCTTATTAAAATAGATATCTTCCTCTCTTATAAGTTCACTATTGCCAGTTCCACTGAGTTTATTATTTTTAAATACTATTTGATAAGTATTACCAGATTCGAATTTTGTCGAATAAATGATTTCAGTATCATACTTAATAAATTGCTCAAATCCACAATTTTTTAAATATGTTTCCATTCTAAATCTGAACGGAGATTTAGATATCTTGCTGTGTTTTAAGTATGAACGAATATTTTGCATTTTGTATATCCATCTAAACAAAGCAATGGCCTTCATCAGCGTACTCTTACCACTGCCTGATTCTCCTATAAGAACTGTAAATGGTTTTACAGTTTCAATATAGATATCCTTTATAGGCCCTAAATTCTTTATATGTATCGACTCTGTCATTATTCTGGAATAAATTATTGGCAAAGGTACTTAAATTAATATTTGAAGCACTCATCGTATAATATCATGAATATATTCATTTTCCGTTATAAATTTTGTTCACAATCAAATTCCCCTCCAAATACGCCCGAATCCTACCCATATCAAACTCCCCGGCCCATCTTCTCATTTGCTTAACAAACCCAATCGACTCCGGATACTCTACTTCAATTTCATCCAGTTTATCCATAATCCACTGAATATCACCCCTCAAAGCATATTCGTGCAATGCTTGCAGTTCGGCTACGGGCGGAAGGTTATCACTGGATTCTGAATCGTCAGCTGTTTCCAAAGCATGGGCTGGTTGACGCTGGTTTGCATAAGTCCATTCCAGATTCAGCAATTTACCTATGGAGCACAACAATGCCGACACATCGATTGGCTTGGATACAAAATCGTCAAAACCCTCACTTAAACTACGATTTTGGTTGGATTCAAAAACGTTTGCTGAGAAAGCGATCATTCTGGTTTGTGACAATTCCGGGTTCTTTTTCATGAGGTTGACGGCCTCAAATCCGGTTAAACGAGGCATCACCAGATCCATAATGACAAGGTCCGGAATGGATGTCGAAGCAAGTTCTACCGCTTCTTTTCCGTCAGACGCTTCCAGAACAAAAAAGCCGATCGATGCCAACAATTGAATCACAACTTCCCTGTTTTCAGCGTGGTCATCAACAATCAAAATGGTTTTTTGTTCGCCGGTATAACCTGTTATTCCGCGTTGCGACAAGGCAACCTCCGATTCCTCAGCCACCTGCCTGAGGACCAGATTTAACGTAAAAACACTCCCCTTCCCTATCTCGCTTTCAACTTCCAGCGACCCGTTCATTAACGCAACCAGATTATTGGCAATAGCCAGTCCAAGTCCGGTTCCCTCGGAGAATAACCGTTGATCTTTAACCTGATGAAAGGGGATAAATATTTCACTTAAATCCTCCTTTAAAATCCCGATGCCAGTATCCTTTACATTAAATTTCAGTTGATGGAAATCGGAATTTAATATCTTGCTTGTGATCTGAAAAACAATGCCTCCCTTTTCGGTGAATTTGATTGCATTACCCAGTAAATTATTGAGCACCTGCATAATCCGCTTTTCATCGCCTGCAACGACAACCGGCAAATGCTCGTCTGCGATCATCCTGAAAGTAAGTCCTTTTTCTTCTGCCCGGGATTGAAACAGGCTGGCTGTGTCTTCAAGAAGTCCGGACAAGCTAAATGCTGCGTTTTGAATTTCCAGTTTCTGCGCCTCGATTTTTGAAATATCCAGCACCTCATTAATCAGGTTCAATAAATGTTCGCCACTTTTCCGGATCACGGTCAACCCCTTTTCCTGGCTCGTAGTCAGCGCCGGCTCGCGTTGCAGTACCTGTGCGAAACCCAGAATGCCGTTGAGAGGCGTTCTAAGTTCATGGCTCATATTGGCCAGAAATTCACTTTTTGCATGGTTGGCTTTTTCGGCAACGTCTTTGGCAAGTTGCAACCGGGCAGCCTGCTCGACAAGTTCCTCTTTTTGCAAAACCACCTCAGCAGTGCGGCTATCGACCAGACTTTCCAGCTTATCCTTTTCATTTTTCAGGCGGCGTGTATATAACCAGATCACCAGACAAACCATCAGAAAAGCTGCCAAAGCATAAAGTAAATAGGCCCACCAGGTCCGAAACCATGGATCGAGGATATCGAATGAAAAGCTGCTTTCCTGGCTCAGCTCACGGTAAGGGTTTCTGGCCATGACATGAAAAACATAATGCCCGGCAGGTAAATTGGTATAATCTTTCCAGCTTTCTTTTGACCAGCGAGACCATTCCAGATCAGTCGCCATCACACCATCACCGATCAGCTTATAGCGAAATTCGTTTCCTGTTTCCCCCACATAACTAGTCGCAGCAAAACGAAAAGATACATCGCGGAAATTGTAAGACAATGGCGTTTTCAGCACTCCTGCCTGGTTTACCTTTTGATCCGAAATATTTAATAATGAATCATTTAGCAACAGTCTCACTTCACGGATCAGCACAGGGTACGATGGATGCATGGCCATTTGGATACCGTCATAACGGTACAAACCTTCATCATTCCCAACCCAAACGATCCCTGTTTTTTCCGGATAAATACAATACCCTTTACGCTGGATCGGCATCAGGCTAAGACTGTCCCACTCTGTTTTTCCGTCCGGCAATTGCCTGAGAATACCAAGGGGATTAGCGAACCACCAGTTTCTGGCGCTGTCTTCAACAAAATAAGGCGCACTATTGGCTGAATCCCGGAGAACACTTTTGAAAAGTGGTATCTCAACAAACTTCCCTTTCTCTCTGCTAAATTCGTAAACGTGATTTTTTGAAGTGAATTTCGGCTCACTGGAAGTAGAAAAAACGTAATTCCAGGAAAGGTCGTTTAATCCGGCACCTAGTTTTTTATGTGCAATATCCAGTTTGAGCCCAGTTTCCAGGTTTAGCCTGAAAAATCCATTTTTATTTGTACCCACCCAAACAGCCCCATCTACATCTTCTGCCAGAGACCGGCAATCTGCATGGAGATCCTTGATTCTGCCGATGGACTTCCAGGAATTATTTTCCAACTGATACAAAAATACGCCGTTAGACAGCGCTGCGAGAAGCAGCTGCGGATGGCTTTTTGGCCTCAGCAATGCATAAACAGATTCCCCGCCCGTATTTAAAACCTGTACCACAGTATTTTTTCTGATCCGAAAAATATTTTCAGAAGTCCCTGCATACAGATCTGCTCCGTCTGAAAGCAATGTACGACACGCATATTTTATCCCGGCTACCGGTTCGAAAATCTGTCGGACATTATTCCAGCCCAAAAGACCAATACCCGTTCCTACATAGAGCCGGCCTTCATGCCGGGTGATACTCCATACGGTTGAATTGATATTCTGGCTTCTTCCAAATTTGCTCACGGGCAGGTTATAACCGATCTGGCAAATGCCGCTGCCCGTCATGGCCCATAGGGAAAGCTGCTTGTCCAGGTACAATGAAGCAATACTATTCTGGTTAAATCCGGTGGAGCCATCGAGTTGCATTTGTTCCGTTCCGTGCTCGTTCAGGATACGGATGCCTCCAAACTGACTTGAAATAAAAAACAGATAAGATTTCGATTCTTTGTTGAAAGAACAGATAGCTCCGGTGATCCCTGCACTTTTGAGCCATTCATCTGATGCCGTTTTTAAGGGCTGTAACTTAGCCGAAAGTGCTGTGGGAGAATAAATAAACAGGCCGTTCTTCTCGGTCACGGCAAGCAGGCGATTTTCAGAATATTCGAGAAGTGCCTGGATTTTCAGATTTACAAACTGAGCACCGCTCAATGCCGGTTTAAGTTCATTACCAAACAGTTGCATTAGTTGGCCCGAGGACTTCTGCACATACAAAGTATTACGAATAAAACTCGCCGACAAAAAACGGTCTTCTGCTTTCCAGATTTTAAAGCTGTTTTTCCCCTGATAGCGGTAAATTTTTTTGACTGTACAAAAATAAATTCCCGTTGAATCAGAAAACAACCGGTTTACAGACAAAATACTACGCTCAGCGGCAGGCAATCTTTTGCTTAACGATATATACTGAACTTGTCCGCCAGGTTTGGAAAACAGATAACCGAAATCAGTGGACGAACCCACATATACAACCCCGTCCCCCCCAACTGCCAGTGACTTAACGGAACTGCCAGGCACCTCGATCAGTTTCCAGGTACTACCGTCATATTCCAGCACACCACTTTCATTACCTACGTAAATAATCCCGCGTTTATCCTGCACGATTGCCCAATTCTCCGGATGTGCCTGGTATATTTTTGGACTAAAATGCTGGATCAGCGGTGTTCCCACGCCCTGGCCAAACACAGCCAAACGGAAACCTGATAAGAAAATGTATATCAAAAAACCCCTTGTCAATATTTTCATAAAAACGGTCATACTTGTAAGCTACTTATGATAGGTAAGATGCTCAAATTCTGTTCCTTTCCATAATCAGGTTCTGTTCAAACGCAAATATTGCTGATTAAATCAGGTATTGCAGCTTTTCTGTTTGGAGACCAGCCAGCGATTTAAAAAATTCCAGTTCTTCAATTACGAAAGAACCGAACATTTACGAAATATCGGAAATTTCAATTCCTGGCATAAACTCGTTTATGTTCTAATTGTACGATTTCAGCGCATAGAGGCTGTTTTTTACTTGTTTTGATAGTGGGCACATCGTTTGAAGTATGGATAGGTATAAGACGCAACTCAAAACATACTTTCAAGCTATGAAATTACAAGATGTTTCCATAGAAATTTTAGGTCAGCTTATTGAAATGACAGACCAATTTTCGCAGGAAGAATATACCAGGTCCCTTGATCTGTTATCAAACAATTCTGTTGGCCGGCACTTACGGCACATCCTGGAATTCTACGACCTGGCCGTGCGCGCAGGCAACACGGGCAGACTCAATTATGACAAAAGAGACCGTAATCTGGCACTTGAAAACAGCCCCCGCGAAGCTGTTTCTAAAATGAAAGAGCTCATCGTTCTGATGCGGCTGATGAAAGAAGACATGGTACTGAAACTGGAAGCATCCTACTCTTCTGATACAAAAAATGATGTTAAGATCACCACCACTTTTTACAGGGAACTACTCTACAATGTAGAACATGCGGTGCATCATATGGCAATTATGGCTATAGCTGTGAAAGTTGATTTCAGGCATATCCGGTTATCCAAAAATTTCGGGGTTGCTTATTCGACTGTACAACACAAACAAACGGCCTGATATTAATCGCCTTTTGGATGGCATAAATAAAATAACCTATGATCAAGTACCTGTTTTTTGCCATCTGCATTTTTACCCCAGGCATTCTGACCGCACAGACATGGAATGTGCAGTCCACCAACATTTCCTTTCAGGCAAGCATGTTTGGGGCCGATGTAGATGGAACATTCAAAGGGTTTAAAGGATCTGTTATTTTCGATCCGCTCCATCCCGAAAGTGCGAGCATTTCAGGAAGTGTGGATGCCGCAACATTAACCACCGGCAATAGCCTCAGAGACCGCCACTTAAAAGAAAAGGAGCAATTCTTTGAAGCCATCAAATATCCGCGCATTACTATGAAATCAACAAAGATCGAAAAAGCGGCCACAGGTTATACCGGAACATTTGATCTGACACTGAAAACGGTCACTAAAAGTGTGAAAATACCTTTTACCTTTTTGAAAACAGGTTCAAACGCTATCATCAAAGCAAATGTTGAAATCAACCGCAAAGACTGGAAGTTCGGCGGAAACCCGATCGGAATGTCCGATAAAGTAAAGCTGAATTTTGAATTAAACCTATCGCCAGTAAACCTTTAAAAATACCAATCCATTTAAATACAATGAAAAATCTAATCGTTATTCTTTTTTTCTCTATCCTCTCAGCTCCAGTTTTTGCACAGGACGCGACCAAAAAGCTGGGAAATATTTCAAAATCCGGCCTCGCCATCGAAGGATACGATCCGGTAGCCTATTTTACTGCCAATAAGGCTATTGAAGGTAAAAAAGAAATTTCTACTTCGGACGCCGGTGTCACTTACTATTTTACTTCCGCTCAAAACCGGGACTTATTTAAATCAGAACCTGCTAAATACAAACCCCAATATGGAGGCTGGTGCGCCTATGCGATGGGAGAAAGCGGCGAGAAAGTCGAGATTGATCCGGGGACATTCAAGGTGCTGAACGGTAAGCTCTATCTGTTCTATAACAAGTACTTCAACAACACGCTCAAATCCTGGAACAAAGACGAAGTCAGCCTGAAAAAGAAGGCGGATGCGAACTGGGCAAAACTTTCAAAATAAACCATTCCAATTATTTAAAAGAAAATCATCATGAAAAAATCAATTTTAATTTCGTTGTTTCTGCTCGGTGCATTGACCATAACATTCGCTCAAAAATCAGAGATATTCGAAAAAGATGGGATAGCCATCAAAGGTTACGATGTAGTAGCCTTCCACACAGACGCCAAGGCGACAAAGGGAATCGAAAACTTCACCTACCGCTGGAAAGATACCAACTGGCTTTTTGAAAATCAGGCAAACCTGGATCTGTTCAAAAAAGACCCTGAAAAATATGCTCCGCAATACGGCGGCTATTGCGCTTATGGAACAGCGGACGGCCACAAAGCACCAACTGAAACGGATACCTGGACGGTGAAAGAAAATAAACTTTATTTCAATTACAATAAGAAAGTACAGACAGCATGGAATAAAGACCAGATGGGATACATTGAAAAGGCTGATAAAAACTGGGTGGAGATCAAGGATAAACCTTGACGGCTTTCCGCTTTCGAAAAAATACATTTCAACAAAAAAATTCATCAAAATGGCAAATAAACCAAACAAAATCGTTTTCTGGATACTGCGTATAATCCCGGCGGTTATCCTGCTCCAAACATTGTTTTTTAAATTTACGGCAGCGGAAGAATCTGTTTATATATTTTCAAAACTCGGAATAGAGCCATGGGGACGGATAGCATCGGGCATTGTTGAGCTCATTGCCGCAGTTCTGATTCTTGTACCCTTTACAACGGGTATAGGTGCATTGATCGCGTTAGGCGTAATATCAGGCGCTTTGATATCACATCTTACCATACTTGGAATTGAAGTACAAAACGATCATGGTCAGCTTTTTATATATGCACTGATTGTTTTTATATGCTGTGTTTTTCTGGTTGTTTTTGAAAAGAACCGGCTGATTTCCCTTCTCAAAAGTTTGAGCGGCGACAGGTTCAAAAAACTAATGCTTTAAGAGAAATACTTTTTCAAAAATCGTTAATTGACCAACTTTATGAAAACAAAAGTAATTGCCCTTATCTGTTTTCTTATCACTGCTTGTACTCTGAAGGCGCAGCAAACGAAAAATCCAAACATAAACCAGTTTGTTGACCTGGCCGGCACCATCGGAAAATCACAGGGAACGGGGGCGCTGTCGTATGTTTACAATTGGCGTATCGGAAAGAAAAGAAAAATTGAAGCAGGCCTTGGTGCGAGGTTAACGAGCGTGGCAGGTACTAAACTAACCTACACAACAGCAGGACCGGCGCGTCTGACGCGTACGTTTACGACACCATTTGTCATTTTCTTTGCAGGCCAAAAGACAGAAAACTGGGACACGCTAACCGTCCAGCGTCCTTTTGTTAACGCGCTGAATGTCACGATTAACCTCGGCTATAATTTCACGCCAAAGTTAAGTGCAGGATTTAATATCGATCTGATCGGTGCGTCTTTCGGGCGAAAGTCCTCTTCGATATTCAAAACCAACGGAGAGATGAGTACCGACCCTGTTTCCAAACCTACGACGTTCAATCTGCTTCTTACCGGCGATCACGATCAGGGCTCATTGAATTCAGAGTTTTTCATTAAATACATGCTGGGCGACAAATGGGGCGTTCGGGCGATTTATCAGTTTTTATTTACAGAATATACCGCTGGAAGTGTAAAACAAACGGCGCCAGACGGCACAGTTATAGACCGTTTCAGAAATAAGGCAAACAATTTCGGTCTGGGCGTTTCCTATCGGTTTTAAAATTCAATTCAAAAAATCAAAACTCATGAAAAACTTAGTTTATGTCCTGATGTTCACCCTCATCATCGCTGCCTGCAAGCGGGAGGAAAACACACCTGTTGAACCGATTATCGAAAAAGTAGACAGCCTCGCTGTCATAACGGTAACCGGGGAATTCTCATCTACGGTGGGAGAATCGGTTACCGGAAATGCCAAAATCGCAATGCTGGAAGGAAAATACAGCCTGGTTCTCGACAACTTTATGACAAGCAACGGCCCGGACCTGCACGTCTACCTGTCAAAAGAAGCTACTCCCAAAGACTTTATAGATCTTGGTTCATTAAAATCCATCAGCGGTACGCAGGTATATCCAATAAGCGGAACTCCGGATTTTAGCCAATACAAGTATGCACTAATCCACTGCCAGCAATTCAATCACTTGTTTGGCTCTGCGTTTTTGGGAGAATAAAGGAAAACACTGGTTCACGAACTCCAGAAAATCGTTTAATATGATTGGAGCGTATATTTGTTATAATCTGCTATCAAATGAAAATATTATCATTTTTAATATGCGTGCTTGGGCTAAGCCTTCTGATTTCAGCCTCTCCGGATTTTGTTAAATCGGGTATAAAAAATGAATCTGAAACCTATCCCGGCTTTGCAGTAGTTGAGCTCTTTACCTCGGAAGGCTGTTCCAGTTGCCCGTCAGCCGATGCGCTGATTGCCCGGATCCAGAAAGAAAATGAAGGCAAACCTGTGTACATCCTTGCTTTTCACGTCGATTACTGGAACCGGCTGGGCTGGAAGGATGTGTTCAGTGACCCAGCCTTTACCAAAAGACAGCGCCAGTACGCAAGCTGGTTGAAACTGCCGAGTGTGTACACACCTCAGGCTGTGGTGGATGGCAAAACTGAATTTGTAGGATCCCAGGAAGCTTCGCTGCGTAACGCGATTGCAGCAGGATTAGGTAAAAAAGCGGTTGCAACCATCGGTTTGAAAAATGTGAAAGCAGATAAAAATCAGGTAGTTTTTGATTTCCACGTGGACGGGTTGGCTGGAAATTCGTCGCTTATCGTTGCGCTTGTACAGAAAACCGCAGAAAGCAAAATAAGGGCCGGCGAAAATGCAGGTAGAACTTTGTCGCACGTGCAAATCACTCGTGCCGTAGAAACTATAAAGCTCAGCGAAAAAACCAGCGGGACCGGACATATCAATATTCCAGCTGGTGTGGGCTCAGACAACCTGGAAGTGATTGTTCTCTTGCAAAACAACCAGAACGGTGCTATCAGCGCTGCAAACAGGACTGAAATGGAAAAACATATTTAAAATTATAAACTAAAACCCCGCTCATCATTTTGTGCTCCGCTGCCGCATGCAGCCAGAACAAACAACAAAAGGTATCTCAAAAAAGTACGTATCCCGTCACAAAAACAGATGAACAATGGCAGAGCGAATTGTCGAAAGAAGCGTATGCCATTATGGTTAAAAGAGGAACCGAACGCCCATATCAGAATCCATATTGGAACAACCACAAAAAGAGATTTTATGTGAGCGCAGCAACCGGTGACACCTTGTTCACCTCAGACACAAAGTTTGAATGCGGAACCGGATGGCCAAGTTTTTACAAACCTTACAATGAAAAAGCGGTAAAAGTTGTGACAGATGAATCGCTTGGCATGGTGCGGGATGAAGTCGTTGAAAGTAAAACCGGGTTGCATCTTGGTCACGTTTTTGACGATGGCCCCCGACCTACCGGAAACCTGCCAGGGCACATGCTGAAAAACTTGATGTAAAGCAAGGACGCTTGATTGATCTGCAAGTCGGGATCCAAAGGATTACACCGCTGATCGATGATCCCAAATACTTTCTTTTCTTAAACACTTTCCGCGATGCCCACTGGGCCAGTAAAGTATTGAAACATTATCAGAAAAATATTGTTTTATATTTAAAGGCCAATACCACCATCCGAATCAAGGACGGGATTGATATTGAGCTGGCCTTTCAAAATGGCAGGTTAAAAGCTATTGTCCAATCAAATGGCCCTTTAAAAGAATTCGACGCTTACGATTTAATCAAATAAATATATGTGTTACGATATTGCGCTTCATTCTGACATAGCGCTAACCAAGCAGGCTTTCCCAAAGATTATTGATAAACGGATCAGCCAGAGTACGGTATTGCAACAGCACACCCAATCTTTTTCCTTCGCTTCGCTTCCGGTGGTTATTCAAAAAGATGGCGAATTATCTTTGGTTGATATGCAGTGGTTTGTTGACCCGAGCTATTTGACAGATCCAAAGCAAAGAGTCAAACAGCGTATCAGCATGGCCAACGCACAATCCGAACGCGTACTGCGTGATAAGCGCTCCTACTGGTACACACTTCGTACCAACCGATGCTTGATTCCTTTGAGCGGAACCTATGAGCACCGCGAAATTGCAGGATGGAAAAACAAAGTGCCGTACTACATCTGGATGAAGGATCGTGGCATTCAGCACATCCCGAGCCTTTATCAGCTTCTGGAAACAGTTGGCACAAACGGAGAAATCATAACCCAAGGTAGCTTTACGATGCTGACGCGTACTGCGAACCAGACCATGAAAGGCATTCATAATTCCGGTGAGCATCGGCACAGGATGCCGCTTTTTTTAACACCGGAACTGGAAGACTTCTGGGTTTCACCTCATTTCTCCGAGGATGATATGAAGGCAGTTTTTGAATATGAACTTCCTAGCGGGCTTTTGGATTTCAGTCCTGTTTATTCGATCCGCGGAAAGGCAGTTCGGCCCGACGGAAAAGCTACGTTTGAACCATGGCACTATGAAAATCTTCCGCCATTGGGAACAGACACGCCTTTGCAATCCCAGATGTCCCTATTTTAACAAATGGAATTTCAAGTTGTTTATCTCAACAGAAACTGCCAGAGATCTCCTGACTAAAAAGAATATTTTTATGTCGTATAACATGCTTTTCTAAACCATTTATCCCAATGAGCCGACCAACTTCGTACTGATAAGGGTAATTATGGATAAAGCTTAACTTATTTCATTTAAATAAGTTATTTTAGTAAATTGATAGACCTTACGCAACTAATAAGCTCCTTCATGACTGACAGCCATTTTGAAGAATCAACTATCCGAAAACTGATTATTGTCGTTACCGGAATTGACATTTTTCAAATTGAGAACTACGAATTTAATAATCCCCGGCAAGACCCGAATGCACCTATCGTTATCCATTTCAAAATAACATCGATGCAAGGCATGAATTATAAATTAAAATCCACCAGAAGTGAATTCAGGGGGCTTTGTGAATCAGATTTCGATACTTTCAATCAATTCTTTCGGCAATTTGCTCAAAAATAAAAAGACATGGTGTATTGCCTCTCCATCTTTCAAACATCCAGATTTTTTGGCAATTTCAGCAATACCAACTAAAATAGATGGATATTGTTTGCCAGCATTCAAGTCTATGACCTTAAAACGCACCCAAGGTTTAATTTGCAACCATTCTAATCACCTGATTGAGTCAGATGATTACCCTCACCTTCGGGTTCTACTCTATAACATCCCGGATCATTTTTCTAATTTCAAGACTGGTCAGGTTACTTTTTTTAGGTGTAGTTTGCGTAAGTATAATTCCGGCAATCTTATTTTTGGAATCCTGCCATGGATGCGTTCCGAAAAGTCCAGGGCTACTGCTTTCGAACACATGGCCGTTTACATCCACAACATCAAGCCAGTTGCCCATTCCGTACCGGATAGAGGAATTTAGATATGGAGAAAAAGGATTGGTTGCATACGGCGTAGCCTTTATAACCGCTCCATTTGTTTGATCAGACAGCATAACTGCCAGTGCATTTTCGCTTAAAACCCGCTTTCCTGCATAAGTCCCTTTGTTTACAATCATTTCCAAAAATTTCAGATAATCTGCCGCAGACGTATTTGCCCCGCCAGCTATAATTGGATTGGATGCCGAACCATAACGGACATTCATCTGACACGGGTATCCTATCTTTTCATTAAATAAATCCTGCCATGATTTGCCTGATACAAGCTCGGCAATCCTGCCTCCAATGTGCATGCCTGAACTTCCATAGCTAAACGCAGATCCAGGAGAAAATACAAGGGGAACATACAACGCAATAGAATCAACAGCTGCGGCCAGGGTAATATCACGCTGATATTCGTATCCCTGCTTTGAATCCCCGTCAAAACCAGCAGTATGCGAAAACAGTTGCCTGATGGTAATATTGCCCTTTTTATTCGCCGTGAAGATGGGTAGAAACTTACCAACCGTATCATCGGGCGAAATTTTATGGTCATCAACCAAACTCATGATCACTGCCGCGGACAGCCATTTAGAAGCAGACGCGATCGGCTTGACGCTCGTTGAATCCAGGCCTATTGCTTTGTGGTAGATCAGCTTTCCGTTTTGCGATACCAGCACGACTACCTGGTCATTATAATCCGCCACATTTGTTTCAATGAATTTATCTACCGCGGTGAAATCATAGGAAGGAGTTGAATCATCCGGGACAACGCTTTGTGTGCTACATGCCAAAGAAATCAGCGCAACAAAAGAAGAAATCAAGATTTTTATCATTTCTATTTTAATAAAAGGTCAATATTTTTTTTCAGGATCCCAAAGAAGAAATAAAGCTGGCCTCACCGATTGTCCAGCCCCAATACGCTCTAAGCGTGCTAAAAAAACGCCGGCTGCATTACCATTGTACTTGATCACGATCTCTTTTAACTCTTTTCTCCATCTCTCCCGGTCAGCCCTGGTATCCAGTCCGATCTGATCAATCGTTTTTTCATGTTTATCGGCAATCGAAAATGCTTCCATCATGATCTTCCGGACCTGTTTTCGTTCGGATAGATTCATTGTTGTTTGGGTTTCGTCCAGTTCTTTGCCATCCATTCTTTCCATAAACGTCCGGTTTGACGCTTTCCTTGCTTTGCGTATCTCTGCTAATTGCATTCTCAGCCCAGAGATTTGTCTCTTTTCAAGTTCGGTCAATTCGTTTTCCAGAATTTCCCGTTTCAGCTTCATAACCGGCTGAACATGGGTCAAGATGTAGGCTTTCAATTCGCTGCGAAGTGCCTGATCAACCTTTTTGTCCTGTGCTCGTACTTTTACGACCATCAGCAGGCAAGCGATTCCAATGGCGGCTACTGCTATTTTTTTCATCGTTTTCATGTTTAGTGTCGTTGCTCTCTTAATTTATCTTTCATTTCCTGTTGCTGTTTTTGAAACTGATCGAACTGTTGACGAGTAAGCACTCCTTTCAATTCTGCCTCTTTATCATTATTGATCGACTTAAAGGCTTTGAACCTGGACATTTTGCTGCCTGCACCCTGAATGACAGGATCCATCTTTTGAGCATATTTCAGATTGATTTGTCCAACTTTTTCAGTTTGTACTGCATCCAGTTTTAACGAAGTGGTCATTCTTTCGGTCTGCCATTTGGCACGCTGGCCGGCTGGCATCTCCTTCAATTCACTTTGGGCGAATAGTTGAGCTGCTGCAAACATTAAACTGAGGAAAGTTGTGATTATTACAATTGTTTTTTTCATGGTTAAAAGATTTGATTATTAGACAATGTCGTTTGACAATTCAAAACAACAAATAAGCTTTCCTCACAAAAAACTTATTCTGCCAATCACCAGATCTTTCAATTGAACGTACTCTACCTGCCCATGAGTGAAATTTAACCCATCCGGAACCTTTGAAAGGAAAAAGCGATGAATTCAGGGGATGAAAATGGAAGTTCATTGGGTATTTTTTAAAATTTCGCCCTTTTCTGCTACCATTGCGGTATAATCTGCTATTCATGAATAATTTGTCCAGGCAATTCCAACATTCAACTAATCCACATTTATTGTGGATTAGTTACTGGCTGATATGGGTACTGATGCTTTCGAGCTTCCAGGAATTTGACCATGCTGCCTGGGCAGCTACAGTTAATGTGAGCGCCCAGGCAGCAGTTGCTTATATCAACATCCGTTTTTTAATCCCTGAATTTTTCGAAAAAAGAAAATACATGCTATATGGATTGATTGCTTTCCTCGTACTGTTTGCATTTACGAAGGTTCATCTTACCTTGGTTGAGCCGAATTTGCAGACAACCTCCTGGGGAAGGGAACTTCGATTTCCCAGAGCATTCCAGTTTACCAGGATCTATCTGTTTTTATTTATTATTCTTATCATCAGTACGGCCTACAAATTCGCGGCAGACCGATTTCAAACGTTAAGCCGGCAATCCGAGCTTGCTAAAAAGCAACTTGAAATTGAACTGGAAACACTCAAAAATCAGATCAATCCCCACTTTTTGTTTAATACACTCAACAACATTTACACGCTCGCTTACCTGAAAGACGACAATGCTGCCCCGATGATCATGAAGCTCTCCGAGCTATTACGTTACATGTTATATGAATGCCAAACCCAGAAAGTTTCGTTGGAGAAAGAAGTCCGTTTCTTGGAAAATATTGTTGAAATGCAGAAATTAAAATCTGAAACGCATTTTAACCGTGTAAGTTTAGAAGTTCGCGGCATTCGTTCAGAGCACTCGATCGCTCCGCTTCTGATACTTGGCTTTGTTGAAAACAGCTTTAAACATTCGGATCTTGACGTTAATCACGATGGATTTATCCAAATAGATCTGTTTGTGGATGATTCGAAGTTTATCTGTTTCACTTGTACGAACACTAAAAGGGAAGTCGAAAAAATGGCAACAGAATCCGGCGGAATTGGACTGCTCAATACCAAAAAGCGACTGGAACTGATATATGGAGCAAATTATAATTTAGAAATCACGGAGACTGCTGATCAGTACCAGGTATCCTTAAAGCTGCCCGCTTATGAAAATTAATTGTTTGGTGATTGATGATGAGCTGCTTGCAAGAAGACTTCTATCGGATTACATCGGCAAAATTCCGGGTCTAAACCTGGTTGCTGCCTGTTCGAGCGCGATGGAAGCGCAAGGTATTTTGCAAGATCAAAAGATTGATCTGATGTTTCTTGATATACAGATGCCTCAGCTGAGCGGCATTGCCTTTTTGCAATCCTTGCAAAAAAAGCCCGTCACCATTTTTACCACGGCATACACCGAATATGCGATCAAAGGCTTTGAGCTTTCTGTGCTGGATTATCTTATAAAGCCAATTTCGTTCGAAAGATTTTTCCAGGCCGTAAACCGGGCTTCGGAGTATATTAGCCACATACAACAAATTCCAAAAACAGGATTAACCGATCCAAATCCGGCAGCCCGGAATGTTTCTTCACAGGAATTTATTTTTGTGAAATCCGATTACAGTATCCACAAAATCCTGTACGATGAGATTGATTATATAGAGGCCTATGGCGAATACATTCTGATTTATACCGGAAAAGAAAAGATTATGACGCTGGTACCTCTTGGGAAAATAGAAGGTTTGCTCCCGTCTCCAAAGTTCATGCGTGTTCACCGCTCATTCATCATTAATTTTGGAAAAATTGATTCCATTCAGGGAAATATCATTCATCTTAAAGGGAAAGAAATTCCAATCAGCAAAACTTACAGGGATGTGTTAATGAATCTGGTAAACAGGGATCAGCTGTTTTAACGGATCATCTCGGTGATCATATTCACCAGCTTTGGGTTACTATAATCAGCGGCACCTTCCTGCCTGAATACGATTCCTCCGTCTTTGTCCAGGATGACTGTGGTTGGAATTGTCCCTTGCATAAAAAAAGTAGGTATCGCACTGACAGAACTCACGACATTCAAATTATATTGATGTTGCTTCATGAAGTTATTTGACTTTTCAAAATTACCATCGACATCCACCATCAGAAATACAACATTTTCATTCCGCCCAAACCGGTCATGTAATGCATTAATTGATGGCATCTCAGCAATACATGGCGGGCACCAGGTTGCCCAGAAATTAATGAATACAACTTTACCTTTAAGCGATGTCAGATCAACTATGTCCCCAGAATCATCTTTGAAAAGGATGTTCGGCAAAGGCTCAGCTGCCTTATTGTCATTCTGTATTTTATCTATCCTGGGCTGAAACAGGCCGATTTTCATCAAATTTTGAATCGTCCATCCCTTAACCTGAGGACTTATTACCATGGCAGCGGCAAATATTATCAGTACTGCCGAAAATATATTTGAGGTCGAAAACCATTCTTTTTTCATATTCATATTGACCTGTTATTTTTCAGCTTTCTATCAATAACCGTCCTTTATATCCTGATCGTTCCTGGCCAGACCTCCAAACATCCAAATGGAATTACTTTGTCGATTTGTTTGAATGAAATCCAAGAATCGAATACAGAGGACAAAAGCTAATGAAGCTGGTTAGCATAAAAACACCTGCAAATACAAGCAGCACGATCGCGACTGTACCTGAGATAATATTGGTATAATAAAGGATCACAATAGCAACGGCGATCAGCACGCGCAAGACCCGGTCGAGTATTCCCATGTTTGCTTTCATTGTTTTCAGATTAGTTTAGACCAGCCATGATGATAAATCCCGGAAGTGTCTCAGTTTGTCCCTACGCAGCAGATATACGCCGGGCTGTTTTACTATTTCCGGAATAGTTTAAAAAATGTCTTTATTGAATTTTTCTTTGAAGGTTTCCCCAAGCACCGCCGTTGTAAACTTCAATTCCTGCCTTTTTCAAAACCTCCGCTGCCAGCCCACTTCGGGCACCGCTCCGACAGCAGGTGATTACAGGTTTTCCGCCCCTTTTTAAAAGCGCCGACTTTGAGCTCATTGTATCGAGCGGCATATTAACGCTGCCCTCAATGTGACCTGATGCAAACTCCTGCGGACTACGTACGTCAACGATAACTGCGCCTGCATCAACCAGACTTTTAAAGTCTGTCTTGCTAGTTCCGAATAATATTGAAATAATTCCCATAATCATCTTTATAATAGTGTACTTGGACAAACGAAGTTGCTTACTTCAAACTTACCAGACTCCTTGATCGCCTTAAACCCTCCTTGTATATCAATCAGATTGTCACATCCCCTTGCTTTCAGGATAGAATTAAAGATCATCGAGCGGTAGCCACCCGCACAATGCACCGCGTACGTTTTGCTTCGATCGATCTGAGCCAGATTATCATTAAGATAGTCGAGGGGAATGTTTTCCGCACCAATGACATGCTCTGAATCAAATTCACTTGCTTTGCGAACATCGAGAATTATTAGGGAAGGATCATATTTCAAACGTTCGCTTACCTGCCCGACATTCAGCGATTCGATTTGGTCAACTTCCCTACCGGCTGTAATCCATGCAATGATCCCGCCTTTCAAATACCCGATCGTATAATCGTAACCAACGCGCGCAAGACGCGTCACGACTTCTTGTTCCCGCCCCGGCTCCGTAATCAGTAAAATTTTCTGCTTGATGTCCGGTATCATCGTACCCACCCATGGCGCGAAACTTCCATTGATTCCGATGTTGATGGAATTGGGTATAAAACCTTTGGCAAAAATCTCTGCATCCCGGGTATCGAGCATCACCGCATCCGTTTCATTAGCAGCTGTTTCAAAGGCCGCAGGTTCCAGTGCATGCGTTCCACGTTCGAGTACTGTATCAATGCTTTCGTATCCCCGGATATTCATCATCACATTTTCCGGAAAATAAGCGGGTGGCGGCATCAGGCCGTCTGTCACCTCTTTCACAAATTCACCTTTGGTCATATCAGCCCGCAGCGCGTAGTTAAACATTTTCTGGTTACCCAGCGTATCGGTCGTTTCCTTGCTCATATTTTTGCCACAGGCACTTCCGGCGCCGTGGGCAGGATACACAATAATGTCATCAGAGAGCGGCATAATTTTCTCACGTAAAGAGTCAAAAAGGTGTTCGGCCAGCTTTTGCTGTGTTAGATCAGCTGAAATTTTTTGTGCCAGATCCGGACGTCCCACATCTCCAATAAACAGCGTATCCCCCGTAAAAATCCCGACCTCTTTGCCCTGCTCATCTTTTAAAAGAAAACAAGTACTTTCCATCGTGTGCCCCGGCGTATAGAGGACCGTAAAAGTGACATCACCCACTTTCAAAATCTGACCATCCAAGGCTACGAGCGCTTTGAAGCCTGGTTTGGCGGTTGGGCCGAAGACGATTTGAGCACCCGTTTTTTCAGCAAGGTCAATATGGCCTGATACAAAGTCTGCATGAAAATGCGTTTCGAGCACATACTTTATCTTTGCTCCATCTTTTTTTGCCCGGTTGATGTAAGGCTCCACCTCACGAAGCGGATCAATGACCACCGCCTCTCCATTACTTTCAATATAATATGCGCCCTGCGCAAGACACCCCGTATAGATCTGCTCGATTTGCATATCCTAAAATGTTTAAGATTTAAAGTATTATTTGAATTAACGATACAAAGTTCGGAAGGTCTCCGCTGCCGGTCAGTGATAATTGTCACCTAGAAAAAGAAAATTCAGAAACAAAAAGAATTTCATCAAGTTATTTATACGATGGCTACTAACGCTCATTTTCTGGGCTTACCCTATCTTCACCGTTCGTTCCGAGAAGAATTTGAGCATATACCCACATTTCGATCAACTCCTTTGAAATAATGTAAATGCCCGTCACCAGCCAAATCCTTTTTTTAATAAAGCCGCATCTACGCAGTTAGCCAGCACACCTCCGATGATGATTCCGACCATGGCGATAGCCGCTATTTTCAGCAGAAAGATCCAGTCGATCAAGCCCAGTGAAACACCAATAAACACAGACGCTATGTAAGCTGCAATTTCCATTTTCGTATCAATTATAATCCAAAAGCATTGAACCACCGGAAAGTGATAAAAGTCACATAAGGAAAATATTATTATATCGAACTTTACAATCATTGAATTGTCACCAGCCTTAGAATCCTTCTGGCCATTCAAATGGAAGGAACGTTTTTGAATGAGTTTGATTTATTACCCTATGCATTGCCTTATTAGTTAGCTCTCTATGACTGAAAAAATATCTTATTATCTTGACAACGTTTTTCCCGATTTTGAGCCTGAGCTAAAACAGCGCCTGACAAAACTTTGCATGCTGCGAGAAATACCTGCGGGAGAAATCATCATACGAAAAGGACAATTTATAAAACACACGTTACTTATCGGAAGCGGCCGGGTTAAACTGTACCGTCAGGGAGATGACGGAGAAGAAGCCTTTATTTATGAACTGGAAGCAGGCAGTGCCTGTGCGTTATCGATGATCTGTAACACAAAACAGGAAGCCAGCGAGATCATGGCCAAAACAGTGGAAGACACCGTTGCGATCATGATCCCGATCCGGCTGATGGACGAGCTGATGCAACAATACAAAACGTGGTACTACTTTGTTATTGCTAACTACCGGGCCCGTTTTGAAGAGCTGCTCTCTGTTTTTGACAATGTAGTCTTCAAAGGAATGGATGAAAGGCTGGAATTCTATCTGAAAAACCAGTTTGAAAGAAACAAAAACAATATTTTGTCCATTACGCATCAGGAAATTGCTAATGACCTGAATTCGTCCCGTGAGGTCATATCCAGATTGTTAAAAAAAATGGAACAGGAGAAAAAAATAAGATTACTGAGAAATAGTATCGAATGGCTTGGTAGAATTTAATGAAGAAATCATCCTGATTCCCCTGCAAGAATCTCTTTGAAAGCACCTTCTGAGCATTAACAGAAATTCTATTCTCTTTGATATAGCTGCCGACAGCTGCCCAGAAATGCGATATGTAAGCCGGGCACGTTTCTTTCTCAGACGTCAGCAAGAACATCTTCAAATACGATGGGGTATTTCCAAAGCCAAACTACTAGCGTTATCTTCGCCGTGAAAACAAACGGGAACAAGATGCAAATACTACTGGTTGAAGATGATCCGAAACTGGCTGGATTTATCAAGAAAGGCTTTCTTAGTGAACAAATTACCATTGAAGTTGCCTATGATGGCATGATAGGAAAAAGTCTTTGCGAGCAAAGAAAATTTGACGCTATTATCCTGGATGTAAACCTCCCCGGCATCAACGGGTATGATCTGTGCCGGTTTATCAAAGATAACTGGCCACAAACCCCTGTGATCATGCTGACCGCACTGGGCATGCTTCATGACAAGGTGTTAGGTTTCAACGCCGGTGCTGACGATTACCTCACAAAGCCCTTTGCCTTTCAGGAGCTGCTGCTCCGGATACAGGCACTGGCTAGAAGAACCAATAATTTTTCCCGGCCGACAAAAATTTTGAAAGTAAGTGATTTGACTCTGGACACGGACAGTCAACAGGTGCGCCGGGGGCAAACGGAGATTACCCTAACCAAAAGAGAATACGAACTATTGGAATACCTCATGTACAACAAGGGAAAAATCATGAGCCGTAACGACATCTTGGAAAGGGTCTGGGATCTGCATTTTGATACAAACACCAATATCATTGATGTTTATATTAATTATCTAAGACGAAAAATAGACAAGCAATTCAGTGAAAAACTGCTTCATACCATTATTGGGAGAGGCTATATTCTGCGCGAACCATGAGTATCAAACAAAACATTACCATTGCCTTTACGCTGGTCGTGGCGACGATCCTTGTGCTGTTCTCATTGTTTGTCTACTATTCCTATGAAGATTACCGGGCCGATTTAATGCTTGAAAGGCTTTCTGTCCGGGCAGAAGCCACAAAAAAAATGCTCAGTAGCCCTGAAACGTTTAAAACGGATAATTTCTTCCCGTTGGCAGAGCAGTACGAGGCAGTTTATGATCAGCATAACGATCTGGTCGTGGCTACGGCTCAAACCAGTGATTACGTGCCAGATGCTGGATTTCTGAAAACCGTGCGTTCTAAAAAAAAATATAAATTCGCTTACAACTCACCTTTTTTTGATTTTAAAAAAGAAGGTGTTGCGCTGACCTATTTTAAAAATGGCAAGCCCTTTGTGGCCCTGGTGACCGCCTATGATGTGCATGGCTATAATATGAGCAGGACTCTTCGGTTTTCGCTTTTTTTTGGAAACCTTCTAGCCCTGATCGTCATCGGCATTACGGGTTATTTTTTCTCGCGCCGGGCCATGCTTCCCTTTGACGAGTTGATCAAACAGATGGACAGGGCACCAATTTCGGATTTTGGTTTTAGAATTGTCCAGGGCACCCGACAGGATGAAGCCGCTTCCCTTGCGAGTTCTTTTAACGGACTGCTCCAAAAAATAAAAGAGCTTGCCGACAATCAGCGAAGCTTTATTTCCTACGCTTCCCACGAACTGCGGACCCCGCTTACCGTAATCAAGGGTGTTTTGGAAACTTCATTGTCCTATGATGTTGATAAAGTCCAGTTGCAGCAGTCGGCACAAGAAGCTGTAAACCAGGTGAATCATGCCATTGAACTATCCAATAATCTGTTATTTTTAGCCGAGGTCGACGGGCTTCGCCTAACGGTCGATAAACGCGATATCAACGTGACGGATTTAGTGATGGATTCGGTTTCTTACATTCAGCGAAAATACCCTTCACAGCCTTTGGAACTTGAATTTATTCAGGATGAATCAGCCAGCGATGATTTTCAGGCAGTCACCGAAGGTATACCCCATCTTTTAAGATCCGCTTTTAACAATGTACTCGACAACGCATGTAAATATTCTGATTTTAAACCCATCAGCATTAAAATTATTGAAGAAAAAGAACTGATCAGGATCATCATTACAGATCAAGGCATCGGAATATTACCGGAGGATCTTGAAAATATTTTTATGCCGATGATGCGGGGAAAAAATACGGGCACAATCACAGGATTTGGTATAGGTCTGTCACTCGTTAAAAAAATCATTGATTTTCATCTGGGCACATTCGAAATCGACTCCGTTGCCGGCAAGGGTACAACCGTTGCGATCCATTTGCCATTAAAATCTTCTAATCGTATTCTAATGCCGGTCTAAGACGGCTCTTAGACCGGCATTTTAGATTTGACACTGTAATTAAAAACCGTGTCATGATCCGATTCAATTTTGCAGCTTGTTTGCTGCTGGCCCTGACAAGCTGGCAAAACACAGCTGGCCAGTCCATACCCAAGACACTTTCGCTTACTGAGGCTGTAAACCTGGCCGTCGAGAATTACCCTTCAGTTAAAATCAAAGCTGCCGAAATCCAGGCCACTCAGGCGGAAAGCAATGCACAACTGATGTCCTACAACCGTCCGACGCTCAGTTTTCAGGCGCAGGCGCTGTTTGCAACCTCAAACCAGGTAAGAGGCACATCATTTCCCAATGGTGGAACCGCCATATCCAGTACCGGAAGTATCAAGGTAAACGGTTACTCTGCCGACGCGGTATGGAGTAGTTTCAGTACCATTTTAGGAAGCTATAAAATTGCCAGCTTTGGTAAGAAAAGGGCCGATGAAACGATGTATAGGGTCGGTACAGAACAAGCACGGGCTGATTACGATAGGGAAATTTTCGATCAGAAAGCAAGGGCGGCCGATGCTTATTTGATGGCCCTTGTTTACCAGGATGCGGTGCAGGTGCAGCAAAAAAATCTTGAACGTACCCAGCAATTTTTCAATGTCATTCAGGCAACGGCTAAGGCAGGACTTCGCCCGGGTGTCGATAGCTCCATGGCTACGGCGGAACTTTCCAAAGCAACGCTGCTGCTGCTGGAAAGTCAGCGGCTGGCCAAAGACCAGAAAATAAAACTGGCCCAACTTTTGGGAGGGGGCAGTTCTGATTTTCAGCTTGTAGCAGATCGTTTCAATCGCAGTCTTCCTAACCAGTCCCCGGTGGTCAGCGAACTGAATGCATCTGAGCATCCTTTGCTGCAATATTACCAAAAACGCATCGGGTTCAGTGAGGCAAAAGCGATTTCGATCCGAAAATCCTATCTGCCCTCGATCATGGCCGTAGGCGCTTTATGGGGAAGAGGCTCAGGCATTTCTGATAAAACCGATGCGGATGGAAATTTCAATTACAACGCTTCTTTATCCGGGCTAAGATTCCGCGCCTACAATTACATGGCGGGCGTTTCGACGCTTTGGAATATTTCCGATGTTTTCAGGACCAGGCAGCAGACCAAAGCCCAGCAGTTTCTCACAGAGAGTTATCAGCAGGGCTACAATCAGATGCAGATCCAGCTTCAGGGTGAGCTTGAAAGTGCCGACCTGCAATACAGTGCGGCTCTGCAAACCGTAACCCAGGCACCTGTCCAGTTAAGCGCTGCTCAGGACGCTTATAACCAGGCCGATGCCCGCTATAAAGCAGGGCTAAGTACCATCCTGGAATTAACTCAGGCCGTAACCCTTTTGAACCGTGCAGAAATCGACCAGATCGTCGCCCATAACAACGTATGGCGGGCGCTTCTTCAAAAGGCTGCTGCAAACGGAAATATCAATGGATTTTTAAGTCAGGTCAACCAGAACTAAATGCTTACTCATGGATAAATTACTCACAGGTTCGCTTTCAAAACCGGTCATGGTACTGGTGGTGGTACTGGGCCTAGCCATCTTTTCATTGATGGCCCTTTTTCAGATTCCGGTTGACATTTTTCCGAAACTGAATCTTCCGACTATTTACATTGCCCAGCCGTATGGAGGCATGACGCCAGCGCAGATGGAAGGGTTCATCGCAACCCGGTATCAAAACCAGATGCTTTACGTGTCGGGTATTAAGGATATTGAAGTAAAAAATGTCCAGGGACTGTGTCTGGTCAAACTTACCTTTTACGAAACCGTAGATATGGCCCAGGCAGCGGGCGAAGTTGCCAACCAGGTCAGCCGGGTAATGAGCTACATGCCGCCGGGCACGGTGCCTCCGACCGTAGTGCGTTTTGACGCGACCAATCTACCGGTAGGGCAGCTCGTTTTTACCAGTAAAAAGGCAACGCTCAATGAAATGCAGGATTATGCGTCCACCAAGATACGCCCTTTGTTTTCCCAGATTCCGGGAGCTTCTTCTCCACCACCCTTCGGAGGAAATGAGCGTACGGTGGTGGTAAGGGTCAACCCCGAAGCCATGCGCAGTTACCAGTTCACGCCCGATGAAATTGTGCAGGCTGTTGTAAAAAACAATCAGATAGCTCCTGCTGGTAATGTCCGTGTGGGGGATTATACCTTTATGACACCGATGAACTCGATTATGACCAACGTTGAGGATTTTCTTAATATTCCACTTCATAAGGGGGCCGGACCAACGGTTTTTCTACGCGATATCGCAAGCGTCGAAGATGCTTCGGATGTAACAGTCGGCTATGCGCTGGTTAATGGGAAACGCTCGGTTTATATCCCACTGACCAAAACCTCAGATGCTTCCACAATGAATGTAGTAAACGCGCTGAAAGCGAAGCTTCCCGAAATGCAGTCGCTTCTGCCCGATTACATTCAATTAAAATACGAATTTGACCAGTCCATTTACGTCATAAACGCTGTTGGAAGTCTGGCTTCCGAAGGACTTATCGGAGCGCTTCTGACAGGACTTGTCGTCTTTTTGTTTCTGGGGGATCTCAGAAGCTCGCTGGTGGTGATCGTGACCATCCCGGTCTGTCTTTTGGCGGCCATTCTGATGCTGAATCTGGCAGGTCAGACCATCAATATCATGACACTTTCGGGACTTGCCCTGGCCATCGGTATTCTGGTCGATCAATCGACGGTTGTGATTGAAAATATACATCAGCACCTTGAAATGGGCAAGACCAAATCAAGGGCCATTCTGGATGCGACACGGGAGGTTTCTTTTCCGCTGCTTTTGATCACGCTCTGTATTCTGGCTGTTTTTGCGCCGGCACTTCTGATGAACGGGGTACCCAAAGGTATGTTCATGCCGCTATCACTGGCCGTTGGCTTTTCCATGGTTGCCTCCTACATTTTCTCTCAGTCTCTCGTGCCCGTCCTTTCGAACTGGTGGCTAAAAAACCATGTGTCTGAAAAACCGCATGAAAAAAAGATCCTCAATGACCTCAATAAGAAGGATGAAATAAAAATGGAGCTCTATGAAGAAAAGCATCCTGAAAAAATAACAGGTTTTGAGCGTTTTAAACTGGGGTATCTCGGTGTGCTCGACGGTATGATGAAACGAAGACTCATTGTTATTCCGGTATATCTGCTGGCCAGCTTTGGAATTGCTATTTTGGGCTATATGACCATTGGAAAAGATATGATGCCTAAGCTGGATCACTCGCGCCAGTTTCAGCTCCGGTTAATCGCGCCGCAAGGACTAAGAATCGAACGAACTGAGCAGGAAGTGATTAAAACAATCAATATCATTAAAGGCATTGTCGGGGCCAGAAATGTGGATATTACTTCGGCATTTGTCGGGATGACACCTTCGAGTTACGGAACCAGCGCGCTGTACGTATTTAATGCAGGCCCTCACGAAGCGGTTTTGCAGGTGAACCTGGGCGAAGGATATAAAGTAAAATCACTCGATGATTTGAAGGAAAATATCAGAAAAAAGATCCGCCAGAATATGCCGGAAACCAATGTTTCTTTTGAGCCCATCGAGCTGACCGACAAGATCATGAGCCAGGGAGCGCTCACCCCGATTGAAATCATGGTGGGAAGCAAGGATCTGACAGACGGCAAAAAATTTGCCGATAAAATCATTAAGCAGCTCAGCAAAATCAGTTATCTCAGGGATATCCGCATCAATCAGCCGCTAAATTATCCTACCCTTGACATTCAGGTGGACCGTATCAAAGCAGCCCAGTTCGGCCTTTCCGCAGATCAGGTTTCAAAATCGCTGGTGGCGGCCACGTCTTCAAGCCGTTTTACGGCCAAGAACTTCTGGCTGGATCAAAGCAAAGGATTTGCTTATCAGGTACAGGTACAGCTTCCCGAATATCTGATGTCCTCTGCTCAGGATATTGAAAACATCCCTTTGGTAGCGGGTCAGCTCAGGCCAACGCTGGGTGATGTGGCAACGATCAAAAAAGTAACGATACCAGGCGAATTTGACCGGATTGGCCCCCGCCGTATCGTGACGGTTTCAGCTAATATTTATAAAAAGGATTTAGGCACTGCGGCCGCTGATGTCAGCACCGCTTTGAAAGAGGCTGGCACGCCGCCTCTTGGAACCGTTGTGGAGCTGAAAGGAATGGTTAAACTGCTGCAAGATACGCTGTCAAGTCTGAGCCTGGGACTTGGCCTGGCTGTCGTGGTCATATTTCTTCTTCTGGCCGCTAATTACCAGTCTGTCAAGGTTTCTCTGGTTGTTTTGGTCACAATCCCTGCTGTGCTTGCAGGCTCGATTACGATTCTTCTACTTACCGGAAGTACGCTTAATCTTCAATCCTATATGGGCATTATCATGTCGGTGGGCGTTTCGGTCGCCAATGCCCTTTTAATTGTAACCAATGCTGAGACGCTGAGAATCCAGTACAATGATTCTACCAAGGCAGCCCGTGTAGCAGGTGCTGTCAGACTTCGCCCGATTTTGATGACTTCCATCGCCATGGTGGTCGGTATGATCCCGATGGCCAGCGGTCTGAGCGAGTCCGGTGAGCAAACAGCCCCGCTGGGCCGGGCCGTAATCGGTGGCCTGATCGCCTCCACTTTTGCCGCACTGCTTATTTTACCCCTGGTCTTTGCCGCGATTCAAAAGAAATCCTCTATACAATCAGTATCGCTAAATCCTGAGGACCCTGACAGTGAATTTTTTGATAAACCATTACAACTTGAAAACGCTTTAAATTAAAACTGCTATGAAAACCCGGATCATGTTATATTTCGCTGCCCTTAGCATTGGTTTTATGCTCAATGGCTGCGGATCCAAGGCATCGGAAAACGCAAAAGACAACGAAAAAGAAGAGGAAGCGGTGGTGTACCCCGCGGTTGCAGTCAGTGAGTCAGATCCCAAACAGGAGCTCAATATTCCCGGTGAGCTGATGAGCTACTATGAAACAGATGTTTTCCCAAAGGTGAACAGTTACATTAAAAAAATCAATTTTGACATTGGTGACCGTGTAAAGACCGGTCAGGTACTGGCTGAACTGGAAGCGCCTGAACTTAGCGCACAGCTTGCCGAGGCGTATTCAAAGGTAAGATCGTCCGAAGCCCAGCTCACCGCGAGCAGATCCGTTTACAGAAGACTTCTTCAGGCAGCAGCTACACGCGGCGCTGTTTCACCCAATGACATGGACCTCGCGCGTTCTAAAATCACAGCTGATAGCCTTTCGCTGCTGGGGTCAAGCGCCGTTTATGCATCCGTACAGCAAATGAACAGTTACTTAAAGATCAGGGCTCCCTTTGATGGCATCATAGCCGACAGAAAACTTTCGCCTGGTGCGTTTGTGGGCCCTGGCGACAAAAGCGCCATGCCGATTTTCCGTATCAAACAACAAAATATCCTGCGTTTGCAACTATCTGTTCCCGAGCGTTTTATGGATGCTGTGCAACAAAACCAACCGGTGAGTTTTTCGGTGGTGAGTCTTCCAGGAGAAATTTTCAAAGGTAAAATAAACCGTATCTCTCATAGTGTCGACCGTCAGACGCGTTCTGAACTAATCGAAATTCAGATCCCCAATCCATCCGGGCGGCTGGCATCCGGGATGTATGCACAGGTGACACTGCCCGTGGGCAGAGGGCATGCCTCACTGATCGTCCCAAGCTCTTCGGTCGCGACTACCATGGAAAAATGCTTTGTGGTGAAAGTGGAGGATGGAAAGGCGAAGTGGATCAACGTAAGAAAAGGTATCGAAGCTGATGGGAAAACAGAGATTTTCGGCGGTGTTAAAAAAGGAGATATTGTCCTGAAAACGGCAAACGACGAGCTGCAACAGGGGCAACCCGTAAAGGTATCCCAAGCGACATTTTAAGTTTTTTGCAACCAGGCGCGGTTTTGATAAATAATGTAAAATCCAGGGTGGCATAAGCTGGCCTGGATTTGATTGTAATACAGTCAAAGACCTAACTACCGTAACAGAAAAAAACGTATGGAAGAAAAAGTAGAACCCAAAGGCAGTGCCGGAGATCACCTGGCCAACGAACGAACTTTTCTTGCCTGGATCCGCACCAGTATAGGCATCATGGGATTTGGCTTTGTTGTCGTTAAATTTTCATTGTTTGTTCGGCAGATCACAGCCGTTCTGGGAAACAAAAATATAATCCACTCGGCAGGCTATTCTCCTGCTATTGGCATTATACTGGTAGGTCTCGGTGCATTCATTACGGTTTTTTCTTACACGAGATACATTAATACGAAGAAGCAACTCGAAGCAGGGGGGTATTACCATTCGACCCTTTTAATCAAAATGCTTACGGGTGCTATCTTTCTGGTAAGTTTGCTTTTAATCGCGTATTTACTAAAAAGTACATAGTTCAATTTTTACGTTGGCAGCACTTGGAGGAAGATTTCCTGTTTGACAGACATTATCCCAGGTATCAACTGTGCTAAACTTCTTCTCTTGATACTTATAAATATGATGTGATTCATCCCGAAGTCGCATTCCACCTTTCAGTCTCATAATCGCGCTTATCCGCTTTCTAAAACTTCCCCTACGGTAAACCAGGGTTAAACTGGACTTATGATACATTAACAGTCAGAGACTTTTTATAAATAGGTCTTTTGATTTATTCAGATCTTTTGAAGTCAGCTCTTGATTTTTTCCAATTGAAGTTCTAATGTGAAAAAATCAGCGAGCACCTAGTAATTAAAATTATCAATATGACGTCGATGTTATTTGAGGCGACAATCTTAAGTGTAATTCGAATCTGAAATTTAAACTAACCCCAATACCGTGTGCAACAGGAGTATTTTCCGACTAAATTAGATTTAAAAAAATCTAACATTTCTCCAAGCTTTTTTTGCGGTCTGGACGGGACTCGAACCTAATCAATATACACTTGTATATCAATTGTATACGATTGTTAGAATACCTAAACTACACGATTTACGCACTGGTTTTCGCATCAAATTCTTTAAAACCAAATACGGCATTTCTCACAAAATATCCTGTTAAACTTACTCTTAGATTTTAAGTAGCAATTCTATAACAAAGATATAAAAAAAGTGATAATTTAGAACATTGTAAGTTTATTACCCGATTTGCCAATTTTCGCTGTACAAAAAATTATGTTGCAACTGGCAGCTGCCAGAGCTAGTATCTGACTAGTTTGATTGATAAGAAGGCTCTGTATTTTACGTGCTGGCAGGGCTGCTACACCATATCATAAACATCCTCCACCGTATTAAGATACTGAGAGCTGAGAGGATAAAAGATCCGTTTTTCCATCCAGCACATTGTCCAGCGTCAAGCGGCTCCGGTTCGAAATAATGTATAAAATTAGGAATTATAAGTGGTCTGACATTTAAGATTGCAAAATAGCCGTTAAAGTCCTGTATTTTTTTATTTTAACAATCTTAATTTATTGGTTAATATACTACCTTGTCGATGTGTCTCACGATCTTCAACCCTTAATTGAACTCAATACATTCCGTTTAGATGAATAAAATTCCGTTTCTAAAAGATGGTTGCGAAATGGGTGAGCTGACCCAAAATTTTGATTGGGAAACATCTCCTGTTGGAAAGCCAAGCACTTGGCCGCAAAGCCTGAGAACCATTGTGTCGATGATTCTACTATCTAAATTTCCTATGTTTTTATGGTGGGGACAGGAGCTTGTGCAGTTTTACAATGATGCCTATAGGCCCAGCCTTGGCAACGATGGAAAACACCCTAGAGCACTCGGCCAGCGCGGAGAAGAGTGCTGGCCTGAAATATGGCCTACCATCAAACCATTGATTGATCAGGTAATGACCACCGGGGTGGCAACATGGAATGAAAATCAACTTATCCCAATTTTCCTTAACGGGCGAATCGAGGATGTTTACTGGACGTTCGGCTACAGTGCGGTGTTAGATGATGCGGGTCAAATCGGTGGGGTGCTTGTGGTTTGTCAGGAGATTACTCAGATGGTGATCGCAAAAAAAGCACTTGAGCAAAGCGAAAACCGGTTCAGAAGCATTATTGAGCAGGCACCGCTGGCCGTTTGTCTTTTGAATGGGCCAGAATTGGAGATTGGTGTGGGCAACGATTCCATATTTAAAGTGTGGGGCAAGGATAAATCAATCGTTGGAAAACGTTTGATTGAGGCATTACCAGAACTCAAAGACCAGAGCTTTATACCGCTGCTTGAAAATGTATACAGTACCGGAAAACCCCACATTGGCCAAAGCATGTTAGCGAAGCTTTTTAGGAATGAGACGCTGGAGGATGTCTATTTCGATTTCGTATATACGCCCGTCAGAGATAATTATAATCAGGTAAATGGTGTGCTGGTTCTGGCAATAGAAGTTACACAGCAGGCACTGGCAAAACAGATCATTGAGAATAGTGAGGCCAAATACAGGACCCTATGTGTTGAATTGGAACAGCAGGTTCAGAACCGCACTGCCGAGCTGCTGGCAACGGTTCAGGACTTGAAGCATTCGAATGAAAATCTGCACCAATTCACTTATGTGGCTTCCCATGATCTCCAGGAGCCACTTCGAAAAATAATGACTTTTGGTGATTTACTTAAAAAGAGCTTTCCAGAGCAGCTGGCTACCGGGATTGACTATATTGCAAGGATGCAGTCTGCAGCCAGCCGCATGTCAACTTTGATAGTAGATTTGCTCACCTATTCACACATACCTGTTCTTCAAACATCCGCAAATCCTGTTTCGACCACAGAGATTATCCGATTAGTCTTGTCGGATCTTGAATTAACAATTGAGCAAACTAAGGCTTCTATTATCATTGGACAGATCCCACAAATAACTGGGGATGCTACGCAACTAGGCCAACTGTTTCAAAACCTTTTAAGCAATGCTTTGAAATTTCAAAAGGCAGGTGTGGCTCCACTGATTAAGATGGATTCGCAAATTGTACTCGCCTCTGACCTTAAATATAATGTTAAACCTGCCCGCCAGGCTCTTCAATATCACCGAATCGATATAACAGATAATGGAACCGGCTTCGATTCTCAATATAACGACCGCATCTTCCAGGTGTTTCAACGACTGCATGGCAAGAATGAATTTGCAGGAAGTGGCATTGGTCTATCGATCTGCGCAAAAATTGCTACAAACCATGGTGGCACTATTATCGCTGACAGCGTGCCGGGCGAAGGCACTACATTTAGCTTATACCTACCTGCGGATGAACATGATTGAGTGATTTTTTGGTGCAGATTGCGCTCGTTGATTAAAGAACTAATTCATGTAGATAAAAGAAATTGTCTATTCTTAAAAGTTAAACCGGTGGAAAGCTATTTTTCCGGTCTCCTTGGATTCGGCCATTCCAAAAATTTCTTACTTTTTCTTAAAGAATAAAACCCTGGCCTATCACGCTAGTTATTTGACCAGCGAATGCTAAAGATGTAAATCTAGTGTTTCCAAAGATTGTGACCGGTAATATAAAACATCGGAAATTGGCCAGTTTTATAGGGTGCCTATAATTCTGAGCGAGTAGCCAATGAAATCAGAAGATCTTTATTAGACTGATTGTGCGTATCACATATCAGTATTTCAGAATCCGTTATTTTAGATTATTTTCCTGATGTAAGCATCTGCTGTCCTCTGAACTCCGAAAAATTAATTCCGGCATTCAATTTAAAAAAACGGCTAAAATGAGCCATACTCGTAAACCCAAGCTCGCAGGCAATCTCCTTCGCTGATTTGTTTGTGAAATACAAATAACGTTTCGCTTCGGAAATGATCCTTCTTTGAATAAGTTTCGATGGGGAAGGATAGTTACAAAGTCCAAAAATGTTAGTAAGTGTTTTGGGTGACTTATTCATCGCCTGGGCATAAAACTGAACCTCGTGCTCCTTACGGTAATTGGCTTCAACCAGTAAATTAAACTTACGGATAACATCCATTTTCTCCTCTGAGAAACAGTCGTAATTCTGGGTTTGCTTTTTCGCTATACGGGTGATTTTAATGATCAGCCGTTTTAAAAGTGTACGCAGCATCTCACCCTGCATCTTATCTCTAATCGACATATCCTCGACACACATTGTTTGAATCGTCAGGATGCCTTCTATTTCTTCTTTAGACAAATGAACAAAAAGAGGGTTCTGTATACCGTAAAACAGAAAACCCACACATCCCACTTCGGCATCATGATCAGCAATGCAGTAAAAACTCCGGTTAAACTGCCAGGCGATCAAATTTTCGGGCTCATCAAAAATAAAATGCTGGTTGGAAACAAGCGGGAGTATACAGCCTGATGGAAAAGTGTGGCGAATTTTATCAATTACAACCCCCTGCTGCACTCCAAGGTTTAATACGATAGTAGATAACACCTCCTTACTTCCGTTCAAAAGTCCTTCACCTTTCAGTGACCCTTCGCCGTCACTTACCCTAAACTGTCCGTACGTCATCCGGTCTTCAAATTGCCATTTCATATTCTTGTCGGTTTAATAAACCATTAACCGGGCATTTATTTTCAAAGATAAATGCCCGGATCTTAAATTCAACTGTTTATTTGAGCGTCACCTTTATGAAATCAGCGATTGCAGGAAGCGTCGTATAAGGATTCGGATTTGGTACCGCTGCAATAGGCTTGCTTTCGGCGAGAGGCGTTCCGGCCAGGTTGAACTGGGTAATGCCTGCTCCGGGGAATTGGTCAAGGGCTGTTCCGTTATCATAAAGTTTTATGCTAGAAGAAATGTCACCTTTTTGGGTTGCATCCACCCCGTTATCGACCATTGTAAAAAACCAGTCGTTTGAAAATCCATACATGGTAGCAATCGCAAGGCGGTCACCGCTTGCAACGGAAAGTTCCTGGGATACGCTGCTGCCTGCCATGCCATTGATCATTGGAAGAAGCACCGTACTTGAAGCCGCGGCCAGGATATAGGCATTTTTTACCCCCGGTTTTGTTTTCAAAAACGCCGCGAGATCCGCCGCATTTCCCTGCTGCGCTAGTCTTTTCAGACCTTCTCCACGGTCATTTTCGCCTACCTTGAATATCGGGTTATCAATTCCATTGTAAATGACTACCAGAATTGGCGAAAGCGGTGTAAAAATGCCTGTTTTTGTCTTAACGTAGGTAGTCAAAGGGGTGTTGTCTCCCATTTCAGCAATGGAAGTCAATCCGTTGGCAGTAGGCATACCTTCGGAATATAAAGGTGAAGGGCTTAGCAAATTACCTCCCACAATATAGGAAACCGACCACACACCCGGGCTAAAAGGGGTTTCATTGGCAGTCCCGCCGGAAATATTTTTCAGCGTCAATGTAAAATAGGAATTGCCGTCATACTTTAATGTTGCCTGCATCAAAGAAGATGCGGCCAAGTAGGTATTTCCCTGTGCATCTGCGCCTTTTACCTCGGTGATATTCTTAGAATCCGCTGCGCCCGGATGGGTTACGGCTAAGCCAGGCACCTGGTTAATACGCGTTCCGTTATCCCAAAGCTTGATCTGGGATGATACATCTCCCTCGATCGGTGTACCGGCACCGTCATAAACGAGTATCCCTGGGTTGGAAGGTGCAAAAAACAAATCGTTAGACCAGCCATACATTGTTGCAAAAGATAATGCCTCTCCTTTTGCCGCCGAAAATTTGATACTCACCGATTGGCCAGGGAGTATGACAGCCGGAGTACCTGTCCCCTGAAATGTGCCCGACTGAACCAGTGGCCTTGAATCCAAAACATTTTCGATGGTAATTGTTGTCTTATTGTCCATCATTTCAGGATCATGGTCGGTACAGGCTCCAAAAAAAATGGGTGAAAAAGCCAATGCCGCCCGGTAAATGATCTGTGTGTAGTTTTTCATAATTGTCTCTTTGTTTGCAGGAAACAACCTTGTTTCCTATTGATGTTTTATAAGACAAATGTATGGGTCCGGGTAATATGGATAAATGCCCGTATTTCCCGATTACTTGCCCAAACCTCCCGGGCCGGTAATTTATCTGAAACGAGACTCTGGACAGAAAACCAAGTACATAAGCTTTGCAGACTTGGTAATCTGGGAATACTCGCCTTCCTGCGTGCATCGGGCAAAACCGTCAATCATTCGGGAATTCTGGTCATTTTCAGCTTTCAAAATACTGTCTATCTTTCGCTCCAATACATTCCCATCTTTTAATCCCCAAAAAAATGACTCAGTCAGAACAAATTTCAATTTTCAAGACCATACTAAAATGCACATCCTTAATTATGATTTTGATATGCCCGACGGTGCATCCGGTATCCGCCAGACCGGTACCAACTAAAAGTCACTTTATTTCCAGCTGGACTGAAAAAGACAGCACGGACTTAAAATCGTGCACCATTCCATCATACCCGCAAGACATCAGTCCGCTGCTTAACGGGGAAACAATTCCTGTATTGAACCTGATTGATTTGGCTGGAAAAAGCGTTAGCCTAAATGAAGTTGTTTCAAAAAAACCAACCATACTTATTTTTTACAGAGGCGGCTGGTGCCCCTACTGCTCCAAGCAACTATCGGGCATACAATTGATTGAAAAAGACCTTAATAAAATGGGCTATCAGGTGATTGCGACAAGCACAGACAGCCCCGAAAACCTGACATTGACTATAGACAAACAAAAATTATCTTACATGCTTTTATCGGATGCGGATCTTCACGCGTCAAAATTGTTTGGGATAGCATTTAAAGCACCTGCTGATTACGATAAAATACTACCAGAGGCGTCGGCTTACAAAAACACAGAGAAGCTTTTGCCGGTACCGTCTGTTTTTATTCTGGATAAGAAAGGTAAAATACTCTTTGAATACATTAACCCTAATATTACCGAAAGGATAAGTCCGGAGCTATTAAAGGCTGCTGCTTCGGCCTTAATTAAAATGTAAGCAAAGCTTTTAATCATGTCTGGAATCTGAACATGATTGAGTAAAAACAGTTACCTACTACAATGCAAATCAGTACCGTTAAAAAAAGACCTTCCTTCACAAAACATACAAGAAAAAGATCAAGAGACCGAGAGATATCAACTGGACTTTTGATCTTTTTTAAATGATTCCAAAGCAAAATCTCTGACAAAATATTACAGTACACATACTTGCATGTTGTTATGGCTATTGTAAGTGTCCTTGATAATCAGACACCCAAAAACCCTGAAAGGTCAATAGATAACTTAAAATCAAATTTAAATCGAATTAACGCTTAGGGAAATCTATGCTAGCTTTCACCTCTTCAATTTGCTGCGTATATCGGTTACAATGGGCGGATATCAGCAAGATAAACTGATAATCATCGTATGTCCCAATGGGTAATACTGCGATATGATTTCGTAAATCTTCCTTAGTACTTCTAACAAAGGTGATCAGTTTGTTACGGTTTTCTTTGAAGGATGTAAGTGCTTCATCCAAATTTTCATAATGCGAATTTGCCGGTTGCAAGGTTTCAAAAGTTTTCGACTTGTGCGAACGGTCTTCGATAGCTTTGATCAGTGAATTTGATTTCTTCTCTTTTTTCAGGGTTTGAAGGCTTTTTAAGAAACTCTTCTACATTATTCTTCCAGAGATTTTTTTCGCAGCTGCAATATGTTTAACACATTCCTCTATCCTCCATTTGCCGACAGCAGGTTTGAACGTTAATTGCAACCCATTCAAATCCTATACTACGTCATTTACTGCTAATTCCCATTGTGTTAAAAAGTTTAATGCATAATCGATTTCCTAATCCGTAAGCATGATCGGTCATGCAATCCTACGATGAAGCACTATCCACTGATAAATCGTTCATTCCTCTACTCTATTTTCACCACGTTGCGCTATAAAAACAACCTGGTGCCGATGATCATTGGCATTACGGTATACTGTCATTACTAATCTTTATTATCCCCGGCGTTACCCGGTTTTTCAGTCTGGAAACAGTGAATCTTAGCCAGCTGATAATTAGTGTCGGATTTGTGATTACGGTCTGGTATGAGATCGTTAAATTTTATAGTCGCAAAAAAGATAAATCCCAATGATAAGCATCCACAAATCAATGGTTTAAGTGAACATTATCCTGCATTTAATTACAGCCAGTTTGGATAGATACATCACCCACAAAATGAATTGAGTTTCATATATAAAAATAGACGGATAAATAATTGTGGCTTTACACTTACAAATCATAGCGCACAATTCCAAAAAGCTTTATGGTAAACGCTTGTCTTACTTCACTTTCAACAAACTTGCATTGATTGCGACCACAACGGTACTCACGGCCATTAAAGCAGCACCCACTGCCGGATTTAATAAAATACCCCAGCGATACAGCACACCGGCAGCCAAAGGCAAAGCAACCACGTTATACGCCGTAGCCCAGATTAAGTTCTGAATCATTTTGCGATGCGTTGCTTTGCCAAATAAAATAAGGCTTACAATGTCTTTGGGGTTGCTGTTTACCAGTACGATTCCCGCTGTTTCGGCGGCGATATCACTTCCACTGCCAACCGCAATACCGATATCAGCCTGCGCCAGGGCGGGTGCATCGTTCACGCCGTCGCCGGTCATGGCTACAAATGCTCCGTTTTTTTGTAGTTCCTTTATTTTTTCAAGCTTCTGATCAGGCAACACTTCCGCCGTAAAACTTTCCATGCCCAGGGTTTCGCACACACTTTTTGCCACCTTCTTGTTATCCCCGGTCAGTAAAATAGACTTGATATTATTCTCTTTCAATGTCTGGATAGCCCCTGCCGACTCGGGCCTGATCTGATCTGAAAGGGCAATATATCCGGCCAGCTCGGTATCGATGATCAAAAAAACAACTGTTTCCGTATCATTGACTTTCAGGTCTTTGACCGTGATATTATTTTCCTTCAGATAACCCGGACTAACAACCCGCATTGTTTTGCCTTCTACCTTTGCCTCGATTCCCTGGCCGGTAATGGCTTTGAAATTTTCCGCAGATGGCATATCCAAAGAAAGCGCTTTGGCTTTTTCCAAAATACCGGTGGCAATGGGATGCTCTGATTTTTGTTCCAGTCCCGCCGACAAGCGGATGATCTCATCTTCGGTCATGTCCTTTTGGACAGGAACCACTTTTGATACCTCGAATTTTCCTATTGTCAGCGTACCTGTTTTGTCAAAAACAACGGTGGTGATTTTCCTGGCATTTTCGAAAGCAGATCTGTTTTTAATCAGGAGACCATGTTTTGCAGCCAGCGACGTAGATCTGGCTACTACCAGCGGCACAGCCAACCCCAACGCATGAGGGCAGCAGATGACGATCACCGTCACCATGCGCTCGATGGAAAAAGCAAGGTTCTGTCCACTTATATACCAATAAGTAAACGTGATAATACCTGTACCGAGGGCGATAAAAGTCAGCCATTTTGCGGCCGTATCTGCCAGCAGCTGCGTCTGGGATTTTGATTTCTGCGCGTCATCCACGAGCTTGATCACCTTGGATAGGTACGAATCCTTGGCTTCATGCGACACCGTTACCTGTATGGAACCGTTCCCGTTGATCGAGCCGGCAATCACCTTATCGCCGTTTGTTTTTTTCACTGGTTTAGATTCCCCCGTCAGCATCGACTCGTTCAGATAACTTTCTCCTTCCGAAATCACACCGTCGGCCGCAATTTTTTCTCCGGGTTTTACAAGAATGATATCGTTTTCCCGAAGTGTATCAGTTTCTACATCCTCTATGCTGTCGCCTACCATCTTATGAGCATCTGACGGCATCAGTTCTACCAGAAGTTTAAGTTCTTTTGAAGCACCTGCAATAGACTTCATTTCAATCCAGTGCCCCAGCAGCATCACTAAAATCAGACTTGCCAATTCCCAGTAGAAGTCCATGCCTTTCAGACCAAATACCGTTGCAGTACTGTACAAATAGGACACAGTAATCGCAAAGCCGATGAGTGTCATCATGCCTGGATTTTTTTCTTTCAGTTCACTGACTAACCCTTTTAAAAATGGCCAGCCTCCGTAAAAAAAGACAATCGTCGACAAAGCGCACAGGATGTAGGACGAGCCCGTAAACTGCCAGTTAACTCCCATAAACTGCTGAATCATCGGAGACAGCATCATAATAGGCACGGTGAGCACTAAAACAACATAAAAACGCCTTTTAAAATCCGCAATCATCATCGCATGATGATCTGCGCCGCCCATGTCTTTCATTGGCTTTTTATGCATCGAATGTTCCATATATCAATTTAATTTTTCGGAATAAATAATAACCCCAATTGCCCAAAATCTTAAAACTGCTGTAACGGCCCAGGCAATCACCCGTTCCACAAAGATGAAAACTGTCCATTCGGCAAGTGTTATACCAAAGACAAAATAAGTTATACAAATCACATACCGGAATGGGGTTTACCACGCTCATCGCGAGAGACAATTCTGAAAATGGTAAAAAAAATACATAAATGCCGAAGCAGGCGAGCCAAATGAAAATTTACACAGGCACCACAGATTTCACGATTAACCCTTTCCAAACCTGTGATAATTACAACTTATTCTATGTAATATGTAACCTCACCAAGTGAAGGATGCCCACCTTTGCGAAGAGCCATAATTTAATTTGTTTCACTAAAAACGCTTAAAGCTGGCCTATTACAGCAAATAGATACCATCACTGCCGCTTATGTTGGTCGTTTTTACTTTTCAGGAATTGAGATCTTGCAGCCAATGCGCAAGGCTAAAAAAGTCCACCCAACTATCTGGATTTCTCTGCATTATTTCTTTTGTTGTAAAACTGCCCTAACTGAACCGTGATGGAACGCTGTAAATGATCAGAATACAAAAAATAAGACATTATTAAAACAAACTTAAACATGAAACGAAGCCTCAACAGTTTAACCGGTTACACCATGCGCGCTACGGATGGCGAAATCGGCAAAGTCAAAGAATTTTATTTTGATGATCAGACATGGACGATCAGATACCTCATCCTGGAAACAGGCAGCTGGTTTTTCGGGAGGAAAGTGCTCATTTCTCCTGAGGCTCTAACAGGCATCGACTCGGTAAATTGCGCTTTTGATGTCAATATCACCAAAGAGCAAGTAAAAACCAGCCCCGATATTGATACGGATATGCCCGTGTACCGACAACAGGAAGAGCTGTTGTTTGCGCATTACCCATGGACGAGCTACTGGGGTGGAGGTTATGGTGGTTTCGCCTCTGGAACCCCGTGGATGATACCCCCCGTGCCCGTTTCTGTTGAACAGACGATAGATACCGAGAAAAATAAAAATGAGACCGAGCCGAAGGGCGATACACATCTGAGAAGTACGGCCAAGACATTGGACTTCAAAATACATGCCGAAGATGGCGAGACTGGAACTTTTGCAGACCTTATTATCGATGATGCCAGTTGGCAGATCAAATTTCTGGTAGTCGATATGAGTGACTGGAAATCAGACAAAAGGGTACTCATTTCACCAGATTCGATCAATCAGATTAAGCATAGCACAGAGAATGTCATTATTAACCTGACAGTTGATGAACTCAAAAACAGTCCTGATTATGATCCGACTGAACCTGTAAATGAGGTTGTAGAGACGAACTTCCGTGATTATTACGGACGATTGGTTTCTACCGAATGACCTGATCGCCTTATCCGATAAGCATATCCCGGAAGTCTGTTTTATATCGACATGCAGAGGTTTTCTCAATAATTACAGTAAATGGAAATTTGAAATTTTCAATATGCTGTTGCTTTCCGGGATTTGCAAAAGCATTGGCCCGGTTATTTCAGGGCTAATAGTATTGAAAATGTTTTATGAAAAATTGTAAAAGTTATGAAACTACCCACCAAAGAATTAATTCAGGAATTATCATCCGTCAATATAGGTCCTTGCTTATCGGTATACATGCCGACACACCGGACGCATCCCGGTAATGGTCAAAATCCTATCCGTTACCAGAATATGCTCAAACGGCTTGAAAGCTCTTTGTCAGAAAAATATTCGGAGAGCGAAATAAAAGCATACCTGGCACCCTTTGAAAACCTTAAAGACGACCGGGACTTCTGGAACCACAATCTGGAAGGACTGGCCATTTTCAGCTCCGGAGAAATTTTCGAAACCGTCAGCCTGGCTTTACCTGTGGCCGAGCTACTGGTAGTTGCCGAAAGCTTCCACACGAAGCCTATGCGCCAGTATCTGCAAACCGAAGACCGGTTTCAGATTCTCGGCCTGACGTTAACGGAAATGCGTTTTTTCGAAGGCAACAGATTTTCAGTATCTGAAATAGAACTGGGAGAGGATATTCCAAAGACTATCGAAGAAGCCCTTGGAAGTGAACTTACTGAAAAACATACAACTGTGGCATCCTACGGCGGTGTAGGTGGCGAAAGTGGCAACATGCACCACGGGCATGGCGCTAAAAAGGATGAGACGGATAAGGATTCCGAGCGGTTTTTCAGGATTGTGGCAGAAACTGCTTACGAAAAATTTTCGAAGCCTTCCGGTCTTCCTCTAATTCTGGCCGCTCTGCCAGAACATCGCAACCTGTTTAGAAAGGTCAACAAAAATCCATTTTTGCTCACTGACGGCATTGACCTCAATCCGGACGCATTGTCTGCTGACAGACTGAGAACGATGGCCTGGGAAGTAATGGAGCCAGAGTATGATCAAAGGCTGAAAAACTGGTCTGACAAGGTGGCCCAGGCCATGGCAGATCAGAAAGGAAGCGATCTGATCGGGGATATTGTGGCGGCTGCCACATCGGGCAGAGTGGAAACGCTGTTGCTGGAAAAGGACAGGATTATCCCCGGAAAAATCGTGGATGCAGCGAACGGACTTATTGAAACAGGTGCGCTATCAGATCCTGAAACAGATGACCTGCTAGACGATATTGGAGAGCTTGTTGAGAAATTTGGTGGAAAGGTTCTTGTGCTACCTGCTGAAAAAATGAACGTGGAATCAGGCGCTGCCGCTATTTTCAGATACTGACCTCGGTAATTCATTTTCCAGACTCAAAAAAATCAACTCATTAAACAAATTAAGAACCATGACTATTCAGTTTAATACCGATAAAAATATAACAGGCAGCGAAGAAAAAGCCGCCCCGCTTGTGGAATTCCTAACCAATGATCTCAGTAGGTTCAGTGATCACATTACCCGTTTGGAAGTACATATCTCGGACCAAAATGGCAACAAAGATGGCCTGAATGACGTCCGCTGCAAGATTGAGGCAAGGATGGAAGGGAAACAGCCGATAGCAGTAAGCAACGACGCAGATACCAGTTCAATGGCTGTAAAAGGTGCAAGCGATAAGCTAAAAAGTGCACTTGAAACAATTGTTGGCCGTGCCAGAAGCTATTGAAAGGAAATATTATCCCCGGGTGTGGCATAGACGCCCGGGGATTTTTTTGAAAACATAATTATCGAATGCCTGACCATTGAAAATATGGAATCCTGTACCTAAGCATCCACAGGATATTTCGCTGTCTGGCTGATTAAAAATGAAGTAAATTTTAAATTAATATTTAATATGAAACGGAGTATAAAGAGTTTGGTCGGATTTACGATGGGCGCCATTGACGGTGAAATAGGAAAAGTGAAAGAATTCTACTTTGATGATAACACCTGGACGATCCGTTACCTAATTATTGAAACCGGCAGCTGGCTTTTCGGCCGTAAAGTGCTTATTTCCCCTCAGGCAGTATTAACCTCTGATTGGGAAAATAAAGTTTTTCTTGTAAACCTTACAAAAGAACAAATTAAAAACAGCCCCGAGATTGATACTGAAAAGCCTGTCTCGCGCCAACAAGAACTAGAACTTTACGCGCACTATCCCTGGACAGGCTATTGGGGTGGGGGAATTTGGGCTGGTGGCATGGGTACTTCCGGAATGATGATGTCACCCTCTTTGCCTCTGGAAACAGCAGTTCACGAAAAACTTCACAGCGAAGAAGCAATTAATCCGCATCTGCGCAGTACAGATCATGTTACTGGTTACAACATAAAAGCCATCGATGGCGAAGTTGGCGATGTAGAAGACTTTGTAATTGATGAAGGCACATGGAAACTTGCATTTATGGTGGTCGATACGGGAAATTGGTTTCCAGGAAAAAAGGTACTTATATCGCCAAATTGGATAAAAGATATACAATGGGATACTTCGGATGTGATGGTGAACGCATCGGTTAAGCAGATAAAAGACAGCCCCGAATATGATGCAGATACCTACCTGAGTGATGATTATGAGACTAACCTTCACACTTATTATGGCGGTTTTATTTCACAAGAATAGTAAGCAAAACATGAAAATGTCAAACAAATTACTTGTTCATGTTTTGCTCTTTTTGGAGCTGGTTACTGCTTGACAAGGTAATATGGATTTGTAGGACAGAATCGTCCGATCTACGGTAATGAAGGCGCGCATCAGTGGGTACAAAGATCAATTCAGTATCCTTTTTAGCAACTTTCCTTTAATCTGACAAGCATTTATTGTTCAAGAACAGCATTTAGCTCCGCCCCTAAAAGTACGACGGTCGCTGAATATTGAAAAAACACCAGTGTAATAATTACTCCGCCAATACTGCCATAGGCCAGGTCAAAATTTGCAAAATATCCGAGATAAACTGAAAACAACTGCGCAAGCGCCAGCCATAAGATCGTGGCGAAGATGGCGCCCGCAGACACTTTTCGCCAGTTTTTGTTGTGATTGGGCAGTATCCGATACATAATAGAAAAAATCAACGCCAATAAAATAAATGCCAAAGGGAAGCGCAGGATGTTTATCAGCTTAAACCAATTCATCGAAAGGGAAATATATTTTGATATAAAATCCGTAAGGAGAGGCCAGATAATAACCATCACGGCCAGTACAACAAAAGTGATTGCACTGCATATAACAACTACAATGCTTTGTAAGCGTCTTTTCCACAATGGTCGCATTTCTTGAATTGCATACACGCGGTTCAGGCCGATACGTAACCCCTCAATACCAGAAGAAGATATCCATAACGTTCCGAGCCCGCCCAGTGTGAACAGGCCGGAAGAGCGATTTGCTAATATATTGTTGATCACAGGAGTAACAGTATCCACGATCCTCGGCGGTATATAGCTGAAAGCATAGTTGATAAGCATTTGAGATGCGTCCGCTTTGCCGAACAAACTGGCAGTGGCCATTATAAAAATAATAAAAGGAAAAAATGCGAGCAGGGAAGAGTAAGCAGCATAACCTCCAAAAATCAGGATATCATCGTCGATTGCACCGGAAAATGTCTTAAGAACAATTTTCTTTAATTTCATATTGCTGAAAATAATACATTGTACTACCTGTATGCAGCACAAAAAAAACCTGTGCGCCAGATCAAAGAGCAGAAGCTAAAATTCCTATACCATTATCGACGGTTAATCAACTGACTACCGTAGAAACTGATTTTTATCGCGTAGAAAATGTCGGCAAACTAACAGTTCCAGCGGTTGAAGGAGACCAGCTGATAAATAAAATAAGAAAACGCCAATCCTATTCCTAATCTTTCAACGCTTCGAATCCGGATACGACATCAAAAAGTTCTTCATCAATAGAGCTTTGCCGAAGGCGATTAAATTTAAATCCCAGGTCAACAACCAATTCCTGAATACTCTTTTCTGCACGCTGCATCGCTTGCAGCCGGCTTGCATTTTCGCTGGCCAGTGATTCGGCACACGCTTTGAATATAGATATAAATAAATACTCCCGAATAAGTGCTGACAATGTTCTCTTCGGATCGCCCACGACCTGCGGCAGATTGTTTGACGGCCATTTTGTTTTTGTAAAACCGTCGAGCCAATTTTCATCCAGTGGCAATATCTTTTGAACCACGGGGGTATAACCGTAATCCGATTTGGGCTGGTTGTGAAAAATGTAAACTTCGGGGTTTTCAAATTCAGCGGAGTCCTGATGAATTTTGATCAAAATCTCCCCTACCAGCGGCGAGATCAATTGAACCGAACCCGGAACCAAAAATAGCTTCTTCGGCTCCAAATCTGCATCGGATAAAAGTAACCCGACACGTTCCCCAATGGCCCATACTTTTTTTTCTCCGGGTAATTCGTTCAGCTTATTTGAAACAAAACCTGTCAGGGAATCATTGAACTGACCGACCAGGCCCTGATCCGATCCAAAGACGATGGCAATGATTGGCTTCGGAGTCTTTTTTGGCGGCAATTTAGGAATTGTAGATCTGTCTGGTCTGTTATTGCCAAGATAGGCTGCAATTCCCAAAACAACATTGTCGCTGTAATCTTTCAGTGAACTCAGTGCCGTTTCATACTGTCCAATATTGGACGCAGCCATGGCTTTCATCGTTCTGACGACAGATTTGAGATCCGCTGCGCCGTCAGCTTTCCTTCGAAGACTTTCCAGTGTATCCATTAGCCTTTCGTTTTGGTTTGCTCGGGTTGATCCCGAAAAGTGCCAAGCACATCTTCGGCGATATCCAGAATTGCCTGACGATCCTGATCCGATTGTTTTTCGTCTGAGAACAAACGTTTCAGCGTATCATCCGGAATTTTATCGACGCTTTCAACCAGCGCATTCTGAGCTTCCTGCATTTTATCCTCAGGCACCGTATCCAAAAGACCAGCGGTCAGCGTCAATAGCACAATGAACTGCTCAGGAACAGACATCGGTTTGAGCTCTTGTTGTTTAAGACAGATACGTATGCGTTTACCATGTTCAATGATCTTTTTGGTATTGTCATCCATCCGGGTTCCAAATCGGGAAAACGTTTCCAGTTCCTCAAACTGCGCATATTCAAGTTTCAGATTGGCAATGGACCGATACGTCCGTAGCTGAGCCGCACCACCCACACGGGATACCGATTTGCCCACATCAACGGCTGGTAATATGCCCAGTTCAAATAGTTTTGGAGAAAGATATATTTGTCCGTCCGTAATTGAGATTAGATTCGTTGGGATATAGGCTGAAATATTCTGGGCCTCTGTCTCGATAATCGGCAATGCAGTGAGTGAGCCGCCTCCCAATTTTTCATCAAGACGTGTAGAGCGTTCCAGAAGTTTGGAATGAATATAGAAAATATCTCCCGGGAAAGCTTCCCTTCCGGGCGGCCTGCGGAGTAAGAGAGATAACTCGCGATACGCTCTGGCATGGTTGGTCAGATCATCATAAACGACCAGCACATCCCGCCCCTTTTCCATAAAATATTCAGCAATGGAGGTGGCGGCATATGGACAAATATATTTGAGCCCGGGTGCGTTATTACCTTCTGTAACCACCATTACGGTATAATCCATGGCCCCCTTCTCCGCCAGGTTTGCACGTACTTTTGCCACAGATGATGCCCGCTGGCCGACGGCACAATAAATGCAGATCACATTTTTATCCCGCTGATTCAGAATGGCATCGATGGCAATGGCCGTTTTCCCGGTCTGCCGGTCGCCCAGGATTAGCTCACGCTGCCCACGCCCAATCGGAATCAAGGCGTCGATTACTTTGATGCCTGTTTGCAGAGGCACACTCACGGCGCGCCGGTCCATAATTGCAGGCGAGGGCCGTTCTATGGGCAACCGATCGCTGAAAACGATCTCCCCTTTTCCGTCCACAGCTTCCCCGAGCGGATTGATCACCCTTCCTATCAAAGCATCTCCAACGGGTATATCAGTTACTCTTCCAGTCCTTTCGACCTGATCTCCTACATTCAGCAACGAGTCCTCGCCAAGCAAAATGACGCCTATTTCTTCTGCATCCAGATTGTAGGCAATTCCGAAAAGGCCGTTTGGGAATTTTAGTAACTCCTCAAATCCTGCACCAGGCAGGCCGATTACTTTGACAATACCGGTCGAAACGCTGGTGATCACACCCGTTTCTTTGAGTGATAAAGCGAAGTTATATTTCTCCCTGCTCTTTTCAAGCAACTCAAAAGCATCATCGACCGCCTTACCCGCCTGGCTTGAAAACATATTGTTTTATTTAAGTATTGAATAGATAAGGATTTTACTACAATTGAAAGAAACCTCTCAAATGCAGTGAAACCCTCAGCGTTATTATTTCTCTTCAACAACAGGTTCAGCGTTTTGCTTCGCGGTTTCGGATACCCCGTCTTTCAATGCATCGAGATAGGCAGAGACCGTCCAGGCCAATTTATAGCCATTCAGTGAAAGCTCAACACCGCTGATAATTTGCGGCAAAACCTTAAAATCATAAACTCCCGAAACGCCAAGCATCTTATCAACCTCGCTTCGGATTTGGGTCTGTAACCCTGAAGATATTTCAAAAGCGGTAGCAACGAGGACATGATCTGAGTCCGACTTGAAGGCCTGCGTAAACCGCTTGATTTCTTCCGGTTTCATGGCACGTAACTTTTCCAGGAATACGGCTGTGGTCTGCTCTTCCAAACTGACGGACGCCAAATCTGTCAGCGTCTTCCGGGAAATCTGCAAAACCTCCCTCTGGGTCTTCTCTGCAATTGTTTTGACCATATCGTCCTGCATTTTGAGCAGGGACTTTTTATGTTCTTCTCGGGCAACCCCAGCCTCTTTCCCGACCTGATCCATCTGCTTTTTACGCTCGGCTTTTACTGCATCAACAGACTCTTTTACGCGCTGTTCTTTTTGTTCGTCAAAGGTTTTATTCTTTTCGACAAACAGTTCCTTTTCTTTTTTTGCATCACTTTTCCCGTTCTCCGCATCCTGGATCTGACCAACGATTTTTTTCTCACGATCGTCTATCGCACTCAGGATGGGTTTGTACAGAAAGCGCCTAAGGAGCCATACCAGAATAAAAAAATTAATAATCTGGGCTATTACCGTGAACCAGTCAATTTGCATAGTTGCCTATTTTAGAATAATGTGATTCCAGAAAGGATTGGCAAAAATCAGAATCATGGATACCACGAAACAATAAATGGCCGTAGATTCTATCATGGCCAGCCCCACAAACAGAGTTCTGGTGATGACAGGGGCGGCATCTGGCTGCTGCGCAATAGAGGTCAGGGCGGTCGCGACCGATTTCCCCTCCCCCAGGGCCGGGAACATACAGCCAATACTGGTTGTAAATCCCGCCATAATGATCGAAACCATTGCAATAATTGTAACACTATCCATTTTTATAACTATTTAATTTTCGGTTGTATCTGGTTTTTTGACTGCGGCGGCGATATACACCGTTGCCAGTATGCTGAAAATATAAGCCTGGACCATACCGGTCAGCAGTCCGAGCGCGCTCATGATGATCGGAAAAATCAGCGGTGTGATTGAGATCAGAATGGCCACTACCAAACCTCCGCTCATCATATTGCCGAAAAGACGTATGGCCAGGGCAAGTGTGCGTGAAGCTTCACTGATCAGGTTAAAGGGAAGCATGATGAACGTCGGCTCGATATAAGATTTCAGGTAACCAACGAAGCCATCAGCCCCGACACCATAAAACGGAACCGCCATAAAAACACAAACCGCCAATGCAGCCGTTGTCGAAAGCGAACCAGTGGGCGGTTCGTACCAGGGAAAAATAATGCAGACATTGGCAACTGCAATGAACAGAAACAAAGTACCAATAAAAGCAATGTACTTTTCTGGTTTGTCGAGCCCAACTTCTTTGATCTGACCATTGATGCCGGTAACCACCATTTCCAGTATACACTGCCAGCGTGAGATCTTCATTCCGGATTTGAGATTTCGCGTGATAACGGCAGAGCCCACCACCAGCACAAACATCAGCACCCAGGTGGTGACGATCGTCAGGTTGAGATGGACAAAACCATACTCCCAAAATACCGTTTCATCCGGACTGAGCTTCATACCTTATCTAATTTGGTTTGCATTTTTTCATTTTTGTCTTCCCTTTTCGTCGCATAAATGACCAGGTAACGTGCCAGGATAAATCCCGCCAGACAAATCAGCATGCCCTGCCATCCGCCAATCCCGACATAATAAAATCCGGCAAGGACTACGGAAGTTCGCAAAATATAGCTCACAAGAAAACCGGCAGCAGGAAAACGGCTGGCCATGATATGCCTTACCGTCAGCCAGAGCCCTCCAAAGTACAGGGCACCCAATATTAATCCCACCAGGAATGCCACGGCAACATATTCGTTTATTATTTCTCTCATATCAGTTTCAATTCTTTTTATGCATTTCGCTATCCTCCTTTGTAACCCAGTAGCCCCCGATCACACAACCGACAGACAAGCCTGCGATAAGAAGGGTCAGCGTCCATGAAAATGACTGAGGGAATTTTCTATCCAGCCATATCCCGGCAGCCGCACCCAGTAATGCGGGTACCGTTACCGACCATCCGACCATACCAAACATGCCCAGACCAGCCCAAACGCCCGACTTCTTTTCGCGCAACGCTTTCAGCTTTCGCTTTTCCATTTCGGAAACATTCCTGCTAAATTCACTTTCATTATTTTGATCGGCAGGTTCCATTATGATTCCTTTTAAAATTTCCCCAGACTTAAAAGCAGACCCGCCTCCATCTTGGCCATCACCAAACGCACATTTCTTTCGCTTTCCGTGAGGTCCAAAAACTGCTTTTGAACCGCTTCATGAAGGTTTCCCAGACTCAATCCTGAGATGGCATTGCGTACTGAAAGATTCACCTGGTTACCTGCTTTTACAAGAATCCCTTCGTCAATCGCGAGGTATATCGTATCACCGGAGGCTATTTCATAACTAAAAATGCCAGGTTGTAATGCCGCCACGCAATCAAGTCTGTGCGGCAGCAGCCCAAACGAGCCTTCGCTGGTTTGCATCACCATCCGGCTCACTTCATTAATTTCGGAAAACACACCGAAAGGAAGCAGAATTTTCAAGCTCATCAACTGGTTATCCATGACCATCAGGCTGTTACTTCTTCCTTTTTATCCTTATTTGTTTTACTGGAATCCTTCTCCCGGCTTTTTACAATTGCCTCTTCCACTTTGCCGATCATGTAAAAACTGTTCTCAGGCAAATCCTTAAATTCATCTGCTAAAATCCGTTCGCAGCCGCTCAGGGCATCTTCCAGGCTTACGTCCTTTCCTTTGAGGTCACTAAACTTTTCGGTGGAAAAAAATGGCTGTGTAAAAAAGCGTTCAAGCTTGCGGGCACGGTTCACGAGCGCCCTATCCGCTGGCGACAACTGCTCCATTCCAAGCATGGCGATGATATCTTTCAATTCTTCGTATTGTGCGAGTGTCTCCCTGATTTGTTGCGCGAGCTGGTAATGCCTTTCTCCGATAATACCTGGAGTAGCCATTTTAGAATTCGATTGCAGCAAATCAATGGCCGGATACAGCCCTTCACCGGCCTTCTTCCTCGAGAGCACGATCGATGCCGAAAGGTGAGCAAATGTATGCACAGCCGCAGGGTCGGTCATGTCATCCGCAGGGACGTACACCGCCTGAATAGACGTAATGGCACCAGTTTTTGTATGCGCGATCCGCTCTTCCAGCTTGGACAGATCCGTACCCATCGTGGGCTGGTAACCAAGCCGGGAAGGCATCTGGCCCATTAAACCCGAAACCTCCATACCCGCCTGGATAAAACGAAAAATATTGTCGATCAGTAAAAGTACGTCCCGCTGCTCATCGTCGCGAAAATATTCAGCCATCGTTAAAGCAGCGTGACCCACCCGAAAACGAGCTCCGGGAGGTTCATTCATTTGTCCGAACACCATCACCATATCATCCAGCACACCGGCATCTTTCATTTCGTGGTACAGTTCCTGGCCTTCCCGGGAGCGTTCTCCGATCCCGCAAAATATGCTGACGCCCTGATTCTGGCCCACCATATTGTGTATCAGCTCCGTAAGCAAAACGGTTTTACCGACCCCAGCGCCGCCAAGCAGCCCCGATTTCCCACCCCTTTCCAGGGGTAACAGAACGTCGATCGCTTTAATACCAGTCACAAATATTTCAGATTTAGTAGACCTGTCCGATAAAGGCGGCGGCGACTGATGGATGCTGCGCCGTTCAGCTTTCGGGATTGGTTCTAGTTTATCAATTGTATTTCCAAAGACATCGAACATCCGTCCAAGGATATTTTCACCCACCGGTACGGTGAGTTCGCTTCCCATGTATTCGGCAAACGTTCCGCGTGCCAGGCCCTGCGTGGCCGTCATCGCAATGCAGCGCACCGTATGGCTATCGAGCTGGGTCATCACCTCAAAAGATATCTCATTATTTTTACCCGCGTGAAGCAAGCTGTAAATGGCGGGAATATCGGTTTCAAACCAAACATCGACCACGCTTCCCCTTACAGCAATGATCTTTCCAAAGATGGAACCCGTGCCGGTTTTTGGAGAAGTAGTTTCTGTCATGGAGTAAAATTTATGGTTGTATTAATTTAAAGGCATACAAAGATGAAAATCACCTGGACTGTAAGTGTTACAGCTTAGGGGGAATATGTTACATATATCACATATTTGGAGAGTTCTGGGATTTGGGAATAGCATGGTCAATTTATGAGGAGAATTGCTTCCCAGAAGTGAGGCTGGCCCCGGATGACATAAATCAGATTTGATTAACACAAAGTCAGATTTGGACACAAACAAATTTTAGTTGTTGTAGACCTTTGTCTCAACTTAAATTAAAAAAATGAAAAAAATATTAGTAACCGGAGCAACAGGACAACTTGGAAGTTCTGTAATAGAAACATTATTAAAAAAAATGATTGAAAGCCAAATTTCAATTATTACACGGATCGAAGAAAAAAGGGTTCAATTTCAAGCAAAAGGTTTTAATGCGTTTCGTGCTAGTTACGACGATGTAGTTTCACTTGAAAATGCAATGGAAGGAGTTGATACAGTCTTGCTCATTTCATCAGGAGACCAGGGAGACAGAATGCAAGAGCATAGAAATGTGATCGATACGGCCAAAAAAACAGGAGTGAAACATATTGCCTATACAAGCAGATGCCTGAACAACAGAAACACTTTGGCCAATAAATTAATGGTCGAGCATTTTGAAACCGAAGATTATATTTTATCGACTGGGCTAAAATATACCATTTTTAGAAACATTTTGTACATGGATGCTATTCCTCAATTTATTGGCGGAAATATTGCACTGGAAAGAGGGATATTTCTGCCTGCAGCAGATGGAAAAGTTTCATTTGCTTTGAGAAGTGAGATCGGTGAGGCAATGGCGAATGTACTGTTGAGCGAAGAGATTGAAAATAAAATTTACAACTTTACAAGTGATAAAGCCTATTCGTTTTACGATATTGCAACGGCACTCACGGACCTTTCTGGCAAAACAGTAAAATACACCAGCGTGGAAACGAATGTATTTGAAGGAATGATGAAACAGAGAAATTTACCGGAGCCAGTGATTCTGAAAATTGTTGATTTTATTACCGATATTAAACATAATCAGGAAGCAGGCATTTTCAATGACCTTGAAATCATATTGGGCAGAAAGCCATCAGGTCTGAAAAATGGTTTAAAAACATTGTTCGGGTTATAAATTCATCTCTGTACCATGGATATACCAAAGCCACATCCTATTAATACGATTGCTGAATATCATCGGTTTATGGCATTACCAAAGCCTGAAAACCCATTGGTCAGTGTGGTGAAATTTGAAGATATAAAACGTCAACCAAATCATTGTCCTGGTAGTATTATTCATAATTTTTATTCTATAGCACTAAAGAAAAACTTTACCGCTAAAATGAAATATGGGCAACAGGACTTTGATTTTGATGAAGGAGTCATGCACTTCATGTCGCCGAAACAAGTGTTAACCATGCAGGCATCTTCAGACGAAGACTTTAAACATTCCGGATGGTTATTATTAATACACCCTGATTTTCTTTGGAATACGCCACTTTCTAAAAAGATAAAGGAATACGGATATTTCAACTATAATGTAAATGAAGCATTACACCTTTCTGAAAAAGAAGAAATGCTGATTACAGAAATAATTGAAAAAATTGCACACGAATACCACACCAATATTGACAATTTTAGCCAAAATGTAATTATAGCTCAAATTGAGTTGTTGCTAACCTACTCCGAACGATTTTATCAGAGACAATTCATTACCAGAAAAAAGGTAAATCACAGCATTCTCAACCAGTTGGACACTTTTATTACGGCCTATTTCAGCGAGAAAAGTTTAGCTGACAAAGGTATTCCAAGTGTGCAGTTCATTGCAGAACAGCTAAACATTTCACCTAATTATCTAAGCCGATTACTACAATTGTTGACAGGGCAAAGTACTAAAACCTTCATACACGACAAGTTGATTGATTTGGCAAAAGAGAAGTTATCTACCACTGATTTGCCGGTAAACGAAATTGCATACAGTTTAGGCTTTGAACACTCGCAATCATTCAACAAATTATTTAAAAATAAGACGAAAACTTCACCATTGGAATTTCGGCAGTCATTTAATTTACAGAGAAAAGTGGAAGACAGATAAAATATCATGTGCTTCACATTTTCATACCTTAAAAAACATTACAGGGTACTAGCAAAGCCCGCCTAACGAACCTCTCCAATACCCTGCATTTCAATCACTTAATAACATCAACCCGCAATCCATTTCCAATTCAGAATTTCCGGCATGTCCTTTCCGTGCTGATTGACATAGATCTTATGTTCGATCAGTTTGTCTTTCAGCTGTTGTTTCAGGTAAGCGCCCTTGCTTCCCAGTTCCGGCAAACGGTCTATCACATCAATTACCAGGTTGAAGCGATCAATTTCATTTTGAACACGCAGATCGAAAGGTGTGGTGATCGTACCTTCTTCCTTGTATCCCCGCACGTGCAAATTCCGGTTCGCACGGCGATAGGTTAGTCGGTGAATCAACCACGGATACCCGTGAAAGTTGAAAATAATGTGTTTGTTTTTGGTGAATATGGAGTCATAATCCAGATCGCTCATGCCATGCGGATGTTCGGATTCGGATTGTAGCTTCATGAGATCCACCACATTCACAACCCTGATTTTGAGCTCCGGCAAATGCTCCCGGAGTATGGAAACCGCCGCTAAAAGTTCCAGCGTGGGGGTATCACCGGCGCAAGCCATTACTACATCGGGCTCACCATCCTGGTCGTTACTCGCCCACTGCCAGATCCCGATTCCCTCCGTACAGTGAATGATAGCCGACTGCATATCCAGCCACTGAGGCAAGGCATGTTTACCGGCAACGACCACATTCACATAATGCCTGCTTCTCAGGCAGTGATCCATGATTGACAAAAGACAATTGGCATCCGGCGGAAGATAAACGCGAACGATGTCGGCTTTTTTATTAATCACATGGTCTAGAAACCCGGGATCCTGGTGGGTAAAGCCATTGTGATCCTGCTGCCATACATGTGAGGCCAACAGATAATTCAGTGAGGCAATATCACGCCTCCAGGGCAGTTCCGAGGTCACTTTCAGCCATTTGGCATGTTGGCTGAACATGGAATCGACGATCCTGATAAACGCTTCATAGCTATTGAAAACACCATGACGACCTGTGAGGAGATAACCTTCCAGCCAGCCCTGGCATTGGTGTTCGCTGAGCATGGAATCCAGTACCTCTCCTTGCGGAGCGAGAAATTGATCATTTTTTTCTTCTCTGGCTTCCCACTGACGGTTTGTCACTTCGAAAACAGCTCCGAGTAAATTGGAAATGGTTTCATCCGGCCCAAAAACCCGGAAATTTCGCTCGCTTTGGTTGGCTTTGGCAATATCCCGGATAAAATTCCCGAGCACCATCGTATCCTGTCCCATGATCCCGCCAGGCACTACTACATCCACCGCATGGGTACGAAAGTCGGGCATATGCAGGTTATGTAACAGCATGCCGCCGTTGGTATGCGGGTTGGATCCCATTCGGCGGTCGCCCGTAGGTGCAAGCTCTTTGAGTTCGGCTAACAGTGCTCCGTTTTCATCAAACAATTCCTCTGGTTTGTAGCTTCTCATCCAGTTTTCAAGTTGCTGAACGTGTTGCGGATGATCTGCATCCACCAGGATCGGCACCTGATGCGAATGAAAAGTACCTTCATTGGGAACACCATCCACTTCTTTGGGACCTGTCCACCCTTTTGGTGATCTTAGAATAATCATAGGCCAGCGAGGCCTACCTGTTGTTCCGCTTGATCCGCTCTGTATTTCAAGAATTTCCACAACCGCTTTTTCTACCGCCTCAGCCATGAGGATATGCATGGTTTCGGGATCATCTCCCTCAACGAAATACGGCGTCCAGCCGCAGCCTCGGTAAAACTGTTCCAGTTCCTCATGCTCGATACGCGCCAGGATGGTCGGGTTACTGATTTTGTACCCATTCAGGTGTAAAATGGGCAAAACGGCACCATCAGTAATCGGGTTCAAAAATTTATTGGAATGCCAGGCCGTAGCCAGTGGCCCGGTTTCTGCTTCACCATCTCCTACCACACAGGCAACAATCAATCCCGGATTATCGAAAGCCGCACCGAAAGCATGACTCAGCGAATAACCCAGTTCACCGCCTTCATGAATAGAACCCGGCGTTGTGGGCGCTACATGACTTGAAATTCCTCCGGGGAAGGAGAACTGTTTGAACAGCTTTTTAAGTCCTGCTTCATCCTGGGTAACATTTGGATAAATATCACTCCAGCTGCCTTCCAGATACACGTTCCCGACAATAGCAGGACCGCCGTGACCGGGACCGGAGATATAGAACATGTCCAGATCATATTTTTTGATGATCCGGTTCAGATGGACATAAATAAAATTTTGTCCGGGCGTGGTGCCCCAGTGGCCCACCACCAAAGGTTTTACATGGTCGAGTTTCAAGGGCTCTTTTAAGAGCGGATTGTCATAAAGGTATATCTGCCCTACGGACAGGTAGTTGGCTGCCCGCCAGTATGCATTCATCTTACGCACCATTTCGGGCGACAAGATTTCGAGGTCATTTTCAATCATTTCTGCTTCCATAATCATTCATTTTGGTTAATGGTTTTATCATTTTAGCATTGGTATTCTGTTATCTTATCAAATCGAAAAGTGATTCAATCTGCCTATATCAATGCTGCCAGAAAATCAGTTTATCTTCCAGCGGCACCTGAATATTTTCATAAGACGGAATGATCCTTATCGTATAGTCTGACTTTGGCCTGCTGCCGGCAAATTTTACCGTGAATGCAGTGCCGTCATTCGCCTGTTCCTTTGGTTCGGGAAGCATTTTGATGATCTCCGCTTGTAGACCATCACTTTCTTCCGCATACATTTCAACCGATACTTCACTGGCATTTATTCCATTCAGCTGCACCGTCACCCGGCACTGATAACTGTTGGCAACATTTTCAATCTGCAACATTCCTGCACTGATCCCCTGCCACTTTCTTTCCAAATCTTGCTTAGTTGTCGTCATCCTGACACCGGCAGCACCATTATCTGCAGCCCGGTTTAAAAAATTGACTGCTGCCGGCAAATAATACTGCTCCGTATATTCCCTTACGGTACGGTTCGCAGAAAACCTCGGCGTAAGTTGTGACATACTTTTCCGTACCCTTTCGATCCAGCGAACCGGCAGGCCGGACTCATTGCGTGAGTAAAATTCCGGAACGATTTGATTCTCCAACAGCTCATACAAAGTATTCGCTTCGGAAGCGTCCCAACCGGCATCCTCGCCGTGTTCCGCCCGGTCGCCGATGGCCCAACCCACTTCATCCGTATAAGCCTCATCCCACCATCCGTCGAGCTCCGACAAGTTCAGGCCACCATTCACCAGCACCTTCATGCCGCTGGTGCCGGATGCTTCCCAGGGCCGTCTGGGTGTATTTACCCACACATCTGCCCCTTGTACGAGCTGTTCTGCCAGCAGGACATCATAGTCACTCAGGAAAACTACATGTTTATATAATTTATGCTTACTGACAAACTGCACCCATTGCTGTATCAATGCCTTACCGGTTTCATCATACGGAGGTGCTTTACCGGCAATGACCAGCTGCACAGGATGTTCGGGGTGGGTGAGTATGCGGATAAACCGTTCCTCGTCGTGCAGTAAAAGATTGGGACGTTTGTAAGCCACAAAACGACGTGCAAAACCGAGCGTTAGTGTTTCGGGATCAAAAGCATCTTTGGCAATCGCAAGGTTTTCAGCAGGTTCCCCCGCTACGCTCATTTGTTTTTCAAGTCTTTTCCGGGTATTGTTCACAAGATCCGTGCGGCAGGTGGTACGCATCTGCCAAAGCATTTCATCGGAAATAGCATCCAGGCCGTCGTGCATTTCCTGTAACTCCCCTCTCCACCGATCTTTCCCACAGGCCTTGGTCCAAACCCTATCAGCGGATTCGGAATCCCAGGTAGGCATGTGTACGCCGTTGGTAACATGCCCCACCGGTACCTCATGCTGCGGCCAGCGCGGAAAAAGATTCTGAAAAAGATTTCTGCTTACCTGGCCATGCAGACGGCTTACTCCGTTGACAGCCCCGCTTCCATGAATAGCCAGATAAGCCATGTTAAAACTTTCTGAGCTGTTGTTGGGATCCTGCCGGCCCAATGCCATTAAATGGTTAAATTCAATCTGTAATTCTTCCGCAGCATAAGGGCCCAAAAACTTCTCCATTAAAGCGGGGCTGAAATGATCGAAACCGGCCGCTACTGCCGTGTGGGTCGTAAACAAATTGCCCGCACGCGTTACAGCCAGCGCCACATCAAAGGACACTTCTGCTGTTTTCATAAAGTCCCTGGCGCGTTGCAGTATCAGAAAAGCGGCGTGGCCTTCATTCATGTGACAAACCTGAGGATTCAGGTTCAGTGCCTTTAACAACTTCCAGCCGCCAATCCCCAGAATGATTTCCTGCTGTATCCGCAGCTCATTACCTCCACCATACACCTGACTTGTTATGTTGCGGTGAACCGGCAGATTGACCATGTCATTGGTATCGAGCAGGTAAAGTTTCACCCCTCCTACCTGCACCTGCCAGGTTCGGAGCCACACCGTAAAACCCGCCAGTGTCACTTCCAGCCTCAGCCATTCACCATTGGGAAGGCGCAGCGGAATCACGGGCAGTTGCCCTGGATCATTGAAAGGGAATAATGCCTGCTGCATACCGTTTTCATCGATCTGCTGGCGAAAATAGCCCTGCTGATAAAGCAGGCCTACGGCTGTCACCGGCAGACCCAAATCACTTGCAGATTTTAACTGGTCACCGGCCACATTGCCCAACCCTCCTACATAAATAGGTAAAGCTTCGCTGAGCATAAACTCCATACTGAAATACGCAATGCAGCTGAGCGGAGAATCCGGATGGGCCTGCTGAAACCAGGATGGCGTTGTCTCGGAAAGCTGCTTCTGATTAACAAGCTCTTCCATTTTCATCTGAAAGGCTTTGTCCCTCAATTTTTGTTCGAGATGCTCCCGGGAAACAGTTTTCAGCATAGTCCAGGGATTACGCGTTAGTTCCCAAAGTTCAGCATCCAGCTGCCGCCATAAATCATCAGCCGCATGGTCCCAGCTCCATCGTAGATCCAGGGCCAGCTTTGCAAGCGTTCGTATTCCTTCTATATCGGACGGCAAAAAGCCATATAATCCTCTGTTGTTTTTTTCCTGCTCTTCCATGAAAGTAGTATCTGGAATTTCTGTTTCTGTTGTGTAATAAGGTGCGGCGTGAATCAAATCGTCATTCTATTTTCATGAGTCGAAAAACGGGTATGGGTAGGTACCGACTCCTTTTTGTCAAAATAACCTTTCGCTTGCGTCCACTGCGGTTGCCGAATAAACAAGACCGTCATCAAAAGAAAGCAGCTCCTGATCTTTATCCTCATAATCGATCTGACTGAGCAGATGCGTAATAAGGGCATTGCGCGTGTGTTTCTTACGGTCGGCAGAAACCACAAACCATGGCGTCGTTAAAAAACTGGTACGCTCCAGCATGTTGTTTCGGGCATCGGAATAATCCTGCCAATATTTGATGGCCTGCTGATCGATCGGACTGATTTTCCATTGCTTTAACTTATCCGTTCTCCGATCCTCTAACCGCGACTCCTGCTCTTCCTTGCTGATGTCCAGGTAGTATTTCAAGATAATAAAACCGGAGTCTGCAAGCATTCTCTCAAACAGCTCGACTTCATTGAAAAATAATTCATACTCCTTTTCACTGCAAAAGCCCATCACTTTTTCAACCCCTGCCCGGTTATACCAGCTTCTGTTGAAGAGCACAAATTGACCCGAAACTGGTAAATGACTGGTGTAACGTTGAAAGTACCACTCCCGCAATTGAACGTCAGACGGTTTCCCCAGCGCCACTACAATGGTCTCGCGGGGACTAAGGTGTTTGGTGATCCTTTTTATAGTGCCATCTTTTCCGGCCGCATCGCGCCCTTCCACAATGACCAGCAGTTTAAGATCTGATGCAATAACGTGTCTTTGAAGCTTAACCAGTTCTATAAAAAGTGCTTTAAGTCGTTTTTTGTGTTCTTTCATGCTTTTAGATTAATTTCTGTATTGATATCGAAACCTCGCTACCTTTCTTATCAATTATATGATTGTAAAAGTCGTCAGCTTCCCGTCCCGATTTGTTACATACAGAGTAAGAAAAGTTGTAAAAATCACTGATTTACAAGGACGTAATCTTTTCCTGCCATGATCAATGTTATGTCAAAACACCTTCTGCAATTACGGAGATTCAAGACGTAGAATTGAAATAAACCTGTGATAAATACAACTTTCAGAAAAACTTTCGTAACAACCAGCAGCAAAAATCATGTGACCTTTATGCTAAGTGTAATGACAGTTAAGATTTAATCAAAGAATTCAAAAGATTTCATCAATAATTATAAACCGATATGAATAACACGATGGAAGTTATCCTGATCAATACAGCTCACGCGCTAATGGCAGATGGAAAAGGATTGCTGGCAATGGATGAAAGTTCACCAACCTGCAACAAACGATTTGCTATATACGATATCCCGCAAACGCCAGAAAAGCGACGTGATTACAGGGAGCTGCTTGTGACTGCACCAGGCCTGGCCGAATATATCAGCGGAGCCATTCTGTATGAGGAAACAGTGCGCCAACTTACATCAAAAGGTGAACAGTTCGTGGACGTGCTAGAGAAGGCCGGTATCATTCCCGGTATAAAAGTAGATACCGGAACCGTAGATCTGGTCAATTTTCCGGGTGAAAAAATCACCGAAGGTCTCGATGGTTTACGTGCCAGGCTTATCGATTTTGCGAGCTCAGGACTACGTTTTGCAAAATGGCGCGGCGTCTTTTCCATTGGAGAGGGAATCCCGACAGATGAATGTATTGAAGCAAATACGCAATCACTGGCCAGGTATGCCGCCTTATGCCAGCAAGCCGGGCTGGTTCCGATCGTTGAACCGGAAGTGCTGATGGAAGGAAACCACAGTCTGGATGAATGCTCCGAGGTGACCGAAAGGGTACTGAAAAGCCTTTTTTATCAACTATACAAACAGCGGGTTTTACTGGAAGCGTTGATACTAAAACCGAATATGGTTTTGCCTGGGCTTGACTGCACGGACCAGAAAAGTGTGGTGGAAACAGCTGATGCCACAATAGAATGCCTGAAACGGTGCGTCCCTGCCGCGGTACCCGGAGTCGCCTTTTTGTCGGGTGGCCAAAATGGTGAGTTAGCTTCTGAAAGATTGAATCAGATGAATTTCAAGTATGACTCCAAACTTCCCTGGCCACTTACTTTTTCTTTTTCCCGGGCCATTCAGCTTCCTGTGTTGGAATACTGGAAAGGGATACCCGAAAATACCAGCGAGGCCCAGAACATACTGCTCTACAAGGCAAAATGTAACAGTCTTGCCAGAAAAGGACAGTACGCGATGGATCCGGCAACCATCGAATAACGCTCCCATTATTCCCTTGAAAAACCAGAAAATGTTTGATAAAACACCAACATCTGAAATTAAGGCATTGTTTCTGGACATTGGAGGCGTGCTGATTTCCAATGGCTGGCAGCACCAGTCCAGATACAAGGCGATAGCAAAATTCGGGCTCAAAAAACAGGAGGTTGAAGCACGGCATAAACTGGTATTTGTGACTTATGAATCAGGCAAAATAACCCATGACGAGTATCTGGACTGGGTTATTTTTTATGAACCCCGGACGTTTTCAAAACAGGATTTCACAGAATTTATGTTCACCCAGTCGGTTGCTATTGCCGGAAGTATTGATTTTTTTAAAGAGATCAAACAAAAATACCAGTTGAAAGTATTTGCCGTAAGCAATGAAGGAAGCGAACTCAATGCATACAGGATCAAACATTTCAAACTGGACGAGCTCTTTGACGGCTACATTTCTTCCTGTTATGTGCATCTGCACAAGCCGGACACAGCGATGCTCAAACTGGCCAGTGACATATCGCATACAATACCAGAACATGCACTTTACGTGGACGACGGCAAGCTTTTGACAGAAATTGCAAGTGGCCTGGGTTTTCAGACTTTGCATTTTCAATCCCTTCAAAAGACGAAAACGCTGATTAAAACTTTCCAATTTCAACAGGGCGCTGATACCTGAACGGTAATAAGACCCGACCGAACCTGTGCGCAATTTTCTCCGTTGGACTTGCTAAATTAATTCACAAATAATGAAAGTTACCTTTATCTTTTTACTCTTCTGCATCACTGTTTCCGCTGCAAAGAGCCAGGTCAGGCCGGATACCCTCCATTATGATGTGGTTTTATCGGGCGTGAACGTAGGAAAAATGCTGGCCATATGCGAGGACGCGCAGGACGGTAAAACGCAATACACCCTGATCAGCGATGTAAATGTTAACCTCCTTTTTTTTAAAGTAAAGGTATACTACATTGTAAAAAGCCTTTATGAAAATGATGTGCTGCAATCTGCAACGGTAGATACGAAGACAAACAAAGGCGTTTTTCAAAGCCGGATCAGCAAAGAAAAAGATTTGTATGTGATCAAAGCGCATCAATACCGGCATGACCTGGAAAGCACATTACCGGCTCCGATAGACTACACAGTAGCCAAGGCATTTTTCAATGAGCCCACCCGGCAAGATCAGGTTTTTGGTGAATATCTGGGCGACTACCTTCGCATTACACCTCAATCCCAAGGCGTTTACATCTTTGAAAGGCAGAAGCAGCATGATCAATACACCTACAAAGCAGGCCGCTTAAATCAGGTTGAAAAGAAATTCAAATTTATGAATTATGTGATCAAGCGCGTTGATTAGTGGTACTGCCGGTTGGTTGATTCTGGTGTTGCCGGAATGGGATGTGGATTTTGGATTGTTAACAACTTTTGCAAATAGGGAAACAAAATAAACACATCATAACCAATTGATTTAAAGATAACTAGCGACAATATCAACAAGAATATTGCAATAATGAGGGCAATTGACTAGAATTGCCAGATGGACTGGAAAGTGCTCAAATTTACTAATTGTGTGTCATGCTATAAAAAACGCACGAAGTAGCAACACCGAAAAAATTGTCCATCCAATTGCGTTGTCTGTCCATTTTATAGAGAGCCAAGGGGCCGCATCTTTGCATTGTCAATAACGACAATGATTTTAAAAAGTAAAAAGATGACAACATTCTTAGTTCCAACAAGAGAAGAAGTAGTACCAGCTAACCAGGCAATTTTTGACAATTTGAATAAAGCTTTGGGCTTTGTCCCTAATTTGTACGCAACTATTGCTTACTCAAAAAATGGATTGGAAAGATTTTTGGCATATCAAAATGCTAAAACATCACTGACAAACAAAGAAAAAGAGGCTGTAAATTTAATTGTAAGCCAGGTAAATGGCTGTATTTACTGCCAAAGTGCTCATTTGGTTTTGGGTAAAATGAATGGTTTTAGCGATGAGCAACTAGCCGACATCAGACACGGGAAATCATCTGACAGCAAGTTGCATACATTGGTTGCATTGGCTGCCGATATTACCAAAAACAGAGGCAACGCAAGTGAAACAAATGTAGATGCCTTTTTTGCAGCTGGCTATACCAACGAAAATTTGGTTGACCTGATACTACAAGTAAGTGACAAAACAGCGATGAATTATTTACATAATCTCACAAAAATTCCAGTGGACTTTCCAATTGCCCCGGCGATATAATCAAGACTTTTTGCGAACTGGCATTAAAGTTGGTTCGCATTTAAAAAAAATAGAAAATGGAAAATTTAGAACAAAAATTGCCTTTGCCGCCTTTTACATTAGAAACTGCCTTGCAAAAAGTACAACTGGCAGAAGATGCCTGGAATAGTCAAGACCCGGAACGAATTTCAAAAGCCTATACCATCAATACAGAATGGCGCAACCGCACCGAATTTATAAATGGTCGGGAAGAAGTCGTAGCATTTTTGAAGAGAAAATGGCAAAAAGAATTGCATTACAAGCTCAAAAAAGAATTGTGGGGATTTCGTGAGAACAGAATGGCAGTTCGTTTTGAATATGAATATCAAGACGAAAACGGACAATGGTGGCGTGCATACGGAAACGAAAATTGGGAGTTTGACGAAAACGGATTGATGCAAAAAAGATATGCCAGTATCAACGATTTGGCTATTGATGAAAAAGACAGGAAACTGAAATAATGCTATAAATATATGATAAGTTCGGACATCTATACCTTGATAAATCCGCAAACAGGAAACCTGGCCTTTAAAGTCTTTTCGTTTAACGATAACAGTCATTTTGACCACGTTCAGCGACTAAATTATTATTCATTGATTTGGATAAAAAATGGGAAAGGAGTAGCAAAGGCAGATTTTTCGGAATATCATTTTACACAAAATACCTTGTTTGCTTTTTCTCCATATCAGCCTTTTATGTTTCAGGAAAATGAACAAATACAAGGCATTGTTATAAATTTTCATCCCGATTTTTTTTGTATTCACAAACATCATCAAGAGGTGGCGTGTAATGGTGTGTTGTTTAATAATATATACAATCCGCCACTTGTTGCTGTTGATGAAAATACAAGCAACACTTTTAAAATGCTATTTGAACAAATAACTGCTGAAATGCAAAACCCAGCATTGGCTCAATATGAATTGTTGGTTTCCTATTTAAAAATATTTCTAATTACAGCATCCAGACTAAAAGCAGAGCAACAAACAGAAATTCTAATTAATACTGCGGAAAACAAAGAACCTTTTATCCTTCAAAATCTTAAAAATTATATCGAAACCCATTTCAAAACCAAGCATTCGGCTAGTGATTATGCCGACTTGTTGAATATATCCGCAAAAACATTAGCCAAAATCACAAAAACACATTTTAATAAAACACTCACCGATTTAATTTCTGAGAGGATAATCATAGAAGCCAAAAGAGAACTGTATTTGACTAACAAAGCGGTAAAAGAAATTGCGTATGAATTGGGCTATGCTGACGAATATTATTTCAGCAGATTTTTTAAAACCAATGCCGATATTTCGCCACAAGCATATAGAGATACGGTTGGCTTTGGTAGGGCAATGGTGTAAAAAAAGAACGAATGCACACGTTCTGGCAATATGGCGGCCGACGTGCTTCTATGAAACATTTATGCAAGGTTAACTATTAGAAATTCTTTTGAATCGTTTAGTCGACACCGTTTTGCCTTAAAAACCTGCCACATCACCGTTACCCGAAACGTTGTCCCATCCCCCCTAGCCCATCAACAAAAAAACCAAATTTCCCGGTAATGCATACCGGCTCGCTTGAAAGATTGACAAACAAACAGAAACTCACAAGCACTTCTGGCCTCAAATCCATTATCTGTCTTGAACTCACTTTCAAAAAATTCAGCAAAGTACACGTATCTGTGGTGCCACCGCCTTTTGTAATTAACATGATGGCACGTATCGGCAAATAATTGGGTTATAAAATCTGAGAGAGGTTCTCCCTGACAGGAAATACTGAAAGTATATTGTCAAAAGCGGCGATTCAGTGCTTTGCCCGTAACTCTCCTTAATGAACAAGTAACCGGAAAAAACCGTTGTCCTAAAAACCCTTGCATTCGACAAGATACAAATTGTTAAACCCGGCACATAAATCAATAAATACTTGCTCTGAACTGGGACAGCCTTAACGCACCCGTGTACACACCAGCACAACCTCCGTATCACTTTAGGTTTTGCATTATGCGCAACAAATTCCATCCTGCAATTCAAAGCCCAAAAAAAACTTCACAAAGCGACGGACGTTAGCGGTAATTTTGCAGACCTTACATGGACGGAAGCTCAACCTGCTGGTTTTCAGAGCGAAAGTATATGATGCGGTAAAAGCATTTAGGAAAATGATCTGCTGCAATCTGCAACGGTAGATACGAAGACAAACAAAGGCGTTTTCCAAACCCGGATCAGCAAAGAAAAGGATTTGTACTTGATCAAAGCGCATCAATACCGGCATGACCTGGAAACCACATTACCCGCTCCGATAGACTATTCCGTAGCCAAGGCATTTTTCAATGAGCCCACCCCACCAAGATCAGGTTTTTGGCGAATATCCGGGCGATTACCTTCGCATGATCCCTCAATCCCAGGGCGTTTACGTATTTGAAAGGCCAAAGCAGCATGATCAGTACACCAACAAATCAGGCCGCGTCAATCTGGTTGGAAAAAAACTCAAGTTTATGAATTATGTGATTAGGCGTGTTGGTTAGTGATACGGCCTGTTGGTTGATTCTCGTGTTGCCGGACCGGGACGCGCATTTTGTATTGTTAAACACTTCTGGCAATGAGAAAATAGATCAAAATGTCTGTTTTAAAAATATTTAACCATAAAATTAATAAGAATATTGCAATAATGAGAGCAAATGACTAGACTTGTGGGATTGGCTCGAACTGACTAGTTAGCAGAAATACAATGAAGACAAGACAGCTTAAAATATTTTTACAAGAATTATCAGACCTTAATAACTCTTTCACGCATTACTTCTTTGTGTGGACACAGTTTTCATTAGATCACGTTAAGGCTGTTGCTGATAACAACGATAAATTGACATCTCATATTTTTAAAGAAAATAGTTTTTCTAAAAAGCATAATATTGAATTGTCTAAGCTAAGTGACGAACATACCAAAACTAATGAAACACTTTTAAATGGTATTTTTACGCTAATTTATTCATCATTTGAAAATTATCTAACAGAAGTTTATGCGGTAGCGAAAAAAATTGACAATTCAATTCCTGAACTGAATGAAGGAAAATTCGAGAATGATGATATCCTTGTTTTAAAAGTATTAAATAGACTTAAAATTAATCAAGAAAAACTTGAAGAAAAACACTTACTTACGTTAAACTATATAAGATTTAAAAGAAATCGACTAATTCACAAAAGCTCTTCTAATATTAGTCGCTCATTGCGAGAAGTTATCAATAAAAGTGGTATAGAGTTAAATACTTTTTGGAATAATATATTACCAAAAAAATTACAAGGAATAGATTTCCATGAAAACGAAAATGCTAATCAAATCACATATAATATTCTTATTGACACTTTGAATATCTTTCGCGGTATTTCAAGTTATCTTGACAACATAATATTAAAAAGCTTTAATCAGCCAGAATTCCTTGCTAAGGAGGTATTTATTGAGTTTAAGAATATTAATGGTTTTAAAAATTTTAGTTTGACAGATGAAAGGAATAAACGAAAGTTTTTAGGATTTTGTAAGGCAGAATACGGTTTTGAAGCGACCGAATATGACTTTCAGAAGATGGTATAGCTTAATTGGTTAAAGCACTCCCTTGGAAAGAGTCTCAATTAGGATCTTTCCAAGGAACGATGTTGGTTCGAACCCAGCTATCATCGCTATATTTACTTCTGCTAATAAGTCTTTTGCATTAGTGGGGCGAAACTGCAAAGTTCACCAGTTGTACTTCTATTTAATTTTTGTACAAAATTGAAGATCTGTACTTCGATTGCCCCACCATCGCAAAGCCTGAAAAAATTGTACGTAGTGTCAAATTGACGTACCTAAAAAAATACTCGATTAAAAAATGATACTGACAACTAAACAACCACAAGACTGGAAAGATTTGCAGAATAAAGTTTCAGCCATTTTACAACAATGTGGTTTTAAAGTTGAGAAAGAGAAGACTACTGAAACGGCACGTGGTAAAGTTGAATTAGATGTTTATGCAGAAGAAACAATTAAAGGGCGTAAATATTCTATTGTATGCGAATGCAAGTATTGGAAATCTAATATTCCACAAAATGTTATTCACGGTTTTAGGACAATCATTAATGATTTGGGATGCAATATAGGCTACGTAATTACGACAAGTGATTTTCAAACAGGTTCAGTCAATACGTCTGAATACACCAATGTCGAACTTTTAACCTGGGAAAGTTTTTTAGCTCTATTTTTTGAGAGTTGGTATGAATCATACTTCTCCCCTCAGATTTCCGAACGGCTTGATCCAATACTTACATACAGCGAACCAATATTACCCAAATGGTTCGAAAAAATGAGTGAAGTAGATAAAGAAACATATTTCGCTTTGAAGGACAAATACGATTTATTTGGCTGGATAGTAATGAGTTTTACACCTTACGCAAGAATGTTGTCGAAAGATAGGATACCAACACTTCCACTTTTTGACAGAGTTAAAGACAACAAAGATGTGATACGGCGAATTCCAACTGAAATATTGAAAGAGACAGGCTATTTGGAGTTCTTAGAAAAGTGTTATGAATTCGGTGACATTGCAATATCAGAATTCAGACAATTTAGAGATAAATATAGCAAAATAAAAAGCGATGAATAAGACACTGCGCACAACTTGGCAATGGCATTGTGGCGGTTGACGAACATAGGCTCAACTGTTGTACTACTATTTAGCTGTTGTACTTTTACACTATATTCGGCTGACTGAATTCTATTTCCGCCACAACACCAATGCTGCAACGTTAGAAATAAGCATAGAAACCGAAACATTAGACAATGAAACGTTTTATAGACGAAAAAGGAACATTCGAAATTAAAGTTCCAACGACTTGGAAATATTCAGTCAAGAATGGTAAAGTACATACTTTTCAAGAATATGAAATTTGGAAATCAGACGCATTCCAACTTTCAACAAACTTATTAGACACGGAAGAAAAGAAAAAGAACTTTCAACGCCTAATCAAATATTCAACAGTTGAAAAAATTGGAGAATTAGATTTTTATAAGTTGCCTGATAGTGGCGATAAAGAGTTCACTACAAAAACTTGGTTAAAGCAATTTGGGGATAAATCAGTGATTTTTACTTTGACACACCCCAACAATCCAGATAAAGATCTTGATAGTCGAACAATATTGGAGAAAGTGGAAATCGTTCATTCTATATTGAAAGAATTTAAACTTATTGAGGACGGGAAAAGTATTGACGTAATAAACTCGTATAGATTTGATATGTTTTTGCAAGGAGTTGGAGCGACTGCTTTAATTCTAAGTAAGGCAATAGAAAACAAAGCCTTCATTGAAGCTACTTGCCTTTTAGCAAATCAAATTGATGCGCTTTTAAGAACAGGTATCGTTCTGAAAAACCAAATAACAAACAACAATAGTGAAATTGAAGTCGAGTGGATTTATCAAGGCCTAACTGACAAAAAAAAATCGGAAAAGGATATTTATAAAAAAGCACTCGATTTAGGAATTATAGACCAACCAACATTTGACGAACTATATGTTCTATATGACGACAGAAATAGAGTAATTCATAGATTTATTATTTCCGAGATTACATTGGCAGAAGTTGAAGAAATTTCATATAAATACTATCAGAAACAACAAGTAATTAACAAAGTAATATTCGACCTTGAAAGTGAGCAAATACGGTTAAATATTGGAATGACAACAGTTGATAACGACAAACAAAATGACGAAAAAAACCTCGACTATATCAAAGGAAAGATCGGAAAACAGAATTATTTTGACAAAAAGAAGTAGAATGCCTACTGCTAATAAGAGTTTTGAAAAAAAAAGCCGGTTCCTCGGTTAATTGAACATTCTACCTCGTAGCAACTTTTGTGCTGGGTGAACAGTTTAGTGATTGGAATTCCGCTTATTCACCAAGCGCCAACCCGTTAGTAGCAACCTTATCAGATGACCGGCAATATGGATAAAAAACGACCAATTGACATAAAGAGGGAATCAGGAGGACACGCAGAAATCGGTTCAGAAGAAGATGGAGCCATCATTGAATTGAAAAATATTGGCGGACGCCTTTTAGTCATCAAAGAAAGGTCAATCTATGAAATGGTAATAGCAGACACTATTGACCCGGAAAGAACCAACATAAATCTTCCTACAACAATCCATAAACTTATAATAGACAAAGGGACAGAATCAGAAACTGTTTCAAGGACGTTGTTAACAGCAATGACTTTATTCAGACCAGAATATATTTTAAACACTGTTGACTGTCCCAAATTAATCGGTTTGGCAATAGATTTACTTTCTGAAATTTCCATATTTGAAAAGGAAATTAAAGAATATCATATTGCCGAAAAAACTGCATCAGACGAATACGAAGAAAGAAGAAACCAAAACGTTTCGTATAAACTTCCATCTGTAATTAGTCTTGAATCAAAATGCAAAACAATATTTCAGAAAGCAGACCATATCGAACAAACTCTTATGGACATAATAGTTAAGTTCTACTCTAATCTTGGTTTGACAAAGCAATCTCATTTTCCAAATTTCCACGAAAAATTGAAAGAAAAATATGGAGAAGCCGACCCATTCGTAGAGTTCATTAATAAGACAGTTTACTTTATGCAAGTTATCCGAGAGTTAAGAAACGGATTTGACCATAGACTTGAACACACAAAGGTTTGTGATTTTGAGTTGGAGACTGATGGAAATATTACTACCCCGACAATTGAGTTAAAGCACAAAAAAATAAAATTGAAAAGAACTTCGTTAGGCGGATTTTTAGATATTACAATAAAAAATATGCTTGACATTATTGAATTGACTTTTGCCCATTTGGCAGGTAAAAATGTTAAGACAGGCGGTATGCCTTATCAAGTCAAACAAATTCCTAACGACAAAAGGCGATATAAATTTGTGAAATATAGTTTTTGGACACCAATTGGAGATGAAGGATTTTATAACCAGTAAAAGAAATGCAGCCGCTAAAAGCGGCATGGAAATCAATAAATTACAAATCCAGGCGATAGCGGGGCTCGACGAATAACTATCGACGTTAGTTCTTAAATTTATCAAATATTTCAATCAGCAGCGGTTATGGCTTGATGCGGTGCTATTGATTAAGCCCTGTACATCAGCGGCAAGGCCATGGCGACAGATACCGACATAAAAAAAGACCGATCATTTCTGACAAGTCTTAATCATTTACTTGGTTACCTTATCCTGAGACAAGAGGCTTGACCAAGCATCACGTGGCAAATATAACAAAATTCCATCACCCATCCCCAATCCTCTCATCCACCATCCCCTGCGCCTCCGCCATAATCTGTTTCAAATGCGCCTCACTTTCAAAGCTTTCTGCGTAGATTTTATAGATTTCCTCGGTACCGGAAGGGCGTGCGGCGAACCAGCCGTTTTGGGTACTCACTTTCAGTCCGCCAATGGAGGCACCGTTGCCTGGAGCGTTGGTGATGATGGAAGTAATGTTTTCTCCTGCCAATTGTTTTTGATCAAACTGGTCTGCCGGGATTTTACCCAGTAACTGTTTTTGCGCAGTCGTTGCCACGGCTTCAATCCGGTCATACCAGGAAGTCCCGAGTGCACTGGTTAGTTCATCGTAAAGCGCACCAGGATCCTCTTTTGTAACGGCCATAATCTCCGCGGATAACAGCGCGGCAATCATCCCATCTTTGTCTGTGGTCCACACTTCCCCATTCATCCGGGCAAAGGAAGCCCCGGCACTTTCTTCACCGCAAAAACCAAGCGAGCCATCCAGTAGCCCATCCGCATACCATTTAAAACCAACCGGTACTTCGTAAACGCTTCTGCCGAGCCGTGCCGAAACGCGGTCGATCATCTGGCTGCTTACCACCGTTTTACCCACCATAAATTTCGCTGGCCATTGCGGTCTGTGCTGAAAAAGATAGTCGACCATCACCGACAGATAATGGTTTGGGGGAATTAAACCTGCTTTTCTGGTCACGATACCATGCCGGTCGTAATCCGTGTCGCAGGCAACGGAAATGTCGAATTGATCTTTTAACCCGATCAGGTTTTGCATGGCGTATTCGGAGGACGGATCCATGCGTATCTGTCCGTCCCAATCCACAGGCATAAAAGCGAATGTCGGATCAGGCGTTTTGTTAAAAACAGTCACGTTTAACCCATATCGTTCGGCAATCGGTTCCCAGTAATGCATACCGGCCCCACCCAGCGCATCAACGCCTATTTTTAAACCTGAATGGGCAATCGCCTCCATGTCGATGATGTTGTCCAGATCGTTCACGTAGGTGTTCAGATAGTCGTACCGGTGTGTGGAAGATGTTTGCATTGCTTCGGCAAGTGGAATCCTTTTTACCCCTTTCAGTTTGGCAAGAAGTATTTCGTTTGCCCTGTTTTCTATCCAGGTCGTTGCAGAACCTGGCGCTGGTCCGCCGGAAGGGGGATTGTATTTGAATCCACCGTCGTCAGGCGGATTGTGCGACGGCGTTATGATGATTCCATCGGCAAAACCTGAACTTCGTCCTCTATTGTAAGTCAGGATGGCATGTGAAACGGCCGGCGTTGGCGTAAATTCATCGTCCTGAGAAATCATGATCTGTACGCCGTTTGCCGCCAAAACTTCCATGGCCGTAGCAAACGCCGGGACAGACAGGGCATGTGTATCCATACCTATAAACAAAGGACCATCCGTTTTTTGCTCCGCCCGAAATAGGCAAATAGCCTGACAAATAGCCAGAATATGCAATTCGTTGAAGGTGTTTTTCAAAGAAGTCCCGCGGTGCCCGGAAGTGCCGAAAACAACTTTCTCTTCCGGATTTTCAGCATTCGGAATTCCGGTATAATAAGCAGCAACAAGCCCTGGAATGCTGGCCAGCATCCAGGGCTCAGCTGGTTTTCCTGCAAACGAACTGATTTTCAATTTGATGAAGTTTAACGTTGAGTAAAATCAAACTTTATTTGGCCAGGTCCTTCGTCAGGGTAGCTTTTGCTTCCTGATATTCCGCGTTCGTTATTTTACCCGCTGCAAACCTCTTTTGCAGAATATCCAGCGGAGAGTCCGGTCTTCTTCTTTGGCCGGGAATGTTGTAAGGTGTAGCAAATATCCAAAATAACATGACCATCCAGATAATCCACCAAAACATGTGCATTCCCCAGAAACTATATCCATTGTACATCATAATGCTTATATTAATTGGTTAAACCCTCTCAATTTTCGAAACGGAAAGGTTTTACCCTTCCGTTTACATTTTTCAATCAACAAGTGAATAAGCATATTCCACAAGCAGTTCATTGTCAACGCTCACTACGCCGGGCGCATTCCAGGCGATACGGCCCGCTTCCTCTTTCTGATACCAGGAATCCACCGTGCCGGTTAAGGTTACCTTCGTACCGACAACTTTTACATGAATATTCTGTTTGCTGATGGACCAGTTGCGCCCCAATGCGCTTTCGATTCCCATTTTCTCAATCTCGTCGTGTACTTCCGTATTGATGGTGATCAGGTTCGATATGCCTTTTATGCCTGCAAGTTTTTTGATCAGCCTTTCAGCAGCTTCGCGCTGATAATTCCACTCCACTGCCCCTTCGAGCGTAATCCAGCCATTTTCGACTTTTACCTTCACTTTGTCGTTGGGAATTTCCCAGTTCCATTTGTAAGCGTTCAGTACCTCATTGGCCAGATCGTTATCGTCGCGGTGCAACAGGTTGCTGTATGTTTTGATCTCAATTTGTTCAACCACAACTTTTACGCCGGCTACTGTTTTAGCGGCAGCTTCTGCCTCTGATTTTTTGGCATAACTGTCCACTGTTCCCGACAGCGTGATAACACCATCTTTGGCGGTAACGCCTATTTCAGCCGCTTTCAATAAGGGTTCCCATTTGATCGCATCCTGCACATCTTTCTGCAATTCTTCGTTGGTTTTCATACTATTTGTAGTTATAGTTAATGCTGTTATTGCTGTGGTAAAGGTCAGTAAATGCTTGGCCGATAACTTACATACTATCGGCTGAGAGTTGTATCAATCACAGTTTTCAGTGCGTCTTTTGTGGATTTTCCCGCTGCTACTCCAAGGATTTGATTTCTGGTTCTTCCCATTTAATTTCCTGACGGACGAGCGCAAACAAACTCCTGTAAATATTGGCTACCCATACCAGTGAAAATCCTGCTATCGGATAATCCTTCCAGTCCGTCATTAATAAATGATAATCCCTGAAAAAAATCAGCTTCGGTCGGGACTTGAACTACCTGAAGGCAAAAAAGGTATATTGATTGAAAAATCAATGCCGTAATCATAGTGGTGATTCACTGTGCAGAAGAATTGCCTGTCACTAATTACTGAGATTACATCATTAAAAAACCGGAGATGACTACACATATTTTCCCAAAACTTTTTCAGAACTAAAAGGGATTAACATTCTACAATCTATTATTCTTCACAAAATTGAACAGGTAAAAGAACTGTTGCTGTACGAAGAGCCTAACTTAACCGAAATTGCATGCAGGCTATAATATAGCAGCGTATCAGATATGCCGAACCAGTTCAAAAATTACCAGTCTGTCTCGCTCCTAATTCAAAAAGCTTAAAATCCAACGAATTGAAAATATGTAAAATATGTAAGTTCTTGCTGAACTTGTGTAAAGTTTAAAGTCGGTGATTAAGGCATCTTTGTAACTCTGGAATAATATTCTAACAACCTATTTTAGCCAGATTCTAAACCATGAAAAATATCCAAAAACCCGAGGAACCCAAGTATGATCCCGAGGCTGCCAGATTTGAAACAGATAAAAATCTTAGAGAAAAAGTTATGGCCGCCTTGCAGGCCAATTCATTGATTAACGCATCAGCGATAAGGGTTCGCGTGACTGACCGAATTGTATTCTTAGAAGGAATGGTACACAGGCAAAAAGAGAGAATTGCGGCTAAACAATGTATCAAAGACATCTTCGGCATCAGGTCAGTCATCAACTACTTAACTTACCACACCGATTACACTGAATAGCAGCTTTGCACACAATCACTCCGAAATTAAAGCAATAATAGCCTGATAAAATAAAATGAGGAATTCAATATTGAATATTTTATCCGGACCAGCAACCGCAATAAGGAACAAAATACCTTTAAGCTATTCGATTTTTTTTGATTGAGTGCAGTGAGTTACAAAGCCCAAATGAACATGAAAGGCATTTTGTAAGGTTAAAAGACAAGCCACCACGAAATATTGTAGCTGGAGATCCCGTTTCCGAGGCTTTTGATACCCACGATATCGCAAAACTAATCTTTCATACATTAATCGCAATTGGCATAGTGTTTGAGCCCTACATCGGTATGGATGTTACCGTACAAAGTTTTCCACACTCCGCATTTTAGAAATTACAGTACAACAAACTCTTGTTAATGATGAAAAAACAAAACGCTTTATTCCGAAACATTCTTTCAATTCAGATAATATTTTGCCTTCTAATTGGATTTAGTTCCTGCTCAAAAAAACTTACGTTTTCCGATTCTGCAATTGTGCCCGCTGCCGAGGGATCAGTAAAGTATAAAAAAGATAAAAATGATAATTATGCCATTAATTTATCAATAAAACACTTGTCGGCACCTGAAAGACTGGTAGAATCCAGAAACACCTACGTTTTATGGGCAAATACTGAGAATAATGGAATCAAGAATCTTGGTCAGTTGAAAAGTTCTTCTGGTCTTTTTTCGAAAGCTCTTAAAAGTGAATTAAAGACGGCAACGCCCTTTGAGCCGAAAAGTTTTTTCATTACTGCTGAGAATAAGGCAGATATAAGCTATCCAGATGGCCAGGTGGTTCTCAAAACTAAATAATCAAATTTTAAAAAACATACTGAAATTTTCGCCCTGGGTAAGCTTTCTAAGAACGCGCCATTAACAATAGTTAACAGTTTTAAAAATGGCGTTTGAGCCAAAAATCACTATATTTGAGTCAATAGCCGTGTTTATGCACCTGCTTTTTGTGCCTAAACATCTTCATAAACGCTTACTCAGGTCTGGATTTTCAAGAAAAATGATATAACCAAAATTATGAAAAAATTAACCTTTGTATTGTTATTATCCCTCTTATGCTTTTCGGCAGCTTCTCTTTTTGAGAAGCAGTTAGTAAGGCATCGCACAGGGCATGTAACAATTCTTAGGTTTTCACCATACCAGGAAAAAACAGTTTTAAGACTTTTAAACAGTATTAAGTTAAAAAGGGCTAAGCATCCCAAGACCATCATTCGCATTGATATTCCCAAATGGAAGGAAAACTTATGCCGTTTGCTTCGTCACCGTCATTCTACTTATACGACTCACAGCGTTTTCTATGCAATCAATTCGAAGGTTGCTGAATTGACTTTCCAAAACCGGGTTTCGCAGACGTTACATATTTCCAATCAGATTTACAATAAGATTATTAGTCCGGGTTATTACAATTTCCTGTATCGCCTCTGCCCGTTCTAGGCTTTCTCCTCATTTCACTTCGCTTCAAGCCCGAGATTTCAATCTTTTTCAACGCGCATCCCGTGTAGAATGAGTTTTTGTTTTCGCATTAAAATCAGCGTGGCTTATTGCCTTGTTCTAATGTGGCTGTAGCCAACTATCTAGCTATTTTCCCCTTTTTTAAAACCAACTTATTATGAAAAAATATAGTTTGGCACTTTCCTGTGCCCTGACTCTGCTTTTCGCAGGCTGTCAAACACAAAGCAAGGACACATCCGAAATTGGTGCCGATATACCTACCATTCCAGTTGTTGAATTAAAAACACAGAAAACAGAATTTCACCGAAAATACGTAGGTGACATACAAGCTGTGAAAAACGTAGAAATTTACGCCCGTGTTAAAGGATATCTGGAAGAAGTGTATGTTGATGAAGGAAAAGAAGTAAAAAAAGGTCAAATACTTTTCCGGATTAACAGTGAAGAATATGCCGCAGAACTGGCTAAGGCAAATGCAAGTTTACAAAGTGCCATAGCCGATGCAAAAGGTGCAGAACTTGAAATGGGGCGGGTGAAAATGCTGGTAGAAAAAAATGTAGTTTCTAAAACAGAACT
>NZ_SZVO01000011.1 GCF_005280585.1 Dyadobacter frigoris
TGTAAATTTTTGTTTGTGGTAATCCCGAAAGATCCCACGTTATCTTCTTAAACGTACTATCTTCTTACTCTCTTCATCATGTCAAAGAACTCTGCTCCGTATCTTCCGAAACTCGTGGCGATGATCGTTCTCAGCGCCGTACTACCCGATTGGGAGTGCAAAGGTGCACCTCTTTTTTTTCTTACGCAAGTGCCAGGTCAAAGTATTTGCAATATTTTTTTACTTTATTTGGTAAGAAGCTGAATTTCAACGCGGTTCAAACGAAAGTTTTTTTAAGGTTTTTGGGAATAGAGGGGGTTRGAAAGCAAAACAGGCACGGAATGCGTCGTAAAGCGGGCGTTGGTTCCTYATAGRGGTACCCCAAAAAGAACTTCAATAGTGGATTGGSGKCAAGAAATAACCCAAGCGGCATGAATAGGTCATTTGACCCTTCGTTTTATACCTAGATATAAGGAGAGAGAAATGTGGTGTTCCGGGTTATAGGCTCCGGGTTATTCGTGAATTTTACCCTCCGCTACTTTTAAACCTATATATAACGAAAGAGAAAGTATCGTTCAGCTCCTTTGTTCAAGGATTGTGCACAGGAGGCTCACAAGGTGCCCGGGAAATCACGAGATCTGTTTCATGCTAGAAACAGGGAGCTCACAAGGAGCTCGATAATTCGGAATTGTTTGGAAGGGTAATAATACGATTAGCATCGAAGTAGGTTAAAAGTAAAACCCAAAAAGAAAAATACAGATAAAGCCTTTCTTATATTGGACTATCTCTTAAATTAAGTCTAACCTAATTGTCTTTGGGAGATTGGCTATCTCGTCTAAGACGAACTCTTTTATTTATATAATGATCGCCAATCATAATTATGAAAAGTAATAACCCAACCCACAATAGATTCTTACTGCCTGCCCAGTTTTTATAAGAGAATAGTGCCCCAAGTGCTAATAAGGATATCGTTGTGAGCATTAATACTGCCCGAAGAACTGTCATGTATGTTTTCATGATTTATGGCTAATTTTTATCCCCCCCAATGAAGAAGCTCGTCAGACTTTATACCTGATTATAACAACGCCCGTTAAAACAAAACGAGCTCTCAATTAAAACTGAGAGCCCGTTCATTATATTGTAATCCATCAGATCAAGACCCGCAAGCTTCACATCCTTCCGGATCATCCAGCGAGCACTGCATGTCCGAACGACTGTCACGGGCAGCAACTGGTTTTGTATGATCTTCTGCATACTGAACATAATTCAGTTCCTTTTCAGCTACCAATTCTGTAACTGGCTCGATCTGCGCTTCTGCCTGTTTACCCAAAGTAAATTGAACAGGAGCCGAAGCTGCACGAGTACGTAGATAATACATACCTGTTTTCAGTCCCTTTTTCCACGCATAAAAATGCATGGAAGTCAGCTTCCCAAAATTCGGCTCTTCAAGGAAAATATTAAGTGATTGTGACTGGCAAATAAATGCGCCGCGATCAGCCGACATATCAAGGATACTACGCTGCTTAATTTCCCAGGCCGTTTTGTACAGATCCTTAATATTTTGAGGAATATTTGGAATAGCCTGAACAGAACCGCTGGCACGAACAAGATTATTTTTCATTTCCTCATCCCAAAGACCAAGTCTTACCAGATCTTTCAACAGATACTTATTCACAACTACAAATTCCCCTGAAAGAACGCGTCTTACATATATATTGGAAGTGAATGGCTCAAAACATTCATTGTTGCCCAAAATCTGGCTCGTAGAAGCTGTTGGCATTGGAGCAAGCAATAAAGAATTTCTTACACCATTCTGAATAACAGCTTTTCTCAATTTCTCCCAATCCCAACGCTGACTGTCGGGTTTCACACCCCACATATCAAATTGGAAAATACCCTGTGAAATTGGACTTCCTTCCCAGGTTTGGTATGTACCATGAAGTTTTGCCAATTCCATGGAAGATTCCATCGCACCGTAATAAATGGTTTCGAAGATATCTTTGTTTAATTGACGCGCTTCATCCGAATCAAAAGGCATACGCATCATGCAGAAGGCATCTGCTAATCCCTGGATACCGATACCAATCGGGCGGTGTCTTTTGTTACTATTTTCAGCTTCCGGAACAGGATAATAATTAAGATCAATGATCTTGTTCAGGTTGCGGGTAATCACTTTCGTGATCTCATATAATTTCTGATGATCAAAACGATAAAAACCGTCTGCCTGCATTTCCACAAATTTCGGCAATGCGATCGAAGCCAGGTTACAAACCGCTACTTCATCAGGAGCAGTATACTCCATGATTTCTGTACAAAGGTTTGAAGACTTAATCGTTCCCAGGTTTTTCTGGTTTGATTTAGAATTCGCGTGATCTTTGTACAACATATATGGTGTACCTGTTTCAATTTGCGATTCAAGAATAGCAAACCAAAGATCCTGCGCTTTTATCGTTTTACGTGCTTTTCCTTCAAGCTCATATTTTTCATAAAGCTTTACAAATTCCTCACTATGCGTATCAGCAAGTCCCGGGCATTCATGAGGACAGAATAATGACCAGGTATCATTTGCCTCCACACGCTTCATGAACAAATCAGGAATCCACATAGCATAGAAAAGATCACGTGCACGCTGTTCTTCCTTACCATGATTTTTTCTCAAATCAAGGAAATCGAAAACATCTGCGTGCCAAGGTTCCATATATATAGCAAAAGAACCTTTGCGTTTTCCACCGCCCTGATCTACATAACGAGCCGTGTCATTAAATACCCGAAGCATAGGGACAATACCGTTGGACATTCCATTGGTACCTTTAATATAAGAACCGGTTGCGCGAACGTTATGTATGCTTAAACCAATACCGCCGGCGGACTGTGAAATTAATGCACATTGCTTCAAAGTATCATAAATACCGTTGATGCTATCCTCTTTCATCGTCAAAAGGAAACATGAAGACATTTGCGGCTTCGGTGTTCCTGCATTGAATAAAGTAGGTGTGGCGTGGGTAAACCATTTTTCGGACAACAAATGATAAGTTTCAACCGCAGCCTGAACATCTTCCTGGTGAATGCCGATCGCAACGCGCATCAGCATTTGTTGGGGACGTTCTACGATTTTACCGTCTACCTTTAATAAGTAAGATTTTTCAAGTGTTTTGTAACCAAAATAGTCATAAGCATAATCTCTGTCATATATAATAGTAGAATCAAGCAAAGATGCATTCTGGCGGATCACTTCATAAACTTCCTTTGAAATTAGTGAAGCATTTTCACCCGTTTTCCCGTCTACGTAAGTGTAAAGGCGTTTCATTGTTGCCGAAAACGACTTCAATGTGTTTTTATGAAGATTTGAGATCGCAATACGGGCAGCTAAAATAGCATAATCCGGATGCTTGGTAGTCATGGAAGCGGCTGTTTCAGCGGCAAGGTTATCCAGTTCGGCAGTAGTAACGCCGTCATAAATTCCGGATACAACCTTTTTTGCTACCTCTATCGGCTGGATGTAATTATTATCGAGGCCATAGCTCAGCTTCTCAATACGGGCAGTCACTTTGTCGAATTTTACCGACTCACGGCGACCGTCACGCTTTATTACGTACATAGACATGTGAATTATTTTCTGAGGTGAAAGATTTAAAGTTGTTAATGAGTCTTATGGAGGAGATGGTAAAAATTTCTTTGAAATAACTCAAAATAAATCGAAAGTGCAACTCTGAAATACGCTTTTTAAAGCACAAATTTCAATAGGTTAATTTATCAAATTGTTAAGATTCTCGTAACAAGTGATTTAAGAAAAAAAATAAGCACAAAAGATTTTTACAAAATTTTTCTTTTCAATTTTCAAAAAAAATTGACAACTTTTTTTTCATTACTAACACATAAATAGGAAATATAAATCATAATAACAATTGATATTCAGTAAATTATACAAAATTTATTTTATGGTAAAATTTAAAATTTGTAAACTTTTTCAAAAATGAGGGTATATTTCTCTACACATTACTTTAACTATTTTATTCAAATCTATTTTTCAACAACTGCAAATTTAGCCTCATGAACAAGCCTTTTAAGCATCAGTCAAGAAGAACATTTTTGAAACAAACCGCTGGTTTATCCGCAGGTTTTGCAATAGGAGCAGAAACGCTTGTACATGCCGCAGATTTTGACAACAATCTGTCCAAATTTTCATTACCCCTGGGTGTTTATGCATCTTATGAAAAAGCAGACTTACTTAAACAGTATGGCTGTTCTTATATAGAAGAATCTGTCGGCGGATTTCTTATTCCCAAAGACGGCGATATGCAGTATGCCAAAAATCTTCAGCAATTAAAAGATGACAAGTTCCCAATCCGTTCTTATGTGATCCTTTTGCCCGGACAACTAAAAACTTTGGGGCCGGACGCTAACCATGAAGCCATTTTACAACGGACAGATCTAGCCCTGAAAAGAGCACAGGAATGCGGATCAAAATATATTGTTTTTGGCAGCGGCGCATCCAGGATAATTCCGGAAGGATTTGACCGGGATAAAGCGAAAGCACAACATATAGAATTAAGTAAAAAAATGGCCCCGCTTGCTGAAAAATATGGTGTAAAGATTGCGCTTGAACCTCTTAACCGGGGAGAAACCAATTTTATAAATAGTTTAGCCGAAGGCGTTGAAATAATTGATGCAGTTAACAGCCCGTCTTTTCAACTGCTTTGTGACATCTTCCATATGTCAAAAGAAGATGAGTCAGCCGACCAGATTGTTAAGTTCGGCAAACATATTGTTCACTGCCATATTGCTGAAAAAAAGGACCGCACGCCCCCCGGAGTTGCCGGAGATGATTTCAGACCCTATTTAAGTGCTTTGAAAAAAATAAAATATAAAGGAGGACTTTCCATAGAATGTTTCGTGTATCAGGATTTCGATAGTCAGTCTAAAAAAGGCATTGAGGTACTACAAAGGCAGATTAGCGAAGTCTGATTTTGAACAATTTAGACCCATCGCGTAGATATTGAGAAAGATAACTCAGATTTACTTGGTTTAATAGATAAGAATTTTTACTTTTGCAATCCTTTTTGAGAATTGTATCGAACACATAATTGCATATACAAATGAGAAATGATATTCATCCCAATTACAGAGAAGTAGTATTCTGGGATTTATCCAGTGACTTTAAATTTATTACACGCTCGACAATCGAAACCAGCGAAAACATTACCTGGGAAGATGGAACAGTTTATCCTGTTTACAAAGTTGAGGTTTCTTCTAAGTCTCACCCATTCTACACAGGTAAAAATGTACTTGTTGATACTGCGGGACGTGTTGATAAATTCAGAAAACGTTACGGTACAAAAGAAACTACTGAAGCTGAAGCTTAATTTTTATTAAAGATTAAGTGCTTTAAAGAAAGCAGTCTCTAAGCGAAAGCTTCAGAGACTGCTTTCTTTTTTTGTCCGTAACGAAAAAATGGCCGAACTTTGGTGATACATACTAAAACTGAATATGCGTAGTATCATTTTGTTCGACGATCCAACAATCCGGTTACAATTATTACCCTTTACATACACAAGGCCGGTTGCAGGAATCCGTTGTGGTATTTGGACTATCGCTGAAAAATGGAGTAAGTGGCTCAAAAGCGAGATTTCATATCAGACTGAATCCCATCTTAGACATCGCTTCCCGCTTATAAAGTCCGAAGACAATTTTTATATTAACGGGGCACTTTGTCCGGACGCTTCACTAATTGAAGCGATTGAAAAACTTTCTCCCGAATCTGTCCTTTTATCAAAAGAAAACGAAATTCTTGCAGTAAGAACATCTTCTCCTGACTGGACTCCGGCAGCTAATTCCATAATATTGGATAAGCATTATTATGAAGAACCAATCATTCTTATCCGCCAGGTTTGGGATATATTTCTAAATAACGGCGCGCAGATAAAAGCTGATTTTGCCAAAATTACGGCAGCAAAACAATCAGCAAAACTGACTGACCCTTTCACGTTTTGCTATAATCCCGAAAACATATTTATAGAAGAAGGAGCCCTAATCAAAGCTGCGATTTTAAATGCAGAGAACGGGCCGATCTATATTGGAAAAAATGCGTCCATTCAGGAGGGCGCTATCATTCAGGGACCTTTTGCGATTGGAGAAAGTTCGGTTTTGGCACAAGGAGCAAAAATCCGGCCGAATACTACTGTCGGACCTTTTTGCAAAGTTGGCGGCGAAGTGAGTAACTGTGTTATCTTTGGGTATAGTAACAAAGGCCATGATGGGTATTTGGGAAATTCAGTATTGGGCGAATGGTGTAACCTGGGCGCGAATACAAATAACTCAAATTTGAAAAATGATCATACCGCGGTAAAACTGCACAGCTATATTACAGGAAAACCGGAAAGTACCGGTTTACTTTTCTGCGGATTATTTATGGGCGATTATTCCAAAGCCGGAATTTCAACCATGTTTAATACCGGAACCGTTGTTGGTGTAAGTGTAAATGTTTTCGGAGCCGGATTTCAATCCAAACATATTCCTTCGTTTTCCTGGGGTGGGAATGCAGAAGGATTTACCGAATACCGTTTTGAAAAAGCAATCGCAGTTGCCAAAGATACGGTCAGCCGGCGAGGTATTAAATTTGACGAAACAGATGAAAAAATAGTGAAACAGGTTTTTGATCAAACAAAAAACCAGCGTTAACATTATTAAATAAAGAAATAGATTAACTAAAATCCAACGTGCTTTTTAAAGATATTCCAGGACTGGCGCCAATTAAATCAACACTGATCCGTTCTGTGCAAACAAGCCATCTTGCTCACGCACTGTTGTTCGACGGTGCAAACGGCGGCGGCGGCTTAGCTTTGGCACTGGCATTTGCTACCTATATAAATTGTGAAAACCGGAGTGAGGAAGATGCCTGCGGCGTTTGTGCGTCGTGTGCAAAAATGAACAAATTAATCCATCCGGATTTTCATTCCATTTTCCCGATTGCTACTTCTAAAAAAGTTAGTGGAAATACCAGCGAAGCATTTTTACCACTTTGGAGGACATTTCTGCTGGAAACGCCATATCGGGTTTTGCCAGAATGGCTGGATTTTATTACTGCTGAAAACAAGCAGGGAAACATTTCAGTGGAAGAAGCCAGAGGAATCCTGAAAAAACTTTCAGTTAAATCTTACGAGGGGGAATATAAAATTCTCTTAATATGGAAGCCGGAGATCATGAATGCATCTTCGGCAAATGCTTTGCTGAAAATTCTGGAAGAACCGCCTTATAAAACACTTTTTTTACTGGTAAGTGATCAATCCGACAGATTGATCACTACTATAATTTCAAGAACACAACGTGTTGCCGTACCTGCTTTTTCTGATGAAGAAGTCCGTCAATTTTTAAAACAACAAGCTGTCAGTGAGACCGTAGCAAACCAGATTGCCTATCTTTGTGATGGGAATTTATCGGAGGCACTTCGCCTCGTCAATGAAACTTCAGATGACCGTTCAGCATGGTTTGCAGAATGGATGCGGTATTGTTATAAATATGATGTCGCGAGCCTTGTAAAGCTGGCGGATGCCTTTGACGGTATGAATAAAGAAAAGCAAAAAGGGCTTTTCGAATATGCTTTACGGCTTTTCCGTGATATGCTGGTATGGAGCCAGGGAGCGGTCGAACTGTTGCGGGTTCCGCAGGAAGAACTTACTTTCGTGCAGAATTTTTCAAAAGCAGTTAATTTCGACGCTTTGGAAAATATGGTTCAGGAAGTGAACGTTGCTTATTACCACATAGAACGAAACGTACGGGCGAAAATGGTTTTCCTTGATTTGTCATTAACCATTGCGCCATTTTTTCAACGCAGATGAAGAAAAAAATTGAGCTTATCGGCGCAACCGATATTGTAGATTTACCAGAACTTGGCTGGTACCATGTTCCCGTCCGTGTTGATTCGGGAGCAACTACTTCGGCAATTCACTGTGCACGCGTAAAGCTTATTAAAGAAGGTGAGCATGAAAGATTATGTTTTTACCTTGATGTAAAAAAAGGTGCGCCGGAACAATCCTATACCGTGAGCGATTTCAAAGAAACCGTTGTCAGAAATTCTTCCGGAAAGGAAGAAAAAAGATATGTGATCAAAACACAGATCACTATTTTCGGCCGGAAAATACGTACTGAGTTTTCACTGGCGAACCGTAAAAAAATGAGCTATCCAATTCTTCTTGGACGTAAATTATTAAAAGGACGTTTTTTGATTGATGTTTCAAAAAAAGATCTTTCGGCCAAACAAAATGCTGACAAAATCAGACATAAAAAGAATCCTGATTCTGAGGCCAACCCTACTCGTTTAATCCACTAGATTTATATGAAAATCGCCGTATTATCCACCAATCCTGACCTTTACTCAACGAAGCGTCTGGTGGAGGCAATCAAACAGAAAGGTCACCAGGCTGTGGTTATTGACCACGTCAAGTGCTTTGTCATGATTGAAGGAGGAAAACCAACTGTTGTTTATAAAGGAAAAGCGGTAAAGGGAATTGACGCGATCATTCCAAGAATCGGGACTTCAGTGAATGCTTTTGGCTGTGCTGTTGTGAGACAGTTTGAATTGATGAAAGTTTTTACAACCGTAAAATCACAAGCAATTTTACGGTCACGGGATAAATTGCGCAGTATGCAGGTACTTGCAAAATCGGGTGTGGATATTCCAAAAACTGTTTTTGCCAAAAATCCGGCGCAGGTTACCGAGCTGATTAATATGGTTGGCGGACCACCGGTTGTTATTAAATTGCTGGAAGGAACGCAGGGAGTTGGCGTAGTACTGGCCGAAACTACCAAGGCAGCCAAATCCACAATTGAAGCTTTTTACGGTTTACGCGCCAATTTCCTTATCCAGGAATTTATCGCTGAATCCAAAGGCGCAGATATCCGCGCTTTTGTTATTGGTAATAAGGTCGTCGCAGCAATGAAACGTCAGGGGCATGAAGGTGATTTCCGTTCCAATCTGCACCGCGGCGGCGAAGGTTTTGCCGTAGAATTATCCCCGGAAGAAGAACGCACCGCTATCGCAGCTGCCAAAGCTTTGGGTGTCAGAATTGCAGGCGTTGATTTATTACAATCCGAACGCGGACCGTTGGTAATGGAAGTAAATTCTTCACCCGGACTAAAAGGAATTGAAGATATCAGCGGGATTGATATTGCCTCTTTGATTGTTGCTTATATTGAAGAAAAAATAGTTACAGATGAAGGAGATACGGTTGGGGTTTAGAAAATTAAATATTGCTGTCAAATTGTGACCAATTTTAGTACCGCACTGTATCTTTGTATTTCTTTTTTGGAACGCATAAAGAATACGATCAAATAACGGTAGGTTATGATAGCTCCAATAAAAAATGATGAACAATACGAGCAATCGTTAAAAAGAATATATTCTTTAATGTAATTGGAAATCATTCCCGACTCAGCAGAATTGGATGAACTGGAAATTTTGTCAATTGTTGTAAAGGATTATAAAAATGTTCATTTTCCAATTTCGAAACCAATAGAGAATTAACTTATAAGCGCTAATAGCCAAAAGCTAACAGCTATATAAATCATGCATATTAAAATAGGAACACGCGGTAGTAAATTAGCTCTTTGGCAGGCATATTATGTTCAAAACCTGCTTCAAAAAGGTGGAGTGGCTACCGAAATTGTAATCATTGAAACAAAAGGTGATAAAATCCTGGATCGTTCTTTATCCAAAATCGGAAGTAAAGGCGTTTTCACCCAGGAACTGGAAGATCAGCTGAGAAGCGGTGATATTGATATTGCAGTTCACAGTGCAAAGGATTTGCAATCGCATCTGGATGATGATTTCGAATTGATCGCCTTCACTGAAAGAGAACATGCGAACGATGTTTTGGTAAGTCATAATACTGATCTTTCTCTTGGCAGCGGAGAATCTTTTGTTGTAGGAACTTCTTCCACCCGAAGAATTGCCATTTTGAAACATTATTATCCGCATATCAAAATCGTAGATATGCGTGGCAATTTGCAAACCCGTTTTCGTAAACTCGAAGAAGGACAATGTGATGCTTTGCTCTTAGCGTATGCAGGAGTTCATCGCATGGAGTATGACGAATCAATTGCTGAACATTTGTTACTCGACGAATTCACACCTGCCGTCGGACAAGGAAGTGTGGCTATTGAAAATTCAGTTTCTCTGTCACAGGATAAAAAGGATACCCTGAAAAAATTGCTTAATCACGAACAGACAGAAATCTGTTTAAGAACAGAAAGAGCATTTTTAAAACGTTTACAAGGTGGTTGCAGTATTCCCGTTTTCGCCTTGGCGATTTTAAATCATGATGAAATTACAATTTCCGGCGGTATCATAAGTCTGGATGGCCAGGAATTAATTCGTCGTTCAGAAAGTGGGTCAACTGCATTTCCGGAGGAACTCGGCACCGCGCTGGCGGATGAATTACTGGAAGCAGGAGCTGACCGCATTTTAAAAGATATCAAAACCCAGAACGGTACTTTATAATTTTTATCGTTTTTAATAAAAAGCAAAAATCCCCGTCTGCGTATAGCAAACGGGGATTTTTTTCATGAAGAGCCGATTCTAGTTTTTAATCGGAGGAACAGTTTCTGCGGGTTTTTTTGTACTATCTGCCGGCGTTGCAGGAACAATAACTGCCGGTTTTTTCTGCGTACTATCTGTTGTTCCGGCTGGAATTACTATTTCCGGTTTCTTTTCAGAAGTACTGTCCGCTGGCGTTGCAGGACTGGTAATAACCGGTTTTACAATTGTGCTGTCCATTTTACCCATCGTGCCATCCGATTTTGGTAGTAAATCCATACCTGCCGGTCTTGCTGAAGTGCTGTCAATTGCTCCTGAAGGCCTAATGCCCATTTTGCGTGAAGTACTATCCGCAGCTGTTTTAGTAGCCATACCAGCTTGTCCTTGTGGACGGTTAAAACCACCTTGCGTACGACCACCTGTTGCTCCCGGCGTGATAGTCGGCGTAGCTGCCGGAGCTGCTTGTTGAGTCTGGGCACCACCACCATCATTTCCACCACCATCACTTTTCTGGTCATCGTTACTAACAGATTTCCTTTTGCGTGGTTTAGTTTCAACAAAAGTCATTTTACCAAAACGGTATGAGAAGTTAAGGCGGAAACCACGATTATATCGATACATGGTACTAACCTGATCAAATGTTGCGGACGACAGATCCGTTTTCATTTTAAGCGCACTGGTCAGGAAGTTCTCCATGGCCAAACCCAAGCTTCCTCTTTTATTTTTGAAATCTTTCTTGATACCAAGATCATACATTCTGAAACCACCGGCCGAACCTTGCAGCTGCACTTCTTTTCCTCTTGCAAATCCTCCACCCTGGATTCCCCAGCCACCTTTCAAAGTAACACCGGTACGAAAACGTCCACTTACAACTACGCCACTGTTATGCGATTGAAGTGCGACAACAGGACTATTATTTTTCAGGTTTACATAATATGCGTCAAGACCTCCACCAACGGACCAGATTTTAAATAGTGTAATGTTACCGAAGATATTTCCACCGTAGTTTTGCTTCGCTCCAATGTTTCCGTAAGTCGTTGTGATTACGCCGGTTTCGCTGGTTGTACGAATATTTTCAATCGATCCGTTCGTGAAACGGGCGAAAGTAGAGACATTGAAATATAAACTATTTTTGAAGAAACTTGTTCCCAATTCGATCTGATCTGTCAATTCAGGTTTAAGATTTGGATTTCCTCTCGTAATATTCTGCGGGTTTACTGCATTGGTATTTGGATTCAGGAACTGAATTCCCGGACGCTGTAAACGACGGTTATAACCTAATTTGATAGTTTGTCCTTTTCCAAAAGTTTTAGAAATATTCAAACTTGGCACCAAATTACCATAAGAAGGCAAGTTAAGATTTCCACCTTCTGCCTGTTTTGCATCGATGGTTGTATATTCATAACGTGCCCCCCCCTTAACTGTGAATTTACTTTTAGTGGTAAGGGTATAAGATGCATATCCGGCCCCTACATTCTGATCGTAGTTAAGGCTACTAATTGAATCTTGTACGTTATTGGTAAAATAATTGTAATTACTGATCACCTGACGGAAAATTCCTTTTCCTCCAACTTCCAGCAACTGATTATTTTTAATCGGGGTAGCATAATCGATCTGGATTGTGCTTTCCTGGTTTGAGCTCTTGTTGTTATTTCCTGACTGGCCTACAACCTCACCAATTACATTGTTGTTATAAGAATAAAGATCCGCGTCGTAATCGTTCGTCCGGTTATTGCGGCTGAACTGACCAAGAATACTTAATTCCTGCTGTGGTTTGCTTAATGTTTTGATATAATCAACATTAATATCCCATGTTCCAGACAAATCTTTAACGTTAACATCACGGTAAGAAGATTTCGTAACACTACCCTGTGTATTATTTGTCAAAATAGTTTGCGGCGTAAGTGCATTTCTTAAACCATAACGAATACCAGCTGAAATTGTCGTGTTCTTATCAATTTCATAATCCATTCCCAAGTTGTAAGAACCAAAAGCACCGTTATTTTTAGATTTTGTGATTTGTGAAACTGAGAAACCATCACCCGTTTGCAAGTTATCCGTTCTTCCCGGCTGGTGATAGTTGAATCGACCAAAACCTCCCAAGCTAAAACCAAGTTTTCCTGTGCGATAATTTCCTCTTAAACCTAAATTCGAACCACGGTTACCAACACCAGTATCCAGATTCAACGTTCCCCCCTGTATCGTACTCTTTTTTGTAATAATGTTAATGATACCGCCAGAACCTTCCGCATCATATTTTGCTGACGGCGAAGTAATTACTTCCACCGACTTGATCATATCTGCAGGAATTTGTTTCAAAGCATCCGCAACACTGGTTGCAACCATCGTTGACGGCTTATTATTGATCAAAACGCGCACGTTTGAGTTTCCCCTAAGCGAAACGTTTCCATCCAAATCCACAGTCAGCATTGGCACTTTACGCATTACATCGCTTGCGTCACCACCTTTACTTGTAATATCCTTTTCAGCATTGTAAACCAGACGGTCCACTTTTTCCTCGATCATTTGCGCCATACCTACAACCTGAACCTCATTCAGCTGAACGATGTCCGGTGAAAGTACGATCGAGCCAAGATCAAGCTCCGTTTTCTTGTCAATCTTCACACCTTTAATCGTTTTTGTTTTATACCCGATAAAAGAAATCAAAATCTTGAAATTTCCGGAAGCAACCTTGGTCATGCTGAAAACCCCTTTTTCATCAGTAGTAGTACCATCGACAGGCGTATTTGTTTTGTCGTCGATAAGCGCCAATGCTGCAAATTCGACAGGACTTTTAGTAAGAGAATCCAGCAAAATCCCTTTTATTTTTCCATTTCCTTTTGGTGCATCATCAAGTGTTCCCGGAATAGCCGCTTTTTGTCTGTCGCCTCCGCGTTGAAAATCACCGCCACCTCCGCCTGGACGGCCTCCGCCACCTCCACCGCCACCGCCAAACTGTGCAAATGCAGAAGTTGTCAGTCCAAGGATCAGTGCTAGTAATGTAAATCGTTTCTTCATGTTCATGGTTATTGGGGCAATATATCGTGTATAAATCAAGTTCAAAATAAGTAGCTATTAAACTGTAAAAAAAAGGCAATAGATGGAAAGGTAGGTAACACCGATCAAAAGGCATTTCTGGCCGATGAGAGGGAATCGAATACCACTGACTTATAGGGAATATTACACAAACCCCTGTTTTTCATATATATTAAATAACTATTCCAGTATTTCATTTCCCCATTTAATGATTTTACGGAATACACTCGTAGACGCTCTTAGCCTAACCGTCGATTTATAACTTACTTTGATCGATTGGACTAGGCACTTTGATATTTTCACAGTAAGATTGTATCGTGATCGAATGGTTTAATCAGCGTTGAATAAAAATACATGCATGGATACTCCCACAGTTAAAAAATATCCTCCGTTTTTTTTACACCTTTTGGGTTGGAGCTTTCTGGCCTTGTTTCTCATGTGGCAGCCGCTAAGCTGGCAAATTCAGTTTCCTAGTTCATTCTGGATCAAACAGGCGGTTTTATTTTCGCTACTGATTACTATATTTTATCTGAATGTATATTTCTGGTTTCCCCGATTTCTGGCTAAAAACCGTTATTGGCGCTTTATATTATTCAATATTGTATCTGTGCTTTTGCTGGCTGTGATGATGGAGCAGGTGAAAATTTATATTAATCATTCCGAACAAATGGACCGCGCCTTCAAATTGGCACGGGAAGCGAACGGGGATAAAAAATCACACGACAGGCTTGACTATTTTTCAATGCTTACGGCACTGATCATCATTGGTATCAGCACCAGTGTGGCTGCTGTGCAAAATGCGGAGCGCGATAAACAATACAGACAAAATCTTGAACAGGAAAAAATAAATTCAGAATTATCGTTTCTGAAAGCGCAGATCAATCCGCATTTTTTCTTTAATACATTAAACAATATATACGCACTAACAGTTATTGATGTAGAGGCAGCCCGGGAAGCGCTGCACAAACTTTCCCGGATGATGCGTTATGTACTTTATGAAACCCAGCATGGTACGGTTTTACTTAGTCAGGAAATCGCTTTTGCCCAGGATTATATTCAACTGATGCAGCTCAGACTTACAGATAAAGTTAGTGTAAATTTAGAACCTCCTGTCCCTTTACATGATGTTTCAATAGCGCCAATGCTGTTTTTGCCTTTTATTGAAAATGCCTTTAAACATGGTGTGAGTGCGGTTCAGCCAAGTAATATTGATATTAAAATATGGCAGGAAGGCCAAAAAGTTTATATCGATGTTCGGAATACTTTATTTACTGAAAAAAGAACATTGCTGGATGACAGTAACGGAATCGGGCTTACCAACACGCAGAGGAGACTGGATTTACTTTATCCTGGAAAATACCAGCTGGACGTAAGCGAAAATACCAACGAAAAAGAATTTGAAGTACATCTGGAACTGCAAACTGCATGAGCGTATTACAATGCATCGCCGTAGATGATGAGCCTCTCGCGCTGGGTTTGGTTTGTGCTTTTATCAACAAAACACCATTTCTGAATCTGGCCGCCAAATATTCAAGTGCTGTGGAAGCGCTGGAAGCTATTCATGACCTATCGGTTGACCTGATATTTCTGGATATACAAATGCCGGATCTGACAGGAATTGAACTGGCGAGGATTATTGAAAAATCAGGAAATCAGGGACCGAGAATTATCTTTACTACTGCATTTAACCAATTTGCATTAGACGGTTTTCGCGTGGATGCGCTCGATTATTTGTTGAAGCCTTTCAATTATGAGGAATTTCTGAAAGCCGCTACGAAAGGAAAGGCTTATGTTGACCTTGTTCAACGGGCTGCCAATGGCTCAGCACCAGAAATGAGGGAAGATTATTTGTTTTTGAAAGTAGAATATCAGCTTGTCCGTATCGCTTACGACGATATTTTGTATGTTGAAGGTCTAAAAGATTATGTCAAGGTTATCTTAAAATCAGATACGAAACCAATTCTTTCGCTTACCAGCCTTAAAGCTTTGGAAGAAAAATTACCTCCAGCAAAATTCATGAGGGTACACCGGTCGTTTATCGTCAATCTTGATAAAATTGGGGCTGTTACCCGGAATACGATCCAAATTGGAACAGTAACCATTCCGGTGAGCGATCAGTATAAGGAGAATTTTAGTCAGTTTTTGAGTAAGTGGATGTGAGGATTAAATTACTTCTTCTTAATACTCGCCAAAAATTCATCCGGAGTCATTATTGGTAATTCAGATTCTTTAAAGTCTTTTGTGTTTCTTGTGATAATAATCTGACAATTAGCTTTCAAGGCACTTGAATATTGAATTGCATCTTCAAAGTCAGAAAAATTCGAATTTAATCCTTTTTCAATTATTTCATCGTCAAGCACTGCCACTTCTGAAATAATCTTAAATTTCCGAAGCTTATCAAGAACAATATCAACACTATCGATCTTAGTCAATAAGTAATTTATTGTCGTATAAGACAAAGCAGAAACAACCATTATTATTTCCCCCCTTATCTGCAAGCGAAGTAATTTTCGCAATCGAATTGTAAAATGGGAGCCTTTCAGACAGCAAATCCATCATTACATTTGTATCAAAGGAATAATTTAGCTTTCACTTATATTTTTCTTCCAAATGAGACCGATACTCCTTTTTATCATCAAAATCAGGTGGCAATTTTGATCCTGATGACATACTTTTTACAAAGGGGGTTATTTCAATTTCTTCAATATTGTCTGTATCGCCTATTCCCGTTAAGGATTGTAAATAGGATTCTATAATTGCAGATAAACTTCGTTTATGAGAACTAGCGTATTCCTTTGCCTTCTCAATAACATTTTTATCCAGCTTTAAGATTAATTTCGTATCCATATTATTATAAAGTTATACCTGCAATATAACAAATTAGCAAATAAAAAGCAGCCAGAACTGAGCACAACTACCCAAAACCCGACTGCTTAATCAATAGCTAAGTCCTAACCGCTAATAACTTACGCCTAAACCTATCCCTTCAATTCCTCTTTCAGGAAAAATCCGGTATAACTACCTTTTACTTTCGAAACTTTTTCAGGTGTTCCCTCGGCAATAATTTTTCCTCCAAGCGCACCACCTTCCGGCCCAAGATCAATTACATAATCAGAAACTTTGACAACGTCCAGATTATGTTCAATGATCAAAACCGTATTTCCTTTTTCAACCAGTTTGTCAAGAACGACCAGAAGATGTTTTATATCCTGGAAATGCAGACCGGTTGTAGGCTCATCCAGAATGTAAAGTGTTTTTCCTGTATCACGTTTTGATAATTCTTCAGACAATTTCACACGTTGCGCTTCACCACCGGAAAGCGTTGTAGCATGTTGTCCAAGTGTAATATAGCCCAAACCTACGTCAAAAAGTGTTTGTACTTTTCTCAAAATCCGGGGCTGGTTTTCAAAGAAATCCAGAGCGGTTTCAACCGTCATATCCAGAATATCTGCTACCGATTTTCCTTTAAATCGAACTTCCAGCGTTTCACGGTTAAAGCGTTTTCCTTTGCAGGTTTCACAATTCACATGCACATCCGGCAGAAAATCCATTTCAATCCGCTTCATTCCTGCGCCTTCACAATCCTCACATCTTCCTCCTTTTACATTGAAAGAAAAACGTCCGGGTTTGTAACCACGGATTTTCGCTTCCGGTAATTCTGCGAAAAGCGTCCGGATATCGGTAAAAAGATTGGTATAAGTAGCCGGATTAGAACGTGGCGTCCGCCCGATCGGTGACTGGTCAACTTCAATAACTTTATCAATATGTTCCAAACCTTCAATGGATTTATAAGCAAGCGGTTCTCTTCTTGACTTATAAAAATGATGGTTTAATAATGGAAAAAGTGTTTCATGAATCAAGGATGATTTCCCGCTTCCACTTACACCGGTAACCGAAATCATCGTGCCCAATGGAAATGCCATGGTCACATTTTTCAGGTTATGGCCCGTACATCCTCTTAATGAAAGATAATTTCCATTGCCTTTTCTACGAACTTTCGGGATTTCAATTTTTTGTCTTCCACTTAAATAATCAGCCGTTGAAGATCCGTTTTTCAGAAATTCTTCAGGCGTTCCGGCGCCTACAACATTTCCACCGTGGCGGCCAGCGCCAGGGCCAATATCCACGATGTAATCCGAAGCGAGCATCATATCCTTATCATGTTCTACTACCAAAACGGTATTTCCAAGATCACGGAGACTTTTCAAAGAATTGATTAGCCTGACATTATCCCTCTGATGAAGTCCGATACTCGGCTCATCCATGATATATAAAACACCGGTAAGCTGCGTTCCGATCTGCGTTGCCAATCTTATTCGTTGTGCTTCACCACCAGAAAGCGTACGAAGCGCACGGTTCAAAGTCAGATAATCAAGCCCTACATCCAATAAGAAACCAACCCTTTTCCTGATCTCTTTCAAAACCTCGTGACCAATAATTCTTTGCCTTTCTTCCAGGCGATCTTCTAATCCTTCCAGCCAATTCGACAAATCACGCACATCACGGTTTGACAGATCTGCTATATCTTTTCCGTCCACTTTGAAATGCAAAGATTCTTTTCTCAAACGCTTGCCATTACATTCCGGGCACGTATTGATTGTCATGAAATCTTTAAGCCAATCCTGGATTTTGTCATTCCCGGTTTCCTGCTGACGTTTCAGGAAATTAATAATTCCGTCGAATTTGGTATCCCATTCCGTTCCCGGATATTTTTTCGAGGGAACCGCCACCGGTTCTTCGCTTCCATAAAACACAACTTTTATCGCTTCTTCCGGGAATTTTTCAAGTGGCGTTGTAAGATTTACTTTAAAAGGTTTCAGCAAAACTTCCAACTGTTTGAAAATCCAGGCTTCCCGATATTCTCCCATCGGTGCAATTCCACCTTTACTGATGGACAATTTGCGATCCGGCATGATGGAATCTTCTGTGATTTCTTCCACCAAACCCAATCCCTGACATGTCGGGCACCAACCATAAGGCGAGTTGAACGAAAAATTATTTGGAGAAGGATCGTCATAACTGATCCCCGATTCCGGATCCATCAGGTTTTGTGAGAAATAATACGTCTCTCCTTTTTCATCCAAAACCATTAACGCACCTTTTCCCTGTTTGATAGCCGTAGCAACAGACTGGCTCAAACGAAAACGAGATTGGGGATCTTCTGATTCTGATTTTGGCACGACCCTGTCCACAACAATCTCAATATCGTGAACCTTGTAACGATCTAGCTGCATTTTCGGAACAATATCCTGAACTTCTCCATCCACACGCACTTTGGTATAGCCAAGCCGCGCAATCTGAACAAAAAGCTCACGGTAATGTCCTTTTCTCCCTTTGACTGCCGGGGCCAAAAGAATCGTTTTTTGTCCTAAAAACTGAGTCATCAGCTGGTTCACAATCTGATCCTGTGATTGTTTCACCATTCTCCTGCCCGTTACATAAGAATACGCTTCTCCCGCTCTTGCATATAATAACCTCAGGAAGTCATAAATTTCTGTAACTGTTCCAACTGTTGAACGTGGATTCCGCGAAGTTGTCTTTTGTTCAATACTGATAACCGGCGACAATCCACTGATTTTATCTACATCCGGCCGCTCCATTTCTCCGATAAAACCACGGGCGTAAGCTGAAAAACTTTCCATGTAACGCCTTTGCCCCTCAGCATATATAGTATCAAAAGCCAGGGAGGATTTACCGCTGCCGCTGATACCTGTTACCACCACCAGTTTGTTCCGTGGAATGCTGACATCGATATTTTTCAAATTATGCTCACGGGCGCCCTGTACTTCTATCAGGTCCTGCTCTGCGAGTTCAATTCCGTTCAATTGTTTCAAAATGATCCTGTTGATTTATATCCGTGTAATGCTCTCAATAGATAACCACAAAAGTACATGTTGAGTTGCAAAAACGCTCCTGATTATTCATATGCTTTTACATATTTCGAATTGTGTGAAAGCCAGATTTCGGGCGCTGTGCAAACGTTTGCGTATTGAATATTTATAATAAAATACAATCATGTAACCAATTATATATTATTATTATTTATAAAAATAATACCTTACGTATAGCATATTATTACAAACAATCCGTACTTTTAATATTATCTTGACAATAACTAATACTTTTTTAACATTTAACAAAATCCCCATTTATGAAACAAAATTTACGATTCCTATTTCTTACTGTTACCTTATTGCTTCTGGCAATTTTTAGCAGCATTGAAGCATCTGCCCAGGACAAACGCGTCACGGGCAAAGTTGTTTCCTCCACAGACAATATTGGCTTACCCGGTGTTAATGTAACGGTAAAAGGAACAACTACCGGTACCGTAACAGATGCCGACGGAAAATATGCGATTGATTTAAAAACTTCCGGTGCCATACTTGTATATTCTTCTATTGGTTTTGGCAAACAAGAAATTGTTGTAGGCACAAAATCTGTTGTTGATGTCAGCTTAGTTGATGACATTAAAAACCTGAGCGAAGTAGTTGTAACCGGTTATGGGTCGCAATCTAAAAAGGAAATTACGGGCGCAGTAGCAACCTTGGATGCTAAACAATTATTAAGTACACCATCAACTAACCTTGGGCAGGCATTGCAAGGAAAAGTGCCGGGTGTGGTTATTGGTAATGAAAACAGCCCTGGCGGTGGTGTTTCAGTACGTATTCGTGGATTTGGAACAATCAATGACAACTCACCCCTATATGTTGTTGATGGAGTTCCAACAAAAGGTGTTGGGGCAAATGGTGTGTCCAATACTTTGAACACGCTGAACCTTAATGATATAGAATCCATGCAGATTTTGAAAGATGCATCTGCAGCTTCTATTTATGGATCACGTGCTGGTAATGGTGTTGTTATCATTACTACAAAAAGAGGGAAAGTTGGGAAACCGGTTTTTACTTATGACACTTATTACGGAACACAACGTCCTGGAAAATTACTGAGCATGTTGAACACACAACAATATGCAGACCTAACCTGGGAAGCAAGAACGAATACAATTAACCAGGCAAAAATGGTTGACGGTGCATTTCCGGCAGGAACATCATTAACATATCCGACTCACGCACAGTTTGGTAATGGAGCTACGCCTAAAATTCCGGATTACATTTTTCCTTCGGGAACTTATGAAGGTGATCCAAAAGTGGCAAAGGATGCCAACGGTAATTATGTTAATTACACCACAGACGTAAATTCAGCTGATTTTAACAAAACAAAATGGCTGATTACCAAAGCAAATAAAGAAGGAACAAACTGGTTGAAAGAAATTTATCAGCCAGCACCAATCCAGAATCACCAGATCGGTGTTTCCGGTGGAACGGAAAGTGGTCGTTATGCCATGTCGTTGAATTATTTCAACCAACAAGGTATTATGATCAATACAAGTTTTAAACGTTATACTTTACGTTCCAACACAGAATTTAACGTCAATAAGCGAATCAGAGTAGGACAGAATTTCCAGGTTGGTTATGCTTCGAGAGTTGGCCAGCCAAACGGAAACAGCAACGAAAGCAATCCTACTACTTTTGCTTACCGTGTACCGCCTATCGTTCCTGTTTATGATGTTGCCGGAAATTTTGCAGGAACACGTGGTACCGACGTCGATAACTCGGTTAACCCTGTATCTCTATTGGTTAGAAACAAGGATAATCGTCAAAACGAAGTTCGTTTGTTTGGTAATGCCTATGCAGAGATTGATATCCTTAAAAATCTTACGGCAAAATCAAGCTTTGGTATTGATTATAACCTGTACAATTATCGTAACTACACGCCAAGAGATATTGAATCTGCGGAAGCGAGAAGTACACAGAGTTTAACGACGACCAATAACTACGAATGGACCTGGACATGGTATAACACTTTGACTTATAACATTGTGTTAAACAATCTGCACAAATTCAACATTATTGCCGGTACTGAGTCTATCAAAAATTATTACGAAAACTTTGACGCGACACGTACAAATTTCCTGGTTGATGGATTGGATAATCGTTACTTAAGCGCAGGAACAGGTGTTCAGACAAACAACGGAGGTGCTGCCAACTGGAGACTTGCATCAGAATTTGCACGCGCAAGCTATGGCTTAAAAGGCAGATATTTATTTGATGCAACTGTTCGTCGTGACCGTTCTTCAAGATTTGCTGCTGCTAACCGTGTTGCCTATTTCCCTGCTGTAAGTGGTGGCTGGGTTTTATCTGAAGAAAATTTCGCAAAATCATCGGCTACATGGTTGTCTTATGCCAAACTTAGAGTTGGCTGGGGACAAACAGGTAATCAGGAAATCGGGAATTATAACTCCTTTACACAATATGCTACAAACCCAGCTTTATCTTTCTATGACTTGAACGGTGCAAAAACTTCTGCTGTTCCGGGATATGAACTGGTGCAATTTGGTAATGTAAAAGCAAAATGGGAAACTACAACTTCTACCAACATAGGTTTGGATGCTGCTTTTTTCAAAGGAAAATTTGACCTGGCCTTAGACTGGTACACACGTACAACATCCGATATGTTGTTTCCGGTATCTCCTCCTTTAACAGCTGGTGTGGCTGCTGCGCCTTTCCAAAATATCGGTTCTATGAGAAACCGTGGTGTTGATCTTGGTTTAAATTATCATGGAGCAACGCTTGGCGGAGATCTTACTTATACGATCGGAGCCAATGTAAGTACCTACCGTAACCTGGTAACCAAAACAAACGGTGATCCCAATACCCAGTATTTTGGTATCAACGATGAGCGTATCCAGAACTTTGTTGTAACACAACAGAACTTCCCGATCTCATCATTCTTTGGCTATAAACATGACGGTATTTTCCAGACTGATGCAGAAGCAAAAGAAGCTCCTAAAAACAATCTGGGTTCAAATGAAAACAGAGCTGGCCGTTTCAAATTTGTCGATGTAAATGGTGATGGAGTAATTGATACCAAAGATTTGAGCATCATTGGCAATCCTCACCCGAAATTCACTTACGGTCTTAACATTAATGTGAATTACAAAAACTTCGGACTTGCTTTGTTCGGAGCTGGTGTGCAGGGTAATGAAATCTTCAACTACGTAAAATACTGGACCGATTTCCCTACTTTCTTTGGAAACAAAAGTACACGTATGCTGAACGAATCATGGAGACCGGGCAATCCGGGTGCTATCCTTCCTCAGCTGAATTCAAGCGATCAGGTTAGTATTCTTCCTTCTGATTATTATTTGGAAAAAGGTTCTTATTTCCGTTTCAAAAATATTCAGCTGACTTATTCACTGCCAAAAAGTATTGCTTCTAAACTGGGACTGGGACCTTGCCGCATTTATGTTCAGGGCCAGAACCTGATCACTATTACGAAATATTCAGGAATGGATCCAGAGATTAACCTTCGTAACTATGGCGCTGGTAATGACAGGCAAATTGGCGTTGACGGCGGATCATATCCTGCATCAAAACAGTATATCGTTGGACTAAACGTAAGTTTCTAATCACCTGATCTTAGCAAAACTTTAATTTTATAAAGAGATGAAAAAAATTGCCATACTATTCTCGGCCGTTATTCTGGGAATCCTGAGTTCATGTTCAGACTCGTTTCTGGATGTAAGTCCAAAAGCAGCACTTAGCTCAACAACTTTACAAAACAAAATAGGCGTAAATGCTTTGCTGGTAGGGGCGTATGCCCTACTCGATGGCTGGGCAACAGCCGAAGGTGCTTACCGGTCTTACAATGTTGGGGCTGATAACTGGGTGTACGGAAGTGTTGCCTCAGATGATGCACATAAAGGTACCAATGCGGGTGACCAGCCGCCTATATCTTTAATTGAAACAGGAAATATTGCATCTGATAATATCTATTTCCGCGGAAAATGGAGAGGTATGTACGATGGTATCGCCCGTTCAAATGATGTAATTCAAAATTTGGCCAAAGCCACTGATTTTACAGATGCAGAACGCGCTCAAATAACAGCCGAAGCTCGTTTTCTTCGTGGAAATTACCATTTCGAGTTGAAGAAAATGTATAACATGGTGCCTTACATCGACGATAAAACATACGATCCCAACAATCTGGAAAGTACTAAATTGCCGAACAGCACAGATATTTATCCAAACATTGAAGCAGATTTGAAAGCAGCTTATGATGTTTTGCCAACTTCACAATCTCAGCCAGGCCGCCCTACAAAATGGGCTGCGGGTGCGCTGTTGTCCAAAGTATATCTGTTCCAGAAAAAATATGCAGAAGCAAAAACAATTCTGGAAGCGATTGTTGCAAGCGGGAAATACAGTCTTATGGCAAAATACCACGACAATTTCCAGGCTAGTACAAACAACAATGCAGAATCAATTTTTGAAGTAGAATATTCAGTGAACGACGGTGCTGCCGGTGGAGAAAACGGTAATATCGGATCGACATTGAATTATCCATATGGTGGTGGTGCATTTACAACCTGCTGCGGATTTTTCCAGCCTTCTAATAATCTGGTTAATGCTTTCAAAACGGATGCAAACGGATTGCCGTTATTAGATACTTACGACAATTCTGATATTCCAAACGATCAGGGAATTGAATCAACGGCGCCGTTTACACCTTATACAGGACCACTTGATCCTCGTTTGGACTGGACAGTTGGCCGTCGTGGCATTCCATATCTTGACTGGGGCGTTCATCCTGGGAAAGCCTATGTTAGAGATCAAACATACGGAGGCCCTTATTCTCCGAAGAAACACGTTTCAGCCAAAGCTGATCCTTCGTTCGCTTCCAATAACCGCTTAAATGCCAATAACTTCCGTATGATACGTTATGCGCAGGTATTACTGTGGCTTGCTGAAATTGAAACGGAAATAGGTAGCCTTGACAAAGCAAGAGCCTATGTAAACCAGATTCGTGCAAGAGCTGCAAGACCGGAAGGTTTTGTAAAAAATGCTGACGGAACAGCTGCTGCTAATTATGTAATCAAAGAGTACAGCACCACTTGGCCAGATCAGGCATATGCCCGTAAAGCTGTCAGATTTGAAGAACGTCTTGAACTTGGAATGGAAGGCAACAGACGCTATGACCTTGTTCGCTGGGGAATTGCTGCCGAGACAATGAATGCTTACTATCTGGTTGAAGGTACCAAACGTGCCTATCTGAAAGGATCTCAGTTTGTAAAAGGAAAGCATGAATATTTCCCGATCCCGATTCAGGAAATATTAAACAGCCAGGTAGGCGGAAAACCTACTTTGACGCAAAATAGTGGATATTAGAACATCAGGTTGAATTTAACAATAAAAGAGCCGATTCATTTGAGTCGGCTTTTTATTGTTAAATTTGTATCGAAATATTAAAAAGCAGATATAATATGACACTGAAAAACGAAAGCGAGTATGAAAAAGCTTCCGAAAGAATTGATGAAATTTTCGGAGCAAAACCAGGAACACCAGAGAAAAAAGAACTGGATGAATTGCTGAAAGCAGTAAAAGCTTACGAAGACGATTTTATAAGAATGTTGAAAGAAAATGATATGTAACTGAGCGCGTTCCCTTAAACTTTCAGTGCTTTCGCTTGATTCCAGTACTCATCCATTTCGGTCAAAGTCATTTCCGTCAGCGATTTCCCATCCGCTTTTGACGCCTCTTCCATGTATTGAAAACGGCGGATGAATTTTTTATTGGTACGTTCTAATGCCGTTTCAGGATTGATATCTACAAATCTTGAATAATTAACTAACGAAAATAATAAGTCACCGAATTCCGCTTCTGCTTCTTTTTGATCAATTACTTCTGTCGTTTCAATATCAAAATTTTCCTTAAACTCCTGCAATTCTTCCTCTACCTTTTCCCAAACCTGCTGTTTTTCATCCCAGTCAAATCCTGCTCCACGCGCTTTTTCCTGAATACGCATTGCTTTTACAAGCGCCGGCAAAGACGCGGGAACTCCGGATAAAACAGATTTATTTCCTTCTTTTAATTTCAATTTTTCCCAATTCTGTTTGACCTGTTCTTCGGTATCTGCTTTTGCATCTCCATAAATATGCGGATGGCGTGAAATTAGTTTATCACAAATTCCTGTCAATACATCAGCAATTTCAAACCGTACTCCGGTTTCCGGATTATTTTCGGAAGCGATTTTGGCATAAAAAACAATATGTAAAAGAACGTCTCCCAGCTCCTTTTTTATTTCAGGCAAATCATTTTCCAGAATTGCATCCGACAATTCATACGTTTCTTCGATTGTCAGATGCCTCAAACTTTCCAAAGTTTGTTTACGGTCCCAGGGACATTGTTCCCGTAATTCATCCATGATAGTAAGCAAACGGTCAAATGCCATAAGTTGCTGCTGACGGCTTTCGGGCAAATCGATGAAGTTTTTTTCCATAATTCAAAGGTAAGGTTTCAGCGTTTAAAACATAATAAATTGAGTAAAGTCTCTATGCGAAGATCTTAAAACGATGAGGTCAAAATCAGCGAACTTTTTTCTGATTAAAACGATTAATTGAGTATCACCAACTTAATAATATCTATTGAAGAAAATCCCTGCTACTGAATCTTTTAAATCAATTTCCTCGTCTTCACAATCTTTTAAAAAGCGATTTTCTGCTTTACAAAATCTCCCACGCTTTTTCCAACTTGTCTGGGAAACAAACAAATTACTGACCCTGGGAAATATTTTTTTCCGGCTTATCAAATCCGCTCTTCCTTTATTGATGCTTTACATTGGTAAAGAAATCATTGATGAAGTTGTCAGATTGATTAATAATGACAGCGATTCCCATAATTATTTGTGGCTGCTTGTTGGTGCCGAACTTGCATTAACTATAATTTCAGATCTATTAAACCGCTGTATCAATTTATTTGACAGTTTACTTGGAGATCTGGTCGCCAATAAAACCTCTGTTGATCTTGTCCATCACGCGGCAAAACTGGATTTATATCAGTTTGAAAATCCTGTTTTTTATGACAAACTGGAACGCGCCCGTCGCCAAACTTCCGGCAGAACCGTATTGCTTTCTCAAACATTGGCGCAAATTCAGGATATTCTAACGCTGCTTTCTCTGGGTGCAGGTTTGATCGTTTTCAATCCCTGGCTGATACTTATTCTCATTATTGCCGTTATCCCATCCTTTTTAGGAGAAACACATTTTAACGAAAAAACATATTCACTTACGAGAAGCTGGACACCTGAAAGAAGAGAACTGGATTATTTACGCTACCTCGGGTCAAGTGCCGAAACGGCGAAGGAAGTCAAGGTTTTCGGTCTGGAAAATTATCTGGCGAAACGTTTTAAGGAACTTTCAGAAGAATACTATCTCGCCAATCGTAAAATTTCTATTAGTCGGGCGAGTTGGGGATATTTTTTATCGGCCATTGGAACGTTGGCTTATTATGCCGCTTACTTTTTTGTATTAATGCAAACATTGAGCGGGTTGATTACGATAGGAACCATGACTTTTCTTTCCGGTTCTTTTCAAAGAATGCACGGAATGCTCCAAAGTATCATGAGCAGGTTTTCCGGCATTGCAGAAAACGCACTTTATCTGAAAGATCTTTTTGAGTTTTTTGAAATTGAACCAACAATTCTGGCCAACGAAAACGGTAATTTAATTCCGCGGCCTATCCAAAAGGGAATAACTTTTGAAAATGTCAGTTTTAAATATCCTGACAATGATTTCTGGGCGATAAGAAATCTTTCTTTTACTTTAAATCCAGGAGAAAAACTGGCGCTTGTTGGAGAAAACGGTGCAGGGAAAACCACTTTGGTAAAACTTCTTGCCTGTTTGTACAAACCCACAGAAGGCCGGATTTTAATTGACGGAATTGACATTTTAGATTACCAGCTGGCTGATCTCCGGGCCAACATTGGCATTATTTTCCAGGATTATATCCGATACGAAATGACGGTTTCCGACAACATTGCGGTTGGAGACATTGAAAATATTGATAATAAAGAAGCGATTCAAATTGCATCAGAAATGAGTATGGCCAATGAATTAATTGCCCAGCTACCGAACGGTTTCGAACAGGTTTTAGGAAAACGGTTTAAGGAAGGAACCGAGCTTTCCGGAGGGCAATGGCAAAAAATCGCTCTGGCACGTGCCTACATGAGAGATGCTCAGCTTATTGTTTTAGACGAACCAACTTCCGCCCTCGATGCCCGCGCCGAACATCAGGTTTTCCAACGCTTCAGTGAGCTGATCCATGGAAAAATGGCGGTACTTATCTCTCACCGATTCTCAACCGTCAGAATGGCTGACCGGATTCTATTCCTTGAAAAAGGGAAACTGATCGAGTTCGGATCACATGACGAGTTACTGAATATCGGCGGAAAATATGCTGAATTATTCCAGTTACAGGCTCAGGGATATTTATAATCAGGATGGAATTCTAAATCCGGTTTGAAGGAGATTACTTGTGCATTTTGCAATAATCACACCTTCGGCGCTGACAATACTTCCTTCTACATGTACAATATTTTTGCCGGTGCGAATTACATTTCCGCTGGCAAAAATTGTTTCTCCAACTTTTGCAGCGTTCAAAAAATCGCAATTCAGGTTAACAGAAACGAAAGCAAATTCTCTTCCCAAAGCATATACCATGGTACCTACTACTTCATCTAAAATCGTAGCTGCAATGCCTCCGTGTAATATTCCCATCGGATTCGACATATCTTTTCTTACAACAAATTCTACTTTCATGTTTCCTTCCTGAATGTCCAGCAGCGTTCCGTTAAGCCATCTGCCAACAGGGGAATGACTTCCCTCCATCGGTTTTCCGATAAAAGTCTGCATATATTCTAAACGGGTTTTGTCGTTAACCTGATCGGGTTTCAAAGATTCCTTCATTTTAAATAATCATTAAGAAAAGTAAATATACAGCGGTATATTATTGGAAAATAGTAATTAACACAGATTTACGCAGAGAATCATGTCAATACTATGGATTTAATTGCTACGTATCAAAGGTAATTGCTACCTTTGCCCGAGTTTTTCGAAGACTTAAAAGAGTATCCAAATATGAATTTTACGTTATCACAGATTCCTTCCCGTTCTGAAAAGCCTCGTGAAAAGGGAATTACGATGGTTATGGATAAAGGGCTTAGTATCAGGGAAACCGAAGATATGATTTCCAGCGCCTCCGGATTTATAGATATCGTAAAGCTGGGATGGGCCACTTCCTATGTTACATCCAATCTGAATGAAAAACTGGCCGTTTATAAAAATGCCGGTATTCCTGTTTATTTCGGCGGAACCTTATTTGAAGCCTTTGTAGTAAGAAATCAGTTTGATGACTTCCGCAAACTTTTGGATAAATATGATCTGAAATTTGCAGAAGTTTCTGACGGATCCGTTGAAATGGCTCAGGATGTAAAATGTGAATATATCCGCAAACTGGCTACGCAGGTAACTGTGTTGTCGGAAGTTGGATCAAAAGATGAAAACAAAATCATTCCACCTTATAAATGGATTCAGCTTATTCAGTCTGAACTGGAAGCTGGTGCGTGGAAAGTAATCGGAGAGGCAAGAGAATCAGGAAATGTAGGACTTTTCAGAGCAAGCGGTGAAGTGCGCCAAGGCTTGGTAGAAGAGATTTTGACACAAATTCCTTTTGAAAAAATGCTTTGGGAAGCACCGCAAAAATCGCAGCAGGTTTGGTTTGTTAAACTTTTAGGATCGAATGTAAACCTGGGGAATATTGCTCCAAGTGAGCTTATTCCTTTGGAGACAATTCGTCTGGGACTGCGTGGAGATACTTTCAATCATTTTTTGAATGCAAAAACGAAAAAAGAATGGAAAATTGATTCAAAATAACTGTTTTAACTCATCTTTCATCTCATAACTTAATTGGTCAAATTTTAAAGCCATGGAATTATTAAAGCAGTTTATTGACTTCTTCCTTCACCTGGATAAGCATTTGTTTGATATTGTACAACAGTATGGTACGCTGACGTATGTTATTCTTTTCCTGATCGTTTTTACAGAAACCGGTCTGGTAATCATGCCACTGCTTCCTGGCGATTCGCTTCTTTTTGCAGCCGGTGCAATTGCGGCTAATGAAGGAACAGGACTTAATGTTTTGCTGATTATTGTGGTATTAATAATCGCTGCGCTTTTGGGTGACAACGTCAATTATTTCATGGGTAAAAAGTTTGGCGGTGTAATAAAAAAACGAGAACGGATTTTATTCCTGAAAAGAGAATATCTTGAAAAGACAGAAGCTTTTTATGAAAAACATGGCGGAAGCACTGTAATTATGGCCCGTTTTATCCCAATCGTCCGCACGGTTGCTCCTTTTGTTGCGGGTGCGGGAAGTATGAATTATTCAAAATATATAGGTTACTGCGTACTTGGAGCCGTTCTTTGGGTTCCATCACTTACTCTGCTTGGCTATTTCTTCGGTAACATGGACATTGTGAAAAAGAATTTCGAACTCGTTATTTTCGGAATTATCGGATTCTCGGTTCTCCCAATGATATTTCAGTTTTTTAAAAGTAAAATGGCAAAACCGAAAACTGCCTAATATCACTTCGGCTTTCGGCAATTAGCCATCGGCTTTTTGTTCAAAATAAAATTCAGGAAAAACCTTCCAATGATTTGGGAGGTTTTTTTTTATGCAGAACCCATCGGCTACTTATATCAGGAAATTTAGAATATATGTCCTACTTCAAAAAAAATTCAAAAAATCTTAAAACTGTTTAGGGGTTTTTAATCTTTGTTTGACCATACCTTTGTATTCCTGAAAGCGGAAACTTTAATGAACAGAATTTTAACTGATGAACAGCTGGTTATAGAACTCAGCGAAGGCAATAAATTTGCCTTTGGGGAGATTTATGACCGGTATTGGTACAAGTTATTTTGTATAGCTTACCATCAAATCGGTACAAAAGAAGAAGCAGAAGAACTGGTTCATGATTTGTTTGAAAGTCTGTGGAACCGCCGTGAACAAAGTAATATCAGGCATCTGAGTTCGTACCTGGTTATTTCAATGAAAAATTTGATTACCAATTTTATCAAGTCACAAATTACGTGGAGGAAGTATAAGGAATACATCATTTTGCAAAAAATGCAGGAAAATGCTTTAACCGAAAACACTGCCGAGTTTACAGATCTTTCACAGGCACTGGACAATGCTTTGAAAAAACTTCCTGAAAAAACGAGCAAAATTTTCCAGCTTAGCCGGTTTGAGAACCAATCGGTAAAGGAAATCGCAAAGGAGCTGAATTTATCAGAAAAAGCTGTTGAATACCATATTACCAAATCGCTCAAAGTTTTAAAAGATCATCTTTGGATCTATCACACGCAAAACTGAAACGAAGACACCAGAAAAAAGAAATGAATCAATTCGATTTTGATATAGTATTGCAAAAATACCTTTCCGGTGAACAATCGCCGGATGAGGAAAAGTTTATAAACGAATATCTGGAAAATAATCCCTTCAACGAGTCGCCTGTTTTTGAGATTGAAAAAGAAAAAATAGGAAAAAGGATTAAGCAAAAACTATATACCGATACAATTCGCGAGCCGGCTTACATTCGTTTTTTACCGTGGATAAAAGGAATTGCAGCTTCAATTTTAATTCTTTTGGGAAGTTGGGGTTTTCTGAAAAAGTCTGAATATTCAGATGTTTTGAAACTTGAAACATTGGGAAACCAGGGCGTTGTTGAGATAAAAAATACTTCAAAAAAACCACAACGGGTTGTTCTTGAAGATGGTAGTATCGTGATTTTGAAAGAGAAAAGCAGCATTAGTTTTCCAGAGCATTTTGGCGACGAACGCAGATTGGTATATCTGCATGGAGAAGCATTTTTTAAGGTAAAAAGAAACCCGGCCAAGCCGTTTGTCGTATCTACTGAAAATCTGGTGACACAAGTTTTGGGAACCAGTTTTACTATTAAGTCTTATGACGATGCCCGTTCCATTGAAGTTCTGGTAGCAACCGGCCGAGTTTCGGTTTATGAAGTGGCAGACAAAGCTTCATCCAATAGCAACGGAGTTATTCTAACCCGAAATCAGAAAATTATTTTTGACAAAAAATCAAAAAAGATGGAATTGGCCATTGTTGAGAATCCGGTTATCAATCGCTCCGAAATACGGGTTGCTTATGGATTTACATTTTTGGAAACGCCGGTTAAAGAAACCTTTTCATTACTTGAAAAAGCTTACGGAATTGATATTGTCATTGAAAATGATGCAGTTGAAGCCTGCAAATTCACCGGTGATCTTACCGATCTTTCTTTGTTTGAACAGCTAGATCTGATCTGTAAATCGCTTAACGCAACTTATGAAAGACGTGGAACAACACTTTTTGTACGTGGAGAAGGATGCTCAAAATAAATGAGCGGGTCAGAAATATACGGAAATACTATAATGCAATTATTACCTGTAAATATCGCTGTTGAAAACCAACGGAATGCTTAATGTTTAAATGTCAATAACCCGGAAAACTTTTTAACCTATGAATAGAAAAATACCCCATGATCGGGTTGTTTATAGTGTAGTAAGTGCTACTGCCAAACAACTGCTGATTTTCATTTTATGCTGTGGAATTTCTACGGCACACACGCTCCGCGGACAGGAATTGCTAAGCAAGGAAATTTCGCTCAAAGTGGAATCTATGGAAATCAAGAAGATCCTTAATCTGATTGAAAAACAGGCTGATGTGAAATTTGTTTACAGCACCAACAGCATTCAGGGAATTCAAAATACTTCACTGAAAGAATTAAAAGGTCCGTTGAACAAAGTACTGGATCAGATTCTTGCGCCTATCAACGTATCTTATGAAGTAGTTGGAACAACCCGGATTTTGCTTCGCAAAAAGGCGTCAGGAACAGCGATACAATCACAAGGAATCATTTTCCCAAACCAGTTAATTGAGCGTAAAGTATCAGGAAAAGTGGTAGATGAAAAAGGGGAAGGTTTGCCGGGCGTGAATATCCTGGTTGTTGGCAGCCAGTCCGGAACTTCAACGAATGAGAAAGGCGAATACCAGTTAACCGTAGGCGACGGCGCAGTAACGTTGAAATTTTCTTTTATCGGTTATGTGAGCCAGGAAATGGTTTCAGATAAAAATAATGTTATCAATATTTCGCTGGCCCCGGATGTAAGCGCACTGAAAGAGGTGGTTGTTGTAGGTTATGGTACTCAGGAAAAGAAAGATGTAACGGGTGCAGTTTCTTCTATTAAGGGAGCTGATTTTCAAAATTTGCCTTCAGGAGGAGCACAACAAGCACTTCAGGGAAGAGCAGCAGGGGTTAATATTGTCAGAAATGGTGGTGCTCCCGGCGACGCTGGTTCGATTCAAATCCGTGGTTTTGGTACTGTCAATAACTCTACTCCTCTTGTTGTAATCGACGGTGTACCTTCGGGAACGATGAACGATGTCAATCCAAACGACATCGAATCGATTGAAATATTAAAAGATGCTTCTGCCTCAGCAATTTATGGAACACGTGCTGCAAATGGTGTAATCATTATCACAACAAAACGCGGAAAATTTGACAATCCGATTAACCTGACTGTTAACGGATATGTTGGTGTTACCAACCGTATCAAAACACTTGATGTTTTAGACGCGCCAACGTTGGCATCCTTAAAAAGAGAAGCGTATACAAATGACGGATTACCGATTCCTGCGATTTGGAACGATGCAAAATATCAAACTCAGTTAACTAACTGGCAGGACGAAATTTTGAAACAAGGCGTTACACAAAATTATGACGCATCGATTCGGGGTGGTGGCAAATATTCATCTTTTTCATTATCAGGTGGTTATTATAATGAAAAAGGAATTATTGGAAAGTCAAATTACAAACGACTGACTTTTCGTATAAATTCGGATCACAAAATTGGTTCGAGAATTAAAATCGGGCAGAATTTCCAGTTTACCAATACACACAATACTTCTCCTGATACGCAGTCTTCTCAAACAGGATTACTTTGGAGCGCAATTCGTTTTCATCCAGGTTTGCCGGTTAAAAATGCAGACGGATCTTACAGCTCAACGCAGGGAATTGGTGCTTTCGGAGATATAAATAATCCAGTTTTCACGATAGATAATCAGGATCAGGACAATATCCGCAATCGTTTTTTAGGAAGTGTAACGGGCGAGTTGGAAATTGTTGAAGGATTAAAACTTCGTGCAAATCTTGCCATGGATGCCACCTTTGGTGAAACCCATTCCTTTGATATTAAAATCAATGATCAGTTCAGGACTAATTCTTACAATCAGTTGAATTTGGGCCATGACAAAAACTGGTCGTTTTTACAGGAATATTTTCTTTCTTATGACAAAAAATTTGGTCAGCATTCCCTTAATGTCGTAGCGGGTTACACTTCCCAAACCTTCAACGACATTTATTCCAATCAGCGCGGGCGTGATTTTGCAAGTGAAGATCCTTCTTTGCGTTATATGCAATACGCAGGAACTATCGTTTCCATTTCTCAAAATGATGGTGGGAACGGCGGCCGCAGTTATGATGCACTTGGCTCTGTTTTCGGGCGAGTTAATTATTCCTTCCGGGATCGTTATTTACTTACTGCAACGGTTCGTAGTGATGGGTCTTCCAAATTTACGCCAGGTAACCAATGGGGTTATTTTCCAGCATTTTCTGCCGGGTGGAGAATTTCAGAAGAATCGTTTTTCAAAAATGCACTTCCCTTTTTCAGCAATTTCAAGCTGACAGGAGGTTGGGGACAATTGGGGAACCAAAACGTTGCTTCTCTGCAATATCTTGCTTTGATCAACTCTTCTTACCGTTATGCATTTGGTAACGGCGGTGTTCAAAATTTCATCTCCGGTGCAGCGCAAAGCAGACTTGCCAATACAAATATTGGTTGGGAAACGGCAGAGATGACTAACTTTGGATTAGAGGCTGGCCTGTTAAAAAACAGTCTTTATTTCTCTGCCAATTATTTTATCAAGGATACAAAGAAGATGCTTTTAGCTCCTCCGGCCGTTGGAACTATCGGAACTGCTACAATTCCTGATCAGAATATAGGTCAGTTAAGAAATAAAGGTTTGGAATTTGAAGCTTCTTATCGTCACTCCATTGGCGGTTTAACACTGAACATAAGCGGTAATGCTACACTTATCCAAAACAAAATTACGAAACTGGCAACTCCGGGAGGATTCCTTGCAACGCAATTATACGGAAGAGGTCAGCAGGAAATCGTCAGAACTTATGAAGGCCATCCCTATGGTACCTTTTATGGTTACAAAACGAATGGAATTTACCAAAATCAGGGAGAAATCGATTCAGATGCTAATATTGCTAATGATTCCCGCAAAACAGACGGTCAAATTAAACCAGGTGATGTCAAATTTCTGGATTTAAATAAGGACGGTGTTGTGGATGATCAGGACAGAACAATCATAGGCAGTCCTCAGCCTAAAATAAATTATGGTTTTTCAGCAGGTGCTAATTTCAAAGGTTTTGACCTGACATTATTCTTTGTTGGTGTTGGTGGATCAAAAATCTATAATGCAGACCGTATGCAGGGACTTGATGCAAGTTATTCTTTCAACTTATATGCGGAAGAACAAAATCGCTGGCATGGAGAAGGCACCAGCAACTCAATCCCGCGGGTAAGTATTGACAACGGAAACCGAAATTACAGACCATCCGATTTATTTGTAGAAAAAGGAGATTTCCTTCGTTTGAAAAATCTGACTCTGGGATATACGGTTCCAAAAACGGTGATAAGCAAACTGAAAATGTCGCAGGCAAGGGTTTATGTAACGGGTCAGAACATTATAACCTTTACTAAATATTCCGGCCTTAATCCTGAGATTGGATATGCCGCGGGCGGACAGAAATACAGCCAGCTTAACGTTGATTACGCTCAATATCCGTTGGCGCGCACCTGGACAATCGGAGCTACTTTATCATTCTAATCTAAACCCTATGAAAAAGATAACGATACTAGCCGGATATATTTTCCTCGCAACGTTTATGAGTTGCCAGCAAGATTTACTCGATACAACCCCTTACGGACAGGTTACTTCCCAGCAATATTGGCGCAATGGCGACGATGTGGTTTCTGCCACGAATGCCATTTACGCTCCGCTACTTAATGAAGACGGATTCGCACATACCGAATATACCTTTGATAACTGCTCGGATGATATGAACCGGGCTGGTGACCATTCGGATGAAACAGCGTTGGAAAATTTCACCTTCGATGCTTCCAATTCACATATTCTGGCAACCTGGTCTACGAAATACGAGGTTATTTCCAGAGCCAATGCGGTATTGATCAACGCGCCGAAAGTGACGATGGATGAAGCTTTGCGCAACCGCAGTCTGGGCGAAGCATATTTCCTGAGGGGTTTTGTCTATTGGAGACTTTCGCTGATCTATGGCGAAGTACCAATCCTTTTGGAAGCTGATGCGCTTGCATTGAATTTCAACAAACCAAAATCAACTTTGGCAGAAGTACGTGCCCAGGCAGAAGCAGATTTCCTGAAAGCTGCAACCTTGCTTCCTGTATCTTACAGCGCAACAGAAGCAGGTCGCGTCACACAAGGCGCTGCATATGGTTTTCTTGCAAAACTTTATATTTATGAAGAAAACTGGGCAAAAGCAATTGAAGCCAGTACAAAAGTTACCGGCAACGCTGCTTATCAATTAGCAACCGGGTATAATCAGAATTTTGAACTCACGACCGAAAATAATACAGAAACATTATTTTCACTTCAATATGAAACAGGCTGGACGACGGACAACTCGCCTGCTTTTTATCATACACCACAAACTTTCGGAGGCTGGGGTTTTCATGAACCTATCCAGGATCTTGTCAGTGAATTTGAAAAAGGTGATCCACGTTTGGCATATTCAATTTTCAGTCCGGGCGATAAGGTAGAAAGAGGTGCTTTGGGAGAAACTGAATTCACGGCTGACATGACGCGTGTAACGGGTTATGCGTTTAAGAAATATTCGCAGTTTACTGCAACCGGTGATATGGATCAGAGTCTGAATGCTGCTTTTCTTCGTTCTGCTGATGTTTATCTTTTAGCGGCAGAAGCAAAAATACGTTCAGGACAAAGCGGCGATACGGAATTGAACCTGGTTAGAAAACGTGCCGGCCTGAAAGCAATTACTGGCGCTACCATGAAAGATATCATGCACGAACGCCGCGTGGAACTTGCTGGTGAAAATGAAAGACACCAGGATTTGATGCGTTGGGATAAAGCTGGACTGATCGATATTTCGGCTCATTATAAAATTGCCCGCGGGCCTTACAAACCAAGTCGTAATTTTGTAAAACCAAAACATTATTATTTCCCGCTTCCACAACGTGAAGTGGATTTGAGTAATGGTGTGTTAATCCAAAATAGCAATTATTAATTGTTAAGGGTTAATTGTTAATGGTTAATGTGGCTCAGGAATGTTCCTGGCCTTTTGAGAAAGAAGTCAACATTGGGCGTGTCCTTTTAAAAGCTGGCTTCTTTCTCTTTTCAAATTGAAATGTTTTAAATTAGCGTGAAAAAAGTTGTTATAGCCTTTCTGTTAATTTTTGTTTTGACGCAATGTGTGTCAAAACAAAAACAGATTCTGGGCACCTGGAAGACGGATTCCATTTCAAATTTTGTTAATGGCCTCACTTATACCAATGATTCGCAGGATGAACATTGGTCGCATTTTGAGTATACCAAAGATGGTGTTGTTTTTGAACGGAGAAAAGAGGAATTCAGAAAGTATAACTACAAAATATTGAAATCTGATTCGCTCGTTTATCTGGATTCAGCCGGTACTTTTTTGAATGGCTACAAAATTCTCAAACTGGACAATGACAAACTTGTGCTGAAAAAGCATCAAAAACCATATCTTCCGGGTAAAAACCAGGAACTGTATGAAGTTCGTTTTTTCTCTAAAATATCAGCCGATAGTACCGCATCCAAATGATTCAAAAACTGATCTTACTTTTCGTTATTAGCAGTGCTCTCTTAACCTGCAAAAAAAAGAATCAGAATAATTTATTTGAATTACTTCCCTCCGGCAAAACCGGAATCAATTTCTCCAATGATCTGAAAGAGGATGAAAAACTCAACATCCTCACCTACGAATATTTTTACAATGGCGGCGGCGTTGGTGTTGGCGACATCAATAACGATGGCTTACAGGATGTTTTCATGGGTGGAAACATGGCTGAAAGTCGTCTCTTTCTTAACAAAGGCAATTTAAAATTTGAGGATATTACCAATACATCAGGAATCACATTGGCTGATAGCTGGTCCCGTGGAATTTCAATGGTCGATATTAACGCCGATGGCTTTTTAGACATTTATGTTTGCCGGGCAGGGCCACGTTTAGTAAATGAAGATTTCACACTTCGTCCAAATTTGCTATACATCAATAAAGGAAATAATACTTTCATTGAAGAAGCGAAAAAGTATGGTCTTGATTATGCTGGCAACACCACCCAAGCAGCTTTCTTCGACTATGACAAAGATGGCGATCTGGATGTTTTTCTGGTGGTAAACGTCATGGAAAGAAAAGGCCCCAATGTAATCCGGCCCAAACGCACAGACGGTTCGGCATTAAGTACCGACAAATTATATCGGAATGACGGAGAAATTAATGGTCAGATAAAGTTTACAAACGTTTCAACAGAAACCAATATTCTTACCGAAGGTTTTGGATTAGGTGTTTCCATTGTCGATATTAATGAAGATGGCTGGCCGGACGTGTATGTTTCCAACGATTATTTGTCGAATGATCTGCTTTATGTTAACCAGCAAAACGGAACCTTCAAAAATGAGATCACTAACTATTTCCGTCATCAAAGTTATTCTGCCATGGGTAACGATGCGACTGATATTGACAACGACGGGCTGGTGGATTTTGTAACGCTGGATATGTTGCCGGAAGGAAACACACGGCGAAAAAACATGTTCGGGTTAATGAATTATGACCGCTTTCTTTCAGAACAACGGATGGGTTATCAGCCACAATTTATGCGTAATACTTTACAGCATAACAATGGAAACCGTCCTGGAACAAACCACCCTTTTTTCAGCGAGATCGGAAGATTTTCAGGCATTCAGGCTACTGATTGGAGTTGGAGCGCGTTGTTTGCTGACTATGATAATGACGGAAAACGGGATTTGATGATCACCAACGGATATCCAAAAGATATAACAAACCGTGATTTTGTGGTTTACAGAATGGCGCAATATCAGGAGCAAATCCAGTCTGGAAATATTAATAATGCGCCAACCGTTCAGGCTCTGAAAGAAGTAGAAGGTGCGCATGTTGCCAATTATTTATTTAAGAATAACGGAGATCTCACCTTTAAAAACCAATCAGAATCCTGGGGTTTTGATACGCCTTCTTTTTCAAACGGTGCTGCATATGCTGATTTGGATAATGACGGCGATCTTGATTTAATTATCAACAATATCGATCACGAAGCTTTTGTCTATAAAAACCACTCAGACAAACTTCCGGATCATCATTATCTGCGCATAAAACTTAACGGAACAAAAGAGAATCCGTATGGTTTTGGAGCCAAAGTGACGCTCTATACTAAAAATGAAAAACAGTTTATCGAACATTCCCCTTACCGGGGTTATCAGTCTACGGTTGAAAACACGCTGCATTTTGGTCTTGGAAAAAATACGAAAGTAGATTCTGTGCGTGTGGTTTGGCCTGATAAAAAAACGCAATTGCTAACAAATATTTCTTCTGATCAGATTTTAAAAATTGATTATAGTAAGGCGACAACAACTCAGGAAATAAAGCATATAATACCAACCCCGATTTTTCAAGAAGTTTCCGAAATTTCGGGAATTCATTATACACATAAAGAAGAATTATATATTGATTTTAAAGTCCAGCCCCTTTTACCGCATTTATTATCTCAAAACGGGCCGGGAATTGCGGTTGGTGATATTAATGGAGATGGCCGTGAAGATTTCTACATTGGTGGCGCTTTCCATCATTCCGGAAGTTTTTTCATTCAAAATGCAAAACAAAAATTTATTGAAAAGCTGTTGACCAAAGAGCAAAAATTTGAAGAAGATATGGGCACGTTGCTTTTTGATGCGGATCTGGACGGTGATCTGGATTTGTACATCGTCAGCGGCAGCAGCGAGTTCCCGATTGATTCAAAATATTACCAGGATCGTCTTTATTTGAACGATGGAAAAGGAAATTTCAAACTGGATCCATCCGCCTTACCTATCAATACAACAAGCGGCTCATCTGTTAACGCAATTGACTTTGATAAAGATGGTGATCTGGATTTATTTATAGGCGGCAGACTTACGCCGGGTCAATATCCAACTTCTCCCAAAAGCTCAATTCTCCGAAATGATCACGGAAAGTTCACTGACATGACAGCACAGATTTGTCCGGAATTGAAAAATATCGGTATGGTTACCACATCACTCTGGACGGATTTTGACAATGACGGTTGGACAGATTTAATCCTTACAGGTGAATGGATGCCGCTGACTTTTTTGAAAAATAAAAATGGAAAGTTGTTTAATATAACTTCTTCGACCGGTTTGACAAATACAAATGGTTGGTGGAATAGCTTAACAGCAGGTGATTTTGATGAAGACGGGGATATGGATTACGTTGCCGGAAATGTAGGATTAAACTCCGAAGAACGTCCATCAGTAACCAGACCGCTTACGATGTTCGCCAAAGATTTTGACAAAAGCGGAACTATGGATCCGGTAATGTTCCGGTATGCAGGCGAGAGCTTATACCCTATTCATCCACGTGACGAAATGACTAGCCAGATGAATTTCCTCAAAAAACGCTTCGTTTATTATGGAGATTATGCCCAAGCAGAAATGAAAGACATTTTCACAAAAGACGAGTTAAAAGACGCCGTCAAACTGAGTTGTGAGCAAATGGAAAGTATTTTTCTTGAAAATCTTGGTAATGGGAAATTTAAAATAAAAGCGTTACCGATAGCTGCGCAATTAGGTCCGGTGTACGGAAGTGTAAGCGGCGATTATAACAATGACGGTCATTTGGACTTACTTTTAACGGGAAACTCTTATGCTCCGGAATCAATCAGCGGGCGGCTGGATGCGTTTAACGGACTACTTCTTACCGGAAATGGGAAAGGTGATTTCTCACCGGTTTCCTCTGCCAAAAGTGGATTTCTGGTGGAGGGTGATGGAAAAGGTTTGGCCGAATTATCCTTGAATAACGGCAGTCGCTTGATTCTTGCAGCTCAAAATAATGATTTGCTCAAAGTTTTTGCTTCTGAAAAGACTGGGAAAGAAACAGTAAAAATTCAACCTTTACCCACCGACAGCCGGGCGGAAATCACTTTGAAAAATGGTAATAAAAGAAGACATGAATGGAATTATGGTTCGGGTTATTTGTCACAATCTTCACGTGTATTAGTAATTCAAAAAGAAAGCTTAGCCGGTATCAAAATTTATAATTCAAAAGGAGCTGTTCGGATAGTTGATATTTCAAAACTCAAATAAACGGTCTCTAACCTACCAGAACTCTTACTTTTTTAATCCTTTTCTTATCGGCCGACTGCACTTTGAAAGTAATATCCCGGTGTGTTGCAATTTCACCCGTTCGAGGCAATCTTGAAAAAAGTTCGAGCAAAAGTCCGGCTAAGGATTCACTGTTTCCACGAACTTCGTCAAAATAATCTGATTCCAGATTCAGGATTCTACATAAATCGTTGATCAAAACCATACCTTCAAAAACATACGTATTTTCATCAACCTTGGTGTAATTCACTTCATCTTCTTCATCGTATTCATCATTAATATCACCAAAAATCTCTTCAATAATATCTTCCAAAGTTATCAAACCACTCGTTCCTCCGTATTCATTGATAACGATAGCCATATGCACACGACGACTTTGGAAGTCTTTCATCAAATCATCCAGTCGCTTGCTTTCCGGAATCAGATAAGGAATACGAAGTAATTTTTGCCAGTTAAAATGTTCGTTATGATGTAAGTGCGGCAATAGATCTTTCACATTCAAAATACCTTCAACGCTATCCAGAGTATCTCTGAAAACCGGAACACGCGAATATCCTGATTTATTGATTTTATCCATTAGTTCATGGAAATTCAATTCGATGTCAAAAGCGTTGATGTTCATACGCGGCTGCATTGCTTTTCTGGCATTGGTTTGCCGGAAATTTGCTAGCCCTCTTAACAAATCGGTTTCTTCTTCGCTTTCCGCTTTTGCTTCCAGTCTTTCAGTGGAAATTTCTGACCCTTCCGGAGTTAAAATTCCAAAAAAGTAGCCAAGTTTTGTAATGGGTTTCGTTAACGGCTCACATACTTTGATGACAAAATGCGTGGTCCCGGCTATTTTGGGAATAAACTCAGCGGCATTTCTGGCTGCATGAAATCTTATAATTACGTCCAGCCAAATCCAGAAAGCCAAAGTTCCCAAGGAAATCCATTGAAAAATAGTTTCCTCATTATTCTGAACTTGCAGCCAGGTGAACCTTGCAGCCAGTAACAAAGCGAGCAATGTTACTCCGCGCTGAATAATAGAAAGTGCTAATTGCTGAATGCGTGTTGGCAGATGTCCGTCGGAAACTCCTTTTCGTTCCCAAGGATTTTCCATCGCGCCGGCTGTTGCGTAAGAGGCTCTGATTCCGGAAAGAAAGAGCGATACAGCCAAGAGTAGGAAGACAAGAATTAATTCGTAAACGGCAAAACGGTCAATGGGTATAACCATCCCTGTTATTAAAGGAAGCGCACTTTTGACGGGATAAAAAATCCCAGTACGCTTTCGGGACAACGGATCGTCACTGTCGGCAGTTTCTTTCACAAAGAGTAAGAAAAGTTCATAATAAACCTTGCAGGTCCACGTGCAGAAGTAAAGGCCGTGGCGCTATGCAATATAAGAATTCTATCCAAAAATAGTATTGCTAATTTCATCATAGATGGAAATAAACATGATTTTCGGATAGAATTCCGTTGAAAATCAGAATGGTAAATCGTCATCGTCATTTCCAGCTGCCATCGATGGCGGAATTGGATCTGAAGATCGTGGTGCCTGATTTTGTTTTGGAGCTGATGACTGGGCATTATTTGGAGTACCTTGATTGTTATTTTCTGCTCCGCCAGAATTTGGCCCTCCCAACAATGTCATACTATTTGCACGAATGGTCACGCCGGATTTCTGCACACCTTCTTTATCCGTCCAGTTATCTGTACGAAGCCGTCCCTCTATATAAACAGAATTGCCTTTTTTGAGATATTTCTCAGCGACTTTCGCAAGTCCTTCCCATAGCTCAATGCGGTGCCATTCCGTATTCTCAACTCTCTCGCCGCTTTTGTTTGTGTATGCTTCGGTTGTAGCAATACTGAATTTTGCTACCGCAGATCCGCTTTCCAGATAACGAACTTCCGGATCGCTGCCTAAATTTCCAATAAGGATTACTTTGTTAACACTTGCCATGATTTTGTGCGCTTGTGATGATTGTGGATAATTAAATTCAATATACCGGATATTAGTTCAAATATGCAAATTCAAATTTCGCATAAATTGAACATACCTGTTTTCCAGTTATCTGAATCGGATTTTCAAATATCATGTTCACTAATTTTCCCTGTTTTTTTATTTTTCAGGATTAGTTTATTGCGGCCATCGTGCGTTACCTCCTGTTTGATCAGATAATGTTCCTCATCATATTCAACATAATTTGATGGCTTGGTAACGCCTTCCTGACCACGCCAGACAGGCAGCTCAACTTTCTCCCACAACTTCGTCTTTGAGGATCGATAGGCAGCATCAATTACAGCATTGACAACATAACCGTCGTAAAAAGTTTCGGCAGCGTCCCGGCCTTCTTCTGCCGCATTAAACATATCTGTAAACATATGGTTGTAGCCCAGATCATTCACCTCATCGCCGACAGGAAAAAGCCAGCCGCTTTTACTTTCCGCTTTTTCCGCTACATAATCGCCGCCACTGCCGGAACTATACATTTCAAATCCAGTGCGAAGAAAATTGTTGATCCAGATCGTTCCTTCTGTTCCCATGACCTCATCACGTAAATCCATCCCACCCCGGAAAGTCCAGCTCACTTCGAATTGTCCTATCGCTCCGTTTTCATATTTAACCAAAGCAATCGCATGATCTTCGGCATCAATCGGCTTCACCTGCGTATCTGCCCAACACATTACTTCTACCGGACGAATATCTTTCCCTATAAAGTTTCTGGAAATTTCGATGCAGTGGCATCCTAAATCCAGAATACATCCACCGCCGGCTTGTTCGATATCCCAAAACCATTCACTGTGCGGGCCAGGATGTGCTTCTCTGGATTTCGCCCAGATGATCCTGCCCAAAGCTCCGGTTTTGACGCTTTCCAGCGCCTTCAAAAATTTCGGACTATAACAAAGATCTTCTAAATAACCGGCGAAAATTCCGGCTTCTTCCACAGCCCGCATCATACGAAGTGCTTCATCGGCATTTCTTCCTAAAGGTTTTGTGGAAACAACGGCCTTTTTATGTTTTGCACAAAGCATCACGGCCTCTTCGTGAAGATTATTTGGCAGCGCAATGCATACCATATTTACGCTTGGGCTGGAAATAATCTCCTCCATACTTATGGACCAAAAATCACAACCATAATCATCCGCGAATTTCTTTGCGCTTTCTTCCCGACGCGCATAAATCGCAACAACCCGATCGCGGCCGCGCTGACCATGAATAGATTCCGCATAAAAACGCCCGATGAATCCGGAACCGAGCATGGCAATTTTCTGCATAATTATTAATATGGTTAGTTTTTATAAAAGAGAATCTCAGGTTTATTGCGGTGCTCTGCACCTTGAAAAATCTTTTTCTTCTCAATTTCTACAATTATTGGGGTACTCTGTACCTCTGCCAGATAAGGTGCCGAGCACCAAAATATTTGTAGAAATATATTAGCCCAAATCGAGCCAAAGGTGCAGAGCACCGAAATAATTCATTTCAATAAACTTTCCTCAATTCGTTTTTACATCTTTCTCCCACCCTGTGGTTTTCAATGCTGGGTCATCCTCCTTTTTCAAAAAGTCAGCGTTTCCAAATGGGGTAGCGTTCCATTCTGTAATAGCATGATCAGGAACGATATCTACCGGAATTCGCCAGGAAGTGGACGTTTCGGCATATGCTAAATTCGATTGTAAATTGTAACAAGAAATCAATGACCAGCGAGGTTTATCGGATAAATTTGCTTCGGAACGATGCATGAGATTACTGTGAAAAAATAACGCGTCGCCCGGTTCAATTTCACAATAGATCAAATCCATGGTTTCCAGTGCATTATTGACCATCGTCATATCCGCGCCAACTTGTTCGCCCGCAAAACCGTGATTGACTCTGCCCAACTTATGTGAACCTTTGATGATCTGCAAACATCCATTTTCTTTATTAGCAGACGTCAAAGCAATCATCACACTCATCATTTGATCGGGAAATAGAAATTGATTTTTATACCAATATCCATAGTCCTGATGCCATTCCCAGGCTCCACCGACCTTTGGTTCTTTCTGCATCAGTTTGGTATGAAAATGACAAACTGCACTTTCCTGACCCAACAACTGAGCAACTGAATTTATCATTCGCTCGCTTCGGATCAGGTAACCGAAAACATCATTTCCCGGAGTAAACCACAGAGACAACTTTGTTTTCTTCCCGGTCTGATCGTTCAAATCCATTGCATTTTTCTGCATGATGGAATTTTCAATTGCGCTGTTATATAGTTTGTCAATTTCCTCCTGAGAAAAAAGATTTTTGACTACCAAAAAGCCATCGCGGTGATAGGCTTCAATTTGTTCTTCATTTAAATTGATCTTCGCCATCGTTTTGAATCGTTATTTGTTCAGTACAAATTCATATTATTAAAAACACAATTCTGTTTAACAATACTCATATCAAACTGAAAAATAACTTTGCAAGAATAACGTCTATAAAAACAGTTCCTCTTTCAATACCGTATCCATTAAAATAGGTTTTGGCAATTCTTCAATTTCATTTTTGGAATAAAATGCCATGCCTAATGGCAGATCTACAACTTCATTTTCGGCAATTGTAATCCACCAGAACCTTACAGTCAATCTTTGATGCGTAAGTAAATGTGTGTATTCTTTCAAAACCTGCCGCAATTGTCCCTTTTGTTTCCAGTCTTCCAGAAATTTATCTTCCGGCAGATCGTCAGGATTATTGATATCTGCCAGGGATTCGATCAAATAAAAATCATACAGACCCTTCCATATATCTTTTTTCAAGCGCTCATGCATCGCCAGACTTTCGCCCTTTTGTAAAATAAAATAATTGAAATACCGGTTTTTCACCGCATTCTTTTTCATCTTGACCGGAAGCTTGTTCTGCATATTAAACTCGTATGCATAACACATATAAGTAAAAGGACAAACGGAACAATTCGGCGAAGCAGGTACACATTGCAATGCACCAAATTCAATCATTGCCTGATTGTAAGTAGCAGGATCGTCCTGAGGAATAATCTGTTTTGCCAGATTTGTGAATTCATTTTTTGCTCCTGAACTTAATATATCAGTAAAAATTCCAAACAAACGAGACATCACCCGATACACATTTCCGTCTATAGCAGGCACAGCCTCATTGAAAGCAAAAGAAGCGATCGCAGCAGCCGTGTAAGCGCCTAGACCTTTCAGCTTGGCAAGTTTTATAGACGTTTCCGGAAATTTACCTTCGCATTCTTCCACAATGTGACGCGCAGTATAATGCATATTTCTGGCGCGTGAATAATACCCCAAGCCCTGCCAAAGTCTTAACACATCCCGCTCATCAGCAGCTGCCAAATCAAATACTGTCGGATAGGTAATCAGGAACTTTTCATAATACGGAGTGCCCTGAGTTACACGTGTTTGTTGCAAGATTATCTCCGAAAGCCAAATTTTATATGGATCCGTAGTTTGTCTCCAAAGCAGCGGACGGTGGTTTTCGAGGTACCAGGATTTGAGTTTTGCGTTAAATTCAAGTAGTTGTAAATGATCGGGTAGCATAACGTTTTGACTTATATACACTGTTTTTTAACCAATTAGAAAAAAAATGAAAATGCTAACCTTTTAAATTATGGTAAAATTACCCTACCTTTGTGTTCCCAAAATTTAGAGGAGGAAATAAATAAACGAAATAATATCCACTTAAAGTAAACAATCAAAGTGACTAAGGCAGACGTAATCGCACAAATTTCCGAGAAAACAGGTGTAGACAAGGGCGATGTTCAACAAACGCTAGAATCGTTTTTTACCGTAGTAAAGGACTCGCTTGCGGACGGTGAAAATCTTTATGTTAGAGGTTTTGGTAGCTTCATTAATAAAAAGCGTGCCCGTAAAGTAGCTCGTAATATCTCACAAGGTACTTCAATGATCATTGACGAGCATTATGTACCAAGCTTCAAGCCGGCAAAAGTTTTTGTTGAGCAAGTTAAAGTGAGTGACAAATTGAAAGATCTGGCTGAAAAATAATTTGCCTTAATAGGTTTGATTAAAACAGTATGAAAAAGTCTATAATTCTTTCTTGTGTATTGGCATTGGCCCTGGTTGGAACACTTTACAGTCTTCCGAAGGTGGTAGTGAATACAAAAGCAAAAGAAGTGGACACCGAGAAGAGTCAGGCTGCGACAGCGCCAGGTGCTTCCGCACCAGCTACTCCGGCATCCGAAACTCCCTCAAAGATGCATGATGGAGCCACTTTATCCCCAGAACAACAAAAGAATGTTGCTCTGCTGAGAAGTGGCTTCAATCAGGCAACCGGAAAAGACAAAATAGCTGCCGGATTAAAATTGTCTGACACGTTTGCCAAACTTCAAAAATTTGACAGCGCCGCCAGTTATGCCGAAAAAGTAGCCCGGTTATCGCCTTCTGTTGAGAATATCACAAAAGCTGGTGACCGCTATTACGAAGCATATGGATTTGCCGTTGATGATGCCAAAGCGAAAAGCCTGGGTAACAAAACACGTGAATTTTATGGCAAAGCAATTGAAAAAAATCCTGGTCTGCTAGCCGCGAAAGCTAATATGGCCATGACTTACGTGAATACTGAAAACCCGATGCAGGGAATTTTGATGTTGCGCGAAGTTTTGGATACGGATCCCACAAATGAACTAGCTTTGTTTAATCTTGGTATTCTATCTATGCGTTCGAATCAATACTCGAAAGCAGCAGACAGATTCAGACAAATACTGACTAACAACCCTGCTAATACAAAGGCAAAATTCTATCTGGGATTGACACTTGTTGAATTAGGGAACAAAGATGAGGCCCGTAAAGTATTGGCAGAAGTAAAAAAAGAAGAGAAAGATCCCGTTATCCAACAGGCTCTTATCGAACTTCAGGAGCGTCTTGACAATTAAATAAGTAAAACAATTATTTTTTATTATATAAACGACATAAATTTATGCCTTGCGGAAAGAAAAGAAAGAGACATAAGATTTCCACTCACAAGAGAAAGAAACGTCTTAGAAAAAATAGACATAAGAAGAAATAATTGATATATGACCGGATTTGTATATATTATGAATCCGGTCATATTATCTCTTACGATATATATGTTGCCTGTCTTTAAATGTAAAGCAGGAGGTTGAGTATTAACTTTATATAGCCATTTGGTTGGTTGAACATTGAGTAACGAATTACTAATAAATTCTACTCAAAAGGGAGAACGTATAGCCCTTTTGCAGGATAAACGTCTGTTAGAATACCACGTCGAAACACCGGATCAGAGCTTTACCGTTGGGGATATTTACCTTGGTACAGTTAGGAAGCTCGTGCCTGGGCTTAATGCCGCATTTGTAGACGTGGGGTTTGAGAAGGATGCTTTTTTGCATTATCTGGATTTAGGGCCTAACATCAACTCTCTTAACAAATTAACCAAAGATGTAATTTCCAAGCGTGTCAATTCCGGGAAGTTGAATAACTTCAAAATGGAACCTGAAATTGAGAAACTTGGCAAGATTGATAAAGTACTTTCTAAGAATCAGGCTATTCTGGTTCAGATTGTTAAAGAACCTATTTCAACAAAAGGTCCCCGCCTATCGTGCGATATTTCCATTGCAGGCCGTTATATCGTTTTGGTTCCTTTCTCAAATTCAGTAAACCTTTCGAAAAAGATTACTGACAAACAGGAAAGAACGCGTTTGCAGCGACTGATGTCCTCCATCAAACCAGCCAATTTCGGTGTCATTATCCGTACCGTTGCCACTGGAAAAGATGTAGATGAACTGAACAAAGATCTTCAGGACTGTCTTGACAAATGGGAAAATGGTATCAAAGCGCTTCGTGATGCCAAGCCTCGTGACCGTGTGATCGGTGAAATGAACCGTGCTTCTTCTATAATCCGTGACATGCTGAACGAATCGTTCGACAGTATTACGGTGGATTCAAAAGAAGTTTACGAGGACATTAAAGCTTACATCCACAACATTGCGCCGGATAAAGAAAATATCCTGAAACTGCATAACGGCAAGAACAAGATATTTGAACAATTCGGTTTAGAGAAGCAAATTAAATCTCTTTTTGGCCGTTCGGTAAGTTTGCCAAACGGCGGTTATCTGATCATTGAACATACGGAAGCTTTGCACGTGATTGACGTGAACAGCGGAAATAAGTCCAATTCGGAAGAAGATCAGGAAGCTACTGCGCTCAGTGTAAACATTGAAGCAGCGAAGGAAATTGCCCGTCAATTACGTTTGCGTGATATGGGTGGAATTATCGTTGTCGATTTCATTGACATGAAGAAAGCGGAAAATAAACGCGTTCTTTTTGACATGATGCGCGACGAAATGAAAGGAGACCGTTCAAAATATACGGTTCTTCCGCTTTCTAAATTCGGGTTACTGCAAATCACACGTCAGCGTGTAAGACCCGAAATGAATATTGTAACCCGCGAAACCTGCCCTACTTGTGGCGGTACGGGAACAATTCAGGCGAGTATTCTGGTAACGGATATTATTTTGTCTAATCTGGATTATATTCTTTCCAAACAAAATGAGCGTGGCATTACCATCGCGCTTCATCCGTTTATTTACGCTTACTTTACCAAGGGATTAATTTCCGAACAAATAAAATGGTTCTTCCAATACAGAACCTGGGTGAAATTGATCAAGGATACTTCATTAGGCGTCATCGATTTTAAATTCCACAATAAGTATGGAGAAGAAATTGAAATCGTTCCGGGAAGCTAATAAGGCGGTCGGCAATCAGCTTTCGGTTTTGGCTCGTTGAGAGATATCCGGTGATTTCCTTTTACTTTCCTTTCCAGATAGCATTTCTCTTTTCTTTGAATGCGGCTGTGCCTTCTTTGGCGTCTTCCGATTTCAGGAGATTTTCTAATTGGGATTTTAGATAACTATGGCGTTTGTCTTCGTCTATTTCTGATAAATTTTGAAGTGTCTCCATTCCTGCTTTGATAGCGTATGGAGCATTTGAACAAATTAGATCCGCAAGGTTATTGACTTCTTTTTCAATGACTTCTTTTTCTGCTATCTGGGTGACTAAACCTAAATAAAGCGCTTCTTCTGCCGAATAACTTTTTCCAGTTATCGACATTTCCAGTATTTTTCTTTTTGGAATAATGTCAAGTAATGATGCCATGACCTGCATGGGCCAAATTCCTCTTTTGACTTCGGGCAAACTGAAATTTGCGTCTGGTACGCTGATGACAAAAGTGCATCCGCAGATGATTAGAAACCCTCCTGCAAACACAGAACCTTCAACTTGGGCAATGCACGGTTTGTGTAAATAAGCAAAAGTGTCACCCAGCCTTACTTCTTCTATCGGTTCGGGAAGTGTTTGATTTTTTTGATCTGCTGACTTATCATGAAAAGCGTTAAGATCAGCTCCGGCACAAAAAACCGGGCCTTCTGCTTTTAAGATAATGCATCGAACTTCAATCTGACTTTTTGCATAAGCCAGCGCAAATGCAATTTCATTCGCCATCGTCGGCGTGAAGGCATTTCGTTTTTCCGGCCGGTTAAGTCTTATTTCAAAAACATTTCCTTTCAAAGAAGTTTTGATATACAGAAACTGAACTGTATCAAAATTCTCAACGTCTTCTTCTTTGAAAAAAAGCATAATAAATAAACGTTAATGAGAAAATCACATGGTAACAACCTCTTCCAGCATACTGATATATTGCAAAATACCAGCCTCAATTTCATGCAGATAAATAAATTCATTGGCAGTATGCGAGCGTTCCGAATGTCCCGGCCCCATTTTCAAAGACGAACAATCCAGCAATGCCTGATCCGAAGTTGTTGGTGAGCCATAAGCCGTTCTTCCGCGTTTCAAGCCGGCCTGCACGATCGGATGTTCCATAGGAATGCTGGAAGGACGCAAGCGAATCGAACGTGCACTTATTTCGGACTGAATATTTTCCTGAATCACCTCAATGATTTCTTCCAGAGTATATTGATCCGTTGCTCTTACATCAATCGTAAAAACACAACTATCGGGCACCACATTATGCTGCGTTCCAGCATTAATGATCGTAACCGACATTTTTATCGGTCCCAAAGTCGGGGAAACTTTTGGGAATTTATAGTTCCGTATCCATTCAATATCCTGGATCGCTTTATAAATCGCATTATCTCCTTCTTCTCGTGCAGCGTGTCCGGATTTTCCTTTTGCAGTACAATCCAGTACCAGCAAACCTTTTTCAGCTACGGCAAGATGCATTTCCGTTGGTTCTCCCACAATCGCAAAAGAAATTTCCGGAAGCTCAGGAACAACAATTTCCAGACCTTCTTTTCCCGAAATTTCCTCTTCAGCAGTCGCAGCGATCACAATATTATAAGTTAGATCTTCACGATCATAAAAATGACAAAAAGTAGCGATCAATGAAACCAGACAGCCACCTGCATCATTACTTCCCAAACCAAAAAGCTTATCATCCTCAACCAAAGCCTGAAATGGATCCAGTGTCCAGGATTTATTTGGCTTGACCGTATCGTGATGAGAATTTAAAAGAACTGTTGGTTTTGTAGCATCAAAATATTTATTGTAAGCCCAGACATTGTTCTTTTTAGTTTGAAAAGAAATCTCTTTTTGTCTGAAAAAATCCTGGATTAAGGCAGCCGTCTGCTCTTCTTCTTTGCTGAATGATGGTGTTTCAATCAGCTTTTTAAGTAAAGAAATTACTTCCTGTGTAAGTTTTTGGATATTTTCAGAATCAGTTAATGAAGACATATTTGGGATATCTGGTACAACAATATTTTGGGCAAAGGTATAAAAAAAGGATTCACAAGAGTGACGTAAAATCGCAGTCGCGTCAAATCTATTTTTATCTTAAACGTTCTATTCTGTATTCGTGTTATGATAATAAACTTTCGACACAAAGGTCTTAGGTTATTTTACGAAAAAGATGATTCCTCCAAATTACAACCTCATCATATTGAAAAATTAGAAGAATCCTTTATCGTTTGGACGAGTCGTTGACCATCGAAGATATGAATCAGATCGGGTGGGCACTTCACCAGCTTACAGGAGAATTGAAAGGTTTTTGGTCAGTTAAGGTTGATAAGAATTTTAGAATTATATTCAGGCTGAAAAACGAGCAAGTCTTTGACGTCGACTATATTGATTACCAGTAATAGCAATACTATGATAAATCGAGGCATGAAACCCCCACATCCAGGATCTATGATTCGGGATATTATGGAAGGAATAAAAGAAGAAACAGGAAATTCATTAACGATTACGACGGTCGCACAGGGACTGGGTGTAACGAGAAGTACCGTTTCAGCAATTTTAAATGAACGCCAGGGAATAAGTTCACAAATGGCGATCAGATTATCTGAAGCGTTTGGTTCTACGCCCCAGTTTTGGGTAAAATTACAATCTGATTACGATCTGTGGCATGCCGATAAGAAAGTAAACAAAAGTGAGGTTAGACATTTCTTGTCGCCACGCACATTAGAATCTGCGTAGTGACAAGAAATAATATTAGGCTCTAATCTGCCCATCCCCTCTCACCACCCATTTTTCCGTCACCAGCTTTTCCAAAGCAAAAGGCCCGCGAGCGTGCAGTTTCTGCGTTGAAATTCCGATTTCAGCGCCCAAAGCAAATACGCCGCCATCTGTAAAACGGGTTGAAGCGTTGGCATACACAGCCGCCGCATCTACTTCATTCAAAAACTTTTCAATCGCCTTAGCATCTTTGGAAATAATTGCTTCGGAGTGACTTGATGAGAAATTATAAATATGATCAATCGCCGCATCTAATCCATCAACAATTTTGATGGAGCATTTATAGTCAAGAAATTCTCTCCCAAAATCTTCCGGTTCTGCTTTTTTCAAAAATGGATATTCCGCTTTTTCAAGAATTTCAAAGGAAGTTTCATCCGCGAAAACTTCTACATTCCAGTTTATAAAATCTTCTTTCAATGTTGGTAAAAACGCAGCAGCAACTTCACGATCGACAAGCACAGTATCCAGCGCGTTACAAGCAGAAGGACGGGAAACCTTCGCATTCACTACGATATTCTTCGCTTTTTCAAGATCCGCTGTTTTGTCCACATACGTATGACAAACGCCTGCTCCGGTTTCAATCGTTGGTACAAGAGAATTTTTACGGACAAATTGGATAAGTCCTTCTGAACCGCGTGGAATGATAATATCTACATATTTAGTCGCCGTCAGAAGTTCATTGACAAATTTCCGGTCCGTCGGCAAAAGCATGACCGCAGCTTGATCAATTCCCATTTCAGCAAGACTTTCATGGATCAAACTTACAAGATAAGTATTTGAAAAATGCGCTTCTTTTCCACCTTTCAAAACACAGGCATTTCCGGAACGCAGACAAAGCGACGCTACGTCCAATGTAACATTCGGTCTGGATTCGTAAATAACACCAACCACGCCAAGCGGAACGGTCAGTTTTTTCAACGACATTCCCTGCTCTATTGTCTTTTCCAACAAAACCTCTCCCGTCGGATCCGGCAACGCAGCCACATCGCGCAGACTTTGCGCTAAATCTATAATCCTTTTTTCATTCAAAAGCAGACGGTCTTTCTTGGGGTCGGCATCATCCATCAATACCAGGTCTTTTTGGTTTTCAATGATGATGTTGGCCTTATTTGCCAAAACCTTTTCAGCCAAGGCATTAAGCAAATCTGCTCTCTGTTTGTCAGATAATTTCCGAACCGCCACTGAGGCGTCTTTCGTTGCTTTTAAAAGAGGTATTATAGATTCCAATTCCATTATAATAAAACGATATCGTTGGCGTGTGCCACTTCAAAATTCAATGTTTTCAAATTCACTTTTATAGCACCGGATGTTTCTCTGGCGCGTGCAACCGCGATCATTTCATCATCCTGAGAATATATTTCAATAATTTCACCGGCTTCAAAATCTCCTGTTACTTCGATTACACCGACTGCTAACAAACTTTTTCTTTTCAGTAAAGCCTTGGTTGCACCTTCGTCTACCTGCAATCTTCCTGAAACCAATCCTCCACTTCCTAACCAGCGGTTTCTTGCAGAAAGCGTACTTTTTTCAGGACTAATTTCGGTACCTGCTTTTCCTTCGAGCGCTTTCAATAATTCGTCTTGCTGTTTCATTCCAAAAATGAAAACCTTGATTCCCATACGGGTAGCAAGTTTGGCGAATGTCAATTTGGAAGCCATTCCGCCCAATCCAAGGAATGATTTGTCCGTTCGTACAAATTTAAAAACCTCATTAACATTGGATACGTTCCCGATAATATTTCCGGCTTCGTCCAGCAATCCTCCTACCGAAGTACAGAACATCAACGTTTCCGCTCCAAAACCGACTGCCAGTAAAGTTGCCAGTTCGTCATTATCCGAAAATTTCAACTCACGATCACTGACAACGTCATTCTCGTTAACAATTGGAATAATGTTATTCTGCCATAATTCTTCGAACGTATTTTTCAGCTGCAAAAACTTATTGCGGTTCGCAAAATGCTGACGTTCACAAAGACTTTGCGCGATAAAAATTCCATTGGGTGCGAAATAATTAGCATAAAGTCCAACCAATAAGGGATTTCCAACAGACGCTGCCGCTTTCCGCTGCGTCATCGTTCCCTTATAATCATTGATATAAGCTTTTCCGGCACCCACCGCCCCTGATGAAACAATGATGATGCGGTATCTGGGATGCAGTAATGAAACCTGACGGGCTACTTCTGAAATAATCGTAACATCGGGCTCTCCGGAAGGAAGCGTAATAGACGCCGTCCCGAACTTGATAACAAGAATTGGTTTTGACACTTTGTGAATACTTAAAATACTTCTTACTCTGAGATTAACTTTTCAGGCTAAAATTACTTAGTTACCCGGTTATTAAAAAGCAGAATGTTTGGAAGAAGGAATTTGCGGAGGATTTAAAAGGAATTTCCTGTTTAACTGAAGTGCTTTTTTTAATCTTTCCATGTAATCCGTTCGTGGGATTTCGATCGCTCCGTATCGCAAAACATTATCGTTGATAAACTGGGTATCCAGTAACTGATAACCGTTGGCCCGAAGAATTTCTATCAGATAGTGAAAAGCTACTTTGGAAGAATTTGCTTCACTGTAAAACATGGATTCGCCAAAAAATACACCACCAATGGAAACACCATATAAGCCGCCAACTAACTTATTTTCACGATAAGCTTCTACGCTGTGCGCGTAACCGAGTTTATGTAAATTGGTATAGGCAAAAATAATATCGCTCGAAATCCAGGTTCCGTCTTCCTGCACGCGCGGACCGGCGCATCCGTGCATGACACCTTCAAAATCAAAATCTACACGAATTTCAAAAGTTCTTTTATTAATGACCGGGCGTAGTGACTTATGTGGTTTGTAGGAGTCTATAGGAATAATGGCCCTGGGATCAGGTGAATACCAATAAATTGTTCCATCCGGCTCTGCCATTGGAAAAATTCCATTGATGTATCCGTAAAGAAGATCGTCAGCTGTCAGGGTTGTCATTCCAAAAATTCATTCAAATTCATAAGACTGATGCAAGCTAAAAAATTTGTCGTTACTCCCGAATATTTTTTCTGTTGGACGAACTATAAAAATATAATGCATGTTTCTTTCAAGTAACATTTTTTTTTACAAAATTTGCATCCTCTTAGACGGATCAACAAACCAAATGAATAGCAACGGAATACATACTGTGCTTCATACTACACCTTTCAGGTTTAGGTCCCCCAGGACCGTCTAACTCTTGTTTACCTATGTGGTAAAACTTCTATCCCTATCTTTTTTAAATTTTTGAAACGTCCCATCGTAATTTTCTGGGAATTTAATTTTTGTTTCGAACAATTTTCGTCAGTAAATTAATAAATGAAAAATACCGAAGTAGTAGGCAGTAAGTTCATTATACAAACCGCCAATGAAAATCATTTCCATTTCGCAGATACAATTTGTGCTGAAATGGAAGAGAGTGCCAAAAAACGTGGTACTGGTATAGCAAAACGCTCTCCTGTTTATATCATGGAAAAAATGGTAGAAGGAAAAGCGATTATTGCCACAACTGATACAGGCGTGTGGGTTGGTTTTTGTTATATCGAAACCTGGGAACATGGAAAGTTCGTGGCCAATTCCGGGCTTATCGTACATCCGGACTTTCGTCAGAGTGGTATGGCAAAAGCGATCAAGCAAAAAGCTTTTGAACTTTCACGTCTAAAATATCCGGATGCCAAAATTATTGGTATCACAACCAGCTTGCCTGTAATGAAGATCAACTCCGATCTTGGTTATGAACCTGTTACATTCAGTGAACTTCCTGCGGATGACGCTTTCTGGAAAGGCTGCGCCAGCTGTGTAAATTATGATGTACTTACCCGTACCGGCAGAAAACATTGTTTATGTACTGGTATGATGTACAATCCTGAAGAACATAAAAAAACCGAGGCACAACCGGAAAAAGACACTTGGGATTTCCTGAAAGAATCCAGCCTTTACGAGCGTTGGATGCGTATAAAGCAACGTATTTTGTTGCGAAGGGAAGAACGTGCCAAAAAGAAAAATGCCGAGGCGGTGCTCGTACACTAAGTACAGCACTCATATTATTGATTATTATATCATTCTAAATACCTCGCCCGGCAGCTTTTAAACTCCGATGCGAGGTATTTTTCGTTATATCCTGAATTAAAATAGTATTAAGGGAATAAGCTTTTCCCAATTCGGGAATACTTAAGTACTTTTACACACTAAATGGAAACTAAAAAACTTTCAATCAATTTGGACGAAATAGTAATCAAACCGATTACTAATCAGGACGATTTTGAGAATGCCAGTAATATTATTGATGCCTTAGTTGATGCCGATTTAATAGAAAATAGCTCCGAAAGGAAAAAAGCAATGGATATTTTGGAGGCAGTTGCAATTTTAGCAATTGAATATGAAAAGAAGCACTTTTCAATTCCAAAACCCAGTTCAAATAAAGTCAACAAGTAACATTTAGGTAGTTTTAAATAGAACAAGAATCATATTAATAAATAGAATGTCACAGCCCAAAGTAGTATTAGCGTTTAGTGGAGGATTGGATACCTCATTTTGTGTAAAGTATTTAGCCGAAGATAAAGGCTATGAAGTTTATTCAGTTTTGGTTGACACCGGTGGTTTCACAGAAGAAGACCTTAAAACTATTGAAGCGAATGCCTATTCATTAGGAGTGAAAAATCATGCTACTATTTCAAAAACAGCAGATTACTACAATGATTGTATCAAATATCTGATTTTTGGTAATGTTTTGAAAAACAATACTTATCCACTTTCCGTAAGTGCTGAGCGCGTTTTTCAGGCAGTTGCTGTTGCTGAATATGCAAAAGAAATTGGCGCAACTGCGATTGCACATGGAAGTACAGGTGCAGGAAATGACCAGGTTCGTTTTGATATGGCGTTCCGTATTATCATTCCGGAAGCTGAAATTATTACGCCAATCCGTGATTTGAAGCTTTCGCGTGAGGCTGAAATTGAATATCTGACGAAAAAAGGCGTTGGCCGCGAATGGGCGAAAGCAGCATACAGTATCAACAAAGGACTTTGGGGAACTTCGGTTGGAGGAAAAGAGACTTTAACTTCTGAAAAATATCTTCCGGAAGAAGCATGGCCAACGCAGGTTTCTAAAACTGAACCCGAAACTATTACGCTGGAATTTGTTGAAGGTGAATTGAAAGGTGTAGCAGGAGAAACTTTCGAAAATCCGGTTAACGCCATTCAAAAATTGGCTTCTATTGCGCAACCTTTCGGAATTGGACGTGATATTCACGTGGGTGATACGATTATTGGTATCAAAGGACGCGTTGGTTTTGAAGCCGCAGCTCCTTTGGTTATCATTAAAGCACATCATACGCTTGAAAAACACGTTTTGAGCGAGCAGCAGCTTTATTGGAAAGAACAACTTTCTAACTGGTATGGTAGCCTGCTTCATAAAGGTCAGTTTACAGAACCTGTTATGCGTAACATAGAAGCTTTCTTATCTGATACGCAGTCGCATGTTACGGGAAAAGTGCATGTGCATCTTGCTCCATACCGTTTCCATGTAGAAGGAATTGAATCTCCATTTGATTTGATGTCTTCGAAATTCGGAAGTTATGGTGAAATGAATAATGCCTGGACAGGAGACGATGTAAGAGGATTTTCGAAAGTTGCTTCTAATCAGGTGATGATTTATCAGAAAGTAAGCGAGAGTAATGATTAATTCCGGGCGGCCGGTGCCGTTAAGGGTTAATGATTAAGGGTTAATTGTTAATGGTAGTGATTGGTCTACAAGTTTATATTTGACAAGTTTTAAAGTTTTTGATTATGACAATAACAGAACTGCAAAATCAAATTCAGCGCAAGACGCTGGAATTGCCTCCTGATTTACTTCAGGAAGTATTTGATTATATGGAATTTATTGTTGAAAAAAAACGGAAGAGATTATTTTCGTCCGATCAGGAATTTCAAAAATGGTGGAAAAACCTTGATAACTTTTCTGATGATTTTATGAAGGATCGTACGCAACCTCCATTAGATAAACTTGAAAATTTGTTTGAATGAAGTATTTGCTTGATACTAATATTATCGCCTACATTATAAATGAAAGGCCACCTGAGGTAATTTCTAAATTTCTGTCACTATCCAAAGATGAAATTTTCGTCTCCTCAATTGTCGTAGCAGAACTATGGTATGGCGTTGTTAAAAGTCACAAAAAAGAGCAGAATAAAACAGCTTTGGAAGAATTTTTAGCTCCTTTGACAATTGTCGATTTTGATTTCACAGCAGCAAAGTTTTATGGATTAATTCGTGCAGATTTAGAAGCTAAGGGTTTAATAATTGGTTCAAATGATATATTAATCGCAGCACACGCTCTTAGTTTAGGACTTACTTTGGTTACAAATAATACCAAAGAGTTTGGAAGAGTGATTGGTTTGAAATTAGAAAATTGGGTGGAATAATGAATAAAATAAATATAGGCATTATCGGTGCCGCGGGTTATACTGGTGGAGAATTATTGAGAATTGTCATTAACCATCCGAATCTAAATATTGCCTTTGCACATAGTAAAAGCCAGATCGGGAAGCCGGTTTATGCTACGCATACAGATTTGTTGGGTGATACGGAACTGAGTTTTTCGGGAGAAGATATTCAAACCTTGTTAAATCAGGAAAGTTTGAACGCGATTTTCCTGTGCTCAGGCCATGGAGAATCGAAGAAGTTTCTGGATGAATATAACGTTCCTGAAACAGTTAAGATCATTGATCTAAGCACTGATTTCCGTGATGAATCAAATGGTTTCACGTACGGTTTACCTGAACTTCAAAAGGAAAAAATAGAGACTTCAAACAAAATCGCTAATCCAGGATGTTTTGCGACGAGTATTGAGCTGGCGATTTTACCGTTAGCGAATGCTGGGTTGTTGAAAGAAGATGTGCACGTAAGTGCCGTGACTGGTAGTACCGGAGCAGGTCAGTCGCTGAGTGCAACGACACATTTTTCCTGGAGAAATAATAATCTGTCGATTTACAAGGCTTTCGCGCATCAACACCTGACTGAGATTAAAATGAGTCTACGGAAATTGCAGGCTGGTTTCGACAAGGCAGTGAATTTTGTTCCATATCGCGGTGATTTTACTCGTGGAATAATGGCCAATGTTTACACGCCTTATTCCGGAACGATTGAAGAAGCGAAAGAAATTTATAAAAATTATTACGCTGAACATCCTTTTACGCATGTAAGCGATTCGCCGATTGATGTGAAACAAGTGGTTAATACCAATAAATGTTTCATTCATTTGGAAGTACATGACGGTCAGTTGTTGATCAGCAGTATCATTGATAATTTAACAAAAGGTGCTTCGGGACAGGCCGTTCAAAACCTGAACCTGATCTTCGGATTACCGGAAGATGCAGGATTAAGGTTAAAGGCACCCTCATTCTGATTTTTGTTTAAACGCAGAGTTAAGGAGTTAAGCGCAGAGGACGCTGAAACTTTTTCTCTGCAGCACTCCGCGTAAAAACTCATTTCCTCTGCGTTAAAAAAATATTACTATGTCACATTTATTTGATGTTTATCCACTTTACGATATAGAACCTGTAAAAGCTGAGGGCTGCTATTTATGGGATACGAATGGTACTAAATACCTGGATCTTTATGGCGGACACGCGGTGATTTCCGTTGGACATTGTCATCCGTATTATGTAGATATGTTAAGCAAGCAGCTTCATGCGATTAACTTTTACTCGAATTCAGTAAAAATATCTTTGCAGGAAGAATTGGCGGAAAAACTTGGAGAGCTTTCAGGTTACCCGGATTATAAACTTTTCCTTGTTAATTCAGGCGCGGAAGCGAACGAAAATGCGTTAAAACTGGCTTCGTTTCATACAGGTCGCTCAAAAGTGGTAGCCTTTACAAAGGCATTTCATGGACGTACTGCCGGCGCTGTTGCCGCGACAGACAATCCGTCAATTGTTGCTCCTGTTAATTACAACAAACACGTTACTTTCCTTCCTTTCAATGACATTGACGCACTTCAGGAAGGTATTACGGATGAAGTTTGTGCCGTAATCGTTGAAGGAATTCAGGGCGTTGGCGGGATTCAGGTCAGTAGTGATGAATTTCTTCAGGCTTTGCGGAAACGTTGTGATGAGACTGGTGCTGTATTAATTCTTGACAGCGTACAGTGTGGTTATGGCCGTACCGGAAAATTCTTCTCGCACCAGTTCAGCGGAGTCCACCCTGATCTGATGACAATGGCGAAAGGTATGGGTAATGGTTTCCCAATCGGCGGCGTTTTGATTTCTCCGAAATTTAAGGCTAGCTATGGTTTGCTAGGTACTACCTTTGGCGGAAATCACATGGCCTGTGCTGCGGGAATTGCTGTGCTTGACATTATGAAAAACGAAAATCTTTTGGATAATGCTACGGAAATCGGAGAATATCTGCTGAATGGCATCAAAGAAATCGGTGGATATAAAGAACTTCGTGGACGTGGTCTAATGATCGGGATTGAATACGATTTCCCGGTTAAAGATCTTCGGAATAAATTACTATTTGAGCATAAAATGTTCACGGGTGTAGCCGGGGCTAATACAATTCGGTTGTTGCCTTCGCTTGCATTAGGAAAAAAGGAAGCTGATTTGTTCCTGGAATCTTTGAGAATAGAAGTTACGAGTCTTTCTTAACCGCAATGGGCGCAATAGGTTTTCGCAATGGATGCAATGGATATTTTTGAGAATAGAATTGCAAAACAAATCTATTTTTGTGCTCTGTAATCATTTTCTTAACCGCAATGGGCGCAATAGGTTTTCGCAATGGATGCAATGGATATTTTTGAGAATAGAATTGCAAAACAAATCTATTTTTGTGCTCTGAAAGTACATAAGACATTGGGGCCAGGTTTACTGGAATCTGCTTATGAAGAATGCCTGTATTATGAAATTAAAAAAGAGGGTCTTTGGGTTGAAAAGCAAAAAGCACTTCCTCTTGTATATGAAGATATCAGACTTGAAGTCGGATATAGAATAGATTTATTGGTGGAGAATTGCGTGATCGTGGAAATCAAAGCTGTCGAAGCTCTTAACGATGTGCATACTGCTCAGTTATTAACTTATCTAAAACTAACGAATTGCAAACTTGGGCTATTGATTAATTTCAATGTAGCGTTAATAAAAAACGGTGTCAAAAGATTGGCAAACGGATTATAATTTTATTGCGTCCATTGCGAAAACCATTGCGTCCATTGCGGTTAAATACAATATTAATGAAACATTTTCTTTCCTTTGCAGACGTCTCAGATCTTAATCGCCTTATTACAAGCGGGATTGAAGCGAAACGTAATCCCTTTGCTGACGAAACACTTGGCAAGCACAAGACCATCGGTTTAATGTTTTTTAATTCAAGCTTACGTACCCGTATCAGCACGCAAAAAGCCGCTGCCAATTTGGGGATGACTGTGATCGTGATGAATGTTGGGCAGGATAGCTGGGGACTTGAAATGGAAGAAGGTGTCGTTATGAATGGGACCAAAGCAGAACACGTAAAAGAGGCAGCAGCGATCATGGGACGCTATTGTAACATTATCGCAATCCGGTCTTTTGCCGAGCTGGAAGATCGTGATAAAGATTATGCTGAAACTGTTTTTCAACAATTCAAAAAATATGCTGAGGTTCCGATCGTAAATCTGGAATCGGCCACACGCCATCCGCTGCAATCTTTGGCAGATTGTATCACCATCGAAGAATTTAAAATTAAGGAACGTCCGAAAGTAGTTTTAACCTGGCTACCCCATTTTAAGGCACTTCCTCAGGCCGTTGCCAATTCTTTCTGTGAATGGATGAATCCAATGAACGTGGAACTAGTGATCACACATCCGGAAGGATATGATCTTGATCCAAAATTTGTTGGTAAAGGACAGGTTATCTATGATCAGGATAAAGCCTTGGAAGGTGCTGACTTTGTGTACGGGAAAAACTGGTCGTCTTACAACCATTACGGTCAGGTTTTGACGCAAGATCCTTCCTGGATGATCACAGAGGCTAAAATGGCTTTGACAGACAACGGAAAATTCATGCATTGCCTTCCGCTCAGACGAAATATGAAAGTGGCCGACGAAGTATTGGATGGACCTCGTTCACTGGTTATTGAGCAGGCGGCAAACAGAGAGTGGTCTGCACAGGCTGTCTTGAAAGAAATTTTGCTTGGCTTGAACGCATAAAAACTTTTCACGTCTGAACTTTGTAGACTCCGGGCAAAGTTATATCAACTGGTAACGAATCCCGTTATAAAATTTAATTTAAAATGAATACCGAAACGCTGACAAATCCATCTTTACCAAAAGAAAAACCTGTTGGAAAAACAGGCGTTTTGATCGTAAATCTGGGCACACCGGATAGTCCTTCCGTTCCCGACGTAAGAAAATATCTACGTGAATTTTTAATGGATGAACGCGTTATTGATATACCGTACCTGAACCGATGGTTACTGATTAACCTGATTATAGCGCCTTTCCGTGCACCAAAATCTGCCAAAATTTACCGGGAGCTTTGGACACCGGAAGGATCCCCGTTGAAGATTTACGGCGAGTCTGTTGAAAAAAAATTACAAAAGGTATTAGGCGATGATTTTGTGGTCAAGCTAGCTATGCGTTATCAAAGTCCAAGCATCGAGAATGGTCTGAATGAGCTCAGAAAACTTTGTCTTTCTGAAATTATCGTCGTTCCGTTCTTCCCGCAATATGCTTCTGCTTCCACGGGTTCTGTTTACAAAAAAGTAATGGAAGTTGTGAAAGATTGGGAAGTTTTACCTGAAATCAAATTTATCAACCGTTTCCTGGATCATCCGAAATTTGTTGAAGGTTTTGTTAACCTTGGCAAAAAATACATGGCTCAGCGCGAGTACGACCATTTTGTTTTCAGTTATCACGGAATCCCGGAAAGACAAATCACAAAAGGCGACGTTGCTAATTACTGCCAGTTCGGTACTTGCTGTGATACTTTAAACGAAAAAAACCAGCATTGCTACCGTGCCCAATGTTACGAAACGACCAGACTTTTTGTAAAAGGAATGGAAATTCCGGAAGGGAAATATACAGTTGCATTCCAATCAAGACTTGGTAAAACGCCGTGGATTAAACCTTACACGGATGAGCTTATCCCCGAATTGGCAAAAAAAGGAGTTAAAAGTGTATTAGCATTCTCCCCGGCTTTTGTCGCAGACTGTTTGGAAACAACCATCGAAGTTGGTGAAGAATACAAAGAGTTATTTGAAAAAGAAGGCGGCGAACACTGGCAATTGGTGGAAAGCCTGAATGACAGCGATATCTGGATTGAGGCATTGGAGGATATGGTTAAGAAGGCTTAATTCTTGGTCAATTTTTGTCAGGGAATGGTCATGAAATTGTCATTTGTAGTCAAGGATTGGTTTGGTAATTCCTCATATTTTTCAATGTGTTATTTTCGAAAAGAGTTATAAACAAAAAGAAGTCAACTTTTAAAGGTTGACTTCTTTTTGTTTATAACTTAAATATTTTTGCTTATCACAGTTAAAGCATCACTGATTCTCTCCGGTAAAGCTCTGCTAATGTATCTACTGCGAAATCAACTTCTTCTGCAGTGTTATATTTTCCAAAAGAGAAACGCACATTTGCACGGTCCGGATTGATTTGAATTTCAGTTAAAACATGTGATCCCACATCTGTCCCACTTGCGCAGGCGCTTCCACCTGAAACGGCTACTCCGGCAATATCCATGTTGAAAAGCAACATATCATTTAACCCAGAAGGTGGCAGACTTACGCTTAAAACGGTATATAAACTTTTATCCAGCAAATCTGATTTTCCGTTGAATGACACACCTTCGATATTCTCCTGAAGTTTGTGAATCATTCGGGTTTTAAGATTTTCGATATGTAAGCGATGCTGATCCATATCGCGGTACGCGATTTCCAATGCTTTTGCCAAACCTACAATTCCGTATACATTTTCAGTTCCTCCACGCATGTTGCGCTCTTGCGCGCCACCGTGAACGAAAGGGAAAATCTTGGTTCCTGGCTGAACGTATAAAAAACCAATACCTTTTGGGCCATGAAATTTATGAGCTGAACCAACGATGAAATTGGTTTTCATTTGCTGCAAATCATGTTTGTAATGACCCATGGTTTGTACCGTATCACTATGAAAAATCGCATCATAATGTTTGCACAAATCACCTACTGCATCCAGATCAAGCAAATTTCCGATTTCATTGTTCCCATGCATTAAGGAAACAAGTGAGCGGGAATTTGTTTGCAAAAGTGTTTCCAAATGTCCCAGATCCACTTCTCCCTTCTCATTCAGATTGACATAACTTAATTCAATCTGCCCTGTTTTTGCCAGATGTTCCAGCGTATGAAGCACAGCATGGTGCTCAATTTTCGAGGTAATGGCATGTTTCAATCCAAACGTTTCGATGCTCGAACGAATTGCTGTATTATCTGCTTCTGTTCCGCCAGATGTGAAAAAGATCTCCGCAGGCGCTGCATTTAATATCCCTGCTACACTTTTCCTCGCTCTCTCCACAGCAGAACGAACTGCACGGCCATAGGAATGAATTGAAGAAGGATTACCAAAAGTCTCCGTCATCAGAGGCAACATGGTTTCCAAAACGATCGGATCCAGGCGAGTCGTGGCAGCGTTATCAAAATAGGCTTTCATTATTTATTTTTCGGTTCTGAAATGATTTCTTTGATATCAGAAATGATTTTATTTGCCAGATTCACAGCCGTCGTCAACGTTTCAGATTCTGAATAAATCCGGATAATAGGTTCTGTATTTGATTTACGTAAATGAACCCATTCACGGTTAAATTCAATTCTTACCCCATCAATCGTGCTCAGAGGCTGCTTGGAATATTTTGTTTGAATACGGCTCAGAATATTGTCAACATCAATATCGGGCGTCAATTCAATTTTATTTTTTGAAATATAATAGCTTGGATAAGACTTGCGAAGTACTGATGCAGTCTTACCAAATTTCGCCAAATGGGTTAAAAACAATGCAATTCCAACCAAAGCATCACGCCCATAATGGCTTTCAGGATAAATAACACCGCCGTTTCCTTCACCGCCAATAACTGCATTATTTGCTTTCATTGTTGTAACTACGTTCACTTCGCCCACAGCAGAAGCAAAATATTCGCCTCCGGCTTTCAGGGTTACATCTTTTAAAGCCGCCGTAGAAGACAAGTTCGAAACTGTATTTCCCGGCGTATTTTTCAAAACATAATCTGCCACAGCAACCAATGTATATTCTTCTCCAAATGGCGTTCCGTCTTCACAAATCAGTGCCAGACGGTCAACGTCCGGATCAACCACAATTCCCAGATTAAATGCTCCGTCTTTCAGTTCCTTACTGATATCACGTAAATGTTCCGGTAATGGTTCTGGGTTATGTGCAAAATTACCCGTTGGCTCACAGTGTAACTTTTTAATATTTTTTGTTTCAACGCCTAATGCTTCAAGCAGCATGGGAACAACAATTCCTCCTGTTGAATTCACGGCATCAACCACAATTTTGAAATTGGCAGCTTTGATCGCTTCAACGTCTACCAGAGACAAAGAAAGTACGTGATCAATATGCTTTTGAAGATAAGTATCATCCGATTTGTAGCTTCCCAGTTTTTTCACATCCGGGAAAAGGAAATCTTCCTCATCTGCAATTCTCAGAATTTCGGTACCTTCTTCTTCTGAAATGAATTCACCCTCATGATTAAGCAATTTCAGCGCATTCCATTGAATCGGGTTATGGCTGGCCGTCAGGATTATTCCTCCCGCTGCACCTTCCATCGTCACCGCAATTTCAACGGTTGGCGTTGTTGATAACCCAAGGTCAATCACGTGAAGACCAACACCTTGTAAAGTACCTGCTACCAATCGACTTACCATTTCACCGGAAAGTCTGGCATCACGCCCTATCACTACCTTTAAATTCTGTGTATTTGTCCGCCTCAACCACGTGCCATAAGCTGCAGCAAATTTAACAACATCAATTGGAGTCAGTGCATCTCCGGATTTCCCTCCTATTATCCCTCTGATTCCTGATATAGATTTGATTAACGTCACGATCTGGTTTTCCTCTGTTTGTTACGATACAAAAATAACAAATTTCCCGCGGTCTATCGGATTATTTACTAAAACAATACTAGAAATGAGTAATTGGTTCTAATCCATTATACCAGTTCAATGTCCACATGCGTCACCAAAGACGAATGAGCAGAGCCCCGGAAAAATCCCATAACCGGTGCTAATTGGTCAAAGTCCGCGGATGCACCCAAACTAATATGATTATTGGCAATCACCTTTCCTTCTGTCGGATCGAATCCGCGCCAGCCGGCACCGGGCAAATAAACTTCTACCCAGGCATGAAGCTCGTGTGCCTGCATAGGATTTCCGTATAAATACCCGCTTACAAATCTGGCTGCAATACCGATACTCCGGCACGCAGCGATAAACAAACGCGAATAATCACGGCAAGACCCCGTTTTATCCCGCAAGGTATCATCCGGAGGATAAGCAACGCCGAACTCTCTGTTTTGATAAGAGAAGTTTTCAGCAATATATTTACTTAGTTCAACCAGAAAAGGAACAGTTCCCCAATTAACTTCGGCTGCAATTTTTCTGGCAAATTGCTCAACGTAAGTTGTTGCTTCACTACGGCTCAAATAAGGAATAAGATATTTGTAGATCCTGTTATCGTACAAAAAAGGAATATTTTTCGTGATAAAAGGAAAAAGTACAAAATCAAAAACATTGACCGGATCCGAGCACACTGTCATTTCTGCACGGACTTTCAAACTCGTTACCCGACCATTAAAAAAGTGGACAACCTGTTCAACATTTCCTTCTGCATCTACATTTTTAACAATGTTTGAAGGCGCAGGATCTATCACCAGCGAATACTGAAGTACGCGTTGGTGGGGATAAGCTTTGGGATACAGATACAAAGTATGCGAATCCAACTCAACAGGAAAATCGTAACTATAGTCAAGTGAATGACGAACTTTCAGATTCATAGAATTTCCCGGGCTTAGCAAAAAATGATGCTCGTTATTAATATTAAACCCTTGTAAGACTACATTTGGTTCAGTTCATCCACTGGCTGCGGATATGCCCGGAAGTTTGCCCCATTGACTGCGTTTGAGATTTCTCCGATTCAAGACCAAAATACAAATCGAAAATTGCACTGTCAACTTCGTTATTATTAGTTTGAAAACGATCCAGATATTTGTGAAGACCTATCTTAAATACATCTTCCACATCGGTAAATTCAAGTTCGCTGCGCATTTTGCTTAATGCTCTTTCAGCAGCATTTGTATGTCCGCGTTCAGGAATAGAGCCTGCAATGGCATACAAAGAAAGTTCAGCCTGGCGAACCGAATAAGCGATGGAACGCGGGAATAATTTATCAAGAATTAAAAATGCCACGATATTCATCGGCGTTAAAGCACGATGCGTTTGACGGTACATATTATAAGCACTTACAGATTTCAAAACCGCAGTCCACATCATCAAGTCCAAAGTTGAGCCAGAAGTACCAGTATCTTGTAAAAGTGTAAAATACTTAACATCCAGAAACCGCGAACATTTATCAGCACGTTCAATATGACGGCCCAAACGACCAAAATGCCATGCTTCGTTACGCGTTATGGACGCATCAACTACGCCATGGAATAACTGGCAGTTTTTACGGATATCTGTAAAAAAAGACTGCATGTGATCCATATTCCGGAAATCTTCCGGAGAAGTTCCACGGATTGTCAGATAAAACGTATTGATACTTTCCCACATTTCTTTCGAAATGGTTTCACGGATCGTACGTGCATTTTCTCTGGCTTCATACAAACAGCTTACAATAGAATTCGGATTGCGCTTATCAAACGTCATAAAATGGATCACGTCCTCCTTAGTCGGTTTGTCATAATATTTGTGAAACAGGAAATGATCAGCTGTGGCAATAAGAAGCGGCTCCCATTGTTCGTCCACATCCGGCGGAAGGTCAAGTGCAAGGTTAAAATTAACTCCGACAAAACGGGCATAATTTTCAACCCGTTCCATATAACGATTCATCCAATAGATTGAATTAGCAACTCGACTAAGCATAAGCGGCAAGAATTGTATTTAATAAATTATTTCAGAATAATATAATAGTGTTAATACCAAAATACCTAATAATATTCCGCAAAAACAAACTACTGCGAAAAATAATATAACTTCTTTAAAGAATATCATTTCACTTAGAATATTCTCTCCGAGGCTTGAAATCATTACAAAATATATAATTTTGGTAAATTAGACCATTATTAACAATAACCCTATACACAAGTGTCAAAAAGAGATCTATTCGTAGCGGCAATCCAGAAATCTTATCAAACGGATAAACCAACGATCCACCTGGGATCGGCTATTCTTGACGGAGAAATAATCACAGAGGCGAAGGTAAGTTTACCGCTTCGTATGATGAACCGCCATGGCTTGGTCGCTGGCGCAACCGGCTCGGGAAAAACACGCACACTTCAGGTTTTAGCAGAACAGCTTTCCGCGGCGGGCGTACCTGTTTTCATGTCGGATATTAAAGGAGATTTATCTGGCATCGCACAGCCAGGAACATCAAATGCTGCAATTGAAGAGCGTTCAGCCATCTTAGGAACTCCTTTTGAAGCAAAGGGTTTTCCTGTTGAACTATATTCATTAAGTGGAAATAAAGGTGCACAAATGCGTGCGACTATTTTGGAATTCGGCCCTATTTTATTGTCAAAAATATTTGAGCTGAATGATACACAATCGGGTGTATTGGCTATTCTTTTCAAATATGCCGATGATAAAAAGCTACCTATGATTGATCTGAACGACTTGAAAAAAGTATTGAGTTATCTGTCAGAAGGTCCGGGAGCGGTAGAAATAAAGTCAGATTATGGCTCGATTTCTTCGTCAACGGCTGGTACAATTCTTCGTAAAATCGTTGCTCTGGAACAACAGGGTGTAGGATCAATTTTTGGAGAAAAGTCCTTTGACATTTCTGATCTGATCAATAAGGTTGACGGACAAGGTGTGATCAGTCTTTTGAACATTTCTGATGTTCAGGATAAGCCGGCGTTATTCTCGACTTTTATGTTGAGTTTGTTAGCTGAATTGTATCAAACTTTGCCGGAAGCGGGTGATCTGGACAAGCCAAAACTGGTTTTCTTTTTGGACGAAGCACATTTACTTTTCAAAGACGCGCCAAAAGCATTTATGGATCAGATTGAACAGGTTGTCCGTTTGATACGGTCAAAAGGTGTAGGGATTTTCTTCTGTACGCAGATGGCTCAGGATATTCCTGTTTCTGTTTTGGCGCAATTAGGAAACCGTGTTCAACACGTACTTCGCGCTTTCACGCCTCAGGATGCTGATGCGCTTAAACAAACGGTAAAAACCTATCCTCGTTCAGATTTTTATTCCATTGACCAGATATTAACTACTCTGGGTATCGGCCAGGCGCTAATTACGGTTTTAAATGATAAGGGTATCCCAACCGAAGTTGCGGCTACGCATTTGCTGCCACCAACGTCAATAATGGGCCCGATGACACAATCGGATTATGAAAATCATGTGCGCCAGTCGGATGTTTATTTGAAATATAAAGATCCTATTGATCCTGAAAGTGCCTACGAAATATTAACGAAACGGATTGAAGAACAAACAAGACAGGCTGAGGAACTGAAAGAAGAAGCCACTGTTGCAAAAGGCGGAGGCAAGCAGGAAAAAGGTATGTTTGAAGAAGCCTTAGCTTCACCTTTGGCAAAACAAATTGGCAGAGAAGTAGTTCGTGGCGTATTTGGAATGCTGTTTGGGAAATCAACAACCAGAACAAAAAAAGGTGGTTTATTCGGATTTTAAGATTTAAATATTTCTACTACCTAAGCTTATAAATGCTTAGGTAGTAGAAGTAATATTATTCCCAGCCAATTACACAGCGTTGTTCAACAAGTTTATCAAGATTTTCAGTTACATCAATTCTGCCTTTTTCACTATTAAAAGCGTGACGAAATTCTTCTCTCAACTGCCGGCGCGTCATTGCTTCCAGAAATCTCCTTCCATCCTCTTCACTTTCCAACAACAAAGGCGGAACCACTGCCGGAAGATCATCCTCCCCTTTCGCCACCATGGTTACATAAGAAGTATTGGTATGCCGCTGAATTCCGTTCCGGACATTTTCTGCAATAACACGAATGCCGATAACCAGCGAAGTTCTTCCCACATAATTTACCGATGCCATTAAAGAAACCAGGTCTCCCACTTCAACCGGTTTCAAAAAATCAACTCCGTCTACCGAAACTGTCACACAATACGTTGCGGCATGGCGCGAGGCACAGGCGTAAGCAACTTTATCAATCAGTGACAAGAGAATTCCTCCGTGTATTTTTCCACCAAAATTGGCATAAGACGGAATCATTAATTCTGTAAGTGTAGTTTGTGAAAAACTGACGGGTTTGGGATCGAGGGAAGGTCCGGTTTTTTGCACTGGAAATCGGTTTTAAATGAATAGCTTTTATAAGGTAACAGTTTTTCCTGATTTAGCCGATTTACGGGCTGCTTCCAGGATTTCAACAACAGTTACATTAACAGGCAACCCATACAAATCATTTTTATCCAGTTTCAAACGACCTTGTACAACGTCCGACAAAACTGAAAAAGGATCTGTATAAGGAGCAGGGCGCGGATCGATTTTCTTTTTTTCTTCCGGTGCTTTATCCTGTAAACGTTCTCTGATTGTTGTAGGGTCAACGGCTATTGCATAACCTTTGGTTCCGTAAACCTCCATGTCTTTACGCGCAAAAGTCCAATTCCAGGAAGCCTGGATAATACATTGCGCTTTTGGGTATTGCAAAACGATGGATGCTTCATCGTCTACATTCTTATAAATATCCGGTTTATTCTGATGCGCAACAGCCGTTACCGAGATTGGGCGTTCACCTTTCATAAGCCATGTCATCAGGTTTGCACCATAACATCCAAAGTCGGTTAAAGCACCAGCTCCGTTTTTAACAGGATCAGTCAAAATCTCGAAAAACTCTTTTCCAACACCGATTTCCTTTGGTCCCTGATGGCCGTCATTAACCATTACTTTTCTGATTTCCCCTAATTTTCCGGCCGTGTAAAGGTCATTTACATATTGATTGCTGGCATACCAGGAAGTTTCATAATTTGTCAAAACCTGAATATTATTTTTCAGTGCAAGACTTTGAATTTCCTTGGCATCAGCGAAAGTTGTAGCTAACGGTTTTTCAACCATCACATTAATTTTTCTTGGTGCACAGGCTCTTACGATTGTAATATGCTCATTGATCGGACCAAAAGCAGAAACCGCTTCCGGTTTTGTTTCATCCAGCATTTTGTTCAAATCACTGTAAAAAAGCTTTTTGTCCAATTTATATTTACTGGCAAATCGGTCAACCAATTCCTGATTCGGTTCGTAAACGCCAACAAGTACAGCGTCTTTTTTATCAGAACGATTAAATGCCCAGCCAACATGGCCGTGACTTAATCCGGCCACAGCAAGGCGCATAGGAGATTGAGCAAAACTGGCGGTCGCAATCATTGCAACCAGCAAAATTGATAATAAATACTTCATGGATTCAGGCGTTAGGGATTTAGCTGTTAGGCGTTAGAAAATAAGACCGATGCAAATTTTTAAGCAAAGAATTCCGGCCCGCCGCCCTAATCGCTAACAGCTAATCGCCAACAGCTATCAAGACATTTTGTCGATCAAATCCTTAATTGCTTCCTGAAAATATGCACCATTGTAAGGACCAAACCAGCTCATGGTTTTAGTTTCATACAAGTCTCTATCAAAGTATTTATCATTGGTAATATACCCAACGTAACCACCATTGAAACTCGTTACCATTAAATGCAGACCTTTATTTGCGGCATAAGCGGTTAATTCCGGCATCAATTCCCCTGAAAAATCACAAGGAACGCCAACCATCAAAATATTTCCAATCCGTAATGCTTTGATATAAGAAGGAACATCCCCAAAAGCCCAGCGAAAAACCCAGCTTCTGAGCGCAAGATTTGGCATAATTTTAGGTCTTGGATCTCTTAAAGGCAAGGGAACAGTAACCGACCGAAGAATTGCAGGCTGTTTTTCAAATTTTCCAAGAATGGTTTGAATTGATTTTTCAACATTTCCAGCCTGGTTTTTCACTTCGTCAAAATCATCTTTTCCCTTTTCGATTGGCGCCATACTTCCCACCGCGCCTGCCATATAAACAGCAAAATTTGCTTCTCTGCTTTCCAGGTCATCCACGAGAGCACCGGCCCAATCACGAGATAATTCCATTGTACTTGCATTCAAAATCGTGGAATGAGCTGCGTAAGAACTTATCATCGCTTTTTGCCCGTTAGCACCTGAAATTTCCAGGTTTCTTACCCACGGATCAACAATTCCTTCTTCACCAACCAGACGATTTTTGATATCAAGCGTATCTTTTACTTCACCAAAACCGATGGTTGCGGATTGTATATTTTTCTTTGCGTCGTTTATGGATTTGATAATGGCCTGCGCCACAGTCTCCACCACAGCCGCGTCATATGGCCCGGCAAAAAGTTTTCCTGTAATGGTATTATACCAGCCTCCCAAACTATTGTGACTGTGGATAGCTCCAAAATAAATCTGATCAAAAGTAAATCCGGTAGCAGGGAGAAGTTCCTTAACGCGAGCCGTAATATTTGGCGGGACAATCAGCATATCAGCCGTTATTATAGCGGCTTTCGTTACGCCATTTTCAACAATTATCGTCCGCACATAAACTGAATCATGTACCGCCTCATAATGTTTTCCTCTTCTTTTACCATAACCTGCCATTGGCCCGGGCATCGCTGGCGTAATATTCACTTTCGCCCAACCAGCGCTTAATGTCTGAGAAACTGTATCGGTAGCTGTTTGATTACTTACTTTAGCAACGTTTTCTTTCCACTGTTTGTAGTAAGACATTTCCTTGTAAGGCGTCCGGTCGATTGTGGTTACCATCGTTGCAACCATTATCACTAGAATAAGTAATATTGAACCGATGACATAAAGGAGAATTTTCAGGAATTTCATTGATTGGGCAGGATTGTTTTGTAGGGTAAAGATAGGGAAGGAATTGTAAATTTTGGAAGATGAAAGTTACAGTTTAGTCAAATTGAAAAGTAGTGATCAATTGTTATCATATCGTTACGATTGATACTCTACCGACTTTCCAAAATAACCTCAAAATCCGGGACCGGCCCCAACACAGTTTCCAGTCTCAGCTTGACAATTGTGTTTGCAATTGTTCCTGCTTTCACTGAAACCGGCAATGTAAACGATTTCCCTTTGGCTATTTTAAAAGGAAAAGAAGGTAAGTTGATAACAAACTGATCATTGAATGCACCGATAATTTCAACCGCTACCAATTCAACATCATCGCCAGAGTTCGTGATCTTCAATACTTGCGGTTTATCAGGATTAATATTTTTAAGAGTAGATTGATCAGCCACTAAATACGGCGCATTTTTGCGATTAAAATTAACGGGTCTCAACTCCATATTTTTATAAAAAACCTCCGCTCCTTCAGATTGAAACTGAATTTTCCCTCGGGTGGTTTGTTGGTGTATTCCTGGGCGATAGGTATTAAAAAGGCGATTTACCACAAATCCATTCACAATGTAAACGGCATCTGCGCCACGGGTTATCAATTCACAAGTATTCCATTGTCCATGCGAAAGTTCAAAATCTCCTGAACGATAAACCCTTCCTCCACCGACTGCGTCCGCATTTCTGTGCAGAGGAGCATCAAGACTGTATTGATCCAGCGATTTCCCCCGGACATTTTTCTTTTGTAAAGAAAATTCCGCAGAGCCTGCTCCAACGCCAAAAAAATCACCGATTTCTCCCTCCTGAATCTGTAATTCACTACTTCTTAACCAGCAGCCGTAAGCAAAATCATACGGACCAGTTGCATGATAAAGTAATCCGGCATCGCGCTTAATGGTGTCATCCGGCATAGGATACCATTTTTTCTCACCCCATTTCACTTTGAATCTCAAATGATAATTTTCATATTCATCCTTTGTACTTACCCCACCCCAAAGCTGACCGGAAACATGAATTGCTCCTTCTGAAACAGTAAAAACTTTAAGCGGATCATTATTCAATCCAAACGGTTTTTGGCTGGTACCTTCCGCCTGCCGCAGATAAGTATCCCAATTGCCAAGATCTTTTCCGTTGAAAATGGATTTCCACTGCGAATCAGATTGATTTTGAGAATAGGCGCTCATGCCAAGTCCGAAAATGAAAGTGAGGAAAATATAAAGGCTTCTAAAACTATTCATTTGTCTCATATTAAAGTATTCAATATAAAACCAATAATAGCAGCGTGAATACTATTTATACTTTCCCTTTTTTCATTTAAATGATGATTGTTTTACAAAATTATCTCAAATTTCTTCCGAGTTGCTCAATTTTAACAAGCCACTTTGTTCTATATTCCTCCGTAGATTTCCGGATCGGACCAAATGTTGTGGTACGGACAGGTTTGAAACCTGAAAATTCAAGCGTCATTTTCTTCATTGTATGATAAGTCGGGCGACCATTTACGAGCCAATAATACCAGGCCGGCTGGTCGAGTGTGCTGATAATATGGGCGCTTCGGCCCGTCAAAAGTTTATCCCACCAAACAGAATTATCACGATATTTAAATGCAAAGCCCGGCAAAAATGTCCTGTCGATAAATCCTTTCAATAATGCTGGCGTACCTCCCCACCAAACGGGATACACCCAAACAATATGCTCCGCCCAAAGTATTTTTTGTTGCGCATCCAGCAAATCCGGCTCCAACTCGGTTCGCTTACGGTAACCAAATTGGAGTATTGGATTAAAATCCAAATTACTCAATAATAATTCTTTAATCTCGGCACCTGCTTGTAATGCTCCTTTTTTATAGGCATCCGCTATTCCTGCTGCAAAACTTTCCGGATCCGGATGTCCGTTGATAATTAATATTTTCCTCATCGCTAATATTATTTTTCAAAAATTAATGATAATATAATAAACAGTGTTTAGTGAAGGTGCAAATTTTTTTAGTTGTGAATAAGCCTCATCAATTGGCTACACAAAATAGCTTTCACTAACATCAAAATTTAATTAACTTTTTCATACTTACATTGAACATCTTATCATTTCAACAAACAATTTAAAAGAATCTTGAATACGCTCCATTTCACGATCATCTTCAAAAAAAGCCATCCGTTTTCTTAAATGTAAAGACAGCAATCCATGCATAAAACTCCATATCGTTAAGGAAGCATTTTCAATATCAACCGTATTTTTAAAATGACCGACTTGAATACATTCTGCTATCGTCGTTTTTAAAAACTCGAACGATCTGGCACCTTCATCCCACGCTTCTTCACGGCAGGATAAAGTTTCCATCGGCGCGTCCATGATAAACATCAGGTCGTATAACTCCGGATTTTCTATTGCAAATTTTAAATATTGATTTCCTAATGCTACCAATTTTTCAAACGGATCCTTAACCACGGCCACATTAGCAAATTCCTGCATCATTTTCTGGAAACCAGCTTCATGAAGTGAAAAAAGCAATTCATTTTTATCCTTATAATAAAGATAAATTGTCGCCGGACTGTATTCAATCGCTTCTGCTATATTTCTAATACTTGTTTTATCAAATCCCTGGGCAAGGAATAATTTTCGAGCTGCCTCCAAAATCAATTCCCTCATTTCTTCACGTTCTCTTTCTTTCCGTTCTACGATTCCCATTTTTTAATTATTTACAATGCAAATATAATAAACACTGTTTAGCGAAAATAATTTTGGTTCAAGATAATTTAACAATGAATGATTAAAATCCTCAATAAAACCACGGAATAAATTCCGCGGCTGCCATATCGGTCGTGCGGATGGCACTAGTTCGAGATGTGCAATGGATTATAAATTAAAATAAACATCAACCTAAAATGCCATAGGCAAGGCCGATATAATAACCGTGGGTTTAAACCCGCAGAAAACGAAAACCACCATCAACCTAAAATGCCGTAGGCATGGCCGATATAATAACCGTGGGTTTAAACCCGCGGAAAACGAAGACCACCATCAACCTAAAATGCCATAGGCACGGCCGATATAATAACCGTGGGTTTAAACCCGCGGAAAACGAAACCACCACAACATAAAGATGCCGTAGGCATGGCCTATATGATAGCCGTGGGTTTAAACCCGCGGAAAACGAAACCACCATCAACCTAAAATGCCGTAGGCATGGCCGATATAATAACCGTGGGTTTAAACCCGCGGAAAACGAAGACCACCATCAACCTAAAATGCCATAGGCATGGCCGATATGATAGCCGTGGGTTTAAACCCGCGGAAAACGAAACCACCACAACATAAAAATGCCCGTCCACCTAAGCGAAACGGGCATTTTTACAAATAAACAGATATCTTAATTCTGCTTCATCAACTGTATATTAGCGATCAGCTTCACATCTTCGCCGATTAAAAGGCCGCCGGTTTCTGTAAGCTGCATATAATTCAATCCAAATTCCTGACGGCTAATTCTTCCTTCCACTTCAAAACCTAATCTGATATTCCCATCGGTATCACGCTCAGTTCCGCCGTATTCCGCATCAAGTTCGATCGGTTTTGTAATTCCTTTCAAAGTCAGCAACCCTGAAAGTTTGTAATGATCTCCCTTAACTTTATGAAAATAGTTTGACTGAAAAGTGATATGCGGGAATTTCGCGGAATCAAAAAAGTCTGCTGATTTTAAGTGTTCATCCCGCATATTCTGATTTGTATCAATACTATCCACATCCAGGGAAAAATGGATTTCCGCATTTTCAAAGTCATTCAAATCAGATGTTGCACCTCCTTCAAAATTCTTGAAAGAACCTGTAATTGAAGAGATTACCAAATGTTTAATTTTAAATTGCACATCAGAATGTACCGGGTCTACTATCCACTTTGTAATTGCCATAGGAATTTTAACTTTAAATTTGAAAATGCCGGCGGTGATTATTCATCAGAAAACCGGTTTAATTAATTCCAGGAATTATAGCCCTACCTCAGGTTCCGCCATAAATCTATCTTCTTGTTTTGGAAAACAGAAATTAAATAAAATTAGATCACCTGTCAAATGATTTTAATGTTTATCTAATATTCTCTTTTATACGTTCTCCCGTTCAAAGTAATTTCAATTTACTAAGTACCTAAGATTTAATTAACTAATAATTCTGTGTGGTATTTTAACAAGATCGTATGATGCTGAAAAAAATTGCGCTTCCCCATTATAAAATTTTTTCCAACCGCAATTCTGGCATAATTGTTTATATTCTGGCATTAAGAAAGTTTTAAAATGAGTTCCGCACCCGATTTCCATCAATAATGCTTTCTATCTTTACATACTTTACTTAAACGACCGATACATGAGAATGAAGGGACGCAGCATATTCACCTACGACGTATATGCGCCCACAACAATTACCACAATGCTGCGCCCGAGGCGTGAAGAAGGCCAGTCGATTATTAGCGAAGGTTTTCATATCGAACCGCCCATTCCATTTTCAGAGTACACCGATTTATATGGTAATCCATGTCAGCGGACAATTTTGCCGGTCGGACAAGTTACGATTACCTCAGAAGTTGAAGCACAGGTCAATCCCACGAAAGTAATTCCAAATCCTTTGCCCAAATTTATGTTGGTCAGTGATTTACCAGATGAAGTAATGCATTATATTTTGCCCAGCCGTTATTGCCAGTCAGATTTGCATGAAATCAATATGCTGGCTATGGAAATTGCAGGTAATCTGGTGCCTGGTTATGAACAAGTGGAGGCGATTCGGAGCTGGATACACAATAACATTACATATCAATATGGTGTTACGGATGCCAGCACAACTGCGGTGGATCTGGCCAGATACCGTTTTGGCGTTTGCAGGGATTTCACTCATTTGGCCATTGCACTTTGCCGAAATCTGTGCATTCCGACGCGAATGACCGTTGGATATCTTGACAAATTAAAAGACATAGATCTGCACGCATGGTTTGAGGTTTATATCGGTGGCGACTGGTATCCTTTCGATGCCGTTCAGGAAAAAACCGAAGGCTACCGGATTGAAATTGCCCATGGACGTGATGCAGCCGATGTGGCTATGGTGACACAATATGGCAACGCAATTTTGAAATCTTTAACAGTTGAAGTCGAACTTCTTGAACCGGAACCAGAGCAGCATCAAAATAATCAATAACCTATTACTAGTAAAAAGCAAAAATCCGGACACAGCCAAGTATCCGGATTTTTGCTTTTTAAGTAATTATCTCAACTGATAACACCCAATTCCTTACCCACTTTCGTAAAGGCTGCAACCGCTTTTTCAAGATGTTCCTGCTCATGTCCGGCAGAAATCTGTACACGAATACGTGCTTTTCCCTGTGGCACTACCGGATAGAAAAAACCGATTACATAAATCCCTTCATCCAGCAATTTTGCCGCAAATTGTTGAGCCAGTTTTGCGTCATAAAGCATAATCGGGACAATCGGGTGTTCACCCGGAAGAATATCAAAACCTGCTTTTGTCATTTCTTCACGGAAATATTTTGTGCTGTTTTCAAGCTTATCACGAAGTGCAGTAGATTTGCTTAATAAGTCTAAAACCTTGATTGAAGCGCCAACGATCGACGGAGCAAGCGTATTTGAAAATAAATAGGGACGTGAGCGTTGACGCAGAATTTCAACAATCTCCTTTTTGGCCGCAGTAAAACCTCCTGATGCACCTCCAAGTGCTTTTCCATATGTTCCGGTGATGATATCGATCCGACCCATTACATTACGGAATTCATGTGTTCCACGGCCGGTTTTGCCAATAAATCCGGATGCATGACATTCGTCAATCATCACCATAGCACCGTATTGCTCCGCCAGATCACAGATTTCATCAAGCTGAGCAATGGTTCCGTCCATAGAAAAAACGCCATCCGTCACAACCAAGATCCGGCGGCTTCCCTGCGCATCTTTCAACTGCTGTTCCAGATCTTCCAGATTATTGTGCTTGTAACGGAAACGTTTTGCTTTACACAAACGAATGCCGTCGATCAGCGAGGCGTGATTTAATTCGTCAGAAATAATGGCATCCTGTTCGCCCAGAAGAGGTTCAAAAACGCCACCGTTTGCATCGAAAGCTGCGGCGTATAAAATACAATCTTCCGTTCCTAAAAACTCAGCCGTTTTCCGTTCAAGTTCCTTATGAATATCCTGTGTTCCACAGATAAAGCGAACGGATGACATACCAAAACCATGTGTCCTGATCGCGTCAATTCCAGCTTCAATCACATCCGGGTGTGAGGAAAGTCCCAAATAATTATTGGCACAAAAATTCAGTACTTCTTTCCCGTTATCCGTAGCAATTTTGGCTGCCTGGGGCGTTGTGATGATACGCTCCGTTTTGTAAAGCCCGGCTTCTCTGATGCCATCAAGTTCGCCTTGAAGTTGTTCTTTAATATCTCCGTACATATTTTTTATATTTTGAATGAATTAATAACAGAAGGTTAACTCCTTACTATCTCATATTTTTTTCTCAATTCGGTAATCATTTCCTCGGTCATTTTATCAAGAGAATAAGCCGGACGCCATCCCCAATCCGTTCTGGCTTCGGAGTCATCAATCTGCTGCGGCCAGGATTCTGCTATCGCCTGACGGTAATCAGGCTTGTAACTTATTTCAAAATCAGGAATAATTTTAAGGATACTATCATAAATTTCTTTGGGCGAAAAGCTCATTCCCGCAAGATTGTAACCCGTTCGAACGGTTATTTTTTCCGCAGGAGCTTCCATCAAACGAACCGTTGCGTCCATGGCATCGCTCATATAAATCATTGGAAGGGTTGTATTTTCCTCCAAAAAACAATCAAAATGTTCGCCTTTTACAGCTTTGTGATAGATGTCAACGGCATAATCCGTAGTACCACCGCCAGGCATGGACTGGTAACTGATTATCCCGGGATAACGCAGCGAGCGAATATCCATTCCGTAACGATTAAAGTAATAGTTCGACCAGTTTTCACCTGCCGCCTTGCTAATTCCATAAACCGTCGACGGATCAAGATAAGAAAACTGATCTGCCGAACCGTGCACATGTGCTCCGAAAACGGCTATGGAACTTGGGTAAAATATTTTTTTAACCCCGTTTTCTCTTGCTACTTCAAGCACATTGAAATACGTCTGCATATTAATCTGCCAGGTATTCAACGGATCTTGTTCTCCTTTTGCGGATAAAATCGCTGCCAGGTGATAAATCTGGGTAATGCTATGGCGTTTTACAATTTTATCCAGAGTCTTGCCATCCGTTGCGTCGAGAACTTCAAAATAATCCTGTCGCTCTGAATTAACTTTTAAGTCTGATGCAATGACCTGGTTTTCACCATACATACCACGCAAATATTCCACAAGGACAGATCCAATCTGGCCGTTTGCTCCGATCACTAAAATTCGTTCAGATTTCATTTTACAAGACATTTATAAAGTATAAATCACTTGCAATTTTGCATTTTAAGATAATATTTTAAATAATTATACTCAATTTCAATAAAGATTGCTGCAAGAGTATCAATTCAAAGAAAAATTTACTTATTGCAAGTATTCTCTATTATAAAAGCAGGAAAAATTGTGCCATCATGGAAGACATAGATAAGATTGACACCAAAATTTTACGCATTTTGCAGAAGGATGCGAAGAAAACAACAAAGGAAATCGCTAATATTCTTAATCTTACTATTTCTCCAATTTACGAACGGATCCGGCGGTTGGAAAATCTGGGATTTATTAAACAATATGTCGCCATTCTTGACAAGAAACTGATCAACAGACCAATTACGACGATCTGTCAGGTTTCCATGCGTTATCACAACGAAGCTTTTATTGAAAAGTTTGAACAGGAAATTCAGAATCTGGATGAAGTGCAGGAATGTTACCACATGGCGGGACAAGTGGATTTTCTATTGAAGATCAATGTAAGAAGTCTGGACGAATATCATGATTTTGTAAAATACAAATTATCCAAAATCGATAACATCGGTGTGCTTAATAGTACGTTTGTTTTAAAGGAAATCAAGCATACTTCTGAATTCTATATTTGAGTTTTTTTTAAACGCAGAGTTAAAGAGTTTTGCGCTGAGTTGTGGGGGTTTTTGGACAAAATTCCGAAAGTACAAAACCCGAAAGGTTGGTTTCGGGTTTTGTACTTCACTGGATTTGGGTGGACGACGCTGTAAGATCTATAAGCTTCTTCGTGCTACTTCAAAGGAAAACGTTTTACTTCCTGCCAAACCGTTTTTTGTCATTCCCTGGACAATTACACGGTAATGTCCTGGCTGATCCGAGGTGTAAAAACTTATCTGGGCCTTTCCTTGCGTATCCGTATCAACATCCGGAGCCCAGTGTAAAAGATTACGGAAATCCGGGACACGGCTTTGCAATTTCACCTGGGAGTCATATTTCGGAGCGTAAAATTCTCTTTGCACCTGGGCTCCTTCATAGGGCAAAACCAAAACACGAGGATCCATCTCAAATCCTGCCAGATCGCCCCGATATGTCGATAAACTCACTATTCCGGTAAATTCTCCCCATCCCAGATAATAATGTGCATTCATCAATTCAATCTTTTTCACTTTCAACGGATCAAAAGCCATAATTTTATCTGTATTGAAAACCGGAATACCATCCAGTAAAATCAGAGGATCCGTGTTGAAAAGCGTTTGAGGAAATAATTTGTCAGCCATCCTGAAATGGAATTCCTTTTGACGTCTCCTTACCATGACACCTCGCACATATTCCCGCATAACTTCTTCCATAGTCGGGAAACGCGTAAAATCATCCAGAAAATACTTTTCGTCAGGTGTTCCGAAAAAGGCGATGGAATCCGCAAAAACGTATTTGTTTTCTTTATATATTTTGGGCAAAAACGAATTGCCGGTCTGCATATTAACGGTGCGTACAAGCAACTGATTTTCCAGTTTTTTATCAAAAAAGAAAGATTTCATCCCAACTTTCAACGGCTGTTTTGAAAATGGATTTGCCATCTCAAAACGATAAGTACTATCCAGACTGAGGTTCGTTTGAATCGTTATTTCCTTTGGCCCGAAAAACTCTTTGACTTCAAATCGTATCGTTCCTGCTGCATCACTTTGGGCGTAATATAATCTGGCAGGAAAATCGGGAGCGGCAAGATAAGTACCTATTCCTCTGGCGGGCTCGTTGGATATCGTATTGAAAACTTTACCAAAAATAAAATGACCGTCAAACTCGGGAAGGTTAGCATAAGGTGCTGATGTTTTTGAAAAAACGTCATCCCATTTAAACCGTCGCCAGCCTTGGGTGATCAGCAGATTATCCAGATCGGCGTCAACTTCTTTGTTGTTCCGCTGTGAATAATATTCCGGAGACTCTATATTTCCTTTTAAATCTGACGACAGATATAAATAGCTGCTGATGTTTTCCTGATCATCACTTTTGATAGAATCCGCCAAAAATACAGAAACAGAAAGGTTTGACATTTCCGCAATTCCGGCATCAGAGCTCGAACTCAGATCCATAATTACCTTATCCCGCGTATTGTATTCCTGCTTACTGACTTTTCCGTCAAGTTGAAAATCCTTTGCAGGACGTTTGAAATACAATCTTTCAGAAACAGGTTTGCCCAAACTATTAAACACAGTGATATGGCTTATCCCATCTCCCATTTTATTTTTTTCCAGAACAAAAACAGCTTTGCCTGCGGTCATCGGTTTTGTTTCCGAATAATTGTTTGCCTGGCGGGTATGGACAAATAAACTGACATTGTTTTCTAACCTTTCGGCTTGTGTGGTAACAATTACCTTGGCCAGATTGGCCGTAGAATCTTTTACCTGCATTACATAACCTTGTTCCTGAACTTCCGGAAGTTTGTAGGTACTGGTTTTACCTTTTGAATCTTTAACCAAAATCCGATACTCATTTCCTGCGACGGGCTTGAACATAAAGTTACCAATCCCGAATCTTCTTGGTGAAAACCTGGCCAGCGTATCATTATTCTGATTGACCAAAACACCATTAAAATTTATCCCTTTCCCGTCACTCGCCACCGCACGAAATCCGATTTTACTTTCAATGTTTTTTACCAATTGGCCTCCTTCCGGAAAAAACTGAATATCATACGTGATTTCCTGTTTCTCATCCGGATTCGGATCAAATTTGACAAACGGATTAACAACTGAAATTGTCGTTTCAAAAAAGTATTCCGAACCGAAATTCTTCATCCAGCTGGTGTAACATCTTACCTTGTAATTTCCGCTGGCAACAGAAGACGGGATGATCAGTGAACCATTTCCTTTACCTCCCAGCAGCGAAAATTTGGTCTGGATTACAGCATTCAGCTCCTTATCCATCACTTCCAGATACGCAATTTTGCTTAAATCCATGAACTTATTTGAAGCTCCATTTACGTCATATGCCTTAAACCACATGGTTTCTCCTACCACGTAAAAACTGCGGTCGAGATGCAAATACAACTTTTCCTGTATAGCCTTTTGACTAAACAACTGAAATTTCTTTTCAACCCCAGACAAACTATTATCCTGTCCTTTCCCCAAAAACGGAGAAAATAACAGGCTGAGGAATAACCATATGAATCGTTTATAATTCACTTTCTGATATCGTTATGGTAAATATTATTTCCAAAAAGAAGGTTTTGTCGTGGTACCTCCCTGCACACGGCAGTCTGCACAAAATTCACTACTGTAAAGAACAGAATCCTGCTTTGCACCTACTGTATTTAATAAAACTTGCTGCGGTGAGGATTTCAGAGCATCAGCAATTGACAATGAATCAGGCATTGGGCAAGTAGGATAGGAACCTAAACCAGGTTGAATAAATATCCTTTGTGTCTGTTCGACGGCTGCGCTGAAATAGCCAAAAACCAACTCCTTTGCATTCGTAGTACTTTTAAAATTGCCGGTTACTTGCGAAGGAAGCGGATCAAATAAACTTCCTGTTCCTTCGGTGGTTTTGGCCAGGCTCGTCCAGTACTCAAAAGCATCCTGAGTTAGTCCATATTGCTTGACTAAAATACTATAACCAAAATAAAGCTTGTTGGTGGAAACCAAAACCGTGGTGAGCGGAAGATCTTTAATAATATCCTGAGATAATTTTATGGTAGATCCCAGCAGGATATTTCCTGATTTTAAGGTCCGCCAGCAAACATTAATGTTATCTCTTCTTCCGATAAGTTGTTTATTAAAGAGTTCCAGTCCTGAGTAATAAGCGGTTCTATACTCATAGGTTTCCTCAAATTTCCATCTGTAAAAACGTGTCTGATTACTTGGATCATGCGTATTCACATACATCACACCGCCTTGCTGGCGCGGATCATACCGGTAAGCAACACTATCAATTGGCGGCGTATTTTTTACTTCAACATAATCAGAAAGGTATTCCTTACCGCTCTTTGTTTTAACACGCAGCCGATATTTTGACGATTTACTAAAATTTTGCGGTGGCAAGAAGTAAGTCCCATTACCCTTTTCAATGAATGAAAAAGTTGTCCCCTTCTCTTCCTCAGCAATAATTGTCGCGCCTGTTTCATTGAGTACTGCCTCGTTTGCACTTGCGTTTTGTGTATGGCTTAAATTAATTCGGCTACTATCAGAACCCACATTTAAAAAGCCATCTATTACCAAATATTGCTCATCCGAATTAATTTCCGGAGGGGAAAATGGTTCAACGCAACTATATAGTATCAGCAGTGATGCGATGAAACTGATTGCCAATAAGCAGTATTTTTTTATCCTGTTCATTTTAAAATCTGAAGTTATAGGTAATTGTTGGAATCGGCCGCCCGAAAATCGAGAGCTGATAACCATTTACCTGTCCATTTACAGTCTGGAAATATACCGACGACGGGTTTTTCCGACCTAATAAATTATAAACCGCGAGTGTCCAGGAACTATGCGCCAGTTTTTTCACCCGGTGATTTCCTTCAATATTCACGGCCAGATCTGCACGGTAATAATCAGGAATCCTGTACTGGTTTCTGTCTGCGTAATAAACCCGCTCGGCACCATCAATAATATATTTACCAATTGGCGGAGTATATGGTCGACCCGTACTGTAAGTAAAATTGAATGAAAGACTTATACGATGTGTAAACCGGTAATTCGTAATCATGGTAAAATCATGTGGCTTGTCATAATTGCTCGGATAATAATTACCCTTGTTAGGAGCATCCGGAGACTCACGATCCAATGCGCGCAGAAGTGTTCGTGAGTACGTATAGCCGATCCAGCCATTTAGTTTTCCGGTCATTTTCTTAACCATCAGCTCAACCCCGTACGCCTTTCCCTGCGTTCCCAAAACAGCCGCTTCAATCCGCGGATTCATGATCAGTGAATCTCCTCCTTTGTAATCAAGGAAATTGTGGATCTTTTTGTAATATCCTTCCAAAGAAACCTCAACTTTATTTCCCCTAAGATTTTTGTATAAGCCAACAGAAAGCTGATCTCCCGTTTGTGGCTTGATAAACTGATCACTAAGTTTCCAAATATCGGTAGGTGAAACCGTCATCGTATTGGTCAGCAAGTGAATATACTGACGCAAGGTGTTATAGCTTACTTTCAGCGCCAGGTTGTCGTAAATCGTATAGCGCATCGATAGCCTGTATTCCGGCCCTCCGTAACCTTTGATCTTTTTCCCCGAAGCATAAGTTTGTGTTCCGTCTTCGTAAATTTTATCAATCGGGTAGCCGGTCACATATTTGTTTACCGTTCTTGGCCCCAGGTATTGATAAAAGGAATAGCGCAAACCTGCATTGATCGAAAGACGCGGACTAACCTCAAATTTATCTTCAAGATAAAGCGCACTTTCCAAAGCTTGTTCTTGCTGTAACTGCTCTGGAATCACAAGAGATTGTTCTCCTCTTGGCGTAAAGGATCCAGGATGAAGTTTGTAATAAACAGAACTCAAACCAAAATTCAGCGTGTGTTTTGGATGCAGAACATAATTAAAATCCGCTTTAAACTGCGACTGGTTAATATCAAATTTCAGGTCAAAAGCATTCAATGGCAAACCCTGACTTTCTGTATGATATTTATACTGACTATGTGTTGCTGTAAATTCGCTGTAAAGACGGGAATTGAATGTATGCTTCCATTTAATCGCACCAAGCTGGTTTTGGTAAGAATAAGTGGTATCGCCAAATAGTCTGAATCTATCCTTGCTCATATAAGCCGTCACCAGAATACTATTTTTCTGGTTGATTTCATGGCTTATCTGCAAGTTCAGATCGTAAAAATTAGCTGCACTTTTATTGTATTTGTTATCATCCAGACGCTTTAAAATCCAGTTCGAATAGGTAGACCGGCCGCCAAGAATAAACGAAGTTTTATCTTTTATGATCGGCCCTTCAACAGTAAGTCTTCCCGTAACCAAACCAATTCCTCCCGACGCCACAAATTTCTTTTTATTCCCATCACGGCTATTGATATCCAGTACAGAGGATAACCTGCCGCCATATTTTGAAGGAATCGTACTTTTATACAATTCTACATCTTTTAAAACATCGGGATTGAAAGCGGAGAAAAATCCGAAAAGGTGAGATGGATTGTAAATCACCGCATCATTAAAAAGGATCAGGTTTTGATCCGTTGAACCTCCCCGGACATTTAATCCGGTACTGTTTTCTCCTACTGATTTTACACCCGGAAGTGTCAATATAGTCCGTAATAAATCGGTTTCTCCAAAAACGGTTGGCACCTGTTTCAGATTTTTGATCGTCAGCTTTACCTGGCCCATATCCGTACTTACCACATTTTTATCCATTCCGGCTTTCACAGAAACTTCTTTCAGGGCAATTACACTTTCACGCATTTCAATATCCAGTTTCCCATCCGAATAAAGAATGACCTGACGCTGGGTTTCGCGCATCCCAAAACTTTTAATTTTCAGTCTTTGCTTGCCACGCGGAATAGTCAGCGCATAAAATCCGAGCGCATCGGTTGTTATACCAATTGAAGGCTTTTCAATAAAAACTGCGGCTCCAATTACCGGTTCACCTGTAATGGCACTGCGGACATATCCGGTTATTGTAGAATTGCCAGGCGGAATTTTATACCGCTTCACCCCAATTTCATGAACCTTGCTTTCCGCCGTTGAGAGCAGTTTTTCCTGCGCCTCATTATCAGGCCCGACATAAGCAACGGGCTCTGATGCGTCGGAACTATTGGGATTAAATAAACCCGGTTGCAGCTGTGTGATGATCTTCTGGCCTTCGGTGATATAAACCCGTTTGCCTGCATCCAGTGCATAGGTAAAATCTGAACCCCGGAAAACCTGGTCCAAAACCGTTCTGATGGTTTGGTCTTTTACGTCCAGATCGATGGTAAGGCTGTCAAATCGCGCTGCGTCATAATAGAAAAAATAACCGGTCTGTCTTTCAACATCTTTGACAAAATCGTTGAATCGTGCAGAATCCAGATGGATCGTGATACGTGGTTCTGAGACGTTCTGCCCCCGGGCTAGCTGGGAGAAAAAAAGTACACAGATAAGAATCGTAAAGTTTCTGAATATTTTCATTGTTTAGTTAATTCGTCATAGCGTGCAACCATCGTTACAATTGCCCTTTCACGATCTTTCCGAAATTTGATATTTTGCTCACGCAATGCCTTGCGTAATTCTGATTTCTGCCCTGGAAAAAGTCTCGTTACTGACTTTCTGGTGTGTACGCTGTTATATTTTCCGTTTGAATAGATATAGAAAAAATTCTTCTGAGGAAATAAGGCGATGACTTTTCGTTCGTTAATTTTCTCCTGCCGCTGTTTTATCCTGCGCGCCAGCGTTTTTGTTTTTCCGTTGTAAATAAGGTCATAAAAACCAGTCTGCATGTCCGGATTAATATCATTCCCGGATTTCAGGTTAAGATAATTGTGATTGTAAATTGTAAAAAAACGAACCTTTGGTGATTGAAGTAAAATGGGTTCAAAACCATTTATATGTTTTATAACCAGCTCATCCCTAACAATATCATACATCATAGGAATACTGTCATAACGCTGTCCATCATAAAAAACGGCCCCCTTTTCATATTTCCGGTCTACGAAAAACTGATGTTCCTCTTCGCGCGAATCATAAATATAATAAAGGCGCCCATTGTACAGATTTTGTACTTCTTTTGTTGCCGATCTGTAAAGTACCAACGGATATTCGGGGACGTTGTCGGGCACAGCAGGTTGCAAAGCAGCCATTTGCCCGTATGTACTACCGGCAATATGATAAACAAGGAAAAAGCAGACAGTAAAAATTCGCATATATCGATAACCTTTTAACTCCGTACGAAGCAAAGCCGGCATTTGTTGCAAAAGCTTTTTTATGTGTTAAAGCTATTAAAATTAGTTACTTACTTTATACTTGGCATATTTATTTCCAAAACGGTTAAAATGTTAATTCGACTCCATTCCATAAAAATCCGTTGCTTCACTACCCAAATTTGCTGAATGATCATAACTTTGATGTTGGAAATGGACACACATTCATTCAATCTCTCATATATCAATATTATTCATGAAAATACTTATTACCGGTGGAGCCGGCTTTGTAGGATCGGCACTGGCGATATCACTCAAACTAAATTACCCTGATTACCAGATTTTCGCACTTGACAATTTAAAACGCCGCGGCTCTGAACTGAACCTTAGCCGGTTAAAGCAGGCCGGAGTAGAATTTGTTCATGGTGATATTCGTAACAAAGAAGATTTCGACGCCTTTCCAGCAGTTGACTCTGTTATTGAAGCATCCGCTGAACCGTCCGTTTTGGCAGGTTTAGATGGAACGCCGGATTACCTGATCAATACAAATCTTGTTGGAACAGTTAACTGCCTGAACTACGCGCTTAAACATAAAGCTGCTTTTATATTTCTTTCGACAAGCCGTGTTTACCCGATCAAAACAATTGAAACACTGAATTTTGTTGAAGAAGAAACCAGATTTTCTCTGGCTGATGATCAGCCGGTTCCGGGTGTTTCGTCCAAAGGAATTTCAGAAGATTTCCCTTTAAATGGCGCCCGCTCTCTATACGGAACTACCAAACTGGCGTCTGAACTGATCATTCAGGAATATAATGAGTTTTATAATTTACGTACGGTTATCAACCGTTGCGGTGTGATCACAGGCCCATGGCAAATGGGAAAAGTGGATCAGGGCGTGATGGTGCTTTGGATTGCAAAACATTATTTTGAACAGCAACTGGGCTATTTTGGCTACGGTGGAACCGGAAAACAAATGCGCGATATGCTGCACGTTGCCGACTTATACCATTTGATCGACTGGCAGCTTCATAATCTTGACAAAGTGAATGGAGAAATCCTGAACGCAGGCGGCGGTTTACAAAGCAGCGCATCTTTGCAGGAGCTTACCAAAATTTGCCAGGAAGTAACCGGAAAAACAATTCCGATCAAAGTCGTTCCCGAAACACGGACAGCTGATATACGTCTTTATTTGACGGATAATACCAAGGTAACCGCCATGACGGGTTGGGAACCTAAAATTGGCATACGCCAAATTGTTGAAGAAATCACAGCGTGGCTAGCTGAAAACGAAAAGGATTTAGCGCCAATTTTGAAATAAAATAAACATAAAGAGCACAAAGTTTTACACAAAGAAAAACAAAGGTTGTATTATTTCACTTTGTCCCCTTCGTGTAAAACTTAGTGCTCTTTGTGGTAAAAACCAAGTACCAGATAAGTTTGTTATACCATTTGTAGAGATAATTCAAAGCTTAAATGTTAAGGTGTGATGCGCCAGAATTAAATCACAAATTCACTATGAAAATCATTGAATGCCCGCGTGATGCATGGCAAGGCCACCATCCCTTCATCTCCACCAATCAGAAAATTGAATACCTGAATACACTTCTTCGTGTTGGTTTTGACACCATCGATTTTGGAAGTTTTGTTTCGGCAAAAGCGATGCCTCAGGTTTCGGATACTGCCGAAATTGTTTCCAGACTCAATCTTTCCAATTCCTCTACTAAACTTCTTGCAATTATCGCCAACGAACGTGGCGCATCCGAAGCTTGTGCTTTTAATGAAATCAGTTATCTGGGTTATCCATTTTCTATTTCTGAAACTTTTCAGCTGAGAAATACAAATGCGACCATTCTGGAATCGCTGAACCGGGTTCAGGAAATCCAGAAATTATGTCAGCAAAAAAATAAAAAACTGGTTATCTACATCTCGATGGGATTTGGAAATCCTTACGGGGATTTGTGGAATCCGGAAATCGTTTTGCACTGGGTTGAAAAGTTATCTTCTCTTGGAATAACTATTTTTTCTTTGGCTGATACGGTTGGTTTAGCATCTGTTGATGCTATCAGTTCTTTATTCAGCCAGTTAATTCCTGCAAATCAGGATCTGGAATTTGGCGCACATTTCCATTCAAAACCGGAAGAGTGGAAAACAAAAATTGATGCAGCATATAATGCCGGATGCCGCAGATTTGACGGAGCATTATTAGGTTACGGCGGATGCCCGATGGCTCAGGATGATCTGGTTGGGAACATGCCTACGGAAAGACTACTTGATTTTATAATCGAAAAAAAGGAGACGAATTTATTGGACTTGAATGCGCTGGATGAGGCGAAGGAGATGTTTTTGAGGTTGATCCGGTAATTTATTTTAACTTTTTCTTCTCTAAAATCACATACCCCAAAGAAAAATGATGCGACCATCCCAATTGCGGATGTGTGTGGACGGCATAATCGATATGAAATTTACTTCCTTTAAAACCGACTCCAAAATGATTGGTTTGCGGTCTTGAAGCGATACCTGTTCTTACAAAAAAATTATTCATTACTTCATACTCCAAACCTGCCCGGAAATTTATTGGATAAGCCGTAACTTTTTCAACTTCCGCACTAAGCTGAACGGTTTTTGATGGCTTATACAAAAAGCCGGTTTTAAGTGCGGTATCAATATCTTCATGCGTTTCGCCGGAATAGTGCGATTGGGTAACATTAAACATATGCGCACCAAAATACAGTTTTGACGAAATCATCGCAATTCCACCAAACTCAAAGACCAACGCTTTTTTGCTTAATGTAATCGTCGACGAATTAATTGCCGTTTGTAAATAATTTAGTTTCAAACCTAAACTGAATCGGTTAATCCTATGCCCGGCACCTATTCCGATTGCAATCTGGTTATAAGTTTTATCACCGAAACGCTGAATCGAAAATCCTGTTCCCAGATCTTTTGATAACGGCAAAACTGCACCAAAACCCAAAGTATTTATTCCGTCAAAACCGTAATGTGAATCGTAAGTAGAGAAAATTATTGAAGTGGAAATCCCGCCGAGTCCGGCAACATTATTTCCAATCGCAAAGTAATCAGAACGGGCAACTGTCGCATTTGCCAAACCCCAAGCTCTTGCACCGACGGGAAAAGGATTTCCGTCGGCGAAGCTTTTAAATGATAATATCGAAAAAATAACGAAGGATCGAAGGAAGTTTTTCTGTCGAGTAAAATATGCAGATCGCTCTTTCATATTTACTACGCCGGTAAAATGCTATTTCAAAAAATTATATCACGAATTAAATTTGCGTTTAACAATGGCTAACAACGCCAAAACAGCTTCTCCATTTACATCCCATGCATATTTGGATGCATAACGGTGCCAGATCAGATTTTCCGCTTCTTCATAACTTTTTACAAGATCAAGCTCATAAATCGCTTTGTCAAAATGTTCGCTATTCTTGCTAAAAAGCTGATTGACAAACATAAAACGCTGTCCCAATGGAATTGATCCGGCAATACTTTCCACCTTGACCTGAACATTTCCATACCGATTTTCATCAGAAACTTTTGGAACATCAACCTTGAATCGATTATTCAGAGATTCTCTTTCAGTAGAATGTGTTTGGGAAACAATATTGGAAAGAATTTCCACTCCTGGTTCGACACGCTGCGGCACAGGCGGAGCGGATGGTATAGTAGGCTTAATTGTCTCAATTTCTGAAAGGGCCGAATCAAAAAACGATTTAGGCTCCTGTCTTCCAACCGTTGGTGCTGGCGGATATACCGGATTACTTACCGGTAACAATTCAGATGCATCAAGATTCAATATCTCCGAAAACTGGCTGACGTAAGGAGTCACATCGTCCAGAATTTCAGCATTACTTTTGACTTCATACAACCAGCCAATGACCTGCGTCATATAAACAGAATCAGAGCCACTTTCAGAAAGGCGCTGCGCTAAGGATTTTGCAATGCCATTATGAATTTGTGTATATTTTGAAAGCTGTTCTGCTTTTTCCGGGGTAAAAACCGATTCAGGCATTGCTCTCAACTTTTCTTCAAAATAAACTTCTGGTGTGAAAAGCAACGTGACTGTGTCTTTCACCGAATCCAAAAGTAACGGTTCAAGATCAGCACGTTTTACAGCGATGTTTTGAGAAACAGTATTCATAAAAGCTTGCAATGCAGCCTTTACTTCGTCATTTTCAAAATCAAAATATATGCTCCGAAAAGCCTGGGCGTTATTTTTCCATTGGTCAAACAGACGATTTAATATACCCAGATTCACCTGACGAACCGGTGTGAGTTTGAGTAATTCCGAGCCTTTTACAACAGCCTGATTACGATACACTTCGTTCAGGACAGTTGCCGTGAAGCGGGAAGCATATTGGTTTAGAGCATTTGAGTTCAAACTATTCGGCATAACGAATACGAGCTTTGTAACGAGAGTGTTTAAAAAATGTGTTTGATTTGTAAAGATAAATAAAAAATGGCTGTTCGGGCAGTCAATTACAGATTCAACTTATTTCACGGCTGCTATGTTCATTGAGCCTTCTCATACAAGACACCACCAACATCCGCGCACCGGATGGATTGAGGTTATCTGCGGATCTATGTTTTCGGGTAAAACCGAAGAGTTGATCCGTAGACTTAATCGTGCCAAAATTGCGCGCCAAAGAATACAAATCTTCAAACCTGCTCTGGATAAACGATACCATGTGGAGAACATTGTTTCGCACAACGAGAATTCCGTTGAAGCAACTCCGGTGGATCTTTCATCTGAAATTATTGCGTTATCTGCAAATGCGGAAGTAATAGGTCTGGATGAAACACAGTTTTTCGACGAATCCATTGTAAGCGTTTGTGATGCGCTGGCGAATGCAGGAAAACGCGTGATTATCGCCGGACTCGATCTGGATTACCTTGGAAAACCTTTCGGTTGTATGCCTCAACTCATGGCAATCGCAGAATATGTTACAAAAGTTCATGCAATCTGCATGGTTTGCGGAGAGGTTGCTTCTCACTCCTACCGGCTTTCTTCGTCCAATGAAAGAGTACTTTTGGGGGAAACCGATTTGTATGAAGCGAGGTGCAGAAGATGTTTTAATTTAGGAGAAGACGCTTACGATCAGCCTTGCTAAAATTTGAGGTTATAGCGATTTGGCTAAATCGATATAACCTCAAATAATTATTTTGTTAATTCCTCCACCAATCGATTCGCTTTGTAAATATGTTTCATGGCAGCGATCATACCGCCTGCATGAACAGAAACAGTACGATTTCCGGCGTCCGGCGCAAAAATGAAATAACCCGGCAAACTTTCCATATTATAACTAATTATTACATTGATTGACTATTAACTCCTCAGAGTTTCTTTAATACCTCTCCTGTAATTTCATCTGGCTTGTCGTTATGTAACGTCACCTTAAAACCGAATTTTTCATAAAACCCAATGAGTCGATCTGCATGATTTTTTAAATGCTCTGTACAAAGCTTTCCCGAAATTTCCGTTATATTTAATACAATAGCTTCTTTAATCAGCATTTCCATTGCGACGCTACCTGCACCTTTATTTCGGGTTCGTGATTCTATACCATCTATAAAAAGGGTTTCATTTCCTTTCTGGGTGTACCACAATTTACAAGCTTCTCTTGGATAAGTGCCTCCTTTCCAATCTTCTTCTAACTGAAAAACGTGAAAATTCGCACCATATCCCGATCTTCTAGTAGTAATTAAAGCAAATCTGCCGTGATGATTATAAGTAGCTCTCAAAAGTAAATTCTCATCATCAAGCAATACTCTTTTGAAATAGTCCAACACCCGTATTTCACTCTTCATTGTATTGAGCATTACTTCAAGATTTTGTTTATCCAGACGAAGCGAATCAGCAATCTGTCTTTCATACCTTAATGCGAATAGCTCGGCATTCTCTTTTGGAAATAACAATTTGTGAAGCATAGAAAATTAAATTAAAATGACTGTATATTGATCATACGTCAGCACCCTTCCAAGGTAACGCCCCTTGGTCCTCAAAATGGGTAGTACTATGTTGAGACTGCTAGCAATGTGTCCCTCATCTTCTAAGAATGTCTTTTTCAAAGAGCTCGCTGTGAATTTGTAAGGCACCTCAGAAATTCAAAAGAAATATTCAATACAGAGTCTATGTTCATTCCAAACATTGTTTGGTTATAGTCTCAAGAAATGTGCAGGCTCTTGGCTAGCGACGCCCTAATCCGACGACTATGCCTATAACTTGGCAGCCCCAAAAAGATCATTTGGTCTTTGATTGGAAGAAAAAAAGAAACTTTAACCCTACGTTTGCACTTCTGTGATTTGCTTCTTACATTGCCGAGCAAACTAATCCCAACTTAAATTATCAGATAAAATATAAAAAGCATTTCGCCCGGCAGTGGGCGGTAGTACGTTTTCACTTAATAAACTAATACGTTTAATCTCAGTTACACCACTATCATATCAAACAAATGAAACCAAATAGCTCCTTTCTCAAAAAACTTCCTTTGTTGACGTAACCTATGTCAACAAAATAATAATCCGGTAAGCTAAGACAATAGCTTCCAATCATCTCAACGAAACTTATGGAACTTCTTTTTAGTGACCCTTATAGGTCACTAAAAGTCTTTGTGTGCCCTGAAGAATTTTATCTTCAGGTGCCTCCGGCATACTCATATAACTCAGTTCAATATAAATACTAAAATACAACTTTTTAATTACCAACATACATTATGACAAAAAGCATGGAGTTCATTGACAGGCACATAACAGCAACGACACCAACATTCAGCGCCAGTGTTAAATCACTAGGAAGTCCTCTCTCAGAATGGATTTCAATATCATATTTAATAGCGCGTACGTATGATGCTATCGAAGATTGTTCATCCGCTGATTGGGAAATTAGGTATGATGCACTGACCTCTGCCAAGTTTTTAGTCTGGGATAAAGAAAAGAGAAAAACTTGGATTCCAAAATTGACTGCTATAATCGACAATGCCGGAACAAGCATTCATAAGGGAGAAATAGGACTCTTAAAGGAAAACGAAGAATTTTGGACATATGTCGATACGCTGCCTGAAAAAGTGATAAGAATTATTGAACCTCATTTAAATTTTCTATCCGATGGAATGGCTGAATTCGCGCGAAATGAAAAAAAAATTGGTACAGCCGGATTTCCAACTATGGGTACATTGCTAAACTACTGTTATAGCGTGGCTGGAGTCGTTGGCACATTGCTAACGGATCTATTTGTAGACAGCTTATTTGACGAAACACAAAATGATAATCATTCTCTCCTACAAGCACAATCACTAGCGCCATCATTCGGCTTTGCAAAACAGCTCTGTAACATACTCAAAAATATAGGAGATGATATAAAAAGAGGCATTTGCTTTATCCCCAGAGACTTACTGGAAAGAGAAGGTATAACATCACATTTTCTAATTGAAAATCCAGAACACAATAAATCAAAACTTTTAGTACTTAAGTATATTTCATTTATTATGCCAAATGTTCTACAAGCCATAGAATATACAAAAGTATTTAAGAATTTCGAATCCACAAATAGAGATCAATTAGCATTCAATATTAGACGCGCCCTTGCTGCCCAGATAATTCTAATTATTAAAACAATCAAAAGGGCAATAGAAAACCCTCACCACGCATTTTATGAACGGAAATTACAATTACAAAGAGAAGATATGAACGAGATAATTCTCACAGTTATCAGAGTGAGCAATAGTTCAGAAGAAACTGACATTTATCTTAGAAGTGAATATGCACACTTAGAAATAATGATAATCAAAGCAAATAAATCATTTTAATGGATAAAATAATTCTAATAGACAAAGATGATAATGAAATAGGTGTGATGGAAAAGATAGAAACGCACCGATTAGGTCTTTTACACCGCGCATTTAGTATATTCCTATTTAATGAAAATGGTGAAATGCTATTGCAGCAAAGGGCATTGTCAAAATATCATAGTGGCGGTCTGTGGAGTAACGCCTGTTGCGGTCACCCTAGACCCAATGAATTAACTAAACAGGCTGCTATCCGGAGATTGGGAGAAGAGCTTGGCTTTGAAACAAATATAAATAAGGTATTCCATTTTTGCTACCATGCATCACTAGATAATGGTCTAATTGAAAATGAATTCGATCACGTATTTATAGGAAAATATGATGGAATTATAAATCCAAACATAGATGAAGTACATTCTTGGAAGTACGATTCATTAGAAAATATTAAACGTGATATAATGAGCGTAGAAACGTCAAATTTATACACTGTATGGTTTAAAATTGCATTTACAGAACTTTTAGAACACCTTAAAAACGACGATATTATATCAGTTTCAAAAAAATAGGTATAGTATTTTACTGAAAAAATATTAATATATATATTATGATTAAAATAAGAAAATGTATAACATACCAAGAGGATATTCTTTTCTTCAAACAATAATGAAGTCAAGTTCATTATTAAAAAATCCCGTAAAGCATATTTCAGATAGCATGGATACCTATTCTGGCACGTATTCAATAACCATTAGGAAAAATAGAATTATCATATTAACTCAAAATCCTGATTTTATAAATTATGTTTTAAAAGAAAACCACAGAAACTATAATAAATCAGAACCTGGACGCGGAAGAGCTATTAACTATTTTGGAAATGGATTGCTATTTTCCGATGGAGAATATTGGCTCAAACAAAGGCGATTAATTCAGCCAGCATTTCACAAAGAAAATTTACAAGGACTTTATAGTTTAATTGAACAATCAATAAATGAATCACTTATTGATTTTCCAATCGGTAAGAATATAGATATATACCCAATAATTAATAGCATATCATTTAAAATACTATTAAAATCTCTATTTGATTTGAACATATCTCACTCGGAAATAGAAGAGATAATTGAAATTTTCATGGGAATGCAAGACTTCCTATTAAAAGACGTTAATCAGCCATTACGAAAAATATTCTATCCAATCACAGGTTCCTTAAATAAGCAACGTGCAAGTGTAAAGAGATTAAGAAATATTTTAAAAAAAATTGTATCTGAAAGAAAATTTAGCGACAATGAATCCAAAGATATACTGAATTTACTTATAAATAGTAGATATGAAGATACCGGCGAATCAATGTCAATAGAACAGATTGTAGATGAGATCATCACCCTTTTTTTTGCCGGACATGAAACAACTGCAAATACTATTTCATGGTTATTATACTTACTTTCAGTTAATAAAAATGTAGAAGAAAAGTTAAGCGAATCACTTGCTAATAATACTATTTTTGAGTCTATAAAAAACGAATATTTAATTGCAACATTGCATGAAGCCATGCGCCTCTATCCAGCTGTGTGGTGGACAAAAAGAGTGGCTATTGAAGACGATATTTTTGATGAAATTTCATACCCAAAAAATACAATGATTATTCCGTTTTTCTTTGGATTACACACAGATAAGGCATATTGGCATGATAATTTTAAATTTATACCAGATCGTTTTATAAGAGATAAAAATATAACAAGATCAAAAAACTATTTCCCATTTGGCTCAGGTCCAAGAATGTGCATAGGGAATAATTTTGCTATTGCAGAAATGTCGTTTTTCCTATTTTCATTTTTGAAAAATTTCAGCATAACTTCAAGTGGTCAAAATCCTAAAATGAAACCTTTAATAACATTCAGGCCAGATAAAATCATCTTAAATATCGAACGAATTAATGTTTAAAAAAATCATTGAAATAATTCCTGTTAATATTGTAACTTTTGTAATAAAACTAAGAGTGGAAAAATCATTTTTACTAATTGCATTTTTTATTTTATAATGTACATATATCAATGGGGAAATTACAAATATTAAAATATATCCTGCTTCAATCCACAACTCAATTTTAAGCATGAAAAATAGTATAAATAGTAGTATAGTGATAATGGTTATTAACATAATTTCAGTGTAATGTTTTGCTGGCTTAACACCTAATAATATAGGCAGTGTTTTGCAATCGCACATTTCATCACCTTCCATATCTTCCATATCTTTTATAATCTCCCTAACCATTGAAATAAGAAAAGCAAATACACTATATGCAATTCCTACTAAAAAATATTTTAATATAATCATTTCATTTAAACCGGTGGAGTTTACATTACACAATAAAGAAAATAATATAAATAGTATTGTCCAAGCTGTTAATATAGATGTAACAAGATTTCCAATTAATGGTAATCTCTTATATCTGTATGAATAGAACCAAAGCACAATGACACATATAATATTTATTAATAAAATACTCCAATGATGAAAATCAATTAAAATAAGGGTTAATATTATTCCGATAACATTCAGTACAAAATACCAAAAAATAGCCCACTTACTGTGAATTATGATGCCTATAATTATATTATATGGTTTATTTATTTTATCAATTTCTAAGTCAAAATAGTCATTGATTATATACCCAGCAGAAGCAATGGATAGTGATGAAAAAATTGTTAATACTACTTTTAATGTCTCATATTTATTAAATAGTGGCAAAAAAATAAAAATGTAAAAAAGCAATTGCGTTAAAGCAATAAATAGTAGATTGGTCCAACGTATTAATTTAAAAAACGCATATATGGTATTCATATATTCAATTTTATGGCAGTAAAATATATACAATCATTGTAAAATGGTATTAGTGTCAAGTACAGAAATGGGCGCCTCAAAAGGCAGACAGCCACTCCCTGTTACATAGAATTGTACTGGCTTTGGGACAACTTACATCACAAAGGTGCTCTGTCAAAGAAAGAGGTCATCTCCCTGAGAAGATGACCTCTTTCTTTATATCAAAACGGATCTCAGCAATTAAGCATTGATCTGATTCATAACCTCAGTTTGTTTACGGATTGATTCCATATGAACAAGTTTGAAAAGTTCATCAACAAGATTTGGGTAAAGGTTTAAGCTTTTTCCCCATGCTGCACGCGTTTCTAAAACTTCACGGAAACGATCAACCTGGTAAGCAGCAACGTTATTATCACGTTTGTACTCAGCAAGTTTTTCAACCAATGACATACGGTTTGCAAGATTTTCAAGCAATTCACGGTCAAGGTTATCAATTTTACCACGAACAACTTCCAGTTGAGACTGGTAATCAGTAGGGTAAGATTCTTTACGAACGTGAAGGTCATGCAACATTTCTGCCAAAGCAGGAGGAGTCAATTGCTGAGAAGCATCAGACCACGCCTTATCCGGATCACGGTGAGATTCGATGATCAAACCGTCGTAGTTCAAGTCAAGCGCACGTTGTGCGATTTCAAACAATAATGAGCGCTTACCTGCCATGTGGCTAGGATCACCGATCACAGGAAGTTCAGGGAACAAAGTTTTCAATTCGATCGCAATATTCCACATTGGAGAATTACGATATTTTGTTTCCTGTGCGTTAGAGAAACCACGGTGAATTGCACCCAATTTCTTAACACCTGCCTGGTTCAAACGTTCCAAAGCACCAATCCAAAGCTGCAAATCCGGGTTAACAGGATTTTTAACAAGAACAGGAACATCTACGCCTCTTAGCGCTTCTGCCAATTCCTGAACATTGAATGGATTTACTGTGGTACGTGCACCAACCCAAAGAATATCTACACCATATTTCAATGCCAATTCTATATGCTGAGGATTTGCAACCTCAATAGCAACAGGCAATCCAGTTTCTTTTTTTGCAGCCTGCAGCCATGGCAAAGCCGCTTCGCCCATCCCTTCAAAACTTCCCGGACGAGTTCTTGGTTTCCAAATTCCCGCACGAAGTACGTGTGCAAATCCTTCTTTTTTGATCTGGCTTGCGGTTTCCAACATTTGTTCCTCGGTCTCTGCACTGCAAGGTCCGGCGATTACCAAAGGTTTTCCTTCGGTATTGATCCAACTACTAAGCGGAAGGATATCTAAAGAAGCATTCATATTCAAAAACTTGTCCTTAATAAAACAATAAGATAACTATAATATTTCGACTCGGTATTATGCGTATTTGATGGATTGCCGTACATTTGATGCTCCAAAAGCCTACAACCCTTTTTTGTATAACTTTTGCCTGATTGGTTTATGAAAAACCATGAAGACCCCACTTATGATAAACTTAAAAATGGCGTACGCTTCACAAAAAGATCAAATACCTGTATTTTTTGAAGACACTTCAATAGCATTTGCTTCAAAATCAGATTCTCAACTCAGGAAAACCTATTGGTTATTTAGCTTAATGAATCAGGCTCGAGTGGTAAATTTAGGCACTTTTTTTATAAAGATCGCTCTAAAGCTACACTTACCTATAAAAAATCTTATCAGATATACGATTTTTGAACAATTCTGTGGCGGTGAGACGATTAGTGATTGCCAGCAAACGATTTCAACATTAGCCAATTCAAGCGTTGGGACCATTCTGGATTACTCTGTTGAAGGAGAAGACGATGAAAATAGTTTCGATGCTACTGCTGCCGAAATTTTACGTACCATTCAAAAGGCTTCGGAATCTACTGCGATTCCATTTTCAGTTTTCAAGATCACCGGAATTGCATCGACTGACCTTCTCGAAAAAGTACAACGTAAGGAACCACTTTCTGTATCTGAGGCTGCTGCTTATGAGCGTGTAAAAGAAAGAGTTGAAAAACTTTGTTCCCAGGCACATCAGTTAAACGTGCGCATTTTTATCGATGCAGAAGAAAGCTGGATCCAAAATGTAATTGACGACCTGACTTATGAAATGATGGAAAAATACAATAAAGAAAAAGCCATCGTTTACAATACTTACCAGTTTTACCGACATGAAACTTTGCAGGCTTTAAAAAGTGCTTATCTGCTTGCACGTCAAAAGGGATATGTTCTTGGGGGTAAACTTGTTCGCGGCGCATACATGGAAAAAGAGCGCATGAGAGCCCGTGAGCAGGAATATTTTAATCCGATCCATACTTCAAAAGAGGCAACGGATAAGGATTATAATGCTGCAATCGATTTTTGTCTTGAAAATGTTGACCATATTTCAATTTGCCTGGGTACCCATAATGAGTATAGCTCACAATATTGCACCTGCAAAATGAAAAAGCTTGGTTTAAAAAATGACGACAGCCGTATCTGGTTTGCTCAGCTTTTAGGAATGAGCGATAATATATCCTACAATCTTGCGAAGGTTGGTTATAACGTAGCTAAATATGTGCCTTATGGCCCTATCGATGCGGTACTCCCCTATCTTATCCGCCGGGCCGAAGAAAATACTTCTATTGCCGGACAAAGCAGCAGAGAGTATCTGCTTGTAAAAAGTGAAATGCACAGACGAGGCGTAAGTTCTTTATAAGAACTTATTACTTTTACAGGCACATTGATATAAATTGTAATCAATAAAGAATGAATCAACCAAAAAATCCTGCCCGGTATTTACTTTTTAGTTTATTATTAATTGCAGTTGACCAATTGTCCAAACTTTTGGTTTTTAAATACATGCAGCCTGGTTTTTCCGGGCAGATATTACTGGCTGGAAGCTGGCTTAAATTACATTATGTTTTGAATCCCGGGATGGCTTTTGGTATGCAGCTTGGGCATGAGTATGGAAAATTATTTTTAACACTTTTCAGACTGCTGGCGATGTGTGCCATTGGCTGGTATCTGGTGCATCTTGCTCGCGGCGGTGCTTCAAAAGGGTTATTATGGGCCTTGTCGATGATTCTTGCGGGAGCAGTTGGAAACGTAATTGACAGTACTTTTTATGGCGTGTTTCTGGACAACGCACCTTATGGCTCGCCGACTCCCTGGTTTCACGGACAGGTTATTGATATGATCTTTGTGGATTTCTGGGAAGGATTTATTCCTGAATGGGTCCCGGTATGGGGCGGACAGTATTATTCAACGCCAATTTTCAACATTGCTGATTCCTGTATATTCCTTGGTGTTTGCAGCATACTTATCTTTCAGAGCCATTTTTATACGCCTGACGAAGAAACTAAGGTAGAAGACAATCATTACAACCCAGAGGATGCAGAAAGCCTTTCAGAGCCGCATAGTTTCAATGAAGTTACCAGAACACCAGAAACTCCGGTTGAGGTTTTGAACCAGGATGAAAATCCGGATATTGACCCCTCCAGGAATATTTCTGCTTCTATGGTAAATCCGGAAAGCGAAGAGGTCAAACAAAATGAAAATGTAGATATTGATTCTACTCAGGATATTTCTTCTTCCATGATTAATCTTGAAAATGAAGAGATAACAAAACCAGGAGAATCTACTTCCGAAAAATAGAACATCTCCCAGGTTCTCTAATACGACATATTCAAAACCAAAAAAGAGAGCTTATAGCTCTCTTTTTTGGTTTTGAATATGTCCAGGATGATAGTCTCCCGCTTTTTATTGCTCTTCCTTTTCCAAAGGCATAAAATCCTTAAAAGTCTTTTTCAGTGCTACGTCTATCTTTTTATCGTCATAGCCAGCTGCCTTTTTGTTTTCCCAGTTAGCATCCAGTTCAAGTGCCACCAATCCGCTCAGGTTCATTAACGACTTAAACTCATCCAGTTTACGAACAAAATCCGGTGAACGGCGTGATGATTTCTGTCCATATTCTCTGGAAAAAACATCTCCCTTATTCTGCAACTCATTTTTCTTCTGCATTACATAATTAAAACGATCAAGCAAGCTATTGGTCGATTTACCGATAACTTCTGTCGCTTCTAACGTTCCCATAGTCGCAACCGTTGTTCCGCCAAGCGTAGTAATATAACCTCTGTTATTAACATTGTTAGGTGAAATAACAGGAGCCAGACCTGTTGTAGCTCCTAAAGATGCATTAATAAGCGAGCGGCTCCTCTTGCCTTTTTTCGCCCTGCTGTATGATCTTTTAAGCTCACCCTCCTTCTCTTTCATTTGTTCGAGCAAACTCCATGCAGTGATAAGTCCGCCGCGGTAGAGGCCATAAACGTATGCATCACGTTCGGACTCATTCACGGTATTTTCAATAATGAAACGTAACGTTCTTTCTTTTTTATTCTGCGCTTTATCCAACACGTAAAATGTAATATTGAATGCAAGTGAATCAAACGGATCTTTTACAAATTCATATCCTGGTTCCCAGATAAATTCGTAACTCGTCGGCGCATTTTTTACCAAAGCAGAAGCAGGAACATTTTTATTTTCAGAAACAAAACCGAAAGTTGTGATATCATCATCTCCATTCGGATCCGACAATGTAAATTTCAGGTTGATCCGGTTGTTTTCTTTACTTCTGATCACCTGATTTTGTGGTATAACTTTGAAATCAGGTTCAAGGTCCATTTGCGTTACTTCCAGTTTCAGACGACCTTTTGTCCTTACTTTTGAAGGCTGATCTTCTACAAAGAAGTCGATAAATTTTGGCCCCTTTTTTAATAAATTAAATTGTGTTGTTGAAGGATCCCAAACAATTTCACCTGCCGCACTCATTTTCATACCCTCCGGCATTCCTTCGAGGACAGGAATAAACACCAATGGATCGCCATCCGTATCCCGAACAGAATTCATATCGATCTGATACGTATTCTGGGTTTTATATTGAACGTAAAAAGGTTTTAATTCATCAACTTCTGGTGCTCTGTTGACATGGACAATTTTAAATGCAATTTGCTGAGAAACCGTTTCGCCTGCCTGATTAGTAGCTTCAAAAACAATTGGCCATAATTTGACCGTGTTAATACGATCAGCAATATCATAATTTGGAGTCCATATAAAATGTCCTAAAGAATCAAACTTCATGTCACGTCTGAATCCACTTGCAATATTATATCGGACAGAATCACTTTTTCCACCTCTTGTCTGCAAATGAAAATCTATTTCCTTTCCTTCCAATAATGTATTCCAGTCTGTCTCTTTTGGAAAAATTAGCTGAAAAGCAGTATTTCCACCTGATTGTGCATTATCCTGGGCAAAGACCGGTTGAGACCAAATTACGGTTAACGTGAGTAATAGAAAGTAAAAGATATTTTTTAAAACCATAATATCAGAAATATAATTTATTTTATGAGCTTAGGAATGCAACCTCCATAACGCAAAATTAACAAATCCTGTATGCTTAACGTTCTGAATAGTTCTGTTTTTTTAGAAGCCTCAAATACAAGAATCCATTAATATGCTATTTTGTACTTTTTGAATAAGGATGTATTTCAAACTCAATACAATCCGGCTAGAACCTGGTATGAATGGAAGCCGTACTAAAACAAATACCGGAGAACAACCTGTAAAAGGCTATTCTCCGGTATTTTATATTTTAACAATCTTATTAAAAACTCCGGATTATTTCTTTTTAGGAGCTGCCGCAGGAGCTGTTGCTGCCGGCTTGGTTGCTGCTGGTGTAGCAGTGGCACCAGGCTTAGTAGCCGCAGGAGCTGTTGCTTCGATTTTGTCAGGATCTACACCTAATTTTCTAAGGATAAGATTCGTCGCGTTGTTATCTTCCGAAGCTGCAAACAAAATAATAGGTGTTGTTCCCTGGCCTGCATCCATGTTAAGGATATAAAGAAAACCACTTTCTTTACCAACTTCCTGAATTGCGTTGTTCACCTTTGTAAGAATAGGCTCTAGCAATTGTTGTTGTTTCGTTTGTAAAGACTGTTGTGCATTCGTTTGCATTTCAGTGATACGGGTTTGCAGATTTTGCAATTCCTTTTCTTTATCAGCACGGATTACGTCAGTCATCTGGGCACCGTTTTTCTGATAAGCTTCATACTTTTCCTGAGCCTCTTTATAAGTTTCACCCAACGCTTTGTCAAGCTGCGCTTTGGTAACTTCAATTTGGTTTTGCATTAGTTTACTCTCAGGCAATTTGCTGATGACGTAGTCTACATTGGTATATCCAATTTTTGTAAGACCGCCAGCAGGAGTTGTTTGTGCCAAAAGAGGGGTACTAAGCATGGCCATCGCGACCAAAAACACTATCAATTTTTGTTTCATTGTTTTGTTACTATTTAAGTTTACTGTTTGTACTTTTTTGTTTAGGGGAGCTCTCCTTTGGCGCTACCGTCGATTTTTCCTTTACTGGATCCTCTTTTGCTGCTTTTGCAGCCTGGCCATCTATTCCCAGCTCTTCCATAATATAATCCGAATAATCATGTTTCGGATTTGAATAAATAATCCCGGCATCACTTGACTTGTCAAACATAAAATCAAGTCTTTTCTGGATACATATCTTGGAAACTGCCCTTTGCACTTTTTCCATCGCCGGCTTCATGAGTTCTTTTTTCTTTTGGAAAAGCAAACCCTCCATACCAAATATTTTACTGTTGTATTCCCGCGCTTCCTGCTCTTTTTCTTTTATTTCCGATTGCCTCTTTCTTTTGAGATCATCCGTTAATAAAACTTCCTCCGCCATATAAGCCCGCTGCATTCTGCCAACCTCAGCAAATTTATCCTGAATTTCTTTAGCCCATTTCTCGGAAAACTTTTTCATTTCCGTTTGTGCCAATTGATATTCCGGCATTTTACTGGTTATGAATTCCATATCGGTATAGCCGAATTTCTGAGCTATTCCTTTTCCGATTGAAATAAAGGACAAAACTAGCAAAATAATAATCTTCTTCATGCCTGGCCCGCTAATAATTTAAACTGTTTTAACGAAAAGCAAACTATTATATTATCTGATCTGCTGACCGATGGTAAAGTGGAATTGTGCCCCACTTCTTTTTGTCTGCCCCTGGATACTGTCAAATCCATATCCCCAGTCAATACCCAAAAGACCGAATGCTGGCATAAAGATACGCGCACCCACACCAGCCGAACGTTTCAGATCAAAAGGATTGAACTCTTTGTAACTTCCCCAGTTATTACCCGCTTCTGCAAAACCAAGGATAAAGATTGTTGCCTGTGGATTCAATGATACCGGATAACGAAGTTCGGATACAAATTTGTTATAAACAATACCACCTCCAGAAGCAGGATACCCGCTGGTTGTCAATGGACCAACTTTCTGATCTTCGTATCCACGTAAACCGATAATGTCCTGATCCGCCAGTGAGAATGACCCCTGACCTGCTAAACCCGAACCACCGACAATAAACCGGCCGAATTTACTGAAGTCAAGTTTGTTGCCATATCTACCCAAATAACCCATGTGGGTACGGGCACTTATTACAAGCTTACCGGTAATGGTTGCATAATACGTTGCATCAAACATCCATTTGTTATATTCTACCCAACGGTATGTATCGCTGATATCTTTGTAACCATTCTTACGAATTAAAGAATATGGCGGAGTCAAGGTCATACTTAACGAGATATTCGAACCGCTTCTTGGGAACTGGAAATCACTTAAAGTGTTTCTTGAAATCGTTGTATTGAATGAAATATTGTTTGATACCCCTTTGCTATAACCGATCCGGAAAATATCCAAACTATCCAGACGATAACGTTGGTAAGAAATCGAGTGAGTCATTACAAGGTTACGATCCGGCTCTCTCAAACGACGGCCAAGTGAAAACGTGATACCGGTGTTATAATATCCACCACGGTAGCTTAGACTTCCTGAACCACCTGTCGAATAAATCGAGTTATAATTCGCTACACGGTAAACAGTGTGTTGTAAAGAAACACCAAAATTGATCGGTTTCTTTCCGCCTAACCATGGTTCACTGAACGAAAGCGAATACGTTTGATATTGCTTACCATTTGCCTGGAAACGAAGAGACAATTTCTGTCCGTCACCTGATGGAAGCGGTCTCCATGTTTCTCTGTTTGGAATATTGCGTAATGAGAAGTTGTTGAAAACAAGACCCAACGTTCCTACAAAACCAATATATCCACCCCAGCCACCGGAAAGCTCAATCTGGTCAGATGGTTTTTCTTCCACATTCCACTCGATATCCACCGTTCCGTCCTGAGGATTTGGAATCGGGTTTGGAACAATTTTCTCCGGGTTGAAATAACCCATTTGAGATAACTGGCGCTGCGTATTGATAATTTCAGTTTTACTGAATTTCTGTCCCGGCAATGTGAAAAGTTCACGCAATACTACGCGGTCACTTGTTTTGGTATTACCATTCAAAATGATCCGGTTGATCGTTGCCTGCTTTCCTTCATACATCCGAAGTTCTACATCAATCGAATCACCTTCAACTGCTTTTTCAGTAGGTTCGATACGGAAATAAAGATAACCGTCATCCATGTAGATCGAGCTGATATCATTCCCCGGAATACCATTAATTTTCTTATCAAGTTCTTCCGGATTATAAACATCACCTTTTGCGATGCCCAGTTTTTCACCCAGTGCTTTTGATGGATATAAATAGTTACCAGTCCAGGTAATATTCCGGTAAAAGTATTTTTTACCTTCATCAATTTTCATTTTAATGCTAATCGTTTCGCCATTATTAACAATGGTATCGAAATCGATTGTGGCATCACGGTAACCGTTTTTACGATAAAAAGCGACCAGCTTTTCTTTATCCTCGTCGTATTTTTTAGGAATATACTTTGATGGGTTAAACAAACGGCCAATGCGTTTCTGCTTTGTACCCTTCATTTTATGTTTCAGCGTACGATCGCTGATATCCTCGTTTCCTTCAATGTCAATTTTCTGGATCTTTACTTTACTTCCTTTTGTGATGGTAAAGTTAAGAGTAGCCTGTCCACGCGTAGAATCCGGGATTTGAAGAACTTTTACTTTCGTATTGTAAAAACCTTTATCCAGATAATATTTCTTGATTACAAGCTGTGTATTTTTAATAACTGTCGGTGTAATTACACGTCCTTTGATCAGCTTTACTTTATCATTCAGCGTTTCTCTTTCTCCTTTACGGATACCGGAAAACGAAACTTTGTAAAGTCTCGGGCGTTCTTTGATGTGGATGTTAAGCCAGATTTTTTCGCCTTCCACTTTGGTAGCAGCAATTTCGACATCATCCAATGTACCGAAATCCATCATTCTTTTAATAGAAGATGGAATAGCAGGACCAGGAACGCGGATCTTGTCTCCAGGTTTTAAACCTGAAATAGAAACCATAGAATTAGGATCCAGAAACTGCGTTCCTGAAACTGTAACTTCTGCGATTGTATATTCTTTGGGGTTGGCCGGATCAATTCCCATGTTGGCAGTGGGTGCTGCGGGCTTTGCATTGCTCCCTAATCCTATCTTTTGCGCCTCAGCCGAAAAACACCAGCATAACAAAACTCCTGTTAGTGCCCAATTACTTTGTACAAATGTTTTAATAAAGTTTCTCACCAGGTTCATATAATTCTACTTAGCTCCATTCGCTTTAACTTGTTCACCGGTTTTACCAAAACGACGTTCCGTTTTCTGGTAAGCCAAAATTGCCTCATAAAGATGTTCCCTGCGGAAATCGGGCCAAAAAAGGTCTTTATAAAAATACAGCTCCGCATAAGCGAGCTGCCATAACAAAAAATTACTGATCCGGTGATCACCACCCGTACGCAACATCAGGTCCACCTCAGGACGATTTTGTGTGGAAAGATTTTGATTCAACAAAGTTTCGTTGATTTCTTCCGGCTTTAAAATTCCTTTCTGCACATCGGTCGCAAGCTTTCTGGCAGCTTGCAGAATATCCCATTTCCCGCTGTATCCCAATGCAAGAATAAGATTCAGGCCCGTATTTTCACGAGTGATTTCAATAGCTTCAGCAAGCTGTTTCTGGCAGCTAACAGGCAGGCTCTCCATGTCCCCAATTGTATCCAGCCGTACATTATTTTTCAGCATGGTAGGAATTTCATTGCGGATAGACTGGACTAATAACTCCATTAAAGCACGCACTTCAAACTGAGGACGAGCCCAGTTCTCGGTTGAAAACGCATAAAGTGTAAGGTAAGAAACGCCTAGTTCTGCACAACCTTCGGTCACTTCTCTCACTGCTTTAATCGCATTACGATGGCCGAATACACGTGCCGCTCCCTGGTTCTGTGCCCAACGCCCGTTACCGTCCATGATAACGGCAATGTGCTTTGGCAGATTGCCCGAATCAATGAGTTCTTTCATTATACCTGAACTCTTTTAACCTTTTTTAACAAAAACAAACGAACCATTATACGCCGATCTTATAAATTCTATTTGATGTTTTTTTTAATCTGACGCACAATGCATACCATCTGTTCCCATTTGTGTACGCAGTTTGTCACCCAATTGTGTCGAAAAATAATAAATTTCAACAACAATAATTTAAGTTATTAGCATAAAGATACTGATAAACAGCACATTAAACTAAAAACACAGTCGTCAGATTTTAACAAGGGCGCAATTTAGGAATAAGTATGGCGTCTTCAAAATCAATATTTTGAACAAGACGCCGTGAAGCAAGGTGATTAATTATCAAGAAGATGACGGATGACTTCGGTATAAGTGCTTCCGCTTTGCAGTTGAGAGACTTTCCGGTCACGCATTACTACCATATATTTACCATTAAAATGCTTCTGAATTTCTTTGATGTGATGAGAATTCACAATACCGGCCCTGCTGATCCGAAGGTAGTGCGCAGGCAATTTTTCTTCGAGTGAAGTCAGCGTATAATTGAGAAGATACTTTTGCCCGTCCAGGGTATTCAAAAAAACATATTTCTCTTCCGCTTCAAAATGTGTGATTTCTGTTAGCGGAATTAACAAAATGCGATCTCCGGACTTAACGGACAATGAAAATATTTCCTTTTTAGGCTTCATTTCTTCAAGCAAACGAAGCAGATTGTCAGAATAGGGATTTTTGCTTTCTCCCGTTTTAAAGCCTGCCTGAAGGATATTACGGATTTTATCGATCGTTTTGAGAAGACGATCATTCTCAACAGGTTTTAATAAATAATCAACGGAATTTTCCTCAAATGCCCTGATCGCATATTGGTCATATGCGGTTGAAAAAATCACCAGAGGCATTTTGGTCAATTTTGCAAGCATTTCAAAACCATTTAAAAGCGGCATTTCAATATCAAGAAATATTACTTCCGGATTGTGTTTATCAATTTCGAGTAAACCTTCTGCGCCGTTTTTTGCCTCTGCAACAATGACAAAGGTATCCTGATGTTTTTCCAACAATCTTTTTAACCGGCTTAGTGCAAGCGGTTCGTCGTCAATCAATATCGTTTTTAGAGGAAATGTCATTTCAGATTATTTTTTTGTGATGAAATCTCCGCAGAGTTTTCAATTATTTTATATCAGTCAGGGAATCTGAGAAAATTAATGTGCCTTCTCTTCACTTGCGTCGATCGCGGCTTTGCGAATTGAAATGTTCACCGATTTAATTGGGTCGTTATGAAGTTCAATGGTCGCGTCTTCACCATACAATAATTTCAGTTTGTCCTGTATACTCCGGATTCCGTAACCTGCTCCCATCGTATCCGAAAACAGCGGTCCGTTGTCATGTACACAAAGATGAAGCCATCCTTTTTCTTCATAAATTTTCACGATAATTTTCCCCTGATCAGCCAGTTTTGAGATTCCGTGTTTGATAGCGTTTTCAACAATAGGCTGAAGAATAAATTTAGGAACCAGGAGACTGTTCAATTCCTGGTTTGCTACTTCCACGTCAAATTGCAAACGATCGCCAAATCTTACTTTTTCAACCTGAAGATAGGTCTGCACCATTTCCAGTTCATTTTCAATCGTGTCAAAATAATCATTATTTTTTCGACCCGTTGTATAGCGGAAAAGCTTTGACAATAATAACGTCATTTCCTCCGCTTTATCCGGATCCTCATGCACCAGACTTGCTATGCTGTTTAAAGCGTTGTATAAAAAATGCGGATTGATCCGTGCCTGCAATGCATCCAGTTCAGCCCTGGTTTTTAGTTTTTCAAGATTCAGAAGCTGATATTCCTGTTCCGAGATTTTTCGTGATAATTGTCGCCCCTGACGGTTTAAATAATAAAATACATTGGCTATAATGAGAGGACCAATTGCGTACCAGAACCAGACTCCATTTTGCCCTGCCTGCTGCGGTGACTGCGCCACAATGGCCCTGAATATTTTTTGCCCAAAGCCATAGAACATACCAACATTAATTCCGAAGAAAGCCAGCGTTACCACTCCGCTGAGAACAAGGTGACGTAGAAATACTTTCTCAATCATCGCATCAAGCCATATCGCCATATTTTGGGCTACCAGCACGACGACGACCCCGCAAACAATATTTTGAACAATCAGATATTGATTCAGCTGAACCTGAACCGGATTTGAAGTATATAAAATTTCAAGTGTAAAGTAAATGATCGCGCTCGTTCCATATAGCATCAAGGCGCCGATGATAATCGCGACAAGTGTCCCGATCCAGCTTTGACTTTGGATTAACCCGATTAATTTGAAATCCTGCCACTTAAAAGATTTTCCCTGGGAAGAAAAACTGAAATTCGCACCTTCAATTTTGGCTCCCGTCATATCAGCATCCGTCAGACTGCTGAAACTTAAATCGGCGTTGGTAAGATCTGCATTTCGAAAAGTTGCATTTTCAAGAGAAGCAAAACGTATTTTCGCCCCGCGAAGGTTGGAGCCGTCAAAATTTATTCCTTCCAGACTTGAAAAGCTGAAATCCGCTCCTTCAAGATTCATGTTACTAAAATCCCTTCCTTCAAGGGAGGTGCCATTCATACGGAGCGGTTTCTTTTTCGTTTCTTCCATTAGTAATTATATGATAAAATCTTCATTTCAACGGGTGGTTTTTCACTTTATATTTAGTTAAAGAATATAAAATGAAAAACCTCATGGCTAACAGACTGTGTTTTTGATGACACAAAGCTATTAGCCACGAGGCCGTTTTTTTATCTATTTCCGACGAACTGCGGATTAATGCAGCATGAACTTCAAAACTATGGAAATGAAAATAAAATCAGTGTTTTGATATTGTTACAATTCTTCAAGCACGATATCTTTCCAACGCACTTTAATTCCGCCGCCTGCGTGAATTTGCAGTGCGATGGACCCGTCGCCCGCACCAATTTTCGCATCTTCAAAATCAACCATATCATGGCCGTTCAGCCAGGTTTGTACTTTTGGGCCATTTACACGGATCCGCAAAGTATTCCATTCTCCCATTTTAAGGAATCCTTCTTTTTCGTCAGGAATTTTCTGTAACCATTCGCGGCCGTAAGATTCGTAAACTCCGCCGGTATCGTGGTTTGGCGGCGCAACTTCTACCTGCCAGCCCGCAACTTTGGTGCCTTCAACAGTTGATCTGAAAAATACACCGCTGTTTCCGTTTGCTTCCTGTTTGAATTTAAGCGTCAGGTCAAAATTTTTGTAAAACTTGTCCGTTGTTAGATAGCCATACTCTTTGTCCGGGCCGCTTTCGCAGATTAACTCGCCTTTTTCAGCATACCATTTTTCGGTACCGTTGATTTTCCAGCCTGTTAAATCTTTACCATTAAACAGTTTTACGGTTTTCTTTTTCGGTGCATTTACATCGTCCTTAGTTGCTAAAAAAGCAGAACTGGTAAACAAAATCACTGCACATAATGCAGCCAGAAATTTAAACTTTAACATCTTGTTTTTGGGATTAGGATTAAAAAAAATTAGTTTTAAAATTTACCAAACTACTATTTACATTAGTTTTACAAAAATTAAACTGATCCGAAGCTATGAAAAAAATTAACTTTATAGGTCGTTACGCGGCATTTTTTTTGATTGTTACATTCTTTAGCGGTATTGTGACATCCTGTACTGAAAAAGATAGCGACATTGTAAAGCCTAAAACAATTACGGATGTAATTCTTCAAAACAGTGAATTTTCAACTTTGCGTGAAATAATTCTTGCGAACGATTTGAGTGACGCGTTGAGAACCGAAAATCTTACTCTTTTTGCTCCTAACGATGCTGCATTTAAAAATTCAAATATTACCAGCGCCAAAATAAATTCGATGACCAAGGATTCGGCAAGAGCGTTTGTTTTCAAACATATAATCGGCCAAAACCAGACTTATGAAACATTGAAAACGCAGAAATACTCTACTTTGGTAAAAGGAGATAGTATTATCATTACAAATAGAACAACTGATCCTACTACGCTTATTCTGAACGGCCTTGCTAACGTAATAACCAAAAATGTTAACGCAGATAATGGCACAATTCAGGTGATTAATAAACCGCTTGTAGTCGTTAAATAATATTATTCCTACAAATAAAACAGGCCTGATGTTTGTAAACATCAGGCCTGTTTTATTTTGGAATAAATCCGTTCCTTAAAATTGCTCTGTATGAGCAAAGAAGAAACTTCCTTCTATTTCAGCATTTTCATCGGAATCAGAACCGTGGATTGCGTTTGCTTCAATTGATTTTGCAAACAATTTGCGGATCGTCCCATCCTCAGCATTAGCAGGATTCGTAGCACCAATGAGTGTACGGAAATCAGCTACTGCATTTTCCTTTTCAAGAATAATCGGCACGATCGGCCCTGATGACATGTAAGTACATAAATCATTATAAAAAGGACGATCTTTATGTACTGCGTAAAATTCACCCGCACGTTCAGGAGTCAATTGTGTTTTCTTCAAAGCTATAACACGGAATCCGGCAGCCTCAATCATTTTAAGAATAGCACCTGAATTTCCGTCTAATACGGCATCAGGCTTAATCATCGTGAAGGTCTTATTGGTTGACATACAGTTTGCTAAAATTTATTTTGCTGCAAAACTACAATTTTCATTTTATATAGCCATCAAATCTGCCCGGAACCTCATTTTCAGGCAAAAACATTCACTCCTGAATAAGCCTTTCGCAGCCAACATTAAACAAATCCCAACAGTTTTGTTAATTTTGTCATCAAATTGCCGGGTCCAAATTTTGTTTTTGAATTAAGTAACTGTGAATCAAACCGTTGAAGAGCTAGTAGCTTTTCTATCTACTCCTCAAAAAATCATCATCACGATGCATAGAGATCCCGACGCTGATGCGCTGGGCTCTTCGCTTGGATGGGCAAGTTATTTATCCAAAAAAGGACATACTGTAACCGTAATCAGTCCAACCGATTATGCTGCAAACCTACGCTGGCTTCCCGGAATGAGTAAAGTCCTGGTGTATGAAAAGTCTGGTGAGCAAGGAAAGTGTAGAAGAAAAATTGAAGAGGCAACATTAATTTGCTGTCTTGATTTCTCAGCATTGTCAAGATTGAAAGATCTTGGGAAACTAGTTCAGGATGCAAAAGCACCTAAATTGCTGATTGATCATCACTTGGAACCCGAACATTTTGCAAAATGGATGATCTGGGATACCAAAGCGGCCGCAACAGCTCAGCTTGTTTATGCGTTAATAAAAGAAATTGAGGGAGACGTTCCGACAACATCGATTTTTGACATTCCAATGGCAGAAAATCTTTACGCCGGAATTATGACAGATACCGGTTCTTTCAAACACGGAAATGTAACGCCGGCAGTGCATCTGGCGATTGCGGATCTGATGCTGACAGGATTTGACACAAGCCGGGTACACCGATTAATTTATGATAATTCACCGTTGTCCCGTTTACAATTTCTGGGCTATGTTTTATCTCAAAAATTAATTGTACTGCCCGAATACCGTACTGCTTATATGGTACTTACCGATGCGGAACTTGCCCGATTTAATTCAAGTCCGGGCGAAACAGAAGGTATTGTTAATTACGGTTTGCAGGTTGAAAACGTGGTTATGTCGGCATTATTTATTGAAAGAAAAGGAGAAATAAAAATTTCTTTCCGATCTGTAGGCGACTTTTCCGTTCGTGACGTATCGAGTACTTATTTTAATGGAGGCGGACATAAAAATGCATCAGGAGGCAGAACAGAGCTTTCCATTAATGATACAGTTGATCTCTTTTTATCAATTCTTCCAAAATACAAAGAGGAATTGCTGAAAGTTGATTAGTAACAAGAACCAAATATTATAACATTCACATAAATATTTTCTAATTAATACAATCCAATGAATCTTAAAACAATCGGTTATGTGCTAGGCATAACTATTCTCGCCACAGCCTGCGACAAGTATAAGACAAAAGTTACTGAAAGTGGCCTGAAGTATCAGATTTTCGAGCACGACGAGGCTGCCCGGAAAGCAAAACTTGGAGATATTATGTCATTTCACCTGGTTCTTAAAAACGGTGCTGACTCGACGCTTCGTGATACTTACAAAGATAAAACTCCGGTAAAACTGGTTCTTCAGGCTCCTCCTTTCAAAGGAAGTTTTGAAGAAGGTTTGGCTATGCTTGCGGCTGGTGACAGCGCGAAATTCTTCATCAATGCGGATACTCTTTTCGCAAAAATGATGCAGCCATTACCTCCAATGATCAAAAAAGGATCAGAAATTACATTTACTGTTAAAGTTTTGAGCGTTCTTACATCTGAAGAATTCCAAAAATCACAATCGGAAGCGGGTGTAAAACAAAAAGCGATTGACGAAAAAGTTATCCAGGAATATCTTACTAAAAATAACCTGACCGCAAAAGCACAGCATACGGCTTCCGGCCTTTACTATGTTGACGATGTAGTTGGAACCGGCATCGCTCCTACGCAGGGTGACAATGTGAAAGTTCACTATACTGGTAAACTTTTGGATGGAAAAGTATTTGACAGTTCTAAAAACGCGGGAAAACCTATTGACTTCCAGGTTGGTGTTGGTATGGTTATTCCAGGTTGGGAAGAAGGAATTATGCTGATGAAAAAAGGAGGAAAACGTACTTTGATCATTCCTTCGGGATTGGCTTACGGTGTTGACGGATCGCCAGGTGCAATTCCGGGAAACTCTGTTTTGTTGTTTGATGTTGAGTTGATCGACTTCACAAAAGGCGCTAAACCAGCAACACCTCCAATGCCTGCTCCTACGAAATAATTCTGGTCAGGTTATAAAATAATAGACGGCTGCTTCTTCTGAAGTGGCCGTTTTTTGTTAAACTGCATTTTCAAATCATTCTTATTCGATTTTACTGATGAAACTTTGTTTTGCTACCAATAACACGCATAAATTAGAGGAAGTACAGGCGTTGCTCGGCGACTCTTTTACCCTGACTACATTAAAAGAAATTGGCTGCGAAGAAGAAATCCCTGAGACACATGATACCATTCCTGAAAACTCACATGAAAAGGCTGAATTTGTCTGGACCCATTATGGTGTCAACTGTTTTGCTGATGATTCCGGACTTGAAATTGATGCGCTGAATGGTGAGCCCGGCGTGCATTCCGCTTATTATGCCGGTCCGCAAAGAAGTGCTGATGACAATATGGATCTTGTGTTAGAGAAAATGGTCGGCAAGGATAATTTCAATGCACGGTTTGTAGCTGTGATTACTTTGGTTCTTGATGGCAAATATTATCAGTTTGACGGAGAAATAAAAGGTAAGATTATTATGGAAAAGCGTGGAACCTATGGATTTGGCTACAATCCTATCTTCGTTCCGGAAGGCCACGACAGAACTTTTGCAGAAATGAGCATGGATGAGAAAGGAGAATTAAGCCACAGAGCGCGGGCTTTTGCCAAACTTGAACAATTTCTGAAAAATTACAGCAGCGAAGTCTGATCGTGTTTCAGCATGTTTCAAATAAATATTACTGAAAAATAATACAACTGCATGTTCATCCAATCAACTAAACTCCATTAATATGTCTCATTTCAAGTCAAGCGAATTTCGTGTAGACGGTACTGAAAAATTTGATATCAGCAAAGCGGCTTCAAGCTTTAAGGATATTTATGACAACAAAGAAGAATATGCTTCCATGCTGGCAGATTTTGTCCAGGAAATGGATGAACTGCAAAGCAAAATGTACGCACATAACCGATATGGGCTGCTTATTATTTTTCAGGCTATGGATGCCGCCGGTAAGGATGGAACGATAAAGCACGTTATGTCCGGCGTAAATCCCGTGGGCGTCAAAATACATTCGTTCAAAAGGCCGTCCGATACTGAACTCGGCCACGATTTTCTTTGGCGAACCAATAATGTGTTGCCTCAGCGCGGCACCATTACTATTTTCAACCGCAGTTATTACGAAGAAGTGCTGGTTGTAAAAGTGGATCCGGATATATTGAAAAATTCGCAAAGGCTGCCGACAGAACTTACCCAGGATATGGATAAACTATGGGACCAACGTTATTCGGATATTAAAAACCTTGAAAAATATCTATACCGTAATGGAATTCGCGTGATCAAATTTTTTCTGAATGTTTCAAAAAAAGAACAGGCCGACCGCCTGATCGAACGTATTGAAGATCCTAACAAAAACTGGAAATTTGAAGAGCAGGATGTAAAAGTTCGCGACAATTGGAATGAATATATGCAAGCATATCAGGACGCGATTAATGAGACGGCAACTAAAAAATCCCCCTGGTTTGTTGTTCCTGCGGATGATAAGAAGAATACGCGGTTAATTGTCGGCAGTATTATTATTGAAGAATTAAAGAAAATGGATATGAGTTATCCGGAAGTTAGTCCGCAAAGGGCAGAAGAACTTCAACGCTTTATCCAGATCATAAGAAATCAGAATGCGGTTTAGTAATATCAGCTTTCTTATATAACAAAAACAGAGCCGGACATTTGCCCGGCTCTGTTTTTTATTCGCAAAACACTGTCAGAGTTATTACTTGATCGTGAAGTTTGTTCCACCGATTTTATAACCTTCTGAATAAAGTTCAACACTGTATTTTCCAGGACGAAGCTGCGAATTATCATAAAGCATTTCTACTTTTTGATTGTTATTCTGGTAAGCCACTGATTCACGTGATGTGAATTTTGAAGGCGCTCCATCAACTTCAAACTCTCCTGAACCTGTTGCATCATTGGCAACAACAGCTCCTTGCGGATCAAGAACTCTTAGATAAATATCTTTCGATTCCTGTGCTGTAAGAGCATTTTCCGGAAGGTTGAAAACCAATTTAAGTTTATCAACACGTTTTGCTTTGTACTCCTCTTTATCTTTTGTTTTTCCTCTTGAATTTACGGTCAGAACTTTAAGATTCTGAGCTTTAAGAGCAGCTGCCTGACTAACTTTTGCAGATAGCTCTTTATTAGCAGCTGTAAAAGTTACAACTGAGTCCGTCAATTCCGTTTGGCGCTGTACAAGCCTTTCTCTCTCGTTTGTCAAGCTTCCTACGTGTGTACTCAAAGAATCATTCGAAGCTACAAGATGCTCATTTTCAAGCCTAAGCTGTGCAATAACTTCATCTTTTTCAACCAGGAATTTTTCGTACTCTTTAATTTTAACAAGATATTTTCCTGTTTCAATTTTATTGCTTCTTCTGAACGCCGCTTTATCCGCTTCCAGCTGAGTTTTCATTTTTGTAAGTTCTGAAACATCTCCGCCTAGTTTTTCTATTTCGGCAATTTTCGTATCCAGAACTGTTGAAATAGAATCAAGTTTTGTTTTGGTAAGCGCCAATTCTCTGGCCTTTTCTACTACCACTGATTCTTGCTGAGTCAATTCACTTTTCTGAGTTGTGAAAAGATAGCCAAACATGGCTGTTGCTAGACCTAGGACAACTACCATTGCCCACGCTATTGTTTGCTTGTTTTTTTGTTCTGGCTGCTGCATTGATGCTAATTTAGATTATGTAATGTTTGATTTATTTAGATTTCAGTTAAACTCTGAAACATCTTTAACCAATATCATTCCCCAACCTTTCAGACCATCAAAATTTTATTGTCCCGGTAGTAATAAATTTTCAGTCAAAACAAAAAACCTTCATTACGCAGTGATTACGCATTTTTTTATACATAAAGCAAATAATAAAAATTGTCCTGATACAAAAATCTATTAAACTCAGCCAAAAAATTCCTGAGTATACCACACACAAAATAGGGCAAAATAGGACAAAATGCTTCAAATGAAGCTTAACGCTGCACCCGCACAATTACATCAAATGATTTTTTGTCCATGGTAGCTAATTTCTGATATCCTTTAATTGTGTAAGAATTCAAATGCCACTGACTATCCTGAACTGATCCATGCATTTCAATATTTTTTTCGGACTGATATAATTTATTTTCAGACCGCAATAAGGCTTTGATCATCAATGGCGTTCCGGAAGTTTTATCCATTTCAATTTTTAAATACCGAACGGGTAAACTTTCGCCGGGTTTCAATGTATATAGTACCGTCAGTGAATCAGGTTTACTGATAGAATAACTTTTGCTGTAAGCAGGTTTATTAATATCGGCCTGTATAAATAATTCCAGTTCCTTTTTCCAATCTACGTCACCCGAAGTACGCGTCTCATTTTTTCCAGATACGCTCATTGTTTTGATCACTTCCGGCTTCTCATTGTTAAGGATAGGAACCTGAGATTCAATAAATTCCTTTAAATCGTAATAAGTCATCACTTTACTCTGCCTTTCCTGCGCCGAATCACAGCTTGTCACTAACAGACAAATGCCCGCAAACAAACATATTATCGGAGTAAAAATGAGAAATCGAAAAGAAGAGATTGTTACTTTATTATTCATATTTTCTGTGAAGAAGCAAAATCGAAAATCTAACAGTTATGGCACAAAAAAAATCAGAGAGCCTGATCCAGACTCTCTGACAAAAATAACACCTTTTATTCAGGTATAGTTTAAAGAATACTGTTACCAGTCATTTCTTCCGGTTTTGCAATACCCATCAAATCAAGGATAGTCGGCGCCATATCGGCAAGTTTACCATCTTTGATTGGTTTTTGATAATCGTTATCAACCAAAATACAAGGAACCAGATTAAGCGAATGTGCCGTATTTGGTGATCCATCATCATTGGCCATATAATCCGAATTACCGTGATCGGCAATAATGATCGATGTATAGCCATGTTCTAAACCAGTCGTTACAACCGCCTGAACACATTGATCAACCGTTTCGCAAGCTTTAACTGCCGCTTCAAAAACACCGGTGTGACCAACCATATCTGCATTGGCAAAATTCAGACAAACGAAATCTACCTCTTCTTTTATCAATTCAGGAACTATAAGATCACGTAATCCAAACGCAGACATTTCCGGCTGTAAATCGTAAGTCGCAACTTTTGGAGAAGGGCTCAACAAACGGCTTTCACTTTCAAACGGTTTTTCACGGCCACCTGAAAAGAAGAAAGTGACGTGTGGATATTTTTCTGTTTCAGCAATACGGATTTGTTTTTTACCCGCAGCTTCCAAAACTTCCCCCAACGTATTGTTCAGATTGTCTTTATCAAAAATGACAGAAACACCTTTGAATGTATCGTCATAATTTGTCATCGTAATATAACGGAGGTTCAGCTTATGCATGTTCTGCTCGTGGAAATCCTGCTGTGTAAGCGCTTCTGTAATTTCACGGCCACGGTCCGTACGGAAATTGAAACAAACAACCACATCATTTTCTTCAATAACAGCTATTGGAGAACCGTCTTCTTTCACCGCAATAATTGGAAGAATAAATTCATCAGACACGCCTGCTTCGTAAGACTCTTCGATAGCCGCCAAAATTCCATCCGCCCTAACATGTTTACCTTCGCCCAGAACCATGGCGTCATAAGCAAGTTTCACACGCTCCCAACGTTTATCGCGGTCCATTGCATAATAACGTCCGGTAACGCTGGCGATCTGGCCGGTCGTGGCAGCCATTGTTTCCTGCAATTCGGTAAGAAATCCTAAACCACTTTTTGGATCCGTATCACGGCCATCTGTGAAAGCGTGTACAAAAACATTGGACAAACCTTTATCAGCAGCGATTTTACAAAGACCTTTTACATGGTCGATATGCGAATGTACACCACCATCCGAAACCAATCCGATGAAATGTACTTTCTTATTATTTTCTTTTGCGAAAGTCAACGCATCGGCTAATACCGGCTCGTTGGCTAATGTTCCAGACGAAACGGCAAGATTTATCTTTACAAGATCCTGATAAACAACACGGCCTGCACCAAGGTTGGTATGCCCAACTTCGGAATTACCCATTTGTCCATCCGGCAAACCAACGGCAAGTCCGCTTGCTTCCAGTTTGCTATGAGGATATTTCTGCAAAATACTGTCATAAAAAGGTGTATTCGCCGCCAAAACAGCAGAACGGTTTTCCTCTCCGGCTTTGGCAATTCCCCAGCCGTCCATGATGATAAGAATTACTTTTTTTCCCAATTTCGTACTTGTTTAAAATTCCTGCTTCTATAATAATTATCCGACATCAGATTACCAGACTTAATTTTCCTGATATTTTTTCTCCTTTGTCAATCCGTGTTTTTCAATCAAAAAATCTAAAAAAGAATTCCCGCTTCGTTCCACAATTTCGTATACATTGTCAAAAGCTGAAAGCTCTTCGTAATAAGGATCCGGAACGATAAGGGCCTCTCCTCTTTCAGGATCAAACATTCTGTATAAATATAACTGATCTTCGGGTAAATAAAATCCATGTGCACGGAAGCTTTCCTTTCGAATATTTTCGAAATTAGATTCATCCATTGCTACGATATAATTGAAATTTATGAAATCCTCGAAAGATAGTTGTCTTGCCTGGTGTGTCAGTGTAATGTCATGAGATAATGCAACTTTTCTCATGCGCTTATCGGGTAAGCTGCCTATATGGTAAGCCCCAGTGCCGGCGGAATCACAGTGAATGATATGATCTAATCCCTTTTTTTTAACAAGTGCTTTAAAAACGCCTTCTGCAATGGGAGACCGGCAAATATTCCCTAAACAAATAAAAAGTACGTTAATCAAGGTGCAGGAGTAATATTGGTTAATTTTTGAAGAATGACTAGAACTTATTCTTCTTTTTTACTTTCAATAGGTTGGTTATTTTCGTCTACGATTACGTAAACATCTTCATGGGGTTTGCGCATAAGATACTTTTCTCTCGCCCACTTTTCAAGCATTTTCGGCGTTCCAAATACTTCGTTACGTTCTTTTTTTACCTGTTTGATCTTATCTTCCAGAATAACTTTCTCTTTTTCCAGCTCTTTCATTTTGACACGGTTCGACAAAACTACTTTGAGATTATTGTTGTCTAAAAACAAAATCCAGACAAGCCATACCACAAAGGTTGCAGTATAGAATTTACGCATGTGCGGTAAAAGACTTTTGAAATCCATCATGCCGGGAAAGAGAAAACCGGAGCCTAAGCTCCGGTTTTGCCATATTAAATTAGAATTTCAATCCTGGGAAGTAAGCGCTTTCTCCCAATTCTTCTTCAATACGAAGAAGCTGGTTGTATTTCGCCATACGGTCAGAACGTGAAGCAGAACCCGTTTTGATCTGTCCTGTGTTCAATGCCACTGCAAGGTCAGCAATTGTAGAATCCTCAGTTTCACCAGAACGGTGAGACATGATTGTTTTGTAGCTGTTTCTTTTTGCAAGATTTACAGTATCAATCGTTTCAGTCAAAGTACCGATCTGGTTTACTTTAACCAAAACAGCGTTAGCGATCTGAGATTCGATTCCTTGTTGCAAACGAGTTACGTTTGTCACAAACAAATCATCTCCTACCAATTGACATTTAGAACCGATTGACTCAGTAAGTGTTTTCCAACCTGCCCAGTCATCTTCGTCCATTCCATCTTCAATCGAGATAATTGGATATTTAGCAACCCACTGAGTCCAGTAGTCAGCCATTTCAGGAGAAGTCAATTTACGACCATCTGATTTTTTGAAGTGGTAGAAACCATCTTCGTAGAATTCAGAAACGGCAGCATCCATCGCGATGAAGATATCTTCACCTGGTTTGTAACCTGCTTTTTCGATCGCCTGAATCACGATTTCAATCGCTTCTTCATTTGATTTGATGTTTGGAGCAAAACCACCTTCGTCACCAACGTTAGTAGAATATCCTTTGCTTTTCAATACAGTTTTCAAAGTGTGGAACACTTCAACACCCATACGAAGAGACTCAGAGAAAGTATCAGCTTTCGCAGGAAGGATCATAAATTCCTGGAAATCGATTGAGTTATCTGCATGGCTACCGCCATTCAAAATGTTCATCATAGGAACCGGAAGTGTGTTAGCATTAACACCACCGATATAACGGTACAAAGGAAGACCAGCCTCCTGAGCAGCAGCTTTGGCAACTGCCAAGGAAACACCAAGGATTGCGTTAGCACCCAGCTTGCTTTTGTTTGGCGTGCCATCCAGTTCAAGCATTATTTTATCAATCAGGTTTTGTTCGAAAACAGAAGCGCCGATCAATTCAGGGAAAATGATATCATTAACATTTTCAACAGCTTTCAAAACTCCTTTTCCAACGTAAACGCTCTTGTCGTCATCGCGAAGTTCTACTGCTTCGTGTTTACCGGTTGACGCTCCAGAAGGCACCGCAGCGCGTCCTAAATAACCATTTTCGGTACGAATATCTACTTCTACTGTAGGGTTTCCTCTTGAATCCAGAATTTGTCTTGCATGTACTGACTGAATCGTACTCATTTGCAGCTTTGGGTTTGATTTGAAATTGGATATATTAACGGTACAAAATAACACAAAAAAAATGTCATACGTGAGCCACTAATCTATTTTCAGGTAAATTTACATTATCATAGAATTAAATTTTACAACATGAAAAGTATTCTCATATCATTTCTGGGCATATTGCTAACGACCTCGGCAGTACTGGCTCAGACTCAGTTAACGACAAATGATTTTCAAAATAAGCTGAATGCAACCAAACAGGCGCAATTGCTGGATGTAAGAACACCGGAGGAATATAGCCAGGGGCATTTAGAAAAGGCAGAAAACATCGATTATCGAAATGCTGCATTTAAAGATCAGGTTGAAAAACTCGATAAAAATAAACCTGTGTTCGTGTACTGCCTTTCAGGTGGAAGAAGTGGACAGGCCGCGAAAATCTTGCATGAGAAAGGATTTACGGATGTTTATGATATGCAGGGAGGTTATTTAAAATGGACATCGTCAGGAAAATTAATCGATGCTCCAAAGGATGCTGCTGCTTCTAATAAAGGAATGAGTGCTCCTGATTTTAAGAAATTAACCCGCTCAGGAAAATTAGTGATGGTGGATTTTTACGCTCCCTGGTGCGCACCTTGTATCAAAATGCTTCCTACGGTTCACAAACTAGCAGAAGAATATAAGTCCAAAGCAACAATTGAAGCAATTCATTACGACCAGAATAAAGCGTTGGCTAAGGAGCTTGGTATTGACGAAATACCCGCTTTCCTTTTTTACAAAAATGGAAAATTAATTCTTCGTAAGAATGGGTTAATGGAAGAAGCGGACTTCAAGAAATTAATTGAAGAAAATCTTTAATATTAATTTCTTAAGCATAAAAAAAATCCACTCGAAATTCGGGTGGATTTTTTTTATGCTTTTTTATATTGATTTACTAAACCGCTGAAAGCAGCTTAGTAAATTCATCAAATAAGTATCTGGAATCATGAGGCCCTGGTGATGCTTCCGGGTGATATTGTACCGAAAAAGCAGGATAATCCTTACGACGAATTCCTTCGATCGTTTTATCATTCAGGTTAATGTGTGTAATTTCAACATCCGGATGACTCTGGATTTCGTCAGGATTTACCGCAAAACCATGATTTTGAGAAGTTACCTCACACATCCCGGTAATCAGGTTTTTAACCGGATGGTTCAACCCACGGTGCCCGTGGTGCATTTTATAGGTGTTAATACCGCTTGAAAGCGCCAACAGTTGGTGTCCCAGGCAAATACCGAATAACGGTTTACCTGTTTTAACCATTTCATCGACCGTCTTTATTGCGTATGGCATCGCGGATGGATCACCCGGTCCGTTTGAGATAAAAAATCCATCCGGGTTCCAGCTCATTACTTCTTCAAACGACGCCTGTGCCGGGAAAACCTTGCAATAACATCCGCGCTGCGTAAGATTATTCAGGATACTTTTCTTAATACCATAATCCATTACAGCAATTCTCCACTTGCTTTCTGCTTCTGTACCCATATAATATGGCACATCCGTGGTAACATATGAGGATAATTCAAGACCGTCCATTGAAGGTACTTTGTGCAATTCGTCCATCAATTCCTTTTCATCCAGTATCTGGGATGAAATAATCGCGTTCATTACTCCTTTTTCACGAACATGGCGAACAATATGCCTTGTGTCCACATTGCTAACGCCAACGATTTTTGCTCTTTCAAAATATTCTTGAAGAGAATAATCAGCTGTATCACGTGAATAAATTGTCGAGAAGGTATTACAAACCATCCCTTTAATTTTCACTGAACTTGATTCTTCCTCATCTTCAAGCTGAACACCGTAATTTCCGATATGGGAATTAGTGTTCACTATGATTTGTCCAAAATAGGAAGGGTCAGTATAAATTTCCTGATACCCCGTCATTCCCGTGTTAAAGCAGATCTCGCCACCGGTTGTGCCGTCTATCCCTAAAGCTAACCCTCTATATGCTGTTCCGTCTTCCAGCAGTAATAAAGCCTCTTTCTTTTGATTCATATATGGTTAAATCGATTTGCTAATTATAACATTCTCACGATTAAAGCAGTTCAATTTCTGAACCGTAAGAGATAAGCACCATCTTACTATTAAATTTGGCGCTGCAAAAGTATATATTTTTAGTCAAAAAAAAGGGTTAAACGAAAACGTCTAACCCTTTTAATAATATTTAATCAGATGCTTTGCATTATATTATTCACTTTTAGCATCTTCTTGAGATTCATCAGACTCTGCTTTTGGAGCTTCTGGTGTTTCGTCTTCAGCTACGATCGGGAAATCAGCTTTCGGTGCAACAACTGGTGCTGCTTCTACTGCTGATGTTTCTGATCCGCCTTCTTTCTTACCACCACGACGGCTACGACGAGTTTTCACAGGTTTGTCTGCGTTAGCAAGTAGTAATGCATCGTTGAAATCAACAAGTTCCATCAAAGACATTTCAGCCGCATCACCTAAACGGTTACCCAATTTGATGATACGAGTGTATCCGCCCGGACGGTCTGCAATTTTATCAGAAATAGTACCAAAAAGTTCTTTAACTGATTCTTTGTCGTTCAAATAGCCAAAGATCACACGACGGTTGTGAGTCGTATCTTCTTTTGCACGAGTCAACAAAGGCTCAACAAACTTTTTAAGTTCTTTCGCTTTTGCAAGCGTTGTTTCAATTCTTTTGTGAAGAATCAACGAGGAAGCCATATTCGCAAGCATTGCTTTTCTGTGTGAATGCGTCCTTCCCAGGTGATTTACTTTTCTTCCGTGTCTCATTTTGTTTTTGTTTAGTTGCTTCGAGCTGCGCATTGCTACGCGCTACAGAATACAGACTTATTATGGAATTTATTTTATTCTTCGTCCAAACGATATTTGGCAACATCCATTCCAAATACCAGTTGTTTGTCAGCAACAAGTTGCTCCAACTCAGTCAGAGATTTTTTACCGAAGTTACGGAACTTCATCATGTCCGAAATTTCAAGTCTTACTAAATCACCTAAAGACTTAACGTCAGCAGATTTCAAACAGTTGTAAGCACGAACTGAAAGATCCAACTCCGACAATGAAGTTTTAAGCAATTTCCTCATACGCAACATTTCTTCATCAACCTGATTATCTTCCTCAGCTTTCTGTTTCTCAAACGTCATAGTCTGATCAGAGAATAGCATAAAGTGTTGAATCAAAATATTCGCAGCTCCTTTAAGAGCATCTTCAGGGTGGATTGACCCATCAGTTTGAATATCAATTAAAAGACGTTCGTAATCTGTACGTTGTTCAACACGCGTGTTTTCAACGCTGTATTTTACATTTTTAATCGGTGTATAGATAGAATCCATTGCGATGTATCCGAAAGGCAATTCATTTGCTCTTGGCTCATCCGCAGGAACGTATCCTCTTCCTTTATCCAACAAAAGCTCCATTTCGAACTCCTTGTTGTCGTCAATGTGACAAATTACTTGATCAGGATTTAAAACTTCGAAAGCGCTGGTAAACTTGCTGATGTCACCGGCTGTAATAACCGATACATTTTTAAGGTTAACAACAATTCTGCTCTCGTTTAAATCCGATACTTTTTTAAATCGAACCATTTTAAGGTTCAGGATGATTTCTGTTACATCCTCAACAATACCTTCAATGGACGAAAATTCATGAAGCACACCAGGGAACTTCACGCTCGTGATGGCATAGCCTTCCAAAGATGAAAGAAGAATCCTGCGTAACGCATTACCGATTGTTACGCCATACCCTTTCTCTAAAGGCTTAAACTCAAACAACCCGTGAAAGTCGTCTGCTTTTTCCATGACGACCTTATCAGGCATTTGGAAAGCTAATATTGACATAGTCCTTGCTCCTTTTATAGTAGTAAATGATAGTTGATCACGCTACCGTTACCTTTGCGATCGCAAATATTGCCGTTTTTCGGCTACAAGCACGCTCCAAGAATGAAGCGTGCTCATAAAATTTTGAAGATTACTTATTATTTCGAGTACAACTCAACGATAAGTTGCTCGTTGATATTTTCAGGAATCTGTTCGCGGTCAGGGAAAGTTATAAATTTACCTGAAAGCTCCTGTCCATTCCATTCTAACCAGTTAAAACCTTTAGAACTGTGGCCAGCTAAGCTTTCCGAAACAGCTTCAAGAGATTTAGATTTTTCACGAACTGTAACAGTTTGTCCAGGGCGCAAAGAATACGAAGGTATATTAACCAGTTCTCCATCAACAAGAATATGTTTGTGAGAGACCAACTGACGAGCTGCACGTCTTGTAGGAGCAATTCCTAAACGATAAACTGTGTTATCAAGACGAGCTTCGCAGAAACGGAGTAAGTTTTCACCAGTAAGACCTTCTTTTACAGACGCTTTTTCGAAGAGATTACGAAACTGTCTTTCAAGAATACCGTAGATAAACTTAACTTTTTGCTTTTCCATTAATTGTAAAGCGTATTCCGATTTTTTGGAACGACGACCCTTTCCGTGTACTCCGGGTGGGTAATTTTTCTTTGCAAGTGCTTTGCTAGGGCCTAAAATTGGTTCTCCGTAGCGTCTTGCAATCTTTGATTTGGGACCTGTGTAACGAGCCATTTGATACTAATTGTTTGTAATGTTAATGATAACCATTCTGTAACCCCAGTGTCCAAATTACGAATGAAGAAATCATTGGATAAAAAATAAACTAAACTCTTCTTCTTTTCGGAGGACGACATCCGTTGTGAGGAAGTGGAGTAATATCACGGATTGTGGTTACTTCAATTCCTGCATTTTGAATCGTACGAATCGCCGACTCACGACCTGAACCAGGTCCTTTAACAAAAATTTCAGCTTTACGCATTCCAAGGTCAAACGCTACCTGAGCACAGTTTTGTGCTGCAGTCTGAGCTGCATAAGGCGTGTTTTTCTTAGAACCACGGAATCCCATTTTACCAGCCGAAGCCCATGAGATCACCTGTCCATTATTGTTAGTGATAGAGATGATGATGTTGTTGAAAGAAGCTCTGATGTGTACCTGACCCACAGACTCTACTACAACAACTCTCTTTTTTGCCTTGTCTTTTCTTTTATTTTGTGCCATTGCTTATGGAATAAGATGTGGCTGTGATGCCACACTCATTGTTTATTTAGTAGCCTTTTTCTTGTTCGCGATTGTCTTGCGTTTACCCTTACGAGTACGAGAGTTATTCTTGGTTCTCTGTCCGCGCAATGGCAATCCCTTACGATGACGAAGGCCACGGTAACAAGCAATATCCATTAAGCGTTTGATACTCAATTGAACCTCCGACTTTAGTGCTCCCTCAACTTTATATTCGCCTGAAATAACAGAACGAATAGCCCCTGACTCTTCATCTGTCCAGTCAAGTACTTTTTTATCCAGATCCACACCTGCTTTGTCCAGAATTTTCTTCGCAGTACTGCGACCAATTCCAAAAATGTAAGTTAAGGCAATCTCGCCTCTTTTACGGTCGGGGATATCAACTCCTGAAATACGTGCCATAATTTATTAACCTTGTCTTTGTTTATACCGTGGGTTCTTCTTGTTTATTACGTAGACCTTACCCTTCCGGCGTATGACTTTACAGTCTACACTGCGCTTTTTTACTGATGCTTTAACTTTCATCTTACTTACAATAGTTATTTCCTAAACTAATCTATTCAAACTCTTAGCTTACTTGTATCGGTATACAATTCTGGCTTTCGATAAGTCGTATGGAGACATTTCAAGCTTTACACGGTCGCCAGGTAAAATTTTAATATAATGCATCCTCATTTTACCTGAAATGTGTGCTATTACTTCGTGTTTATTTTCCAATACTACACGAAACATTGCATTCGAGAGTGCCTCTAAAATTACTCCGTCTTGCTCAATTGATGCTTGTTTTGCCATTCGTAGCTTTTATTACTTTACTTCAACCATTAGGCTGGTATTCGCCGTGACTTGTTCTATATAATCAAAAGTGGTAAGAATTTCAGCTTTTCCTTTACGCACTACAATAGTATGTTCAAAATGAGCAGAGTATTTACGATCCGTTGTCCTGATTGTCCAGCCGTCTTTCTCCTGCATAACTGACTTAGTACCTAAGTTAATCATCGGTTCGATCGCCAAAACCATTCCTTCTTTCAAACGTAATCCTTTTCCTCTTTTTCCGTAGTTAGGAACTTCCGGGCTTTCATGTAGTTCTCTTCCTACACCATGACCTACAAGTTCACGAACAACAGTGTAACCTCTTTCTTCGCAATAATGTTGCACAGCAAAACCGATATCGCCTATTCTTAATCCGTCAACTGCTTGTTCAATTCCCTTATAAAGAGATTTTTTGGTGGCAGTTAAAAGATCCATTACCTCTTTTGATACTTCCCCCACAGGATATGTGTAAGCACTGTCACTGTGGAATCCATTTAACTTAACACCGCAATCAATTGAAACAATGTCTCCGTCTTTTAGTTCATAATTCCCGGGAATTCCGTGAACTACTACTTCATTTACAGACATACAAAGTGAAGCAGGGAAATTGTTGAAACCTTTAAAGGAGGGGATACCTCCGAAGCTTCTGATATAATCCTCAGCGATTGTGTCAAGCTTTTTAGTGGTGATTCCTGGTTTTATCCATTGTGCCACTTCGGCATGTGCCTTACCCAAAACCTGAGCACTTTCTTTAATGAGGTTTATTTCCTCTTCTGTTTTCAAATAAATCATTCCAAATCAGATAGCGACACTTTCAGTCCTACCTTTTACACGTCCGGATTTCATAAGTCCTTCATATCTCCTCATTAGAAGATAGCTTTCCACTTGCTGCAAAGTATCCAAAACAACACCTACCATGATAAGTAAAGATGTTCCTCCGAAGAAATGAGCAAAGTCAGTTGATACACCAGCCAAACTTGCAAAAGCAGGCAAGGTAGCTACGATAGCTAACATGAGTGAACCAGGGAAAGTAATACGGTCCAATACCGAACTGATATATTCAGAAGTTTGCTGACCTGGCTTAACACCTGGAATAAAACCGCCTCCTCTTTTCATATCATCTGCAATTTGCTGCGGGTTAACCGAGATTGCAGTATAAAAGAAAGTAAAAACGATAATAAGGAAAGCAAACAACAAATTGTATTGCCAGGTTGTATAGTTTGCAAAAATAGTGGCCACGTTACTCGCGAAGTCACTTTTCTCTGCAAAATAAGACGCTCCAAGTGAAGGAATGAACATTAACGCCTGAGCGAAAATAATTGGCATTACACCAGCTGCGTTCAGTTTCAATGGAAGGTATTGACGTTGGCCACCCATAACGCGGTTACCAACTACCTGTTTTGCATATTGTATTGGTATACGGCGTACTGCCTGCGTTAACATCACAGCGCCCATGATCACAAAATACAAGGCTACAATTTCTAACACGAAAAGCAAGATTCCACCCGTTCCTCTTGAAGAGAACTCTTTAAGAATTGCACCCGGAAAACGGGAAACAATACCAATCATAATCAACATTGAGATACCGTTTCCTACACCTTTATCCGTAATACGCTCACCCAACCACATACAGAACATTGTTCCGGCTGCAAGGACAAAAACAGAAGATATAGAAAACAAGCTGCGTGAAACCAATAATGCTTCATCAGGAACAGTTGTATTTAAATACGCAGTCCCTTGTACCAGTGTAACAACAATCGTTAGTACCCTTGTAATTTGATTTAACTTCTTACGCCCTGATTCTCCTTCTTTTTGCATCTTCTGGAAATATGGCAATGCCATAGTCAACAGCTGAATTGCAATGGAAGCAGAAATGTAAGGCATGATACCCAACGCAAAGATGGATGCTTTACTAAAAGCTCCACCTAAGAAAGTATCCAGAAGACCTAATAAACCCTGTGATGAAAAATTCATCTGATCCGGTTCTACACCAGGCAAAGCTACATAAGACCCTAAACGGAATATTGTTATAAACAAAAGAGTGTTGAGAATTCTTGTTCTCAACTCCTCAATCGAAAATATATGTTTTATCGTCTCAAAAAATCGTTTCATGTTATGGGGCTTACATTATCTGTTCGATAATCAAACATACACGGTTTAGAACTGAACCAACAAGGTTACAACTTAACGGCTTTACCACCTGCTTTTTCAATTGCTTCAACAGCAGACGAAGAAAAACCATTTGCCTGAATTTCAACAGCAGAAGTGATTTCACCACGGCTAAGGATTTTCACAAGGTCTTTTTTCGCACAAAGTCCGTTTTCACGAAGCAAATCAAGCGTGATAACAGTAACATTCAATTTTTCAACAAGAGCCTGAATTGCATCAAGATTTAATGCTTTGTATTCTACTCTGTTAATGTTGTTAAAACCGAATTTAGGCAAACGTCTTTGAAGAGGCATCTGGCCACCTTCAAAACCCAATTTACGGCTGTAACCTGAACGAGACTGTGCTCCATTATGTCCACGTGCAGAAGTTCCGCCTAAACCGGATCCCTGACCACGTCCGACACGTTTTCCGACTTTAACGGATCCAGCTGCCGGTTTTAATGAACTAAGATTCATACTTTTAGTATTTATTAGATTTCTTCAACTAAAACTAAGTGACTTACCTTACGGATCATACCCGCAATGGCGTCGGTATTTTCCTTCTCAACCGTACGGTTAATCTTACCTAGGCCTAACGCCTGGATAGTTAACTTTTGTCTTTCCGGACGATCGATAACACTTTTAATTTGTGTAATACGTACTTTTGACATAATTACTCTCAGATAAAGGATAATCCCCTGTAAGGATTATCCGTTGAATACTTTGTCCAATTTAACTCCACGTTGGAAAGCAACCTGATGAGGAGCTCTCATTTTCAAAAGAGCGTCAATTGTAGCTTTTATAACGTTATGCGGATTCGAAGAACCTTTTGACTTAGCAAGTACGTCTTTGATACCAGCACTTTCAAGAACGGCACGCATTGGCCCGCCCGCAAGAACTCCTGTACCAGGAGCTGCTGGCTTGATCAATACAAACCCACCGCTGAATTTACCTTCCATCGCATGAGGAACAGTGTTTTTCAACATTGGAATTTGAATCAAATTCTTTTTAGCATCATCAATTCCTTTGGCAATAGCATCTGTTACTTCATTTGCTTTACCTAGTCCATGACCTACCACACCTTTTCCGTCACCCACAACCACGATGGCAGAGAAACTAAAACGACGACCGCCTTTTACTACTTTTGCTACCCGATTGATCGCTACTACGCGTTCTTTCAGATCCGATTCGTTAACCTTTGAAGGTTTTGTATTTGTAGACATAGTCTTTGCTTATTCTTAGAATTTCAGGCCACCCTCGCGAGCTCCTTCGGCCAATGCTTTAACTTTACCATGGTACAAATATCCGTTACGGTCAAATACTACCGCAAGAATACCTGCTGCCTGCGCCTTTTCGGCAATCTTCTTTCCAACTGCAAGAGCTGCCTCTACGTTAGAACTTTCTTTTCTCTCACCAAGGTCAAGCGTCGAAGCACTTACCAGGGTTATTCCTTGAATATCATCAATGATTTGAGCATAGATGCTAGTGTTTGAACGGAAAACCGAAAGACGGGGACGTTCAGCACTACCTTTCACTTTCTTACGGATGTGATATTTAAGGCGTTGTCTTCTATCTACTTTTGAGGTAGCCATTTTAAATCTTATCTAAACTTAGTTAACAAAATCATCCTGTGGCTACGCACTATTTCTTAGCAGACTTACCAGCTTTGCGGCGAACGATTTCACCAACAAAACGAATACCCTTACCTTTATAAGGTTCTACTTTACGTAGAGACTTAATTTTAGCAGCAACAGAACCTATCAATTCCTTGTCAATACCTTCCAAAATTACTTTTGGATTCTGACCTTTTTCGGAAGTGGTTGTAATTTTCAGTTCATCAGGAATAGACATAAAAATATTATGTGAATATCCCAATTGTAACTCTAAAACGTTACCAACGGCACTGGCTTTATAACCAACACCGATGATTTCCAATTCCTTTTTGTAACCCGTCTCAACACCAATAACCATGTTATTAATAAGTGAGCGGTACAATCCGTGCAAAGCCTTATGGCGCTTTTGTTCGCTAGGACGCTTAACTTTCAGTTCGCCGCCTTCAATTTCAATTGAAATATCAGTATCAACAGACTGAGTAAGTGTTCCTTTTGGACCTTTTACCGAAACCAGGTTGTCGTCCGATACTGAGATCGAAACGCCGGCTGGTATAGCGATTAATTTATTTCCTATTCGTGACATTTCCTGAATAACTTTATAATATTAGTACACGAAACATAACACCTCTCCACCTACATTCAGTGTTTTGGCTTCCTTATCTGTCATTACACCTTTCGATGTAGAGATAATTACAGTTCCAAGACCACCCAAAACGCGAGGTAGTGTAGATGTCCCGGAGTACTTGCGTAACCCTGGCTTACTAACTCTTTGCAATTTAACAATCGCATTTTGTTTCGTAACAGGATTGTATTTCAAGGCTATCTTGATTACACCCTGAGGGCCGACTTCGTCAAATTTATAACTCTGGATATACCCTTTATCAAAAAGTACCTTCGTTATTTCTTTTTTTATGTTGGATGCAGGTATCTCAACAACCCTGTGCTTCGCTTTGATGGCGTTTCTGAGTCTCGTCAGATAATCTGCTATGGGATCCGTTAACATTTTTTATGCCTAGTTTAAACACTTCCTTAAAACGGGAGTGCAAAGTTAAGTAATTGAAATCAGAATTGAAAGTATTCCTACCAACTTGATTTTGTAACACCCGGAATTTTACCATCTGAGGCCATTTCCCGGAACAGAACTCTTGAGATTCCGAATTTTCGCATGTATCCACGAGGTCTTCCTGTGATTTTGCAACGATTGTGCAGACGTACAGGCGATGAGTTACGGGGTAATTTATCTAGGCCAACCCAATCCTCAGCAGCCTTTAATGTTTTACGCTTTTCAGCATAACGAGCTACTAAAGCTTGTCTTTTTCTTTCCCGTGCTTTTACTGATTCTTTTGCCATTGTCGGTAAATATCTTAATCTTAAGAATTATCCTTGTTTGTTCGCATTAGTGAAAGGCATACCAAGTGCTTTCAACAATTCGTAACTTTCTTCGTCAGAATTTGTTGAAGTAACAAATGTGATATCCATACCTGTAATCTTGTTTACCTTTTCGATAGAGATTTCAGGGAAGATGATCTGTTCTTTCACACCAAAAGTATAATTTCCACGACCGTCAAATCCTTTGTCGCTGATTCCTTTGAAATCACGTACACGAGGCATCGCGATAGCTGTCAAACGATCAAGGAATTCGTACATACGATCTCCGCGTAGTGTTACTTTTGCTCCAATCGGCATGTTTTCACGCAACTTAAAGTTGGAAACCGCCTTTTTAGAAATGGTAGCAATTGCTTTCTGTCCTGTAATCAATCCAAGCTCTTCAACTCCTGTATCAACCAGTTTCTTGTCAGATACGGCTGCGCCAATACCTTTGTTGATAACAATTTTAGTCAAGCGAGGTACTTGCATTACAGACTTGTACTCAAACTTTTCTTTCAGCTGCGAAACTACTTCGCTAACGTACTTTTCTTTTAATCTCGGCTGTGCCATTTTTCTGATTTAATTATGTGGATTGCCGACCCACGCGCTTCGTATATAAAACTAACAACTGGCCCCAAAACCGGGAGACTTATAAAAAGTCTCCTGATTTTTTAGAGAACCGCTGTAACTTTCCTTTTTCGTTTGCTTTACGTCCCGTACGAGTCGCTTCGCCAGTCTTAGGATCTATTACCATCAGGTTACTGATATGAATAGTACCTTCACGTTTTTCGATGTTTCCCTGTGGGTTCTGTGCATTTGGTTTTACGTGTTTCGTAATCAAATTAACACCTTCCACAGTTGCTCTTGATTTCTCAATAAGCACAGTTTTGATAACCCCTGTTTCACCTTTCGCATTTCCGGAAATTACTTTAACAGTATCTCCTTTGCGTATGTGCAATTTAGCGGGTAGGTTTTTATTTTTGCTTTCCATTTGAGGTATTCTCTTATCGGTTCTAAAGAAATACTTTTGTTTTTATTTCTTACAACACTTCCGGTGCCAGGGAAACAATCTTCATAAATTGTTTTTCACGCAATTCACGCGCTACTGGACCGAAGATACGTGATCCACGTGGTTCGTCGTTGTTGTTAAGTAAAACGGCTGCATTATCTTCAAAGCGAATGTATGTACCATCCTTGCGGCGTACTTCCTTTTTAGTCCGTACAACCACGGCTTTTGAAACCGTTCCTTTTTTCATGCTGCTCGATGAAAGAGCAGACTTTACTGTTACGACGATCTTATCGCCTACTGAAGCATAGCGTTTGCCAGTTCCGCCAAGTACACGTATTACGAGTACTTCCTTCGCTCCACTGTTGTCTGCTACCGACAGTCTTGATTCTTGCTGTACCATTTGTTACTTAGCTTTTTCAAGGATTTCTATTAATCTCCAACGCTTATTCTTACTAAGCGGACGTGTTTCCATAACTTTGATCGTATCACCGATACCAACCTGGTTATTTTCGTCATGCACCATAAGTTTGGTAGTTTTAGTCATAAACTTACCATATTTTTCGTGCTTAACTTTACGCTCAACAGTGATCACGCAGGATTTCTCCATTTTGTTGCTCACTACTTTACCGACTCTTTCTTTCCGTAAATTTCTTTCTGTTGCCTCCATAATTTCTTAAACTGATTTACTGTTGGTTAGTTTTAGCCGACAGTTCGGTCAATAGTTTTGCAATTTCCTTACGCGAGGCGCGAATACGCAAAGGGTTTTCGATCGGTGAAATAGCGTGCGCGAATTTCAATCGAAGTAAGCGCTCTCTTTCTTGTGCGATCTGTTCTTTCAGCTGATCCTGCGACAGGTCTTGTATTTCTTTACTAGTCATTGCTTATAATAATTAGCGTTCTTAGATACGTTCGGGGTTGGTCTATTCTTGATAATCCCGACGTACCACGAACTTTGTTTTAATTGGCAACTTTTGTGCAGCCAAACGCAATGCTTCGTTAGCAGTTTCCAGTGTAACACCGGTTGCTTCGAAGATGATTGTTCCCGGCTTGATTGGTGCTACCCAATACTCAGGAGCTCCTTTACCTTTACCCATACGAACCTCTGCAGGTTTCTTTGTGATAGGCTTGTCAGGGAATACACGAATCCATACCTGGCCTTCACGTTTCATAGCGCGTGTAACTGAAATACGCGCTGCTTCTATCTGACGTGCTGTTAGCCAGCCTGGCTCAAGCGACTTGATTGCGAAAGATCCGAAAGCGATTTCTGCGCCACGAGTGGCAAGTCCCTTTTCTGAACCTTTGTTTTTTTGTTGCTTGCGAAATTTTGTTCTTTTCGGCTGTAACATGATTCTAATCTATTTGAACCGATTTCACAAAATCGGAAAATGTCTGATTACTTCTTCTTATTTCTACTTCTCTTACGACGATCCGCTTCGCTTCCTCCGCCACCGCCTTCACTACCACCGCCACGGTTACTATCGTTTCCGCCACGACCACCTCTTCTGTCCTTGTTACGGTCGTTTCCGCCGCCTGATCCTGTTCCTCTGTCGCTTCTGTCAGCAGCAGCTGTTGCAGCACTTGGAGTCAAATCACGCTTTCCGTACAATTCACCTTTGAAGATCCAAACTTTGATACCTATTTTACCATAGATCGTTTGTGCTTCCGAGATTGCATAGTCAATATCCGCTCTCAATGTATGTAGAGGAATACGTCCTTCTTTATACTCTTCAGTACGAGCCATTTCAGCTCCACCCAAACGTCCCGCAAGACGGATTTTGATACCTTGAGTTCCTACACGCATGGCAGAAGCGATTGATTGCTTCATTGCACGACGGTAAGAGATACGAGCTTGTAGTTGTTGTGCAATTGCTTCTCCAACTAATTTTGCATCAATCTCAGGACGTTTAATTTCGTAGATGTTAATCTGAACGTCTTTTCCTGTGATTTTTTTAAGCTCTTCTTTGATCTTGTCAACTTCACTACCACCTTTACCAATTACTATACCCGGACGAGCCGTGTGAATTGTAAGCGTGATGCGTTTCAGTGTACGCTCGATAACTACTTTAGAGATTGATCCTTTTGGGATACGTGCTTTTATGTAGTTACGAATTTTTTCGTCTTCAACAAGTTTGTCAGAAAAATCTTTTCCTCCATACCAGCTAGAGTCCCAGCCTCTAACAATTCCTAGTCTCAGACCTATAGGATTAACCTTTTGTCCCATTCGAAATAGATCGTTTACTTATGATTCGGTGATTACTTTGTTTTCCACGCTTGCGGCAACATCCGTTGTGGCAACTTCCGCTTTGTCATCAACCACAAGTGTAATGTGGTTTGAACGCTTACGGATTCTGTGTGCTCTTCCTTGCGGTGCAGGGCGCAAACGCTTCAACATACGTCCACCGTCAATAAATACGGTTTTAACATAAAGATCAGCGTCTTCCAGCTTTGCATCTTCATTCAATTGTTGCCAGTTGGCAACTGCAGAAAGTAAAACTTTGTGCAAAATTGGTGAAGAAGCTCTTGGTTGAAACTTTAACAGCGCCAACGCTTTGCTGACCTTTTGTCCGCGAATCATGTCGGCTACTAATCTCATCTTACGAGGAGAAGTAGGCACATTTCTTAATATAGCTCTTGCTTCCATGTTCTTTCAGATATAGGCTGGTTCCGATTGACGAAACCCAGCTATCGTCGACTAATTATTTTCTACCTTTATCTTTTTTGGCGGTGTGACCACGGAAGTTACGCGTTGGCGAAAACTCTCCTAATTTGTGTCCTACCATGTTTTCAGTTACATAAACCGGTATGAACTTGTTACCGTTGTGAACTGCGAATGTATGTCCAATAAAATCCGGAGAGATCATTGAGCGTCTTGACCATGTCTTAATTACCGACTTACGAGCTGCGCTGTTCATCGTCTGAATCTTGATGTCCAGACGAAAGTCGATGTATGGTCCTTTTTTTAATGAGCGTGCCATATTATTATATTATTTTTTACGACGGCTGATAATCAATTTCTCAGAATGCTTATTGCGATCACGAGTCTTAAGTCCTTTTGAGAACTGTCCGTTTCTTGATCTAGGCTGGCCTCCTGATGAGCGGCCTTCACCACCACCCATTGGGTGATCGACTGGGTTCATAGCAACACCACGAACTCTTGGGCGACGACCTAACCAACGTTTACGGCCTGCTTTACCGTAATTCACATTCATGTGACTTGAATTGGAAACTGTTCCAACCGTTGCGATACAAGTTGAAAGAATCATACGCATTTCGCCAGATGGCATTTTTATTACTGCGTACTTACCTTCACGCGCTACAAGCTGAGCATAAGCTCCTGCGCTTCTTGCAAACTGACCACCTTTACCAGGCGTCAATTCAATATTGTGAACAATTGTACCGATTGGCATTGAACCTAGTGGAAGAGCATTTCCCATTTCTGGTGCTACTGAGCTTCCTGAAACAATTACTTGTCCCACTTTCAATCCGTTCGGTGCGATTACGTATCTTTTTTCGTCATCAGCATACTGTACCAGAGCGATACGTGCTGAGCGGTTTGGATCGTATTCAATTGTAAGAACTGTTGCTGGTGCATCAAAACGATTTCTTTTGAAATCGATAACACGGTATCTGCGTTTGTGACCACCACCTATATGTCGCATGGTACGATGTCCGGAGCTATTACGACCACCTGTTCTTTTAACAGGCTCTAATAGGCTCTTTTCAGGTTTTGACGCTGTGATCTCCTCAAAAGCAGGAGCCATGCGAAAACGTTGACCAGCACTTGTCGGTTTTAATTTTTTAACTGCCATTGCTATACTTAAACTCTTCTAAGATTTGAATAGATCAACCAAAATTCTAAGCTTCACCGTAAATGTCGATGATCTCACCTTCAGCTACTGTTACAATAGCTTTCTTAATGGTTGACGTTTTTCCACTTACAAACTTTCCTCCCGATGTGCGGGATTTGCTTTTTCCAATGCTGCGCATTGTATGAACGCTCTCTACGGTAACCCCAAACAGTTTCTCGATAGCCTTTTTGATTTCAACCTTGTTAGAAGTAAGTGTTACTTCAAAGGCATACTTTCCCTGACCACCCTGAGCCGTTACCTTTTCTGTTATAATCGGTCGTTTCAGTACACTCATCACTATTTGTTTAATAGGGTTTCCAAATTAGACAGAGCAGATTCACTTATTAAAAGGCGGTCTGCATTCATCAGATCATATGTATTTACCAAATCAACAGTAGTAACTTTCGCTTTCGGAACGTTTCTGCTTGACAGGTACACATTGTTATCAACTTCTGAAAGAATCAACAATGTTTTTGTATTCACTAATGAAAGTGAATTAAGTACAGTCAAATATGACTTAGTTTTTGGCGCATCAAAAGTAAATGCTTCCAATACAGAGATAGCGTCAACTTTCGCTTTCGCAGAAAGAGCAGAAATACGCGCTAACGTTTTCACTTTTCTGTTGATTTTGAAAGTGTAGTTACGAGGGCGAGGACCGAATATACGACCACCACCGATGAAAACTGGTGACTTAATGCTACCTGCACGGGCACCACCGGTACCTTTTTGGCGCTTAATTTTACGTGTTGAGTGATTGATCTCAGCACGTTCTTTTGACTTGTGTGTACCCTGGCGCTGATTGGCCAAGTACAGTTTCACGTCGAGATAGATCGCATGCTCGTTAGGTTCGATGCCGAAGATTTCTTCAGACATTGTTACCTTCTTGCCGGTATCTTCTCCTTTTATATTTAATACGGACAGTTCCATTGGTACTATTTCTCAATGATTAGAAATGAATTCTTTGAACCCGGTACTGAGCCACTTACAACTATAAGATTTTGCTCAGGTATCACTTTCAGAATACGCAAATTCTGAATTTTTACACGATTGTTACCCATGCGCCCACCCATACGAATGCCTTTAAATACGCGTGACGGGAACGAACAAGCACCAATCGAACCTGGGTGACGTGCACGGTTATGCTGACCGTGTGTTTGTCCACCAACTCCTGCGAAACCATGACGTTTTACAACACCCTGGAAACCGCGGCCTTTGGCAGAACCTACTACATCCACGAATTCACCTTCTTCAAATACATCTTGTACTGATAGTGAAGTTCCAAGTTCATGCTGCACTTCAAATTCCTTAAACTCAACAAGCTTATGCTTTGGAGTTGTACCGGCCTTTTTGAAGTGACCTATTAACGGCTGAGTAGAGTTTTTCTCTCTTTTCTCGCCAAAACCTAATTGGATGGCCTTATAACCATCCTTTTCCTCGGACCTAACTTGTGTAACAACACAAGGACCAGCTTGAATCACAGTACATGCCAGAGCCTGCCCGTCAGCATTGTACAAACTAGTCATTCCGATTTTTTTACCTATTAAACCAGACATCGTAATTAATTTAAATTAGCAGGTAAAACCCTATTCTTTAAAACGGACTGCAAAGATAGAAATTTGAATTTTTATATCAAAGCGGTTTTTTATTATTTCTCACTGATAATCAGCAAAAAAGGTCAGATGTACTAAACATCTGACCTCAGTTAATTCCTGGCACTAATCGAATACAAAAAAACATTCGAATTATTACCTGAATGAGCTCAGATGCGGTTTCCAATTATTAAGGACCTTCACCCAATTATGTAAATGACTTAATTAAATAAGCCTGTAAGAATCACTAAACTTTGATCTCTACATCAACACCGCTTGGCAATTCAAGCTTCATCAGTGCATCAACAGTTTTTGCACTTGTAGAGAAAATGTCTACCAGACGTTTGTAAGTACAAAGCTGGAATTGTTCACGCGACTTTTTGTTCACGTGAGGAGAACGTAAAACAGTGAATTTCTCTGTTTTAGTTGGCAATGGGATTGGACCGCTAACAACGGCGCCAGTTGCCTTAACAGCCTTAACGATCTTCTCAGCCGATTTGTCAACTAAGTTGTGATCGAATGACCGCAATTTGATACGAATTTTTTGATTCATCTTATTTGCTTATTTCCGGTTCTTGAAAATTTGAGCGGAACGAATCCCGACAATCCACCAGCGAAAGAACCATTTACTTCACTGGCTTAAATATTTTTAGCCACTGCCCTTTTCAGAGCAGTGGCTAATATTTTTATTAAGCTTTAACTAAGCCTTTTGCTTTCTCAATTACTGTATCAGAGATATGCTGCGGTACAATTTCGTAGTAAGCGAAAGTCAACGAAGCAGTAGCACGTCCGGATGACATCGTACGAAGATCTGTTACATAACCGAACAATTCAGATAAAGGAACGTCCGCTTTGATAACCTGAGCACCATTACGCGAATCCATACCTCTCATGATACCACGACGACGGTTAAGGTCACCTGTGATAGGTCCAGTGTATTCGTCAGGCGTAAGTACTTCAACGTGCATAACCGGCTCCATCAATTTAGAACCTGCGTGACGTGCTGATTCTCTGAAACCAATTTTAGCTGCTAATTCAAAAGATAGTGCATCTGAATCGACATCGTGGAATGAACCGTGGTACAAACGCACTTTCATCGAATCCAAAGGATATCCACCCAAAGCACCATTCGACATAGAAGCTTCGAACCCTTTTTGTATCGGAGCGATAAATTCACGAGGAATAGTACCACCTACAATCTGGTTAACGAACTGTAAACCAGTTTTTGGCTCTTGTCCTTCTTCGTTGTCGTCTCTTGGTCCGATTTCAAAAAGGATATCGGCAAACTTACCACGACCACCCGTTTGTTTCTTGTAAACTTCACGGTGTTCAAAGTTCTTGGTAAGAACCTCTTTGTAAGCAACCTGAGGAGCACCCTGGTTTACTTCAACTTTAAATTCACGACGCATACGGTCGATGATAATTTCAAGGTGAAGTTCTCCCATTCCTTTGATGATCGTCTGACCTGTTTCTTCGTTACTTTCAACTTGTAACGTAGGATCTTCTTCGATCAGTTTAGTGATTGCCTTGCTAAAGTTATCAGCATCCGCAGCTTTCTTAGGCTCAATTGCGTAACCAATTACAGGCTCAGGGAATACCATTGATTCAAGAACGATTGGGTTCTTTTCGTCAGATAAAGTATCACCGGTTTTAATATCTTTGAAACCTACTACCGCTCCAATATCACCCGCTTCAAGACGATCAATTTGATTTTGCTTGTTTGCGTGCATTTGGAAAATACGAGAGATACGCTCCTTATTTCCTGAACGGTTGTTCAACACATAAGAACCTGAATCAAGATATCCTGAATAAGAACGGATAAAGCAAAGACGTCCTACATAAGGGTCAGTTGCAATTTTAAACGCTAGTGCACAGAAGGGATCTGCATCCGTTGGCTGACGTGATATTTCAAGACCAGTACGTGGATCAGTTCCGATGATGCTTTCACGATCCTGAGGAGAAGGCAAAATTGCCATCACATAATCAAGCATCGTTTGAACACCTTTGTTTTTAAAAGAAGAACCACAAACCATAGGAACGATTTTCATACTGATTGTCGCTGCGCGCAAAGCTGCAAGAATTTCATCTTCCGAGATTGAAGTAGGATCTTCAAAATATTTTTCCATCAAAGTGTCATCGAATTCGGCAACAGCTTCAAGAAGTTTCTCTCTCCATTCAGTTGCTTCTTCAATCATATCTTCAGGAATCGGAACTTCTTTGAAAGTCATTCCTTTATCTTCTTCATTCCATTCGATACCACGGAAATTGATAAGGTCAACTACACCTCTGAAAGTATCTTCAGCACCAATTGGCAATTGAAGAGGGACAGCGTAGCTACCAAGCATTTCTTTCACCTGCGCACAAACTTTAAGAAAGTCTGCACCAGAACGGTCCATTTTATTTACGAAACCGATACGTGCTACATTATAGTTGTTAGCCAAACGCCAGTTCGTTTCTGACTGAGGCTCAACCCCATCAACCGCACTGAATAAGAAAACCAATCCATCCAATACACGAAGAGAACGGTTTACCTCAACAGTAAAGTCAACGTGACCTGGTGTATCAATAATGTTGATATGGTATTTTTCATTACGGTAAGTCCAATCTACTGTTGTAGCAGCCGAAGTAATGGTAATACCACGCTCTTGCTCCTGCTCCATCCAGTCCATTGTAGCAGCACCATCATGTACTTCTCCAATTTTATGGCTTACTCCTGCGTAATAAAGAATACGCTCGGTGGTTGTAGTTTTACCCGCATCAATGTGCGCAGCAATACCAATATTTCTTGTTAATCTTAGATCACGTGCCATGGCAAATGGTGCTGTTATTTATATTCGTTGTGCAATTCAATTCTTGAAGCAAGTCTGAACATTCTTAGGGCATTTTCACACCACTGCAAAAAATTCAGAGTGCAAAAGTATAAATAGTTGATTATAAAAACAATGGTGAAGAGATATTTTTTAGAAATATTTAGGTTATTAACAAAAGCTAGTGTTTGCGTCTAGAAAAATACAGGCGTTATCAGCTTTATTTTTGCAACTAATTACAAACAACGAATTTAACATTGTCAGGCTTTCCCCAATTTATGTCTGACTCAAGTGGTAATTCATTAACACAAATGGAGGATAATTTTGGGGAACTTCCAATTATAAACTTTTGCAAATTCTTACAGGGCCGTAAGTCCAGACTTGAAAGTTCTATCCAGTTATCCCCGTAAAATTCCTTTAACATGGTATTACCTGCAAGATTTATCTCACGAAGTTTTGAATCATGAATTACGAGATTTTCAAGTTTTGTATTCGATCTCAAATCCAGCTTCTCAAATCCAGGGCGCAAGTACAAACTTTTCAGTTTTGGTAATGATGAAAAATCCACTGGTTTAACACCACCGCTTAACGACAATGATATGACGTCAGGTATTGCCTTAAAATCGAGTAATACATCATTTGAGTAATAAAGTTGTATAGTATCAAGTTTTGAAAGGCCGGGTAATTTTAAATCTATATCAGAGGCACCTAAAATCAGAAAACTTAAATTTGCAAGCATACTAACGTCCAACGTTTTCAACGCTGGTGAATAACAAATTAACTTTTTTAGATTTAAATTCCTGCTTAGGTCTAATTTTGAGAATCGCTCGCCACCAGGTGCGCTTAGAATTTCCAATGCCGTATTTTTGGACAAATCAAGCGTCTCTAAATCATAATTGTCATCACAAAAGATTTCCCGAAGTTTAGTATTTTGACTCAAATCCAACTTGGATAAATGATTACCTCTGCAATTAAGAATTTTCAGCTCTTTACAATTGCTGATATTCAAATATTTAAGACTTTTACGCTCCCCGCCGACTTCCATTCCGGTTTCTATGTGCAATGATTCCAGCTTGGTATTGCTACTTAAATCCAGTGAATCCGGCTTGGTGTAAAGCGCGGTTAAGGATTTAAGATTTACAAAATATTCTATTCCTTTTAATCCCTGTATCTCTTCTTTCACCTGCGGCCGGATAACGAGCGTTTCAATATTTTTAACATCCATGTATCGAATCTTGCCATCTTCCTTGCCTAGTTTGTCAATCCCTAAACGAATTAATTCTTTCTCAAAACCTTTGTCAAAAAGTACAAGAGAATTGTCGCTTAATATTTCCTCACCGATTTCAATAACAGGTTCAACCTTTTTGGAATGACAGGAAAGAATCATGATCAGGCATAAGCCCAGAATGCAGAAATTTTTCATAGCTAAATTTTTTAGGTGAGTTGTTGAGTAAAAGCTTCTTAACTTATTTTGAAAAGAAAATTAAACGTTCAATTCAATCCTTAAATTTAAAATAAAAATCTAAGTTGTAACCATTCGTGCATAAAATAAAAAAAATCCGGCTACCGCATAAAATGCAGTAGCCGGATTTAACAGATACGTTATAAAACGATTTCCTAGAAACGGAAATGCGAGAATGCTTTGTTCGCATCCGCCATACGGTGCGTATCGTCTTTTTTCTTAACAGCAGCACCTTCACCTTTAGCAGCAGCAACGATTTCACCAGCCAAACGGTCTACCATAGTTTTCTCTCCACGCTTACGAGCGTAGTTGATCAACCATTTCATACCCAAAGCTTGCTTACGTTCCGGACGTACTTCAGTTGGAACCTGGAAAGTAGCACCACCCACACGACGGCTTTTTACTTCAACAGATGGAGTTACATTGTTCAATGCTTTTTTCCAGGTTTCAAGACCACTTTCGCTGGTTTTTTTCTCAACCACTTCTAATGCGTCATAAAAAATTGTGAAAGCAATGCTTTTCTTGCCTTGAAGCATCAGGTTGTTTACAAATTTTGTAACCTGTACATCTCTGAACTTAGGATCAGGCAGGATATATCTTTTCTTTGGTTTGGACTTTCTCATTTTAATACTTAATGTTTTACACGAGGTTTCGTTTTGCAACTTATTCACCCTGAACAGAATCCAGGATTACTTCCCTTTTATTTATCAGAATAGTTCTTTAATAAAAGCAGAGAGAGTTACTTTTTATTTTTTCTTACCTTTTACCGGTGCTGCAACTTGTCCTGGTTTAGGGCGTTTTGCACCGTATTTAGAACGACGTTGTTTACGTCCGCTAACACCTGCAGTATCTAATGCTCCACGAATAATGTGGTAACGAACACCTGGTAAATCTTTAACACGACCACCACGGATCAAAACGATCGAGTGCTCTTGCAAGTTGTGGCCTTCACCCGGGATGTAGGCATTCACTTCTTTGTTGTTAGAAAGACGAACACGCGCAACTTTACGAAGTGCTGAGTTCGGTTTCTTTGGCGTTGTCGTATATACACGAGTACATACTCCACGACGCTGAGGGCAAGAATCCAAAGCCGGTGACTTGGATTTCCATGTAATGGTCTCTCTACCTTTACGGACTAATTGTGAAATAGTTGGCATTTAATGAATTGATTTTAATCTAGTTAATCAACTAATCGATTATTTTGAAAACAATATTCTCTAAAAATCGGACTGCAAAAGTAACAGACTTAACCTGATTTACAAAATGTTAATAATATTTTTTTAACCAAACAGTATACAATAGTCCTTTTAAAGCCATCCGATATCATTTAGGATTACGGGTTTATTACATTATCTTATCTGAATTGAAGCTGCAATAGCAGGTTTTGTTATATTAAAAAGTTACTTTGCAACAAAACAAAGGTATATTTCGATTAATAGGAGTAATCACGAAACTTGTTGTCTGCATTATTTAAGACAAAAATTAAATTTTTGAAAAAAGTTAAAATATAACCCCACGGAAAAATTAATCGTGATTTGTAACTGTTGTTTAACAAAAATCCAGCCCTAATCATTATATAATGCCGCCGGGTAACTATTTTAGGACGATCATTTTATTTTTTCGATAAAATTATTTGTCCTTCATATCCAGAATTTTATTTCCAAACGTTGTTTAGTAGTATTGTCTTTTAGAACCCATAAACGCTCATCAAATTCGTTAGCATTTATACATAATTATATGAAAATATTGCGGTGTAATTTTACCCTCGTTATTAGTATTCTGGTACTAGGCACGTTCCTGGCTGGTTGTAATTCTGCCATGCAGGCTTATAAAGACGGAATAAAGAAATTTGATAATGGGGAGTACGATCTCGCCATTAAAGGTTTGGAAAAAGCGGCGGCAGCAAACTATGAACCAACGCAGACAAACTTCATGATTGCCGAATCCTATCGCCTTTCTAACCGTTTTAAGGAAGCTATTCCTTTTTATAAAAAAGCATTGGATGGTGGTACCACAAATCCGGAAGCTCAGTTTCAATATGCTTATGCTTTGAAAACTACCGGGCAGTATAAAGAAGCAGCTGATCAGTTTGCTTTATTTGCGAAAGCGACGAACAGCCCGAAAAATTTACAGGAAAGGGCTTTACGCGAAATTGAAATTCTAAAAATCACAGACAAATTAAGCATTGAAAAAATGCCTGATGTGAAATTGAAAGATATTCCTTTTAACGGCGCTGGCTCTGACTTCTCCCCTACCGTTCTTGGTAATGAGCTCGTTTTTTCTTCTTCCAAAAAAGAAAAGATCTATAAAAATAACGGCCAGTCTATGTTAGGCCTTTACAAAATTGCTCTTGGAAAAGATCCAGGCGAAACGCAGGGAACATCTGAATTATTCAGTAAGGATATTTTCGCGCCTGATGCAAATGAAGGTTCCCCCGCTTTTAGTCCGGATGGTAAAATGCTGATTTTTGCACGTGGTAATACGGGGAAAAAGAAAGGTACTGCTGATGTGGATTTATACCAAAGCCGGAATGTTAACGGACAATGGACGCCGCCAGCAATTTTGCCGATCAACGATTCTCTGGCCTGGGATGGTTCTCCTTCGTTTTCCCGTGATGGAAAAACATTATATTTTGCTTCAAATCGTGCTGGTGGAGCAGGTGGAATTGATTTATACAGAACAAATATTGATGCATCCGGCCGTTTCAGCAAACCAGTGAATATGGGCCGTGATATTAATACCGCTGGTGATGATATGTTCCCATACGTCGCCGAGGGGGGAAAACTTTATTTTGCCTCAGACGGACATCCTGGCTTAGGAAAACTGGATTTATTTTCAGCAACCCGTACGCAAGGTGTTATCACGATCGAAAACCTTGGATTACCATTTAATAGTCCCCAGGATGATTTTGGACTGATGTTTTACAAAAAAAAGGATCAGGGATTTTTCGCTTCCAACCGAGAAGGTGGAAAAGGCGACGATGATATTTATTACTTCTTTACACCCAAAGCACCGGATACTACGATTGCTGTAAAAGATCCGATGGATCCTTTGAATCCGCAAAATCCGAATTATATCGAAGGAAAATTAAAGACAGTTCGTTATTTCCTTGCGGGTGATGTTTATGATAACTCAACAAATCCAACACCGATCGATTCTGCGATTGTTCACATTTTACCCGATACCTCGGATACCCAAATTGCCCAGCTGAAAACAAATGCTGCCGGTAAGTTCGGAACACAGCCGGTTGAAGAAGGAAGATCATATGTTCTTTTGGTAACGAAAAAAGGATTCATTAGTAAAAGAGAACCATTCTCGATGAACGGCCGCAGCATTCCACCGATCTTTTTGACAAAAGTATTAACGGATACGACGTATCAGGTTTCCATCAAACTGGACAGACTTGAATTAAACAAAACGTTTGTGCTTGACAATATTTATTATGATTTGAATAAATATAATATCCGTCCGGATGCGGCGATTGAACTTGACAAATTGGTTCAAATCCTGAAAGATAATCCGACGATGAACATTGAATTAAGTTCTCATACAGATGCCCGTGCTACGGATGCGTACAATATGACGCTTTCTCAAAACAGGGCCGAGTCGGCGGTAAAGTATTTAAATCTGAAAGGAATTGAAGCCGAAAGGTTAACGGCCAAAGGTTATGGCGAGCGCCAATTGATTATTCCAAATGCTAAAACAGAAGAAGAACATCAGCGAAACCGTCGTACAGAATTTACGATTTTGAGTTACTAATTTTTGTCTCAAAATTATCGGAATCCAACAAAATCAGTCCCGAAGCGACTATTTTGTTGGATTCTTTGTTTCATAACCACCTTGCTTTATCTCGTTCTCCGTTCGTCATGCATTCGGGCAATTTTAGTATACTTGCAAGAACAACAATAAATTCTTCTTCTATTATTTTCTTCAATGATTCACCGCATTATCTATTGGTTCCGCAACGACCTTAGACTTCATGACAACGAAGCCTTTTTTTCTGCCACACAAATTGCACAGGAAGTTGTTCCGGTTTATGTTTTTGACCCGCGTCAGTTTGAAAAAACAAAATTCGGTTTCCGTCGTGCAGGAGCATTAAGAGCTCAGTTTTTGTTAGAATCCGTCCTGGATTTAAGAAACCGGCTGCGTGAAAAAGGTGGAGATTTATTAATCCGCGTTGGCGAACCGGAAAAGATCGTAGCACAACTGGCAGAAGAGTATAACGCCCAATATATCTATACGAGCAAGGAAATTGCGCCTGATGAAACCAGTGTTGAAACTTCGTTAAGTAAAAATATCAAAGTGATGAACGTTGATATCAAACTTTTCTGGATGACAACGCTTGGAAGCGCGGTTGACCTGCCATTTTCTATTGCAAAATTACCTTTCGATTTTCCGGAGTTTTATGAAAAAATGAAGCCTGGACTTAAAGTGAAAACCGTATTCCCGGAACCTGAACATATTAATTTACCGCAGGGCTACGAAGCTGGTTTAATTCCATCCTTACCGATGCTTTCAATAGATCCTTTTGAAATTGATGCCGAGAAAAAATCGTCAGGATCTTTACAAAAGGGAGGAGAAACGATCGGATTAACAAAACTGGAACAGTTTATTGAAGAAAATATCAAAGCAGGTAAAGCACTTACTTCGGCAGAACCTATTGTAGATTATGAATTATCAACCTGGCTTTCCCTCGGTTGTTTGTCCCCAAGATATATTTATTCAATACTTCTTCCCTATTTGTCAGAAAATGAGGATGCGAAAGTCATTGTCAGAGATCTTTTAAAAAGGGATTTTTCAAACTGGACATTACTTCGTCATGGTTCAAGGCTTTTCAAACCAGGCGGAATAAAACATGAAATCAATAAACGCTGGCTTAATGAGCTTCCATTGTTTGAAAAATGGATGAATGCTGAAACTGAAAATGACGCTGTGAATACGGCCGTTACCAAACTTATCACAACAGGATATCTGACAACTACCGAAAGAGTGCTCGCAGCAGATTATCTGACCAACGAACTTGGTATAAACTGGACCTGGGGAGCTATGTTTTTTGAAAGTTACCTGATTGATTATAACGTTTCAGGAAACTGGGTAAGGTGGAATACGATCGCCGGCGTAGGCAGTATTTAATCCTGTCATCACGGTTGGTGGCGCTATATAATGCCTCGTTGCCGATTGTGTAGTTTTTCTTAAAGATTTTGCTAGCTTTGGCCAACTTTGGACCAAATCATTAACTCTAAATCAAATATTACAATGTCAAAAGGACTTATCGCAGTTGTTGTCATTCTCCTGATTTTCGGATTTGTTGGATGTGGCAAATATAATGGCCTGGTAGGCAAAGATGAAGTTGTGAAAGAATCATGGGCAAAAGTCGAAAGCCAGTACCAACGCCGCGCAGACCTTATTCCAAACTTAGTGAGTACGGTAAAAGGTGCAGCAGATTTTGAAAAAAGCACTCTAACTGCGGTTATTGAAGCCCGTGCAAAAGCAACTTCAACAACCATCAATGCAGACCAGCTTACTCCTGAAAATATCACTAAATTTCAAGGTGCACAAGATCAGTTAAGCGGCGCTTTATCCCGCCTTTTAGTATCGGTTGAAAAATATCCTGACCTGAAAGCAAACCAGAACTTTTTGGAACTTCAGGCACAATTGGAAGGAACTGAAAACCGTATCGCCGTAGCCCGTAACGATTTCAACACGGTAGTAAAAGATTACAACCAGGAAGTACGTACTTTCCCTACTAATCTTTTCGCAGGTATTTTCGGATTCGCTCAAAAAGGTTACTTCACAGCCGCAGCCGGCTCTGAAAAAGCACCATCAGTACAATTTTAATAAGAAAGTTGGGTTTCGGAAGCTTTTCCTCAAACCCAACTTTCAACTGCCCGGCGGCCCGGTTTCCACTCTTAACTTTCAACTAATCCATGCCTGATTCACTTTTTTTCTCAGAAGAGGAACAAAAGCAAATTATTGCTGCAATACAGGAAGCTGAAAAACAAACTTCGGGTGAAGTTAAAGTGCATATTGAAAAAAAATGTGACGCCGAAGATGTTCTGGAAAGAGCAAAAGAGGTTTTTGGACTTTTGAAAATGTATGCAACAGCGGAACAAAACGGAGTACTTTTTTACCTTGCTTACGAAGACCGGAAATTTGCAGTTTTAGGAGATAAAGGAATCAATGAAAAGGTGGAAGCTGATTTTTGGAATAGTACCAAAGACCTGCTGCGCAGTTATTTCTCCCAAAACAAATATACGGAAGGACTTTGCGCAGGAATAAAAGAAGCTGGTTTACAATTAAAAATTCATTTCCCATATCGCTCGGACGATGTTAATGAACTACCTGACGATATTTCTTTCGGGTAAATATTTCTTATGAAAAAATACACCATTTTTTCTTTAATGTTTTTACTTATTCTTTGCCGCGTTTCGGCACAGGATATACCGGCGAAGCCTAATCCACCTCGTCTGGTCAATGATTTTGCAAAGCAGCTGAACCCAACGGAAATCAGCGCGCTTGAACAAAAACTGGATGCTTACAACGATTCTACTTCCTCACAGATTGCCATTGTTGTAATCCCGACAACCGGAGATTATGCCATTGCCGATTATGCCTTAAAGCTGGGAAGAGAATGGGGCGTTGGTGGCAAGGGGAAAAATAATGGTATCGTCATTCTCTGGGCTTCTACTGACCGGAAAATTTACATAAGTACCGGCTATGGTATGGAAGGTGCCGTACCGGATGCAATTGCCAAAAGAATAATCACGCAGGTAATCACTCCGGAATTTAAGAATGGAATGTATTACCGGGGATTGGATAAAGGTGTAGATATGTTGATAAAATATGCCACCGGAGAATATAAAGCCGATCCAAAAGATAATGAAGACGGCGGCGGAATTTCTCCTATGCTTATTTTCGTCATTGTGTTTATTGTTATCCTTATTATTATTTCCCGTAACAAAGGCGGTGGCGGTGGTGGTTTCCGTAGCATGGGTGGTGGCCCTATTTTCTTTCCTTATACCACGCATTCCAGCGGCGGAAGCTCATCAGGAAACTGGGGCGGAGGTTTTGGAGGAGGAGATGGTGGTGGTTTCGGCGGATTTGGCGGTGGAAGTTTTGGCGGAGGCGGAGCAGGCGGAGATTACTAACTGCGGAATTATTCGCCAGTTTTTACTGAAAATAATATCCCGTTTTAATTAAACGGACTAAAATAAAAAGGAAACCCGTTCAAAGTCATATACTTCGGACGGGTTTTTTCTTTTACCAAAATAAATAAGCCAGAACGTATATGCTGGCACAATTATTTGATAGAACATTTACAAGAATAAGTTTAACCTAAATTAAATGTTATGGAGAATAAGAATAATACGGGCCTTGTTATTGGCTTAATCATTATGACCGTTGTCGCTGCCGTGTTCGGATATTTGTATTATCAGGAACGTAACATCACAACAAAACAGGAAGCAGATTTAGAAGTTCGTGTCAATGAACTTGCTATGAACGAGATCAAACTCGATTCCATTTCAAAACAACTTGACGCAAAAATTGTTGAAGTACAAGGGCTTGGCGGAAACATTGAAGAACTTCAAAAAGCCAAGGCGGATCTTCAAAAAGATCGTGCAGCATTACGTAAAGGCACAATTACGTTAGGAAATAAAATTAAAGAATACGAAACTTTCCTTACTAAAAAGGATGAAGAAATTGCTCAGTTGAGAGAGGAAAACCAGCAATTGATCAGTAAGACAGAAACATTAACTCAGGAAAAAGCTGATTTGGAAACGAGTAAAAAAGCTGTTTCAGATTCGCTTTCCGGTGTTGTAACAAAAAATGCAGAGCTTGAATCCAAGGTTACAATGGCTGCTGCTTTGCGGGCGCGTAACGTCAAGGTCTATGCGATTTCATCCAAAGGAAAAGTTCGTGAAGGTGAAAACGTAAAAGCAAAACGAATTGATAAAATCAGAGTTGATTTTATTCTTGAAAAAAATGCGTTGACTCAGGCAGATAACAAAAAAGTCTATCTGCGTGTTATTGACCCAACGGGTGCTACAATTTCTGACGACGCAACCGGTTCCGGAAAGTTCGAGTATAACGGACAGGAACAAGGTTACACGATCAGCCAGGATGTAATGTACAGCAATAATAATCAGGATGTAAGCATTTTGTATGATAGAAATGCTGCTTTCAAATCCGGAACGTATACGATAGAATTGTATTCCGAAGGATTTCAGATTGGACAAGGATCGTTTTCTGTGAAGTAAATAACAAGTAGTGCCAGAAGCCGGAGGATATGGATCAAAAACCATATTCTCCGGCTTTTCTATGGTCGGAAAAATAAATGTGACCAGCAATGGGTTTATCTGATTACAGCTGTTATTTAAAAAGACTGAAATGATTGCTCAAACAAATAAATATTTAAAATTTGGTCATAATTCCTATCTTGCGCTATTAAAACCACCCGGCAAGAGCGTATTGCCAAATAAAATACTTCTATTCTCTTTATGACTTCGACTCTATCACAGAAGCACCCTCGCGGTCTTTATGTTCTTTTCTTTGCCGAAATGTGGGAGCGTTTCAGCTTCTACGGTATGCGGGCCATTCTTCTGCTCTTCCTTTTGGATAATGTCAGAGGAGGCATGGGGCTTGAAGCAGCAGAAGCTGCCGCTGTGTACGGATTATATACTTCATCTGTTTATTTGTTAACACTTCCCGGAGGTTGGCTTGCCGACAATATCCTTGGACAAAAGAAAGCGATCTGGTATGGCGGGATCGTCATCATGCTCGGTCATATTATTCTGGCAATTCCCGGCGGGACAAGCGTCTTCTTCATTGGATTGATTACTGTGGCTATCGGAACAGGATTGTTGAAAGCTAATATCAGTTCGATTGTTGGGGAACTATATCCGGAAGGCGGGGCAAGACGCGATGCAGCTTTCTCCATTTTTTACATGGGAATTAACCTGGGTTCGGTATTAGGAATTACCATTGTAGGCTTTCTTGGTCAGAAAATCAACTGGCATATGGGATTTGGTGCTGCGGCCGTCGGTATGTTTCTTGGTTTGACTGTATTCAGATATGGAAGCAAAAAATATCTGCAAGGCTTTGGCGAAGTGCCAGCCGCTAAAATAAGTACACCTGAATCCGTTGCTAAATCCGGCTCGGAGAAAAAACTTGGGTATGGACTGGTTGCAATGTTAGTATTATTTCTATCAGCATTGCAATTAAAGGGATACATTGACATGACCACCGCTCAGGGTCTTGCACAAGGAGCAGGTATTATCATCGTAACGGTTTCTTTGTTTTACTTCATTTACATCCTCGTTGCGGGAGGGTTAGATCCAGTTGAAAGAAAAAGAATTTATGTATTGATCGTTTTCTTCCTTGCCGCAGCCATATTCTGGTCAGGATTTGAGCAAGCGGGTTCTTCCCTGCAAATTTTCGCAGAACGTTATACGCAGCGTACTTTTGGCGGTTGGCAAATGCCTTCGAGCTGGTTCCAGAATTTCAACGGAACATTTATCCTGATTTTTGCCCCGGTTATGGCAAGTCTGTGGATCTATCTTTCAGCAAAAGGAATAAATCCTGCTACACCTATCAAGTTTGCAATCGCATTATTATTGGTTGGAACCGGATTCTTTTTCATGGAAATGGCATCCAAAATTGCCGTTACAGGACGATTGGCCTCTCCACTATTTTTAACATTTACTTATTTAGTTCACACGATCGGCGAACTTTGCCTGAGTCCTGTTGGATTAAGTTCTTATACAAAATTGGCCCCAAAACGTTACGTCAGCCAGTTAATGGGAATATGGTTTGTAGCCGCTTCCTTAGGAAACCTGATCGCCGGATTATTTGCGGGTGGTTTTGACGAAGAAAATTTACAGCAAATGCCAGCACTTTTCCATCAGGTAACTTTATTCTCTGTTGGATTTGGATTGCTGCTTTTGTTATTCTGGAAACCGGTAAAAAAGTGGATGGGTGGAATTCAGTAGTTAGCGGTTAGCAAGAAATATTTACAGGCAATCAGAAGTTCCCAAAGGCGTCAACTTTTAAAAGTTGACGCCTTTGGTTTTTAACAATATCATTTCCCCATCGACTTATCTCGGATCGCTTTAAATTCCGAACCTTTTTTCCAACCTGGAAAAGTAACTTCGTTACTCAAACTATACCCGACATTGAACAGTAATTGCATGTCTTCAATAATTCCTGAAATATCCCAGGAGGATGAATATTCGTCAGCAGGTGAATGGTATCGGTTGTCATTGTAATCCTTTTTCTGCGCTTCCCCCCATGCCTCTCCATGCTCCACAGATACCGATCCGTTTTCAATATACAAAGCAGGAATTCCCACTTTTGCAAAATTGAAATGATCAGAACGGAAATACCAGCCGCCCGACGGATCCGGCTCCCCACGTGTTGTGCGTCCTTGTCGTGCGGCAGCTTCATCTGCATAATCATCCAGATCGGATTGTCCTTTTCCCACCAGGATAATATCCTTCATTTTGCCAAAGGGCTGCAAAACATCCATATTGATATCTGCCACTGTTTTGTTAACTGGATAAACCGGATGTGACGTATAATACTCTGAACCCAGCAGACCTTGCTCTTCCGCTGTAACAGATAAAAATAAAATCGATCTGGATGGTTTTTTATTCAGCTTGGTAAAGGCACTGGCAATTTCCAGTAAAGCCGCGGTTCCGGAAGCATTATCCGCTGCACCGTTATAAATAGAATCTCCCTTGATCGCTTCACCTTTTCCAAAATGATCCCAATGCGCTGAATAAATAATGTATTCGTCTTTGCGATCGGTTCCCGGTAATAGCGCGAGAACATTATTCGAAGTTGATTTCTTGATCTTGTTATTAATCACAAGTGAAGTTTTGAGATTTAGCGTAACTGGTTTGAATCCTTTTTTCCCTGCCTCAATCAGCAAACTATCCGAAACTCCCGCCAGTTGAAATAATTTCTTCGCAGATTCTGAAGTAATCCAGCCTTCCATATTGGCTCTCGACATATTATTATCTTCCGAATCCAGATACAATTTAGATTTTGACCAACCACTTCTCACCACTGCCCAGCCATAACTCGCCGGTTTGGTATCATGGATAATTAATACGCCCGCTGCACCCTGGCGCGCTGCTTCTTCAAACTTATAAGTCCAGCGGCCGTAATAGGTCATCGTTTTGCCTTTGAACAAAGTACTATCAACAAAACCCGGATCATTGACCATAACTACGACCGTTTTCCCTTTTACATCTAATCCCTCATAGTCATTCCAGCCATATTCAGGTGCTACAATTCCGTAACCCGCAAAAATTAAATCCGAGTTTTCAACCTTAACCTGATCCTGTACACGTCGGGAAGCGGCAACAAAATCATCCAGATATTTGAGCGTTACATTTCCTTTTTTATTTTTTATAACAAGAGATCCGGAAGGTTTTGACATAATATCAACCATCGGCACTTTTTGAAAAAAACTATTACCATTACCAGGTTTAAGTCCAAGTTTTTCAAACTCTGTTTTCAAATATTGAATCGTTTTTTCTTCACCCTTTGAGAATGGCTTTCTGCCTTCCAGCGAATCAGAAGCCAAAACAGCGATTTGTTGTGAAAAAACTTTGCCGTCAATCGGCGACAATGGTACATCCCTTTCTGATTTTTCGGATTTTTTACATCCGGTTAATATTAAGCTTAGGAGCGCAAAAAAGAAAAAGAAATCTCTTATTTTCATAATCGTAAAGCGGTAAGGTTGATAATGTGCCCTGTTTCAAACAACAATATTCTGTATTTCTGTAAAACGATAAAGATAACCGATCATCATTATGTTCGTTAACTTATTTGACTTAATAATTACATTTGTTTACACAGCATATTTAACACCAAATTTATTATATATGAAATCAGCTTTTTTGAAGTGGTCTATGCTGGCATCCGTTGTTGTGATGACGGCCAGCTGTAATAAAGAAAAGGAGAAAGAAACATCAACAGAAAAAGTACCCGGATTCCCGCTAAGTTCACTTGACACAACTTACAAAGCCTGTGACGATTTTGACAGCTACGTCAACGGAGGCTGGAAAAAACTCAACCCGATTCCGGGTACAGAAAGCCGTTGGGGCGCATTTGGAATTTTGGACAAGGAAAATAAGGAAGTCAGATTGAAAGGGATTATTAAGGAAATAACCGATCAGAAAGACCGTAAAAAAGGAAGTGAAGAGCAGCAGATCGCCGATTATTACCAATCTTTTCTTGATACCACAACCGTTGAAAAACGCGGTATCGAACCTTTAAAACCGTATCTTGATAAAATTGAAGCCGTAAAATCGCTGAAAGATCTTGCATCGGTTACCGGTGAATTACAAAAAGTCGGTGTTTCAACCGTTCTTGGTTTTGGCGTTGAAGGAGATTTAAAAAACTCCAAAATGAATGTGCTTTATGAAGGCCAGGATGGATTAAGTCTGGGTGAAAAAAGCTACTATGAAAGAACAGATTCCAGTACGGTTAAAGTACGCAGCGAATTCGTAAAACATGTGGATAACATGTTTGGCTTTGCCGGTTTTAAGGATCCGAATCCTGGAAAAACAATTCTGGAATTTGAAACGAAGGTTGCCAAATTACAATTAACGAATGTAGAACTTCGTGATCCTGTAAAAACCTACAACAAAACTTCATTCAAGGATTTCAAACTTTTGGCTCCTGATTTTGATTTGCAGGAATTTGCAGATAAACAGGATATCAAAACGGATACCGTTATCGTACAAAATATCCCATATCTGAAAAGCGTAAATGCCTTGTTGAAAGCAACACCTTTGGCGACGCTGAAATTGTATACCCGCTGGCAATTGCTTTCCAACTTTGCGGGCTATCTTCCTAAAAGTTACGACAAAGAGGATTTCCGCTTTTTCAGTACAGTTATGCGAGGAACGAAACAGCAAAGAACGCGTGCAGACAGAGCGATAAGATCAACAGACGGACTTTTAGGAATGCCGTTGGGAAAACTATTCTCAAAGAAATATTTCCCGGAAGAAGACAAAAAGAAAGTGTCTGAAATGATTGAAAACGTGCGCAGCGTTTACGGTGAAAGAATTGACAAACTTACCTGGATGAGCGATTCGACCAAGGCAAGAGCGCATAAAAAGTTGAAAGCATTTACCTATAAAATCGGTTATCCTGACAAATGGAAGGATTACTCCTCTATTGAAATTGCTTCCGATAAATTATTTGAAAATGTGATCGCTTCGTCCCTATTCCAACATAAAGAAAGCATCAGGAAAATTGGAAAAGAAGTTGACAAAAGCGAGTGGTACATGACGCCACAAACGGTGAACGCATATTACAATCCGTTGAACAATGAAGTCGTTTTCCCGGCCGGAATTTTGCAGCCTCCGTTTTATAACAGAAATGCTGACGATGCTATCAATTACGGAGGAATTATCGCAGTAATCGGTCACGAATTCACCCACGGATTTGATGACCAGGGATCTCAGTTTGATGAAGAGGGAAATCTTAAAAACTGGTGGACAGCTTCGGATCGTACCAATTTTGATAAACTGACTAAAAAGTATATTGATTATTTCAGCGGAATCGAAGCATTACCCGGTTTCAAAATCAACGGTGCTTTAACGATAGGTGAAAACGTAGCCGATTTAGGCGGACTAACACTTGCGTATTACGCATTGGAAAAATCATTAAAAGGAAAACCAGAACCGGCACCAATCGACGGATTTAACTGGAAACAACGTTTCTTCTTAGGCTGGGCTCAGGTTTGGCATATGAACACGACAAATGAAGCGCTGCAAAATCAAATCCAGACGGATCCTCATGCACCGGCAAAAGATCGTATCAACGGACCGCTGCCACATTTGAAAGAATTCCAGGATGCGTGGAGTTGTGGAGCCGGAAGTAAAATGGTGCTACCGGAAACTTCGAGAGTTGTTATTTGGTAGAAAAACATTTTCAGATATCAATATATTTTTCAACAAAAAGAGGAGCCGGATTTTTAAAATCCGGCTCCTCTTTTTGTTGAAAAAACCCTCTCGAATAATTACTTCCCAGCCAGATACCGGTTACGGTATTCACTCGGATTACAACCTTTCACCTGACGAAATTGCCGGGCAATATTTTTACTATCTGATAGGCCCATATCCAACGCAATTTCAAAAACGGACATATCCGTATCAAGTAATTTCTGAGTAAATTTTTCAATCCTAAGATTGTAAATGTATTTATAAATCGGGTAACCCATTACTTCAATAAAGCGTTTTTCCAAAGCCCGTCTTGATAACGGAACCTGTTTTACGACTTCATCCACATGCAGGTTTTTATCAATATTCTGATGGATGTATTTTAACGATGTTGCAATATGGTCATCGTTCGTAGCATAAATATCGGTCGAATGACGTGTGATAACCTGCGTAGGTTTTACGATAATATCATAAAAATCATGTATTCCGTTTTTGATCATATGATCCAGCAGTTTGGCCGCATCATAGCCTCCTTTCTCCGCATCTTGCCCGACACTGGAAAGCGGCGGATCTGAGAATTCACAGATCATTTCATCATTATCAACACCCAAAACAGCCATTTCTTCCGGTATCCTGATTCCGTAAAGCCGACAGGCTTCTGTTATATGCTGTCCCTGATTATCATCACAAGCCATTAAAGCAATAGGCTTAGGAAGCGATTTAAGCCATTTTCCTATTGAATTGGGTTTGTAATACCACAACTCCGAAGGCCTCGCCATTTTATGTTCAAAAAAATGAACCTTATAACCCGCCCGTGTTATACGTTCTTCAAATCCTTCTGACCTTTCCTGAGACCAGACGATATCCTTGAACCCGTAAAAAGCGAAATTTTTAAACCCCTTTTTCAAAAAATAGTCAGCACCCATTCCACCGGCTTCATGGTGTGCACCGGTAATGTTCGGGATTTCGTGAAATCGCTTTTTAAAATCCTGAGCAATAACAGGAATTCCCGCTTCTATAATTTTTCCAATATTGGGATCATTGTAAAATTGCCCGATCATACCATCGGCACCCCATTCCAATGCCCATTTCAATATACCTTCAATCCCTACCGTTTCGCGGTGAAAAAGCGGCATTCTGGTAAAAATCCATGGCCCGTGTTCTCTGGAATATTTGGCAATGCCTTTCAAAAGGGCTTTGCTGTATTCCTCGGCAAAATCAATCAGTAAGATAATTTTATACATAACAGATTGCGCGCTAATACATTCGTAATAATAGAATCCGGTTAGAATTTAAGAATTTTCTTCCACAAATTCCACTACACAAATAATTCCTTGAAACTTTTAACCGTATCATTATTGACCAAAGGTTTTGCCCAAATGCCAATGCTTAGAATGTAGCCAAGCGTAACCAGTAAAAAAAGCATGGCCAGTTTCAACCCAACCAATTCGCCTAAACCGCCGATGATCAAAGGGACAACGGCACCACCGGCGATTCCGGCACATAGAATCCCGGAAAATGTTCCGTGATGATTTGGGACTGAATTAAGCGCCAATGAAAAAATCACTGAATACATCACTGACGCGAAAAAACCGGTTAAAGGAAAGGCGTATAAACTAATTTCTTTTGATCCGAAAAGAGCAGCCAATAAAGAAAATATCGCACCGATTGTAAAGAAAATCAATACTTTCCGGCTATCCAGAAGCTTCAAAAGTATAAGTCCCAGGAAACATCCAATGGTCAGCAACCCCCAGAAATAAGAGATAACAGAAGCGCCGGTTGTGGCCGGATCAACGTCATGGTAGGTCTGTAAAAACTTGGAAATCCAGTTGGCTATTCCCTGTTCGGTGCCGACGTAGGCGAAAATTCCAAAAAAGAAAAGTAACACGGATTTATTGGCAAGAAGCTCGGTGAAAGCTTTTCCCACATCTATTTTTTCATCTTCTTTAAGATCGACTTTCGGGAATTTCACCGTCGCAATGATCACAACCATCAGCAAAGAAATGACGGCAAAAACCCAGTAAAGTGAAACCCATTTCAGATTTTCAGGAACAAGTTTATTTAAAATATCAATCAGAAAACCTGAGTTTGAAGAGTGAACATTCAATACAAGATAGCTGTAAAGCAGCGGACTAAGAAAAGATGCCGCTCCAAAAAATAACTGGGCGAGAACAGAATTAAAGGCAAATTTCTCTTCCCCACCTGCCACCCGCAATAGCGGATTGATAACAACCTGTAACATTGCCATACCGACGCCTATAAGAAAAAGCGAGAATAAGGCAATTGAAAAACCCGGAATGATTGCAAAAAGCAGTGCGCCTCCAAAAGAAAGAATGAATGCCAAGAGCAAAACGGTTTTTTCTCCGTATTTCTCAACCATCAAACCGGCCGGAATAGACATCACACCATAGGCCACAAAAAAAGCAAAAGGAAGGAAACCTGCGAGGCCGATACTCAGATCAAAACTTTCAACGATGTCAGGGATGATGGGACCTAAAATGTTGGTAAGAAAAGATATTACGAAGAAGATCAGTAATATCAATACGACAATAAATGTATTTCGCTTCATAAGGTGGGTTTCTATTGGTATTCTTTCTAATCGCAAGATACCATTATCCTGTTAAGATTATTGATCCATTAAGGCCGCTGCGCCTAACAGAGCAATATTTTCATTTTCAGAAAGCAATAATGTAAGACGTTTGATAGATTCCGGATAGGCAAAATCTTTCAGACTATCCAGCATGCTGGATTTGAAAAATTTGTGTGCTTTTGTCAAAGAACCGCCCAAAATAATCGCTTCCGGATCGTAGGTGTACATGATAGTTTTGATAACTACACCCAAATGACCACCAAACTCTTCCCATATCTTTATGACTTTGGAATCGCCCTTTATTGCAGCTTCGTGTGCGTCAAAAGCATCCATTCCTAATGTATCCTCAAAAAAACGGTTGCAAACATAGTTTTCCAGAATGGAATCCCGGTAAGGCAGCATTCCAATTTCACCGGCGCCGCAGTTATTTCCGGGATACAGCTCATTGTTAATGATCACACCCGAACCAAGGCCTGTTCCAATAGCCATTCCAACGACAGACCTGAATTTTTTGGCTGCCCCAAAACGATGTTCTCCCAGGGTAAAACAATTGACATCGTTGTTGATGGAAACCGGGAGATTAAACTCCTTCTCCACCAGATCTCTCAACGCTACCTCTTCCCAGGACGGAATATTCATTACATTGTAAACAATTCCTTTGTCCACATTGACCACTGAGGGTACACCAATACCAATTCCTTTTACCGGATATTTGGTGTAGGGACGAATTAAATCCATGAGTTGGGTTAAAGTAGAGGAAAGTGAATCCTTATTTTCGAGCAGCACATTACTTTGACTCGTAATGGATCCGCCCAATTCAATCCCGGCACGCATGTTGGTCCCACCGATATCTACGCCTATATTCATCAAAAAAACAGAAGTGATTAATTTTATTGGATATGCTTATTTAATAATCTTTTTAGCAGGCAATGGGCTATCAGTTTTCGGATCAATTTTACAAAAATCCAACCCGAAAGCTGATAGCGATTAACTTAGTCTATTTTACTTCAATAATACTGGCACGACTTGATTTGCCCGCCTTATCAAAGCTTTTCAATTTCACAGTACCCGAAACTTTTACAGGATTGCTATACAAGGCCGACTGAGCGGTAGGCTCGGAACCATCCGTTGTGTAACGAATTGCCAATCCCGGCAAATCCACGTTGGCTTTCAGCATTCCGCCTTCAACAATGGCACCCGGAAGCGGCAAACGGTAATTGTATCCGCCATTTAGGTAACTTAGTCTTGGGATTTCCTTTTGTGCGATGGAATTTGCAAAAACATTCCATCCCGTTGCAATCGCTTTGTCGCGCGTTGTTTTGTCATCGATGGTTTCCCAGCTTCTTTCCTTAGACCAGGCACTTTCCGAGAATCCTAATAATTTTGGCAGAATTGAATATTCCATCATATCTCTTCCTTTGATCGTTTCGCTCCAAAGTTCCGCTTCCAGACCAAGAATATTTTTTCTGGCTTCCGGTCTCAACTTTTCTTTTCCGACAAATTCTTCCTTCATCGGTTTTCCCATTCCTGTGGAAAATGTCGTTTTGAACATATCAAAAGGAGCAAAAGCCCAGTTGTCCCAGGTATTTACAAAACCTGCCCAGTACAATCCCGGCTCTTTCGGATCATTGTTGTAGGACATATCAAAATAGAAATTGGTAACATTACAAAGCACAACCTGATAACCGGCATTCGCCAAACGATTTCCCAAATCCACATCAAATACGTTGTTCCAGATATAAGGTACTACCTGGCGACCAGAAAATTCCGGATTTGCCAGATATTTTCCGGCAGGTGTTTTGGTAAGCGCAACTTCTTCCCAGCCATGAATTTTAAGACCACGTTTTTCCAAACGCGGCACCAATCTCCTGAAAAAATAGGCCTGAAGATTTTTCGGACTTTTGATTTCAGGATTTTCCTTGATCAGTTTGGCAGCCATTGGAGAACCGGACCAGGCACCTTCTGCAACTTCGTCTCCGCCGGTATGGAAAGTGTCCATCGTCAAACCTGCTTCCTTGTACATTTTCGCCATTTCATCTACCACTTTTTCAAAGAAATGGTAAGTCGATTCACGGCCCACGCTTACCACATTATCCTTATAAGCCTGCGCAGAAAGGTAAACCGACTTGTCATCCGGATCGATCAAACGATATTCGTTGGCTTCTTTTTCTTTTCCTTCTTTCATCAGACGCTCATAACGTGCTTCCATGGATTTGATCGCAGCACGGGCATGACCAGGGAAATTCAGTTCAGGAATTACCTTGATATGTCTGTCATTCGCATATTTCAGGATTTCGATAAAATCAGCTTTGGTATAAAATCCGCTTCCGTGTTTCCCTTCTGCGTTTGCAAATGGACCGGAACCATATGAAGGATGCAAAACATTCGTTTCTTTACCCGTTGTATGCTGACGTTGTGCACCCACTTTTGTCAATTCGGGCAGACCGTCAATTTCCACGCGCCAGCCTTCATCTTCCGTTGTATAAAATAAGAGGTGATTAACCTTATAAGTAGCCAATAAGTCAATAATTCGTTTTACAGATTCTTTCGTCTGGAAATTACGGCTGACATCCAGATGCAAACCGCGGAAATAAAAACGTGGTGCATCTTCAATTTGGGTAAAACCTAAGGCGATCGAAGCAGCAGGTTTTTGATAAGTTTCTAATGGAACAAGTGCCAGTAAACTTTGTACACCGTAAAAAACACCAGGAGCATCACTTCCTGTAATGGTAATTCCGCTTGTATTTATTCCCAAATTATATGCTTCGCGGGCAATTCCGTTCACCTGAACTTTTCCGGATTTAAGAATAATACCATTTGTTACAGCCGTTGTCGGTAAACCACTTTTCGGCTGATAATCTTTTCCTGTAAGTGTTTTTAATTTTTCACTTAAATATTTAGCTTCGCCTTCAAGTCCGGCTTCAGCATAAATAGTCGTTTCGTTATTTAAACTAAAAGTACCAGCTCCATTTACAACTTTAACTGGTGCCGGAATAATTTTTTGAAGCTGATCCCCACCCAAAGTTGACATTACCAGATTTTGATTGTAGCGAAGTTCCGCAGTCGGAAGTGGTTCCAAATCCATTTTCCCACGTAAGATCTGTTCTTTGGTTGTAAAAGGTTCAACAGTATAATCAGCTACCTCAACGATATCCTGCTCCTTTCCGTCGTTGTCATAAAAAACGAAATACAATCCCATCGGTGCGTCCGTTTCCTTGATCACACCTTCGGTGCCGGTATAATTGATGGTAATGGAATCGCCGCCATTTAATTTAAAATCTTTCCCCGGTTTCAGTTTATACCAGTCGCCGTTGATATGTTCTACAATGGCAGGCTCAGGTGTTTTATTGGTTTGGATCGGCCTTGGCGACATGTTGAAAAACAATGTCCAGTTTTTATCATTCAGAGCAATATTGCCTCCGTTTTTAATTGTGAATTTTGCCTGAAACACACCTTCCACGTCAGTAAAATTTGTAACCAGCTTCCAGGAAACGGTGATTTTCTGCGCTTCTTCTTTGGAAAATTTACCTGCCGGACTACATGCAGCCAACAGCATAAACGAGGCAATAATTAATAAGAAAGATTTCTTCATTTTGTAAGGTTAATGGATTCGTTAAGGATTTTTCAAAGTTATTTCCCGGAAATAAAATGTCCCGCCTGATCGTATTTGTAATACTGCAAATTGAATAAAACATACCATTATAAAAAGGATTTCCTAACAAGATAGCCCTTAACATATTCAGCTCCGTATATAAACTAAAAAACGGAAAATATGATTAATCGCAGTGATGTCCCAACCCGCCTAGTTTCCCTGGACGCCATGCGCGGTTTTACTATTGCACTGATGATCACGGTAAACTTTCCGGGTAGTGAAGAATTTGTTTACGCAACGTTAAGTCATTCCAAATGGAACGGACTTACTTTCACAGATCTTGTCGCTCCGTTTTTCCTCTTTATTGTTGGCGTTTCCATCGTTTTCGCTTTTTCAAAAAAACTGGAAGATCAAAGTCCTAAAAACGAATTATATAAAAAGATCATCATGCGGTCTTTGAAAATATTTGCAGTTGGCATGTTTCTGAACATGATGCCTGACTTTGATTTTTTGAACTTGCGATGGACTGGCACGTTGCACAGAATTGCTATTGTATTTTTAGTTTGCGCCATTTTATTTCTGAATTCAAACTGGAAACAACAGGCAATCATTGGTATCACAATTTTGATTCTCTATTGCCTTGCTATGAATCTAATTCCTACACCTGGATATGGTAAAGTGATGTTGGAACGCGGTATAAATCTCGCAGCCTGGGTTGATCAACACTATTTGCCTGGAAAAATGTGGCAGGGAACCTGGGATCCGGAAGGTATTTTGAGCACATTCCCTTCCATAGTAACAGGCATTACCGGAATGTTGGCCGGAAGATTAATGCTTACTGATTATTCTCAAACTGAAAAAGTTAGTTATCTGATGAGTATCGGGCTTTTCACCGCAGCCGCCGGATATTTTTGGGGACTTGGATTTCCGGTGAATGAAAATCTATGGACGAGTTCTTTTGTCCTGGTTACTTCCGGTTTTGCGGCTCTGCTTTTTGGAGCATTATATTTCGTTATTGATATTTTAGGTTATCAAAAAGGCACCAAACCAGGTATTATTTTCGGTGCAAACGCCATAACGATTTATGTTCTGGCCGACGTCTTTGCACTTTTCCTTTACCTCCTGCCTTTTGGTGGAAAAACATTAAACCAACACTTCGTCGATACTTTCATTTCAGCCGGTTTTGCTCCAAAACTAGCAAGTCTTATCTACGCTTTGCTTTTTGTTTCAATCAATTTCATACCTGCGCTGCTACTTTATAGAAAAAAGGTTTTCATCAAACTATAACTTGAATGAAATATCAATAAATAAGTGGTTCCCAAATTATTAACGATTATGTATAAGTTCTTTTTCAATTTTTTATTAATTGTATACTTTTTTTCGCCGAAGCAAAGCGCAAAAGCGCAGACGCTTGATCTTTCGAAAGCACAACTATACACGACCATTTCGGATAAAAATACTTTACTGAGAAGTCTGGAAGTCCTGCAAAATGAAGTTGAAAAACGCAGCGGCACAAAGTTTCAAATCGTTAAAAAACTACCAAAAACGGGACAGCAAATTATAGTGATTGCTTTGGAAAGTGATATCCCAAAACTTGCTGATTCTTACTCAAAAGCATTAAATAAATTGCCGGAAATTAAAAGTGAAGGCTTTAAACTTCTCGCAATACCAACTGAGAAAACCGTGCTAATTGTTGGAAAAGATGCAAGAGGAATTCTTTATGGTGTAGGCCGTTTGTTACGAAATATGGAAATACGGCAGGGTGAAATTCATGTTGAAGAAAATCTCGCTATAGCAACAAGTCCACGTTATCCGATTCGTGGACACCAACTTGGATACAGGCCCAAAACCAATGCTTATGATGCATTTTCGGTAGCTGGATTTGATCAGTATATCAGGGATCTTTCTCTTTTTGGTGCTAATAGTATTGAAATCATGCCGCCAAGAACAGATGATGATTTCACCAGTCCGCACATGAAACTGCCCGCGATAAAAATGATCGTTGAACAATCCAGAATTTGTAAGGAATATGGTTTGAATGTTTCCATCTGGTATCCTAACCTTGGAAAAGATTATGCAAATCCGGATTCCATTAAAAAAGAATTGAAAGAAAGAGAAGAAATATTCTCCATTTTGCCAAAGCTGGATGCCGTTTTTGTACCCGCCGGCGATCCGGGAGATCTGGAACCGGATGTCCTTTTTGCCTGGCTGGAAAAAGAAGCTGTGTTATTGCAAAAATATCATCCCAATGCGAAAATCTGGGTTTCGCCACAGGTTTTCCGGCCAACACAAAAATGGTTTGATGCATTCTTTTCTCATGTTAATAAAGAATATTCCTGGTTTGGCGGCGTCGTTTTCGGGCCTTGGATAAAACTGCCGGTGCAGAAAATCCGGGAACTTGTGAAACCTTCCATTCCCATCCGCCACTATCCGGACATTACCCACAATTACAGCTCACAATATCCCGTTCCGCATTGGGATCTGGCTTATGCGATGACGCTTGGAAGGGAAAGTATCAACCCGCGTCCACACGATGAAAAAGCGATCCATAATGCTTTCGATCAATATGGCGTCGGCAGTATCAGTTATTCCGAAGGAACAAATGACGACGTGAACAAATTTGTGTGGAGTGATCAGGATTGGGACCCGGAAAGACCTGTGATTGAAACACTTCGCGACTACGCACGTTTGTTTATAAGTCCGGATTTCACAGAAAATTTCGCACAGGGAATTGTCGCGCTGGAAAATAACTGGCGTGGTGAATTGCTAACAAATGAAAGTGTTGACCGCACCTTATTACAATGGCAGGAAATTGAAAAACTGGCACCTCCGAAAGTTCTGCAAACTGCCCGGTTTCAGATGGGGTTAATCCGCGCTTATTTTGATGCCTATACCCGTCAGCGTTTAATTTATGAAACAGCGCTGGAATCGCAGGCGAAAGAGATTTTGGAAAACGCAAAAGCGGGAACATCGCTTTCATCTATCCAGCAAGCAAAAGGCATTTTGGAAACGGCCTGGAAAAAACCGATTTTATTAGACTATCAGGCTAAATGTCATTCATTGGCCGATTCGCTGTTTAAAAGTATAGGCGCACAGTTGACGATCAAAAAACACGGAGCCATGTCGGGCAGGGGAAATTTTATTGACCTGATCAATATGCCGCTGAATGATGCACCCTGGCTTTTGGATCAGTTTGGACAAATTGAAAAAATTACTGACGAAACTGAAAGGTTGAAAAAAATTCACGAAATGCTGCATCGTACAGATCCGGGCCCTGGTGGATTTTATGATCATTTCGGAGATTCCGAAAGCTGGCATCGTGTTGTTCAGAATTTGAGCTGGAAGGAGGATCCGGGAAGTCTGCTATCGCCTCGAACAAGTTTTGGTGTTGGATTAGTAGGCGAAGAATGGGTTGATGAAATCCAGGCAACCGGATTTAAAGGACAGGTAACGCCTCGCGTCTGGATGAAACAGGTAAAAACTTTGTACGACCAGCCGCTAAAAATTCACTATGACGAACTTGATCCAAAGGCCGATTATCGCATACGGATCGCTTACACAGGACGTTTCCGTTCACGCATGAAAATGACTACCGATGACGGCCAGGTTGTGCACGATTTCATACAAACCGGCGAAACGCCGATTTATGAATTTGATGTACCCAAAGCGGCCATCAGCGACGGAGCAGTAACATTCATCTGGAATTGCGGAGAAGGCGAACGAGGATCGCAGGTTACTGAAATCTGGTTAATTAAAAAATAAATATCTTAACAAGGTTGTCAAATGGGACTTTTACAAAAATTACAAAACGGTGAAAATGTATACGGAACCTGCATTACCTCCACCGGACCGATGTGGCCTGCTGCCATAAAACGTACCGGAGTAGATTTTGTTTTCATCGATACTGAACACATTCCATTAGGAAGAAACGAGTTGGCGGTTTTATGCCAGCAATTCCGTGCTTTGAATATTACACCCATCGTACGCATTCCATGCCCGGATCCATTTCTGGCTTGTCAGGCTATTGATGGCGGCGCATTAGGTATCGTGGCTCCTTATCTCGAATCGGTTGATCAGGTACTGGAACTAGTCGGCGCGACAAAATACCGTCCGTTAAAAGGAGAATTGCTTACAAAATATCTGAACGGAACCGAGCCAATTCCTGAGATCGTAAAAACTTATGTCGAAAATCATAACGCTGAAAATATTTGTATAGCGAATATTGAAAGCGTTCCGGCTATGGAAAAACTGGATGATTTATTGTCGGTAAAAGGTCTGGATGCTGTTTTTATTGGCCCGCATGATTTGTCGGTGAGTTTGGGGTTGCCTGAGCAATATGATCATCCTGAATTTGAAGCGGCTGTTAAAACGATTATCAAAAAAACCAGAGCCAAGGGACTTTCCATTGGTATCCATTTTTCACTGGAACCGGAACGTCAGATTCAGTGGATTAAGGAAGGAGCCAATATTGTGGTACATAGTTTCGATGTGGCACTTTTTGCACAACGTTTGCGCCACGACTTTAATATTATAAAAGAGGCTGTTGGTGATGCGAAAGTTGCTGTTGATGAAGGAAATATGGTGATTTAAGATATTTTTCTTTCGTCATTAAGTTTTTGTAAATTTGATATATGGGAGCATTAGAAATTAATACGAAAATAGTAGACGGATATATCGGTCTTCTCCAGAATTTAAGTCCTAATGATAAGCTAACCCTTATTTCGAGACTTACCGATTCTGTTAAAATGGATTTGAGCGAAAAAAAATCTTTGTTCAAAGAAGCATTTGGTGCCTTCGAATCAGAAGAATCTGCGGAGAAAATTGTTGACAAAATTCGAAACAGCAGAATTTCTACGAGGCAAATCGAATCATTTTGAATAAGTACTTAATCGATCCAAATATCGCAATCTTCTACATGAAGGGGAGGTTTAATCTGAATCATAGATTTGATAAGCTTACAGAAGAAGACTGTTATATATCAGAAATTACACTTGCAGAACTCAAATTTGGCGTAGAAAATAGTGAGTAGTCTGAGAAGAATAAAGTGGTATTGGATAAATTTCTGACGGGTGTTCAAATCCTTCCAATTTTTCATTCTTTGGACTTATATGCCAAAGAAAAAACAAGATTAAGAAAGTTTGGAACACCCGTTGAAGACTTTGATTTACTGATAGCGGTAACTTCCATAACGCATAATTTAATCATGGTTACAAACAACACAAATCATTTCAGCCCTATTAACTCAATTAAATTAGAAGACTGGACTATCGCTTAATTTAACTATTTCTCTACCTCCCGCCTCCTTTATACATCATCAAAGTTTCAATAATCATAGCCAACTCATTAAACGGCATTTCCGGTGTCAGATAAGCGTGCGGCCCCATAGGATCATCACGCCATGAATTTTTTGCACCATCAATGACCATTTTCCCTCTTTTCAAATCAAAATAGTGCTGCGCTCCACGAATGGCGACGAGCACGGCTGTCTGGTCCCAACTCATTCTTCCTTGTTCGTCTTGTTTGCTTTTGGGCATTGCCAATGTATACACATCTTTAACAGGACTTTCCAGATTTTGATCTGCAACTACTCTTAATCCGGTTTTGATCTGGCTTCCTATCTCAAAACCGCTGAAAATAATCTGTGTCGGCCATTTTGAAAATACCTTTTCAGAAGCCGTTGAATCAATATAAACATTAAACTCCCTTCCATTTGGAAAACCTCCTGCCATGGAAACCAACTCTTTCACTTTTCTTTTCACAAGATCCATACCGGATAACGCTGAAATCTTGTCAGGGCCGGATTCCAGTAAATTTGAAAGATTGGTAAGAAAACCTATCGTGACAATCGTTACGCTCTGGTCAGGTTGTGCGGCTAAAATCTTACGATAAGTCTGAATAGCATCAGGCGTTTCTTCGGTAGATTTTATTTTATGAGGATATTTATCAACCAGCATTTCCGGCCATTTTTGTGAAGCTCCCATACTTGGTGCCTTACCTTTTGGGCCCGCTATGGGCAATTCCGGCCGACCGAAATAAGTATTCAGGATTTCAATGGTCGGAGCAACCAATGCATTTTGATTACTGGCAATAACGGCCAGCGGCTTCACTTCTCCCCGATCCGCCAGGGCATGCATAACGGCAATAGCGCCAACATCGTCATAATCAGGCCCTATATCGGTATCCAAAATCATGGAAACTTGCTGGGTGCGGGAAATTTGTGCGGAACAATGCAGATTTGCCAGTAGAAAAAATAATGCTAAAAAGTACTTCATTGGAATAGAAAGGATGTATTGCGGATTCATAAACTTAACCAGGTAAACAGAAATAAACCTTACTTATACTTTCGAATAACCAGGAAATTCTGTTGCAGGTTTTAATATTTTTCTTGTAAAAACATAATCAGGATCGGGCGAAAAGCCTGTATATTTAGATTCACTCTTGTCACAGCTCTATGAAACGCAGAAAATTTATTCATACAGGTTCACTTGCCGGTTTGTCACTTTTTGGGATAACCATGTTTGACTTCAAGTCTACAACAATTCACCCGAAAAATAGTGCCGTAAAGGACTTTAAACTAAATGAACTGACAATCGATGATCTTAAAAAGATGATGGAAACGGGCAAGGCATCGTCAGAATCTCTGGTAAAACTTTACCTGGAACGTATTGCTGAAATTGACAAAAAAGGACCCGGCATTAATGCCATTATCGAAATAAATCCTGACGCACAAAAAATCGCAGCCGAACTGGATAAGGAAAGAGCAGCCGGAAAAATCCGCGGGCCGTTACATGGAATTCCGGTTTTGCTAAAAGATAATATTGACACCGCGGATAAAATGCAAACCACTGCCGGATCTATTGCTTTGGAAGGAAATATTGCCAAAACGGATGCTTTTGTAGTCAAACAGCTTCGAAATGCCGGTATTGTAATTTTGGGAAAAACCAATCTTAGCGAATGGGCAAATTTTCGCTCCGACCGGTCGTCGAGCGGATGGAGCAGCCGCGGCGGACAAACGAAAAATCCTTATGTACTTGATCGTTCCCCTTGCGGTTCCAGTTCCGGCTCGGCGGTAGCTGTTGCGGCAAATTTATGTGTGGTTTCGGTTGGAACGGAAACAAATGGATCCATTGCTTGTCCGGCTTCGATGAATAATGTGGTGGGAATTAAACCAACGGTCGGACTTGTGAGCAGATCAGGTATTATCCCGATTTCTAAAACACAGGATACAGCCGGGCCGTTTGGCAAAACCGTTAGAGATGCTACTTTGCTTTTGGGCGGAATGACGGGAATTGATGTAAATGATGAAGTGACAGCCAGCAGTAAGGGAAAAGCGTTAACTGATTATACCCAATTTTTAAAAGCAGACGGCTTAAATGGAAAACGAATTGGAATAGAAAAAACTTTTCTAAAAAAACACGAAGGCGTAGATTCTTTGTTTAAAGATGCCATCGATTTAATGAAAAGTAAAGGTGCAATACTTGTAGAACTGGAATTTGTAAAGATAAAAGATCTTGGAAATTCAGAAGGACAATTGCTGCAATATGAGTTTAAGGATGGTTTGAATGCCTATTTGAGTAAGTCAAATGGAAAAGTAAAATCCCTGGAAGAACTTATTAAATTCAATAATGCCAACAAAGAAAAAGCGATGCCGATTTTCCCGCAGGATCTTCTGGAACTTTCACAAACGAGAGGCGATTTAAAAAGTGCGAAATATCTGGAAGCTTATGGAAAAATCGCGGGCGTAAGAAAAATAATTGACCAGCTTCTGGACGAGCAAAAACTTGATGCATTATGCGGCCCGGCAACAGGTCCATCCTGGTGTATTGATCCGGTGAATGGTGATTTCTGGACTGGTTACGGATCCTATGGCCCAGCGGCTATGGCTGGTTATCCATCCATTACAGTTCCAATGGGACTTGTCAGTGAAATTCCTATCGGGCTTTCGTTTTTAGGAAGATCATTTGACGAACCCGGACTTTTAAGCATTGCTTATGCGTATGAACAATCTTCCAAAAAGAGAACAGCACCGAAATTTATAAACCACATTTAAAAAGTACCTGAACAATTAAAAACGCACAAGCTGACAGAACTGGCTTGTGCGTTTTTTAGTTTTAATTTGAAGACTTCATTACCCTGAATACCTCTTTTTTCTTTCCCGCTACAACTTCAAACAAATATAATCCCGGAGAAAACTGCGCGGAACCAAGATTTATCTGATGTTTCTGAATGGATCCGTTGGCAGACAAATTATTTTTTGATGAATATCTTCCGGTCAAATCAATGACATTGACAGAAACCTGCTCACCTGCACTGGCCTGGTATACAATGTTAAAAATATCCTTGGAAGGATTCGGGTAAACCTGCCAGTCAATTTTATTATCAATTACTACGGCAACGGCTCTTGAATACTGAAATGTTTCATCCAGGTCAACCATTTTCAAACGATAATATCTGACGTCCGATTTATTAGCCTCATAATCAACAAAAGAATAATGCTGACCCGATTTAGGACTTCCGTCAGCTAAAACATCTCCAAGTTTTATAAACTGGCCAAGTTTTAAAGCATCATTTCCTTTGGCAACTTCAACTTCAAAATGGCTGAAATTAACTTCTGAGGATGTTACCCATTCGGTTATTACATCCGGAGAGGAATCCGGGCCGTCTTTTTTCCTCGCCGTAAAACTGAGCAATTCAACAGGCAAAGGCGTTACCACGCCCATCGTTTCCTTGCTAAGCCAGAACTCCGATAGATTTTTCACCTTGAATTCTGCATAATAGCCTTTGTCAAAGGGCACCTTTCTTACTTTTGGCGCATTGATAAATAACCAGCCCGAGCTGTTGTTATTGGCAATACTTCCGTCTTCATTCGCATCGTTGCTATCACTGTATTTTGAAATCCCGAGTTCCGTTGCCGATGCCGGTTTTCCGCAACCAGTACAACCCGTGGCAGCGATCAGCTTTTCCGTTTCTGTATCAAGAAAGTAAAAACGTACCGTTACGGAATCAGAAAGAATGTAATTTGCCGGTTTGATGGTGATATTTCTGTTGCCGTAATATTGTCCGTTGGTGATACGAATTGAAGAACCTGAATTCATATACACCCGCACATCGGTAGCTCCCAGATTTTGATTATTTGCATAAACCGAGGCAATTAAAGCTCCATTGGAAGTGTAATTAACCCACTCCTTTTCCCCAGCCGAACTTGCAGCTGCAACCGACATGCTTGATCCATCATAAATACTGTTACGGTTGTCGTAAATGTGAATATCATCAATAGCGATTCCTTCACGCGTGATATCTCCATCGCTTTTCACCACAAAACGCAGGCGTAAATTGGCGCTACCGGCGGGTAAAGCAATCGTCGCAACGTGCCAGCGGGTATAATCCTGTATACTCCAGGCGTTATTATTTGCGTACGTTTTGTTATACCAGTTTGTCCCGATATTGTTTGCACCGAGGCGACGCCAGGTTATTCCGTCCGTCGAATATTCCATGTAAGCAAAGTCGCAGGCTGCTTTTCCGCAATCTTCAAAATCAAGCGCCACATTGAAACTTAAAGTTGGTACTACCATACCGCGTACGTCGAGACATGGTGAATATAAATAGGACGTTTCGTTTACGCTATATGAGCCAGACAAACCGGTTTTCCAAGCTTTGGTGCCGCTGGCAGCACTACTAACTTTTGGAGAAGATGGTGTGCCATACGCCAGCGAAACATTGGTGCCACCGGTATACCAAAATCCGCTTCCCTTTTCAAAATCTTCCAGATAAGGGAAGGAAGAAATAACAGGAGAATTGTACATCTCTGTAATAATTACATCATTTGACCGGTTGGAATCTGACGACAAATCCGTCCAGACTTTTACAATATGCGGCCCGGGACCCGACAAATCCGCGGTTGACTGGAAAGTATAATCAACATTCGTTTTCCCGTTTAAGGACGCGATCGTTTCTGCAATAATGGCGCCGTTATCTATCTGGAATTTTACCGGAATTTGTGAAAGATCGTTGGCTGAGTTATTACGGACTGTAACTTTAACAAGTTCAGAATTTCCCATACCACAACCTCCGACAGGATTGTTCAGGCTAACCAACTGCGCGTCATTTGAAACCTGAAATAGCTGAATATTATCAAAACTGTATCCGGCTCCATTGTACACGTCCGAAACGAGAAGCTTTCCAAATTGTCCCCAACGGATCTGGAAACTTGGAGAAAATATTTTACCATTTGCCGAGAGAATATGACTTATTTCAATATCTGCTGATAATTTGTACGCTTCAGTAACCCCGCTTTGATTCGTAAAAAGATTATACACTTCAATCCAGGCATCGGTATCTTTTCCTCTTATCCAAACTTTATTATCTGCACTGCTGGCTTCTCCGTGGTTTCTGTATCTGAAATTCATCCGAATATCATCCGTCGCAGTATTGAAGGCAGATAAATTAAAAGTAGCATCCAGATAATTCGTATTCCCATCGGCCATGTAACGGTCCGTATCCATTGTAAGCGCCCTGTTTCCTGAATAAGCAACACCGGAATTGACAAAAGTCCGGATGCGCCCGGAAGCCGTACTTCCTGTAAAATCGTATCGGTCCGAACCGGAAAGACCCATTTGTCTGGTAAAATATTCCTGTTGCGGCAGGGCTTCCATATCATCAGAAAAGGGCATCGAAACACTATTGTTGCTTAATTGGGCAAATGTTTTGGTAAGCGAATTATTTGCAACAATTGCATCACCGGCTTTGTTTACGACTACTTTCAATACATAAGATCTGACAGCCGAAAGATCAGCGGTCAAATCAAAAGTATGGTCATAAGTACCTCCGGCGGTAATAACAGGCGAAATAGTTTGCTCTCTTACCAGATTATTATCCAGATAATAACTGACATTGAAGTTTCCATTACTGCTGATATCGTCCAGGTTTTTTATTCTGACCTTAACACTTGTTGAGGCTGATAATTCGGTAGATGTCAATTTTCTTCCTGAAGATACAGGGGTGAGAATTGCATCAATTTTTAAATCATTATCTGAGATCGCTCCCGCACAGCTTCCGCTATCTGGTTTTCTCGACAGCGCAACTCCCCTTCTTCCCGGATTTCCGTTTAAACGTGCTCTAACGCTTACCCAATAAGTTTGGTCCTTTGACAAACCACTGAAGGTATAATTATTATTTGTTGTTGTTGCAACAGAAACCATTTCATCTCCCTGGAGTATCATTACCTCATAATCTGTTGCACCCGGAACTGCATCCCAGTTCATAGCAATATATCCCTCACATTGAACCGGACTTAATGCAGGTGTTGGCACGCCAATAATCGTAAAAGCTTCGCTGACACTAACTTGATTTGTACCGTTCTTAGTAATTTTTACTTTTGCCTGGCTCGTCGTTACAGCAGGAACTGTCCAGCTAAGCTGGCGAAGACTTGCGTCAACAGCCGTATTAATATCAATCCAGGAGGAACCATTATCGACAGAATATTGAACCGAAAATCCGTTTGAATCATTGCCGAAAGAATCCCAGTTGATGTACATCACATCACCATCTTTCACATGCTCATTTCCGATCGGATAAGTAATTGTCGTCTCAATGGGAACGGCGTCATATACGACAAAATATTCCTGTCTTGGATTTTGATTGATTGCGGTCCCTTTAATTGTGATCGTATAATTACCTGCATTTGGTTTATCAATTACAACCTGTTCAATATTGTTGATATGGTCAGCACCGGTTGTTGCAGCGTTATTTACGTTTAAAGGAGCCGCATCTAAAAGTTTTGGCAAGGTCTTTACAGACGATGCATCGGTAACTTCCAGATCCAGGTCATTTACCAGCGTCTGGCTGGAAAGAATTGCTGCGGGAGGATCATTCCAATAAAGCATTACTTTCAACTGCGCAGTATTTTCAGGTACCGCAATAACATGTGTTTTGGAAGAACCATTGGTCAGAGAATCATCCGCATAACTTTTGCTTTCCATCATTTTCACCGAACGCAAGAGATTTACCCAGCCAAAACCGTATTTATAATCCGGCCCTGCATTTCCCTTATCTATTCCTCCATTACAGATCAGCGCTTTCACCAATCCACTTTTCGGAGTTGCGCCGTCATTCAGCTTTCTGAATTGCTGATAGAGCAAGGCAATACTACCGGTAACCGCAGGCGTTGCCATACTTGTACCAGAAGACGTACCATATATATTGGTTGGTATTGTTGATGTAATATTCATTCCCTGCGCAACAATCTCAGGCTTAATACGTCCATCCTTGGCAGGACCTCTGCTTGAACTTTCAGCAATATCACCTTCAAGTGTTGTGTTACCTACGCTGATTATATTTTTTGCAGATTGATATCCTCCTAAAACATTTCCAAAACCGCTTGGAAAAGGACTGCAGGCACTTGTACCACTATTACCCGCCGCAAAAACATTTTGTAAATAAGGCATCTGAAAAGCCTGCTGGTCCAATATCTGGGAATATAAATCATATGTACCAAATGACTCGCAGCTGGTTACATCATTGCCGTACGAATTATTGGTAACAACCATACCATAATCTTTTACGTAAGTTGGCAAATAAGCCAGGATATTAGAAAAATAATGAGCCAGAATCGTCGCCTTTGGGGCATATCCTTTGTACTTTTCATTGACAATCCCTGCTCCGCCAAGGGTTCCCATGACATGCAGACCGTGCGAGCCGCTTACATCCACAGCTTCCCTGTTAATAATCCGGTTTGTAAAATCAACATGTAAAAGCGGATCTGAATTATCTCCAATACCTATTACAACACCTTCTCCATGCAAATTACGATTTCCCGACACAGAAGAACCCAGTACGTTTGCCCGTGCATTTACAGTGCTATGATCATTTATAGGTGTATCTTCCTTCGGAATGGCCTGAACATATTGGACAAACGGCAGCAAAGCCAGCTCACCCAGACGGCTTACAGGTATACGTAATTCCAATACTCCGTAATTCTTAAAAAGATCAGAAGTAATCGAAAAATTTTTATTTCTTAATTCATCAGCAACTTCCTGAAATAAAAATGTTTTGGGAAAACTTACCCAAACATCAACCGTGCCGGCAAGTTTGACTGCGTGCGTAGGAAAATTCCCATTAGCCAGGGAAACCTGCATTTTCTGGCTGGCCGATAATTCAATTACCGATCTTACCCTAACACGCTGTAACGCAGCACTTGAAAGATTCCCTGTGATCGTTGCCGAATAAGCGTTATTAGGAATGTAGTCGAGCAGCTGTATACCATTTTCTTTTAATTCCTTAGTTTCCGCTTCTGTCGGAATTCCTTCAAATTGTATGATGACAAATGACTTCCTGTTAAGCGAAGTCATTTTACGGTTTAATTCAGCAACGCCTGCCACAGAGATATTTTTTTCCGGAGTGAACGATTCGTTCCTCAATAAAAGCCGATACTGCGCAAATGCAGCATTAGAGATAAGCATAACTAATGTAGCAAGGAGGTAGAATTTTTTCAATATCATCAATTTTTAAAGTAGAAGTATTTCAATATATTTTGGAGAATTACTTCTAATGTTAAATAAAAATTAATTAGATACAATATATAGACTACTATTTTTTATTGCCAAAATTTTAGATGTTTAAAAACCATTAAATAAATCCTATGTTTCAGATTTGTTTATTATTTAATTCAGATCCCATCTCATTGAAATGTGTTTTTGTTATTCAAGACAGAGTGAAGTAACTTCGTCGCCTCTAACAGAGAATATTTCAAAAAAACAATTCGTTTCCCACTTCGTAAACTGCTGCTGTTCAACTGAAACAGCGTTTATGATTCCTAATTCTGTACTTATGGATTTATATGGTTTAATAGGTTTCCCCCTTACACATTCTTTTTCCAAGCGTTATTTCTCCGAAAAATTTGTCCGTGAAGGAATTTTGAATTGCAGCTACGATCTTTATGAAATGCCAAAGCTCGAAAACCTCTCCGCATTACTAAAAAGGCATCCGGAATTAAAAGGTTTAAATGTTACAATCCCATACAAACAGGACGTGATACCTTTTCTGGACGATCTGGATGATGCATCTGCTGAGCGAATAGGTGCAGTAAATACCATAAAAGTTTTTGCAGACGGAAGTACAAAAGGCTACAATACAGATTATTACGGATTCAGACAATCCATATCTGAGTGGATGGACCGCCGTGGGGAGGCTTGCTGTAACTTTAAAGCCTTAGTGTTGGGTAATGGTGGTGCGGCACAAGCCGTGAAAACAGCTTTGGAAGATATGAAAACGGAATATGTAATTGTATCAAGACAAAAAAGTGCCGATTCCATTACTTACGAAGAATTGACGCAGGAGATCATGGAAAGCCATCTTCTGATCATTAATACTACACCGCTAGGCACTTTCCCGAATACCGAAACTTGCCCGGAAATTCCATATCAGTTTATTTCCAAAGGCCATTTCATGTACGATTTAGTCTACAACCCTACTACAACGCTTTTCATGAAAAACGGTGCCGCGCAGGGAGCGGTTGTTCACAACGGGTTAAAAATGCTGGAAATGCAGGCGGAAAAAGCATGGGATATCTGGACTTCAGAAGAGGAAATGTGGAGTGTTTAGGAATAAATGGTTTATCGCCACATACCAGTTTAGTAATGCTAATCTTTTCACATACAATTTGTCAATAAAGTCAATTTTTCGTAAATTCATTTAGTGAAAAGAAAGCAATCCAGTCAACTTGATTTCATTGTAGATAAGCTGACAAATTCAATTGAAAACGCCAGGTCAGGTGACAGTTTCCCGACAAGTATTTCTTTATTAACCAGTGAAGAAATTAAAGGAGTTAACAAAAAAAGTGAATGGCGATTTGATTGGCACAATGAGATTAACAGATCGAAAAGGGAAGTTTTTAAATTAACAATTGCAAACAATCCGAAAATAATCCAAGGAATTATTAGTTTAGAGGTAAAGCCAGATCATATTTATATGCACTTGATTGAAAGTGCACCTTTCAATATTGGAAGAGATAAAACTTATTTTGGTGTACCGGGAAATTTAGTAGCATTCGCTTGTCAATATTCATTTCAACATGCTAATGATGGCTATGTCTCATTTATCGCTAAGACAGCTTTAATTAATCATTACATTGACACATTGGGTGCTATTAATGTAAGTGGACATCTTATGGTAATAAATACGAAAACCGCATTAGATCTAATACAAAGATATTTCCAAAACTAGCGTAACATTATGGGACTGATAAAAGAGCCTCTTGAAGTTGATTTTATAGTTGATTCAAGACCATTAACAACAGATGAAGAAACTGCCATTAGTGAGTTTATTAAATCGGATAAAGAAAAAAAATCCTTAGAAACTAATACAAAAGTTTCAGTATTTCATAAAGTTCCGAAGACCGAAAAGGTCTAAGAATTCAAATAATAACTCCACAAATCATCCTGAACCTTTTCAGCACCTGTCAATATTCCCATTGGCAGTGGTGCCTTAATTCCGCTACCGATTGTTTTCAAACTCTGGCATCTTCTTATTTCATCCCACAAACCTGACTCTAAAAACGAAGACAAAACTTTTGCTCCTCCTTCAACCAGCACCGATTGAATACCTCGTTTATGAAGTTTATGAAGAATTTCTTCTATTTCGTTTTCACCCTGAGTTATTTTCAAAAAGGAAATATTAAAATTTTCAGAATATCTTTCCGGAATAGTAACCGGCTCCGTTTCTTTATTATAGTTAACAACAATGGTTGGTTGTACGTTATCGAATAAATTTAAAGAATCCGGAAGTTGAAGATTTCGATCCAAAACAATTCTTACCGGATTTCTTCCTTCCCATTGACGGACATTTAATTTCGGATCATCATTTACCGCCGTATTATATCCAATCAAAATAGCATCTTCTTCCGCCCTCCATTTATGCACTTGCATTCCGGAAAACTCACCACTGATCTGTATCGGTTCTCCGTCTTTTCCTGCCAAAAAACCGTCCGCGGTTTCAGCCCACTTTAAAATAATATAAGGCCGTTTTTTTATAAAACTGGTAAAAAAACGTTTATTTAATTTCAATCCTTCATCAGCTAAAACGTCACAAACCACTTCAATTCCAGCAGAACGTAAAAGTGAAATCCCTCTGCCCGATACCAAAGGATTAGGATCTCCATTGCAGATAACCACTTTTTTGACATTTCTGCTGACCAGCAGATCCGCGCAGGGAGGTGTTTTTCCTGTGTGTGAACAAGGCTCCAACGTAACATACGCAGTCGCCTCAGAGAACAGATGACCATTATTTCTTTTTTCTACGTCCTCAACAGCATGCACTTCGGCATGAGGACCGCCGTATTGCCGGTGCCAGCCTTCTCCGATAATCCGGTCATTATGTACAATCACACATCCGACCATAGGGTTTGGACTGACACTTCCACGACCATATTCTGCAAGCAATAATGCCCGCTGCATCCACTTGATATCCTCGTTCATTTGACAAAAATACAAACCTCGTTTCAAACTCAACTTTCGTGAGTTCTTATAATTTGCTAACTTTCCGACATCAGAATAAAAAATCAACTAAAAATGACTTCGGCTCGTCAGTTATATCAACATATTGTTAGTGGAATTAAAGTTTATCCGCCCAAAGAAACCCAGGCCATAGCGTTCATGCTTCTGGAACATTATATGCGGTTAAGAAACATCGATGTTCTCGTTGATCGTCCTGTTCCTGAAAATACTGCGCAGCCTGACTGGGAGGGAATTATTGAACGATTAAACAATAATGAACCTGTTCAGCATATTATAGGATCAACAGAATTTTGCGGACTTGAATTCCGCGTTTCATCATCGGTTTTAATACCTCGCCCGGAAACAGAAGAACTGGTTCAAATGGTAACGCGCGATTATGCCGAACCCGACAAAGATGTTTCCATTCTTGACATAGGTACCGGTAGCGGCTGTATTGCTATTGTTCTGGCACGTTTTCTTCCGCATGTTACTGTTCACGCCTGGGATGTTTCGGATGAAGCACTTTCTGTGGCGCGTGAAAATGCAAGACAACTCATTGCAGATGTGCAGTTTGCAAAGCAGGATATGCTTAATGTAACATTTCCATTGCCCGGAAATATTATTAAATTCGACTGTCTGGTAAGTAATCCACCTTACGTAACATACTCGGAAGCGGAAACCATGCGCCCGAATGTACTTCGTTTTGAACCACATGAAGCACTTTTTGTAGAAGATAGCGACCCGCAATTATTCTATAAAGCCATTGCTGATTTTGGAATTCATCATCTTAAAACCGGCGGAAAATGTTACGTGGAAATCAACGAACATTTTGGTGCAGGAACAAAACAGGTTTTTGAAGAAAGAAATTATAAGCAAGTCGAAATTCTTCGCGACATTCACGGAAAAGACAGATTTGTGCGTGCGGTTTGGGATAAATAATCAAACTGTAATAAAAAATTGAGTCAGCAAATAGTGCGGTACAAATCCCGAAGGGATGACATTATTATAGGGTGATCTGACCTGGCAACCAACAAACCCCGAAGGGGTGACATAGGATTATCAACCAACTGTCAATAACAAAAAATTCTTTGCTAAACCCCGGAAATCCGTGGTAAAATAAACACTACATGTATTTAGAAAAAGTAAAAGAAGTACTTGACGAAATGAAAAAGGTAGTGGTTGGGCAGGATAGACTGCTTAACAGATTACTTATCGGACTTTTTACCGGCGGGCATATTCTCCTGGAAGGTGTTCCCGGGCTAGCCAAAACGCTTACGATCAACGTAATGGCAAAAGTGCTGCAACTGGATTTTCGCCGCATACAGTTTACCCCCGATTTATTACCGGCCGATTTGATTGGTACAATGATCTACAAGCCAAAAATCGGAGATTATGAAGTTAAAAAAGGACCCATTTTTTCCAATATTATTCTGGCTGATGAAGTGAACCGTTCTCCTGCAAAAGTGCAGTCCGCGCTTTTGGAAGCAATGCAGGAAAAACAGGTTACAATTGGCGACCAGACTTATTTGCTCGACAAACCGTTTGTTGTACTCGCCACACAAAATCCGGTTGAACAGGAAGGAACTTATCCCTTGCCGGAAGCGCAGATTGACCGGTTTATGATGAAAGTCTATGTGGATTATCTTAATAAAACCGAAGAACTGGAAGTAATGCGTAGAATGTCAAATATCAATTTTGACTATAAGATCAAACCGATCCTGAATAAGGAAGATCTTTTTGCTATTCGTGAAAATGTAAATAATGTAAATATTTCAGAAACGCTGGAACGTTATATTATTGAACTTGTTTTTGCAACCCGTCGGCCTTTGGATTATGGTTTAAGAGATGAAGCGCGGTATATTCAGTTTGGTGTTTCTCCACGTGCGACGATTTATCTAAACAGAGCTGCAAAAGCACTTGCTTATCTGGAAGGCCGTGATTATGTTTTACCTGAAGATATTAAAGAGTTGGCTCCAGATATCATGAACCACCGGATTTTATTGAATTATGAAGCGGAAGCGGATGGCGTAAAAACTACGACGATCATTGATTCAATATTGAGGAAAGTGGCAATTGGGTAATTATTAAATTTCTAAAAATAAATCAGGGCACCGGATCATGTCCGTGACCTCCCCAGGGATGGCATCTTGAAAACCGTTTCAATCCCATCGGAACACCTTTCAAAACACCATATTTTGTAATGGCCTGAATCATATATTGTGAACAGGTAGGCGTATAACGGCAGGAATTGGGTAGATACGGTGATAAAACACCTTGATAAATTCGTACCAGGCCAATGAGTAAAAATTTCATTTTGCTTCGTTGTGTAAAGTATTATCTTTGACAATTAACATCATAAACGCATGATTTCCTATATAATTTGGGACGTTAATCCCGAAATCTTTACAATCCCTCAAACTTTGGGCTTCGGCCCCTTTCCCGTTCGTTGGTATGGTCTTTTCTTCGCTGCCGGTTTTTTAATCGGGCAACAAATTATGATTCATATTTTCAAAAAAGAAAGAAAACCACTTGAAGATATTGATGCACTGACTTTATATATGGTCATTTCTACCGTTGTTGGTGCGCGAGTGGGACATTTCCTTTTTTATGAACCCGAAGTGCTGTTTAAAAATCCTTTGGAAGTGATATTACCGCCTTATGCAGGTTTGGCCAGTCACGGTGCTGTAATTGGTATTATCACAGGATTGTTCCTCTATTCCCGAAGCAGAAAAGCCACAGGGCAAACTTTTTTGTGGATCGCAGACCGCATGGTTATTTTAGTTGCGCTTGCAGGTTCGTTCATTCGCTTTGGAAACCTGATGAATTCTGAAATTGTGGGACGTCCAACCGATCTGCCTTGGGGATTTATTTTCATGAAAAACACCGAATTTTTGCAAATCCCAAGACATCCGGCTCAGCTTTACGAATCCATTTCCTGTTTCATTCTTTTCTTCATTTTACTTGGGTTATGGAATAAATTCAAGGAAAACACGCCACGTGGACTTTTAGTCGGTGTCTTTTTCGTTTGGGTATTTACGTTAAGGTTCCTGTATGAATTTTTAAAAGAAAACCAGGAAGCTTTTGAAGCAAATTATGCACTGAACATGGGTCAAATCCTTAGTATCCCTGTTGTTATTCTTGGCCTGTATTTTATCATACAATCCAGAAAAAACGCGTTACAAAAAATAGGGTAATAAACTGAAACGAGTAGTTAATTGCGTGATTGCCAAACAGAATAGTTTTTTTGTTAAATTGCATTTATCCCGAATATTTTATAAACCTACTCGTATGAAAAACAGATTTATTTTATCCCTGGCTCTTGTATCAGTGCTCTTCCTTTCTGGTTGCGGAGGCAAAAAAGAAGAGGAAGAGGAAAAAGAAGCACCTGCCAATGCAGTGGAAGCTTTGCAGCAGTTTGCCGACAAAGCAAAAACGATGCAAAACAAAGAGGCCGTTGACCCGGTTGATTTTCGCAAACTGAAAGAATTGTTACCAGAAAAAGCTGAAGGAATGAGCAGAACCGAAGCAACCGGCGAAAAAAACGGGGCAATGGGTTTTACAATTTCCAGAGCAGAAGCAAAATATAGCGGCGACGGTGACGCATCAGCACATGTCGAAATATTTGATACTGGCGGTGTAGCAGGCGTTGCCACAATGGCTTTGGCTGCATGGACCATGGCTGATATCGACAAGGAAACTGCGACAGGCTATGAAAAAACCACGAAACTGGAAGGATATAAAGGATATGAAAAATACGATAACCAAAATAAATCAGGAGAATTGAACGTATTGGTTGCTGACAGATTTGTTGTTAACGTCAATGGAAATAACCTTTCTGTTGACCAGCTTAAAAGTATTTTAAGTGCAATAGATCTTGATAAACTTTCGGGTTTGAAATAAATTTACTTTTATGTAATCATAAAAAAAGGAGCCTTTCGGCTCCTTTTTCGGGTTTAGGATCTGGTGTAGAGTTATCGGGGTATAATGATGGTAAGGCAATACTTAAAGAACGGGTTATATAAAGTTCTAAAATTCATACGGCAGCAAAATCCACCTTTTCTCTTAATATCTGCTTAGCCTTGACAAGCTGATTTTTCACTGTATTTTTTGAAATTCTAAGAAATTCTGCAATTTCCTGATACGATTTTCCTTCCTCGATATTTAAACGAAGGATTTGCTTCCTTTTCAAAGACAAGGATTCAACGGCTGTCTGTACCATAAAAATACGTCTTTCCTTTTCTTCCTTTTCGTCATCCACAGAAGCCTTCATTATTTCCATGTATTGCTTGCGCAAAAATTCACTTTTTTCCATTTTCTTGAAATGATCAAACGCCATGTTTCTGAGACAAGTGAATAAATAGGAATTAAAATTCAGGTCCGGTTTGATCTGCTCTTTCTTCAGCCAAATTTTCACAAATACATCCTGCAGCATATTTTCAGCCTCCTCTTCATCTTTCAGAAGTGAGATAGAAAACCGTAATGCGGGTACCTTGTAATAATTGTAAAGTTCAGCAAAAGCGGCTTCATCGCCTTGCGTTACTTTGAGCAGAGTTTTTTCGTCAGGATAGGCCACGTTCGTAAAAGTTTATGTCAAGGAAACTGGGTCAGGATTAAAACCAAAATTGGTCTAATTTAAAGTTCATTATTTAGTTAATTTTATTCTCAAATTAATATTATTTTCAATATTTGAAATTTTATTGAATAAATCGAACTCAATTAATAACCTAAAAACCGTGTATTATGAAATAAAATATGTTGAAACACTATATTAACAATTGTATGTTTTGCAATTATAATCTTATATAATGTTTTGTATTGATGAAGCCCGTAGAATTATGATGATAAATTTACGGTGCGATTTTACAATTGATATCGCAACTTGCGTAAATATATCTTCATTTTGCGCAAAATAGATTTATTTAATAATTCCGTAATAATAATTTCTCAAAAAGGCCACAAATGCTCAGGATCAGACTGTTTTTAGTCTGAAAAAATATTTTTATTTAGTTATTTTTTGATTTTTAAAAAGAAAAACAAAGTGGAAAAATACCAGTGTTCCGAATAAAAAATCACTACCTCCCGGATAGTCCAACCTATTATATGCAGAGTATATATTGATAACCCGTATGGTGCTAAAATATATTCAAAAAATTAAATTCCTAAACATAACAATCTGCCTGACCAATGGATCAAAATAGAATTGAAAATATTCTGGAAAAAATTTCTAATGTTAAAATTGCGGTTTATGGTGACTATTGCCTGGATTCTTACTGGATCATCGATGAACGAGGTTCTGAGATTTCTGTTGAAACGGGACTAAAAACACAAGCGGTGGCCCGGCATTATTATACGCCTGGTGGCGCCGGAAATGTTGTTGCCAATCTTTCAGCGCTGAATCCTGCCAAAATCAAGGTAATCGGTGCTATTGGAAATGATATTTTTGGACGGGAATTAAATACTCAGTTACAAGTTTTGGGCGCCGATACATCTTCACTTTTTGTACAACAAGATAATTTCAATACCTATAGTTATTTAAAACGCCTTATCGACGGGCAGGAAGAGCCGAGAATCGATTTCGGTATTTTCAATGAACGCAGTACTGATACGGATGAAAAAATATTGGAAGCCATAGAAAATGCATTAATTGAATACGACGCTGTTATTTTCAACCAGCAGGTTACCGGCAGTATCAACAATGAATCATTCATTGAACGGGCTAACGAGCTTTTTGAAAAATACAGCGACAAAATCGTCATGCTGGATTCGCGTCATTTTAATGACCGTTTCAAAAATACTTTACTGAAAGCAAATGACCGTGAAATTGCATCGCTTTCGGGTGTTCAGGTTAATCCTGACGAAGTTATTCCCGCCGGTGATGTTAAGAAATATGGGAAGGCGGTTTTTGACAAAACAAATAAACCTGTGTTTGTAACATCCGGCGAACGTGGAATCCTGGCTTTCGATGAAAATGGTGTCTATAAAATTCATGGATTACAACTAAAAAGTAAATTGGATACTGTTGGCGCAGGAGACACCACGATCAGCGCACTTACCCTATGCCTGGCTGCTGGCATTCCGGCAGATGAAGCAGCTGAGTTTGCCAATTTGGCTGCGGCAGTAACAGTCCAAAAATTATATACAACAGGAACTGCAACCGGCGAGGAAATTATTAAAATAAGCAACGAGCCCGATTACATCTATAACGCCGACCTCGCAGAAAATGAACGGCAGGCAGTATATGTTCCTGAAACGGAATTTGAATTGTGCGGTCCTGAAGTGATGGATCGACTTGGACATATCCGTTATGCCGTTTTTGATCATGACGGCACGATCAGTTCGATGCGCCAGGGATGGGAAGAAATTATGGAACCAGTCATGATGAAATCGATCCTGGGCAACCAGTATGACACCATCGACTCCGGGACTTTCCATAAAGTATTGGAAAAGGTGAAAGATTTCATCCAGAAAACGACCGGCATCCAAACCATTTTCCAGATGGAAGGATTGGTTAATCTGGTGCGCGAATTCGGTTATGTACCCGAAAATGAAATTCTGGATAAGTTTCAATATAAAGAAATCTATAATGACGGTCTGATGGAAATGGTGAACAAGCGTATGCAAAAGCTTGAAGCCGGAGAATTAAGCCAAAGCGACTTCATTATGAAAGGTGCCGTTGATTTTCTTTATGAGTTAAAAGAACGCGGCGTCACCATGTATCTGGCCAGCGGAACTGATGCCGAAGATGTGCGACATGAAGCAGAAATGCTGGGTTATGCACATCTTTTTAACGGCGGAATTTATGGCGCATTAAAGGATTATACCAAGTTTTCTAAAAAGATGATTATTGAAAAAATCATTCGTGACAATAATCTTAGAGGAAACGAACTGGCCGTTTTTGGTGACGGTCCTGATGAAATCCGTGAAGGTCGCCGCGCCGGAGGTGTGTCTGTTGGAATAACCAGTAATGAATTGCAGCGTTTCGGACATAATCCTGCAAAACGTCCCCGCCTTGTCCGCGCAGGAGCACAATTATTGATTCCTGATTTTTCACAGCATAAGAAATTGATTTCCTTGTTGTTCCAGGAAAATGTTGATTACGCTTCATGAAAATGTTAAACGCAGGGTTTGGGGAGTTTTGGCGCGGAGTTTCGGAAGTTTGTGTTAAGAGTTTGTTTTTGAGTTTTTTGGTTGTTTTTTCCTGTGGAAAAAAAAGTGGCTCTGGCGACGATTCTGTTTATCAGGACAAAGCTTTCTGGCAGGAATATCATGAAGGTTATTCTGTTGGAAATTCTCCGGAAGAAAATGATGTTCGAAGCATAGCAATTGATGCTGAATCGAATGTGTGGATTGCTGCGGGTGCAGGGATTTTTCAGAAAAAGAAAGATTCTACTATCTGGAATTCTTTGCTTCCTGAAAATGAAATGGGGCCTTCTTTCGCCGTTTTTGCTGAAAATAAGACAGTCTGGCTTGGAACCTGGAACGGACTTTTGCGTTATCAAAATAATAAACTGGAACAGATTACCGGGCCGAGAGGTCCGGTTTCTGCTATTTGTAAGACTCTCGACGGACTTTATGTTTTGGGCCCAAATGGTTTTTGGTTTGATAATGGAAAAGGTTTTGTCAAAATAAAAACGATTCTTCCAAAATCAATCCGTGATGTTATTTCTGATCAGGCGCATGGTCTATGGATTGCTACCGATGTGGGTTTATATCACTGGACTGGAAAAGAAACAAAACATTTTTATAAGCCAAAAGAACTGCTCAGCGGTTATGTTAAAGGTCTTGCGATTGATGCTGACCAAAAATTATGGGCCGGAGGACTGGGCGGCGTAACGATCCGTAATGGGGAAGAAGCGGAAAAAACTTTACAACCAGAAAATGGAATTCCATCGGTTTATGTGACGGCCCTGAAATACGCCCCGGATAGTACCATGTGGGTCGGCACGCAAACGGGCGTTGTTCGTTATCAACCGGATGGCTCACATTCGCTGCGTTTCAGCAGACGCTGGCTGATGGATGACCAGGTAAATGATATTGCTTTTGATAAAGATGGAAATGCCTGGATTGCGACACCAAAAGGCGTTAGTGCGATCAAAAAGAAGAAAATGACCTTGGCACAAAAACAGGATTTCTTTAACGATGTTTTGATGAAACGCCACATTCGTGCGCCGTGGATCGCCGGCCAATGTCATCTTACCGTACCGGGAGATACTACATCATGGCTTCCCGAGGATGATGACAATGATGGAGAATATACCGGAAATTATCTGGCCATGGAAAGTTTCAGGTACGCGGCCACTAAAAATCCGGAAGCAAAGGAAAATGCAAAAAAAGCTTTTGGCTTTTTGAAATTATTGCAGGAAGTAACAGATACGGATGGATTTTTCGCCAGAACGATTGTTCCGGCAGACAGGAAAAACGTACACGACGGCAACCGGATATTTACTAAAAGACAATTGGCTGACGAGCTTGTAAAAGAGCCGCGTTTCAAACCAGTCGAAGTGCGCTGGCATAAGTCAAAAGATGGAAAATGGCTTTGGAAAGGTGATACGAGCAGCGATGAAATGTGCGGACATATGTTCGGTTATTATTTTTACTATACGCTTGTTGCTGATGAAAATGAAAAGAAAATTATTGGCAGACACGTTGCCAGGATTGTTGATTATTTGATGAAGCACAATCTTGATCTCGTGGATGTGGATGGAAAACCAACCCGCTGGTCAGTTTGGTCGCCGGATAAGCTGAACCGTGACCCGGAATGGCTCCCGGACAGAAACCAGAATTCGATGGAAATGCTGAGTTTTCTTTTACTCGCACATCATATGACAGGCGATGAAAAATATCAGAAAGAATATTTGCGCCTGATTGAAAAGGAAAATTACCTTAAAAATATGTCGGAAGTTACCAACCAGAATCCTGCCTGGTTCATTTATTTCGATGTTGTGCTACAAGCTTACCTCTACCCGATTCTTGTCCATTGTGAAAAAGATCCGGAACGTCTCGCGTTTTACAAAACGCATTTGGAACGGTGGTTTGAAAAAAGAAAAGGTGATCATAATCCATTGATCAATTTCATCTATTGTTATAGTACCAATAAAAAAACGGAACTGAAAAATTCCGTTGACTTCCTGATCGACACACCGCTGGATCTGGTGGACTGGCACATTGATCATAGCAAAAGAGAAGACCTGAAAATTGTAAGAAAACCTGTTTTGGAAGATGTTCAGGTGGATGTGATGCAGCCTGCAAGTATCCGGATGACCGTAAGATGGGACAAAAACCCCTGGACGGCAACCGGCGGCGATCCTGCAACCGAAAGAGAGCCTGTCTTCTGGCAGCTGCCCTACTGGATGGGAAGATACCTGGGAATGATAAAATGATTTTTTTATTAGTCCCTTACCACAAAAATGTAGTATACCTTCAAACAGACTTCTAACAAAAATGAAAAACAGAGCGTCGTTATTCCTGTTGTTTATCCTGATACCTTTTATTACGGTTAAGATCAGGGCACAGTCGACCCAGACTTATGCTGAAAAACTGGGCTGGCCGAAAGGTGCAAAAGTTATCATTTTTCATGTGGATGATGCCGGTATGTCCTATTCATCCAATCAGGGCGCTATCAAATCCATTGAAAACGGTATTGCAACTTCTTGCAGCATCATGATGCCCTGTCCGTGGGCGGCAGCTTTTACAAAGTATGCGGTAAAAAATCCGAAAATGGATGCCGGTTTACATCTTACGCTAACCTCTGAATGGCAGGAATATCGCTGGCCGCCACTTGGAGGCATTGCACATTCGCCGGGACTGGTTGATGACGAAGGTTGTATGTGGCATGAAGTTGAACAGGTCGTTAAAAATGCAAACGCAGATATTGTAGAACAGGAAATCCGTGCGCAAGTAGAAAGAGCTTTAAAAATAGGTTTGAAACCCACGCACCTGGATTCACATATGGGAACATTGTTTGCCCACGGTCCCTTTTTGGAAAGGTATATCAAAGTCGGGATGGAATATGGAATTCCGGTAATGTTTCCCGGCGGAAATAACAAACTGCTCATCGAATGCCTGAATGCTCCGGTTATCAAAAAATTAAAGGCAGAAGGGAAATGGAAAGAAGGCACCAAACTTCCGGAACCTGCCATTACAAAAGAATCAAAAGCCGTTGGAGAAAAAATCTGGAATGCCGGATTACCGGTTTTGGATGATTTATATACAAACAGCGGCGAATGGAAACCCGAAGGAAATAATGTTACTCCTGAACAATGGGGAAAATACAAAGCCATGAAATTTAAAGAAACCCTCGGTAAAATGCAGCCGGGCGTTGCGATGATGATCGTTCACAGCAGCGATATTACGGATGCCTTCAAACACATCAGCGCTTCCGGCGGGTCACGTTATGCGGATATGCTTTCGATGTTAGATCCGGATCTGAAAGCTTATATAAGATCGGAAGGGATCATTTTGACTACCTGGAAAGAAATGCTGGAAAGGCGGAAGAATGCAAAGTAGCACAGTACCAATAATTTGTTTAAACCAATAATGAAAGTTCAGTTATATTTTTTTCTTTTTTTCCTGATAACGCAGGTAAGTAAAGCACAGATTTCGCCGGTTATTCAGCAAACATTAATTTTTCCACAGCAGACAAAACATGTTCACGGAAGTAGTATTGTCAGTTTACCCAATGGAGATTTTTTGACAGCCTGGTTTCAGGGAAGTGGTGAACGGAGCGCGGATGATGTTAAAATTATGGGCGCAAGACTAAAAAAAGGAGAAAAAGTATGGAGCGAACCGTTTTTGATGGCCGATACCCCTTTGATTCCGGATTGTAATCCTGTTTTATTTTTGAACAGCAAAGGAAAACTTTTTCTTACCTGGATCGCCGTTCAGGCTAATCTTTGGGAGCAATCGATTGTCCGGTTTAAAACATCAACAGATTTTAACAAAAGCGGTGCACCAATCTGGAACTGGCAGGATAATATTCTTTTGAAACCGGATAAAAGATTTGAAGAAGAGGTCGCTGCGAAATTTAAGGACCTTCCTGAATATGCTGCTGGCTGGGCGGGTTATGCACCCAAATATGATGATATGATTGTTGAGGCTAGTAAAAATGTGCCGAAAAGAAGTATAGGTTGGATGACACGTATCAAACCGCTTATTCTGGAAAACGGCAGAATTGTTTTGCCGCTTTATTCTGATGGTTTTAATTTTTCCATAATGGCTATTTCTGATGATAACGGTGAAAGCTGGCATCCCGGCTTACCCATTGTTGGTCGCGGCCCGATTCAGCCTGCTTTGGCAAAAAAGAAAAATGGCAATCTGGTAGCACTCATGCGTGACAGCGGCGACGAGCCGACTCGCGTTCATTTCAGCGAATCTTCAGATAAAGGTGAAAGTTGGAAGGCGACCATTAAAACGGATATTCCCAATACCGCCAGCGTGGAACTGCTGGTTCTCAATGACGGAAAATGGGCTTTTCTGGGAAATGATATTGACGACGGACGTTATCAGCTAAGTCTGAGAATTTCCGATGATGAGGGAAAAACCTGGAAATGGAAAACTTTTATTGAAAATGACTTATCCAAAAAAGGCGGTTACTCCTACCCTTCGCTCATTCAAACTGCTGATGGTTTATTGCATATGACGTATTCATACCATCCCGAAAAAGATAAAAAATCGATTAAATATGTTGTGGTTGACTTAAAAAAACTGGTCAACTAAACATAAGACAGCAATTATTAAACTTTATTTTGACCTTATGCGTAAGCCCTTTTATTTATCACTCCTCCTGCTTTGTGCTGCTTTAATTTTTTATTCGTGCAGTAAATCGTCGATGAAACAGCCTGTTCACGAAGACAAACCTTTCCTTCAGGATTACAGCATTAAATATTATTCTGATACGACAAAATTAAATCTACTGGCTGCTTATTCAGACAGAAACGGCGTAATCCAGATTCTTTCAAAAGAGGGATTACAACATCCCCATGATGGACAATTTCTGTATCACGGTTCGATAGAAGCTGACAATTCGTATCGTTTCATGAAATCCAAGAAAATTTCTGCAACGGGTGTTTATGACAAACAACTTGTTTATTTGAGCGATTCTGTGGTTTTCAGCAATGCGTGGGCAGGAACATTATTTTCAAAACATACCTTACCGGGTGCCAAACTTTTTGCTGGTGGAAAAGATTTTACGTTTCTGGTTTCCGATGGAAAATTGTTACAACTTATCAAGGATTCAAAAAATCTTTATAGCGGAGCTTTACCGGATGACGAAACAATTTCGATACGTTATCAGGAAAATACAGGTGATTTCTGGATTCTTGGAAAGAAAACTTTGTATGTTTTATCATCTGGCAATGTATTGACAAAGGCTTTTGACGGTGCGAATTTTACTTCGTTTGACGTTGTCAGTAATGGCAAAAAAATTGTCATCGGTACAACAGACGGTTTTATTGAATTTGATCCTGTCGCTAAAAAACAAGTTGGAACAATCAATAAAAAACTTCCGGCAACGAATATAACTTTTGTGCAGGAAGTAAACAGAAAAGTTTGGTTTGGATCGGATCAGGGTGCATTTGCACTTCGGGCCGATAACAAGTTTGATTATTATTATGGCGAACGCTGGCTGCCGGGAAATAAAGTAATCCACATTTCCGAAGGTCCGGAAAATTCAGTTTTGGTATTGACAACGGCTGGTTTGGGACAAATTGCATTCAAAGAAATGACCCTTCAGGATAAGGCTGTTTATTACGAAGAACAAGTTCGTTTAAGACATATTCGTAATGGATTCAACGCTTCGCTGGATGGTATGGAAAAAGGAAATCTTTCAACAGGTTATATGTCCGATTCTGATAATGACGGACTTTGGACAACCATGTATTTGGGCGGAGAAATTTTCCGTTACGCTGCTACCAAAGATTCTGTTGCGCTGCAAAATTGCCGTGAGTCACTGGATGCTATTGAACGTTTGTATACCGTAAATCCTGTTCCCGGTTTTCCCGCACGGTCTTTTGAGCGTAGTGGGCATAAAGAAAGTCTTTCAGATTCGGATCGCTGGCAGCCATCTCCTGAAAAGGAATGGACATGGAAATCAACTACCAGCAGTGATGAAATTATCGGTCACGTTTTTGCCTTTGGCGCCATAGCAGAACTGATCGATGACGAGCCGATGAAGAAAAAAGCGATTATGCTTTTGGATACGGTTATGTCTCATATTGTCAAAAACGATATGTATCTGGTTGATTTTGATGGAAAACCGACGATGTGGGGAAAATGGAATCCTAAATATGTCAACTCATTTCCTACCAATGTTGGCGACAGAAAATTGAATTCTTCCAATATTGTTTCGATGCTGCAAACGGCTTATCATTTTACCAAAAAGGAAAAATATAAAGCCAAAGCATTTGAACTGATGAATAAATACGGCTACTACGAAAACATGATGCGCCCGATGAGTGAAATCGGAAAGGCACCCGCCAATGCTGACGAACACGCCAAACACATGTCGGACGGCTGGAACCATTCGGATGATGAAATGTATTTTATCGGGTACTGGGGATTGTATCGCTATCCTTTCAATGATACTTTGAAAACCGCTTACAAAAAGCAAATTCTTGATCACTGGCAAGTAGAACGACCGGAAAAAGAAGGTGCCTGGAATATATTTACTGCTTTAACCGGTACAGATGAATTTGATTTGAAAGAAGCAGTCTGGTATTTGCAGGAATATCCGTTGGATATGATCAACTGGTCAATCAAAAACAGTCATAGAAAAGATATTGATCTGATCGAACCTAACTTTCGCAAACAGACAACAAAAGAAGTTTTACCTCCTGACGAAAGACCTGTAAAACGTCACAACAGCAATACTTTTGATCTGGATCGTGACGGCGTAGGTGGTACTTCCGAAGAAAGCGCCGGCGATATCTGGCTTTTGCCTTACTGGATGGGAAGATATTTGGGCGTGATCAGCGCACCAGCAAAATAACCGGATTATGAGCACATTATTTTCGTCCGCATTTCTCACGTTAATACTATTATCGATGTCATCCCGCCAACCGGAAAAAGAAACCGAAGAAAAACAGATTACACATGATCTGACCTATAATCACGATCTGGACAATAACGACAATTTTTCTCCTGACGGCCAATGGCTTGTGTATGATACCCGCACGGATGACGGCGGAATTCCGGAATCTCCGCGGATTGAAAAAGTAAATGTAAAAACGGGTGAAGTAAAAGTGCTTTTCAAGGTAGAAAATAATGGAACCTGGGGTCCCGGCGCAGGTGCAGTAAGTTACAGTCCGCAGGAAAATTCGGTTGTTTTTATTCATGGTCTTGAAAATAGCACCAAAGAAAATCCATATCAGCAATGGCGCCGTACCGCTGTGATTATTGAAGATTCAAAACCGAACGTCCCCATATATATGGACGCCCGGGATGTAACATTTCCTTATACCCCGGGTGCTTTACGCGGCGGCACACATCGCCATGAATGGAGCGGAGATGGCCAGTGGATCGGTTTTACTTATAATGATGCGATTTTAAAAGAACTTGAAGATGCAACCGGCGTAAAAAGAAATCTCAGAACGGTTGGTGTTTCAAAAAAAATAAAGGCCGTTCATGTTGACAAAAATGCTGAAAATGTTTCTGGTGGATGGTTCAGCACACTGGTGGTTCGCGTAGTGCCAGAACCTAAACCGGGCAGTGACGAAATTAGTCATGCTGTAAGTGACAGTTGGGTTGGAACAAATGGATATCGCCGTGCCGATGGAAAAATGCAGATAGCAAGAGCATTTTTAGGTACTGTTATTGATAAAAATGGGAAACCCGTACCGGAAGTATTTGTGGTGGACATTCCGGATGATATTACCCAGCCGGGAGAATTTGGCCCGCTGGAAGGAACCGCAACTGATTTCCCTATGCCTCCAAAAGGTACCGTTCAACGAAGACTGACTTTTACGGCTGATACAAAATATCCCGGCTGTTCTGGTGTTGTCCGGTCTTCGCCGGATGGAAATGCTCTTGCTTATTTAGCGAAAGATGAAAAAGGCATAGCACAAATATTTCTATTATCTCCTGCCGGTGGAAAACCTCAGCAATTGACAGAACATGAATCAGATGTCTCAGGTAATTTGCGCTGGCATCCCGATGGAAAACACGTGAGTTACATCTGGAACGGAAGTATTATGTTATGCCAAACAGGAAATACTCCATTCAAAGATCGCTATCAAACCTTAACAGCATCATCAAAACCAGCTCCAACAAATATTGTCTGGGCGCATGACGGAAAAATGTTTGCTTTTAACAGGCCTGTGAAAGATGAAAATGGGAAGGGTACAACTTTACAGGTATTTGTAAAATCGTATACATCAAAATAACGAAAGTCAGGCTTCCTTTTGAAAAGAAACTTTGTTGTACACCTTGCTAAGCGGTAATTCTATGTTGAAATGGTTGAGTTTTATGATGTCATCCATTTTTTCATAAAATTCAACATACCAACGTTCGCCCTCACGTGTATAGATTTCCACAAAACAATTGTTCTGCTCAACGATGATATAATAATGTAATGAACTTATGGATCTATATTCATTAAGCTTTGTGATGCGATCTGTTTTTTCCGTACTTTTTGAGATTACTTCAACAATCAACAGCGGTTCAGTCGCATACTTTTCTTTATTACCATCTTCTTTGAAAATAAAGAAGTCAGGAATACGGAAGATATTTCCTTCGCTAACCTGCAATTTGACAGAATTTTGCATAAAAGCATAAGGCTCATCTTCCAGCAAACTTCCTAAATATCTGTGTATATTTCCAGCGATCCGATTCGCTGTAACCGATTCTCCCGACATCTCTGTAATTTCTCCGTTTACGTATTCGAAACGCCCTTCGTGCGTTTCGCAAAACTTAAAGTACTCTTCCAGGCTGTGAAGTTTTTCGGCTACTGCTTCCATAAGATTTTCATTTTTATCAAAAATACATTTTAAATCTGAAATCTTAAACGATTATTCCTCTTGATTATATTTTAATCAAATGATTCATAGAGTATTATAAATACGAATAAAGATCTCCTTTCGAGAGTATGCAAAAATAAAAATCCGGTAAGCACACCTACCGGATTTTTATCATACCAGAAAATTATTTCCTATTTCTTAACCTTTCACTTTTGTAGTACCATAAGGTCCGCGCTGAGGCCTTGACAAACTTGCGTTGGCTTCTGCATCGTTAATGAAATGCTCTTTTTTAGGATCCCATTGTAGTTTACGTCCAAGTTTCATGGCTGTATGGGCAAGGAGACAAGCAGAGCATGAACGATGTGCGATTTCCGCCGTGCTGATATTTGGCTTACCGCTTTGAATACTTTCCAGCCAGTTTCTGTGCTGCTCAGGACTATCATACAAATGAATCTCGTTTTGCTGAATTACAGATCCCAGGATTTTGCTGTCACTTGCATAAAAGGCTTCGTTTTTTGCACTGGCCTGTGCTGCACCCGGATCAGACGCAGTAACGCCTACATTACCACGTGAAACAAAAATCCAGCCTTCGGTACCTTCAAACTTTACACCGTTTGGGTTACTGCCACCTATTTCCATTTCGACGCCATTGGCATATTTTGCATGGACAAGAAAATCTCCATGCACATCCCACAATCCCGAACCTGCCGCCGGGAACGTTGCTTTTCCTTCAATTTCAATCGGGCCGGTTAATTCGGTATCCATTCCCCAGTGTGCTATATCAATATGATGTGATCCCCAACCGGTGATCATTCCCGCGCCAAATTGTTCGAGACGCAGCCATCCCGGACGGTCATTGATATCTGTCTGCGAATGAACCCGGTCCAGCGTGTAATATATTTCCGGCGTAGAGCCAAGCCACATATCATAATTAAAATTCGAAGGCACGGGCATCTTATCCGTTTTTCCTCCCGCCGGATCTCCGGGAAGTCCGATGTATACTTTTTTCAAAGTACCAATCCGTCCATTACGAACCAGCTCACATGTTCTTTTGAATTGTGGCCACGGACTTGCCGAACGTTGCTGACTGCCAAGCTGGAAAATAACTTTCTTTTTGTGGACCATATCGCTCAGCATTCTACCTTCCTGAATGGTTAGAGATGTTGGTTTTTGCATGTAAATATGCTTCCCGGCAGCAGCAGCCTCCATCGCAGGCTGTGCATGCCAGTGATCCGGTGTACTGATAATAACCGCGTCAATATCTTTCCTGGCAAGAATTTCGTGATAATCATCATAAGTTTTCACGTCCAGGTAATTTGCTTTTCCGGTCCGGTCAGCATATTTTTTTTCTATCCATATTTTCCCTTTTGCCAGGCGGTTTTTATCAAGATCTGCAACTGCGATGACATGCGCTGCTTCATTCTTAATTACTTCCGGTAAATCATGCGAAGAACCGATTCGGCCAAAACCGATTTGTCCTATATTGATTTTATTGCTTGGTGCATTTTTCCCAAATACATTTGACGGAACAATGGTAGGAAATACCGATGCTGCAATAATACCAGCGGTGCCTGTTCCGGCTTTTTTGAGGAATGACCTTCTGCTTTGATTTTTTTCTTCTGAATTTTGCATAGGATTCGGGATTTTTAGGATTCGATAGTCGCCATAGGGCGTTGCCCTATGTTAATATATGACGGCCTTTCAGGTCTATTTTATTCTGATTTCGTCGTTTGGGGTTTTGGCATAGGCGTTGTTGTAGTTCCGTGGTTTTTGCGGTCCGATGGCCCATTCAATTCCACCCAATATATGTTTGCGCAGATCTTCCTTTAAATAATCGCCTTTTTCGTGACCTAAGGAAGTATAAAATGCCCGTCCACCGTCGTAGTTGTGCCACCAAACGGATGGGAATATCGTCCCAAAAGTATCAAGCGCTTTTCCCGCAGGTTTCTGAATGGTGGTATGATCATTCACCGCCAGCACATTAAGATTTACCGCCATTTCTTTCAGGAAGTAAAATTCATCCAGATCCCGGTTCCATTTTTGAGGTAAATGTGCCAGCGAAGGATTTTTTGGATCAAGAACATTGACGGTAAAACTCTGACCGGGTTCATGCCAGAAAAATGTTCCCCCCAATAAATTCTTGAACCATTTCCAGCTTCTTTCCGTACCACAAGCAGAATGTAAACCAACGAAATTGCCACCCGCTTGTATATACCGCATCAGTGCAACACGCTGTGCGTCTGTATCAAAAACATCATTATTTGTATTGGAAAAAACCAAAGCGTCATATTGTTTCAAATTCTCATCCGTGAATTTTGCAGGATCATCCGTGGCATCAACAGCAAAACCATATTGCTTGCCAAGCGACTGAATAGCCTCCACGGAATTGGCAATATTATCATGGATATACCCTTTCCCGTTTTTGGTATAAACCAGGATTTTCACTTTGTTCCACTTTATTTTTTGAGCCTGTAACGGGGCGTAACAAAACGTAAGTGTTATGAGAAGAACAAAGCACACTAACTTTTCGAAAACTGTTTTTTTCATTGCAGGAATTTGATTTTAAGGATTAGGAACGATTACTATTAAAATCCGATTGAGTTACCGCCATCCACAGGAAGCGAAACTCCGGTAATAAATTTGGCTGCGTCCGAGGCTAGAAATACCGTTGCCCAACCGACATCATCCGGTTTGCCCCAGGTCCCCATCGGTGTGCGGTCCATGGCTTTGTCGCGACGAGACGGATCACCGTTCATGGCCGTCAGCATCATAGGTGTTTCTATAAATCCGGGTGCAACGGCATTTATTCTGACGTTATAGGGTGAAAATTCAGTAGTTAGCGCTTTCACCATACCAGCCACAGCTGATTTGGAAGCCGTGTATGCAACCACACGATCGATTCCATAAATGGCGGCCATAGAAGTGATCATAATAATGGAACCTGATTTACGGTTAATCATTCGTTTTCCACATTCACGGGTCATTGAAAAAACAGCGTGTAAATTGGTCTGGATCACTTTGTCAAAATCTTCATCCGTAACTTCCACTGCAAATTTTTTCATATTGATTCCAGCATTATTCACCAGAATATCAATAGGTCCGCATTTGTTTTCGATGGCTTCCACCAAGGCCGGAATCGTAGCCAACTGTGTAATATCATTGACGAAATATTCCGCTTTCGACCCTAGTTTTTCGACCGCTTCCTGTAAAACTTCCTCCCGCCGACCGGTCAATACAACTCTGGCGCCGACCTGAACCATGCAATTAGCAATATAAAATCCGATACCACTTCCTCCACCGGTAATAAGCGCAAGTTTACCTTCCAGAGAAAAAACAGAAGGTTGAAAGGTCTGTTCGTTAAGCGTTGATTCAGGCATTTTATTAAATAATTATTGACAAATTTTGAAACGTAAGAATTGACATGATTACAAAAAATTATCTTAGCTGATAAACATCCGTAATCTTTTTCACCTCTGTTAAAGTCCTTTCCGGTTTTTGGTAAGGTGCAGGAATAGGCAGTTTTGAAAATTCCTGAAAATATAAAACACAGGCATCACGCCACCAGATCGCTTCTCGTTGCTGGGCTAAAAGCCTGCCTGAAACATCTTCGAAAATTTCAGGATCAATTGACGTTTTTACACTTTTCCAGTCGTTTTGCATTTTTTGAACGGATTCGGCGCCAGAATAATATCGGTAGCAAAGTTCGTCCCAAAGTATGCGTCCGGATGACAATTTTTTATTCCAGGCTACATGATGAAACCACAGCAAATAGGGAAGCGGGCAAGTTTCAGGATTCTCCCATTGTTTCTGGACTTCCGGACTGTATTGCGCCAGTGCATTGCTTCCGCTTTTTGTTCTGTCAAAACCAATTCCGTTGGCATCCGCCCGATGATAATAGGTGGCAGTCCAGTCGGGCCTTGCGCTTTTTTCCAGCCATGGATGAGGGCCAAAATGTAACCCTTGTCCCATTAAATGATGCAGGCCGAGAGGCGTCGTGAAATTCACATAATTTTCTCTGGAACCTGTTAACAGATTGGTAATAATCTTAACAGGAACTGCATCTTTTGTCAAAGTCATTTTGATCCATTCATCAGCAATCAATTCGGAAGATAACGTATAATCCCAGGCCAGACGGCCAAAGGCATACCAGTTTGCCTGACTCATAAAATGTCCTGTCCAGTTACGATCAGACCCTGTATTGGCTACACCGGCAATGGCCGTTTTTTGGTAATGATTTATACTTCCATCAACGATTTTTGACACAGTAGAACCTGCTCCGTTTGCATAAGTATCCGCATCCAGACACTCCTTAAAAAGTGGTGCGAGATAAACCAGATTGGTAGAAAACCCCAGATATTCCTGAGTAATCTGAAATTCCATAACCAAAGGTGTTTTGGGCATAGCGCCAAATAATGGGCTGAATGGTTCTCTTGGCTGAAAATCGATCGGACCGTTTTTTACCTGAACAATGGCATTGGATTTAAACTGCCCATCTAACGGTTTGAATTCTTCATATGCTGCCTTGAAACGGTCTCCATTCGCGTCCGCTTTATATACAAATGCCCGCCAGATTACCGTCCCCTGAAAAGGAGCCAAAGCTTCGGCCAGCATATTAGCGCCGTCTGCATGATTCCGTCCATAATCTTGTGGCCCGGGCTCCCCTTCCGAATTTGCTTTTACCAGAAACCCTCCAAAATCAGGAATAGCAGCATAAATTTCTTTTGTTTTATCAATCCACCATTGCCGCACTTTTGGATCAAGCGGATCAGAAGTTGATAATCCGCCCAGTATTTTGGGTGCAGCAAAATTGACAGACATAAAAACCCGGATCCCATAAGGGCGAAAGACATTAGCCAGCGCCTGGACTTTCGGTAAATATTCAGTTGTCAGAAACCGGGCGCTTGCGTTGACATTATTAACTACCGTACAATTGATACCAATGGACGCATTAGCTCTTGCGTAATCCTTATATCTCGGATCCAGTCTTTCCGGTAATTCAAACCATTTCCAAAGCGAGGCTCCGGCATAACCGCGTTCGATAGTACCATTGGGGTTGTCCCAGTGATTGAGCATCCGATACTGAATTTTCGGACTGGAAGTGATATCTGTTTTAGCGAGCGATTGTCCGGTTTGAATATTTCTAAGCAAAGCAAAACTTCCGTAAAGAATTCCGTTATCTGTTTTAGCTGAAACGATAATATTTTTTCCTTGTCTGTAAATGTGATAACCTTCATCGTTGGTTAGCTTTTCAGTGTTATCTTTTTTTAAAATAATACTTCCCAAATTGGTAGTATTAGTATGTTTTAAAGAAATCTCCTTCCCCAAAAGCCCTTTTAACCCCAATTGTAATTCCTCTGTTGCGGACTGAATAACCGGCGATTTTTCTCCTTCGTAAACAATAGAACTTATTGTTGAAGCGTACGTTTTCCGCAATTGCTCATCTTTTAAGAGATCATATTTCAACCATAAGCGATAGCCGTCATCGGCTTTTACCGGTAAAGCAAAAAATGAAAAAAGTAAAAGAAATAGCAGTTGAAGCGATCTTGAAATTCCCATTTCCAGCCCTCTCAGTTCTGCCAAAGCTTTCAGACGACCGATAGCAGAATAACCTGGATATGTTTTTTTATGTAGATCATCCAGCATTTGAAAACCATGATCCGGCCGCATAGGTAATTCAAATTCGGAATACCCGGCAGCTTTTCGTCTGTTTTCTTCTTTTAATAATGCTTTCACAACTGCATACATATCGACATCACCGTTCAGGTGCGGCGCTTCATGGAAATTTCTGGTTCCCTCCTCTCGCTTGGTTGTCCGCAGATGTACAAAATGAACACGGTCACCAAAGCGTTCGATCATTCCTGCCAGATCATTATCTTCTCTTACGCCTAATGAACCGGTGCAAAAAGTAATGCCGTTGGCCCTGACATCGCAAGCCTGCATGAGTTGTTCAAAATCTGATTCCGTGCTAACCACGCGAGGAAGTCCCAAAAGAGAACGCGGCGGATCGTCCGGATGAATGCAAAGATTTATCCCCAATTCCTGCGCCAGCGGTGCAATTTGAGAAACGAAATAATACAGGTTTTTCCTTAACTGGCTATCGTCAATTTCAGCATATTGATCCAATAATGATTGAAAGATATTGAGGTCAAAAGCTTCTTCTGAGCCGGGTAATCCAAGTAAAACCGTATTCGTTAAAACCGAAAGCTGAAAAGAAGACATGCTATGAAATTTGCTTTCTGCAGCAATTCTCGTTTCCGGCTCATAATCTGCTTCTGCATTCGGTCTTTTCAAAATAAACAAATCGAATATGGCGAAATCGACCCAAACAAATCTTAATGTTTTTGACCCTTCCGGCATTTCATAATCCAGCGCAGTCCGCGACCAGTCAAGTACCGGCATGAAATTGTAACAGACCGTTTTAATACCCGTCGCCGCCAGATTTTTCAGTGATTGCTTATAATTTTCAATATATAAATCACGTAAAGGAAGTCCTTTTTTTATATCCTCATGCACGGGCAGGCTTTCAACAACTGACCATTTTAAGGGAAAATATTGATTATTTTTCTCTTCAATAAGACCTTTTCTTTCTTCTATATCTGGTAAAGTCCAGATTTCACCAACAGGAATTTGATGCAGTGCGCTTACAACACCGCTGCAACCCGCCTGCCGGATATCCATCAAAGAAACCGGGTCGTTTGGCCCAAACCAACGCATGGTATGTATCATGAAGAACAGATATAATGTAAATTTAATGGTATAAATATCTGAATATAAATTTGCATTGCAACCGATTGCATTAATTTTTTGTAAAAGATGCTTTTGTTGCTATATTTCAGACAGATTTGAATAACCCTTCTTAAAAATGGAGAAAGAAATTACCATTTATGATATCGCCAAAATACTCGGTCTTTCTCCGGCTACGGTAAGCAGAGCGCTGAATGATCATCCGGCCATAAATAGTAAAACCAAGATTCTGATCAATGAAAAGGCTATTGAAATGGGCTACCAGTCCAATACATTTGCCAGCAATCTACGCCGTCGAAGGACCAATACGCTAGGCGTTATTGTGCCCAGACTGAACAGTAATTTCATGTCGGCCGTGCTTGCAGGAATGGAGGAAGAGGCTAATATATCAGGTTATAATCTTTTGATCAGTCAATCTCTTGAATCAGCTAAAAAGGAGATTTCCAATGCAAAAACGATGTTTAATAGTCGCGTGGATGGGTTGTTGGCATCCGTCGCTTACGATACGGATACTTTTGATCACTTCGAATCTTTTATAAAAAAGGGAATTCCGGTTTTATTTTTTGACAGGATCATTGATCATCCAAAATGCAGTGGCGTCGTTATTGATAATGTGCTGGCAGGATTTACAGCCACTTCTCACCTGATTGAAAAAGGCTGTAAAAGGATTATGCACGTTACCGGAAATTTGAAAAGGAATGTTTATTCAGGCAGACTTAAAGGCTATCAGGATGCACTTTTACAAAATAATTTGACGGCATCGAATGAACTGTTAATGATTACAGATTTAAGCCAGGAAGCAGGAAAATACGTAGCTCAGAAAATAGATGAAATGGAAATCCGGCCCGACGGGATTTTTATTTCCAATGATATTTGTGCTGTGAGTTGTATGAAGGCATTGAAGGAAAAAGGTTACAATATCCCGGACGATATTGCAGTTGTTGGTTTTAACAATGATCCTGTTTCTCAGGTTATAGAACCTAATTTAACGACGGTATATTATCCCGGTCAGGAAATGGGAAAAGTTGCCATAAGAACCATTGTGAATCATTTGAAAGGAATACAATCTATTGATGTTTCGGATAAGATTGTATTGCCGTCTGAGCTGATTATCAGAAAGTCTTCATTAAAAGAGATTGATTAAGCAGAAATTGGTTTGATGCTATTGGGAAGATTTAATTTTTGATTAAATTGATCTAAACCAAGCAAATCTAATCCAACCTTCATGAAACCTCTCTTCCTGACACTCCTGTTCATCCTTTCCATTTTCTCTTGTACCTCCAAAACAAAATACGAAACCATTATCCGCAACGGAACGATCTACGATGGAAATGGAGAAAAACCTTTTACTGCAGACATTGCTATCAACGGCGATACGATCGCTTTTATGGGTGACCTGAAAAATGAAACTGCTAAAAATGAGATAGATGCAAAGGGACAAGCAATAACACCAGGTTTTATCAATATGCTAAGCTGGGCAACAGAATCTTTGATTCAGGATGGCCGAAGCCAAAGTGATATCAGACAAGGTGTGACGCTGGAAGTAATGGGAGAAGGGACAAGCATGGGACCGCTGAATCCGAAAATGAAATCTGAATTACAAAAAGGGCAAAGTGATATCAAGTACAAAATCGATTGGAATACACTAGGAGAATATCTCAATTTTCTTGAAAAGAAAGGAATAAGCTGTAATGTGGCCTCATTTATTGGAGCCGGCACGGTCAGGACTTATGTTGTTGGCGAGGATAACCGCAAAGCCACACCTGCCGAGCTTGACAGTATGCAATTGCTGGTAAAAAAAGCGATGGAAGAAGGTGCCATGGGTGTAGGTTCTTCTTTAATTTATCCACCTGATTTTTTCGCAGGTACGCAGGAATTGATCACTTTATGCAAAGAAGCCTCAAAACATGGCGGGATGTATATTTCGCATATGCGCAGTGAGGGAAATAAACTGGACGAAGCTGTTGAAGAATTGATTACAATCTCAAAAGAAGCCAATATCCCGGCAGAAATTTATCACCTCAAAGCAGCCGGAAAAGACAATTGGAAAAAGATGGATGGTGTGATCAAGCGGATTGAAAAAGCAAGAGCAGAAGGTTTGCACATTACCGCTGACATGTACACGTACCTCGCTGGCGCCACGGGACTTACTGCATCATTTCCTCCTTCTTTGCAGGATGGTGGTTTTGGTAAATTATGGCTGCGTTTGCAGGATCCTGTCATCAGAGCCAAAATGGCGAAAGCAATGAAAACAAATCCTTCTGACTGGGAAAATCTTTATTACGGTGCGGGATCGGCTGAAAAGGTATTGTTGCTTGGTTTTAAGCAGGATTCTTTGAAAAAATATACCGGGAAAACTTTGGCAGAAGTTGCCAAAATAAAAGGTAAATCTCCTGAAGAAACGGCCATGGATCTTATCGTTCAGGATAGCACAAGGATTGGTGCCGCCTATTTTTTAATGAATGAGGAAAATGTAAAAAAACAGGTGGCATTGCCTTGGGTAAGTTTTGGATCTGACGAAGGAAGTTATACGCCTGAAGGTGTTTTTCTTAAATCTCAGCCTCATCCAAGAGCTTATGGGAATTTCATCCGTGTAATAGGCCAATATTCGAGGGACGAGAAGTTATTAACTTTGGAAAAAGCAATTTATAAGTTGGCAAAATTGCCAGCGACAAACTTAAAGCTCAAAAAACGTGGCGAACTAAAAGTTGGTTATTATGCTGACATAGTAATTTTTGATCCGGCCAAAGTAAAAGATTTGGCTACGTACGACAAACCTCAACAATTTGCTAGCGGTATTTCTGATGTTTTTGTAAATGGTGTTGCGGTTTTAAAAAATGGTGAACATACAGGCGCTACACCAGGGAGATTTGTAAAAGGGCCGGGATATGTTCAAAAATAATAGGATAACGCGAATCTTGCATAACCAAGCTCTTTTCCCTTATTTTGATCTTTATTAGAACCTCATCAAGATGTCTATTTTCGAGCAATTAAGGCGAAATAAATCTTTTACCGAATATAAAGAAATATCCTCAAAGAAAGATAACGGACTTTTTTTTCTTCTTAAGTTTGACACACAGGGCGCGTTTATTGAAACCGTTGACAAAATGGGTAAAAACGCAACCTTTGATTACCGCCAGTATAGCGGCGTGTTGCGGAGTATAGCCAAAACGATCCACATGATCAGGGACCGCAGCCATTTCACGATTGACTGGGAAAACCCTGAAAGCAGGTTATACCTGCATGAACATCCATACCTGATCCCACAATTACTTGAAAGCGGTATTTTTATCAATCCTGACGATGAAGTAATTAAAGCCGGAGCCGGAACAGCCCAGCTACGCTTAACACTCAACAAAATAAGTGAGAAGTCGTTGTCGTCTCAACTTGCGTTGACAACCCCTGATGCCGAATATACCGGGTTCCAGTTTATCAATGAAGAACATGTGTGGCTGGCTGGCAGTAATGTTGTGCTGGAAACGCAGCCTGTGGGCGCGCTCTTCCATTCTTTGGAAAACTTTAATCTCAAAAACTTACCGCTTGCCGATTTACAGAAGTTCCTTTCGCTGTTTTTCTCGTACCTCGACAACGTAACGCTGTCATACGAAAATTATATCGTGCAGAGAGATACCGAACCAATAAAATCAAGACCGGCACTTATTTTTGAAAAAGTAGATGCCGACAATTCACTTTACTTACGCATCGGGCAACTTATGCCCAATACCGATGTTGATTTCCTGGACGAATACGACTTGTTCCGTTTTGCGGTGATCAACGAAATGGAAGAAACCATTACCGTACGCCCGATAGAGCAGGTACATGTTGAGCAACATGTTTCTTTCATTGAAAAAACCCTGAGTAAACATGCAGAAAAGGGCAAGAAAAAAGGATCCGGTGGAATTATCCAGGAGGAAAATCTCCTGATCATTCCTGAAAACATCGCCTCGGAATTTATATACCGGGATATTCCTTCCCTGATCGGAGACTATGCACTGGTAGGCAGTGAAAAGCTAAAATCTTACAAAATCAATGTAAACCCGCCGAAGCTGAATGTCCAGGTGGGCCACGGAATTGACTTTCTTGAAGGAAAAGCGACACTTGAATTTGGCGACCAAAAGATTTCTCTTTTCGATGCGATTAACCAGTTCAACAAAAACCGCTATATTATTCTTGCCGATGGCAGCCAGGCACTCGTGAATGAGCAGTATATGCAGAAACTCCAGCGCCTTTTCAAAAAGAAAAAAGATAAGGACAAAATCGAAATTTCTTTTTTTGATCTTCCGCTGGTTGAAGAACTGATCGAAGAACGTGCAGCAAAAGAGCAATTCAGCAAAGCAAGAAACATATTTGAAGGGTTTAACCTGATCGCCGATAAAAAGATAAAACTGCCGGAAATAAACGCAAAGCTACGTCCCTATCAGGAACAGGGCTACAAATGGCTGCTATATCTGCACCAGAACAAACTTGGCGGCTGCCTGGCCGACGACATGGGGCTGGGCAAAACCCTGCAAACGATCACGCTGTTGGCAGAGGTGTACGCAAAGGATAAAACCGGATTACCTTCGATTATCGCCATGCCAAAATCATTGCTTTTCAACTGGGAAAATGAGCTGAAAAAGTTTGCGCCACAGCTCACTTTTTACACCTGGTACGGTACTAACCGCGATAAAGAAGAAGTCCAAAAAGTTAATATCATCCTGACCACCTATGCCATGGTACGAAATGATATTGAATTTTGGAAGGATGAAAAATTCCTTTACGCGATCCTGGACGAATCGCAGGCTGTAAAAAACCTGAACAGCCAGTTACACAAAGCGGTATTGCTTCTCAATGCATCTTACCGGCTGGCATTGAGCGGTACGCCCGTCGAAAATAATCTTTCCGAGCTTTATGCATTATTCCGTTTTCTAAACCCGGCCATGTTTGGAAGCGCCGAGGGATTCAACCAGTATTACCTGACGCCGATTCAAAAGTATGATGATAAGGACGCAACGATAGAATTAAAAAAGAAGATTTATCCTTTTATTTTAAGGCGATTAAAAAAGGATGTACTCAAAGAGTTGCCTGATAAAATCGAGCAAACTTTGTTTGTTGAAATGAGCCCTGAACAGGCCAGATATTACGAACAGCGACGGCTATACTACAAAGATGCCATTGAGCAGCAAGTTGCGATGAAAGGTATTCAGCAATCCCAGTTTTTTGTTTTCCAGGCGATGAATGAACTGCGCCAGATCGCGTCGATCCCCGGAGCTCAAACGGACGGGAAAATCGATTCACCTAAGACAGAACTTCTTATTGAGCAGCTGGAAGATGCCATTGCCAACAAACATAAGGTACTTGTTTTTGCCAATTACCTGGCCGCTGTTGAAGATATTGGCGAAGAACTCAACAAAAGAGGTATTGATTTTGTGACCATGACCGGAAGTACCAGAAACCGGCAGCAACTCGTGGACCGTTTTCAAAACGACCCGGATTGTAAAGTTTTTGTATTGACTTTAAAAACAGGAGGCACCGGGCTGAACCTCACCGCTGCGGATATGGTATTTATTTTTGACCCTTGGTGGAACAAATCGGCAGAAAACCAGGCCATTGACCGTGCACACCGGATTGGCCAAAATAAAAAGGTAATGAGCTACAAACTGATCACACTGGGTACCATTGAAGAAAAAATATTGAAACTTCAGGAAGTAAAAAGCGCATTACTGGATTCTATTATTTCCAGTGATAGTGCTTCTGTGAAAAGTCTGAGTGAGGATGATATTGAATTTATTTTAGGAAAATGATGACGACGCAAGAATCTCAGGCCCTTCGCGCCGAGCTCATGAAGAATAATAAAGATTTCATTATGAAGTTTTTTTATTCACCAATCCAGAAATTTCTAATCCGGAATTATACTGAATTTGAAAGCCGGATTCTCAGTTACAGTAAAATTGATATCCGGAAAATAACAACAAAAGAGGAAATAACAGACCTTGTATGTCTGTGGTACAATGACGAAGAGATCGTTTCCGGATACCTGGCGGATTTACCTGAAACTGACAGGGCTGTCCTGAGCCAGGCGACCTGGAAGCAAGCACTGGACCGGAAAGAACTGGAAGAAATTTTCGTAAAAACACCACTCCTACATTTAGCAAAACTATGGAGCAACTATCTGGTGGTTCAGTTAACACCTGAAATTAAGGCCCGCTGGGGAGAGTACATCACGCTTTATGAGCCAAGCGGATATTATGAAGACAGACAGCGAGAATTACGTGATACGGGCGTTTCGCTGTCACTGCCGCTCGAACTTCGCAAATTACTTGCTATACATCTTCCAAAACCAGAAGGTTATCATATCAAACCTGTCCCTGAGCCCGGTAAACATTTTGTTACCTACCTGACTGAAAGTATCATTACTGCCGAACTGCCACGAATCATTTCCTATCACAGCCAGGGAAATATCAAATACTCACAAAAGGGAAATCCGAATGTGGCATCTGCAAAAAAAATGTCGCGCTCGCTGAAACTGGCAACATTTGGTCCGGAAGATGACACGCCGGTAAGATCGCTGCTCATCGCTGGTTTGCTATCAGATGACTTCAAAATGAAGACAATTTCCCAGTCTTCTCATGAAACTATCAAAACATTATTCGCCAGAGACTTTAACAGAAAACAGGCAGCTCCATACATGCTGACGCATCTGAAAGGGTTAAATTATTTTCAGATAAGTGAATACAGGCCAAATACCACTGCAACGATCATCGAAATATTTCGTAAGCTAGTTCCGGGGCAATGGATAACTTTTGATAATCTGAAAAGTTTTATCAGTAGCCGGTTTATCAATATATCTCCCCTGCTCGACTGGCAGATCCGAGACAGGATTGATGCCGAATATGCGATAATCTCCAATGATGGTTCGCTAGTGCAAAGGACGATTTCTGTAAATTCCGGCAATGCGCAGCCATTTGTAATATTGCCATACCTTGCCGCTCATGTTTATTTATTGGCGTCCTTCGGTCTTATGGACATTGCGCTGGATCCCGCCCTTCCTAATCTGCAATCGACATATCAGAATCTTTTTGCATTCAGGATTACTGCGCTGGGGGCTTATGTGCTTGGATTGAGCAGACAATACACGCCCGTTGCAACTGACTTTCAAACGACGCTATCGTTCGATGAAAACAGTACCTTCATTCGTGTTGAAGGTGATACTGTCCTGGCAGAGATAATGTTAAACAATTACGCGACCAAAGTCAGTGAAAACCGATATCAGTTCAGCCCCGGAAAGTTTTTGAAAGAGTGTAAGTCAACCAGGGATATCCAGAATAAAATCATATTGTTTAAACAAACTATCGGACAAAAACTGCCTGTATTTTGGGAAAACTATTTACAGGAACTTGTCTCAAACAGTAAAAGTATCAACAGCCAATCGGAAATTCAGGTCTTTACGATTCCGCCCGACAATAAAGCCTTGCAGCGCATGATTGTTCAGGACGAGATATTGCGAAAACTTGTGGTCAAGGCAGAACAATATCATATATTAATTGAAAATTCTAAACTGACCGCTTTTACCAGCCGTATGAAGGAATTGGGATATGTTCTAAACTAAATCCTGAAAACTACTAATAATTTCCCTTATATTCTCTTGGGGTGTGGCCGATGTATCTTTTAAAATTCCGGTTAAAATTTGATAGAGAATCAAAACCACTGTCATAGGCGATTTGCGCGATTGTCCATTGATCCTCCAGAAGCAATTTGCAGGCGTGGCCGATTCTTATTTCGTTTACAAAATCAATAAATGTTTTGTTGGAACGAGCTTTGAAATACCGGCAAAATGCAGCTTCGCTCATACCCGCCAACGACGCAACATCACCCAGCCTGATTTCCTGGGAAAAATGCTGAAGAACATAATTATGCACCTTTTGCATTCTTTCTGTTTCTGAAACTTTGTAGGTATTAACGTAGCCGTAACTGGCTATCGGCGTGCCCCCATCTTCATGTGCCAGTTTATCCAGCAAAGTTAGAAGCCTTAATATTCCTGAAAATCCTTCGGCACTTCTTAATTCCAAAAGTTCCTGACAAATGTGATCGCGCAACATTCCTTTGTAAGCAATTCCCCGCTTTGAATCGATCAGTAGCTGCTTTAAAGCAAGCATTTCTGATTTTTCGAAAAATTCCTTTCCTAAGAAATCTTCCTGAAAATAAAGTACGATACCATGTGTCGACAACTCAGCATTTCCACCAAAATAGGCCGGATCGCTTCTCCATAAATGCGGAATATCAGGTCCGAGAAAAACAGTATCACCCGGCTCAAAAGTATGAATTGAATCTCCGATCAAACGTTTTCCTGTTCCTTCCAAAACCGTGAAAAGCTGATAATGCGGATGAAAATGCCAGTTTGGATCAAAATGTGGCTCTTTTAATTCTTGCACCGTCACCAGGCGTACCTGGCTTTCAATATTTTTATGGATCGGAGCTTTCATAGTAAAACGACTTATCTGAATTTTGCCAAAATTAGCAAACATATTTAAACAAAAGTCAAAATACAGCTAGTACTAATCAAATGATGAAAAGTATTTAGTATTTTGTTGTTGTAAAATTGTATTAAAAAAAATACTCCGCATGAAATACAGCATGAATCTTCTCCTCTGGGGAAATCAAATTGACGACTCACTTTTCCCTACCCTTGAACTAATAAAAGAAATTGGATTTGACGGGGTTGAAGTACCTATATTCAATACCAATCCCGAACACTGGTTTAAATTTCGCAAAAAACTGGACGACCTGGGACTTGCTTGTGAAACCGATACAATTTGCGGTCCGGATAATCATTTGATAAGCGCAGATCCCGCAATGCGCAAATCAACTTTGGAGCATTTGAAACGTGTTATTGACTGTTCGCTGGTTTTGGGTGCAACTAAATTAATGGGACCATATCATTCGGCATTAGGTGTTTTCACCGGACAGCCTGCTACTCAGGATGAATGGAAATGGGGCGTTGACAGTATTCGTGAACTGGCTGATTATGCCGGAGAACTCGATATCACTTTGGGTCTTGAATATCTGAACCGCTTCGAATTATATCTCACAAGCTGCGGAGACGAATTAATCCGTTTTGTTGACGAAGTCAATCATCCAAATTGCAAGATAATGTTTGATACTTTTCACGCAAATATTGAGGAGAAAAATATCGGCGATACGATGCGGAAAATGGGCGACAGGATTTCTTTCATCCAGCTATCTGAAAATGACAGATCGACGCCAGGAAAAGGTAATGTAGATTGGGATGGAATTTTTGATGCGATTCGCGATCTGAAATATGATGGCTGGATTAGTATAGAAGCTTTCAGTCCGAAATTGCCCGTTGCTAATATCTGGCGAAAAATGTTTGAATCGGAAGAACAACTGATGCGTGATGGTTTTTCTTTTATCAAATCAAATATTGAAAATCTGCAAGTTCCAAAATTAATTTCTCTTTAAGATTGGCAGTTTTCAATACCGGTCGGGCGGCCAAAAAGCCTTCCGACCGGGCCACCCGTCCGACGGCTTTTTCTGCCGTCGGACGGGTAAACAAAATTCCTTATCATCCCCAAAAAAGCTAGTCTACTTTTCTACCAAACTTTTCTTCTCAAAAATGCATTACTAAAATACATTTCCAGAAGAATACATATGAAAAAGATTATAGCAAAATATAAAGCCGGTTATACAGATATGGGTGGTTTGGACACCTACCGCGTGATGCCTTCACAGGAAGTAGCGATCGATGCGCTGGAACCATTTCTTTTCCTGAACCATCACGGGCCACAGATTTATCCGGCAAATAACCGTGGATTGCCCTTCGGCCCACATCCGCACAAAGGTTTTGAAACAGTAACTTTTATCGTTGACGGCGATATTGTGCATACCGACAACACAGGTTATAACAGTAAAATTGAAGCGGGCGGAATTCAATGGATGACGGCCGGAAAAGGGATAATTCATTCCGAAAATTCATCCAAAGAATTCTTGAAAAATGGCGGCAATGTTGAGATTTTGCAGCTTTGGGTTAATCTGCCTGCGAAATTTAAAAATGTTGATCCAGCCTATATTGGTCTGCAAAAAGATGAAATTCCACATCTGATTTTGGATGATGGAAAAGTTATAATCGACGCCATTTCCGGAAATTGGGAAGGAGAAAAAGCTGCGATCCAGTCATTAGCCGATATTCATCTGGCTACAATATCTTTTGAAAAAGAAGGAAAATATTCCATCACAATTCCCGAAGGAAGAACAGTTTTATTTTATTTGATCAGCGGTCAACTAATTGTGAATGGCGAAAAAATTGACAAACTGAATCTGGTTGAATTTGATGATAACGAAGGAACTATTCAAATTGAAGCAACTGAAAAAAGCCTGTTACTAATTGGCCATGCATTGCCAAACAATGAACCCGTTGTAGCACAGGGTCCGTTTGTGATGAATACCCGATTAGAAATCCAGGAGGCTTATGCTGATTATCAGGAAGGGAAATTTGGTAAGTGGAAACATTAAAATACAAAAACCGGCTTCGATAATTTCGGAGCCGGTTTTAATTCTAAGAGCAATTTAGACAAAAAACTTACATTATTTTACACCTTGAACACCAGTTTGTTCCGGTAAAGAATATACAAAATCACAAACCATAAAGTCAGATAAGTAAGTGCATAAGCCAACGAAGCGTTGATAGGATCTGAAAAAAGCGGAGATAATTTAAACTCGTAAAAGTAAACCTGCAAGCCAATCGGCTCATGTGCCGGATCATTTGGATATGCCACTTTAATTCCACTTAAAACTCTTGGAATAATCCCGGAAAAGAAAAATACAACCATGGGATTTACACCAAAAATCACGAAAAATTTCGTCCAGCCGGAAATGCCTAAAACGTCAATAACGTAATACAAAATAACAAGGCAAAGTGACGCGATACCCGCGGCGTACAACACGTATGAACTCGTCCAAAGTGCTTTATTAATTGGAAAAACAGTATTCCAGATTAAGCCAATAACAATTCCCGAAATCGCTCCAATGAAAAGATAGAGCGCTTTTTTGTCTTTTGAAAAAGAATTTGTCAGCAATGTTCCAACCAATAGTCCGGCAATACCAGTTCCAATAGCAGGAAGTGTGCTAAGAATTCCTTCCGGATCCCAGGTTTTGGAAGTTATCCATAAATGGCCGGGAAGCAGATAATTATCCAGCCAGGCAGCCAGGTTTGTACCTTTTTCAAAGTTGGGTTCTCCAACGCCTGGCACCGGAATTAACGTCATTAACGCCCAGTAAGTCAGTAAAACGGTTACACCAAAAATCGCCTGCGTTTTCCAATTCGTTTTGAGATATAATATTGAAACAATAAAATAGACGATAGCAATTCGCTGTAAAACGCCCGGAATTCTGACGGTTTCATAATCTTTAAATCCACCAAAGGCCAGAATCATCATGATGACGAAAACTGCCAGTGCTAAGTAAAATTGCAGTTTTTTGTCATAATCACTAAAAAGTGCCACAACGATTATGGCGGTCAAAATAAGCCGAAATCCTAAGAGCAGTAAACCTTCAAGCCCAAACGCATGGATCTTTGAAAAGAAATATAAAAACATACCGAGACAGAAAATCCGTATCGTCCGTGTTATTATTTTTTGAAAAGAATTCGCGTTCAGGATTTTTTGCGGCGTGGCTAAAACCACGGAAACACCTACAATAAAAAGGAATGTTGGGAATACCAGATCAGTCGGTGTGCAGCCGTGCCATTCTGCGTGCAAAAGCGGTGAATAAACGTGTCCCCAATCGCCGGGATTGTTGACTATCGTCATGAGAATAATGGTCAGTCCGCGCAGGACGTCCAACGAAATAAGGCGGGTTTTCATCAAGAAATTATTCTATTGTTAAGGTTAGGAGAACACAAGTTAATGCTTTTTCAAATCTTGAATGAAAAATACCGCTAAATCTATTTAGTGAAATTCTATACCATTATTTTATCATAATCTTTTACCATATGGAAATATTGATGACCCATGAAATCCCTTTTCCCCGCGTCATAAAATCCGAGATTCGTATACAGTTTCTTCGCTGCCGGATTATCCAGATCAACAATTAATCCGATCCGTTTATGACCCAGATTAAAACCAAGCTCACAAAAAGCGTTGATTAATATTTTTCCAATTCCTTTGCCCTGCTGATTTTCATCAACATTAACGCAATCCAGATAATATTCGCCAGCTTCCGTTTCATCATTAGGGGTAAAATCCGGATCTGATTTCCTCAACTCATCCAGGATCGGTTGCCTTAATTCGTGCAGGCGTTTTCCGTCATAGCCCGTTACAGAACCTACAACGCCCATCTCATTTTCATAAACCAGCGTGTTAACATAACTATACTGATTGTTTTCCATTCTGAAAAACATTTCAAAAAGCGGGATTGCATCTTCATGATTTTCGGAATTTGCAAAAATCCCGGCGATATGTCCCATAGCTAAAATCATCAATGGTGCCACGGTAATTGCATCAGCAGGAGTAGCCGGTCTTACCATATTTTTTTATTTATAATTTAGATTGAAATATTCCTTTGATCGATTTTCAGTTATAGCTATATTTTGCTTAAAATAGATTTAAAACTTAAAAAAAAGTCAAAATACAGTCATTACTAATCAAAAGAAAGAAAGTTTTTAGCATTATTTTGCTGTAAAATTGTATTGTTAATAAATGAGTTACGGTCCAACCCTGCGCTCTTTTTCATCAGAATTGGAAATATCCAGAAATCTGTCTTTTCAAATTCAAAATCTGAATTTGAAAAGGAACAAACCGAATCTTTAATCCTTTACTTTATATGTCACAACAAATTAACATTGCTATTGTTGGTCTCGGCTTTGGAGCCGAATTTATTCCCATTTATCAGCGTCATCCCAACGCTAATATGTATGCAATTTGTCAGCGTACAGAATCGAAATTAAATGCCGTTGGCGACCAGTATGGCATTGATGTGCGCTACACAAGTTATGAAGACCTTTTGAATGACCCAAAAGTTGACGCTGTCCATATCAACTCCCCTATTCCAAACCATGCTGAACAAACATTAAAAGCATTACGCGCAGGAAAACATGTGGCTTGTACGGTTCCTATGGCAACCAGTGTTGAAGATTGCATGGAAATTGTGAAGGTTTGTAATGAAACCGGTAAAAAATATATGATGATGGAAACCGTGGTTTATGCACGTGAGTTTCTGTTTGTGAAAGAATTATATGAAAAAGGAGAACTGGGTAAAATACAATTTTTGAAAGCCAGTCACCAGCAAGATATGGAAGGATGGCCTGACTATTGGCCAGGTTTGCCTCCAATGCATTATGCAACGCATTGCGTTGGACCAGTTGCCGGATTATTGAAACTGGAAGCTGAATATGTTTCCTGTTTTGGATCAGGAACGATAAGCGAAGATCTGGCGAAGATTCACAATTCTCCTTTTGCTGTGGAATCTGCACATATAAAATTTAAGGATAGCGATTTGTCGGCTTATGTATACCGTTCACTTTTCGATGTTGCCCGCCAGTATCGTGAAAGTTTTGAGGTTTACGGAAGCAAAAAATCTTTTGAATGGCCATTGATTGAAGGCGAAGATCCTGTGATTCATACGGCTAAAAAACCGGAACACGAAATTGCAGAGCATGTGAAAACCCCTGATTATGCACATTTACTGCCTGCTGAAATTCAACAATTTACAGGTCATGGTGTTTATGATGCGGATGATAATTCACATCTTTCGTTTGTTCAGGGTGGCGGACACGGAGGTTCGCATCCACATTTGGCAAATGAATTTATTTCAGCATTGATAGAAGATCGCGATCCATTCCCTAATGCATGGCAATCGGCAAACTGGACGAGTGTTGGGATTTTGGCACATGAATCTGCTTTGCAAGGTGGAGCATTGATTCAGTTGCCGGATTTTAAAAATGCGTGAGAATTTTCAGTTAAAATTGAAGCGTAGTCATTGAATCAATTATTACGGTGCTCCGCACCTTGGCTTGGTTGGTGGAAAATTACTTCTCTACAAATATTTCGGTGCTCCGCACCTGACTGAGTATTGCAATATTGCTGGTAGTAACAAAGGTGCAGAGCACCGAAATATTTGTAGAAACAATCATTAACACAAACCGAGCCGAGGTGCAGTGCACCGAAATATTGCTAGAAACAATTATTAACACAAACCGAGCCAAGGTGCAGAGCACCGAAATATTGCTAGAAACAATTATTAACACAAACCGAGCCGAGGTACAACCCACCGAAATATTTGTAGAAACAATCATTAACACAAACCGAGCCTAGGTGCAGGGCACCGAAATATTTGTAGAAACAATCATTAACACAAACCGAGCCGAGGTGCAGGGCACCGAAATATTTGTAGAAACAATTATTAACACAAACCGAGCCGAGGTGCAGAGCACCGAAATATTTGTAGAAACAATCATTAACACAAACCGAGCCTAGGTGCAGGGCACCGAAATATTGCTAGAAACAATTATTAACACAAACCGAGCCTAGGTGCAGGGCACCGAAATATTGCTAGAAACAATTATTAACACAAACCGAGCCGAGGTGCAGAGCACCGAAATATTTGTAGAAACAATCATTAACACAAACCGAGCCGAGGTGCAGGGCACCGAAATATTGCTAGAAACAATTATTAACACAAACCGAGCCAAGGTGCAGAGCACCGAAATATTTGTAGAAACAATCATTAACACAAACCGAGCCAAGGTGCAGAGCACTGAAATATTTGTAGAAACAATCATTAACACAAACCGAGCCAAGGTGCAGAGCACCGAAATATTTGTAGAAACAATCATTAACACAAACCGAGCCGAGGTGCAGGGCACCGAAATATTGCTAGAAACAATTATTAACACAAACCGAGCCGAGGTGCAGAGCACCGAAATATTTGTAGAAACAATCATTAACACAAACCAGGCCAAGGTGCAGAGCACCGAAATATTTGTAGAAACAATCATTAACACAAACCAGCCAAGGTGCAGAGCACTGAAATATTTGTAGAAACAATCATTAACACAAACCAGGCCAAGGTGCAGAGCACTGAAATATTTGTAGAAACAATCATTAACACAAACCAGGCCAAGGTGCAGAGCACCGAAATATTTGTAGAAACAATTATTAACACAAACCGAGCCGAGGTGCAGAGCACCGAAATATTTACGATTCACACACTATATCAAATTGCAATGGCAGACACTTACACACAACTATACATCCAAATTGTTTTTTCTGTTAAGGGCAGGGAAAGCCTAATTAAAAAAGCCTGGAAAGACGAATTGTACGCTTACATAGGTGGAATTATAACGAAACAAAAATCGAAGTCACTGGCTATAAATGGAATGCCGGATCACATTCATATTTTTATCGGATATAATCCTGTCATTTCAATACCGAATTTGGTTGAGGAGATTAAAACATCATCAAACAAATTTTTGAAAGAGAAATTCAAAGCTTTTGGCTTTAATTGGCAAAAAGGATACGGTGCTTTTTCATACAGCCGATCACAGATTGATCCTGTAATAAAATACATAGGAAATCAGGAAATGCATCACAAGACACGTACATTTAAAGAAGAGTATATTAAGATGTTAAATGATTTTGAAATTAATTATCAGGAGCAATATCTGTTTGACTTTCAGAACATTTCAACTTGGGACAATTAGAATTCAAAGAGTAGGAAATACAAAAACATATTTTAACAATTAAATGAAAACCAGAGCCTTATCCTTTTTACTTGGTATTTTCCTTTTGGGATGTGCTGTCCATCAATCCTCACAGACAGCGGCTGTGAGCAAAACAGAGGCCAAAGGCCGCAGGATTGAGGTATTATTCCTGGGTGATACCATCGGTCATCACAAATCTTCTGAACGTGTTCCTCAAATCATGGCCGCGCTAGGGCCGAAGGGAATAAACTTCACTTACACGGACGATTTGAATGATCTTAATCCCGAAACATTGAATAAATATGATGCATTAATGCTTTATGCAAACTGGGATTCTATCGCTCCACAGCAAGCAAAAGCATTACTGGATTATGTTGCGAGTGGAAAAGGTTTTGTCCCTGTTCACTGTGCTTCCTACTGTTTCCGTAATAATCCGGAAGTTGTAAAGCTGATCGGTGGGCAATTCTGGAGACATACCTGGGATACTATTCAGCCGGTTTGGACCAAACCCGATCATCCTGCCATTGCGGGTGTAAAACCATTTAAAACGGTTGACGAAACGTATTTGCATAAACTATTACAACCTGATAATGTAATTCTTACGGAACGCATTATCCAGAAAGATCAGGCAAAAGACAAACCAGGCGCCGAAAAAGAACCGTATACCTGGGTTCGTACGCATGGAAAAGGACGCGTTTTTTATACAGCTTATGGCCATGACGAACGTACCTGGGCAACACCTGGTTTTCAGGATTTATTGGAAAAAGGAATTCTTTGGGCTGTTAATGACGATGCAAAAAAGGCTTTTGTGGCTTTGGCTCCAAAACCGTTTGAATATCGTGAAGCAAAACTTCCCAATTACGAACAGCGTCCTGGCCCGCAATTACAGCAATTGCCACTTTCTCCGGAAGAATCGGTTAAGCATATCCAGATTCCGGTAGATTTTACGCTGGATGTTTTCGCCCACGAACCCGACGTTATGCATCCGATCGCGATGACCTGGGATGAGCGCGGAAGATTATTTGTATTGATCACAAAAGATTATCCAAACGAGCGTAAAGATACCGGCGGAAGCGATTATATCCTGATTTGTGAAGATACCAACAAAGACGGCAAAGCTGATAAATTCACAAAGTTTGCTGATGATTTGAGTATCCCTACCGGATTGGTTTTTGCCAATGGCGGTCTGATCGTTTCTCAGGCGCCACATATGCTGTTTTTACAGGATACCAATGGCGATGATAAAGCTGACGTGAAGAAAATTCTTTTCACAGGATTTGGAACTGGCGATACACATGCAGGACCGTCCAACATGCATTACGGTTTTGACAACTGGGTTTATGGATCGGTAGGATATTCCGGTTTTAAAGGAAAAGTTGGAAAAAGCGATTCCCTGGATTTCGGACAAGCACTTTTCCGTTTCAAACCAGACGGTTCAGATATGGAAATCGTTGCTAAAACTTCTAATAATACATGGGGTTTAGGTTTCAATGAGGCTGGTGATTTGTTTGGATCAACTGCTAATAACTCTCATGGCTGGTACAGCGCTATTCCAAATCGTTATTTTGGAGCGAGCAAGGTTGATAACGGAAGTCGCAGTACGGATACGCATAAAGACATGCAGCCGATTACGCCAAAAGTACGTCAGGTGGACGTTTTTGGTGGATTTACAGCTGCGGCGGGACAAAACTTTTACACAGCCCGTGCATTTCCGAAAAAATACTGGAATAATGTAGCATTCGTTTCTGAGCCGACCGGACACATTCTTCACCAGAATATGATGGTAAAAAAAGGAACGGATTATGAAGATAATCTAGGTTTCAACCTCCTTGCAGGAGCTGACGAATGGGTAGCTCCGGTTTTTGCCGAAGTTGGACCAGACGGAGCTGTGTGGATTGCTGACTGGTATAGTTACATTATTCAGCACAATCCAACACCAAAAGGTTCTGAAAATGGACATGGAAATGCATATGAAACTGATTTACGTGATTTCACTCATGGTCGCTTGTACCGTGTAGCATGGAAAAAGGCACCGGCTTATACGCCGATTTCTTTAAGCAAAAGTCGCCCGGAAGAATTGGTTGCTACGTTGAAAAACAACAATATGTTATGGAGACGTCACGCACAAAGATTGTTGGTTGAACGTGGACAAAAAGATGTAGTTCCCCAATTAATTGCTTTGGTTAATGATAAATCGGTAGATGAAGTTGGTTTGAATACGGCTGCGATTCATGCATTATGGACTTTACAAGGATTAAATGCCATTGAAGACCCAACAGTTTTAGCTGCTGTGACTGCTGCATTAAAACATCCGAGTAACGCTGTTCGTAAAACAGCAGTTCAGGTTTTACCACGCACAGTTGCAACCGGAAAAACTTTACTTGCTGTTGATGCCTTACATGACAAAGAACAATTAGTAGTACTAAACAGCCTTTTGGCTTTTAGTGAAATCCCATTGACGCCTGAAATTGAAATCGCCGTTTTAGGATTGCTTGATACATATGCACAGGCAGATGACCGCTGGATGCCGGATGCTTTCGCTGCAATTTTAAACTCACATGATGGAAAACTTCGGAAAGATTATTTAGCTGAACGTGTGAAAAAGGCAAAATTACAAAAGCCTTCCACTATTGGCGAAGACAAAACAGCTATGGATCATTCCAAAATGAACCATGATGGTCACGAAGCAAATAAAGTTACCGTTCAGGGTTCTGCGGAACTGGCGATCACGAATATTACTATTGAGCCAGTTACGCCATACGTTCGTGAATATGCAAAAGTGACCATTGAAATTACTAATCAAGGTAGCGTTGCGGTTCCCAAAGATCTGGTTCCGGTTGTAAATGTTGGAATTAGAAGTCGTTCTTTGAATTCTAATTATGTTAGCCGTCAGCTTGTTAATGGCATTGCTCCGGGCGAAACCATTAAACTGACAGAAGGAAATAACGGTCCGTGGAGAAGCACTTTCGGATTTACATCCGATGAGGCAGGAAAAGTAAATGTTACTGCCACAGTTGATGTTGATAACGTTGTTCCTGAAAAAGACGAGAATAAAAATAACACATTAACCAAAAGCTTTGAAGTTAAGCGCCTGGATCGTTTGTCTGACTTTTCGTTGGAACGCGCTGCACGTGGCTATACTTCTTATGCTACCGGAGGTGAAGTTATCGATCTTATCAATACCGCACAATATCTTGATCCGCAAGGAAGAAATGCTGTCATGAAAGGTGTTTTGGGTGCATGGAATCCAAAACGTACAGAAACAGCAACCGCTGCCGATCGCACTTTCCTTGCGACTGTAAAGGCAAATACGCAGGATGATATGAGCTCGAAACTTACCGTTCTGATGGAATCTTACGGTATCAAAGATGAGGTGGCGTCGGATCCTAATGTTCAGATCGTTCGTATTAAAGCGATTCGTGAAGAGATGAAGTTCAGTGTTACCGAGTTTACCGCTGTTGCAGGAAAAACGGTTGAAATTGTTTTTGAAAATCCGGATGCGATGCAGCATAATATGGTTATCGGGAAACCAAAAACAAAGGAAATTATCGGAGCGGCAGCTGATAAAATGATCACGGCAAAAGACGGTGCAGAGAAAAATTATGTACCGAACATTCCGCAAATTATCGCTTCAACACCACTTGTAAATCCTGAACAAACTTATCGTCTGCGATTTGTTGTTCCAAAAGATCTGGGCGACTATCCTTACGTTTGTACATTCCCGGGCCATTGGAGATTAATGACAGGTGTTATGAAAGTTGTTAAAGAATAAAGAATTACTTCTAAAAAATAGCCATCACCAAAAAAGTGATGGCTATTTTTTTGTTCAATATTAAGCAATAGTATACCAATATTAACCTAAACAACATTATAACATTCAACAAATAGATAATTTTAGCATATTTAATTACCAAAACGTACAATTAAAATTACCCCATTATGAAAGTTGTTCAATTCACTATTCCCGTTGCCAAGGAAAGTACGATTGTAGTTCAGGATAATGTTATACCACATTTCTACAATCACCTGCACCGGCACCCGGAAGTTCAGATAACCTGGATAAAGGAAGGAGAAGGAATGCTCATTGCCGGAAATTATATGCAGCGTTTCAAACCGGGTGACGTGTACATAATCGGAGCAAATCAGTCACATGTTTTCAAAAGTGACGATGCTTATTATGATCCTTCACAAAATAAGATCGTGCACGAGATCTCTTTTTTCTTCAATCCCGATCATCTTTTCCAGAATCTGTTACGACTTCCTGAAATGGGTGCGATAAGGAAATTTGTTGAAGGCGTACACAACGGTCTGCAAATTCAGGAAAATTCTTATGAATTGGTAAAAAAAACGATGACAGAAATAATGGAAAAAGCCGACAGCTTGCGAGTGGCTTCTTTCATTGAACTGCTGCATCTGTTTTCTACATTGAAAAACAATAAACCCTTGTCAACCAACAACAACGAGCAAATTATGTCTGATGTTGAAGGAATAAGAATGGACCAGATCTTCCAGTTTGTGGTTGGGAATTATAAAAATCATATCACACTGAATGAAGTCGCCTCCATCGCGAATCTTACGCCTCAGGCATTTTGCCGTTATTTCAAAAAACATACCGGCAAAACGCTGATCAGTTTCCTGAATGAAGTACGGATCAATGAAGCTTGTAAGATTGTCGTTTCGGGTAAATTTGATAGTTTTTCCGATGTCTCCTATAAAACAGGTTTTGATAATGTTACCAACTTTAACCGTGTTTTTAAAAAGACAATCGGAAAATCTCCACGTGAATATCATCGTGATTTCTTCAAGAAACTTCTCTGAAATAATCTTGTAAAACGGACATTATTTTAACCAGTCTTTCAGGATAGCCGTCTGCAATTTATCAGGATTTGGAACCGGAGTAATTGCAAAGGATCGCTCGGATTTTGTTCCTAACACAATTGGATAAGCGATTTTAGTATCATTTTTTATCAGATTCAGGGTCATTTTTTCTCCTGCCTTTTTATCTTCAAAAATATAAGCAATACTGGCTTCCGTAGCAGGCTTATCATCTACTTCAACGATAACATTTCCTCTGCGAACACCCGCTTTCCAGGCCGGAGAATCCCAGTCTACGCTCGAAACTTTCAAACTGTCATTTTGAAATTTTGCTTTTATTCCTAAATACGCTCCTGGTAATTGTTTCGGTGTCACATCAATATTCAATCCTGCATAATTGAAATACTTCACATAATCCAACTCCTTAGTTGTATATACGTAATGGAAAATTTCATCCAATGAAGCTCCCGCCACTTTCTCACAAACCTTCCTGAATTCCGTTTCTGTAAAACCGCGGTTCTGTTTTTGGTAAAAATCCTGATACAAAGTGCGCATCACATCGTCCAGCGATTTTTTATTATTTGTTTCGTGCCTGATCTTCAAATCCAGCATTAAACCAACAATCGGGCCTTTAATGTAATAGGAAATTGTTTTATTAAATTCATCACTAACTCTGCCGCTCGGCCCTTCCGACCAGGTTTCTGCACTGGCTTGTGCTAATGACTGATACAATCTTCCCGGTTGCGTTTCCAAAGCTAAAATCAAAGCTTTGTAGGCGTCCAAAACTTGTGTCTGCGTCATCAGACCTGCACGGTTCAAAACAGGATATTCATAATAAACCGTCAATCCTTCGGAAACCCAAAGCATGTTGGTTTTGCTTCCCTTATCATAATTGAAAGGCCCCAGTTCCACCGGACGAATCCTTTTTACATTGTAATGATGAAAATATTCGTGCGTCAAAAAGCTCAATATTCTGAGACGTTTTCCAGGATCATTCAGGAGTTTTCCGTCAAAACTTACCGCGGTTGAATTCAAATGTTCAATACCTCCACCTCCCGGCCCGATAGCCAAAAATGTATAATGCTTGTACGGCATATCGCCGATAATAGCAGAAGCCGCTTCAACCATTTTTTTGATATCCTGCATGAATTTCACCTTGTCAAAATCGCCCATTTTATAACCTATAAAACGATGTGGAATTCCTTTGACTTCAAATGCGGGCAACTCTTCAAGATTTCCTATCAAAATTGGACTATCGTAAAGGATATCAAAATCTGGTGCAGAATAAGTAAAATCCTTTCCAGGAATCAAATCAAGTCCGGTTGCTACATCTTTCCATTTGTCAAAAGGCTTAATGGTTATTTCAGCAGGTCTTTTTATCTCGTTTTCAAGATACATGCATAAGCCGGCGGGAATGATGTAACCATGTTCCTCATCTAAAAAACTGGTCCCGACAAACTCTCGCATTGTCAAAACATCATATTCAACATGTAAGGAAGTCGCTTTGGCTTTTTCCACATGCCATTCATTTTTACCTTTTTTATCAAAAAACAGCTTAGTTCCTGCTTGATCCGTAACCTGAAAGTTGCTGACAAAAGATTCAAAATCCATGATCTGATAATATCCTGGCGACCATGCCGGCATTTTCAATCTGGATGTTTCATGTGCCCCCACCTTACAATCCATTACCACATGAAAAGTATGATTCGCCGGATTTGCCATCGTAATTGTGAATTGAACGGGATCTTGGGTTTGTGCAAAAATAGTCACCGATTTAAGCAGCAAAACGGTCACGATAATCCAGTGAAAATGGAAATTTCTTTTCATGTTAAAGTAAAAAACAGATAAAACGAATCAATTCTTAAAGTAAACAGATTTTCAGTACAATAACCGTTCACAACTACTATTTTTAAGCTTAACCAGGTAAAACACAGAAGTATGATGAATTTCTGCAATTTTATTTTCGGGTACAAATTCCTTCAGCAAGCTCGCATCATCACACAAAATATAATCATAACAAAAACCTTTTTGCTCGTTTTTCAAGATAGTAAAATCTTTCAGATACCGGATGTATTTCATCTCTCCGGCATTTTTGAGTTTTAGGGATACAGCAGTCCAGTAATTATAAAACCCATTTCCATTTTTAAACAAAACCCCGATATTCTTATTGTCGCCAGTAATATGTTCAAGTAGCGGTTCAAAACCGTAATAATCATCCAGATGACTTAAAAAGTAAGCTTTGGTACGACTTGTGCCAAAAACTGTCGCTGATTTATCATCATCATAATATCCGGCGTTCTCAAGAATATCGAAAATTTTCACGCGCTCTTTGTAATCTGGTAATTTTTTTAAGGGATGACAATTATCGCCCCCCGGAAAGTCATAAAAAGCGCCCAGATTTCTTTCATAATCTTTTGACCGAACGCTGTCCGTGACACAAAATGCAATAGGAATATGCCCTAGTACTTTCTTTGTATAGTACCCGATCGGGATCAGCGCTTTGTTCGGATTCCCGTAGACAAATACGGTTGACATCAGCATCAGAGGCACTATGAGATAGCACGTTTTCCACTTTAAAATCTGGCTATACGCATAAGCAGTCAAAACAGCACCCATTGCAAAAAACGGCATGTGCGTGCGCGTGCTCCAAAGCTGAAACTTTAAGAGAGAACAAAATAATACAAATCCAAATATTGCAAAAAGCCAGAACCATTTAACATTCCACGCTCCTTTGATGAAGAACAAAGGTATGGTTGCCAGGAACATCAACAAGAGATGTATGGTGTTCGGTACCATATCTTCGTGAACAGAATAACGTACGGAAAATGGATCAAGCCTGATCGCTTTGTCATCCATGTCAACGCCAATAACCTCGTGAAAATTTTTAATTTTCGAAGTTATAAATTCGTTATAATCCGTGTTGGGAAGCCCGAGATGCAATCCAATATTTTTGACAATTCCCGATAAAGCAAACCGAACAGAACGCTTGTCGACAGGAATTTTTTCTGAGAAAAGTGCTGTATTTTCCTTCGGAGACATGACATTACCAAACAGCTGATAATTTCGGTAAAAAAATGGTGAGAATGTAAAAACAAGAATGACAATTGCTACGGCCAGAACTTTTGTGGCATATGAAATTCCGTATTGTAAAAGTATTCGAAGTGCAAAAAAAGCAGTAAAAGGAATAGCAAAAATAAAGATCGGATACTTTGTAAATCCTCCAAAAGACAAAGACAAAAGCATTCCCAGCACTGTAAGCCAGGATTTTCGTTCAAGTAACTCAAACCCGAAATACACAAAGGCAATGAAGAAAAAACAGGCTATAAGATCTACCTGAGTAGTTGTACTTTCAAAAATACCGATTGGCAGCGTAAGAAAGAAAATAATGGAAAGCAGTTGTCCATCCGCCTTCATCCCAAACCTTTTTGCCAACAGACTTATCCCGGCCAGAGAGCCAATAAATGAGCCAAACTGCACCAGCCCGACAAAATAATCAGACCCTGAAAGCAACATCGTATCCAGTACAATATATTCGGCCAGTACATTCAGGTAAAGCTGTTGGATATAAACCGTTGGAAAATGTTCAAGGTTTCCGTTATTTATCCAGGAAAGAACACGGTTGAGATGATAGTTGTGCCCGTCCAAATTATTTGGCGGAGAATAAACCGCCAGAAAGAATAAAGGAGCTATAAAAAACAAGAATGCGGCACTGGTAATTGTTCTATTGCTTTTGCTTAACCCCTTCAAGACAACAGCATTTTTTAAAGAAGACAGTTCAGAGATATTAATTTTATCTATTGATTTCCAGTAGACTAACAATCCCGATAAAGTCAAAACTTCTGTCAGCCAGAAAATGAAAATTGATGTTGAATTTAACGCATCAAAAAAGGAAAATACCTCATTGTAAACGAATACTACCCCCGCATTGACAATAAGAGAAAATATAAAAGAAACACGGATTCTGGTATATAGTCCACTTTTAACCGATGTAAGAAAAAACAGGACAAAAATTAAAAGAACTGAAAACAGAAGTAAACAAAAATTCATAAATGTTTTAAAGAGGATTAATTTCCATTATTTCAATACTATTGAATTAAGATTTGAAGATAACAGGTATTCAAGCAAAAGGCTCCTCATTGGAGCCTTTAATTTTATCCGGATGTATATAGAAATTATTTATTTTAAACTCTTCCGCACTTTGATCACAAGTTTTTCAGGTACTCCTGCGAAGTTTGAAATTTCAGCCGCAGTAAATCGCTCGACCAGGAGCAAATTTTTCACAATCTCTTCTTTTGCAATATCAATTCCTTGTTCAATTCCTTCATTTTTAGCTTGTTCAAGCACCATTTCTCTTATTCCCATTGATTTTCTATTTTCAGTAAAGATCTCAGTTTCACTATCAAACTAACATTATATCCGGAGTGAGCAAAGGTTATATAACGCTGTAAAAAAATCAGGACGTCATCATTTTTTTTCTTTGGTCTATTTTTCAAAAGTAAATTCTTGTACCCTCAATGGAAATAAAAGCTTATGAAAACAGCTTATTTTATTCAATTTTCGAATATTTAATCGTCCCATTCTCCATCCTCTGGTTTTATAGAAAATACGATGTAATTTGGTAACTGAATCTTTTCGCGCTAATCCTATTACTTTGAATACGTCAATAAAACCGATCTGGAAAATCAGTATTGATACCGGAGGAACTTTTACAGATTGCCTTGCCACTGACCCCGATGGTTTAATCACCAGAATAAAAGTGCTCAGCTCAGCGCGTTTACGAGGAAGAATTACTCGTAAAATCGGGCCGCTTGTTTACGAGTTTGAATCTCCATGGAAACATGATGACAATTTACTAGCAGGATATCAAGTCAAAATTGGCACTTCTGCAACATCTGCTTTTCTGGTTTCTATTGATTATGAAAAACACACGATTACACTTGATACAGATTTCCCGGAAGTAGCAGATGTCGATTTTGAATTATTCAGCGGAGAGGAAGCCCCGGTTTTGGCAGCCAGGCTATTAACCAAAACACCGTTAAAAAATCCACTTCCAACTATTGAAATGCGTCTTGGAACAACTAAAGGAACCAATGCCTTGCTCGAAAGAAAAGGAGCAAAAACGTTACTGGTTGTTACAAAAGGGTTTAAAGATTTGCTTTATATAGGAAATCAGCAGCGTCCTTCACTTTTTCAACTTAACATTCCGGAGCCGAAATTGTTATATCATGATGTCATCGAACTTCATGAACGAATTGATGCAGAAGGGACGATTATTAAAGAATTGGAAAGTACTGATTTTAGTCTCTTTCCTGGAATTCATTTTGATTCCATCGCTATTTCGTTGTTACATTCTTACCAAAATGAACAGCATGAAACCGCAGTAGCCTCAGCTTTTAAACAAAACGGCTCGAAATATGTTTCTGCGTCATCTGAGCTTTTTCCTTTTTCACATTATCTGAGGCGGACACAAACGGCTGTCGTTAACGCTTATCTTGATCCGGTTTTAGATCAATACCTGACCAATATTAAAAATACGCTGAACGAAGGCAGCTTGAAAATTATGACAAGCACCGGAAGTTTAGCTGAACTGACTGGTTTTAAGGCAAAAGACAGTTTGCTTAGCGGGCCGGCTGGCGGCATGGTGGCTGCAACCAATGCTGCAAAACGCCTTGGTTTCTCCAAAGTATTGACTTTCGATATGGGCGGTACAAGTACGGATGTGGCCAGAATTGACGGTGAGCCAGAATTAAAATACATTACCGAAATTGATGGAATTGAATTCCATAATCCAACATTGGCCATAGAAACCGTTGCGGCAGGTGGAGGTTCCGTTTGCTGGTTTGATGGTTTTACTTTACAGGTCGGGCCTGAAAGTGCAGGTGCATCTCCTGGTCCGGCTTGTTATGGCGCGGGTGGATCGTTGACAATAACCGATGTAAATCTGCTGCTTGGAAAAATGGATGCGGCAAAATTTGGTATTCCAATCCGTCCCGAAGCTGCTCTTGAAGCGCTGGAAAAACTACGTAATGCTATTCTTGAAAAGAATGGAAATTCACTTTCAGGACAGGAAATCCTGACTGGCCTTGAAAGAATTGCCAATGAAAAAATGGCCGATGCGATTAGAAAAATTTCGGTAGAAAAGGGAATCGATCCGGTGGAATATGCTTTGATCACTTTTGGTGGAGCCGGTGGTTTACACAGCTGTCAGCTAGCCGATCTTTTGGAAATAAAAAGTGTGATTATTCCTTACGATGCAGGACTTTTCAGTGCAGTAGGAATCGGTGAAGCATTGATCAGCACTATTGTTTCAAAGCAAGTTTTACTTCCCTGGGACAAAGCTGAAATACAAATTGAAAGCTGGAAAAATGAATTGCTGAAAAACGCAGAAATTGAGTTACACAAGCAAAATATTGATACCTACGAAATTGCCTTTTGCTCACTTTTTTTACGTTTTGCAGGACAAGAAAATACTATTGAAGTTGCATACCAAAACGACCAGATCCTTGAAGAATTTAAGCATTTATACACTACACAATTTGGTTACTATCCCGAAAATGCGGTTATAGAACTGGAAAGTATACGACTGAAAGTTCAGGAAAAAGCAGAACCAATCGTAACAAACACGATTCTGAAAGATGGCAACATCATTTCTCCTTTACGACAGGTTAAGCCACTATTTAAATCAGAAAACCAGGAATATTTCCCTGTCTCTGATTTGTATGAATGGGATCTTTTAGAAACCCGACACGAGATTTCAGGTCCCGCTATTTTGCTTAATAATACTTCGACAGCTTATGTTCCTGCTGGTTGGAAACTGGTAATTCAGGAAAATAAAGATGCAATTGTTTTTAAAACAAACAGTCAAAACATTGTTTCAGAAGAACAAAGTGAAGAAGTAGCATTACAACTTTTCACGAATCGTTTCAAAGCAATAGCAGAAGAAATGGGTGTTCAGCTGCAACGAACTGCCTTTTCTGTTAATGTAAAAGAGCGACTGGATTTCTCCTGCGCACTATTGGATGCAGATGGAGAATTGCTGGTCAACGCACAGCACATTCCGGTACATTTGGGAAGTATGGGAATTTGCGGCAGGCTGGTTCGTGACGCAATTCATATTGGTCCGGGTGATGTTATTATTACAAATCATCCAAAATACGGAGGATCACATTTGCCGGATATCACTTTGATTGCAGGTGTTTTTACAGATTCCGGTGAATGCCTGGGCTATGTTATCAACAGAGCGCATCATGCCGAAATTGGAGGAAAAACTCCTGGCTCTATGCCGCCGGATGCTACCTGTCTCGCCGAAGAAGGAGTTGTTATTCTTCCTCAATATCTAACAAAAGAAGGTAAATTCCAGTGGGAAACAATTCATGATCTTTTTACAAATTGTGCTTATCCAACTCGGAATTTTTTATCAAACGAAGCCGATATTATTGCCGCCTTGTCCGCACTGAGAAAAGGAAGTCAGCAGCTATTAAAACTGGTCGAAATTCATGGAGTTGATGTGGTAAAAAAATACATGACCTTGCTCAAAACCAGTGCCGTTCTTCAATTGAAAAACGCATTGGAAGCACTGGAAGGCCAGACATTTGAAGCCACAGAATTCCTCGATGACGATTACCGGATTCAGGTTTCAATTTCTATAAAAAAAGACAAACAGGTTTTTGATTTTACCGGGACCTCTTCCGTTCATCCAAATAACCTGAATGCAAATATTTCCATTTTACACAGCGCCATTCTTTACGTCCTAAGATTACTCGTTAATAAGGAAGTACCACTGAATGACGGATTGATGAAAAACGTAGAAATTATTCTACCCGCCAACAGTTTTCTCCATCCTGATTTTTCTGATGATCCTTTGAAATGTCCGGCTGTTGTTGGAGGAAATACAGAAGTTAGCCAAAGACTTGTGGATACATTGTTAAAGGCTTTCGAACTCGCCGCTTGCAGCCAGGGAACGATGAACAATTTTCTTTTTGGAAACAAAAACTTCGGATATTACGAAACCATTGGTGGCGGTGTTGGAGCAGGAAAAGGTTTTAACGGACGAGCCGCAGTTCATCAGCATATGACGAATACCAGAATTACCGATCCCGAACAATTGGAAAGAAAATATCCGGTACGACTACTCGAATTCGGAATTCGCAAAAATTCGGGTGGTGACGGCAAATTTAGCGGCGGCGATGGTATTATAAGAAAATTTGAATTTCTCGAACCTTTGCAGGTAACGATGCTCGGACAGCATCGCCGTTATGCACCTTACGGTTTGCATGGTGGAGAAGAGGGGAAAACGGGTCAGCACACCTTGATTTCAAAAAATCATATCAGAACAAAATTACCCGGAATATGCAGCCTGGAAGTTCAGGCAGGCGATATTCTTACAATCGAAACCCCCGGCGGCGGCGGATACGGTGCATCGGTTTAAATTACACAGAGTGCCACAGAGATTTTTCTTCTCATTAAAAATCTCTGTGGTTCTCTTTTTGAACTCCGTGGTTCTCTGTGTAACCTCCAATTTTCACTCTTTGTAACACAAAAACAGATGGCCTCCAAAAAATCCTCCAAGGCACTTCTAGGTGCTGCTTTTTTAATGGCAACTTCCGCAGTCGGACCCGGTTTCCTGACTCAGACAACCGTTTTTACGGAGCAGCTTGCTACGAGTTTCGGTTTTATTATTCTGATTTCAGTTGTAATTGATTTATGTGTCCAATTTAATATCTGGCAAATTGTAACGGTTTCCGGAAAACATGCGCAGGATCTTGCCAATGAACTTTTTCCCGGGCTTGGATATCTATTGGCTTTTCTGATCGTCATTGGAGGACTCGCTTTTAATATTGGAAATGTCGCCGGTGCGGGATTGGGAATTGAGGCGATGACAGGTGTTCCGGTAGCAACTGGCGCTGTTGTAAGTGCTGCCCTGGCGATAGGGATTTTTCTATTCAAGGAAGCGGGAAAAGCGATGGATACTTTTTCCAAGATTTTGGGTTTAATCATGATCGGGCTAATCCTTTATGTCGCTTTCACTTCGCATCCCCCATTTTTAGAAGCCATTCACCATACCTTTTTGCCAGAAAAATTTAATGCGGTTTCTACGCTAACTTTGGTTGGCGGAACGGTCGGCGGCTACATTTCATTTGCCGGAGCACACCGACTTTTAGATTCAGGGATTAAAGGAAAAGAATCATTACCACAAGTTAACCGTGGAGCAGCAACGGGAATTCTGGTAACTGCTGTTATTAGATATTTCCTGTTTCTCGCAACCTTGGGAATTATTCTAACAGGTGCACATATCAATCCGGATAACCCAACTGCTTCTGTTTTTGAAAATGCCGCCGGACAATTTGGAAAACAAATGTTTGGGTTGATGATCTGGTCTGCGGCGATAACTTCCGTTGTTGGAGCAGCTTATACTTCCATATCTTTCCTGAGATCTTTTCATCCTTTTCTTGAAAAATATCACACCTATTTAACCATAGTTTTCATTCTCATTTCTACAACGGTTTTTCTGTTTGTTGGCAAACCGGTTAAAGTATTGATTTTTGTGGGAACGCTTAATGGTTTCGTTTTACCAATCGCGCTGGGAATTCTATTGGTTGCCAGTACAAAATCAAAAATTATGGGACTTTACAAACATCCATATTTCCTGCAAATCATTGGATGGATTGTGGTTTTGGTGATGGTTGGATTGGGGATTAATGCGATTTGAGGAAAGAAGTATCTATATCATTTTATCAGGATTTACAGTTTTTAAAGCAATTCTCACACATTAGCAATTGAAAAAAATGGAGCAAAAAAAGTGGATTAATTATTGGAAAAAGAGTTTGAGTGATTCTTTAAAAGCAGACATTAACATTGAAAAACTAAGACATTTTGAAATAGAGAATTTTGATATGGATTCTCAAAACGTTGAATCAACAGCGGATGTGAACAAACTTATCGACTTTGAAGAAGAGCGGATTAATAAGAAAAAAGGTCTAACAGACAAAGGGAACAAAAGTTGGGAAAGACTGGAAACCATTCAGATTTTAATAGCACCAATCAAAATCACTCCCTTACCAGAACATTTAATCTTCCTCAAAGACAAAAAAACGAAGTTCCCATTTTGGTATTATGTTAAGATAAACAGACAAGGAATTCTTTCGATTCCAGAAGAATTATTTCCAGTTTTTCAAAGAAAATATCTTGAACCACTGGCTGACGAGAGAACCGAATTTATTTTCAGTACCGTTGAAAAAGTGGATAAGGCAACGTCCATTGGAAAAGAGAAATACAAATTTTTTCAAGACTACATCAGCTACATAAACGATGTTTTCAAAAAGGCTATTGAACAATCTATCAGCACTTTTTCCGTCGACGGATACGAAACAGTTCATAACGGAATAATTTTATTGCCGGATGAAGACATCAATGCCGCAGCCGGAATAATCCATCTTTATGAAAAGATTGCAGCGGAATCTACTATTCCGCCACTGCTGTCAGAATTTATTACCCTGGAAAATAATAAAGAGAACCTGCCACTTCCTGTTTCTAAATTAATGGATGTAAATTTTTTGCATATAGGGCAAATGGGATTTGATTTTCCTCTTTCAATTTCTCAAAGAAAAGGTTTATATACATTTTTGCAGGGCAACGATAAAGTTTTTGCAGTTAATGGCCCTCCCGGAACTGGAAAAACGACATTACTGCAAAGTATTGTCGCCAATAAAGTTGTTGAAAGTGCCATTGCAGGTGAAAATCCACCTGTGATATTAGCTTGTTCAACCAACAACCAGGCCGTTACCAATATTATTGACAGCTTTTCAAAATCAACTACCAAACCTGGAAAACTGGAAGGAAGATGGCTCCCGGAGCTGGATGGTTACGCAACTTACTTACCTTCAAATGGAAAAACAGAGGCAGAATTAAAAGGAATAAATTACAAAAAACAGAATGGAACCGGACTTTTCAGCAAAGTCGAAAATAAGGAATATGTTGAAAATGCAACGGAATATTTTCTTCAAAAAAGTGCTGTTTATTTCAGTTCTTCACGATTAAGTATTGATGAAATTACTAAAAAGTTAAGAAATGAAATTATTGATATTCAGCTTATATTGAAAGATGCTTCCTTAAAATGGAAGGAATATTTAAATGCAGAAAGTATTTTAAAAGGCTATGTTACTGATCAAATCTCGATAGAAAAATCATATTATTCCAGAGATATTATTGATGAAAAAGTATTAGGCCAAGACATATCCGCTTTGATGGTTTTAGAAGAACGGATTATCCAATATTTCCAAAAAGAATCCTTTTTCCGCAAAATATTTTGTTCAATTGGTATAAAAACTGCTTTAAAAAACAGAGCAGCTGAAATAAGAATTCTTTTACGAGATTCGCTAATCGCCAAAAATGAAGATTTTCAATTTATAAAAAATGAAATATTGGATGTTATCAATGACAAAATCAAAATTGCGAAAGCGATAACCATATCCGTTACTGAATGGAAAATTTGGAAGAATAAAAATTCAATTCATGGTAATCCGTCAAAAACCGAAGAGGAATACTTGTCGTTTGAATATCTGAAAATAGATGGTTTAAAGGAACGGGATGAGGAAAAATCGAAACCAAATTGTTTCTATGATGAATTGGATATAACGCTAAGACACAAAGCATTTCAGCTGAGTCTGCATTATTGGGAAGCACGATGGCTGTCAAAAATCGAAACCGATTTGAAAGACCCAAATTTTGATAAAAAGGGTGTTGACGCCGTGAAAAACCGATGGACGCGTCAAGCTATGTTGACTCCTTGTTTTGTAAGCACATTTTATATGTCGCCGAAGTTTTTCAGTTCTTTCAAATTCTTGAAGAAAAGTGAAGATGGAAAAAACATTTTTGACAATCCGCCTCTTTTTGATTTTATCGATTTACTGATCGTTGATGAAGCAGGCCAGGTTGCGCCGGAAGTTGGCGCTGCAACTTTCTCACTTGCCAAACAAGCGGTGATTGTCGGTGACGTAAAACAAATTGAACCGGTTTGGAATATTACCAATAAAATTGACGTCGGGAATTTGAGAAAAGTCGGGCTAATTAACGACTATGATGATCGCGTTTTTGAGACGTGGTTTGACCCAAAAGGATTTCTAGCATCTACCGGAAGTATCATGAAAATGGCGCAAAATGCCTGCAAATACAAAGAAAAAGGCCTCGATGAAAAAGGCGTAATACTGGTGGAACATCGACGGTGTTATGATGAAATCATCAACTATTGTAATGTTTTAGCTTATAATGGACAATTGAAACCACTGAAAGGAAAAGCTAAAAAAACAAATCTTTTCCCGCCCATGTACTGCATACATGTGGATGGAAATTCAACCATTACAAATTCAAGCCGGACAAATCTTTATGAGGTTGAAGCAATCGTTAACTGGTTGAAATTATACAAACAGGAAATTGAAATGCATTATGGAAATATTGAAAATGCCGTTGGTATCATTACTCCTTTTGCTGGACAGAAAAACGATTTAAAATATGCGCTAAAGAAAGCCGGTTTCGATACAAGCATTTTCAAAATTGGCACAGTTCACGCGCTGCAAGGCGCAGAAAGATCGCTCGTCTTATTTTCGATGGTTTATGGAAAAGGTGATTCCGGGACTATGTTTTTTGATCGTGACAACAAACCTAATATGTTGAATGTGGCTGTTTCAAGGGCGAAAGACAGTTTTATTGTTTTCGCCAATACCGCTATATTAGACAAAAAGGCTAAAACACCCTCAGGTATTTTAGCCAATTATTTAACCTATCAATAAGAAAGAACTATCTTCTTGCACCCTGTTCTCCTCTCGCCTTAGGCAATTCTTTTCTAGCGATTTTCAGATCCATTTGTGCCGTGTTGTACACAAAAGCAGCAACGACAACAGCCATTTGTTTCAAATCGTCCATGACCAAACGTTCGTATGTATCAGCATTCGAGTGGTGCGTACGTGTATTGTATTCGATACCATCCTGAATAAACTGGAAACCTGGAAGTCCGACAGCGTCAAAACTTTGGTGATCGGTTCCTCCTGTATTTCTTGATGTAACCGTTGGGTGATCGATAATATCAGAAAACGAATTCAGCCATTTTTCGAAAGTAGCACGCGGACCTTCATTTCCTTGCAAATAAATTCCACGGATGCGACCGGTACCATTATCAATGTTGTAATAGGCTGATAATTTTTCATGAGCCGGAGTAAGTTTCATGGTTTGCGGATCTCCAAACGTATTTTTTACATAATTTCTTGAACCATGCAATCCTTGTTCTTCACCAGACCAAAGCGCAATTCTGATCGTTCTTTTTGGTTTTAAACCTGATGCTTTTAAGATACGCATCGCTTCCATCATCACGGTACATCCGGCTGCGTTATCCGTCGCGCCAGTTCCGCTGTGCCAGGAATCCAAATGTCCGCCGAGCATTACCACTTCGTCTTTTAATTTTGGATCAGTACCCGCAATTTCAGCAATAACATTACCAGTAGTCAGTTTTTTGTCATAAAAAGAAGTTGCCGATTCTGCTTCCAGTGTCACAGGAATTCCATCTTCAACCAAACGTGTGATCAATCCGGCATGTTCCGGAGACATTTCGAACGATGGGCCGGCCAATGGAGATTTACCTAAATAAGAAGCACCGTTACTGGTGTAGAAAGTGCCGTGTTTTCCACTTCTCGCGGCTAGTTCCAATTTAATTTTCTGCGTTTTCAACGTACTATCCACCTTACTTCGGAAAAAACGCATCGTGCGCATTTTTTCCATTTGTTCCGGTGTAAAGTTCCCCTGACCAAAAGGTTGGGAATTCGTCATTTTATCAAGATCCTCAGTCGTATAACGAACAGCATCAGGCTTAAAAGTCGGATCCGTGTCAATAGTGCTCTTGATCAACACAATTTTCCCGCTCAATTTTCCGTCTGCATATTTTTGAAGATCTTCTTCATTTTGAATATTAACAACGACAACTTCTCCCTTGATCGGACCAGAAGTCCCGGAAGTCCATGCTTTTGGAATACCGATAAATGGCATATAATATGGCTTTGTCATCGCCAGATAGCTTTTTTCAACCTGCCAGCCTTTTCCAAATTCACCCCATTCTTCAATACGCGAATTTGTCAAACCCCATTTTTTCATTTCGCTAACCGACCATTCGGCAGCACGTTGAAAACCTGGTGAATTGGTAAGTCTCGGACCAGAAACATCGGTAAGCTGATGTGCAATTTCTTTTACTTTTGAATTATCCAGACCTTCCTTGCGTATTTTGGCCATGGCATCCATATCGATTTCCTGAGCAAATAACACGCCAGGAAAAAGCAGCAGCATGGGATAAAAAATTCTTTTCATGAGCTCGTTTGTTGTTTTTTAAATCAGGATTCAGGCTACAATCTCTTTTTTGGCAATCAGGTAATAAACCGGAATTCCAAGTAATACAATGATCAATCCAGGCCAGGTATATTCCGGCTTGAAAATGATAAGCAAGACACAAAATGCCACGCCCATTACGATGTAAATAATTGGCAAAAACGGATAACCGAATGCCTTGTAAGGTCTGTCGGCGTCAGGTCTTTTTTTACGAAGTATGAAAATTCCTACAATCGTCAACATATAAAATACTACAACCACAAAGGAAATCATATCAAGCAAATTGCCATACTTTCCACTTAATGCCCACAAAGAAGCAATCACACACTGAATCCACAAACCAAATTCCGGTACTGAATTCTTATTCAATTGTCCTACTTTTTTGAAAAACAAACCATCTTTCGCCATCGAATAATAAACACGGGCTCCCGACATAATCAAACCATTATTACATCCAAAAGTGGAAACCATGATCATAATCGCAATAATGATGGTTCCTGAATTTCCGAAAATAACGTGGGAAGCCGCGACGGCAACACGGTCTTTATCGGCTGATGCAATTTCAGGAAGCGATAAAACACCGGTATACATCACGTTTGTCATGACATAAATAACGGTCACGATGATAGTACCCAATGCAAGACTTAGCCCAATATTACGCTGTGGGTTTTTAATTTCACCTGCAATAAATGTTACATTATTCCAGGAATCACTGCTAAAAATAGAGCCTACCATGGAAGCAGCAATAGCTCCGAAAGCTGCAAAAGTGGTATAAGATTCTATGCTTCCGTCAAGGTTCAATTTGTGCAAATCCCACATCGTAGCCGAATCCCAGTTGATATGCCAGATTTCCGGTCTCATGAAAAGCAGGCCGAAAACGATCAGTCCCAAAAGACTTAAAAGTTTCGCCAAAGTGAAGGTTGTCTGGATAATTTTGCCACTATTTACACCACGTGTATTAATAAACGTAAGCAGCACAATGACGACAATTGATAGTAGCTGAGCAGGTGTTATCTGCATAAATCCTAAATCAACGGCCACCAGATCTTCACTGAATATAGGTAATAGATAAGCCGTAAATTTTGCAAAGGCTACCGCCACGGCTGCAATTGTTGCTGTTTGGATTACGGTAAAAAAGCTCCAACCGTAAAGAAAGCTGATTAATGGATTGTAAGCCTCTTTCAGATAAACATATTGTCCGCCTGCTTTTGGAAACATCGCACTCAATTCGCCGTAACTTAGTGCGGCGGTAAGCGTCATGAAACCTGTGATCAGCCAAACAAACATCAGCCAGCCAACGCTTCCTGTATTTCTGGTAATATCGGCGCTTACTATAAAAATCCCCGAACCGATCATACTTCCGGCGACGAGCATGGTGGCATCTACAAGGCCAAGGGTAGGTTTAAACGAAGTAGTTTCTGACGTACTTTCTTGTGACATAAAAGGTTTGGATTTACTCGGGCTTGGTTTTGTTTCCCGAAGCTACAATATTATTTAGAACTATAAAATTTCCATTTCGTTTTAAAATCACGCGCCAGTGGCTGATTCATCAAAGTTGCCCTTAGCATCTCTACCGGAATATTGTTTTCCTTCATCATTAAATCATGGAATTTTTTATAGGTCATCTTACCATTATCCACTAATTCATTCTTCAAGCTCCAAATCTGTATACCTCCCAAAAGATAAGCTACCTGATAAAGAGGACTGTAACCGCCTTCAAACGATCTTCTGACCTCACCTTCGGCATTTGCCTTCTCATGCCCTACCCGATCCACCAAGAAATTGATACATTGCTGCGGCGTCCATTTGCCTAAATGATAGTTGAGCGAAAAAATGATCCGTGCACAGCGATGCATCCGCCAGAACAACATTCCTATTCTTTCTTCCGGCGTTTTGGCAAATCCTTTGTCATACAATAACAATTCCCAGTACAGCGCCCATCCTTCTGTATAAAACGGAGTCCTGAAACTTTCCCGGTAAGGTTTGTAGCGACTGCTCATATAATATTGCAAATGATGCCCCGGAACGAGTTCATGTTGTACCGTTCCTCTGGAAAAATAGGGATTATTCCCACGCATACTCATAAGTTTATCTTCATGCGACATTGTGCTCGTTGGATAGGAAATGCTGATTTCTCTGCCTCCTGTAAAAAATGGATTTACCAATTGCCGCTGCGGTGTCATCATGATCATCCCCCAGGTTTCGTCGGCGATTGGAGGAATGTCCATCAAATCATATTCCTTTATGAATCTTTGGGCATCGTTATAAAGTTTTAAAATCAATTCCGGCTGGGTTCCGGCAGGTACATAGCTGTTTTTAACTTTTTCCTGGGCACTTTTCCAATCATCCTTAAAGCCCATTTCCTGGGAAGCTTTTAGTAATTCTTTGTCGCACCATACAAATTCCTTATTCGCGATTTCAATTAATTCTTCCGGTGTGTAGTTGATCATTTCAACCTGAAGTTGTCTGATCAATTCCTCTCTTCCAATCGGAACGCCGGTGATTCCGCTTCCGTCGTCTTTTTGGGAAGTCGTTAATTTGCCTTTACTTTTTAGCAATTTGGCATAAGCCATTAAGGCACTATCCAATGTTTCATAAGGCTCGGGAACCCACCACGAATATAAGGGATCATAACCCTGATAAAAATCATTCACACCTTTCAACCTTGCCTGAAGACCTTTCACCGCCTGCTCACTGAAAGACGCCAAAGGCATATCCAAAAATTCAACTTTTTTAAGATTTTCAGAAGCGGTTTTTATTTCCTTGTTTACTGAATTCATCATGCCGGCAACTTCCTGACCATTCACGGTTGCCCCTCTTCTTCTGCTTTTTTCAAGTTGGTATAACTTATCAGCAAACGGAATATATTTCGAGATCTGGCCATATTGTTTTTCTTCAATGGCCAGATCTCTCAAATGATCATCAATATTTCTTTTCAACAATATATAATCCACTTTGCCATAAACACTCATGACGTTAAAGTCCAGCTTACTGAGTTGATCCAGATATTTGTTGTCAATTTCTATTTGTCTTTTACGCTGCTCCGGTGAATTCAAAGGCTGGTTGCGACTGTAATTGGCATAACCGCCACGCCCCTGAACAACGGGAGAATAAAAATCCCGGATCGCAATCAGATCTTGTTCGTATTGAATGACAAGTCCGGCTGTTTCGCTGGTTTGACTGTAAAGATTGAATTTGTCGGAAGTTTGGGCAGTACTGTTTTCAATTTTTCCAAAACAAAAAAGAAAACTAAAAATAAGATAATAGCAGGAAGAGAATCTGTAAACGTTGACGTATTTCATTGTACCAATTTAAAAGTTAGGAATATAATTCTTAAAAAAAGTAAATTCTCGGCAATGAATTTAAATAAAAAAGGCGGGTATTGTTTGAGAAAACACCCGCCTTTGTACCAATCAACTCTAATTGTATCGCTGTGGATCGTAAACCGAAATCTTGATGGAAGTAGGTTTTCTGTCTGCCAACTCCGCTACCACTTTTCCAGTTGCCGGGCCCAGACTTATTCCCATCATGCCATGCCCTCCGGCAACGATCAGGTTTTTCAATTTTTTACTATAACCAAGATAGGGCAATCCATCCGGAGAACAAGGACGGAAGCCGTACCAGATATCTTTTACTTCGGGCAATTCTGTTTTCAAATCCGAATAATATTCGGGGATTGAATTCACAATGCCTTCAACACGGTTCATATTCACTTTGTCATTAACCGGCGCAATTTCCATTGTTCCGCCAAAACGAACTTTTCCGTTCATAGGCGTTACGGCAACTCTTGCTTCAATCAGCAATGAAGGATGAATAATTTCATGCTCGGAATTGGATTCCATAAAAGAATAACCTTTTCCCGGCATGACCGGAATTGTTAAACCTGCTAATTTGGAAAGTTGCGGAAGCCAGGTTCCGCCGGTCATTACAACCAGATCTCCTTCAAAATTTCCTGATGTGGTTTGTACGGATTTTATTTCTCCGTTTTTGATATTAAAACCAGTTACCTCAGTGTCGGTTTTTATTTCGCCGCCATTTCTTTTCACGTAATCGATCAATTGCGGAATCAAAGCATTAGGATATAAATGTGCATCACAACGATAATGCACAGCGCCGATCACATCCAGATTTGCATTTGGTTCCAGCGCCTGAACTTGTTCTTTATTCAGTATATCGACATTCAATCCTAATTTACACGCGTCACGCCCCACATGAATTTCCTCTTCTCCTGCCTTCTCTGTTTTGTAGAGCATAAGGATTCCTTTGGTTTCCAGACCAAAATCAAAACCAGGTTCTTTGGCAAGATCTCTGTACAATTGCCTGCTTAACAAATGATAATCACGAAGAAAAGGAGCCGAATGCTCAACATGACTTGCCGTTGCACTTTTCATGAATTTCAAACCCCAGGAAATCAGTGCAAAATCCAGCGAAGGTTTCACATAAAAAGGACTATGACTATCGAACATCCATTTGATACCTTTCGAAATCATCCCCGGTGCAGCCAATGGAATAAAATGACTTGGAACAATCATTCCGGCGTTACCAAAAGAACAATTATTTGTCATATCACCTTTATCCAGCAACGTTACTTTCCATCCGCTTTTCAGCAAATAATAAGCAGAAGCCAAACCCATAATTCCGCCTCCGATAATGACAACTTTTCCCTTTTCTACTGATTCCATGATTTTATTAGCCGTTAGCGTTTAAGCTGTTAGACCTACTGGCCACCGGGTTTAATTTACAATTTTATGTTGTGTCAACCGAATTAATTATAAAATTATTTTGCTAATTTTTATAATTAAATGATTAAAAAAATCAGATGATAACGAAAGCTAAAAGCCAACAGCTCATCGCTAAAAGTGCTCTAAATTACTTGAAAACCATAAGCGTAAGGATCATCGTCATCGATAATAATCGTGTTATAACCCGTCACCATTGCCCAGCCTTCAATTCCTGGAATGATCGCAGGTTTATTACCGATCATTACTTCATCTTCAACGGTTCCGATAAACTTGGAGCCTATTATACTTTCGTGAATAAATTGATCACCTTTCTTCAATTTCCCTTTTGCATGCCATTGCGCCATACGAGCCGAAGTCCCGGTTCCGCAAGGTGATCTGTCAATCGCTTTGTCGCCGTAGAAGACGGCATTTCTGGCAGTTGATGTTGGATCCAAAACAGCGCCAGCCCATAAGAAATGGCTTAATCCGTTGATATGTTCGTTTTCAGGATGCACAAAAGTATACTGCTCATTCATACGCTTCCGACAAACACGGCTCCAACTGATCAACTGATCCGCTGTGTAATTTTCCAGTCCTTTGAAGTTTTCCTGCGGATCAACGATGGCGTAGAAATTCCCACCGTAAGAAACATCAACCGTTAATGTTCCCAGATCCGGGCATTCAACGGTTAATTTTTCAGCGGCTAGAAAAGATTTTACATTAACCAGTTTAACCGATTTTACCTTTTTACCTTCCTGTACATATTCAACAAGAACTAAACCGGCAGGTGTTTCAAGTCTCAGTTTGCCCGGAATTTTTGGCGTTACCAATCCTTCTTCAATGGCAATAGTAACTGTTCCAATCGTCCCGTGTCCGCACATCGGCAGGCAGCCGCTCGTTTCAATATATAAAACGCCAATATCATTTTCAGGATCAACAGGCGGATACAGAATACTTCCGCTCATCATGTCATGACCGCGCGGTTCAAACATTAATCCTTTTCTGATCCAGTCAAATTCTCTCAGAAAATGAAGCCTGCGCTCCATCATACTATTGCCTTGCAGTAAAGGTCCGCCGCCGGCAACCACTCTTACAGGGTTACCGCATGTGTGGGCATCTATACAGAAAAAAGTTTTACGCATTTTTTAGCTGTTAGCTTTTAGCAATTGGCTTTTAACGGCCAATTGCCAGTATATTGGGATAAGAAGCTAGTTGCTTATGGCTTCTTTTGTTTTTTCATTATTAACCGTCCGCCAGATATTTAGTGGATTAGCGTTTTGCAATTCATCCGGTAAAAATTCATCAGGCCAGTTCTGGAAGCTTAATGGTCTTACAAAACGTTTGATTGAATCGGCACCGACAGATGTAAATGCACTGTTGCTTGAAGAAGGAAAAGGTCCGCCATGGTGCATCGATTTAACAACTTCCACGCCGGTTGGATAATTGTTGAATAAGATCCTTCCGCATTTAGTCTGTAAAAGTGAAACAATTTCTTCCTGGGAAGCCAGATCTTCGTTTGTTGCAAAAAGAGAAACGGTCAATTGTCCTTCAATTTTCTCTGTTACAGCCAACATTTCTGACGCATCTTTGCATTGAACAATTAATGCAAATGGGCCAAAAACTTCATGAAGCAATGCCGGATTTACCAATAACTCAACACCCGCAACTGTTGCCACCGTTGGAATTCCCTGCCCTTCCGTTGCCTTAGTTTCGGAAACCGCAAGAACTTCAACACCCGATTGTCCGATTACTTTTTCACGACTCTCAGAATATCCAGCCGCGATTTTTTTATTGAGCATTACACCCGGAGCAATTTTTACAATTTCTCCTTTCAATGCTTCTATAAACTGATTCAATTCTTCACCAGCAATTCCAATTACCAATCCTGGATTAGTACAAAATTGACCTACACCCAAAGTCAGTGAACCGGCATATTGTTTTGCCAGTTCCTGCGGAACAGCGCTCAATTTATTTGGTAATAAATACAAAGGATTTACACTTCCCATTTCTGCAAAAACAGGAATTGGTTCTGCACGCTCATTTGCCAGATCCACCAATGCTTTCCCTCCACGGTATGAACCTGTAAAACCAACCGCTTTGATCAATGGATGACTTACTAATTGCTGACCAGTTTCATAAGTTGAGCTGTAAACATGGGCAAAAGTACCTTCCGGCATTCCGCTTTTTTCCGCTGCTCGGGAAATGGCATCCGCCATAATCCCAGACGTTACCGGATGACCTTCATGCGCTTTCACGATAACCGGGCAACCCGCTGCGATAGCACTTGCGGTATCACCACCAGCGGTTGAAAATGCAAACGGGAAATTACTCGCGCCAAAAACTGCAACTGGTCCTAACGGAACTGCCGTTTTTCTCAAATCAGGTTTTGGAGGTGTACGTTCTGCGTTGGCTGTATCAATACTTGCGTCAAGAGAATCGCCGCGTTCAACAGCATCAGCATAACTGCGCCACTGGAATATTGTTCTGCCTTTTTCTCCTGTCAAACGTGCCTCAGGTAAATTGGATTCCTTTTGAGCTGTCTGGATTAATTCAGGACCTAATGCTTCAATTTCATCAGCCACGGCGCGCATAAAAGCAACGCGTTTTTGAATCGAAAATTTCTTACTTATCAAAAAAGCTTCCTGCGCTTTCTGAACTATTTTTTCTAATTCTTCTTTTGAGATATCCATTGTTTTGTAACTTTTACCTGCCTGCTATTCGCATTTAGAATTTTATTTCTTTTTGCAAGCTTCGTTTGAAGCTCTTCTTATAGCTTAGTACTGGATATCATTAAATCTGGCTACGTTTTATGTTTCTGATTTTATCAAATCAAAAACATAAAACGAACGCATACCAAAATCCCTGAATATTGAAATACTAAACCAGAGAAGATTCTGCTACCAAATTAAGATACTCGGGCAACTCAGGTTGTGTTTCAATTGCTTTATTAACAATCGCTAGTACTTTTTCTCTTTCTGCACCATCCAAAACCAATCTTGGCGCTCTCACAAACTCAGAACCGATTCCGGCAAGTGTTGCTGCAAGCTTAATATTTTGTACAAGTTTAGCATGAATATCAAGTTCCAAAAGAGGAAGATACCATCTGTAAACGGCAAGTGCTTCTTTATATTGACCTGCTTTCACAAGATTGAAAATCGCAACTGTTTCTTTTGGGAACGCATCAACCAATCCACCAACAACACCGTCAGCGCCAAGCATTACTTCTTCCATGATCAACGTATCAACACCACAGAATACCTTGAAACGATCTCCAAAACGGTTGAAAATACGTGTCACATTACTTACGTCACGCGTTGATTCCTTAATCGCCTGAATGTTTGGATAAGCCGACAATTGCTCAAACATATCCAGCGTCACTTCAATTTTATAATCAACAGGATTATTATAGATCATCAATGGCAAAGCAGTATTTTGCGCGATCGTTGAAAAATAAACAACTGTTTCATGATCATCCGCTTTGTAACGCATCGGAGGCAGAACCATCAGTCCATCTGCACCGATAGCTTCGGCCTGTTTGGCGATGTTTACTGCTACAAAAGTGGATTGTTCTGCGATACACAGCACAACCGGCATTCCGGCAGGAAGTGATTTTTTAGCAAACTTTACCAATTCGAATTTCTCCTCAGTTGTCAAAGTACTTGCTTCTCCCAACGATCCTGCAACAATAACACCGCTAATTCCGGCTTCAACCTGAGCCGTAAGATTTTTTCTAAACAGATCAAAATCGATTGTATCGTCAGCGTTAAACGGGGTTACGAGTGCAGGAAATATGCCCTGCCATGATGCCTTGTTCATAATATATGTTTTGATAAAATTAAGGATTCTGAATTTGTAACAAAGATAATTCGCTGAATTGGCGGAAACATTTCTAGTATTAATCAATAATACACAGATTTTAACATAAATGCAGTTGCCTCATACTTAAAAAGCTATGAAACAACTGCAAAAAGATAAAAATATCAATATTGGTAAAAACGAAAGCTGATGATCAGGTTTTGCTCTCAATAAAAACGACTTGGGCACGGTCTGCTTTTCTGACTTTTTTAATAAAGTCAATCCACTTTGGATAATCGGCCGCGGCAAAACGGCCACCTTTAATGGTAACTTTCCGTAAATAAAAGAGTTTATGATTGTCATACGCTGCACTGGCAGAATACGTACCAAAAATGGATTCAATCTTTAAGTCCGGCAGTGAAGTTTCCAGCTTTAATCCTGCCGGAATTTCAAAGAAGATACTATCCGAATCAGTAAAATTATAATCGGACAGCGGCAGATAAAAATCCGCCGTCTGTTCTTTTGAGGAATTTGGCAAGGCTAGCTGCCTTGTCAGTAAATTAGGTTTAACAAACAATCTGACTCCTGTCCTTGTGGCGCAATTTCGAACCACAATCCTTAACTTCTCAGTTACCACAGGAACCCTGTTATCGGTCTTGCTATATTCGATATTTTCCAGCTCCATATTGGGCAGCTCCAAATTACTTAGCAGCCATTTTTTTTGCTCTTCCTTCGTGAAGCTATACAAAAGCCTTTCCCGGCCCTCCTGCTGCATTCCTTTAAAATTAGCTCTGACACTCAATTGTCCGTTACCATTTTCGTCCAGCTTAACACTTGTGATGCGGCTTACTGCATTTTCATCAGATTCGTAGAAATGTGTCGATACTAACTTCCCTCCTTCCGGCATCACTAATAAAGCTTCTCGATTACCAGTAAAAGAGCCCATAAAACCCGCAGAAGTATTCTGACTTGTACATTCAAGCCAAATCGTGTCTTTGGGTAAGATTGCGCAGGTAATTACATGGTTAAACTGGCTACTTGGAAAGTCAAGATTGTTTTTTGCTTCATTGCCAGCTTTGATCAAAGCGACATAAGACGTAATCCCAACTTGTTTCAAGCTCGCAGCCATAAAATTACTGAGCGCCTTACAATCTCCATAACCTTTTGCGGCAACAGTCATTGCATCGATCGTTTGCCACCCGCCAATTCCAAGTTGAATGCTCACATACCGGCTTCTGGCCTGCATCCATTTATAAAGAAGCAATACCTTTTCGCGATCTGTTTTGGCATCTTTCACAACCGATTTTATTTCTGCAATCGTCCCGGTGGGAAGTTGATCACGATCTTTGTTCAGGATATAATAAAATTTGCTAAAATCTTCCCAATTATTGAAAACCCCTGAATACTCCTGAATTTCAAACGCAATGGGTGCTGTTAATACTCTTGGCAAAAATTCGTTTTCAGGTAAAGGATATGGCATATTATCAAGAACCGCATGGTTTCGCATCGTCCATTCGTATAATGGCAAACCGTCTGTATCAACCGTTTTTTTCACCGGCGAAGCTCCATTGTATTCTTTATACCGGAATGCAAAACCAACCGGTGTTTTAATTTTAAAAGAGGAGTATTCGATCGAAACTTTGCCGTTATTCGTCGGAACCCAACTTGGATAAAACATCATATTCCGATCTCTGGTGTCGTAGCTAAGTTCGATTGAATAAGGATATGGGTAACTTTTTCGACTAAAATCAATCACCTTAAACTTGGCATCCGTTATATCATTTCCAATTACTCCATAGCCAAACTCCTTTATATCAGTGTTTTTTATTTTTCTTACCAGCTTACCGTCTGCGTCATAAATATTTCCGGCAAGATCCGAGATCCTTGTAAATTTATCATGACGGACCACCATCTCATTATACGTATCTTCTCCTTTCTCATTCAAGATGGTCACAACTAAACGGTTTCGCTGTTTAGCTTCCGCTTTAGATAAAATCTCAAAAGACTCTTCATCAAGCCGAATGACAGCATTCGCATCTTTAAGTAGTTCTGAAGGTATTTTACTTACGCTAAAATCCTGGGCATAGGTCAAACTGTTTATTGTCAAAAAACAAAAAGCAAGAACTATCTTCGTAAAAAAAATATTTATTCTTTTCATCTCAATAAAGTCTATTTCTTTTTCTTAAAAACAAGTGACTGCGCATGGTTTTCGACGACCCGGTCGTAAAATTCCCGGAGCAGCTCATATTCCGAGGCGGAAAAATAGGACTTATTAATCATGAGAATACTGTTTACGGAAATCACATTTCCTTCTTGTTTTACTTGAAAAGTGAATCTCCCCGCTTTTTCCGGCAATGCGATAATGACTGTTTTCGGGATGTGCTCTAAATAATAACCTTCGGGAAATTTGAAGTTCCCAATAAATGAAGTTGAACTAGCCATCGTCAGGTCAACAGGATAAATCCTGTTCAACTCTTTAAAAGGATTTTCATGAACCCTGCCAGCCAGCATTGGGTTAAAATAAAAAATATCCGCCGATGACCCGTCGTTTTCAACTTCAAAATCATAACTAACTTCTACGGATTCAGCCAGCTTTTCAGCTTTATTTGACACTTTAAAATTTTCTATCTCCCATTCCGGATTTGTCTTTTTGACGTGTTCAGAAAAGTTTTCTTCCGCTTCCAAAAGATATTTATCTCTCCATCGCAAAGCTTCGTAGCCAGTCAAGGCCATAATATACTTTCCTTTTAATAACCCATTTTCCGGTGAAATATCAGCATCAATCCTTTGAAATTTCCCGAGAGCAACTTTTGATTTTAAATCAACAAAACGCCCTTTTCCATCATCCAAAACCAATCTTCCTTTTGCATTAAGTGCATTTTCAGGTAACATTCCTAAAGATGTATTTCTTTGCGTAGCATCAAGAAGATATTCTTTTTCCCCTACTTTAACATGACTCACCACATAATTGAAACCATCAATTAGAGGAATTTCTTCATTGATCCTTCCATGTGAACGTGTACTCAGCAAGACAGGATTACTTTCAAGCCCCAATTGTCTTAGTAAATTGGTAAGCATCAGATTAATATCACTGGCGTTTCCTTTTTTATTTTCAAAGGCTTTTTTGACGCCATCTTCGGATACAAGACCCGTCTCTCCGTTCCACTTAATATTTTGGCGGATGTAGTCATACGCCAGCGTCATTCTCCCTTCCGGATGTGATGTCTTTTTTGCTAACTCTTGCGTAATTTCCTTTATAAATGAAAAATTTTTCAACTGTCCCCCAAAGCTACCGATGTTAAGCAAAGTTCTATCCACATCAGGCCAGGTTTGAGAGTAACTTTTCGTTCCTTCGCCATAGATATGAACACTGGCCAGTTCGAATACAATCCGGGAAACATAATCCTTCGATGTTGTAATGTAAGACTCGTTTGCAAACGCCGGTGCATCTTTAACAACAAATCGATATACCAACCCAGAACCATCAATTTGCCGATGCCCGATATTGATCGTAATATCTTCCTTCTTATCAATGTGAAGCGGCAAATAACCTCCGAAGATAATTTTGTAAAAAAAAACATTTGGGATTGTGATTTTGTACTCACTCCATTTGCAGGGGATATCCTGTTGGAAAGTCCAGTCATCCGGCTCCGAACGGAAAGCAAAAGGCGTGGTTTTGGTGTAGGTGTATTCAATTACAGATCCCTTTCTCACATTTTGAAGGTTGAATTTGCATACCCAGTATTGGTCAGAAAGTTTTTCTCTTACTATAGCCTTATTCGGCATGGCAACCGTTTCAATTTTATTTCCAACAAGGTTGTAAGTAAAGCCGGAAATGTCGCTAATACTTTCATCCTTTTCGGGATTTCCTCCTTCACCATAGCGGATAGAAACCGATGCACGGTCAAGTCCGGATTCTTTCAAAATCTTGATCCTTGCTCGATATTCAAAAATAAGCACAAGCCCGATGTGATTTTGGTAACTGAATTTAAGTTCTCCGAAATCATAAAGTACCAAAGCTTCCGCGCTGCTGTCCTCCGGATAGGCATCCATTTCCAGAGATGCGCGGTCAATAAGTCCGTAGGTTGGTTTAAAGTCTTCCTGCGCGAATGCGCAGTTACAAATCGAAAAGGAAAAAAGAATGCAAATGCAAGCTAGAAACTTGGCTCCGTTACCCGGAACCGAACTGGAATAATTGAACAACATTTGATGAAAGGTGATAAATTTCGTGCATTATGCAACCTTTAGTTCATTTAAAAAAGAATTTAAATTACAATTATTATTTTTCAGACTTCCCCTCTATACTTCTGTCACTTATTACCGCACCACTTCCAACGGATTTTTCCCTAAAACGGATTTAAATCCTTATTTTTGTGGTTAATATTCCTATCAACCCAATATCATTAAACAATAACATTTCGTATGTCTGCTTCAATGAATGAAAATCCGTTGCGCGTCCTGGTGGTCGGCTGTGGTAATATGGGCGCTTCACACGCCATTGCCTATCAATTATCAGATGGTTTCGAAATTTGCGGAATCGTCTCAACCGGTAAAAGCAAAGAAGTTTTAAATGAAAAACTTGGCGGCGGTTATACCTTGTTCAGTGATTATGAAACTGCATTAAAAGAGACAAAACCTGATGCGGTTTGTATTTCAACTTATCCCGATACACATGAAAGTTTTGCAATCCAGGCGTTACAGTCCGGTGCGCATGTATTTATAGAAAAACCATTGGCGGCTTCCGTTGAAGGAGCTAAAAGAGTTGTTGCTGCGGCAAAAGAAGCAGGGAAAAAAGTTGTGGTTGGTTATATTCTCCGCCATCATCCTTCATGGGAACGTTTTGTGAAAGAAGCCCAAAATATCGGAAAACCTCTGGTGATGCGCATGAACCTGAACCAGCAAAGCCATGGCTACATGTGGACAGTTCACCGTAACTTAATGAAAAGTCTTAGTCCGATTGTGGATTGCGGTGTGCATTATATTGATGTAATGTGTCAAATGACGCGTTCAAAACCAATTCGTGTGAATGCAATTGGAGCACGTTTAACAGAAGATATTCCGGAAGGAAATTACAATTATGGCCAGCTTCAGATTTGGTTTGAGGATGGCTCGGTTGGCTGGTATGAAGCAGGCTGGGGACCAATGATCAGTGAAACTGCATTTTTTGTAAAAGATGTGATCGGGCCAAAAGGTTCTGTTTCTATTGTAGCTAAGGATGCAGGAGGAACCGGAAAATCTTCATCCGTGGAAGCACATACAAAAACAGAATCCATTCGGGTACATCATGCAGCGCTGAATGATAAAGATGAATTTGTGCAGGAAGACATCTGGATTAATCTGCAAGATGAACCTGATCATCAGGAATTGTGTAACCGCGAACAGGCTTATTTCCTGAAAGCAGTTAAAGAAGACATTGATCTGACAGATCATTTGCAAGATGCCGTAACAAGTTTACAAATTGCATTTGCCTGCGATGAATCCGTACATAATGGTGGAAAAACAATTGATTTAGTTTAACCTATATAGTTTCAGTTTTCAACTCCTGCCAAAAATTGCTGTTTTACCAAACAGTTAATTTTTGGCAGGAGTTTTTTTTTGCAAACGTTTGCAATGAGTTTTTAATATTAATATTAAAATAGTATTTAAATATTATATTTATTTATTATAATATTGCCATGATTTATTAAGATTTTGACATATCTACCAAAAAAATCATTCTCATATCCTGACAAATAGCTGCAAATCATGAGAACAAAGCGGATTCAGTTTAAGGAATTTAGTGATGAAGAATTATTCTTCGAAGTTAAGCTTGACAACCATCATGCTTTCGAAGAACTATACCGCAGATATTTTTATAGAATTCTGAACGACGCTTTTAAAAGGCTTCGCGACCGCGATCAGTCCGAAGAACTTATTCAGGAGTTATTTGTCAATATTTGGCTCAAAAGGCACCAAATTATGGTTGCTAAAACGTTTGATGCGTACCTTCACACCTCTTTACGAAATGCTGTGATTTCATTTTTTCGCAAGAATGACAAGGTTGCAGAGTATCCCGCCAACTACACCGAGCAGGAAGACAAGCAGGCCACTTATGAAGAAATTGCTTATAACGATTTAAAAACAGCATACGACCAAAGTATTTCGGATTTGCCTGAAAAATGCCGGATAGCTTATGAATTGTTTGAAAGCGGAATGTCCATCCAGGAAATTGCCAATACTACCAACGTTTCTCCAAAAACAATCGAAAGCCACTTATTAAAAGCCCGGAATACAATTCGCCAGCAATTGCGTGATTTCTCTGCGGCGTCATCTTTCACCTTCATGATCAGCCTGTTAGAACAAACTTTTGATCTGATTTAAGGTTAAAATAAGATTAAATAAAAAAATTTAGATTTTTTTTATAATTCAACTAAGGTATCCGAGCCTCTTGTACGTCCTTGTACAAAAGGCTCTTTTTGTACTAATCCGATTTAATTTTATCCAAAACAAATGCTCTCATGAAGAAACCTCTATCATCTGAATTGTTGGATAAATATTTAAATGGAGCCTGTTCGCTAAAAGAGCGCGAAGAAGTGGAAAACTGGTACCAGGCATTTGAAGACACACAGGACATTAACACGCTGTTTCCGGAAGTTCAAAATGAAAGTTATTCGCAATCCATTTTTGCCCAAATCCGATCACAGATAAAATCGAAAGAAACGGATAATAAGAATTCCCTGAAGCTCTTAGATGCCAAACAATGGTATTGGTATCTGGCGGCATCAGTACTGATCGGCATAGGCGTATCATTTTTGTTTAAAAAAAACAATTCTTCATTTGAATCAAAATCTGCACTTGCCGGACCTACGACATTTTTTCTTGAAAATAAAACAAATAAAATCCAGCAGCGTCAACTTCCGGACAGCAGCAAAGTATGGTTGAATCCCGGATCAAGAATTTCTTACAACAATAATTACGGAACCAAAGTCAGGGAAATCAATCTGGAAGGTGAAGCTTTTTTTGATGTTACCCGGAACACTTCGAAGCCCTTTATAATCCATACCGGAAAAATGACAACGGAAGTTTTGGGAACCAGTTTTAACGTGCAGGCCCGAAAAAACAGCAAACATTTTGAAGTATCAGTTGTCACCGGAACCGTTTCAGTAAGCGGCCCTGATGGTAAAGAAATCATTAAAGCCCGCCAGCAAGTACAGTTTGACCCAACTTCCGGAAAACTTAATCAGTTAAAACGAACAACGATTGCTCCGTTTCAGATATGGGAACCTGTAACAATCAACTTTGACTGGGTTACTGTTCATGACGTTACTAACAGACTTCAGGAAATGTTTGCCGTTCAGGTTGAATTTGAGAACGATGCAATAAAAAATTGTTTCCTGCGCGCAGATTTCACGAACATGAGATTACCCGTCATCATGGATCTATTATGCCAGTCCATTGGCGCTACTTACACGATCGACAACGGCAAAATTCGTCTTTATGGCGTTGGCTGTGATTAAATAATGCATTACAATTCTTACTCATATTTCATTTACTACTCACTTAACCATTTCTTCATTTTATGATTTAAAATTTTTATTTGCCCTTGTCAACCATTTCAGGCAGTCAACTCACCTCTTACAAATTAACGCCCGCCTGAGATAGCCTAACTACATTTTCATAATTAAAGCAACCAACCGTATGAAAAGGACTAATACCGGAAAGAGCATGTCCCTCAAAGGAACCATGCAAAAAACAATTTTAATGCTTCTTGCGCTGCTGTGTTCCTTTGGAACCTATGCTAATGAAAAATTCGAACAAACATTACTAAGTCAAAAAACTGAATTGTCGCTAAGAGATGCGTCTCTGAGAAGTGCTTTGTTACAGCTTGAAAATACCACGAAAGTGAAGTTTATATTCAGCAGCAAAGTGGTGAAAAATGAAATGAAAGTTACCATAAATGCTAAATCGAAAGCATTATCAGAAGTATTGGACGAAATACTTGCACCTCATAATATCCTTTACAGAGTAATGGAAAATCAGGTGGTTTTGTATCAGGGAGATAAAATTGGCACTGCCAACACTTTACTTTCTGAAAAAATCAATACCAACGCGCTGGTAGCAAAAACTGCCGACAGAACAATTAAAGGAAGAGTTACTGAAAAAGATAAAGCTGATGGCCTTCCTGGTGTTAACGTTGTTATTAAAGGAACAAGCGTTGGTACAACAACAGACGGAACCGGCGCCTACACACTTTCTGTACCTGAAAGCGGCGCTGTTTTGGTATTCAGTTTTGTAGGTTACATCAGTCAGGAAGTTGCAGTAGGCAACCGTTCTACACTTGACGTTGCCATTGAATCAGATACAAAAGCACTAAGCGAAGTTGTCGTTATCGGCTACGGTACTGCCAAAAAATCCGATTTAACCGGTTCTGTTGGTTCTGTAAAAGAAGATCAGCTTAAAGAAAGACCATCTCCTTCTTTGAACCAGGCATTATCTGGTAAAGTATCCGGTGTACAGGTTAACGTAAACTCTGGCCGTCCGGGTGGAAGAAGCAATGTTCGTATCCGTGGTTTCAGTTCTATTAACTCATCAAACAATCCATTGTATGTTGTTGACGGAGTAATGCTTCCACAGGGAACTCAAAATCAGTACAGTTCAGCGATTGACTATATCAACCCAAACGATATCGTATCGGTTGAAGTATTGAAAGATGCGTCTTCTACTGCCATTTACGGAGCAAGAGGTGCAAATGGTGTAATCCTTGTTCAAACCAAAAAAGGAAGATCTGGTGAAGGCGTTGTCACATACAATGTAGATATCAGCGTTCCTACCATCGGCCCAAAAAGACCACATACATTAAATGCTCAGCAATATCTTGATGTTGAAGATCTTGCGTACAAAAACATCGAAAAGTTTGACCCTGCCGGATGGGCTTCCGGAAAATATGCAAATTTGAATCCTCAGACTCGTAGAAAGGCTTTCTCTGCACAACATCCGGATGTATTTACGCTGGCAGCAGACGGAAGTTACAAACCAAACTATGATACCGACTGGTTTAAGGAAGCAACACAGAATAAAGTTTCTCAAAACCATCAGTTAGGTTTCAGCGGTGGAAATGAAAAAACAACTTATGCGTTGTCTCTTGGCTACCGTGATGATCAGGGTTTGTTGAAAGAATCATATTTGAAACGTTATTCAACGCGTTTCAGCATTGACGATCAGGTAAAAAAATGGTTGAAAATCGGAGCTACTCTGAGTTATAACAACCAGAGTGAAAACCTTGTCGATATCAACGATGCTGTTCCTCGTCAAATGGTTGAAGATTTTCCTTTTCTTCCTGTAAGATATCCAGACGGAACTTTTGCAAACAACCGTGACTATCCACAGGCTGAAGGTTCTTTCAGCTCGATCCACAGATTGACTGGCCGTAAGTATATTGTGAATACAGCTACGACATTGGGTAGCTTGTACGGAAATCTAACACTTGCAAAAGGTTTGGAATTGCGCTCTGTATTAGGTATTAACGTGATTAACCAAGAAGTTAATGAGTCTCAAACACGAACCCTGGCAACGTCGGAATTAGGTACTGCCGGAAAGTCAAACAGAAAAGAAACATTCTGGTCGTGGGAAAACTATTTGACTTATAACAAGTCATGGGGTATTCATGCAATCAATGCATTGGCCGGTATCTCTTGGCAGAAAACAAATATCTCGACAACAGGAGCCAGCGTTCGTAACTTCGCAACTGATGCTTTTGGTTTTAATAACTTAGGTGCAGGTGCTACACTTCCTAGTGTAAGTTCGGGTGCGCAAAGCTTTGCATTTAACTCATACTTCGGTCGTGTTAACTATACTTTGCTTGACAAATACCTGGTTACCTTTACAGGACGGGCGGATGGATCTTCTAAATTTGGAGAAAACCACAAATTCGCATTTTTCCCTTCTGCTGCTTTGGCATGGAAAGTATCTGACGAAGAATTCCTGAAAGGAAATTCAGTGATCTCAAACCTGAAAGTTCGTACAAGTTACGGTTTGACTGGTAACTCGGAAATTCCCCCATACTCGTCTTTGTCATTGTTGAGCTCCAATTATGCAACGATCTACAACGACACAAAAGTAGGCGGTACAGGTATCAACCGTTTGGCTAACCCTGATTTGAAATGGGAAAAAACAGCACAAACCGATGCAGGGGTTGAAATTAGTTTCTTGAAAGGAAGAATTTCGGTAGAAGCAGATTACTATTACAGAAAAACCACAGATATGCTTTTGGATGCACCGGTACCACGTTCGAGCGGTTACGCTGTAATCAGAAAAAACATCGGTTCGATGCAGAACAAAGGGTTTGAATTTACTTTGAACACAACGAACATCGAAAGAGGTGACTTCACATGGAATTCGAGTTTCAACGTTTCATTGAACAGAAACAAAGTACTTTCACTGGCAACACCTTCGGATATCTTCGGAGTAGGTGGACCTAGCTTTACAAATCAAACGGGTATTATTCGTATCGGACAGCCAGTTGGATCGTTCTGGGGACTTATTCGTGAAGGTACATGGAGCGAAGCTGAAAGAGATCAGGCTGCTAAATTTACCTCATACCGTAACAACTTGACAATGCTTCCTGGTGATATCAAATACAAGGATATCAACGGAGATGGTGCAATTACTGACGCTGACCGTACAATTATCGGTAACGGTAGTCCGAAAGCATGGGGTACATTCTCCAACACAGTACGTTACAAAAGCTTTGATTTGACATTTGACGTTGCTTATTCTTATGGTAACGATGTTTTGGACATGACAAAACATTCAAGTGAAGACCGCGTTTCTATCGCAAACAGCTACACGTCTGTTTTGGATGCATGGACTCCTACAAACCAGAATACACCAATCGCTCAAATTCGTGAAACAAGAGCTGGATATGTTACAAACGTAGATTCTCACTGGGTTTATGACGGATCATTCCTTCGCGGAAGAAACCTTTTGTTAGGTTACAACTTCCCATCGGCTGTGATCAGCAAACTTAAACTTAGCAAACTAAGAGTTTATCTTTCTGCTCAGAACTTCTTCTTGCTTACCAAGTACCCACACGGTGATCCGGAAGTTACGCCAACAAACGGAGATCAAAACAGCAATGTATTCTCACAAGGTATGATCTGGCACGGCTATCCAAAACCAACTACTTACATGGCAGGTTTACAGATCGCATTTTAATTGGCTAATTAATTTATCCTAAAAAACATTGATTATGAAGTTATATAATTTAAAAAATGTAGCCAAGATACTTCTCTGTGGATCCATTTTACTTGGCCCAACAGGTTGTTCTGACTTTCTTGACGAAAAGGATCCATCCAACCTGACCCCGGAAAGCTTTTACACGATACCGGATCACGCAGAAGCGGCTGTTGCTGCCACTTATGCAGGACTTCGTTTTTATGGTGACGGAGCAGGTATTTTCTCTGCAAACTGGCAAATGCTTGAAGCTGTAACGGGAACTGCAACAACTGAAACGGGTCAGAATTCAGATTTAAATAACCTTTACTCGCTGACTTACGACGGAAACACGGCGCATATCAACAACTGGTACAATGGTCTGTACAAAATTATTGCCAATGCTAATCTTGCTTTGGAAAAAATTCCAACAATTCCTTTCCTTCCCCCAACGGCTACCGAGGCTCAAAAAACAAAATTATTGGGAGAAGCTCGTTTTCTTCGCGCCTGGGCTTATTTCAATGCCGTAAGATTGTGGGGCGATATCCCTTTGATTACTACACCTCAAACAGCCAATTCAACTGACTTTATGCCTTCTCGTACTCCACAAGAAGAAGTGTATAAGTTAATCGTTGAAGATTTGTTAGCTGCCGAAGCTGCTGGTTTGCCAGTAACGGATGTAAGCGGACGTGCTACCCAGATAGCAGCCAAATCGCTTCTGGCTAAGGTATACCTTACCATGGCTGGTTTCCCGCTAAGTAAAGGTGCAACACATTACAAACTCGCTGCGGATAAAGCTCTGGAAGTTATCAATTATTCCAAAGCGAATCCATCGACGCTAAATCTGTTTAGTACGTATAAAGAAGTTCATCAGGAAAGTCTTAAAAACCGTGTTGAGCATATCTTTATGATTCAATACAACATTGCTGTTGCTAGTAATCCACTTGGGGATTATTTACCGAATTTCAAACCTGTAACTTACGCAGGTCCGGGAGGAACAGGAAGCACGGTTCCGACACGTTCTTTCTATGCGTCTTATGACACAGGTGATCTTCGTACTGTGGATCAGGAAGGATGGTTCTACACCACTTACTTCACGAATGGTAATGGAGCAAAATTTGACTTGGGTGCTCCCTATGTTTTTAAACATTTCAACCAGACTGCCAATGGTACACAAGGAGTTCCTGGTACTCAGTTTAACAATTTGAATGTTCCGTTGATTCGTTACGCAGAAGTTCTTTTGATCTTTGCAGAAGCTCAAAACGAATTGGGTGCACCAACTCAGGAAGCGTATGACGCTTACAAAAAAGTGCATGACCGTTCTAAACTAACAACACCTGGTTTCGCAACTTTCACTCAGTCATCTTTCCGTGACGCAGTTTTGAGAGAGCGTTGGTATGAATTCGCTTACGAAGGAATTACCTGGTTTGATATGGTACGTTTGCGTAAAGTATTTAATGAAAAAACAAAAGGATTTGATGCCTTTATTGGCCACCTTAACCTGAATGTTGGTTCTGGGGTTGCATTACAGGCTAAACATCTTTTGTTTCCTCTCGGGATTCAGGAAATGAAAAATAACCCGAAACTGACTCCTCAGAATCCTGGTTATTAATAAATATTGCTGATTAAATTGAGCCAGTCCCAAAAGCGTAAAAGCCGGGGCTGGCTTTTTTTCGTTAAGATTATACTCTGAAATATTCATTTACTATCAAATTACGTTTAAATTCAGAGCCTAATAAAAACAGGATGGGAATAAAAAATTACAAAATTCACTTTTTCATCGTTATTCAAATATTATTAACTCAATTAGCTACAACTTCATATGCTCAGCTAATTATTTCAAGTCCGGTTAATAATCAGATATTCCAGCGTGATGAAAACGGCTTTGCCAACATCGCCATAACCGCCTACGCGCACTTTCCATATTCCCGGATCGAAGCACGGCTACTACCAAACGGAAGTAATTCTCATATCGGAAAAGAATTTTCGTTTTCAGCCGATCAAATAAAACAGGGTTTTTTGCATACCACTTTGCAAGCCGAAACGGGTTGGTATCGCCTGGAAATAACCGGATATGGCGATAAAGGAATTGTAGATTCCACTAGTATAGTTCGTGTTGGTATTGGTGAAGTTTTCCTGGTTGCCGGAAATTCTAACGCAATGGGCCTGCCGGATTTGGGGTCTAAAAATGCTTCCGATCAGGTTGTTTCATTCAATGCGGTTAACAAAGGCCTGAATTCAGAAAACATAACCGTTGCGCCGGATGAACCGATGCAAACGCCTGAATATAGTCCGATAACGGTAAAAAGCAACATTTTCCCTTCCGGCGAAACTTCCTGGTATTGGGGAGAACTGGGCGATATGATTTCTCAGAAAATGAATACACCGGTTATGTTTTTAAATACAGCCTGGGCCGCTGCAAATTCTGAAAATTACCGCGATGGGGCTACCGGAAAAGATGCCTTTAATATTTATGTTGGAAAATACTGGCCAAACCGGCAGCCTTACACCAACATTGTCAACACGATACGTTATTTCAATTCATCACTTGGACTGAGAGCCGTGTTATGGTCACATGGTGAAAATGATGCTCAGCTTAATTTTACAGAAGAAAATTATTTCAATAATATCAAAACACTGATCGAAAACAGCAGACATGATTCCGGATATCCGGCTTCCTGGATCATTGCCAGGAACTCTGCCAGTTTTACTTTGCCAAAACCTTATGCACCGGTAATAAATGCACAAATCAGATTAGCAGCCTTAAAGAACTTCAATTCCTTTGCAGGACCCAATCTTGATACCATTCAAATTCCCCGGCCATCGCATGGCCATTTTGAAAATATTTCTGGTGGCATTCAGGGTTTAACGCTGGCAGCGACTGCCTGGAGCCGGATTCTTACTGATTCATTATTTAAGTCTGTCATACCGCTTCAACCAAAATTTACTATACATACAGGTCTGGTACCGTCAAAATTTTTCCCCGGAGCGACGTTTACTTTACCATATAACATTACCAGCTCTGCCAATACCAACAATAATGTTCAGGCGGAACTACTGGATGCAACAGGCAAATTTGTCAGGCTGGCCAGTACTGGAATCGGAAATCCTGTAAACATTCAAATTCCAACTGGTATTCCTGATGGGCGTTACAGAATAAGATTGTCAGCAATAAATCCCATCATGACCGGAAGTATTTCCGAGTTATTTGTGGTAAGTAAAACTTACAATAAAATCGAGTTTATCAATACAATTTCTGCGCGCAAAGTAGAAAATAGCATCATCGTATCCTGGCATGTAGCAGCAAATCCGTCACTAAAAAAGATGGTTCTTCAAAAAACTGTTGATGGAGAAACCTATTCGGATTTGGCAAGTTTTGATGCTCAGGATAATCAACTGCATTCACATATTTACAGTTATTCCGATAACAATGTAACCAATGAAAGTTTCTATTACAGAATAAAAGGAGAAGATATAAATGGAGAAATTTCATATTCAACCGTTCTGGCGATTCTAAAAGAAGGAACGCCGCCAAATTTTGTTATTTTTCCAAATCCGGTAACAAAGCAGCAGTTTTATATAAGACCTGATAATTCAGAAACCGATATTCAATGTTCTATTTTTGATATCCGTGGTCGCGAACATCCTATTATTGTTTCCGATACCGAGATCATTGGACTTCTATCTTTGCGTCCCGTTCATAGCTTGCCAACCGGGAATTATATTTTGAAGATTGTCAGTAAATCGGGTGTCAGTACTCAAAATGTGGTTTTTCATTAAAATAAGGTAAACGCCGAAACACTTACCTTATTACTATATGAACTGAACCTTATTAATCTTCAAATAATCTCCCCAAACCACCGATCACCGAACCACTTTCTTTTCCTGCGTTACCTCCGCCAACGGATAATCTCTGAATAAGTTTAGAAATTGGCATGGATTGTATCCAAACACGGCCTGTTCCGCGAAGTGTTGCCAAAAACATTCCTTCACCACCAAAAACCATCGATTTCAATCCACCTGAACGCTGAATATCAAAACTTAGCGATTGTTCAAAAGCAACAACGCAACCTGTATCGATTCTCAGCATTTCATTGTTAAGCTGACGCTCAATAACTACACCTCCGGCGTGAACAAAGGCCATTCCGTCACCTTTCAGTTTTTGAAGAATAAATCCTTCACCCCCGAAAAGGCCAGAACCAAAACGCTGGTTGAAGTGAATTTTCATACTCGTACCCAAAGCAGCGCAAAGGAATCCGTCTTTCTGAACAATCAATTCGTTGCCGTAAATCTTTGATAGATCAATCGGCATGATCGTTCCCGGATAAGGAGCAGAAAAAGCAACTTTTCTTTTTCCAACACCGCGGTTAGTAAAGTGTGTCATGAAAAGCGATTCACCCGTAATCACACGTGTTCCTGCCTGAAAGATCTTACCCATTATACTCTGGTTGGCCTCAGATCCGTCACCCATTTTGGTTTCAAACTGAATTCCATCTTCCATAAAAAGCATCGCACCGGCTTCGGCAATTACCGTTTCATTCGGATCGAGTTCTATTTCCACGATTTGTATATCGTCGCCGATAATCTTGTAATCAATTTCGTGTGAGATCATTTTAGCTTTTGAAGTTTATATGTTTGTAGTAAAATCACGCAAGTTCACCAGTAACGATACCAACCACTTCCTATTCCTCCTCCTCTTCTTCCTCTGTTTTTTTGGCTTTTACTTTCTTCGTTTTTCTTCCCGGAATATCTTCCCGGTCGCGAAGCTTTTTGTCATCTACATTTTTATTCAAAAATGCGTTGATACGATCCATATCAAAACTGGTCGTTATTTCACCAAAGGAATTGATCTGGATATCAAAACCATCCAGATCTTTGTGCACGCGCGGCTTTTCGTTGACAGGCTTTGCAGCATCAGGTTGTTTCTTCTTGGCCATACTTTTAATCTGCTAACGGCCTTATGCCAGCGGGAAACCGCTTTTGACTTTCAGGCCAGTAAAATAAATTACTGTTACGAAATTATACTACCAAACTTTCAATGACAATGCAAATTGATCGAACGGTTATTTTATGATTATGCCAGGCGGATTTGGGCAGGCAAACGGTCAAGCGCCTGCGTTAATCTTGCAATTACTTGTTCTTTACCCAAAATTTCCATGATCACCATTAGATCCGGTCCAGCACCAGCGCCAGTCACTGCAAGGCGTAAAGCCTGCATGATTTTACCCATTTTAATACCTGCTGCTTCCATTTTTTCAGCAAGCACATGTTTTATATTTTCAGCCACAAAGTCGCCTTCGTAACCTTCCAGCGCATCCTTGAAATTTGAAATTGCATTTACTGCATCTTCATTCCACTTTTTCACAGCTACGTCCTGATCATACACTTCGGGTAAACTGAAAAGGAAAAGCGACTCCTCTACAATTTCCTTTGTAAAATGAACGCGGTCTTTTAACAAATGTACAATCTGAGCCAGCTGATCGTCATTTACTTCAATTCCTTTCGCCGCGTAAAGCGGTTTAATTTCGGCAATTACAGAAACATCATCCTGTTGTTTAAGATATTGCTGATTAAACCAGTTTGCTTTTTGTATATCAAATCTAGCTCCGGCTTTATGAACTCTTTCAAAGCTGAAAAGTTTGATCATTTCATCCATACTGAAAACTTCCTGTTCGGTACCGGCATTCCAGCCAAGCAACGCAAGGAAATTGGCCGTTGATTCGGGAGAATAACCTTCTTCACGAAAACCTTTTGCTATATCACCCGTATTTGGATCTGTCCATTGCAACGGGAAAATCGGGAAACCTCCCAAATCTGCATCGCGTTTTGAAAGTTTTCCATTTCCATCCGGTTTTAACAACAAAGGCAAATGCGCAAATTGTGGCATTGTACTTTCCCAACCCAGATAACGATATAACAAAACATGTAAAGGAGCCGATGGAAGCCATTCTTCTCCACGAATAACGTGCGTGATTTCCATTAAATGATCATCCACAATATTCGCCAAATGATACGTTGGCATACCATCCGATTTCAACAAAACTTTATCATCAATTTGTGAAGAATGAACAACCACCCAGCCACGGATCAGGTCATTGAAACGAATATCTTCTTTAGGCATAATCTTCATCCGGATCACATAAGGTTCGCCGCTTTCCAGACGTGCTTTTGTTTCTTCCGGAGAAAGTGTCAGGGAATTACTCATTTCCTGGCGCGTAATTGCATTATACTGAACCGCCGCAACTTTTGCTTCTTCAAGGCGTTTACGCATTACGTCCAATTCCTCGGCCGTATCAAAAGCGTAATACGCTTTTCCGTCCGTAACCAGCTTTTCAGCATATTCACGGTACATTTCTTTTCTTTCGGATTGCTTATAAGGAGCATGAGGACCGCCTTGTTGAGGGCCTTCATCAATTTCAATTCCAAGCCATTCCAGTGCTTCTAAAATATAGGCTTCCGCTCCGGGTACAAAGCGGTTTTGATCTGTATCTTCAATACGCAACAACATTTGTCCGCCTTGCTGACGGGCAAAAAGGTAATTATATAAAGCCGTACGAACCCCTCCTGCATGGAGCGGTCCCGTTGGACTAGGGGCAAATCTCACCCGAACTGGTAACTTATTCATTATTATTTCAACATTAAAAATATATTTGTCAGGGCTAGTCAGGTGTGGTCATTTATTGTCAGGAAATGGTCATTTATCGTTGACAATCCCTGACTATTTCCTGACAACCCTTGACAATTTCTTGACCACAATTGACTACAATTCTACCGCAATCACCGATATTTCCACATTCACATCTTTTGGCAAACGTGCTACCTGAACTGTTTCACGCGCTGGCGGTTCGTTTGTGAAAAACTGACCGTAAACTTCATTTACGACTGTAAAATCATTCATATCTTTTAGAAAGATGTTCGATTTTACAACGTTCTCATAACCAAAGCCAGCTGCTTTCAGAATATGACCGATATTTTCCATAACCGCGCCCGCTTCGATTTTGATATTCCCCAATTGGGAAGCTTCAAAAGCAATTTGTCCGGAAACGTATAATGTTTTATTTACTTTAACAGCCTGGCTGTAAGGGCCGATTGGAGCTGGTGCTTTTTCAGAAAAAATAATCTCTTTTGGCATATTGTATTGAATGAGAGCGTTCTTAAAATATATAATGTCGTTAAGCAAGAAAAGCAGATATTAATCTGAACGACTTTTCACCAGTAAATGGTTGCTTGACAAGTAGCAAAATTACCAAAAAAAGATGGGTTATGCTTTTTCTTCTTTGATTTCAAACAGTGCTTTTAATTCCAGCGCCTCAGAAGGTTTCATCCGGCCAGCCAAAACAAGTCGTAACTGACGACGGCGAAGCGCGCTGACAAACAATTCTTCATCAGCCGGAGTTTCGGGTAAAAGCGGTGGTACTTCAATAGGCCGGCCGTTTTGGTCGACGGCAACAAAAGTATAAAAAGCGCGGTTGGTACTAACGCGGATCCCTGCCGGAATATCCTCAGCCCAGACTTCCAGGAATACCTCCATAGAAGAATTGAAAGCCCGGGTTACTCTTGCGTGCATCGTAATGATATTTCCCAAACGAATCGGTTCAGTAAAAGAAACGTTGTCCACAGATGCCGTTACCACGATCCGGTTTGAATGTTTTTGTGCAGAAATCGCCGCGCAAATATCCATCCAGTGAAGCAACCGGCCTCCCATTAAATTGTTGAGTGTATTGGTATCGTTGGGCAATACCATTTCGGTCATTGTAACTTCCGACTGCTTCGGGTTTTTCGATTTTAACATTGGGGCTGATTCTTTTAGCTTTTTGGCAATTAGGAGTTAGCGATTACGGGCAGCGTACTGCTTTGCGCTCGTGTGCTTCTTTTCTTGTTCCGATTAAATAACTGGCACGAAACTGAAAGAAAAGATACTTGTCTTTTTTGGGGGATGTTCCTCTGTGCCAACCCGGTTCGCGTGCAGGCTGTCCTATTTCGGGAGAACGGTCGGAAAGTCTACGGGCGGCTTCGCTTGACAAAGTTGCGGGATCAGGATATACACCGCTGACATCATCCAGATAATCTGAATTTACAAAATTGTTGCACAATTCCAGACCAACACTCCACCGATCTGAAACTTTGGTTGAAATACCAATTCCCGCCATGAAAACCAATGGTAAACGGTTGTATTTGACACCTTCCGTTTGCAAAGGAGCCAAACTTCCTCGCCGGCCATCGAGCACAGCTGTGGGTGTCATATAGGTAACGCCTATGCCTGCAAGAAAATATGGGTTTATTTTTGCATGTCTGTTATAGGCAAACATATCCGCCTGAATCCCAATGTTTATATCAGGATTCTGTGTTTTGAAAGAAAGATTCTGAACGTAATTTTTATCGTATTTCTGATCAGCGGAAACCTGGTAAAACCGGACTTCTCCACGCGCACTGAAATGTTCTGACAACCGATATAAAGCGCCAACAGAAACGGACGGACCTAATCCAAGATGTCTATTGATGCTGGTTCGTAAATCGCCCTGATAATACGCAACGCCTACACCGCCTGTCAAACTGAAAACGCCAAAAGGATGTAAATACCGCTCACTGACTGTTGATTGGGACTTTACAGGTTCAACAATCAGAAGAGAAAAAAATAATAAAAGCAAACTAGCAAATGTGCGTTTCATGCGATACTGTCAAACTGATCAATAAAAATTAATAACCGGGTGCTAAGTTAACAATGTCCCTAAATATATTACCCATCAAATTAGTTCCTAAGTAAATTTCTGATTCGTTCCAAAACAAAATAAGCCGGACGATGCCGGCTTATCATATGATTTTGTCTTGAAAAAATTTACTCTCTTTTCACAGAACTGGCTCCCGACGTGTTGGAATGAATGTCCTTCGCATCTCCTGCATAACGGATACTGCTTGCACCGCTTGCATCTGCATGAACGGTTGTACTCGCCACAACATGTGCATTACTTGCTCCCGAAGCATCGATGTTTACTTCTTTTGCCGGAAAACTTTGTCCTTTAAAAGAAGAAGCACCAGAAACTTCGCCGTGCAAAACATCGCCCTGTCCTGTAATTGCTAATGACGACGCTCCTGAAAGTTCAAAAGTGACTTTCGGCGCAGAGAAATCCATCGTAACCTGTGAAGCCCCCGAAACTTCGATCGCCATCGATTTTGTACCCACAAATTTGTTAACAACAACTTTCGACGCTCCTGAAAAATCCACGCCATCCAATGAAGGCATTACAACAGTGATGTTAACCGTTTTACGACGTTTGTTCCAGTTATTCCCTTTGTAACCAACTCTCAAAACGCCTGAAACAACTTTTGCTTCAAGGTCTTTGACGTCATCACTTTCTCCTGAAGCTGTCAAACTATATTGTTTTCCTTGTTTTACGTCAATTTTGAACGCACTTCCCATGGAAAGTTTGCTAAAATCAGAAACGGGGAATGTACGGCTTTCCTGAGCGAAAATGCCCGCTGACAACAAACAAAATAAGCCGAATAAAAGTAATTTTTTCATGTCTAATTTCTTTTTAGGTTTTGATTACGGTGGAATGATGTCAAATTCAGAAAATAGGTTGCATCAGTATTTTAATTATTCCTGAGATTCTATTTTACTTACACCGCTTACATCCTTTTTCAAATTCGGAATATGTCCTAAATCTGCCTTTGACGCTCCGGTAGCGGATACATCTGCATTCTGGATATTCATTCCTGTGCTTACTAATTTACAAGCTCCCGTCAGATCAAAGTTAGCAGTCGTTGCAGATCCTTTTAATGTGGCCTTTGAAGCGCCGGTAAGCTCAACCGTCAATTCGTTGGTTTCAACATCAATATCTGTTTTGGAAGCTCCGGTCAAGTCCACACTAAGTTTTGAAAGACCTTTGAATCCAGAGATTTTGGCTTTGTTGGCACCTGAAATAGAAACTTCTTCAATTGTTGGCATCGTTATTACGATACCGACTCTCCTACCATCATTTCCAAATAAATTAAAACCGGAGTTTCCTTTAACTTTAAGGACACCGTCTTCTTCATAAATTTTCAGATCATCCACGTCTTTTTCATCCCCGTCCGCCGAAACATTAAATTCTGCTCCTTGTTTGATACTAATCGAATAAGCACCGCCGATACTTATCTTTTTGAAATCTTTTACCGGGAATTGTTTGATATAATTTCCACGATCACCCAGGTTAAAATCATCATCGTCGTCATCGACAGAATAATTTTCGTTATTGTTGTCATGATCATCCTCATCTACCCGGACATATTTTACAGGAATATTTGTACAAACCAGTCCTGAATCGCGGCGGATTGTCCAGCGCAGATTATTCCAGTTTACTTCATCGTCACCCAAATCATATGTATCCAGATGGTGATTGCCGCTATAATAATGTGATATCGAATACCAGATTGATCTTGAAATAATAAAAGGTTTATCGTAAGGAATGTTAAGTGTCAGATCGATCTGCTGATTTCTGAACCGACTGGTTGTACCTAACGTCGGCCCTTCCGGAAACGTAAATACAGAATCTTTAACAGTCACATTATACATCAATTCAGAAGCGATTTTTCCTGCATCCTGTTTTGTGCGCCCTCTTGATGTCATCTTTTTATCAAGTTTAAGACTATCGCTGCCATTGTAACCTGCAAGCCTGATATCTACGTCGATGCTTTCATCTTCGTCATTATCCTGTTCGTCAAGTGTAAGTGTTCCAGCCGGAACCGCATAAAATTCAGATGTCGTGAACTCCCCGCGTTTCGCAAAATTCTGCTGATAAGCTACACCCTGAACGGTTGCAACGATAATTCCTACGATCCAAAGCCCTAATAAAGTAAGCCAAACGGAGCCGCCTACAATTTTCTTATTGGATAAAAGTGTTAATCCCAACAAAAGAAAAGTAATCAGAGGAACTGCTGAAACCAGAAGTCCTGATAAAATCAAACTCGACGGCAATTCCTGAAAAATCCTGAAAGGTACCGGCATTCCGTCAAAGGTCGCCACGTTCGCGAAACCCATCACAACTGCACCACCCACGACAAGACCAAATAATGAAACTGCGGCAAGAAGTACTAAAAATCCACCTGTCAGTATCCTAAGCACGGGCCCGAGACCCTTCAATAACTTCCCCAGGGCCTGGATAATTAAGGCAATGGCACGGAAAGGGAAAAGCAGAATTTTGGTGATCGGGTTTTCTTCACCCTCTTTATCACTTAAATTCAGACTTTGTTTGATGTTCGATTCAATATTGGAAAGGGTAATAGGCTCGCCCTGCATTTCCATTTTTTCCGTCAATGTATTAGCGGCAGGGGCAATAACCCAAAGTACGATATAAATCAAAACACCAGAGCCAAATAAAAATATGGAAAGTACCCATAAGAAACGTACAACGCCTAAATCAACTCCAAAGTAAGAAGCAACACCGGCGGCGACACCACCTACTACTTTGCGATCCGGATTCCGGTAGAATTTCTTGATCTTGGTATCTTCTTCCAAAGTTGTAGAACCCGGAAATGCGATCCACATGGCGATATAAACCAATACGACCATTCCTGATAACGGACCAAATTCATCTTCCATATTCAGGTCAAGCATACCCGAACCGGCTGGTAAACCAATCACAGCGAATAAAAACGCTAACCTAACCCAAAGCGGATCAATGGTAAAATAATGTCCCAAACCGGCTGCAACACCACCAAGTAGTTTTCTACGAAGATCTCTGATCAGTTTTTTAGGATTCGCAGCTGTTCTTGTTTCTGTATTTGAAGCCGAGGCTGTGGATGCGGAAGAATAACTTTCTTCTTTTGGCTTTGAAATTTCTCCCGGAGTAGCTGATTGCAATGGATCTGCGAAAATATCTTCCGCCTGTTCAATGGCTTCAAAATCTGCCACGGTACCCATTGCGGAAATTAATTCGTCAACATCCACAAGTGAAATAACTTGTTTTGCTTCTGTTTTTTGTTTGTTTAAAAAGCGTTCTGCAACCCTTCCTTCAATGTCTGAAAGAATTTCTTTGCTGTCTGCAAACGAAGAAAAATATTTCTGAATAGAACCGAGATAGCTTTTCAGCTTTTCGTATCCGTCCTCCTCGATGTGGAAGATGACACCGCCTATATTGATACTGATTGTCTTTTTCATGATTGAAATAATCGAAGGTCTTTAAATGATCAGTTAGGAATTAGAAGTATCTGCCTTACTCAGTTCTCCGGTACGATAAATTACCGTTTTTACCGAATCCGCAAGTTCGAACCACGTAGCCTGCATAGCATCCAGAAATATCTTTCCTTCATCTGTCAAAACATAGTACTTCCTGGGAGGTCCGGACGAAGATTCCACCCATTTATAATCCAGCCAACCCGAATTTTTCAATCGCGTCAATAGAGGGTAGAGTGTACCTTCCACAACCATCATTTTTGCGGAGGTTAGTTCATCCAACATATCCGAGGCATACACTTCGCCCCGGGATATGATGTGCAGGATACAGAATTCCAAAATTCCTTTCCGCATCTGCACTTGGGCATTTTCGATATTCATACAGTGTCATGTTTTACTAAATGAAATATTATTTCATGGCTAATAGACAGGATTTGCACCTTCTATAAGCACAAAGGTATACACAGGTACTTTGCGATGCAAGGTACTAGGTAAAAATTTTTTTATTGTTTTGATAAGTGGTTAATTTTCAGGTTGACCGGTAAAAAAGACCGCATTTTAGAAGTTGGTGATTTTTAGCTTATATTTTCAAATCGTTTAACGCAACAAGAAATCTACATGACGACCAACTCACACTTATATATCATTGCCGCGATGAGCGAAAACCAGGTAATCGGGCTGGATAACCGTTTGCCCTGGCATTTGCCAGATGAATGGGCGCATTTCAGAAAAGTGACCGATGGAAAGGCTTTTATTCAGGGAAGAAAAAGCTTTGAAGCAGCCGATGCGCTGCATTCTTCGTATAAAAACGTGGTATTAAGCAGAAATCAAAATCTTGAAAAATCAGAGAAGACTGAACGCGCCAGTGATTTAAATGAAGGCATTGCGTTACTTAAAGATGAAAACGAAGTATTTGTCTTAGGAGGCGCTTCTGTTTTTGAACAAGCACTGCCTTTGGCGGAAAAATTGTACCTGACTATTGTACACACAACCGTCGAAGGCGATGCTTATTTCCCAAAACTTGATTGGGATGAATGGGAGTTGATTTCCTCTGAATTTCACCAAAGGGATGAACGCCACAAATACGCATTTTCTATGAATCTTTATGTAAGAAAAGAATCATAAAACGGTGTACGGCCATCCTGATTTTCTTTTGGAAATATGGAAAAGCTGTACTCACATGATTCTTTAAAAATCGTTTTCCTTATTCTTTTTGCTGCAACGCAGGTTTTAGCACAAAAAAATTATGGAAATGAGTGGATTAATACGTCGCAAACATATCTGCGTATTCCTGTCGTGGAAACAGGAATTTACAAAGTCTCTTCATCCGAACTTCGGCAAGCGGGATTTCCAATAGATTCCTTTCCTATTTCTTCTCTGCAACTTTTTCGGAGAGGCCGGGAAGTAGCAATTGAAATAAATAATAATTCAGGAGAAAAATTAAATCAGGAGGGTTATCTTACTTTCTTTGGTGAAAAGAATAACGGCGCTTTGGATTCTTCACTTTATGTGAATCCAGAGGCCATGCCACATAAGTATTACAGTCTGTATTCTGATACGGCTTCTTATTTTCTGACTTCTAATAAAAATAATATCCAGGGAAAAAGAATTGAAATTTCAGATTCCAAAAGTTCGGAAACTGTTGTCAATTATCATTTAAATGAAGTATTGCAAGTTAATACCAGTGACTATCCGGCCGGAAACTTATATCCGATGGGTAGTGACTATGAAACTGGAACTGCGCTAACAACTTATGATTACGGAGAAGGCTGGACTGGAAAAGCGCTGAAAAATGAGCAATGGGAAACCTTTAAATTAACAACTGAAAATGCCGTTGCTGATAAATTTGACCAGACAAAGGTTGAATTATTAATCGTCGGTAGAAATGCCGGAAATCATCAGATTGAAATTTGGGCAGGTGATTCAAAAACGACTGGCGGAAAATTAATTTCGGTTGAATTACAAAATTACAACGCGGGAAAGTTTACTATTTCGCTCAGTCGCCTGGATATTTCTGATGATGGAAAAATTTCAATTTCTATCATTCCAATTAATAATTCAGGCTCCGTTTCCGTATCATATATAAAATGGATTTATCCGCAAAGAATTTCACTTCCTGACAATTCCCCTCAAAGCAGATTTTACTTCAAACCTGAAATTCCGGGAAAATCCGTATTATTAACTAAAGCTGAAAATTGGAAATTTTACGACTCCTCAAATCCAGGTCAGCTTAAACGATTAATTGTTACAAACTCAATTTTGCCAATAAACGGTGCTTCTCAGCTCATTGCTTTTAAAGAGCCAATGAAGATTCTCACAGCAAGAATAGTAAAATTTCACAATATCAATCCTGAAACAGATTATCTGATTATCAGCCATCCATTGGTTAGAAATCCAGTTAAAGAAAGTAAAGACCCTGTTGAAGATTATGCAGAATATCGTGCTTCAAAAGCAGGTGGTAATTTCAAATCCCTGATTTTGAACAGTGAAGAAATTTATGATCAATTTAATTACGGCGAGCCCGGGCCGTTAGGAATTAGAAATGCAATTTCATTTTTACATCATAATGCCGCTTTAAAATTTGTCCTGCTATTAGGAAAATCGATCGATCCGCAAACGGCGCGACATCAACCAAAAGCCAGAGAAAATGATATGATTCCTAATGCTGGCTGGCCGGGATCAGATATTGCGTTAACAATGGGACTGGCCGATTCTTCCAAGTATATTCCTTTGGTTCCGATTGGGAGAGTAAATGCCGCGAACTCTCAAAATGTTTACGATTATTTACAAAAAGTAAAAGCGTTTGAAAGTCAGAATAAAGCTGCTCCGTGGCGTAAAAACATTCTTCATTTGAGCGGTGGACATACCGATGTTGAACGGAAAACATACAGAGAATATATTGAGTCTTTTGAAAAAGTAGTTTCTCCGATTGGTGGTAACGTCGTTACAATTTCCAAACAAACCAACGCGCTGAAAGAAGATTTTCCGATAGATAAAATTCTAAATAAAGGCGTAGCGCTAATCACACTTTACGGTCATTCGAGTCTGAATTCTACGGATATTGAATTAGGATTTGCAAACGATCAAAAAAGAAATTACAAAAACGATTCTTTATTTCCAGCCGTCATTATGAACGGCTGCGCTTTGGGAAATTCATTTTATTCGCCCGCAACGATCAGCAATAACTGGATTCTGACACCAAATAAAGGAGCAATTTTATTTCTGGCACATACGCACAACGGCGTTTCTTCTTCTCTGAAACATTACACAGATTCATTATATGAGGTATTAGCGGATAGCTCTTTTACCAATCAGCCATTTGGAACAATTCAGCAGGAAGCGATTAGAAGAAACATGTTGAAATACCCAACACTTTCAGATGGAATCACAGCACAACAAATGAATTTGCAAGGTGACCCGGCTATCCGTTTATTTCCTGCAACATTGCCCGATTATGCCTGGAAACCAGATTTACTGAAATTCTACAATCCACACGGAAAGATATTAGCGGCAAAAACGGATTCGATCAAAGTTAAAATCGGACTTGTTAATTTTGGAAAATATAGAACCGAAAATTTGAAAATAACTATCAGTCGCGTAAGAGATTCTGTTACGATTGAAACTTATCAACTTATAAAACCATCCCCTGTTTACTTCGACACGATTTCTTTCACGGTACCAAACAAATACGTCAAACCAGGAAAAGAAAAGTGGATTCTTACCATTGATCCAACCAATGAAATAACAGAAGAAAATAAAAGTAATAATCTTTTTTCAACAGAATTAACTCTTCCGGATATCGCCGTTTCCGATACATTGGAAATCATTTCCGCATATGTTTCGCCTAATCCTTCCGGTCAGTATTTCAAATTTAATATTGAATTCAGAGGAACCGAACCTCCGAAAAAATGGAGTATTGCAGTTTTTGATAAAATGGGAAGAACGATTGAAAAGCGCGAGCCCATTCCGCATTTAGGCAAAAACGAATTTATCTGGCAACCGAAAGGAATTTCTGCCGGAGCTTACATTTATCGCATGAATATTGAAGCCAAAAATATTTCGCTTACACCAGAAGCGAAAAAAGGAATGAGCGGAAACTTAATCTGGATGTATTGATATGTTCCGCAAATTGAATCCAAAGTATTATTTACTCATGCTGTGGCTTTTTCATGGTATACTAATTTTATTTCTCGCCTACATCAATCCAAATCATTATACAACTATTGATTCGCAGTATTATCTGGAATCTGCCAGAAATATTTTAGAAGGACGCAGTTATACTATTTTGGAAGGGTCTCAATACAAATGGAACGGAACATTTCCAATCGGGTATCCGGCAGCGATTGCAATTGTTTCTTTTTTCACAAAAACCAATGTGCTTTGGGCTTCCAAAATAGTCAATATTGGTGCAACAGGAACTTGGTTTTTCATTTTAAACTTATGGTTTGGTAAAACTAAATCAGTTTTAATCGGATGTATTCTTTTGCTCGGTCCCTTTCTCAAACTTTGGGCTCACACCTGGTCAGAGCCATTATTTCTGGTAATTTTATTTTGCTGGGTTTATCATATGCATCAATTAACTAATTCATCAGAACTATCAATTTCAAGATTATCTTCTGTACTCGCGCTTGGCTTTTTGTTGATGCTTGTTCGATATGCCGGAATCTTTATTATTCCTTTAAGTCTTGTTTATTGCTTCTATTATTTATGGAAAGGAGAAAATAAAAAAAGTCTGGCCGCAATGTTAATTTCCATTTTCTGGTCGGCCGGCTTCATTTTTTATCTTGTACTTAATTATCAAAATAGCGGAGAATTATTCGGGGACTCCCGTTTTGACGGGAATATCCGGATAACTGAAAATATCGCCTCTTTTACAAAAGGTTTGATTAATGAAATATCACTTTTTGGAAACTTCACATTTCATTCCTTTAATATATTTTCACTTGTCGGAATCTGCTTTCGAATATTCATGATTGTTTTGGTAGTTAGAAAAATGCGTTTAAAATTCACTGCAACCAATTGGGTTAAACTTAATTTCATTGTCGCATTTTTCTATTTGATTTTTCTTTTCGTTCTAAGAATTTTCAGTCACTTTGACGAACCTGGCTACCGGCTTTTATCACCTTTTACCTTTCTTATTCTATGCGGACTCGTTTCTGGAATTTCTGATAAACAAATGACAGTTCGGTTGAAGAATTTGTTGATTGTTTTTATTGTTATTTCCTGGATGGGAGTCATTCCGAAAAATTGCTTGACGGAAAAATTTCATATTTTATTACATAAACGAGAATCTATACTTCTAAACCGGGTAACACTTTTTAAAACCTTCAAAAAAAGTTAACTTTATATAGTAAAACGAAGCAATTATGGAAACATTGATATTTCAATCCGATAATCATGAGAAGTTAGATGCCTTAAAAGCATTTGCGAAATCTCTGGATATTTATTTTGAAACTAAGGAGAAACCTTACGATCCTGAGTTTGTAGCTAAAATTCAAGAAAGTAGACGGCAGTTTGAAAATGGTCAACACAAGGTGATTGACATTGAAGATTTATGGAAATGATAAGAGAGCTTGATTTTTCTGAAAAAGCTCAACAAGATATTTCATACTGGAAAAGACAGGAAACATTAAAATTCAAAAAAAGATTAAGGAACTCTTATTATCAATTCAAGAAACACCTTTTCATGGAATTGGAAAACCAGAAGCCTTAAAATACGAGTTATCTGGCTCGTGGTCTCGAAGAATTGACCATGAGCATCGGATTGTTTATCGTGTGACAGAGAAATTCATTAAAATTGAATCGCTAAAAGATCATTATTGATTACATAATATTAGTCATTAAACATCTTCTTAGATTTTCAAACTGAATTTTATCAATCAAAATCTCCCACTTTTTCATTCCTCCAACCCGACTTCTCACACCCTTTACCTTTACTTTCCATAAAAACTTCTTATTTTTGTGAATTCTAAAAATCTTCGAAGCTCTTGAAAGAATACGGTAGCAACGTACAAAAACTTGCCGACCACATCGTGAAGATGGAGGATAAGGCTAAACGCAATCTCTACGCGCACATATTGATTGAACTCATGCGTCAGATACATCCGAACATGAGGGATAATCAGGATTATACAAACAAACTCTGGGATGACTTATACATCATGTCAGGGTTTCAACTGGATGTGGACAGCCCATACCCACCGCCTTCTCCTGAATCTTTGGGTAAAAAGCCATTGACTGTTGGTTACAATCAACATAATTTAATGTATCGTCACTACGGACGGAACATTGATTTGTTGCTGCAAAAAGCGATTCAGACTGAAAATGAAGAAGATCGCCTTGCTTTCGTTTCCTATGTTTTTCGTTTGATGCGTTCGTTTTTTAATACCTGGAATAAGGACAATCCTGAGGACCACGTGTTGATAGGACAGCTTGAACTTTTGACAAAAGGTCAATTGAAAGAAGAAATTGATTACATCCGTAAAAATGGCCCGGTAGATGCTGCTCCGAAAGACCGTAACAGCAATCAGGACAGAAATCGCGGAAATCATTCCAATGCCTTCAAAGCGCAGCCTAGTCAGGATCGTCAGGTATCGAACAATCCGAACAATAACCGGAACCGCCCTAACAATAACAACAATAATAAATTCGCAGGTAGAAGTAATAATAACAACAACAATCGTAACAACAACAATAATAATAATCGCAAAAAGCCTGGAATTTAATGTCCGGCCTTATTTTCTCAACCGGTTTTTAACTTCCATTCTACTGCCTGCAACTACCTATGGCTTCATTTAAAATAACAGGAGACAGACGCCTGAAGGGTGAAATTATACCTCAGGGCGCCAAAAACGAAGCATTACAAATTATTTGTGCCGTACTTCTTACATCTGAACCGGTTACAATACATAATATTCCTAACATCCGTGATGTCAATCAGCTTATTGATCTTTTAGGAGATCTGGGTGTTAGAAAAACGCGTTTGAGCGATTCTTCTGTTCGTTTTGAAGCGAATGATATCAATCTGGATTATCTTGAATCGGATTCTTTCCGTCAGAAAGCTGCCGCTTTGCGTGGTTCTGTAATGTTGCTTGGCCCGATGCTGGCACGTTTCCGAAAAGGAAGAATCCCTCGTCCGGGTGGTGATAAAATCGGTAGAAGACGTCTGGATACGCACTTTATCGGCTTTGAAAAACTGGGTGCAGAATTCAGTTATGACGGCGAAGACGGAGGTTTCTACCGTGTAGATGCTAAAAATCTGAAAGGTGCTTACATGCTTTTGGATGAAGCTTCGGTAACCGGAACAGCCAACATTCTGATGGCAGCCGTGATGGCAGAAGGCACTACCACACTTTACAACGCAGCTTGCGAACCTTATCTTCAGCAGCTTTGTAAAATGCTGAACCGCATGGGCGCGAAGATTTCCGGTATTTCTTCCAATTTACTTGTTATTGAAGGTGTAAGCGAATTGAAAGGAACGGAACATACCATGCTTCCGGATATGATCGAGATTGGTAGTTTTATCGGATTGGCAGCCATGACACAATCTGAAATTACGATCAAAAATTGTCATATTCCTGAATTGGGCATTATACCTGAAGTTTTCCAGAAACTGGGAATCCAGATGGAATTCCGTGGTGATGATATTTTTATTCCCGCACAGGAAAAATACCGGATGGAAAATTATCTGGATGGTTCCACGCTTTCTGTTGCCGATGCGCCATGGCCAGGTTTTACGCCTGATTTGCTAAGTATCGTTTTGGTAACTGCAACACAGGCGCAGGGAACGGTTCTTATTCACCAGAAAATGTTCGAAAGTCGTTTGTTCTTTGTGGATAAACTGATTGAAATGGGCGCTCAGATCATTCTTTGTGATCCTCACCGCGCGACTGTCATCGGGCACAACCGCGAAACACAATTAAGAGGAATTCGTATGACTTCTCCTGATATTCGTGCGGGTGTTGCACTTCTTATTGCAGCAATGTCAGCGAAAGGTGTGAGTATTATTGACAATATTGAACAAATTGACCGTGGTTATCAAAATATTGATACACGGTTAAATGCAATCGGAGCAGAAATTGTCCGTTTGTAATATTATTCAAGTTCTAACAAAGAAAGGCGCTTCATCGAGGCGCCTTTCTTTGTTAGAAACGATTTCTAAATTTCCTTAAAGATTATTTTTTCTTGTAAGTACAAGCTGAATTATCAGCCTTCACATAATAATCTTTGTAATTCGTCGCTTTCGGATCCATGCACCCTTTCAGGTTCAGGATTTCAACTTTTCTGAATTCCACCGGATGACTTTCGCTTTGCAATGAAATGGAGCCGTGATCCAGTAATTTGCCGTCAATAAATTGTGCAGGGTTATTTCCGCTCACATTTCCTCCACCCATTTGCGGTTTATTATAGGCCAAAACCATTTCGCCGTTTGCAAAATGCTGAATCAATGAATCTCCCAAAACCAGTACTTCTGCACGTACCCACTGATCTCCATTGTAAGTTTTTGAAGTAGAATTAACGCAATGCTGAGTCACCAGTTTCCCGTTCATTTCTACATTAGTTCCCGGCGTACATAAGTTACAGGTAGTACGTTTTTTTTCATCACCGCCAAGTAATTGCACTTCTATGGAAATAGGAAAATCCTGATCTTTTCCCATCGTTGCAGCCGGCTGACCTTGTACCATAATCCCGCTGTTTCTCCATGCCCAGCCTTCTCCTTTTGGCGCCTGTTCGCCTACGAAGCGATATTCAACGGCAATCCGGTAATAGGAGAAATCACTTTTGTAAAAAATGTGCCCGTATTTTTGTTTAAAATCATCATACTTATCATAGCGAACGACCATTTTCCCGTCTTCCACCCGAAAAGTATTTCCAAAATTATCGTTCAAATCATAACCACGGATTTTGATGTCCCAGCCATCCAGGTTTTTTCCGTTAAAAAGCTGTTTCCATTCTTTGTTATCTATCTGCTTTTGAGCAAAAGCCCCGAAGCAAAAGAGAGTAAGTGCAATACTGAATACTAATTTCATGAGTGGTTTATTTAAATAAAAGATGTAACATGCTAATTGTCAGACAAAAAGAAAGATATATGCGCTATACGAATTATCCTGCCCAATATCCTGTTCTATAAAGGCAGATTAAAGCCTACTACTTTGTAAGCTCTGATCCTGTAAATATACTATGAGAACTAAAAATATAAAGCGTAAAGGACATTCGGAAGATTTTTTTGGTGAATACCGTGACTTTTGGTGGAACGAAGGATTCTTAAATTTACTCGCAAAACGATTACAACTGCATACCCATTTCAACCTGCTGGATGTTGGCTGCGGACAATGCCATTGGAGCCGTCTCCTTGTTGATTATCTTGGTTCGCCCGCCAAAGTTTCGGGCGTAGACAATGATAAAAAATGGGCAAAAGGCGAAACCGAACTTCGCAATTATTTCGAATCCAAGGGAATTGATTTTGATTTAAAAAAAGGAGATGCCCACAAACTCCCTTATGAAGACGAAACCTTTGATATTGTTACCTGTCAAACACTGCTCATTCATGTTCAGCATCCTAAAATTGTAATTGACGAAATGAAGCGGGTTTTGAAACCCGGTGGCATAATTCTTTGTGTAGAACCAAATAATCTGGTACAAAGTCTGACACAAAGTTCAGTATCGATGAATGACCCAATTGACGAAGTACTGGATCATGTGAAATATGCGCTGATTTTTGAAAGAGGGAAAAAGAAACTGGGACTTGGCGATAATTCGCTGGGTGATCTGGTCCCTGGATTTTTGGTTCAGGCAGGATTCGATCAGGTTGAAGTCCGGCTTTCGGATAAGGCTATCGCGATGTATCCACCTTATACGACGGACGAACAGATTGCTACCATGAGACAATGGCAAAATGGTAATACATGGAGTAATGAGGAATTTTCGGATTATGATTATTTCAGGGCAATGGGTCAGGAAAATCTTGACTTTTTCGAAAAATATAAAAGAAAATACGCACATCTTGGTGAACGAATGATTCGCAATATTGACGCAAATAAATATCATTCTGCGGGTGGAGCTATGATGTATGTAATTTCAGGAACGAAATCTGTATAAGTTAACTTTGTGAATTTTAAGTTTGTTTTTCGGTTTATGAAAAAAGAGAAAATAGCAATTTTTTGGTACCGCCGCGATTTACGTCTTCATGATAACGCAGGTTTATATCGCGCTTTAAAATCAGGATTGCCAGTATTACCTCTTTTCATATTTGATAAAACAATTCTGGACAAGCTTGAAAATAAGGATGACAAACGGATCACCTTTATTTACGATGCAATCATCGCAATACAAAAGGAACTGAAAAAGCAAGATTCTGACATTCTGGTTCGTTATGGAGCTCCGCTTGAAATTTGGAAGGATCTGATTGAAGAATATGATATTGCAGAAGTTTATACAAATAAGGATTACGAATCTTACGCAAAGGAGCGCGACGGACAGGTAAAAGACTTATTGTCAAAAAACGGAGCAGAATTAAAAAGCTTTAAGGATCAGGTTATTTTTGAAAAACAGGAAGTTTTAACCGGACAAAATACGGTTTATACTGTTTTTACGCCATACAGCAGAGCCTGGAAGGCGAAACTCAACGACTTCTATTTATCATCATATCCGACAGAAAAATACTTTTCCAATTTTTTCAAAACAAAACCTAATCCAACTCCTTCTTACAAGGAAATTGGATTTATTGAAACAGATCATGCTTTTCCAGACGAAAATGTAAAATCTGATTTGATTGAGAAGTATGAAGAAAACCGTAATTATCCAGCGATTCCGGGAACGTCAAGAATGGGCCTTCATCTTCGTTTTGGAACAGTTAGTATCCGTGAGTTGGCTAGAAAAGCTTCTGAACATAGCCAAACTTACCTGAATGAATTAATCTGGCGGGATTTCTATTTTCAAATCCTATGGAATTTCCCACACGTTGGACAAGGAAAAGCCTTTCGTGCGGATTATGACAAAATCAAATGGAGAAATAACGAAAAAGAATTTGAGCTGTGGTGTCAGGGAAAAACAGGATATCCGCTGGTTGATGCAGGAATGCATCAGTTGAACGAAACCGGATTTATGCACAATCGCGTTCGTATGGTGACGGCAAGTTTTCTAACCAAACATCTGTTGATAGACTGGCGTTGGGGCGAAGCTTATTTTGCGGAAAAATTACTGGATTATGATTTGTCGGCCAACAATGGAGGCTGGCAATGGGTAGCAGGGTCAGGGACTGACGCAGCGCCTTATTTCAGGATTTTTAATCCCGAAGCTCAGGCTGCCAAATTTGATCCAAAAGGTGAATATATCAAAAAATGGGTACCGGAACTCAATTCGATGAATTACCCGACACCCATGGTTGACCATAAATTTGCTCGCGAACGCTGTTTGAAAACCTACAAAGAAGCGCTTGATAATGGTTAATTGTAAATGGTTAAGGGTTAATGGATATTTGAAATATTTGGCCGAAGTGATGCTTTTTTGTAAGCTCATATACTTTAATTGTTAACGGTCAAGAACTGGTTTCCAGCCTCATTAACCCTTAACAATTAACACTTAACCATTAAAAAGATTATTTCCCTCCTACTACTACCTCTATCATTTCTTCGGGCAGCAAGTACGTTGATGCCATTAATTGAATGTCTTCCTGCGTAGTTGCGTGAATCTGATCGATGTATTTGCTGAAATAATCAGCTGGTAAACTGTCGAGCAAAAGAATTTTCTGGCGGTCTGCGACTTCAAATGCTGTGTTTAAAGATCCGGCAAATTCTCCGGCCATGAAATTCTTAACCGTTTGTAATTCATCTTCACCAACCAGTTCTGTTTGCAGGCGATAGATTTCCTTTTTTATTTCGTCGATTGTTTGCTGTGTAAATTCCTTTTTCACGTCAGTACCAATCATAAAATAGCCTTCACGGCCAAGTGTAATCATGTGAGAGGAAATTCCGTAAGTTAATCCTTTTTCCTCACGAATGTTCTTCATCAAACGAGACCCGAAATATCCTCCAAGGATTTCATTTGTTACCAGCATTTTGAAATAATCTGGATGTGTCCTGGTAAACAATTTCCGGCCGATACGAATTGTTGACTGTACGCTATCTGATTTTTCAACCAAAATCTCTTTTCCCTGATATTCGGTATAACTATCGTGCTCAATTTCAGAATCATCCGTTTGGTATTCCAGCTGACCAAAATAATCATTGACAAGCTTTACATCCTGATCGCTAACTTGTCCGGCCAAAACCAAAGTCCGTTTTCCGTTTTTGATATGTTTTTCAAAATGTTCCTGGATTTGTGCCAAAGGCAATTCCTGGATATTTTTTTCTTCCTGACTTTGTCCATAAGGATGATCGCCGCCGAATAATTGTCTGCGGAATTCAGTAGTTGCCAAATAAGCGGTTTTCTCCTTGTTGATTTTAAGATTCTGTAAAGTAATGTTTCTCATTTCATCCAGTTCCTTTTCAGGAAAAAGTGGATTTTCGATAAGTTCACGGATTAAAGTCAGTACTTCCGGTAAAAATCTAGACAGGCAATAAACCACAATTCCCGAGCGATCAGAAGAATGTGTCATGTCAATAAAAGCGCCGATATTATCAAAAGCTTCGCTAAGCGCGGAGGAAGTATAAGATTTTGTGCCTTCGGGAAGCATCTTGATAGCAAAAAAGGACGCTCCGACGGATGTTTCGTGCCAGTTTCCTGATTCAAAAATACACTCAAAACGCACGACTGGCTGTTCACCAATGTTGATTACATGAAGAGGAATTCCATTATCAAGTACATGAGATTGTGGCTCAGGCAAGTTTATTGTTTTGATAATTTTAAAATCGGGAGCTTCGGTCCGGTCGAGTATCATAGTCATATATTGATAAAAAAGCGAATGACGTTCCATAACATCATTCGCTTTTCATTAATTAATAGGAAGTAAAGATATTAGTTATTGCTGTCACTAACGTCCAGTTTTTCTGCTTTGTTCAAACTCAAACCAAGTGTGATACGTAAAGTTTGTGCCAACGGGCTGTTTTGAACAACCGGGAACATATAAGCAAAATCAACAGAATAGCGTTCAAGGAATTTGGCACCTACACCGGCTGTGAAAAATTTACGGTCTCCCTTGTTTTTATTTTCAGTAAAATATCCAGCACGTAGCGCGAAAATATCATTGTACCAGTATTCAGCTCCAACGGCAACAGCAACCTCCTGAAGTTCTTCTTTGAATCCGTCCGGTGCATCCGAGAAAGAACCGAAAGCTCCTGAAAGTGCCCCTTTTGTATAATTTGTATTGACCGTTCCTTTTGGTGGTGTTGGCACCATCAGTTTACTTGCGTCAACAATAAAATTAAATTTGTTTCTACCGTCAGCAGAGAAAGAAAGCCCACCACCAAGTTTCAGGTTTGTTGGAATAAAGCTTTCCGTTTCAGTTCCTGAACCGTAATTTACTTTACCTCCCAGGTTAGACAATACCGCTCCCAACGACCATGTCAGCTCACTGCCGGTATCTTCGTTTTTAATTTGTTTGCGATAGTAAGCGCTGATATCACCTGCAACCGTACGGGCCGGTCTAAGCGAAACACCGTTGACAACAGCCGTTCCTGCAAGGTTGGACGAGATATATTTCAGCGTCAAACCCATGGAGAAGTTTTTCCCTAATTGCTGCGAATAAGTACCGCTGATCGCTACTTCTCTTGAATTGAAAGTACCAAGCTGCGTTCCTACCCCGTTACGCAAGTCAAGCTCTCCACCGTTGAAGAAGTTAACCGAACCGGCAATTGCCTGATTTTTTCCTATCTTCTTGTAAGCGGTAAGATATCCCAGCCACATGTCGTCAACCAGGTTGCGTAACCATGGTGTGTAAGATGCTGAAACTCCAAAATCCTTTTGTGCATATGGAAGTTTTGCCGCGTTCCAGTAAGTAGCGTTTGCGTCGGCACTTAGTGCGACACCCGCTTCACCCATACCGGCACTACGAGCGTCAGGTGCAAAAGTTAAGAAAGATAGAGGTGAAGTCGGTATTCTGCGAGTTGTGTCTACGGTAGACTGAGCAAGCAAAATACTCGTTGACAAAATGATTAATGAAGATACACTAACAAAAAATAGTCTCATATTTATTGGATTTGCGATAGGAAGTGGTGTTAATCGACTTCTTTTAAAGGGTCAAAAATACAATGAAAGATATTTAATACTATAATAAAATTACAAGATTTATTATTCGCTAACGTAAACGTAGCAGTTTCCCTGAGCGGGTGTCCACAGAATTGTCTTTTAGCGATCGGATTTTTACTACATATATATAGGAACTGGTACCGGAAGTAAATCCGCCATGACGTATGGAAGGAATTGTTTGCTTGATAACAGACTCGCTATTATAATATTGCCATTGATACGAACCGAGCATTTGTCCGGTGTTCAGCAATATACTAAAAACAATTTCTACATCATCATCGGCTCTGCTTTGATTCACTTCAAACGAAAGATCCTGATCAAAAGGGTTTGGAAAAACAGTCAAGCTATTTAGTTTTATCCCGGTTGGTAAACCTACTTGAAATCGGAACGTTAATTCTGAAGAGTTAGTATACGTGTCCCAGACTTTAATACGAATAGTATAATTTCCGGGAGCCAGATTTTCGAACGGATAGCGAACGGTCCCACTTTTAAAATTGTCAAGATCTGCCGTGTAATAATCATTTAATATCAATGTAAGTGTGTCGTTGAGCGTTAATGTTATGTCATGTCCAATTCCTGCTTTTGACACATTAATACCATTTTCGTCACTTAATTTTAAAAATAAAACCGACGAACCATCTACCGTATCTCCGTCATGAAAATCAGCAGAATTGATATAAGCCGATATTATTGGTGCTGTATTATCTACCAATAACTCGGCACTTCCGCCAACAAGGACATCCAGCTGAGCCGAGGCATCCGTGAGGCTGTCTTCACTTAAAGCGTAAATATCAACCCTTCCTGTTCCTATCCGATAATCAATATCTTTTGGCATTACAAATTCACAAACAAATTGTCCGTCTTTAATACGTACATTTCCATCAAAAAGTTTGCTTCTGAATTCGCTGTAAGTTTTTACATCTCCTTCATTTCCCAGGGTTCTGAAACTTGTCTGTTTGTCGTAAATAATAATTCTTGCTGTTCCTTGAAAAGTTTTATCAATGGAATTTTCGTCTCCAATTTTTCCGTTCAAAATTACTTTTCCCAAAGCACGTAACGTATCTGGTAAAACATTCCAAAGAACCTTTTTTTCAGCTCTGGCCAATTTCATCGACGGATCTCCAAGTAAAGTAAAATTCCGGTTCAGACTTCCCGCCAGACTTGCATTTTTAGTCATCCTGAAAATTTCCCCCATTCTCCCATTTGTTCCGGCTTTGATCAAAGATTCATAAAACGCCTTATTGATCGTAAAATTTGTACTGGAATAAACCGGACGCGTTGTACTAACAGAACCTATCGCCGCGCCCCGTGGACTTAATACCATTAATTCAGCACCTGAAATCATCCCCGGATCGTCATATCTTCCAAAATCGCAGGTTGCAGTAATTAATAAGGGCAAATTGTCATAACCACGGGCGGTCTGCATTTCGGATAAGGTTAAGACCTGTTCCTCCGCCCAGCCGCTCGTTCCGCCATGGCCTGTATAATTCAGGATGAGTGTTCCTTCATTGATACTTTTTTTGATCTCGGCATTTACAGCTGGTACTTTTTGTCCCTGACTTGTAGTGGTTTGAGGATATGCGTCCAGAAAAATCCGGCTTGACAAAAATTCCGTCTGGGTGATTTTCGCCAGCGCATCCGCATGTTCCTGATGGATATTTCCATCACCGTCATCTGCAACAAATTTGACTGTATTTTGCCAGTTCCCGCGCGATTTTGGAGAAACGGCGTAATGTATTAGTTTATCAACGATGATTTTTGCCTCATCCGCAGATTTAACAGGAAGTCTGCCAATACCAAGTTCAACGGAATAATCACCCGCATTTGTTTCAATCCAATCACCTTCTTCATCTTCCATAAAACCAAAATAGTCATCAGAAGAATAGGTATAAACCGGGTTTAATGATTCCCGGCTTTCATAAACCGGCACCCAATTATTCCGCTGGCTTTGTGACTGATTTTGCAAAATATTTTTATAATCATAAGTTGCGTCACCAAAAAGAAGAAGATATTTCAACTTTTCCGGATCGTTTTTGTAAAGCAAACGAACAAAATCACGAACGGCAGAAATATCCGTTTTCCCGCCTGAAAATTCATTATAGATTTGATCCGTTGTCACCACCAGGCCTTCTAATCCATCATTCAGGCTACGAAAATCTGCCAGTCGTTTGGCTTCCGTTTCAAAAGCTTTTGCTGTCACTATCAACAAATCAGGCGTTGAATATTTTTTCAGATTTTGGTTCAAAATCCGTCGCCAGGAAACAGGAAGTTTTGCCTGAGAGCTTGTAAAACCAATATACTGCTTTAAAGCTTTGGATTTATTATCTGTAAAAGTGTAAGTATTATTTCCGTTGTCTTTTAAAATCGCAGCCGTAATAAGGGCCGGGTCTGAAATATCCCACCAGTTCCAATCTGTTGGAACGTTTTGAATTTGATAGGAAACAGTATCTTTTAACCCTGGTGTAAATCTGTAAAATTGCTGTTTGTCATAACCGCGTAAAAGCCTTTTTACCTGCAAACCAATATAATCAAGATAAGCCTGTGCAGAACTTTGTCCGTTTTTATTGTAAGTTACTCCAACCGTTTGCGTTGTTCCCGGATTTGCTGTTGCGCTTAAAACAAACTTACTCTTCACTTGTTGTGCTTTGATATCATAAGTACCTGTTCCAACTACACCAACTGCTGATTCTCCAACACTTTGTCCATTTAACTGCCACTGAAATTTTGTAGCAACCTGTGCCGTTCCGATAGCAGAGGTAAGCATGATTATGTTTGAAGAAGGAATGACATCCGGTAAATCCGCGGTTAAGGTCAACATGGACGACGTTCCAATATATTCGCCCCACCAATCACGGCCAGATCTTAATAAATTAACAGATTCTGATTCATGAAACCAGTAATCATCGTATTGATTTATCAGCGTTTGATTTACAGCATTAATGGCTGGCTTGTTCTGAATTCTCAATCCTTTTCCATTTCCGTAAGTCAGGAAATAGTAAGTCGTGTCGGAATAAATATTGACCTGATGAACAAAATTAGCTTTTGCCGAATCGTAGGAAATTACATTCGGACCTTCTGCATAAAAATAAACTGCATCGGCGGCATCAAACTTCCCATCTTCTTCACCTTTTACCAGAATCGCATTTTGAACAAGATCTTTACTTCTCTTTGCGCTATTTTTTTGAGGTAAAACACTGCCTCCGTTTCCATAAATTTTTATTTGATCCGGTACGAGCGCGGAAATATCAATACCCAAGGATTTGAGCAAATTCGCATCTATTTTATAAACGCCACTTTCTGTGACTGCAAATTTGTACCAGTTACCTGTTGACAAAACGGAAGATTCCTGAGCTTTTGCCTGAAAAGTTAACAGCAAAAAAATCCAGCAAAAAATTGCCGGATAAAACCGATTCTGTAAATTTTCAACAAGCTTCGACCAATGCATGAGCAGGGATTGTGTAACGGCGTTGGGATGCTTTATCAATACATAAAACTCTTGTGCGCCGCAGAGAGCCTTTTACAAACTGTCTGTTATGAAAAACGAAATTGCTTCCTTCAGTGAGATGGATCAAAGCAACTTTATTCGGATTTAATGACTGGTCGTCGTATCTTTTTATTGAATTGTATAAGACATGATCTCCGCTTGTCGACGCTTTCGGATTTTTCGAATATTTCAAAAGCGGTTCAAGAATATCAGCGGGAAAAATCTTGTCATTCATTACCGGTATCAACAAAATCTCAAATTCCGTTTTCCATTCTATACCATGCGGCGCGACACGTTTTCGGCCACGACTTTTCGTTTGGGTATAAACGACATGGTGCGCAACCTCATGCAGATAAGTAATCAGGAAATTATATGGATTTAGATTTTTGTTTACAGTAATTCTGGGAATATAACCAGGCTTCACCGTAAAATCACCTAAACGGCTTTGACGCGGACGAGACAGAAAAAAATCGAACTTGTAAATTTTGTGCAGATGATCACAGTAGGCATAAGCTAATTCCGGAACGTAGGCCTCAAAGGATATTTTCTTTTCCATACCCCAAATAAAAAAAGAAAAGCCTTATAAATAAGGCTTTTCAATAACTTTCAAAAAAAGTTCAATGAATTATTTCACTGAATCAGCTTTGATAGAATCAGTTGCAACAGAATCAACAGCTAAAGTATCAACGATAGGAGTTTCAACAGTTACAGCAGTAGAATCAGCTGCTTCTTCTTTTGGCTTGCTAGTACAAGACGCGAAAGCTACCATTCCGGCAACAAACGCAAATGCTACGAATTTTTTCATTTCTTGGGTGTAATTAAGGTTCGCTACAAAGATAGCATGATAAGTTTCAATAATCCCAACATTTTGGATTGTATTTTTCCAAGAACTTAAAATTTCCTTAGAAAATAATGAAACCCCTTCCTTTAGTACAAAATATTATCACATCTGTCTAGTAAACCTTTTCCATTTGGAGGTTAAACATTTTTATACAGGCCGCTACTTCGGAAAGCAGGTTCTGGTTTTGTTCTATTCCATTACCTACCACGATAACATCAGCACCAGCCTGCATAGCAGTCAATGCTTTTTCACTTGTATTGATTCCTCCGCCTACAATAATGGGCGTATCTACCGAAGCTCTTACCGCTTCTATGATTTCTGCCGAAACAGGATATTGAGCTCCGCTGCCAGCGTCAAGAAATATATTTTTAAGACCCAACAATTCACCGGCCATTGCGGTACAAGCCGCGATTCCGGGTTTATCACTAGGAATTGGTATCGTATTGCTGATATAAGATACAGTTGTAAGCTTACCACTTTCGATAAGCATATAACCTGTTGGAAGTACTTCAAGACCACTTTTCTTTAACATTGGTGCAGCAATAACGTGCTGACCTATAAGGAAATCCGGATTTCTGCCCGAGATCAGGGAAAGAAAAAGTATGGCATCCGCAGACTGATCAATATGAAGGCCGTTTCCCGGAAATAGAATCGTTGGAATGTTGGTGTGTTTTTTAATAGCCAGAATAAGCTGGTCAATGGCATAATTGGTAATAAGACTGCCACCAACAAAGAAAAAATCAACTTCATTCTCTACAGCCTTTTCCAGAAAATCAGGAAAAGTAGCCAGATCCACTTTATCCGGATCCAACAGAACTGCAAAAGATTTCCTTTTTTCTTCTTTTCTGCTTGAAAGGAGGTCTGCTATTTTATGATTTGTTATTTTCATCCGATTCGTGATCATCTGCAATAAAATTCTGTAGCTTTTTGCGAGCCCATCCTACAGCCAATGTCCAAACTAAGCTTTGTACGGCTTCCCCTACCGCAAATTTGCTTTTCCTTTTTGGAACCGTTTGTTTCAAAACTGGTCTTACAGGCTCAGCAAGTTCAATTTTTTCTTTCTTTTTGGCATCAGGAAGTATTGCTTCAAGCAATAAATAAGTAGTGACTACTACACCTCCTATAATTAAAGCCTGTTTTCCATAACCTGACGCATCATGTTTCAGATCGTCCCACTGTGACTCAAGCTTGCCTCTATAAAGATCGGCTTCTTTAAGCAAATCTTCTTTTTCCGTTTCTGTATCTGACGAAAATGGTTTCGACAATTTTACGGTTGAATCTATTGGTGAACTACTCATATCTTTAGCTTAAATTAAAAATATTGTGCAGAGATTACCAAAACAGAACCCAAAAATAGCAATTCAATTTGGAAAAGATCATTTCCGGGTACCATTTAACAACGGTTAATCTTCTTTTATTTGGACAAAACGAATGATAATATTACGTATAAAGCCTATCAGCTTTGTTCTGAATACAATTAACATGATCAATTTCAAAACAAAAAACCCCAATAAAATAAGGTATCCCAAGTAATCACTATGCAGCCACTTGTTCAAAAAAGTGCCCAGCAAAATAACGATCAGGATCAGAACGACTAATGCGATACTGAGAATAAGCAGCGCGTACACACCCATGACAGCGGCACGTTCTATTTTATCCCGGGTCTCAATTTTAAATAAATCAATTCTTGTTTCGAAATATTTAAAAAGAGTATCCTTTATTTCTTCGAGTTGACTAAACATAGGCGTGTAGTTTGCAAAACATACGGTTTGATTTAGATTTAGTTTTTTTGAAACATTAATCTAAAAACATACCAAGGATTGCAGAAACTACCGAAACCACGAAACCAAAGATAAGCGCAGATATAAATCCGTCAACATGGAACCCACTCACGAAGTAACTGGCGAGGTAAATTATAAATACGTTGATAACAAAATAGAAGAGTCCAAGTGTAAGGATTGTGATAGGCAATGCCAGAATTTGAAGCACTGGTTTGAGAAAAGTATTCAAAAGTCCAAGCACAATTGCAACGACAAAAGCCGTTGTCCAGCTGTCTACCAAAATACCGGGAACGACCTTAGCTCCCACGACAATAGCCAATGTACTGATTAGAAGGCGTATTAATAAATTCATATTGCTTTTAGTTTTTATGAGTGACGGCTACGAAGTACGCTAATTACCTCGTCTAAGTCAATGTTTTTTTGCTCTAAAAGCACCAGAAGGTGAAAAAGTAAGTCACTTACTTCATTTTTGAAAAGTCCTTCGTCGCTATCTTTGGCTTCAATGACAACCTCAATGGCCTCTTCCCCTACTTTCTGCGCAATTTTATTGATTCCAAGTTTAAACAGACTGCTGGTGTAAGAGCTGTCGGACGGATGTAACTTTCTGTCACGAATAATATCTTTTTGCAGGTAATTTAAAAATGCTGCTTCCCCGATCCGTGAATTTCGGTTATTTTTTTCCCCAAAGCAGGTATCATCCCCAGTGTGGCAGGTAGGCCCTGCCGGCGATGCCTTGATCAGGATCGTATCTCCGTCACAATCAGCCAGAATCTCTTTTACGAAAAGAAAATTGTCAGACGTTTCACCTTTTGTCCACAAGCGCTGTTTGCTTCTGCTGAAAAATGTAACCTTGCCTTCTGCCTGTGTTTTTTCAAAAGCTTCAATGTTCATATAGCCAAGCATCAAAACAACAGAAGTGTCAGAATCCTGAATCACAACCGGCACAAGTCCGTCTGCTGATTTTGTAAAATCTATGGTTGAAAGTTCGTTCGTCATTGTAATGTAATATAAAATTTGAGCTGTCATCAACAGCGGTGAATCTATTTTGTCATGCGCATTGGAAGCGCTTTATTTTGTAAATATTGCTTCAAATCAGGGATATCTATTTCCCGGAAGTGAAAAATACTGGCGGCAAGTCCTGCGTCAGCTTTTCCTTTTGTAAAAACATCGTAAAAATGTTCCATGTTTCCGGCGCCTCCGGAAGCGATTACCGGAATATTTGCATGGGCAGAAATCGTCGAAGTCAATTCCAGCGCGAAGCCGTTTTTAGTACCATCTGTATCCATGGAAGTTAGCAAAAGTTCTCCTGCACCACGTTCTTCAACTTCTTTTGCCCAGGGAATTGTACGAAGTTCCGTCGCTTTACGACCACCGTGCGTATGAACGATATGTTCAAAAACACCTTCACTTGTTTCCACATATCTTGTGTCAATAGCAACTACAATACACTGACTTCCGAATTCTAAAGCAAGCTCATTAATCAGATCAGGATTACGAACGGCTGATGAATTGATCGAAACTTTATCTGCACCGGCATGTAACAAAGCAGAAACATCCGCGATGGAAGAAATTCCTCCACCGACCGTAAAAGGTATATTGATGGTGTACGCTACCCGCCTGACCAGATCAATAAAAGTAGAACGGCCTTCAACCGTAGCTGCAATATCCAGATAAACCAGCTCATCTGCACCCTGGGCAGCGTACATGGCGCCAAGCTCTACGGCATCACCGGCATCACGAAGATTTACAAAATTTACTCCTTTTACCGTTCGTCCGTCTTTTACATCCAGACAAGGTATAATGCGTTTTGTCAGCATAATTTTAAGCTATAAATCGTTGCAAATCGATAAGACTAATACGGTTTTCATATATTGCTTTTCCTATGATCACGCCGTAAATTTTCATTTCTTCCAGTTTTTCAACGTCAGCCAGGCCGCTGATTCCGCCACTGGCGATAATGTTCAGGTCCGGACATTTATCCTGCAAATTTTTATACAGATCGAAAGAAGGTCCCTGTAAAAGTCCGTCTTTGGCTACGTCAGTACTGATCGTATACTTAATACCTTTATCAACATACTCTTCAACAAAATCATAAACCCATAATTCTGTCCCCTCTTCCCAGCCGCTTACTGCTACTTTTTCATTTTTGGCATCTGCACCCAAAATGATTTTCTCGCCTCCGTAACTATCCAGCCAGCTTTTGAATAAATCAGGTTGTTTTACTGCTACACTCCCTCCAGTTATTTGTTTTGCTCCACTTTCAAATACAATTCGAATATCTTCTTCAGATTGTACACCTCCGCCAAAATCAATATGCAGGGAAGTTTGTGAAGCTATTTTTTCCAAAACTTTCCAGTTGATAACTTTTTTTGCTTTTGCGCCGTCAAGGTCGACCAGGTGTAGTCTTGTTAAGCCTGAATCCTGGAATTCCAGGGCTACTTCGAGCGGGTTTTCGTTGTATATTACTTTCTTTCCATAATCGCCCTGCGTAAGTCTTACGCATTTTCCTTCGATCATGTCTATGGCTGGAATTATCTGGATCATGTTTTTGTGTGGTAATGGTGATATCCCGGATTCACGGATCATCGGGGTGCCGATAATTCCGAGGTTCGCGGAATCCCAGGCCGTTGGCCTGGGCTAAGATGTGACGGCCTTTCAGGCCTATTTTTAGAGTTTTAGAAAATTTTCCAGTATTTTTTGTCCAATGTCTCCGCTTATTTCGCAGTGGAACTGGGCGGCGTGGAAATTATCTTTATGTAACATGGCGCTGAATGGAATGATATAATCGCAGGTTGCTACTGTGTAATCGCAAACTGGCGCGGCGTAACTGTGGACGAAATACACATAGGCATCATCGATCAGATCTTTTGTTAGTTCCGATTTATAATTTGTGATATTGTTCCAGCCCATATGCGGCACTTTGATTCCGGGAGTTACCGGAAATCTTTTTACATCCACATCAAAAATCCCCATGCAAGTCGTGTTGTTTTCCTCTGAAAAACGGCACATTAACTGCATTCCGACGCATGTTCCCAATACCGGTTGGGTTAAGGATGGAATTAATTTATCCAGACCTTTTTCTTTGAGATAACTCATCGTGGTACTGGCCTCGCCAACGCCAGGAAAAATAACTTTATCGGCCGAACGAATTTCCTCTTCGTTGTCTGTGTACAAATAATCAATACCAATCCGGTCGAGTGCATACATTACCGACTGCACATTTCCCGCATTGTATTTGATAATAACGGTTTTCATTCGTTTAGGATTAAAGATTTAGCCGGATGGCAATTAATTTTCTTGACGAAACCAGTAAAATTTATTTATATCTCAAAAATAAAGCCCGATTCGGATTAGGAATCGGGCTTTTGGGATACTATGTATTCAACCTTATTACAACACTACTTGCAAAAACACATCACCCAAGACGCCCGGAAACCAAATGGTTTTGATGAAAATGATGATATGTTTCAGCTCTTAACATGCTGCAAAGATAAGAAAACTTTGTTAGAGATTGGAACAATTTTTGCAAATTATCCGCATAAAAACACGAAGAAATTGTATACCCGTTTTTGATGAATGTGCTTACTTTTGTATTCATGATCTTAAAAAATATTTAACTGCCTGATATGTTTTAATTTACGTATCTGCCAAATACTGATTGATGAATCAAAAATCTGATTTCCACAACTCGCTTTATAATTCCTACGTTTTATTTCAGGAGAAAACATTATCAAATCGCCGGTTTAAACAGACATCGGTTAATACTTTAATCGATAAACGAATTGGAAATCCGGCATATGAAATCAAAAATGTTGGAGAATCTTTTGAAGGCAGAGCGATCCATTACTTGAAAACAGGAACGGGTCCGCGTAAAATTTTACTATGGTCACAGATGCATGGCGACGAAGCCACAGCAACGATGGCCTGCTTTGATATTCTCAATTTCCTGGAAGCAGAAAATGATGAATTTGATGAAATCAGAAAATTAATTTTGTCTGAAACAACTTTGTATTTTGTCCCGATGCTAAACCCTGACGGAGCGGAACGTTTCCAACGGCGCAATGCTCAAAATATTGATATCAACCGCGACGCATTACAACTGCAAGCACCTGAATCCAGGATATTAAAACAATTGCAGCAAAGTTTACAGCCGGAATTTGGTTTTAACTTACATGATAAAAATCCAAGGTATTCCGTTGGTAATACTTCGAAACTGGCTACGATTTCTTTTTTAGCTACGGCTTATGATCAGGAAAGGAATGTAAATGCAGTTCGGGAAAAGGCTATTCAGGTTATTTCGGGTATGAACCGAATGTTGCAAAATTACATTCCTGATGCCGTTGGTCGTTGGAATGAAGATTTTGAACCTCGTGCTTTTGGAGATAATATTCAAAAATGGGGGACCACGTTAATTCTCATCGAATCGGGAGGATATGTTGGCGATCCGGAAAAACAATATATCCGCAAGTTGAATTTCATGTCAATTTTGACAGCTTTGGATTCTATTGCAGACAATTCCTACGCTCAGGAAGGCCGTGAAGATTATTACAAATTACCCGAAAACAGTCGTTATATTTTTGATTTCCTTATTCGGAATGCTACTATTAATGAAGAAGGAAAAACCTATCAGACTGATTTAGGAATTGATCGCGCAGAGGTGAATTACGATAATGCCACGAAATTTTTCTATCGGAGTAAAATTGAAGACTATGGAGATCTTTCTATTTATTTCGGAAGCGAGGAATTTGATGCGACGGGTTATACTTTGGAAAAGGGGGAAACACTTTCTGTTTCTTATTCAGAAATAAGTCAGCTTGATAAATTTGATCCCTGGGAATTACTTAAAGAAGGTTATACCTATATTAAGACGGATCTGACATCGGAAGGAGTATTTTTCACTCAACTCCCTTTGCATATATTAATGGATAAATCTGCTCCTACTTCCGCTCCAACTTTTGAAGATATCCCAACTTTTATTTTGACAAAAAACGGGATTGTGAAATTTGCGGTGGTGAATGGGTTTTTATATGATTTGTCTGGGGAGGCTCCTGCTTTTTATAATGGAGTGATAGAATAGTTTCACGCAAAGCAAACAAGAAAAAACGCAAAGAGCTTTAAGTTGAGATCGTAAAACTTAACGATCTTTGCGTGAAAACTTACCTGCTTTGCGTGAAAAAAAAACTTAATATGAAATCACTTCTTACTTTACTTTTCTTCTTTTCCGTATCAGTCACATCTTATTCACAGTCAAATGAGCTTGCTGAAAAGCTCATGAAATCCCATGATCAGTTTAAGGAAAAATCACTGACAAACCGAAGATTCAAGCATAAGGATATTCATCCTTTAATCATAAAAAGAAGTACCCTGAAATCTTACGAAGTATCGAAAGTTGGTGAATCGTTTGAAGGGAGAAGCATTACGATGCTCAAAGTCGGAAAAGGTCCTCATAAAATCATGGCCTGGTCGCAAATGCACGGCGACGAGCCTACCGCCACGATGGCAACTTTTGATATTTTCAACTTTCTGGAAGCAAAAGGCGACGGTTTTGACAAATTGAGAAAAACCATTCTCGACAGTACCACGATTTATTTTATCCCTATGTTAAATCCCGATGGCGCAGAAAGATATCAACGCAGAAATGCCCAGGGATTCGACCTCAATCGAGATGCCGTTTTTCTTCAGGCACCGGAAGCTAAAATCCTGAAAGAACTTCAAAATACGATAAAACCTGAATTTGGTTTTAATCTTCATGACCAAAGTCCGAGATATTCTGTCGGAAGATCAGAGAAAAAGGCAACGATATCATTTCTCGCCACGGCTTATGATTATCCGAGGTCTATAAATTCTGTACGGGAAAAGTCCATGCAGCTGATCGTAAAAATGAACCGGAACCTGCAAAAATTCATTCCGGGCCAGGTAGGTCGCTATGCCGACGACCATGAACCGCGTGCCTTTGGCGATAATTTTCAAAAATGGGGAACAACATTAATCCTGATCGAATCCGGCGGATATGACGGAGATCCGGAAAAACAATACATCCGAAAACTGAATTTTATGACGCTTTTGACAGCCTTTGAAGCTATTTCTCTTAAAACTTACACAAAGGAAAACAAAGCTCGTTATGAAGATATTCCTGAAAACGGCCGTTCCCTTTTTGACCTTGTTGTTCGGGGGGCAACTATCAAAAAAAGTGAAAAATCATTCCTTTCTGATCTTGGAATAAATAGAAATGAAGTTAATTATTCCAATGCAGAAAAGTTTTTCTACTCCGGAAAAGTAGAAGAATATGGAGATTTGTCGACCGTATTTGGCACACAAGAAATCAATGCGTCCGGTCTGGTTTTGGAAAATGGCAGAGTGTATCCAACTACAATTAGTACAACAGAGGATTTGAAAAAGTTAAATGCCAAGGCGCTTTTTAAACAAGGTTATATTTATGTTAGAATGGCAAATCCGGATAATGACAATACTTCACTTTCCATCATTTACGATCAACCGTTCCATATTTTAAGGAATGGAAAAACCCCACCCGCTGTAACACCGGAAATAGGAAGTTTTGGCACTTTTTTATTGAAGCGGAATAACGTTGTTCGTTATGCTATCGTCAACGGATTTGTGTACGACATGGAAAATTTTAAGGTTTTTGACGGAAATGGAGTCATTGAATAGGTTGTAATTTCGGTTTTAATATAAGTTTTCCTTTCATCAATACATCACGTCGAATAATAGCTACAAACCATGTAAATAATTGATTTACAGATATTTTAATCTTATTTTAATAACCAAGCCATAATATTGAGTTAACACTGGGATAATATTGAGGTTCTACTTTTGCTGTCGAAAATTTGACACCTTGATATGAAAACCAATTTACTCACTACTCTCAGTTTATTACTCCTTTCAGTTTCTTTAGCTTTCGCCGGCCCGGGTACTATCCGCGGTGTAATTAAAGATGCAAAAACCAAAGACGCGCTGATCGGCGCCACCATCATGATCGAGGGCACCCAAATTGGTGCCGCTGCCGATGTAGAAGGAAATTTCACACTTGCTAATGTACCCGTTGGTACACACAAAGTCATCATTTCTTTTGTATCCTACAAAACAAAAGAAATCCCAAACGTACGTGTTGAGTCAGGGAATACTACTGTAATTGACACAGAATTGGACGAAGAAGGCACTGCATTACAAGAAGTTGTCGTTCGCGGATCGAGAGCGACCAATACCGAAGTTGCCGTGATCAGCGAAATCAAACAAATGAAACCTATCGCGGTAGGTATCTCGGCACAGCAAATCCAGAAATCTCAGGACCGTGACGCAGCAGCTGCAATCCGTCGGGTTCCGGGTGTAAGTATCGTTGATAACCGCTTCGTAATGATCCGTGGTTTAGGTTCACGTTATAATGCAGTTTTGATCAATGACGTGATCACACCTTCATCCGAAGTTGATACCCGCGCATTTTCATTCGACCTTGTTCCAAGTAATATCATTGACCGGATGATCGTATACAAATCCGGATCAGCGGAATCTCCGGGAGATTTTGCCGGTGGTGTTATTAAAATTTACACTAAGCGTCGTCCGGATGCCAATTTCACCGAAGCAGCTGCAACGATTGGATACCGTGGAAATACAACTTTTCAAAACGTACAAACCCATGACCGCAGCGGTTTGAATTTTCTTGGATTATGGGGAAAAGATCAGACTTTATCCAGCGCATTTCCTAAACGTTCGGCAGATTTTAATGCTCTTGGTTCAGAAGACAGAGCCGCTTTTGGCAATTTATTCAAGAATTCATGGGGACTTCAAAGCAAAACTGTTAATCCTGATATGCGCTTCGCGCTGAACTTAGGCAGACGTTTTGACATCGGCAATGTAAATGTTAGTAATATCACAAACATCAACTATTCTTTGACAAACCAAAATTCAAAGATTGGTTTGAATTTGTACCAGAATGGTTTGGTTGCAAACGATGTTTTTGAAAAATATACGGATTCAAATTATTCACGTCAGGCACGTATCGGCGTTCTTCACAACTGGACTTTCCGCTTCTCTCCTGTTTTCAACCTGGAATGGAAAACGTTATTCAATCAGTTAGGAAATACAGAAACAGTTGTTCGTGACGGACAGAAAGTTGTAGATGGCTATGATGTGCGCAACTATTCAGAGCGTTTTGAAAACCGCAGTATCGTAACCACGCAAGTTTCCGGTGATCACAAATTTGGTGATTTAACAAAACTAAACTGGATCACAGGATTTGGTTACACAGGTCGCTGGGAGCCAGACTGGAAACGTATCGGTTACCAACGCACAACGGGTGCTACCAGCGCTGACGGACAGCTTGCACCGTTCCAGGCTATCGCGCCAATAGATCCTAACCCGATCAATCTTGGCCGTTTCTTCTCAAAACTTAACGAGCGCGTATTGACGCTTGCGGTAAACGGAGAACATGCCTTTGGAAATCCAACAGACCGCGAGCCAAATAAAATCAGATTCGGTATTTATGGAGAACGTAAAGACCGTGATTATTCAGCGCATTTTTATGGATATACCAATGTAGGAAATGCTTCAAGCATTTTGCAGGGAAATATCGGTTCAATTTTCACTCCACAAAATGTTACAGGACTTGATGGTGGCTTGACTGTTAAGGACGGAACAAAGGATCTGGATTCTTATAACGGTATCAACAATTATTACGCAGCTTACGTAAGCGGAGACTTGAATTTTGGATCAAAAGCAATTTTGACACTTGGTTTCCGTGGAGAATATAATAATCAGCAATTGCACTCAACGGTTGTAAACGAGAAAAAAGAGCTTGTGAATAATATTGTATTCATCCCGCTTCCTTCTTTGAACTTCACGTATAAACTGTCGGAAAAGCAAAATCTTCGTTTCGCTTATTCATCCACGCTGAACAGAGCTGAATTCCGTGAGCTTGCTCCTTTCTCTTATTTCGATTTCAATTTGTTAGCTGATATCCGCGGAAATACCGCCCTTAAAACAGCGAAGATTCAAAACATCGATGCGAAATGGGAGTTATACCCGACAGCAAATGAACTGATATCGGTTACTGCTTTTTACAAACACTTTAAAGATCCGATCGAAACATTTCTTCTTCCAACGGGAAATGGATTGGCTTATACTTTCATTAACGCCAGTGCTGCAAAAACGTACGGTGTTGAATTGGAAATCCGTAAAGGATTCGAACAATCGTCAAGCCGCTTTTTCCAAAATTTAACCGTGGTTGCCAATGCTTCTCTTATCAAAAGCAGTGTTGACCTTGGTGCAAGTGTGAAAGGTCCGGATTTGAGCGGAGCGACTCAGGATTACGATCTGACTGGCATTACCGACAAAAAACGTCCAATGCAAAATCAATCTCCTTATTTGGTTAACGCTGGTCTTTATTACGCAGAACCAAATTCAGGCTGGCAGTGGAATATCCTTTACAATGTTTTTGGACAACGCATTTTCGCCGTGGGTAACATGAACAACCCGACGGTTTATGAAATGCCCCGTAACGTAGTTGATTTAAACATCAGCAAAAAATTCAGGAACAATCTTGAAATCCGACTAGGTATCCAGGATCTGTTGAATCAAAATGTACGCTTCTCTCAGGATTTCAATCATGATGGTAAAATCGGAAGTGATGTAACATCAAAAACAGCAAGCGCAGATCAGGATGTACGCAAGTTTAAAAGAGGAAGTTATTTCACTTTGACAGCTGCTTACACATTTGGAAAAAGAACAATCATCCCATAAGCATTCACCAATCAAATAACCAAACAATAATCGTTTTAAAACCAACAACAATCCCTATGAGTATTTTGAAAAACAAAATGTACTTTTTACTCGTCCTGCTTGGTCTTTTTACAGCAGTGTCCTCTTGTAAAAACGATGATGAACCGGTTGTAACGCCAACACCCGCTCTAAGCGTAGCTTCATTTGCTCCAACATCTGGTACCGTTGGTACTTCTGTTATTATCACAGGAACAAAATTTGACACAACTCCGGCAAATAATACTGTATTGTTTAACACTACGCCTGCAACAGTGACTGCTGCAACTGCAACAACACTTACTGTAACAGTTCCTACGGGTGCAACTACGGGTGTTATTACAGTAACATCAGCAGGTGCTACTACGAAAAGTACAGCGTCTTTCACAATTTCTGAGCGCGGTGCGGTTGAAATTAAAAGTGATATCACAGCAAGTACTACCTGGACAAAAGGTAATATCTACACGCTTAAAGGTTTTGTTAACGTAAAATCAGGCGTAGTTCTTACTATTGAAGCGGGTACGATCATTAAAGGTGCCGGAAAAGATGCAGATCCAACAGCATCAGGAAAAGGCGGTACTTTGATTATCTTGCCAGGCGCAAAATTGATGGCTGTCGGAACGGCTGACGCTCCAATCGTATTTACTTCTTCTAACGAACCGGGCAAACGTACTTACGGTGACTGGGGTGGTGTTGTTTTGATTGGTAAGGCTCCTCACAACCGTCCAGCAAGTACAGTTTTTGAAGGTGGCATCACAGGAACAATTGGTTCTGATAACATCGCTAATGACAACTCTGGTACATTACAATATGTTCGTATTGAATTCGCTGGTATCGCACTTAGCTCAACTGCAAACAGTGAAATCAATGGTTTGACACTTTACGCTGTTGGATCAGGAACAACGATCGATCACGTACAGGTTTCTTACTCAGGAGATGATTCTTATGAGTGGTTTGGTGGTACTGTAAATGCAAAATATCTTGTAGCTTACCGTGGTTGGGATGACGATTGGGATACTGACTGGGGTTTCACTGGTAAAGTACAATATGCAGTTTCTCTTCGTGATCCTGAGTATGCTGATCAGTCTGGTTCAAACGGGTTTGAGTCTGATAACTTCGCCGGAACAGGTGAACCTGCAACTGCACCAAACAATGGCCTTCCGTTAACTGCACCGATTTTTGCTAACGTAAGTAACTTCGTTACAGCAGGAACTCCTTCAAATGCAACTGTTAAAGGAAGCGGTGGATTTCAATCAGGAATGCACTTACGCAGAAATACTTCTATCAGCATTTTCAACTCTTTATTAGTTGGTTACCCGGAAGGACTTCGTCTTGATGGCTCTGCAACTGGAACGTATGCAAACGCAACAGCCGGAACTCTTGATTTGAAAGGAATTGTTTTGTCTAACGTTACAACGCCGGTTCGTGGTGCTGCTGATATTACAAATGATCAGGCAATCGCTTATTTCGGCGCAGCTGCTCGTAAAAATGAAACGAAAGATCTTGCTTCACTTTTGTTGAACTCTGCAAACTTCACGCTAACAGCTCCTGGCTTCCTTCCACAAGCTACATCTCCATTATTGGCTGGTGCTATCTGGGATGGAAAAGGTTCTGATGCTTTCTTTACAAAAGAAGTATTCAGAGGAGCTTTCGGAACAACAGACTGGACTAAAACATGGACCAACTGGGATCCACAAAATACTATTTACAAATAAAATTTTGTAATAATAATCTTATATAATTGGTGTCAGAATTTAAAAAGACCGGAGGCGTTTGCTTCCGGTTTTTTTTGTTTGGTTGCTCTCCGTAAGCAATGCAGAAATGCCCATCTTTCAATTCGACCTAACATTACTACCTTTCATAAGTCATATCAGGTCGAAGCGGGTAGTCAAGCCAATTTTTCATAAGTTAACAATTTGATAACCCAATATAATGTTTGATAAATTATATTCCCGATACTTCAAGTGCTAAATTTTGTACTAACACAGAACGATGACTATGAAACATCTATTTATCAGTTTTTTGATCTTATGCCAGATGCTTAGTTGCAAATCAAAAGATCCATCCCCTTTTCAAGATGACAATTTTGAAGCCATTCATCAACAGTTTCATGGAAAATACAAAATTGTAAGTTCAGTGAGCAGTGAGCCTTTGGATGTTAATCTGGATGGATCATACTCCTCAGATTTGTTGACTGAAATAGATGAATTGACTACCGGAACGATAACAAGTCCTTATTTAGAAATACTTATCTCTGGTTCGTCAAACGTGAATCCTGAACCCTCATTTTTATTTGTACAGGCCTGGCCCGAACAATTTGTAAGATTGGGATCAGGCAAAGTATGGGATGGAATTGAAATGATTCTTTTTAATCCTGATTATAGCTTTGCATACGATATGAAAGTAGTTCACCGAGCATTTGAATTTTCAAACGACAGGAAAAATCTGCATGTGGAAACAAATGATTCAGAGGAACCCCTTTTTTCACAATCTTCTCCAAAAACTGTTACAGTACTCAACGACGGTAAACTTGTCGTGGTAGCAAACCGCCGGATTTATACAAGCTCAGGAGTAAAACAGGTCACTGTAACAACAACATATGAGCGATTCACCATGTTAACTTAGAACGCTTTTCATTATTTACGTATAACCAAAATATTAACAGCCTTAATGACCTTTAAGGATAGCAAAAAAACCGGAGGCGTTTGCTGCCGGTTTTTTTGCTATTTACCGGGATGATTTATAAAATAACACTACATTTCCAACCAACCTTTGTTTTCCTTCCTTTAATGAAATATCTTCGGAACTTTGTTTTGACAATAATTACAAATTGTTAGATAATATTTCTTTAACCTCCTCAGTAACCCACTTTATTAATTACGTTTCATGTCCGAATTTCAAGCTTACTTCCAATTGGGTTTTGATCATATAACAGATTCCAATGGCTATGACCACATTCTTTTTATCGTTGCGCTTTGTACTATTTACACACTTGTTGACTGGAAAAAAGTAATAATTCTTATTACCGCTTTCACCATAGGGCATTCTATCACACTGGCATTAGCAACCATGGGCATGATCTCGATCCGTCCTGACGTGATCGAATTATTGATTCCGGTTACTATTCTCCTTACAGCTATTCTTAATTTTTTTCATAAAACCCCTAAAACTTCCTATGCAAAACAACAAACATACAGCGCACGTTATCCGCTTGCTTTAACTTTTGGCCTGATTCATGGCCTTGGCTTTTCCAATTATCTGCGGGCACTTCTTGGCAAAGAAGCTGACATCCTGAATCCATTACTTGGTTTTAACATTGGGCTGGAAATAGGGCAGCTAATCATTGTAACGGCTGTGCTGTCCATCACTTTTGTAATGATTGAATTATTCCGTTTGTCCAGGTTAAAATGGAATGATATTCTTTCCGGGATCATTGCCGGAATGGCTATCTCACTCATCATTAACAATGGGCTTTTTAGAGAAATCATGGGATTATCCGTAAATTAATCGCACAATTATTGAATAACACTCCAATTACCTATGAAACAACTGTTTTTACCTTTTTTGCTGCTGCTTTCTCTGGCCGTGAACGCCCAGCAGTTTCCGACTTCCCCCAATTATAAAGCGAATGATCGTTTTGAACAATTGGGAACTGTATTGCCAACGCCAAATACGTATCGTACTGCTTCCGGTGCACCCGGAAAAGAGTACTGGCAAATGCGGGCAGATTATGATATTAAAGTTGAACTTGATGACGAAAAACGCCGCATCATTGGTTCGGAATCTATTACTTTTTTTAACAATTCTCCGGATGAACTAAAATATATCTGGTTACAATTGGAGCAGAATTTATTCAAAAAAGACGGAATCGGAGCGACCAGCCGAACAGGTGGTATCAACGAAAAAGGAATGAGCACAGGCCAGCTTCAAAATCTTAACAATGGCCGCGGTTCTTCTCTTGATCCAAAAGTTGAATATGGTTATGAAATTCAGAAAGTGAAAGATAAGGCGGGAAACGCGCTTCCTTTCACGATCAACAATACCATGATGCGTATTGATTTGCCAACACCATTGAAACCGGGTACAAGTATCGTTTTTGGTGTTGAATGGGCCTATAATATTACTGAATATTATGGCCGCAGCGGATATGAGTTTTTTCCTAAGGATGGAAATTCCAATTATTTCATCGCACACTGGTTCCCTCGTCTGGCACCTTATGACGATGTAAATGGATGGAACCACAAACAATTCCTTGGGCAAGGTGAGTTTGCATTGATCTTTGGTAATTACAAAGTTGCCATTACAACACCAGCTGACCATATCGTAGCGGCTTCGGGTGAATGCCAGAATTATGCAACAGTTTTGACCGCTTCGCAAAAACAACGTTTGAAACAGGCTGAAACTTCTAAAACGCCGGTTATTATCGTAACGCAAGCCGAAGCTGAAAAAGCAGAGAAACGTGAAAACAAAACGGTCGGTAAGAAAACCTGGATTTATAAGGCTGATAATGTTCGTGATTTTGCTTTTTCAAGCAGCCGGAAATTTATCTGGGATGCGATGCAGAGTGATGTATACAAAAACGGAAAGAAAATCTGGTGTATGTCATTTTATCCAAAAGAAGGAAATCCGCTGTGGGAACAATATTCAACCCGCGCAGTAGCTCACACATTGAAATCTTACGGAAATCGCACTTTTGAATATCCTTATCCTGTGGCAATTTCTTGTCATTCAACCGTTGGTGGCGGTATGGAATATCCGATGATCAGCTTTAACGGCGGTCGCCCGGAAGAAGACGGAACATATAGTGAGCAAACGAAATACGGTATGATCGGCGTGATCATCCATGAAGTTGGTCACAACTTTTTCCCGATGATCGTGAATACGGATGAGCGTCAATGGGCTTGGATGGATGAAGGTTTGAATACTTTCTGCCAATATCTTGCTGAAAAAGAATGGGATTTCAATTACCCTTCACGTCGCGGAGAGCCTATGTTTATTACAGATTATATGGCTTCGGACAAATCTGTTTTATCTCCGATCATGTCATCTGCTGAAAACGTAATTGGACTTGGACCAAATGCTTATGCAAAACCTGCAACGGCATTGAACATCCTGCGTGAAACGGTAATGGGCAGAGAGCAATTTGACCATGCGTTTAAAGAATATGCAACACGCTGGAGATTCAAAAGCCCGACACCATCCGACTTTTTCCGTACAATGGAAGATGCTTCCGGTGTGGATCTTGACTGGTTCTGGAAAGGCTGGTTTTATGGTGTAGAACCCGTTGATCAGGATTTGATAAGCGTAAACTGGTTTAGCATCGATACACAAAATCCTGAAATTGAAAAGGAAATTGCGCGTAAGGACGCTGCTGCAAAAGCAAAAACAATCAGTAAAATCCGTGATGCTGCCGACAAATCAAAAACGGTAGTTGCACAAGATTCTACGATGGCTGATTTTTACAATTCTTATGATCCATACAAAGTAACAGATTCGGATAAGCAGAAATACGAACAATATCTGGCCACTTTGTCGCCGGGTGAAAAAGAACTTGTTCAGAAAAATACCAATTTCTATACGCTTTCGATCAAAAATAAAGGCGGTTTGCCAATGCCGGTTATCGTAAAAATGGGCTTTGAAGATGGTACAGATTCGCTGGTAACTTTCCCGGCTGAAATCTGGCGTTTCAATGATCAGCAAATTTCAAAGGTTCTTTCTACTTCCAAAAAGGTAGTTCAATGGACTTTGGATCCTTACTATCAGATTGCTGATATTGACACAGAAAATAACTCTTACCCAAGAGTAGCAAAACCAACACGTTTCCAGATCTTTAAACAATCTCAAACACGCCGTGCCCAAAACCCAATGCAACAGCAAGGAGCAGGTGCTGGAAAAGTTGGAGGAGAGCCTAAAAATTAGAGAACTTATTACAATAACCTGATAGAAAAATCCCTCTCTGTACTGATCATACGGAGAGGGATTTTTCATTTAATTTATAAGTTTACAGATGTATGAAAGAGTCCGAATAAACATTTTTTAAAGTGACTTTTTAATTATAGAATTGTAAAAAGCTTTTAAAAATATTTAAACACAATTGGTCTGATACATCATATTCCGGGTATAAGAAATAGTAAACCATGAGTTATCTAACTATATCGTTTCAGAATATTGAAGTATGTAAATAAAATACTTCCGGCCGAAATTTATTCTTTAAAACAAATACCTATGAATATTGTCATTTTAGACGGTTATACTTTAAATCCCGGGGATCTTGACTGGGCACCGATTTCAAATCTGGGAAATACAACTATTTACGACCGTTCAACAGCGGAAGAAATTGTTGAAAGAGCCAAAGATGCAGATGCCGTTTTGGTAAATAAAGTAGTACTCAATGACTTATTGCTGAGTCAGCTGCCAAAATTGAAATATATTGGCGTTTGCGCAACAGGTTATAATAACATCGATACAATCTCTGCCAAAAAACATGGAATTACAGTTACCAATGTGAAAGCCTATGGTCCTGCTTCCGTTGCTCAGCATACTTTTGCTTTGCTGCTGGCTTTGGTAAACCGGATTGAGACACACAGTCACAGTGTGTTTCAGGGCGAATGGTCCGCATCTGCCGATTTTGCTTACTGGAAAACCCCATTGGTAGAGCTGGCAGGGAAAACGATGGGATTAATTGGATTGGGTGACATTGGCACTCAGGTTGCAGGAATAGCACTTGCTTTCGGGATGAAAGTCATTGCTTATCGTAAAAATCCCGGACAGACTGATAATCCTAATATTCAAATGGTTTCTTTGGAAGAACTTTTCAAAAAAAGTGATGTAATAAGCCTGCATTGTCCGCTAACGGATGAAACAAAAAATATCATTAACAGAGATAGTTTATCGATGATGAAACCAACTTCCTATTTACTAAATACCGGTCGCGGGCCACTTATAAACGAAGACGATCTGGCACAGGCTTTGGCAGATAAAACGATATCCGGCGCCGGTTTGGACGTACTTTCTTCCGAACCTCCCGTTTCAACCAATCCATTATTATCCGCGCCTAATTGCGTCATTACCCCGCATATAGCCTGGGCTTCTTTCGAATCAAGAAAGAGACTTCTTCAGATGGTTGCTGATAATCTTAACTCGTTCAATGAGGGAAATCTAATTAATGTAGTAGGCTAGGAAAAATATAGTTATCATGAATTTGGCTTTTTATAAATAAGTAAGGTGATAAAATTTCGGATATCATCCAGGAATTCTATCACCCTGTGTAATATATTGAATATTCAAACCTGTTAAAAATCAGTAACAGCCCAATCCACAGGGACAGGAATATCCGGATCAGAATTCGCAAAAAATGTTAAAAGGCAAACAATAAAGTGCATACAAGTGAAAAAAATCTATACAGAAGTAGTGATGAGTTTTCCGTGATCACTGCCTTCCGAAAAGCAAGAATTATTCAAATTCATGTTTTTTCAACCAACCGAATCATCGTGTGCAACGTAAACCATCCTTCTGATTTTTGGCGTGTTTTAAATAAAAAAACAAACCGAAGCTTTTTTTCAACATGACGCTAGCGTTTTAGTGAATAAATATCGAGCCGCCGCGCTTTCAAATTAAGATGTCCAACAAATGAACATACTGTAAATCAATAAGTTAATACTCACCAGCGTCTTTTTTTCGTTTTTTGTGGAACTCCACGAATGACGCTGGAAATGATGGGACTTTTTGCATATTTTGGGATCCCCAAAAGCAAAAATTCCTGTAAATCATTGATTTACAGGAATTTTGATGACTTAAAAACTTCTAAATGGGAGGGAGACGGGTCTCGAACCCGCGACCTCTAGAACCACAATCTAGCGCTCTAACCGACTGAGCTACAACCTCCGTTTGAGGACACAAAATTATGAAAAGGTTTACAGCTTCCAAAACAAATTGGATATTTTTTTTCGAAAACTGCAAACCTTTTTTATTTTAATCAGACTATTTTGCTGCAACATAAAGAGCATCAGCGGCTTTCCAATCCACTACATTCCAGTATGCGTCGATATAATCAGGACGTTTATTTTGATATTTCAGGTAATATGCGTGTTCCCACACGTCCAAACCGATAACAGGCGTACCTTTTGTTTCAGCAATATCCATTAACGGGTTATCCTGATTTGGCGAAGAAACGATTGCAATTTCACCATCAGCTTTAACAATAAGCCATGCCCATCCTGAACCAAAACGTCCGATCGAAGCTTTTTTGAACTCATCTTTGAACGCAGAGAAAGAACCGAATTTAGCTGTAATTGCTTTTCCCAGTTCGCCAGTTGGTTCTCCGCCACCTGATGCAGAAAGAGACTTCCAGAAAAATGTATGGTTCCAATGTCCACCTCCGTTGTTACGAACCGGTGCCGGTGCTTTGCTGATATTTGCAATTAACTCTTCTATTGTTTTGCCTTCCAGTTCAGTACCTGTTACAGCTGCGTTCAAATTAGTAACATATGCCTGGTGGTGACGATCATGATGAATCTCCATTGTAAGCGCGTCAAAATGCGGTTCTAACGCATTGTTTGCGTATGGTAAGGGATCGAGTGTAAATGCCATTCTTGAAATAGGTTTATTGGTTATTGAATATGTTTTCTTAGTTGGTTAACAGCAGAAAAATGCTTTATGTTCTTAAATCTTTAAAAAATTTGAGTAGCAACGTCTGGCATTCATCCGCCAGAATACCTGTTTTCAATTGTGTTTTAGGATGTAAAACGTTTTTCCCCAGTCTTGAAAAACCCTTTTTTTCGTCTGTTGCACCAAATACAACACGTTTCATTTGTGTCCAGTACAATGCACCTGCACACATTACGCAAGGTTCGAGCGTTACATACAAAGTACAATCCTGAAGATACTTTCCTCCCAGATATTCAGAAGCAGCTGTAATCGCAAGCATTTCGGCATGTGCCGTCACATCTTTAAGCCTTTCAGTCTGATTGTAACCCTTTCCGATTACTCTCTCTCCAATTACAACAATTGCGCCAACAGGTATTTCGCCTTCTTCATAAGCGACCTGCGCCATTCTTAGGGCCTCTGCCATGAAATAATTATCCAGAAAATCGGAAGTCATTCTCTAATTTTTATTATTGGTATCAAAACAAAAGCGGGAAGTTATATACTCCCCGCTTTATTAAAAAAATATTGGTCCCCTAAGGTTTGAGAATTCTCTGCACTGAGGTATATTTACCATTTTGTACTTTTAGCAGATATAAACCTGCCGGTCTTTGAGAAAAATCAACCTCCGTTATTTTTTGCTGTATCGATTTTTTGAACAAAGAGCGCCCATTCAAATCCAGGATTTCAAAATCTGCTTCTTTCGCTGAAACCGCTGATGTAATTTCAACAGTACACTTTGAATCGACCAGGGTTGGATAAATTTTCAGCCAGTCGCCCGATACAACCGGTGGCTCTGTTCCCAAAACAGGATCTACCTGAATCCTGGCACTACCCGCCCCTCTTCCTGATCCACACTGATTTGAAACCGCAGAAATGGTATAGGTAGTTGTCCTTTTCGGAATGACCTTGACTATTATCGGATTAACACTTGTTGATACAAGAGAATCTGTCAGACCATTGTTTAAACTAAAAGTCCACGGTGCATCTCCTGTCAAATCTACTTTCAGGTTGGCCGTTGCGCCCATGTAAATCGTAGTTGCACCCGATATCGTCGCTACTGGTAAAGGATTCACAGTAATTTGTCCTGAACTTACATTGCCTGCTGCGATCAACGAACCGTCTTTTCCAATGTTGGCAATACGGATGTAATATATGCCTTTTACAGTCGTATCCGGTATTGTCGCAGTTATTACATTTCCATTAATCACCGACGGGATTGATATAAATTTACTTGTTTCATTCACTGTCGAAATTTGAGCCTTCATGGTACTTCCATCCGGGAAAGAGCCCGATTGCTGGAATTGAACCGTAAAAGTTTTACCCGCACAAGATTCTGACACAGAAGGTACACCGATGGTCAAAGTTGGTATTTGCACCGTCACAAGCGCACTTCCGTTTGGAATCCCTTTTCCACAAGAATTGGAAACTTCCGTAACCACATATGTAGTGGTAACGATTGGACTTACCGGAACAGAAAGATTTGCACTGCTGGTCGTTGCCGACACTCCATTTGATAAAATATAAGACCAGGGCGCATCACCTGTAAAATTGATTATAACATTAGCAGTTCCGCCAAGTGGGATAGAAGAATTTCCTGAAATAGTAGCTGACGGAAGTGGTTTGATATGCACTTTTATTTCCGCCTTTGCACTTTCACAGGTGTTGGTTCCTGTTTGAGTGACATAAAATGAATAATCAGAAACTTTCTCAGTAAATGGAATTAATGCCGTTGTACGGAAATCAGTGGCATCCAATGTCAAATACCATTTAAGATTGGTACCGGTAGCCACAAGTGGTGTTGCCGGTGCATTTTGGCAATAGGCTACTGAGGAAGTTCCTAAAGTTGGTTTTGGTGTTACATTCGTTTTAACTGCAATGGCAGCTCTTGCACTTGCACAGCCATTAGCATCTGTTTGTCCTACATAATAGGTAACGGTTCCTTCTGTATCCGTTGAAGGCGTCGGGGCAGATGCTGATGGAGTACCGCCTGTCGCATTTGTTCCATACCAGTTTAAAGTAGCACCAGAAAGTGGTGTGGCTGATAAGGCTGGTGCTTTTACGGATTGGCAGTATTCCAAAGCACTGGCTGCAATTGTAGGAGCCGGAGTTTGTGGACTTACAATCACATCAATTTTAGCTCTTAGACCTTCGCAGCCATTTAACGTCTGGCTTACATAATATGAAGTTGTTCCAGCAGTTGCAGCAGATGGTGTTGGCGCTACGGACGAAGCTGTTCCGCCAGCGGCTACTGTATACCATTTTAATGCAGTTCCTGCTGCGGTTAAAGCGGTTGTTGTTCCATTGAAACAATACTTAACAGTTGCTGTAACAGTAGGTGCAATAGTTTGCGGATTTACAATTACATCAATTTTTGCACGTGTTCCTTCACAGCCATTTACCGTTTGACTAACATAATAAGAAGTTATTCCGGCGGTTGCAGTGGAAGGAATTGGAGCAGAAGCCAATGCTGTTCCGCCAGTTACGACGGAATACCATTTTAATGCCGTTCCTGTCGCCGTTAAAGATACTGGCGTTTCGGATAAACAATAAGTGACATTAGTAACTGTTGGAGCTATTGTTTGAGGATTTACAATCACATCAATTTTTGCACGCTCTCCTTCACAACCATTTAATGTTTGACTTACATAATATGATGTTGTTCCTGCGGTTGAAGTGGAGGGAATCGGAGCAGAAGCCAACGCTGTACCACCCGCTGCAACTGAGTACCATTTCAATGCTGTACCTGTAGCTGCTAATGCAATTGGAGCTTCAGATAGACAATAGGTAACGTTAGTAACTGTCGGAGCTTCTGTTGTACATGCATTTACTGTTACTTTTATTTCCGCACGAGGTCCCTCACATCCGTTCAATGTCTGACTTACAAAATAAGATTTTGTTCCAACAGTTACGGTTGATGGTGTTGGCACAGTAGCTAAACCGGTACCGCCAGTGGCAACATCATACCAAAGACCATTCAGTACCGCCGGTAATGCCGTTGCAGTAGCTCCAACATTATAATTAACTGGACTCACAACCGTTGGTGCTGGTGTCGCACAAGTTACAATTACTTTTATTTCGGCACGGGGTCCTTCACAGCCATTTAATGTCTGGCTGACAAAATAAGATTTTGTTCCTGCTGTTACAGTTGAAGGTATTGGAGCAGCTGCCAAGCCAGTTCCTCCTGCGGCAGCGTCATACCAAAGGCCATTCGCAACCGCTGGCAATGCTGATGCAGTAGCACCAACATTATAATTA
>NZ_SZVO01000012.1 GCF_005280585.1 Dyadobacter frigoris
GCCTGATTTACAAAAAATTACTGCCGACAACGGTTATAAAATAACATTCATAGATTATGTAATCAAAGAGTATAAATGGGAGGTGGAAATTGCACAAAAACCAGAATCAGCACAAGGATTTATCCCTCAGAAAAATCGCTGGCAAGTAGAAAGATCGTTTGGATGGCTAAATTTTAAACGTCGACTATTTAGAGATGTTGAGAAAACCGTAGAATCTGCTGAGGCAATGCTTGAAATTGCCTACTTATCCATTTTTTTGAATAGAATAACAAAATAAGATCCCAAAACATACTCTAAAAGCATTACGTTTTTTTATTTCGGGATATGATATTTGAACCGCAATAACTGTTCAATAATCTTTCACTTTAATCAAATTACAACAATGAAAAAAACATGTATCGCTCTTATGGTTTTATTGTTTGGGACATCCCTGAAAGGATATTCTCAAACAGCCGCATCCACCGATTTTTTTGCGGGTAAATGGGAAATTTCAATTGTGGGTACACCAAATGGAGATTCTAAACTTGTCACCCAGCTTACGCGCAAAGACGGCAAACTCACAGGCGAGCTAAAAGATCCGAGCGGGCAGAATCCGGAAGCCATTCCCATTAACAGTGTTGTGGAAGAAGCAAATAAAATGACGATCTATTTCACCGCACAGGGAACGGATGTTAGCCTGGACCTTAGTAAAATTGATGACAGTCACTTAAAGGGTTCAGTGATGAATGGCATGTTTGATGCTTCTGCCATCAGGGCTAAGGAATAATTTTCAAAGATTCAATGCAATTTTAACTGATCATCATAATGAGAAAAGCAAGTATAATTTTTGCAGCCCTATTTCTGGGTATTGCCTTCCAAGGCTTTTCTCAGAGTGCTGCACCGGCCGACTTTTTTGCCGGGAAATGGGAGATAAATCTTTCTGGAACACCAGCCGGAGATGTAAAATGGACAACAAACCTTGTCAGAAAAGATGGTAAACTGACAGGCGAACTGTCTGACGCAACCGATGCGGCAAAGCCGAAAAGAGTGATTAATAAAATTGACGAAACTGCTGATGAAATCGTAATTTTTTTTACTTCTTCACAAGGAGATGAAATTCCTCTTGCGTTGACCAAGACGACTATTAATACCTTGGAGGGCAGGCTTATGGATAGTTTTGACGCGAATGCCAAACGATTGAAATAGTAAGGAGAGGTTTGAGTTCTTCATTGTTAATTTACTGAATTGATAATGAATTTGTTACGTAACATTGAAAAATTATTCGTTGTCAGGATTGTCTTTATTCTGCCTTTTTAGTGGCAGAATAAAGACAATTTTTGTGCAAGCTGGTTTTTATCCCACAGTTTTTATTATTTGCCGGCAAAAAAGACGGTCTATTTAAAAATGCCTGGAATTACTATTTTTTCGATTGTATTAAACCTTCTTTTGTTTGACCGGATAATATTTAATTACCATTAAATAAATTTAAAAGTACAGATCCGAAGTACGGAGCATTTTTTTTTGTAAAATTAATTCTATATTTATGGTATATACGTCAAATTTTACTATGTTTTAGTTCTTCTGTGCCTATTTTGTAGAATTAGTTCGCTTTTGTCAATGATCTGAGAAGAGGAAACTTTGGCATGGACTTTTATTTAAAATCTAAGTCAGTAACCTTGAAAGAAATAGCATGGTATAGCAACTGCGGGCCAAGGGCTTGGATCAGGCCATGGTAAAGTTCAGGAAAGAGCTGAGATATCCACTATGCCTTGCTTTTTAAGTAATAAACCGAGTGTCATTTTGAAATACTAACCTCATTTTGTATATGGAACGCTTAGCCCAACCCTTAATTGCCATAGTTGACGACAGCGCTGTGGTCCGTACTTTTACTGCTTTTCTGCTTGCCAATTATGATTTTGAGGTTGTATTTGATGCCGAAAATGGCCAGGATTGCATTGATAAAATGCATCAGGCTGAACAGCTTCCTGATATAATTATTCTGGATATTGAAATGCCTGTCATGGATGGTTTTCAGGCAGCCGCCATTTTAAAGGAAAACTGGCCTGATGTGAAAATTATAGCGTTTTCAAACAAAAATGACAAGTTGTCGATGGAGAAGATTCTGGCCGCAGGAGCAAAAGCATTTGTTACGAAAGAAAGCGATATTACCGAAAAACTGATTGAGATTATAAATCAGATTTGGCTTCAAGGCCAGATGAAGATCGTGTCTTGAGAACGACATGCAATAGTGTATTAACAACAGCAAGACTTTTCTCCGAAAAGTGATCATCGATATTATTTTTACTTTCCGGAACGAGTGAATCCTGTACCTGGGTTTACTCGTTTTTTTAATAAAAATCCACCTTCTTCCAGGCAACCTGAATATCGTAAATCTGTGGGTTTTTCTTATATTTTGAAGCTGTGATTAGTTGAAATCCTGAATTTGTAGTGATAATGATTCTCGGTTTCGGATGAGTTTTGTGTTATCTGCTGATATGTTATAAAGGTTCAGTTATATTTGGAATATAACTTATTTATGAAAAAGATACTTTTACTATTCGCTTTCCTTATGTGCACAGCCAAAGTTGCTGATGCGCAGGATATTGATTCGATCGTAAACCGGGCTGCAAAGGCATATTTTACAAACGGCCAGAGAATCGGTGTTTCCATTGGAGTTATTCAAAAGGGTAAGATTCATCAATATCATTATGGCAGTACACAAAAGGGTAAAATTGTTAAGGCTAATAATGAAACAATTTACGAAATAGGATCCATCACCAAGACTTTCACCGGTATGCTGCTGGCTCAGGCGGTGCGTGATAAAAAGGTTGGTTTGAATGATGACATCCGAAAATACCTGAAAGGAGATTATCCCAATCTGGAATACAAGGGAAAGCCTATACAACTACTTCATCTGGCAAACCTGACGTCCGGACTTCCCGACAATCTTCCTGAAAAGATGCCGCCCTTCAAAGCAGCAGGCCGGGATTCGCAGCTTTTTGAATTAAAAAAAATACACGACGAGTATAGTCGCTCTCAATTTTTAACGGACCTTCATCAGGTTCAGCTCGTAAGAGAGCCAGGTCTTAATCCTTCACATTCGAATACGGCCGCCGAACTGCTTGGCTTTTTGCTTGAAAACATCTACGGGTTAAGTTATGACGCTCTTTTGATAAGGTATATCACAGGACCGCTGACTATGAAAAATACTTTTGTCTCGGTACCTGCTTCGAAGGAAAAGCAACGTGCAAAAGGTTATAACGAAAAAGGAACCCTTATGCCCGAAATTCCAAAAGATGCTGCCGGTGCTGGTGTACTGCAATCAACATTGCCGGATATGATCAGATACGCGAATTATCATCTTACGGGAAAAGACGACCGGGTTTTACTCAGTCATAACCTTAGCTGGGGAGACCTTGACAATTCGGGGATTGGTTTGAGCTGGTGGTTGAAAACAAATTTTGACGGTAAAAGAAAGATATGGACATCTGGCGGTACTTTCGGGTTTTCGTCATACTGCGTTCTTTATCCTGAGAGCGGTTTTGGTGTTGTGGCACTGGCCAACGAAAACGACGGCGGTGCTGAAGACGCACTGTCGGGTATTGCTTCTGCCATTTATAACGAAGTTTATTTTTCGGCCACCCAGCGGGCTTCCCTGGGTTTTGGATTTTCAAAATCAATTAATATTCTTCTGGTAGAACTGAATAAACCCGGATTTCAATCGGCAGCAGAATCAGTGAACGATTTAAAGAAAAAGGACGATTCTTTTAAATTATCCGAAGGTGAATTAAATAATTTCGGCTATTATTTACTAAATAAAGCGAGTAAAGACAAGGCATTGGAAATATTCAAACTAAACACGATTTTGTTTCCAGGCAGCTCGAATACATTCGACAGTCTTGCAGAAACCTACGAAAGTATCGGCGACAAAGATTCAGCAATCAAAAATTATAAGCGTGCCCTGGAACTCGATCCGGGCAATTCAAATTCTGCGGAGCATTTAAAGAAATTGGAAAACTAGATACCTATATTGGTACTTTGTCAATACCGCCTGACTAATAAAACGGAGTAGATACGGTACTTTAAATACTGGAAAATGATTACTAAAATCCATTAATTTTTGTTGAATATTAAATGAAAGCTGGTCCCTTTATCGTTTTCGACAAAAAGCCCTATGCCAAGCATGGAGGAAATTTCTTTTACCATCAGAAGTCCCAACCCATTAAACTCCTGTGAAACTTCAAGGGTCTTTTCATCATCATCTCCATTGAGCCAATGCATTAGGTTAAGAGATATCCCGGGGCCGCCGTCGGCAATGATCAAATGAAGTTTGTCGTGATGTGTTTCAGTGAAAACCCGGATATCGCCATTGTAAGTGAATTTGTTAGCGTTATCGATGATATTATGTATCACAACGCCAAGCAAATGATTATTGGAAAAGACAGTTACCTCTCTGCTCGTTTCCTGAATAAAAGTATTTTCGTGCTCCTGGATAGCAGGGGTAAATAAGGTGATTTTTTCACTGATCAGAGGATAAAGAAAGACTTCGGCAAATTTGATATGTTCTCCTTTAAACTGGGTTTTGATATACTGGATCATGTTTTCCAGCAATTGATTAATTTGCTTCGCTGAAATGTTAATATTCTTCCCTATTAAAGCTACCTGATCATATTTCTGAACGTCGATCATGGGTTGTATCTTATCAGAAGCGTATATCAAAAATTTAATTGGTGTCCTGATGTCATGGCTGATCGACGCCACAAGACGTGTCCTGATGTGCATCTGCTTATTTAGCTCTTTTTCGGAAATTTGAAGCTGTTGCAGGGTTTCTTCAAGAGATTGCGTTCTCGCCTTTATTTTTGTTTCCAACTCCTGGTTTTGTTTTTTTAGATAACGGGTCCTTGACCGGATAAATAGAAAAACAGCTGCCATAAACGCTGCTGCACATGCTAATCTGAACAGGAACGTTTCGTACCAGTGCTTTGGAACGATTACGGTGATACTTTTTGTAGAATAATTGTTTTGACCAAAACCATTGGTTTTACGTACGGTGACCGTGTATTTTCCTGATGAAAGTTCAGAAAATCGGATAGTTGGGTCAGCTGATTTTAAGTCTATCCAATCTGCCGCCACAGGTTTATTACCTGATTTGGTTAGCGCATAAGATAAATTTGTATTGTAATTATTTCCATAATAAGGCGTAGTAATGTGAAGATTTATTCGCTGCGGATCCTGTTCCAGCATGATAGTATCACTGTTTATCCGACTGATCTTATCACGAATTTCAATCCTGTCGAAGAAAAAACTTTTATCTGGCAGTTCTGGCGAAATATTTTCAGGAGTAAACCATACCAGGCCGTTCATCGATGGAAGCGATACCTGGCCGTCTGGAAGCCTTACTGCACCAGGCTGTCCTCTGCCGTTAAACTCATTAGTATTAAAGCCATTTTCTTTGTTATAATAGAGAAAAAATGGTTTTTCCGGTTTGGCAGTTTCTTTCCCTGATTCATTTGCAAAACGCAGAAAATCCTTTTTTGCAAATTGAAATAATCCTTTGTTGGTAGGTATCCACAGAAACCCTTTTTTATCTTCTACAATGTAATGTGCTGCCGAGATGAACTTATTGTCATCCATGGGGAACTGTATGAGCTTTTTTTCAGTGTAAAAAAATATTCCGTCTCCCATGGTTGACAGAAATATTCCATCTTTGCCGGCATTTCCTGAAACGTTGTTTTTAGGCTTTCCCGGGATATAGAGACTCCTGATAATTAACTTTTCGGTTCCTGGAATCAAAGTTGTTTTACCCGTTTTTATTTGAACCGAAAATAAACCGTGATGGGTTATCAGCCATAATTTGTCGTTATTTCCCTGGAAAATATGCATGATATCCTCTAAAACCGGGCCTTTGAAATGAGTTGGCTTTTGGGCAGGGCGTGAAGTGTCAATGTAAAAAAGTCCATTACGATGTATACCAAGCCATATTCTGCCAGTGTCATCCATATACATGGTATAGATCTGGTCACCTATATCCCAATGTTGAAGCAGATGTTCCCCTTTTGAATCGTACTGATATAAATTGTAACCCGATTTTGACCAGATATTTCCTTGTTTATCTGTTAGGATGCTGGATCCATCTCCTTCATAACCCGATTGAATAGCAGGTAATATGGCGTTATAAATTTCTCTGTTTTTTTTGCCGGAATCTATCAGTCCGAGCACACTTCCCTGAGGTGTAACGACCTGACTTTTGCCGTAAATCGTTTGCGTATAAAATATATTCTCAGAATCCTTATTTCCAAAGCGCAGCGTTCGGAAATCTTTCCTTATAAAGACAAACAACCCATGAGTGGAACTTCCCAGAAAAAGTCGTTTTTTATCGGTGTCAAAATAAGCCGTTTGAATGATATTGGCTTCCAGATCAAAATCATCCAGAATCAGACGGGTGATGCAGTTGCCTGCTTTAATGTCCTCTATATAGTAGAACTTTTTGTCCGCTTTAATAAAAACCTGATCAGAAACATTATTCCAGAAAATGGTATTTTTTTTACTACCTGCAACGTAGGAAGGGTCATTGAGAATATCGCCGTCAAGATGGATTTTTTCCAGGCCATCCGCTCTAAAACACAGCAAATTTCCACTGGATGTAAAACTAAACAAGCTGCCGTTTGAAATGAAATAATCGGAAAAATCGCTGGTTTTATAAGGCATATCCCACGATTTTTTCCAGTTTGTGAAAAATTCGATCTTATCCCGTTGTATAATATAAAAGGTGCCAATGCGGGAAGGGACCAGGATAATGTAGTAATGAAGCAGTCTGTCAGACATCTGTATTAAACTATTGGGCAGTCCTGATGCCGTTCTGTCGCGGTCTGTGTTACTGTGCGGAACGCGGGAAATCTGTTTTGCGTAATATAGAGAATCATCTACGGCGTTAGGGCCTTCGATGCGCATAACATCTTCCAGATTATCGCCAATGGCATAAATCCTGTTGGTATTTCCCGTCAGGTCCGGAAGAAGAGTGTAGAACCTAGGGCTTAATAAATTGGAATTAGTTTTATCAAAAGTATAAAAATGATGACCATCAAAGCGGACAAGTCCGTTTTCGGTCGCCAGCCAGATAAAACCGTTCTTATCCGCAGCAATGCTTTTTACGCTGTTTTGTGGTAGTCCGTTTTCATCTGTATAATGGCTCACTGCATATTTTTCTTCATATTTCTGGGCGTCACTGATTGTTAACCGCAGACACAGCATAGTAATTAAGAATATTCTTATCAACATGTTTTACTGTTTGATCTGGTTTGTCTATTCAGAAGGCCAGCGGTTAAGGTAAAAGCGGCCGGTAATGGTTTGCAAAATACAATTTATTGATGTTTTTCAAAGCGTTTCTGAAACTGTGAATTTCGTATAATGTGATATCACAGTCTGGAAAGTTTAGTTACGTACTTTTTATACGTAAGTATTTTTTATTAGTAAAAAGTATTTTCTGAAACCCGCCTTTTGGCGAAATACGATTTATTTGCGCTGTTTTTCTATTTTAAGTAAAATAATATACCTATAAATATAATAAATATAAACTTATAGTGAATTTTGATAAAATTGAATAAAGAATTTGTTACATACGTAATTGTTACTTAATGTTGTATAAAATACTTACGTAATAACTTTATTCTCCAAAATCATGAAACGATTTATACTTTGTGTAAGTGCAATGATTGGCCTGACTTACAGCACCGTCCATGCGTTGGCGCCGGATGATAAGAAGGGCAAAAAGATGGCTGGAAAAGTACGTTTGCTTCGGGAGCTTCCGGTTTATCTTGCTCCTGTCGATACGGCTTCGAGAAAAGAAATCCAGGAAAGTGAGGAATTTAAACCTTCCATTCATGTCGGTGCCATTGTCCATATGTTTGCGTCTGCGGAGCAATCCGGTTTTGGGGGAACGGCTTCTGCTGATTCAAAGGACTGGAACAAAGGGTTTTCTCTTTACCGCGCACGGGTTTTGGTAGGAGGACAATTATCTAAAAAAGGCAGTTTCTTTATGGAAACCGATCTTCCCTCACCCATAGGTGTGCAGCTGAGCAACGGTACTAAAAATGTAAAAGTAGCGCCCATTATCCTGGATGCACAATACGAGTATGATTTCTCTAATGCTTTTCAGCTGATCGCTGGTATGCAGCTGGTTTCAAATAACCGGAATGGTCTGCAAGGAGCGGCTGGATTGATGGCCAACGATTTTACCTATTTTCAGTATCCTTATAACATGTTTGGAAACAGTCCTTTGCAAGGGAACTTCGGGCGGGATTTAGGTGTAAATGCCAGAGGTTTTCTGCTTAAAGATAAGCTGGAATATCGTCTTGGTGTCTTTACAGGTAGAAATTTGGATGGACAGGCCCCTCTGCGTATAGTGGGAAGAGTTGCATATAATTTCCTTGATCCTGAAAAAGATTATTACTATGCAGGTACCAAACTCGGCACCGGAAATACATTTGCCTGGGGAGCTGGCTTTGATACGCAGGGTTCATATCATAATGTAGGTACGGATATTTTTATTGATAAAAAGGCAGGAAAAGCAGGCTCTGTGACGCTGAATGCTGCATTTCAATATATGACAGGAGGAACCAGTGTGAATTCCAAATACTCATTTGCTGCACTGATTCCGCAGCAAACCGTTCAGTTTCTGGAACTTGGATATTATTTTACCAAATCAAGACTGCAGCCTTGGGTACGCTATGAGAATCAGAACATTTCTTCCAAAAAAGAACAGGCAGGATCCGAACTTACCAGCAGTTTTGATAAAGCAAAATCAAGTAAAGTGTATGGAGGGGGACTGAATTATTTTTTTGCCGGAAATACTACGAATTTAAGACTTTCGTACGTGGCAAGACAGTATAATATTGCTAATTCAGCAGGGGATTTTAGTACAAAAGCATACGGGCAGCTGTGGTTGCAAGTTCAGTTTTTTATATTTTAATATGCTGAATGAGCTATAAACGTCTTATTTGTATATGAATAAGTATTACTTACGTAATTGAAATAATACTGGTATCTGTTCATCTTTACAAAATCTTGGCAGATCATAATTTAGTCAGATCATTAGTTTTCACTCAATATCATTATTAAATTCAGACATATGAAAATTTTACAAACGCGTTACTGGGGCATGATAATGCTCGCTATGGTTGCAGCACTTACCGGCTGTGGCGGTTCAGGTTCAAGTGATAAAAAAGAAGGAGAAGGCGAGACGGTTAAAATCGGAATTCTGCATTCCTTAAGCGGTACCATGGCGATTTCGGAGGTTTCACTTAAAGATGTGGTACTTATGGCAGTTGATGAAATCAATGCCAAAGGAGGTGTTCTTGGAAAGAAAATTGAACCCGTTATCGTGGATCCGGCTTCCGACTGGGATTTGTTTGCCGAGAAAGCGAAGGAGCTTTTGCTGGATAAAAAAGTGTCGGCTGTGTTTGGCTGCTGGACGTCGGTTTCCAGAAAATCGGTACTTCCTGTTTTTGAAGAAAATAACGGGCTGCTTTTTTATCCTGTTCAATATGAGGGGGAAGAGTGCTCCACAAGTGTTATTTATACGGGCGCCACACCAAATCAGCAGCTTATTCCGGCAGCGGAATATATGATGAGCGCGGAAGGTGGAGCGTATAAAAAATTCTATCTACTTGGCACAGACTATGTTTTTCCACGTACTGCGAACAAAATTTTGAAAGCGTTTCTTCTTTCCAAAGGTGTTCCGAAGGAAAACATTGTTGAAGAGTATACACCTTTTCATCACCAGGATTATCAAACCATCGTATCAAAAATAAAACAGTTTGCGGCGGGCGGAAAAGCTTGCGTGCTTTCGACGATCAACGGAGACTCCAATGTGCCTTTTTACAAGGAATTTGCCAATCAGGGATTGTCGGCAGCGACTTGTCCGATCATGGCTTTTTCAGTAGCCGAAGATGAATTGCGGGCTACGGATACGGAATTTCTGGTTGGCCACCTTGCGGCATGGAACTACTTTCAGTCCTCAGAATCTGCTGAAAACAAAAAATTTGTGGAAGATTTCAGAGCTTTCTGCAAGAAAAATAATCTGCCTGGCGGTGATAAAAGAGTAACGGATGACCCGATTTGCTGGGCTTACACCGGCGTGTACCTTTGGGCAAAGGCAGCGGAAAAAGCAGGATCCTTTGAAGTTTCAAAAGTTCGCCCTGCGCTTTACGGACTGGAATTTGATTCTCCGGACGGAGTTGTTAAAATGGATACTAAAAACCACCATTTGGCCAAACCGGTTATGATCGGTGAGATTAAACCGGACGGTCAATTTGATATTATCTGGAAATCGAATGGTCTTGTAAACCCTGAGCCGTGGTCAAAACTGACATCGCCGGATAAGGATTGTGATCATGTCGCACATGGCGGAACCTATACCCTTACCAAAAAGTAGGTCAAAAAAAAACAAAACATTTGCTCAACGTTAGATAGATAGGGCCGCTTGCCGGCAGGTTTCCACACCTTCCTTTTAAACTGGTTGCTGCCTTGCCGGTAGCGGCCGGTTTAAGCCGGGAATCCCATTCAGTAAAAAGCTTACCGTACACTTTAAACTTTCAGGTTATGAACTGCACCATCAAAATGTGGCTAGGGATTTGTTTGTGCCTTTTTATAGGAAAACGCGCCTCGGGTCAGTCTGACAGTACAAGTATTTACGTGGGTCACATCCTTTATCCGTCCAGTGATTCTGCTCGTATCACGGCTTTGCAAAAGCTGGTCAAACATGGAGAACCTTCGACTTTCCCCTTTCTTGCTGCTATTAATGAAAAAAAAATATTTCTATTGGATGGCCAGCCCGTTACCACAGGCTCGGCTCAGCAGCTGGCGGATGGCTCGGAGGTTTTTGAGATCTTTTATTTGTATCCAAAAAGTCAGGCAGTTCTAAATTCGGATGGCACACCTAAACTCCTTCCCGTCAGCTCGCTGGAAAAAATCGATATCAGCCGTTCAGATCGCCTTTCGATGGCGCCGATTTTGCCGTATCTGAATCTGGCAAATCCGGATCCTAAAAAACGTATAATCGCATACGGTCAGCTTTTGACTTCCTCTGACAGTTCCAAAATTAATGTTCTGTCGGGTGCTTTAAATCTTGAAAAAGATAAGGAAGCACTCACGGCCGGCAAGGAGATTTTGTTTCAGCTCAAATTGGAACAAGCTAAATCTGAAACGGTTGCCAAAGCCTATGTTGACAGCCTGGATAGTAACTGGGGCGAGAATGTTACGCTTATTCTCAAAGATTATTCTGTGTCAGGCAAACTGGAAGGTGCTAAAAAATATGCTGCCGGAAAAGTAACAGACCTTGAAAGTCTTCAGGGCAGAATCCAGAAAGCGCAGAATTTATTCAGCGGGATCAGTCTGGGCAGTATTCTGATTTTGATTGCGTTGGGACTTGCGATCGTTTATGGTTTGGCAGGAATTATCAATATGGCTCATGGTGAATTTTTGATGATCGGTGCTTACAGCACTTTTTGTGTCCAAAAACTTTTCATTGACATACTAGGCATAAAATCAGATCTGTTCTTCTTTGTCTCGCTGCCTGTTTCCTTTATAATCGCCGGAATTTTCGGGCTGATTTTGGAAAGACTTGTCATCAGGCATTTGTACTCCCGTCCGCTGGAAAGTCTTCTGGCAACCTGGGGTGTAAGTCTGATCATGGTGCAACTTGCAAGAAGTATTTTCGGGGATCTTACTGCCGTTAAAGCACCTTCATTTCTGGCTGGTGGCTATCAGGTTATGCCGCATTTAATTCTTCCATACAACAGACTTTTTATTATCGGTCTTACCATTATCGTCGTTTCGCTCACTTATCTGATGCTTTACAGAAGTCGGCTGGGTATTCAGATCCGGGCCGTAACCCAAAACCGGAGTATGAGCGCTTGTCTTGGTGTGGAAACCAGAAAAGTGGACGCTATTACTTTTTTTCTTGGTTCCGGGCTTGCGGGATTAGCCGGTTGTGCGATGACGCTGATTGGTAATGTGGTGCCGGACATGGGACAAACCTATATCGTTGATTCATTTCTTGTGGTTGTTACTGGTGGCGTTGGGAAAATTGCAGGTGCTATTCTTTCGGGTCTTGGTATCGGCTTTCTTACCAAAGTCCTTGAATCATTTTACGAAGCTGTTTATGGGAAAGTGCTGATTCTGGCTCTGATCGTGATTTTCCTACAATTCAAACCGCGCGGACTTTTTCCTGATAAGGGAAGGATAGCAGAAGATTAAATCTTAAAGTCCGTTTCGCCTAAAAATATATCAAATTTCTGACTATCATTTTTTATCACGATCATGGAAAAAACAAAAGATTTCAGGCTTTATCTGGCCTTTATTATCCTTTTTGCCATACTTCTTCCCTTGGGTAATTTGATGGGCTTCGTTTCCAATAATACGATTTCCTTGTGGGGGCGCTATTTCTGTTTTGCCATTGCGGCGTTAGGAGTTGATCTGATCTGGGGTTACACCGGAATACTTTCCATGTGCCAGGCGTTCTTTTTTTGTCTGGGAGGATATAGCGTAGCGATGCATATCGTGATGAAAGGCGCAACGGCAAGTGGAACAAGCGGTTCGGCAATACCTGATTTTATGGTTTGGAACCAGATCAATGCATTGCCATTTTTCTGGGTTCCGTTTCAATCTTTTGGGCTCGCATTAATTCTTGGCTTGCTGATTCCCGCTGCATTTGCATTTGTTTTTGGCTATTTTATTTTCCGAAGCCGGATTAAAGGGGTTTACATGGCCATTATCACACAAGCTCTGGCTTTGGCCATGTGGCTTTTGTTTTTAAGAAATGAAACGATGCTGGGAGGTACCAACGGGCTGACTGATTTTAAATCACTGCTCGGGCTGAGCCTTTCCTCGCCGGGTGTCAAGCTTGGTTTATATCTTTTTTCACTGGCCGGACTTTGTGGAACCTATTTTTTTAGCAAAAAATTGGTCGACTCCAAGTTTGGAAAAGTATTGCAGGCCATTCGTGACAGCGAATCCAGGACGAGTTATACAGCTTACCGGATTTTGGATTATAAACTCGCGATTTTTATCGTGGGAGCCTTGCTGGCTGCCTTTGCGGGTATGCTTTACGCGCCGCAAACGGGTATTATTACACCCGGAAGAATGGATGTGAGAGCGTCCGTAGAAATGGTTATGTGGGTTGCGCTTGGGGGGAGAGGAAAATTGAAAGGTGCCATACTTGGTGCGCTGGTGGTTAATTTTCTTTACAGTATTTGTACCAGTCTTTTTCCGGATTCGTGGCTTTTTATACTGGGCTTCCTGTTTGTGATTACAGTACTTTATTTTGACAAAGGCTTTTTGGGGATGATTGAAAAAATAGGCGGCGGAATAGGTAAAAAGAAAAACAAAATCACGGAAGTTGCCGAGCAGCAGGTTGTGTAAAATGCTGTTACAAAGTACTTACGGCAATAATCCTGTCAATACTCTAAAACGCTTTTAATATGCTACTTACAGTTAACGAACTTTCAGTTTCCTTTGGCGGCGTGCACGCCTTGGATCTGAGCCATTTTGAATTAAACGACAAAGAGCTGCGTGTCATCATCGGCCCAAACGGAGCGGGGAAATCAACTTTCCTTGATATTTTATGCGGAAAAACAAAACCGGATTCCGGTCAGGTTTTATATAATGATATACCTGTTCTTGGTAAAACAGAAGTTGAAATTGCAAACCTGGGTATTGGGCGAAAGTTTCAAAAACCTTCGGTGTTTCCAAGTCTGACGGTTTTTGATAATATGTTGTTGGCTTTAAAAATGAAAAAAAGCATTTTTGCTTCGCTTTTTTTTAAACCAACAGAAGAGATTGACGTAAGGATCCGGCAGGTGGCTGTGAAAGTAGGACTTGACAAAGAGCTCAAAAAAATAGCTGGAGAACTTTCACATGGACAAAAACAATGGCTGGAAATTGCGATTGTTGTTTTGCAGGATCCCAAACTGATGCTAATTGATGAACCGGCGGCGGGTATGTCAGACGAAGAAACGGAGAAAACAGGGGAGCTTTTACTGGAATTATCAAAACACCATGGCATCATTGTCATCGAGCATGATATGAAATTTGTTGAGCAAATTGCAAAGGACCTGGTGACGGTTTTGGTAAGAGGGAAACTACTGGTGGAAGGTTCTTTCTCGCAGGTTCGAAATGACCAGCGTGTTATTGACAGTTATTTAGGCAGGGCCAACGTACAACTTGAAAACTTCTGAACCATGAGTCAATCCATATTGAAGATCAATTCACTCAGCTCGGCTTACGGGCAAAGTACCATTTTATGGGGAACTACTCTGGAAGTGAAAAAGGGAACGGTTACTACGGTAATGGGACGAAATGGGGTTGGGAAAACTACACTTTTGAAAACAATCATGGGTTTGGTACCACCAAAATCGGGTATGATCGAATATAAAGATGAGGACGTAACGAATGTGCCAGCGTTTAAAAAATCGAGAATGGGTATTGCCTATGTTCCTCAGGGAAGAGAGATTATTCCCAAACTGACTGTTTATGAAAATCTTAAACTGGGATTGGAAGCTTTAAGTGATCGGAAGGCGAAAATTCCGGAAGATGAAATTTATGCCATGTTTCCTATTTTGAAAGATTTCAGAAACCGTCTTGGTGGAAATTTGAGCGGTGGGCAGCAGCAGCAGCTTGCCATCGCCAGGGCATTAACGGGGAGACCGTCATTATTGCTTTTGGATGAACCCACCGAAGGCATTCAGCCATCGATTTCTCAGGAAATTGGTCACATTTTAAAAAAGCTTGCAAAAGAGCAGGGGATTTCTGTTTTGTTGGTTGAGCAAAAAATAGATTTTGCCCGTCCGGTTACTGATTATTTTTATTTTATGAACCGCGGAGCAGTCGTTTCTCAGGGCAGCGCCGATGAAATGAGTATGGAAGAACTGCAAAATCATATTTCTTTATGATATTTTCTATATAAAATTACAAACGCACATACTTAGGATTAATTAATTTGAAAATTTATGTTTTAGCTCTTATACCTACGTATATTTACACGTAGGTATAAGTGGATTTTAAACCTTTGCCAAAACAAAAACACATCAACGTAACGATCAGGATCATGTTTAGAAAAGAGCCCGTTAAAGATGAAACTCAGGAAAGAAAAACCTTTCTTTACTTTACATGGCTGTATGTTTCTGCTCTCTTGATCGTCGCCGTTATTTCGATACTCAGCCAAATTTTGATTCAAAGATATCTGACCGCGCAGCGTGACGATTCCCATATTATCAATTATGCCGGACGGCTTCGTACATATAGCCAGACACTTAGCAAAACCGCCCTTTTGATCGAATCGGGGCGTGATCTGGAATCCAATCGTAAAGAATTTGTCAATACCTTAAAGCAGTGGCAAAAAGCACATCAGGCGCTGATAGGCGGAAATTCTTTCTTAAATCTTCCTCCCAATAATCGAAAAGAAATAGCTATGATGTATGATATGGTCAAAGAACCGTATCAGGAAATTTTGACGGCTGCCAATAAAATGGTGGCAGAAATGGAAAAAAATCAGCGTGCTGATTCGATCACCGTTAAGCCTTATGTGAAGAAAATCCTTGAATATGAAAAGTCATATCTGCTGGGTATGGAACTGATCGTTTTTGACTATGATCGTTTCTGGCGGCAAAAGGTACGTACGCTAAAAGAAATCGAATACATTCTTTTGGGCGTTGTTTTGTTTACACTGCTTTTGGAAGCCGGACTTATTTTCTTCCCGCTTTCGGTAAGAATACGGCAGACGATGACGGGTTTGATTGATTCGGAAAATCATGCGAAAACGCTTGCACAACAGCTTCAGGAAAGTAGCAAATCCATTGAGAAATCGCACAAGGAGCTTCGGGAAACGAACTTTGCACTTGAAAAAGCAACATATCTGGTTAAAACCGACCGGGAAGGAAATATCATTTATGCCAATGATAAGTACTGTCACGTAACCAAATACAATTTGTCGGAGCTTCTGAACCGGCCTTTGTTTTATAACAATCTGGGCGGTGAGGAAAGCATCGTTTATAATCATATCCGTGATGCACAGCGAAAAACAGAAGTTTGGCAGGGTGAAGTTTTTGATACCGCTTCTGACGGGGCGGGCTTCTGGCTGGATGTTACGATGATGCCCATTATTGACAAAAACGGAAGTCTTTATCAATATCTGGTCGTTTGTAATGATGTTACCAAGCGCAAAAATACCGAAAAACAGCTCTGGCTTCTGACCGAAGAAAAAATGCGCAGACAGGAAACTGAGCAGCATATCCGTTCCTTTTCGATCATTACCGGGCAGGAGAAAGAGCGCGAGCGTGTTGCTGCTGAAATTCATGATGGTATCGGGCAAATGCTGACAAGTCTTCGCATGAAACTCGAACAGGTTGATGACAGGATGGAGTATAAAGATCCTGAAATTCAAAAGGTTAATGAACTACTGGCCGGGATTATTTTTGAAACCAAAAGGATATGCGCAGATCTTCTGCCAAGCGTTCTGGAAGATTTTGGCCTGCGATCTGCAATCCGTGAACTGGTTAAAATGTGCAGGGAAACGGCCGGATCCGTTACTTTTCATCTGGAAGAGAATATCAGGAATGAAACGCTACCGCGCGAGATTGAAATCGGCGTTTTCAGGATTTTGCAGGAAGCACTTAATAATGCAATTAAACATTCGCAGGCTACGATCATAGAGGTACATGTTGATAGCAACACGGAGTTTTTAAATATGATCATCCAGGATAACGGGAGAGGTTTTTACTTTGACAATCAATATATTTATTCAAGAGAAAAATTCCCGAAAGCTCATGGTCTCAGAGGTATGAAAGAGCGATCTGATCTGTTAAACGGCACGATCAATATCAGCTCGGAGCCGGGCCACGGAACGGCTGTTCAACTGGAACTGCCATTGGGAAAACATAAATCCTGACCCATTACACATCAGCAAAAACTTCTTTTTTTTATGAAAAAAATAGCCGTATTTCTTGTCGACGATCATGAGATTTTCCGTAACGGATTAAAGCAGCTCATCAATAATGAACCTGATATAGAAGTGGCAGGAGAAGCAGCCACAGGCGAAGATGCTATTGAAATGCTTTCAAAAACCACGGTGGATGTCATCATCATGGATATTCGTATGCCGGGAATCAGTGGTCTTGACACCGGAAAGTCCGTTTTAAAGGATAATTCCAAAGCCAGACTTTTGTTTTTTAGTTTGTTCGACAATCCGGATTATGTACTTACCGCACTGGATATGGGTGCGAGCGGATATATTTTAAAAGATACCAGCAACAAGATTTTTTTGCATGCAATCCGCACCGTACACAATGGCCAGTTTTATTTTATCGGTGATGTGACCGATACGCTGGTTCGTAAATATCATGAACAAAGACTTATTTCTCCCGAGTCGGCAGCCACTCCATTGGCCGAAACCTCGCTTTCTAAACGTGAACAGCAGATTATTCGAATGATAGATCAGGGCGTTACAAATAAGGAGATCGCAGAAAACCTTGGGATCAGCATTAGGACCATTGAGGCGCACCGTCTTAATATTTTACGCAAATTCCAAGTCAGTACCATTGAGGAAGCAGTTGAAAATGCCCGCGCTTTTTCTCTTTTAGCTTAAAAAAGTAAGATAAATATTTTTTTAATTCGGCATCATTACTATATTTACGTACGTAACAATTACTTAGGTACGTAAATTATAAGATTCAACCAAAATCTGAGTTCTGATGCATTTATCTCCCAGGGAACAGGAAAAACTTTTATTATTTCTGGCTGGTGAGCTGGCAGAAAAACGCAAGGCCCGTGGGCTGAAGTTAAACTATCCGGAATCAATCGCTTTGATAAGCAGCCGGTTACAGGAAGAGGCAAGAGACGGAAAGTCGGTAGCTGAACTTATGCAGTACGGCGCGGAGATTCTGTTGCGGGAAGATGTTATGGACGGCGTTCCTGAAATGATCCATGACATCCAGATTGAAGCTACTTTCCCCGATGGAACCAAGCTGGTAACAGTCCATAATCCTATCCGTTAAAATCATGATACCAGGAGAATATATTTTGGGTAAAGGCGATATTATTGCCAATACCGGAAAAAGAACGGAATCCCTAACGGTTATCAACACCGGTGACAGGCCAGTTCAGGTAGGATCACATTTTCATTTTTTTGAAATCAACAAGGCACTCCTGTTTGACAGGGAAAAGGCTTACGGTATGCGGTTGAATATAGCCGCGGGAACCGCTGTCCGTTTTGAGCCAGGCGAAGAAAAGGATGTTGTTTTGGTAGTATTTGGAGGAAACGGAAAGATTTACGGATTCAATAATCTTGTAGACGGAGATCTGTCCGAAAGTAAGAAAAGTGCGCTGAACAAAGCAGATTTGACAAATTTTAAAAACGTGAAATCATGAGCTTGTCAATAAACCGTATCAAATATGCGAATATGTATGGGCCAACGGTTGGTGATAAAATCCGGCTGGCCGATACAGATCTAATTATTGAGATTGAAAAAGATCTATGCGTCGGCAACTCTGGTTATGGAGAGGAATCCAAGTTTGGCGGAGGGAAAACGATCCGTGACGGAATGGCACAATCTGCCAGAGCAAGGCGGGATGAAGGCGTTCTTGATTTTGTCATAACCAGTGTCATAATCATTGACCATTGGGGAATTGTCAAGGCAGATATTGGAATAAAAGATGGTAAAATCGCTGGCATTGGGAAAGCCGGAAATCCGGACACGACAAATGATATAACACCCGGTATGATCATCGGTGCTGCCACAGAAGTACATGGTGGTGCGGGTTTGATCGCAACAGCAGGAGGAATCGATACGCATATTCATTTCATTTGTCCGCAGCAAATTGATCACGCGCTTTTCAGTGGAATTACAACCATGATCGGTGGGGGCACGGGTCCGGCAGATGGCACAAATGCTACAACCGTAACACCTGGTGCCTGGAATATCCGGAAAATGCTGGAATCGGCAGAAGCATTTCCTATGAATTTGGGATTTTTAGGAAAAGGAAACTGCGCTTCTATGGCACCGCTGGAAGAGCAGATAGAAGCCGGGGTGATAGGCCTTAAAATCCATGAAGATTGGGGAGCGACACCGGCTGTGATCGACGCTTCCTTGAAAATGGCAGATCAGTTTGATATTCAGGTCGCTATACACACCGATACACTAAATGAGTCAGGTTTTCTGGAATCGACCATGGCTGCTATTGATGGCCGCGTAATACACACCTACCATACCGAAGGAGCGGGTGGGGGGCACGCGCCGGATATTATCAAGGCCGCTATGTATCCGCATATTTTACCGTCATCAACTAATCCGACACGTCCTTTTACAGTCAACACGATTGACGAACATCTGGACATGCTTATGGTTTGTCATCACCTTGACAAATCTGTCCCCGAAGATGTAGCCTTTGCTGATTCCCGGATCCGTCCGGAAACCATTGCCGCCGAAGATATTTTGCATGATATGGGCGTTTTCAGTATGATGAGCTCGGATTCGCAGGCGATGGGCCGCGTCAGTGAGGTCATTATCAGGACCTGGCAGACGGCTGATAAAATGAAAAAGCAACGAGGATTTCTGCCCGAAGATCAGCCGAATGACAACGATAATTTCAGGGCTAAAAGATATGTGGCAAAATATACGATTAACCCTGCTATTACCCATGGGATTTCAGAGCATGTTGGCTCTATTGAAACAGGGAAACTGGCGGATCTGGTTTTATGGAAACCTGCATTTTTTGGCGTAAAACCTGAAATGATCATCAAAGGAGGCATGATCATTGGCAGCCGGATGGGTGATCCCAATGCATCGATTCCGACACCACAGCCTGTTATTTACAGGCACATGTTTGGGGCATATGGCAAAGCACTGTTTGGTACCTGCGTTACTTTTGTGTCACAACTTTCACTGGATAGAAATGTAGTGCAGCAGTATGGTTTGCAAAAAATGATATTACCCGTTAAAAACTGCCGGAATATTTCCAAAAAGGATCTGATCCACAATGATGTTACGCCACAAATTGATGTGAATCCGGAAAACTATGAGGTTAGAGTGGATGGTGAACATATTACCTGTGAACCGATTGCAGTAGCTTCTTTGGCCCAGCGTTATTTTTTGTTTTAGAAAGATTAGACCTTTTTCATGATGATCATAAAAGAAAAGCTGGGAAAAATTAATAACTATGAAATCAGGGGCAGAAATATTGACTGGCTGGAAATGTATTGGTATGAGACCCGGAAAAGAATTCAGCATAAAAAAACGCGCTCTGGAAAAGAGATCACGATGAAATTTCTAAGCGAGTCGCCAGAAATAACCCAAGGCGATGTTTTGTATCAGGATGAATTTATTATCATCGCTGCTGAGATTTTGCCTTGTGATTGTATCATTGTAAAACCGGAAACGATCTTTGAAACCGCTTCGCTGTGTTATGAAATCGGGAATAAACACCTGCCATTATTTTTTGAAGATGACAGTTTGCTGGTACCTTATGAAGCACCTTTATTCAGACTGCTGACCGCACAAGGTTATAAGGTTTTACGGGAAGACCGGAAACTTTTGCAGCCTTTGAAAACAACGGTATCGCCACATGGAGAACAGGGCGGAACAAGTTTGTTTTCCAAAATTATGCAGCTGACCATTTCCTGAAAGAGGAAATAATTTCATTCAAATGGATTGGAATATATGAATATCCAGCTTCTGAGTTTATTACAGCTTAGTGATCCGACGCTTCCGATTGGAGGATATGCGCATTCTTCCGGGCTGGAAACGTATGTACAGGCTGGTTTAGTAAAATGCAGAAAAACGGCTGAGGAGTTTATCATGCAAATGCTTACCAAAAACTTTAAATATTCCGATGCCGCATTTACTTCGTTGGCATATGACGCGGCCGGTGAAAATGATTTTGAATTGCTTTTATCATTAGATCATGAATGCAGCGCATTGAAATTACCAAGAGAAATGCGCGAAGCAAGCCAGAAACTTGGCAACCGTCTGACGAAAATTTTTCAGCCCTTATGCGGCAGTGAAATAGCTGAAAAGTATGTGGAAGCCGTTAAATCCAAAACAGCATCAGGCCATTATTGTATCTTTTTCGGGTTGTATGCCAAGGCTTTACATATTGACAAAAAACAAATGCTGACAGGTTTTTACTATAATACTACCGTAGGGTTTATTACAAACAGCGTAAAACTTATTCCTTTGGGACAGCAGGACGGACAGCAATTACTATTCTCCTTTTTGCCTGTAATAGATCAGTTGGTAGAAGAATCGATGCAGCCCGACAGAGATCTTTTAGGCCTTTGCTGTCCGGGATTTGACATCAGGTGTATTCAGCACGAAAGTCTGTATTCGAGGTTATATATGTCATAAGCTGCTTATTTTTCGGTGTAGAATAACGCGGCTTAATTCTTTACTCAGCCGGATTTGAAAGCCGGATTAATATTAAAAACGATGGAAAGAAATTATATAAAAATCGGTGTTGCGGGTCCTGTGGGATCTGGGAAAACTGCCTTAATCGAAAGACTTACACGGCAAATGGCCGCCGATTACAGTGTCGGTGTGATAACCAATGATATTTATACCAAAGAAGACGCGGCATTTTTAACTCAGAATAGTCTTCTGCCCGAGGACAGGATTATTGGCGTGGAGACTGGCGGCTGCCCACATACTGCTATCCGCGAAGATGCAAGTATGAATCTGGAAGCTGTTGAGGAAATGGCTGGGAGGTTTCCCGATATCGAGATTATCTTTATTGAAAGCGGCGGAGATAATTTGTCCGCCACTTTTAGCCCCGATCTGGCTGATGTCAGCATTTTTGTAATTGATGTGGCCGAGGGAGATAAAATTCCAAGAAAAGGCGGTCCCGGCATTACCAGAAGTGATTTGCTGGTAATCAACAAGATAGATCTTGCGCCCTATGTACATGCAAATTTGGACGTAATGGAGCGGGATTCAAGGAAAATGAGAAATGGCCAGCCTTTTGTTTTCACCAATCTGATGAGTCTTCAGGGGCTTGATGTTGTTATTGACTGGATCAAAAAGTACGCATTAATGGAGCAGATTCAGGAGCCTGCCTTGCTGAGATGATCGCTGCCTTGCAAATTTATACAGCTCTGCGCGGGGAGATAACTTATTTGAAAAAAAGTTATTTTTCACCTCCTTTCAAGTTGGCTGATATCACCGAAAATCGTAATCAGAAAGTGCTGCATCTGATGCAGATGAGTTCGTCGCCTGGTATCCTTGATAACGATCAGTTTGAAATTGAAATTAACCTGGAAGAAAATTGTCATTTGCAGCTGCATACACAGTCGTATCAACGACTTTTTAGTATGACAACAGGAGCGGTGCAAACAATGAGGGTTGATCTTGCCCAGGGAGCGTCGTTCATTTATTTGCCGCATCCGGCCGTACCGCAGGCGAATTCTGTTTTTACAACCAGAAATAAAATTTATTTGTCAAAGGGCGGCCGTTTAATTTGGGGCGATATTATTACCTGCGGAAGAAAGTTAAACGGAGAGGTTTTCGAGTTTTCAAAATATCACGCAGTCACAGAAGTTTTTATGCTGGACAGGTTGATCATCAAAGAAAATATTTGCCTGATTCCTGGCCTGATGAACTTTAATACCATAGGACAGCTCGAAGGTTTTACACACCAGGCCAGCCTTATTTTTCTGGAAGACGTGAAGGATTTAAACAAATTAATTCGAGAGGCGACCTTATTTTTGGAGATGCAAACCGATATCATTTTTGGCATTACACCTGCTCCAACATCCGGACTTCTTATACGAATACTTGGTAATAAATCTGAACAGCTGATCCATTGTCTGAAAACTTTAACAACACTATTTACAAAAGAAAAATAATCTATGCAGACTGAATTGCAGGTTTTGCTCGCAGCGGCCGTAACGATCGCATGCCTACATACCTTAACAGGCCCTGATCATTACATCCCATTTATTGCTTTGTCAAAAGCCAGAGGCTGGTCGTTTGTCAAAACGATCTGGTGGACAATTATCTGCGGATGTGCTCATGTTTGGAGCTCCATTTTACTCGGACTTGGCGGCGCTGCAATAGGCTGGTCGCTCAGCAAAGTCAGTTGGCTTGAAGAAATCAGAGGCGGACTTGCGGGTTGGATGCTGCTGGGTTTTGGGGTTGTTTATGGTGTTTGGGGGCTGCTGAATGTATACCGTAACAAGACTCACAAACATTTTGAAATAGAAGAGGAAGGAGAAATTTACGTATATGAACACAGCCACGGGCAGGCTGTCAGGACAGGCGAAAAGCATAAAGTAACGCCTTGGGTTATGTTTATTATCTTTCTTTTGGGCCCATGCGAACCTATGATTCCCTTACTTTATTTCCCCGCAGCTCAAAATTCATTGACTGGAATGCTTCTGATGATTGGAATTTATACGGTTGTAACACTCGCGACGATGGTGCTGATGGTTGTTCTGGGGTTTTACGGACTTTCCATTTTCAGAGTTAATAAAATGGAAAAATACATGCATCCTCTTAGTGGGCTGACTATTTTTATATGTGGTGCCGGGATGGTTTTTATGGGTTGGTAGCCCATGGTATAAAACAAGGATACAATGGCGGATAAATATTGAAAAGCTGTTTTATAATAATTCAATTCAAACATGCTTCTAATTCCACAATATTATTCACTTTCAGCTTTTTGAAGATAATGCTTTTAAAAGTCCTTACCGCCGACATTTTAAGTCCAAGTGTTCCGGCGATCCAGGAGGTTCTTTTGTCTATGCGTACAAAGTATTTTTTTGGGTAATCCTGTTTTTAAAAATCAAATCTCCCGGTAATGGCCGGGAGATTGAAAGTATTATATACTGCTGTGTTATCAGTTGTAACAACTTAAAGTGTATGTATAAAGCCTTTGTTTTTAGTTGTTTGTCTGATTCTCTTTGTTGAGTCAGATAGTGTATGTTACAAACGGCTGGTAAAACAGGATTTATAGTTTGTTGATGAAGTGTAAATATTTTTTAGTTTGAAATGGCTAATGGGATTATTTTAATCGAGTTTTGCATTAGACGCATTATTGAAAAAAAAGTCACACATTTTTTCTATCGTCAAATAGAAAAAATATACACGGCTAACAGCAGGTTAGATATAGCTCCATGACAGCTGCCTCTTTATGCGGTTTGTCATTTTACAAAAAAATAATTTATCAACTCCAATATTTTGATCAGGAAAATACCCAGGAAGAAAACGGTTTCCACATACTTGTTCCGGAATTTTTCCTTTGTTCTTAACAAGCGCATTTTTACAGAGCTTTCTGTTACTTTAAGAATTTCTGCAATGTCGCGGATGCTAAGTTCGTCGGCATATTTCATGAGCAAAAGCCCTTTTTCGTCTACGTTAAGCTGATCCATGGCGTGCTGGAATTTTCGGGTTTCAACATCATCATGATCAAACAGAGTATTTAAATCGGTGTCATCAGCGACTTCAACCGATTCATCGTAAGAAATTTCACCACTTCTTTTATAAGACCGAAGCTGATCCATGCAATGGTTGTAGGTAATGGAATACAGCCAGGTTGAAAATTTAGCATCCTCCCTGAAAGTACTGAGCCGAAGTATTAATTTAAAAAAAATATCATGTGTTAAATCTTCCGCTTTCGCTGAATCTTTGACAAAAAACAAACATTTTTGGTAAACACGGGTAGCATATCTTTCGTATAATTTTTCAAAATAACTATTACGCTGGGTTTGAACATATAGTTTTACCAGATCTTCATCGGTATAATTTTGATCGTCAGATTTTTCATTGAACGGTTTTTTAGACATACTTTCAAAAATGTAACAGGCTAGGCTTGAAGTTTTTATTTTTTGAATTGAACAGAACCTGGAAATATCAGCGCTGTTTAAAATTCATTCAGTTGATGTAAATTGTATTAATTAACAAAGGCTATAACCTTGGAAATCAGCCTTTCCATTTTAAGGAAGGCTGATTTATTGTTTTTATCAAAATAGATATTTATGACTGATGTGTTAAAAATAGAATTAGATAAAATTATTAACGTTCTGTATATTAGCAAGTTATTTAATATTTCAAATTGCGATCAGAATTTATACCTGCATAAGACTATGTTTGGTGAAAAAAGTAACGAATTATTTCTATCAACTATCGAAAAAATTTGATCGACTTAATTTTCATACGAAATGTGAAAGAGACACTGTTTGAAATTGAAAAAATTTAATACCACTGACCTCAGTTAACCTGTGTTTCTTTTAATTTTTCGTGTAGATTTAGACCGAAGTATGTTTGTCGAATAGTAAAGATGCCCCGGACCGAATTATAGCAAATTCACATAAAGAAAAATCAGAAGGACGAGCTCAATCTGTAAATCAAAAAGAATATGGCCAGAAATCTTTCAATCCTGATCTTAAATGCACCTGTTCAACGCGTTTGGGATGCGCTGACAAAACCTGAACTTGTTAAGTTGTGGCAATATGGAAGCGAATTGATTACAAGTTGGGATGTTGGCAGTAGTATAAGATTCAGTGTCGAATGGGACGGAAAACTGTTTGAGCAGTGGGGGGAAATACTGGAAATCCGCCGTAATGAATTGATAAAATACAGCCTGTTTGCGCCGCGCCCGGATCTTGAAGACAGGCCGGAAAACTATTTTATCATGAACTACATTTTGACGGATGAAAACGGAAAAGTGAAACTTGAAATTTTGCAGGAAGATAACAGACCTGACGCAGTGCAGGAGGAACCTCAGGGGGAAGAAAATCCGGTTTTGAAAATGTTAAAGGATATTGTAGAATCTGCTGGCTAGGTGAATCCTGAAAATAAGTTATACTATGAATTCAACTTCCAATACCAGTTTGACTGAAAGTTGTCTCTTGGTTATTGATATGCAAAATGCTTCGTTTAGTCCGGAATATCCCTGTTATGATGCGGCGGGAGTACTGGAAAGGATTAACGCGCTCACGGATTTATCGCGCAAAAAAGGTCTGTCCATTATTTATGTCCGGCATAACGGAAGTGCTCAGAATGAATACATTCCATTGACCCATGGCTGGGAATTGTTGCCGGATCTGGTAGTAAGGGAAACGGATATTATGATTGAAAAAACAGCTAATGATGTCTTTTATAATACTGATCTTGAATCCGGATTAAAAGCCATGAATATAAATAAATTGATCATTACCGGCTCTGCCACAGAGTTTTGTGTAGATTCAAGCATACAATCTGCGTTGACAAAGAATTTTGATATTGTGGTAGCAGGCGATGCACATACAACAGCGGACAAGCCGCATTTAAGTGCTGAAAAAATAATCCGGCATTACAACTGGGTGTGGAGTAATTTGACACCGACAAAAGGTAAAATTGAAATAAAAAATAGTGCAACTATTTTGAAAGAACTAGACAAATAGGGGTCATTTATAACAAGAAATACAAAAAAATACCTTCACCGCTAAAACCGTTGAAGGTATTGCAGATGAAGGTAGAAAATTGATTCTTACAAATATTTATTTCTTAGCTGTTGCCGCCAGGTTGGAGACAACCTCCCATTGAAATCTTAAAAACTTATGCAGTGATTCTTCAAGAATTCTTTCCTGATCACTGTGCGCGCCAAACCCTTTCGGCCCGTCTTCACTATCCATCATTGGCCCGATTCCATAGCAGGCAATTCCTTTTGCGCGAAGAAACGACATGTCCGTTGCTCCCGTCAGCATGGTCGGAAGGGTGATTGTATTATAAGTTGTTTTCACTGCTGCTTCAATGATTTTAAATGCCTCGGTGGTCAGGCTACTTGGTTTTGATCCAGGGCGCGATGCGGCGCTGCTGCTTATTATTTCAACCTGCGGGTCATTTATAATCTTGCGCATGGCATCTAGTAATTTGGGCATATCTTCATCTGGCAAGGCACGGATATCAAGTGAAGCTTCTGCTTCGGAGGGAATAACATTGCTACGGTATCCGCCTTTGAAAATATTGGGCGATATCGACGTCCGGAGCGTTGAATAATATCTCGGCTCGTTCACTGCCAGATATTCCTGAGCAGCTTCGGTATTTTTTCCGCTTAATATGGATTGGTAACGCGCTGCCTGTTCCGGGGTACTTATTTCTGCCAATCTTTGGAAAAAGGCCTGCGTCGTCTCATTCAGGCGCATCGGCGTTTGCCAGGCCGCTACGTTAACCACGGCCTGGGATAAATGGACAATGGCATTACTTCTTAAAGGAACCGAGCCATGTCCGGAAATTCCTTTGGCTACGAGTTTTACACCGCGCGGAACTTTTTCGGTTGTCGCAACGGCAGCATATTGTATTTTTCCACCGGTACGCGTCACGCCGCCGCCTTCGGCAAAACAGTATTCCGCTTCGATTTCAGGCCAGTGTTCTTTAACCATATAATCGATACCAAACTTTACATTTCCTTCTTCTCCCGACTCTGCCAAAAAGATTACATCACGATCCAGAGGAATGTTTAACCGCTTCAAAGTCAACATAATCATCAGGCCTGTTGCAACATTATCCTTGTCGTCCACAGCACCGCGTCCGTACACATAGCCGTCTTTTCGGGTTGCAGAAAAGGCCGGATATGTCCATTTGGTTGAATCAATACTAACCACGTCCGTATGTGCCATAATCAGAATCGGGTGTTTTTTGCCGCTCCCGCTTATACGTGCCACCAAATTCGGGCGATTAGGATCCAATGCGAAAGTTTGAACTTTAATACCTTCTTTTTCAAGTACGGATTTCATATAGGCCACAGCGGGTGCTTCTGTTCCACCCGGATCGCTCGTATTTATTCGGAGCAGCGTCTGAAAATGCAGCATTGTTTCCTGTTCTATCGCCTTCCAGTCTGGTTGTTTGACCTGGGCGCTGGCAGCTGAAAAGGCGAGAAAGGGGATAAGCAGCAAAAAGCGTAAATCGATTTTCATAATTGGTGGTTGAGTTTAGTAAACTGTCTATTAAAATGCCTCCGCTAAGCCCGGATATGTAACCTGCAAAGGGTAGTTTCCTGTATGTATCAATTTAAGTACGAATGACTTAACCCAAGGGGTTTCGGTGCTGCTATTTCTAAATCTATAAAAAAAGAAATAGGTTAACAATCATTCTTGGAAAATTGAACTAAAAACTAAAAATGCGCCTGTTTGCTTACGAAAAGATACGTTGGTACTGTCCACGGACTGTAATTTAACTTATCAATAGCATTGTCGCGTTGAAGCTCCATTGTAGATTGATATAGATTCCTGGGACTTATTTTTCGATTAATCAAAGTCGCCGCAGGGTACAAAATCACTTGTCAGAATTTTTATTTAAAAATGAAAAAATGTAGAACATTCCACCCGGCGGTTCATTTATTGAAAGGTTTTGTGACATACACTCATTAAATTGTGAAGGTCTGATGAAAATTATAAAGTGTACATTTATCACAGAATTTAATTTAAAACGTGTACATCATATTAAATAGGTATGGGATTTTAATTTAGCAAATCAGCATACTAAGAGGATCAGAAATTTTTATATTTGAAGCATAACCCCTGCACAACGTTAGAAGAGAAATATGACAAATGATTTACAGGAACGAATTAACCGATTAGAAAATATTATCAGGGCATCTGAGCTTGGTACGTGGGAGTGGAATATTCAAACTAATGAAGTGGTCTATAATGAGCATTGGGCCGCAATACTTGGATACAGGCTGGAGGAATTGATGCCCGTTGTAAAAGACAGATGGCAAAAATTGATTTATCCTGACGATCTGATTTCTTCTGCCACTGCTTTGGATGATCATTTGAACGGAAAAACAAGCAGTTATCAAACCGAAGTCAGACTTCGGCATAAGTCGGGTCACTGGGTTTGGGTTCTGGACAAAGGGAAAATAGTTAGTCGGGACGATGAGGGTAAACCGGAGTGGATTATGGGTTCGCATCAGGATATTTCGGGCCGAAAAACAAGTGAACTTTTGCTTGAACAGCATAAAGAACTTTTACAAATCACTAAACAAGCAGCGTTGATAGGTTCATGGGAACTTGATTTGCGGTTAACGAAAATTACCTGGAGTGCCGTTACAATCAGTATCCATGAAACTCCTGCACACTACGATCCTGAATTCCGCGATCTGAAAAGGTTTTATTCCAGTGCAGGAAATGCTTTGCAGATTGTACATGCAATAAATAAGGCGAAAAAAGATAGTAAGAGTTTTGATATGGAATTTCAGATTCTGACGCAGGAGCGAAATCTGAAATGGGTAAGACTTATCGGAGTACCCTTTTATGAAAACAACAAATGCATTAGAATTTCAGGTCTTATTCAGGATATTGATCAAAAAAATAAAATGTTTGCCGAACTTGCTCTTCAGGAAGAGCAGTTTCGGCAAACTTTTGAGCATGCTGCCAATGGTATGGCATTGCTGAGTCTTTCTGGAAACTGGCTTAGGGTTAATAAAAGTCTTTGTGAATTGTTGGGTTACAGCCAGCAGGAACTTTTGCAACTGACATTCCAGGATATAACTTACAAAGATGATCTGGAAGAGGACCTGGGATTGGTAAAAGAACTTCTGGATGGCAGGATTAAAAATTATAATATGGAGAAACGATATTTCGATAAAAGCGGAAGTATCGTTTGGGTATTATTATCAGTTTCCATGGTTCGTAATGACCAGGGAGAACCTTTGTATTTTATATCCCAAATCAATAATATTACCCAAAGGAAACTTCTCGAACTGCGTTTGCAGAAAACCAACGACCGTTTGAAAGCGATTTTGGATGCCAGCACTCAGGTAGGTATTGTAGAAACCGAGCTTGACGGGACGATTAAGATATTTAATATCGGCGCACAAAATCTTTTGTGTTACAGCGAAGCGGAACTTGTCGGAAGAAGTACTACTGAAATTTTTTATCCCAAAGAACAGATTCTTGAAAGGGCGGTTTCTATAAATTCAAATGTTGATGTAAAAGGCTTCGAATTGCTCGTCAGCGGTGTAGATAGCTTAAATTTCGATACCCGCGAGTGGACCTATATCCGAAAAGATAAGTCGCAGTTTTCAGTAAGTGTGACCGTTACCGCTGTTAGAGATTATTTGGGGAGACCCAATGGGTATCTTTTCGTATTTTTTGATATTTCCAGGCTTAAAGAGGCAGAGATGAATGTCAAAGCACTCCTTGAAATGGCGCAGCATCAAAACAGAAGACTTCTGGATTTTGCCAATATCGTTTCTCACAATCTTCGTTCGAATGCCGGCAATATAACCATGTTGCTTGAACAGTCGGCTCATAATCTGCTATCAACGATCGGGAATTTGAAAGATATCGTTTCCGTGAATTTTTCAACTGAAAAAAATGCAGCCTGTTTAAATATTTTGAAATTTATTGAGCAGTGCCTGGGAAATCTCAGCGCTTTTATCCTGGAAAGCAACACCCTGGTAACTCTGGATGTGAGCCGTGATCTTCAAATTACCGGCACGGCAGCTTATCTGGAAAGTATTCTGATCAATCTTTTGTCAAATGCCATTAAGTACAGGTCTGCCATCAGGCCCCTTCATATTTTTGTATCGGCCAGGCGCGCTGGAAGTTTTGTTGAAATATGCATCCGGGATAATGGAAGGGGAATCGACCTGAAAACATACAGAGATAAAGTATTTGGACTTTACAATACTTTTCATGGCAATAAAGATGCCCAGGGGATTGGACTGTTTATTACAAAAAGTCAGATTGAATCCATGGGTGGAACTATTGATCTTGTAAGCGAGCATGATGTCGGTACTACTTTTACAATTTCGCTTTTGAGCGCTGACCAGGTTTTGAATAGTGTTTTGTAATTATTCAAAACCAATAAAATGAATTGAGCATGTGAAATAAATGTTCCCCGTTAACCTTTCATTTTAAGTTGACGGGCATTCATAGAATCGTACTGTTTGGCAAGACAATGATATAATATCAGCTCGTAAGCACGTTGTTTGGTATTAAAAGTGCGGTTTACACTCATGTGGATCAGGCTGCTGAGTATGGAAAAATACTGCGTACGATCGGATAAATTTTCCGAAAGCTTGGCCAGACTGCCTTTGAGTGAAGGATTCAAATCAGTTTTACCAAGTTCAAATACCTGGTCGATAATGTTTTTGAAATTACGGTAATGCATACCCAGTTGTTTGCGAAGCGTGCTATTGCCGTCAAATTCATTGAAAAAATTCTCTTTGAGATTTTCCATTAAAAGAACGCATTCCGACAGTTTCAGACCTGAATTTGTCAGTAACATATTAATCCGCCCAATGGAAAGTTCAAACCGTGCGATTTCATCAGGAATATGCTCAAAGGAAGAAATGGAATCCAGAAAATCCATACTGTCCAGATGAAATAAGTTCTCACAAATTTCTATTTGTTCATAGCCATATCTTTCCAGTTCCCGTTCGTAAGTATCAAGCTGGATTTTATAAACAAGTCCGCTTTGAACATATTCTTCCAGCGTTTCTTTAATCATATCAATCACCTGATAATAAAAACCATCTTGCGGATTACCCCGGAAACGGAATCTTAGATGATAGTCAGGATCCTGGTAACGGACAAAGAAAAATTGCGACACCATGTTTTCCTTTATCAATCGGTTGATCAAAGGATGAAGTACAAGCAATAATTTATCAGAAGATTTTTCTTCACAATAAATTTTAAAATACAACCACTCGCTGCCAACAGAAAAACTTCGCTGGGGGATTTCTTTGGAATTTTTGCCGGAAATTCCTTGTAAAGGAGCGGCTTCAGGATTGTAAAGAGGAATAACAATTTCATTTGTAAACCGGAATTCATCCTGACGCAAAAGACTGTTGTCCGATGAAAACAACGCTTCAAAAACGCGGATTTCTTTGTTTTTGTTTATTTCCTGTATCAGAATCTGCAATGAAAGTGAAATGCGTGTATCAATTAAGAGCTCATTATCACCCGAAGTGATAACAAACTTAGACGGCAAACCCATCCCGGCAAGTTTGTCTGCAATATGCTCCGGTTCGGAAGATTTAAAATGATGTATCTGAAGCAACCAACTTTCTCTGCTCAGGATCATATTTTTATATTTGACACGAGGAAGATGCGGCTGATTGCTAAAAAGTCCCCAGTCCCACTGCATATTCAACTCGGAATCCTGCAACTGCAATTCACATAAAAACTTGTAGATAGGAAGTCCTTTGGTGAAATTATGCGCATTCGATAGCCGCGGTATAATTCGTTTGTTCAGGCGTTTTGAACGGAGGATTATCTTATCATTGACAACCGAGATCATTAAATCCTGAACAGGGACCTGAAATTGTTCGTCGACAGAGGCTTTTCCCATATAGGGAATTTCGTAGCGATGCAGCACAGGCCGTGTCATGATATTGCCAGCTCCGGAGTCAGGACAGTGTACGATTTCTGCAAAAATTACGTCCGGGCTATTGTTTTCTTCCAGCTCTGCACACCGTAAAAGTTGTTTGCTAAGCGACGGGTCTGCTTCGTGAAACCGACTTAAAATATTAACGGCGGAAGGCCCGCTGCATGTCAAAAGATTGAACAGGAATTCTCCCTGGTCAACTGCCAGGCCGGATTGTGCTAAAAGGTTTCCTAATATATAAAAGCTGTAAGGTAAAGAAGAAGACTTCACCTGATTGTCTTTTTTGAAATCTTCAAGGTTATTTAAGTCTCTATCCGTCAGCTCGATTTCGGATAATTGATCCTTCAAACAAAGAGTATATTTATCTAGCAGCAGATTTTGCCACCATTCTGGTTGTTGCGTCGTTTGTTTTTTCTGGCTCTTAGGAAAAGAGAGCTCTTCGATCATGGGTGTGTAGCTGGCTCCAAGCGTACTTTGCAGGCCATAACCTATACCGGTTTGGTGATCCAGTGCCGTTGTAAGCGCTACTTCCTGTTGCTGATATCGATACTGAAACCTTCTTTTAAATTCTTCAAGATCAGCATTGCTTTTGGGTCTGTTTAAAACAAATAAACGGGAAAGCTGCTGTGTAATACTGAAAATCGTTTTTTCTGATAACTGGTTCACCGCACTCAATGCAACGGTATCAACGTGGACAAGATCTTTTTTAATGGCTGGAATACCAAGAAAGTTTAGTTTTTCCTGAAGGTTTTGGTACATCTGAACCCGGTTAACCTGCTGACTGAGAAGTTGCAGCAGGGAACTGAGGTGGCCGGTAAGTAAATAGGTATGATCTAAAAGAGAGATTTTTTCAATCATCGTATCAAGGTAGCCAACCCCTGTTACATTAGGTTCCAGCTCAGATACAAGGATTCTGTTTTCAATTAATTCGTCGATAAAATCGTAAGCTTCCGCTGCTTCAATGGTGTGGATTTGCAGAAGTGCGATAAGTTCAGGTATTTTAACGCCATTTCGGGCGCGGTCTAAAATCAGGCACAAATACTCGTTGCTTTCCAACGAGCTTATAAAATAATTTCTCCGGTCCTTGTCGACAACCTGTTCTATGTACCGGAAATCCTCGCCAGCCGAATAAAGAGAACTATTCACCGACAACGTAAGCTGCATACGGACACTCTGCTGTCTTATTAACCATTCTTTTATGGCTATCAGGCACTCCATGTCCAGGCGTGTATGCTTGATTAATACATCTTGCGTGCTGATCTGAATATCAGTTTCGTCTCCGATAATACCGGTTGAAGCAAGTGCAAAAAAACCGTAGGGAGTACAACGTGTACTCATCCTGACTAAATATTTGTAAAGTGTAATTTCAAGTTTATCAGTTTCTGAGACTTTTTCAGCCTCTAGCCACTTCATGAACCTTTCATATAAAACACCAGAGGCCAGATAAATTGCTTCCTGCGCACCGGGATTTTTAATGTACCATTCCCTTAGAACATGAGGATTTTTGTCTTCTAAAAACTTGCGGTGAAATTTCTCAAGCTGATCAACGGCAATAAGTGGTCGCCGAAGCATGAACAGGCCAAAGTGAGAAAGCATGAGGAGACGGCACTGGTGGTTAATATGTCAAAAAAATTAAGATATAAAGGTTGCAAGATAACAATTGAAAACAATTTCTACTTACAGTGATAGCCTGAATTATAAAAGCGTTCAGGCACTTTTTCTGCAATAAGCAATATCTTTGAATTTTTCCAATGCCCTTTGAAGATTCGCCGGAGGGAAAGGTTCTTTCAAAAAGTATAGCGGATCCAGTCCGTATCCTGAAAAAAGATATTCGGGATAGGAAGCTGAAATAATAAGGGCCTGCTGTTTACGGAGTTCTGACAGAATACTTTCCGGAACTGCCATTTCAGGAGAAGGCAAACTTGCAAATACGAGATCATAAGAACCCGATTGAAGTGTGCTCAGTGCTTCTGCCGAGTATGCGCCGGACCAGGTCAGTTCAAGGCAACTCGTACGGCGTATGAAACTTTCCAGAAAGCTGTCGGCAAGCCACCACTTTTTGATAAGAATACACCTGTACATTGGCTTTGGATTTATCTGAAAACTGGATTCGACGGTATTCGCCCAATTTACCGGATTCAAAGCAGGAAAGAGGTCATACCTGTGTTGTCTTTTGATTGTTGCGCGCTATTCTTTGAGCTTAAAGAAGTGATTCTTTCTTTTTTAAGAACAAGGCGTTTGCTGGCAGATGCGGATGTAGTTGATTTCGATTGCATGGTATTTAAGATTTTAAAGTTTGAATTAACGTTTGAATTCAAAGAGTCTTTTTGACTGAATGATGAAACGAAGCTAGCGTTTCTATTCAGCCTATTTAAATTATTTAGACGTAGAGGTAGGCGTTTTTCGATAAGCGCCAAACTATTACCGATCAGTTCATTGGTCGGTGAATAATGCTAGTGTGCATCAAGGAAGATCTGGAGCGTCACTTCGTATTCTTTTTCAGTTTTTTGAAAAGAGAGTTCATGCACGTCAGGATATAGCATGCTCAGGCGTTTGCGGGTGTTGGAAAGACCGATGCCGCCTGATTTTTTTGAGGGAGTAATAACAATTGGCGTTTTGCTGTTTTCGGGCAGACTGTTCTGTACAGTAAAGTAAAGTGTGTCGTTTTCTACGACAACCGAAATATGGACATACGACGATTTTATACTTAAATTAACACCATGTTTAAAAGCATTTTCAACAAGAGAAATTAAAAGGAGCGGGGCAATTTTGTGATTTTCGGTAATACCCTCGGTGTCTATAGAAATTTTTACCAGATCGGAAGAGTGCCTGTATTTTTCAAGGTCCAGGTAATTTTCAATGTATTCTATTTCTTCTATCAAAGGTACTCTGTCTTCGTTGACGCCGTACAAACTATAACGCATTAAACCGGATAGCTTAAGAACCAAATCAGAAGCCTGATCATCGACATCCAAAGTCCGGTTGTAAATACTATTGAGTGTGTTAAACAAAAAGTGGGGATTAATCTGAGACTTTAAAAAGCTGAGTTCGAGCGCCAGATTATCCCTTTCCAGAGCCAGATTGTTGTTTTTGAGTGTCATATTATTCTTCTGGAACTCAATCATATCTCTAAAATATTTGATACTCAGATAGATAGTGGGGACCTCAAAGCTGTACCAAAAATTCCAGGAAGCCACTTTTGGCATTGTAAAACAGCCAAACCATCCGGCCTGAATCAGGAACAGACTGTAAACCTTTTGTATCCATACATCCTGATAGTCGCCCGACGCATAGCCGTTACTGTAAGGTAGCAGGTGCCGGACTGAATAATAGTTACTCCAGTATATAAGAAGAAAAATTACCAGAAAACTCAATGCAAACGGAATAACCTTCTTTTTATAAAGATATCTCGGAAAGATAAAAAGGCTGAAACAGTAGTAAATGAAAAGGGTCTGAAAAAAGAAAATTACACATAAGATATTTGTAATGAACAAATTATCCCGTGTAAAAGGGCCAATGGAAAAATATTTGCTGATAATCCAGGTAAGAGCACATAAAAGAAGATGGAAAATAACGATCCCTGATTTTTTATTATCAAATATCGTATGCAAACTGATTTTATTTTCCATCGAAATTCTCATTTGTTTTCAGCTGCTTTTTTTAAAGCCTCTAGCACAACTTCTCTGTAAGTGACCCCAATGTCTACTTTTTTACCATCTATGGTAGTAATCTGATTTCCGTCTATTTCTTCAATGGCATTGATCCTGATAATATTGGAGCGGTTTACACGTATAAAACGGTTAACCGGCAACATGGTTTCCATTTTAGTCATGGTATTAAGGGTAATAATCGTTTTACCCGGTAGAAAAATTTTAATGTAATCTTTCATTGCCTCTATCAGCAATATTTCTTCCGGTATCACTCTGACAAGTTTTTTATCTTCTTTTATAAGGAGAAAATCACTGCCATTTTGCTCTCTTTTGGTAGGTGACGGCAATTTTAAAGGCATTGACGCGGTAAGGTCCTGCTGGCGTATTTCTGTGTTTTCAGTTTTTAGAGAGGGTAGTTCGGTTACCCTGTTAATAGCCCTTATAAATCTTTCAAAAGAAACTGGTTTGAGCAGATAATCAGTCACTTCGTGTTCAAAGCCTTCCAATGCGTAATCGGAATAAGCCGAAAACATTAATATTTTTGGGCGCATATTCCCTTTAAGGGACCTGATAAATTCAAAACCGTTCATTTCAGGCATTTCCACATCCAGAAATATTAGATCAGGCTTAAGGCGCTGCATCTGGAAAAGGGCGTCTACCGCATTCCCAAATTCACCGACTACTTCTAAAAAAGGTACGCGGGCAACAAATTTTCTGATAACTTCACGAGCACCGGGCTCGTCATCGATGATAAAACATTGTAAAATCGCACTCATAGTCCATGATTCATCTGTTCGTCTGAAATTTTACCGCATTGGTCGAATAATAGCAAAACTGGTCGAAATTGTTTTAGTTACATAATTCAATACACGTATTTTTATTACAGAAATCAGTATTATGAATTAAAAGGACTCAATATCAGTAAGAAAGATTCTGTCTATTAAACTAAAATATTTTGGTTAAAGGCTACTATTCATGACCATTATTGTTGATAGGAAACATAATCTTAATATACGTAACTTTTAAATGTACAGATTAACGATATCTAAGTAAGGTTAAAAACATAAAAGCTGGACTGGTCTGTTATTTTTTTGTCCAAATCAAGACATAATAAATGCTCAACGTTATGATGGTTAAATAAGGTTTTAAGTTTTTCGAGATAAAAGAAAAACTGATCCTATAGTGTGTGCGTAGTGAGGAACAGGATTGCATTTTTTGTAATCCTGTTTTTGTTTATGGTCGCTTTATCTAAAAACTTCTTTCGCTAAAACGTCCATTTTAATCCCGAAGCATGTTAAATTTCGGCCAAAATACCGATTACAATATAAAGTACCAAAGCACATGGCTAATTTACTAAAAGTATATGACATCCTTTTAAAATTGCAGAATCCTGTGAGATTCTAAACTGCTTTTGTGTTGTTAGAGGTTACAAATCTATCCTTGTTTTATTATTTTGCACTTCATGACGGGACATCTTCATAACATAATTTTTCTTTGCCTCGGACTGATTGTTTGTGTGTCACTGCTAACGGTAGCTGCTCAGAAAGCCAAAATTGCATATCCCATTTTTCTTGTATTGGCCGGACTATGTATAAGTCTCATTCCCGGTGTTCCTGCTATTCATTTGGAACCTGAATTGATTTTTATAGTGATTTTACCGCCTGTCTTATTTGATGCAGCACATGAAATATCGTTGAAGTCACTATGGAAATGGAGAAGGATAATTTCCGTCATGGCATTGGGATATGTACTTTTTACGGCTACCGCTGTGGCTTTTGTAAGTGTCTGGATTATTCCGGGATTTACACTTAGCCAGGGTTTTTTATTGGGCGCAATTATTTCGCCGCCTGATGCGTCTGCCGTCATGGCGGTTTTAAAATACAGCAGACTTCCAAAAAGTACTATGGCCATATTGGAAGGCGAAAGCCTGCTCAATGATGCCACCAGTCTTACCCTATTCCGGTTTGCCCTGGTTGCAATCTCTACCCAGCACTTCATTTGGCATGAGGCTTTCACGGGTTTTGGACTCGTTGTTATTTCGGGTATCGCCATTGGCCTTGCTTTTGGCGGATTGTCTTACGCAATTTACAAATGGCTGCCAACAGACGCCAATGTTGACATTGCCATTTCAATAGCGCTGCCTTATCTGATGTATCTGAGCGCCGAAGCAGTTAACTCCTCCGGTGTACTTGCTGTGGTAAGTGGTGGCTTACTCGTTGCTTATCAGACCCATTTTGTTTTTTCACATAAAAGCAGGTTGAAGTCAGCTTCACTCTGGTCGTCAATTGTATTTATACTCAACGCTGTAGTCTTTTTTCTCATCGGGCTTCAATTACCAGAAATTATCAAGGCAGTGGGGCGGTCCGGTCTTGCCATGGCAACGGGATATGCTTTGATTATTACATTTATTGTGATCCTTGTCCGCTTACTTGCTGGCCTGTTCAGCTCGGTATTTACCACCTACATCAGCCGCTATATCACCGTTGCGGCAAAACGGCCGGGTTGGCGTATTCCGGTTCTGAGTAGCTGGGCGGGTATGCGTGGCATCGTTTCTTTGGCTTCGGCCTCGGCTATTCCGTTATTGTTGCCTGATGGACAAGCTTTTCCTCATCGTAACCTGATCTTGTTTATCACATTTATGGTCATTTTAGTAACGCTGATCGGGCAGGGGCTGAGCCTTCCCTGGATGATTAGAATACTGGATCCGAAACCGCTGGAAGATTTAAAATCGGATCATCAGCAGTTACTTGAAATTGAATTGGAACTTTACCAGGTTGCTGCCGAGGAACTTAATTTCAACCATCAGCAAGACATCGACAAGAATGTGCTTTTGCAATATCGGGGTGAATACCTCAAACACAAGCTGCAAATATTGAAGGATGCCAATAGTGATGACGGAACAAGGCAAAAAGCCATGCAACGTCTGGAGCATTTCCGGGAGATTATGGCTAAGGTGATCAACAGAGAACGTCTTCAGCTTCATTCATTCAGAAAGAAAACCGAATATGACGATGATATTGTTGCTTTTGTAGAACACCGGCTGGATTTGGAAGAGGAGCAGCTACAAAGCGATAAGGAGTAGAGAGGAATTGATTTCGTGGAAGGATACTGGTAAAATTGAAGCAGACCTGATTTATATCTGGTCTGCTTCAAATAACTTGATTTATTGTTCCAGGCTTACACCTTCTTTGATCTGACTGACAAATTCAGGAGATGGCTTGAAAAATGGAATGACGTGCGCATCAACAATAATGGTCGAATTAAGCGCAATATTTCTGGCGGTCTTTTGTGCCCTATGTTTGATCGTAAAACTTCCAAAGCCACGGAAATAGACATTTTCTCCTTCACTTAATGAATCTTTTATCGTCACAAAAAATGATTCAATTACTTTCTCAACGGCGTCTTTTTCGATTCCTGTCCGTTCAGTTATTTTGGAAATAGTTTCTGCTTTTGTCATGCGGTCTGTAATGTGGGGTAAAACAAGCTTCAAAGGTAAGTCTTTCTGTTGTAAGACACAGGCTTTTAGCAGTAAAAGTCTTTAGTCCGGTTGAAATTTCAGAAAAATCAAACTTCTATATGCCATATCCCGGAGAATAAAAACGTACAGAGTCGTTTAACCTGAGCAATGGCGTTACAAGGAAAGCGTCTGATGATCGTCCATCGTTTTGGCAAAATCCAGAAGCACATCTTTGTCTTTGATAACAGCCATAAAACCGGAAATATGTCTGAATACGAATCCATCAAGTGAAGTTATACTTTCGGGAATCATTGCCAGATTTGTGTCGATCGTTTGGATCTGCCAACCGTTCGCGTGAGGCAAAACAGCAAAAATGTGCTCTTTTTTATCTTTCCAAACCGTAGAAAACTGATCAAATACGGCTATATTATTATCCAGGATAGTACGGAATTGATAGTCGGATTCTGATTTTGCCTTTTTGACGGATGAATAAATTTCATTGCCGATAATATCCTGAGCGACCTCAGCGGCCTTTAAAAATTGTTTGTACTGCATGGCAGCATCCGTCATATCGCGGTTGAAACCACCCAGAATTCCGGAAGTATTTTTAAATCCTTTTGGAAGTGTTGACCAAAGTTCAAAAATATTGTCACGATTTGTATCCATCACATCAATCGATGAAATAAACCGTCCGAAAAAAGCCTGGGCATCAGGAGGACAGATTTCATTTTTGAAATGCTCGTAAACAAGGCCAGCGGCCGACAAGAGCTCTTTATTTTGGTGATGGTCAAAATTGAGCATCACCGGATCGTAAACTCCGCCAACATCCAAAACCAGAATATTGCTATCCGCAACTGCTTCCGCAAGTATTTTGGGATCACGGGTACGCGTTACTTCGAATTGATAACCTGCCTGACGAAGAAGGGCCACAGCAATGACCTCATCTGCGTGAAATGCTGTGTCATGGGTAATGACAGTGGAAAAAGACATAAATATTCTGTAAGATTTCCGCTAAATTAATGAATTCGGCGGGATTCTCCCGCACTGGTCACACCATCTTAATACCAACTTTGAAAAGGTTTTTGTGGAAAATACCGGAAAATCGATATTTGAAAAATAATGGAATTCATATAAAATTTATAATTAATTTTATATTACTAATCACTTTAACTATTTTCGACCATGGAAACTAACGGTATACTAAAATGGTTTTTCGTTCTTTTATTTACACTTGTTTTATCGTGCACTGATCATCTGCCACCACAAAATTTAAGGATTAAAAGTATCACACAAACACTTCCTAACAGCAATGGGGTGGCTAACATTACAGAATTTAATTATGACAATGCAGGGCGGCTAAGTTATCTTAAATCCTACCAAACTCCGGACAGCAATGCAGCAGTTAGAGCCACCACGATTTATACATTTGATGGTAATAATATGCTTTTGGCTGTGACAAGGAATTTCAGTGATTTGAAAACCGAGAAGTATCAGTTTACCTACAACCAAGCTGGCCAAATCAATAAGCTTGATTATATGGCGACAGCCGATGATGTTTATAATATGACCTTTGAGTATAACGGAAATTTGCTTGCTGGAAGTAAAAGGAAATTTAGCTTTTCATCCGTCTCTTTTGATAAGAGCATTATTTACAATTTCAGTAATGACAATCTTGGGTCGGCAAGTTCTATCACGACTTTTACAAAAAATGTTTCATCGGTTACAAATTCTGTATCAACCTACACCTATGATGACAAGATAAATCCTTTCTATGGAAATTTTATCATTCCTGCACCCAACGGGCCTGCAAGACCTTCACAAGGAAATTTTAATTATTATACGTACTACGGCGGAATTGATAATTTTCTGTCTCTTAATAGAAATAATATAGTTTCAGAATCAATAGCAGAAAATTATAATGCTACATACGAATATACCTACAACATTCAGGGGCTTCCGCTGAGTCGTATTACAAGAAAGAAAAACGGACCTCAGGATGCAGGTTTTGTTGATGAAACTTTGGTTTTCGTTTACGAAACTTACTGAGCGATTCCAATTGATTTTTGAAGGGTTTTCATATGGATCTTTAATATTTTTCCTCAGCCAAAAAGTTTCAAATTCTTTGTTGGTATGTATGAACATGTTAATTAGAGATGTATCTTTATGGAAATTTGAATACGATATATACAATTTTCTATGAGATCGGTGCTGAAAATCTGCTTTATTGTTCTTGTTACGCTATTTTCCTCTTGTGCCACATCACATGAGAATTTTCTTAAATATGTTAATCCGAATATAGGAACAGCCCATAGCCGCTGGTTTTTTTATACGCCCGCAGCTGTGCCTTACGGAATGGCCAAGCTGGCTCCTTCGACCAACGGACATTGTGGAAATGCTTCTGGATGGGAAGCAGTGGGTTATGACACGAGACAGAATTCAATCGAAGGGTTTTTGAATTTTCATGAATGGCAGATAGGCGGGGTTAGTTTTATGCCTTCAAACGGGGTTTTGAAAGTGAAACCCGGAGAGCTGGAAGGTCCGAAAAATGGCTATCGTTCAGGATTTGACAGGAAAAACCAGGTTGCTGAGCCTGGATATTACAAAGTGCTGTTGGACGATTATCACATTACAGCCGAGCTCACTGCAACAAAAAGGGTAGGGTTTCATCGTTATACTTTTTCAAAAAACGATCAGTCACACATCATTTTAGACATTGGAAATAAACAGGGAGAAAGCGGCGAGGTGACTGATTCGGAAGTGAAAATGGTGGACGATACACACTTTGAAGGCTTTGTGAGTACTTATCCAAAATATGTGGCGCTTTACGATCCCCAAGGAAAAATATCTATGTATTTTTATGGAGAAATAAGTCGTAAACCTGCGAATATGACTGCTTTTACCACGGACAGTATTTTTGAAAATAAGTCTTTTTCGGAAGGAAAAGGTGCTGGTCTGGTACTGAATTATAAAACTGCGGACAGAGATCAGATTGAAATTAAAGTAGGACTTTCCTATACTTCAACCACAAATGCCAAGGAGAATCTTCTGGCAGAAGCTTCCGGTCTTACTTTTGATAAAGCCAAAGAAAGGGCACAAAATATCTGGCAGCAACAACTTGGAAGAATAGTTTTGACGGACACAAATCAGAATAACAAGGTTAAATTTTATACTGGTTTATTTCACGCTTTGCTTGGCCGGGGAATTGCGAGTGATATTAACGGATCTTATCCCAAACATGGCGGACTTCAGGGAAAGTTATCTGTTTCAAAAGATAACCAGATGCCTGAATTTATGAACACCGATGCAATCTGGGGCGCATTCTGGAATATCACCCAGCTCTGGTCTTTATCTTACCCGCAGTGGTATGGCAATTACGTAAATACTCAGCTCCAGCTTTATAAGGACAAAGGATGGCTTGGCGACGGGATCGCTAACAGCGAGTATGTTTCGGGTGTAGGAACCAATTTTGTTGGCCTGGCCATTGTGGGTGCGTACAATGCCGGTATTAGAAATTACGATGTGCAGCTTGCCTACCAGGCCGTAAAAGCCAATGAAATGAGTTGGTTGAACAGAAAACCGGGTTCTGGTAAAATGGATACAAAGTCTTTTATGAAACATGGTTTTGTTCCCTTTCTGGATCAGGATAAAACTGATTCAACAGGCTCTCATTATTCGGCTTCGCATACTTTGGAATATAGTTTTAGTGCATTTGCCGCAGCCCAAATGGCCAGATCATTAAACAAAAAGCAGGATTATGAAGATTTGATAACCTATTCCAACGGTTGGAAATATATTTTCAATCCCGGAAACAAACTGATGCACCCAAAAAAGGCTGATGGATCTTATATCAACAAACTTGATCCATACGAACCTTGGCGGGGTTTTCAGGAAGGAAATGCAATGCAGTATACCTTTTATGTTCCCCATAACCCGGCCGGATTAATCCAGGCAATGGGACAGGACATTTTCAATAACAAGCTCGACAGCATTTTCACATCCTCCGAAAAATCAGGTTTTGGCGGGGGGAAACAGATCGATGCATTCGCAGGAATTAAATCCCTGTATAACCATGGTAACCAGCCATGTCTGCACATCAGCTGGCTGTTTAACTTTTCAGGAAAACCGTGGCTAACACAAAAATGGACAAGATTGATTTGTGATGAATTTTATGGTACTGAGCCCATTCATGGCTATGGTTACGGACAGGATGAAGATCAGGGTCAGCTCGGTTCCTGGTATGTGCTTGCATCGTTGGGCTTATTTGATGTGAAAGGATTTACTGACGCTCGTCCGATCATAGAATTCGGAAGTCCGCTATTCAAAAAAGCTGATATTGAGCTCGGTAATGCAAAAAAACTAACGATTCAAACGGTCAACAATTCGCAGGAAAATTTATTTATCCAGTCAGCGAGCTTCAACGGCAAGAAACTGGAAAACTGCTGGTTATTCCGCGATGAGCTGATGAAAGGCGGTAATCTTGAATTTACCATGGGAAAAGAGCCAAACAAATCCTGGGGAGTCGCCATACCCCCTCCATCTGCGCAGTGACCTTCCGGAGCTCTCCACCTGAACATCCTTGACAATAAATGACAATCCCTGACAAAAAAATACCCCTGACTAATTCACATCTTAGCCTTAAGTCTGCTAAGTGTTTCCTGTGAAATGTTAAGGTATGAGGCCACCAGTTTATTGGGCAAACGTGCAACAATAGCAGGATTTTGCTCCAAAAGCAGAACATAACGTTCTTTGGCATTCATGGTTACAAAAGACATTAACCGGTTTGTATTGTTCACGTAGGCCTTTTCAAGATAGATTCTGTAAAATTTATCCCAGGAAGGAATAATTTCCAGAAGATGATAAAAGTCTTGCTGACTAATGTAGAGCAGGTCAGAATTTTCGACTGCCTGGATAAATTCCTGGGATGGCTCACCGGTAATAAAACTCACAAGACCGGTTGCAAAATTATTTTCAAATGCGACGTAACGTGTGGTATCCTGGCCTTGTTCGTTATTGAAAAAAATTCTTAGACAGCCCTTGCCAACAAAAAAGGTTCGTTGTCCGGTCTGTCCCTGGTGTATTAAAATCTCATTCTTTTTGGCGTAGTAAGGCCTGAAGCAGGTGAGTATAATTTCAAGTTCGGAAGGAGATACTTGGATTCTTTCTTTTATGTATTGGCTAACCTGGTCAGTTATATTTATCACGATTTTGAAGAGAGTTTTTCTGCCAGTTTGCGGGCATTGGGAATAATTAAAAATGCGGCTGCGTAGGCCACTGGTAACATAACGCTCCAGGCACTGATAAATTTATAAAACCAATCCTGACCTAAACCATAGTTGCGGATCAGACCGACAAAGGCCATAATCATCGTCATTGGAATAACCACAAAAAGTGTATTGATATACTTAAAATATTTCTGTTTCATAATAACTGAGTTTTTGTTTTGAAAGTGCAAATATGCCGGCCAATAAGACAGCAAACATTGACCTGTGTCAAAAAATGAAAACAGAAGATCATTTTTAAAACTTAACAATTGGAAGTTGTTTAAACTTTTTTTGAGTTATTTATTTTTCAGCGATAAAATATAACTTTAACAATCTGATATAAAGGATTTTTTGACTCAGATCCATGTTCTCTTATACTTATATGAGGCAATATCCATTGCTCTATTGTACTTTTATCGACAATTCCCGGAGAGATTTTTATTTTATGATACGGCACCACAAAATTTAAAATTTTACCGGGAAACCTTGTTGGAAACCAATAAGGTTAAACGACGTCATTATTAACCAAAACAATTCTGTGAAATCTTTTTTCTGTTCGATCGCCTTCCTCTTAATTTTTTTTTGTGTCCATGCGCAGGAAAATAGCCCTTTCAGCACTGGATTCGAGGAGACGATTTCTTCGAAGATATTGGGACAAAAACGTGAAGTCTGGATACATATTCCTAAAAGCAATGAAGGGAACAAAATTAAAGACAGAGGACATTATCCTGTGATTTATTTGTTGGACGGAAGTGATAATTTCAACACCGTTGTAAGTATTACAGAACATATGGCTGAATCAAGTCTTTGTCCTCCTATGATTGTGGTTGGAATCCTGCATTCAGACAGAGTGAGCGAGTTAACCATTGGTACCGATAACGAGTTGCCCGGAGTGGTTGGCAATGGTGAAAAATTCATGTCCTTTGTCGAGAAAGAACTTATTCCTTATATCGATGCGACCTATCCGACCACAACTTATAAAACATTTATCGGTCATTCCCTTGGAGGCTTGGCGGTAATGAATACTTTTCTGCATAACCCGAATTTATTTAATTCTTATGTTTCTCTTGACGGATCACTATGGTGGGATAATCATAAAATTGTGAAAGAGGCCAAAACCATTTTACCAACTCAAAATTATAAAGGGAAAGCATTATTTATGGCCATGGCCAATCGTTTGGAAAGGGGGATTGATACGCTAAGTGTTCAAAAAGACACAAGCGGGTCTACGGCACTTATTCGTAGCAATCTGGAATTCATTAAAGACCTTTCTAAAAATAAAAAGAACCAATTGCGTTTCAAATACAAATTTTACGAAAATGATAATCACCCTTCCGTAAGATTGGTCGGAGAATATGATGCGCTTCGATTTATTTTTGATTTTTACAAGCTTAAAATTTACGACAGCGAATTAAAGGACCCTGATTTTAAATTAGATTCATTATTGGTCACACATTACAAGAACGTTTCTGAAAAAATGGGGTATATTAATATGCCAGGTGAAAGCCAGGTTAATAATCTTGGATACCAAATGATGGGTACTAATCAATATACAAAGGCAGAAACTTTGTTCAAACTCAATATTGCCAACAATCCTGAAAGTGCCAATTGTTATGATTCGCTTGGTGATTTGTACCTTAAAACCGGTGATAAAACCAAAGCAATAGAGAGCTTCAAAAAAGCTTTAACGCTGAAAGCAATTCCGGAAACCAAAGAAAAATTGGAGAAGTTATTGAATGAGAGGAAAAAATAAAGCCCTATTGACATGTTCACTTACAGTTCTTTGTTTATATAACTTTGGGTCAAAATATTTATAATCGGTGCTTTCCAGAGCCGTGTTTCTTGGATTAGGTTTAATATTTGCTTGTATTTTTTCTGCATCGCAAACCATGTGAAGCTCGTCGTGATCAAACCCAGGGTCTGTATTTGGTCATTATTTCTTAAAATCCGAGGGCAAAGCGGCAGCCGTTTCATCATTGAAAACTGGAAGAGCAGATCTGAGCGCAGGATTATCCAGCATTTGTTTCAAACGGACAGGATCCGGATAGGGAATTTGAAAAGCCGGTTTTTGAAGTGCTGTGGAATCTCCTGTTTTTAAATAATGCGAGACATTTTTAATTTGAATCAGGACCATTTTGTGCCTGTTTTGCATATCAATAAAATCATCTTCTTTTCTGGAACGGTGGCCTTTGAAAAGAACTACAAAAAATGAAATGCTAATTAATATAGTTAAAAGTTGAGTTCGGAGGTTTCGTTGGGATAATTCTGTTATCCGAAGCGAAAACCAGGCGTAAGCTGTAAGACCGAAACTAAGAAAATCGGCATAACGTGATGTGACATTATTTAAATCATGACCACGGCCGTAGCTTGTTGCAAATGCCTGCAAGAGTGACCATAGCAGACAGCCTGCCATCAGCAGATCGTACCGGGTAAAAGTTTTTCGGTATATCAGAAAAGGAAGAGAAATAAATGTAGGTAACCAAAGCATAGGTAAGGCCCAATATTTTACTTTGAAAGGCCAGCTTTCCATCAATAAAAAAGTGTTTAACAATTCTTTTATGTCGTGCGCTCTGAAAATTTCATGGCCCGGCTGTGGCGGAATTGTCAAATATCCTGTGATTGCGATGGTTAACAGCAATAAAATAAACAAAAAGATTTGGGCAGGTCGTTTTCTGTGCAGATACCAGTGCAGGCCATATACAGACGCAACCGCCAAAGGTGTCATAATACCCGAGGCCATTGTTAATACGCTTAGGATGCTAAGAATAATCACGACCATAAATGAAACCAAACTTTCCGGTCGCCATGCAGCAATTGCTAACGCGGTTACTGCGAATAAAAGCAAAAAATAAAACTGGCTTTGAAAACCTACAAGAAGATTTTCCCAAATAAAAGGTAATACTGAACCCGCTAATATAACCGGAAGCATAAGCCATCTTTTTCCTTTTAATTCGCCAGTCATATATAACAGCCAGACCAAAATAAATGGAATGGAAGTGGCAAGTAAAACATTAATACGCGCCTCGGTGAGATTGTTCCATACACCAGTTAATTCAAAAGAGAATAATGTCAGGAGCCGGGCTGGAAATACACGGTGCTCGTTGTGTGGCAGCCAAAGATCCGTGAATTTAAGCGTCCCTTCCAGCCACGGACGAAGCAAATGATCACCTTCGGCATCCCATTGATCCCAAAACGGCAAGGCAACAGCGAAATGTTCTACATAATACCAGCGGGGAATTATAAGTAAAGACAGTAAAAGAAGAAAAAGTAAGGCAGGTTTTGCATTGTACTTTTTAACTTTTAAGCCGGATCCTGCAATCCCTGGCGGAGTAACCGGGTTGGCAGCAGAATTTGCCGGATCAGAAGTGGAGTTCAATTTCATTCAATTAAAATTTGTCAGGTAGCCTAAACTCCTGCCAAATATATTCTAATGTGGCATATTTATGGCACTTTTTTTAAATTTTTACTACAAAGTAATTTTCAAAATCAACAGGCTAAAAACGAAAAAAGTAAAAAGAGGATTTAATTTTCACAATGATTTGGTAATGCAAAAAATATAAATTTACTTTGTCTATATAATTACTAGACTAAAAGTTTTCCTGATTACCACCAGTCAGACAAAAGCTAAATAATTGTTTACATATGAAAACAAATTTTTTACTTTGTCATAAATCTCGGACTGCACATTTGTGGTTAATTAATTTTTTGCTTATACCTCATTATTGTTGTAGTACTGTCGGGATCAAATCTGCGAACACAGAATTTGGTCACAGTTGTCGTCACTGATCTGCATATTCAAGCCATCAAAATTTTATTTTAAGAAATCTGTCCGCTTTGTTGTTGGGAGAGTTTGTTACGTATACATCTTATCGTGTATAATCGTTAAGCGCTATGCCGACTTTTTTGAACAGCATTATTATCGGTGGATTTCGAATATCCTGCAAAAACTCATTGCCGCAATAATTATATTAATTACCATCCAGAAATGAAAACAAAAAGACAAAAACTTGCTGCAGCGTTACTTCTCGCTGCCACGGCTCTAATGCCGGCTTATGCCCAGAATATTACCCAACAGCAGCAACCCTTTAAAGGTGTAGTTGGTAAAACTTCCGCAGAATCCAAGGAAGTGTGGACCAATCCTGTGAAAGCGCCCGTCGGTGCCCCTAATGTCGTCTGGATTTTGCTGGATGACGTAGGTTTTGGTGCAAGCAGTACTTTTGGCGGTGTAATCAATACACCCACTTTTGATAGTCTGGCAAACAATGGGCTGCGTTATACCAATTTTCACACGGCGGCAATTTGTGCGCCGACACGTGCAGCACTTTTGACCGGTCGAAATCACCATTCGGTTCATGAAGGCGGTTTTTCACATACCTGGGCTTCGTTCGGTTATCCGGGCTGGGATGGCAGAATTCCTTCTGATAAGGGAACGATTGCTGAGATTCTGAGAGAATCCGGTTATAATACTTTTGCGGTTGGCAAGTACGGTCTTACGCCGGATCAGGACGCTACCGATGCGGGTCCTTTTGACCGCTGGCCTTCGGGAAAAGGATTTGATCACTTCTTTGGATTTTTAGGCTCACAAACCGACCAGTACAAGCCTGATCTTGTGGAAGACAATGCTCATGTCAAACCTGATGGCCGTCACCTGAATGACCAGATTACCGACAAAGCCATCAGCTTCATCGGGAGACAGAAAAAAGCGGCTCCGGATAAACCTTTCTTTTTGTATTATTCTCCCGGTGCTACACACGCTCCGCATCAGGTAGCTGCTTCGTGGAGTGATCCTTACAAAGGAAAATTTGACGGCGGCTGGGATGTTTTCAGGGAACAGGTTTTTGCACGCCAAAAAAAGCAAGGTATCATTCCGGCCAATGCAGTTCTGCCTGAGCGCAATCCGAATATCAAGGCCTGGAACAGTCTTTCTGCTGATGAAAGGAAATTATATGCCCGTTTTATGGAAGTGTATGCAGGTTATCTGACCTACACGGATCATGAAGTTGGACGCGTGGTAAGTTATCTGAAAGAAATAAATCAGCTTGATAATACCTTAATCCTGATTGTAATTGGTGATAATGGTGCGAGCAAGGAAGGTGCCCTAAGCGGAGTAATCGCCAGATCATCTGTGGCTGCTGTTGCAGCGCCGCAGTCAGAAGCGGATCAACTGAAAAATAACCTGGCTCAGATTGATAAAATTGGAACGCCGGAAGGAACCAACGCAAATTATCCGCTGGGTTGGGCGCAGGCTGCCAATACTCCTTTTAAATACTGGAAACAGGATGCGCAGTCAGAAGGTGGAACACGCAATCCTTTGATTGTATTTTATCCGAAAGGTATTAAAGACAAGGGAGGAATCCGGAATCAGTATGGTCATGTCATTGACCTTTTGCCGACAACACTTGAATTTACAGGTATTAAAACACCTGAATTTATTCGCGGAATCCGTCAGGACAGTATTCAGGGAACGTCACTGGTTTATTCATTTAACGATGCTAAAATTGCTTCGCGACATAGGGTGCAATACTATTATATTTTCGGTTCCCGTTCTATTTATAAGGATGGTTGGAAAGCCGGATTTGCTTTTCAGCCTGCGTCAGGTTCGACAGGAACGTTTGCGAGTACGATCAGCGTACCTAATCCTGCAAATAACGACTGGCAGCTTTACAATTTGAATGAAGATTTTAACGAGAGAATAGATCTCGCCAAAACAAATCCTAAAAAGCTGGAAGAGCTAAAAGCACTGTTTGAAGAGCAGGCCAAAAAATACAATATCTATCCTTATATTACCTGGGACGATGTCTTGAAAGGCCGCCTCTCGCAAAGGCCAGCAGAGCAGCCTGAAAAATCGGAAGCTGAAAAATAGCTGAAAGATATTCCATAATCATTTCACCCGTACAAATGCCAGTTAAGCAAGTCTTATGCAGGCAATTGTACGGGTGAAATTTTATAAATCCTACTTTTTGTAAGCAACATCAAATTTAACCTGCGTTCCATCCGGAAGTTTTGGAACAATTGCAAAATATTCCACGTGTTGTCTGGTGGTGAAAACTCCCTTGGTACGGATCACTTCAACATGATATGTTACCTTCCCGGCACCGCAATCGCTTGTTATCAACTGGCTCACCACATGTGCGGCCGAATCTGTAAAATAACTACCTGCCAAAAGCATTTTTGAACCAAAATCGATGTCCTGGTTACGATTGGCAATATATCTTTCGTATTGCTGCTGAGAAGTGATGACCAGATTGACCACTGAATTGGTATCCAAAACCGCTGCTGATAAACCCGAAGCAGGATTTAAATCCTGATAACTTAGAACGCCTTCGGTGCAGGCAACCACGGTGGGCTCGTCTGATTTACAGCTGTAAAATGTACTTCCGGCGATACCGAAAACTAAAAAACTGAATAGAGAAATACTTAAAGTCTTAAACTTTCTGCTCATAAAAACGGACTGATACTGAAAAATGCAATTAAGTTTTATGGTGTCAAATGTATTATACCACCGCTCCAAAAGTAATATAGCAAGGGAAATATACTTGAAACGCTTTGTAAAGATAATAACGCAAAAAGTCATAATCCGAGCGCGTACGAAAAGAAAATTTTTATATGCCGGTGATTTTTATAATTAAATTTATAGGATTATGTATTTAGTTCACATTTAATCATTTTGTAACTGATGGGTTTTGCTAGGGTCATTTTTGTAATAAGCTTATCAAAAATTGAACTCAGAAACCCTCTTCTGTTAAACCGGAAATGATATTCATCCAAATATTGTTGTAAGCGGTGTGTTTCACATTGGTGATGTACACCCCTTAACCAACCCTTGATATTCATAATATGAATATGCAGCATTGGAAATCCTGCTCCCTTATCGCTTTTTTCTTTGGTTATGTTCCAGTCCTTGCCTAGCGGCCAGTATCCACGCCATCCGTCTGTTTTTACCGATGCCTGCGGGGCAATATGCTCATCAAATATTTTCTTGAGGCTGTCTGCCGAAGCATCATCTATTACCCGGCAATAAGCCCTGCCAATGGTTATTTTATCATTTTTATCCTTTACTTTCTCGATGGCCAAAACAACCAGATCCTTGCTCCCATGACTTCTACCCGGCTGGCCGGCTGAAAATCCGCCCACCAGGAACTCATCCACTTCTACGTCGCCTGATAAAGCGTGCTTGCCGCTACTTTTCATCGCTTCCTGTATTTTCGCTTTCCAAAGCCAGGCACTCCGCTGCTGGCAGCCAAATTCTTTGGCAAGTTCACAGCTGGACATTCCTTTTTTTCGCACAGAAATACGAAACGCAATCTCAAATGCCTTCAGCAAGCCCAGTTTACACTTATGGAACAATGTTCCGGCTGTTGCCGATGCGTCATAGCCGCATTTTTTGCAGCGCAGGTAATGCCATTTTCTGCCTTTTCCATATTGACCATGCTGGCATTTCGAGCAAGAGTATCCGTCAGCCAACTTCTTATCTAAAATATAACGCAGGCAATCATCCTCCGTTGTAAATTTTCCCCTAAATTCATTAATACTTATCCCGCTAAACATATGCATCTATTTAACTTAAATATACTAAATAACTAGCTGATTTGCAATAGTTTATCTGTAAAATAAGTCAGTGCGAACTAAATACATAATCCTATAAATTTATATTAATTGCCCGCCTGACTTGCTGTGAATTCAGGGTTTCATCGTAGTTTTAGCACACTTGAACGATCGCTGATGAAAACCTTTGCCGGTATCTTCTGTGTTATACTGCTCGCCCTGCACATGTTAGGGCTTTCGCTCGCTGTGTTGTGTCTGGATTTTAATTATCAAACAGCTGAATCTGAGGTTAAGCGAAACGATAAATTTATTGTAAAAACCTTCGTTTCAACGGCTCAAAGTGAATCAGGTTTACAAGATTCCGGTGGGGTAGATGGGCTTTATCGTATTGATGATCAGCTCTATAACATAATCAATCGGGTGCATCAGCATGATACATTATTTGTCACATTCCAAAATAATGAATCTGCCTGGCAGCACTTTACGGTTTTGTCAGAAATAATGCAGGAAGTTTATTCAGCTAATAAAACGTCTCATCCGGTAAGTCTTGCCATCAGGTTGCTGACTGATTTTTCCAAAGTTTATTTATCCACAAATGCCTTTACGTTGAATAATCACATGTGTATTATTCAATGGTTGAAACCTATACTTTTTGACGATCTTCAACACAGTTTAAAACAAGAAGTTTTACTGCCCGATTCGCCGCCTCCCGAAAATAGTTTAGTTACATGTTCTGAAGGTTTTAATGCTAAAATCTTTTTTGGCTCATAATTTCTTTCCAGATCATCTTAAATAGTATTTGATAGATGGCACAGAAATTCTTGCACAGCATTTCGCTGGAAAGAGGCTGTGACCCTTTGTCCTGTTTTTTAATAAGATTTTAAACACAGCGAACGATAATCATCTGTAAGCCAGAGATTAATTCGTCATAAAATATTCAGATATGACAGCTATATCAACAGAACCAATAGGAAGTATTCCACGGCCGGCTTATTTGCAGGAAGCGATGCAGGCATTTCAGAAAAGTGAGATCAAGGAGAATGAATTGTCAGATCTTTTTGCCCGTGCAACCCGTGAAACAATCCTTCAACTGGAAGCTACCGGTTCTCCCGTGTTATCGGATGGAGAGCAATCCAAGCCAAGTTTTGCAACGTATGCTGTGGCAGGATCTTCAAATCTGGCTCCGGGCGGTGTTATAATTCCTTTCGCTGACGGCCACACAAGACAGCTGCCAAAATTAGTTTCGGGTCCATTCAGATATCAGCATTTCGCGTCGGAATATCTCAAAGAGGCCAGGAATTACACATCTTTGCCTGTAAAACAAGCGGTAATTTCTGCGTCAGCGATGAGTTTGCTATATCCGTCTGAGGGTATTGAAGGATATTCACAGCAGCAATTTATCAGTGATTTACTCGATCAGGCAGAAGCAGATATTCGCAGGTGTCTGGATGCAGGTGCCTACAATGTTCAAATTGATTTTACAGAAGCGCGGCTTGCTTTAAAACTGGATCCAAGTAAAGGTTTGCTTTCCCAGTTTATTGATCTGAACAATCAGGTGCTTGACAGATTTACGCCGGAGCAACAAAGCAGAATCGGTGTACATACTTGTCCGGGCGGTGATCATGATTCAACGCATAGCGCAGATATTCCTTATTCTGAGTTATTACCGCTTTTCTTCAAGCTTCATGCAGGAAATTTTTACCTGGAATATGCCGGTGAAAAAGATAAAATATCGGTATTGGAGTCGATCCGGGAAAACATTAATCCGAATCAAAAGATATTTCTTGGCGTAATTGATGTATTGAATCCAAGGATTGAAACGCCGGAAGAGGTGCGTGATCTGCTTATTCAGGCCTCAGAGTATATTCCGGTTGCACAACTGGGTTCGACTGACGACTGCGGATTTTCTCCTTTTGCAGATGATATTTCTACGGCCCGTGAAATCGCTTTTGAAAAAATAAAAGTGAGGGTGCAGGGAACAAAACTGGCCGGGGCAAAAATATAATAATTAGAATCCTAATACAAAATGAACGCCGCACAAGAAGCCAATAGGGGACTTGTGCGGCGTATTTTTGTAAGGTATTTCTTTTCATGGGTTTTTGAGTTAAGAATATAAAATTGGAGAATGCTCAGTCAATAAAACTATAACTTTAAATTATCAAGGGTGATTAGCGTTTGATATTCGCATGAAACACGGGTGCATCAGGGGCAATTTCCACTTATCAAATCTTCCGTCCTTACATCATTTAGTAAGTCAAAGCCATGGCAAAACATTTGAAAAAATAATTACATTAGATTCATACAACCAACTTGCGTTTCTGTTTCTATGAAAATAAATAATTCATGCGTCGTTAAAAACTCATATTAAATGAAATTTTTCTATCACTCACTTCTGCTGATACTTATTTTGATTCAGCAAAATACCGATGTTAAAGCGCAGTCGCCAAAAATTAACGCCAGGGTCGATTCTCTCTTTGCAGAATGGAATAAGCCTGGAAAACCGGGCGCCGCTGTTGGTGTTGTTCATCAGGGGAAACTGGTTTATGCCAAAGGTTTTGGTGAATCGGATCTGGAAACGGGCGCTCGCAACGGGCCGGAAACCATTTTTCACATCGCTTCTGTTTCTAAGGAATTCACGGCGTACGCCATTGTTCTTTTGTCTCAGGAAGGCAAACTTTCATTGGATGACGATATCAGAAAGTACTTGCCGGAGGTGCCGGATTTTGGAAAAACCATCACCATTCGTCACCTGATTCATCATACAAGCGGATTGCGTGATCAGTGGAATTTATTGGCCATGGCTGGCTGGCAACTTGATGATGTCATTACAAAAGAGCATGTTTTTAATCTGGTCAAAAGACAAAAAGAATTGAATTTTGAGCCTGGTTCTGCTTATTCGTACTGCAATACTGGCTATACTCTTTTGGCCGAAATTGTTGGCCGGATTTCAAAGCAACCCTTTTCGGCATATATGCAGGAGCATATATTTAAGCCATTGGGCATGAAAAATACGTTATTTTATGATGATTATGAGCGCATTGTAAAAGGAAGAGCTTATTCGTTCCACAAATCTGATAAAGTCCCGGAAGGTTATAAAAAAAGTGTTCTGAGTTATTCCAATGTCGGAGCGACCAGCTTATTTACGACCGTTACAGACCTTTCGCATTGGATTGATAATTTCAGCTCTCACAAAGTTGGTAATGCGGCAACCATGACGCAAATGCTGGAAAGAGGCAGGCTGACCAAAGGAGATACGCTTCCATATGCTTTTGCGCTGATCCACGGCAAATTAAAAGGATTGTCTTATTACGGACATAATGGAGCAGACGCCGGATTCAGGTCTTTTCTTTCTTATTTTCCAAAAGAAGATTATGGTTTTATTGTGCTGAGCAACCAGGCTGAGTTTGATCCGCAGAAAAAGGGTTTTGAAGTAGCCAATCTTTATTTAGCTTCCCAATTTAAAGAAGATAAAACGGTGAAAGTGCCGGATACTTCTGCACCAATTACCGGTTATAAATTTGATTCAACACTTTTCAAAAAATACGAAGGATCGTACGAACTCGCCGAAGCACCTGGTTTTGTTCTGAGATTCTGGCGTAACGGAGCTCGTTACATGACGCAGGCGACAGGACAAGGAGAAAATGAAATATTTCCGTCATCGGATTCAACTTTTTTCCTGAAAGTTGTTGAAGCATCTGTGGTTTTTCACAAATCAAAGGAAGAAAAGGTTAGCAAAATTACGCTCAGACAAAATGGAGAACATGCGGGAAATCGTGTTAAGCCTGCTGTGATTCAGAGTATGAAGAAGGAGGAATTGGTTGGGAAATATTACAGTACTGAGCTTGAAACCTTTTATTCCATAACACTGACAGATGATACTTTGAAACTCGTTCATGTTCATCACGGAGAGGTTGTTTTAAAAACTATTAGTAAAGATCGCTTCGCTGCGCCCTGGTGGTTTGTGCAAAATGTAGATATTGCCAGAGATGAATCAGGCAAAGTTTCGGGTTTGCGAATGTCTAATGGAAGAGTTATGAATTTATGGTTTAAGCGTTTAAATGAAGATTTTGCGGCAGGTGAACCTACACCAATTAAAAAATAGATTCGGATTTATGGTTTAAATTTAAGAAGGCGGACTTTTGCCAGATCAGCAAAAGTCCGCCTTCCTAATTTTACTATTCTGGTTTTTACCAGTTTTTGAAAATCAGATAATGTTGGTTTTATCAAAATGGAATGATCACTTTAACACTTCCATTTCTACCCATATTATAAATCCCTGAACGACCATTTGGAGAAGCGGCGTAATATTCAAAATATTTAAGACGGTTCAGGTTCGACTGATAAGCCGTATCAAATAAATTATCAATTTGTAAAAACAGCTGAAATAATGTCTTTTTGTTTCGATTGTTGACCGTTGTTCCGCAGCCGATATTGAACAAAGCGTAACCGGCCGTGGCCGTTTCTGTATTATCGACACCATAGAATTTATTTTGTGCGCCATAATAATCTATTTCAGCTCTGAAATAAGTTCCGGTCAAATTTCCAATTGGTTTTCCCAGGGAAGCCCTGATTTCAGAACGACCATGAACGGGAGGTATAAACGGCAGATATTTCGCTGAATTTCCTTCCAAAGCAATAAGAGCATTATTGCGGTTTAAACCTCTTATAAACGCCAGACTATTATTAAAGGTCAGCCATTTAAGGCCGGTAGGATGTAGGTTTATACTAAATTCTGCTCCGTATAATTGTGCTTTGGACTGCTGGTATTTGTATGTAAAATTACCCGGAACAATGATGACAGGTTTTCCATCAGCATCCACAAGCCGCGCCTGATAAATATAATTGTCGATGGTGTTATTAAAAAGTTCGACACTGAAATCGAATTCTTTTAGGTATCCAATAAAGCCAATATCGGTTTGCAGACTGAATTCAGGTTTAAAATCGCGGTTTCCAAGATATACGATGTGCGCGCCCGGATCCAGGCCGTTTGAGCCGATTTCTGTGATATTCGGAGCGCGGTAACCTCTTGATAAATTAGCTTTTACCAGTAGTCTTTCCGAGATATTGTAAGTCGCGCCAAGACTACCGGAAATCCCGTTGAAATTTCGGTCGTAGGAAGGGAATTGTAAAACAGCACTGGAACCTGGTTTCGTTAAAAGTTTATTAAATCCGGTTTCAGGATTATGCTGCACATATTGATCTTTCCAATTCCACGACCGCGTATCATACCGCATCCCACCGCTGATATCGACTTTACCCAGTGATTTTTTCAAAAACAAAAACGCGCCAATATCAAGCAGATTATAATCTGGAATCGGGAAATCAGTACCACTCAGATTTCGGTTCATCTGATACATTCCGTTCACACCCAAAGTCGCTTCGAGCCCTTTCCACTCCGGGAAATTGTATTTGAAATCATAATTATAGGTATTCAACTGGACATAAAGCCCTGGCTGCGCCGGCATAGTCGGGTGATTATATTCCCGACGTACACTTTGCTGAAATCCAAACAGTGCAGTCAGATCCGCTTTTCCCAATAAAAAACGGTTTCTCGTAAACAATCGGTAGTGCTGTATGCGCTGGTGAAGCGGATTGATGCTGTACGTTTTTAAATCGTGCTGAGACACCAGAGGCCGGTTTTTGATATTATCCGGGCCACTTTCAAGTACCTGCCTCGTAAATTTTCTTGTTAGGGAATCACGGCTGCCATCAGGAATTTCCTGTAAATTGTTATAAAGCGTTGCATATACGTAAGACGATCCCCAGCGCTTTTCAACGCCGGTCATCGCAGAAAGATTCAGCTCATTAAAGGCCGTTCCAAAAACTCTTCCGTCTATTTTATTTTTGTAAGCCGTTGCGTTTTTTCCGGAAACCCGGAATGCTGATTTCCATCCGTTTTTGTTATAAGCCAGTCCGCCCGAAGCACCGATCATGCCGTTGTTGGTGTGATATTCTGTCGTAATATCACCTTTAATTTTTCCCTCGGGGCCCTTTGGAATGTAGGGAATAAAATTAATCACACCAGCAACCGCGTCGGATCCGTAGATAAGACTGGCCGGACCTTTTACAACTTCGGCGCGCTCTACTCCATATTGATCAATTTCAATACCGTGTTCATCGCCCCATTGCTGCCCTTCCTGGCGGATTCCGTTATAGAGCGTAAGTACTCTGTTGTAGCCAAGTCCGCGGATAAAAGGCTTGGAAATATTCGGCCCGGTTGTAACCGCACTAAGTCCCGGAACGCCTTTTAAAACCGCATCAACAATGTTATTATTGACATTCATATCCATTTCCTTTTTGCTCATCACGGCAATTGCGACGGGACTTTTCCTAAGCTCGGTCGCTCTGGAAACACCGGTAACGACCACTTCGCTAAGTGTATTATTGACCGGTTTTAGGTCGATTGTAAGAGTCAAAGTTTTGGTTTCAGTAATGTCTATTTTTTTTGTAAAGCTTTCAAATCCGATGGATGAGGCTATTATTTCATATTTTCCAGCTACAATATTTGATAATTTAAAAGTACCTGAACTGTCTGCCTGGGTGCCAAAAGAAGTTTTAGAAAGAGATATCGATGCGTAAGGAACCGGCTTTCCGCCTGAATTAATCTGGCCTGAGACGAATCCGGTTTGTGCTCTTACAAGGGAATTTCCGGCTAGTAATAAGGTAATTAAGAGAATATATATTTTCATAAGTGAGTTAACGTTAAAGGCAATATCAATCTAAGTCACGTAACAATACGTGTTTGTTCGTTTTTAAAAAAGAGTAGTAAGAATTATGTTAATGCGTTGAAATTCAGCAAACAGGTGGTCCACGTAGAAATAAAACAGAAAGTTTTTGATCAGCTTTCTTTTCTACATACAGGTAATTTATAAGGACTGCTTTTTTAAAAATTCCGGTCTCAAAACCTATATCAGCAGTAAAAGAATCAAAGGGGATATTGCTGATACAATCCAGCCAGTTTAGCTCAGACTGGGAGTGATGATGATTCGGAAAAGGGCATTTTGAAGCAAATTCTGCATAGGGGTGGACGTGGCTGATGATGCGACCGTCAGGTAAACGATGAGAATGTCTAAAGACGACGTTACTCAGGCACATCAGTGCCCAGAGCACCAGCAGGAAGCTGGCCGTTCGTCGTCGTTTAGCAATTTGTTCTCTCATTAGTTAATTTTGTGCAACAATGTTGCAAATATATAATTATATAGAAACGGAAGTGATTTGTTAAATTTATTTTATCGAAACGCTCAATGAAAAGCTTTATATTAAAACTGATTAGCTGTGTTTTAAAAATAATTTAGGCAAATCTAAAAATTAAATTTAACAAAGCAAATTTAATAATTAGAATAATCATACACATAAGTTTAAATGTAACTTAATCTACTGATCAGTAATTGGTAATGAGATTTTTGTAGCTTGGGGATTTATTATTTGGTAGTATAGCGGGTTAGGAAAAGACTCGTTGCTGAAATTAACTACTACCTATTTCCTGCAAATTATGAAGGATTTAAAATTATTTGTACCATCGCCGGATTAGTGGAAGATGAGATACACAAAGATTTGGTTTCCAGTACTAAGTGGCCTGAATTGCCAGAGCAGTTGGTAAAATAAAAACGAAGAAAACTTTTACCAGAGCTTGGACTTGCCAACTCTGGTAATCAATTATTTTTTAATCTTTCTTTTCAATCGTAAGTGATTTAAAGCTTCGTGTCAAATCTGTAAGTGATTTTTCGACACCCATACGTTCAAGTGAAGAGGCTCCGACAAATCCGTGCACATTGGTTTTGTCTAATATAACACGCACATCCTCAGGTGTATTGATCGGGCCGCCGTGTGCCAGAAAGAAAATTTCAGGATTAATAGCTTTTGCTGCATCGATGATTTTTTGCGTACGTTCTATGGCATCATCCATCGTACACGAAGCATCAACGACACCGATAGAACCGCCAACGGTTGTCCCGACATGAGCAATAATAGCATCTGCGCCGGCTTCTGCCATCTGCGCAGCTTCCTCCGGTTTGGCCACATAAACGATAGAGAAAAGATCCATTTTACTGGCAATTCTCACCATTTCAACTTCTTTATCAAAGCCCATTCCAGTTTCTTCAAGGACCTGGCGGAAATGCCCGTCAACTATGGAATGGGTTGGGAAGTTATTAATCCCGGAAAAACCCATTTCTTTTACTTTTAGCAAATGATGCCACATCCGGCGCCTCGGATCGGAACCGTGTACGCCACAAATTACCGGAATTTCCTGAACCACAGGCAAAACTTCAAATTCTCCAATTTCCATGGCTTCTGCATTGGCATCTCCATAGGCCATCAGTCCGGCAGTCGAGCCATGTCCGGCCATTCTGAAACGGCCCGAGTTATAGATAATGATCATATCGGCACCGCCTTTTTCAATAAATTTGGCGCTGATTCCAGTACCCGCACCGGCAACAATTATGGCTTTATTTTGATCTAAGGTAGTCTTTAAGCGGTCTCTAACTTCCTGTCTCGTGTAAGGATTTCCCTTACCTGTCCATGGATTTGGCATAGTGATTTTTTTGTTAATAAGTATTTTGTGATGTTTTAAAAAGTTGATTTTCTAACACTGTTTAACGTTTCAATTAGTGTTTTTACCAGAATTTCAGCAAAAGATTTGTCGTTAATATGCGCATCTGCCTCGATAATCCTGACACTTTTATTTGCATTATTTTTGATCGAATCAAATAACGCCTGATCATTTTCTGGCTGGAAAAATATGCCGCCTTCACTATCAATCTGCGAAATTCCTTTCAACGGCAAAACAATACTTACCGGAGCCATGGATTTATTTAGTTTTTGTGAAAGCTCTTTTCCCAGGATTTTGTTTTCTTCAACATTAGTCCGCATAAGTGTAACATCCGGCGCCCAACTGTAAAAGAAACGGTATTTGTATTTTTCAGGAACCGTATCGGCATGACCAAAATTAACCATATCCAGACAACCCGGAACGACTACCTGTGGAAGATTCATTTCACCAGCCGCCAATAATCTTTCAGGACCGGCACTACAAATTCCTCCACAAAGATCGTCAGCAAGTTCCGTTGTTGTAATATCCAGAACTGCATCAAAATAACCTTCCCGTATCAACGCCTCCATTGTCCTTCCGCCAATTCCGGTGGCATGAAATGCGAGCACTTCATATCCTTCTTTTTTTAACAATTCTGTACACTGATCAACGCAGGCTGTTGTATTGCCAAACATGCTGATTGCGATTCTTTTGACGGCCTTATTTTCAGGATCAGCAATACTGTTGGACATTGCTGAAATGGCTGATGCCGACTGGCTGATCAATACTTTTATTATACTGTTCAATCCTGCAACGTCAACAACGGACGGCACAAGCGTGATATCCTTATGGCCGATTTGTCTTGAAAGATCTTTTGCAGCAATTGTGGTCAGACAAAGTTTGGGAATCCCAAAAGGGATTTGCTGCATCGCGGAAAGTGTAATATAAGTCCCGCCACCACCGCCCATGCCTATTGCGCCTTTCAGTTTTCCTTCGGCAATAAGTGTTTTAACAATCTCGGCAGCACCTTTTCCCATCACATCCATGGCATTACCACGGTCTCCAAGTTTTCTTAAACTGGAAATTTCAGAACCACCTTTCATAGCCACCACATCCGATTCAAAATCGACAGGAAATAAATTTGTTGTGCCCAAAACGCCCGTATTGATAGTAATCACAGTTTCACCTGATAACAGAATACAATTTCGCAAATGAGCGAAAACCTCACCTTTGGTATCAAAACAACCCAGAATTAAAATGTGCTTTTTGGAAGAAGGCATTTTTGATTTAACAGATTTGGTACCTGACATATGGCTGCCCAAATTTAAGGGATCACGCTGAGGTTTCTACTTTTCCGGGGGGCGATTATTTTAACCTTGATTTACAAGATTTGAAAACCGATTATGTCTAATGTGCTCGTATCTTTTTACATTAAAACGAAAACATTCATAACCAGTAGTCCGATGTGTACATTGCGGATTAAAATTGTTCTGTAAAATAACTGTAACTTAAATGAATTAATGTTGAGTAAACCTATCGAACCAGCTTATACTCTCAAAAAATGTCGACAGTTGCAATTGCGAGTACGGAGGGGAAATGGATTATGGCGTCAGTCATATTGGCTTCGGCGATGGCTTTTATTGACAGCACCGCGCTGAATGTCATTTTGCCTTCGCTGCAAAATAGTCTGGGCGCGACAGGCAGCGACCTTTTCTGGATCTTAAACGCTTATCTGCTTATGCTCGCATCCCTGATTTTGATTGGAGGAACTTTGGGAGATAATCTGGGTCGCAAAAAAGTTTTCATGGTCGGCATTGCCATTTTTATAGCTGGTTCTGCCGCCTGCGGATTTTGTCCAACAGTTACCTGGCTGGTTATTTTTAGATTGATCCAGGGAGTTGGAGGCGCACTGATGATCCCAGGAAGTTTGTCGTTGATTTCTTCTTCAATCAATGAAAAGGAGCGGGGGAAAGCGATTGGAACCTGGTCGGCATTTACGACCGTAGTAACCATTGGCGGACCAATTCTTGGTGGCGCTTTGGCCGATGCAGGTCTTTGGCGTTATATTTTCTTTATAAATGTGCCCATCGGCGCGGCTGCTTTGATCATGTTGTGGTTACGGGTTAAAGTGACTGAAGAAATACCTTCTGGTAAACCGCTGGATTTTGTCGGAGCCATTGTGATTGCTTTGGCACTTGCCACATTAACACTTGCTTTTTTGAGAATGCCGTCGATTGGTTTTAATAATTATCAAACATACATTTCTCTTGGTGCTGGTATTTCTCTGATCGTACTTTTTGTTTATCTGCAACACAAAAGTGCCAATCCGATGATGCCATTGAGTCTATTTTCCAGTGTTACTTTCAGCGGAGCCAATTTGCTTACCTTCTTTCTCTATGCTGGACTTGGGGGCGGAATGCTGTTTTTGTCACTCAATCTGGTACAGGTCCAGGGATATAGTCAGTTCGAATCCGGACTCACTTTTTTACCTTTTACAATGCTGATGATTTTGCTGGCCAGGTATGCCGGGAAACTGGCAGATAAATATGGCCCAAGGATTTTCCTGATCGCTGGTCCAATGACAACAGGAATCGGTTTGTTGATATTATCTTTTGTAAAACAAACCAACGGTCCGTCAGATTATTGGACGACATTTTTTCCGGGAATTTTGGTTTTCGGCCTGGGTATGTCTTTCACAGTTGCTCCTTTGACGACGGCCGTTATGGGCTCAGTCAGCGATCATTTTTCAGGAACCGCTTCCGGTGTTAATAATGCAATGACCAGAATTGCCAATGTTTTTGCAAATGCAATTTTCGGCGCATTGGCGGTTTTGTTTTTCTCAGGAGCATTGGCTGATCAGTTGGATAAATCTTCTTTTAGTAATGCTCAAAAAACTGAAATTCTGAAAGAAGCCGCCAATTTGGGAAATGCAAAAGTACCTTTCGAGATTGAAAAGTCGGAGAAATCAATCGTGATGAGTGCTTATCATGCATCGTTTATCCGCGCCTATGCAATTATTATGCGTATTTCTGCCGGACTTGGATTTTTGGGTGGATTGATGGCTGTGTTGTTCATTAAGTCTTTGAAGGCGAAGAACTGAAAAATGGCATTTAAATTTTGAGATAGATTATTTAGTCATTTCTTGTAAAGTTTTCTGTAACCAGATAATATCAAAATATGTCCCTTTTTTGTGAGCGATTCCTTTAAAATTTCCACATTCAACATAGCCTAACTTCTTATGAAAGTTCAGACTAACCAGGTTTTTAGAGGAAATATTGACTAAAATATTTTTGATGCCCAAAAGACTAAGTTCGTTTTCGAGAATATGATAAAATTTGCTTCCAATCCCTTTTCCTGTACATGTGGATTTTAGCCAATAAGTAAGTTTAACGGTTTCTGAAAAAGTATTTTCCGGTCTGAAATCATAAGCATAGCCAAATCCGATGATTTTTTCTTCACTTTGAATTACGTACCTGGGAAGATTAGTTTCTTTCATTATCAAATCATAGACCGCGCTGATCTCAATTGGTTCATCGGAAAAATGAAATGTCGTTTCTGAAATATAATAATTGACAATATTTAAAATATCATGAGCATCACTCAGCCGGATCGGCCTGAATGATATGTTTTGATGATCTAAATTGTCATTCATTTTTGGTATGATTAGTGTAACAGCGATATATATCAAGTGAATATGTCATTAATTATTCCTTCGTAACCTTCATTTCTACACGCCGGTTTCTTTTACGGTTTTCTTCACTATCATTCCGGGCCACAGGAATTTTACTTCCATAACCCTTTCCTGTAATCCTTCGACTGGCAATGCCATGGTCTGTCAGATATTTTTTTACAATTCCGACCCGTTCTTCTGACAATTTATAGTTTTTAATAGCATCACCACGGTTGTCCGTATGGCCGGATAAATCAATCTCCATAGTAGGGAATTGTACAAGATAATTCAAGATTCTGTCTAATTCGGGTTTAGAAGAAGGTAAAATAATCGCTTTACTCTGCTCAAATTGAATAGCTAAAATTACTTTTTCACCGAGCTTGGGTTTAGCAGCGTTTGAAGTATTGTCTCGTTTCTGAATTTCATTTTCCTTTCGGATTACTTGAATTGCCTCTGATTTTTTTTGCTCTAATATTTTTCCTGCAGCAGAGGATTTGTGTGTAGATTGTTCATTAAGTGTTACTTGTTTAATATCAAACGTACCGGGAGGACAGTCACCCTCTATATAATTTCCAGATTGATGGGCTTTATGACTTACCCACTTTCCTCTAATTTCAGATTTTCCTGTACCATAATCAGTAAATAGATAACCTTCCAGAATTTTCAGGCACCAAGGAAGTTTGTTTGACGATTCACTGATTACTTCATATTCTATCATTACAACTTTATAGTTGGTAATCATTCCTCTGAATTTTTGTATGACAAAACCTTTTGAATGATTTGTTTTTATTTGGCCACTCAGAAATACACCGACCTGATATAGAGATATTTCAACCGTGCCGTTTTTATATTCAGGATTTTCCTGGGTGATTTCTCCTGACCAGGAGCCCGACAGATTTTGACTTTTTACAGATAAAAAACTTATGAGGTGAAGAAATACAATGGCTATTAAACTTTTCATGGCTGTTAGGGAGGATGGTATTTATGATGATTCTCAAAGTAAGTTACCTTTGGAAACTTAAAACAAAATATCAAATCCAATCTACTATAAATTAATTATGGGCTTTTGCCTACTTTGTCGATTCAATATAAAAACAAAACACCCTCAATAAACGATTAAGTCTATTGAGGGTGTTTTTTAACTTTATTTATATCAGCTTCTTACTTTTCCAACCACAATCTCGCGTTCACAAACGCTTCCATCCATGGAGAAACTTCGTCTTTTCTTCCTTTTGGATAATTCGCCCAGTGCCACTGGAAGAGTGATCTTTCAATGTGCGGCATCATTACCAAATGTCTTCCTGATTTATCGCAAAGCATAGCCGTGTTGAAATCAGAACCGTTTGGATTAGCAGGATAAGACTCGTAACCATATTTCGCTACGATGCTGTATTTATCTTCTGTGTAAGGAAGTTCAAACTTACCCTCACCATGAGAAATCCATACACCGAGCGTGCTGCCGGCCAAAGTGGAAAGCATTACCGAATTATTTTCCTGTATAGTCAGTGACGTAAAACCGCTTTCATGCTTTTTACTTTCGTTGTGAAGCATTTTAGGTTTTTCTTCATGATCTTCATTGATAAGGCCAAGTTCTATAAACAACTGGCATCCGTTACAAATACCAACCGATAGCGTATCCTCGCGTTTGAAGAAGTTTTCCAAAGCGATTTTTGCCTTTTCATTGTAAAGAAATGCACCCGCCCAGCCTTTGGCAGAACCCAAAACATCTGAGTTTGAAAACCCACCCACAGCACCGATAAACTGAATATCTTCCAGCGTTTCACGGCCAGAGATCAGATCCGTCATGTGGACATCTTTTACATCAAAACCTGCCAGATACATTGCATTGGCCAATTCTCTTTCCGAGTTGCTGCCTTTTTCCCGGATAACAGCCGCTTTTGGTCTTGGTTTAGATGGATCAATTACTGGCTTTTTACCATCAAATTGCAATGGGAAATTGTATTGCAATACATGGTTTTTATAGTTGTCAAAACGTTCTTTTGCTTTAACCGGTCCGCTTTGTTTTTTATCTAACAAATAGGAAGTTTTAAACCAAACATCACGAAGTTCGTCGATTGCAAAATCCTGAGTTCCTGACTGATCTTTAACCGTCAATGTTGTAGTAGAAGTTACTGTTCCGATTTTATGGAATTCAACACCAGCAGCTCCAAGAACAGATTCGGCCTCTGAATCTGCCTGGAAAACGATTCCGATATTTTCAGAGAAAAGTTTGGTGATGATATCCTGGTCAGATAAAGATGAAAGATCAATATTAGCGCCAAGATCACGATCCGCAAAACACATTTCAAGAAGTGTAGTAATTAATCCGCCGCTGCCAATATCATGGCCCGCCTGAATTTTACCAGCTTTAATTAATTGTTGAATCGTGTTAAAAGTATTTTTGAATGATTCCGCGTTTTTAATGTCCGGTGTTTCCGTTCCGATTTTACCCAAGATCTGGGCAAAAGAAGAACCGCCCAGTTTATAAAGATCTTCTGAAAGATTGATATAATAAATCGCACCTCCGTCTTTTTGAAGTACTGGTTCGATTACTGCGGTAATATCATCGCAATGTCCGGCTGCTGAAATAATCACAGTTCCCGGAGCGATCACTTCTGCGTCTTTATATTTTTGTTTCATCGACAAGGAATCTTTTCCCGTAGGAATATTGATCCCAAGACTGATCGCAAATTCGGAACATGCTTTTACGGCTGCATATAAACGCGCATCTTCACCTTCATTTTTACAAGCCCACATCCAGTTGGCAGAAAGCGAAACGCTCGCAAGTCCGTCCTGCAAAGGTGCCCAGATAATATTCGAAAGGGATTCTGCAATCGCGTTACGACTTCCCGCAGCAGGATCGATCAAGGCAGAAAGAGGAGCGTGACCGATTGAGGTCGCGATTCCTTCTTTTCCTTTATAATCAAGCGCCATTACGCCAACATTGTTCAATGGCAATTGAAGCGGACCAGCACATTGCTGTTTCGCTACACGGCCGCCTACACAACGATCCACTTTATTGGTAAGCCAATCCTTACTCGCCACAGCTTCCAGTTGAAGAAGTTGCAACAGATAGGCATGAAGTTCTTTCTGGTCGTAAGTTACAGGCTGATATTTTCTGTCAACCGTTTTGTCGTGCATGATCACTTTTGGCGAGCTGCCAAACATATCATCCATTTCCAGATCCATCGGTTTTGCACCCGTGGAAGAAGATTCAAAAGTAAAGCGGTGATCCGAAGTTACTTGTCCGACAGTATACATCGGTGCTCTTTCGCGGTCTGCTATTCTTTGAAGCGTATCAATATTTTTCTGTCCGATCACAAGTCCCATACGTTCCTGGGATTCGTTTCCGATTATTTCTTTTGCAGAAAGGGTAGGATCACCCACCGGCAATTTATCAAGATCAATTTTCCCACCTGTTTCTTCCACAAGTTCAGAAAGACAGTTTAAGTGCCCGCCTGCTCCATGGTCGTGAATGGAAACAATCGTATTATGATCGCTTTCAACCATTCCGCGAACGGCATTGGCAACTCTTTTCTGCATTTCCGGATTAGAGCGTTGTACCGCATTAAGCTCAATTCCAGAGCTCATCGCACCGGTGTCTGCCGAGGATACTGCCGCGCCACCCATACCGATCCGGTAATTTTCACCGCCCAGTACTACAATTTTATCATCAACAGAAGGTTTTTCTTTTTGAGCCTGATCCGCTTTCCCATATCCGATTCCACCTGCCTGCATGATCACTTTGTCGTAACCAAGTTTTCTGGCATCTTCTTCATGCTCAAAGGTTAGCAAAGATCCGACGATCAAAGGCTGTCCGAATTTATTTCCAAAATCAGAAGCACCATTAGATGCTTTAATAAGAATATCCATCGGTGTCTGGTATAACCACGGCCTTTCCGCCATCGGTTGTTCCCACGGACGATTTTCTTCCAAACGAGAAAAAGAAGTCATATAAACAGCCGTTCCCGCTAGTGGCAAAGAACCCTGTCCACCGGCAAGTCTGTCTCTGATTTCTCCTCCTGATCCGGTTGCTGCGCCGTTAAAAGGCTCAACCGTAGTCGGGAAGTTGTGCGTTTCCGCTTTAAGGGAAATTACAGAATCAAAATCTTTTGTTTCGTAGTATTCAGGAACATCCGGACGTTTCGGAGCAAATTGCTGAACGCGCGGTCCTTTTACAAAAGCAACATTATCTTTATAAGCAGAAACAATCCCATTTGGATTGGTTTCCGACGTTTTGCGTATCAGTTTGAATAAAGAAGATGGCTGTTCTTCTCCGTCAATAACAAAAGTTCCGTTGAAAATTTTGTGACGGCAATGCTCCGAATTCACCTGAGAAAAACCAAAAACTTCCGAGTCGGTAAGTTTGCGATCCAGTTTTTCTGATAGCTTATTAAGGTAATCTATTTCTTCGGAGCTTAGCGACAAACCTTCCTGCTGATTGTATTCAGCAATATCCTTAATTTCAAGAATAGATTCAGGCTGGATGCTGATGGTGTAAATTTGCTGGTTAAGCTCGCTGTATTTTTGCGACAGCATCGGGTCAAAACCTGTAAAATCCTCTTCAACTTTTAAAAACTCCTCAATCCTGATAATGCCATGGATATCCATGTTCTGGGTAATTTCCACGGCGTTGGTACTCCATGGGGTAATCATCGCAGCACGCGGCCCTACAAAAAATCCTTTCAGTACAGTTTCTTCGCTGAGCTGGGCGTTACCAAAAAGCCAGGATAATTTAGAAATATTTGCCTGAGTGAGGGTTTGTTCAATTTGCAGAGCAAAGACAGTATTGCGGTCGTTGGAAAAGAAGTAAATCATGATATATTTTTAATGCGGCAAAGGTATTTAAAAAATTACCGAAGCCCATCTATAATGTAAAAATTGATCTGATTTATAAAAAAGGTTAAAACACCAAGGTTAGTTCCTGCGTTGGCATTTGATTTTGCTTAATGTTTAAAAATTGTATTTTAATCAGATCCAGTTTCCTGTCAATTTCTTAAAAGCGTCTTTGTACAATTCCCCAACTGCGATTTCTGTGGTGCCGATATGTACCGCATTTTTACTAATGGAATCAACTTTTGAAAGAGAAATAATAAAAGAGCGGTGTAAACGAAGAAACCTGGAAGCGGGCAATTTATCTTCTATCGATTTAAGGCTGCTTAGTGTAATGATAGGTTTTAGAGGAGGGGTTAAATGTATTTTAACATTATCCTTAACCGATTCAAGATACAGCACGGAATCAAAATCAACACGGACCAGTTTGTAATCCGCTTTAACAAACATGCAATTTTCGGTGCTTTCATCAGGCAGGACGGTATTTCCGTTCAGCAGTTCAAAATAATTTTTAACCCTTAACGCTGCATTTAAAAACGCATCATAACCAAACGGTTTTAGCAAATAATCCAGCGCGTTTACCTTGAAAGCTTCCAGTGCAAATTGATTATACGCCGTGGTAAATATAATTTTCGCGATAGGAGTTGTACTATTTTGGTTAATAACCCGGGCAAGTTCCATTCCATTCAAATGAGGCATTTGTATGTCTAATATAATAAGATCAATGGGTTGGCTATGAATGGCTTGCAGTGCTTCGATTCCGTTGGCATAACTTCCTTTCAAACTTAAAAAGGGCGTTTGCTCAACAAAAGTATTGATAAGGTTAAGTGCGAGCGGTTCGTCGTCGACTGTGATGCAATTCAAAAGGATATCCTGACCTGACATGGAGAATGTTTATGCATTTATTAACCACAAATCAATTTGTAAATCAACCTGATAAGTTCCTTTTTCGGTGTTTTCGTCTATGGCCAGTTTATAGCGATCCGGGTACAGCAAATCCAGTCTTCTTTTTGTATTAACCAATCCAATTCCGCCGCTCGATAAGTCCTGAGAAGCTGTTTCATCCTGAATGTGATTAAAGACTTTGAGCAACAAACTGCCTTTGTCAACGCTGAGATCAATTAAAATCTGTGTTTTTTCAAGAGAACTGGTTCCGTGTTTAAAAGCATTTTCAATAAAAGGCAGAAGCAGCATCGGTGCTACGGAATAATCATGGTCGGTGAGTGGCGGATTAAAATCCAAAGTTGTATGTCCGTGAAGCCGCAATTTCATCAGTTCAATATAATCATTAATAAAGGAAATTTCCTGGCTCAACATGGCCTTATCCTGCAAGGTATCGTACAATACATAACGCATCATCCGGGAAAGTTTTAAAATAGCTTCCCGGGATAAAGGAATATCGGAATAGGTAAGTGAATAAATATTATTGAGTGTATTGAAAAAAAAGTGTGGATTGATCTGTGCTTTTAATAAGGATAACTCCGACGCAATATGCTGTTTTTCAATCATTTCATGCTTTTTTTCATTAGCCTGCCATCTTTGTGCACCGGCGATACCAGTACTGATTACGAGCACTAAAAGTGTAACAATGAAAAGATATAAATCCAGGTAAAAGATACTTTTTGGTTTTTTATTTGGTGACAAAGCGGCCATTTCTTCCATAACGTGAAGATTGATTTCAATGATTCTGGCAGTAATTAAAACAAATACTAATGCAGCAATGAACCAGATAATGAATACCGCTCTTTTTTCCTGAAAGAGAAATTTCGGGGTCATGTAAAGTGCATTAAAATAGAATACAGCTGCCAAAATGAAAATATTCAGCGACTGCTTGATCCAGAAGGAAGCGGGGACTTTAATGTCCCATGTAAGCGGTGGAAAAAAAAGTAAAACGAATCCAAGAAGGACCCAAACCATGACGTGCACAAAAATGGTCAAACCATTTTTTGACTTTCCTGAAAGCATAGCGGTAAGTTAAGCTGCAAGGTTACGGCAATTAGATCAAAACATCAATAATAACCGATATAAAGGTAGTATTCGTGGATGCACTACGGAATTTTGGCTGCAAAAATGGAGTTTTTATCCTGATAATTCAGCTGTGAAAAAAGGTTTGACCGGAAATTTTAAGAGTCTGTCTATGATCTTTTGGTTTCTATCTGGTGGGTAGTTCTGTTTTAAATAATTTTAAGTCCATTTGCATATGTATTTGATACAAATACCAACGTTTTATTTTTTTGGAATTGAGATCAAACCCACCTTTAAATTATGAATGATATTGATAAAACGGACCCTGTGTTTCTTACGCTTTGCAGTGAGACTTTAAAAAACCTGATAAATCAGAATTCCCGGAAGGAAACTGTTCGGCAAATATTGGAAATAAAATTTGAGGCGAAAATGTCCGAGGAGGATTATATCCACTATATGTTCTTCAAGGCGTTGAGTGAAATGTACAAAGCAGGGCTTGAAGAAGGAGAGAGCCATGAAGAATCCGAAGTTGTGACGGATTCGAATCAGGAGAAAAGTGTTGTTTATTTTCGTGCAAGAAATTCAAAAAGAAGTATTCCGGCGGATAATTTTGCTATGAAGCTGGCTCCTGTTTTAAAAGAAATAAGACAAGCCGGACCTATTACACTTCTGGAAATTGCAAACAAACTTACCGAGCTTGGGATTAAAACTATGGAAGGAGGGAAATGGCATCCCGCTACGGTGAGATCTCTGGAAAACAGAATTATAAAAGTTACCAATAAAACTGCTGAATGGAATATGAGTCCCAAAGGAAATTCTAACAGGTAGAATATAACTTTTAGTAGTTGATAAAGAACGTGCTGTAAAATCAATAACCTATGAGCCAAACCAATAAAAATATCAATTCCTGGTTTATGGATGTGTTTTCCATTGAAAAAACCTCCCCAATACCAACGTATCAGCAACTGGTAAATGCGGTGTCTAATGCTGTGAAGGAAAATATTTTAAAGCAGGGAGAAAGACTTCCATCTATAAATCAATTGAGTGCGCACTATCAGGTTTCCAGAGCAACTGTTGAAAAAGCACTCGAAAACTTAAAGAAAAGAGGAATTGTCCAGTCGGCTCCGTACAAAGGCTTTTTTGTTGCTGAAAATCTCAGGCTTGAAAAACATAAAATACTATTGCTTTTTAATAATCAGGGATCAGTCAATGATTTGATTTACAGATCATTTTTGAGACGTGTTGGAAGTAATGTTCAGGTTGATTGTCTGGTTTACAACAACAATGTGGGACTTTTTAACCACATTTCGAAAACAACACCTAGCGACACTGACTTCGTGGTGATTCCGCAAATAACTGAGGATTTTGAAAACCTGTTTAGCAATATTATGAACCTTCCGGGAGAGAAATTGTCGATGCTGGAAAAGTATGTTGAGAAGTTGCTGGGTTCGGGTTTTGGGGGTTTGTAGGAAGATATGATTTTAAATCCAAACAAAAAAACGGCAACCCACTGGATTGCCGTTTCAAATTAAAACTAAAACCAATTATTGCAGCAGCCACATTTTTGACCATTGGTCATTAGTTGCCGGAACTAATCTGGAAATAGCATCACTTGTATTTTTTGGGTTATAGTTTGTTTCATTTTCACCATACATTAAGCGTGACGGAATTTTTGTTCCTTGAGAGCCATTCAGGATATTGCCAGCGATATTAGGGAAGCCCGTTCTGCGGTAATCAAACCAGCTTTCCATTGTCGCAAAAGATGAAACCCATTTTTGCTGCATAATAACTTCAAGCGGATTAGCAGCCGCGTTGAATTCCGTTTTTAACTTATCAAGATATTCTGTTTTATTAAAAGCAATAATCGCATGTGTTGAAGGATTATAAACCTTAACATCTCCATTTGCAATGCTATACTGATCCATTGAAGCGGATACTGCTGCAACCAGATAATCCGGCGCAGCACCTTTGATCCAGCCTCGGGAAGAAGCCTCAGCCAGTATGAAATTCACTTCTGATGCTGAAATAAATACACTTTTTATAAGCGGATCCGTGTTTGTCCTGAATATCGTTCCCAAATAAGAAACAAAAGGATTTGCTGCACCGCTGTTATACACACTGCTGCTAAGCGCCGCTGCCTGAGTACGTTGCGCCGCAACGTTGTTGTTGTAGCTGTCAGGATCTGTCAGCGCTATTTTCAAACCTACATATAAAGATGTATCAATTCCTGTCTGATAAGATTTTATGTATCGTTTTACTTTTCCGGCGGCATCCGTTGCAATAACCACATCCGCCCCTTTGTCGCGAACAAGCGTTTGTACGTCTACTGGCTTAAACCATACGGTTAAACGCGGATCATTGCGTACTTTCAAATAATCGACAATTGTAGCAGCTGCTTTGATTCTGTAAAACTCTGAAATTGTGGTTGTGACCAAAGGTCCAAGCGTGTAAGAATCCGTTGTGTTAGTACCTGGGAATTTGATCGAAGCGTCATCCGCACTACTTGTGATCAACGGATAAGTTGCAGGATCTGAAACAATTTTATTGAATTCGCTGGCAATATCAACGCCTGCTGCCTTCATTTCTGCCGCTTTTCCTGACAACCGCATGAGATATCTCAAATGCAGCGAATTAGCAAATTGTCTCCATTTTAAAAGTTTCCCCGTATAAAGTACATCAGCCGCAATCATGACCGACGAGTTAACAACCGTAGTTTTTGCCAAATAACTATTAGCATCTTCCAAATCTTTCAGGATCCCTTTAAATACATCAATTTGTTTGTCAAATGCCGGTTGCAAATTATCTGTACCTTTGAATGCCTGACTGTAAGGCACATCGCCCCAAGACGAAGACTGGACGCCAAACCATAACGCCTGCATGGTTTTGGATGTACCTTTTATGAACAAGGAATCAACATTTCCCGAAGCTCGTTTTTCAAGATAACTTGCATTGGACATCGGCAGATACAAACCACGGTAATCGAAATTAAGCGGGATCCAGGCAAACTGATTTGTTGTATTAAATTCCAGGAAATCCCTTTGTACATACTGCATAGCGGCCGGCGCAACGCATTGCGTCACATTACCGGAGAAAGAAATATCCGCCAGTTCAGAAGCCGTGCCCGTGATAACGGACGTTAATACATAAGCTGGATTTGTCTTGTCGTCGGTAAGCGCATTGGGGTTTTGATTGATCTCAGTCAGGTCCTGGCAACCCGCCAGTGACAACAGGAACGGCATTGCTAATATGCCCAAATAGTAAAATTTATGTCGCAATATCATGGTATACCTGATTAAAATTGAATATTTAATTTGACACCGGATGTCATTGAGAACGGATAAAACGAAGCTCTGTCAAATCCAAAAAGATAGCTTGTGCCGGGTGTGAACTGATCGTTGTTATTCATCATGGTTGCTTCCGGATCAAGATTATTTTTAGCCTTTGTCCACAACATCAGGTTTCTGACAAAAAAGGATAATGACATGCCGTTTGAACCGATATGGCGCGCCAGACTTTCAGGTAGTTTATAGGCTACCGAAAATTCTCTTAATTTGATAAAGGACGCGTCATAAATCCAGGTTTGAACGCCCCGGCTCCAATAGCCTGCTCCCGGATCTGCGATCAGGTCACTACGGAAATATTTTGTGCCTGTTTCTCCAAAATTCTCAATGTATTCTCCGTTGGCACCAGCAATTACACCCGGAAAGAATGAGCCATTTGAAACTGCTGTACCGTAATTAAATCCGCCAAGTTCAGCTGTACGGCCACCTACATAGGTTAGGCCGTCCATTGCGTTATATTTTCCGGGATTTGATTTGATCTCTGCGGCAAGTTTGCTGTTATCTCCATTGAAGGAATTGTTGCTCAAAATACCAGTCATTGTGCTCGATCCGTCTCCTTTGTGCCAGCTGTCCTGACGACCGTCGCGGGTCAATCGCTTCATACTTTCCGAATAGTATTTGCCACCCTGACGCCAGTCGATGCTTGCTGAAAACGTAAATCTTTTAACCGTTAAATTGGTCTGGAAACCGAGCGTGAACTTCGGCATAACATTTCCCAGATTTATGTTGGTTGTACTTTGTTGCACGGCACCGTTGCTGTTTAAAAGCGGCCATCCGGCATATTGCCCTTCTGTAACACGCTTAACATCAGGCCCCCACAAATCACCCACTTTTCCGCCAAGGCTGGTTTGGTTGTAAATGTTATTTCTGTTCCAAAACTGATAATTACTCACACCTTCGGGCAGTGCGGTCAGCTTGCTTCTTTCCTTGGTAAAGTTGAAAGTCGCATCCCATATCACATTTTTGGTCTGAACAGGAACCAGGCGCATCGAAATTTCCAGCCCTTTATTTTGAACAACGCCTGCATTTACATTAGCAGCAGTATAACCTGTCGAACCTGATACGGACACGCCGGTAATCTGCTTTTTGTCCTCTACTTCATAATAGGTAAAATTAAGTCCTATGCGTTTTTTGAAAAATGACGCATCAAATCCTAACTCGGAAGAAATGATACTTTCCGGAAGTAAATTACTGGTTGGCGTAGTACCTGGCAAAGAATAAACGGTGTTGCTGCCCCAGGTTGATTTGTCAAGTGTCATAGAAAGTTTGTAAGGGTTTGTGTCCTTACCAACTTTCGCCCAGCCTCCTCTTAATTTCAAAAAAGAAATGGCTGTCGGAAGTGAGAATAAATCAGAAACTACAACACTTAATGAAGCAGACGGATAGAAATAAGATCTGTTATTTACCGGTAAAGTGCTCGACCAGTCATTCCGGCTTGTTACTTCCAGAAAAATAGCTTCCTTGTAACCAAAAGAAGCCATGCCGTATAAGCTGTTGATTCTTTTGTTATTTTTTGTTGAAGTATAGTTCACTGACGCGCGGTCAATATTGCTGGCCGTGTACAATCCCGGAAGTACAAAACTTTGGCCGGTAATCGTAGCCAGCGCATTATTTTGAAAAAATAAGTTTCCACCCGCCGAAGCATCCAGTGAGAAATCACCAAGGGTTTTCTTATAATTTAAAAGAAAGTCGGTATTGATTTCCTGATTGCTTCTTGAAATGTAGGAATAACCACCGTTTGGAACCGCTTTTTCTGATTTGGCAGTACGGTTATTGGTAATATAAGATTCATTAAAACCACCCACACGGGTCATCAGACTAAGATCATCTGTGATGTTCCAGTTCAATTTGATATTTCCGTATGGACGTACTTTGCTGAATGTATTGATGTTTTCATTTACAGTGAACCAGGGATTATTAAATCCGTTTGACCAAACATTTTGCTGAACATTCGGCTCTTTCCAATAATTTTTCAGATCGTTAATATCCAGCCAGTTCGGAGTGAAATATAGATCTTCATAAGGATAATTGTCATAAGAAAGTCCCCGGTTATTATCAGATCCTGAATTCAGATAATTGAAATTTCCGCTCACACTTAGCCGGTTTGTGAAATTATAAGTGGCTGAAAGGGCGATTGCATCCTTACGCAAATTGCTTTTTGGATACACACCTTTTCCTCTTGTATCGGAAACAGATAGTGAAAAGCTCAGTTTCTCATTGGAATTTGAGATCGTAACATCATTGATAAAACTCGCGCCGGTATTGACAAAATCTTTCACATTATCCGGATGTGGTTCAAGCGGCGTAGCCACACCGTTGGTTCCGAAGCGGGCAACGGAAGTTCCCATTTTGGGTCCCCACCATAAGTTACTTGTCTGGTCAAAATTTCCGTTTGAGCCTGTTACAAATTGTTGCTGAATCGGTACATATTTATAAGGAACGGTGGCGGTAAAAGCAGAATTGACACTTATTCCCAGACCTTTTTTTCCTTTGTTTCCGCTTTTGGTGGTAATTAAAAGTACACCGTTACCAGCCCTTGATCCATAAAGAGCTGCGGCACTTGGACCTTTAAGGACACTGACACTTTCTATATTATCAGCACTTAAGTCCGAAAGTACGCTGACATCATTACCTGTTGGAAGTCCATCTACGACGATTAGAGGTGAATTATTTCCTGAAAGTGAAGTATATCCACGTATTAAAATCATTGGGTCACTGTTAAGATCAGGTGTTGTATTGATGACTCTGACACCTGCAATTTTTCCTGTCAAGGCGTTGACTGCATTTTCCTGAGGTACTTTGGTCAAAGCATCACTTTTTATTTCTCCCACGGAATATCCCAGCGACTTGGTTTTTCTCTGAAGTCCAAGAGCCGTAACCACCACTTCGTCCAGTGAGCGGGTATCCTGTGACAGGCGCACGGAGATCTGGCTTTGAGAACTTACCGTAATATCCTGGGATAAATATCCAACAAAAGAAAAAGTAAGCACTGTTGGTTCGTCAGGCAAGGAAAGCTGGAAATTACCTTTTTCATCCGTTGTCGTACCTCTGGTGAGTCCTTTTATAAGGATACTTACACCCGGAAGCCCTTCATTATTGGCAGCATCCACGACGGTTCCTGAAACATTTCTGGCCACGAGGCTGAACATTATTTCAGGTAAAGCCAACCCGACGTTTTTGAGATCTCTCTCTCCCGTTCTCTTTTTCAGAACGATTTGTCCACCCATGACGTCCCAGGCAATATTTGTCTTGCGGAAAACGGTCTCAAGCACAACATCCAGTTTCTGGTTTTGTGCGTTCACCGATACTTTTTGTTTGGAATTAATCACTGCGGCACTGTATACAAACCGCACATCAGCGGTTTTTTCCAGTTCGGCAAGTACCAGATGGATCGGCGCTTTGCTGACATTCAGACTAACCCGGCGGCTCAGTAATTCCTGGGCAGACAATGGAATAGCGTTGGCAATGCCTGCCAGACAAAACATGATTGCTATTTGCGAAAAGCTAATTTTCATGACAGTCCACAGTAATGTGCGGTTTCGTCGTTTGTATTTCATAAATTTGAATGTTTTGTTCAATTGTTGTAAAAGTTGGGCAAAAGGATCCCGCACCCGTTTTTCGGGCGTGTTCGCAAAAGGACATTTCGTGTGATCGTAAGCCATTGACGGTACCAGCGTCAGTGGCTTTTTTATGCGGTGATTGTCGAGGTTTTTACATAAATCAGCATTTAGGGTGATTGAAAATTTATCGGTCAATTATTATTACATCCTGATCCTTCAATAAAAATTTTGGTACCTTCCAGATGATATGTCGTACCTATACTCGCACAAATCATATCCAGTTTTGTGAATAAAGGCTGATCAGTGAGCCGGGCAGTAAGCGGACAATTTCCCAGGATTTGCTTGTCGTAAACAATTTCTACATGATACGCCTGCTGCAAGATTTCAAAAGCTTCGGAAACCGGGATGTCATTGAATTCAAACTTGTTTTTTACAGCATCGGGATTCACGATTTCAGGTATTGAAACCAGCGTTTTCGTAAGTTTTCCTTCTTGTATATTTTCAACTGCCTGCTCATTCGGACCTAGAAATAATTTTGTTTTTGAGGTTAAAGAAGCGACCATAACTTTACCCGATTTAACAACTACTTCGGTTATCGATCTACTTTTTTCTGCAACGTTAAAGCTTGTACCTAAAACCCGGATCTGGAGCGCTGCGGTCCTGATCGTAAAAGGGTGAAGTGTATCGCGGTGTACAGCAAAAAAAGCTTCGCCCGTAAGGCGCACCTGGCGAAGATGTCCCTCAAACTTTTCAGGGTAGGAGAGTTTGCTATGCTGAGAAAGTGTGACAATGCTGCCGTCATTTAGTACAACGGACATTTTTTCATTGGTGTTATTCTGTTTTTCCGTCCATTTTAATTGCAGTTCGACGTTTTCATTCAGGCTGAATTCATCTTTTTCAGTAGGATGGCTTAAAAACCAACCGGCTCCTGCAAGAAGCAAAAGAGTGACGGAAGCAGCTGCCATATACCAAAGATTGCGGCTGTTTCTTCGGTCTGGGAGTGATTCCTCTGATTTAACATCGGTTTGTAAAACTCCATTAAGCTGTTCCCAGATATACGTTTGGGCAGAATCTGCCGATTTTTGCAGAAGCAGATCGTTAATTTTGTCAGCATTCTGCCAGTCCTCCGTTAATAAATCTTTCATTTCGCCCATATCGTTCCGATCGAAATAGTTCTGTAAAACAGCTAGTTCGTCAGGGGTACAACGGCCTTCCCGGAGTTTTTGCAAGAGCTCTCGACTGATCATTATAATTGATTATATATAGGAATACAAACAACTCTGACACCACCTTTACTCTGGTATGTGAAGAAATTGTTAACTAAGAAAAATAAAGGTAAAAAACAGAAGACTTGTACGAAGTGAACGGAGTGCTTTAACCATCTGGCTTTCCACGGTATTTCTCGAAATAGACAATTGCTGTGCTATTTGCTCATAGGAAAGTCCTTCAAAACGACTTTTTTCGAAGATTTCTCTTCTTTTTGGTGGTAAGTTATCCAGAGCGGATTCAAACCGTGTGGTCAGCTCGGTGGTCAGCAAAGGCTGATCGGAATTATCAGAGGACGAAAATTCCAGTTTATTTTCATACCAGCTTTTATAAACTTTCTGCCTGACAAGCTCACGTTTGTAGCGGTTTATGACAAGTTGGCGGGCAATGGTCAGCAGCTGGGCGTCGGCAGGAATTAATTCTGAGAAAGAATCCCTGTTCAGCCAAAATTTTAAAAAAACTTCCTGGGTCAGATCCTGGGCTTCGTCAATATCACGGGTGTGCTTGTGTGCAAAAACAAATACCTTTCTAAAGAACCTGTCGTAAAGTTCTTTAAAATCTTTTTGCTGCTGATCACCCTGCTCCCTCATAGATATGCCTATTAACGAATTGTTATTGAGTACAGAAAATCACCTTGGTAAAAGCTCATTTCGCAATCATCGAATATCAGACAAAGTTATTAATCACACCGATTAATCATGCTTTTTAACAATTTGTTAATAATGGCATCCGGTCTCTGTATTTTTCAACGATCGTAAATTGTGTATTTGCCGTTACATACCCTTATATACTGAATTACGCTCCATTTATACCCCTGAGCCTATGTAAATTAATAACAAATTTCTCATAATGATTTTTGATTATGCGTCCGTTTGAACAACGGATACCTTATTCATGAGCAGAAATCAGAATTGGTGCCGTGTGAAAATAAAAATCCTGGAAATGTTATATTTGAAATGATCAAGCCAGGCGCATTTATTATGTAAAAATTAAATGGGTTTAGTATGATTTATAAATTTTGAGAGGCAATTGACAGCCGGAATCGATCCTTTTTTCTAAAACCTGTTAGTCTTTTTTTGAGAAAAAAGCCAATCCAAGAGACCGTGGGTTTGTTGAACCTGCCTGCCGATGTTATGACCGGCATTTGGAAATTCGGTATATTTGGGATGACCGCCTGCTTTTTTGATTCCGGCAATGATACTTCGTGTGCTGCTAACGGGAGCTAATGGATCCTTGTCTCCATGAAATGCCCAGACCGCAACATCTGTCATTTTATCAGAAAGTCCAACATCTGTTCCGCCGCACATCGGTATGGCAGCTGCAAACATTTCAGGATGCGTACCAATGAAATACCAGGATCCCATACCTCCGCCGGATATTCCAATCACATAACGCCTTTTTACATCTACTGAAAATTGCTTCTCCAAATCACCGATGGCTTCAAAAGTCAATTGAGACATAGCGGGATCAGCCCAATTTATGTTTTGCGGACATTGGGGAATAAACAAAAATGCGGGATATTTTCTTTTATTGACATAATTTGAAAATAATGAAGCATCCGATCCTTCAACCTGAATAATATTATCTGTCCCGTGCGCTCCGCCATGATGCAAAAGCACGACAAGCGGATATTTGTTTTGTGGATTGTAATCCAGCGGTTTCATAAATCGGTAACGCAGCGTATCACTATTGCCGTTGACATAATTCCTTGCTTCAAACAAGGAAGCCATGCCCTTGGCTTTTTCACTTATTTGATTAGGAAAACCTACAAACTGACATTCAGTATACATTTTGTGCCCCAAAATAAATACTGAAACAAATACAATCAGTACAGGTGCTATTACTCTGTAATTCACAGAATTTTGAGCCTGATCTTTTATCTGTCTGAGTTCACTTATAAAATTGCCAAGAAGCAAACCCGGAACAATACATGAAAACCAGGACGTCCAAAAGTTAATACTTTCAAAAATCGGTTTTAAGTGCAGAGAAGGAAAATAGGTATTCCATAGCAAAGATGTCAGCAAAATCGCTCCCAATACCAAGGCGAAAATCCCGGCTAATTTTAACAAAGGTCGTTTTCCGGAATTTGAAAATATTATAATGCTGTAAAATGAAAGCGAGATTAGCAAAAGGATAATACAAAAAGGTATGTAGAATGAATACAATATTTTGAATACCAGTATTATGTAAAGAATAATGTTGAAAATAGTGGATGCTGCGAGGATAATTGTACCTGCGAAAAATGTAAGCCGATATGCTTTATGATAATAATACTTCAGCAAAAGGGATGCGCTAATGACATCCATGATGGCGGTAAGAACAAGCCAGGAAGAAAATGTGGGGACAGTATAAATCTGTATGCCGTGCTGCAAATAATTCAAACACTGAAAAGAAGTTGCCAGGATGCCTAAGGCGATAAAAAATATTCCAAAATAATAGAAATTCCGTGTTAAGGGTTGTGATTTCATATTGCATAAAGCGTTGGTCGATGGTTGTTTTGATTCATACAGCCATATGACTAGGACGGTTGTTTTATCTAAACCATTGACGATTCGCTTTATACCTTATTAGAAATGTTAAAAGATCTTAATTGATTATCAGCTTCTTTCTAAGATTTCTTGGCGAGAAATTAATATTTATTACCTTGTTCTATACCAATAATCAGCTTCGAATGTTTTTGAATATTCAAAAATTGAAATAAAAGACAAAGTAAATGCTGTCGACAAAATAGAGTATGAGAATGTCTTTATCAGCATTGAAAATTCAGATCCTGAGATTATCTTGAATAATAAAATTGAAATTAGAAAAAGTAAAAAAGTAGCATAAACCCGTACAACCATTTGAGATTTAACTACGCCAAAAAGATGCTGCCATTTCACATATCTTTGCAGAAGAAATACCGGCAGTGTCACAATTGGCAGTGCTGCCGATCCGATGAGAAACCCGTTTGAGAAATTAAAATTATCCGGACTATTCTTTGCAAAAATGGATATGTAAAAGCTCAAAGCTGTCAATGAAACTGCAATCAGACCAGATCTCAACATCTTTTGCCGGGAAAACTGGCTTTTCTCCAATGCCCACAAAACCTGGAGTTGTTTTTTTACAAAACCTTTTCTGTATTGCCATTCCATCTTTTGAATAGCACCCAGGCCGCCAAAATCTTCAATTGTAGAATCCATGGCTGCGTCAAACGGAGTTGATTCAGTTAGTTTAGTTTCAATCGCATCAATAAAATGGTCGGTCATTTCTTCAATGAATTCCGTTTCAACCAGCCTGCATTTTTCTGTAAAAAATTCCTCTATCTCGAAATATTGAGCCTGTGTTATTTTCATGGAGCTTGTTATTTTACGGGTATTGAAATCAGATCTTTCGGTTCGAGTATCAGTTGAAGCTGGTTGAGGAAATTTTGTATCATCGCCAGCCTGTCCACTGCATTTCCCTGCTGGTCATTCGCTATGGAGTAATATTTTCTGGCACGGCCATCTACAACTTCCGTTTGCGTTGTCAATATTCCTTCTCCTTCCAGCTTATGCAGCGCTGGGTACAAGGCACCTTCTGTTATGCGTAATTCGCCGTGGGTCATTTCCTTTACCTTTTGGCAAATTTCATATCCATACATCCGTTCAGTTTGTGAAAGGAGCTTTAATATTACTGCGTTGATACTGCCTTTTAACAGTTGCTGTGCATTCTTATTCATAGTTCAAATATACTAAACCTATTTATACATCCAAATCTTATGTATTATTTTTTTTGCAAAAAAATAACAATCTAAGCTATTCGACGAAATGATCTTTTAACACTTTTACAGCAAGGATTGTAAGGGCATTTTTGAGGATATCGAATTTAACGATTTGTAAAGTTGAATGGCCAGGTAATTATGATTTCCAGGCGCTTTTTGCTTCAAAATGATAATTAGAATATTGCTATTTATTTGTCTTTTTTTAATATATATTGCGTAGTAAATTAGTGGTTAATTAAATTTGATATTATAATTGAGATCCGAATAATCCCTAATAATCCTAAACCTATATTTAAACGGATAAATAATGAAAGCACTATTTATTTTTGCGATAATTCTGGCAGGATTTTTATTTTCCCCGTCAGAGGTTTTGGGACAAAGTAAGTTTGCTTTTTCAGCAACAGTTGCACCGTTTTATGGTCATATTAATTCCAAAAATATCTTTGTTGTTCCGTCATATAGCGTTGGAGGCGGGCTAATCACTACTGAAATGAAATCTAAAACAACAACAAAGGGTTATTGGGTCGGTTTGAATGGAAGATATTCTTTTTCGTCCAAATGGTCTGCTTCAACCGGTTTGTGGTTAAGTGAATCCCGGCAAAGTGTTTCTGATATTACTTTTACTCCGGCAGTGCCCTACTACACTGGACGTAGCAAATCGCATAATTTTGCCATTCCGGTAATAGTCAATTTTCAAACGTCTGAAAGTAAATTGTCTCCCTATTTTTCGGCGGGTGCACTGTGGAATTTTAATTCTACAAGCCGTTTAAACATATCCAGCTCCGAAAGTTACATTGTATTCAAGAGCAATAATTCCAAAGTAACACCAATGGTGGGTGCGGGAGTAATATATAATTTTGCACAGCATTTATCGGTCATTGCCCAGCCAACTTTTGGTTACGTCATTCCTTCCTCCGGTATAGATTCACATGCTTACCGTCTTAGTTTTAATTTACAGCTGATGTATAAATTGTAATTTATTTTATAAAATCTGCCTAAGATCAGTTGTGAATTTTACCAAATGACGGATTACGGCAGGGTGGCTGCAAGAAATTCATTCAACATAGCTACAAACAATTCGGGCACTTTGCTGTCAGAATCCCGTGACATAATCTCGCCCATATAGCTACCATGGCTTGCGGGGAATATGGTAAGTCTTCCATAAGGAAATAACCGGTACATGGCAACCGCGTGTTCCGGACAAACAACGTCCTGGTCAGCACTTATTACCAGAGCAGGCACTTGAATCGAGCTGATATCTTCATCTTTCCAGTCCTGAAACGAAAGCATTCGCTCCACATCTTTGTCATGCATATTCTGTAACGCTGCCTGGCTGAAGTTAATTTTCAAATACTCATCTTGATAAATTTTCGGCATATTATCAAGACTGGCATGATGCATGGCATCCCAAAACCATGGATACATTCCTTCTTTTTTGTAAAAAGCAGAAGCAATTATCAACTTGCTTACCCGTTTCGGGTGTCTGATGGCTACCTGCATCGCGGTATTACCTCCATTGCTGAAACCAAAAAGATTTGCGGCCGAAATGTTCAGTTGTTTTAACAGTTCGGCAACATCGTCCGCATCCTGTTCAAAACTTTCCGGAGCATTTCTATCGGAGGTATGTCCATGTGCCTGAAGTTCAACACCTATAACCTGATATGTTTTAGCAAGCAGCGGTAATATTTTCCCAAAAGTGGTATATAATGTCGAGCCGCCACCGTGAATCAGTACAAGCGGCGCGCCATTACCATGAATTTCAAAATACATTTTTAGTCCGTTGACATCAGCGAACTGTCCAGGCCCGGAAGTCTGGTTTTTATCATTTGAGATCATAATACCCTTGACTTTTTTATTTTAATAAGTAAAAGTTACAGCATCAAATATATACCGGTCCTTTGGGTAAAAAGGGGGGGAGACGAGAAAATTATGGCGGTAATTTGTGACATTAGCGGCATTGATAATTTTCTGAAAGCACTGAAATTTTAAAACTTTTAAGAATAATTTCAAGGCAGTTTTTTTGACTGTGCTTCCAGTATCAGCTGCAAATCTGCACTTTCTTCGGTTACGTGTGCATAAGAACCCTGACCTAAGTCGCTCAGTTTTTTTAGTTTCTGACCTGTATGCGCATTACGGCCAAATGTAAAAACACTTAGATAAACATCCTGACGGGCGTTTTCGCCAATCATTTTTTGAACCGCTCCGCTGATAGGAAATTCGCCATCGGTAGCGAGCACAACCCGGTTATTTCCACCGCGTACATATTGTTTGTTGATGACTTTGTAAGCCAGGCGAATTCCTTCATTTCCATCGGTGTCGCCAGTTGATTGAAGCAGGTCGATCATACGCGCAATCTCAGCGGATTTGCTGCCTGAGGTAGGTTTCAGCACAACCCGTGCTTTGCCTGAATAAAGTACTATTGATATTTGATCTTCCGGCCGAAGCAATGTTAAAAGTGATTTGATTGAGCGTTTAAGCAGAGGAAGTTTCAACGGAGAATCCATCGAAGCGGACACATCCAGTAAGAGCACCATATTGTTAGGTGCAAAACCTGCCAGCGACCGAGTGTTTTCCGGGTGCCCGCCGGTTCGATCCATGTAAATGGTATCAATCCGTACGCGTTCAACATAAACGGTATCGTGTTTGGCTTGAATAGTGTTACCGTTTTCCGTTGTTTGCTGCGTTGCAGTTTCTATTGTGGAAGTATTTGTTTTTGGAGAAGATAAAATATCGGGTTGAGCTTCATAAGTAGTCTTCTTTTCCGCGGGCCTGTTAGTGTCCGTTATTAAATCGGCTGACCTGGGTTTTGTCAACTTGCGAAAGGCAAAAATATCTGGCTGATTTACGACTTTAAGCAGACCGCCGTTTGCCAGATCTACAAATTTGTTGTACTGATATACCAGTTCATTGTTATAAAAATAGTAAAATGATTCGTAGGGGTTGGTTGTAGAATTTGGCGAGACCGTTTTTACTTTTTGAGCCTTTTCAGCAAAACGGGAAGAATTTGTAGCCAGATCTTCATACGGCGAATAGGGGCAAAGACCATTACTGCGCCCAAATCGTTTCAATCCGTTCATATTTTGATATTCATCCACGATCAGTTGCCGGGCGTCTGCTTCAAGTTTAGCACTTGCTGGAATTTGAGCCTTTTCACCTTTCAAATAATCTTTTACACCAAAGAGCATTTCCTTGTCATGATCCAATGTTTTGAGTAAAACACCTCCGGAAATTATCCACGAACTTGCCGGATTTGCAGACGGGTAGCTTTCGAAAATTCTTCTTAAATCGTTATAAAGCTGTTCTTTTTTCTTGTCAAAACCTTCGAAAAGTTCCAGGTATCTTTTCAAAATAGCATCGGAGCGTGTCAGGCGATCATGGAGATATACCTTTTCAGCCGTGTAAGAAATCAGTTCAACACTTAATCCGTCCATTTCCTGTAACATGTTGAGGAGCATATCTGCCTGCACAAAAACAGAAGTTCGGTAAGACGGATCGATTGATGAGCCGGAGTTTTTTAAAATTTGATATAATGAAACGGGTTTTTTAAAATCCTCGTGTGAATACGTTAGCGCAGCACGTTTCCTGGCTTCCTGCGGGTCCCGGTAGTACTCAGCCGAAGACTGATAATTGCGAAGTAATATCTGCATTAAATGCATCTGACGAAGTGATTCATTGATAAATTCCACATAATGATTCAGCGTCAAAAGTGTTTCCGGATTTATTGGAAGAGTAGCTTTCTTTGTATTAAAAGTAGAAACTGAAATATCATGAAAAGGTTTTGTTGGACTTATTTCTTGTGTATCACCTGTGGCAGATTCCGACGCAAAAACCGGACTGTATTCCGGATAGTCGAGCAGCTGCCTGTTTGACGGACTATAATTAACAAAAGCCTTGTGGCTCGCCAAAAGATCATGGTTATAGGCATTCAGCATCGAAATATAAACTTTATTGCCATGCCGGGCTGATTGCCGTGCTGCAAAATTATTGTCGTCAATAGCTTGTCGTTTCAGCTTTTGAATTTCTGAAAGCGCTGATTTGAAGGAATTGACTGCTTTTGATGCCGGATAGGCAAGTTTCAAGTTCGATTTTTCAAAATCTGATAATAGCTTTTCGTCAGTTAGTATACTTTCCTGAATTTTGGCGACCGGCCAGCCCGACGGTTTGTCTTCGTTTAAATAATAAGGTAAAGAGTCCAGTAATTGCTGCTGAATGATCAAAATCTGTTCCATTTGTTTTGCGGTTTTCAGATAAGGATCCGTTGGTTGATAAGGTTGGTATTTGTTATAAACCTGTTGAATCTGATTGTGGAAAACAGTTTTTTCTGTACTGAATTTGTTTAAAATGGATTGTAAATCAGCGATGTATGCGTCAGATTGTTTCAGGTTATCTTGTTGAAATGTTTTTAGCCGGACGTAGGTTTCAAGTGTTTTGCTGGTTTGATCGAGTTCTGCCAGCAGATTCCGGATTGTTTTGGCACCAGCATTGAGCTGTTGTTTTTCGGTTGAAGTTAAACCATTACCGGTCAAAGCTTTTTCATAATAAAAAGTCTCCAACGGACCTGATGAAGGTAATCTCAATAAAACCTCCGGTCTTTTCCGATACGCAACTACCTCCGCCTGATAGTTGCATATCATTTCAAACCGGCTTATCACGACATCTGTTGACTGGTTTAGAAACGTAACGTGTTGATTTAGCGATTTTTGAGGTGTTTCCTTTTGGGCATTTGCATTTGTAAATACCAACACGAAAAGAAGTAAAAAGCTAAAAAATGATTTCATGACTGGCGGATTACGTGGCTGCAAATTTTCAAGACTGGCATCAAGGCAAATTTCAATAAAAAATCTAAAAGATGTTATTGTGAAGATCTATTTCTCAGTTTGCGTTCGGATTCTTTCCACGACAAATCGATAATATATTATCGTCTATCAGAAAATAGCCTTCTCCGGAAAGCTTGTCTTTTATTACCTGTTCGCCAATAAAACCAAGGATTTCTTCCCTTTTTGATAAAGGAGTTTTGGTGTGCGCTTCCCAGTATTTTGGCTCGGGAATGCCCATGATAATGATGGCGGGCGGCATCGCCAGTTCATACCACATCTCTAAACTGGTTTCTGCACTTTGAAAATAAATGGTGCCGCTGCGTCCGTTTTCGGAATAGCGAAGAGGTGAATCTGTATTGGAATTGTTCATGGAAAAGTATTTTTTGCCCAGATATATCCGGAAATAAATGAAAGAATAAAACCGACCGGGCCGAAGACAAATATGCTTGTCATACTGGCTTCAACACTTCTGTCGTGGCCGTTTGATGAAAATTTCCCTATCAAAAAATAGCTTAGGGACGCCGCGATGATGAAGCCGGCAATACCCGCTACCAACGCAATACCAAAGGATTTCATAGTGTTATTTATGGTTTAAAATTGTTTTGAAATGTTCGGCTCCGGCATTGGAAATTTGGCAACTTCGGCAATCAAAATCTGTTTTTCTGTTTTCAGTTTTGCCAGAAAAGGTTTGATTTCCTTTCCGTATTTTCTGGTGCTTGCCGCCAAAAGTATAATTCCGCGCTGTCCTGATTTGGCTTTGATGGTTTTGAACCGGAATATATCCCGTTCCGCCAAACTGTTTTTGTCATTCGGTGCCGTTTGAGTAATCAAACAATCGAGAATTTTTTCACCAGAAACTGAATTGACAAGAATTTCAAATTTTACATCCAGATCTGGTCTTTTCAGCTGTTCGAGTTCACGCATTTTCGCAGCAACCAACTGGTCAATATTTGATTCAGTGACGGCGAAGTCAATGGAAAGCATTTTGTTATAATTTGGGAAATCATCACCTGCGGCCAGATATTCCTGTTTGAAAAACGATGATTCCGGATGTGATGACCACGCGAGCTGATATGTGTTTTTTTGAAGTGACAGCGCGTCTTGAATTCCCAGATAATTCACCGCGGCCTTTTTTGTTTGCGCTTTACTTTGCCAGGTTAACAAAAGCAAAGTAATTAAACAGGCGCCTTTCATATAGTTTGTCATTGATATTTTTTGAGTTTTAATGATTGAGATTTTAATGGTATAGTCTAATTTGTTGCGACCTGGCGTACAATTAAAAGAAGAACTATCGCAATAAGCATCGCCAGGATTTTCATCCATTGATGCACTGTAATGTTCAAACCGATCAAAACAAGAAGCATAAGGAACATGGCTCCTTTAATGATTGATTCTACACCCGGCATTTCGTGGCTTGGTTTGCTTTCCTGAATAAAAGCCCAGACTACAAATCCGCCATAGACACCGATAAGTATCCAGTTGATCACGGTAATAATTTTGATGAAAGTCATAAATACAAACGTTACAAGGGTTCTTTAAACTTGTTTTTTTTTGCGGATCGGGCTTCCGGTTTTTCGGATAATCCGGAAGCGCCGATCTTCTCTTTTACACCTCGAAAGGCAGTTCGTATTCTTTGATGATCACTTTGGAACTGCGTGTTTTAACCTCAACCCGGGCTTTTAGCGGCGAGCCGGGAACCAGATAATTTTTAATGAACTGATCTTCATGCGCCGTCCAGGAATAATCCGTTAGCAAAAAAGCGGTATCGCCTGCTTTGGAAGCCTGATATGCCCAGCGCTCAACAATATTCGGCTCAAAATTGATAGTGTTTCCCATGTAAAGTACCTGTATTCCCGGCAATGACTGGTTACCAAGTTCAGTGCAGTTGATTACAGTTACAGTCAGGGACGATCCGTCTTCAAGATCCTTTACTGCCCATTCATCGAGCAGTGTTTTTACGTTAGCCATTTTGTGATTTATGTTTAATGTTGAATTAAATTTTAGTTACTGCGTAACGCCCATTGCCATACGCAGCTGAATTTCAGGCAATAGAAGTCAGCATCGTCAGCGATAACAGACTGCTTAAAATCAGATTGCCAAACCATTTTAAATTTGGAGGTACACACCGGCTTTGCTGACGATTCTGGTATTTATGCCAGTGGGAACCGAAAATTACATTGAAAAGCTCCAACGATGCGCCGACGATATCGCCATGACGTAAGTTGGCCGTTACAGAATCCAGTCGCATCAATAAGGCAACAGGTAATAAATGAAAAATAAGAACGTGAGGATTAAATACTATTAATTTTTTCATGACTAAGGATTGCTAATAAGTTTTGATTGAAGAGAAATACACTGGATTTGTGTATTTCTCCCGGACTTTTCTATGCGTAAATGTCAAAGGTGAAACCCGATTTCAGTGACCAGATAATCATATAATCTGGTTTCAACCAGCGCTCCGCCGGAAATATTATAAGTCTGTCTTGACGTTACATAGCCGTCATTGTTTAGTGTGTAATTGTAATACTTCCCGCCAGGAGTAGATTTCTCTGTGATCATTTTAACCAGATGTTTTCCCTGTTTTCCGAAAATTTTAAGGTATTGATCCGGAAGATTGGCCTGCTCTAAATTCACTGGTGATAAATCATCAAGAATAGGATCGCCTCCCAATTGTTCGTAGTAGAAGGTAGATTCAGCCAGCAAACTTGGTCCGGGCGTGCTTCCGGAATAACCGAAATAGCTTATCTTGTTTAAGTCACCTATCACATTGTAGCCAAATAAAGTTTTTGAATTTGGAGCTTTTTTGTCGGTCACGTTTACCAGTTGCCCTTTCCCGTTATACAAATATGAGAGTATCGTTTCCTGCTCCTGTATCGCATTTGTTCCTAATGGGATGTAATCTATTTGGCTGGATTCATAGCAATAGCCCGTGTTTGCATCTAGCGAATAGGTGATTACCTGCATGATTTTACTATTTCTCGTTAAAGTGGAAACAATAGAATTGGTGCTGTACGCATACGTAATATTGGTCAGATAACTTCCGCGTATGTTTGCTCCCAAACTCACTTTTTTTAATTTCCCATTCTCATAATAGGACAAGGTTGCATCTCCGTGTTTGATAAGCTGATACATTTTAGGAATACTTGCGGAAATCCCGTCTCTAAGTGCTTGTGCCGAAGCCGGATTTGGAAGATCAGGAGTTGGTACATTGTCCTGCTGGCAGGAAACCAGGCCAATGGCCACTACTAATTCAACGGCCAATGTTAATTTGTAACGTAAGATTTTCATTCGTTTTGGATGTTTTATTTATGACTAATTGATTTTGGAATGCGTTTATTGGTTTCTTAATTGACAAGCGAAACCGTCCTTGCCGAGAGTAAATCGTTTGGTAAAGTCCTGCTGAGTTCTATGGATTTGCTAATAACTTGGTGTCCCTGTCTGACCCGCAAAATGTATTTACCGTTCTCTAAATTTGTCATATCAAACTTCTGGCTGAATTTGACACTGTTTTTGGGTAAAGCGCTGCCGTAAAGCTCAATTCCACTTTCTGTCAGCAATTGTACAGAGGCTAACTTTTTTGGACCTTTTTCAATAAGCAAGCAAAATTTATCAACGTTCCTGACCTGATAAACACCCACGACAAGGTGGTTATGATCCTGAAATTGTTGAGCGAAAGCAACAGAACCTCCTAATAGTAAGAGGCCTGCGACTACTGTTTTTATGCCGATGTTTTTCGGCATGATTTTGACATTTTTCATGCTAATAGCTAAATAAATTTGTTATAAAAATGATTGAAGTTTTCTTGCCAACCGGGTTAAAGCATGTTGCTTTTGGAAGGCAATGCAAACGTATGGCAGATAAATTTAGCCGTCAATTTTAAAGGGTATACAAAAGGTTGATCACACCTGAAAAGTGGTGTACAAAAGGTAAATGACGGAAAAATGACGGTGACAAAAGGTGTACGAGGGAGTTTTAAGGCTGAAAAGGCTGGTTTTAGTGTTGGTATTTTGAAAGAGAAGAGTCGATTTTTATTTCTGCCAAAGTATTTTTAGCATTATAAATACGGAATTGTTGATGGTTTTCTGCTGGTGGAGATTGCTATTCGCAGTTTGAAAACTACGAATTTTTATACTTTGTCGTTTGTAACGGTAAGCGATTTTCATAAACATCCCCTTCATAACATGGCATATGCTGTGAAGGGGATGTTTTTAGTTAAATTAGTAATAAAAAGCTTAAAATTATTTCAAGTCAAACGATAGAAAGTAGCCAGATCGATAGAAGAAAACTTTGTAAATCCAATCTGACGCAGTATTGTTACTAACTGTCCGCGATGGTAGGTGGAGTGGTTAATGATGTGAGAAAATGTTTGCCAAAATTTCATTTGACCTTCGCCACCTTTCGGATATCTAAAAGTAATTTGTTGCAGATAATTTTCTTCCGGATATGTCTCGATGAAATTTTTCAAACCGGTTGATGCTATTCTCCAAATTTCTATTAGATCATTTTTACTGCCTTCAAATTCCGTAGATAAATAAACCGGATCCGGTGCATTTTTCCAGAAGTCTATCCAAATTTTTTCGGCACTGGCAATATGAATTCCCGTTTCTCTGATACTGCTAAAACTGCTGATGATAACCTGGTTCCATTGTTCTTCATTGATTTGTTCCAACCATTCAACAGCAATATTATTTGCCCAGATATTGTAACTGGCTAATGCCAGAAAATACTTTTTGTTCATTTGTTTCGATGTTTTTTGACGCTAATAAGACCAAATTGTTCTTGTTACCTGACCACAATTTGTAACCGGAGAAGTTAATAATGTGCTTTACTGTTTTTGCCCGTAAACCAGGAGCGAGGCTTTGGCCAGGGTTATGAAATGCATATTGAAACCTACGAAAGCCGGAGTGGCATTTTTATCTAAATTAAGTTTTTCGCTCAATGCATAAAGTGTGATTAAGTAACGATGTGCTGGGCCTTCGGGTGGAGCCGCACCGACGTAACCAGGAGTACCCATATCCGTATTACTTTGCATCGTACCGCCTGGAAGTAAATATTTTTCAACATTTCCCGCATCTGGTTCGAGCCTATTTACATCAGCTGGAATATTGAAAATTACCCAATGCCATAGGCCACTACCAGTAGGCGCATCCATGTCGTACATAGTTACCGCAAAGCTCTGGGTTTCTTTGGGGGCATGTTCCCAATAAAGCTGAGGTGATTGATTTTCGCCGGAAAATCCCATGCCGTTAAAGTACTGCTTATTGGTCAGCTGACCTCCAAGTTCGGTGCTTTTTAAAGTAAATGTTTGTGCCAAGGCACTGTTGCTCAATGTATTTTCTGTTAAAGTTGTCATAATCTTCCTGTTTGAATTTTTATTCAAAGGTAGCCTGTATTAAGGCTGGCAGAAGATAGTTTGACGTTCAAAAAGTGTTGCTAAACGTTCAATTTGAGAGCTGATATTGTTTAGGCGTTATCCCATGAATCTGCTTAAATGACTGAATAAAACTTGATAGATTTTCGTACCCAAGGTCGAAATATATGTCGCTTGCTTTGTATTGGCCTTGTTTTAATAGTTGAGCCGCTTTCTGCATTCGTTTTTCAAGAAGCCACTTATTTGGCGAGGTGTCATATACCTTTGCAAAGCGTCGCTTAAAAGTGGACAGGCTCATGTGACATAAAAAGGCTAATTCTTCAACCGTTACGGAATTATAAATATTGGCCGTCACAGCTTGACGAACAAGCAAGTCATCATCAGCGTCGTACTTGGAATTGCGAAGCCGTTGGATTTCCTCAGGATAATGCTCACTTAGGTAGATCAGCAATTCTTCCAGTTTCACTCTTTGCATTTCAGCAGTTAAAGGTTTACCGGAAAGAAGCATAAAGCCGAGCGACTCAATGAAGTTTATGAGGAATGGGTCTTTTTCAAATACCAGGAAAGGTTCTTCTTTGTGTTTTTTAGTTGAAACCTGAGATACTAAGGGATGACGGATGAAGAAATCTACCAACAGCTTGTTATCGAAAAAAAACAGAATACTTCTGTAACGGCCGTTTTGTGCGGCAATCTTTTCGCTCATCAGGCAATTGCCGGATGAAAGCAGCAAAAACTGACTTGGATTAATCTTTACTTTTGCTTCTGCGTATTGTACACTTTTTTGGCCTTCCAACAAAAAACTAAACAAGTTTTGCCGCAATTTGATCCTGGAATTTATACTTACTATATCCGAATTATATCGTATGATTGAAACATGGTCAATCATATGTTGTAAATCGGCGGCATGACGGTCAACAGATAGGGTGGACTTTTTCATGGGTTAGGCTTAGCAAGTGATATACACAACACGAATTTACAAGGTTTTTTGATGAAAGATTCCGGGTTATAAAACTGGTGAAAAGTCCTTTTGCTGTGTTATAAGTAAACCATCAAATTTTAGTAGCTGTCCAGGCTAAAAGCTGTGCACAGGGTATAAAGAGAATTTGCGCTGCAACGGTACCGATAAGTCGGGCGATAGTCATGTAAACCACGTATTTTCTGAAAGTGGGTTCGGAGCATTTTCCGAGTGTGACATCGTCTGTCATGACCGATAAATGTGGGTCTATGATAGCAAACATGAGGATTGTTGCAAACCCGTTTATAAAGGCGGACAGGTTACTCGCCGTTGTTCTGTATTCCGGATTGAGGTAAGAAGCATAAACGGCCGATAAAACACCAATTGTTAAAATGGCAACGGCGAAAATGTTCAAAATGAATATTTTCCAGGGGAAGGCTTCAAATTTGATTTGGGTAATATTTGTTTTTGCCGGTATACTGATATTATCTTTCAAGTAAAGAATACCAGCTTTGGAAAAACCGTGCATGATCAGTTTTGGCATTGATTTATGCAAACTGAAATTCAAAACCGCTTTTGATAATACTCTTTGGAATGTAGGAATAAGAAAGGCTCCGAAAAGCGTGGCCAATGTACAGGAAACAATAATTAGCCTGAACATAAATTCGTTACCGGCAACTCCGTTTTTAATATCGTTTTCTACTGTTTTGGCAAGAAGAGGTGCCTGAAATCCGTTGGCCGTCCTTGAAACCAGTACCAGGATATTAAACAGAGCAAATGAAATTGCAATACGACCAGTCCGTATTCCAACAATCCTGACAGAATAGGAAAGTGTTGTTATTAGGTTGATTACAAAGGTTAAAGCAAGAACTATCAGGACTTGGGTTGTCATTTATGGCTGGCTAATTTGGTCGGTCTGTATAGAATAACACCCTTAAAGTATATTAAATATTTGGTAAAACTGATATTTAAATCCAAGTCAAACCAACTCATCCGGATAGTTTAAACTTGTAATAGTTTACTTCCCTTCTTTTTCATCGTCAATTAATTTCTGCCGGTGTTTTCTTCCCCATTTTTCCATATCTCCTATAATATTTTTCAGGGTGCAGCCATACGGCGTTAATTCATATTCTACCGTTATAGGCCTGGTGTCGCAAACGGTCCTTTTAACCAGTCCGTTCATTTCAAGATCTCTCAATTCCTGGGACAGCATTTTTGATCCGATTCCCTGTACCCGGCGCTGCAACTCCATAAAATGGGTTTTTCCAAAATAAAGGATTGTCAGAATTTTAATTTTCCATTTGCCGCCGATTACATCCTGAGTATCCTGAACCGCTTGCATTTGTGCCCTGCAATGAGCGGTGAATTCTGTTCCGTTTGCCATAATTTCATTTTTAATAGTTTCGGAAAAGAAAGTACTTTCAAAAAGGAAACTAGTTTCAAATATAAAGTATTAGATCTAGCTTTGCAAGTAATCAGTTTATAAAAATTCAAAGACGCCTGGCAGTGCTGATCCTTAAAAATCAGCCTGTTAATGTGTAGTTAAAAAATACAAAGATCATTTTCAAAAAACAGAAATTATGGAATTGAAAGGTAAAACAGTACTCATAACAGGAGGAGCTTCGGGTCTTGGCCTGGAATCGGCGAGGCAATTTTTGGCGAAGGGAGCGCATGTAATCATTTGCGGAAGAAATCAGGCAAAACTGGATCAGGCGAAAAAAGGTCTTCCTGAAATACAGGTAATCGCTTGCGATGTGTCCAATAAGGAAGACTCGAAAAAACTGTTCGATCAGATAAAAAGCTTAGGCGGCATCGACATATTGTACAACAATGCCGGCGTTGGCACGCAGCCTCGTAACCTTGGTTTGGCAGGAGAACTCAATTACGACAACGCCGCTTACGAAATGAATATTAATTATCTGTCCGTAATTCACCTGACCAATCTTTTTATTGAAATGCTTAAAACAAGAAAAGGAGCAATTATCAACACAACATCGGTTTTAAGCTATTTGCCTGCGCTGCTTGCTCCAACGTATTCGGCTTCCAAAGCTGCATTGCGGTTTTATACAGAGTCGCTGAGGAAACACCTGGAAATTACCGGAAGCGCTGTGAAAGTGTTTGAACTTCTGCCGCCTTTGGTTGATACCGATATGACAGAAGGACTGAATGAAAAAAAAATGTCCTCAGAAGATGTGGTAAAAGCTTTGATATCAGGAATTTATCAGGACAAATTTACAATAAGAGTAGGGCCGACAAAATTTCTTTATGCAATGAACCGTCTTTTCCCAAAGCTTGCATTCTCCATGTTAAACCAGAAAAAGTATTACGCACTGCTTCAATAATTGAATTTTAGCGATCAAAAAATTCCCATTATAACCTTATTCGCCCAGGTGGACAAGGTTATAATAGGATATCCGGCCGCTTTAAAGCAGTTATAAAATAATAAAGAACATAGTAATGGTTAGCGTCCAGATGACGATAATGATAATTTCAGATGTAGTTAATCTGTCCGAATTACGAAGCCTTATTTTTTTCATTTTTATATATCGATGACATTTCAGGTACCGGGAAAGCAGCAAAATATGGCCGCTGTACATACAATGATTTAAACTCTAAGCTGTCTTACATCCAGGATTTCAAATTTTTTCATTCCCGCCGGCATTTTCCATTCCACTTTTTCGCCTTTGCAAAGGCCGATTAATGCAGCACCCATAGGTGTTAAAACGGATATTTTTTGTTGTTTTATGTCCGCAAATGCTGGCATGACAATAGAGAATTCCAGCTCTTTATTGGTAATCAGTTCCCTGACTTTTACCATTGAATTCAGTCGGATACTATCTTCCGGAAGCTCATTGTTTTCTACCACAATGGCGCGGTTTAATTCATAAGACAGCGTCATTTCATTACCGTTGGCAGTGGAAGAAAAAGTTTCTGTGAATTGTTTTAACAGGCGAAAATCATCTTCGCCCAATATTACAAGGTTTTTTATATTGCTCATCGTCGGATGTATTTATATCAAAGCGTCGCATATTAAATTGCCGGACGCCTGTATGCAGGTTTCCGGTGTGGAAACCTGTGTATAATGGGCAGATTGACTACCCTGAAAAGTTTAACCTGGAATTATTTTCCCCTGAACCGGAGAATTAACCCCGATATCTCGCATTAAAGCAGATTCGGGGTAATCGTGTTGAAGTCCTTGAAATTGGAAATGTAGTAGGTTTTTGCAGTAAAGCTATGGAACGGAACCTGATCCACGGAATGGAACGTTTCCATCAGCAGATCAGGATAGTGCGTAATCCTGCAAAAATATTTTTCTGATTTAGCTGTCATTATTAAAAATAAAATGCGTTCGAGCCCGCTACGTTCTACTTAAATAATCCTTAAAGCCTGCGGACCTGAGCCCAGAACTGCTGAATAAAGCTTCTCTCTCTACGGGAAATTCCTTCATGTAATCTGGTGACACGCTGCATGGTACGTACAAACCGTTGTTTTGTAGTTTCATTTAATTCAACACGCGGAATAGCCATTTTTCGTGAACCGGAAACATATCCTTCCTGATCCGGATTGCTGATAATTTCCCGGATAAAACTGGCGTATAGGTCAATATCCTCATGCGGAAGAGCTGCGAAAAGGTCTTTGACAAAATGCGTTTCTCTCAAATTGGGACTATTTTCATTCAAAAATAAAGATTGAATTCCTGAGGCAGGACTTAAATTAGCTGAATGCATATTCTAATGATTTTAACACATATTGAAATTTTATGCTGATTGCGATAGTCAACAAAAAAACAGCTTCAAATCCCGTACCTAAGCAAAAGATCGGGCGGCCAAATGGTGAAAGACCCGCTCATCCAACCGGTATCGGTCATTAAGTGTCAAACTGCTGCGGGCTGTGAACAAGGCATAGTTGACCGCGTTGTACAGTAACCAGTAGGAGGGGGCGGAACTCAAAATCCGCTCTTCGAGGCGTAGACGTTCCTGTGCCTGTTTCGCAAGCTGGACTGGAATTGGTAAAGTTTTCAGCAATCCTTCATCCGCTTTTTTCATAACAGTATTATGGAAATGTTCGTAAATGTCCGCCGTTAATGTTGGTTTGGACTGGATGTGATAGGTGAGCATATCACGTAAACGCTGCTGGAAAATGTCCATCGTAAGTTTGCCATGATGGATTTTACGTATTTCAGAACCTGCTTTCGAGGGACTATTTTGCCCCTTCGGACTCTTTGCGGTCCGTGCTTTCTCTTTTCCTAACGACCATTGTTTCAGCCATTGCTGATAAGCCGATACTTTCACAAAAGGATCAGCCCAGCCAACGAGTCCGTTCTGGCAAACCGTCCGGAACATACTGCTGCCCGGCAAGGTGTTTTCGTCCGGTACCGAAGTCAGTGTCTGTCCTTGTACACTAAATGGTGTTTTGCCATTGTAACTATTGGTCAGGATCAGACTTTTATGCAGTTTTTCACCGCTAATGGATAATTCTTCTGGTAAGATAATGCTTATACTAAACTCACCCGTGGTGGTATGTTTGATTTGAAGTGTGTAATCATCAATCAGTTCATTAACAACATCACGGATCGCAGCATTTGGAATAATGGAATAATCAGCGCTTTGAATGCCAAAAATTGTTTTCCGGCCTCCATCAGGTTGCCCCACAATAAGTTGCTGACGATCAGTAGCCATTATATCATATTCTGGCAACAGGTCGGCCAGCCACACCGGATTTACAGGATAACATATGTCGTCCCATGAATTCGCTAATTGTGGTTGTGCGCTGATATAAGTCATTAATTTTACTTTTTTATTTTTACAGTTGTAAATTTACAGCCGTGTTTTTTAGAAACAAAATATTGGACTAACAATTATTTTATTGTTGATTTTTCTTCACTTAGAAAGTGCCTGAAACTACTCGTTATGGAAGTTTTTAGATTGAAAAAGTGATGAAATATTTCGGGCCAAATTAATCACTGTCAATGTTTGAAAATTATATTTTCAGTTTAACAGCCGGTCAATATTTTTGCTGATCGTAGCTTTATCGGCAGAAGAATGCGCAAGATTTAGTGCAGTTTGAAAATGTTCCAGTGCTTTTTTATTATCAATTCCAGTGTACAGATTACCCAACAAGGAGTAATAGAAATGATAATCCGCCAGATGTAGCTTTTCCGCTTCAATAATCGCTTCCTTTTTACCATTGGTTTTCGCCAGTGCAAAGGTGCGGTTTAATGCCGCAATCGGAGAATATTCTAAAATAAGCAGGGCGTTATAAAGTTGCAGGATATTTTCCCATTTTTCGGAGCTGTCCTGTTTCTGCGTATGCCAATAAGCTATACCTGCTTCCAGATGATATTTTGACACTATGTTTCCTGTGGAAGCAAGATTTAAAAAGTGTGTACCCAGTTCAATCAGTTCCTGATTCCAGAGCGTTTCGTCCTGTTCTTCATATAAAATCGTTTCCCCATCATCGTTTGTTCTGGCGTCAAATCTTGATGAATGAAAACTCATTAATGCAAATAATGCATTCACAGAAGGTTTATTTGTACTGGCATTTTCTATAAGCAGGTAACAAAGACGCTTCGCTTCTTCGCAAAGGTCTTTTCTTAAAATAGTGTTTTGAGATTCGGGACGGCGGCCTGTGGAGTAATAACCTTCTGAAAATAGTAGATATATAGTAGTTAAGACGCTGTCCAGCCGGTTATTTATTTCAGAAACTGTGGGCTGTTCAATTTTAATATTTGCCTCTTTTAATTTTTCCTTGGCCCGGTTGATCCTTTTATAAATTACCTCTTTGTTCGTTAAAAACGCATCTGCAATTTCCTGGATCCCAAATCCGCAAAGCAGATTGAGTGCGAGTGCAACCTGCGCTTCACTGGAAATCGCGGGGTTGCAAACGGTGAAAATCATAGCCAGCTGGCTGTCGGCAATGTTTTTACCGGACAAATCAATTTCGATTTCTTCTGTTTTTTGGGTAAGGTATTTGATATCAGCCGAGAGCTTTTGTTCAAAAAATGAATTGCGCTTTAAATAATTTTTGGTCTTATTTTTTGCCACAGTATAAAGCCAGGCCGTCGGATTTTCGGGCAATCCTTTGATACTCCACAACTCGGTCGCAGCTAAAAATGTATCACTCACAATATCTTCCGCAATCTCAATGTGTTCGATACCAAATAAATAACAGAGCACCGCTACGATTTTACGATACTCTGTCCGGAATACTTTTGGTATTAATTCTCTTTCTTCCATAAAATTTATAAACTGCCTTCGCAGATAACAAAGGCAGTTTTGTATTATTTCTAAGCAGTTACAACGGCCATGCGCACTTCCACTTTAGCGCCCCATTGCAATATCGGACAACCTTTTGCGATTTCAACGGCTTCGTCATAATCGTTGGCTCTGATAATCAGCATCCCGCCGATCGATTCTTTGATTTCGGCGTAAGGTCCGTTGATTACCGTATTATTCTCTTTGACAACGCGGCCGTCGGAATCCCAACGTTTTGGCGGAGCCACCAGTTTATTTTGAGCGGCAATACCGCCGATCCAGTCCTGAAATGGTTTAATAGCAGCCTGCATTTGTTCGGGAGATGGTTTGGCATCCACACTGGTCAGGTCCCGGTGGATTACCAATAAGAATTCGTTCATGGTTTATTGATTTTAAGGTTTTAGTAAAACAACTTTGACAATCAGCTATCGGCAGAAAGTTGATTGCCATAGCCTTTTTCTCAGCCAAATTGCCCTACCTGATACGTACCTGCTTGATTTGGAAATGCAAGATTAATACGATTCCAGGTATTAATGTTTGTGATAACGAAAGTCAGGTCAATCATCTCTTCATCGGAAAACTGCTTTTTGGTTTCGTTATAAACTTCATCCGGAATGACAGCTTTCGTGACCGCTTCGGCCCATCCCAGCGCGGCTCTCTCACGCTCGGAATAGTACGGAGTTTCACGCCATGCACTCAAACCATATAACCGTTGTTCCGTTTCACCGTTGGCACGCGCATCTTTTGAGTGCATATCAAGACAATAAGCGCAGGAATTTATTTGTGATACTCTGAATAAAACCAGTTCGAGAAGATTTTTTTCAAGAGGGGATTTTTTTAAATAACCTCCAACCGCATAAAGCGTTTTTAAAGCATTTTGACCTTTTTCGTGTACGTTAATTCTAGGTTCCATTTTATTGAAAATTTAATTGTTAAAAACTAATGACAACTGGATTTTCATATCTGGACAAAGTGGTCAAAATATTTTTTTAAACAGGGAATATTTTTTCAAAGGACCGATTTTACGATGGGGAATTGTTCGATGATAGTCCATCGTCCTCCATCAGTTTGTTCAATTAAACTGATTGTATCAAAAGTTACCATTGACGGTAATTTGTACTTTTTTATTTGGTCAAAAATCTCATCGGTACAAGTTGAATTTCGAGGATGCATTAGGGTGATGTGCGGGAGATAATGTTTGTTGAATTCCTGTATTCCTTTTAATACTTTTTCCCTTAGGTCGTAAAACTCTTGATTCCCGGTTCTGGCAGGAATTAATACACCTTTTCCGTTCTCAAATCTCTCCGCAGGTTCAAATTCAATTATCAAAGGTTGGACAAGGGAAATCGTTTTGATATTGTGTATAACCACATCAGGCTTTTCAATCTCATTATCTCTGCACAGCGTAACATGTGCAGAGATAAGCTCATGTTGAGCAGGATTGAATTCTGCTCTTATCTTTTCAATTTCTTCGTTTTGACTAGAAAGAAATAAGGTAAGCTGGCGTCTCATTTTATTATTTTGAATGCTTGATTGGAAGTGGTGATTCAGCAAATTAATCAAAGAATTTTCTTTACACCCGGTATTTGAACGATAAGGTAACCCAGCAGAAAACTTAGTAAAATACCGGCGGGCGCAACAATTAAAAGTTTTAATGAAGAATCTACCGACCAGTTTTTCAATAAAAGTGACAAGCAAATAAGAACGAATGGATGGAAAATATATACCGCAAAAGCGCAACGGGACAATTTCCCCAAAAATGCAGACGGCTTATTCCAGTAATTTTTACCGATATAAAGCAGTAAGGTAATAATACTCAAACCGGTAAGCTGTTCCCACATTGGATAGAGTAATGATTGAAAATGCGCGCCGCCACTGTACCATTCGATAGGTGTATTGAATAAGATCTTGACTGCATAAATTAGTGGAAAGCCAAATAGGATCAGACAAAGCGTTATCATGCCAAATTTTTTATAACGGGAATTAATGTCATCCAACCAGTTGCTGTTATAACAAACAAGTCCCCAAAAGAACAGAGCAATGTATTGTGGAAAATGACCAAGTTGAAATCCAAAAGGATCTAAAACCCAGCCCACAGGAAACACAATTCGTACAAGAAAACTCACGAAACCAAGACCGCTGGCAAATACTAAAATTGCAGAAACCGAAGGTGCTTTTCGCATCGCAGGTTTTGACTTGTCAGCTTCCCTCCATAAAATATATATGGCCGTAAATAACAAAAGAGCGACAACAAACCACATCACGCCAAAACTGATCCAGTTGTCGTATCCGCTCAAAAACTGCCAGAATGTGATATGGTGGCCTCCGGCGTAATAATAAACCAGATAATTCATCACCGGAGAAAGTATAAAGGAGTAAAACAGCAGCGGAATCCCAAGCCTTTTAAGCCGGTCTTTAACAAAAACTGCTGTGCCCTTTTTAGTAAGAGAAGCCGGAATAAACAGCGCAGAAAGGAAAAAGAAAAACCCCATGAAAAATGCCTGGTTGGTTGCTACAAGCATGGTGACTGGAATTATTACACCACTTTTTAAGGTCTTTTCTGAATAATACCAGGAGCCTGGACCGGCGTACGTGACACAGGCATGGTGCAAAACGACCAGTCCGGTGAGCAATACTTTCAGGTGATCAATATAGAGGATTTTGCCGACGGGAGGATTTAGGCCTGTCGTTGGGTTTAATGGTTTATGTGACATTTTCGAAATATTTTAGAATCGATTTTTTCCAAATTACAATCACATTTAATTGAATCAAAGATTTTATTCAGGTGACACCTCAAACGTAATCCTCTTCGTAGCATCAATTTTCAGCCAGAGCAGCGCTCCAATGATCAAAAGAATGGCCAGAAGTACAACCGGGGCGTGATAATTATTACCGAAAGCGGTAACCAGATAGCCAAATCCAATCGTATTCAAAGTACTCCCAAAAAGTCCGGCGGTATTCATTGCTCCGGTAATTGTGCCTGCATTTTTGCCTCCGATATCCATGGCTGTGGACCAGGATGCAGGAATTGTGAAATCCATAAGTCCAAGTCCGGAAGATAACAGGATCGTTGCGGCAGTGTTGTCATTGACAAAAACGGATATCATCATCAATATTCCCGAAAGCCCCAGTCCTGTAAGTGCCACGGCCGCGCGTCCCCATCTTGGACCAATCTTTTTGACCAGAAAATCACAGACAAAACCTCCTGAAAGACACCCCACTGCGCCTAAAACAAATGAAAAGGAAGTGATAAACGACATTTCCTGATCGTCAAGTCCTCTGCCTTTTTGCAGGTAAGTGGGAAGCCAGGCCTGAAAGAAAAAGGCTCCGGAAGCGTAGCAAAAGTACATTGCCATCAGAAGCTGTAAATTGGTATTTTTGAAAATGGCCCAGGAAAATTTGTGATGTCCTTGCGGCAGATTTCGCTTGTTAAGAATGTTATTTAATTCGTGTTCGGTGATACCTTTCATTTCGGAGGGCTCTTCCTTAAACCACAATTTCCAGAAGATTACCCACAACAAACCGAGTATCCCAAGGAAGAAAAAACTGCCCCGCCAACCGAAATGATTTTGAATCGGTATGACTAAAAATGGCGTTAAAGCCCCACCCACGCGGCTTGCTGACCATATCCATGCTTGTCCCCGTGCCCTTTCGATAGCAGGAAACCATTTGGAAAGAACAATGGAGGAATTTGGATAAGCGCCGGCTTCTCCAATTCCAAAAAGAAAGCGTGTCATGAGCATCATGCCAAAACCTGTTGCAAAGCCGGTCAGCACTGTAAAAGCCGACCACCATAATACGACTCGTATCAGTACTTTTTTTGCGCCAAGCCGGTCGCCCATTAAACCGGTTGGAATTTCAAAACCACCATAAGCCAATGCGAAAATACCCAGAATCCAACCCAGTTGCTCTTTGCTCAGTCCCAGATCTGTCATGATTTTGGGACTGGCAACACTGATTGCAATACGATCCAGAAAAGTGATTACAGAAAGAAGTGAAAGGGCAAAGAGAACCTGATAACGTTTTTTCATGAAAGGTTATGGAGGAGAAATTTATTTAAAATTTAGATTGAAATCGTGCGGTGTAATCGCGGGTTAATATTAATATTTTAATTAAGAAGAGACCAACCTGGTGACTTTTACTGATTGTTGTTGGTTTTTATATGTTTTCCTGATTGATTCTTTTATCTGATTTTAATACATCGATTCGTCATATACAGTTGCCTCGGTTTTTAGCAATGTATGGTCATCATAATTTTTCCACTTTTGAAAAGTGAAAAATCAACATCAAGTCATTCATCAGTTCGAATTTTCTCCTTTGGCGAAGGTGGGTGTTTTTGTGATCGAGAATAAAAGATAAGAAAAATACAACTTTGTTTTCTGAAACGGCAAAGGCTCTTATTGCAGCTGTGGGAGAAACAAAACAATTAGTTTGCCTGATTTTTAAGAAATATATCCTATGTTTAATTTCGGTCATTAAAATCTACACTTTCGTTAGTTCCGTTTCATATAATAATTTCCCCGTATGGTTGATAGCCTTTACATTCAGCCGTTTGCTATCCATTGAAAAATACATAAAACCATTTTCCGAAGCCTGAAAGCGGGCGTAATCAACTCCGGTTTTTACGGGTGATAGTTCCGATCCGGCTCCTGAAATAAACTGATGCGTGTATCCTTCCGGTTTCAGATGTTGAAGAGAATGTTCATGGCCGGAAAGGTATACATCAACCTTATGCTCTTCAAAAGTTTTCGTCAATTTGGCTCTGATCGCAAGCGTATCGTAATTTGTTATACGCGGGCCAACTGTGTAGTAAGGATGGTGCCCAACTACAATTTTCCATTTTACATCCGCAGAAGCATTTTGCAAAGTTTCGTTGATCCAGGCTATTTGTTTGTCGGCTTCATCTTTGTGCTCATCATCGATCATCGGATTGCTATCAATCATGACAAATAAAACCTTTCCTTTTTCCTTACCGATCTGGATTTCCCTGGCATAATAACGTGACGGCATTTTCCATCGCCGGCTAATGCCGCTGTAACGGATCTGTGCGTCAGGATCGGTCATATAATCATGATTTCCCAGGATCGCGTACCAATCACATTGCAGTGCATAAGCCGTATATACATTTTCAAAAGAGTAGTGCCACAATGGATCGTGCTCGCTAACAACGCCTTTTGGGTAGAAATTATCTCCGACAGAAATGACAAAATTATTCTTATGCTGACCGCCCCATTGTCCCATCTGTTTTCCAACTTCCTGTTGAAGAAATTCACCATTTCGCCCCCAATCGCCTAATGCCATAAAATGCAAAGCATAATTATCTTCGACAGCCGTGCGACCGGTAAGATCTTCACTTTCAATATGAGTTACTGCCGGTTGAACAACTTTTTCAAATGGATTTATTAAAGATGCTCCAATGGTAGATCTTACAAAGTCTCTGCGTTTCATGATTGCTTTTGTATTTTGATGATGTCGGCAAGTTGATTTTTGTAACCACCGTTGTTTGAAGTACAGCAGCAGGGCTTGTTACGGGCTACTCTTCTTTTGGATTTTTTTTAATATTATAGATGTATCTTGTTGAGACAATGATATTTTTAGATATTTTACCATAACGCCAACCGCCAACTCCTGTTAAAATGATGAACCGACGTGAATTTGTTCAACTGAGCGCAACAACTGCCTTAACCGCAAATATTACATTAGCCAAACCCAGTACTGAATTGAAGGAGTTGAAAAAGAAAATTTTCATTACCGGTGGATCGATGGACAGCAAGTTCATCATGTACATCGCCGGACTAACAGGGAAAGAAAACCCAAAGATTTGTTTTTTGCCAACTGCAACCGGTGATTCTCTGGTTACTATCACGCGCTGGTATGATTCCTGTTCTGGTTTACCAATCCGGCCGTATGTTCAGCGTTTATTTATTTCGTCTTATACCCAGAAAGAATCATTTGAAACAGTGCTTTTAGGTATGGACGCCATTATTGTCGGCGGGGGAAATACGCTGAATATGATGGTGATCTGGAAAGCTCAAAAAATTGATGAAGTGTTAAAAAAGGCCTGGGAAAAAGGCATCGTCCTTGGCGGCGGCAGCGCAGGTTCTCTTTGCTGGTTTGAACATGGAACAACAGATTCCCGCCCGACGGAACTGACAAAAGTAGACGGATTGGGATTTATAACGACAAGTCATTGTCCACATTATCATGCAGAAGCTCCACGGAAACCACTTTATTGGGCAAAAATTAAAAGTGGAGAATATAAGGCGGGATATGCGGTTGACGATAAAGCCGGTATTTATTTTGAAGACAATCAGGTGAAAAAAGTAGTAGCGCTTGATGAGCAAAGCAATGCCTATTTTGTGTCTCTTGAAAAAGGAGAAATTAAAGAAGATGTGTTTCAGAAGGAAATTCTGAAATAATTGTAAGGGCTCTTTTGTTGTTAAGTTTGATGCGCGAAACGAAAGCTCATAAAGAAACCGCAAGGCTCGTAAGTCCTGCGGTTTTTTTATTTCTACTTCAATTCTTAGAATGAATATCTCGCACCAAGCTGCATCTGGCAACGTGATCCTAATGGATCAATCGAGTAAGGTGCGCCTGGTTTTGTCCATGTAAATGTTGGATCACCTGTTGTTGGATTTGTCGCACGTGTCAAACCAACAGAAGCGGTTGAGTTAAACGTATTTGGAGAGAAATATGAATATCCTAATTTTTTGTCAACCAGATTCAGGAAGTTAAGAATGTCATACGTAACCTGGATCGACTTACGGCCTTTGATTTTAAACTCATGCATAAAACGGAGGTCCATCGTATTGTTCCAGGGTGTACGGCCACCGTTTCTTTCTGTGAAATTTCCTTTCTGACCTTTCAAATATGATTTTGAATCTACAAAAGCCATGAAATCAGTGGCTTGTGTTCCTGTTGGCAATAGTTTTTGTGCTTCGGCCAGGTCTTTTGGAATGTAAGCTAAGCTGTTTGCCTGCCCTGTTCCGTCAACTGTTGTATTAACATAACCCCATGAGAAAGGCGTACCTGACTGGAAAGAATAGAATAAACTTATCGTAGTTGCGTTTTTCGGGTTCCACATTTTGCGGTAATTCACAGTTCCAACAATGCGGCTGCGGATGTCAAAGTTGGAGTAAGCAAGCTTTGGATTGTTCGGATTCAATGACTGGTTAAGCTGCCAGTTTGATTCCATTGAGTTTCTGATACCGTTTGTGATATCATATGATTTTCCGTAAGTATAAGCTGCCGAGAATCCAAAACCCGTTGAGAAATTTTTCTGGATTTGTCCTGTCAAACTGTAACGGTAACCTTGTTTTGTGTTTGAAAGCATATAAGCATTCGCAAAGTTATTGTCAATCCGCTGCGCTCCGGCTGATCCGTTTGCTGCAACATAAATCGGCTGCTGATGCTGGGTGTCATAGCTGTAATAACGAACAACATCTTTGGTATTAACCTGCTGGAATTTAAGATCCTGAATTACTTTCGTATACAATGCTTCAACTGTAAACTTGTAGCCGTCCAATGTATAGTCTACCGCCAGATTACTTCTGAACATTTGCGGCATTTTGAAATTATTGTCGATTAAGTCAACCTGCGTACGTTTTACACCACCATTTGCAGGATTATTGTTGATCAATACACCCCCATTTGGTACTAATGGATCACCAACCAGTTTCGTTGCGGCTGTTGCATTGTTGTTGAAATCATACGCGCCATAACCTACACCGTTATTGTAGAATGCGTAACCCAGCCATGCAAAAGGAATACGCCCCGTAAATAGTCCTGTTCCACCGCGAAGAATAATGCTTTTATCTCCTTTAATGTCAAATTTGAAACCCAGACGTGGAGAAACCTGTACATTATTCAGAAACTTGTTATTGATCTGATTTAAAGGCGTGTAAGAATAAGTTCCGCCGTAGCCAGGATCTGTTGCAGCTCCTGTTACCAAAGGACTCAATGTTGGTTTTGTAGGTAATCCTGAGTAATCAAGACGAATACCAGGCGTGATTTTAAAGTTGTCTGTAAGCTGGATATCATCCTGAATATAAGCGCTCAACAAGTTGACCTTGAACTGTGCATAAGGATTATCAAACTGATTATCCAGATTATTTGTAGGATCAGCAAATGGATAAGATCCTCTCACACGGTTTGGAAGCGACTGGTTATTCGGCGTGCCAATGCCCAGAAACTGATTTAAATTACTGTAAGAAATACGACCGTTCGGGGAGTTTACAAATCCGTAGTTGATGTTGTAAAACTCGTTGTGCGTTCCAACCGTGAAAGTATTTTTACCTACATAAAAGGTGAAGTTATCCGTCAATTCAAATGTTTTTTGTTTAAGATTGAAAACGGATGCTTCGCGGTCATTGCCAAGGAAAATGGTTCCTCCGTTATATCCGATTTCCACCTGAGGGAAAGTTCTTACGTTGGAAAGCGTATTACGGTAATCATGGATCGATGAATATCCAACGATCAAACTGTTGGAAGAATGTCCTCCAAACTGGCTTTTTAATTCAGCAACGGTACTTGTCTGATTGTTATGTTGTTTGTAATCAATGCTTCCAAAGCGGAAATTTTGTGAATCACGTTCCAGGTTGGTGGCTTCTGAAAATACAGTATTGTTACGGATCGACAACTGATGTTTGCTGTTGATGTTCCAGTCAATTCGGTTGAAGAATTTGGTACTTTTCGAGTTGATCGAATAATTGCCGAAAGAACCGGCATCAAGACCGTAATTTGTTTTAACATAATCACTGATCTGCTGCGCAATAGCAACATCTTTGATGAGAGAAGAAGCAGTACCAGCCTGAAACTGAACAGGATCCTGGCGATTTGTGATCTCTTCATTCGTGAAAAAGAAAAGTTTATCTTTAATCAAAGGAAGACCTACACGAACACCCGTCTGGTATTCATGAAAAGTACTTGGCAATTTTTCCTTCGCATCAGAAGCTCCGTTCCATTTGGTAACTAGCGATGAATTACGTCCAAAACCGTAAACCGATCCGGTTACATCGTTTGTTCCGCTGCGTGTTACTGCATTTACAGAGCCACCTAAAAAGTTACCAAGTCTTACGTCAAAAGGAGCCACAGCAATCTGAATATCCTGAATCGCATCAAGACTGATCGGGTTGGTACGTGTACTGGATCCCGGCTGTCCGGTAGACCCTGTTGAGCCACCCAAAGATGGGCTAAAACCGATCGCATCATTATTTACCGCACCATCGACGGTTACGTTATTATACCGGAAGTTGGTACCTGCAAAAGAGTTGTTATTGTTTACCTGGGGAGAAGTTCTCGTCATATCGGTCAAACTGCGGGAAATCGTAGGCAGCCTTCGAATGGTTTCTGCGTTTATGCCGGATCCTGCGCCTTCGCGTTCTCCGCCACGTGATCCTGTTACCGTTACTTCGGTCAGTGTTTGGCCTGCATCTTTCAAGACCACATTTAAATTTGTCGTTTCGCCAAGTTGCAAGACGATGTCTGACAAAGTTTCAGTTTGAAATCCAACATAGGTAATCATGATTTGATAAGGGCCGCCAGCGTTCATGCTGTTGATGCGGAAACGTCCGTCAACATCCGTAACGGTTGCATATTTAGTTCCGGTTGGCACATAGGTGGCCTGAACCGTCGCTCCGATTAAACTTTCTTTTTTAGAGTCATTAACAAGGCCGCTTATGCCACTGGTTGTGATCTGGGCCCGGGAGATTGTTGTAAATAAAAGTAATAATAGCAGGGTAGAAACTGAAAGCTTCATGATTCGTAACTGTTTGATTGTTCTGGTTATACAATACAAAAGTCACAGAAATAGATAGCATGTATGTTAAGACAATGTTATGTAACGCGTTTTTAATCCTTTATTAATTTTGCAATTGTTGTTGGATATTGGCAAAAAAGACACAAATCCGGAATTTACGAATGCGATCATTTCAACAAATTAATCTCCATATTTTTAAGAAAACCAGTAATTTTCTTCATGTCCTGCCGGGGCAAATTTTTTGCCAGAATTTGATAAAATCCTTCTAATAATGGTTCAAGCTGCTTTTCATACTCTTTTCCGGAATCGGTCAGTGATATGATTTTATTTCGTCTGTCGGCAGGATCTTCATTTCGGGTTATCAGATTTCTTTTAGCCAGATTATCCAGAAGCGAAGTCAGGCTGGCTTTGTTTTTTTGAACCCGGTCTGCAATTTCCTGCTGGTTCATTTCTCCTTTTCGCCAAAGTACACCAAGCACCTGAACCATTTCATAAGTAAGATCAAGCTTATCTTTGCGTATTCTTCGCTGGACATACTGCTTCATGGCAATTCTGATGTTCAGAATTGCATCGATCAGGGCGGTGGTTTCTTTTAAAGGATCTTCCATCGCTTTTGAATTAATTTTCCTTAAAAATCAATACCGGAGTTTTCGCATTGAGTGTGATCGCTTCTGTGATGTTTTGATGGGTAAGATTATAGAAAAAACTGTATTTGCCTGGAAGTGCAACAATAAGCTGGATATCCTTGCTCTCTTTTGCAAAATCCAGGATACCTTTTGCAATGTTTTTTTCCTGGGCGTAAAAAACCTTATAGCTGAAATCACCGAGCATTTCCTTGATTTGAGCCTGGTAATTTCCGTCATCCCCGGTATGTTTGTGATCTACGTTTAGAATCACCAGCTCGGGATTTGGAAGTATTTGGCGTAACCTGTTAAGTCTTGGAAGTTGAGGGATCGCTCCCGGGCCGCAGGGGACCAGCACTCTTTCCACTTTTTTGTATTTACTGGCAGACGGGATAATCAAAACCGGAATTGTACTGATCTGCGCTATTTCAATCACATATTCGCCAATCGGACTTTCATCATCGCTGGCATCACTTCCCAAAAGAAGCAGGGTAGGGCCTTGATCTCTGATCATCTCGTGAACAGCACGCAAAATCGGAAGATCGCTAACAGCAATTTCGACTTTTACGCCATTTTTACATTTTTTAAGCAGCTCTTGTCCGGTCGCATTCAACTTTTCTTCGGTCTCAGTTCTTTCCTGAAGAATGTATTCGGCATTGGATTGCCCGTAGCCGGAAGGAATTATACTGGAATAAATTGAGACGTAATGTGTTTTAAGTAAGATAATTTTCTCAATATCAATATCTTGATTCAGGTCCGCGATAAACTGCAAGGCGTTGGAAGAAGTATTTGAAAAATCTACGGGAATCAGTATCGTTTTCATTTTACTTAAATTTAAAGTGTAATTTTTTTAGTTTAAATTTTCAGGTTTAAACTTTTTGATATGCTATGAAATCGCATATCTCTCACATAAAGTTAAGTATTAGATAGTTAAAATTCAAACTAAATTTGGAGAAAAAATTAATATTTTAAATGAGTGAAATATTGCGATACTGCTAAATATCCGATGAAGAGACAAAATCAAATTTTGTAATAAAAAACCCGTTGAGACTTAGCTTTTAAGTCGTAACGGGATCTTCCAACTGTTTATTTTTGGATTAGTAAATAGTAATAATTTTATTGTACCGTTCACTAACCAGCAAGGGATCCGTACTGGTCAGGCTTTCGGTACTTAGCCAGGCTTCATAGCGGCCGTTTGGAATTTCAGGCGTGATAGTAAAGTAAGGAAATGGAAAAGTTGAGGTGGTATAACCGGTATAAGCCTGTTTGAAAATCTGGCCTGATTCAATGTTTTTCAGTACTATATAACTTTTGCTGGTATTAGCTTCGGGCCAGGCTATTACCGGCTGGTTTCTGTCAAAAGAAGTAATGGCTTTGTACAGATAAACTTCGCCGTAAATGACTTCTTTCGGTTGGGAAAGTACTAGTAACGCGGGCTGAATACTGTCTTTTTTTGCCAAAAGCAAAGCAGGGTTTTCGGTAAAAGAGGTTCTAACTTCCTTATTGTCAATAAAAAGTTTTAATTCATAATTTCCCTGTGAAAAGCCGGAAGGAAGTTGTCCCCGAATGGTAAATCGATTCACAGCCGATAGTTTAATACTGAGAGATTCTGTGAAATCATTTTTTAAATGCAATTGATAAGAATGATCGTCAGTCATGTTATATCCTCCGAAAGAAACGGTATTTTGTCCTTCAAAACTGTATTTGTTCCACCCGTTTATTATTCTTACAGTAGGTGATCCATATTTTACCGTCAGGCTGTTTGGCAGCAAAAGTGAGCGGTTGTCCTTTTGCAAAGTCATTTCATAGTCACCTGCTTCGGCATCTTCCGGAAGATGAAATTTGAAAATTTTGTCTTCTCCCGAAATTCTATAACCGGCAATACTGGTAAACACTTCGCCTGTTTTTTTGTTTTTTATAGAAATTTTTCCTTGGACAAGACTGTCCTTTTCAGTCATACCATATTCAGTACCCCAATTTTCTACCGGTAATTTCAGATATTGATCCCAACCATCAATCGTATACTGATAATCGTTGCCGTCATCCTGGACTTTAAGAGGTGCAGCGGGCTGGACTATAACAGCAATCCCGTTTATCAAATTCTTATTGGCATCTGATACAACAAGTGTGACATATTCTCCCTGATAGCTGATAGCAAATTTACCGGATTGATTGCCTTGCTGAGCCTCCGGATGCATAAAGAATCCGTCAGGCATCTCAGCGGTTATGTTTAAAAGATTTCCACTTTTATAATCAGCAGGCAGCGTGATTATAATATAAGGCCGTTTATTGTCCAGGCTGATAAAACGAATGTTTTTTTCGGGAACTCCGTCAACCGAAAAACTTTCCAATCCAAATGTTTTGGTGAGATCAGGCGGAGGCGCAGTCTGTTCGGTAATTTCCTTTTTCTTACAGCTTGCCAAAGTTAAAATTAACAACAAAAAGAAGAGATTTTTCATAAGGGGGAGAAGTAAGTATTTAGAATAATAATATTTTAAGTAATTAATAGTGAGGGTATTATTTACTAAAATGAAATATTATAACCAATTAAATCAAACTAAATATAATTCCGAAATATTTTAGACCAATGCTTATGAAAGATAGATGAAAGCTATAAAAACCTGATATCAAATTAATTACGTTTAAATCGGATCCAACTCAATATTAAGCGTAATCTTATAAATATGCTGTGTCTGATCAATCGTCAATGTGTGCAATCCGGGGTATAATAAATTCAGGCGTTTGCGGGTATTTGAAAGACCAATACCTTCGGTATTCTCATCAATTGGCTGTTTTTCAGAATTTTTTCTTAATTTGTCAAAGCTGTTCTCCACAATGAAATTCAGCGTTCCCAGCTCTATGTCAGCAGTGATTTGTATGAAAGATTCTTTTGCCGACTGATCCAGACTATGTTTAAAGGCATTTTCTACAAAGGAAATCAGGAGCAAAGGGGCAATTTTTTTGTTTTGAATATTTCCGCTGACCGTCATGCTAATACCCGCAAGTTCCTTGGAGCGACGGTAGTTTTCAAGATCGAGATAATTCTGGATATAGCTGAGTTCGTTTTGCAGGTAAACCTTGTCTTCCTTTACAGAATAAAGGCTATAACGCATCAGATCCGATAATTTCAAAACAATATCAGAGGCTTCACCATTCAAATCCACCGTTCGAAGATAAAGACTGTTTAAAATATTGAACAGAAAATGCGGATTGATCTGGGATTTCAGAAAACCAAGTTCCAGCGTCAGATTTTCGCTTTGCAGCTGAAAGCGTTGAATTTCAAGATTGAGATTATCCTTTTCCAGTTGGAGTTTGTCGTTTTCAAGTTTAAGTTTATCCCTTTCAAGTTTTAATCCGCCCGTACGAAAACCCAAAATATCTTTTATCAGTTTGATAAAGAGCAGAATGCTGACTACAAAGTAACTCCAAACGAAGGTTAGATAGGCAACCTCACTACTTTTAAAAACACCAAGAAGACCGTATGGCTCGTAATAATCTCTCCAGGCTTTTTGAAGATAGGATGGTTTTACTTTTAAATTTCCATCACTTAGCGTAGCCAGATATTTGATTTCGTAATAATTCATCCAGTGAGCCACGTTGAGCAACAGGATCACAAAAAGTGCAACCACGACAAACTTTTTCTTGTATAAAAAGTTTGGAAAAATGTAATAACTGGTCAGGTAATATGCAGCAATGGTCTGACAATAAACGAGAACTGAGGCATGATTTGAGATGTACTCATTATCCTGCATGATATCCGCCGTGAATGCATGACGCAGGAAAAACCATGGAAATATCCAAATCACCGCAAGTTTTATAATCTTCTCAAAAGCAGAACGCCCTGGGAAATTCAGGAATCTTTCAGATAAAGTTGGCTTCATTTATTTACTTCCGTTTTGAGAGTGTTCCAAACGGTTTCACGATACGTTACACCAATATCTGCCTTTTTACCGTTGATAGTCGTGATCTCATTTCCATCTATTTCACTGATCGCATTTTCCCTGATAATGCACGACCGGCTGATGCGCAGAAATTTATTGGCCGGAAGTAACTGCTCCATTTTAGTAAGCGTACTGTGCGTAATGATGACTTTTTCTGCCAGATGTACTTTAATATAATCTTTCATCGCCTCGATCATGACAATATCAGTCACGGCGACACGGATCATTTTTTTCTCGTTTTTGATCAGAATAAATTCATTTTCTTTCGCTGGCTTGGCGGAATGATCGTTTGAAATATCCGTAGTTTTTAATGAATTTTCTGTCGTCGGAGAAAGGATTTGTGGTACGATTATGAAATATTCCATGAACTTGTTAACCGCTTTCATGAATCGTTCAAAGGAAACTGGTTTTACAAGATAGTCCGTCACCTGATGTTCAAAACCTTCCAGCGCATACTGGGCATAGGCCGTGATCATGATTATTTTCGGGCATTTCCCATTTAACGTCCGAATAAATTCAAAGCCGTTTATCTGTGGCATTTCTACGTCCAGGAATACCAGATCCGGCTTTATTTTCTGAACCTGCAAGAGTGCATCGATCGCATCCTCAGATTCTCCGCAAACCGTCAAAAAAGGAATTCTTTCTACAAATTTTTTGATGAGCTCCCGTGAATCGGGCTCGTCGTCAATGATAAAACATTTAAGAGGATGAGTCATAAAAGAAATATATGTCACTTAGTTAACGGTAATATACTTATTTTTTATGATGAGATTCTCCTAAAATTATAAAAAAGGTTTCTTCGGTTACATCTGTATTATGACATTTTTAATTGACGTGCTGCACGGTTACATTGGTCGACGAAAAGATGTATTCTGTCGAATAAATTTTATTTCAAGTAGAATAAATACGATTTTTAACGCATCAAAAAAAAAGAGGAAATATATAATTACAGTCTTCTAAAAAATACCTGAATCATCAATTAGTAAAAACCAATAAATTCTTGTTTCATTAGCCATGATTAACCATTTCCTTGTCCGCATTTGCAGGCAAGGATTATTTTTGATAGCTTAAGCCTCTAACCTGATTGTTGGTACAAAAGGAATAAATGATATTACAATACTTTAATACTTTCCGGCTGTTTATTCACGCTGAACTCGAAAACATCCGGGCGGCTGTAATGACCGATACTGTCAAAATCCATTTTGCTTTTGGCGAGTTCTGAAAAATCAAGTTCAGCCGTTAAAAGTCCTTCCTCATTCCACAACGGACCGGCCAAAATCTCACCCATTGGCGAAATGATGACACTTCCACCGGTGCACATGATTTCAGGTTCCCCGGAAAGCTGGTTTTGATAACGCTCAGGATAATCGGATTTTTTTACAAATTGATTCGCCGCCAGCACAAAACAACGTCCTTCCAAAGCAATGTGCAGCATAGTTGCCTGCCATGATTGCCTTGAATCGGCTGTTGGCGCCAGATAAATTTCAACGCCTTTGCTATACATGGACATTCTGGCAAGCGGCATATAATTTTCCCAGCAGATCAGTCCGCCAATTCTTCCCAGTTCGGTTTCCAGTGTTGTCAATGTACTGCCGTCACTTTCCGCCCAAATATATCGTTCCAGGCCGGTTGGTTTTAATTTCCGGTGTTTTCCAAGTAAGGTACCGTCTTTTCCAAAATACAAAAGCGAACAATGAAGAGAGCCTCCAAGTCTTTCTTTTTCAGTAACACCAAGCGCCACCAGTATACTGGCAGCCTTAGCCGCTTCACTTATAATTTTTATATATTCAGAATTTACTTCAATGCTATTCTGCCAGTAATCGAGCCAGATATTTCTTCCGTTTTCTGTCCTTTTTCCAATCACCGCATCAAAACTAAGGCCTCTTGGGTAACAGGGAATAAATGATTCGGGAAAAAGAACCATTTCGCAGCCGCTTTCTTTGGCTTTTACAATCCATTCGCAAACAATTTCTACTGTTTTGGCAATATCAAAAAGTGCCGGAGTTGCCTGCACAACGCCAACTTTTACTTTCTTTTCCATGAATATATTTATAAAAACAATTGAAATTGAGTTGATATTAGCGCTTAATGTGTAGTGACATATAGTCATCGTCAATATATTTGCCTTCAAATTTAATAGCATTCCGCTCCGTTCCGAAGTGCTCAAACCCGAGTTTGGTATAGAGTTTTTTTGCAGTTTCATTCCTTGTGGCCACATTCAGATTGATTTGTTCAATATCGGGTAACTGTGTTTTGACGCGCTCAATAAGTTGTTCAATTAATATGGTCCCGATATTTTTCCCCTTGTTTTCACTGGATACGTACATTCTAATAAGCTCGCCTTTGTGGGCCAGCTTTTTTCGGTCTTCCATTAAAAGCTGAAAACTGACTACGCCCATTAGCTTTTCGTTTTCGTCAAGAGCTGCCAGCGTAAAACTGTGTGGTGTGCATTTTGTAGGAAAAAAACCAGGCCGCTGTTCCTGTGGACTTATTTTGAAAAATTCGCTATGGCGTTTGAGTCCTTCCACGAAAAAATCCTGATATCCGTAATTATTTTCCAAAGTGATTTCAACAATATGCATGGTTGGCTTATTAAATTTTTGATCGATTGATTTACAAAATTACTTTTCCTCCACGAGGTAAAACAGATACAGTTTTGTTATTTTTGATGGTATCAGTTTTTCGTGACTTTCGTTCTCTGCCACGAATGATATACAGGCAGGATTGTGAAATTATCATCTCATAGTTTTTATATTTACATCTGGCCGGTCCGTTATTTGATATGATGGCTTTTGACCAATTTGTTTTTTACTATTTTGATATAAAAACTATGGCAGATTATCAGGTTAAAGTAATTGCTGTTAAAAATGTAACTCATAATGTTCACGCATTTACGATTGAAAAACCAGCAGGGTTTACTTATACGCCCGGTCAGGCAACAGACCTTTCGATCCTGAAAGAAAACCGGGAAAAAGAAAAACGCCCTTTTACATTTACTTCGCTGCCCGACAGTGAGACGCTGGAATTTACGATAAAATCCTACACAGACCATGACGGTGTGACCAATCAGCTTACTCAGATAAAACCAGGTGACAGCTTTGAAATCAGTGATTCCTGGGGAGCAATAGCATATCGGGGCGAAGGTGTTTTTTTAGCTGGTGGTGCTGGAATTACTCCTTTTATTGCCATTTTTCGGGATTTGTATTCGCAAAATAAAGTGGGTCTCAACAGATTGTTTTTCTCCAATAAAACCGTTTCAGATATCATTCTGAAAGATGAATTTGAGAAAATGCTGGGTGACCGGTTTTTCAATCTTATCTCGTCGGAAGGAGCAGAAGGATTTTATCATGGCCGAATTGATAAGAAATTTCTTCAGTCAAAGATCAGGGATTTCTCTCAACCTTTTTATGTCTGCGGTCCGGATGCCTTTACTTCCTCGATTTTGTCGGACCTGGAAGAACTTGGCGCCAAAGCTGAATCGCTGGTATTTGAAAAATAACCTGACTTTTGTTGAAAGACTTAGATTTTTGGCTTGCCTGTTATCTGGGCATTACTGATTCGGGGTTCATAAAAAGTTTTCAGATTGATCACGATAACCGAGCCAAGAATTAAGGCTACTCCCGCCCATTGCAGCCAGGAAACGGCCTCTCCCAGAATCAGATGTGCAGAGAAAATGGAGACCGGGATTTCAACCGCTGCGATAATACCACCGAGTGCCATGCCGGTCATAGGCATTCCTTTGGTAAATAACAAGGGAGGTAAAATGGTGCCAAAAAGTGCCAGGACCGCACCCCATTTTAAAAAGGCAAGCCAGTCGAAATGAAGCCATATATCCGTATTCCAGAATAATAAAACAATGATCATTCCGCCGGCTATCAGGTATTTACTTCTTGTATGACTATCAAGATTGGACGCAACATGATTGGAAGCATGCATGGAGATGGTATAACAGCAAGCTGCCAAAAGTCCAAGTCCAACACCCTTCCAGTTTAAATCTACATGCTGGCTAAAAATATTTGTTGCCAATAATGTTCCCGCAACAATAAGTACTGCACCTATGATTTTGGATAAACTGACCGTAGTTTTTTGTGAGAACGCTTCCCAGACAATACTCATCCAGATTGTTTGCATCAGAAGAATGATGCCAACTGAAACTGGAATGTAACGTATGGACAAATAATAAAAACAACTGGTTAAACCCAGAGAAGTACCAAAGAGCAACAATTTTAATTTAGTATTTTTGTCATTATTATCCGTCCTGTTGGTACCGGAATCTTTTATTTTGGAATAACAAACCAGAAAAAACAGCCCGATTGAAAACTGTGCAAAAATCAGTAAACTGGTATGAACACCCTGGTTATTTGCAAATTTGACAATCGTGGCCAGGATTCCATAACTTGCCGCACCCAGTGCAATCAACGCGGCACCTTCAATTTTTTTAATATTCATAACTTAATGTCAACGAGAAACTGATAAAGTGAAATCCGAGGAACAAAGTTCAACTTCTCTTTGACAGGAAACATCTACATATGTTGAGACTTTGGAAATTGTTACATCGTTTTTCGGATGCGGCTGAGTTGGGTAGGGGTAATGCCCAAATAGGATGCGATCTGATGTAACTTAAGGCGGCTTTCAATTTGCTGATATTCCTGATGGAATTTTTGATAACGCGCTGCCGCTGTTTCGTATTTAAGGCTGATCTCCAAATGTTCTTTTTTTACAACCCAGTTTTTTTCAAGATAGGCGATGTGGAAAAAAGCAAGTTCAGGGTACTTGTGCATCAAACTGCGATATTGCTGATCGTTATAAGTCAGGACTGTACTATCTTCCAGCGCACAAATACTGAAATGGCCGGGGCGGTTTTCTATCAGGGCCGATGTGGAAGCAATCAATGATTTTTCTGCAAAAAACTTTTTGATAACTATATCTCCATTTTCTGAGGTGAAATAGTAGGAGAAAAGTCCTTTGGAAACAAACGCATAAGAAACCGGAATTTCTCCTGCCCGTAATAGAAAATTGTTTTTTGAAATAAAACGTGTTTTCAAAAGACTGGCAAACTCGTTTTTACAAGCTTCTGACAAAGCATGATACCGTTCAATTTCCTGAAAGAATTCTTCCATAATACTTAAAATGCACAAACAAATTATTTCGCAACCCGGCCCGGTTTAGGAAATACCTGATGCGTTTTCGCCCAGTTATTCCAAAGACTGTCAAGCTCATGCACTTTGGATGGATTACTCGCAGCCAGATCAACGGTTTCCGTTTTATCCTTGCTGATGTCGTACAAATGCCAGCTTGAATCTCTTGGAAGGGCAACCAGTTTCCAGTTTTGGCTGCGCATATAACGAGCCCCGAAATGTTCATTGAAAAGCTGCGGGTGGCCTTTTTCGTTTTTATTTTGAAAAGAAGCAACTAGACTTTTTCCAGAAGAAGGCGTTATTTTTTTACCATTAAAATTGCTGGGATATTCCGTACCGGCCAGTTCACAAAACGTAAGCATAAAATCCATCACGTGACCTGTAAAATCACTGAATCCTCCTTTTTTGACCGTAATACCTTTCGGCCAGAATGCAATCATAGGCGTATGAATCCCGCCTTCAAAAGATTGTTCTTTCCAGTATCGGTAAGGCGTATTGGCAACATGCGCCCATCGTGGTCCTATGGATGAATAAGTGGTTTGAGGGCCAGGAATAGCCTGTTTTTTTGTAGCGTAAACAATCGTTTTACCATCTCGTGTCTGGCTTGGACGATCGAAACCCGGGCCATAATTGGCGCAGTTTTCTGCACTTGCACCATTATCTGACAAAAATAATATCAAGGTATTATCCATCTGCCCGGTTTGTTTTAAAGCATTGATAATTCGCCCGATACCCTGATCCATATTATCGATCATCGCAGCGTGCACAGCCATAGCCGTTGCGTCCCAGTCTTTGTCCGGGTTGTTTTCCCATTTTGTTTCATCGATAGGATCAACGGGGAGTTTTGTAGTTGCAGGATCTATCAGGCCCAGTTTGATCATTTTTTTGTACCGCTGTTCCCGAATCACATCCCAGCCAACTTTATAGGTTTCCTTATATTTTGCAATGTCTTTTGGCTTAGCCATCAGTGGCCAGTGCGGTGCATTTTGAGCGACATAGATAAAAAATGGTTTATCACTTTTTGCATATTCCCTGATGTAAGACACTGTCGTATCGTTAATGGCGTCGGTATGGTAATAATCTTTTGGAACCGATTTTACAGTCTCCGTACCATTTACCAGACTAAAAGGATCGAAAAAATCAATTACTCCCCAGATCGTGCCGAAGAATTTCTCAAAACCTTTGGCCGTAGGATATTGCTCAATCGGTGAAAATGGCCCGAAATCTTTCTGGTGGTTAAGCCAGTTAAGCTGCTCTTTTGGATTTTTTTGAGAGATAGTATTTGAAACATGCCATTTGCCGGACATAGCCGTATGATAACCTGATGATTTTAGTACTTCGGCTATGGTCACGGCATTGTCAGTAATGTGTCCCTGATAACCTGGCGCGTCCTCCGCCTCAGTCATTTTCCCGATTCCGGCCTGTTGATTATACAGGCCCGTCAGTAAAGAGGCGCGGGTAGGGCAGCACCTGGAAGTATTGTAAAACTGCCGGTAACGGATTCCATTTTGTGCAAGAAAATCAATATTGGGTGTCTGAATTTCTCCGCCGTAACAGCCGGCATCAGAAAAGCCCATATCATCCGCCATGATCACGATAATATTCGGTCGTTTGGCTGCGGCTTTACTCTTAGTATTTTCCGTTTTGCTTTTCCATGAAAGCAGCGCAATGGTGATAATCGAAAGAAACAGAAGTCCGGAAAGGATCTTTATTTTACTCATTACAAAGGGTTAGCACATTTTATCAAGTTAATCAGTAGGCTAAGTTATGCCAATCATCATGAGTTTTGAGAAATTATGGGGATTTTTTTATTGGTAACTTTTTAACCAAAGATAAAAAAAGAGACATTGCGACAATATTTATGTTCATATTCTGATATGTTTTGTCTGATTTTAACAATAAATTCTGACGATTCTATTTTAGAAAAATTTCATTTAAAGCAATCTTTGGATTTTTGAAAGAAGTAAAATCCTGTCTATATTGATATGGGCAATTTTTTGGGAATCTGGTTGTATATCAGGAGTTCCGAAGTTTTGGCCTTTTCTAAACCACCCTAAGCAACTCTATTTTCAATGGAAAGTAATCAAGTGAACCGCAGAGATTTTCTGCAAAAAGCGGGCAGTTTTCTTGCCGCTGCTCCTTTTGTTAATGGCATTGATTTTTCCGCTGATGACAAGCCTTATCTGACATTTGATTTTCATGCACATCCGGGATTATTTTTTGCCAAAGAAACAAAGATGTATCCGGGTGACGGGATGTTGAAAAAGACACTGGGTGATATCAAAGAGGGAAAGTTAACGGGTGCTTTTTTTGCTCTGGTGGCTGATGCAAAAGTTATCGAAATCGGGCCAACCGGTGTTAAACCTTCGCGCTCCTATGAACCGAATGAAGCCTGGGCAGAGTACAACCGCCAGATCAAAATACTTAAAGACATTATCTCGGTCAATGATTTAATTTTAGCTACCAAAGCTTCCAGTCTGGATGATGCTTTGAAAAGTAAAAAAACAGCCGCTTTTATTTCGGTTGAAGGTGGAGATTTTCTGGAAGGAAATGCATCACATCTGGATCAAATGTATCAGGATGGCGTTCGTTCTGTTCAGCTGGTTCATTATCATACCAATGAACTGGGCGATCTTCAAACGGAGCAACCGATGCATAATGGACTTTCAGCGGCAGGTAAGGAAGTTGTCAAAAAAATGAACAAGCTAAAAATGCTTATCGATCTGGCGCATGCCACCGAAGCGACTACAAAAGCGGTTTGCGATATCACGGACGCGCCAATCATTATTTCCCATTCAATTTTGCAAACAGGTGATAATCGTCCGATGGCAAAACGGGCCATTTCTGTGGATCATGCCAAAATGGTTGCCCGTACCGGTGGCGTGATAGGTGCCTGGCCATCGGGTTTTAACACCAGTTTTGAAGAGTTTCTTGACAATACCTTACGACTGATTGATGCCGTAGGAGTTGACCACGTAGGTTTGGGGACAGATATGGACGGTAATTTCAAGCCTGTATTTTCAACCTATACCCAGTTGCCGGAATGGATTCAGGGGTTAAAATCAAAAGGTTTGAAAGATGACGAAGTACGTAAAATTGTTGGCGGGAATGCGAAAAGAGTACTCAATAAAGTACTCTGAAATCAATTTTCGACCTCTATCACCATTTCAATTTCAACAGGAATATTAAAAGGAAGAGAATTCATGCCTACTGCGGAACGGGCATGTTTTCCTTTCTCTCCAAAAATAGCGACCATCAAATCGGAGAAGCCATTGATCACTTTTGGGTGATCGGTGAAGTTCTCTGGGCAGTTGACCATTCCCAAAACCTTGACTATACGCTTCACTTTATTTAGATCACCGATTTCCTCTTTCAAAGAAGAAAGAAGGCTCAATCCTGTTAATTTGGCTGCGTCATATCCTTGCTCAATAGTCAGCTCTTTGCCTACTTTTCCGGCAAGTAATTTGCCATCGATAGTTGACGGCCCCTGACCGGATAGGAAAACAAGATTTCCCGAGCGAACCGCTTTAACATAGTTGGCAATGGGTTTCTGATTTGGAGGAAGCTGTAAACCCAGTTCTTTGAGTTTTTTTTCAACATCCGGCTGCTGTGCAAAAGCGGCAGAAGCGCTGGTAATCAATAAGTACAGGAGTATAAGATTTTTCATATTTTCTTTTTATCCAATATAAACAAGATTCTGTTCAGTTGATTACCAGAGCTGATTTTTTGACAGCAAATGTTTATTTAATCCAATTTTGCACCGAAGATAAAAACACAGCCTGCTGGTCAATAAACAAAGTATGAGAACTGTTGTCAATATATTTGACATGATCATTACCAATAATTTTTCTCAGATCAGCCATTTGTTCTTCACAAAAAATTCCATCCTGTCGGCCATTAAGCGCATAAATTGATATGTTTTTGCTGCGTATTTTTTTTAGACTGCTGCTTACATCAATATTTTTTAACGGCTCGTTTTTCCAGAATGTGGGCACTGCCTGCTCGTTTTTGACATATTTCGTAATCAACGGATCTGTATCATAACTTGCGTACATTTCTATCGCTTCCTGATTTGGATTTTTTAGTTTGAAATAGCTGTTCAGTGTGGCATGTTTGAAGCAAGCCGTCCGGTATTCCAATGTATTTTTATCCATTTTTTCAATTAGCGCAAGGTCTTGCAGATTGGCATTATCTCCGTTTTTCTCATAAATCGCCTTGGTAGTTCTTAGTATCGTATTGTAAGATTCCTGCTGAGATACCAGCGCACTCACAAGCACGATCGATTTTATTTTTTTCGGATATTTCTCGGCAAACTGAGCGGTTACCAAACCACCAAAACTGAATCCGATTAGGGTAGCTTTTGTTAATCGGTATTTTTTGTAGAGGCTATTTAAATCTTCGAAATATTCACGAAAATTCATTTTTGCTTCGGTATCTTTTGAGCGGCCCTCGCCTCGTCTGTCATAAATAATGACATAAAATCCTTTATCTGCAAGTTTCTGTGCCGTAGTGGCTTCAAAGTAAACAGAACTATTTCCCGGGCCACCGTGAAGGAAAATTAAAGGTTTGTTTTTGCTGTTTCCAAACGCTTTTGAATAAAGTGTCTGTCCGTTGACAAAAGAAATGGTTAAAAATAAAAACAGAAGCGTACTGATTTTTTTCATTAAACTGATTTGTGTTTTTGGGGAAAATATAAAGTTTGAGAATTTAAAAAGCTTCATTTTCTGTCATGCAATCTCTTTAAAGATTATGACAAAAAATGAAGCGGAATGACTATGGCATTTCAGGCATTACTAAAATTACTTACTTTATTTAGCCAGCTGTTTGAAATCCTCTTTGGCAACCTGATCCTGTTTGCCCAGATAGGCCCAGTCGATAACCGTCATGTATTTATTGAAAGCTTTATTCAGGTCAGCTAATTTTACCAGACTGATTTTATTGTTGATTTCGTCAAATAACTTCCAGTTTCCTGATGCTTCACAAAAACCAAGTTGGGACGCCTGTGCCGCGCTCGATTCGTTCGTCATATAATAACGGGTAAGGAAGCTTTTCTTTTTGTCTTTCACTTCTTTTTCGGTGAAACCGTCTTTTTTGATACTGTTAATTATATCCGTCATCACCAAAAGTGATTGTTTCGGATCAATGGTGGTGATGTACAAATTGGCCAAAGGCTGCTGAATGGTTCTTTTATTGTAGCTGGCGGCTGGCGCATAAGAAAGACTTCTTTTTGTGCGCAGCTCGACAAAATAACGGTCGTAAAGAATCCGGATGGCGAAGTCAAAAAGCGGCCCGTCAACCGAATTGTATTTAGGTGCGTTCATTGTGCCCAGGATATAATTGGTCGCCAGCGTTCTGTCCTTGATAATCGCATCAGGCGTAGTAACACTTTTGAAAGTTGGCGTTTTGGCAAGTTGTCCGGCAGGCAATTTTGCCAGACTGTTTTTTACATTTTGCAAAAGCTCTTTTTCGTCAATATTTCCTACAACTACCAGGTAACATTTTTTCTTACCCAAAAGATTTTGATAGTATGTTTTTACATCAGCCAAAGTGATGGTTTCCAAAGAAGCAGGCGTTCCTTCCGGGGTTTTTGCATAATCTGTACCGCCAAACAGTGCTTCGGTTGCCATTTTTCTCAGATAAGTATCCGGGTCCGACTCGCGCTGTTTTGCCTGTGCGATCATCTGATCTTTCAAAACCTTGAATTCGCTTTCATCCATCGCAGGCTCAAAGATTGCATTGTTGAACATTTCCCAGCTTGCTCCAAAATTTTCTTTCAGGCTTGTCATCGTCATCGTACTGTAATCTGTTGATCCGCTGGCCGCAAAACTGGTCCCAAGTTTGTCCGCTTTGGCCGCAAAATCGTCTTTGTTTAATTTTTTTGTACCACCATCCAGCGCCAGATTTAAAGCCATAACTTCAAGTCCCTGCTGTGCGTCAGTAATATTGGCTGTGCCTCCTTTTATAAAAAGACTTGCCGTAATTACCTGTTTCGGCGTCTTTTTATAAATGATTTTAAGGCCTTCAAAATTGATTTCTTTTGTTGTGTTTTGCGCGAAAATCGGGCTGGAAACCAATATCAGACAACATAGTATTGCTGAAAAAGAAAATATATTTTTCATAGGAAGTGGATTCTTTTTAGTTGAACAGCGCATCTACATTTTTCACATTTAACGTTTTTTGCTGCTCAGCATTAAGCAGTAAACCTTTCACGCAGGGCTTGCCTTTGATATATTTCTGAACATAGGCATTCAAATCAGCTCTTGTTATTTTATTGATTTCATTGACATAATTAAAATAGTACGGCAATGAAGCCGACGCCCACCAGAAAGTAAGGGTATGAATATATTCGGAAGTAACTTCGGAGCTGTATTTTTCTCCATTCGCCAGTTTTATTTTAGCGGTTTCAATCTGCTCGTCGGTATAATAATCCGGAGCATCAAATTGATCTATCTGCTGTTTTAATACTTTAAATGATTCTTCGAATTTGGCAGGATTCGGGATCATAAATAACTGGATCGGACCAACATATTTCTGGGTCAGATAATTGATACTCAGGTTGAGTGCATAACCCTGATCTACCAATGATTTCTGGAATTTGGAGTTCTTTTGCGAAAGAATAAAAGAAAATACATCGGCCACCAGCGTATTTTTTATATCGTTTCTGGTATCCGGGCCATGCCATGCAATTTCGAGTGCCGGTACGCGCGCATTAGGGCTGGTAACTACAAAACTCAGGGAATCCGCCGGATTCAGCGGCTTGATTTCAGGAATTGGCCATTTTTGAATCGGATCAAAATCCGCCGCTTTCCAGTCTCCGAATATGGCAGTTACTTTTTTAAGAATGTCATCATTTTTAACATTTCCTGCAACAACCAGAATCGAATTGTTTGGATAGTAATACTTGTCTTTGATCACATTCATTTTTTCCGGGGTACAGGTCAAAATGATGTTGTGGTCGCCAATTACATTTTTTCTTGAATACAGATCTCCCCACATTTTATGATCAAACTTATTGAAAAGAGGAAAGAAAGGGCTGCTTTCCGCTCGTTGGAATTCACCATCAACAACCGGATTTTCATTTTTCATTTCCTTTTCAAGAAATAATGGATAGCGGATGGCACTGTTTAGAAACTGCAGGCCTTCTGTCACTTCGTCGCTGCCCAGAGTAAAGAAATAATTTACACGTTCTGTGCCCGTAGTCCCGTTGAAAGAAATACCAAGTTCCTGAACCCGTTCCAGATATTTTTCCTGTGAAGGAATGTCTTTATTAGCCTTGAAAAACATGTGCTCATAAAGGTGTGAGAGCCCATTATATTCAGGTGATTCGGTAAAAGAACCGTTTTTGACAGCAATTTCAACTGTTACCAGCGGAACGGAATTATCTTCCAGTACAAGTACTTCCAGCCCGTTGGGCAACTTGGTAAGATGAATGTTCGAGGGCTGTCTGTCCTGTGCACCTGCCGATAAGGCAGTAAGCAGAGCGAAGCAAATCAGGGAAAATTTGTTCATAAACAAAAACATAATTTGGTGGTAAGAAATGTCAAATTAGTTATTTTTAAAATAAGTGCAACTGTGAATTTCCTATTTTTATATGAACGGTAATTGTGTTGGATATTTGAAGTGAATCAGGAAGTATCGAATGGGATTTCCTGACTCAGAATGAACAGAAATCATACAGGCTTATAAATTAACAGGCGGTGTTCTGTGTTTCATAAAGTATTTCAATGTTTATTGCTATCGTAACAAACCATAATCAAATGGCCATTCTTGTTATTATTCTCCTTATTATTTTAAACGGTTATTTTTCTCTGGCAGAAATAGCACTTGTTTCGGTAACGGACAGCGAAATGTCTGACGAAAATTTCAAAAATAATCCCAAAGCAGCTCAGGTACTGAAACTGATTAAAAATCCGGATGAATTTTTAAGTGCTGTCCAGGTTGGAATCACGCTGCTTGGATTGGTTGAAGGGATTTATGGTGGAAATATTGTTGCCAAAGAATTGGAGATATCGCTTGTGGAAATTGGTGTATCTGATTTTGCAGCACATGTTTCTTCATTAATCGTTGGTATCGGATTGATCACTTATCTGACCATCGTTTTTGGAGAATTACTTCCGAAATCAATTGCACTTCAAATTCCGGTGAGAATATCGCTGGCCATTGCTCCCTCTTTGAGTTTATTTTCCAAAATTATATATCCGTTTATCAAGTTGCTGACAGTCAGTTCCCGGTATTTGTTATCACTATTGCCAATCCAAAGTCAGGGTAGTAAAAAGTACACCGAAAAAGATTTGAGAAGAGTACTTAGTGCAGCTTATAAACAAGGCATATTGGAGAAACAACAACTATGGCTGCACCAGAATGTGATCACTTTTAAAAATCTGACCGCAAAAAGAATTATGAAACCTGCCCGCATTGTAGCGGCTGTGCCCGTCATTTGGGACAGACAGGTACTGAAAGAGTTTATTGAAAAGAGGCCTTATTCCTACTTTCCGGTTTTTACGGAGCATGAGGATAATATTACAGGAATTGTCAGCACGAAAATTTTTCTTCTGAATGACGAGCAGGACTGGCAAAAAACAACACTGGAGGCCTGTTCAATTCCGGCTGACATGGCGGCGCGGGATATTTTCAGCATTTTTAAAGAAAAGCGGGTTGATTTTGGGATAGTCCGGGATCCGGCGGGCAGATATCTGGGCATAATAGCGATGCAGGATATTATGGAGGGCATTTTTGGTGACATTCCTGAGCTGGAAGAATATTCGGATTATTTTTATTCAAAGTCTGAAAAGGTATGGATTGCCGAAGGATTTATGCATTTACAACGGATTCGCAATACGTTGTCACTTCCCTGGCTAAGGGATTATGAAGGGAAATATCTCAGTCTGGCAGAACTGATCACGGGGGAAACGGCCAATGTTAAGGACGGCGATCCGTTGGTTTTAAACAGAGTAAGTTTTAGGGTCATTGCAGGTACAAATCAAGATCCCGAAAAAGTATCCATTACCTTACCCTGACTTCCGGCTCTCGGGCACGGAACTTGTAACAATATTGAAAGGCTTTAACCAAAAAATATAATGATGTTACAAAAAGGAGATAAAGCACCCGATTTTAAATTATTTGCCACGCCGGATCGGCAGTTTTCGTTAAGTGAACTGAAAGGTAAAAATGTAATTCTTGCATTTTATCCTGCCGACTGGAGCCCGGTTTGTTCTGATCAGATGGTACTTTATAATGAAATGCTGAAATATTTTGACAAATACAATGCGACGATTCTTGGTATTTCGGTCGATAGTAAATGGTGCCATTTGGCCTTTTCTGATTCCAGAAAACTACATTTCCCTTTACTGGCTGACTTTGAGCCGAAAGGCGAGGTTTCAAAGTTATACGGCGTCTATGATGAGCAGCAGGGCGAAAGCAACCGTGCTTTATTTGTCATAGATAAAGAAGGATATGTTGCATGGAGTTATCTGTCGCAGGTATCTGTTAATCCGGGAGCGGATGGAATACTGGATGCATTGGAATCTATCACGCCAAAAAATTAAAACGAAATGTCCAATCACTTAAAACCTGAAGTAAGCAGCCATGACCACGTTCAGGGCTCTGCGAAGGCTTCGATAGAAATTGTTGAGTATGGGGATTACCAGTGTCCGTCTTGCGGCGTGGCATTTCCGGTCTTAAAAGAAATTCAAGAAAAGTTTGGTCAGCAGATCCGTTTTGTATTCAGGAATTTTCCTTTGTCCGAATCGCATGAATTTGCCATGCCAGCGGCCGTTGCCAGTGAAGCAGCTGCTTTGCAGGATAAATTCTGGGAAATGCATGACATCATTTTTGAAAACCAAAATTTATTAAGTAACGAAGGATTGTTTAAAATGGCATCCGGAATTGGTCTTGATATTGAGCAATTTAAGGAAGATATTCAAAATCCGCAATTGGAACAGAAAGTAGAATCAGATTTTGAAAGCGGAATCCGTAGCGGTGTCAACGGCACGCCTTCGTTTTTTGTGAACGGGACAAAATTCGATGGCGACGCTCAGGATTTAATGGACATGCTCACTGAAAATTCATCAATTGAATAGTTTCAAATCTAAAACAAAAAGTTACTAAAACCTGCTTTTGTCGTCCAGACATTTAAGCAGGTTTTTTTGTTGGGATTTAAAAAAATAAAAGATTGCTGATTTGGTATGATACTTTTAAGCAAATTAAACACCTTTGCAGCGGCGTTGGCTTGTTTTTGGGTCTGCGTATCGAAAAATAAGTTACCCTATACATAAGCATAAGACATTTTAAGCATCAACAATGAGTTCTCTTAAACATAGTGACAGGGCCTCGGCTGCTGGTCTTTTGGTCGCACTCGGGATTATTTACGGAGATATCGGAACATCTCCTTTATATGCCATGCAGGCTATTATTGGCAAAGAGCGTATTTCCCTGGATGTCGTCTACGGTTCGGTGTCGTTGATTTTCTGGACGCTGACGCTGCAAACAACCCTGAAATACGTAATTCTGATTCTTCGGGCAGATAATAATGGGGAAGGAGGGATTCTGGCTCTTTATGCGCTGGTCCGTAAAAATGCCAAGTGGCTGACGATTCCTGCCATTATTGGTGCCAGTACATTGCTTGCGGACGGAATTATAACACCTCCGATTTCAGTTTCTTCGGCGGTGGAAGGCCTGAGGATTTTGTATCCAAATATTGAAACTATCCCCATTGTAATCGGAATTCTGACACTTCTTTTTATTATCCAGGTATTTGGAACCACCATTGTTGGCAGGGCTTTCGGTCCGGTAATGGTGATCTGGTTTTTGATGCTGCTGGTACTTGGACTTTCTCAGGTTATTTATCATCCTGAAATCTTCAAAGCATTTAATCCATATTATGGTTACGAGCTTTTGTCAAAACATCCCGGCGGCTTTTGGCTGCTTGGATCTGTATTTCTTTGTACAACGGGAGCAGAAGCACTTTATTCGGATCTTGGACATTGCGGAAGAGGCAATATCCGGATTAGCTGGATTTATGTAAAAAGCTGTCTTGTTATCAATTATTTCGGTCAGGGTGCTTGGCTTGCGCTTCACAACGGCGAGTTTTTAAACGGGCGCAAACCATTTTATGAAATCATGCCCGACTGGTTTTTGCTGCCCGGAATTTGTATAGCCACCATGGCAACGATCATTGCCAGCCAGGCTTTGATAAGTGGTTCTTTCACACTTATTTCAGAAGCGATCAGGCTGGATTTATGGCCAAAAGTTCGTCTTGTTTATCCTAGTGATCAAAAAGGGCAACTCTATGTACCAAGCGTAAACTGGCTTTTGTGGGCAGGCTGTATCGGTATCGTGCTTTATTTTCAGGAATCATCCAACATGGAGGCTGCGTATGGACTTGCTATTACGCTGACAATGATCATGACGACATTGCTGATGTCGTTTTACCTGTACGTCCATAAGATAAACAAGTTATGGATTGCCGCTTTTATGCTGGTTTATCTGACTATTGAAGGCTCGTTCCTTGCTGCCAATCTTTTGAAATTTACACATGGAGGCTGGGTTTCTTTACTTCTGGCCGTGATTATTGCCGATATTATGGCAATGTGGCTAAAAGCAAATTCGATCAAACTTCGTCTTACTGAATTTGTAAATCTGGATGAACATATCCCGGCTTTGCGGGAATTGAGCAATGATATCAGCATTCCGAAATATTCCACACATTTGATATTTATGTCAAATGCAGCAGGAGAAAATGAGATTGAAAGCAAAATCATTTATTCCATATTTCAAAAAAGGCCTAAACGTGCTGATATTTTCTGGTTTGTCCATGTTGAAACAACGGATGAACCCTACACAATGGATTACCACGTCAATATTATGGCAGAAGATGATGTAATTAAGATCACATTCCGCCTTGGTTTCCGGGTCGAACAGCGCATCAATCTTTTTCTTAGAAAAGTGGTACAGGATATGGTGCTTAACAAGGAAGTGGATATCACGAGCCGTTACGAATCGCTGAACCGCCAGAATATTATGGGCGATTTTCGTTTTGTGGTGCTGGAACGCTATCTGTCTGTGGAAAATGACCTTCCCTGGTATGAGGAATTTGTGATGAATTTTTACTTCGCTATTAAAAATATTACCAACTCAGAAGATAAATGGTTTGGGCTCGACAGCAGTTCTGTGAAAGTAGAAAAAGTGCCGCTTGTGATCAGAAGTAATGTTAAAATAAAAATGAAAAGGGTTTATAGCTGATAGCCGCACGTCTGTAAAACTTGGAAAAATAAGACCTTAGTTTTGTTACTTATATTGAAAAAGGGATAATTAAGGCTTTGCGGCTCAATTATCCCTTTTTCAATATAAAATGAAAGTTGAAATTTATACAGCGTCGTTATAATCACAAGAAAATTCACGCTTCCTTGCAAACAACAGGATTTCACCGGGTTTATATCTTATATAGCTTGATTTGGATAGATCGTTAGCTTCGGTTGTAAGTTTAAGGTTGCCAGTAATTTAGGATTTTTATTTTTTAGTCGGTACTAAATCCGGTACAATAAGTTGATCAGGAGTTGGCTGTGGAAATTACCCGAAATCCCGGATTGTGTTAGAATGCAGGTGCATTTTCGTAAGGCGCCGGTCCGGAACAGTTTTGTATACTGCGGCGGATCTGATTCACGCAGTAAAACCTGAGCCTGATAGTGAAATGCCTCAGGCGGCATCTTGACACGATACTTTTTGGGATTTTTTTAACGTGAGGCCTGATAATTTTCAGAATTTATATTGTGGCAAAGAAAACAGATAGACTTGTCTATATATTTTTTTAATGTTAGTTTTACCCGATGAAAAAATCAGCGGTACGCGAACGGATTCTTGAAGTAGCTTCAAGATTATTTTATGAGCAGGGTTATAATCTTACAGGGATCAATCAGATCATTGAAGAAGCTGATATCGCCAGAGCATCACTTTACAACCATTTTGAATCCAAAACGCATCTTTTGCTGGTTTATCTGAAAGAGGCCGAAGATATATGGTTCACAGAAATGGAAAATTTTACCGCCAGCTTTACAGATCCTAAGCAAAAACTGCTTGCACTATTTGATTTTCGAATGGAAAGGCAAAGCAAGCGTAGTTTCGGAGGTTGCCAGTTTATCAAAATAAGTGCTGAGGTTTCCAGGCAGGATAGCCAGGTATTCGATGCGGTCAGCCATCAAAAAAACCGGTTGAAGGTTTTTATTGTCAATATTATCAAAGACTTACCGGAAAACAATCAGACATTAACCCATAACCTGCTTGGCGATGCGCTATTTCTTCTTTTAGAAGGAGCAGCCGTAAGCGGATCCATTTATAAAAACCAGGAGTCGATGAAAACCGCAAAAGAGATTGCAGACAAACTGATATAAAAACGATTTGGTTTTTCTGTCATTAAAATTCAATTATAATATATGAACAGTTACAATTTAATTGAATAGTAAACGGATCATGAATTAAATTAGTGAGCTTATGAGTGCCCAATATTTAATCCTTGATTTAGTACAATTTTAAATGACTTTTAGTAAATTTTTATAGAAAATATAAGTATTCTTCCTATTTCTTTTCATTCACTCTATCATGAATTTAATTCTTTTAGCATTAAGGAAACCGATTACCGTGATGGTAATTGTGGCTACCATGCTGTTTTTCGGGATCAATGCGCTGCGTAATATCAAGATTGATATTTTTCCAAAACTTGATATGCCGGTATTGTATATATCTCACCCTTTTGGAGGTTATACGCCCAATCAGATGGAAACTTTTTTTGCCAAACCTTATATAAACCTGCTGTTGTATGTAAACGGTATTAAAAGTATTGAAACCAAAAATATTCAGGGACTAACGTTAATCAAGGTTAATTTTTATCCCGGTACAAATATGGCCCAGGCCGCTGCCGAGGTGAGTGCCTCCTGTAACCGGGCACAGGCAATTTTTCCACCAGGCTCACAGCCGCCCTTTATTATCCGTTTTGATGCTTCAACGCTTCCAATCGGCGAGCTGATCGTAAGCAGCGATATAAGGGGAAACAACGAACTTCTTGATCTTGCCAATACCTATGTAAGGTCTTCATTTACAACAATCCCGGGTTTGGTTTCGGCACCTCCTTTTGGTGGAAATATCAGGACAATCGTTATAAAAGCAGATCCTGCGCTGCTCAGATCACACAACATGACACCGGATCAGCTGGTGGAAGCCATCCGGATTAATAATCAGACAGCGCCTTCAGGAAATGTGCGGATGGGGACCAAAAATTACATTACACCTACAAACACGACGATTCACAACATCAAGGATTTTGCAGATATTCCTTTATTTAAGGGAGGCGTTCAGAATCTTTATCTACGCGATGTGGCCACTGTGGAGGATGCTGCCGATATTACGGTGGGCTACGGATTGGTTAACGGAAAACGTTCGGTTTATTTAAGTATTGCCAAAAGTGCTGATGCGTCAACCTGGGAGGTGGTCCAGAAACTGAAAGCAGCTTTACCAAAAATGCAGGCGCAGCTTCCGGCTGATGTGCATTTGACTTACGAATTTGACCAGTCAGTTTATGTAATTAACTCTGTAAAAAGCCTGATTACAGAAGGAGCGCTCGGTGCCGTTTTGACTGGTCTGATGGTTCTCCTGTTTCTGGGAGATCCAAGAGGTGCTTTAATTGTAATATTAACGATTCCGACTTCGATAATCGCCGGTGTTTTGTTTCTGAATTTATTCGGGCAAACCATCAATATCATGACTTTGAGCGGTCTTGCACTGGCCATCGGGATTCTGGTGGATGAAAGTACGGTAACCATAGAAAATATTCACCAGCATCTTGATATGGGAAAACCCAAGCGGCTGGCCATTTGGGATGCATGCCGGGAAATTGCTTTTCCAAAACTTTTGATCCTTTTTTGTATTCTTGCCGTATTTGCACCTGCTTTTACAATGGGAGGAATTCCCGGGTCGCTCTTTCTTCCGCTTGCTTTGGCAATCGGTTTTAGTATGATCGTTTCGTACTTTCTTTCCCAGACTTTTGTACCCGTAATGGCCAACTGGATCATGAAAGGGCACAAAGCGAAAGCACATGACGCACCTGAGGAAAAGCTGTCGGGCTTTGAAAAACTTCGTTTGCGTTTTTTAAGATTTGTAGACAGGACTTTACCGCTCAGAAGGCCGATTGTTATCATATATTTGATTGTGACAATTGCTTTAACGGCTTTTCTGCTGTCAATTATTGGTAAAGATGTACTTCCGAAAGTGAACGGCTCCCAGTTTCAGGTAAGGCTTCGTGCAGCTGAAGGTACCAGGATTGAAAGAACCGAAGAGAAAACGCTGGGCATGATCCAGATTATTAAAAATATTGTCGGCCCGGAAAATGTTTCAGTTACTTCTGCTTACGTAGGTCAGCATCCGGCACTCTTTTCTTCCAACCCGATTTATCTCTGGATGGCAGGCCCGCAGGAAGCTGTTTTGCAAGTAGCTTTGGAAGAGGGTTTTAAAACCAATCTGGATGAACTTAAAGAGAAAATCCGCAGCCGTGTTCATGATTCAATCCCTGATGTGAGTCTTTCGTTTGAGCCTATGGAATTGACTGACAAGATTTTAAGTCAGGGTTCGCCAACACCTGTGGAAATACGTTTTGGTGGAAGAAATAAAAAACTCAACGAGCAGTATGCCAAAAAGCTGATGGTTGAATTGGCCAAAATCAGCTATATGCGTGATATACAGCTCGGACAATCCAACAAATATCCGGCTATTAACATTGAAGTGGATAGGGTTCGCGCTGCTCAGCTTGGTACCGATATCACAGATATTTCAAGATCCATGACGGCATCGACATCGTCTTCCCGTTACACGGATAAAAATATCTGGGTTGATGAAAAAAGTGGTTTGAGCTATAATGTTCAGGTTCAGATTCCTGAAAATCAGATGAACTCACTGGATGAAATAGGGGAGATCCCGCTTTTGAAAAATACAAGCAGACCGGTACTTAGTGATGTGGCTACAATTAAGCTGGATACAACTTATGGCGAAAATGATAACCTGGGTGCTTTGCCGGTGCTAACTGTTACCGCCAATTTGAATGATAAAGATCTTGGTGCAGCAACTGTTGATGTGCAGAAAGCGATTGCTGCGTTAGGAGAACTTCCAAGGGGAATTACCGTCGGGCAAATCGGGATGAGCTCAACTTTGACGGATACTTTGAGCAGTTTGCAAAGCGGACTTCTGGTTGCGATTGTGGTAATATTTTTAATGCTGGCGGCTAACTTTCAATCATTCAGGGTTTCTGCAATTATTCTTACCACTGTTCCTGCGGTAATTTTGGGTGCGCTTGCGATGCTGCTTTTGACAGGATCTACTTTGAACTTACAATCTTACATGGGTATTATCATGTCGGTCGGTGTTTCTATTTCCAATGCCGTGTTGTTGATTACCAATGCAGAACAGCTCCGGCTTGTTAATGGCAATGCATTAGCGTCAGCGAAGGAAGCGGCAGCTTTGCGGATGAGACCGATTGTGATGACTTCTCTGGCGATGGTTGTGGGTATGCTTCCTATGGCCAGCGGACTTGGTGAGGCGGGTGATCAGTCTTCGCCGTTAGGTCGGGCGGTTGTTGGCGGGCTGATTGCTTCCACTTTTGCTGCGCTCTTTATTTTACCGCTTGTATTTGCATGGGGGCAGAAAAATGCGTCGATCGCGTCTGTGTCCTTGGAAGCAAATGATCAGGAAAGCCAGGAATTTATGGCCTTAAATCCTGACAAGATTTATTAAATCAAAGTAATTAAAACAGCACTGCAAAAGCTATCAAGTTGGCACAGTGCTGTTTTTTTATTGATTTCTAAGCTTGTTTTGCAAGCTGAATGTTGGCAATTACTTTTATGTTTTCACCCAGCGCAAGTCCGCCTGTTTCGGTAAGAGAGTTAAAGGAAACGCCGAAATCTTTACGATTTACGGTTCCGGTAACTTCGAATCCTACCTTTACATTGCCGAATTGGTCTTTCTCAGTTCCGCCGTATTCTGCTTCAAGTTCTACTTCTTTTGTAACACCTTTCAAGGTAAGATTACCAATCAGATTGTATACATCGCCTTTCGCTTTTTTGAAAGAAGTTGATACAAAATTAATTTGTGGAAAGTTTTCAGTATCGAAGAAATCTGCTCCCTTCAAGTGCTCATCACGACCTTCCTGGCTTGTGAAAACACTGTTTACATCAATTGAAAATTCAATTTTAGAATCTTCAAACTGATCGTCCTCGGTAGTGGCCTGACCGCTGAACGATGTAAATGAACCAGTAACTGTGGAAATAACAAGATGTTTTACTTTGAACTGCACTTCCGAGTGCAGCTTATCAACAACCCATGTAGTTTGTGACATTTTTGAAAAAGTTAATGTTAATATTGTTTATTGAGTGTTATTTTAAGGCCATAAACAAGTTGTAACCTTAAAATAACACTTCAAAGGTAGGTCTATTAAATCAGTATAGTAATAGGCCTATACTTTTGTATAGTAACATAAATTCGTTTGACAATAATCTCCTATGACTTCTGATTCTTATAAAATCCTTGACAATCCTGTTTGGCACGCATTGCAGACTGTACATAAAAACTTTGCTTTTGGTGCCGATAATATAGCTCGCTACCGTCCGGAAACGCTGCAGATACTGGGATGTGAAAATCCGGAAAAAGTTGATCTGAATGCCTTGCGTCCATGGATTTCGACAGGGGAGAAATTATTTATGGTTGGCAAACTTGCAGCTCCTGCTCCTGGCTGGACTATCGGCAGGAAACTGGATTGTATTCAAATGGTTTGCGAAAACGCCGAAAAACTTATACACAAACCAATAGAAGAAATACTAACACTTACAGAAGACGACCGTGCGGAAATGCTTGAACTGATTAATGAGGTTCAACCTGGATATTTCTATAAAGACACGCCGCTTCTCGGCAGTTATTTTGGAATCAGGAAAGATAAAAAGCTCGTGGCAATGGCAGGTGAAAGGCTCAGGATGACAGGCTTTTCAGAAATCAGCGCTGTGGCTACGCATCCGTTACATACGGGAAAAGGTTATGCGAAAATGCTTGTCAGTCATGTGGCAAAAAATAATATGGAAGCAGGGATTATCCCTTTTCTTCACTTTGTCAATACTAACACAAGGGCGGGTAAAGTATACGAGCTTTTGGGTTTTAAGGGACGCCGGGTTATGCCTTTCTGGGAGCTGATCGTGGAATCGTGAAAGAAAATGATTCCATGATTTTAAAGATGATCTGCCTGTATTTTGATAAATAAAAGAATAAGAGATTGAGGGAAATCTTCTTTCTCCGCAATCTTATATTTAATTAAATGTCTCGGTATTATTTTATTGTAGAAAATAGACATGTTTGAATCTTACGACTTTCAAATAGATTAGTGCAATTTAAAGGCATGGGATTTGTAGATAGAAAAAATTTACAGAAAAGCAGCGAGCCTGAATTTTTCAAATCCTGCTTTTTTCAACACTTCATCAACAAACTATGAAACAATATCCCAGGGCCATAGATTTTAAAGGTCAGAAACAACCTTATCCGGCCCGGCAATCGGAAATGGATGATCCTCTGCCTAATCCCTGACCGGTAGCTGATGCCTGCAAAATGCTTTTGAAAGAATACGGACAAATTACCATTATTCCGCACGGAGAAATGTTTGAAATTACGAACCAGGATGCCCGGCTTAAAATAGTTTAACAAAACATATATGCACAATATCGATTTGAATTATGTCAGGAAAGGCGGTGGTAACGATATCACAATTGTTTTTCTTCATTATTTTGGAGGCTCATCAAACTCGTGGTCTGCTGTTACTGATTCACTTGCGGACGATTTTCACTGCGTTTCTATAGATCTTTGCGGATTTGGTCATTCACCCACAACTGCCTGGGAGGTTTCTGTACATGAGCACGCGCAGTATGTAACTGATCTGATAAAGGATCTTAAAATTGATCGTTATGTATTAGTCGGGCATTCTATGGGAGGGAAGATAGCGCTTTACATCGCTGCCAAAAAAACGCTGGATGTGACATCACTGATTTTGGTTGCTCCATCACCTCCAACACCAGAACCGATGACAGAAACGTACAGGCAAAAGATGCTGGAGTCCTATGGTAATAAGCTTGCAATAGAAGAATTAATAGGAAAAATTACTGCAAAACCACTACCGGAGTTTTTATTTGAAAGTGCTGTGCGCGAGCATCTGCAAATCTCTGAAATGGGCTGGGTTTCATGGCTGGAAAAAGGTTCACGTGAAGATATTTCGTCTTTTATGCCGATTGTAAACTCGAATTTATTGGTTATCAGCGGTTCAAAAGATCCGAATTTTTCAAGTAGTTATCTACGCAAAGAATTTACGAAATATTTTCCATCTGCCACCTTTAAAGAAATTAGGAATTCGGGTCATCTGATTCCGGTGGAATATCCTGCTGAGCTTGCAGATTTGATACAGGATTTTGTAAAATCTTAAATAAATCAAGTTTTGTGTAACTAGGACTATACTAAGATCCAAGATGGTGTTTTAATTGTGAGTCGAACTATGGATGAAGAATATTCCCAAATTTGATTCGTTGATGAGACCTGAATGCCCTATTAAACCAACCATCGTTTAAACCGAACAATAGTTAATTTGGATTATTTATAAAATGCGTTCTGTTGAAATTCGGATTTCTACAATAATCGTAGTAATTTTACTACAAGTCTTACTAACTAAGACTGTGAGAAATATTTAGTAAAAGAGCTTCGGATTTTCCGGAGCTTTTTCTTTGCCTTAACTTTTTGTAAATCTGATGTTTATCTTCAATTTTAAGTCGGGACTATCAATTTGTAACTGAAATAATTTTTTAAATAAATATCCTGAAAGAGATATAGGTTATTACGTATATACCATAGAGTTTAGTGCTGACTTCAGGTCGTTTTGAGAGTGCTATATTGTTACTATTAGTTACTTGAATATTTTAAAAATATTATTTTTTTATTTATAACTATTCGCAAAAAAAAATGCTCAGTATTATTTTAAGGTTATTCCGGTGATCCATTTATTGAAAAAATTATAATGTATAAGTTGTTTCTATTTAGGCATAATTTGTAACTTTAAACATTGAACCCTCAACGTAATCAATAGTGAATAAGTCAAACATTTTCGTCTACACCGAACTGTCCAAACTTGTGGCAAGTTTGAACAGTAATATCTTATTGTCAAAACAATATTTAAGATCTCAGGCTGCCTATTTCAATATTATTGTTCCCAAATATTTTTCTGATACACTCAGTCCGGAGTGGGAAAGCATTACAAACCAGATCAGGAAAATGGGTCCAGGATTTGACAAAGAAGGGAAACTTACGGCCAATGCAATTATCAATACCATTGATCAAATGACATCAGAAGAATGTATTTCGCTGGCTATGCGGGTTATTAGTCTTTATGATAAAGTCAGAATTGAATTTGAAAACCCTGATCTGTTAAATGGGAAGTGAATAACTTACATTCCTTCCGCCGCCGCCAACTTTTAAAGCTCTTATTTCAACAAGATTTTGAAGATCTCGTGTCGCCGTAGCTTTTGAGGTTTTGGTAATGCTCATGTATTTTTTTGCGGTCATTCCTCCTTGAAAACCGTCAGGTCCGGGTTCAAGCATTTTTCTTATTGCTTTTGCCTGACGCTCGTTAAAAATGTTTTTAAATTGGTCAAAAAAATTTGTTTTTTGTAAAGTGAAATTCAATAATTTTTTTGCCTCAATTTGGGCATCCAGTAGAGTTTGTGTAAAATAATGGATCCATGCAGTAATGTCTGTACTGTGTTGTGCATTTTCCAGAGCATTGTAATAAGCTTTTCTGTCAGTCTCAATTTTTCGGGACAAGCTTAGAATCACTGGGCGGCCCATGGTTTGGGATAAAGATTTTTCAGCTAAAACTCTTCCTATACGCCCATTGCCGTCTTCAAAAGGATGAATTGACTCAAAAAATAAATGTGCAATAGCCGAGCGAACAGGTGCTTTCCTGATTTCATTACTACCTCCGGGTGCAGTTTCATTAAACCATTGTATGAATCTTTTCATCTCCTGTGGAAGCTGAGCGGAGGGAGGCGCTTCAAAATGTATTTTTTCCTTCCCGACAGTTCCTGAAATAACCTGCATCGGTGAAGTCCCCTTGCGCCACTTTCCCGAATTAATTGATTGATTTTGACCTAACAGCATTATATGCCACTCAAAAAGTTTCTCCTCAGTCAGTAAATCTGCATAGGTTTTACGAACATCGATCATTAATGCACTCAATCCCAAAGCCCGTTTATCTTTCACAAATTGTGGACTGATATTGAGTCCTAAATTATTTCTGATTGAAGAAACGACATCGATGCGGCTTATAAATTCGCCTTCAATTTCGGATGTTTTGATAGCTTCGGCTACCATAATATCAAGAAGATTTTCAGTTTTCACACTTTCCGGAGAAACTTGCAGGATTCCGGCAATATTTCCTGTCTCTTCCGCAAAAGATAACAACAGATCCTCTGAATCTGAAAGGTTGTAAACGAAATCTGGCCATTGCGGCCGCTGCCAGTTGTACATTGTGAGCCGATTAATCTTTTTATTCGGCTCAAATATATAAAATAAATGAGCCGAATAAAATAATTATTCGGCTCATTTGTTTACGAAAATTAAAGAGTTGGAACCGTTCCTCCATCAATAATGTACTCGGCACCTGTTAGATACACAGTTAAGATCGTCTCCCAATCTTGCTCTTCAAGTGCCATCACGCCGCCGGTTGGCGCGGAGGAACCACCAGCACTATTGATCGGGATATCAAGGCCGTTCATCCTTTTGATCGTTTCTTCAATAACTTTGGCAGTGCCTTGTTTTATACTGATATCTGCCTGAATAATTTGCGAAGCGTTCATATTGTCAGGAATTGTTCTGGCTGTTGTCAAAATGTTTGCACCGGCTTTTGCCAGTCTTTCGAAAATGGCTCTTCCTGCACCTTTTGTACCCCCGGTTACCAATATTCTTTGTCCTGTAAATTCCTCCGGATCTATTTTAAATGCACCTACTTTCATGATTTTTCGTTTTGTTTTTACAAAAGTCAGACTATCTGCTGGCCCCGCAATAAGGGAAAAATGATTCAATGGGGATAAATTATTCCCTATACTTACTAAGCGAAAATCTGAACAATATCTGTAATAAATAACTTTTGTAGATTTGCAAGTGTCTGTTGGAAAAGGCGGGTATATACCAGATAAATTCCGATGTTTTAATCAAACTAAAAATGAATCCTTCAATAAAAATTATAAAAACGGATAAAGCTGCGCCTGCTGGCGGGCATTATGTACAGGCAACTGTTTTTCAGGGACAAATGTATATTTCCGGACAATTGCCTGTAACGGCCGCAGGAGAGCATACCTTTAATGAACCGTTTGAAATACAGGCAAGACAGGCTTTGAAAAACCTGCTGGCCATTCTTGAAGCCGCGGGCGGCGACCCGTCTCATTTGTTGAAAGTGACAGTCTATCTGGTTGGCGTAGCGCATTGGCCGGCGTTCAACCTGGTCTATGCTGAAATGCTGGGGGAGACAAAACCTGCACGTTCGGTTGTGCCGGTTCCTGAGCTGCATCATGGCTATTTGATTGAAATTGACGCAGTTGCCGTAGATCCTTCTTAGTGAGACAAAGGTGGTATTTAGAAAGAAGATGAACGCGAAATTTCTACTTCCATAGCAAAGTTTTTTATTTTGGAAGGTATAAACAGTTGAATTTGTACTATAATCCAAACTAAAAGACAAGGTAAAACGCGTACTACGAGCGGAGGTATTGTTTCATCAATGGGCCATGATGATGGAAAGAAATCCCTGTTGACCAGAATACAAAAAGCCAGAACAAAGAGTGTTAGTGGTTTCCACCAAACATTTTGACTGCTTTTGTTGGCAACGAAAAAAAGTCCTACACCAGTGATGGCAATAATGTAAGTAGGAGATTCGGATGTATGATTAAAAAGTATAACCCATAAAAAGGTATAAGCCAGCAAAAGCAGTCGTTGCTTTTTAGTTTTGTAAGTGCCTTTTATCCAGTTATATACCATGGTTATGGCAAATAGGATAAGACCTGCAAGCTGTACTTTGCTAAGATCATTTTCGGTAAAAGATGGCATCGCCAATTTCATCAGTCCCATTACCGAAGAGCCAAAATTAACCTTGTGGTCATCGATCAGGCAAGTTATCCAATTTTGATAAACCTGTAAGAAATAATCCTTTCCGGTAAAAGGTAATGGAAGAAGCGTTAAGGCGATCAGCCACAAAATGGAATAAGTAATATATTTTTTCTTTTCAGGATAAAATAGAAAAAGTATTGCGAAAACAAGACCGTAACCCTTGATGCAAAAGGCCAGCAAAGGAAAAAGAGCCGCCCGTTTTGGTTTTGATTTTTCAAGAAAAATAAAGGTCAATAAGCCTAGTGCGGCAATTACGGAATTGGTTTGCTGGCTATGCAGGTTATTTAACAGTTCAATCAGTACAAACCAGTATAAAAATATCTTTGCCTTTTCTGCAACCGGCATCATTTTGACTGCATAATAGATAAAAAGCGAACTGATAATTGTCCATAAAATCAGTGATAATGAAACCGGAATTAAGCTTAGCGGGCTAAAAAAAACTGTGAATGCAGGATGATACAAGAATATATCATAGTACTCTGAGGGATATTCCAGATATAGATTTTTGTGGTCAAGCAGATGAAAAAAGGACTGTCGGTAAATGATCAGATTGTTGAAACGCCGAGGTCCCTGATTGTAAAAAATCAAACTGATTACAATACTTAAAATCAAATAAACATAAAGAATTATTCTATCCTTTGAGAAAAAATTCAGAGCACTTTTCATTGTTAGGGATAATAGATATTTTTCAAAAGTAAGAATAACTTTTTGCCCGTAAATACCTCTTTTGACAACAGGGGCATTTTTTAATATTCAGCTAATATTTAAAAACCTTAATTATGGAAATTAGAGCCTGTAATGTCCTTATCTTCATAAAATTAAGCAGGCTGATATCGCGTCCGGATAGAAGCGGTACCAGCCTGTTTAGTTGTCTTAAAAGCAAAAACGCAATAATTACTTTAATTTCTTCACTTCTTCATTATAGTATTTAACGGTTTCAATCACTGAGGGTAAATTACTTGGTTTCGTCTCTGCATCTCTTTCAATGTAAATGTTACCCCGAAATTCCTGTTTTTTGAGTTCAGCAAATATTCCCGGAAAATCAACGACACCAGTGCCGACCCTTACATCCTGAATTTTAGGATTGTTAAATTCGGCAATATCTTTCAAGTGTATAGCAATGATATGCCCTTTTAGTTTTTTAACAGCGTCCAAAGGATCAACACCACTTTTAGGCCAGTGACCAAGATCTGCACAGGCTCCGAAATTCGGGTGGTTTTTAATGGCGGCTAACACAGAATCAGGATGCCAGTATGCACTAACACCCTTCCAGTGTTCGTGAATCGCCACTTTCATACCATAAACACCGGCCAGACTGTCGATGCTGTCCCACATTGTAACGGGTGGCTCGGCTGTAACAAATTTCACACCGAAGAGTTTTGCTATTTCAAATTCCTTCTTCCAGGAAGCCACTGTTTTGCCACCTCCAAGATAAATGGATTCAATTTTGATCCCTTTTCCGGTAACCAGTTTTTTCAATTTCGCAATGCCGGAAGGTGATAATTGAGAAATCAAACTATCCTTTAAATCCGGGCCAGACCGGTGAAAAGTCATTCCTTCAATATAATGAAGCCCGGCACTATCTACCTTGTCGAGTGCAGCCGGAAAGGATACGGTATGGAAAGTGTACATGGCAACGCCAAGTTTCCAATCGTCGGTGACTTTGGATTTTTGCTGAGCGAAAGATGTGGAAACCACAAAAATCAACAGAAAAGTAAGGAAAGCAGAACTTAATTTCATAATCAGCGATCAGGTTATAATGGTTTTTCCAAATCTAGCGATAAAAAAATTTTAATTGATAAGCTGGCTTTTTTCAACTTTCCAAAAGTGTAATCAAGTGATAACTTATAAAAATAAATATTTGGTTTATCGTCAAAAATAAAGCATTTTTAAAAATAGTATTTCAAAAATACCTTAATAATCTATTGATTTACTCCAATTACCTAACTTAACCTATTATAATGAAAATTTGCCGTTATTTTTTATTACTATTCCTGTTTTTCAATTTTGTCTCGCTCGCACAGACAGTTCCCACCCCTAAAGAACATTTTGGATTTAATATCGGAGACGACTATCATTTGGCATCCTATACGCAGTCGGAAGCCTATTATTTAAAAGTCGCGGCTGCTTCTAACCGTGTAAAAGTAGTGGAGATTGGTTTGACCGAAGAAGGCAGGCATCAATATATGCTTATCGTTTCTTCTCCCGAAAATCTTAAAAAGCTTGACCGGTATAAAGAAATATCCCAGAAACTTGCCCGTGCAGAGGGGATCACCCCGGAGGCTGCCAAACTTTTGGCAAAAGAAGGGAAACCGGTAATCTGGATTGACGGCGGACTTCATGCCACGGAAACTGTGGGAGCGCATCAGCTGATTGAAACGTATTACCAGCTTGTCAGCAGAACAGATCCTGAAACGATGGCGATTCTTGACAACGTAATTATCCTTCTTTCACAGGTAAATCCTGATGGACAGGAACTTGTATCAAACTGGTATATGAAGGATGCGGATGAGAAAAAGCGGAACATGAAAATTCCAAGACTTTATCAGAAGTATGTAGGGCACGATAACAACCGGGATTTCTACATGAACAACATGAAGGAAACCATCAATATTTCGCGTCAGCAATACATTGAATGGATGCCTCAGATTATTTATAATCACCATCAAACAGGACCTGACGGAAGTGTTTTGGCCGGCCCGCCTTACCGTGATCCTTTCAATCACGTTTTTGATCCAATGATTATCACCGGCCTGGATGCCGTTGCTGCTGCCATGATCAACAGACTGAATGTTGAAGATAAACCGGGTTATACTCGTTTATCAGGTTCAAATTATTCTACCTGGTGGAACGGCGGACTTCGGACTGCGCCTTATTTTCATAACCAGATCGGGATTTTAACAGAAATAATTGGAGGTCCTACGCCCTCGAAAATTCCATTAGTGCCCGAAAGACTGATTCCTGATAATTCCACACCCTTCCCGGTAACACCACAGGATTGGAAATTCAGACAATCCATCGATTATTCGGTATCACTTAATTATGCCGTTTTTGATTTTGCCAGAAGATCAGGCGATGAGTTGCTGTACAATATTTACAAAATGGGAAAAAATGCCATTGACCGCGGAAACACCGATCACTGGACAATGCTTCCGAAATTTTCGGCATCGGTAACTTCTACTTATGAAGCTGATAAGAAAGTAGTCAAAAAAGATACTGCGGCTGCAAAAAGAGATTCTCTGCTGGCTGCGAGAAGTGATGAATATGGCCCCGGACCCGGGGTTCCGGTTAAATTTTTTGATGCGGTATATAAAGATCCGGCATTGAGAGATCCTCGTGGTTATATCATTTCTACCAAACAACCTGATTTCCCCACGGCTGTTAAATTTCTGAATTCATTGATTAAATCCGGAATCCAGGTGCATATTGCAACTGCTGATTTCACGGTCGAAGGGAAAAGTTACCCGGCCGGTTCCTATATAGTAAAAACAAACCAGGCTTTCCGTCCGCATGTACTGGATATGTTTGAGCCTCAGGATCACCCGAATGATTTCCAATATCCGGGCGGACCTCCGTTGAAACCATATGACGTAGCAGGCTGGACGCTGGCCTACCAGATGGGCGTAAAATTCGACAGGATTTTGAATGGATTTGATGGTCCTTTTACCGCAATTCCTTACGGTGAACTACAAAAGCCCAAAGCTGATAAACTGGCGGATGCCAAAGCAGGTTACATTTTAAGCAGCCAGAATAATGACGCTTTTACTACGGTGAATAATTTACTGAAAGCAAAAGTACCGGTTTCCCGGATTAATGAAACATCGGCTTCGGCTCCCGCAGGTTCATTCTTCGTAGGTGCAAAAGGAAAAGCATTACTTGAAAAAGCAGCTTTGGATTATGGAATTAAAGTGACAGCGGCAAAGGATAGAGCAGTTAAAACCACGCCGATCGCAGCTTCCAGAATTGCACTTTTTGATCAGTACGGAGGTTCGATGCCATCAGGTTGGGTACGCTGGCTTTTAGAACAAAATAATTTTGCTTTTACCGTTATCTATCCAAAAGATATCGATTCGGTTGATCTTCATTCAAAATATGATGTAATCTTGTTTATGGGCGCTGGAATTCCTGCGGTAACGGCAAAATCTGCGGATCTGGCAAAAAGATCAAGAGACCCGAAAGCGTCTGAAATACCGGCCGAATTTCGTCCCTGGCTTGGATATCTGACAGCGGAAAAATCAATTCCTGCCTTAAAGAAATTTATGGAAGACGGTGGCTCAGTGGTGACCGTAGGAAGCAGCACCGCGCTGGCTTACCATCTGAAACTTCCGGTACATAACGCGTTGGTTGAAATGAATAAAGGTGAGGAAAAACCTCTGCCAGGCGACAAATACTACATTCCCGGAAGTATTTTGCAGGTTGCGGTTGATACGACCAATAAAGCGAACTGGGGTATGGGGGCAACTGCTGATATGGTTTTCAGCAGCAGTCCGGTTTTCAGACTGGATCCTGATGCGGCCTTAAAAGGTGTTAATCCGTTGGCCTGGGTTTCCGGAAAAAAGGCACTTCGCAGCGGCTGGGCCTGGGGGATTTCATATCTGGATGGCGGCGTGGTTTCTTTTGAAGCCAAAGTAGGAAAAGGAAAATTGTATGCTTTCGGGCCGGAGATCATTTTCAGGGCGCAGTCGCACAGTACTTTCAAGCTTTTATTCAACGAGCTTTATAAGTAATCGGGCATCTTCACTGGCTATTCTCACAGTTTTTGTCTCAAAAAGTTTAGTAAAATGGGCATATTATCACAGCAGGAAGCAAAAAAGATTATTGATAAAGTTTTGTCTTTTTCAAAGGCGGATGAAATGAGTGTAAGCCTGAGCGGGGAAAATGTCGGAAACATTCGTTACGCCAGAAATGCCGTTAGCACGAGCGGTGATTCCAGAAATGTTTCACTGGCCGTTACAGCGGTTTTCGGTAAAAGAACCGGTACAGCGACTATCAATGAATTTGACGAAGAATCGATTAAGAAAACGGTAGCACGAGCGGAAGAACTTGCCAAACTCGCACCCGAAAATCCGGAATATGTGAGTATGCTAGGTCCGCAGAACTATCCGGAAACCAAATCATACGCAGATAGTACAGCCAATATTGATCCGGATAAAAGAGCGCAAATTGCCCTCGACAGCATTGATCTTTGTAGGAAAAAATCAGTCGTAGCGGCGGGTTATCTGGAAGATTCTGCCGGATTTAAAGCGATTGGAAATAGCAAAGGACTTTTTGGTTATTACAAAACGACCTCGGTAGATTATTCGATTACAGTTCGCACGGAAGATGCAAAAGGTTCTGGTTATGTGGTTCGTGATTTTAACGACGTTTCAAAACTGAATAGCGCTTCGCTTACCCAAACAGCGCTTCAAAAAGCGATGGCTTCCACGGCGGCGCAAGCGATTGAACCGGGAAGATATACCGTAATTCTGGAACCTACCGCGGCCGCTGAATTAATGCGCAACATGATGTCGAACATGGATGCCAGAAGCGCTGATGAGGGAAGAAGTTTTTTGTCAAAAAAAGGAGGAGGAAACCGTTTGGGGGAGAAGTTGTTTGATGAAAGAATAACAATCTATTCTGACCCGATGAATGCCGATATTCCAGGTTCTCCTTTTGTAATCGGGGATAATACTGTTGATGGAAGGGCGCAGGAAAAGGTTGTCTGGATTGAAAAGGGAGTTGTCAAAAATATGTTTTATTCGCGTTTTTGGGCTGAGAAAAAAGGGGTTAAAGCCATTGCCGCTCCGTCAGGATTTATTTTTGAGGGGGGAACCGAATCGATTGCTGATTTGATAAAAAGTACGCAAAAAGGAATTCTGGTAACACGTTTCTGGTATATCCGGGATGTGGATCGACAGACGCTTCTTTATACAGGACTAACCCGTGATGGTACTTTTTATATTGAAGATGGAAAGATCAAATTTCCGGTTAAAAATTTCCGCTTCAATGAAAGTCCGATAGTGATGCTCAATAATATTGAGGCGATGGGAAAACCGATGCGTTCAGGCGGTAACATGATCCCGCCTATGAAAATCCGCGATTTCACATTTACAAGCTTGTCTGATGCTGTCTGATTGATAATCAAAAAGATCATCAATCTAATTTTTCAACCTCAAATTAAAACATTGTTTTGAATAGAAGAGATTTTATCCAACAAGCCAGTATAGCGGCCGGCGCTTTTATAATTCCGGTACTAACGCCTGGCGGAAGATCGGTGGCAAGTGAAGCATTACTGGAACCCGGACTTGATGTAATCGTCAAAAAAAGACTGGCCGATGCCGGACTGAATACCGCAACTGCCAAGGGCGCATCTTACGCCGATATCAGAATTGGGAGATATCTTAATCAGTTTGTTATAACCCGGGAAGATAAGGTTCAAAGTATTGTCAATACGGAATCTTATGGAGTTGGCGTGCGGGTGATCGTTAACGGATGCTGGGGATTTGCTTCTTTGGGAGAAGCAAAAACGGAGACGGATGTTGCCAAAACGGCTGAAATCGCAGTAGCGATTGCCAAAGCGAATTCCAAACTTTTGGCAGAACCTGTTCAGCTTGCGGCGCAAAAGGGTTTTGGTGAGGTTAGCTACAAAACGCCGATCATTAAAAATCTTTTTGAAGTTCCAATCAAGGAAAAGGTGGATTTGTTGATGGCTGTAAATGCTGCGGCTCAGAAAAACGGTGCAGATTATGTGAATTCACAGCTGTTTATGGTGAACGAACAGAAATATTTCGCTTCCACGGATGGTTCTTATATTGATCAGGATATTCACAGGCTTTGGCCGACGTTTACCGTAACCGGAATTGATAAAGCCAGCGGACAATTCCAGACCAGAAACTCGCTTGGGACGGCCAAGGCGATGGGTTATGAATATCTTGAAAGTAAACCAGCTGACAGAATTACTGGAAGAAAAACGACTTTATTTAACAGTCGTTATGACATGATCGATGACGCGACTTTGGCGGCTGTTCAGGTGAAGGAAAAAATAAAAGCGAAATCCGTTGAGCCGGGAAAATATGATCTGGTGCTGGACCCAACGCATCTTCGGTTGACCATTCATGAGTCTGTTGGACACGCCACTGAGCTTGACAGGGTTTTAGGTTATGAGGCCAATTTCGCCGGGACTTCCTTTGCGACGATGGACAAATGGAAATCCAAAAACTTTAATTACGGAAGCAAGATCGTAAACTTTTTTGCGGACAAAATTCAACCAGGTTCCATGGGCGCGGTAGGTTGGGATGACGAGGGTGTGAAAAGTAAAAAGTGGGATTTGATAAAAGATGGAATTTTGGTGAATTATCAGGCTACGCGTGATCAGGTGCATATGATCGGAGAGACGGAATCGCATGGGTGTTCGTATGCCGATAGCTGGAATTCGGTTCAATTTCAAAGAATGCCAAATGTTTCATTGGCTCCTAAAAAGGAAAAACTTTCGTATGAAGAAATGATAAAAGATGTCAAAAAAGGAATTTATATTGTCGGTTATGGTTCTTTTTCCATAGATCAGCAGCGGTATAATTTTCAGTTTGGCGGGCAGCTTTTCTATGAAATCAAAAACGGAGAAATTGTCGGTATGTTGAAAGATGTGGCCTATCAATCCAATACCCAGGAGTTCTGGAATAGCTGTGTAAAAATATGTGACGACAGCGATTTTCGCGTGGAAGGATCTTTCTTTGATGGAAAAGGTCAGCCTTCGCAAAGCAGCTGTGTTTCTCATGGAAGTTCTACTTCACGCTTTGACGGTGCCAATGTGATTAATACGGCGAGAAAGGTTTAGTTCGGGCAATGGCTAAAGCCTTGGAGGTCCTTAGTTCCTGGCCCACCCAGGGTTGAAACCCTGGGTTAATTTTTAGACCAGATCACGGGTCACAGGGTTTCACTATCAGGTCTCAGAGCTATCCAGGATCAATCAAACTCCTGATCTCAAATTCCCTAACCCAGGGTTTCAACCCTGGGTGTTAGATCCACCCAAATGCTTCCGGATTTAGCCAGCTTCCTGATCTCAAATTCCCTAACCCAGGGTTTCAACCCTGGGTGTTAGATCCACCCGGATACTTCCGGCTTTAGCCAGCTTCCTGATCTCAAATTCCCTAACCCAGGGTTTCAACCCTGGGTGTTAGATTCACCCAAATGCTTCCGGCTTTAGCCAGCTTCCTGATCTCAAATTCCCTAACCCAGGGTTTCAACCCTGGGTGTTAGATCCACCCAAATGCTTCCGGCTTTAGCCAGCTTCCTGATCTCAAATTCCCTAACCCAGGGTTTCAACCCTGGGTGTTAGATCCACCCGGATGCTTCCGGCTTTAGCCAGCTTCCTGATCTCAAATTCCCTAACCCAGGGTTTCAACCCTGGGTGTTAGATTCACCCAAATGCTTCCGGCTTTAGCCAGCTTCCTGATCTCAAATTCCCTAACCCAAGGTTTCAACCCTGGGTGTTAGATCCACCCAAATGCTTCCGGCTTTAGCCAGCTTCCTGATCTCAAATTCCCTAACCCAGGGTTTCAACCCTGGGTGTTAGATCCACCCGGATACTTCCGGCTTTAGCCAGCTTCCTGATCTCAAATTCCCTAACCCAGGGTTTCAACCCTGGGTGTTAGATCCACCCGAATGCTTCCGGCTTTAGCCAAAGTTCATATCTATAATTGACAATTCAATCTTTTGCAAAAACAATCTTAATCGACCGTACCTCTCTGATCCAGCGAGCCTGTTTTTTGTCATTTGGTGTAATAATACGGAATGGACCTTCTCCATTTGGCAGCGGTTGCCCATCTTTTTCTGTAGCCAGTATGATAACCTGATCTGTAAATTCAGGATCAATTTCCGGAAGCGAATAAATCACTTCGTATCCATCCGCTGCTTTAATCAACGCATATTTTGCAAGATTTTCGCCTCTTAATTTGCTGCCGGTAGTAACACCTGCTTTTTCAAATACTTCAATCAATGCAACACCTTTAAATTCATGTTCTTTTCCGTCACGGTCTTTCACTTTGTGGCTGATCTGTTTGAATCCTGAAAGATCCTGAACGGTAAGATTAAGCGGCGTGGTCACTTCACCGGAAACAGAAACTGTATTTGCGTTTTGAGAAAATACAGAAACCGAAATGCAAAAAAAATAGATTGCCAGTAGCCTGGATACGAAGTCTGGAAATTTAATCTGGGACATATTATTGAGATTTTAAGATTAGATGAGGATTTGAAAATTCCGGATTGGTGATGAACGCTGAATCCGTCAGCATAGCAAGAAATGAGTTGATATCGCTTTTTTCACTAGTTGTCAAAAGCAATGTTTTTCCTCCTTTTTGATTTGAAACATCGATCAAAAAACTGCTTAATGTTGGACTTTGCCGGATGTGTTCATTGTAATGATCAAGAACCTGCTCAATTGTGGAAAAACGTCCATCATGCATATACGGAGCTGTCAGCATAATGTTTCTAAGCGTTGGCACCCGGAACCTGCCTTTGTCGGAAGCCTGGCCCGTAAATTGTTCTCTTCCTATATCGGCGGCTACACTATCCAGGCCGTTATTATGAAAAAGCTCTTTAAAACTTTTAGGGCCACCGTGACAATGCTCACAGTTGGCACCGCGAATATTTTTTTCAGGAACTGGCGAATTCTGGAAAAGTGCCATACCTCTTTGCTCTTCCAAAGTTGGTTTGTACGTACCTGCCAGATATTTGTCATATTTAGAATTCGCAGAAATCAGTATCCGCTCAAATTGTGATAATGCTTTGAGAACGTGATCTTCCGTTATAATATCGCCCCCAAAAGCAGCCTTGAAAAGTGGTGGATATAAACTTGTTTTTCGAAGTTTGGAAACGGTTTCAGGAAGTGTTTGCCCCATTTCATGTTGATTTGTCAAGGGGAAAACAGCCTGGGTTTCAAGACTTGGAGAGCGTCCGTCCCAGAAAAAATTCCTGACCCATAAAAGATTCGCAAGTGACATAGAACTTCTGGCGGTCGGTGAATTATTTACGCCGACGCTCAGCGCGTTACCATCGGTAAAGGCCAGTTTTTGCAGGTGACAATTTTCACAGGAAATCTTGTTTCCGGCCGACAATTTCTTTTCATAAAAAAGTAATCTGCCCAGATACACACCTTCTTTTGTAGTCGGATTATTTTCAGGAATCACAAAACGTCCGCCGAAATTGGAAGGGTATTTTAAAATATAGGGTTGAGGTTTCCTATCAGGAAAAATCCGGATCAGGCTGCAAAACAGAAAAAACGAAGCAATCAGGCTGATAACAAACCAGCCTGATTTTGTACGTGACGATATTTCTTGTTTTAATTTCAAGTTATAATATCAAAAATGATTAAAAACAAGATTGACAAAGAAATTACGTCCCGCTTCCGGGAAGCCTTCTACAAGCGTATAATTTCTATCAAATATATTATTTAAACCAGCTTCGGCAGACAGGAATTTATAAAGTTTTACAGATGCCTTCGCGTTGACAAGCGTATAAGCTTTTGCCGAAGTTCCATAACTTGTGCTGTAACGTCCGCTGTTATGTTCTGCACTCGCCATAATGTTAGCACGTTTCAGGAATGAATAATCGGCGTAAGCGAAGATTTTATGTTCCGGAACATTGGTGAAAAGGATCGTCGGATTCGTGATATTTTTTCTTTTGATATACGAATAATTTGAACCCAGTTTCAAACCGCTGATAACCTGATAATCAAACCCGGCCTCTGCTCCATGGAACTTTGCTTTTCCAGCATTTTGCAGCTGAAATTTCCCTGGCTGCACATTATCAACCTGCTGGATAATGTCATTGATATCACTTTTGAAAACGCTGGCCTGGAAAGTAAGTTTATCAGCAATTTTTGCGGAATAGCTCAAATCATAGTTCACAGCCACCTCGGCCGAAAGTTCCGGATTTGGAATTGCCAGTCCCATCCGGTAAGAATAGCGGTCTTTTATTGTGGCAAAACGTGTTTTCCTTGCAACCGAACCTCGAAGCGAGTGATTGGTAGTTATGTCCCAAAACAAGCCAACCTGTGCATTGACTGCATTGTTTTTGCTGTTATCAAAATTGGAAAGTTCCTTGGTTGTTGCGTTATATTCCTGTGCTTTTTCACTTTTTCGGGCATTAAAACTGATACCCGGAACAACGGATAATGAAGGTATAATCTGATACGTGTTTTCTATTCCAAGAGAAATTGTATTGTCAATATAAGCCTGCACAGGTTCACCCAAATCATGTTCACGGTGTACATCGCGTTTGTATTGTGCATTGAATTTGAAAATATTATTCGAAATAGCTTTCGACTCAAATTCCGCATTTCCGCCAAGCGTGTAGTCATTGTAAAAACTCTGGAAGGCATAACCTTTGGTTTGTTTGGTGTACGTGGTATCGTCGTAGCTATAAAGCGAGTTGATAAACGTATCATAATACAACCTAGTTTTGACCTTATTTTTTTCACCAACAGCAGTGTTGGAAATAAAATAAAGGCTTTGTTTGTTCCATTTGGGCCATTTCCAGAATCTTGTGACAATTTTTGAATCGTCACCCACATATGGCGGAGTTCCTTTTTCTCCTTTTTGGTTGACATATCCGATCACATATTCGTCGGTGGCATTTGGTGTGAAACCAACTTTGGCACTTAATTTCAAATCGTCGCGGTAAGAATTTTCCCTTTCGTCCGTTTGCTGGTATTTTCTTGGTTTGTAATCTTTTGAAAGGGGATAAGAATCCTGTTTTAATTGAGACGCGCCAAGCTGGTAGTAAAACTTACCCATTCTGGATCCTGCATTTACATTCCAGCGGTAGCCATTTCCACTGTAAATCCCGGCTCTTCCGTTAATTTCAAACTTGCTGACAGGCTTGCGGGAAACCAGATTTATTGCACCACCCATCGTGTTGGCTCCGTAAAGAATTGAGGTGAAACCTTTGGATACATTTATTTCTGCAAGGTCAAAAGTTGTAAATCTGCCCATATCTACATAGCCATCGTAAGGCACATAAACCGGCACACCGTCAATAAAAACCGGAACCTGACGAAGATCAAAACCACGAACATAAACCACCGATTCATTTCTCGGGCCGACATTGGCGATAGTCACACCGGGAAGGATATTCAGGGCATTTGAAATGTCATTTCTGTTGAATTTTTCGATTTTCTGGTAAGTGAGCGTGCTGCTGCCATCTTTATTACCAGTTCCGGATACTGTTACTTCTCCCAATTGAAAAGTACGATCTGTTGGCGTAGATTGTTCAGGTTGCTTGGACTGCGCGTAAGTGGTGGAATAAAGAGCGGTGAGACTGAGTAGTAATAGAATTTTTTTCATTATTTTGTCGATATGTACATGCAGATATATCGACAAATATAAAAAGAGACTTTTATACTAACCGTTTTTTTAAATAATAATGCTCTTTTATGCTGCTTTTTGATTCTCCATGCCAGCTTTTCCTGTAAGTTGAAACATGTGAAAAGTGCAAAATTTTCGACTCGGATAAGTGATTTATGTAACTGATCCCTGAAAAATAAAACATTTTGTAAATGGTTGATTATCTGCTGTTAATGATTTTTATAGAGAGAAATTGGTTAAGTACATTACCGTTAACTAAGTTGTTCATTGCCGGTTAATAAATAATTTATACACTTGCATTATAGAATCCTCCTTTATCAATCGTAAGTGCAAATGCCAGTCGTAAAAAGCTGGCATTTTGTTTTAAAATTATCCTTTCGCGGTCATCATCCGTCGGACTGTTGAAATTTTCATGCTTTTTATGAGTAACTCGCGATTTGTGTACAAGTACGAACTCTTAAATTCTGACACCAAAATTCAGCTAATTGATTTTTCTCCACTGATATATTAAGGTTTTTAAAAAAATAACTATTTAATTAGTTGTTGTAACTAATTAAATAGTAGTATATTTGACATATCTATTTCAGACTTGTTTAAGTGCAAAAAATGAAAACACTAACCCGGGCGGAAGAAGAAGTGATGCGGATATTATGGCAATTGAAAAAAGCATTTGTCAAAGATATCATTGCCGAAATGCGTGATCCCGCGCCAGCTTATAATACGATTTCTACTGTCATCAGAATTTTGGAGAAAAAGGAAGTCGTGGGTTATAAAGTGTATGGAAACACGCATCAGTATTTTCCTCTGATCTCAGAAGAGGAATATAAACGGCAGGAAATGAAACAAATGATGGCGAGCTATTTTGACAATTCACTGCCCAATATGGTTTCCTTTCTGGTGAAGGATAACGACCTTGATGTCAGTGATCTGGATGAACTGGTGAAATTGATAAAAGATCATAAAAACAAGAAATAAACCCGATACTGTAATGGAAAACCTGATTTATTTGGCGAAAGTGAATTTGTACTGGACCATTTCATACACTTGTTTCTGGCTGCTCTTTCGTAAACATACTTTTTTTGCCCTCAACAGATATTATCTTCTTGGGACTTTGTTTATATCATTATTTCTTCCCCTTATTACGATTTCGAAAACAGCGGCGGTAAAAATCCCTGACGTCGTATATAGTATATCGGTTGATCCGGTTGTGCAGACAGAAAACCAGATTTCCAACCAAAATATAAACTGGACGCCAATCATTTTCCTGGTTTATATAATCGGCATTACTATAATGTCATTCAATCTTTTTAAAGGATTTTACAATCTCTTTTCCTTAATCAGAAAAGGAGAGGCGATTAAATTTGAAAATCACACCTTAATATTGTTGCCTGAAAACGTTGCTGAAAAGGGCAAAATTGGCTCTTTTTCATTTTTCAAGTGGCTGGTTATCAGTTATGATGATTATGGAAATTGCTTAGAAAATGTACTCAGGCATGAAATGGTGCACATTAGCCAGAGACATAGTGTTGATATCCTGATTGTTGAATTTCTGAAAACTATATGCTGGTTTAATCCGGTATTGTGGCTTTATAAAATTTCAATGCAGCAAATTCATGAATTTCTGGCTGATGCATCAGCGCCGGACCGGGAAGATTACGCAACTTTCCTTATTTCATATTCTTTTAATGCCCCCGTCCAGTCTTTGTCCAACCCGTTTTTCAATTCTTCTTTACTAAAAAGCCGAATTAAAATGATCTTTCAAAATCGTTCACCGCGTTGGTTATTAAGTAAATACATGATGATTTTACCTGTTCTTGGCTTGGTTGTTATTCTTACAGCAGCCAGAGAACAATTAACCAAAATTTCAGATTTTGGAACAAAAATGATTGAAAATAGCAGTTCTCAATATGTTGGAAATTCAACTGAAAATCAGGAACAATCCAATCTGTCTTTGACTGCTAAAATTGATAAAAAGGCAAAACCAATAAAGAATGATTCCGTGCCTGGAAAACTTGTTTTAGATAGAAATGCCTATTTTCAAAATAGCTTTCGATGGACTGAAAATTATTTCTATTCTCAAATAAAATATCCGATTGAAGCACTGGTTGCCAATATTCAAGGTCAGGTTAGAGTTTCTTTTACCGTAGATGAAAATGGAGATATCCGTGATGCTAAAATAGTTGAAGGGCTGGGTTATGGTATTGATGAAGAGGCTTTGCGTGTGATTCAAAACATGCCGAAATGGCATTCTGCTATTAAAAATGGTAAACCAATAGCTGTAAGAATTACAATGGGAATTGATTTTTATCCGGCTCTTGCCGGAGGTAGAAGAAAATCGGATATTGAAATAAGGAAGGAATATTATAATGTAGCACCCAAGGTGGCAGCACTTGATATTCCATTCCAGACTATTTCTGAAATTGGCAAATTTTTTAATAAATCACTAGATTTTTCAGATGCCAATCCACCGACAGCGAAATTGTTCAGGTACGGATATACAATGTCCGGATGGGCGTTCCTCCCGCCCATACAAATTACAAATGACTCGGTGGAAGTAAAACGTTGATGTAAGAAATCAAAAGTAAACGGTTTACTATTCAGTCCTTAACCTGAAATGAAATTTCAGCAAAATCTCCCAATTTTTTCTTGTTTTCCTTTTTAGTAATATCCTTGTCAAATGGCCGGTTTAGATTATTTCCTGCCAGATCTTCGAGTTTGGTTTCGATACGAAGTATATAATTTGCCGAAATCCAGTTTTGATCGGGAGAAAAAAGACAAACCTTTTCTTCGTCCAAAATTTGCCATTTGCCTGAAATAGTTTCGCCTTTTTGATTTTTTACAGTCAAGGTTTCCTGTAAAAGACTGTGGTCCAAAGGTTCGTGGAAATCAATTTTTAAAGCATTAGAAGTTCTTTTTTCTGGTAATGATATCTTCCAGAGATCAGGATCGGGGGAAAGGCTATCTCGAATGATCGTGGTAAATGTTTTGGTAAATGACCTGGAAAGTGAATTTCCGGATGCGTCCGTCCAGTCTTTAGAAATAACAATTTGATAAGAACCATTTTTTTTCAGCGGTGCTCCCAGAAGTTTATTAGGAATTAAATCACGTTTGATTCTTCCCGGATCGAGCCATAGCGTTAAAATAGTTCTGTCTGGATTCCAAAGCTCGGGTTGAAGATCAAGAAAAGCGCCTTTTATTGTATCTGAATTATTTTTCAGCAAAGTCACATATCTGGCCGATTGGCCCTCACGCATGGGATGGGAAAAATGGAGATAAACTTTCAGAAGATTTTCTGGCAAAGTATCTGCTGATGGAAAAATGCCAAGCAGAGCAGGGGCGCGGGAGGAGTGGTTTTTTGGAATCTCAAAAGTATCAATTTGTTTTCCTTTAACCAGAATTTCATAAGAAAGTCCGTGTGTAAATGGTATTAAAGGAGTAAACAAAACCGTTTGATTTACAATTGAATAATCTCCCAAAATCGCGACGGATTTATTTTTGGACAGTAAACGAACTTCGGCGAATGCGAAAACAGAATCAGGAGGAATTCCTTCTGTATATTTTAATGGAAAGGAAATGCCAACGGCTTTTTGATCTTTCCGGATTACAAAAGTTTTGTTAACTGATTTTTTAGTATCGCACGATTGGAGTAGTACAATAAAAAAGATCAGGCCATGCAGCTCGCATGACCTGATCAGCAAAAAGAAAGGTTTCTTACAAAAATCTTTCACTGGAAGTCCATAAGTCTAAGCTTCCGTTGGATCTGCGTTGCAAAAGGATCATGCGCGTATCATCCAGTTTATCCAGCTGCACCACATTCGTTACCGGTAAAGACACAAAATCAACACCTGCTGTTGCGAAGTTTTCTTCCACCGGCGTGGTTAGCGATCCCTGATAAGCTTCAATGCTTTTATATTTCACCTTGAAAACCGGACGGGCGGAATTTGCCATCATCAAAAAAGATTCGCTGCCTTTTTTCATCGTAACCATATCCACAGGAGAATTTCCGCTACCCATTTCCGCAACCGTTCTGCCTTTTACATGACTTCCGGCTTTCAGTTCATCCAACGGAAATAATACCAACGGCGTGCAGGTATAACTTGCTACCAGATATTTTTTACCGTTGATATCCGCCGTAGTAAAAGTCCGGATAGGAGCAAGGGTTTCGTACTTTCCATGCGCTGCGTGGTATATTTCAAGCATAGCCTGATCCTGTTTGTCTGTAAAAGGAAAAGGGATACTTCTAAAAGTGGAGCTGAATTCCTGGCCGGATAAACCGCTAACCAAAACCTTCCCATCCGCAAAACCGATATCCGAAATGGCAGAAACACGCATTGATGTTCCTCTTTTATCTTTGGCCCCCTCAGAAGGTACATTGTTAAGCGCCAGACTGGAAAACGGAATATTCTTTGTACTGACAGGTACTATTTTGTCACCTTCAATTTTGAACAAAACAGGTGTTCCATCGCCCGACTGAACGGCGCAGTAAACGCTTTTTGATACCGGATTAACAGCAATATCCTGAATTGTAATATTTTCCGGAGTCGTACCCAGCAATGCAGCAATTTTCTGGTCAATATTTTTGATTTCAACCGTGGTGACCTGGTCATTAGCCACAGCATCTTTGGTATCAACAGCAAATATCACCGCACTTTTGGAGTCGCCGATAAATAAAATCCCCTCAGGCCCGAAAGCGAGTGAGTTAATCGATTTTATTTCGGGAGTTCCCACATTAAGCCCGTATTTTCCACGAGTCAGACGGCTTGTACCCGCCAATAACGTAAGTCCGGCGCAGACCACAGCCAGAAGGAAATACATTTTTTTCATATCCGTATAAGTTTGATGAACAGGATTGTAATCACGGGAGTAAGTTAGTGAAAATCAGTGTGGTTTTGCCTGATTATCAAAAGAGAAATACCCGTTCATTTTACTCAATTCGGTATTGGCAGAAGCAAGGTATGCCGGGTTTGAAGTCAGCCAACATTCAGATATTCGCCAGCCAGCGTTTCCTGGATTTCCAGGATTCTTCTCCGGGCAATAGGTAGCTGTTTGCCACCGTTTAAAACAACCCTATCCGGATTAATACGCGCCAAAAGGTGCATTGGATTGATCATATAAGATTTATGAATACGAAGAAAACCGGCATTTAGAATTTGTTGAATAGCCTTCATTGTTTTTGAAATAAGGTAGCGCTTGCCTTGTGTGGTATATACGTAGGTATAGTTTCCGTCTCCTTGGAGGTAAACGATTTCCCGAAATTCCAGTAAAAGTATTTTACAGCCCAGGTGGACATTGATAACATTACCTGTTTTTTTTCTCTTGGAAATCGTCAGGTTTTCAAAGGGTTGGTTTAATAATGCTTTCATCGCGTTGTAAAGATTAAGACCCATTTTCAGGAGCCGGGTTGATAAAAATTTCTGATCTGAATAGTGTTTGAAAAATGAATTATGACTGGTAATGAGCTGACTTTTACTGCATCCTTTCGGATGGTAATAGCTTAGTCGGGATTTTATTGGGGAGGGGTAACAAGAATCAGGTCTTTTCTTAAAACTTTTTTAAAAAGTCCGGGAGGGTAGGATCAGTTTTCTAATCTGACTTTAATAAATGTTCTTAAAATCAAATATAATAATTTTATAGTGCTATATGTCAGTGTTTTATCGAATAGCTCATTATTTCCTTTGACTTTTGTTCTGCGGAAATATTTTCTCAATAAATCTGTCATTTAAAGTTATTTCCTTAGAAAAACGGTACTCTCGATCTCTGTCCAATTGTAACTGGCGTGGTATGCATTTTTGTCTGATGGATGAGTCAATTGAGAATTTCTCACCAGCACTTTCCAATTTTTTATTGAGTGCACTGCATAAATCTGGCGGTATGCTGCGTACCTGCTAATGTTATCATTTTGTAATCAATGATTCTACCCGAAATTTTACTCCGTTTAAACGGTTAACATTGAATAGAAATACGAAGACTCAGCTTATGAAAACTACCGAACTTTCTTTGCAGCGTTATTTTCCATGGTTGCTTTTGGTTGGGATATTATTGAACATGCCAGGCCTGTGGCTGGACGTGATGGAACCCGACGGAGCGTTATACGCCACAATTGCCAAACACATTGTGCTTCATAACGACTGGATCAATTTGTTTGGAGACGGGCACGACTGGCTTGACAAGCCGCATTTTCCTTTCTGGATGGCTGCTATCAGTTATAAAGTGCTTGGTATTAATGGCTTTGCCTATAAGTTTCCGGCATTTGTTTTCTGGCTTTTGAGCCTTTTTTATACTTATGTCACAGCGCGGGATTTGTTTAATGCCACAGTCGCCAAAATATCATTATTGCTTTACACAGTGGCTCTGCATAGTACGCTGGCCAATTTTGATGTGCGGGCAGAACCCTATTTAACAGCCTGTACCATTGCTGCAATCTGGCATATGCTTAATATTTATAAAGGGAAACACTGGCTCAATATCGTTGCAGCGGCATTTTTTATCGCCTGTGCTGTGATGACAAAAGGAATTTTTATACTAATAACCATAGGTTCCGGATGGTTTATTTTCCTGATAATTACACATCAGTCGAAACAGTTTTTGAATTACCGCTGGTGGGTTATACTTGCGCTTTCTTTTATTTTCATCATTCCCGAATTATATAGCTTATACATCCAGTTCGACCTGCATCCCGAGAAAATAGTTTTTGGAAGAACGAATGTTTCCGGCCTTCGTTTCTTTTTCTGGGATAGTCAGTTCGGGCGTTTTTTTAATACGGGCCCGATTAAAGGAAGGGGAGATCTTAGTTTCTTTTTGCATACCACTTTGTGGGCATTCCTGCCGTGGTCGGCCGGATTGGTTGGAGGTCTTGTTTATTTATTTCGCTACGAAAAGGATAATAATTCCTCACGCTGGATCATTTATGGCAGCACGCTGGTTACATTTGTGCTGTTTTCTTTATCAAAATTTCAGTTGCCGCATTACATCGTTATTGAATTTCCTTACTTCGCTATCATCACCGCCTATTTTTTATATCAAAAAGCAAACGATCCGATACTTGGCTGGTTTGCTGCTATCCAAAACGGGCTTTTGTATATTTTGTGCGGTTTGATTTTGTATCTTTTTTATATTACCAATATTCAAAATGCCTGGATCGGGGCAGTTTTAGCAGTTTCGATAGTCATAATTTCTGCATTTTTCAGAGACAAGATCGTGCTTCGAAAAATACTTTTCAGAGGATATGCCACGGCTTTGATGTTGTATATTTTTCTGTTTGTATTTTTCTATCCTTTTTTGCTTCAATATCAGTCAGGAGCAAGTGCTGCAAAAATGATTTCACAAAAAGATGGAGATATTCCCGTAGCTTCTTATCAGTCCTTTTCTTACGCTTTTGAGTTTTATTCGCCAGGCGGCGTTAATCTTATCAAAAACACGGATCAGTTGGATGATTTTATAGACAATAATCCCTGTTATTTGTACACATCTGCCGCTGTTGGTGATAGTTTGATGAGATCCGGAATTGATGCGGAAATTGTTTCCGCATCACAGAATTTTCATATTACAAAACTCAAACTGGGATTTCTTGACTATAAAAAAAGGGGAAAAGCTCTTGAAAAAAGATACCTGTTGTATATAAACGATTCGGATCCGGACTGACAACAACCGTTCAAAACGAATAGCCAATACCAACTCGTCCGCCAGGATTGATCATGCTTTGTCTTGCTCCTTGCCGCGAATCTCCAAAATTTAAATAGGCATGTCTTTCTAAAAATGGATTGACAAAAATAGCAACATTTCTGTACTTATATTTTAATCCTGCCCCCAGTCCAAGTCCGATACCGGATTGTTTATTTATGCTAGCTTGTTGCCTTTTGATTTCAGTATCGATAAGTAAACCACCGTTTATAAAAAAATACCTGAGAAATGTTAAATGAGCATAAACAGGAATAGAAATCAGTTTGATAGTTTGCTTAATATCCGGAATTACCACATCCGGATTGTCAACATAATCAAGTTTGAAATGATAAATTGCGTAATCAATTCCGGTTTCAAGCGTGATGATTTTTGTACTTTTCATATGATATCTCACTCCAAACGAGCTTGATGCCACCGGCCGGTAACCAGCTCCGCCATCCACTGACTTGTTGTAAACGGGCTCAGGATTTGAAAGTGCATACGTTAAAAATAAGGTGTTGCTATTTTGTGCGAAACAAGTAAAATTTAACAAAAGGATAACACTAAACAGGAAGAGGTTTTTCATAACAAATTGAGTAAAATATACAGGATCAATATTTGTGTTAAGATAGTATACGTCAGTCACATTTGATTACTTTTCTCCGCCGAAATTTTGAACCAGTCGTGCATACGGCGCGCGCCTTTCCTGGTATGGTGAGCCGCTTAATCTGGCTGCACATCCCAAATAGGTATAGTGCGTATTTAAAAGATTTGCCCGATGCGGAGTAGATTCCATCCACTGGCGGACACAATAATGGGCATAATCTGCATAGGTATAGGGCTGACAAATTGTGTTTTCATCCATGTCCAGAAATTCGTAATGACGTAGGCCGGAGTTCCAATGAACACCAAACCATTGTTTTGTAACCAGCGTTTGGTACTGGCCAATGTTTTCAGCGGTTCGCCTAAAACGTTTCGTAATCAATTCAATTCTTTTATCTGCTGTTCTTTCAAAACCACTGTACGGATTTCTGTGATTATAGAAATTATTGACAATCATCGAACGTGCATGATTGGACGAGGAAAGATATAAGCTGAAATCGTAGGTGAAAATAGGTATTCCGTTTTTCCTTCGCGCCTCGTTTGTGGCCTGGAAAATCGCTGCGTCAAGAAGTAAAGTATCCGGTGCGTTGAGTGGAATGATTTGCTGCAATTTTGGTAAGGCGAAAAAATCTTCATCCGTCATGCCATAATACCCGAGCTTGCCGCTGTTGAGGAGCGCATATACATCCATAAACATTCCAAAGATTAGAAAATATCTCATCGCCGACAAACTTTAAATTTGTTAAATTTATTGATTTTGTTTTGTATTTTAATGTAATAGTGATGAAATTAATACGATAAAAGAAAAGCAGTGATAAACGAATTTACCACTGCTTTTTGCTGCTTATATGTTTGTAAAATACTGACCTGTTTTATTTGGCAGGCGTAATTACGATGTTACGATATTCAACCGGGCCGTGATCGCCCTGAATAAGCAACGGACCTGGCTCGCCTTCATTGCTATCTAAAGCACCGCCGGTAATTCCTGGAATTTCCTGGTTTGTGATTACCGTTTTGCCGTTTACAGCCAATGTCAGCATTCTGCCAACAAGTGTTAAATCAAAAGTCTGCCATTCGCCAGCTTCTTTTGCCATCATTTCGCTGGGACTGATAAATCCGTAAACAGCGCCCAGTTGGTCGACAGCCGGTTCAAGACCTTTGCCATCAGTCACCTGCATTTCATAACGTCCTCTCAAATAAACACCGCTGTTGCTTCCTTTTGGTATGCGGAATTCCACGTGTAATTTGAAATCACCGTATTTAGCATCTGTCACCAGATTCGCTCCTGATTTTTCGCTTTTTAAGATACCATCTTTGGCAACCCACTGATTTGTTCCTTCTGCGTGCCATCCTTTTATTTCATTGCCACCAGTAAGCGGAATCGCTTTTCCCCAAACCGGTTGCGTAGTTTTACGAAGTGACGGTGCACGAACGCCGGTCCAGCTATACGTTTTACCATCAACTGTGTTCATCGTTCCACTCAATTTTTCTCCCGAAAGTGAGCCTTCAACAGTAAGATCTTTATCTCCTTTTTCCCACTGCGGCGGAATTGCGAAAGATAATTTTCCATCCTTAAAGTGAACTTCCGAGATAGGACGGGCACTTCCGGAGAAACCTACAAATTGTCCAATCAAAGTATGTGTTCCTGAATGTCTTACTTCCAGCCATGACGGAGAAGGTTTTCCCGCTACGTCAACGGTGATATCCCAACGCCCTTCAAGCGGAGATGCAAGTGGTTTTACAAGATTGCCGGCCGTAGCCGAACCTATGGCAATCAGTAATGAAAGTGCCGGAAGTAAAAAGTACCGGGAAAGATGTTTTGGGTTGGTCAGGAATATTTTGTTCATAAAATTTTTAGAATATTAGAAGCCGTCAATTTACTTATAAATCTTAAATAAATTGTTTTTCGCAACAAATGCCGGGGAGGGAAAATTTATATTGAAATTCAGATTTTTAAAATATTTGAGAAAAAACTAAATAACTTTCGGTTAATTAATCCCTCACAATATACAACTATACGATAGGCTATGAAGAAAATGGAAACGCTGCTGCTCTTAATCCTGACAATTTATTTTGGCGCGGCATGTAACAAAAAAGAATCAGGCCAAGTGAAAATTTCTGTACATGCCACTGGACTGAAAAATTTGAAAGTTCAGGCTTTTACAAGCGATATGTTAAGTATGGAACCGGTTGTAATTTCAGAATCTGTGTTGGATAGCTCAGGAAATGCTGTTTTGGAATTTAAATCCGATCATCCGGTTTTAGGATTTGTAAAGATAGGTGATCTCGAAGCATCAGCATTTTCAGCTCCCGGCGATGAGTTTAAAATAATACTGGACAGTCTGCAAAAACCGCAAGGCATAAGATATGAAGGTGACGAAGCTGATGTTAACGATTACATTGTAAAGTGCTGGGCGGTACGCCTTAGACTCGATAAAGTGAATGACAAATATTATTTTCAATTGGAACAAGACGAATTTTTAACTGTAAAAGATTCTCTTCAAGCTAACTATGAAAGACTTTATACACTTTTGAAAGAAAAAACAACCCTTGATCCTGAGCTTGACAAGGTACTTGAAATACAGCAAAAAATGAATATCACTTATTTCGTCCACAATTATGTACGGTCTAAGTATGGAAGCCAAAACGAAATTCCTGAATCTATAAAAAGCATTATTGATAAAGTACCTGACGATTCGCTTGCTCTGAAATATAAAATGAGTGCATACAGTCTGGTTGTCAACGCATTTTTGGAGTCCCGGATATATACTCCACTGTTCAGAGAGTATAAGGGTTTATCACCGGATTCAATCAATGGAATGATGCCGGCTCTGGCTGTGGGGAAAATTGAAAAATCAGATTATCCGGAATTTCTGAAAGAATTTTTATTTGCGAAAAATGTAAATAACTATCTGATTTTTAATGGTATTACTCCGGAAGTGAATTCTATCTATCTGAAATTCAAAAAGACTTACGAAGACGAAGATTATTTAAGTGCATTAAAAAAATCGTATGATAAATGGCTGGCGATCGGGCCGGGAAAACCTGCACCGGATTTCAGCGCAGATACGCCAGACGGCAAAAAAATCTCCCTTTCAGATCTGAAAGGAAAAGTTGTTTATATGGATGTGTGGGCTACATGGTGCGGACCGTGCAAAACAGAATTACCATTTTCCCGAAAAATTCAAAAAGATTTCGAAGGTAATGATCAAGTTACTTTTCTTTATGTTTCTATTGATGAAAGTATCCCTGACTGGCATAACATGCTGAAAAAAGATAAAGATTTCGTTGGAATCCATGTCAATCAACAACAACATCAGCAACCGGGCGCTATTTGGGAATCGTATCTTATGACGGGAATACCAAGATACGTCCTGATTGACGCCGACGGGAAAATTGTGCAGTCCAACGCGTCAAGACCATCGTCTGGAAAAGTAACCGGAGAAATAAAGATGCTTCTAACCAGAAAACGTTAGTTAGCAAATAAAAAGAAATCAGGTTTTGGTATTTAAAGCCGCAACCTGAAATATCTTTCCTCAGGCGCCTCCGACTTTCGATTGCTCGGGTAATTCATTATACCCTCCTGAGCGGTCATTCATGCCTTCATCACTTTTTACACTGTCAATTCGTTTGGATGACTTTTCCAAAAAGGATTTGAGGCTTTCCTCGGAATTCATTTTTCTCAAACTCATATGTGATATCGCCGCCATCCTGCAAATCGTTTTTTATATCTGAAAGCGAATCTTCCATAGGATGCCACCATTGTTTTAGCTTTTCCGGGGAAGTCCAGGCTTCGAAAAGTGTTTCTGCGGGAATTGTAAAGTCTTGGCTGAATTCAATGTTATATGCGTTTTCTTTGATTTCCATAATTTTATATAATCTTTAATTAAATCTCTGTTTCACAGGATCATCGGAATAATCCCACAGCTGATCATCTATAATAATTATGCCTCAAAGAAAACTTTGATTTGGTTATTTTGAAGTGGGGATAAAAGTAAAAAGGCTCTGAAATCCATCAGAGCCTTTTACTTGCTATATCTTAAGAAGTAATTCAAATTTGGTAGAGTACATCAATTTAATCTTTGCAAAACCGCCTTGGGGATGAGTAAATCATAAGTATTATGCATACCTATATTTACTCTCTTATCCTTCTGACCGCTTTTTTGCTTCAATTATTTTTTATCGATGCTTTTCAATTTAAGCTCAACAATATTTGCTTTTTGAATGGCAGTTTTTGTTGATTCTGCTGATAAATTAACACGTTGTGGTGCTGGTCCGTCCAAAACCGGAAGTGAAGCAGGCAATACTTTATTTATCAGGGTAACTTTTGATTTTTCTTCGTTAGAAGCATTAGCACTTGTTGCGATAGTCATTGCTATTAAAGCTACTGCTATCATTTTGTTTGCATTTTTCATAGATAATCATTTTTACAACTTTTCTGTTGTTCTTGTTTTATTACAATGCAAATATACCACATATAATTATAAATTATACACTCAGTGAAAGTTATGGATATTTTTCAATATCATCAATAACTATATTTTGCCTGAAAAAACGATTTTTTACTTTATAAATTATAGGATTATTTAAATATTGAAATTAAAATTGTAACCATTTTTGCAATTCCGGTGCATAATAAGATTTTGCATTGTTAACCACAAAGCAACGATCTTATTAGTTAAAATTATAGTTCAATATTTTATATAGGTAAAAGATGCCTTTTTGATATTTTATTCTGAATGTACTTTGCCAATAGGCTTTTTTTGGATATCAACCCAATTTTCTTTCTTTGATGGCGAAAAGTATTTTTAAAATAATTTAAAATATTTTTTATTATTGAGTAACCGGCGACCTTTTGGATCATAAAATGCCAGCTGACTTTTATTTTTGGTCAAAAAGCCAATCCTGATTTAGACTTTAGTGTATATGATGATAAATTCGTGCTTCATCCAGATCCATCTGTTTTTCACGTTTTTTCAGGACTTCCTCGTCAAAATTATTTTCTTTTCGCATCCGCGATAATTCCCTTCGCAGGTTGCGCAGTATGTTATTTGTCACATGACCAAACCTGTCTACTTTACCAATATTGTGCATGCTGGAAGCTAAAACCTGGGAATGAAGAAGGAGGTCCCTTTCGAGTTCAGATTTAAACCTTTGCAGCATTTCGTTTTCAGCAACATCAAAAGTGTAATTTTCATTGAGTTCTTTTAACGCAACATCAAGGAGGCGTTTATTAATATCTGCTTCCTGAATTGCATTTGGAATGACTGGTTTTTCTTCTTCAAATTTTAAAAATCGCACTAGAAAGGGTAACGTGATTCCCTGAAAAACCAATGTCACCAGGATGACCGTAAAGGTGATGAAGAGAATGAGATTGCGTTGCGGAAAAAACTGACCATCATTAAGAATCAGCGGTACCGATAGGGCAGAAGCCAGTGAAACAACGCCGCGCATTCCTGCCCAACTGATCACGAATACGCTTTGCCAGCTCTGTTTTATAGCTTTTGTACGAATTTTGGAACTTAGCCAGCCCGGAACAAAGGAGGTGAAAAACAACCATAACATCCGGACAATTATCGTAAGAAGGCTTATCACAACAGCATATTTCAGCGCTTGCGCAATGGAATAACCATGTAAACCAGCTACAACGAGCGGTAGCTGAAGACCGATCAATATAAAAACAAGACCATTCAAAATGAAAACGATAACGGAACCCATCGCGGCTGAATGCATTCTGGAAACGGCGTAATTGTGCAGCTTTACAGATCTTGACGACATAAATAATCCTCCGCTGACAACCGCCATAACACCGGAATATCCATAATGTTCCGCGACCAGATACATGAAATAAGGCGCAATGAGTTCCAGCGTTGCGTCCATACTCGGTGTTGTCGGCAGGTAACGGTGGATGATATAAAATAAGGCAGCGAAAGCAAGACCAGTCACTATGCCCATAAAACCGACAACTATAAAAGCAACCGCCGCTTCTTCTTTTATAAAGCGCCCTGTCAGTACGGCTTCCAGTGCAAAACGGAAAACGATCAAACTGGCAGCATCATTGAGCAGACTTTCACCTTCCAGGATGGTAACCGTTTGCCGGGGAACTTTCATATCCTGTAGCACGGAATTGGCAGCAATAGCGTCGGGAGGGGAAATGATGGCTCCGAGAAGAAGCCCAAGCGGCATTGTAAAACCCGGAATGAAGGCGTTGGAAAAATAAGCAACGATGCAGGAAGTAAATAATACCAGCCCAAAAGCCAGCATAACGATGGAACGTTTCCATTTCCAGAAGTTATTCCATGGCGTATTCCAGGCGGCCTGATATAACAAAGGCGGTAAAATAACCATAAAAACCCAGTCGGCCGATATTTTGAAACGAGGAACGCCGGGAATAAATGTGATGAGCAGTCCGGCTAAAACCAGAAAAATCGGGTAGGATATTTTCAGCTTTTGGCCTAACATAATCATCATAGAAACTGCAAAAAGCAGTAGAAGGGTAATCAACAAATTTTCGTGGAGCATTTTTTGGTTCAGACAGTTTAGTGTAAACCTTTTCCATGATGCTTGTTATTTTGGGTTGAAATGAAGAATTATTTGAAAGTTATTTGCTCAGGCTTCGGCTTTTTTCTTTAACAGATAATCAGAAAACTGTTTTACAGTTTGAAGATCCTGGTACTCTTCGTCGGGAATGGCGATTTTGAACATATCTTCCATTTGTAAAACCAGATCGACGGTATCCAAGCTATCTAATCCAAGATCTTTGGACAAATTGGAGTCGTCTTTAATTGAAGTAAATGGAAGACCGGTATTGGCCGCCAACAGTGCTCTGAGCTGATCGTTCATATGAAATTCTTTTTTAGTTTTATGGAGGAAAAATTTCCTTGTAAAATTATCTCATCGGATCTCAGGCGATTTTTAATGTTTTAGTTAATGAAAACTTGCTATTGGAAAAGTAATCCTTAGCAGTCGTCAAATTGATAATACTGACAAGCTCGTTTTAATGTGGCAGCTTTAAAAATATTTAAGATTCGTTAACATTTGGTCGGGGTATGGTGAGTCATATAAGACTAACTCCTGATGTCTTATTCTTGTTGTATGTAAATCTTGTTTTTTGGTTACATTCCGGTGGACTGGTATATACTCTCCAAATGACCCAGGTATTTATCCAACTAATTTGAGAAGTACTTGTAATTTTTTAAGAATATTGTAATTTATTTGGACGAATTTAAAATAAGCTTAAACTTGTATGGATTAATTCAATTTGGAATGATTAAGCCTAGTGATTTAATCATTCTTTTTAGATAGAACTTATTGAACTATACGGTCTGGCGTCTTATGAAAAGTAAATACACATTCAGAAAATTTGTTATTGATCTTCATCTCTGGGTTGGGCTTCCGAGTGCTATCGTTCTTTTTATCATGTGTTTGACCGGCACCATCTACGCTTTCAGAGTTGACATTACACATTTTCTGGATACGGATAAATATACAATAGCCGATGAAAATAAAACGCTGATGCCGCTGGCCGCGCTGACTGCAAAAGTTGAGGCTGAAATAAAGGGAAAAATAAGCAATATCCAGATTCCTGAAAATAAATCCGAAGCCTGGACCATTGCGCTAAATATTCCGGAAAAAGAAAAGGCTGATAAAAAAGATGCAAAAGTGCACAAGGGCAAAAATACTTCTAAAGCATCCAAGGACCTGAAAATGTCTGATAAAAAGGAGGAGCGTAAAGTTAAATCAGTCAGTTATTTTGTTAATCCATACAACGGAAAAATACTTGGTGATGCACAGACATCCTCTTCAACGTTTTTTGCCACGACATTAAAACTGCACAGATGGCTTTTGATGGACAAAAAAATTGGTGGAATAATAACTGGTACCGCTGCTCTGATGATGATTTTTCTTCAAATTTCAGGATTGATTTTATGGTTTCCGGCCAAGATCAAAAGCTGGAAAAAATCAGGCAGCTGGTCTCCCGGATTTAAAGTGAAAACGGATGCAAGCTTCAAAAGAGTTAATTTTGATCTGCATAAAACGTTAGGGTTTTATGCTTTTGTCTTTGTTACGATTATGGCAGTGACCGGTCCGTATTTTGCTTTTGACTGGTATAAAGAGGGATTTACAAAAGCGATGGGGGTCAAGAAAAAGGAAAATCCTGTTTCCAAAATCCAGGGAGTGAAAACTTCCGCGCCTCTTGAAAGTATTTTGGCAAATGCTAATAAAATCTATACTTACCAGGGAAACATTCGCATCAATATGCCGTCAGATTCTCTTGGTACTTTCGCAGTTCTTAAAAGTCAAAGTGGATTTTTAACACTTGCGGCAATCGACAGGGTTTATTTTGATCAGTATACAGGGAATTTGGTGAGGCTGGAAAAGTATTCTGATAAACCTTTGGGAGAAAAGATTACTTCCTCCGCAAAATTTATCCATACCGGTGAGCTGTTTGGAACATTTTCCAAATTACTCTACTTCATTGCCTGTTTATTGGCTACATCATTACCGGTTTCCGGCTTTTTGATATGGTTTAATAAAGGCAAAAAGGAACCTAAAAAAGGAAAAACCAGATCAAAAATTTTGGTAAGCCAAGTTTAATTGATCTGGTTTTCCGATGATAATATTTAAAGGCTAGTTTGATACCGGATTAGCCTTATTTTTTTCATCTTCCTCAAACTCCTGAATGGCAGGTTTTGAATCGGGATGACTATCGTCATCACCCAAAACCATTCCCCAGGGTTTCAGGCCATCAACCCTGTCAAAAATTACTTTGATAATCGCTATAACAGGAATGGACAAAAACATTCCCGTGATTCCCCATATCATTTCCCCCAGGACAAGCCCGATAAGCGCAATCAGTGTATTGATTTTTACTTTTGAGCCAACAATTTTAGGCATTATGTAATTGCTGTCGATAAGATGTATCACCAGAATAGCAGCCATTACAAACAAAATATGACTGGAAGTTGATGTGGCAAATGTGATTAAAATGGCAAGTAAAAGTGCCGTTAGAATCCCTATGTAAGGAATGAGGTTGAAAATGCCGGTGATCAGTCCCAATAAAAAGCCGTATTTTATTCCCAGGATCGTGAATGCTGCAACAGAAAGCCCCGTCACAATGATCATTTGAAGAAATAAGCCGGCTATGTATTTTTTGACAATGTACTGAATCTGATTAACTACGTCGTAAACCACTATACTTTGTTCTTCACTAAATAATGAAACAATGAAACGAAGCAGCAGACGTCTGTGCAGCAGAATAAAAAAAGTATACAGAAATGTAAATAGTAAAAATAGCAGGACCGAGGAGACTGAAAGCAAAGTATGACCCAGCAAAGTTGTACCAGTGTTCAAAGCTTTTTCAGTAGAGTCATTGATATAGCTCATTTGCTGATCGCTATCCACATGGAATCTCATAGAAATCCATTTTTGTAAATCCTCTGTACCCGTTAGTACTTGCTGCTTGAAGGCCGGCCAATCCTGGGCAAGTGCTGTAAGTTGCGATCCAAGAATGGTCATAATACTGACAATCGCCAAAATCAAAGACAACAATGCGATAAGAGACGAAGCCCATCTTGGCAAACGCAGCTTATTTTCCAGAAACACGGTAAATGGAAGAAGCAGCAAAGAAAATAATAAAGCAAAAATCAGTGGTGCCAACAGCGTACGCCCTATAATAGCGATATAAAAGAGGCAGATGATACTGATCAGTATTTGAGCTAACCGGGTATAAAAAGGTGTGACACGTGTCATGAGGAACGAAAATTTATTAAATTTGATTTCGTAAGTTATATATATAATCATGCCAGATAAAAAATCGGGCTGCTAATACAGGTAGTGTTTTACTTTGGTCGCCTTTATACAAAAAAGCTAAACCCAAAAGTATGAAGCAGCCACTGGCTCCAAAGCGATGGTTCCGAATTATTCCCATAGTATTTATAACATATAGTCTGGCTTATCTGGACCGCGCCAATTTTGGTTTTGCGGTTGCGGGTGGTATGGCAGATGATCTTAATATCGATAAGGCTACTTCTTCTCTTCTTGGATCATTATTTTTTCTTGGTTACTTCTTTTTTCAAATTCCCGGGGCGCACTATGCTGCCAGTAAAAGTGCTAAAAAACTGATTTTTATTTCCCTGATTCTCTGGGGAGCTTTGGCGGCGGCCACCGGAATGGTTAGTAATGTGGGTTCTTTGATTACGATCCGGTTTATGCTGGGCGTAGTAGAAAGCGCGGTGATGCCTTCAATGCTGATTTTACTTAGCCAATGGTTTACCAAAAAAGAGCGTTCAAGAGCAAATACCTTTCTGATTTTAGGGAATCCGGTAACTGTTCTGTGGATGTCGGTACTTTCCGGTTATCTGATTGACTCGATGGGCTGGCGCTGGATGTTTATTATTCAGGGCATCCCGGGGATAATATGGGCATTTATCTGGTGGAAAATGATCGATGAAAAGCCAAAAGATGCAAATTGGCTGAGTGAGGAAGAAAAACAGCAGGTAGAAAAGGAGCTGAGTGAGGAACAGATTGGCATTAAACCTGTCAAAAATTATGCAGAAGCGTTTAAATCCAGGGCCGTGATCCTTTTGTGTTTTCAGTATTTATTATGGAGCCTGGGTGTTTACGGATTTGTGATGTGGCTTCCGTCGATCATCAAAGCCGCGCCTGATATGGATATTGTGAAAACGGGCTGGTTATCTTCAGTTCCTTATCTGCTTGCAATCATGGGTATGCTGGCAACTTCGTATTTTTCAGATAAAACACTGAACCGGAAAATATTTATCTGGCCATTTTTATTAGCCGCTTCGGTTGCGTTCTTTTGTTCGTTTCTTATCGGTACACATCATTTCTGGATATCATTTACGCTTTTGGTAATTGCCGGTGGAGCACTTTATGCACCGTACGGGCCATTTTTTGCGGTTATTACAGAAATTCTACCTAAAAATGTGGCGGGTGGAGCCTTGGGACTTATTAATAGTATCGGCGCGTTGGGATCTTTTGCGGGGGCTTATCTGGTAGGGTATTTGAATGGTAAAACAGGTGGGTTCGAAGCGTCTTATATTCTAATGTCAGTTGCTTTGCTGCTTTCAGCTGTTATTACGATAATTGTTGTTAAATCGCCGGATTCTAAATTGAGCAAGACAAATCAAGCTAAATAATTACCAATTAATTGCTCCAAACCAATTAATTCAATTCAAACGGATGGTTGGAAATTGCGGCATTTCTTGGGACCGATATATAAAAACAAGAACCTTGGTCAGGTGTACTTTCAAACCATATTTCTCCATTCTGGGCTTTGATGTATTCTATACAAAGCAAAAGGCCCAAGCCGACACCTTTTTCACCTTTTGTACCAAAAGTCGATTCCGCTTTCAAAGAAAAAAGATCCTGCTGTCTTTCTTCGGGAATTCCGATCCCTGTGTCTTTTATTGAAATAATACAGCTGCCAGGCTCGGTTTTGGCACTCACCGATATAACACCGCCTTTATGGGTAAATTTAATAGCATTGCCAATGAAATTCCTGATAATAAGCTGCATCATATCTTTGTCTGCATAAATGGTCAGGTCGGGATCGAAGGAATAATCCAGCAAAATATCTTTTGAAGAGGCAACGGTTTTTTCAAAGTCCAGTGTATCTGCCAAAAGATCATTAACATTTAAATGTTCCAGATAGGCAGAAATACCGTGAAGCTGGGATTTGGACCAGGCCAAAAGTTTGGTAAGCAGTGCAAGCGTATCTTTTGTTGCGTGCAGGAGATCTTTTTCTATGTCAATTTTCTCTGTTTCATCGAGGCCATAGGAGGAGAGCAATTCGAGGTAACTCTGAATGCTGGACAAAGGAGATCGTAAATCGTGGGCGATGATGGACATCAGTTTGCTTTTCTCGGCACTCAGACTTTCCAGTTCCTGATTTTGTTTTACGATACGCAAATTCTTTTTTTCAATCGATTTGGTCTTTATCAGTGCAGATAATTTCTCGCGCTCATAACTCTTTCGGATGTATGAAGTACAGAAGAAAATCAACAGCGCAACTTCAATGTAAGAGGAAGTCTGATCAATAAAATGTTCAAGCCGGCTTGAATAAGGGTCAGGAAATAACTTTGGATAATAATATTCGGTAAAATGCAGAGTCAGTACAATGCCGATATTTACAGGAACCCAGATCTTATATTGTTCCACCGGACTTATTGAAATACTCAAAAGGAGAAAAAGCAAGAAAAACTGGTCAGAAGGGCCGGACAATCCGCTATTTACAAAATAGGTAAATATGAAAAGTCCAAGTCCCAGGAAATTGGAAATGAATATGCTTGTTTTGACCTTGTGCAAAAATCGGGAAGCATAATATAAACCAAAGCATAAGATCAATACCAGAACACAAGCCATGGCTACATCCGGCAAGCCAACAAAAAAGTTGAAGGGCACATTATAAATCAGTGCTCCAATTGAAATCAGACAAGCAGAATGGAAAATGCGCGCATTAAGCGGGAACTCGGAAGGATGCCCCGTCAATCTGATCCAGTACCTATCTAGCAGTGCTGTTTTGGGAAAGATTTTGCTTTTCATTTGCACAAATATAAGGTATAACTTATACCAATACATTCAAATTTTTCAGGTTTCTTATTTTTATGGAATGAATATAAAATACTTTTGCGGAGCTTGTGAATAAGAGTGAATTCACTTTTTGGATTAAATAGTTACAAATGAAAATAATAAAGATCTTTTTGCTGGTTTGCCTTTCATTTGCCTGCCACGCACACGGCTATTGGTTTGATATCAAAGGATCGGGAAAGATAAATGCGCTGGTCAGGATCCAGATTTGTTATGGAGAAATTGATGAATTTGGAGTATCCCACCGCGGAAAAGGAGCGGAGTAATCTTTGAGTGGCGATTTTAAAGTGTTTGTAATGAATGAAAAAGGCAAACGTTTCGATTTGCAGCTTAAAGCTCAGACCGACTGTTGGCAAGCTACGTTTACGCCTTCGGAAATTGGATCTTATTGAATTTTCGCTATAAATGAAACATTGCCGGTCGTGGATCGGTCTGCAATAAAAGGCAAAAATGTTCGTCCGGTTGATTTTCCCTGTGCGGGTTATAACGTTGAAAGTAAAGCGAAAGCATTCATACTTTACCGGTTTCTGGATATTGTCACTTCCAAAAAAGAAAAACTGGTTTTGGTGAAGGCTTTCAAAGAAAATGTTCAGGTGGACAGCACGACAAAACTTCGTGTTTTTAATCCTGAAAACTGGGAGAAAAGTCTTTCGGTAAACGAAAAAGGAGAAAGGGGTTTTTATGCAGACAATGAAAGGGCTTTATATTAACAGGCACGACTGGACTGAACCAAAATCCGGAAATTATAAAGGTGTGGCATTCAGTGGCTTTCGTTACCGGTGCAACTATTGCCTGCTTGTAGAGTAATACTTTCTGAATACCAATGCAGTTCATAAGCACTGGTATTCAGAAAGTTAAATTAAAACTTCAAAACAAGATTTCCCATAAAGCGGGCAGGAGCTTGTGGTGTTAAACGTACAGACCAGGTTTGTTCGCTTGTCAGGTTATCTACTTTAAAACCGATACGGTAGCGCGTTTGATCATAGAAAATACTGGCGTCAAGCAAAGTATAGGCAGGAATTATAATTTTGGATTTTACCGTATTCGTCTGGTAAGAATCGCTGCCGGAATTTCCTCCGAATCCAAGTCCCAAACCTTTTATATTTTCCCTGTGAAAGCCGGTAACTAACCCAGAAATTCAGCGTTCGTGCCGGCCCCGACAAAGCCGGCCGAAGTCCTTGAAGCGTTTCATCTGCTTTGGTATATTTACTGTCGTTATAAGCATATCCGGCCACAATATTTAATCCTTTAACCGGATTTGCAGTCAGTTCAAACTCCACACCTTTGCTTTGTTGCGTGCCATTCTGAATCGAGTAATTGACGTCGTTAGGGTCAGTGCGGATTATATCTTTTACACGGATGTCGTAATAACTAACCGTTCCCACCAGTTTGTGATTCCAGATATCTCCTTTGATCCCGTATTCAAGCTGATTTGCCTGTTCCGGTTTAAATGCATTTCCTGCCGCATCCGATCCGGCCTTGTTGAAAAATCCGTTCATGTAGCTCCCGAACACCGAAACCCGGTCTTTTAAAAGTTGATAAACCAGACCCAGTTTTGGCGAAAGTGCAGTCTGGTTATATGCTCCGGTAGTCACAGCCGTTGCGATGTTGTAAACGCCCTGGCTTTTGTAACGGTCAACTCTCAAACTCAACATCGCCATCAGACGTTCGTTGACATTAAACACATCTGAGGCATAAACCGCGTAACTATTATCTCCATTGTTTTCCGCACGAACTGTTCCTGTTGAAGCCAGCGCATCAATTACCTGTGCATTAATTTTTGAGTTTGCAGCCGGATTTATAAAGTTAATCGTCGGGCCGTTTATTGCTATCCGGTCAAAGGAATTGGAATTATTATAATAATCTAATCCAACCACAAGACGATTTCTGAAATTTCCGATCTTGAAATCTCCTATGAAATTTTGCTGAATATCCGTGGCGATAAATGCGGTATATCCTCTTGTTACCGAAGCACGTAATGTCGAATCCGTACGCCCGGTTAAAGCGGAAATATATCCGTTAATAGACGAACGCGACCGGGAAATGACTGTCTGTGAAGTCCATTGTTCGGATATTTTGTAATTAAGCTGAGCGAAAATGTTCAGCATCTGTGTGTCGTAAGTAAGATCGTTTGCTCCGAAAAGGCGTTTGTAAGGAAATTTCATATCCTTAATCGATTGTGTTTTGTTGCTGCCGGTAAATGGGTTGAAACGCACCACGGAAGTGCCTTTTGCCTGACCGAACTCAACATCCAGCCACAGCGAAAGTCTGTCTGTAATTTGATAGGAAATACTTGGCGCAATACTTAAACTTCTGGTAAATCCCTGATCCTGAAAGCTTTTTTCGAAAGTGGTGGCGCCGTTAAGCCGGAATAAAATCGTTTTATCAGCATTCACCGGCGTATTCACATCAAGCGTCAAACGGTTAAGATTCCAGCTTCCTCCGGTAAAGGAAACTTCACCGCCAAATCCGTTAAAAGGTTTTTTGGTAACACGGTTATAAAGTCCGCCGTAACTGCTTGAAACATTGGTTCCGAATAAAGCGGCAGAAGGACCTTTGATCGCTTCCACACGCTCAATGTTCGCCGGATCGATGGATGAGAAAGCGGCTCCTGCAACACCATTTCTGGCATTTGGCTCTGTTTCAAATCCTCTCTGGCGGAAAGTAACCCTGCCTTGATTTGCCAGCATAGGAATGCCTGCCCCAGGAACGTTTTTAGAAATACTTCCAAGATCAATAGCCATTTGCTCCTGAATCAATTCCTTTGGCACAGTGGTGTAAACCTGCGGATTTTCGAGATTTTTCAATGGCAAACGGGCTACATAAATACTTTCCTTTTTAGAAAATTTATTGGTTGAACCCATCACGGTCACCTCCTGTAAAGCATGGATGTTTTCTTCTTTTAATTGATAACTTATTACAGAAGTCTGGCCCTCAGTTACTTCAACAGGCAGATCTTTTTCCGCTGCCCCGAGCATTTGTATCCGTATGGTATATTTGCCAGGTACAAGGTTAGGGATCTGATAATTCCCCTGACTATCGGTTAATGTTCCTCTGTTTAATTCAATTAGTGATACCGACACAGATTACAGAGGAAGTTTGTCAACAGAGGTAATCTGTCCGGAAATGGTACCGGTATTTTGGGCAAAAGAGGCGGTAATACCTGCAAAAAAACAGGCTAAAAAGATGAGTATTAACAATTTCATATAAATGAGTCTGAGTAGAAAAAAATGTACCGTTGTAAAGCGATGTATCAAATCTATTAAGACTAATTATAAATTGTTCTGTTTTCTTTGATAGGTTATAACAATTGTTGTTTAGTTGAAACTCAATTTATTTTTATACAGAAATTATCTGTAATCAATTGAGCTGCTTGTGGATTTCCAGTGCTGTGCTGATGAGAACAAAGTGTGTAAACGCCTGAGGGGAATTTTTCAAATGCTCAGCTTTTTGACCAGCGGTTCCGGGTAAATAAAGCTGCCTGGTTTTATAGTCTTTTATTTGCGGTGCAAGAGAGAAACTGCCATCTTTCTTATGATCCGGTAATTTTGCAAAAACAGTAGGAGAGTCAAAATCGGGATAAGACATAAAACCTAGACAATCAGCCATAGAAGAAGCACAAAAAAGGTATCCCATTTACGGGATACCTCCAAATTTCAAGAATGTAAACGGGCTGGCAAAATTTCTTATAGAATTACCGGATTCAGTATAGAAGCAAACAATTCGCCTGCCGGTGAGCCAGCCATCCAGCGCTGACGATCCGCTTCCTGATGTTTGTTTTGAGGCTCAGTTATTTTTGCACCATCTGCCACAAAAATGATTGTCATCACTTCCCGGACTACATCTGTTGATTTGTTTCCCGGGGCAGAATGCAGCGTCCAGCCGTAATGCCAGGTAGCATCACCTGCATTCATGGTTTCCGCCCTGGCTATTTTATAGCCTTTTTCGTTAACAAATTTTTGCAGCATAATTTCCGACTCATCAGAAATCGGTACGTTTTCAATAAACCCGCTTTGATGTGAGCCGGAAGCAAAAGTGAGCATGCCCATTTCTGAGTCGATATCAATCAAAGGCATCCACATCGTAATGGTTTTGTCCGTGTCAACCGGCCAGTAGTACTGGTCCTGGTGCCATGGCGTAAAACCTCCGCCGGGTTCTTTATACAGAGCCTGATCGTGATAAATTCTGACATTTTCGACGCCGAGCAAGTCGGCGGCGATTTTGCCAAAACGTTTCGCAAGTGAGAAGTTTTTTACATTTTCATCAACTTCCCATAAATTGGTAATTTGCAGAAAAGCTTTTCCGTAAGTGTCCCTGTCTTCCAGTTTACGCTTTTCTGTGTTGTAAGTTATGGCTGCTTTGTTGATCGCGTCCCTGTAATAGGAAACTTCATTTGAATCAAGAACTCCGGGAATCATCACATGCCCATTTTCTTTAAAACTTTTAATTTCACTTTCGAGGACTGTTTTGTAACCGGTTAGATCGGGAGCGGTCAAAGTAGTCATAAAAATTTAAGGTTTAGGAATAATCATCCTCAAATTTCGGGTCTTTCCTGATTTTAAGTTAGGCGGATAATGGCCATTTTATGGTGTATTTTATCTATTTTTATATTTTCGATTTAATAATTGATTAATAAAGTCGATATGAAACCTTTATTCGAAAATTTACAGCCGGGTCCGGAAAGTTCTTTCATCGTCAGATCATTTGATCTGGAAAAATTTACAGTTCCATTTCATTTTCATCCGGAATATGAACTTACACTGATTTTAAAAGGAAGAGGAAAGCGTTATGTTGGAAATAATATGGCAGATTTTGATGAGAATGATTTGGTACTAATTGGTCCGGATTTGCCTCATTGCTGGAAAAGTGAGAAAGAAGATGGTGTGAAATCAGTTGTTGTACATTTTATAAATGATTTTCTGGGCAAGGACTTTTTTGACAAACCTGAGCTTTCCGGTATTCAGAATATTCTCAAACGCAGTGCTTCCGGTATTCGGTTTACGGGCAAAATAGCAGAAAATGCGGTACCAAAAATGGAACTGTTATCAGTCGAGGAAAATCCTTTCCGGAAAATGCTCCGACTGCTCGATGTTATGGAAGACCTGGCCGGATCTTCCGAATATCAGTTGCTGGATCATGGAGGAACAGTTGCGCAGCTTCCTCATATCAACAAGGAAAGAATGAATTCTGCGCTTGGTTACATTGTCGATAATTTTCGGAGCGGGATTATTTTAAATGAAGTAGCCGCTGAAGTGAATATGTCGCCGAATGCATTTTGTAAGTATTTCAAAAAAGCCACCAACAAAACATTTATGGAAACGGTAATCGATTACCGAATAAACTTTGCCATGCAGCAACTCTTATCAACAGAAAAACCGGTAGCAGAAATTGCTATGGAAAGTGGATTTGGAGATGTGTCTCACTTTTACAAACTTTTCAAAAGATTGATAAGAATAAGTCCGCTGCAATATAGAAAGGATTTTCAAAAGGGAATATGAGGAGCGGGGGAATTTAACTTTTCTTAGAAAGATCTATTATAAAAGCCATCAACCGTACAAGTGCAGTTAATGGCTTTATGTTTTCTAAAATTTAAAGCTATTTGACGTATTGTACGTAATCGATTTCAAGAAAGTCTTCCACGTTTTTCACCCATAGCTGTTCAACAAATTTTACATGATCGGGATGAGCAGAATAGTCATCATATTTTTTCTGATCCTCAAATTCCATAGTCAGTCCGTAATCAAATTTATTCGACTTGCTGACTTCCCTGACACATTGAAAATTATTAACACCGGGAATGGAAGACAATTCAATTGCTGCATTCAAAAATGTCTTTTCTTCTACTGAACCTTTTGGATGTTTGAGTTTGAAAAAAACAGAATGAGTTATCATAAGTTTTGGCAAGAAAGTATTAAAATTGTAAAAGACGAAGTTAATCTTTCGTTTTTAATTTTTTCAAATAATTGAAAAACCTTGTAGTCTTTATACAAGAAAAGGGAAAAGATTGATTTCTTTCCCCTCTTCTTGTAAGTTATTTAACTAGTCGTTATTGATCAAAGGAATAGCCCAGAAAATACTGGCCTGAATAACGCTGTTCTTAAAATCAGGGCTGATATTTTGTCCTGTGAAATCACCAACTTTTGAAAGTCCTGCAATATAACGGGCACCAATTCCCAGACCAATTTTTGTCTGATATCCAATTCCTGCACCTACTGACAAATCAAGATTTTTGGAGAAATGACTGATTGTTTGGTCTGGAAGATTTTGGGAAGTTCTGAATCCAACCTGCGGGCCAGCTTCAACGAAAAATCCACCATTCGTTTTCAATTTGAACATGACAGGAATTGTAAGGTAGCTTATTTTGTAATCCTGCTGACCTGCCGGACGCTGAACTTTGGCACCTTGTGTCGAAAATAGAACTTCAGGCTGAATTGAGAAATTCTTACCAAAGCCAAAATTAAGGAGACCGCCAATGTGATAACCTACCAGTGGATCAGAATCAATATTTCCACTTGTGTAATTGCTGACATTAACACCTGCTTTCGGACCGATACTGAAAGTTTGTGCGAAAGTGAACGTGCTGATCGTTGCCAGGCATATTGTAAAAAGTAGCTTTTTCATGTCGTTTTATTGGTTATGAAATTAGATAATTTAATTTTTTAGACTAATGAAGTGTTTTAGTCTAAAAAATATATCAATAAAATAACCATACCGTTTCACTTGGCCCGGCGAGCTTTCCTAATACAATAAATTTGGATTATGACTTGTAATTAATCAGTTTTGTTTCGAGAATGCGATCGGATTGTAATATCTTATTTTGTTGTCTTGTTGCTAACCGAAATATGAGAATAGTTTGAGTAGCTATAACAACGAATGATTTTTGTAACCTTGTTTTATTTAGCTGGGGAAAATATTCTCGGCAGTGGGAAAGGAACCCTGCTAAATTTAGTTTGGTAATTTTTATTCTTATTAAAAAACTGATAAACCAACTCATTTAAGTTTTTAAAATATGTTTAACAGAAGAGATTTTTTACGTATTTCAGGGTTGTCGGTAGCACCGGCACTTTCTCCGTTAAGAGGTTTTTCGACAGAGGGGAAATCAGAGGCTCCGAAAAAAGAGGGCCTGTATTTCATGGGTGACGGTCCTATGTATTCTCCTGAGGAATTTTTAGAGAAATTGCAGCAGATCAACAAGGACAAACCGGTTGTAAAAGATTTTTACGGAAAAGGCGGCAGTGTTGAACAGCTTTTAAAAAAGTTTTGCGAAATAACCGGAAAGGAATCGGCCATTTATATGCCTACCGGAACTCTTGCCAATCAACTGGCTATTGCTGTTTTATCTGGTGAAAACACAAAAGCATTTGTCCAGGAAACCAGTCATGTTTATCGCGATGAAGCAGATTCTGCGCAGTCGGTTTTCAACAAACGCCTGATTCCGCTTGCTGCCGGTAAAGCCTATTTTACGCTGGAAGAATTACAGAAATCAATAGAAGAACATACACAGGGAGAGGCTTTTAAGAGTGGGATAGGGGCGATATCAATCGAAAATCCTGTGAGGAGAAATGACGGACAATTTGTTCCTCTTGCAGAGATTAAAAAAATCAGTGCGTTTTGCCGGGCGAAAGGGTATAAACTTCACCTGGACGGAGCACGTATCTATCTGGCATCGGCTTTTTCCGGAATTTCAGTTTCGGAGTACGCTTCCTTTTTTGATACGGTTTATATTTCGTTATACAAATATCTTGGGGCGTCCGGAGGCGCAGTTTTGTGTGGCCCCAAAGACGTCATTGATAAAATGGAACATTTGGTAAAAGTGCATGGCGGTGTGGTTTTTTCAAATTGGGCAAATGCGGCGATGGCATTACATCATCTTACAGGTATTGAAGATCGTTTTAAAAATTTTGCAGCTCAGTCAGAGCAGCTGTTCAAAAAGCTGAACGAACTGCCTGAAATAAAAATTACAGGCATAGAAGGTGGTACAAATATTTCTATATTAAAACTTGCAGCGACTGTAAATTCTAAAAAACTCAGCGAAATTTTATGGCAAAAATATAGCATTGCCTTGCCGGTTGCAAAACCGGATGGGATAGTAAAACTAATGGTGAATGATAGCTTGCTGACGCAATCCAGTGAACAAATTGTTGCGGCTTTTAAAGATGCGCTTGGATTATCGAAGGTCTGAAAACAGTGTAATAAAATTTACATCTGCTCAACCAGTTGTTTCAGTACATCGATATCAATAGGTTTTCGTATAAAATTCTTTACCGGGCCAATAGACATGGCACGGTCGTAATCATCCTGGTCTTCCGAAGAGCTAGTCATATAAAGAGTTATGTCTTTTTCTATAATAGGAGCCAGTTTGGAATAGCCATCCAGAAACTGCCATCCGTCAAGAATTGGCATATTGATATCGAGCAATATTAATTCCGGAAGTTTTTCCGGATGCATTTTGTTTTCGATAAAAAATTCCAGGGCCTCCAGGCCGTTTTTAAAGAAAATAGTCTTTTCTGCAACATCCGCATGTTCGATTATTCTCTTAATAAGAAATGTATAAATTTGATCATCGTCAATAACACATAAAAGGTTAATTTTTTTCATAAAACGTTATTTTAAATTTGGTTCCTTTATCCGGTTTACTCTCTACTGTGATTTTTCCACCCTGAGACTCGATCTGATTTTTAATCAGGAATAATCCAACGCCGTTTGCATCTTTATGGTTGTGAAATGTTTTATAGAGTCCAAAAACTTTCTCACCGTGTAATTCAAGGTCGATACCAACACCATTGTCAGTATATTCAAGAATTGTGATCTGATTTTTGTCCAGATACGTTTTCAATTCAATGTGTAAGTCCTCGTCTTCCTTTTTATACTTTATCCCGTTGGAAACCAGATTCATGATAATACTTTCAAGATAAATTCCCGGAAACAACACAGTATCGACTTCAAAATCCATATCTACAATGGCGTGACTTTGGATAAGCCCTGTGTCCAAAACACTTAATACCTTTTCAGTAGTCGTTTTAAAATCTAATTTCTGACTGGGTAAATAACTATCCCTGATCTTGATGACGGTCGACAGATCGTTTAATGTTTCATTCAGATTTTCGGAAACATGTTTAATCTTCTGAAAGATTTCAGTATTATTATTGTCGAGCGTGGTTTCATCAACGATATCCGACAGCATCGAAATATTACTGGAATGGTTCCTCAAATTATGTGACAAAATATGAGTGAAACTTTTAAGCTGACTGTTTTGCTGAGCCATTAAGTCAACCGACTTGCTTAGCGCCACTTCATTTGTTTTATATTTATCAATATCCATTATGACACCACGCATCTTGACCAGGTTACCGCTTTGGTCAAATAAAGGTTTTGCATAATACCGAACCCACTTTTTGCTTTGTTCGGGCGTGATTAACTGTAATTCCAGGTCCCATCCAATCCCTTGTTTATAAGCATTTTCAAGTGTTTGCTTTAAAATTTCCTGATGCGGTTTTATAAAAAAAGATATTGATTCTTCCGGCCCGATAAAATAATCTTCTTCCCGCCCGTAAATCTCGTAAGCCGTTTTGGACCAGTTGAATTTTTTAGTCAGCACATCAAGTTCCCATCCGCCAACACGTCCGACATGTCCGGCTTCGGATAGTAAAAATTCGCTGGCGGCTAGTTTTTCTTCTACCAGGCGGCGTTCGTTGATTTCATGTTCCAACTCCTTCACGGACCTGAGGAGTAAGACGTTTGGCAAAATCCTGTAAAGTACATAAACGGTTGTCATGGATACTAAGGCAGTAAGCAGCCTGATAAAAGCGCTCAGGCGATAGACTGGCCACCAGAAAATAATGGCATCAACAAAGTGAGTAGTGCCGCACAAAACAATAAATGCACCAAAAAGCCATACTACTTTCGGGAAAGGGAAATCTTTCCGAAGTATGACCAGACGAAATAAAAATATAGGGATGAGAAAATAGGCGGCCCAGATCAAAAGATCGGAAATGATATAAAGCCAGCCGTGAAAATCAGACCATGTTCCACAATGCCATCTGGCTGGCCAGTTACTGGTATCCAAAATGCCAATAAAAAATGTGGAAATCTGTTCACCCAGTCCCGCTTGGGAAGGCGGGTGATGGATATGGCCGGTTTGGCAGACGGGTCCGCAATCCGGAATTTTTGAAAGGGCTGTATCTTGTGGTTTCACGGTGTGTAGGCTGGGTGTGTTGTAGTTGGGTGGTGGTGAAATACATAAATTTCACCTTTATTAAAAAAAGTAAAAATCACATAATTTCTGTAGTGAACGACCGGAGAAAACAGGTTCGGGTTTTGTTACCGGCTTTTGACATGACATATATTTCGACAATTATGGCATGGAATCAAGTTCGTGCAAACAGAAAGCAGAAACGAAAAACGGAAAGCCGGTTTTTCGATAATATACCGGATGTGTAGAGTATTGGTTCATTTGCTTTTTAAGTTGGAGGATTAAAACTATGACGGTCAATGTGATACGTCTTCGCGCGTTTATATACGATTCGAAATTTCTTTTGGATCGTTTTAGTTAACTTTTTTATTTTTGTTTGAATCGGTAAATATGTAAGCCATCAACGGCATAAAATATTTGCACTGCAAATTAAAATCCGGCAATGTAATTCTTTATAGTTAAAAATCAGAATTTATGAAAATGTATTAGCTCTCAGGATATAATAAATATGAGGAAGTTGAAATCGGCGGGGGCATAGTAATTGTGTCAAGCGATTATAATTGGTAAACCGGAAGCAAAAATTGCCAATCCGGTCAAATGGAAATTATATACTTCATCATGGAAAATTTTACAATGCTGCAATTTTTTGAATGGTATTATCCCGCCGACGGAAGTTTGTGGAATCGCTTCAAAAACGAAGCAGAACGACTTAAATCCATTGGTATTGATTCGGTTTGGCTTCCGCCCGCACACAAGGGAATGGAGGGCAGTAAATCGCCAGGTTATGATTCTTACGATTTATATGATTTGGGGGAATTTGATCAAAAAGGCTCAGTGCGAACCAAGTACGGTACAAAACAGGAATTGATCGATGCCATAACTGCCGGAAAAGAGGCCAGTCTTCAGGTATACACCGACGTCGTTTTAAACCATATGGGTGGTGCCGATGAAAAGGAGTTGGTGACAGTTAAAAAAGTTACACCCGAAAACCGTAATGAATTCATCAATGAGCCTATGGAAATTGAGGCTTATACAAAATTCACTTTTCCGGGCAGACAAGGAAAGTATTCCTCTTTTATCTGGGATTATCAGTGTTTTTCAGGAGTAGATTTTGATGCTAAAAATGAAGAAACTGCTATTTACAGTATTCAGAATCAATATGGAGATGGTTGGCAGGATGTTCTGGATCTGAAAATGGAAACTATGATTATCTTATGCTTTCTGATATTGACTTCAGGAATCCGTTTGTAAAGGAAGAGCTGAAACGTTGGGGGGAATGGTTTTACGAAACGGTGGGAGTGGATGGCTTTCGTCTGGATGCCATCAGGCATATGGATCCCGAATTTTACAATGAATGGCTGGATCATTTAAGAGGTAAATATCAAAAGGAATTTTACACAGTAGGAGAATACTGGGTGCCATACGATTTGCAGTCGATATTGACCTACATTGAAGCAACAAATCAAAGAATGTCTCTTTTTGATGCACCACTTCAAGGTAATTTCTACAAGGCTTCAAAAGAAAATAGTGACTTCAATCTATGCACGATTTTCGATGATACGTTGGTTCAGTCATATCCGCAACTGGCTGTTACTCTTGTGGGAAATCATGATACACAGCCGCTGCAATCATTAGAACAAACCGTTGAGGCCTGGTTTCGTCCTTTGGCATACGCTTTGATCTTGTTTAGAAAAGATGGCTATCCTTGTATTTTTTACACGGATTTGTACGGAACAAAATACAAGGATACCGGGAATGATGGCGAAGAACATGAGATCACGCTTGAAAAAATAGACAAGCTGGAAGTATTTCTATATGTCAGGAAACATTTGTCTTACAGCCAGCAAAACGAGTATTTCAATCATCCGAATTGCATCGGCTGGACCAGAGAAGGAGATGATGAGCATAAAGGTTCTGGCTGCGCAGTCATTATTTCAAATGGCGAAGAGGGTACTAAAACAATGTCCGTTGGCGCAAAACATGCCGGTAAAAAATTCGTGGATTACCTGGGAAATGTGAGCGATGAGATCGTTATCGGTGAAGATGGTTCGGCAACGTTTAAGGTTAGCGGCAGATCGGTTTCTTTATGGGGATTGAAAAATAATTGATTTAGAATAAACCAGTTTTTATAGAAATGGAAAAGAGCGGTTGAAATTTTTCGACCGCTCTTTCCCATTAGTGTAATACGGCAGGACTAAGCATTTGCTCAAATTCTTTAACAGCCTTTCTTAACTGTTTTTCCGAAACCCCACTATATTTCGTCTGAAGTGACCTGGCTTGTTCTGCGTCCAGTTTTTTGAGTTTCCAGAACTTGGGATGCGTTTCTACAATCGGCAAATGAAAGTCTTCTTCTTTGGGGTCTTTAATCAGTACATTTACTGTTATCGTTATCTTTGAAAAATCTTCTGCTAATAATCCCTCTGTTATTACTTTCAGGCAGCGCCCGGTTTCCAGCGTAAATATTTTTTCTTGTCTCATGTCTAAATCCATTTCTCTGAGCCGCAAAGATATTTATTGTCCGCAGTAAAAGTAAGCATTTAACAAAATGATAATTTTGGCAAATTTCAATTACTAAAAAAGATTAACATGTACTTATTGGTATTAAAATGGGCTTTTTGCATTTACCAGGGTAGTTCCTCTCCAGGGTGAATAAATTTTCCGGTAGGACCATCTACATCGAGCAATGCAAGATCAACACTCGTTTTTGCTCCATCGATAATGGTCATGGGTGCCTCATTTTCGCCAAGTTCCCCGGTTAGCACCGGTGATAAGAGCTATTTTTTGATGTTTATTTTTTTAGTTGAATTTAATAAAATGTAAGTAATTGATTTACAGTGAAATGTTTTCGCCAGGCTATTTTGTAGCAGGATTAATTGTTACGATTTAGATCAGGCCGACAATAAGCGTAACTTTGCGGTTTCATTTTATAAAAGAAATGCCAGATAACAAACTCCCCAGAATATTAATTACCGGTGCTACCGGCCAGGTTGGAAACAAAACGATAGGGTTTCTCAAAAATAACAATGAAGTTGAAATTATAGCAGCTGTACGTTCACAGGAAAAGTCCCGTCAGTTTAAAAAGAAAGGTATAACAACGGTTCTTTTAGATTTTGACGACGAGCTCACGCACGCGGAAGCACTAAAAAATATTGACCGTGTTTTAATTGTAACGGGTTATACCGTTGATATGCTTCGCCAAAGCAAAGTTTTTTTGGATAGCGCGAAAATAGCCGGCGTAAAACATGTAGTCCATCTTGGTGCCTGCGGGCCTGATAATACAACTGTCGCGCATTGGGCCTGGCACCAGCTGGTCGAAAAATATATTGAATCAGCTGGTTTTTCCTTTACACATTTAAGGCCTGAAACCTTTATGCAGAACCTGTTGAGCTACGGTGGAAAGCGGGTTGTAAGAGATGGTATTTTTAATCAGTATGTTGAAAACGCGACAAAGAGCTGGGTAGATGCAGATGATGTAGCGCAGGTTGCGGCTCTGTCTTTATTGCATCCGGAGCTTCATGCCGGAAAAACCTACCGGATGGGGTATGATGCCAAATCGTATGATGACATTGCTGAAATGTTGACAAAAATGATTAAAAAGCCTTTTCAATACCAGCCGCAATCACCTGAGGTTTTTTTGAAATCCATGCAGGAAGCCGGGGCGGATATGGCCTACATGCATTGTGTATACGATCATTACAAACGTTATGCCGCCGGAACAATTCCTGGTGCAGATGAAACATTTGATAATTTTCAACAGATTACGGGAAGTAATCCTGTAAGCTGGGAAACTTTTATCAAAAAACACAAAGCAGAATTTGATTACCATTGAGGTAATCTGAACTGTTTTCTGTAAATCTTAGAAATTTTTATCCAGTGCTTTAAATTCAATGTTTTGAATAAGGCCTGATAGCGGCCTTTGTATTGATTTTAAGATTTGTTTTTGGACAAAAAAGAGAAAGGAGCCACTTATAGATAGCTCCTTACTCTTTTTTTGTATAGAATATTTTACTTCTGATTCAACTCGATTAAATAACCGTCCGGATCGGCAAAATAGATTTGGGTAACGCCGTCAAACCTGACCTGTTTGTGGAATTTTATATTTTTTTCAGTCAAAAACTTTTCTGACTGATCGATTGAAGCAACAAATAGAGCCATATGCCCGCCGTCTTTATCATTAACTACCGGTGTTGTGCGTCCTGCGAGTAAATGAATCATTTGCCCGTTTCCGGCATCAAACCAGCCACGGATTGCCTTTAAATTGTCAGGCACCTGGACAGGTTTCATCCCGATAATTTCCCTGTAAAATGTTTTACTGGCCTCAATATCCTTTACCTGAAGTGCCATATGGTTCCATCCTGTATAGCCGAGTTTTGAAGTCATGTCCTGTGCAGAAGAGGTCGCCGAATTGAATAATTGTGTCAGCAATAATAAAAAAAATAACCGTTTCATGAATGATAAAATTAATTTGGAAATCTTAAAATCAAAGGTAGGATTAGGAATAGTAATAATGTTTACAAACGTCGGATTTTTATATTTTTATACCACATTTCCTGCCCGTGGTGCTGAAACATAATATGGCCTTCCGAATACTGGGCAAAGCCGATAATATCCTTGTATTTACTGCCTTGTATCAATGCATTCAACTCGGGGCTATCAATGGTGTATTCCACTACTTTGCGTCCGTTCAGCCAGTGCTCAACATGTTTGTTTTTTACAATTAATCGGGAGGTATTGAATGTACCAACGGGTTTGAGAACCTTATTTTTTGGTGCGATCAAATCGTACAAAGATCCGGCAGAACGCTTCGGTTCTTTGTCATTAAAACCTATATCGTCCAGTAGCTGCATTTCAAAATTTGTTAACCAGTTCGGGCTGTTTCCATTTCCGGCTTCGTGTTTTGCATCTTCCATCACATTATAGAAAACACCGCCATTGCCGCCTACGGAAGTTTTCCAGTCAAATTGCAGTTCGAAATTCTGGTATTGCTGTTTGGTCAGTATATCTGTATTTTTCACTCCGGGAATCGTTTTCAGCAGTCCATTTTCAATTGACCAGCATTCGAGCGGGAAATCTTTTCTTTGATAACCTCTAAGTTTTTCAACAGACTTTCCGTCAAAAAGTACATCCCAGGAGCCAGTTTGGGAATTGTTTGTAAATGAGGTTAGTGTGAGCACTGAAATTAGTAATGTCAGAGCTGGAATAACAATATGACGCATAGGTATAAAGGTAGGTTTACAAATAAAAGCAAAACTAGCGACTACCATCAAACTTAAAGTAAGGGATGTTAACCAGTTTGTTAAAAATCTTAGCAGAATTGGTATTTTTAGACTATAATTTAGATAAATATGAATGTTTTTTTGCAGGATTTGGGATAAATTTGTTTAGAATCCTTTTCCTTTGACAGAATTACAACAAACACATGCAACCAAAGTTCCATAAAATACTGACGCCGCCATCCAACAGCATCAATGTTGTGAACAATAAACGTCACCATTTTTTAAATCCATTTCATTATCATCCTGAAATGGAAATTTCACTGGTTTTGAAGAGTTCAGGATTTCGGTTTGTAGGCGATTCCGTGGAATCTTTTGAGTCTGGTGATTTGATTTTTGTTGGATCTGATATACCGCATTGCTGGCGAAATGATCAGATAAGTATCACAGATCCGGATCATGAAGCAGAGATTCTTACCGTTCATTTTCCAAAAGCCTTTATTGGCGATGCTTTTTACAATCTTCCTGAATGTTCTGCGATCGATATCTTTTTGAAAAAGTCAAAACAAGGAATAAAAGTAACCGGAAAAACACGGGATGAAGTAGCTGAAATGCTTTTATCTCTCAATGAGCAGGATGGTATGAGCAGAATTATTACTTTGTTATCTATTCTGGATAGACTGTCCAAATGCCGGGAAATTCTTCCGTTGGCCAGTGCAGGTTTTGTCAATCGGTACTCTGATGTGGAATCCGACCGGATTAACATGGTTTTCCTGCATGTGATCAATAATCTGTCCGGTAAAATTACTTTGCAGGAGGTAGCTGCATTGACTAATTTAAGTGAAACTGCTTTTTGCAGGTATTTCAAATCCAAAACAGGTAAACGTTTTTCCGGTTTTTTGAACGAAGTCCGGATTGGATATGCCTGTAAAATCCTGATAAGCTCAAACCGGAGCATTACTGAAATTGCCTACGAAAGCGGCTATAATAGCCTGGCAAATTTCCTGATACAATTTAAAAGTATCATGAAAATAACGCCAAGACAATATCAGCTGCAATACCGGGAGATTTAAAAATTCACAAACTGTTCATGATTGATTTCTCCAATATTTCTTATTTGAAAAACGGAAGCCGAAAACAGCAGTATGCTTTTAACTTATTGATAAATAGTCAGATAATGGATTTTATGATTTATTATCTGACTATTTCTCATCAAATAAAAAGCCGGTACCGTTTTAATTATTTCGATACCGGCTTTCGCAGGGTTTTAAATTTTTTCTATTTTTTACCAGGCGCTGGCGGTATTCAGTTTTTCGATAGCCGCTTCATCCAGATTGATCGTTGCTGCCTCCGTTAATTGTCTAAGCTGATCAAGCGTGGTAGCACTTGCAATAGGAGCGGTTACGGCCGGATGCGCAATCAGCCATGCAAGAGAAATTGTTGCAGGGCTGCTGTTATATTCTGCGGAAATCTCATCGAGTGCTGCCAATATTTTAAACCCTCTTTCGGTAAGATATTTTGCCACCATACCACTTCTTTTACTGCCTTTTAAATCGTTTTTTGAACGATATTTTCCGGAAAGAAAACCGCTTGCCAAAGAGAAATAACTAATAACGCTCAGATTATTGTCAACCGTAAAAGGAGCAATATTTTCTTCAAAATCCTGTCTGTCAAACAGATTAAATTCAGGCTGAAATGTTTGATAAACGGCAAAGTTTTCCTGCTGACTAACTTTTACAGATTCTTCCAGTCTTGGTATCGGGAAGTTTGATGCGCCGATAATACGTACTTTTCCGGCTTTTACCAGTTCATTGTATGCTTCCAGTGTTTCTTCAACAGGCGTTTCCGGATCGTCATAATGTGACTGGTACAAATCGATATAATCCGTCTGCAATCTTTTTAATGAACCTTCAACGGCTTCCCGGATATATTTTTTGCTCAGCCCTTTTTTGCCCGGCCCCATTTCTGCACCTACTTTGGTAGCTAAAATAATTCTATCACGTTTCCCGCTTTTTTTAAACCACTTGCCAATGGCTGTTTCAGATTCCCCGCCATGATTTCCCGGAACCCAGGCTGAATATACGTCGGCTGTATCGACGGCGTTAAAACCTGCATCAACAAAAGCATCCAGTAGTTCAAATGTACGGTTATCGTCTGTTGTCCAGCCAAAAACATTTCCGCCAAAAACAAGTGGCGCAATTTCGATATCTGAATTTCCTAATTTTCTGTTTCCCATTTTTAATAATATTTGATTCCTGAAATAGTTGTTATTCAATCCTTATGCCAGACTATTTTCTGACATCTGATTTTGTTATGGTCGCCTGGGCAGGCCATTAATTTGTTACTGATCCGAAATTACGGTAGTTTTGAATTTAATAAACAAATTCTGTGAGATATTGTTAATTTGTTCATCATTGCTGAACTTTATGATACAATCAGTAGAAAGAGCTTTTGAAATATTGGAATACATTGCATTTAACGGCAATTTTGTCAGGCTCAATGATATTGCAGATTCTGTCGGACTTAAAAAAACAACTGTCCACAATTTTCTGAATACACTCAAAGAACTGGGCTATATTGAACAGGATGAATTAACGCCGCGCTACCGGATAACCTACAAATTCCAGTGTCTTTATTCACCTGACGTTTCTCTTTTTCAAATTAAAAAAGAGTTGAAACCAGTCTTGGAAAACATTACCCAGGTTACCGGGGAAACATCTTACCTGGCCATTCAGATGGGTTCCTATTTTCGGCATGAGCTGAAATGTGAACCTGACCGTTCTGTACGGATTTCGTTGGAACTTGGGAAGGAATATGAAATGACGACCACCGCGATAGGTAAAGTTTTTCTATCCTATTCGGATCATCTTCAGGCCAGTCTGATCAAATTTCAGGATGACAGTTTTCATGAAGCGCTAAGACAAGATGTTATAAAAATAAAGAAAAATGGCTATGCCATTGATATTGAGCAATATGAGCCCGACCTTAATTGTGTCGCTGTTCCTGTTTTTCACCACAGAAAGGTGATCGCAGTGGTTTGTGTGTCAGGGCCGTCTTACCGGTTTGGTGAAAAGGAGATCAGTTTTACACTTACAAAATTGGAAGATATGTTGTCGCGGCTGGATAAATATTCTTCCCGGCAGATTTAATTCATTATTGAATACAAAGTTAGATATGGCAAGATCAAAAGAATTTGATGAAGAGCTGGTGCTTGACAAGGCGATGGATCTGTTCTGGTTTAAGGGTTACAATGGCATTTCAGCCCAGGAACTTGTGGATGGACTGAGTCTGAGCCGTTCGAGTTTATACGATACTTATGGTGATAAACGCACGTTATTCATCAGGGCACTGAGACGTTATCGGGGTAAGGTAACAGGTAATATGATTGCTCTTTTGGATAATGCAACGGATGTTCCCGGGGTGATAAAAGATATTTTTCAGGCAACTGCGGTGGAATGTCTGGGCGAGAGTTCGCCAAAAGGATGTTTTATGGTTAATTCAAGAATTGAGCTGGCGCCGCACGATGCTGAAATTGCAGAGATCATTACCGAAAATCGCCAGGCGATAGAAGATGGTTTTTACAAAGCGATTAAAAGAGGGCAGGAGCTGCAACAAATAACAACGAATCAGCCCGCGAAAGCATTAGCAGGATTTTTTGTAAATAATCTATGGGGTTTAAAGGCTTACAGCAAATCTGAACCTGAAAAAGAGATCATCGAAGGGACGATCAAAATTGTTTTATCTGTTCTGGAAAAATGAATCCAGCTATTTTGAAATATCTGCCTGATAGTAAATAAGTTAACATTTGAAATGGACGTCCCTTTTCAAATGTTAACTTATCATATTTCAAATTCATGCGTCAAAACCTGTGGATTTTGTCAAATCTTCCCATTTTTCATATGCATTGGTAAGCACCTCTATTTTCTTGAATGCGCGCTCATAGGCGTCATTTCCTAATAAAAGATACAGCGGAGGATTTTGCTCTGCAACAATCTGAATCATAGCAGCGGCCGCTTTTTCAGGATCTCCCGCCTGATTTCCGTCCATTTTGAGATATTTTGTATGTGAATCTCTCACGGCCTGATATTCCTGAATTGGATTGCTGGTCATCACTAAAGATTCCGGTGTAAGAAAACTGGTCCGGAAAGCGCCGGGAGCTACAACTGTTACTTTAATCCCAAAAGATTTTACATCATCAGCCAGTACTTCTGATAAACCGATAACCGCATATTTTGCAGCCGCATAAACAGACCAACCAGTTCCGGGCGCAATACCGGCGATGGAAGAAATGTTAATAATATGTCCGGATCTCTGCTTTCTTAAATAAGGAAGCCCTTTTCTAATCACATTGAGCGTGGCGAAAACATTAACATCAAAACTTAAACGAGTCTCTTCGTCGGTCAGCTCTTCAATACTTCCACCGATCCCGTAACCGGCATTGTTGATGATAACGTCAATACTTCCGAATTGCGCATTTGCTTTTTCAAGTGCTTCGGCTACGCTTTCCTCATTTGTCAAATCAACAGAAATGGGCAGGAAAGAAGCTCCTGACGAGCCCACAGATTTTGTTAATTCGTCTATATTTCTTGACGTAGCCGCAACATTTTGTCCAGCTTCTAATAATTGTTTCACCAAACTAAGCCCCAAACCTTTTGAAGCTCCCGTTATAAACCAGGTTTTTTGAGATTCCATATTTTTGTTCTTTTTGTTATAACAAAAGTACGGCTGCTCCTATAAAATTCTATTGCCCGTATCAAACGGATGATTGCAAAATTCAAACAATCTAAATCTTTGATTGAATAGAAAAAATTGTATCGGGAAATAGCAGCAGATACAATTAATTATTGCGCTTTGCCATTTTTAAAAAGCGGTTAATTAAAAATACAGAAGCCAGTGTGAGTCCTATAATAAGTCCCAGCCAGATTCCCGGAGCACCCATTCCAAAATGAAAAGCAAGTACATAACCAGCCGGCAAGCCGATAACCCAGTATGCAATGGCGATCAGTATCGTTGGCGCTTTCACATCCTTAATTCCTCTTAACAAACCTGCGCTAATGGCCTGGGTGCTGTCAGATATCTGGAAAACGGCGGCAAATAACAGCAGTAAAGCGGCCAGCTGCAAAACTTCCGCATTGTCATTAAATGCTTTTGGCAATTCAAAACGAAACATCGCAAACGCAATGGCACAGAAGATTCCATAAATCAGCGCGGTGATCATTGTGCTTTTTCCAATCACGGCAATTTTCGCCCAGTTGGACGTTCCGAAGGCATTACTCACCCGAATGGAGCCAGCCTGAGCCAGACCCATCGACACCATAAAAGTAAAAGATGCACTGCTTAATGCGATCTGGTGTGCTGCCTGGGCAACCGCTCCGATTGTCCCGATAATGATTCCCGAAACCGCAAAAGCACCCGCTTCCATACCAATTTGCAAACTGCTGGGAACACCGATATGAAGCAATTCTCCCAGAGTTTTGCGTTGCAATGTCCATTGTTTACTTCTTACAGCTATATACTTTCGGAATGTTTTATGTCTTAAAATAGTGGTACCTAATGCCAGGAAAATAATGGTTCGCGTAATAAGTGTAGCATAACCTGCCCCTACGAGTTCCAGCCGTGGGAAACCCCAGTTACCATAAATCAGAAGCCAGTTTAAGAGGATATTTATAGGCATACCTGCCAAAGACAAAAACATGGCAGTTTTGGTAAATTCCAGTCCGTCAGTAAATTGTTTCAACGTCATAAACAGCAGCATTGGAATGATCGATAGCCCCATAAGCTGCATAAATGGGAGAGCAAGCCGAACCACTTCAGTATCCTGTCCAAGATGATAGAGTATATTCTTGCCAAAAACCAGCGTTAATGAAATCAGTAACGCAGTAAATGCGCATAAGCAGAACCCGTTGTATAAATAGTGGGAAACCTGCTGGCCATCGCGCCTTCCGTGTGAAAGTGAAACCATTTGAGAAACAGAGATCGTCATCCCGATTCCGATCACAAAAGGAATGTTCATTGTATTGACTACCAGAGCCGCAGCCGCCAGTTGTTTGTAACTAATGGCACCAACCATGGCCGTGTCAATCAGGTGAAGAGCCATTTGGGCAAGTTCTCCGATAATAATGGGCAACGCCAGCTTTATTGTTTTTGTAGCTTCACTTTTCATAAATTGCAACACTGTCTTAGAATGTTACAAAGTTATCAAAGTTTAAAGGAAGCGTGGCAGAGAATAAAAAAGTTATTAAAAAAGCCTCTGTAAACCATATTTAGAAAATTTGGTTCCTGAAAGTTATGGAAAACGTTTCGCGGAATTCTTGGTTTCAGGCAATTTCTTCTGCTACTTTTCTGGAAATAACAGTAGTTTTATTTTTTACAGTGAGGGATAAAAAAAGTGTTGCAATACCTGTTATCAGCCAGTAAATATCGGCACCTGCTACAAAATAATTTGCATTGGATAAGGTATTCCAACGCCAGTCTCCGGTTTTTATCACCGACGATTCGGGTTGTCATCACACTATCCTCTTTACCATAATTATCGATTTTTAAGTAAGATGATATTCAGGGGGATCTGCTTTAAGTTTAGAAATTATTTGATGGATAGATAAATTTTTTTGCTGGTTGCTGCCATATCCAGTGGGTAAAAAAACGGGCAGTTTGCGCGTCAACGACTGCTTTTATGGTAAATGTTTTTTATAGTAATCCCCAATAATGAGAATTTTGGACAAACCGGGATTTTTGCTGGTGTGGTACGGTTGTTTTAATACTGTTATTACCTGACTATCAACTTCAAACAGAAACCGTTATGATACAACTACTTAAATATTCTGATACAGTTGGACCATATTTTTTTATGATCCTTGTAATAGCGATCACGACTTGTGCGATCTGGTTGATCGCTCAATTGAAGAAATCTGCGATGACTAAGAATGATTGGTTTGTTAAGCGTAACAGTGAAGGTTTGAAGAAAATGATGATCAACTAACCAATCGATTTAAAACGAAATCACTTTGTACGGATTGGAAAAACTAGTGAAGAAATGTTCTCATAACGACATCAAGTACATAGCTGGCATTTTTACAATGTCAGCTTTTATATTTAGTGACAAAAATTACGAGTAAGGGGCTTGGAGTGGAACGGAAGATAAGGCTCAGTCAAGGAGTAAATTAGGATTAAGTTTACCCACTTTTCTCAAATTTAATTTTGTTTTTCTTAATTAATGGCTCGTTAAAGTAGATGATTAACAAGTGGTTACAAAATAGATTGTGCATAAAAAAAACATCCCTAAGGTATAACCTACGGGATGTCCGATTTTACTCAACGTTATGAGAACCATTTAACTGGTTTTCAGTCACAAAGCTAATAAATTTTTGGAAAATCAACAGTATTTTAATGAATAAACTATTTAAAAATTTTGCTTTTTTTATATTTGAGGTATGGGCAGATAAGAAAATTTATATTTTATTATCATTTAAGAGTTAAATGAATTTTATAATATACTCAATTTTCATATTTTATTTTTATTAAATTTAAAATATGAAAAATACCATATTTCTGTCACTATGTGTTGATTAACTACCAGAGGTATAGCTAATGTTATATTTTGAATGTTTACTTTTTAGTTTTGCCAAAGTAAATTTGTTCAAATTAAGGGAAGCGATTTTTAATCCAATCCAGTTTCCCAACCGGAAATTTTGATACTTTATTTTTTTTAATTTTTATTAAAAAAAATGATTCTGGCTGACCATCATAGATGGGAAATTACGCTACTAGAATTTTTTTGTAGTGAGTTATTTTATAAATTACTACATATAATAAATTAATTATCAGTTAGATGCGATAATTGTTCTATCTTGAATTACAAGTAATATTACAATTATGCCAGCATGTAGTTTTTTTACTATTCTCCTAGCTGTTTTGCACTGCATCGACAAATTTCTGTAAGTCTGATAAGGAATATTTTTCCCTTTTCAGGTGCTTAAATTCGCGGTGCACGTTAAGCATCTTATTATATTTTGAAAGGGAAGTAGTGTTATGTGATTTTAATTCACGGCCCTTATACTCCAGATATTCATCCATCCGGTCTACGAGGTAGGACATCATATAATAATGCATTCCGCTGTTTTCGTCAAAACCTTCAAATTCCAGGCTGCCCAGATCAAGCGCCTCTTTGTCCGGACCTGTTAAAAGACGAATCGAGTCATTGATGTGGCTGTACATTTTCAGGATACTTTCAACTTCTTTGTATACACTGATGGGTACTTCCTCATATAGTGTATTAAAAACTTTTTGGTAGAGGCCTGTGTAGCCCTTTTCCAAAATTTCAATTCGCCTCTCATTTAAAGCCCTTTCAGTAGAGTCACCGAAAACAGAAAGAATTTTACATTGGTTGATCAGTAGTTGCCGCTCCACCAGAGAGATGGTTTCGGGAATCATATTGTTACGCTTTTCAGAATCCATTAAGTTTTTAATAATACTTGTCTGTTGAATAATTTTTTAAATATATAAGGTTTACGCTAAATACGATTATAATACCTGATCCATATTCCCAATGCCATCGGCATGACCGATATTGTAGCCCCAGGTTTCAACCTGAGCGGCTTTGAGATCGATTAAATTCGCAATCCGCGATTATTTATACAACAAAAGTCAGTTTATAGACATTTCATTCACCATTTCTTTCAGATAAGTTTGCTGATCACATTTGATATAAATTTTACATAATTACAATTAATCTTTTCTATCAGAATGGCAGAAGTAAAATGGATATAAGGATGGTACAAAAGAAAGGAACCATCGCGGTCAGATGGTTCTGGATTTGCATGTATATACGCTGATGTTTTGATGAAAATACCGATTCTTATGCAGATATTTGAGGGAAAAAGGATGTTGGTAAATAATGGCAATTGATCAATCAAATTCCCGGAATATGAATTATTCTTCTTTATTGGCAGAGGTAGAAAGTTATGTTAAGTCGGCAGAAAACGGAAATGCTTCCGAAGAATTAATTTATCACAACAGCGGCCATACGCAGGAAGTTGTTAGCCACGCAACCCAGATCGCGAAACACTACAAGCTTGACGACAAAGATTATTTTACAGTCATAACCGCGGCCTGGTTTCATGACTGTGGATATTTTAGCGGAGTTGCTTCCGGTCATGAAGAAAGAGGAATTAATGTTGCAACTGCTTTCCTGAAAGAAAGGATGGTCCAGGAGGATATTATCAGCGCGGTAGGTGGTTGTATACGGGCTACACATATGCCTCAGTCGCCAGAGAATTTGCTCGAAGAAATTCTATGTGACGCAGATTTATATCATTTTGGGACAGATGATTTTCAAGAGATTAGCAAACTAGTCAGAAAAGAGGTTGAATTACGTTCAGGGAAGAAAATTGATAAAGGTGAGTGGCGACTGAAAACGATAGCTTTGCTGGAATCCCATCACTTTCATACCGATTATTGCCAGCAACTTTTAAATAGTAAAAAGCAGGAAAATCTTGAAAAACTCATAAAAAAAGCGCTGAAAGAAGGCGATGAACTTCCCGTTGTAAGCGCTGCTCCAGAAAAAAAGACCGAGCAGGAAAAGGTTAGAAAACAAAAGCCGGAATCCGAAGATTTTTCATCTAAAAAACAGAAATCTGACCGGCCCGATAAAGGAATCGAAACCATGTTTCGTATCACTTCGGGAACCCATCAGAGATTGAGCGATATGGCTGACAATAAAGCCAATATCATGATTTCAACCAACTCAATTATTATATCTGTTTTACTGAGTATTTTACTTAGGAAACTTGAAGATAATTCCCAGCTCGTAATACCCACTATCCTTTTATTGACCGTTTGTGTGACTACAATGGTATTTTCAATCTTGTCAACAAGGCCTTCTGTTCCACCCGGCACTTTTACAGAGGAAGATATTGATCAGAAGAAAGTGAATCTTCTGTTTTTTGGTAATTTTTATAAAATGAGTTTTGCCGATTATGCTTCCGGAATGCGGGCCATGATGGATGACAGGGACTTTTTATATGGAAGTCTTACCAGAGATATTTACGCTCAGGGTGTTGTGCTTGGCAAAAAGTATCGTCACCTGCGGATTGCCTATAATGTTTTTATGTTTGGAATTGTCATTTCGGTAATCACGTTTGTGGTTAGCTCGATATTTTTTGGATCCCGATAAAATAACTTTTTACCGATGAGTGCTTATTTTTTTGCCGACAGGGATATTAGCTGGCTTTCTTTTAATGAAAGGGTTTTGCAGGAAGCCGGAAAAGATTCCGTGCCGCTGAATGAACGTGTCAAATTTTTGTCGATTTATTCCTCAAACCTGGACGAATTTTACCGCGTGCGTATGCCTGCGTTACTGGCATTAAAAAAAATAGACAAGGAAAAATCCGGAATTCCTGTTTATAGACAGGCAGTAGAAATAATTAACAGGCAGCAGGACGAATTTGGGAGAATATTTAATGAATCCGTTTTGCCGGGTTTGAACAGATATTGTTTTAAGCTGATATACAACGACAGAATTCCTGAAAAGTTAAAGGAAGCAACAACGCATTATTTTTTCACCCAGATCGCTGGATTTCTACAACCTATTCTGATCAAGGGGAATACAGATTTTTTTCTGGAAAACAATCAGCTTTATCAGGCAGTTGTTGTACAGTATGAGTCAACTGACGAGCAGCTTTATCTTGTCAATATTCCAACAAATAATATATCAAGGTTCTTCAGAATTACTCAGGAAGACGGTGATTATATTGTTTTTCTGGAAGATGTAATTCGTCAGAATTTACAGTATTTATTTCCCGGAGCCATTATTTCGGGTTCTTACAATCTGAAAATTACCCGTGATGCAGAGCTTGACCTTCGCGATGAATATGGCGATCTGGCAAAGAAGATTGAGAAGCAGCTTAAAAAAAGAGATATGGGTTTTGCTACCCGTTTTCTTTACGAACCGGGTATGCCGCTTCGTCATTTACAGGATATGATCGAGATTTTTAACTTGCAGAAAGCGTCTGTGGTTGAAGGTGGAAAGCATCATAACCTGAAAGATCTGGCTTCGCTACCGGTTCATAATGCATCGCTTTCGTACCCGTTCTGGCCGGCAATTCAAAGTTTAAAAGGCAAAGATATTCCCGGAACTTTGTTCGCTGCCATTGAAAAAGAAGATCGGATTGTTCATGCACCTTACGAGTCTTATGATACTATTATCCGTTTTTTCAATGAAGCGGCTATTGACAATTCAGTAGAAAAAATTTATACGACCATGTACCGTGTTGCCAGTGACTCACGCATTGGTTATGCGCTTATCAGTGCCGCGAAAAACGGGAAAAAGGTATCTGTTCTTGTTGAGCTTAAAGCCAGATTTGATGAAGCGAACAATATCCGCTGGGCTCAGAAAATGAAAGCTGCCGGTGTCCGTATTATTTACAGCAGCAATATTCTAAAAGTTCATGCGAAAATCGCTCTGGTAAAAAGGAAAAATCCGAAAGTGCCTTATCTGGGACTGTTAGCGACGGGAAATCTGAATGAAAGTACAGCCCGTTTTTATACAGATCATATTTTGCTGACTGCATATCAGCCAATGCTTGCAGAGATGGAATCGTTGTTTAACTTTCTTAGAAAAAAGAAAAAGGCAAATCCTCATCCGTTTGTTTTTCAGCATTTGCTTGTGGCACAGTTCAACCTTCAAACCCGTTTTCTGGAAATGATTGACCGGGAAATTGAAAATGCCAAGCAAGGTTTGTCGGCTTCGATAACGATCAAAATGAACAATCTGGAAGAGGAAGTGTTGATATCAAAATTGTATGATGCTTCTAATGCCGGAGTGAAGATTAATCTTATAGTCAGAAGTATTTGCCGGTTGGTTCCGGGAATTCCGGGACAAAGTGAAAATATAACGATTAAAAGAATTGTCGATCGGTACCTGGAACATGGACGTATTTTTATCTTTCACAATGAAGGGAAAGAAGAAGTATACATGGGTTCGGCAGACTGGATGAACCGGAACATTTACCGAAGAATTGAAGTCTGTTTTCCGATTTATAATGAAGCGATAAAAAAGCAAATGATAGAGCTCATTGCATTGCAATGGAGTGATACAGTCCAGGCAGTTTTGATCGATAAAAATCTGGAAAATATTCCATTAGCCAAGGAAAGTGGTCAGGGAGTAAGATCACAGGAAGCAATCTATAAGTTTTTGTCAGGTCAGATTTGATCTTTGTCGATAACAGTATTTTTATAATTATCAGTTTATGCCAAACCAGTTTCGTTTTTTGTTGTTCCTGACTTTTCTTTCTGTCATTTCATTCGGATGTAATTCGATAAGTAAGGAAAATAATTTGCTTAAAGAATATGATCTGGGAAATCCTGAGGTGTTTGCCATGCCCGAGAGCTTGAAGGAAATTTCAGGAATCGCTTTTGACAAAGGAAGAAGTGATAGTGTATATGCTATTCAGGATGAGGAAGGTAAGTTATTTCGGCTGGGATGGCAAAATCAGAAAGCACAGCATGTTAAGTTTGGAGGTAAGGGCGATTTTGAAGATTTGGCTATTTTAAAAGATCAAGTCATTATTCTTAAAAGTAACGGCGATCTGTATTCTTTTCCCTTTGCCGATGTACGTTTTGAAACGATGGATAAGGCACAAGAATGGAAAAATATTTTGCCAAAAGGTGAATACGAAGGACTTTATGCAGATCCGGTTTCGGAAGAAATATTTGTTTTATGCAAAAGTTGCAGTCAGGATAATGCTGAAAAAAGAGTATCAGGTTATATTTTGAAAATGGCAGGAGGTATTAAAAAAACCGGCAATTTTGAACTTGATGTTGAAAAAATAAAAGCCTTGACCGGTAAGGTTAAAAAAGGTTTCAAGCCATCAGCATTAGCTAAAAACCCTGTTACCGGCGACTGGTTTATTTTATCGGGTTTTAATAAAGTACTTGTTGTAACTGATAAAAACTGGAAGCCAAAGGAAGTTTATCCATTGAGCAGCAATAATTTCAATCAGCCCGAAGGAATTGCTTTTGATAAATCAGGTAATTTGTACATTTCCAATGAAGGAGACGAAACGCTGGATGGGAATATTCTGAAAATAAAGAGATTGGTCAAATAATAAATTCGGGATTGTCACCCTATTCTGAACCGGCTTCCTGCTTAAAATTTTTAATGGACTAAGAAATTTTCCGTGGTTACTCTTCGTGTTTCAAACAATTTGATATGAAAATAAAACTACATCTACTGGGGATAACAAGTCTTGTACTGGCTTCATCCTGCGCTAGCTATAAAAAAAATCAGTACGCTGATAATCCCGGTCAATGGAAAAACAGCAGCCCGGATCCCAAGGCAAAATTGACGCATACCATGTATCTTGTCGGCAATGCAGGTAATGATTCTCCGGATAAAAAAGCTCCGGTACTTCAATATTTGAAGACAAAATTATCCACAGAATCTAAAAACAGTTCGATCCTGTTTTTAGGAGATAATATATATGAAAACGGAATGCCTCCAAAAGAGGATTCTGTTGAGAGAAAAGAGGCTGAATATCGAATTAATTCAGAATTACAGACGCTGGATGAGTTCAAAGGAAGACCAATTTTTCTTCCGGGAAATCATGACTGGAAAGGGTGGGGCCTGAAAGGATTGAAAAGAGAAGAAAATTATATTGAAAATTATTTGAACACTCGTCATGGTAAAACAGATAAAGACGATTTTGAAAATTACTTTCTTCCCGATGATGGATGTTCCGGTCCTGAGGTTGTTGAGTTAAATGATCAGCTCGTTGTGTTAGTCGTTGATTCTCAGTGGTGGCTTACGGATTGGGATAAAGAACCGACGATCAACGACGGTTGTGATGTTAAAAACCGTGAAACTTTCAAGTTTGTTTTTGAGAATCTTGTGCGTAAGTACAAGAACAAAAATGTCGTAATCGCGCTGCATCACCCGCCTTATACGTATGGAGAGCATGGGGGAAATTTTACGGTTAAACAGCATATTTTTCCGCTTACAGATATTAACAAAAATCTGTATGTTCCTCTTCCGGTAATTGGTAGTTTGGCCGCTTTATTTCGGAGCAGTATCGGGCCAAAACAAGATGTTTCCAATCAATATTACAAAAATCTGAAAGCCGGCATGATGGCCGGTGTCCGGAAAAACGGAAGCTTTATTTTCGCCAGCGGTCATGAAAATGCCATGGAACTGATTGAAAATGAAAGACAGGAATTTATTGTCAGTGGCAGTGGTTCGAAAACCGGTCCGGTTCGCTTAGGCAAAGGTTCTAAATTTGCTTCAACGGCCATGGGATACAGTACGTTATCTTTTTATGAAGGAGGTGAAACCTGGGTCCAGTTTTGGGAAGTGAGTGACGACGGAACCAAGTCTGAAATGGTTTTTCAAAAGAAAATAAAGGATAAACTTCCCGTTCCAAAAGAGGAGGTTCAGCCTGTTTATACAGAGTACGAACAGCATAAGGATTCGCTTGACAAGCCGATATTTGCAAATAGAGTTAAGAAGGTAAATCATGCGCACAATTTCTTTTTTGGAGCACATAACCGCGCACTTTACCAGGAAAAATATCCTTTCCCGGTACTGGATCTTGCAACTTATAAAGGCGGACTGACGCCGGTAAAACAGGGTGGGGGAAACCAGACGAATTCTTTACGCGTCCGGGATTCAACAGGAAAAGAATATGTGCTTCGGGGTATGACCAAGGATGTGAGCCGATTGCTTCCTTTTCCATTTAACCAGATGACGGCGGCCAAATATGTGGCAGAGGATAATTTTCTTTCCACGCATCCTTTTGCGCCTTTGGCAATTCCATCGCTGGCCGATGCAATTCAGGTTTATCACACAAATCCAAAGTTATTTTATGTCCCAAATCAGCCTGCGTTAGGTGTTTACAATCCGATTTTTGGAGGTAGCATGAGTTTGGTCGAAGAGCGGCCTGATGGTAAAAAATGGAAAGATGATGCGTTTTTTGGTAATGCAGATAAGATAATCGGGACACCCGATCTTATGGAGAATATCCTGAAAGATGGCAAATATAAGGTTGACGAAGAATGGGCGCTCAGAACACGATTGCTTGATTTTCTTCTTGGCGACTGGGATCGTCACGACGATCAATGGACGTGGTCTTCAACCAAAAAAGAAGACGGAACGCAGCTTTACCGACCAATTCCCCGGGATCGTGATCAGGCTTTTTCACGCTACGATGGTTTGTTTACCAACATGGCTAAGTTGACTACTATGCCGTTTTTAAGACAATTACAAACGTATCAGCCTGAAATAAAAAGCATGAAATGGACGAGCTGGAGTGCCAGACTTTTTGACCGGACTTTTTTGACTGAGCTTAGTTGGGAACAGTGGGAAAAACAGGTGAAATTCATTCAGGCCAATCTTACTGATCAGGTTATTGAAGGTGCATTTGCCAGCTGGCCGGAAAAAGCACGGGAACTATCTGCTCCGTTTATTATTAAAAGTTTGAAAGCGAGAAGAGATAATCTGATGAATCTTGCCAAAGAACATTATGCTTTCATTGGAAAATCGGTCGATATTCTTGGAACAGAGGAAAGGGAACGATTCGATATTGAAAGAATTGACAGTGATCATACCAAGGTAACCGTACACGAAATCACTAAAAAAGGAGAAGATAAACGCCTTCATTACGATCGTATTTTCGATAATAAAATCACCAAATCGATTAATATTTATGGTAATGGTAATGATGATCAGTTTGTTACCAAAGGTACTTCTCATAAAGGAATCAAAGTCAGGCTGATCGGCGGGACGGGAAAGGATACCTTTGCAGATAGTTCCCAGGTTGAAAGCGGTTTAAAGAAAACAGTTGTTTATGATGACCTTTCGGATAATAATGTGATCGAAGGAAGTGAGACAAATGACAAACGTACGGGCTTGTACCGTTACAATATTTACGACCGTCGTGGCACTGGCAGTGATTATAATATCAATATGCCAATTCCGATTATTGGTTATAACCCGGACGACGGATTTTTGATCGGTGGAAATTTAACCATGATCCGCTACGGATTTAAAAAGGAGCCTTACGCTTCTTTGCAGCGTTTTGGCGGCAGTTTTTCTTTTGGTACAAAAGCGTTGAAATTGAATTATACGGGTGATTTTATAAATGCTTTCAAAATATTTGATTTCTATCTCGATGCATTTTATCATGGTCCGGCTTATGCGTTCAACTATGCTGGTCTTGGCAATGACAGTCAGCGTCCGGTGGACGATCCGAATTTTTACCGTGTTCGTCAAAAGGCAATTCATATTTATCCTGCAATTAAAAAGCGGTTTGGCAATAATGGTTCCATAACCCTTGGACCGATATTGGACATATCGAAAATCCAGCAAACGGCTGGCCGATACATCACGGTTGCGGATGGTGATCTGGATAAAAGTGACATTTTTAAAACCAAATATTTTAGCGGTGGCCAGGCGACTTTTGATTTTAACAATGTCGACAATATCTATTCTCCACATTCAGGAATTCGTTTTCATACGGATTTGAGCTGGGTGAAAAATTTGAAAGAAAATAAAAACTTTACAGGGTTGAGAGCGCAGCTGGCACTTTATAAAAGTCTGGATAAAAAAGAACGTTTTGTAATCGCTTCCCAGGTTGGTACGGGTCTTAATTTTGGAAAGGGCTCGGAATTTTTCCAATTACCTACGCTTGGCGGAAATCAGGATAGTCAGGGTTTGCGCGGGTATCGTACACAGCGTTTTTATGGTAAAAGCAGTGTTTGGCACAGTACAGATATGCGGGTAAAAATCAATAGCAGTTATAACAAAACGTTGCCCTTTACTTTTGGTGTTTTTGGAGGATTTGATTATGGCCGCGTTTGGCTTGAAGAATATCCTTCGGAAAACTGGCATTATGATTATGGCGGCGGCTTGTGGTTTGCACCGGTGGATATTGTGACGATTTCTGTGGGTGCTTTTTTTCCGAAGGAGAAAACGGAAGAGTCGCCGAGGATTATGTTTCGGATGGGTTTCTGGTTTTAATTTGTTTTTGGGTTACACGGAGGGCCACAGAGAAAAAAGGAGGGGCACAGAGATTTTATTATCATACAAAAAATGCTGTTAGGAAGCCCTGACAGCATTTTTCTTTATACATATTAATAATTAGTATAGCCAGTTTTCCGGCGGTTTTTGATTTGTTAACTTTTTTGAATTTCCATGTCCTCCAAATATTGAATTATACCTGGATACGAAGCAGTTCAAATATTGAATTAGATTTTTTTTCATTTCCATCCGCCTCCTAACGAACGATATAAGTCTACATTGGCACCAAGTTGCGCACGTTTGATCGCTACCAGTTCCAGCTCGCTTTGCAGCACGTTGCTTTGCGCTGTGATCACTTCAAGATAATTGGCCATGCCGCTTTGGAATAATAAATTAGAATTGGTTATAGCTTGTTCAAGTGTTTTGACACGGGTTGCAGCGATATCTTCCTGCTCTTTCAATTTTTCAATTTTCACCAAAGCATCTGATACTTCACCAACGGCATAAAGTACCGATTGTCTGAATTGGATGACCGTTCTTTCACGTTCCACTTTTGAAACCTCAAATTGTGTTTTTAACAGATTTCTCTGGAAAAGCGGCTGCGTAATTCCGCCTGATGCAAGTCCAAATAACGAGGCTGGAATGCTAAACCAGTTTGATGCTTTGAAAGAATTAATCCCACCACTTGCAGTAATAACCAGGGACGGATACATACTTGCTTTGGCTATACCCACGTTTGCATTGGCAATATCCAGTGCAAGTTCAATGCGTCTGATATCAGGGCGACGGTTCAACATGGCTGATGGTACGCCGGCTGACAATGTTTTTGGAAAAGAAACCTGATCCAGATTGATGTCCCGCTGGGTTCTACCCGGTAATTCTCCTGCCAGAATGCTTAACGCATTTTCTTGTAGAATAATGCTTTGCTGCAATTGAGGAATCAGTTTTGCTGCGGTCAATCGCTGCGCTTCGGCTTGCTGAATCGCAAGAGATGTTACCTGTCCGGAAGTAAACTGAAATCCGAAAATCCGTAGCGTACTATCATTCAGTGCCAGATTTTTCTGTGCAATGGCAAGCTGTGCATCCAGCATCAAAAGATTGTAAAATCCTTGTGAAACCGTTGCAACAAGATTTGTCTGAATCGCATTTTTTGCTTCAATTGTTTGCAGATATTCTGCCAGTGCTCTTCCGTTTCTGTTGCGGATTTTACCCCAGATATCAGCTTCCCAGGATAGGCCTACATTTGCTGTGAAATCTTCGATATGAGACGTACCCAAAAATGAACTTGCACTCAGTCCGTTCAAACTGTTGTCGGAAGGACGATTTGATCCAACACCAATATTAAGATTGGCACTTGGCAAGTAAGCGAACTTGGTTTGTTTGAAAAGCAGCTGCGCACTTTCAATATTTTTAAGCGCGACCTGCATATCGTAATTTTTTACGATTGCGCTGTCCAGTAATCTTTGAAGGGAAGCATCGGTAAAAAAGCTATTCAATGGCAAATCTGCAATACTGATTGTGTCTGCTGTGGCAGCATTCCTGAAATTTTCAGGTAATGCTGCGTTCGGCGTTTCAACATTTTTCGAGATTTTACAAGCGCTTAAAGCAGCTAGCAAAACAAGAAAAGATAATTTATTAACGTATTTTTTCATGATTTTTTTACTTTAAATTGCCTCAGCCATTTCATGAATTTCTTCATGTTTAGTAGCCGCAGCGGGTTCTCCTGTTACCAGTTCCTGTAAATATTGGAATATGATAAACAGAACGGGAATAATAAATACGCCAAGGATAACTCCGGTGATCATACCACCTGCGGCACCAATGCTGATCGAGTGATTTCCTTGCGCCGATGGACCAGTTGCAGTCATCATTGGAATCAATCCAACTACAAAAGCAAGTGAAGTCATGATGATCGGACGGAGACGAAGTTTGGCTGCTTCAATGGCTGCGTGCAGCAATTGTTTTCCGGCTTTTCTTCTTTGAACAGCGTATTCTACGATCAAAATCGCGTTTTTAGCCAGCAGACCGATAAGCATGATCAGGGCAACCTGAACATAAATGTTGTTTTCAATTCCTGTTAAACCGATCGCTGCAAATACTCCGAAAATCCCGGTTGGTATCGATAAAATAACGGCGAATGGAAGAATATAACTTTCATACTGTGCGGCCAGAAGGAAATAAACGAAGAGCAAACACAGTGCAAAAACGACAACCGATTGTCCTCCGGACGAGATTTCTTCTTTTGTCATACCTGAAAATTCATATTTGAATCCGTTCGGTAAATTTTTGGCCGCAACTTCTTCAACCGCTCTGATCGCATCTCCCGAACTGAAACCTGGTTTTGCAATCGCATTGATACCGATCGAGTTAAACAAGTTATAACGTGAAGCTGTTTCTGGTCCGTAGACCCTTTTCATTTTGACCAAAGTATTGATCGGCACCATGTTACCCAAACGGTTTTTGACAAGAACGCCATCCATTGAAGTTGGATCCGTCCGATCTGCTTTTTCAGCTTGTACCATAACCCGGTAATACTTTCCAAAACGGTTGAAATCGGATGCCTGTGAGCTACCAAAATAAGCCTGCATCGTTTGCAAAATGTCTTTTACATTGACACTCAATTGTTCTGCTTTCACTTCATCCACTTCCATTTCAAGCTGAGGGTAATCGGCACGGAATGCTGTAAAGGCTACTGCGATTTCAGGGCGTTTCATTAATTCACCGATGAAGTTATTGGCAACACCACTGAATTTGTCAAGTTTTCCCCCGTTTCTGTCTTGTAATACAAAGTCAAGTCCGTCAACATTACTGAAACCCGGAACAGTAGGGAAGGTAAAGACGAAGAAATTCGCTCCTTTAATCGTTCCCAGTTTTCCACGAATCTCGTTCATGATCGCGTTGATATCTTTTACTTCACCTCTTTCTTTGGAAGGTTTTAAAAGTACAAATGCTACGGCCGAAGAAGGGCTTGACGACTGCGTCAGGATATTAAAACCTGAAAGCCCCATCAGCGTTTTCTTCGAATCCATCGAACCCAAAATCTGTTCGGCGCGGTGAATTACTTCTGTTGTTCTGTCAAGCGAAGCACCAACCGGCATAGAAAGTGAAATCGCAATAAATCCTTGATCCTCAGAAGGTATAAAACCTGTTTTCGTAGTTTTAACCATATAACCTGTGGCAATTACAACCAGCGCAAGTGCACCCATGCTCAACCATCTGTAACGAATCAGGAATCTTAGACTGTTTACATATTTGTTGGTCAGTTTATCAAACCCAATGTTAAAGCCGATGAAGAATTTTTCCTTGAAACTTTTCTTAACATAAACACCAGTTTCAGGATGATGTTCTTTCAGGAAAATCGCGCAAAGTGCGGGACTTAATGTCAAGGCGTTCACAGCGGAAATCACAATCGCGATGGCCAGCGTAAAGGCAAATTGCCTGTAAAATACACCCGTTGAGCCTTCAAGAAAACCAACCGGTAAAAACACAGCCGACATAATTAACGTAATCGAAATAATCGCTCCGGTGATTTCACTCATCGCAGAAGTCGTAGCGGCTTTGGGTGATAACCCCTTTTTCTCCATTTTTAAATGCACGGCCTCGACGACGACAATGGCATCATCGACGACAATCCCGATGGCAAGTACGAGTGCAAAAAGTGTAAGAAGGTTAATTGAAAACCCGAAAAGAGACATGAAAAAGAATGTTCCTAAAATCGCTACCGGTACTGCAATTGCAGGAATCAGAGTAGAACGGAAATCCTGAAGGAAAATATATACAACGATGAAAACGAGTATAAAAGCTTCAATCAAAGTATGTTTAACCTGCTCAATTGACTGATCCAGAGAATCTTTGGTATTGTAAAGAATCAAATGTTTCATGCCTTTCGGGAAATCCTTCGAAGCTTTTTCCATCAATTCCTGAATCGCGATCTGGATTTCGTTAGCATTGGAACCCGCAAGCTGCATGGTAGCAATATTGACACCTTGTTTACCATTTACGCGGGTAAAGTTTCCGTATGTATATGAACCAAATTCAATTCTGGCCAAGTCTTTCAATCTCAAAATCGAACCGTCAGCATTTGACCGGATGATGATATTTTCGTATTCTTCCGGTTTGTTCAGCTTCCCTTTGTACTTGATTACATACTCAAAAGATTCCGTACTGTTCTCTCCAAATTTACCCGGCGCCGCTTCAAGGTTTTTGTCTTTAATTGCAGCCATTACTTCGTTTGGCGTCAGATTGTAAGTAGCCAACTGACTAGGATTCAGCCAGACACGCATCGAGTAATCTTTATTTCCACCAAAAATAATCGACTGACCAACACCTTTAATCCGTTTGATTTCAGGAATAATATTGATCTGCGCATAGTTGGCAAGAAACGTCTGATCATAGGTTGCTTCATCTTCCGAGTAAAGATCAACAACCATTAAAAGGCTGTTTTGCTGTTTCGCTGTCGTAACACCCGCCTGGATCACTTCCGCTGGCAACTGGCTTGTAGCCTGGGATACGCGGTTTTGAACATTCACCGCTGCCTGATCAGGATTGGTACCCAGTTTGAAATAAACGGTAATGACCAAAGATCCGTCATTACTCGCCGTAGAGCTCATGTAGCTCATATTTTCAACCCCGTTTATGGATTCTTCAAGGGAGGGAGCAACTGAACGCAGAACAGTTTCGGCATTTGCGCCTGGGTAATTTGCAATAACCTGAACCGCAGGCGGAGCAATATCCGGAAACTGCTGCAAAGGTAAGTTTGTTAGTCCGAGCACTCCGAGTATGACCAGCAATATGGAAATTACGGTGGCTAAGACAGGTCTGTCTATGAATTTCTTAAACATGATTTTGACTTTAAGTTTTTAATTTTGGGCAAGAGCCGGTTTTGCTTTTTCAGGCGTGATGGCAATGCCTTCCTGTAAGATATCCAGCCCGGAGAAAACAATTCTGTCTCCCGCTTTGACACCGTCTTTTACCAGATAATCCTTGCCGCTTTTTCCCACAATGGTAATCGGCATTTTCTTCACTTTATTGTCTGACGATACAGTATATACGAAGACTTTGTCCTGCATTTCAATTGTAGCCGACTGAGGTACCAGAATCGCAGAATCATGTTGCAGACTCAACCTTACTTTACCAGTATTTCCCGAGCGAAGCAAACCTTGTGCATTTTTGAAAGTGGCGCGCATCGTGATCGCTCCTGTGTTTTTGTCAAACTGTCCGTCGATCATATCGATTTTTCCTTGTGTTGGATAAACCGTCTGGTCAGCCAAAAGAAGTGAGATCGGGTCCATTTTTTTCAATTTGTCGTTCAGAGTTGCTCCGCCGTATTGTTTTTTGAAATTGATAAAATCATCTTCTCCAAGTGCAAAGTAAACACGAACTTCCTGAACATCTGAAAGTTGGGTTAAAGCTTCCGGATCAGTTGGCGAAACCAGACTGCCTTTTTTCTTTGGAAATCGTCCAACAAAACCGTTAACCGGGGCTTTTACTGTCGAATAACCCAGGTTGATCTGAGCAGTTCCTACCATAGCTTTTGCCTGTTCAACATTGGCAAGTGCCACACTATTAGCAGCTTTCGCAGATTTAAGCTGATAATCTGAAATAACTTTATTGGCCACCAACGGTGTGAATTTGTCAATTTCAAGCTGCGTATTGATCAGGGTTGCATTTGCAGCACTCAAACTTGCTTTTGCATTATTAAGCTGCTCGCGGAAAGGCTGGTCGTTGATTTTGAAAAGGGGTTGACCGGCTTTAACATATGCGCCTTCGTCTACAAAAACTTTATCAAGATAACCGGCTACTTGCGGACGAATTTCAACATTGACCGTTCCTTCAACGGAAGCTGGATATTCCTGATATGTTGTGGCAAGTCCTGATACAATTTCAACAACCGGTAATGTTGGTGGGGGAGGTGTTGTTGGAGCCTCCTGTTTTGGTGCACATCCGTAAAGGAAAATAGCAAGTGCTAAAAGAATATTTTTCATGATTGTGGTATTAATATTAATTGAAAAATTGATTTTTATGAATTGAAGATTTGTAACTTTTTTGTAGGTTCTGACTAATAATGTTTATTTTGGAATGATCGTTCAATAATTTCACGATATCTTGGAAAAAAGTTTTAATTGATGCTAAATAAGACTCTGGGTGATGTTTTTATTAGAAGAAATCTGATGATAATTATATTTTAAAAGCGCCCTTGCTAATCGGATTTACGAATTTTTTGATCAGTATCACGATTTGTTATTACAAATGTTTTACGCCGATTCTCAACGCTTTCAAACCGATTACGCCCTGTAATTCTTCCAGTTCAAGATATTCCAGATTATTGTCAAGCAGACCCATTTCCTGTAAATCGCTGATGTATTCAACGTATTCTTCGGCTTCGTGGTCATTGAAATAAACCAGGGCTATTTTTCCCGGCTGCGTCAGGCGCTCACGGCTGTCGCGCACGAGGGCTTTGTCAATCCGTTTTTTGATTATTTCATAACGAATATTGTATGCTCCTTCCACGTCAAATCTGCGCTCGTCATTCCTAAAATTGATATTGATCGCATTAGAATGAATAAATATCATCTGGGTGGTCCTGAGCGGCTTTTCCATTTGGGGCAAAAGCTTTTCAGTTAACCTCGCGATTTCTGCCATCGAAGTCAATTGCCATAGACGCAGGTTTTTAAGATAGATTTCATCAAACGGTTTTTCCGGCGCCATGGATTGCCCGATGTACATATCATACTCAATGCCATCGGTTCTGAATTTTTCAAAATAAAACGGATAAGCTGATTTCAATGATTTCTGAGCGTTCTCAATATAACCTGCAACGGAAGTATTAATCAGCTGAAGAGAACTTTCCAGTTTTCTTCGGTTTTCAAAAGCCATTCCGGCAGTTTCATCCAACGCCGCAAAATAGAAGTCAACAATATCTTTTGCAACCGGATATTCTATTTTTATACGGTTCAAAAACGGATTCACTTCCGCATCCAGAAAACGGTTTAATGCAATTTCATCAGCAGAAGAAAGATATTCATTGATTTCGGAAGACCATCTGTCGCAGGCACAAACCAGCGTTTCTGCGGTTTCCATTTTAATCATTTTTTTAAGCGAACTTAAAGTCCCCGTTAAAAGTGTAAGCTGATTTTTGATATCTTCTTTAACTGCCCGGTTACGCTCAAAAGTGGAATTACGAATGTCAATAGCTCCGTACAAAGGATGAACTTTTTCAAATGTAACGGTTTCTATATCAGCTATTTTTGTGTTTCCTATACTTTTTTCGAGATAATGCCACGCTGCCTGATTAAATTTCCATTGTACCGAAGGTTGAAGCGGCGTGAACTTGTCACGGATGATCGTTTCAATCTTGGCATCAAATTCCTCGGTACTATATTTTAACAGCTGAGCGATTAATGGAAGCGCTGTTTGTAACCTGGAAAAAATAGCGTCATCCAGCAAAACGTCATCTTTTGAAAAAACTTCCAGAATTCCCGCCATCGTTTTGTTATAAAAAACAGGAACCAGCGCATAAGAAGAAATTCCTTCTGCAATCAGCAATTTTAAAAGTGGATGTTCCGAAAGCGAGTCTTTTGACAAATGGTTGAAAACGACCATTTCCGGATTTGCAAAATATTCTGTGACCAACGTATCAAAAGTTTGCTGAGTCATCCCGTATTTTTTGGCAGCCTCAACAACCATACTCTGCGAACATTCTGCTTTGGCGACAACAAACTTCCCATTGATTTGAAAAGACGGAATTAACCCAAAATCAATCTTATCATTTCCGGCTAGTGTTTTTAACGCCTGAATGACGGATTCATTTTTGCAAGTATGATATTCATGATTCACCAAAACGCCTCTGATGATTTCCGTCGCCTGGGCAGCGGTAACATCGATCATCGTAATAACAGAAAAACCTTCAAACCGGAAGCTTCTCAACGGCAACAATTCTTCAAGCGGTGCCGTGTCTGCACCTTCCAAAAGGTAAGGTTCCATCGCTTTGTAATCCAGCTGCGGCAAGTTTCCCTTTGGCTGAATATCTATGAAACGGGTATCTGTGTAAATCGAGTAGGATTTAGGCAGATTTGTCGTTACATCGGTATATTGATACAAAACCTCGTTTTTCGCATGGGTCGGTATTTTGTACAGGCGATCCAGAATTAGTCTGTACAGATACTGCGTCTGCTGATTTTTATACAATTCTACCGGGCTGATTGTGATGTCAGGGCCGGAAGAAGTTTGCTGGGTAAGAAAATTGTAAAATCCGTCGGTACTGAAAAATATTTTGTCAGGAATCGGTGTGCTCAATGCCCAGAAATGTTCCTTTTCATTGGTTGCCAAAGGTGTCAGAATCATATAAACCAATTCCATCAGCTCCTTATACCTTGCCGAATCCCGGATCATGACAGCAGATCCTTTGGTCATTTCATTTTCAAACTTGCTGATCACATACCTGTAAAATTCAGATTTTACCGAAGGCTGATCTTTCAGCATATTTTTCAAATGCACCACAAAAGGCCGGAAAGATAAAGCAGACTCCATCGCAGCAGGCCTGAAATCGTTATTTTTGATTTCAAAGGTTTTCCGCTGTATGGAAGATTGGTCGGTATAAGATTTTGCCAGATACATTTCCTTTTTGCTTTACACTTTGTTTTGACTCCTTTTATTCGGTAGCTGAATTGAGGATATAATTAGACAAGCGATATTATTGAATGATCGTTCCAGATGTGAGGAATAATATGGAAATAATTCAAAATTTCTTTAAATAATTAAATATTTTAAAAAAATGATTAAAAAAGACTTAACATGTAGGTAATTTAAATTCCAGATTACTTATTATTGTAACCGATAGGTACAATTGTATATACTATCGAATATGGCTATACGTTAGTCAGTCTTTACTTTGAAAAATTAAATAGAATCTTTTTATTAACTTATTTTATATTGTTTTACCAACTAAAATAAAGTGAAATATTACCAACATTGTGACTATACAAACCTTTGTTGTATGCCGTACATGGTTTTTGGGTATAGGAAATACTGAAATTGTCAATACTAAGTACAGTTCCAAAATCCATTTCAGCAATAAAATGATTTATATTGGAGCTGAAGGCAGGTTCTGTTTTGCGTTCCAACTCGGTTTTCCGTTGAATTCCTCCATGCATGATCGCGTTACTTGCAAGCAAAGTGAACTTTGGTTTTATAAAGAAATAAAACTGCATTTTCCTTTTTGTCCCGCTGGCGGACACCGTGCTGAACTGACTAAAAAAGCCATTAAAGTAAGGATTCATTTTTCCGATACGGATTAATGGATAAATCGTAATGGAATTGGTCATGGTGCCTGCCGAGATTTGCGCTCCTGCAATAATTTCTGCAAACTGCTTAATCCCGGTCAGTTGCTTTTCTGCTATGAAATTTGCGTTTAGCAGGGCTTTTGAATTACAGTGGTTTTGCCAGCCCATTGGCGTTTCGTCGTGGATGACATGGTGAATCCATACATGTGTCTGTCGGGCAAATGATGCGGGGCCTCGTATACCGGCGACAAGTTCGGTCTGGAAATTGTATTTTTTGTCTTTGTTATAAGAGGAAAGTGAATGCGTAATGAAAAGTGCGCCGGAGTAGGTAACTTTTGTGATCTTATGGCCAAAATTTATTTGGCAGCGTATAGAAAAGATCTTCCTATTATTAAAATCAGAATATCAAAAAGAAGAATGCAAAATGCAGCAGATTCAAATGAGAAGTTTTGGCTATTCTACCGGCTCCGATAATTCCGATTGTCATGATGATTTCTTTTTGTTAGGAAAAAGTCCCGTGGCATACCTTACATTAACTATACAAAAATAGAATTTAACATGTTGATATAAAATGTCTTGATGCAGGTTGGTGTTGTATATATGAATGGTTTTATACTCGTTTTATCAGCTGCCTTTGGTATCATTATACGTACAACATCTCAATCAATCTGCAAGTTGCTTGTTATCTGTTCTTATCTTTTCATTCTTTTTTTCAAAGTCCGATAGAAAAATTTTATCCCAGAAAACTGAACTTACACCATAACCTTTATGTGCATCTGCGTAATGATGCAGCATGTGATGATCTTTTAATTTTTTCCAGTATTTATTTTTAAAATTGGCATGATGAAAAGCATAATGCATCATATCGTAGCATAGATAACCAGTAATAAATGCCGAGAAAAATGCTGCCAGCTGAGCCGGATCAAGAAATAGAGAAAACAAAAGGTAAAAACCTGTCGAAAGCGGAATACTTACCGACGGTGGGAGAACAAGACGCCGGGCATCGCTGGGATAATCATGATGGACACCATGAAAAATAAAATGAACCCGTTCCATCCACTTGACACCGGGCATTGGTTCGAGATGAAAAATGAATCGGTGCATGACATATTCGGTAAGCGACCAGATAAATAATCCGAGCAAATAGTAGCTCAAAAACGGAATTATCTGCATTTTTTCGATCCCAAAGGCCTGATACGTGAAGTAAATTATAACAGGAATGAAAATGAAAAGTGGTACCGAAAAATGCACTTTGGACAGCGATTCCAGAAGATTGCTTTTGAACATTCTGACAGAATCTTTCGAATTGGAAATATAGTTTCTGGCCATCTCAGTTTGGTCTGTTAATCGATTTAATATTTATTTTTTTGCAAGCAGGGCAATAATTCACCGGCTTCCCATTTTTGGTATGAGGTTAATTCTCACGGCGATATTTATCAAAAAAATCGAGCCAAAGAATGTCAGGATTTTACAAAAAATAATGTTTCCGATCTTTTGAAATACTTTTCCTTTGTATAAATCAATATTCACAATAAGGTTACAGAATTTTGACCAGCTGAATTTCAGCTTTAAATTTTAGTCATCTGTGGACAGAATTCCCGGTTCTGAAATCGAGCAGTTCAAATCGTATTCTTTCGTGCTTATTTACATTAACAAATATCAGATTTGGATACACTTTTATAAATGGCTAATCGAGGGTTAAAGATGTACATATACCAGTTATTTTGAGAGGTCAAAGTTTCCGGAAATACATGGGCTTCCATTTAACAAATGATAAAAAGCGATGACGGCAGAAATTAAATTTCAACCGATTTTAACATAGGTGAAATTTTTTGATACGGATTCTGTTGAGTTTTGCATCATCAGAAATTAATTAGCAGCATTTAAAAAACAGAATCATGAAAAACAAAGCCCTTTTGACAGGAAATCTGCTCCCGGCATTTATTCTTAAAGACCAGGATGGGAATACTTTTTCCAGCGCAGATTATCTGGGTAAGAAAAAGATGGTTATTTATTTTTATCCAAAAGATGAAAGTGCAGTTTGTACTAAGGAAGCCTGTGCCTTTCGGGATAGTTACGCGGATTATCAGGATGCTGGAGCTATGGTGATCGGAATAAATTCCGGCACGGTAGCAAGTCATAAAGCATTTCAGCAGCACCACCGTTTGCCATTTACTTTGCTAAGCGATCCGGACAATAAGTTGCTTAAAGCTTTTGGTATAAAAAATGTACTTTTCCTGACCGGTCGGGAGACCTTTGTAATTGATTTGAATGGGGAAATAGTATTTAAGTTTCGCGGTTTCTTAAACGGAAACGCGCACTCCGAAAAAGTTCTCGGATTTTTGAATTCAAATCAAGATTAATAAGGCCTGTTGTTAATACAAAAAAATCTTAGCAATATCTAGCAGTAGAAAACATTCTACAAAGAAATATTATTATTTCTACCTGTTTTAAAGAATTGCTTACGTACTTTTGCGTCGTTCTAATATACATTATTGTATTTAAGCACTATTCCTTTATTCTTTCTTCTGGAAAAAGGAATACAAAACGTTGAGTGTAATGCATAACACCTACCTTGAAATCAAAGTAGGTGTTTTTTTGTTCAAGGTGCTATAAAATAAATGTCAGGCTGAAAACAGAGAAGCGTAATCATTTATAAAATTATCAAAACCCCGGGCCTCGTTTCCAGTGGCTTCCTTAACACCCGATTTTACTTCAGCAGCTTCTCCAAGTTTGTAATGCGCATAATCTTCAACCAGTCCTTCCGCCTGCCATTCAGGAAAACCGACATGCAAAAGCGTTTGTTTCAAAGCTTTTGGCGTGATATTGATAAATTCAATTTTGCGGCCCACGGCTACTGAAAGTTTTTCGGCCATTTGATTATGTGTCAGTGATTCGGGGCCGGTAAGGTCATATGTTTTACCTTCGTGCGCTGCGAATGACAATGCTTCTCCGGCAACTGCTGCAATATCGCGGGTATCAATCATGCTGATTTTGGCATCGCCGATGGCACCAAAAAACTGATTTTGTTTGATAATGGTTTCCCGAAAACCCAAAAGTCCCTGCATAAATAAATTGGGTCGTAAAAACGTGTAGGTCATTCCGGATTCTTTGATCAGATTTTCGATAACGGCATGATATCTCAAAAAGCGGACAGTGGAATTTACATCCGCAGCCCACTGGGAAAGTTTTACGATGTGTTTTACACCGGCACGGGCGGCTGCGTTTACAAAAGCAGTTTGCTGCTGCTCGGCTAGTTCAGAAGAATTGGTTAATAAAAATGCTTTTTCGATTCCTTTCAAGGCATTTTCGAGGGATACGGTATCGTTAAAATCTCCCAAAACAACTTCTGTGCCGGGAAAAGTTAGTGACTCAAGATCTTTGGCGTGATCCATCGAGCGGACCATAGCGCGGAAAGGAATCCCCTTTGAGGCTAAATATTTTGTGAGCTCTTTTCCGATATTTCCCGTGGCGCCGGTGATAAGAATACTGGCTGATTTTGACTGTGGCATGTTTTTAATGTTTATGTGATTAATAACTAATATGTCAAAAGTACAGCTGCGTTTGCCGGGGAAATTGTAAGAAAACGAAATCCGGTTAATCCGCGCGAACTGAAAACAAATAATTATATCTAACTTTCATTGTCATATTGTTTAAACAAATCCATACCCAAAGCAGTCGGAAATCGAAAAAGATGGAACCAGCTGGAATTCATATTGATGTAGATGCGCCACTGAATGAGGTGATTAAATATTTGTACTGTATCCAGACTCCGGTGGATTTTGAAACCACATACCAGCATTTATCACCGAATCTGGAAATGATGCTCATCTTCAATTTTGGAAAGCCTGTTGGCTTTTCTTTTGCTGATAATACGTCTGCTGATCTGAAAATCAATAAAGTTGCAGTAATTGGGCCGTTGAGGAAAATGCTTACTTATGAATTGCAGCCGGAAACAAATCTGATCGTTGTTGTATTTAATCCGCAAGGTTTTTACAGATTAATGCAGCTTCCGATGGATGGAATGGGGGAGAGTGATCTTATTGATCCGGATGAATTATTACAAATAACAGGTTTTCTTGCTTTATGGAAACAGCTTGATAGTTTGCCTTCATTAGAAGACAAAATCGTTTTGTTAAAGGAGTACGGACTCAATTTTATTCAGGATGCCGATCATGCTACTTCACCTTTGTTAAAGGGAATTGATTATTTTGAAAATCCGATGATTCAGCCTGTGCGGGCAATTGCAATGGATTCAGATCTTTCGGAACGAACGATTCAGTTGCGTTTTAAAAAATATCTTGGTTATTCTCCCAAAGAATTGCTCCGTTTTTTACGTTTCAAAAAGATAATAAGCAGCATTTTGAAGCTTGAAAATCAGGAAGTTGACTGGCACGGACTTGTTGAAGAATTTGGTTATCACGATCAAAGTCATTTAATTAAAGATTTTCACCATTACCTGGGCACTACGCCTCATAAGTTTGTAAGGGAAATCGTCGGAAAAGAGTTTTGTATGAGCAGGGAAGGCAAATTTTATTCCTGACAACGGTTTCTATAATTATGATAATACGGGAATATTAAGTTAACTAGCGCCTTTTCTCAGTTTAACTTACCGATAATGGCGAATTTCCAGGTCTTTAAAAGCAGCACAAAAAATCAGTATTATTATCTTTTAAAAGCAACCGGAAATTCCCAGTTAATTCTTTCCTGTGAAGGCTTTACTTCAAAACAAAATTGTCTGGATGCCATAAAATACATCCGCGAAAGAGCTGCGGACGATGAATTTTATGAAAGAACGAGCAGTTATCTGAACTACATTTTCGTAGTAAAAGCAGCCGACGGAACGGTTATTGGTAAAGGGGAACATTACACGATCGAAAGTGCCAGGGAAAATAGTATCGAAATGATTAAAAGCGGATCAGAAAAAGCAGTTGTTCAGGATTTCTGCTAAATGAATATTCCGAAAGTTTGACGGTAATGATTAAACACCTATACTTGTATAATCATTGACTAATCAAGTATATGTCAGCAATAAATGAGTCGCTTACTATTTTAATGAATCTTGCGAAAGTCCAGTCCATTGTTTCCCGGCGTTTTGACCGCCTGAATATGCATGGAATTGGTTTTACGGATTTTATGATTTTGTATTTTTTAAACCAGTCGGCCGGACAAAGTATGCGTCGGATTGATCTTGCTGAAAAGGCGGGAATAACTGCCTCGGGAATAACCAGGACACTTTTGCCATTGGAAAAAATTGGGCTGGTGGGCAGGGAGACAAATGGAAGAGATGCGAGGGTTAGTTATGTCATACTTACGGAAGCCGGGAAACAGCTGTTTAACAATGCCAGCGGAACTGCCAATGCATTGGCAACGGAGATTATTTCCGCTGAAAATGCAGCAAATAATGGCATGTTATTTGAATTATTGACACAATTAGGTGGTAACATAAATTGAAATAAAAGCCGATGGAAACTTCATTTTTACCTTCAATAATGCCAGCTGAAAAGCTGAAAGCAGTAGAAAAAGCACTGTTGGATACCTTTGGTGATGTGAATCTTACCGACGTCACTTCGATAAAAGGCGGACTTTCAGGTTCGCTGGTTTACAAGATTGCAATGGATAGCCAGAGTTATATCTTAAAAATTGATATGGATGCAAGTCCTGTTTCGGGTGATAATACTTTTAATTGTTTGGAAACTGCTTCTCAGGCTGGTGTCGCTCCAAAAGTTTATTATTTGAATAAATCAGAGGGAATATCCGTTACCGCATTTATAAATAATGTGCCTTTGCGGGCTGTTTATAATTCGCCGGATTTACTATTTACGGAGCTCGCAAAAACGATCAGGCTTATACATCAAATGCCTCTTTTTGAAAAAGAAAAAAACTTACTGGTCACAATTGATACACTGGTTACGGAGTTCAGGAAATCGGGAATGCTGGCAGGGCCTATTCTGGATGAATGTTTTGACTATTTTGATGTGATCCGAAAACATTATCCCTGGCACGACAGCGATAATGTTTCCAGTCACAATGATTTGAATCCGAGCAATATAACTTGCGATGGAGAAAGGATCTGGGTTATAGATTGGGATGTGGCGTCCCAAAGTGACCGTTATGTTGACCTTGCCACTACCGCTAATTTTTTCGTACATACGGACGAACAAGAAAGATATTTTCTGGAAAATTACTTTGAAGGTGTTTTGGATGAATATAAAACCGCCAGATTCTTTTTAATGCGGCAAACGTGCAGGATTGTTTATGCCATGCTAATGTTTAAACTGGCAGATAAATTGAAACCTGCGGGAGAAAACCATGGTAACGATATGGAAGTACCTGATTTAAAGGAAATCGGTGAGCGAATGCGTGCTGGTACCATGCAGATTTCTTCTTATGAAGGTCAGATGATTTTTGGAAAAGCAATGATTAATGAATCCTTGAAAAATATGCGATTGCCACGTTTCAATTTGTCTATTGATATCATGAACCGGTGAATTAAATTATCGTGTTTGTCCAAGCGGTCTCAACACGATTTCGTTTACACTGATATTTCCGGGCTGGCTGATAGCATATATAACAGCGTTAGAAATGGCCTCTTCCTCCATTTTTGGCATATTCTGTAAATTACTGAAAGCGGATTTTATCATCGGGCTGGTAATGTCGTGACCTAACTCTGACTTTGTAGCACCGGGAAAAACAGTGGTTACCTTTATCGTTCGGGCAACTTCTTCACGCAGGGTTTCCATTATTGCTTTTACTGCAAACTTGGTTCCGCTATACACGCCAATGCCGGGCGTGGTTTTGATCCCGCCAACAGAAGAAGTTGCCAGAATATGGCCCTGACCTCTTCGCAGCATGTGTGGTAAAACGGCATTGATTCCGTACAAAACGCCTTTAATATTTATATCAATCATTTGGTCCCATTCCTCTACATGCCCTTCTTCAAAAAAAGAAACCGGCATAATACCAGCATTATTCCAGAATACATCCACATCTCCGAATCTGTCAATTGTTTGCCTCACCAGATTGTCCAGATCAGAACGTTTGCTTACATCCGTTACCACATACATGGCATTTTCGCCCAGTTCTTCGGCCAAAAGTTTTAGCTGATCTTCTCTTCTGGCTGCCAGAACTACCTTTGCTCCAAGTTTTATCAGTTTGCGAGCTGTGGCTGCGCCTATACCACTGCTTGCTCCGGTAATGACGATTACTTTATTTTCGATATTTTCCATTTCTTAATTTTGGTAAACCTGTAAATAGTATCTTTCAGATGCTGTTAATTTATTTATGATTTTCAGCAATACAAATTTAGATTTGGACTCAGGAATTTAAATTATGCCAATCAAATACATCGTTATGAATTGGCGACGAGCGTTTTCTTTTTCGTTTAAATTTAAAGTGGCAGTAAACTTTAATGCTTTTTGATACCGCGAAAATTGTGAAGTTGATCATCACATCTCAAAGTCAATATTTTAACTATGTGGCCAACAGCAGAGCCACTCCAATTAATTTTGACAAACACTTTTATTAGGTAGTTACCATACCAGAACGCTTGTCAAAATTGAAAAAAAGAACGTAACCAGTGATTGTTCGAACGAAACAATTATATTTTCAGTAACATTGGTCGCACCGACAGAGGGTATAATAAGTGCTGTGAAGACACAGGCTGTTTATTTTGCAGTAATTCCCAAATTTTCAGAAGATACAAAAGTGAAATTTGAGGTTATTTATTAAATCTGAGAAATTCGCTTCTTAAATATCTATTGTATTTTGGCAATCACCTTCTGCAAAACATGATGACGGAACGACAGTAATCATAACGACCGCAGTCTGCAACATCGCCGGTTCAGGGGTAAAATTCCCGATCAGAAGGTCCCTATTATGTGGAAAGTGGAAATATAAAAAAATCCAGTCGGAATCTGGACAGGAGTTGACTCCATCGAAATTACACGGATCAAAAGATTGAAATAAAACTGCTTCTATATTAACAGATCAAAAATATCTTAAAGTTTATAATCAGATTCCATCTTGGAAATATTGTATTGCAGTTAACAAAAAGCCAGGGTTTTATACGGCTCATATTTTGCAGAAAAGCGGCAGATAATTGGTTGCTTCAAAACATCGAATTCTATTTTCACATTTAAATAGTTCAAGTGAACAATTTGGCTATTTCGGATTTTTGGCTTCTAAATTAGTCAAAAACCATAAATTATTTATTTTATTTTTGGATTTGTTCAAGCTGATAACGTTCCCGGTTTCGTTTGCGTAGAAAAACCTTTATTTGTGTTTGGTATTATCTGAAAAGGTCATGTAATTAACTTTTGCCTTGGTCAGGTGTTTAAACGGGATTCGCGGAATAATTCAATTAATGTCATTTTGAATTGAAATAATTTTTGCTGAACTATATTAAATTGACCAAAAGATAATTCAATCTCTAAATCGGGTTTTACGTTGATAAATAAATATATTATAACTGGTTTTTTTGTAATATGGTTAAGTTGGGCTGATAATACTTTTACTCAGAAAATCGATCGGAAGTTGGTTGTAAACAGGCATAATGTACAAGTTAAATCAGTAGACACGCTGTCTTCGCTAACCATCGGAAATGGAAAGTTTGCTTTTACCGTGGATGTTACCGGACTGCAATCTTTTCCGGAATATTATGCCAAAGGAGTTCCGCTTGGAACACAGTCGGAGTGGGGCTGGCATTCATTTCCCAATTCTGATGAATTGAAATTCAGCGAAACTTTGAAACCCTATAATTTTAACGGACATCCCAATAGCCTGTATTCAGTGCAAATAAATGAACCGGCAAGAAATAGAAAGGCAGTAAATTATTTCAGAGAAAATCCTGCACGACTTCAATTGGGAAACGTCGGTTTTGAAATTATTAAAAAGGATGGTTCTGTTGCAAAGCCACAAGACATTCAGGCAATAAATCAGGAACTGAATGTATGGACAGGACAGATTACAAGCAATTTTTCGGTTGAAGGATCAGCGGTAAAAGTTATTACCTACGCTGACGCGGAGAAAGATATTATTGCGGTGAAGATTGAATCAGAATTACTTAAATCAAAAAGGCTGAAAATCAGGTTCAGATTTCCTTACCCGACAAATCAGTTTACAGACGTCGGCACAAATTATACTAACAATTCTTCGCATCAAACAGTGTTAAGCCAGCCAGATGAATTATCCGCTTTGTTTAGCCGCAAGCTCGATAATGATCAATATTATGTAACGGCGAAGTGGAAAGACGATGCCACAATTAGTAAAACAGGTGATCATGATTTCAATCTGCTCCCAAATGCGAACGGCAGTTTTGAAATTTCTGTGTCGTTTTCACCAGAAAAAACGATCAATCCGAATTCAACATTTAATGAAATTGAGAAAAGCAGTGTGTCTGGCTGGGAGAAATTTTGGTTGTCGGGAGCAGCAATCGATTTAAAAGGAAGTACGGATAACCGCGCGGATGAGCTTGAAAGGCGGATTATTCTTTCCCAATATCTGACGCGGGTGCAATGTGCCGGAAATTTTCCTCCGCAAGAAACCGGGCTAACTTACAATAGCTGGTTCGGGAAACCGCATATGGAAATGTACTGGTGGCACGCGGCACACTATGCTCTCTGGGGACGAACAGATTTGCTGGAAAAGGGAATGAACTGGTATTTTAGTGCCTATGAAGGTGCAGTAGATATTGCCAAAAGGCAAGGATACAAAGGTGTCAGGTGGCAAAAGATGACGGATCATGCCGGTGTCGAATCGCCATGGTCGGTAGGTTCTTTTCTTATCTGGCAGCAGCCGCATGTGATTTATCTGGCAGAATTGATTTATCGTAATAATCCGTCTAAAGCTGTTCTGGAAAAATACCAGAAGCTGATTTTTGGCAGTGCCGAATTCATGGCCTCGTTTGCAGAGTATGATCCTGCCACCAATCGGTACAATCTGGGAAAGGGCATTATACCTGCTCAGGAATGTTATAATCCACTTGAAACGTTCAATTCACCATATGAACTTGCCTACTGGAAATGGGCTTTACAAGTTGCCCAGAAGTGGCGGGTTCGCTTAGGAATGCAGCCGGATAAAGAATGGCAAAATGTGATCGAAAAACTCACGCCTCTTGCTCAAAAAGATGGGGTTTATAAAGCTGCCGAAAGTGTTGAAGATTCATATTCTCCCGAAAGCAAATATACGATTGATCATCCGGCTGTACTTGCTGCCCTGAGCACTCTTCCGTCAAACGAATTTGTTGATACGCAGATCATGCAGAAAACGTATGATACCATTGAAAAAGTCTGGCATTGGGAGCGTACCTGGGGCTGGGATTTTCCTATGATTGCGATGACTGCTACGCGTCTTCATCAGCCGGAGGAAGCGATAGACGCACTTTTTAAAAATATAACCACCAATACTTATTTGCCAAACGGCCACAATTATCAGGATAAAAGACTTACGATCTATTTGCCCGGAAATGGTGGTTTGCTTGCTGCTATCGCCTTAATGTGCGCAGGTTTTGGCGATAATAAAATCCCTGATCCGGGCTTTCCCAAAAACGGAAAGTGGAAAGTAAGATGGGAAGGCCTTAAACCACAACCCTGATATCAGATGAATTATTTAAAATTAATACTGGCCGTTATTTTTTTTCTTTTGGTTAAAAAAGATGTGGTCGCACAGGATAAAATATTGCCAAAAACGATAACCGTAGCGCAGGATGGAAGTGGAAATTATAAGACCATTCAGGAAGCTGTAAATTCTGTAAGAGATTTGGGGCAGGAGCGGGTGAAAATTTACATAAAGAAAGGTACGTATCGCGAAAAACTGGTGATTCCGTCCTGGAAAACGGCGATTTCACTTATCGGCGAAGATGCTGCCAATACGATTATTACACATAATGATTATTCCGGAAAACCGGTTGAGAGGCCGGGGAAAGATCTGTTTGGCAATGAAAAATTTGTAACCTACACAACTTTTACCGTTTTGGTGCAAGGGAATGATTTCGCAGCCGAAAACCTGACGATCGAAAATAGTTCGGGAAGAGTGGGGCAGGCGCGGTAGCACTCCATGTGGAGGCGGATCGGTGTGTGATTAAAAATTGTCGGATGCTGGGAAATCAGGACACGCTTTATGCCGCTGGCGAAAATACCCGGCAATATTTTCAGGATTGTTATATTGAAGGAACCGTTGATTTTATTTTTGGAGAAGCAACAGCCGTTTTTCAAAATTGTATCATTAAAAGTCTGTCTGATTCCTATGTAACGGCCGCTTCAACGCGCCCGGGACAACGATTCGGATTTGTGTTTTTTAATTGCAAACTTATCTCGGATGCATCCGCGCAAAAGGTATTTCTGGGACGACCGTGGCGACCTTTTGCCAAAACCGTTTTTATTAAATCTGATCTAGGCCCGCATATTTTTCCGGCGGGCTGGGATCCGTGGACAGGCGATGTTATGTTTTCCGAAAAAACAAAAACTGCGTATTATGCGGAATTTGGAAATACAGGAAATGGTGCAACGATAAAGGAACGGGTTAAATGGTCGAGACAGCTGACCGCAAAAGAAGCGGACGGGTATACAGTTGAGAAAATTCTTGGCGGTTATGATCACTGGAATCCGCTGGGTGTTAAGTGAAAAGGTGGCATTTGATTATCTGTGAGGCTTGTTTTATTAAATAATAGATTGAAATGAAAAATGCAATGATAAAAAATTCGATAATAACTGCGCTTATCCTGGGAATATTTTCGTACGGCTTTGCTCAGCAAAAAGTCTGGAAATCATCTTCTGAGCCCGTTAAAGAAATGGAGCTGCTTCGAAAGAAAATTATAGCACCAAAATTTCAAAAACGGGAGTTTCTGTTAACCAGTTATGGAGCAATTGGTGACGGAAAAACAAGTAATACAGCTGCATTTAAAAAAGCGATTGAAGATTGTAACAAAAAAGGCGGAGGCCGGGTGATTATTCCGGCTGGTACTTTTTTAACGGGTGCAATCTATCTGAAAAGTAATGTAGATCTTCATCTGGACGATCAGGCAAAAATTATTTTTAGCCGTGATCCCAAGGAATATCCAATTGTTTTTACGCGATGGGAAGGTATGGAGTGTATGAATTATTCGTCACTTATATATGCTTACGGTGAAGAAAATATTGCGGTAACAGGAAATGGTATCATTGATGGCAACGCGGATAATGAAAACTGGTGGAACTGGAATGGGAGTAAAAAATTTGGATGGAAAGAAGGTTTGCCAAAACAGACACCTGCCCGTGATGCACTCCATGCAGAAATGAAAAAGGAAACCGATCCAGGAAAACGCATTTTTGGAGAGGGGCATTATCTGCGCCCAAATTTGATTCAGCCTTATAATTGTAAAAATGTTTTGATTTCGGGTGTGCAGATGATCAATTCGCCCATGTGGTTTATCAATCCGGTATTATGTGAAAATGTGATTGTTGAAAAGGTGAAAATTGTTTCTCACGGCCCTAATAACGACGGCTGCGATCCGGAATCCTGTAAAAATGTTTTGATCAAAGATTGTCTTTTTGATACTGGTGATGATTGTATCGCGATTAAATCCGGAAGAGATGAGGACGGACGCAGAATTGCGCGTCCGGCTGAAAACCATATTATTGAAGGTTGTGAAATGAAAGACGGCCACGGCGGCGTTGTTATTGGAAGCGAAATAGCCAGCGGTGCCAGAAATATTTATGCGATCAATTGTACCATGGACAGCCCTCAACTTGAACGTGTATTAAGACTTAAAACGAGCTCTTCACGTGGTGGGATTATTGAAAATATTTTTATGAAAGACGTAAAAGTAGGCACTTATAAGGACGCTGCGATTACCTGTAATATGTTTTATGAAAACCCCGGCAAGTTTATTCCAACCATCCGGAACATTTGGGTAGAAAACCTGGACGTTGCCAGGGGAGGAGAATATGGCATTTTTGTAAACGCTTACGAATCTTCACCAGTTCAAAACCTGAGACTAGTAAATTGTGATTTCAGAGGCGTAAAAGTTCCGATGAAAATGGATTTTGTGAAAGGACTTTCGCTGGATCATGTAACGATTAACGGGGCGAGTGCGGTTGTTTTGGAGAAATTTAAATAGATAACTCAAAATGGTTAGTAGTCCGTTACAAGCGAGCCTATATTTTTGGTACGAAGTGTTCGAAGAACACCATGCACAACGACGATCTTTTTCAAAATAAGTTGTTGAGGATTATAAAAAAGAATTTTTCAAAGTTACTTACTCCTTTCCAAAGCCATTTTGGTTGCCAGACCGGTAAGGACAGTTGCCATAAACCATTTCTGAATTTTGATCCAGGCAGGTTTTCTGGCAAACCATTGTGCCATTGCAGATGCGCTCAATACGATGATAAAGTTCACTGTCAGGCTGATAAGTATTTGTGTGATACCTAATTGAAAGCTTTGTGCCATCACTGAGCCATTCTCTAATTTAATGAATTGAGGAAAAAAGGAAAGATAAAAAACGGCCACTTTGGGATTCAAAACATTAGTGAAAAATCCCATGCTGAATAATCTGGCAGGTTTATCTGCTTCCAGATTTGTTTGCACTTCAAATAGACTTTTACTACCCGGTTTGACCGACTGATAAGCCAAATAAACCAGATAAATTGTTCCGGCTGTTTTCAGTAATGTATATACAAAAGGAATTGTAAAAAGAACAGCGGTAAGGCCAAAGGATACCATGACAATGTGAAAAAGGAATCCGAAAATTACCCCGCTTAGTGAAATTAATCCTGCGGCTTTTCCCTGAGTAATGGAGCGGGATATAAGATAAATCATGTTTGGTCCCGGGCTGATTACCAGTATCAGTGCAGCAAGTCCAAATAATAAAAGATCAGATGTTTGTACCATAATTAAAATTTCGTTTTCCAAAATTGGCAATTAACTGGACTGTTATGGTGATCCGGTTTTTTAATTTATAGTAGTCCAATTTTGTATGTCTTCCTATAAATCATTGCTGGCAAGTTATCTGTAATTTCTCTTTTTTATGTAATTTCTTTCTACTTTACCGGTTGAATCCTGTTTTGTATGACCTACTCGATTTCGCATGTACAACCCCTTATTGACCGGTCTCGCTGGCGGCGGATCTTTTCTTCTTGCCTTTTTACTCTTTAAGCATCCGAAAGATAATAATTTGAATGCCAGCCGGTGGCTTGGTGTTTTCGTAATCAGTTTTGCATTCTCGCTTTTGGAAATTTTTGTTCATGATCTGGGTTTGCAGAACGTGTATCCTAAGGCGATGATCCTGATGGAATTAAGCCGGTTTTTAGCAGCGCCAACGCTCTATTTGAGTGTAGCTTACTTCACTGCGCCTGCCAAAACCTTTACCTGGAAATTTTTTTGGCACTTTTTACCTTTTTTGTTTTTCTTATCTTTCCAATTGCCCCGTATCGTGATTGGCAATAATGTAGAGATTCCTGATAAAATGCTTGCCCGGATTATCTTCACAATTTTCGCCGCGGCTTTTCCTGTTCAAATCAGTGTCTACTGGATTCTCAGTTACCGAAAGCTGCATCGGCACAAGCAAAATATCAATCAAATGGCTTCATCCACCGAGTCTATCAACCTCTTATGGCTTACTAATTTTCTTTATGTGGTTGTTGCAATAGTATTGATCTGGCTCAATCTGGCCTTTTTCAGGATTCCAGGGGTTTTCGATTACACGCCTGCTTTCTATTTGGTAAGCATTTATTTTCTGGCGTACTATTCTTTAAAACAAAAAGAGATTTACGCATATCCGCAACAAACCCTGAAAGAACTGGAAGTAATTATTAATCAGGATACTGCAATTAAAACGGAGAAACAAAAACGCCTGTCGGACACGCAAATAAACCATCTTAAAGGAAAGCTTGAAAAATTGATGGATAAGGAGAAAGTCTATCTGAACAATGAACTAAGTCTGCCGGCCCTGGCAAAAAGAATGGAGAGTTCAATTCACGAGTTATCGTTTCTGATCAACGACGTTTACGGTGAAAATTTCTTTTCTTTTGTTAACAGGTATCGCGTAGAAGAAGCGAAGGGATTATTGTTGTCAGACAACGCCGATCCGCGAAATATGCTGGATATAGCATTTGAATCGGGATTTAATTCAAAGACTTCGTTCAATACGTCGTTTAAAAAATTGACCGGACTTTCTCCAACGGATTTTCTAAGATCTTTCGAAAAATAATTTCAAAACCATGTCTCATCGATTCAAGGTGGCATAAAAATGCGTTCTTTTGGATAAATCCGAACGCAGGGCACACACTAAACGGCAACATTGGGTCAATAATCACCACAAACCGACTACAAAATGACCCGTTTTTTTCTGTCAGCTATTTGGCTTTTGATTCTCATCGCATTTGCATATGCTCCGGCGCAAGCCCGGCACGACACTACTCCTAAAAATATAGAGGAGCTAAAAAAAATGCTGACTGCCGAAATGGACAAACAACATGTTCTGGGTATGATGCTCACCATGGTCAATAAGGATTCAGTATTATGCATCACAGGCCTGGGTTTCTCCGATTTTGAAAAGAAGTTACCAGTTAATGAAAATGTACTTTTTAGGGGTTCCTCAATAACCAAAATGTTTGTAGCGGCTGCCGTTCTGAATTTAGTAAAAGAAGGAAAGCTAAGGCTTGATTCGAGACTCAAAGACATAGCGCCAAATATTCGGTTTAAGAATAATTGGGAAGCCACCAGTCCAATCACAATCGACAAATTACTAGAACATACCACAGGTTTTAGCGACAAGTCACCTTTTGAGGAATATAATTTTTCTTCCCATAGCTATACAAGTTTTGAGACGGTAGAGTTGTTTGAAAAATTTATGTCCTCAAAATGGATCCCCGGCCAGAGACACGCGTATTCCAGTGTTAATTACGCTATTCTTGATTACGTTATTGAACATGTTTCGGGGAAATCAACAAAGGATTATTTAAAAACGGAGGTATTCGCCAAATTTGGCATGCCTGATGCGAATTTAAACCTGACCGGTGATGGAACGGCCCGATATAGCAAAGGATATGTATGGAAAGGAAATGGTTTTTCATTGGTTCCGCATCAACCCGCTTTTAGCAGTGGTTACAGCTCATTGAATGTCAGTGCTGTTGATTTGGCTCATGCTTTGAAAATGTATCTGAATGGTTGGGAACAGCCTTATGGCAAATTTTTAGACAAAAAGAATCTGGCAAATTCGGAAGTCCCTCACACCTATTTATCAGCAAAGGCGGGACTTAAAAATACATATGCGTATGGAAACGAAAGCAATGAGTTGGAAGGAATCACATTTAGGGGACATCGGGGTGCCATTGGAGGGTTTCTCTCTGTTTTTCTATACAACCGTGCGCTGGTACTGGGTTATGCATTTGCGCTGAACACGCACAATGAAGATTTTTACCGCTTTGCAGATAGGCTGATCAGTCAATATTTACTCAGGGATACCGTCAAGCCAGTACCTGCAAAAGTTTATCCACTCAATCAGCAAACAATTGAACCCTTTTTGGGATATTACCGCTATGCTAATCCAAGCCAGTTGTACAGTGGTTTTTTCGAAAGCCTGACTAACACGATTCAAATTAAACAAACGGATCATTTTCTGGATGTAAGCATCATTGGGCGCGGGCAAATGAAATGGCAGGCAACGGATGAAAATGCTCGGTTTTATAAAAATATTAATGCAACAAACCCTCACATTTCATTCTTAAGGGATAGCGCAGGAAATCCGGCAATTTCGGATGGTACAATGTATTTTGAAAAGATTTCTGCCTTGCAAGCGTGGGTACCGATCATTCTTTTTGTCGCCAGTGCAATGTTATTAACCTCCGCTTTGATTTTTGGCCTTGTAAACAGCATCCTATTAATTTTAAAAAAGAGCAGCAGAAAACAGTGGTTACTTCGCCTGGCACCGGCATTTGCTGCCCTTTCTCTTTTGCTGTCACTGTACGTACTTTCGCAGCTTTTTGGATATATGAGAGAGGCTTTGCCAATGGACGGCCTTCATCGGGCCTGGATGATTGGGAATTACGGCTTTGTTATTTTTACAATGATCAGCTGTGTAATACTTGTGCTGCAATGGAGAAATATCAGGAGCGTTCTGTTAAAAGTCTACCTGGCATTCACTTGCGTGGGCGGCATTTATATAATAGCACTTCAGCTCGTATCGTCTGTTATTTAAAGAAATTCGGCAATTCAGTTTGTTTCTATAATTTTGAATTACAAATCCGCTGCCGGATCTTTTGTCTCAAACGAAAACGATTTGATAGTTTGAGGTGAAACCGTTGAAATAAATGATGAAATCCAGACCGTTGCTATGTGTATTTTTTCCAACTAGGCATAGCAAAAATCCGGAGTCTTTGACGGTTTGTAATAGTTATCCGATTTTAGGAATGGGATACTTGGTTGTAGCCTGTTACAAAAAGGCCAATATTTTTCGTCCGCAGCGATTCAACGCAAGACCGCGCTACAAACCCTAACCTATTCCAGCACCAATTTCAAATTGATGTTGGAATAGGTGCACGACTTAAAACTTATAAGTCAACGTTCCCGTCACATTCCTCGGTGCACCCGGAAATAAGCGCAGATAAGTCTGGGCACCCAGCCAGTAATTCGTATTAAGTAAATTACCTGCATTCAACGCGATCTGGATATTACTTTTTCCGGGATTGTAGTACAAAGCAGCATCAAAAATTGTGAAAGCAGGAATCATAAAGTCGCGGGTAAACCAGGGTACTTTATTTCCCTGATGTTGTACACCAAATCCAATACCCAGATCTTTCAGGGCTGATGATCCATTGAAATTATAACGCGTCCACAAGTTGGCGCTGTGTTTTGGTGTGTTTTGTTTTCTGGCTCCAATCAGGCTTTCGTTATTATCGTTGGTGATGATCGCGTCAATATAACTATACGATGCGTTGATTTGCCAGTCAGGCGTGATGTAGCCCGCTATGTCCCACTCAATTCCACGGCTGCGCTCGGCTCCTCTGGTTACCAATAAATCCGGATTGGCAGGATCATTTGCATTCATCAGAATATTTTTTTGTTTGATCTCGTAAACGGCCATGTTCAGTCTGATCCGGTTTTGGAAGAAATCTGCTTTCATGCCAAACTCTTTCAAATTACTAGTCAGCGGATGAAACTGGCTGCCGGCGGGCAAGGAGCCCGTTTGCGGCATTAGGGTTACGGTATTGGATTGGGGTTGAAAACCTTCCAGATACGTACCGTAAATATTCACAGCTTTGCTGACCGCGTAAGTAAGGCCGATGCGTGGCAGTAATGCGGTTTTCTTAACCGTCAATGTATTGGGCGACTTGTAATTGGTGATATCTTCAAACCATTCATTTCTTAGACTTAGCAGCATCGTAAATTTGTTCCATTGCAGCTGCTCCTGGATATAAACCGCGTTATTGGTCGTCAAAGCGGATGGCAGCGCTGTTCTTACATTCAGCGTATAATCTTCAACATTTCTAATCGTGTATAATGGATTTTGCAAGTCGAAATGATTTACGTTCGGTTTTGGAAGAGTCTTTCCATTAACCGTAATCGTCTGGTAATTAGCTGCATTGGCAAGTACGAAAGAACTGGCAACGGTACCATCTTTTAACAAAAAACCACGGGCTGCATTTTGTCCGCCACCTTTCAGTTTTTGCCAGCTGTTCAAATCGTATCCAATCAATAATTTATGATTAATCGCACCTGTATTGAAATTAAAATTGAAGTAACTATTAAGGTTGTCGATACCCCAATATTGCTGACGCTGAACAAATTGCATAGCTGCCAGGCTGGTAACAGGCTGATTGGTAATGTCCGGTGCAAAGGCATTTGTCGTTCTGTGCTCCTGCAAATTCTCTGTCCAGGATTGCTTCATATAGGAAGCGTTGAAGCTGATTTGAGAAGTGAATTTTTGTGTAATATTTCCCATAATGATCAATTCTTTTGACTTGAAAAAATCATTGGAAGCTCCCAGGTTTAAACTTTTTGGCGTACTGCTAAGATCCGTTTTTCCTGCAACTGCTCCGAAAATAGGCTGGCCGCGGTCTAAATTTCCAGTGGTATTAGTGTAGATCAACTCTGCATTAATAGCCGTTTTAGTATTCGGAATATAGCTGATCGAAGGAGAAAGCAAAAACGATTTGTTACCAACCAGATATCTGAATGACCGCGCTTCCTGATAAGCACCGTTCAATCGATAAAGCAAGGTTTTGGATTCATTTAAAGGGCCTGTGAAGTCCAGCGTTCCCCGAAAAGTACTAAAACTTCCTGCACTCATTGTTACCTCTTTTCTGTTGATTGCCAGCGGTTTCTTTGTGACAAGATTGATACTTCCACCCGGGTCCACCGAAGAAAACGTAGCACTGGCAGGTCCTTTGATCACTTCAACTCTTTCAATATTAGAAGTTAACGGTTGCAGAAAATAATATTGCCGGGTACGCATTCCGTTAATGATTTGCCCTTCTTCATTCTGACTGATACCGCGGATTGTATACTGATTGTAAAAACTTGAAGGGATAACGCCGCTTGCAATTTTTACAGCATCAGCGAGGTAAAAGGCCTGCCTGTCGGCTATTAATTCTTTGGTAATCGTCGAGATCGACTGCGGAATGTCTTTGTTTAAGGCAGATATTTTTGTCGCGGAAAATGAATATTCACTATTGTAATCTTTTGCGGTACGTCCAACCACCTCAACGGTTTGCAATTCATTGATCTCCGGCACAATTTCGATCGTAAGAAAATGATTCGTATTGTTAATCCTGAGTTTTTTATACCCTAAAAATGAAATGTCAATCGCTCCCTTTCCCTGAATTGAAAAGTTCCCTTCTGGGTCGGTAACCGCTCCGGTTTGAGCATCCGTAAGTTTTACCGAAGCCCCTTCGATTTTCTTTCCGGTGGTGGCATCCGAAATGGTACCGGAAATGCTTTGAGCTTTCAGAGAAGACCAGCCCAATAAAAATAAAAGAATAAAAGTATGCTTCATATATATAAGTTAATGTGAAAGGTGAGGTGTTATTTCAAATAGTTTTTAAATACAAAGCTTCAAGTTCATTAGCAGAAATATCAATGGCGTTGATGACCGATTCCAGATTTCCTTCTTTCATAATCCCAATGCGCGTTGCTACTTCTTTGGCCCTGAAAATATCATGTGTCGCCATCAGGATTGCCGTCCCTTGGGCAGAAAGCCTTTTCAGGATCTCCGAAAATTCATTGGATGCTTTTGGGTCCAGTCCGCTCGTTGGCTCATCCAAAAGCAGCACTTTTGCTTTTTTTGCAACCGCAATCGCAATCCCGACTTTTTGCCTCATTCCTTTTGAATATCCCGCCAGTCGCTGGTCAAAAGCCTGAGATTGCAAACCGGCCGTGTTCAGTAATTCTCCAAGTTCTGTTTCAGAATAATCAAATCCTGCCAGTGAAGAAAAATATTTAAGATTTTCAAGGCCCGTAAGATTTGGATAAAGCATCACGGTTTCAGGAATATAGGCCAGATACTTTTTTATTTCCTGCGGATGTTCGGCCACGGAAATGCCGTTGATGGAAGCCGAGCCCGCGGTTGGTTCTATAAACCCAAGAAATAGATTGATCGTTGTGGTTTTACCAGCTCCATTCTGACCAAGCAGGGCGAATATTTCCCCTTCTTTAATCGTCAGGTTAAGGTTATTCAGGGCTGTATGACTGCCGTATTTTTTGGTTAAATTTTTAGCTTCAAGCATTTTGCAGGTCTTTGATTTGAATAAAATTTCTTTTGAATAATAAAATGGAAATAACCAGCGATAAGATGGACCAGATCGTTATCGCCAACATTCCTCCCGTCAAAGGATCTGAGGAATAGGTATGGGGCTGGTATGCAGGATAACCCGCCCAGTTTATCTTTTCAGTTGGCGTATCGACAAAAATGAACGGATAAAAATATTCACGGATTTGTTTATGATGCGCTTTCACCGATTGTAAATAGTGTACATGGCTGGTCAGGTCCGTATTTGCAATTTTATTCAAAAGTTGCTGAGCTGCTATCACTGGATTAAAACCGGCTATGTTTTCAGATAATAATTGTCTTTGGTCTAATTTTTCAAAAAGCCCCGAAGAAGAACCTGCCGATTCCAGATCACCGGATAATTGCATGGCATAATACCAGCCTGGCGAATATTGGTCTTCTGGAATAGAATATTTTCGGTATTGCGGATATACGGCATAAAACTTTTCCATCGTCGGTTTTTTAGGCAAATCCCATTTTTGGTGCGTGCCTTCCCGCTGTTTGATCGCTGTTTCTGCGGCTTCGGGAATGGGGATACTGTTGTTCACAACAACATTCGCAATGCCGGGGAAAAGAATGCAAAGGAAAATCCAGACGGAAACCAGCGTGGTTGCGTTGAAGGAAGAGCTTTTGCCCAGAGAAACAATGATCACCGATACCATAAACCAGAAAAGATTGAATCACAAATCGAAAAATCAAAAATCACAATTCCAAATGTAAAAAACTACCCTTTTGCAAAAACTGGAGAATCCAAAGAAAAAGGCCATCAATCGACGGCCTTTTTTACTATTCACTTAAACCGCATTTAAATATCATTTAATGGCTCAATAAGCCGGTTTCAGTAAGAAGCTCCAAACCTTCCTTATCAGGCATGGCATTCGCAACTATCAAAGCCCTCACTTTTGTTTTTTGCTCTAATGGTAAAGCAATAATCTTAGCATCTATCTGCTCATTTGATAGACCTGTACTCGATTTTATGGCGTGAACAACTGGGTTAATCATATCAGTTCTTAGATTTAAAAAAGTCGGAAATCTGGTAAAAATATCGGGTCAAAAAACTTGTGGTTTCAACCCTTTTTTGTATATTTATACTGGGGATTTGTTGACCAATGCACGTCAGCGTGCTATCTACAACGGCCACATAAATCCATCCAGGCACATTCAGAACAGGCGGCAACTTAGGCCCCAAAACCCGGATCACATCCCGATTTTCAAACACCAGTGCTTCAAGCTCTGGACTTACCCGAACCAATCCACGGTGCATATTCTTGATGGAATAATGGTTTTTGTGATACTCTTGAACAGTCGGCATTGCTGACAACTGTCCATCAAGATTCACAATAAGAACATGCGTAAAACTCATGTTAGTGAGATTTTTGGAGTAACAGCAAACGTAACGCTTGCCAATTTATTTGTAACCCTGGTATCCCCCGGAACGGTGAAGGTATAAGGGATGACACTAATGTCAGTCACCAACGCTCTTACACCGGCAGGCAAAGACAAATAAGCTTTCATACTTACAGCCGGTGCAAATGTTCCAGGCAGAATCCCGGTTCCCACAGCATTCCAGTTAAATGTGGCCGTCTGCTCATCCCAAATAACTGGAACACTGGCAGGACGCCCAGTTACTTTATCCCAAGTTATTCCCGTTCCACTGGCGGCATCAATCATCGCCTTTAAATTTCCAGTGTCTGGAAACCCTGTAAAAGCTTTTAAAACATCGCCAAGCGTATCAATCGCACCTGGGGTTTCTGCTCTCAAAGCAGTATTAAAGGTATTTATCCGCAAGTCAATAGCAGAGTTATTAACAGTTTCAAGGTCATCCTTGTGAACGTAACTGTCAAAAACGTCACCAAAATCCGTGTCTTTCGGCTTTTTCAATAAACCAAAAGCAGCTTTCAAATAAGCTATCGTTCGCTTTGCCATAACTAAATATTTCGTATTTGTGATAGTGCCATATTGGATGACACCGTTCCAGTCCATATAACAGCGGGATCAACCGGGCTTACAATTTCAATGGAATGAGAAGCACCACCGCCGTATTGATTAAGCCAATAGTATGCAATTTTACCTGACTTGCGTCTTGAAAATACATAGCCACGTCTTTGATCTTTTGCGTCAATTATTTCATCCATTCCGGTGTTAGAAGGAGTGATCCAGGCACCGCCATCTAAACGGTACTTCAAAAAGGCATCCGTTCCCCCTTCAACTTCCTTCCATAGGTCAGCAAAATGCTTGACACCCAGATTATATATATCTGCAAGACCTGTGTAAGGGTAATAACCACTTCTACCAAAGTGAGGCATTGGAGCCAGTTCCGTACTTCCGGTTGGAAAGAACATCGGACTTTGTGCATATTCCGCGAATATTTCACGATGACTAGACTTAGACGCGCCTCCCCATTCAAGTGTTAAATTTCCGTGAATGTGTCCTAAATGACCTAAATTAAATGTATCAGCAGGACAAATAGGAACCTTACCTGATTGATAATAAGTACCGTCTGGGTAGTTAACATTCTGGTGATTGTTTGGTCTCCATTCATGTACCAAAAAGGCGAAAATAGCCGACTTCTTACCATACTTTTTAGTCGCACCCATCAGGTAAACCGTGTCATACATAACAGATTCCTTATCAGGTGCACCTAAATAAACAGCGTGGGCTATTGTATTTGTAGCCGCCAATGTACCACCTGGCTGAAAACCAGTTGCAGGCCAATCCGTTACAGGTCTGTTATAGGCAGCTTTCTGATCACTTGCAGATAGCCTACCCAAATAAAACATATCCGGATAACCAATATGAAAGTAATTATGGCACATGTACCACGAAATTCCCCTGTTAGTAAACCGAGCGGTCAAACGTTCAGCACATCTAGTATAGAACCAACCCCACATCGGCCAGTGCGACGATATAGCAGGCCAGTTTTCCTCCGTTTCACCAATATGACAAGCATGGTCTACAACTGGGGAAATATTCGCCTTACCAATTGAATCGGCTTCATTAAGTGGGCCATTAGGCCAAACTTGCAGATTGTAAATAAATGGCCAACCCTGACCAGGAGGATTACTTACCCACTGTTCAGGTATACTTTCGTTACGAGGCATCGACCAAATAACATTATTCAACGGCACATCACTGTAAGTTATTCCGGCGTCTCTTTGTGCGGGAATAACAGTTGCATAATCAGCGTTTCCCCAATCAAGCTGACCGTTTGGAATGTGCGTTGCTCCTTTGGCCAGAATCTGGGCAATTGTATAAACACCTCTTTGGACAATCCACGCGTGATCCGTTGGCAATTGAATTGCCGGTGCAATATCCAGATACTGAACATTACCTACTGCCGGGTCAAATGTATCAGGAATAGGATTGACAAATCCGTCATACGTCCCACCAATGAAAATAATACTGGTTTGAGCAATACTATTATTGTATGAGAACCCCGGACTGGCGTCTTCATGGATAGTAATCCCATTTGAATCAGCCCAATCCCAAAGACCGTTATAACCATCCTTCAAAATCCCTTTTAAGATCCTAACCGGTGAATTGGAATTATAAACATAGCCGTCAAGCTGATTTACATCCAGTGTATTTTCACCTGCAATTCTGTAACGGAATTTGTGGCCAGGAGGGCAAGGATAGTTTGAAACATCATAAAACCTCCAATTCTTATCACTTCCAGTAATTGTAATTTTGATGTGATATGGCAAAGAATGACTTAATACCTTGGCAACCACAGCCCCGCCGCTTCCGGCATCCAATACCTGTAATGTGTAAGAAAGAGCACCAACTGTAACCAGATAATTACCCGCAACAGCAGGTGTGATAGTCAAAGAGTTGCCGATTGTAAACGCATAATTCTGATCATATAAAACCGCATTGGTAGCAGTATTTTTAACCTTTACTGCCTGTGTTTCCGCTGTTTTAATCCGGATCAGAATATTATTGACACCGCCTGCATTTGTATACTTTGGATACCCGGTTTCAAACGCTAACGGTGTACCTACGATTACGAAAGGTTTAGAAGAAATCCCAGTTCCTTTACAGCTTGTAGCCTCAATTTCTATCGTTCTTGAACCCGCCGTCAAAGCAGCATAAACAAATGTAAAAGTATCAGAATTAAAGAACTGGATCAGTTTTGTAGGCTTAGCAGCTTCAATTCTATCCGCATCCGTGGCAAGTGGTTCATACACCATTTCTGCATTTCTGACAGTAGTAGACCCTTCCTTAATTCTGATATTGAATCTAAAAACTGATGACGCAGCAAATTGTCCAACCATGAAAGTTTCGGTTGCCTGAAAAATTGATCCAAGCGTTGGACTTAATGCACAAGCAGGCAAGTTGACTGTATCGACCAATGAAATATCTGTCGGAGGATATACATGACTTGCACTCGTAGTGGTAAATTTCTTCTGGAACACTACCGAAGGACTGGCCGTTCTTCTCACATAAATGTAATATTCACGTGATCTGATAATGCCGCCAGAACCTAACACAGTAGGATTATAACGCGCAAGTTCTGAATAGTTTGGCTGAGCGAATTGCGATTCTCCACCATCCACCCAGGTATTACTATCACCCCATACACCGCTGGGCTGAGCACCACTTACAGCCTCAATTCTTGACTGAACATCTTCTGTTGCATCAAAATAAAAGGTGCATTCAAGTGTATCAACGTCATGTGTATAAGCTATTTTATTAAGCCAGGCAGGCTTATCAGTCACCAAAGCCGGTGAAACTTCTATATACTGAATTAAATCTCCAACCTGGATCGAATATGTCCCAGGGGAAGTGACAAGGTAATTGACATTTTCTTGTGCCTGGTATTCCCTAACATTATTAAATAGAACAGAAGATCCGAATTTCAAAATGGTTTGAGCCGATTTTGATTGATTCAAGGCATAACGAATATTGAAATTTCCACCACCGTTATCAATGACAACCGGGCCATAATACCACGCCAAAGGTGTTACAGGAACATTCCCACCGCCCCAAGAAATGGAATCAACCACTTCATAACGTTTCGATTTAAGCCGGTAGCGCTCGATATATCTCACAACATCGCCACGCTGTTCAACTGTCAAAGTTGAAGGTATCAAAACACGGAAATCAATCAGGCTGCCGGTTCCATCCGTTACCCGGATATTACCATCAATGTAGCTTTGCAGAATATATTCCAACACTGCCACTTGTCCCGGAGTTCCAAGGTCAAACTGGCTATCATATTCGTACTTATTCAGTGAATTGATAACACCATTTATCGGAGAAAAAAGAGCAGTGGCTAGTGCAATATGCACCGGCTTACGTTTGTTTGGCGGCAACTCTTGCTGCACAAATTTTTCAATATCTATCAGCATCAGTTAATGTAGGTAAATAGTGAATCATTGTGCAAAAGAGCATGACCGGCCAGACTGACGGTTTCGCGTTGATATGCTACCCAAGTAACTGAAACAGGGCGTTTCGTAAAGCTGCCGGTAATCGTAAAATCTAGTACCCCTTTGACTGCCTGAACAGCATCAGTAAGGGCTGTATTGCTTATAACAGAAGTATATGGAAGCGAACGTAAATAAACCGCAATTGCATCCTGAACGGGCGCTTTTGTTGTATCCGAAAGTAAAAGACCATTGGAACCAATGACCTGTTTATCTACTTTGACGGTTACTATAAGTTTTAAATCATCTGCTTCCAGGCTGCTGACGTCTGCAAGTACACCGGCATACTTTACTTTGCTGACATACTCTTTAAGTGCTGTCAGCTCGTCCGTTGTCAAAGGGACTGAGTTTGCCTTTATCGCTTTAATGGCCAATCGCCCGGTCACCGTATCTTCGGTTACAGCGGATTGAAAGACAATCCGTTTTGATTCATCAATCGTATCATAGGTTACCCGACCATTCAAGATGCTAACCGGATCACCAAACTGAAAAGATTTCACCTGGTCTACATACCAGGGTAAAGAGCCAATGCTTGTACTGGCAATTTGTAGATCAACCTTAGCCTGGAATGAATCATAGGAAGATTCAACCAACAAGACCAGGTGTGCCCACATATTACGTAATGTTGTCCAAAATGATACATCACTGGTACTATCCAACGCGTCCAACTGCGAAAATTGAACCTTTGTTACATCAATGTCCGCTTTTATCTCATCCAAAGTCCTCATAATGTGTTAATAATTAAGTGTGCTGTTAAATAACCTTCTATTTCAACTAAATAATCTCCATTTTCGACAACGAAAAACCCACGTGCCCGACCGAAAGAATCCAGATATTCAAGGATTTGATTTGTTAGTACAGTGCCGGTACTTAGGTTTGTAATCTTGGTTAAAAAATTACCTTCGTGATCTAGTATAAAGTAGATTCTTTCGTTATCAAGGAAGATCGGTTTTTGCTCAAATTGAATACCTGGAATTAAATACTCGTCAACGCTCCAAAAGCCAATCCCTTCCGGTTTATCCAAATTGTCAATTGTGGCAATCGTAGTATAATCGTTCAGGTATACCTTTTGTCTGAGATTAATTGCGTTGTCACGATAAAGCAAAACCTGACCTTCATAAATCCGGTCAACCGGTCCATTTAAACCATTATCAATAATCAGGAAAGCAACGCCGGTCACATCACCATAAACGATTATAGCAACATCAAAAAGGCTTTGACCTGGTGTAACTATGTACTTTTTCATTCCTGGTATTTTGCTTCAATTTTAATCCCATCAGTGCCGATTGCTACACTGTCAACCGTCATTCCATCCCGTTCTAGTTCCTGACTTATTGCACGGACTAACCCAGGAGCCGTCCCGTTTTCATTTACATAACTTTGTAAATTCACACCGAGTGACGGTGAATGTTTCCACCATCCTTTTGCCGACAAAATGATATCTGATTGATGCTGTAATGTACTTTCAGTTACAGCAAAATCACTACCTGATATAACCAGGTCCCCGTTTTCATCTAATTGAAAATCTGTCATGATAGCAGTAAAGGATATTTTGATTTTAAAGCAGTAAGAGAAGCAAGGGTATCCGGAAACAAAGCCGTACTTGGCCCTTGTGCCGTAACAACTTTGAAGTTTTGCAATAGTGAAGTCAGGTCGTCAAAAAGCTCTTTCAGCGTAACGCTGCCGTTTGTGATTGAAACCAGATTGTTTGATAAACTAATTTCGGTTTGATCCTGTGAAATAGATATTTCACTTGCACTTAGCGCCACTGAACTGCTACCGTTGACCAGGTTAACCTGATCTTTATCAAAATTGATCAGCGTATTTCCACAAAGAATTTCACCGCCGTCCAATTCTCCGTATTGCACCAGGTACATATCTGAAACTTCGTTATTAACCGCCCCAACTAAAACGACACTTCCCACCCTGGGACGAAGTTTAATCCATTCACTGCCGTCTTCTTCCGCAACGAGTGTGACATTATCAACTTCCAGATCGGAACCAAACAATGTGACGGTGCATCTGTTGTGATCGTCAATACTTTTGACCACCGCACGATAGACCTGAATAGCTGACTTAGGATTCAGGAATAAATCTAAAAGCTGCTGCCTTTTATTGCTCACAAAAAATACAATTTTGACTATTAAATTATGTACAACTTTTGGCCTGAAATTATGTCAAACGCTCAGCTTGGCACCTAGTGACACTTTTCGGACGCCTCCATTAGAACCGAATTCCAACTTTGTACCCATGACATAGTAAGTACCTTCCCTTTCTTTATAATCCGGATCACGGACAACAACAGAATAGCCGGTGGTGCAGTAAGGGATTAACCAACCTTTTATTTCACCACGATAACCGTCATACGTCAGGCTTTTTAATTGCTCTCTTGCAATATTTTCAAGCGTACCTTTGTCTGAAATAGTAGGGCGCTGTAACGTGATTTTATCCCCGCCATCTTCACCGGCTGAGCCTTCAACCTTGGCACCTTTTACAGTCCGGCCAACAACCGTAATTTTTATTTTTGCGTCCTGGGCTCTGACATATTTAAGATCATCTGTTGCCTCGATATTCACGCCAAAATCATAAATCGCGTCACCCGTTTTCTGTGTGAAGGCTAAATGATAATGCAGCTCATTTCCACGGGCATAAATCATCAATCCTGATTCCTGCCTTAATTTATCCAACACCTCAAATCCGGTAGCATTATGAATAGTGAAACTATCCCATTTATAACTGGCGTCAGAAAGATCAGACACCAGGGTAAAAGGGGTTGGAATTTGAGGATTGACCTGATCTAAAACATAATTCAGAATTGTCTTAACGGCTACGTTGCGAAAGATGACCGATTTAACCGGCCTGCGAAAGAAAAACACACTTTCTTCACATTCCAAAATCATAGGGCTATCCGGATAAATCGCTCTTAGATAACCTGAGAATTCAGTTACAAGGTCACCATTGTATCCAAGCCGAACAGTAACAGCATCACCACGCTTAATTTTGTCCTCGATCTGAATTGCCTTTCCTGCAACCATTGCCGGTACACTGATCCTACATTCATCACTAAGAAGCTCCTGGCTGTTTTCGATGGAAACATTTTCAACGGCCTGCAATTTGTAATTTCCAATCGTAATTTCGTAATCAAGCTTGTACATAGCTGCTACCTGGTTAATTGTCAGCAGCACGATGAGCGCCGCAAATAGTGTGAAACGTTTCATTATTTTTCGATTAAAAGTTGAAAATTCTGATCACTAAAACCACGCAAAACAATTACCTGGTCTTCAATATTTTCCGTTGGTGGAAACTCCCAATCCGTGATGGCCATCATTCCGATACCAATAGCATCAAAAAGAGCACATTTAACAGCTACCGACTTCCCAAGGCTACATAAAGCGTTCAAACGGGAAATAATTTCAGTTGGTAACTCGTCCGGATTTAGATAATCATCGAGCATACAAGTGACAATAATCTCGTAGTCACCCTTTGACCAGTATTCTTTAATGGTACCAGAACCACCTCTTTGCTTTGCTACATTTCGAAGAGAAATATTATTGTGTCCTCTTACGGCAACAAGCGGCTCTAACGGTAAAAGTTTTAAGCTTTCATTGGTTTCGCCGATATAAAACGGCATTTTCATCTGAACACCTGTTCTAGCTACCGTTGCTTTGTCAATCGGGGGAATTCCACCACCGGGATTTAAAACCAATGCACCCATTATGATGTAATTGCTCTTGTACCTGAATTTGCTATCCGTAGCATCAAATCAATCATTTGCGTCTCTAAATCTTTCAGATCAGCACTTTGCATACTGGCCACGGTTATCTGGTTATTTTCAATCAGAGATTTGATACTGATCGTCACATTGCTGCTTTTCGAGTTGCCTACTGTCGAACTTAACCCGGCAGCAGCTCCTAATGATCCTGCACCCGTACCTTTACCATCCGTAAAATCGAGGCCATCCGTTGATTTATCCCGGCTTTTACGCCCTGCTCGTCTTTCGTTTAGTTTCTCTAAACGATCCTGACTAACCCGCTTTTGCCCATTATCAATGCCCTGACTAACTGTTTTCCCGATAATCGCCAATGCCCCGGCAATATCCCCAGTAAACAACGCGCTAAGGAATCCACCAATATTTGAGAAGACGGACTTGATAACTTCCCAAGTTTTCAGAACGGCTTCGCGGAAACCATCAAATTTGTCCCAGGCCGTCATAATTGCCGCAACTAATAACACCACTCCTGCGATGATCAGTACAAAAGGATTCATGGCCATTACAACATTTAAAAAGCCCCATGCCTTAACAATCCCATAAATACCAGCAATTAGCAATACCACAGGATTACCAATAAGATACTCTATGACCTTGGCAACAACCCAAAGTGCACTACCGACTATTTTTAAAATATTACCTAAAAAGTCCCACACGGTAGATAAGGTGGTGAAAACCCCTTGGCTGATCGCTCCCTGTTCATTGAGAATTCCGAACCATTTCAAAAGATCGATAATGCCGGTAGTTATCGGGGAAACGATACTCCAAAGCTTTTCAAAAACCCCGACAAGTGGGCCAGTTCCATTCAAAATATCATTGAACATCGAAAGTATGGAATCCTTAATTGGTAGCATCAATTCGCCAATTCCTCGAAGTTTTGCGTTTAGCTTACCCGATACCAATTCTTCTTTCCCTTCTGTCGTTGACATCATTTTACGCTCATAAACCTGCTCATATTTGCTCCCCTTACCGGCATATTTTTGCATGGCTTTGTCAAAAATATCATAGCTGATTTGACCTTTTGACTGAGCTTTGGCAATGTCCCCTTCCTTAATTTTCATTACCTGGGCCAAATATGGATTCAGGTTAATTCCTCGCTCCTTAAACATGTTGATTTCATCTCCCTGAACATATCCGGTTGCTTTAATTTTTGACTGGATCATGGCCAGATCATCAACCTTGGAACCAGTTAATGCTGAAATGTTATTTAAGTATTTCAGCGTATCCATAAGCTTACTGGATTCTACACCAGATCCGGAAAGTTTTTGAGCAGATGAAAGCAATTCGTCCCTTTTTTCAGGCGCGTACTTATCAACTCCTTTCACCAAGGCACCGGCATTAGTCTTACCCATTAGCTCATTCAGTGTAAATCTGGTAGATTGGCTTTTTTGTGCCGCACCAATGGTCTTTTCGGACATATCTCCGATTTGAGCCATAATTCCGTCAACGGCTCCCATTGCAATGCCACTTATACTTCCCCCGACAAGACCACCAACAATTGCAGATTGTCCTGCTAAACTTTTCAACTTGGTAAGAAGTCCTGATATTTTGCCAGAGGCTTTTCCAACCTGACTATCGTCAATCTTAACTTTAAAACCCGCCGCAAGTCCTGACAATTTTTGGCGAAGAGTTGAAACCGACTGAGCAGACGAATTGAGCATATTTTTGACCCTTTCTGAAAGCCGCGTCATGAATGACGTTTTTTGCTCAAACATTGTAGCAACACGCTGCATTTGAGGTGAAAACAAATCTTGCAGTTTTATCGCAAACTGATATACTTTGTTCATTTCTCTTTCTGAACTGGTTTGATTTGAATTAAAAGGAATTTAGCTTCCTTCCATAGCCGTGCAATTTCTTCCGGCTCGGACTTATATATGTCAACATGGAAAAAGTATCTTATCCACGCTGACATATATCGAAATGCGTCAGCTTCGGACGAATCGTCAATATCTGATTCGTCCTCTAAACTTTTTTTAGCCGACTTTGGTAAAAGTCAACCAATTCAATCGCTTGTAGAGCCGCCGCCAAATTATACGCTTCATCAGTTAATAACCTTTCATCACCTCCTAACCAACAATCTTTTACAACTGCTTTTCCTGCACCACTTATACTCTTAGGAAGAGTTACGACCGCATAATTCATTACTTTTCTATCTGGCTTTCTTAGATATCCGGTAATTTTCGGAATATCATCATCCAAGTCTTTTGTAACCGTTCCGGGTTCATATTTTTCCGGATCAACGGCAACTTCCAAAGCGAAAACTTCGCCGTATTGCTTTTTCCATCCCTCGATAATTTCCGGCGTAACATCTGTAATATTCTCTTTCTTAGCCATTTTTGATAGTATTTAAATAGTGTTTAAATGCGTTTAAAAGGTATTATTGAACTTCAAAGTGAGGCATATCTACAAGCCGTTCGTCATCACTTCTCCAATTGTGATTCCAGTCAGCGCCCCAGGTAATTTCCGGATTAAAACCCCTTACCATTTTTGCCAGGGCTTTATAAAAGTTAATGTCCTGGCTGATTTCTCTCTGGGTACCAGGCTTTACAAAAAGTACATCAATTGCCTTTGATGGAAGACTTTGATGTTTGCTTTGCCCTGGTTTGGAGTTGGTGACCTTGTGCCTGTTTTCTTCCTCCGTGATCGGTGCCAGATTGACAAGCCTGCGTTGACTATTTACCCTGGCCAATGGATCACGCCCCTGGGCATAATAGGCTCTTTGTAAATCCGGACTACGGTATACTTCCGATAAAAACGGAAGTGGACTGTTCGGGTATAGCCTGGGCCATTCTGTTAGAATGAATGCCCAAGCCAGTTGAAGACGCGTATCGGCATCTTTAATATCTCTATTCCCCATATTTAGTAATGAATGCCTGAACCCTTTTTGTTAATGTTAAAATTTCCTTTCGCAGACCCTTGTTCTCGATTTTCAGTTGTACATTCTCGTCAGATAAATCATTTACCCGACCTTCGAGCTTATTAACTTTTGCCTCCAATGCTTCACCAGTTTCGCGCCATATCCTGATTGCCCGGTCAACCAAATCAAGTTCAAGTGCTTCTACTTCCTTTACCTGCTTTTTGCGGGAATAAAACCACGTAATACCCGCCGCTGATAAGGAAGAAAGGAACCCGGTAATTATTTCAGTAAAGTAATTTTGAGGGTCTTGCATGTGATCTTTTCGATAGAGGACGCAGGAAGGTGGAGCGCTTGTGCTTCCGCTCCTTCCTGCGTTGTGTGTATAGTGTTGTCACTCGTTCGGTATAAATACCGGTGTTTTGGATACATCAGGATCGCGTCCTGCAACGCGTCCATTTAGATTCGAATTTCTCTTAGAAACAAAAACGGCAATACAGCTCTTCCGATCAAATCCCCCTGTTTGGATTCATGCGGTTCTTCTGTAAACTCTACCCCAATCAGTGAATAGCGAACAATAACCCCGTTTTCCTCATAAGCAATCTGCAAATCCAAATCTTGCAGATTGACAATTTGCCCGTCAGGAGCAACGTCTAAAATTTGCTCTAATTCGTCCTGCAAAACAGATAAAGATCCTTCGTAGCTTTTGTTCCCTCTTTTGATTTTTTGAGGCTCATTACCCTTTCCGTAAATTGCTTCTTTTGCCTGTTTAACATTCCAGGAAACGCCTTCAACGCCCGTTAGCATTGTACCTATTAGGCGTATTTCGCATTCACTCCATCCGTAATCGCGTGTGTTCTTTCCGGCCATTTTTATTTAGTTTGAAGGGTTAAAAAACCCAAGTTCCACAACAATTGACCCCAGATATCCAAGCGGTGTGATCTTAACAACCACCTTAATCATTTCCGTGGAAAGCACGTTTTGATTAGGATCAACAGACACATTTACAGCAGAACAGTTACCTTCCGCAACCATTCTCTGATTTAAGGTACGTCTGATAACGTCCTCTATATAGCTCACTTTTGTTGGCAAAAGCTTACCATCCGAACTGATTTCAACCGTGTCGTTCAGCTCCAATACGTAGGTTTGATATGCCAAACGGATCGCCTTATCCATCGTCCGACCAAGCGCAATACTGGTATAATCGCTCGTGTCGGAAGCAAGAGTAAGATCCTTAGAAATAAAAGCACCTTGCAAGCCCTGGAATGATCGAAGGATCATATAACCGGCATCATGCAAACTTCCAAGTTGAGCGTCAGAATATCCCGATAAAGGAAGGCCCGAAGTAAGCGCACCATTTGCCGAAAACATTCCTGTTTTAACCCTTGCAATAGACTGATGAACCGGGATAGCAGCAAGCGCACCCAGAAACATTCCCATAGAAGCAGTACGCTTTCCGGATTCGGTAACACCCAGAAAAACACCTACACGGTCATTAGCACCTTTTACGCTCACAACACCCGTTAAAGGCGTTACAAGATAACTACCGTCAAGCACTACACGCAATGGTGAAAATTTGGCCGTTTGGCCGTTTGCTACTGCCTGGGCCAAAGTGGCAACGGCGACAAGATCGTAATCCAAAAGACCGGTCATGGTCGGTGTATAACCAACTGCACGACCTAATGCAGTAGCTGCTATTGTTACACGGCCCTGGGCTGCATCCAAAAGTTTTTGCATTGGTCCGGTAGTCGCTGTGAAAACAGCAGCGTGTGTTGTCGCTTCCGCAACCAGGATAATCCAAAGCTCAGCACCAACACCCGTTTTAGAGTAAAAGTCTGAGATCTGGCCATAAGCATACGGATGTGTGGCAACCGCAATTCCAAGGGTAGCAGCATCCGAAAGACTGTAAATTCTGGCCGGTACATTCAAAGCTAACCCTGATGCAGCAATACCGGTAAGTACCATAGCGGCAACTCCGTCATCCGTCACCGTGGTACGCCCAAGGGCACCGTCAGAAACATTTATTTGAACACCTGGCAAAGCCATATAGTAGTCAGTTTTAGAGATTTTAACATAACATATACCTCAAATTCCGTCAGGAAAAGAGGTATATGTCTTAATATTCAGTGTGTGCGTTGGTTACGCTGCTGATGCTTCTACGATTGAAAGAACACCTTTTCCATCCGGACGGCGGCCACGGCCTCCCATCATAATCAGGAATGAGAAAAGACTACCGTAATATTCTGGCTTGTCAATGTCATAGAACATCTTAACATCACCCATTGCACGTTCAACACAATCCCGCTGCCATAAAAGTGTCGCCTGGTTATCCGTAGCGGCACCTGCTGCACCTGGATTTTTAGCAACCGGCGTTCCCGCCTCAGTGTAGATCATCACGTCTGAACGTTCAATCAGATCAAAGCCATAAAGACGGGTAATTACACCACCCTTAATATCGAGTTCCATTGAAACATCACGTTTTAAAAGATCAGGATCACTTAAAAGAAAATCCATTTGATCCGAAGGGATCAGGGCCACACGACCTTCTTTTAACACTTTTTGTTTGTTCATCACCAAACGCGCCTTTTTCAGATCCTCCTTGGTAAGACCTTTACGGTTTCCAGTTGCACCCGGTGCAGCACTGGTAACAGCAGCGCCAGTGGTACGAAGAATTGAAGCAGCGTCAGCAGGTGACCAAAGGCGTAACATCCAGTCAGCAACTTTTTCGCGGATTGTGGCCATATCTTCACGCAAAACGCTTTGAACCTTATCGTAGCTGTATTGCAGCGTTTCAAGGTTGGTCACTAATTTTGGATCAGACGTAAATTCTTTCAGCGTGTAAGTTACCTCAGTATCCGTACGTTTACTGATCGTTGCAGGCAAAATAGTACGGTCAATTTCGACATTGGACGGTTGCCCCGAACCCGGAATATGGACAATTTTACCCAGGTTAACATACTCATCTGCTTTTACGCAGTAATCCAAAAACTCGTTGCTTTTGTACAACAAGCCAATGATTTCTTTTTTCCAAATTTCTACCTCTAAGGCCACGTGTGTATAGTTTAATGTTTGATAATACAATGAAAATTGGAGGGGACACCTATGCAGGCAGGTTATGCCCGGCAGTGTAATTTTAACTCCCACCGTTCTTGCACGGTGCCCCTCACTTTCGCTTTCTGGTTGTGTTTATGTGGTCATTACGGGTTCTACACCGTGGAATGCCTTAAATATTCGCTTGAACTTGTCCGGATTTTCTGCCTTCAAAGTCAACAGTTTCCCTTCTTTGTACAGAGAATCATATTCATCTTTGTCCGCTTTCAAAGTTTCCCCGGATGTTGGCGTAGGCGTGTTTGCAAATTCTTTCAAATTTGTAATGGCCGGTATCGTATCCAAAACTTTTTTAGTCGTGTCAAAGTCAATCATTGCCAGTTTTTTGTAGTGCTCGCGGTCACCGTCAGAAATCTTTTTCTGATTAAAAGCCGAATCCACCAACAGATCAACGGTCGTTTTCTTGCTTGTTTCAGCGACAAGTTTCAACGTAGCATTTTCTTCAAGCACGGTTTTAATATGAGCTGCAACCGTTTCGGCAGTCGCATCTTCACCCAATCCGGCAGCCAAGGCAACGCTCTTTGGGAAAACCTCTTTTTCAACAATTTTCTCGGTAGCAGTTCCCGCTCCCTCCTGTGTTTTACTCATAATGGAAAGTGTTAGATTTTTGATGTACGTTTCTGGGTCTTTCACCACTTCCCCGAACGGTGTGTAGAGCTGTAAAGAATTTGGATTGCTGCCTGAATCGACAATACTGGCTTCGTAAGGTTCCCAGTCCGTAGCGACAATTTCATTACCGATCATCTGAGCGTCAAGGATCGCAACACCTACCGAGCAGGCGTTTAAAAATCCGCGTTCTACTTTACCGGCAATTGGTTTTACTTCTGGATCTTCCAGGTCGAATTCAGGATTGGCAAACCATCCGTTTCCTTCTAGCTTTAAATCGTTCCACTTGCCGATCACCTGACCACGTGTGTGCATAAATAGCATCACCGGATTTTTTTTAAACCGATCCCATCTACCACCGGCAAGCGCAAAGCGGATTCCGTGCATGGTCATCGTATCGTCAATAAGAAGAAATGGTTTGGACATTTGTTTCGTTGATTTGAATCCAAAATTGAGTGCATTTTTTTGATGTCGCAACCGAAAAAAAGAATGGTTGTACCCCACAGCAGAATGGTTGTCGTATATAGGACAACGGTACTTTTTAATTTTCTGATAATTGCCTTTGATTGCTCAATTTTGAACAACCAAAAATCACGACACACTTGTATGAATAAGGATGAAGAGCGTTCAGCCGCAAAAGATCTGTTTATGCTTGGAAGAGATCAGCAGTACGTAGCACGTATGTTGAAAATTTCATCAGCAACAATGTCTAAATGGGCAAAAGAAGGAAATTGGCGTGAAGAACGCTCGACAAAATTTAGCCTTGAAGAATCAAGGGCCGACCGGATGCTCGGCCTGATTGATTACCAGATTGAAGCTTTGCAAGCCACAACCGAAAGAAACCGGAAGGAAGGCGAAACATTAAAACTTCTTGAAAAAGGTGACATTGACGCGCTTAGCAAGCTGTTTGCGACAATTAAAGGAAAAGATTTGTCCTGGTCTCAATATGTGAACGTAACCCGTGAACTGATTGAATATGTTTCAGCCAGGGACAACGATCTTGCAAAACTGATCGTGGAACACACCGATTCCTTTTTGATGCACAAACGTGAATTAATCGCAGCTTAATGGCAACCAAAGACGAAAAGTTCTGGAAGGAATACCAGGAAGAGAAAAAGCGGATTATTTCAGGACGTAGTATCCCGGTCAATGAAAGTGCTGACGCTAAACGAATCCGGATAAAAGGGCTGCTTGAAGATTTTTCAAAGTTCTGTAATTACTATTTCCCGCATTATATGAGCAGCCCTTTTGGTTGGTTTCACAAAAAAGCAGCAAAGGAAATACTTGCAGATCCTAAAATTTTTATTGCCCTCGAATGGCCACGTGGTCATGCCAAATCAATTTTCAGTGACGTAATGATGCCGCTGATATTGAAGGCAAAGAAAGAGCTTAGCGGCATGATCGTTGCATCAAATAACGAGAACAAAGCTATTATGCTTTTGGCTGATATCAAGGCAGAACTAGAATTTAATGACCGCTATATCAATGACTTTGGAAAGCAAAAAACTTTTGGAAGTTGGGGCGATTCCAGTTTTTCAGCCGATGGAATAGGCTTTTGGGCATTTGGGCGTGGTCAATCACCCAGGGGAACAAGAGAAGGAGAAAAACGGCCTGATTATATCGTTATTGATGACATTGATGACAAGCCACTTGTAAAAAATGAGCAGCTTGTCAAAGAAGCCGTTGATTGGGTTTTGGAAGATTTAATGGGCTGTTTCGATCCTAAAAATGGTGGGCGCTTTATTATTGCCGGTAACAGAATTCATAAAAAATCATCACTGGCTTACTTGGTTGGAGATGTTGAAGACGATGACCCGGTTAAAGAATACATTTGCCATATCAAGGTTTTTGCACTTGAAAACCCGAAGACCCATAAAATGGATCAGTCGGTTGACGGTGTTCCCGCCTGGAAGGAAAGATTAACCAGGGCCGAACTGGTTGACCGGATGACGAAAATGGGTTACCGGGCATCACAAAGAGAATACTTTCACATCCATTTGCAGGAAGGTGACAAGTTTAAAGCAGAATGGTTTATCTGGGACAACATGCCCAACCTAAGCGCTTACAAGCAGATTATCACTTACTGTGATCCAAGTTACAAGGACACGGCCAAGAACGATTTCAAGGCCATTGTTGCCGTAGGACGCATGGGAAGATTTTATGACGTACTGGCCGTGTTTGTTGATCAGTGCACTTTAACGGCAATGGTTCAAGCTCATTACGACATGAATGAGGAACTTAAAGCAGCCGGGGCACTGCTGATTTACAACTATCTGGAAACCAATTTTATTCAGGATATGCACCTGAAAGAGTATGTAACAGAAAGTGAAAGCCGTGGTTATATGCTGCCGATCATGGGCGATAATCGTAAAAAACCGGACAAGAAAGGCCGTATTGAAAACTGCACACCATTGTTTGAACGTGGCGTAGTCAGGTTCTGGAATAAGCTTAGAAAATCCAGGCACATGCAAAATCTTACTGACCAGTTTTTATCCTTCCCTGGCGGCCACGATGACGGTCCGGATGCCTTTGAAGGAGCAAAAGAAATTGCAGACGAATTAAACAGAGAAACCAAACCAGAAGCGCCAGAAGGTGCCAGAAGGAGAACCCAAAGACTTTAACATGATAAATTTAATCCTTGTCATTTTCGCCATCATTTCGAGCATCATTTGCATTCCGATCGGTTTTGTATTTGAGATCATAAGCGCCTTCCGATACGAGCGAAGCCGCAAAAAGATTTACCTGTATCTATCAAAAGTGATGCGTGGAATCGCCATCTGCATTGACATGTTAGGCAATGCTTGTTGTGGTGCCTTTTTCAATGCTATTCTGATCACCAAAGGCGGCTACTATTTCGGCAGGACTGGTGAAACGATAAGCAGCGCCCTGGGAAAAAATCAGCTCAAAGGCACCCTTACCAAGGCAGGCAATTTCCTGGCTAATATTTTGGACTGGATCGATGACGAACATTGCTTTAACTCAATTCAAGAATTTTAATAACTCATGGACAAAATTAAACAGATCAAAGAGGCAAGTCAAAAAGCCAGGGAACTAGAAGAAATTCAAGTTGCAATCGAAAGAGCAGAAAATAACTCTGAACATGTTTTCATTCCTGAATTTGCTGAACAAAGAGTTAGAAATGCTGTTTTGGCAGCCCTGAAAAGTATTAAAAAGCGACTTTCGACAGAAATCGAAGCCATAGAAATTTAAGATTATGTTCATAATAAGCACCGATTTAAGCACCGGCCTTTATACGGAAATCAAAAACCTGCTCGCCCGTTTTTCCGAGGTCATGATTTTGACCGCCTGCAAAGCTGCCGAAAGGGAAATTGAAGATTACTTGTCCCGCCGTTACCTGATCCGGCCAGAACTGGAAAAAACCGGCGAAACGCGTGATCAATTGCTAGTAATGATTGGCCGGGACATAGCCATTTACCATTTGTACAGCGTTGCCGAAACCATCCCCGCCAAGGTTTCAGACCGATACAGTGACGCTATCCGGATCTTGAAAGATTACGCATCCGGGGAAATGGCTTTGACAGGTGTAGCTGCTGCACCAGATCCCGGAATTGGAACGCCGGACGGCAATCAGATTGGATTCGGCGGCAGACCGCCACGGCCACCACTGGTTTAAGCCCGTTTAAGTGCCGTTTAAATAACGAGCACGGATTATAATAGCACTAGGATTCATTTTTAAATCTAAAAGGCCGTATGGCAAGGAAAAATAAGGGTTTTAACAAATCCGCTTCAACCGCTAATTCTCAGATAAAACCAGGGCAAACCGTTATTAATGATTTTAGCATTGATATCAGGACGGTAGACATTACCCGGAAGGATTTAACCAAGTGGCGAAATGCTTACCAGTCTGCCATCAGTATTGAGCGCCCAAACCGCAAAGCACTTTATGATATCTATACCGATATCCTGATTGATGACCATTTGAAATCCGTTATTAATCAGCGCCGGTTAGCCGTCACCAATAGCAATATAGTTTTTCAGAATGAAGGAAACCCGGTTGATTCGATCAATAACCTTTTAAATTCTGAGCATTTTGATTTGTTTTTGAAACATGCATTGGATAGCCGTTTTTGGGGTTATAGCCTGATTCATGCCGATTTCAAGAATGATCTTTTCGAATTGGTACCACGCTCGCACGTTGTCCCGAAAGACGGCATTGTTGTTGCAGATCCTTATGATATAACCGGGATCAGTTACACCAAATCACCATATAGCTACTATTACATTGGAGTTGGTGAACCTGACGATTTGGGCTTACTCCTGATAGCAACCATTTTGGTTCTGATCAAACGGGGCAACCTTTCCGACTGGGCGCAATTCAATGAAATCTTTGGTCAGCCAATGCGTAAAGGCACGTATGATCCTCATATGCCAGGCAACAAAACGCAGCTACTCCAAGCCCTGGAACAAGCCGGTGCAATGTCTTACATCGCAGTTCCCAACGGCAGTAATGTTGAATTTATTGAAGCCAACAAATCGGGCGCTAGTGATACCTATGACGGTCTTTATGAAAAGATGGAAAAGGGATTATCAAAACTGATCGTTGGCCAGACCATGACCACCGAAGACGGCAGCAGCCGTTCCCAGGGAGAAGTTCACGAACGTGTTGCACAGGCTATCGCCCAGGACGACCGGCTGTTTGTCACCAAGCTGCTTAATGGCCGTGTCCGGAACATGATGATTGCCCAGGGCTTCCCCGAAGCGGCAACCGGGGAATTTCAGTTTATGGATGAAGAAGCTACCATACCCAAAGACAAGCGGTTAACTATGGATCTCAGCATTCATACGCAGGTAGCACCTTTGACAATCGAATATTTTGAACAGGAATATAATGTCGTTTTTGATATGGAAGCGCTTAAAAAACGTGAGGAAGAGAAAACCAAAGCAGCTGCTCAAATCCCGGTACCAGGTAAACCAGATCCTAAACAAAATGACAAGACAAAACTGGCTTTAAGCCTTTTAGACCGTATACAAGATTTTTTCGTGGCGGCCCGGCATTGACCGGGCCGGAAATAGAAATGGCCATAAGGCTGCATGAGCTTTATTATCATAGTTGTGATCACATTAACCTAAAAGCGGGTGATTCAGATTACAAGCTGCCAAGTTTCCTTAACATAGGTGACCTGGTGGGCAAAGCCTTAAAACGCATTTTCAGTACAAAAAAGGCTGATGTTGATCCTGACCTGATGGAGATTACTTACAGTACATTAAACGAGGCGGTGAACATCGGTGCAGGTAAGATTGAATACGGTAAGCCTAATTATGATCTGGCTCAGCAGCTACGTGAATCCGGCGCTTTGTTTGCTGCCGGTAAGTCCTGGCACCAGGCGAAAGAATTGGCAGCGCTGACGGTTCGGCCAGATGGTAAAATCAGGAGTTGGGAAGAGTTTCAGACACTGGCCGCGCCGGTGGTTGAGAATTACAATCAGACGTGGTTAAAGACTGAATACAACACCGGAATCCGTGCAGCAAGATCTGCAATTCAGTGGAAAAAGTTTGAAGCAAGCGCCGATTTGTACCCAAATCTGGAATACATGCCTTCAACGGCTGCTACGCCAAGCGATGAACACAAAGTCTATTACCACATCATTAAACCGATTCAGGATGATTTCTGGATCAAGCACATGCCACCAAGCCGGTATAATTGCCAGTGTAGTGTTTCTCAAACTGACGATGATGTATCTGACGCAATACCGGATGGGCCAGATGTGGCACCAGGGCTTGACAATAACCCAGGGCTAACAGGTAAGTTATTCAGTGATAATCATCCATACATATCAACACTGAGCGACAAAGAATTAAAAATTGTAACCAAGAAAGCCAAGCAATATGTCACCAAACGAAATGAAGACGGCAGCCGCCGCAGTTAAAAAACTGATGGAGGATGACGCTTACACCATTATTGGTGTAGAAGGTGAAAAGCACTTTAAGAAATCATTTCGGGATGAAGGTTTTACCGACGAAAGTCTTGAAAAGTGGACACCCTTAAAACCGGCAAGTGAAGAACGTAAACGCAAAAAGAACGGCAGCGTTCCTCCAATCCTAACAGATAAGGGCCATTTGTCTGATGCTGTTGATTGGCATAAAGGTAACGGCAGCGTAGTATTTACTAATGATCGTCCCTATGCCGAAATACATAACGAAGGCGGGGAAATCAGGCAGGGTGCAAGATCAGAAACCTTCCAGCGCAACCGTGGCGAAAAGAACAAGTTCGCGAAGGGTACAACACCCGGAAAGGGTTTCGCTTTCAAAGAAAAAACCATTGAAATGCCGCAACGTCAATTCATGGGCCCTTCGAAGGTTTTAGAGGAAAAAATCATTTCGAAAATTGAAAAGCAGCTTGACAAAATTTTTAAGCAATGAGGGTTATAATCATAGGCCACTTATCCAGTTTCGGGGATTTATCAAAACTATTCCCACACGAGACTGTCTTGATCTATCATCATGAAGAACCACCAGAACCGGTAATTATGCCCGTGCTGAGCTACGAGTTATCAGAAAGCATTTACGAGTTTAAACACCATTTTACACCGAAGATCCATGTTCAAAACATTCAGAGACCTGGCAAGCCACATCGGGGATACCGTCACCGCTATCAACTGGATAGACCGCGACAAAGGTCAACTCGAAAAACCTGATTCATTCAATTCCATCATTATACCTGGTATCCTTCTGGATTTCTCAGAAATCGTATGGTTTGGCACAACCAAAGGTAATCAGACCGGCACCGGCCAAGTTACCGTAAAGCTAATTTTTAGCCTTCCACCGGCAACATATGAAAGTTCAGCATGGAGCGACTACCCGGAATATGAGCAAATCACAAATGATCTTTACCAGTCAATTTCACAATTCAATGGAATTAAAGACAGGACAAAAAGCTCAGATTATTACACCGGCAGCTACTACGTCTGTGAGCAAGTATTTAACCTAACCGTTTACCAGGTCATTCAAATCCGGACAATGCAAAAGCCAAAACCGGAAATCCAAGGCACATTATCACACAGTTTAAACATACCAATCCAATGAAAAACCTTCTTTTTGTCCTTCTTTTTTTATTCGCTACTTCCTGCGTGACTTACAAAAATTGTGAGCGTAAATTCTCAAAGTCAGTCGTGGCCGATAGCGTAAAAATTATGGTACCCGTTTCTGTACTAGTTCCCAAAGACAGCGTAATTCTGTCATTCAAGACAGATACCACCTATTTGTACAAAGAAATTCAGCAAGGCCGCGCCAAGGTAATTGTTGAACGTACGCACACGATTACCCAAATCAAAGCTGAATGTGACACGGTTACCATCTATAAAAAGGTACCGTACAAAGTGCCTGGTGAGCGCGTAATCTGGGGCGTTGCTCCGTGGCATAAAGACGCCTTTCGTGGAACGCTCATTGCTCTGATACTTTCAATAGTCTACATCTTTTTTAATAAATTTTTCACAACTCAACGCCGTTCAAAAACCCAATGATTTACAGACCACAAACCATTAATTTCCGGGAGGTTTACCGTGGGGACACCTTTCACCTGACCGATTTCATAGTATCCTCCAACTATGAAATAAAGCCCACTACTGACATTCTGATGCAGATCAGGCCAACCGGCGACATTCCGGAAATGCCAGTACTGACCTTTTCCACGGAAGAAAATGGAGGCATTACAATAGCCGGTCAAACGCTCACATTCCACAAAGAAACGTCAGAAATGCAGCTTGTGCGCTCAGGACGATTTGAATATGATATGGAGTTTACGACCGACAATATTAAAACAACACTATACAAGGGTCTTTTTGAAATCATGCAAGACGATTCTAAAACTTCTTAAAAATGTACATTGAAATAATTCACGACGACAGAGTTGAAGCGCCAGTTTTATTCCAGGGGCCAAAGGGAGAAACCGGTGTAAAAGGTGATAAAGGCGAACCGGGCAACAGTGGCCCTGCCGGTTCAACAGGTGCCAAAGGTGACAAAGGTGACCAGGGAAACCAAGGAATTCAGGGTATACCTGGTGTTAAAGGCGACACTGGAAACACTGGCCCGAAAGGTGATAAAGGCGATCAGGGAATACAGGGAATTCAGGGCATTCAGGGTTCCAAAGGTGAGATTGGCAACACCGGAACTAAGGGCGATAAAGGCGAAACGGGCGATCAGGGAACCCAGGGAATTCAGGGTGTAAAAGGCGACACTGGCAACACCGGCTCCAAAGGTGACAAAGGTGATCAAGGTATTCAGGGCATTCAGGGTATACCAGGCGAAAAAGGCGAAATTGGCAATATTGGTACCCAAGGTGAAAAAGGAGATCCGGGCATTCAAGGAATTCAGGGCATCCAGGGTGCAAAAGGTGATACTGGCAACACTGGTGCCAAGGGAGACAAAGGCGATCAGGGTATTCAGGGCATCCAGGGTATTTCTGGTGTTAAGGGTGAAACCGGCGACACTGGCCCGCGCGGTGAAAAAGGTGACCAAGGTATACAAGGAATTCAGGGTATAATCGGCACAAAAGGTGATATAGGAAACACTGGGCCACAAGGTGCCAAAGGTGACCAGGGTATCCAAGGAATACAGGGTGTAGCCGGATCACAAGGCCCGATTGGTTCTTCCGGAGCAAAGGGTGATAAAGGTGATCAGGGAGCGCCAGGAATCGTTACACAGGATCTGCAAACCTTGGCTCAAAATGTCTATGATGATAAGCGTACAGTTGGGGAAAATCTTCAAACCGTTAATTCACAAACGGCAATAGTTATCACTAAAAGTGGCGAAGCAGGAGTTTCCGCAGGAGTATCACTAGAAGCGTCAATTGATGCCGGTGCTAAGGCTGCCGATGCTGAAGTAAGCAAAGTAGCCGCAGGTATCAGTGAGGGAAACGCCAAGGCTAGCGAAAATAATTCACTTGCCTATAAAGTGTCAGCGGCTTTATCTGCCGATGCTGCATTAATACAATCTGGTGTTTATACAACCGAGGCTTTGGGTAGAGCTGCTGTTGCAGATGGACAAGCATTTAAGGTTCAGGGAACTGGCGAAATTGCAGCCTTTGAATTTAGACGAATAGACGTAAACACTTCTGTTTTGATAGCAACATATGCTAGCGCGTCTGCCCTTAAAGATATTTTCACTCAATCGGCCACAGGAACATTTACGCTTGCCGATTCAAATGGAGACGTATTTTGTGAAATCAGTCCAAGTGGAATTAATTGGGTTGGCCGATCAGCTGAATTACTGGACGCTGTTGATTTCAAAGAAAAAACAAAAAATATCTTAACATCCAACACAGACAAAATGTCTTTCTGCGATCCGTTAGGAAACGTATTTTTTGAAGTTTCCCCCAACGGAATTAATTGGGTCGGGCGAGCAGCGGAATTGGCCTTAATGGCATCAGCGCAAGTGGCTATTGATAAAACCACTCAATTAATTCTAAATAGCAATGATAGGTTAGTTGCTTCTGACATGGATGGGAACGTATTTTTTGAAACAACCCCAAATGGAATTAATTGGGTGGGACGTAAAGCAGAACTGGATACCATTACTTCCATAAAGGATAGTTTAAAAAAGAACAACTCCGGCAAGTTTACCACAGTAGAGCTATATGCAGATTATGTTCACGTTATTGTATATGGACAAAGTTTATCTGTAATGGGAAGCTTTGCTGTTCCGACAACCCTTTATAACGCCAGAACGCACAAAGGCGGGATTTTAACGAATTATAATCCAGATACAGCAGGGGCGGCAGATACTTTTTATGGAACTGGGTTCATTCCTATGCCTACAAGTGGCGATGAGTCAGGAAAGGCAATTTCAAAAATTTTAACGGAGTTAATTCGTGACGAAAACTTAATTGCTGTCTCTGATCAAGGTTTTTTTCCTATTGTAAGTGCGCCTGGAACAGGAGGTGCCAGCTATGCACTTCTGACGGATCAGACTCAAATTTATTACAAGCGCCTGATTGAATCTATCAAGAGATCAAAAGAAATGGCAATGGCCGAAGGGAAGACTTACAATGTTCCTGCATTTTGTTACATACAAGGTGAAAACGGTGATGACGCGAATAATACAATTGAAGTGTTTTACAATAAGCTTGATACGCTTTTCACTTCTTTAAATACTACAATAAAGGCAATCACTGGGCAAACCAATGACGTTCAGTTCTTTGTTTATCAAATGGCTTCTTACCCCGTTAGACCAGGGGCGACCACTGGCCCGCCACTAGCACAATTAAAATTAGCCAAAGAAAAGAGTTACGTGCATTTCGGGACTGCCATGTATCAATATGAGTACGCAGACACAGTGCATTTAACTTCTAATGGATTTCGGGTAATGTATGCAGCCATTGGCGTTGTCATAAAAAGGGCGATTGTTGATAAAATTAAAATGCAGCCTATCGGTATTGCTTCATACATGATTCAAAAAAATGAAGCGAGTACAGTGTGGATTATAATTTGCAAAATGAATGTGCCGGTAAAACCTCTAATTTGGGATGAATCAGTAAATGTTCTATATACAACTTTGCCCACGCATAAAGGCTTCGTTTTGAAAAACGGCTCGGCAGATATTATTACGAACGTAACTTTAAGTCATGGCGACACTGTTAATATCTTCTGTTCTCAAAATCCCGTCGGTCTAACACTAAGTTATGCAATTGGAGGCCGATCAAGTGGTGGAAACTTGCGTGATTCCCAAGGTGATAACGTAAAGATAGATTGTGAAGGCGTAATAAAAAGAGTAGACAATTGGTGCCCAATTTTTGAAACAATCATTTAATTTCAATTACTAAATAATATAATTATGATTTTCATAATCAAAGACGCAGATGCAAGTGTCAATAACATCGGAAGTAAGGTTGAAGTCCCAATAGTTTGGGATGCCGCCGCCGCTGCTTATATCGCACAGATTCCAACCACACTCGCATCTCTTCCTTATGCGAAAAAAAGAGCTTTAAATGATTTTTTTAAGGGAGTAAAAAGTGCTGGATTTTATTCTAAGATAACACATCTTTTCTTACCGTGTTTTGGTCGAGTTGAAGGGGGTGTTAATTTGGTAGCTCCTGCATACAATATTAATTTTCCTACAACGGATGCTGTCTACGATGCAAAAGGTGTGTTCTTTAACCTTGGATGGCAAGTTCCCTTTTTAAAAAACATTAAAGAAAACCACGTTGCTGCGTACACTTCAACAATACCATCCTCTAATGTCGTTGGACGCTATTCCGTTGCTCAAAGCGCAACCAACCACATATTAGGACGCTATGTTATTAATCCTGATGCTGCTGGATTCAGAGTGAATTCAAGTGCAGACAATGCCACAGTAGCGGGTCTTGGAATGTCAATCGGACCTCTGATCGGTTCTGTTAGTAGTAGCCTAGGGAAGCTAAATGCATCTGTTAACGGTGTGCTTGCGAGTAAAACAATAACAACAGTTGGAGGAGCTAATGACTTTCAGTTGATTATCGGAGGTAACGCGCTAACAGGTACGGCAGGATTAGCGATGTGCTCTCATAGTCTATTTTCATTTGGTGATTATTTGACAGAAGTCGAACTTGCATCTTTTGCAAGTCTGCAATCAAATTTAATGGCGGCTTTGCTAGTCTAGTAAATTTGTTATTTCATTTTAGAGAAAAGCCCTGGCACAATCGCCAGGGCTTTTCTCTAATAATTTCATCCAATCCCATTCCCACTATAAGACAAAACTTCTGCACGATCACTTCCGGCCCTAAAAACAAAGGCATGTGTTTTATGCTCTCGATCCCCAAGCTTTTCAATAAACTCAAATCCAGGTGCATCTAATGTCCTTTGGTATTCCTTGTCCTCAATCTTTTTTGCAAGAAACGGCCCTATCTGGTGACGGTCATAAGTTCTGGCAATGTAATCAGCGGATTGATTTGATAATCCATACACTACGGTAATAAGGTCTGTAAATAGCGGCATAATCGAATAGTATTAAATATTCGCTAAATATAACAAAAAAAGCCCTGGCACAATCGCCAGGGCTTTTAAACAATCCTCTCCTCTTAACCTTAAAAATCATTATACGGCTTCTTTTTATACACGATAGCTTCAAGCGTGTAAGCATCCAAAGCGAACATTGATATCATTTCCTTTATAATAAAATCATTGCGGTAGCCGCCTTCAAACCTCTTTTTATAGTAGGTTCTGATCTTTTCATTACGTTCACTCAATCTCGCTCGTCTTTCAGTCCTCTTAATCTCCTTAACCGGCATACGCTGATATTTGCAGGGTTATTCTTTGTTGTAAAATTCAATCATATAATCCTAAAATGCAAAGGGTTCAGGATCAGTAATTTTAATATCTTCTTTTTGGTTGATGTAATAATGGAACGCTTGACGGTATTCTAATAGTTGCAGCAGCCTTTCATTTAATATTTTTAGTACAAAACCTGCATCATGGTTATCAACGTCCTCAGTTGACAGCCACTTTGTTGCTTTGCCAAAAATGCCCTCACAGGTTGTTTTGTCAAATATACGCAAATCCACAAAGTCAAGATGCCCGTTAATTTCCAATTGAAAACCGTAAGCTTTGTTCTTTTCGGTCACCGTATCATAATAAAAATCTATGGCGAATTTACAGACCTCGGTATGAAAGAAATTAGTGATTTTACTCACCTGGCTATACATGATCTGCTTTTGTTTTGTGCTGCCGTAGTAGAATGAATCTCTTTTTTTAAGCAGTCCTGTAAGCAGTTCGAGAATAGGGTTAAAACGTCTCATTACCTTTTTTGGTACAGCGTTTATCATTTCTTGTGTAACTTCAAAATTAGGTTCCATAGTTATCCTTTTTTAATAATAAACTCATTCTCATACCTTCTTTGATTCAAATATGTAGTGGCGTGAACCATCGGCGTTGTATTTGTTAAAAGCCAATATTTGTACCGTGGTAAGGCTGCCATCGCTGCCATCTTATCGGCATCACTCGTTGCGTTCCAAATCTTCTCAGCCTTCTTTCTGTCGCCAACCTTGTAATCGTAAGCGTCCCAAAAAACTGCAAAAGTCAAATCTTCCGGAACCTCTTTGACTTCCCGGATCAGGGCATTTTCACGCCAGGTAAAAAGAACCTCCCTGGTATACGGTGGATGTGCCCAGATCCACCGCCAAATCATACCCGGCCAGTCACCCACAACATTCCAGGATTTTAAAAAATGAAACCCTGTATTGCTATATTCGAGCGTCATAGACAGCTCTTTTCCTTCATCGTCGAAACTTGTTACTATAAATTTGCTCATACTAAATAATGTTTATGAATTTCGCCTCTCATGGTTCTGATCATGTTCATTGTGTGATCAGGAATCGCGGGTAAATGACTTTCATTTTCTGGCTTGGCATCATTGAACAGCATAAATAATGCAAGTGCCTCATGACGCTTTAAAAACACTTTTACCGACTTTCCGGGTTTGTGGCCAAATGCCTGGATCTCCTTTGTTTTTGAATCCAGGCGATTATACAAATCATGCACACAGCTGAATAATAGATAATCCATTTTGCCGTGCATCAATTGAATTTTAAGCGCATGAACATCGCTGCCAGTCAATATCAGCCCCAGGATTTCAGCCAGTATTTTTGTTTCCTGGGGCGTAAGGTTTATTACTAATTTGTTCATCCGGGCAGTTTGATTTGATAGAGCGGTGTCATTAGTCCGTCAATATCTTGGACAACAGGCTCTGTAAATACAATTGCCTTTTGAGGTTGCAGATTAAAGAAACGTTTGCAAGCCGGACGACATGAAAAAGTAAAATTCATGGACTTTAAATTTACTGTTATCTTAAATCCTGTTTCCTCCGATGATTGCATAATAAAGAGTTCACCTTTATTAAAAACAAACTCCACATATTCAGGACTTCCCATTAATTCATAAAGCCCTTTTGTCAATCTGAATCCTCCTGATTTGCTGACACTGACCAATATTGGACTTGGCCTTTCAATAGGCAGTGGTTTTACTGTAATCTTATTTATACGTTCCATTTAAACAGTTTTTAAAGCCTCATTAACCATCTTTTTAGTGCGATAATCCCGCCATCTTTCCAGTGCCGTAATGCACACAACTAGCTCTTTATAGTCGAGCTGAAACAGGTTAGGTTTCTTACAGGTCTTCAAAATGAAGGTATTTAAAGCCGTATAATCTACTTTACCATCCTTCATTTTCAAAGCTCCGATATCGTTGGCGATGGCGCGTGCCTTGGCTTGCATTTTAGCCACACGGGCGTCGAAACTTCCGGAAAGCATATCAATGGCCCTTGCCATTTCGTGAGCTGTCAGGTCTTTGGATGAAGTGCAGCGTCCGGCACTTACTTCCCTGACTAATTCTTTCTTTTCGTCCCGATCAAGTTTTAATTTGCCAATCAGGCCGTGAAATCTTTCGTTTTGCGATTTAAGTCTTTGCATTTTAAGCGTAGAAAACCTTTTTACAATTCTGACAAATTCCCATTCTCATATCAAACTGATGGCCGCAGTTGTCGCAGATCCACCATACCTCGTGATTAAAAACAAACGTTCTGTATCTCATTTTGAAGAACCTGAAAACAGCCAGATGGCCGGGTAAATGATGATAAGAATCAGGGCGGCCAATATTGCCGATATGCCAAACAGGCCGCCCAGGATAATTTTAATAGCGCGGATCATTTTAGAGCCTTAACGTCTAGTCTGATATCCTGCTCCTGGCTAATATTATACTTAGCAAGAACTTGTCTTAAATCCGCGTCCGTATCTGCATTCTGGCAGATCATTTTGATGTTCAGATCAACATTCAAATACTGATCAGTCATGTCATTAGCGACAATTTCCCGATCCTTTGGCGTCAGGCTTTTGCCGTTTTTAGCCCAGACAAGTTTTGGCGTTCCCATTACTTCTTTGACAATTCCGGTAGTTAGAACCAGTTCTCCATCAACAAAAGGAGGCTTTTCAAATGCGATACGTGCATCAATACGCTCTTTCAAATCCTTCATTTTGACAGCCATTGCACCGGCAGCTTCTTTCAGTGCCAGATACTGGGCAACTTCAACATCCAGTTGATCAATAACCACTTTTACTTCTAATCCTTTGTCTTTAATTGTTGTGCTTTTCTTAGCCATTTTAAAAGCGTTACGCCGCCGCGTTTGGTTTAAATTGTTATTTTAAATCACAGAATGTTGGTACTATTTTATTGGTAAACTGGTCAAGTTCTGCCTGATTGGTTAGCTTCCATTGTAAGGCTCCAATCCTGCCATAGAAGACGCTTAAACTATTTTCGATGTAAGCAACCGGCTCCGTATCAGTTCCAAGAAAACGGCTAGTAAACATTTCCTTAAATCCCCCGTTATTATCCCATTGCTTGACCACTTCCTGTTCAAAACCGGCCTCGATAAATTGTGAATGTTGAAGCATTTCCATCGGTTAAAGGTGCTCTTCAAGCCAGTTCGTGACCATTTCCAGAATTTCACGACCAACCGCCCGGCCTTCTGCCGTAAACCAGTCCACAAACAAAAACAGCTCGTGATCTTCCGGAACATCGCTAAATCCATGCAGGCTGATTTCTTTAATGGCAGGAATCAATTCGTTAGGGACAATCTGATACTGATAATCGCGTAGATACACGCCTGTAAATCCTTCCAGGATCTTTTCAAAGTCGTTACGCATCACGGTCAAAAACATTTCCTGATTAGTCAGGTTTGCGGCTTCTACCATTGCAATTGCTTCTGCCTGACGATCAGTTGCAGTAATTTCTGTTAATTCTAAAATTCCTAAGCGTTCCATAATTAGCCTTGTTTAGATGGTAAAAAACCTGGTATTGCTCTTTCAATAAAATCGTAGAAAACATCCTGTGGCAGGTTGGTATTACAGCTTATTCCTGGCTTATTTCCCTGGTAATTAATTGTGAACACCACGTAATCTTCTGAATCTGTTACACTTTGGATCGCAGCCTCTTTTCCTTCATTGGAAAGGGTTGCTTCCGGTAGTCCGTTGGCCATTTTAGTTATCGTTGCGGACAGCATCTCTACACTCAACTACCTTTGTCATTACTTCCTTTTGTACTTCCAAAGGCAAATCTGAAAAGGTGTCAACGTTGCCACCTGCAACATTGCGCTCTGAATTGATTGTGATCAAAATGTAATTTCCACTTGTAATAAGGGCCTGGGCAGCTTTAATACGCCCGCTGGACACTTTGTTAAATGATTGATTCATGAAAAGTTTATTTAAAGTGTTTAAGTGATTGTTTAAAAGTGTTTAAGCAGCGTTGGCAAGTCTCAATTTTTCGGCCTTAATAGCCCTTTTCACGGCCCGGACGTCTTCAACGCATTCGACAAACTTGCCGTTAATGCTTTTAGTGATCGGCTTGCATTTTGTAAATATCCGGTCAACGGTATCGCGTTCAGTAATGCCATTTGCCTGGCAGATCAATTCCACATCTGAACGAAGCGAACCAACCAGGTGCACGAAGTTTCTACCCAACCGGCTGTCAATCTCGTCATAGCCTTTTTCAGCTTTCCTAACCCCGTTTTTAATCTCCTTTTCAAGGTTTTCAGTACCACAGCACACAAGGCCGATTTCATCTTCCAGTCTGTTGTAAAGCGGGATCAGGAAGCGTTTTGCAGCCGGTTTCAATTTGTCCGCTTCATCCAGAATCAGCAGTGGTGAACAGTCCTTTGCACGTTGCTTGAAAAAGCGGACAATTCCCTCAGTGATATCTTCCGCGCTGTCATACTTCCCGGCTTCAACACCTACTTCCTTAGCCAACCGAATAAGGAATCCTTTGCGGCTCCATTCCTCACATTGAAGAGAATAAACAGAGCTATTTTGATCCTTGGCCACGAAGTCAGCAATACTTGAAGTTTTGCCAGATCCTGCCTTTTCGCTAACAGCCATAAATAGCGCTTCACGCTGAGCATCGGCCAGTGTACGATGCATAATTTTCAGGTTGTTGGTCTGGGCAATATTCCAACCACGGTTAACCAGGCTAATTCCTAAATCGGCAGCGATGCCAGTCCACATCTTTTCAGATACGTTATGCCAGTTTTCCGATTTCATTAGGTTATGGCTGATCGTACCAGCGTTAATTCCCAGTTTATTAGCCACCTTGTTCATGCTGCCAAGCAGACTTCTTTCCGCGACGATCGCGCTAACGATCTCGTTTTTCTTTTGTTCGCTAATCATTTGTATATTGGGTTTGTATTGGTGTTTCTCTCATGCCCTGGCCGAACGGTCAGGGTTTTGTTTTAAGCTGTGTAATGCTCTTTTGTTCTGCGTTGCTCCATTAACCGGGCAATCTCGTCTTTCACTATTTTGTATTCGCGAAGATCTGCCTGAACACCAGGTGCAGCCATTCCGTTTAAAAGGACGACTTCCAGAAACTTAATTTTGTTATCCAAAACCATCCAGGCAGTACTTAACTGACCGTCTTTCACCGTGATCAATGACCCGGAATTAAAGTGATGAATAGATTCTAAAATGCTCATTTATAGTAGTATTTAAGTGTTACAAATCAGTACTGGCTCTGAGCAAAGGCATCAGCGTCAAAATCATCGATGGTGGAAACCTTCACTTTTTTCTTTTCCTGAACTTTGCCAAGATTCCATTCATCATTATTGAGCAAATAGGCCGTTTGAGCATCCTCACTCACTTTTTTATTCAGTTTTGTAGGAAGCATAGCCGCCGCCTCTTCCGGCAGGAATGATAAATAAGTATCCAGATCCTCCTTACGTCTGACATCAATTGCTTTGTTCTTAGCTTTCCAATCAGCAGCCTTATTCCATTCTGCATCAGCTCCGTACAGATTAATACTTTCCTGTTCAACCACTTCCGCAAGGAAATTACCCTCACTGTCAAAAAGCATTATTTTGCTTAGGTCAAAAGGCTCATATCTTACAGTAAGCTTCACATTAGGTGCCTGGTATTCAGCCAAAATATGGTAATGAGTAGTATCAATCAGGTCATAACGATATGTTTTACCTTTCAGAACCATTTTAATACAGCGGTTCCGGATACCTTCCTCGCGTTTCGGCCAGAACAGATCCGCAATTTCAAACACCTCTAATTTGCGTCCTTTCGCTTCATCCTCAGCGTTTTGGTACATTTGCCACGGTGAAACATCTACCTTGGCATGTTTGCGGCTGTATTTGCTCAAAGGAGTATGATTGTAAGCAGCAATAACACCACATTCAGCCATCCAGGCAGCATCAAAATCCCATCCGCTATTCTTTAATTCCCGGCTAACCTGGTAGCGGTAAGCTTCCGTTGGATGCGCCGTTGCCATGCTTGATTTAATACCTTGTCCCCAGTATGCAAGATGTTCACTTTCAAATACTTGCTGTAAAGTCAGGAACGCGCGTTCAACGTTTGGTTTCCCGGTTGCTTTACTGGTTACTGTCAGTTTAACGCCCATTTCATTAAGCCCTTTGAACAAGTGCTCAATTTCCTGTGTGTTATGACCCGGAAATCTATCGTGTTTAAGTTCGTAAGGAACTCTACCCGTTAGGTTTACGGCCATTTTTAGCGCCATTCTGTACGAGTGGCCACTTTCCGAAGTTGAGAAGTGCCAACCCAAGTACGCGCCGCTATATACGTCACGACAAACCACCACGTAAAGAAACTTTAAACCATCGACAGTCCTGTGAGGTGCAAGCTGCACCCGCGTACCATCCATTTCCCAACATTCACCCGGATACATGGATTCAAGCCGTGGCATACTGGTACGATACCGCTGTAATGCCTTATTATTGATATCCATCCGTTTGTCAGCCGTAAGGAAATTGGTTTCACGTAAAAGATTCCTTACAGTCGTTTCACTCGGTGCCTCCTGACCAACCACATCGGCCAATTCACGCAATTTGCGGGTAATAGCGCTCTGTGTCATATTTTTGCCACTTACGCTCAATTTAATTGCAGCGGCTTGCCACCACATTTCCTTTTTCTTAGTTGAACGGTTATCATTTTCCGACCGTGGAAGCGTGATAACCTCATTCAGTTCCTTTCCATCCACGCCACGTTCACGAACCTTTTCAATTAACCTGGTTGGGTTCATTGGCAGATATTTCAGATAGAAATATTCGTCTTTATGCTGCGTTACCCAATCAGCCACTTGCTTAACCGGCTCATAAGATTTCCAACTGATATTATTCGACTTGTACCAAGCTGCTGTTATCTCAATAATACCGGCAGCCCGTCCCAGTACTCGCTGTTGACGCGGCTCAGCTCCTCTATATAAATGAAGGTATTGTCTATAACCTTCTGTACACATATCAGCAACTTTATCAATCAACGCAGCCCGGTTGCCTAACTGAATATCTTGCTTTGCCTGTTCTTCCAACATTGCAAGCCATTCGTCCGGCTCTAAACCGCCACATAGATCGGCGCGAACATCATTTTTTACATCTTCCTTTAATGTAGAAAAGCGTATTAACTTAACCCTACCATCGGTAGGATCTTTCATCGCCTGCCAAATTTTGGATTTGCGCTTTATACCAGTTTTAATGGTATCCATGCCAACACCAACATCAAGTAGGTTCTTATAAGTTAAATAAACTTCTCCAAGTAGGATTCGCATCGTATTCTAAGCTTTCTTTTGAAACTTTTTAGATAATTTTTCCCGGTCAGCAATTAGCTCCGCAGCAACCTGCTGAACTGCCTTGTTATTTCGCCTGCCAGAACTTAAAGTTTGTCGTGCAGTATCATAGCTAACTCCCGCAATTGTTGCGATTACAGCCAGATCTCCGCGTTTTAGTTTATCTCTCAGTACAGTCATTGCATTTACCGTTAACTCAAAATTTTCTCCAATTCTTCAAAAACTTTCCTTTACTTTGTCACGTCTTTGCGTGACAACAGGACAAAGATGGGTAGAAAATATTCTCCGTCAAAATAAAAAGTAGAAAATTTTACACTTTATGTTTTCAAACCGTTTAGAAACCTTTATAAAATCGATTAGGGAAACTCCGACCTCTTTTGAAACGCTTATTAGCGCCACAAAAGGATCGATTTATAAGCCCATCAAGAATGGGAAAACGGTTGGAGTTGAAATATTGGAGAAAATCGTCTCCAATTATCCGCAGCTTAATTTAGAATGGCTGATTACAGGTGCAGGCGAAATGTTGAAGGATAGTACTAAATCTGGAAGCAAAATTGAAAATGTACACCTAATAAGTACACCTAATAGTACACCTAATTCGAAAAGTAAAAAATTAGGTGTACAAAATATAGCAAACCCTTATCTTCCATATAACTCCGAGCTAACGAAAGAAGTCATTATGACTAAACATGAAGCAGCTGCCGGAATCTCAGGAATTTTAAGCGGTGATGATAAGGATCATATTAAAATTAATCTTCCTGCAACGATGCTCGGATGGGGTAGCAAATTTTTAGGCTTTAAGGTCCGAAATGACAGTATGCACCCGACATTATATGACGGTGATTGGGTAATTGGAAGATTTATTGATCCAGGGGAATGGCAGGAAGTAAAAAATGAGCATATATATGTAATATCAACAAAAACAGATGGTATTAAAATAAAACGGGTAAGAAACCGGCTTAAAGAGGTAGGTTTCTTGCGTTGCAAGTCTGATAATAAAACAGTTCCATCATTTAACGTCGAATCAGAAGATATTGCATCCCTATTTGAGGTTCGTTGCCGTATAAGCTTTAATTTCCCTAATGAACCGGCTATAATGCAGGAACAGATCAGGCGATTAGAAGATAGATTGGATGATATTCAAGGAAAAAATAAAACCTTATGAACTTAACCGAATTTAGTAATCTGGTCAACACAATGTATTTTGGCGATGGAGACGAAACCAATTCCATTCAAAAAAATAGAAATTATAAGTACCAACAGCAATTCTCCCACATATCAGAAAAAATCTACAAAGAAAAACTTAACCCACTCGTTCAGGAAGACATTTTCTTGCACCATTACAAGGAACTAATATCACCTATACTTGATATTTTCCGGGAAATTGCTAATGATAACAGCCTTATTTACTTGAATTTACAGCGCGACATATGCCGATTTAACACGTACAGAGCATTTTGGCATACAAAATACTTAGTCGAACTTATTGATAAGGCAAAGGACTTAGAAAGCTTTTCAGAAGAATGTCTAACAATAAATAATCTTTTTAATAAGAAGTGGATTGAATTAGAATTGGCCACAATACGCTCAATAATTTATAAAACTCGAAGTTATTTGAAAGATGAAATTTCTACTCACATCTATCCAAATTTAGAGCTACGAGTAAGTAGTCAAAATGCAAAAGAAGATGATTTATTGATCATTAGACCGTTTAATGACCCTTTTTGGAATACTTTTTACCCGCCAAACGATTTTAACCGGTTAGATGTGGTTCAGTTGAATCATGATGAAAATTTAACCTTACAATTCCCTTCATTAAATTTAAATCCTGCATTGGGCCACAATTCAGCCTTGACAGGACGGATTTTTACAGAGGAGCATATCTATTACCAGTTAGACCCTCTAAAAAAACAGGAAATCGATAAACTTTCGGATCAACTTTTTGTTAAGTATGCCAAAGAAAGGTTAGCTCCTGAGCCGAAAACACCATATACCGTGTCTATCAATCCTCAAAAAATAGTCGAACCAAAGGTTTCTATTTGGGGGAAAATAGGTAAAATATTTTCATAAAGTTTCAATAAATGCTTGATAATAATCAAATGATTATTATCTTTGTAATGTCATCACACTGATGACGTTAACAGTGACAGCGACACTATAAAGACCGCTAGAAAACAATGTTTAAGTTTATTTCTTCCCTAAAAGACGGCTTTACTTACGATCTAAAAAGCCTTCAACCAGTAAAAAGCGGCATTATCGTTGCTCATTCCTCAACTCAAAACGCTTTCGGCCTTAAAGGCTTTGTGAAAGCATTCACCCACGCGCGTTATAATGACAACGTGTTCGGCGGATGGTATCACAAAGGCAGTTTTTACTTTGATAGCTGCAAAGTGTTCACAGACAAAGAAGAAGCAATAAAATTCGGAATCGAAAACGAGCAAATAGCAATCTTCGATCTGGATAACTTACAGGAAATCAGATTATAACAAAGGAAGGGGCGAAAGCCCCAACCTTTAAACAATATATTTTTATATCATATTTTAATATAAAAAACCATGTTAAACTTGGGACAAGTGCCGTTTTCGGCTGAAAACATTGAAAGAATTGAAACTTCTGTTAATAATTACATGAGGTTTGCAAAAATTAAAATTGACACAGAGCCACTAGGAGACACTTTGCGGGTAACAATCGCACAAACAGAGGTTGTTAACGGCAGAATTCTTACACTGGCAGAACTGACAGACAGGGCAATAGAAGTTTTCAGACCTGTAATGCCAGAAGGTTATGTTTATGTCATCAATGCTCAGCCCATCGAAGAATGAAAAAATTTATCTGTATTGACGACGAAGACGACAGGAATTTGATTTACAGAAGTCAGTTCCCAAGATATATTTTTCAGCTCACCGATAATCCAGAAGTTGGAAGACCAGTAAAACTGTATGATTTAACGTATTACGTACGTGAAATCGAAGATTTAAACAATTTCGGAGAAGCACCGGAAAGTTATTTAAAGGAGCTTGTCCGATGGTATTACCACGAAGGCCATACTGATGAATACATAACATTGGAAGAAATAGGAGCTTTAAGAAAAGAGCCTAAGGAATCAGATTTGGAATTAAAAAAGGTTTTTGAGCTGCTAAACGGCTCATTTGTAGCTGCTGACTGTTTCGCGCGCGATAGAACATGGTTTTATCAGCGTTTAAACGGCAATACTATAAACGGAAAACCCGCAGAATTCAACCAAGAGCAAAAGACCAAGCTAGCAGACTATCTACGCTTAAAGGCGCAATTATTGATAGAAACGGCTGATTTACTTGCACAATAATATAAATCAGTCACATTTAAAGGAAAAGGCGGCCAATCGGTCGCCTTTTTTCGCATATATTTAAATAGAACTTAAATACCGATTAAATTGCACTCAAAAATTATAGATGGATAATAGTTTTTTACATTTGGTTCGAGGTATTTAAAAAGGCAAAATGTGGATAACTTCCTTATAATCAATCAAAATCCACCTTTTTTTTCTCTCTTCTCTTTTACTTTTAGTTTAACCCCTCAATAAAGCGTGTATAGTAACAGCACAAACAATAGCTGAAAAGTAGGGTAGGAGAGTGGAAGCCGCAGGAACAAAACCGCCGCCAGAAATAACAGCAGCGCCGTGATAAGGATGACCGAGAGACGAATCAGTAGCTTGTTAAATATCGCCGCGCTGATACTATCTGTCGTGGTGCGAACAATTTTCCAGACGCCGTTTTCCTGTTCTTCCGAAATTACATTATAAGTAAAAGCAATAATCAGCAGTGGGAATAGGAATATAAATACAAAGGAAGCGTCCAGGTTTCCGACCAGTAATGTCAGTGGATTTGTGAGCTCGGAATCATACAATTGTCCTTCGATGGCCAGCATTTTTACTTTGAGCATGAACGGATTTACGTCTCGCTGACCGATGGCAAATTTTGCCCAAGGTGATGCGGGATTTGTAGTAAAGAAAAAAGGATAATAGGCTGTTGAACTGACCGGTTTGCCTGTTCCGTGCTCCACAATTTGTTCCAGATGGTTTTTTTGAACACCGGGAACAGAATCGATTGTTTTTTGCTGACGATCAATAACCTGGCTTCCATGATAAAATCCATAGATCCCAAAAAGCACAAGACATAGCGCACCGATCAGCACGGTCTTGCCCAGAAGGAAATTTTTGGTTTCCAGAAACAATACTTTATGACTGATTTTCATAGTTGAAAGGCGCGTTTTGAAGAAATAAAATGTAAGGCTAGAAATCCCGCTGCGACCCAGATAATCAGAGCAGTCAGGCTCAGGACTCCGTTGGTAATATTTTGGATAATCGGTACAGGCTGAAAATGAAATTCCGGCTGTTCCTGCCAGTTTTTAGTACTCACTTTCTGGTTACGATCGTCTTTATATTTGATTCGTGTCAAATGAATTTCATTGATACTTTTTGTTTTGTCAAAACGGTATTTTTCAGTTTGTTTTTGAAATTCAGTGAAGGAGTCGAAGTCGGTTCCGGACAGGTTCATGGACATATTACGGATGGCGAGATATGGATCCGTAAAACTTAAAAAGAAAGAAACCTCATTTTGAGATTGATAGGTGCTGATCAGTTGATCGTAGTGTTTGTTGAAGATCCGTGAACTGATATTTTCTCCCTCCTGCATCACAAGGGCGCCATAATTGACAGGCAGTGCGCCGATGGAGTCGACACCATATTTCTTCAACGTTGATGATTTTAGCTGTGCAAAATGCGGATCATCCGGATTATGGCTGTCGCCTTCTTTGCTTACATCAAGTTCGATTGCATGTTCAAAAGCAATTTTGTCAGGAGCTTCATAAAGAGTGTTTCCAAGTGTCTGCGCACTTTTTGGAACAACGATAAAAAACAATATCCAAATTAAAACCAGCACCATCAGCGCGTTTTTAGCAGTTGAGCTCATGGCAGAAACCGCTACAACGAGCATAGTGATAATCAGGAAATACAAACCGTATAAGAGAACGATCATCCCGATGCGCATCAGACTTTCGGAGCTGAAATTACCCGCGAGTGACACAATCCCGACAAACAGACTGAACAGAAGCAAGGGCAAAAATAACACCCAGATTACGGCTGTAAGTCCAAATGTTTTACCCAAAAGTATATCCAGATAAGATGCCCGCTGGCATAGCAGAATTTTGAGTACACCGTTTTGTTTAAGGCCTGCAACGCTATGAAAGCCGATGAAAATGATAAACAACGGAACAAGAATCTGCAAAACCATGGCCATACTTAACTCGCCAAAGCGAAGCATTCCGTTGGAAAAACCGGCTTCGCTCATGTTAACGGTATTCTGCCGGTGTGCTTCCAGAAAAACAGAATTTCCTGCATAACTATCAAGACCGAAATCAAAAAAACTAAGCGGAGATTTTTCACGAAAAACCAGATATCCATAATGCGCCACACGGTGGGGATGGCGTTCGGGCTGGTTCATCCAATGCTCATGGACTTCGTCACGGGCAGCTTCCTGCTGCCGATTGAATTTGCTGACGTACTGCCAGCCTGTGAAAGTAGCCAGCAGACTAACAGTCAAGAGAACTGCATACAGAGCCAGTGGAATTTTGCTCCTGAAGATGGAATTCCACTCTTGTTTTGCAATGATTTTAATAAAATTTAACTCCATAATGTATTTGGCACAACGTTTTATTTATGCAACAATGTTGCGAATTAACAAATACTTCATGTATTTGCATCTATGTTGCATAAAATATTTTTGAAAATAAAGTGCAGGTTTTTAAAAACAAAAACGCTATTCCCTGGTCGCCTGAACCAGGAATAGCGTTTTATGGAGTTTTACCAACTCGCGGAATGTACTGTATTTGGGATTTATAGCGTAATGCCCGGCATGAATGTTGAAATACCGAACTAATCAATTGATGAAAGCCAGACTTGAATTTTTTGCGAAATGAATTATGAAATTTCCGCCAGTCTGGATGAAGCTGTGCAATTATTAATACTAAAAAGGGCATAATTGCCCTTCTTAGACCAGTCTTATTTCTTCCGCCCAACAAATCGAATCACTGATCCTTTGCCATTGTGAAAAATTCCTTCCTTTAATTCAATTTCTGTTTCTAGCAATTCGATAATTTCATAATTGGCAAAATCAGATTTTATTTCGTCCGTTGAAAATAAGCTTTCTATATCTTTCGGCCCTCCGACTTTTTCGTTTGCAGCGATGTAGTCTAGGTGTTTTTTGCTAAATGCTTCAAAAATAATTGTTCCTCCTTTTTTCAAATATTTGTCAAAAGTCTTGTGGTAAAGAGATTTAATATTGGCTGGAAAGTGCGCATAAATTAAAGCAATGGCATCAAATTGTTCACTTTCAAAATTCAGTGTTTGTAATTCTCCAACCTGATAATCAATACTTACATTATTTTTCTCGGCAAGTTTGAGTGCTTTACCTTTACCTTCACTACTAATATCAAATGCAGAAACATTCCAACCAAGTTTAGCTGCAAAAACAGCATTTCGTCCTTCACCTTCTGCCGGAAAAAGTATTTTTCCAACAGGTAGTTTGGTCAATTCTTCCTTTAAATAATTGTTAGGCTCTTCTCCGTAAGCAAACCCTTCATTACTATATCGTTCGTTCCACCTGGAAGTCCAGGAGTCATTTAAATTCGTTTCACTCATATTTTAATTGTCTATTTTATTTTTCCTAATTGCCGTTAATGTTTTTAGATATTGAGGGATGATTTTTATTTGTTTGATCGTTTGTTCGAATAACAGAAAATGGATACCTGCTTATGCGCAGAGATCTGTTTTCTGTATTTTCCTTTTCTTCCATTTTTTATTTTAATAACTAAAAGAATAACTACGTAACTACATCCCTGTTTATAATTAAACCTTTAAAACACCACGAAAACCTCTGGCAGCGTAGTAAGAATCAGCCCCGTTGTGATAAATGAAAATACGGCCGAAGCGGCGATCTCCAAATATCGCACCGCCCAGTTTCCTCATATCAGAAGACGTTTTCAACCAGCTGGACGTCTTTAAATCGAAATTTCCAAGCTGCTGCAACTCCTGATATTGCTCTTCATTTAACAACTCAATTCCCATTTCGGCTGCCACATCCATAGCGGTGTTTTCTGGTTTATTTGCTTTTCTTGACTCCCAGGCTGCGCGATCATAACACAAACTTCTGCGATCTCTCGGACTTTCAACCGAACAATCATAAAAAATATATTCACCCGATTTTTGATCAAAACCAACAATATCCGGCTCTCCACCCGTTACTTCCATTTCATCAAGAGACCAAAGTTTTTCAGGATTTGCTTCCAGCTTTTCCCGGACCTTAACCCATTCGATTCCTTTATGGCGGCTCATGTTTTTCTCAAAACGGGCTTTTAAGGTTTGGAGAAGTTCTTGACTTTGTTCCGTGGATAATTCTTTTTTGTAACCCATATTTTTCATGCTTTTTATTATATGACTGTCCGTTACTTGTACTATTGAATAAAAATAGGTATATTGTAGTATTAAATTGAACGCAATATTCCTATGAATCTGAGTGAATTTTTCGAGAAATACCCTGATGAAGCGAGTTGCGTTGAAGCATTTAAGAACAAACGTTTGGAACTTGGAGTTGTTTGTCATAAATGTGGCTGTACAGAGCATTATTTCAGGAAGACCGATTACAAATTTGAGTGTAAAAAGTGCCACAGCCGTAAAAGTTTGCGGGCCGGAACGGTCATGGAACAGACTAATTTGCCGTTTAGGTATT
>NZ_SZVO01000013.1 GCF_005280585.1 Dyadobacter frigoris
GCCTGATTTACAAAAAATTACTGCCGACAACGGTTATAAAATAACATTCATAGATTATGTAATCAAAGAGTATAAATGGGAGGTGGAAATTGCACAAAAACCAGAATCAGCACAAGGATTTATCCCTCAGAAAAATCGCTGGCAAGTAGAAAGATCGTTTGGATGGCTAAATTTTAAACGTCGACTATTTAGAGATGTTGAGAAAACCGTAGAATCTGCTGAGGCAATGCTTGAAATTGCCTACTTATCCATTTTTTTGAATAGAATAACAAAATAAGATCCCAAAACATACTCTAAAAAGTATTGTATTTTTTATAAGTAAATTAAATACTTTTAGTTTTAAAGTATTTAATTTATAATTACTTTTTAAAAGTACAATACTTATAAAATCAATTAATTCTTATTATACATTAACAACTTTATTAATGTATAATATCTAATAAACTAACTATATTATAAATATTAAAAAAAAGTACATTTCCCATTTTTGCATAAATAGGAAATGTCCGCCCAATTAAATGATCCTAACATTTCACCTTTGGTTACTCCGATTGACATTTAGATGCGAAAGTATTCCAGTATGACAAGACAGATAAAAATTTGAACTTTACCAGACAGAGCAGGATAGTTGACCTACACGCAAACACTATTATTGTACATATTATTCATTTAGTATAACTATTTACTCGAATTAATAATAGATGTAATGGTACTTTGATGTCAACTACTATTGGGAAATTATTTATCTATGAGCTCATCTGATATTACTGTGTCTGAAATGCAACTCATTGAAAATTTAATTCAAGGAGACAGAAGTTCGTTTACAATAATCTATAAAAAATATTGGTATAAACTTTTCCTAATAGCAAACCGCCGGCTCAATGACAAGGATATTTCCGAGGAAATCGTCCAGGAAATATTTGTACAACTCTGGGAAAAACGTGGGATCTTACAAATTCAAAGCCTGGAAAATTATCTTGTCCGGTCAATAAAATATGCAGTTATTGACCACATACGCTCTCAAATAGTTAAAGACAATTATATCAGTTATTACAAAACCTTCCTGGATCAGGAAGAATCGCAAACAGAAAATCTGGTCGATGTCAATGACATGACCATTTTTATGGAAAAAGGCCTGAAAAGTTTACCTGAGAAATCTCAGGAAGTTTTCAGACTTAGCCGAATGGAAAACTGGCCTGTAATAAAAATTGCTACTCACCTTCAATTGTCCGAAAAAGGCGTTGAATATCATATCACAAAGTCTCTCAAAACCCTTCGGATCTATTTAAAAGATTTCGTGGCCATTCTATTTATATATTTTATTATATAAATATTCAATGAATGTTTAGACATAACATATGAAAAAATATGAATTTTAGTTGATTTAATATAATGTGTCTAGGGGACGTGATTAGTTAAACGACTTTGTTATATAATTCATAACTGCTCTGCCATGACGAAGTCCGAATTTGAAGATTTGCTTTTGCGCTTTTCAAAAGATGAATGTACAAAAGAAGAGAATTTAGCAATTCGGGCATGGTTTAAGAGAATAAAAATAAAGCGGCATTTTATGCTGACAGCGAGAGAAAAGTCTTTGCTAGAAGTAAAAATGCTATTGGAAATTGATAGTAAAATAGAGGCAAATGAGCGTTCGGTATTGGGCAAAAATCTTTTTACCGGTTTCATTATTTACGCGGGTATTGCAGCATCGTTGGTTATGGCAGGTTTTTTAATCAAAAAATATAAATCAACGGGAGGTCTTATTAAAAATGAAAGTCCCTTTGACTTAAATCAATCCACAAAAATGAGTTTTATTATTCGTGAAGCAGGATAATCCACACAAGGATCTCATTAAAAATTAATAACTAAACCGTTTTATTCATTTAACCCAATTCATATGATTTTAAAATAACCAAACTTTTTTTTAAATAACAGCCGAAAGTGAGCCACCACTTCCGGCTGAGAGTAAGGCTTAATCCATCGTATAGTACACCCGTTACCGGGTGTGGAAGGAAGCGTTATGTTTTATTTTTTACATCCAATAAAACCATCAAATTTATGAATCAACCGCGACAATTACAATTGTACGCTTTACTGTACAAGATTACCAGGATTTCTCTGTCACAGCTTCTTATCGGACTTTTACTTTGTACAGCATCTTTTGCCTACAGTCCGTCACTTAAAGCTATCGTCGACCACCCTGTAAAAGGAAAAATCACAGATGAAACAGGCCAGGGACTTCCCGGCGTGAGTGTAGTTTTAAAAGGAACAACATCCGGAACTGTTTCAAATGAAACGGGTGAATATACAATCAATACACCTGATAAAGGAGGTAAGCTTATCTTTTCATTTATGGGATACCTATCTCAGGAAATTGAAACGGGTACGCGTACCAATGTTGATATAAAATTGGAGGTTGATTCAAAATCTCTTTCTGAAGTTGTCGTAGTGGGTTACGGTAGCCAATTGAAAAAGGAAATCACCGGCTCCGTTCAGACCATCAAAGCTGATGAAATTAAAGACATGCCGGTTTCTCAGGTAACACAGAAATTACAGGGAAAACTTGCCGGTGTGCAGATCAATCAAACAACAGGTAAGCCGGGACAAGGAATGCAGATTCGTATCCGTGGCCAGTTGTCAGTTTCTGCTGGTAGCGATCCTCTTTACGTTATTGACGGTTTCCCAATTACAGGAAGCATCGGCAACATGAATCCTGACGAAATTGAGGATATCACCATTCTTAAAGATGCTGCCTCAACGTCTCTTTACGGTTCACGTGCGGCCAATGGTGTTGTGTTGATTACTACTAAAAAATCAACAAACGGTAAAACCAACATTGGACTTAATGTGTACGCAGGTACTCAGAATGTACCTGATCGTGGTTTAATCAAAATGTTGAATGCGGAAGAATTCGCGCAGTTCAAAAAGGAATATTACGAAGATCAGAACCAGCCGGTTCCAACAGTATTCCAGGATCCTTCTCAATACAGAGGGAAAAACAATGATTGGTATCGCGCACTGCTACGTCGCGCTCCGCTTCAAAGCTATAACCTGACAGTAAGTACAAACACAGAAAAATCAAGTACTTCCGTTGTTGCCGGGGTTTTCAACCAGCAAGGAGTTGTTTTGAATAACCAGTATAAAAGATATTCTTTGCGTATCAACAACGAATACCGTGTAAGCAATAAAGTAAAACTGGGTTTTAATATTGCTCCGTCTTACATTTATGACAACACACCAAAATCTGATGGTGACCGTGGTACTGGTATTCTTTTTAACGCCTTGCATACCTGGCCGGTTATGCCAATTTATGATGCAAACGGGAACCTGACAACCTATAACGAATTCCCGGGTAACACAGGAAATATCTTCAAATATCCAAACTGGGTACGAGCTGCGCAACAGTTGGTTAACGAGACTAAAAAAACAGGTTTCCTTGGTAATGCCTATGCCGCGTATACTCCGATCAAAGGATTGACTTTCAAAAGTTCTTTTAACACAGAATTTTTGGCAACGAAATTCTATTATTTCAACCCGTCTACTGCGACTTACCAGATCAACGTACCGATACCTACAACCGCAGCATCGATTCGCTCGAATACACAAAATTTCAGCTGGCTGAACGAAAACACGGTTACTTACAATAAAACGCTTGGTGATCACAATTTTGAATTACTTGCAGGATTTACGAAACAAAAAGTTCGCGAGGAAATATTGCAGGTTTCTGCAAATGTGTACCCGGATGACCGTATTTCAACTCCACAAAGTGCAATAAACATCGCACGCGGTAATGCAACTTACAGTGGAGTAAATCAATATACATTATCATCTTACCTGTCACGTTTGACCTACAACTTTAAAGGGAAATATCTTTTCACCGCAGCCGTACGTGCCGATGGATCTTCCCGTTTCGGTGCTGACAACCGTTGGGGGGTTTTCCCATCCGCTTCTGTGGGTTGGGTATTGTCGGATGAAGCTTTCGTGAAAAATATCAAACAAGTATCTTTCGCAAAAATACGGTCCAGCTACGGTGTAATTGGGAACAACAACATTGGTAACTACACCCAGTACGCTACGGTTGATAACACGATTAACTCTGTATTCGGAAGCACGGTAGCACCAGGTGCAGCAGTAACTTCTCTGCAAAACCGTAACCTTGGCTGGGAAAAAACAAAACAATTTGACCTTGGTCTTGATCTTGGCTTGTTTAATGACCGTATCACTTTCGTATATGATTATTACACTAAAAGAACAACAAATCTACTTTACAGTGTTCAGATCGCGCAAGAAGCCGGTTTTGGTAACTACAATGACAACATTGGTGAAATCAAATTCTGGGGACATGAATTTTCTTTAACAACACGCAATACAGTGGGTCAGGTTAAGTGGACAACCAACGCCAACATTTCTTTTAACAGAAATAAGGTGATGTCGCTTGCAGATGGGATTGACCGTGTTTACGGCTCAGTTAATATTACTCAGGTTGGCAAGCCTTTTGGCCAATTCTACGGACTTGTTAAAGACGGATATTACACAACTCAGGAGCAACTGACAAGCACACCCGTTGTTCCGGGCCGCTCCGCAATTGGTGTTATCAGATACAAGGATCTAAATGGTGACGGTGTTATTACTAACGGTGGAGATAAGGATGACAGAACGGTCATCGGTAATCCATTCCCGAAATTCACCTATGGTATTACTAACAGTGTGTCTTATAAAAACTTCGACTTTTCTATCACAGGATCAGGATCGCAGGGCAATCAGCTTTATGTAACCCACTTATATAGCACAGCCAACCTTGACGGGGTATTTAACATGGTGGCTGGTGTGAAAGATCGTTTCCGTGTTCAGAACAACGCTGCTGGCGTTGCTACGACTATCATTACGCAGGGAAAAGGACAGTTTGGAGCAACCAACAACGGAGGAAACTACACAGGACTTGAAAGAGACTGGGCTAGTACGCAATTCCTTGCAAACGCTTCTTACTTTACTATTAAGAACGTTACACTGGGTTACAACATCGGTATTAAAAATAAAATTTTTAAATCTGCACGTCTTTATGCTTCGGTGCAGCAGTTGTATGTATTCACGAAATACTGGGGCGGCCCTAATCCTGAAACCAGCGGACAACCTGATGGTAATGGTCCTGGTGATAACCTGAGCTTAGGCCGTGATTTTTCTAACTATCCGGTACCACGTACATGGACGGTTGGGATTAACCTGAACTTCTAAAATACCGTAGCCAGCTATTAACATTTTATCGATATTGATAATGAGAAAAAAACTAATCATTGCTTGTTTGGCCACACTGGCATTTACAAGCTGCCAGGATAAATTCCTTACCGTTATTCCGGAGACAACGTTGAGTGCCGGCGTTTACTTCAAAACCCAGGCCGATTTCCAGGCGGCTGTCAATGCCACGTACACTCCATTGAGAACTATTTTCAATGACCGCGCCTGGAAATTGGGCGAATTGCATTCCGACAATGCTTATTATGCCCGGAATCCACTTTATGGTGCGGTGGATGCAACAGAAAACATAGCAGATTTCGCGATTCCAACGGCGAATGGTGTTACGGCTAATGACAATGTATTGCAGCAGTGGCGTCAGGATTACCTGATCATTGCGAGGGCAAACCAAATATTGGCACTGATCGATGGTGTAGATTTCGACGCTGCTATTAAGGCTAACCTGAAGGGACAGGCGTTGTTTTTAAGAGCTTTTGCTTACTTTGAACTGGCAAGATATTTCGGATCTGTTCCTATTCACCTTGTACCGGTAACAACTCGCCAGGAAGCTGCGCTGCCTTTGTCAAAAGTGGAAGACGTGTATGCACAAATTGAAAAAGATGCCAAAGAAGCCTCAACTTCCCTGTTACCAAAATCAACACAAGAAGCAGGACGAGTGACATCTGGTACCGCTAAAATGTTGCTAGCTAATCTTTATGTCGTTCAAAAAAAATGGGCTGATGCTGCAACCTTACTCGCCGATATCGTAAAAAGCGGTAGTTATTCTTTGATGCCTAATTATGACGACGCATTTTCCGGAACGTCTGACAACAAAAACAATGCGGAGTCAGTTTTCGAAGTGCAGTATATGGAAGGTGCAGCCGGATATAATGGCAACTTGATTTATCAGATCATGCCTTCCCCGATTACTGCGGCAGAATTATTCCCGATTACAGGAACTAACAATACGCAGGGTACTTCGCAGGAAAGTAGCGACATTCCAACTCCGGATATCATTGCTGCCTTTGAAACAGGTGACAAGAGAAAGGATATTAATATCGGGTACGTGACGCTTAGCCAAAGTGCAAGAGTGGATAAAAAATATCCATATATTAAAAAGTTTGCCCGCAAGCATACGCAGCAAGGCAACACAGGCCAGAATTTCCCGGTTTATCGTTATGCTGAAGTGCTTCTTTTCCTTGCTGAAAGTTTGAATGAGTCTGGTAAATCCTCTGATGCTATTCCTTACCTGAATCAGGTACGTACAAGAGCAGGACTTGCTGCAACGACCGCTTCTTCACAAACTGACCTTCGCGAAGCGATCTTCAAGGAAAGAAGAGTTGAACTTGCTTTTGAAAACAAAAGATGGTTTGATATCGTAAGAACAGGTAGAATTCAGGAAATTATTGTTCCTTATGGCGCGAGAGTAAAAGCTAATCCATCAGCATATTACTTCCCGGCAGGCTCCGTTCCTCCGGGCAATGCATTCACCGTTCTTGGTCAATATTATGGATTACCAGCTGTGGAATCGGCTTTGTCTCCTAATTTTTAATATTGGTTCAGGAAGTTGAATAGTCTTTAATATTGTAAAAAGTGTAGTAAGTATGATCTTACTGCACTTTTTATTTTTAAGACATACCTAAATTTATACGTGTTAAGTAAGATATTAATTAAACATTTTACACTTAAAAGACATTTAGTACTTATTAATTTTTTAATACTTATAAAAAAATAAACAAGTACTAAAAATAAAAATCTATTTATACTTTTAATTAATTAAATACTTTTAAAAAGTATAAAACTTATTAAATATAATTCGTTAGAATTTGCTTAATTTATAATGAAACCCGACAGAACAGGATGGTGGGATCAATCAATCCTTTTATACTTGCAAAATCCGATTTTTTGAAGATTAATTTAGTTTTATTCAAGTCGGAGACAATTAAAATACAGAATTCATCATACTTTAAAATTTATATTACTTAAACTCTGAGCTGTAAAATGTACACAAAAAAACAATGGTTTAGACTTCCAATTACACTTGCGGTGCTTATTGCCGTAGGCGTTTTTTGCGGGGTTTTGTTAAGCAACCGGTCCGCCAAACACCGGCCGCCTGGCTCCAAAGTAGACAAACTGAAACTTGCAGATGGATTTGTTGCAGAGCATTTATTTAGTCCATCCGAAGAACAAGACGGCTCTTGGGTATCGATGACCTTCGATGACAAAGGAAGATTGATCACTTCCGATCAATACGGCAGTCTGTTCAGAGTCGTAATTGCGCCAATCGGGTCAACCGAAAAGCCAAAAATTGAAACCCTTAAAATCGAAGGCGATACAGCCAAAATCGCTATGGGTTTTGCTCATGGTTTGCTCTATGCATTCAACAGCTTGTACGTTGTGATCAACAATCGTGAAAGTGCCAAATTCCCATTAGGCAGTGGACTATACCGGTTACAGGATACAAATAACAACGATCAGTATGATAAAATCACGCTGTTGAAAGCAATGAAAGGAGAAGGAGAGCACGGTCCGCACAGCGTCCAGCTTTCGCCTGATAAAAAATCTCTATACGTCGTGGCAGGAAATCATACCGATCTTCCGACTATGGATTCATATCGCTTGCCAAACAACTGGACGAACGATAACTTGTTTCCTTTTATCAAAGATCCAAGAGGTCATGCCAATGACAGAATGGCTCCGGGTGGGTGGATTGCTCATACGGATCCGGAAGGCAAAACCTGGGAATTGGTAAGTGCTGGTTTCAGAAATCCATTTGATATTGCTTTCAATGAAGCAGGTGATATGTTCACGTATGATTCTGATATGGAATGGGATTTCGGAACACCATGGTACAGACCTACACGTGTATGCCATGCTACCAGTGCTAGTGAATTTGGATGGAGAACAGGTGATGCAAAATGGGCTCCTTCATTCCCCGACAACGTTGGACCGGTTATGAACATCGGACAAGGATCGCCAACGAATCTAATTTATCTGAAAGATGCGTTATTTCCTGAAAAATATAAAAATACGCTTTTAGCTTTTGACTGGAGTTTTGGTATTATGCACGGACTTCACCTGAAACCATCGGGAGGAACTTATACAGCCGAGCATGAAGAATTTCTTTCAGGTTCTCCACTTCCTTTGACCGACGGTGTGATAGGACCGGATGGAGCTCTTTATTTTTTAACAGGTGGCCGCCGTCTGGAATCAGATCTTTACCGTGTTTATTATAAAGATTACAAAAGCCTGAAAGCGGGATCCAATGTTGCAGCCGTTACATTGACGCCGGAACATAAACTTCGTACCGAACTGGAAAAATACCACCTTGGTGTAAATCCAAAGGCAGTAAGTGCTTCATGGCCAAATTTGGCTCACGCTGACAGATCCGTACGTTATGCTGCAAGATTAGCAGTAGAACATCAGCCAGTTGCTGAATGGAAAGACAAGGCGTTGAACGAAACAAATCCGGATACAAAAATCTATGCACTTCTAGCACTGGCGCGTCAGGGTGACAAAAGCGTAAAAGAACCTTTACTTAAAGCACTTACATCAATCGACTTCAAAAAGCTTTCAGAATCGAAACAACGCGATCTGTTACGTACTTTTGAGGTTACATTTTTCCGTTATGGCGTTTTGGAAGGAGCTATAAAAACTCAGGTTACAAATTATCTGAGTCCGCATTATCCTTCGACCTCTGCACTGAGCAATCGTTTGTATGCCAAACTTCTTGTGTTCCTTGAAGCTCCCGGAGCTGTTGAAAGAACATTAACGTTACTTACAAAAAATGAGTTTTTCGATGACAAGGACAACGAAACAGCAACGGCTTCTTCGGATCTGATTCTTCGTAATCCGCAATATGGACTTGATATTGCAGGAATGCTTGAAAAGATGCCAGCGAAACAGCAGACTTTTTATGCATTTGTATTAAGTACTGCTAAAATGGGCTGGACTCCACAATTACGTGATACATATTTTAAATGGTACGACAAAGCATTCAGTTACAAAGGCGGAAGAAGTTATATCGGCTTTATTGAAAAAGCACGCCAGTTAGCCCTTGCAAATGTACCGAAAGATAAAGTTGCTTATTACAACAAATTATCCGGTGCTGAAAAACTTACCATGAACGGTAATGATCTGGCGATAGAATACAACCCGAAAGGGCCTGGACGCGGCTGGAAAGTGGATGACGCAGTTAGACTTGTTCAGGACAGTCTTGCGGGAGCCAATTTTGAAACCGGAAAAATGATATTCTCCGCCGTGCTTTGCAGCAGATGTCACGCCATACAGGGAGAAGGAAATGACATTGGCCCTGATTTGACGCAGCTGGGAAACAGGTTTACGACCCGTGATGTTCTTGAAGCGATAATCACTCCAGATAAAGCGATATCCGACCAGTATGCCTCTACCATATACACTCTTAAAAACGGCGAATCGGTTTTGGGAAGACAAATGAATGAAGATGCGAATTTTTATTACATCGCACAAAATCCATTTGACCAGAAAACAATCCGTAAAGTTTCCAAAAAAGAAGTTAGCTCAACTAAAATTTCACCGGTATCCATCATGCTCCCTGGGCTTATCAATGGACTGAACCCGAAGGAATTGAGAGATCTAATTGCTTATCTGGAATCTGGCGGAAGCAAAAGTAGTCCGATTTATAAAGAGGGCAGTGTTCAAAAAGGAGGAAAATAATAATACATTTAAAATGTATTATTAAATTAAAAAGTAATAAAAGTAAAGCCTGAATTGAATTAAAAATCGGGATTGGATAGTAGAATTGTCCATCTCACGAATTTTACTTCAATTCAGGCTTATTCTTTAAAATTTCATGAAGATTATTAAATTTCAAATTTCTCATTTACTATGGGCATTCTTTTTAAGTTTGTCCGTTTTGTCATACAACGCGCAGGCTTTTCCCAAAAAACTGTATAAAGTCCTGATCATTGACGGACAAAATAACCATAGAAATATGGCTGACGGAACCGTGATGATGAAAAAATATCTTGAAGAAACCGGTCTTTTTACCGTTGATATTGCTACGACTCCAAAAAAGGGAGAAAATATGGATAGTTTCAAACCTGATTTTTCAAAATACGACGTGGTTTTATCCAATTATAACGGAGACTCCTGGCCGGAAGCTACGAATAGCGCCTTTGAAAAATTTATTAGAAATGGCGGTGGGCTTGTAACAGTACACGCCGCTGACAATTCTTTCCCTAATTGGCTGGCCTATAATCAAATGATAGGAATAGGCGGATGGGAGGGACGGAATGAAAAGTCTGGTCCGTATTTGTATTTTGATGAAACAAAAGAAAAAATGGTAAAAGATACTATAAAAGGAGTTGGCGGAAGTCATGGTAATCAGCATGAATTTATCGTCAAAACAAGAGATACCAATCACCCGATTATGAAAGGTTTGCCGGCTGAATGGCTTCATCAGAAAGATGAACTTTATGACCGTTTGAGAGGGCCGGCAGAAAACGTTGACGTGTTAGCAACAGCTTATAGTCCTGTTGAACAAAAAGGGTCAGGAAGAAACGAACCCATGTTGATGACTCTAAAATATGGAAAAGGAAGAATATTTCATACCACACTGGGTCATGAAAACTATTCTCAGAAATGTGTTGGATTTATTACAACCTTACAAAGAGGAACGGAATGGGTGGCTACGGGAAAAGTTACACAAGCAATTCCAAAGGATTTCCCAACGGCAACAAAAGGAAGTGCCCGACCATAATACCTCGCATAAATTTAAAAAAATAATATAACAGTCTGATGAAAAATACATCTACAAGACGTAACGCACTTAAAAATATTATCGCCGGAGCAGGCGTTTTGAGTTTACCGTTATCTATGACAAAGGTTATGGCCGCCTCAGAAAAGGCGCTTGGCCCAAAAATGAACGGTAAAATAAATCACTCGGTTTGCCGTTGGTGTTACAGTAAAATTCCTTTGGAGACTTTGGCTCAGGAAGCTAAAAAGATTGGCCTTACATCCATCGAATTATGTGGCCCGGAAGAATGGCCGGTTCTTAAAAAGTACGGATTAACCTGTGCGCTTCCTTGGGGCGAAGGATTAACAAAAAGTCTGGATCAAGGATTTAATGATCCTAAAAACCATGCGGAACTGATCAAAGGTTTTGAAGATATTATTCCGAAAGTGCAGGCTGCCGGTTACAATCAGATTATCTGTTTTTCAGGAAATCGCAGGGGCATGAGTGACGTGGATGGTATGATGAATTGCGCTATCGGCCTAAGAAAATTGATGCCAATAGCTGAAAAACATAATGTAACCCTGGTGATGGAGCTGCTGAATAGTAAGGTAAACCACAAAGATTATATGTGTGATAACACAGCCTGGGGCGCAGGATTGTGTGAAATGGTTGGGTCGGAAAAATTCAAATTGCTGTATGACATTTACCATATGCAGATTATGGAAGGTGACGTGATAGCAACAATTAGAAAATATCATAAATACATTGCCCATTACCACACAGGTGGTGTTCCGGGGAGAAATGAAATTGATGAAACACAGGAATTATATTATCCTGCGATCATGAAGGCTATTACAGAAACAGGCTATAAAGGATTCGTAGGCCAGGAATTTGTGCCGAGCCGTAAAGATGATATTGCTTCTTTGAAACAAGGCGTGACCATTTGTGATATTGCTTAAATTGTGATTATACCCAACATGAAATCAAATACGAATTTACCATTATCGGTTACAGAAGTCTTTGCAGCATCTGACAAAGCACTTGGAGCAGAATTAAAAGGAAAAATAAATCATTCCGTTTGTAAATGGTGTTATTCCAAAATTCCTTTGGAAACTTTCGCTCAGGAATGCCAGAAAATTGGTTTAAAATCTATCGAACTTTTAGGTCCGGAAGAATGGCCGGTTTTGAAAAAATATGGCCTGACATGCGCGTTACCCAACGGAGCAGGAATGGGTATTGAAAAAGGATTTAACGATCCCAAAAATCATGATGCCCTTGTGAAAAGTTACGAAGAGATTTTCCCGAAAATTCAGGCGGCAGGATATACAAGTGTTATTTGTTTTTCTGGTAACCGTAATGGGATGTCGGATATTGACGGCATGAGAAATTGTGCAGAAGGTTTAAAACGCCTGATTCCCTCCGCTGAAAAATACAATGTAACCTTGATCATGGAATTGCTGAACAGCAAAGTGAATCACAGAGATTACATGTGCGACCATACGACATGGGGAGCAGGACTTTGCGAAATGATCGGTTCTGAAAAGTTCAAACTGCTTTATGATATTTACCACATGCAGATCATGGAAGGTGACGTAATCGCGACCATTAAAAAATATCACAAGTACATCGGTCACTATCACACAGGTGGTGTACCAGGAAGGAATGAAATTGATGAAACGCAGGAGCTGTATTATCCGGCGATCATGAAAGCAATCGTAGATACAGGATTCAAAGGATTTGTGGCTCAGGAATTTATACCAAGCCGGAAAGACGATATTGCTTCGCTAAAACAGGGTGTTACAATTTGTGATATTGCCTGATCTGAATTAACATTTTTGGTTTAAAAGTAAAAACCCCGTTTGGCTTTTCAGTCCAACGGGGTTTTTACCTTATTACATCAACTTATAACATCCACTGATTATTCTAATTCCAGTTCATCTCCTTCTTTTACAACCTTTACTTTTCTCTTTCTTTCTGCCCATAAGTAAAGTGGTGGTAATAAAATCGGAGCGAAAATAAGCGTACTTGTTAATCCGCCAATGATTACGGTAGAAAGTGGTCTCTGTACATCTGAACCAATACCTGACGAAATTGCGGCAGGAACGAGACCGATAATGGCAACAACAAGAATCGAAAGAAGTGCGCGAAGCTGTTCGGTAGAAGCAAGTAAAACATTACTTCTGATATCATTTTCAGTATTCAAAACGGATCTGTTTAAGGCGGAAACGAGTAAAACCCCAGCCATTACCGATATACCGAAAATACTTACAAAGCCAACCCCGGCCGATACGTTGAAATAATACCCGCGCATCAATAAAGCAACAATTCCTCCGCCTAATGCGAATAAAATACAACTCATTGTAACCATGGTGTGCGAAAGATTTTTAAACAACATGAACAAGAACAAAAATACCATCACAATGGTAAGCGGAATAGTAAAGGCCAACTGTTTTCCTGCACGTTCAAGGTTTTCATACTGACCACCATAAACGATACTATAACCCTTTGGAACCTTGATTTTAGCATCCAGTTTTTTCTGCAACTCAGCAACAAAACCTCCCTGGTCACGGCCTCTGATATTGGTACGAACCGTCACCATTCTTTTACTGCCATAACGGTAAATGTTAGTCTGGCCTTCAATAAAATGAATATCAGCCAACTGATCCATAGGTATCAAAGCACCGGTTAGTGATGGAATCTGAAGATTTTTGATAACATCAATTGAGTTTCTGTATTCAGGTAAAAAACGTACAACGATATCATAACGTTTTGTTCCGTCATACAAAGTCGAGATTGTCTTACCTCCAATAGCGGCTTCAATCATATTCTGGATGTCAGCTACATTTATTCCAAAACGTGCAGCATTCTGACGATTAATATTGATAGCCAATTGTTCCTGCGGACCTTCCTGCTCGATGTTAACGTTTTCAGCACCAGCGGTTTCCTTTACAATTTTTGTAATACTATCTGCTTTCATCCGCATCATACCAAGATCATCGCCCACGATGGAGATAGCAAGATCGGCTGCACTACCTGTCACGATTTCCATCACCTGGTCAATAATAGGTTGGCCGGAAGAAAAAGCAACGGATGGTAATTGCGACTGCAAATCCGCCTTAATTTTCTGAACCAGTTCTTTTTTCGTGATTGTTTTACTCCACAAATCGTAATCTTTCAAACCGATCAGAATTTCATTTCTGTTGGCCGGGAACGGATCTGTACCATCGTCATTACGACCTGATTGTGTGATTACAAAAGATATCTGCGGATATTTTGCAATGATACTTCTGATCTTTGGCGCATAACTTGCGTTTTCCTGAATGGTAATACCGGCCGCGAAATTTCCTCTCAAAAAGATAGAACCTTCATCCAAAGTCGGCAGAAATTCAGACCCAAGTTTTGCTCCAAATAGTACCAGAACCATTACAACAGCAAAGCCAATCAGAACCGTTGTTTTGTAATAAGTCAAAAACTTCGCTATGGTTCTGGCGTAAATATTTGTCAAACCGTCCAGAACAAAATTCTTGTGCTCTTTCATCGGTTTCTCCGGATTAGCCAATTGTTTCTTGTAGGCGAAGGAAATTAACACTGGTATAAAAGTTAACGCTGCTATCATTGACCCAATAACAGCAAAAGCAAGTGTTAAAGCCATTGGAGAAAATAACTTGCCCTCTACGCGTGTCATCAACAAAATTGGCATATAAGCCAGAATGATGATGGTAACGGAGAAGAAAATTTCACGACCAACTTCCTGAGCAGCAAGCAAAGTGATCTTTACAATACCCTGCTGTTTTTCCTCAACCGTTGCTGTTCTATATTTCCTTATCAAATGCTCAGCCATTACGCAGGCACCATCCACAATGATACCAAAATCAATCGCTCCCAAAGAAAGCAAATTGGCAGGAATTCCTGTCAGACGCATTAATATAAAAGCAAACAATAACGAGAACGGAATCGTAAGCGCAACAACCAAGGCACTTCTAATACTTCCAAGGAAGAAAATCAATAGAATAATTACGATTGAAATCCCTTCAAAAAGTGTATGCGCTACCGTTTCAAGCGAATGATCGATAAGGAAACTTCTGTCATACAAAGGACGTAAGGTGACGCCTTCCGGAAGTTCTGTTTCCGTAAGATCAGCCATTCTTTGTTTCAAAACCTTCAAAACCTCACTTGGGTTTTCGTAACGACGCAAAAGAATAATACCTTCAACGCCTCCGCTCACATCAACGCTGTCTTTTGTGATAGTGTAACCCATAACCCCGCTTGGCGGTGGCGGTGTTATTTCAACCGTTGCCACATCACGAAGAAATACCGGAACACCGTTTGCAGATTTCAGCACGATATTTTTTATATCTTCCTCAGTCTTAATCGCTCCCAGTCCCCGAACGGCAAAACCTTGTCCTCCGCGCGAAATAATATTTCCACCCGTATTCTGGTTATTAGCGTCCACGGCGTCCATTACATTTTGTAGGGAAAGGCCATATTTAACCAGTTTTTGAGGCGAAGTTAAAATATGGAATTGTTTCAAGGGCCCGCCAAATGTTGTAACATCCGCAATACCAGGCACTTGAAGTAACGCAGGTTTAATAACCCAATCCTGCAAATCTCTCAATTGTGTAGGACTAAAAGTCGGCGGAGCCTCAACAACGTAACGTAAAATTTCACCAACCGCCGTAGATAGGGGAGCCAGCTCCGGAGCTACACCGGCAGGTAATTCAGCTGCCGCAACTCTTTCCAAAACCTGCTGTCTTGCGAAATAATCGTCCGTTCCGTCTTTGAAAGTAAGCTGAACAACAGAAAGTCCGAAAATTGTACGACTTCTGCGGTCCAACACGTTGGGTGTATTTTGTAAAGCGCGCTCGATAGGAACAGTAACCTGTTGTTCCACTTCTTCCGCTGCCCGGCCAGGATATTGTGCGATAACAATTACGTTTGTATCTGCAATATCAGGGTAGGCTTCTATCTTGAGCTGGGTAAAGCACCAGTAACCGATGCCCATAAGTACAAAACTGATGGAAATAACCACCCATCTGTTTCGCAAACTAAAAAAAAGCAAGTTCTTAATCATCTAATTCCACTTATCTACGTGATTGGTAATAATAAATCCGCTTTTCACTTCTTGGCGCAGTGCGGTCAAAGCTGATTTTACATTTTCTTCTTCATCAATGAAGGTGATCAAAATCGGCGTCTCATCGAAACTGAAAAGATCAAAAGGCCGGTTAAGATGCTTGCTTTCGTCATATCCCAGTCGGCCGACAAAAACGGTGGCACCCCGGATTTTCTGTTTTAGCAGCAACTGCATAATATATTCATATAGCGGCTGCTCACGGAAAAACTGATCTTTTCCGATAAATATCTGTGCTTGTAGCATGTACCAATGAGTTTATGTTTAAAGTAATGTTTCTTTTAAAAGGATATTCGCAATACTGAAATAAATGATCAACCCCGTTACATCTACCAAAGTTGCTACAAAAGGTGCAGATGAAGCAGCGGGATCAAATCCAACTTTCTTCAAAACAATTGGTATCATCGAGCCGCTCAGTGTTCCCCACATAACAATCCCAATAAGAGAGAAAAATATTGTTGCAGCTACCAGTAAATAATGTTCTGTGTAATTGTACCAATGTAAATTCTGCCAAAGAACAATTCTCAAAAAGCCAATCGATCCTAACAAAATACCCAGTGTAAGCCCGGAAAGAAATTCTCTTCGCATGACGTACCACCAATCTTTAATATTCAGTTCTTTCAGAGCCATCGCCCGAATAATCAGGGTGGCTGCCTGCGAACCGCTATTACCACCACTGGAAATAATCAATGGAATAAATAGTGCCAATACAACTGCTTTGGAGATCTCGGTATCAAAATATCCCATAGCCGTTGCTGTAAGCATTTCACCTAAGAAAAGAATGATCAACCAACCGGCCCGCTTTTTGATCAGTGAAAAAAACGGTGTTTTAACATAAGGATAATCCAGTGCCTCCAGACCTCCGAATTTTTCAATATCTTCAGTATTTTGTTGCTCAGCCATATCCAATACATCGTCAACTGTGAGTACACCTAGTAAAATATTATCATCATTTACAATAGGCAGTACTTCGCGATCATATTCCTTGAATTTGTGGATCGCACTTTCTTCGGTCTCATTGATGTTTAGGCTAACGCAAAAGCCATCCAGAATACTTTCAATTGTCCTCAGTGGAGAGTTTAATATTAATCTCCTGATCGGTACGTCATCAATGAGTCTACCTTTTTCATCCACAACGTAGATCACATTGGCTGCTTCTGTATCTTTCAGAGTCTGCCTTAAATAAACAGTTGTTTCTTCTATAGTCATTTCTCTCTTAATGGTCGCAAAATCAGTATTTACCAATCGGGCAATACTTGTTTTGGGATAACCTATGAAGTCCTGCGTCTCGCTGCGATTTTCATTAGTGAGATATCCCAGAAAAATAGATTGCTCGTTGGCTCTCAGCCGTGAGAAAAAATCAAACCTGTCATCAGAAGGCAATCCATTTAATATTCCGGCTGCCTTTTCTTTTTTGATCCCAAAAACGATTTCCTTTTGCCAGTCAAAGGATAAATAGGCAAAAGCAATGATCTGCGATTGTTCGGGAAGTGATACAAAGGCTCTCAGGCCAGAATCCACTGGAAGAGAGCTAATTAATACAGCTACATCATTAGGATGAACAAAATTTTTGTGCGCACCCAAACCAAATAAGGCCGTGAAGTCATTATTCAGAATTTTCGCTCTGATCCCTTTTATAGTCATTATACTGGTTTCTTAATATCCGAAAGAAAGTCCCTTCAACTGCATCACGCCTTTTATCGCAATAGAATCATCATTGTTCAGGCCCGAAAAAACAATTATTCTGTCACCAACCTGGTCGCCTATATTTACTTCCTTACGTTTGAAAGTAGAAGTCCCGTCCTTCACAAATACATAATTCTTACCTTGAATAGTAATGATCGCATCTTTGCTGACACTGATATTTTTCCCTTCACTAACACCAAACATCAACGTACCAAACATCCCGGCTTTCAACTTATTATCCGAATTATTCAGAGATACACGAAGTTTGATCATCCGGGTTGCAGGATCTACCATATCAGCTACGTTGTCAATTTTTCCATTAAATTTTTCGTTAGGAAAGGCAGTAAATTGAAGCACACACTGACTTCCGTTTTTGATTTTACTAACGTCATTTTCAGGTATATCGCAGGTGATATAAGCGGTTCCGGCTTTTGCCCTGCGCAATATTTCAGCCTGGAAACCACCTTCTTTCAATTTCGTTTCATGTTCGATCAAAGCAGCTCTTTCGTTATTCAGATTCGTTTCCTCCATAGCCATAGCCGTTTGTGAATCAAGTAAATCTTTACCAGTTGCAGCGCCATGTGCCTGTAAATCCTGAATTCTACCAAGCTCAATTTTTCGTTGTTTGATATTGACGTTTTGAATCTGATTAATCGTAATCAAATGCTGAATAAGCTGGGTATAACTTCCGGCCAGTTCTGGGTTTTGAAACAAAACGATATTTTGAGACGCGCCTTCGTTGGACTTTACAACAGTGGCTGAAACTGTTGCAGGCGCAGTAATATCAGCAGTAAGCAAGCTGCTTCCAATGGTTTCCGTTTGAAAAAACTTAGCGCTTTCTGCTTTTGGAAATTCTATTATTGCACCGTTCTCGGATATCTTAGGCTCAATGTTTTCGACAGGGGCTGATTTATTTTCCTTCTTTTCACAGGCAATAAGCATTACACCAAAAAGCCAGCCGTATTTAAAAAAATTCTTCATGATATTATTGCGCGATTTGATTGATTATGCCAGATGCGTACAAGAGTTTGATATAGCTCTGACGGTATAATTGTAAGGTTTCGTAGTATTGTTGCTGCGTATCCAGCCAGCTTCTTTGTGCTTCCAGGAAATCTATGATGGTCGTTCCTCCACGCAAATAAGAATATTTTACATTATTCAAAATTGTTTGAGACTGTCCTAATAAACTGGTGAAATTTTGCAGATTCACTTTTTGCGTCTGATAACTGCTGTATGCTGTTGTGATTTCACTTTGAATCAATGATTGCGTCGCGACCAGATCTTGTTCTGCCTGTTGTTTCAATACATGAGATTTTTTTATTTCACCCTGATTTCTTGAAAACAACGGAATTGCAATCGTACCGTAAATACCGGCATAGGGCGCACCGTTTTGCGGGTTAAAAATCGCACCCAATTCCGGAACAGGCAGGGCCATCGACTTTTGTAATTTGATATTGGAGTTGGCAACATTAATCGTCGACTTCAATGTCTGAATGTCACTTCTGGATTGCAACGCATCCTGCAACAAATCGTCAATATTGGACGGAAAAGCAAAAAGGAAATTATCCGTTGTATCCACGCTGATATCCTCAGCAAGTCCCATCAGAAATTTCAGGTTAACAATTTCGTTCTTATAGTTCTGATCAGCAGTTCTCATCTGGACATTGTATTGATTTGCCAAAAGCTCTGTCCGCGCAAGATCCGTTGTCGTAATCACCTGGTTTTTCAAACGGATTCTGTTTGTGGTGACCAAAGAGTCAATATTACTTTTTGCAATATTCAAAATATCCAGTTGTTTCCGCGCCGACCACACATCCAGCCATTTGTTAGCCACATCCTGAAACAAATTACGTTCAGTTTCGGTATATGCTTTTTGGTTCAGGATCACATTCTGATTTGCATATTCGATTTTATTTCTCCGCAATTCCGGCATCTGGAATGGTTTTGTAACCTGCCACCAAACCTGGCGGTTCAGGTGATTGGCCCAGCCGGTATTATCAGGAAATTTTGACTGTTTTATCAGTTGCAATGACTGATTATTTAGAATAGGGTTTGGCCGTAAATTTGCTGTAACAATATCTGTTTCAGCAATATTTACGTTAAATTGTTCCCTTTTCAAATTAGGATTGTTTATTTTGGCGGTTTGCAAAGCTTGCTGCAAACTGTATTTTGTCTGGGCAGATGCCGGTCCAAAAATCCAAAACGATGTAACGATGGCGGTGATTAATACTCCTTTGAAATGCATTACCTTCTTATTAATTGCTAATATGATAACAAAATTGCATTTTCCTGACGACAACAACCGTTAGAGAACTTATAGAAAAAAATTAGAAAAACATTAGAGACAAATATTACAAGCGAAAAATAGGGTAGAAGAGAGGATACGACAGAATTGTATCGTTACAAATGGGGGAGTACTATCGTAAAAATTGTCCCTTTGCCAATTTCAGAAGAAACGGAGATAGTTCCTTTATGCAAGGCAATAATCTTCTGGGTGAGGGAGAGGCCAACGCCGTTTCCTTCGGCAAATTTTTTATTGTTTCCTCTAAAAAAAGGAGTAAAAATTAATTTTAAATCTTCTTCAGATATACCAATTCCATTATCAGAAAACATTAAAATAACTTTTTCTTCTTTAAAATTAATTTCAACTATTGTCTCCGGATTGTTTGAAAACTTCCCTCCGTTCTCCAACAAATTTGCAAACGCTACATTCAGCAAGTACTCATTCCCTACGACTGATATTTCACTATCCGTCTCAAATTCTTTTTCATAATGAATATCAATCAGATACTTAGGATTCTCCTTCTGTACTTTTTGTCTTGCATCAAGTAATACCTCATCTATCCTAACCTCTTTGAAACCGATCTCGGACGGATCATAACTTGCCTTGGCAAAATCAAGGAGACTGTCTGAAAGTTTGGATAATCTTCTTGCATCAATCAAAGTATTACTTATTACTTTTTTATATTCCGCTACACTACGCTCTTTATACGTCGACAGTTCCAGCTCTGCTGTCAGCACCGCCAAGGGCGTCCGCACCTCGTGGGATATATTGGAAACAAACTGTTTTTGAGCCTCAAAAGAATTTTCAATCCGGTCCAGAACGCCATTAAAAGTAGATGCCAACTCGGCCAACTCGTCTTTTCCATCCGCATTATCCAGTCTTAAATCCAGATTCGAGGCTGTTATATTTTTTACTTTATTTACAATTTCAGTAACCGGTTTTAACGCTCTTTTGGAGAAAAATCTCCCTGCTGCGTAGATTACCAAAATCGAACAAACGAACATCAGCCAAATGGTTTCTCTCAAATACCTAAGCTTGCTATATCCGTATTTATCATAAGCCGATGCTGTGATAATATATTTTTTGTTCTCAAATGAAAAAAGTAATCCTACTGCCTGCCAGTCACCCTGATAAAACCTGATATATTTCCTGTTCATGATGGTTTTCATCATTTGTCCGGTTTCTTTTACTGCATCAATATCAGCGGCATCGTGGTATAGCAAATGTGAATTTGTATCGTAAATGGCAACCTGGACTTCATTGATGGTTTCCATGTTGTTTTTATAAATGGTCTGCAATGTATGTGCATCTACCTTAGCCGCGAAAAAAAGATTTGCTTTGGTTATCGTTTCCTGATGAAGCCTTTTAAAAAATTCATTTTCCCGGTTTTGATAAGCAGAATAATAAACCAATGAGGCAAATACAAGCAAAATAGCGGCCGTGAGTACGGTAAAAAGTATGCTTAATTTAGTACGGATTTTCATAAGCTGGCTGTCATTAAAATCTCAGATTTCCATATATTCTGTTTTTTTCTGACAATCAACAATCCTTCTCCGTTACGCTCCAAACTTCCTGACAAATCACCTTCTTTATTCCAGAATGCACTTCTCCCCGCCGCTTCCATTCCGTATGAAGGTCCTCCAAAATTAGACATTAATACATTCATTGATAAATCCATGGAGTATCCTTGCAGATCTTTATAACCCGTAGAAATACCATTTGGTGTATAGAAAATACTTGCCAGATAAATTGTACTGTTCAATGAAGCAGCTTTTAAAGGATGCGCCGGATTTGTAATATCCGCACAAATAGCCACGGAAAAAGCTTCATTATCCAATTTTATTTGAAGACAATCATTAACGCCAGAAGAATAATAAACTTCTTCACCATCATGAAGGTATTGTTTGGTATAAATTATCTCACTTCCATTGGAATGGAAAATGAACGCACCGATAAACAATTGAGATTCCTGACGAATAGGAGCGCCAGCCACAATTATAATATTTTTTTTTACCGCCAAATTCCTCAAACCATCCAGCCTGGAATCGCCAGGGGTAAATTCCAGGCTTTCAGCTAATTCCCTTTCATAACCTGAAATCGAAAGTTCAGGAAAAAGAATAAGTTGAGCACTATTATCCGCAGCCAGATTGATCAGTCTGTAATGATCTTCCAGATTTTCACTAATATTACCTCGCTTGGGAATTGTCTGGGCTGCTGCAATAATCATTTTTGTATATTTTGAAAATTCTATAATTCTCCGTTTCTTAAAATAAAGCCCATTCCGGATTTTGTATGAATCAGTTTTTGATCAAAATTCTTGTCAATTTTCTTTCTGAGATAATTTATATACACATCAATAAAATTGGTTCCGGTATCAAAATGTGTATTCCAGACTTTATCCGCAATTTCGGCTCTTGACAAAACGCGTTCATTATTTTGCATCATATATTCTAATAACTTGAATTCTTTTGGAGTCAGAACAATTTCAGTTCCGGAGCGTTTAACAATCTTTGTTTGATCATTCAGTTCAAGATCTGCATATTTCAAAATGTAGTTGTGACGTCTTGCTGTAACACCGCTGCGTTTTGTTAAAGCCCGAATCCTTACATGTAATTCCCTGAAATCAAATGGCTTAACAAGATAATCATCTGCACCGGCATCGAAGGCTTCAACTTTATCATTCGTTGTTCCAAGAGCTGTAAGCATCAAAATCGGAATATCCGGTTTTACAGCCCGCACCTCCTTACACAGATCAATACCATTAATGTAGGGTAGGACTATGTCCATGATAATGAGATCATAGTCATTTTGCAAGGCAAGATGTTTCCCCGTGAGCCCGTCAAAAGCCAAAGTTGCTGTATAACTATTTTCTTCCAATCCCTGCTTTACAAGAACGGCTAATCTTTCTTCATCTTCAATAACCAGGATATTCATATACTCAGTTTGTAACTGGCACAAACATACTATGATTTTGAGAGAATAAAATGTTCCATTCCCGTCTTTTCTCAAAGTCCGGAATGAGTAAGATTTAATATACATAAATGTATAGTTATGTATACTTTTATGTATATTTATATTATGTTATTTGTTATACAAAACAACGATATGATAGAGGTAATTCAAAACTACAAGGAGCTCAAAAAAAACATGGGTAATTTGATCAATAAGTCGGGATACAAAAACTCTTTCCTGGCTGAAAAGATAGGGATGCAGCCAACCTTATTTTCTGTAAAAAAGCAAAGAGGTAATTGGAGTGATGATGAAATGGAAAAGATATTGGTTCTTATTGAAAACGAAGAATTAGAAGATTATTATTTAGGTGAGTTAATGGAAGCTGAAAAAGATGAACCAAGTTATCCGATTTCCAAATTGAAATCGGAAATGGGATGGAAGTAAGGTATAAATCAAGATTTAAGAAGGCTTTATTATCTGTTCCTAAAAATATTCAGGAATCTGTATTTGATATAATACAAATACTCGAAGAGTCAGAAACATTAGAGGACGCCAACGTTGACTGCAAGAAAATGGCAGGCAAAAGAGAAAGTAATTATTGTAGAATTCGGATAGGACAATACAGATTAGGCTTAGAATATTTAAAACCAGATATAATATTGATAACGATTATGACTCGCGGCGATGTTTACAAACATTTTCCACCTAAATAATTTAAAAATCGCACAAATATCGCTGAATTCAAAAATGAATTCAGCAAAAATTTATCTTCAATAAACATATTAATAAATTGATTTACAGTTTCTTACTCCATCAATTTATCTAATTACAGCTCCTTAGATTTAAACGAATTAAATCAGCCGACCCACAGCGCGCTATATCAAATTCTCAAAGCTAATAATTTGACATTAAATTGTTTTATAATTTATATTATGTTAAATAGAATATCTCACAAAAAATAAGACACCTATTTATAGGTGTCTTATTCATTTCCTTATAATTAGTTCTTATTCTTCTGTACAAGCAACTCCTTTGCCTGCAAATTGTTCAAGAACGTTATTAACTGTTGCTAAGTTGTCCTTTGCCTCAGCTTCGTCTTTCACCTGAATAGCTTTTTCGAAATATGGTTTTGCTTTTTTGAAGCGACCGCAAACACGTCCTTCAACTTCTTTACCACGTTGCTGATATTCGGTCATGTTCATGTTATCCACTTCGCTTTTCAATTGAACAGCTTCGTTGAAATAGAAAACGCCAAGGTTATACAATGCATCATAGTTAGCAGCGTCAATAGTCAATACTTTTTTGTAAGAAGCAATAGCTTCGTCGTTAGCCGTCTTTTTCTCTGCTTTCAACTTGGTAAGCTCTGTTTCCATCGCAGAATTGTCGTTTCCTTTTGCAGCTTCCTGTGCTGTTTTGATTTCAGCTTCTAATGAAGCAATTGCGTCAGTAGATTCTTTTTTCTTAGCAGCAAGATCAGTCAACTGACGTTTAAGATCAGGTTTGGCAGGCGTCTTTTTTAGTAATCCGCTTACTCTTTTCACCTCACCGTCATAAATGCCCAGTTTTTCTTTTTCACCGTCAAGTTTCTTGGTAAGGTCAGCAGTTTTGCTTTTTCCTGAACCCATTTTGCCTTGAAGATCTTTGATCTTGGTACCAAGCTTGCTGTTCATATTATCATAAAGAATCGCAAGATTCACGATGTTCTGAACATTTGTAGGATCTGATTTCGTCAAAGCAGTCAATTCTGCAATAGCCTGATCTTCTTTACCAGACGCCAGAAGAATATTTACTACCTCAGATTTAAGATCTTTATTTCCTGGCGAACGTTCAAGACCTTTTTTCAAAGTAGCAACAGCTTTGTCGAAATTATTTTCGGCACGGTACAACTGAGCCAAACCGTAAAATACGCTTGGATCTTTACCACCGTTTTCTACATATTTCTCAAACTGAACTTTTGCCTCCTCTTTTTTATCAATTTGCTGTGCAGCAATACCACCGTACAAACTTGCAAGTGTATCTTTTGTATTTACAGTTTGTGCCAACTGAAACATTTCCAAGGCACCAACAAGATTTTTATTTTGATACTTTTCAGCACCTTGTCTCACAAAAGCATTAAATAACGAAGGATCTTCACCAGTAATAAATTTCTGAGCATCCTTTGCTTTTTTTGGATCCAGCTCTACAACTTTTTTATATGCTTCAAGAGCAGTCTTTGCAGCGCTTGAATCCAACTCCGAACTTTGATTAGCTATCGAAGAATAAGTCGTTGCACGATCCATCCAGAATGCCGCTTTTGCACTTGCTTTTGGATCAGATACCCCTTTATCGCTTTTTTCTTTGTCCTTGCGGAGCTGATCTACAACGGCCTTATCAACAGCAGTCTGCGAAAACGCAGAAAAGCTAATCAGGCCAAGTGCAGAAACAAAAAACATTTTTTTCATAGATCTCGGATTGGTTGTGAATGATACTTCTAAATACAAATATTAATAATTAACCTAAATATTACAAAAATCATACCTCTGGAGTCTCAGAATCGTCGTTTTCAGCGTCATCGTCCGCAACATCCTCATCCTCTACACTATCCACGATTTCATCCTCAACAGCATCTGCATCGTCTGCTCTAATGATCAGTGAATCAGTTGCTTCGCTAATTTCTTTCACGATTACATTGCCATCTTCGTCCAGTTCTTCTGCTGCTTTTTCGTCAGGATCTTTTAGAATTCTGGTTACAGAAGTTATTTCATCTGAGTTATTAAGTCTGATCAGTTTAACACCCTGCGTATTACGGCCCGCCTGACGAATGTCAAGAACGCTCATACGAATAGCGATACCATTACGGGTAATGATCATCAAATCATCCTGCTCTGTAACTTCACGAATGGCAACCAGCTTACCTACTTTATCGGTGGCATTCATGGTAGAAACTCCTTTCCCACCCCTGTTTGTCACACGGTAACTATCAATCAATGAGCGCTTTCCAAATCCATTTTCAGAAACTACCAACAACTGGGCATCTTCACGGTTAATACAAACCATACCGATGACCTTGTTTGCAGGATCATTCAGATTTATTCCGCGAACACCGGCGGCTGTTCTTCCCATTGGTCTCACTCCTTTTTCGTTGAAGCGAACCGCACGACCTGCACTTGATGCGATAACGATATCGTTATCCCCATTAGTCAGAGCAACATTTAAAAGACGGTCGCCTTCATTAATAGAGATTGCGATAATACCATTTGTACGTGGACGGGAATATGCTTCAAGCAATGTTTTCTTGATTGTTCCCTGCTCCGTACACATAATGAGGTAATTATTGTTGATATAATCCTCATTTGTCAAAGTACGTACATTGATCACCGAACGAATTGAATCTCCGTTTTCAAGGCTGATCAGATTTTGAATCGGACGGCCTTTTGAAGTTTTACTTCCTTCCGGCACTTCATATACTTTCATCCAGAACAACTTACCATATTCGGTGAAGATGAGCAGATAATTAAGCATCGTGGCCGAGAACAAATGTTCGGTAAAATCGGTATCCTTGGTTTTCACACCACGAGAACCTACCCCACCCCTGGTTTGTGTCCTGTACTCCGCTAAAGGTGTACGTTTGATATAACCTTCATGAGAAATGGTAATAAGCATTTCATCATCCGGAATCATATCTTCGTCACTGAATTCCTCAGCTGCAAATTCTATCTGGGTACGACGAGCATCACCGTAGCGTTCTTTAATCTCACCAAGTTCCGCTTTGATAATATCGTATTTCCTGAATTCATTGGCAAGAATATCTTTTAAGTCATTGATGATAAGCATGATCTCATCATATTCCTTAACAATTTTATCTCTTTCAAGACCCGTCAGTCTTTGCAGACGAAGTTCAAGAATCGCTTTGGCCTGGATTTCGCTTAAAGCAAATTGCTCCATCAAACCGTTTTTAGCGATTTCAGGATCACGTGCACTACGTATTAAAGCGATTACTGCATCAAGATTATCAAGCGCAATAATCAAACCTTGTAAAATATGTGCTCTTTTTTCTGCTTCGCGCAATTCGTATTCCGTACGGCGTGTGATCACGATGATACGGTGTTCTACGAAATGTTTGATCAGATCTTTCAGATTGAGCATCACCGGGCGACCTTTTACGAGCGCTACGTTATTAACACTGAAAGATGATTGAAGCGGAGTATACTTATAAAGGTGATTTAAAACGATATTTGGAATGGCATCTTTCTTTAAATCGAAAACGATACGCATCCCGTCTCTGTCCGATTCATCACGGATATCAGAAATACCATCCAGTTTTTTGTTATTGATCAAGCCGGCAATACCTTCAATCATGGTAGCCTTGTTGGTCATGTACGGAATTTCGGTAACTATAATCTGTTCCCGTCCGGTTTTGGTAACATCAAAAGATGCCTTAGCGCGAACAATGATCCGGCCTCTGCCTGTTTCCATCGCTGCACGCACACCCTGATATCCGTAGATGGTCCCACCTGTCGGAAAATCCGGTGCTTTAACATGCTGCATCAACTCAGGAATAGTAATTTCCGTATTGTCGATATAAGCAAGTACACCATCCACAACCTCCGACAAATTATGCGGTGCCATGTTTGTAGCCATACCTACCGCAATACCCGAAGAACCATTTACAAGCAAATTTGGAAATTTTGCCGGAAGAACCGTCGGCTCCTGAAGCGAATCATCAAAATTTGGCTGGAAATCAACTGTATCTTTACCTAAGTCATTTAATAATTCGTCAGCAAGCCGTTTCAATCTCGCTTCTGTGTAACGCATCGCTGCCGGAGAGTCACCATCAACGGAACCAAAGTTACCTTGTCCGTCAACCAGCATATACCGCAATGACCACGGCTGGGCCATACGCACCATTGTATTGTACACCGAAGCGTCACCATGCGGGTGATACTTACCTAAAACCTCCCCTACTATACGAGCTGATTTTTTGTGGGATTTGTTATATCCAACACCCAAATCAGACATACCATACAACACACGTCTATGCACCGGTTTCAAACCATCGCGAACGTCGGGTAAAGCGCGGGAAATAATAACTGACATCGAGTAATCGATGTATGCTCCTCGCATTTCATCCTCAATATTAATGGGGATAATGTTTTCACCTGAAGATTCTGCCATAAAGAATTAGAAAAGAATCAAAAATTTAAAATGAGAGATTGATTTTATACAAATACTCACTGGATTATTACAATATCGTAACTTCCAAAAAGACAAATTTCGCTATTTTTAGGCATTCTAACAAACTTCTTTAATGCATATTCTGCATTCGTTTTATATCGCTGTGATCCTGGGGAATTTAGGTTGAATTTGGGGCCGTAAATTGTTGCAAATTCCATGGGCTCCCGCCTCCCACGCGTACCGCACGGACTAAGATAGTGAGCCTTTCAGGCTCTTTTTCTTGTAGAAAATGGGTTTATTTTGGCGTTTTGTGATAATTAATTGGAAAGTAAATGCAGTTCAATCGTTAAATTTGCTAGTATGCGTCCTTATTATCTAAAATGCTCATTTCCCTAAATTCCTTTCTATGCCTTTATTACTGACATTTCTTTCCATTTTATTTCTGATCCTGCTCATCGCCTGGCTCAAAATTGATACATTCATTTCTTTTCTTCTCGTATCAATTGGTTTGGGGCTTGCAAGCGGACTTGATGTTGTGACAGTTAGTAGGGCAATTCAAAAAGGAGTTGGCGGTACGCTCGGCGACCTTGTATTAATCGTAGGCTTTGGTGCCATGCTTGGAAAGCTGGTTGCAGATAGTGGAGCAGCGCAAAGGATCACAGATGCACTAATCGGCGTTTTCGGACAAAAATATATTCAGTGGGGAATGGCGCTGGCAGGATTTGTAATCGGTATTCCTCTTTTTTATAATGCCGGTTTTGTAATCGTAGTTCCGCTGATTTTTATGATCAGTGCCACGGCCCGACTCCCTTTATTATATGTAGGAATTCCGATGCTTTCCGCATTATCTGTTGCTCATGGTTACTTACCTCCTCACCCATCACCAGCAGCCATCGCCAGTCAGCTTAATGCAGATCTTGGTAAAACTTTACTTTATGGTTTGATGGTATCCATTCCGGCCATCGCTGTTGCTGGTCCTATATTTGGAAGTACGTTGAAAAGATTTACACCAAAACCGGATGCAGATCTTTTCAATGTAAAACCAAGGCCTACATCGGAACTTCCTGGATTGGGAATTAGTATTGTCACTGCGTTACTGCCTGTTTTTTTATTAACAACGATGTCAGGAATAAAAAGAATTTACCCTGATAACCAAGCCATTGCTTTACTTGCGGAGCCATATTTCGGTATGTTGATTTCAGTGCTTTTCGCTGCTTATACACTTGGTATCCAACGCGGTTTGAACATGAAAGGCATTAGCAAATCGATGGAAGAAGCGTTCAAAGGTGTTTCAGTAATTCTGCTGATCATTGCAGGTGCCGGTGTTTTCAAAGAAATCATGACGGCCAGTGGCGTAAGTACCTATATAGCAGAAGGTTTGGTAGGAATCGACATCTCTCCAATTGTTTTGAGCTGGGGAATTGCAGCGGTAATCCGGGTTTGCGTGGGATCTGCGACCGTTGCCGGATTAACTACCGTTGGAATACTTTCTCCTTTGCTGATTCATTCGCCGGTACCTCCTGAATTGATCGTGTTATCCATCGGATCCGGAAGTTTAATGTTCTCACATTTAAACGACGGCGGCTTCTGGCTATTCAAAGAATACTTCAATTTAAGTATAAAAGATACCCTTTTGACCTGGTCTGTTATGGAAACAATTGTGTCAATAATGGGGTTGTTGGGGGTTTTAGTATTAAATTTGTTTATGTAAGAGTAAACGTCGGACACTTTTGCATCTTTTCAAAAACAATACCTATTTATCAATCTTATCTTATAATTGAATGAATCCTGAATCCAATTTCGAAGCCTTAGGACTTAATTTACCACCTGCTCCAAAACCACTAGGCGTTTATAAACCATATCTTATCGTTGATAATCGCTGGGTATATGTTTCCGGACACGGAACTGTTCAAGACGATGGCAGCCTGATCATTGGCAGAATCGGAAAAGATCTTGATGTGGAAGAAGGAAAACTGGCAGCACGTCAGGTTGGACTCGCTATTTTGTCAACATTAAAAACAAATCTTGGAAGCCTTAACCGCATCAAGCGTGTGATCAAGGTTTTAGGAATGGTGAATGCAACTACTGATTTTGAACGACACCCTTATGTAATCAACGGATGCAGTGAGTTATTTGCAAAAGTTTGGGGCGAAGAAAACGGAATCGGTGTAAGAAGTGCCGTAGGAATGGGTACCTTGCCGGACAATATCCCGGTTGAAATCGAAGCAATGTTTGAACTGGAAGAAAATTAGAATATCTGCGATTGCTGATTAAATCATTGCATCGTGTTACTCTGAATTAATACTACGGCCATTCCTGATCAGCAATCGCCTCTTTCTTAAACAAAATAACTATCCAAAATGTGGTATCTACTCAACAAACCGGAAGAAGTAATTTCTCCCTCTCTTCTTTTTTATAAAGACAGAATTGAAAACAACATCCGCAGCATGGTACACATTGCCGGAGATGTCAACAGGCTTGTACCACATGTTAAAACACATAAAACAGCCGAAATTGTAAAATTGCAGCTGAACGCCGGTATCACAAAATTCAAATGTGCTACGATTGCCGAAGCTGAAATGCTGGCAGATTCAGGCGCTAAATGGATTTTGCTGGCCTATCAAATGGTAGGTCCGAATATTTCCAGATTATTTGCATTGAGAAAGAAATACGCGGATGTTACATTTTCTTCTTTAATTGATAATGAACAAACCGCGCAAATATTAAATGATTTCTCTGAAACACAGGATTTCATTTCAACCATTTTTATTGATGTCAACAATGGAATGAACCGTTCCGGACATACCACCGACGGTACAATCCTTTCCTTATACCGCTTTTTAAGTACGCTGCCAAATATCGAAGTTTCAGGCGTTCATGTTTACGACGGACATATCCGAAATGCCGAATTTTCGGAACGTAAAGCCGCAAGTGACGAAGCTTTTGAATTAGTCTATCCATTATTTGATCTGATCAAAGAAGCGACTGAAAAAGAACCTATGATCATTGTCGGCGGCTCTCCGTCTTTTACAGTTCATACGCTGCGTCCGGACGTCTTTTTAAGTCCGGGTACCAATGTTTTATGGGATTGGGGGTACGGCGATCTGTTTGACGACCAGCCATTTTTACACGCGGCGCTGATTTTAACAAGAGTTGTTTCCAAACCCTCTGTTGGCATTATTACAATTGATCTGGGACATAAAGCTGTTGCAGCCGAAAACCCGATTGACAAACGTTTCCGTCTTTTGAATCTTAACGGATATACCGTTACCGGACAAAGTGAAGAGCACGGCGTACTGGAAATTGGAGAAGAAGCATGGGAAACCATTCAAATCGGAGATGTTTATTACGCTCTTCCCTATCACATTTGCCCGTCTGTCGCTCTACACGATTATGCTTCCGTTATAGAAAATGGTGACGTAATAGACGAATGGAAAATTGTCGCCAGAAATCGTCGTATTACTATCTAAAAAGTGAAATCCTAAACCACGAATGAGCCATAATTCACTCATTCAAAATTCAATCATTCAATCATTGTAAAAGGTATGTTCCTATTTGATGCCCACCTGGATCTGTCCATGAATGCCGTGGAATGGAACCGGGACTTAACCCAGGATTTAAACGCAATCCGCGATCGTGAAAAAAACCTGACAGACAAACCTGACCGTGGTTTGGGTGTTGTCAGTTTTCCGGAAATGCGCAAAGGAAATATTGGCATGTGCGTTGCTACCCAGATCGCACGTTATGTAAAACCTGATAGTAAAATACCAGGATGGAATTCTCAGGCGCAAGCCTGGGCAATGACACAGGCGCAAATTTCCTGGTACAAAGCTATGGAAGATGCCGGTGAAATGGTTCAGATTACGGACTTGCCGGGTTTAAGAAAACATCTGGCGCTTTGGGAAAACGCCGAATCAACAGAAAATTTACCGATAGGATATATTCTAAGTCTTGAAGGAGCGGATTCCTTTATCACATTAAAAAATCTGGAAATCGCTTACGGATATGGTCTTCGTGCTGTTGGACCTGCTCATTATGGACCGGGCGTTTATGCATACGGAACTGATTCTGATCAGCCGTTATCACAAAAAGGTAAAGATCTGCTGGCAGAAATGGACAGGCTAAAAATGATCCTGGATGCTACACATTTGTGCGACAGCGCATTTTGGGATGCAATGGAAATTTATCAGGGACCTGTTTGGGCAAGCCATAATCTGGTTCGCGAAATTGTTCCGCACAACCGCCAGTTTTCGGATGATATGATCAAGGAATTACTGAATAGAAAAGCAGTAATTGGAATGGCTTTTGATGCCTGGATGATGATTCCGGGTTGGGAACGCGGAAAATCTACACCGCAAAGTATGGGTTTAAAAATTGAACACATCGCTCAGCACATAGATCATATTTGTCAGCTTGCAGGAAATGCATTACACGTTGGTATTGGTTCTGATTTGGACGGTGCTTATGGAAAAGAACAATCTCCGGGAGATCTGGATTCTATTGCTGATCTTCAGACTATAACAGGAATTCTTAAAAACAGAGGTTATTCTAATCAGGATATTGAACAGATCATGTGGAAAAACTGGGTTGATTTTTTAGAGAGATCCTGGGCATAAAAAATATATTTAACCAGTATATTTTAGGTTACACAGAGCGGACGCGCGGATTAAAAGAGTTACGCCGAGTTTTTTAGAAGCGACATTTCTCAATTACTGAGATGTGTCGCTTTTCTATTTAAGGACTTTCTTCAATACTTAAATTGTCGATAAGTTAACGATTTCATCATAAACCATCCTTGATTATTACTATTAAGAAAAGTACATTTGTTTATAATATAATTAATCTATTTTTATTTGGATTGATTATAAATAATAATGATCTTTGATGCTGTTGGGCGATAGCAAACTGCTATAATCTTTAACACATTTAGATTTCAAATACTGATTAATAGCCAATGAGCACAATATATAAAATCTCTTTTCGTGCAAAATTAAAGGATGGACTTTCATTACAGCGATTGCATGACTGTCTGAAAAAATTAAATGTAAAACACTGGGCCTATGATTTTCAGAATCTGCTGCTAAGTCTGCAATCTGATCTTCCGGATTTTCGCAGCATTCAGTCTGCACTGCGCTCTGCGGGTTTCAGATGTGATTTTGTAAAAATGGAAAATGTAGATAATCTGGTAACAGGATAACATACCAAAAGCCCTAAAAACAACAAGCCACGCAAATGGTGGCTTGTTGAACATTCTATTATTAAATTAGTTAGGTTGTTATTCTTCGGATGAAGATACCATAAATTTCAGAAAGTGAAATACTTCCTGCTGATTTTTAATATGATTTCTTGCAGCCGACAAATCATCACCGATTTTTATCGTATAGGCCGTTTCCGGTAAAGCCTCAAACATATCTTCGTCCGTAGTATCATCTCCAATGGCCAGAATAAAATCATAATCTCCGTTTTCCACGAATGCCCTTGCGGCTGTCCCTTTATTAAAGGCTGTCTTTTTTACTTCAACAACCTTATTACCCTCAATAATTTGCAGATTTAGTTCTGGCTGGATAAAGCTTTGCAGCTGCCAGGTCAATTCCTGAGCCCGTCGTAATGCATATTCCTTATCTTCAGCAGTTCTGTAATGCCAGGCCAGTGAGGTTTCTTTCTCTTCAACGAAAACACCCGGACAGCGCCGTGCATATATATCCAGGATCGGGCGGATACTTTCTTTCCAGTTTTCTTCATATCCTTCATTCAAAACCCATTCAGCACTGTCTTTCGTTTTTACCAGCGCGCCATGTTCGGCAATAATATGGACTGGCAAATCGTGAAAAAGGTCGTTAAGGAAATATCTGTCCCTGCCGCTAATGATAATTACTGTATCACGTTTAGCAAGATCCATTATTATTTTTTTGGTATCGGCAGACACAATGGCTTTTGCCGGATCCGGAACAATTGGAGCAAGCGTACCATCATAATCAAAAAACAAAATCCGGTTTGACGAAGAATCATACGCCTTTCTTATTGCGTCAATTCCTTTATTTGTAAGAAACACCTGTCTCAGGCGCTCGTGTTCTTGTTCAAGCATAATCATTTGTGTAAAAAAATCATTAGTCCATGCAAATATGTCGTATTCCCGAATCCGGGTTTGCATGGCGTCCATTCGTTTTGTTTGCTCTGCTTCCGGCATTTCAAAGGCCCGCTCAATGGCATCCGCAATATCCTGGTTATCAAGCGGATTTATAATAAGTGCCTCGCCCAATTCGGCAGCGGCCCCAGCCATTTCGCTGAGAATAAGAACGCCTTTTCTGTCTTTCCGGCTTGCAACATATTCTTTACAAACCAAATTCATACCATCACGGACAGGTGTAATTAACGCCACATCACTGGCCGTATACATGCCAAGCAACTCGTCATACGACATAGACCGGTATTGATAAATAATCGGTTGCCAGTTAATATTCCCATAATTGGCATTGATCCGCCCTACGGTCTGATCGATATCGGATTTCATTTGCTGATACTGGTCAATTTTATCTCTTGAAGGCACCACCACCATAACATAGGAAACCTTTTCATGCCAGTCCGGATTCTGTTCCAGAAACCTTTGGAAACCATGAAGTCTGTGTAATATCCCTTTGGAATAATCCAGGCGGTCTACGGAAAAAATAATTTTTTCTTTAAGTGATTCTCTGGCAAGTAATCTCTCGCGGGCTACTTCGGGCTCGTCGTAGGCTGCGTTAAACTTTTTATAATCTATACTGATCGGAAAGGAATCTACCTTGACAATTCGGTTACTTAAATTGATATAATGAAGCTTGTTTCCATAACCTGCGACCATACGGGCGGCTTTGAGGAAATATTCCACATAATCGTTCGTGTGAAACCCCACTACATCGGCACCCAGGATCCCGTCAACAATTGCTTTGCGCCACTTTACCGGCAGCATTCTGAACAGTTCGAAAGACGGAAAAGGTATATGAAAAAAGAAACCGATCTTGTTGTCAGGAAACCGCTGGCGAATCATTTCCGGCAGCAGCATAAGCTGATAATCCTGCACCCAGACAACATCGTCCGGCTGAATAATCTCTGCTACTTTATCAAAAAACAAGCGGTTCGCTATCTGGTAACTTTCAAAATATTCATCTTCGAATTTGGCAAGAGACGGAAAATAATGACATAATGGCCAGATCAGATTATTGCAAAATCCTTCATAATAATTCTCGTTTACATCTGTTGGAATAAATACCGGATGGGCCTGAAAACTGTCATTGGCAAGCGACTGGCCTTCAAGCTCTTCGGGCGTGTTTTCTGAAAACCCCACCCACTGGATTTTCTCAGCAGAGTTAAAAGGAGATCCCTCCTGCTCATGTACCAGAGAAAGCACCGCGGATACCAGTCCACCAGAATTCTGGAAAAGTTGAACCTGATCGTTTTCGTTAATTATTTTAAATGGTAATCGGTAGGCAACAATAATTAATCTTCCTGTTTTTTCCTTCTTTTTTAAATCATTCATACGTTCGTTGCATTTAGTTGTCAAATGCACCTGACTAAATATAAGGTATGCAATCTTATAATAATGAGAAAGGTAAATTCCTTAACCAAGATGGTATCCGGAATAGATGCAATTGTTAAACTTTACTGAATAAATCAATCTGATATTACTTTCTACCGCAATTACTGTTCCAGTACACCCACTTTAAAAGAAGGTTTACATATATTCTTGAAAAATTATAGAAATAATCTGTTTCATTTGTAGCAACAATTCTATAATTTTGTACCTGCATCACTTCGGTGGTGTATAGTGTGTGTTGTAGTGCACAAATGATCTTGGCATATGCCGGGATTTTTTTGTTTTGTGCCCTATCGGTAAATTATTAGCAAGCTTCCGGCTATTCTTTACCTGAAATAAATATTATAAGAATTCCGTGATTTCAAATTATTCCAAAGCTTACAAACTGTCAGTAACTCCGGCATATTGCAGACACATCGTCACATATTGTAGCCTTCCTCAGTTTTACCCAATAATAACCGAAAAACAAAATATTAAAATAATAATTACTTATAGGATTTTTAAATTAACAATTTATGCAAATAACTGTATATGAAACAGTTAATTTATATTAAAAAATTCCTCAGCGCTTTCTAGCATGATTTTTACAGAGTGTCTCACAATCAAGGTGGTTTACCACTTTGAGGTGAGAAATATTTAGTAAAAGATCCTTGCGTCTGCGGGGATTTTTTCTTCTTTAAACCATATTGAAAATTTGAACTTTTTCTACAATTCAAATTACATATGTAATATAATTACGAATCAAATTTGGAATATATTCTACAAGAATTTTGTTTTATAAAATATTTATTCTACTTTTAAAGCAGTTACCTAATAATGTAGAGTGCTGGGTTAAATAATTAGCAAAAGGGCCTTGGTCATACCGAGGCCTTTTTATTGTGCCTGGCATCTAATTCTCACAATCTCATCTATTACGTTAAAATATGATTAAATCGTTACCGCCCGAATATATAAATTTAAGCGCAGCCGTTATTTATAAGAATTTCAAAGTCACTAATTAATAATACTTTGAAGAGCATCTTCTTAACCAGACAGGTTAAGACTAAAAAAGAATTATTTTTTTATAAATCCCGGTTGCGAGTAGTTAAAAACCTGCCCATTTCGGCAGGTTTTTTTATGAATTTTCTGTAAAAACAAGGCTTTTCAGCTTTTTAGGAATATTTTAGCAAATCAATTAATTGACTTTTGCATCCATGCTTATCCAACAGTGCACAAATCATCATCTTTCCCGGCTGGCTGAAATCTTCAATGATTACCGGATACATTTCAAACAGGAATCGGATTTAATTGGGTCGACTGCCTTTCTTGAAGAAAGGTTAATGAAAAACCAGGCAGTCATTTTTGTTGCTATCGATGAAGAAAGTGAGGAATACATGGGTTTCACATTGCTTTATCCGATGTTTTCATCGCTAAAAACAAAATCAACCTGGACATTAAATGATATGTTTATCTCCGAAAAATTCAGAAAATTTGGTATAGCCAGCAAATTATTGGAAAAGGTAAAAGAATTTGGTGCAGAAACGGATGCGCAATGGATCACGCTGAAAACAGGTACTGAAAATTTAAAAGCGCAGGCACTTTATGAAAAATTCGGGTTCAAAAAAGATGAAGGTCATTTTTACTATTATCTCGAATAAAAGAAAGTACTACTGCTTCACTCCGATTCATCTGACTCTGATGCTATTTGTGCATCTACGATCCGGTTTATAGTTTCGTCAAGTTTTCCTTGTTTTAACAAATGTAAAAATACATTTAACTCTGCCGTTGTGGCATTGTTGTTTAAATAACGGGTTACCAGTCTGTCCAGGAAAATTTGTTCTTCCATATTTATCTTTTTTGTAAGACAACAACCGACGGCACCAGGGTACCCCGGAAATAAATTAAATACAAAAAAATAAAGAACGAAAAAAGACAGATTCTAGGCAAAAATCATTAAAAGATCCATTTCGGCAAAGTCAAAAAACGTAGACAGAACAAAGCCAAATGCAATGCCCAAATCTCTTTCTACGGCCAGGCGCATTATTTTCATTGACCTAACCATATGTTTTTTTATCAGGCTTCTTGAAACACCCATATTTTCTGCGGCTTCGTCATATGACATTCCCTGCTGACGGCAAAGCTGAAAAACCTTTTTGCTCTGGGGAGTAAGTGTCGCAAGAATCGATTGAAGAAAACTCTGGTACTCATCTGACTGCACTTTATCTTCAATTCCATTGTGTGCATCACTATAATTCTGCACAAATCCTGACAATCTTTTCTCTTCCGACAAAACTTTTTTAAGTACGTTCAGGCTATGGTTTTTACCAGCCACAAGAAGATAACTTTTAAAAGAATGCACTTCTGTGAGTTTTTGCCGGTCTTCCCAGATTTTAATAAATACTTCCTGACAAGTATCATTGGTTACATCAGAAGATTTAAGAATTTTATAAACCAGGCGGTAAAGGTCCGGTTTGTAGTTTGCATAAATTTCAGAAAAAGCTTTTTCATCACCTTCCGAAATTTGTTTTAATATCAAAGATTCGTTTAGGAAATACATTATTTAAGACGGCTTAGTGGGTTACGTAACAAACTTTAAGACTTTCTTATCAGGCAATACTTTGCAACTGTATATAATTAAAATACCAACTATTATTTCATATAATAATTATTACACAAAACAATTTTACCATTTTTGCGTAGTAATTACAAATATTATATAAAAGGTACAGTATTATATTGATTTGTTTATGGAAGCCATTTTTGAAGTCTGTTAAATGAAGGAAAAGCCCCCGGATCGGTGACATAAAGTGCTCGTAAATAACTAAAATATGAAGTTTGAAGACTATTCAGTAAAGAAGTCAACCTTATGAAAGGTTGGCTTCTTTGTAATTCATTTTTCAGACTAACCTATTTCTTTTTCTCCGCTTTTATGTCTTCTTTCAAGTACATCTGAGCCAGTAAAAGTGCGTACTCGTCAATTTTAATAGTTCCGATATTTGCCTGAATAGCAACAACTAAACCTTCATTCGGATAATTCATAATGAAACAGCGCGTTCCTTTTACCGTTCCGCTATGGCCATACCAGTTCCTTCCGGCCTGATCCTTTCCAACAAACCAGATCAAACCTTGCCAGGAAGGGATAATACCAGCTGCTTTGGATGGATGTAACGACTTTTCATTCTTCTCAAAATAAGGCGTGTACATTTTTGCGATGGTTGCCGGTTTTAGCAAAACACCATCATTGAGTGCAATCGCCAGCTTTACCATATCTTCGGAAGAAGCGATAATTCCGCCACCCGCATATTTGTAGCTGGTGTCCTCATAATCCGGATTGACAAGAATTCCGCTTTTATCTCTGACATATCCCTTTCCCCTATTTGGAATAATACGTGACGGCACGTCAAACCAGGTTGTGAGCATTCCGGCAGGTTGCCAGATATTCCGTTTCATATATTCTTCAAAGCTAATTCCGGTTACTTTTTCAACGATTCCGTGCATAAGGTTGCTTGCATAAGAAGAATACGAAAAATAGGCACCGGGGTTAAACAGCAGAGAATCGTCACGGAAAATTGTGGTGGCTTCCTGAAAATCATCGTAATGGCGCATATGTTTGAAACCATAATTATCATTGTCTTTTGCTGCGTAATGTCTGATGCCGGACGTATGCGTCAGAATGTGTTTGACGGTAATCGGCTTCTGTTTTTTTGGAAAATAAGGAAGGTATTTCTGGATTTCATCATCCAGACTTAGCAATCCTTTTTCTTCCAGCTGCATGATCGCAATGACGGCCACAGCCTTAGAAACCGAACCGATATTATGGACGGTTTTCCCGTTTTGCACAACCTTATTGTCAAGATCTGCATATCCTACGCCACCAGAAAAAACCATTTTTCCATTAATCGCAACAGCCGCTGAAACACCTGGTGCGCCACTTTCATCTGCCACGCGCTGCAAATAATTCAGAACATATTTATCGTCTGAATTCTCATGAGCAAATCTTCGTGGTTGTGCATTTGCAGAAATCGTTGCTGTCATTACAAAAGCCGCAACGGTGGCACCAAACAATATTTTCTTTAAATCAATCATAAATTACCCAGGTACATTTAAAATAACTCAACCTTTTTTCGGAAAATAACTGGATTGGATAAGCTCTTTCACGTCCTTAAATTTCTTGTTTGGTTTAAGGTATCCGGCCAGAAAATTGTAAACCTTAAAGCGGATTTCTTTGGCACCGTAGTTGTCTATACGATCAAAAGTGTGTCCGCCGGGAATGTCTTTATAAATTTCATACTCAAACTTCTTTCCTTCTGCTTTCAACGATTTGATCAAATGTTCCACTTCCAGCGAGTTAACATCTTCATCATTTGTATTGGTATGAATCAAAAGTGGCGTCTTCAGTTTTTCCGCATTCCAGGCCGGAGAACGTTTGCGGTACTCTGCTACATTTTCATCCGCAGATTTACCAATGTGATAATCAGCCGAATAAGCATCACGATAACTTTGGGATTTGTAACCCATGCGTGCTACCAGATCACTGACCGGCACACCTGCATAGGCTACGGCATAATCCTCCGGGTGATCGAAAATGTTTAGAAGTGTAATCATACCGCCATGGCTCCACCCCAGGATTCCCACACGATTTTTGTCAAGAAAATCATAGTTTTGAATCATGTAATCACGACTGCTTTTAACGTCTTCTACTTCCAACCCGCCGTAATCAATCTGACGGTAAAAACCTGCGCCGTAGCCAGTGCTTCCACGATAGTCTGCCGCTACAACAACATATTCCTGTGCGATCAACTCACGGATAATATGGGCATAAGTACTCGTAAAATTACTATGTACGCCACCGTGAGGAAGCACAAGAAGCGGATACTTTTTATTAATATCGATTTTAGAAGGAATGAAAACATAAGCCGAAAAACGAACCGGGTTTTTCGCACCTTGTCCTGTCGGGTTTTTGATAACCGCCGGCGGCGGACCGGTGATAATTACTTTGTCAACAAAGGCAACATCAGAAAGTTTATTATACCAATCCAGATCGTCAATACCCTTGGTAACCTGATCGAAATCATGCTGCATCGCTTCAATCTGCTTTGCCATTTTACTGACCTGGTCTTCAAGAGAAGCTTTGGATTTTTCCTGAGCGAAACCTGACTGGCCTATCAAAAGGCTAAGCAGGATTAGAATATGTTTTTTCATCATGTTAATTAGGAGAAGAGTAAAGTTGGTTAAATAAAACTTTGAAGGTACCGTAAGATTGTGCACGAAAAGTAATTTCCGGCCCGAAAGCAATCAGTTTCCCTTTGCCAACACTGGCTTCGAACGCTGCAACTCCATCCTCTAAATAGGCTTGTCCCCACGCCCAGCCACTGCGCAAAGGTTTGTTGCTGTCAAACCACATCAACGGTTTGATCATACCTTTGGAAACTGCTTCGGATGATAGATTGAAAACAGGACTTGCATCAAAATAAATGTCGCTTTTGGAACCCATACCCCAGGTTGTTTTTTGTGTTGAATCAACGGCAACCTCCAAAACACTTCCCGGAATAAAATATTTATCGTTTGGCAAAGGTCTTTCAACCCCTGCCGCGGTCATTTCCATTAGCGCATTACGAACAGGAAGTCCAATGTGATAGGCCAGACTTGTACTGGTTCCAACGGTAAAAACTGAACCACCTTCTTCCATGAATTTTTTCAAAGCCGGGATAGACTTTGAAACAGTAAGACTACCCATTTGGCTATGAAATTCAGCAGGAACTTCCTCCTCTTTTGCTTCTCTACGTACATATTCCTCAGCCCCTGGTCTTGCATTTCCAATACCAGGAATCGCCCGAGTTACGAACAAAATCAGATCGTATTTTTTGCGAAGATCGCCTGCATCAATGTCCTTGGCATAGACGAGCTGAATCGGAAAATGATATTGCTCCATGATCCAGCGAACCCAACCCGACGGCATTGACCCGCCATAATTATCCCACAAAGCGACACGAGCAGGTGTTACCTTCGTCAGATTGGCAGGTCGTTTTCCAACCGTTTTTACTGATGTTCCTAACTGGGCAGAAGATTTCTCCAAAGCCGATTTTGCTTTGGCCGAAGCCGGAACGAAAAACGTCCCCTGATCTTTTCCATTGGAAATTCTGAAAACTTCCAGGCCAGCCGCTAATAAATCATTGACATAAATAAAGGAATTGTTAACCGCCGGACTAAGCTCATAACCTGCCACCGAACCGGACGGAACAACCGTTTTCACAGTTTGTAATTCTCCATAAGGTAACGTAACAAAAGGACCAGAAAAATCACTTAGAATTCTGTCGAAACTTACGCCCATCTGGTAAGCCAAGGTCCAGCCCGCACCATCATACGGACGGATCGGAGGACCACCGGCGTATTGAAAATCATTCGGGTGATCTTGTGGCTCAAACATATCCAGAATATGTGGACGGAAAGCCTGGCTAGATTTTACGACGTAAGAACCAACCGGGTATTTTTTACCTGAAACCGTAAAATCAGCGGACGCTTTTTGAACCTGAATTCCAGCTTTAATCAACGCATTCAGGAAATTAACAGCCGTTGGGAAATCGGTCTGATTGGCAGGAATTATATAACCTCTTGCATCACGAAGTGTGGAATCTTTCAGGATGAGATCGTAATAATTAATCTTGCCAACGGGTGCAGCGGTACTTGCGGTTAAGGCAGGCTTGCCGGCTTTCATCGCCTCATTAATCGCGTCAATTCTTTTCGGATACGGCGTCCAGTAATCCATATTTCCACGGTCAATAGAATTTTTTCCCATGTGATAAATATTGAAAAGCAAATCGTCATAGTTACGCGCTGCATAATCCAGTACCGAGAAATTCAGTGAAAGTGAATAATCAATGGACTGTTTGAAATGCCAGGTTTGCGGTGTTACCGGATTTGGCGTAGAACCATTTGGAATCAACCGGTTTGGTACCAAGGGAATTTCTTCCGGTGTCGGTCCGCCGATAATTTCTGTTAACAAACCTACCATGTTATGAAACTGGGTCGTAGTTCGTAAACCTCCATTGTACCAGGTTGAAAAAGTTGAGCCAGTCAATCTGGTATAACCAGGTTTATTTTCAACATTCAGACGATTGTACATGGCCGCGCCTAATGCATCAATTCCAGTGATCATCAAAGGATCAAACACATAATTGAAGGGATCGCGGTAAGGAGGTCCTGCTAATACAGAACCTGCCGGTCCACGCTGATGATGGTTGTACATAACCTGAGGCAGCCATTCAACAAAAAGCTGTCGACCCATATTTTGGGATTCCTTCATTTGCATCATATAAAAATCGCGGTTGTTGTCGTGACCGATATATTTTTGATACAATCTTGGTAGAAATTCCAGCGTACGTTTTTTGGGATCTTTCTCGCGCATGTACCAGTTACTAACGAGTTCCTGGCCATCCGGATTTGCATGAGTCATCAAAACAATCACATTGTCAAGAATACGATTCGTTTCAGCATCTTTGCGACTTGCAAGCTGATAAGCCGTCTCAATTAACTGATGAATCCCAACAACTTCTGTTGCATGTAAACCGCCGTCAATCCAGACCACCGCTTTTCCGTCAGCAGCTAATGTTTTGGCCTGCTCTGGTGTAAGGCCTTCTGCGCGAGCCAGTTTCTGAGAAATATCTTTGTATTTAGCCAGATTTTTCAAGTTTTGTGGCGAAGAAATAATCAGCATATACTGATTACGCCCTTCCTCAGTCAAACCGATACTGGTCAGTTCGACACGATCCGAAGCGTCAGCAAGTTTCTTGAAATATGCTTCTGTCTGAGTAAAATTGGCAAGCTGGTAATCATCTCCAATTTCAAAGCCAAAATGATCCTTTGGTGAAGGAACTGACTGGGCAAAAGACAATTTACCTGCTAAAATTATTAATAGGAATAGGAGAAAAGGTTTTCTTAACATAGCGAATTTATAAAAGTTAAGTTCATATTTTGGCATTCGGCTTTCGGCAATCGGCGGTCAGGCCTGGCTTACACAAAATTTTTGCCAAAATCTGAAAGCCGAATGCCGAGAGCCAAATGCCCCTGTTATACTGCGTCTGAAAGACTTGAAAAAGTAAAGTCACGAATTTTCAATGGCGGCACCATATTGCCTCTCGTTCTTACGGCTTTGCCCATCGCTTCCAGGTTGTTCAGCATAATGATCGGACTTTCGTTGAAACGGAAGTTTTTTACCGGATGTTTGATCTGTCCGTTTTCGATGTAAAAAGTGCCATCCCTGGTAAGTCCCGTGTAAAGCAAAGTCTGCGGATCCAGCCAGCGCGTGTACCAGAACCGAGTGACAAGAATTCCTTTTTCAGTATCCTTAATCAAATCTTCCAGAGATGCCGTGCCACCTTCCATGATAAATCCATCCGGCGCTAAAATAGGCGCAACACCTTTGCTTTGTGCCCAGTAGCGGGAATAAGACATATTTTTAACCACACCCTTATCAAACCAAACAACTTTCTCCAAAGGAAGTCCTTCCGAAGAAAACGGTTTTGCAGGAATATCTTTGTCCGTGGGATCAGAATAAATTGTAACCCGTTCGTCAAGCAGCTTCTCTCCTATTCTGGTCCCTCCACCTTTTTTGCTAAGGAAACTCCTTCCCTCATCCGCAGTTCTGGCATCCATAGCACGGATCATAAAGGAGATCAACTCACCGGCTGCCGTTGGTTCAAGAATTACCGTATATTTTCCCGGTTCAAACGCTTTTGCCCCTCTCGAAGAAATTGCTTTTTGAATAGCAACTTTGGTAGCAACTTTCGTATCCATCAAAGCACTGTCGTTAAAATCCCCCGAACCATATCCGGATCCCAGGCCATCAGCGGTACGAACCGTTATCGAAAAATCGACCGAAGTACTTTTGTTGTAAGCAAACAAACCTTTGCTATTTCCAAGTGCCTCAAAACCGGCAGAATCTTCAAGATATCCGGCTCCTGTCAATTTATTCTCACGAACAGGAATGATACTGTCTTTCGCAAATTTGGCCCGCTGAGCCGGATCGACCCTAGCGGTAGAATCAAGAAACCCCTTACTTTCCAGATATTTCTGCGGACCTGGCATTGGTAAATACTCGACATTTTCCGGTGCCAGTTTCGCTACCTCTTCCGATCTTCTTACTGCTTTTTCAAGCGAGGCATCATCAAATTCATTTACCGTTGACGTACCCTGTTTTTTACCAAAAACCGAAGTAATCGATAAAGAAAGATTATACGTTTCTCCACTCGTAGAAACAGAATTACGGGCAAATCGAATATTTCCCGTACGTTTCCCTGTTAACTCAACGCTCATTTCATCGGCCTTGGAATAAGCCAAAACCTTATCTATTATTTTTTTTGCTTCTTCTTTTGTTAAAATCTCCATGTCAGATAATCCATTTTATATTTTACAAAAAGCTCATCTCAAACCATTAATCAGCCACAAACAAACCAATTAAAATCCTGTTTAATCATCAAATCCAGAAAATCAAGATCATATTTTCCGCCCTGTATTAATCACATTCACGCCATTGAACCGCGAAGTCGAACATCCATGAGACACCGCGCTTGACTGACCAGGTTGTCCTTTCCCGTCAAACAAAGTCCCGAATAAACGGTAATCGTCCTTATCACAGATCTTCGCACAAGAATTCCAAAATTCCTGAGAATTAGACTGATAAGCAGCATTGTCCAGCATACCAACAATTTCACCGTTCTTAACCTCGTAAAATAATTGTCCACTAAACTGGAAATTATACCTCTGCTGATCAATCGAAGAAGAGCCTCTTCCCAAAATATAAATACCTTTTTCAGTGTCCTTAATCATATCCGCCACACCGTACTTTTCCTTGCCAGGCTGCAACGAAACATTAGGCATACGTTGAAACTGAATAGAATCCCAGCTGTCCGCAAAACTGCAACCCTGTGATTCTTTCTCGCCAAGCAAATGCACCTGATCGCGCGTTGCCTGATAGTTTACCAGAATTCCGTCTTTGATCAGATTCCAGTTTTTACAAGGTACACCTTCGTCATCGTAGCCCACAGCAGCCATACTATTAGGCTGGGTTTTATCGGCAACAAAATTGACGATCTTGCTACCGTATTCGAATGTTTTCGATTCCCATTTTTCCATCGTAGCGAAACTGGTTCCGGCAAGGTTAGCTTCGTACCCCAGTACACGATCCAATTCCAACGGGTGACCGACGGATTCGTGAATTGTTAAACCCAGATTTGACGGGTCGAGAATCATATCATATTTTCCAGCAACAACCGTTTTAGCCGTCAGTTTTTCCTGCGCCTGATGTGCCGCAAGAATCGCATCTTCTACCATATCGTAAGAAAAACGATAAACCGTAGGCTTGCCTAATATTGACGTTTTCTCTGAAGCCAGTCCGTCCAGGTATTCATAACCCATACCAATCGGAGCACTTAATGCGTCACGGGTTTTGAATTTCCCCGCCTTTTTATCAACGGCCGTAACGGTGAAAGTTGGCCACATTCTATGTACATCCTGATCAATGTAGGAACCGTCGGTTGAAGCGAAATATTTCTGTTCGTTAATAAAAAATAAATTTGAATTCACGAACGTCGCGCCGTTTTTGATCGCTTCGCCGTTAACCTTCATCAGCAAATCGATCTTTTCCTTAACAGGAATCGTGAAAGCATTTTTCGTGATAGGCGTTTTCCAGGTTTGAATTCCCACACCTTTTTGAGCCGCCAAAATAACCGGCTCTTCCTGCATTTCTGAATTCGCTTTTGCAATTGCTACTGCTGTTGCTGCACATTTTGCAATGCTATCAACCGACAAATCGTTCGTCGCACAGAAACCCCAGGTTCCGTTTGCAATCACACGAACTCCCAAACCGTAAGATTCGGAATTGACGATATTTTCAACCCGCATTTCTTTGGTAAAAAAATACTGTCTTAAATACCTTCCAATGCGGACGTCAGCATAAGTCGCGCCTTTGCTTTTTGCAGCGTTAAGCGCTACGTCTGCAAGTCGTTTTTTTGCGGTGGCGTCAATGCCCGGCATCATCAAATCTTCTGCCGAAATGATTTTACCTTGTACCATTCCGGAGGAAAATAACGCGGCTCCCATTCCGGATAATTGAACAAACTTTCTTCTGTTCATAAGAAATCTTTTTACTAAATGAGTTACTTGACCGTTAAGAGTTTATTGGATTTTTTTGTTTTGTTTTCGAATAGCGAGGTTTTGGCTTTTATTCCAGCTTTTTATTACCGGTCGGACGGCCGAAAAAAGCCGTCCGACCGGTGGCTCGTTCCGTCCGACGGATATTAAAAGTTTTTTTTAACTAACCAACTCGTGCTTCACCAAAAATCTACCGTTTTTAAACCAGAAAATCCGTCTGCTTGTGACAGACGGATTTTGTTTGTTATTCTCCGGGATGATATGTTTTCTCTGCGTTTTTCAGGACGTCTTTTTTATAGAAAAAGATGTCCTTGTATTGATGATTGATATAGCCATGGACCTGATCCGTAAAGTGTGGTGATTTTGGATTAGAACTTGAACCGCCGGTTAAAATGGTTTTGGCTTTAAGTTCTTTACCAAATTCCACTACCGCCACAAATGTGTTTCCGGTGATACCATAACGGTTTTTAGAATCAGGACTTTTCTTGCTCACATAAGCATTTAGGGAACCTAGATATCCGGGCGTTGCCGGTAAAGGCCAGCTCTTTTTACCATCCGTACCTAATTCTCCTTCCGGATTTCTCTGATAGCGATTAACAGTTCCCCACGCCACTTTCCAGGTACCAAAATCCTTTGTAAGCTCAGCTACTACATCTTTGAAAGAATCCGTCATCTGACGTGCAGTAAGATTATCCGTCGAAACTGCTGCACCATTCGTTACCGAATATCTTTCTTCATTTGTGTAAGGCTTTTCCAATTTAGCGACGTCCATTTCAATTACTTTTTCAATCCACATCACTGCTAGTGTTGTAGCAATCGAACTCGTATCAGTTGTGAAATCCCATTTTTTCAGCACTTCAATTGGCCCCGCCAATTCTGGCATTGGCTTTTCTGAACTGGTATAAGCATAAACCAGATTTGGAATAAAACGGGCTGCATTTGGCAAATAAGTATCATGTGCTGCGGCAATGATATCGTCCATCGTTGCATTCTGGATTTTATCCAAAACACGAATTGCATTCATCGCGCGAGGCGTATGCCCATCCGGGAACATGAATTCCGGCTTTTTTGCCATCGTTGAATCGTAAGGACCAGTGGCGTATAAAACCGTTGAATTACAGTTTTGCAACCATCCGTTTGCCGGGTTCTTATAGTTTGGAATTTCATCTAATGAATACGTTCCTTTCCATTCCGTAGCATCCGTGCTTCCATCCACCGGACGTTTCCAGTTTAGCGAAGGATCTTTTTTGGGCACGAAGTTCCCATGCCAGTAAGCGATATTTCCGTCTCTGTCGGCGTACATTACGTTACTTCCAGTCATCACGCGTTTATCCATAGATGCTTTGAACTGATCAAAGTTTTTCGCTTTCATCTTTTCCCAATGCATCGCCAGCAAGTCAATGCTTCCGTCAATGGTTTTTAGCGACACCCATTTTTTGTTCAAAATAGAAACTACCGGTCCGTGATGCGTGCGATAAACCGTAAATTTCTTCGTCAATATTTCATTTCCTTTTTTATAAGGAACCGTGATTTCAGTACTATCAACCGCTTTCATTTCGCCGTTGTATTTGTAATAGTACTTCCCATCTTTTTGCTCAACCGTTTCGGCATACAAATCTTTCCCGTCCGATAAAGATACCGGGTGCATCCAGCCAAGATATTCGTTAAAACCCTGGAACAAACTAAACTGACCAATAAAAGGTGCACCATAGGAATTCAATCCTTCTTCGCTCGTAACCTGAATTTCAATACGACCGTAAAATTCTGAATGCGGATTGATAAGAATCATCGCATTTTTGTTTTTCGTACGCGAGGGAGCTATTGCCCAACCGTTTGAACCAGCCGGCTCACGGAAATTATCTGACTCAAAACTTGGCACATAAGAGGTAAATCTTTGCGCTTTTTTAGAATATAATGCAGCAAAACCAGCTTCGTCAATATTGCTTCCGCCAAGTGCAGGCACATTATTCATCAGCGACATCCAGGGTTCCATTCGCTTGATCAACTTCGTTTTTTTGTCAGGATGCGTGATCAGGTAAAGATTCACACCGCCTGCAAATCCGTCACACAGCTTTTGAAGCCATTTTGGTGATTCTTTGTAAAGTGCTTTGGCTCGCGTGGAATCGGTGTACATTCTTGTCCAAAGATCTTTATAGATCGCCGATTCTCCATCGACTTCTGCCTGGCGACCCAGGCGGCTGATCAGTGACGATTCCAGCTTATCGAAGAATTCTTCGCATTGAACATAACTCATTCCGAAGACCGCCTGCTCATCCGTTTTTGTGTACACGTGGGGAACTCCGTATTTGTCTTTGACGATGGTAATCTGCGCTGCTTCTTTTTTCAGCGCCTTGATTTCCTTGGGGGAAAATGTCTGGGCTGAAACATTGAAAGACAAAGCGAGAAAGGCAAAAATGGTTATTTTTTTCATTTTAAAAAGTGGGTTATTTTCCGGTGTTTTAAAATTATGACGGAAATTATTACGGTGCGCGGCACCTTTATGACATATTGGAAATTTTTCGTTTGCTACAAGTATTACGGTGCTCCGCACCTTTACCACACATTTAGAATTTTCTGGTTCTACAATTATTGTGGTGCTCTGCACCATTGTAAAATTCGAGATCTTTGGATTTTACCAGTCTCTATTTTGTCAACCTAAGCATTAAAATCGCCGTACGTTTTACAATCGCTTCAATTGAATTAAGATTAACATATTCTCCCGGAGCATGCGCGCCGCCGCCTTGAACGCCCAAACCATCTAGTCCGTCAACATATTCCGCTACGAAAGAAATATCCCCCGCTCCTCTTTTTCCCGGATCAAAAGCTTTCACTTCTCCTTGTCCCAAATCCAGACTTACTTTATTCAAAACACTCAATACACTCATATTTCCTTCTGTTGGAGGCATCGCGGGATAACCGTCTTTGAATGTAATTTCTGCTTTTGTCAACGGCAGGTTTTTGCCAACAATCGCTTTCATTTTGGTACGTGCATTTTGCAATTGTTCATTGGTTAGAAAACGAAGATCACCGTTGACAACAGTTGTATTAGCGATCAAATTGGTTTTTCCTGACGCTTTTCCTTCGATTGAAGTTGCCGTCATATCCGTTGCAGTTCCGCCCATGATCAAGCCCGGGCTATATGTAAGATTTGGTTCCTGCAATTCTTCGTAGAAAGAATTCAAAATTCTGGCCGTTTCATATATAGCTCCTGCACCCGCATTCGCAGAAAAAATTCCCGAGGAATGTGATTGTTTCCCTGAAACTTTCAGCGACCATCCACTCGCACCACGACGGGCAACGGTAGCATAATTGAAACCAGTACCATTTTCAAAACCCAAAGCGATATCACTTCTTTTTGCAATGTCAATAATGTCTTTGCGACTGATCTCAATTGGCGAGCCTGCACTTTCTTCATCACCGTGAATGATCACCACAATTTGTCTGTCTTTTAACAAATTAGCTTCTTTCATAGCTTTTAATGCATAAATAATCACCATGTTTCCGCCTTTCATATCGCAAGATCCGGGGCCGACAGCGATTGTGTCTTTCTGTTCCCATTTTTGAAATGGACTGTCTGCTTCAAAAACCGTATCCATATGCCCGATCAGCAACAATTTCTTTCCTTTTGTTCCTTTAATTTCAGCGATTAAATGTCCGCCTCGATTCATTGATTCGGGCATATCGACCCAGGTCGTTGTGAATCCGATATCTTCCAACAGTTTTTTATAAAGAACACCTACTTTTTTAACACCAGCCGGATTCTGCGAGCCACTGTTGATATTGACTGTTTCTTCTAAAAATTTAACGGATTCTTTATGATTTTTTTCAACGTTTTTTGTAATCAGAGTTTCTTCTTTTGATATTTTTTGGGCGAAAGAGGCGGATTGAAGCAAACCCATGAAGCCCAGGAAGCAAGCTGTATAAATCTTATAATTCATAATGGAGTGATTTAGGCAAATAAATAATTCCGGAATTTAATCAATTCGTTGAAAGGCGGTGCATAAAAACCGCCATTCGCTTAATAATCCCCTCTATATAATTCAAATTAACATATTCATCAGGCGCGTGCGCGTTTCCACCTACCGTTCCCAGTCCGTCAACCACGTCAATGTATTGAGCGATCTGTGTCATATCACCTCCGCCACGTAGCGCAGGATCAAAAGCGGTAACTTTTCCCTGACCCAGATCCTGGCTGGCCTGACTAAGAATTCCCAGCAATTTTTCATTACCTGGCGTCGGAGGCATTGCTCCCGAACCTCCTGAGAAAGTAATTTGAGCTTCGGTATGCGGGAAACCTTCTTTCACGATAGCCAGCATTTTGGTTCGCGCTTTTTCCATTTGTTCAATAGAAATATAACGAAGATCGCCTTTCACAATACTGGTCGTTGCTACGATATTTGATTTCCCAAATGCGGTTCCGCGAAGTCCGGTTGAATCAATATTCGCTTCTGCACCAGCTACCATAATACCCGGACTGAACGTAAGAAACTTTTCCTGCAACTCCTCTTTGAAACGACTCAGGATTCTGGCGGTTTCGTAGATCGCTCCGGGACCGGCTTTTTCAGAAAATATTTGTCCGGAGTGGGATTGTTTTGCAGTAACTTTTAACGTCCAGCCGCTACCGCCGCGTCTTGCAATGGAAGCAGAATTGAATTCTTTTCCCGATTCAAAACACAGTGCATAATCGCTTCGCCTGGCAGCGTCAACAAGATCTTTTCTGCTTATTTCAATTGGAGAACCAGCGCTTTCTTCGTCACCATGAATTACAATTACAATTTGTCTGTCTTTTAACTGGCCGGTTTCGTGCATTGCTTTCAGCGCGTACAACATGATCATAATCCCGCCTTTCGTATCATTGGCACCAGGACCGGATGCAATGGAATCTTTCACCGACCATTTCTGAAACGGACTGTTCAGATCAAAAACCGTATCCATATGAGAATTCAGTAATAATTTCTTGCCCTTGGTTCCCTTGATCTCAGCAACCAAATGCCCGCCCCTTTTCATGGAGGCGGGCATTTCAACCCAGGTCGTGGTGAAACCCATATCATCAAGCATTTTCCGGTAGATCGCTCCGACCGTTTTCACGCCTTCGGTATTGTTTGTACCGCTGTTAATGTTTACGGTTTTTTCAAGAAATTTTACTGCATCCTCATGATTTTTTTCCACATTCTTTACGATTGCAATTTCCTGCCTGGTTAGCTTTTGCGCAGAACTAATTTCCGGCAAACCCAAGGCGGAAGCAATGAGAAGAAAAACTATTTTTGAATTCATGAGTTAAAAATTAAATTACTTATTCCGATAATCCAGGGCAGGTTTTCTGTCTCCAACCATCGCTTCGTATTTAAAACCGGCGCCTCGTTTTTCTTCAAGTTCATCTTTAGCAATTTTCAAAACCGACGGATTTTTAAAAATATCGTAAGCAGATAAAGCCATTGATTTAGCAGCGACCATCATACCTTTTGTGCCGATAGACGTTCCGCCACAGGCAACTGCTTGCCAGCTGTGCCCGGGAGTTCCGGGAACAAAAGTGGCGATGCGCACACCTGCCGTTGGAACCGCCCAGCTCACATCACCCACATCCGTAGAACCACCTCCGCCTTCACGAATTTTTTCTACTTTGTAGGGTTGGATTAAAACGGCTGCATCCAACGATGGAAGTTTTCCTGTAAACGAAGTCCGGATTTTATCAGCATAGGCCTTTTCTTCTTCGCTGTATTTCACACCGCCGACCTCAGAAAGATTTTCGTACATGATTTTTGCAAGCGTTTCATTTGGAAGCAAATTAAACGCTCCGCCGGTTACTTCATAATCCACAGTGGTTTCAGTACCCATAGCAGCGCCTTGCGCAGCTTTAACAACCCTTGCAAAAAGATCCTTAACCATTTGCATTTCAGGATGTCTTACATAATAGTAAACCTCAGCGAAATCCGGAACAACATTGGGAGCTTCCCCACCTTTTGTAATGACATAATGAATTCTGGCCTCGGATGGCATGTGCTCACGCATCATATTGACCATATCATCCATCGCCTCTACGCCATCCAATGCCGAACGACCACGATCAGGAGCAGCAGCGGCGTGAGCAGAAATGCCATGAAAGCGAAATTTGGCAGACATGTTGGCAAGAGAAGAAGTTGCGTTAGCGAGATTTCTATCACTCGGATGCCAGTGCAGAACTGCGTCGATATCATCAAACAAACCGGCTCTTACCATATACACTTTTCCTGATCCGCCTTCCTCGGCCGGTGTTCCAAAAACGGTAACCGAGCCTTTTGTTCCACTGCTTTTAAGCCAATCTTTTACCGCAATTCCTGCGGCAACCGATCCTACACCAAAAAGATTGTGGCCGCAACCATGTCCTGCTGCACCCGCAATCACTTCTTTTTTTTCAGGATCATCTGTTTGAGATAAACCGGGTAAAGCATCAAATTCTGCAAGAATTCCAACTTTCGGACCTTCCGTTCCATAAGCAGCCACAAAAGCAGTCGGAATTCCGGCAACGCCTGCTGTCACTTTGAAGCCAGCTTCTTTTAGTTTATGTTGTAATAGAGCAGAGCTTTTTGTTTCCTGATAACCCGGTTCAGCATAGCCCCATATTTTTTTTGCAGCTTCTGCGTAGGCAGGCGTCAGTTTATCCAGAGAAGAGACAATCGCCTCTTTCTCTGAATTTTTCTGACCGATAACATCCACAGATAAGTAGCATAGCAAACCCATCAGAATGATTCGTTTTTTCATCGTTATTCTGAATCGGTTATTTGTAAATTGGCGTTAATTCAAACAAACCAGGCGCCACGGCAGGACTGCTTGTATTTGAGTTTAATTCGTTTTGAGAATAAATAAAGCGGCCTGGAAGTTTAGTCCCGTTACTTGGCGTAATTTTGATTCCCACGGCTTCCGAACGCGTACGGCGCTCATCATCCCATCCGATATGCTGACCGTAGAAAGTCACATAACGTTCTTCAAGGATTTCACGAAGCAAAGCCTGATCTGCCGTAATACCATCTTTATTTTCCATTCCACCGGACGCAAAATCCGCTGCTACATAAGCTTCGTATTTATAATTTCCAGCCACTTTATAGGTTGCGTGCAAATAACCACCACCATTTAAGAAGGCGCGGTAATTGTTAAGATAACCCAAAGCAACATCGAAACCTTTACCTGAACGTAAAGCAGCTTCTGCCATCGTCAGCACATTTTCCTGATAGGTGACCAAAGGAAAACTGGCATCTCTTGCAAAAAAGCCACGTGCAGTTGTTGTCGTAGATGTATTTGGCTCGATGACACCCGGAGCATTTACACCGTTTTCAAGATAGTAAAACTTAAATCTCGCTGTTTCGATCGTTTTCGCATTTCCGCGATATTTTGCATTCGTTGGATTAAGAATGAAGGCAAGATAAGAATCTTCACCCGTGATACTTCCTGCACGAATGTTTGTCAAAAAGCTGTAATTGGCGTTTTCATTAACACTCGCCGTGGTTCCGTGGATGGAATATAGTGAATTGGCAAAAGCACTTACACCCGTTGTCGAAGCCGTCAACGCAGCATCGTACTGTTTTGTATCAGTCAGTAGACGTGCTTTCAATGTATAGGCAACCTGTTTCCATTTTGTTGCATCACCACCAAGGTAAATATCTTCTGTCGTAACAATCCCAATTCCTGATTCAAGATCAGCAATCGCTTCATCCAGACGGGCAAGTAATTTTGGATATAATTCAGCCTGTGTTTCAAATTTAGGATTTGGAAACTCAGCCGTTTTTCCAGCTTCTGTGTAGGGAATATCTCCCCACAATTCCGTTGCCGTAGCCATACCATTCACCTGAATAATTTTGGTAATTCCGGCCATTTTACGGTTACCAATAGCTTCTGCTTTTTCAATAGCGATCAGCGCATTTTTGTTGACACCGGCGAAAAACAAGTTCCAGTCGTCATCAAAGTTACTTGCTGTGATCTGGTACAAATACCAGGTCCCCAATTGCTGAAAGGTGCCTTTTCCATAACCTGTCCAAACAATTGCCAAACGACTTGCAAGTCCTTCCTGAGCAGCCATGTTTGCGATTTCCGTACCAGCAAAGACATATCTTGCCGGTGCGTCAGTAGCGTTGTTTGGATCTTTGTTAAGGTCGTCCACTATTCCTTCGCAGGAAATAAATCCGAGGCTAACCAGCAGTGCAAAAACTGATTTATATATTCTTTTCATGAGTTACCAATTTTGAAATTAATAATTGACTTTAAGACTGAACACCAATGATTTTGTGTTCGGGTTGTTGAAGTAATCTACCCCACGCGCGTTACCAACACCGGACACGTTTGTTTCCGGATCTACACCAACAATTTTCGTCCATAAAATCGGGTTTCTCGCCGTTACTGTAAAATCAACCGATTGAAGTTTTGTTTTCTTCTTGAAACCAGCAGATTTTAAACTATATCCAAGAGAAATCTCACGGATACGCGTCCAGCTGCCATCCTTCACAAACTGCTCAGCCAACTGTCCCGAGTGACCACCGATAGAAGTATAGAAAGACTGTTCCAACAAAACAGGTCCTTTACCAAAATCAGCAATGTTACCTCTTACAGTTGTTCCCGCAGGTGCTATTTTGCCGTCGTATTTGTACGTATCCTGAGTCAGCGTAACCTCATGTCCAACATCTGCATAGGTACCAAAGTTAACAAGCACCCCCTTCGTTCCTTCGTAGAAACTACCGCCCTGAGAAGTTTCAAATAATACGTTAAGAGAAACATTTTTGTAAGATACATTTGTACCAAAACCACCTCTCCATTTCGGATTTGGGTTTCCAATCACACTTGAAGTTGTACTTAATTGTGGGAAACCGTTAGCAGTCAAATCCATGGCTCCTGTTTCGGTCCTACGATAAGTTCCACCGTAGAATGACGATAAAGCGTGACCCACCATAGCCACTGTACTTAAGGCACCACTTGTAAATGTTACTAACTGTGTTCCTCCTAAATCGGTAACTTCGTTATTGTTTTTACTCCAGTTGGCAAACACATTCACATTCCAGTCTTTTTTCTGAAAGACATTCATGTTCAGATCCACTTCCAGGCCTTTGTTCTGCATTGTTCCAGCGTTCGTATATCTCTGAGTAAAACCAGTTGAACCGGCAGCTGAAACCTGCAAAAGAAGATCTTTAATTTCATTTTGATAATATGTAAAACCGGCAGAAAGCTTGTTTTTGAAGAAACGAAGATCAGTTCCTAATTCAAATTCTGTTTTACGTTCCGGTCTCAAATTTGGATCGCCTTGTGTATAACTCTGTACGTATGCGCCGCCATATCCACCACCATCTAAATTCGTTGCCCAGCTACCAAATGATGCATTTACAAAAGACGTAGTATTTTTGTAAGCGTCAGGCTGAATACCTACTACACCGAAAGAGCCACGAATTTTACCAAAAGAAAGGATGTCATTGTTAGCAAAAGCAGGAAGTTGCGTAAACTGCCAGGCGATATCCGATGAAGGATAATAAAAAGTCGATTTTGATGCACTACCGAACGTGGAGCCCGCTTCACCTGCTGCCGAAACATTCAGATACAATTGATCATAAAATCCTAAGTTCAAAGTCGAATAAAGGCGAGCCATACGACGATGTCTCTCACTGTTATAAGGATAGTTGTTCGCGAAAGTTGAGTTGGTAAAGTTTGCAGGAGCATCTTCCAAAATGAAATTGTTCATCAAACCACCCAAACTGTTGTATTTTCTGTCATTTACGTTGAAACCTACTATCAACGTTCCTGTGATATCTTTCGTGATGTTGTGCGTAGCACGACCGATAACGTCCATGTTCAATTCCGTTTCCTTGATCATCTGTTGCTCGTACTGACCAGCACCAGAATTCGTTACGGAGTTAACCGGGTTGTTCGTTACACGTCTGTCGGTATACGTATCCAAACCTCCTCTTGCCGTAATATTGAACCAGTTCGTCGGGCTGATAACTGCTTCCGTACTCATGATAAAACGATCAACCTCCGAAAGGTTAGTCAGCTCATGAATGGTCCATAACGGGTCATTGTAACTTGGGTTGGCAGATGCACCCAAATAATTCCTGTACGAACGTTGACGGTTTAAAATAGGCGAAGCTGTTGGCGAAGAAAAGTAAGAACCTTTCCAGTATCGGCTGTCAAAATCAGGGGAAGAACGAAGCATACCCAAATAAAGACCGGCGGTATTATCACCTTTCTGAATACGATTTGACGTTGTTCTCACATACGTCGCGTTGGTCGAAATTCTAAGAATATCGTTGAACTGGCGTGTGCTATTAAAACGAACTGAACTCCTTTTGTAATCACTTTGTCCGGCGAAAATACCTTTTTGGGCAAGATTACCTAGACTTAAATAAAAGTTACCTTTTTCATTTCCACCACTGATCGCAAGGTTATTGTCAAAATAAGTACCGGTACGGAAAACAGCATCTTCACGCGCCTGATTATAAACTTCCTGAGAATTCTTTTTGATGATTGGATAAAAAGTCGGGCCCTTATACGATTCAAAACGCGCACCGTTTTTATTTACATCGTCCTCACCACCTGAGCGGGTTGAGATTTTGTCTCCCCACGAATATTGTGTTGTCGGACTGTAAACGCCGCCTGAACCCTGACCGTAAGCAGACTGCAAAGGATGCAATACATTTACTTTATCAAAAGATGCAGTGGACGTATAACTAATATTCATTTTTTTATCATCCGCACCGCGTTTTGTGGTAATCACAATTACACCATTTGCTGCACGTGAACCCCACAAACCTGCTGCCGAAGCACCCTTCAAAACCTGCATACTTGCAATGTCTTCCGGGTTGATATCATTCAGACGGGATTGCTGAGCCACACCGCCGCGGGCATCTCCCTCGGTCGTGTTACTCATCGGAATACCATCAATAATAACCAGAGGTTGGTTTGAACCCGTAATCGTATTCTGGCCACGGATTTGAATATTCGAGCCAGCACCAGGATCACCGCTTGAACGGGAAATCTGAACACCGGCTGCCTTACCAGCCAAACCGTTGATTACACCTGTTTCACCAGAACGACGGATATCATCTGCCTTGATTGTAGAAGAAGTAGAACCCATGCGGTCTTTATTTTCTCTGAAACCGAGCGCTGTAACAACGACTTCGCTTAATTGTTTTGAATCGGTGAGTAATGAAACGTTAATTGTTGAAAGGCTACCAACAGGAACTTCCTTTGAAATAAAACCAAGAAAAGAGAATACTAGGATATCGCTTTGTCCCGGAACATCTATTGTGTAATTGCCCTCCGCATCCGTGGAAGTACCCGTCATGCTTCCTTTGATCACAACATTCACACCAGGGATTCCTGATCCGTCCTCTTCAGAAGTAACTTTACCTTTTACTGTAATTGCAACAGATGAATGACGTTCATCTCTGATCTTTCCGTTACCGCCAGACCAGGCCGGATGACTCAGGCTTCCGGCAAGCAAAACAATCCAAAGCGCGAGGGCTTTTTTGGGTAAGGATTTATTCATAATTATCTATCATTATTGGGTTAAACTTAATTCCTTCGGGCTACATTTCAAGAAAAAGAAATTAAAATATTATTTTTTAACAATTTCAATATCCCTACTTATAATTCTGCATTTTTTATTTTAAACAATATTAAATTTTGAATATTTATTATATGACAATTGTCAAAATTGTAAGGGTACCCTTTTTTATGATATTCTTTAAAAGTTTAAATTCTTTCCTTTTATTAGAATAAAAAGCATACAAAACCTCGTCAAAACAGTTACTATTTTGCAGTGATCAGAGCAGTTGAGAAACAGTTTTGAAAAATTCGAAATAAAAAAAGAAGATAACATACCAGGCCGAAAAAATACCTGTGCAAATAAAGCAAAACGCATTATTTGTCTTTAGGTACATTGTTTGTTCATACCAAAACTCCAAAAGCAAAATGATGTCCGGATCATTTCTGTAAAATATTTTCAGACATCCAGCTGTATTTTTATTATCCTGAAATACATTTGGAAGAAACAATTTTAACCTGATTACGGGACTTTGTATGATCCGCTTTCAGGATTATTTTTTAGCAAAAACAGTAAAAGGATACAACTGATAAGCAGAAGTCAGGATCAGCAGTGATAAAAGAAGAAGTCAAAAGGTAAAGCGACGGCAAATAAAGAGCAATAAAGTATGATTACTACAAGATTTAGAAAAAGTTTTTGCAGCCTGGGATATTCAAAAACCCGGAAAGCCCAGTAGTCATTTTCACAACAGGGATTCGCGAAAACAGTACAATAATTGCACCCCTGATTTACACGGCAATTTCAAATGAAAAAATAACGAAACCGATATTGGTTAAAAAATAGACCAGAAAGCATATATTCTACCTACGGGTATACATACGCAGAAAATATATTTTCCGATTTCATAAATTGTCCCAGCTTTAAAAACTCATTTTATATACTTGAATTTTAAGGTATTTTGTAGACGACCACGTTCATATTGATACCGGCTCCAAGGGAAACAAAAACGATATGACTGCCTTTTCCGAATGCCTGATTTTCAAAATCTCCTTTAGAAATCAGATCATACAGCGTTGGCAGCGTCGCTACCGAACTGTTGCCAAGCCATGAAATAGTCATCGGCATAATCTCTTTTGGAGGATTTTCAAGGCCATAAAGCGCGAACAAACGCGACAGGATCGCTTCGTCCATCTTTTCATTGGCCTGATGAATCAATATTTTTGAAATATCTCTGGCGGTAAGACCTAACTTATCAATACACTCTTTTATAATAACAGGAACTGTTTTTAATGCAGCTTCATAAAGTTTCCTCCCATTCATTTTTAAAAACGTATCATGGCCAATATATTCAGGATTAAATGAAGCACCCATTTGCAGCACATAAGCCAGTTCATCTGTATAGGATTTGGAGGTATGCGCCACAACACCGACAGGTAAATCGCTTTTTACACCTTCGATGATAACTGCTCCTGCCCCGTCTGCGTAAATCATACCATCTCTGTCATGCGGATCACAAACACGCGACAGCGTTTCAGCGCCAATCACCATGACTCTCCTGGCAAGTCCCGAACGAATGAAAATATCGGCTTGAATAACACCTTGCAGCCAGCCAGCACAGCCAAAAATCAGGTCAAAGCCGACCGTATAGGGATTGCGAATTTGCAAATGGTTTTTAACTTTTGACGCAAGTGACGGAACCATCTCGCTGCGGCGGTTATCAGAGGGAATATCGCCAAAATTATGTGCTACAATAATGTAATCGATTGTTTCAGGATCAATTCCCGAAGATTGCAAAGCATTGCGTGCTGCAAAAAAGGCAATATCTGACGCCATCAGTTCGTCTGTGACATAACGGCGTTGTTCTATGCCGGTAATATTTCCAAACTGCCGAATGATGTCTTCATTATTTTTTTCAATCCTGGCTCCGCCACGTTCATAAAAAACGTTTGAGAGAAAATCCTCATTTAAAATTCTGCGTGTCGGGATGTAGCTCCCACTGCCCGTAATCACAGAATACACTCCCTGCTCCATTGGTTTTTGTTTAAAAGTACTATTGTTTCCGGGTAAATATTTTCGCAATATCCTGAATTTAAATAGTAACGTTGATAAAATTTTTTCGTCGGAAGGAATTATTCAGCCAATTGTTCAGTCCAGCGGATTTTTCCCGGCTCGTCAGGATACCATCTTCGGTCGCCGGATTCAGGTCAACTTTAAGTTTATCGTTGAAAGACTGGTGTATTGGGGCAATGGATTTGACTGAAACAATAAACTGACGGCTGATCCGTAAAAACCGGGATGGATTCAGTTCCTGTTCAAGCTCTTACAGGGTTTGGTCCACAACATAATGTTCATCGCTGCTTCATAACAGATATTGACGACCAGTTCAAAAGTCGGAGACGCCTTGATTCCGATGAACATTCTTTCACCGCTCAAATTTGTAAGCGTAGATCCGGAAGAATTTGGCATTGCTGAAAGCTACTCTTCGAAAAGTTTTTGTATTCACTTTTTCATTAATGCCCAAGGTTGACCCGCCAACGATACTATATTGAACTTTGAACCAGTTTAGGGCCAAAGTACAACGAATCACCAGTCTTGATACGACCAATTATAATTTTAACAAGGAACTCACCGATGTGCAGTTAAACGAGGCGGCAGCAGGAGGGATATTACAGATGATTATTTCCAAATAGCTCACGTGGGCACCACTGCCCAACATAGTGAACTTCGGCAGTCAGGTATTGCCAGGCAACAGCCCTCATGTGGATCTTAGACAGAATTGGAATATACAGTACCTTTTCACTAAAAAAGAAGTACAAAATCAAAGGCACTTTCAGCAAAGTCAAGACGAAGAAAACATCACCTGCATTCATTGGGTAAAAATGTGAGGATTAACGGCTTTTCTGCTTTCGATTTCTGTTTTTTTTTGTATAATGACTACCCCGATCTACCTCAACTAAGCCTTTTTGAGCCTGGAACCGGGTGCAAAATCGTTCGATACCCACCTCACGAAATTATGAGCGTGGTCGGTATATATTTTTTTAGTCAGCGGTGTCATGGACGATAGCTCTATTTCCATTTTGTACTTCAATAACAAGTCCTGAATTTTTGATAGGTTTTCAATATCGGTTTTCATTTGTATTGAAGATAAAATGTAGAAAAGTATTTTTTTCATTTGCCTTCATAATATACCCTCCTTAGCCTAGCCTATAACACCAGGGTTAGGAGGGTATTATTGAAGGTCAATTAGTATCCCGGATTATTTGGAAGTAATTTTTTATTAATTTGGATATCTGCCTGGGGAACGGGCCAGAGCCACCCTTTTGCTGTATCAAAAGTTCTTGTCTCGATCCGTATTTGTGAAAACACCCAGTTGGCAGAGACCGCAGGATCTGACAGTTTCGATTTGTCATAACCATAAACATCATGCACCAAAGATTGATCTTTCCATCGGAGCATATCCGGATAGCGCGTTCCTTCATTATAAAACTCAACCCTTCTTTCGTGGCGCAAAACAGCACGAAGCTGAGTCTTATTAAGCCCTGCACCTTCAACAGCATCAACTTTTGGCATCTTCGCTCTTAATCGCACCGTATTGATCAGATCATAAACCGCCTGATCGGTACTTCCTGATTCAATCAGCGCTTCTGCGCGCATCAGATAAATATCTGCATACCGCATCAGGATGGTATTTAAAGAGGTATTATTGATGTCGGAAGTTCCAAGATCTGCGTACTTACGCGGCCTTGCGCCACAGGGTACCTGATCATTGGCAGGAATAAATGTAGAAGATCCCATAACAGATCCGGGTACAACCACCGAAGCTGCAAGTCTGGAATCTCTGTTTTTAAAAGGATCCTGCGCATTATAACCTGAACTGGCCGCAGTAATAGGCAATCCGTTGGTCATATAATAGGCATTGATCAAATCTGCGGTAACATTTCCTGTCGGCCAGCTGCTGAGTGATAAAGCAGAAGAAGGCCAGGGCTGAGACTGGGTTGATTTGATATACTGGATATCAAAAATAACCTCAGCATTATTCTCATTTGCCTCTTGGAAGATTCCCTCATAATTGGCAAATAAGTCGTATTTACCTAAATCCATAACCGCCTTGGCCGCACTTGCAGCTTCTGCCCATTTCTCGTTGTAAAGCAATATTCTGGTTTTATATGCCAACGCCGCGCCTTTTGTCGCACGCCCTCTATCTGCACTGGTCTGTGAAGTGGGTAAAACCGCAGCAGCCTCATCCAAATCCGCAACAATAGCTGTGAGTACTTCGCTTTTAGGTGTTCTGGAAACGTAGGCCTCCGCCAAAGTCTGAACTTTAAGAATTAGTGGAACATCACCGTAAAAAGTAATCAGATCTGAATATGCGTAAGCTCTTAAAAACTTGGCTTCTCCTTTCATTATCGCCTTAACAGCATCACTAACAGGTGCAGTTTCCACCGAAGCCAGGAATTCATTAGCTCTGCTGATGATTGTATAATTCTGGGACCATTTTGCACCGGGCGCCCAGCTGGAAGTGTTTGTCAGCCATTCCCCTACTTCCTTCGAGCCTTGCCATGCGTCCTGGCAGTAGCCATTATCGGACATATAATCGAACTGATAAAAATGGTTTGGGGTTGCCGATGGCTGAATTGCATTGTATATACCAATCAGCCCCATTTTGACCTGAGCTTCATTCTGGTAAAAAGTCGATGGCGACAATCTGTCTTTCGGTGTTTTATCAAGCAGGTCGTCTGAACAACCTTGCAGAAAAAAGAAAAAACAAAGGGAAGCGATGATCGTATTTATATTTTTCATACTTCTGATCTTTTAAAAATTAACACTAATACCCATTGTCAGCACTCGAACCTGCGGGAAAGCCTGGGCGCGGGTCTGATCTGTTGTTTGCTCAGGATCAAAACCTTTAAACTTCGTTAGCGTAAAGGCATTTTGAATATTTCCATAAACCCGTACCGAGCCTAGGCCGGCTCTCGAAAGGAGCTTTGGGTTTAAACTGTAACCAACTTCCACATTTTTCAAACGCAGATAAGCGGCATTCTCCATGTAAAAAGATGAATGGATATTGCTGCGCACGCCGTCCAGTGTAAGCCTTGGATATTTATTGGAAGGATTTTCTGGAGTCCACCGGTCTTTCCACCAGTTTCCAACATTGGCAAAACCACTGAATGGTGTGGCGATCTCGTAATAGGTATACCCCTGAATACCTTGAACACCCTGCAGGAAGATTCCAAGGTCGAAGCCTTTCCACTCAAAATTAAGTTTCAAAGAATATCCTAAATCAGGAAATTGTTTTCCGATCACTTTTCTGTCGTTGTTCATATCCACAACACCATCTCCGTTCAGGTCTTTGTATTTGGTATCGCCGGGCTGTGCCGTGAAATTGGCTACCGATACAACACCTGGTTTTAAAGTATATTTACCATCCACCTGATCAAAATCAGACAATTGATATATTCCGTCCATTTGATACCCATAGAACGAATTGATGGCAGATCCTACCTTGATGGCTTTTGGTGAAGTAAGTTCCTCAGGCACATCCAACTTTGTTATTCTGTTCACAATATGTGTCATCACAACCGTGGAGCTGAATTTAAGTCCATTCGAAAAAGTCTTTTTATAGCTTAGCGCAGCTTCGATACCCTTGTTCTGCACTTCTCCGGCATTGACATAAGGATTGCCGAGCGCCAATGTGAGCGGAATGGGCATAGTTTTCAAAAGATCCTTGGTTCTCTTATCAAAATAATCGACGGTCAGGCCAAATCCATTTTTCAAAGTCAGATCAACACCAATATTTTTCTGTTCTGCCGTCTCCCAGGTGATATCTTTATTGGTCATCGTCGTTACCGCAACACCGGAATACAAGGTACCTCCAAGTGAATAATTCAGACCTGATGATAAAATATCGCTTCCGTTGTAATAGTTGTTAATATTCTGGTTACCCAAACGGCCCCAGGACGCACGTATTTTAAGTTGACTCAACCAGTTCGCACTCTGCATAAAACGCTCTTCAGTGATTACCCAGCCCGCAGAAAAAGAGGGAAAAACACCCCATTTGTGCCCTTGTCCAAACCGGGAAGAACCATCCCTTCTGATGTTGGCTTCCAGCAAATATTTACCATTAAATACATAGTTCAAACGCCCGAAATACGAACGCAGCCCCAGGTCATAACTTCCTGCGTTGTTGGTTTGCGTGGAGGCATCACCCAGACTTAATATCCGTTGGGTATTATTGACAAATTTTGAGCGGAAGCCGCTTTCCCAATCGTATAGAAATTCTTCCTCCGAATATCCTGCCAACAAATTCAGCGCATGTTTACCAAACGTCTTGTTATATTTTAACAAGGAGGTAAACATGGTTTGGACATCGGTTTCGTTGGTAACCGTCAAATCCGAAGTGAGATTTTGGAAACTGGCGTCTCTGTTGTACAAGGCTACGTTGGCATGAAAAGCGTTACGTTTGGAAGTGATCACCTTATATCCATAAGTAACCTGGGCACTCAAACCATCCACAATAGTATATTCGGCATCCAGCTGTGCGTTCAGGTTATAACGGTTCGTTTTAGCAGTGCTTCCTTCTTTTATTTCACCATAAAAATTACGTTCACCATTGACAGCCATCCAATGGCCATTTGCATCTTGCAACGGGTGCACCGGCGCAAGTGAAGCATACCATTCCGCAGACCAAAGGTCCGTCGGTTCATTTTTCACACCCAGATTACCAGAAAAACTACTGGCAAACCGAAGTTTATTATTTTTCAGAAAGTGTGCATCAATATTTGCTCTGAAATCTGTTTTTTTATAGTTAGTCCCCACCAGAATACCCTTCTGATTCAGTTGCCCGAGCATAAAAGCAAATTGCACTTTCTCGTTACCTCCGCTCAGATTCAACCGGTGATTCTGTATGTTGGCCTTTCCATAATAAACATCAAAATAATTAATATCCGGGTACAACGGATCGTTGTGGGCCGCAAATTTTTGAATGTCCGAATCCGTATAGGGCAGATTGTTACCCGTATTGGCTGCGGCCTCATTTTTAAGGGTGGCATAATCAACCGAGTTCAAAACACCTGGTAAAGCTGTTGCCTTTTGCGAACCAAAAAAAGCATTATAACTGATACTCAGCTTGCCAGATGCACCTCTGTTTGTTGTAATCAAAATTACGCCATTGGCGGCTCTGTTCCCATAAATGGACGAAGAGGCGGCATCTTTCAAAACGGAAATCGATTTGATATCATTGGGATTGACATCCGTCATACTACCCGGAAATCCATCGATCAGCACGAGCGGGGAATTATCACCAAAGGTTCCAACACCGCGGATACTGATCACGGCACCATCCGCTCCCGGCTGTCCGGAACTTTGCAGCGCATACACACCTGCAATCGTGCCCTGAAGCGCCTGACCGGTATTGGTAAGCGGGCGGCTTTTCATATCGCTCATCTGAACACTGCCGACAGCTCCTGTTAAATTCACTTTTTTCTGAGTTCCGTAACCCACCACGACAACTTCTTCCAGATTTTTATTATCAATTGCCAGCGTCACATCTACCGATGACTTGTTGCCAACATTTATTTCCTGCGCAACATATCCCACAAAAGAAAAAACAAGTACAGCATTTCCGTCAGGTACTTTCAGCGAAAATTGTCCGTTTACATCCGTTGTAGTACCCGTTGCAGTACCCTTAACTGCAATATTCACACCTGGCAATACATTTTTAGTTTCATCAACCACCTGGCCAGTGACCAACTTCTCATCGGCCTGCTCAATAGAGATGGAAGCAGTTCCGCCCTGCTGATCCGTAGTCAGCGATGTGCTCACAGGCATCAGCTGGAGAACGATTTTCTTATTGATGATTTTGTAAGAAATATTGTCGGGAAGAAACATCTTCTCCAAAGTTTCAGCAAGCGTTTTATTCTCGATGTTGATCGAAATTCTACGGCTGACAGGAAGAAACTGCAAGCTATATACGAAACTCACATTTGCCTTGGATTCAAGGATTGCCAATACTTCCTTAATCGGCTTTCGGTCAGCCTGTATAGTCACTTTTTTAAGCAGAAGCTCCTGAGCTTTGCTCTCGTGGGCAAAACTGGATACGCTGACTAAAACTGCCAAAAAGAATTGTAAAGACGAAAATTTCATAATAGTCCACAATGGGTCTATGATTCCAGGGATTTTTTTCATTTTTTTGTACTTGTTAAAACTCACGAAGGTTTGACAACAGTGCCAGGCGTGCAACATGACTGTCAATCATGGATACAGCCACCTGGATTTGGGGCCGGTGAATGCTACAACATTTTCCGGCCTTTTTTGCGGAGGAATTATTTCTGTAATTTTTCTCTCATATTTTCAGTTTAGGTTAAAAATGATTTCCTACTTTTCACAGCCTTGCCCGGTTATAAAAATATCGCCGCCCCTGACTTCAAAATTTGCGTTGATAGCGGCACAAAGAATTTCCAGTTTCGAAAACAAACTGGGATCCAGTGACATATCGGCCGTGACTATACAATTTTTAATTTGATCAGAACTTACGATAAACTTAACGTCATAAGCCTTTTCAAATCTTGTAAGTATTTCAGAAACAGCCATTTCTTTAAATGCAAAAATTTCAGTTTGATCAGTGTTGCTATACCCGTTCAATAAAGCCGGCTTGTCTATCAGACCTGGCAGGAAAGCGTCATCATCCAGCAGATAGGTTACTTTTTTGTTTGGTGTCAGCACAACAGATTTTCTCAATGAATTTCCCGGCTGCCCTTTGATTTTTTCTACGATCACTTTCCCGGAATACACCGCAACTTCAATATTACTGGTTCCTTTAAGTTTTTTGACCGTAAAACTTGTTCCCACTACCTTGGTAACAATATTGTCAGCATAAACCAGAAACGGTCTTCCCGCATCTTTCTCGACCTCAAAATACCCTTCACCTTTCAAGTATACAATCCTGTTGCTTTCTTCAAAAACAGACGGGTAAAAAAGCGAGGATCCTGCTGCCAGCCAGCACTTGCTCCCATCCGAAAGATCAACTGTCAAAGAAGAATCCTGACGGTTTGTGACTATATTTAAATGTTCCATAGCAACAGCCGGAACACCGGAGATTATCTGAGTTTCGTCAGCGAAGTACCTGTTTGTTAAAAAGACACCGCCCAATACCAGGACTGCCGCGACAGCCAACCGAAGAAAATTATTATTCCACCACTTTAAACGATGACCGGTAGCTTCGGAAGGACTTTGCAAACCCCGCTCAATACCCTGCCAAATTTCAAGTTCCAGGTTCTGGTCGGTATTCACAGCACTGTGCTTATCATCATGATGGATCGAGTCATACCAAATATCCATCATCCTGGTTTGTTCAGGATTGGTTTGCCCCTTTTTGTACCTTCCCAAAAGACTTAAAAACTTTTTCCAACTGGTTTTCATGGCGAGCAAGGTCTTGGTATATATATTGTTATATTACCAGTAGAAAAACCACCACTGAACCGCAAATGATTTAATTAAATATTCGAAAGTTTATATAAATGTTTAATTAATAACTAAAATTTCTTTCAATAATACAATTATAAATTTCATTGAATTATCCTTTATGCATCAGCAGAGAAATAACAAGCACTGAGAACGAAATGATATAGTCTTTAAGATGTCCGCGCAGGTGCCGCAGACCTATTGTAATGTGATACTCCACAGTTCTTTCAGGTACATGCAGAAGACTGGATATCTCCATGACCGACTTCCCTTCCATTCTGTTAAGTGTAAAAATTTGCCTGGTTTTCTCAGGAAAACTACTGATACATTCTAAAATCTTCTCTTTTAATTCCTCGAATGCCATCTGGTCTTCAACCGATTCTGTAACTTCTTCATAGGATTTTGCCCAAACCGTTTCAAAATGACGTTTCCTGATAATCTGCTTGTTGTAGGAATCAAGTACCTGATATTTGACGGCCCTGAAAAGATATCTTTCCAATTCCTGGATGTGTGTACTTCCTCTACGCTGCCATAAGTCCAGAAATATATCCTGAACAATTTCCTTTGCTGAATCGTCGGACCCTGTTTTGGAAAAAGCATGTCTGAACATTTTTTTCCAATAACGTCCATATATTTCAGAAAAGGCCCACTCCTCTCCTGTCTCCAGCTTTATCACCAATTCTTCATCACTAAGCATGGAGATCGTCTGCATATGTCAATCTTGTTGAAAATTATTAATCACATTTTATGGTTAAAAATTATAGTCATTAATCGCTATCAGTGCCGGACCAAGCCTTTGAAATAACGATAAAACCAGCTCATTAAAAAGCTTAAATTAAACAATACAAAGGAATAATATTTTTTTTAGAAGACTAGTACGATTTTAACCAAATCATAACGAATTATGGCAACTTTGGGAATTTAACCTCCCATAAACCAATAATTGCTGTGATGAGGCCGTTTGCCATTTCTGTTAATTCCCAGTCCCGTTATTATCGTAAGCGCGCTGAGCGGAACTTCTCAAATTGTGGAAGGCCTTGATCTTGGTGCTGTGGATTACATTAAAAAACTTTTTGAATGGGAAAAATACGCATATTACAGCGAAAAATCTTTGCAAGCAAAAGCACCAGAATCCGTGTAGATAATCTGGTAAATAATGGTTGCAATTCACGATTCCCAGCGATATTACCAATATTAGTATTGTCGTTATTTTAATAATTTTCTCTAAAAGTTGATTTTCTAAACTAACCGTTTTTTTGATAAAAATGTAACATATCAACCAGAACTTATTTTGTGGCTATGCAGGCCACAAGAATTTTGGTAACTAGCGGTTTACTAGTTACCCTCAATTCTTAATTATGAAAAAAACTTCTTTAATTCTACTGCTTTTACTCTTTGTTTTCCTGCTTATTATTAAATACTCTGCGTTTAATAATAAAGTAAGTAAAATTGAGAATACAGATTTCAATCTTCCTAACCGGTTAGAACAGACTTTTGAAAATAATGCTGACCATTTCTCAGGTTTTGAGGAGAACGGCTTGGAACAGGGCTTCCGTTAATTAAATGAACAATCGGTCTGCATTATTGTCGACCGATTCTCTTATGGTAAATACCTATTTAAACTAAATCCAAAACTTTCAACAGCAACGACCATCTTACAATGTTGTCGCATTACATCTTTTAGATATAGAACATATGCAAAATTGTAGTCTAGGGCTTTGCCTGACGAATTTGAGTTGCAGATTTATGATTTATTTCATCCAAATATTAGAAATATTCACTCAACAAAATATTCAGCGCATTATTGTACATCAGTCTCTTTTTTTTGCTTAAATTAGTTGAAAATTCAATTTGTTATTATTCTGATATATTATCAATACTGTCAGATTTACTGTCAAATCAAGATATACAAACGAAATTAAATTAGTTATATAACTCAACACCAAGTAGTTATATTTACACTCAAAGAAAGTTGGCGTAGATATATCATCTATATCAATTAAAGGTTACGATATTTAATAAAAAGCCCCGGAATTCCAGGGCTTTTTATTTTGTTCAATTTTGCAAACAGCCAACCCGATCTCCGCCATTTTACAATGGTTGAATAATTTGTTTCCCTGACAATAAAGGGCCTAAAAGTTGTGAAACTGCGTTTTTTATAACGGGAAAAGTCTGGGTGAGTAATTATTTTGGCAGGAACGCTGTTACGTATGGAGCTAAACAGTATACTTAATTTACTGTTGGAATAGTTTTATTTCAAATGGTCAGAAGACTTATAATTTTTTCAATATTATTAACCGCTTTTTCAACAAGTTACGCCCAGGATTCCTGGAAACTTAGTACTGAAAAAGACGGAGTTAAGGTTTTTACAAAATCAATATTGACTTCAAAAGTCAAGGCTTTAAAAATCGAATGCGTCTTAAATGCTTCGGCCTCACAGCTCGTTGCGATAATAATGGATGTCGAAAAAGGTAAGGATTGGGTTTATAGCACCAAATCCTGCGTTTTACTTAAACAGATTTCTCCTTCCGAACTTTATTATTATTCAGAAATAATACTTCCCTGGCCTGCGCAAAACAGGGACTTCATTGCACATATTATGGTTAGCCAAAATCCATCCAGTAAAATAATTACGGTGGATGCACCCTGCGTTTCAGGCTATGTCCCGGAAAAAGCAAATATTGTCAGAATACAAAAATCGTTGGGAAAATGGGTTATTACCCCGCATTCAAAAAATCAGGTTAAAATTGAATATACGCTGGCTGTGGATCCGGCCGGCACCATTCCCGCATGGCTTGTTAATCTGGTGGCGTCACAAGGTCCGCTGGAAACATTTAAAATGCTTAGATCTCAGCTTCAAAAAGAAGAATACAAGAACATGCATCTTCCGTATATCATTGATTAACAATACCTTAAATTAACTATTAAGTTGTAATTATTTTTTAAATTAAAATAGAATTAAAATTAAATTAAAAATTTTATAAACATTTTAATCGATACGAATTTTTTGAACGTATGTGAGTAGAAAGTATCACTCATCTTATTCGATTAATTCATGAAAATTTTTAAGCAACATTTAAAAACGGCAACGTTTGCTCTGGGCCTTGCAGCATCCCTGGCGATGTATTCATGCGAAGATCACCGTCTTGCTCCAACAGAGCAGGCACTGCCTGATCGGATTTTCTACGCGCTTTCAGACAACAACCAACTTCACGAACTCAATGTAAAGAACACTACAACACCATTAAGATCATTTTCTATCACAGGTCTGGAAAGCGGTGATGTCCTCGCCGGTATTGATTTTCGTCCTGCGACAGGTCAGCTTTATGCAATCAGCGCACAAAGTAATCTTTATCAAATCAATGTTAAATCAGGCGATCAGCAGGGAAAAGCGACCAGAATCGGAACAGCGCCAATTGCTACTGCCTTATCCGGATCCAATATCGGTTTTGACTTCAATCCTACAGTAGACAGAATTCGTGTTGTTACAAACACAGCACAAAATCTTCGCCTGCATCCTGAAACCGGCGCTGTGGTTCCGGGTGATTCTCCGTTGAATGGGCCTTCAACTACCATTGGTGCCGTTGCTTACACAAATAGCCGCGCGGGTGTTACTCCTGCACCGGGCGCAGGTACGACGCTTTACGACATTGATCCTGTTGCTGATATGCTATATATTCAAAATCCTCCAAATCCAGGTGCTTTGGTAGCAGTTGGCGGGCTGGGGCTTGATATTCAGGATATTGGCGGATTTGACATTTCTCCTGATATGAATTCAGCTGATGTTTACCCGATTGCTTCTGTTAAAATTGCCGGTGAATGGGAACTTGATTACGTTAACCTGACATCCGGGAAACTGCAAAAACTTGGCAAATTACCAACAGGTGTCAATATTATCGGTATAGCAATTCCTTCCCTTCCTGTGGCATATGCGTTGGACGGCTCAAACAATATTAAAATATTTAATCCTACAAATGGATACGACTTCGGTATGAAAGTAGTTAGTGGCATTCCATCCGGTGTGATGTTACAAGGAATTGATATCAGACCGGTAAATGGTCGTTTATACGCGTTGGGAAGCAACAGCAAAATTTACGGAATCGATCTGGGATCTGGTGCTGCCACAGAATTGGCAAGCTTGAAACTTGCAGATAATACGCCGGTGACCATTAGCGGTACTGTATTTGGTGTTGACTTCAATCCTGTTGCTGACAGATTAAGAGTTGTAAGTAACACAGGACAAAGTCTCCGGATTAATGTAACAGACGGTGTCACCATTGTTGACGGTTCTCTAAAAATTGGTGTTGGCGGGCCAACTCCTTTTGTTACAGCTGCTGCGTACACCAACAGTTATCCTGGCGTAACTGCAACAACCCTTTTTGACATTGACAGCCAATCCAATTTGCTTTACAAACAAATGCCTCCTAATGACGGTATCTTAATTGACCCAAAATCACTGGGTATTGATGTTGATGCAACAATTGGATTTGACATCGGAAATGTTTCAGGCACAGGTTACGCTATTTTCACAGTTGCGGGCAACACAAGTTTCTACTCTGTTGATCTTACCTCCGGTGCTGTTCAACATAAATTTCCATTCAGCACGCCTGTAAAAGGGCTGGCCTTAGGTTTCGGATTATAGAAATTTCAATACAAAAAAACGGATGCTCTGAATAATTCGGGGCATCCGTTTTTTTGTATAAATAAGTTTCGGCTATATCCTGATCTTCAAACTTATTTCAAACCTGCATTTCCAGCCCAATCTATTATTTCCGGATACAAATCTGCAACTGTCTGCCCCGATTTCCTGGTTTTATAAAGCCTAAGAACTTCCTGATCAAACTCTTTAAATCTTTGAAAACCGCGAAAACTAACCATATTTTCTTCCAAATCCACTCTTAGTTTTTCAGAAATTGTTTTATCGAAAATATCAGAATAGTAAAGTGTAACCAACCCGTAATTCATGTATTCTTCAAAACAGGGAAGTGTATTATTATAAGTTGAAGCCGGTTTACCTTTTGTTATCCATACCGAAAGATCACTGAACGCTTTGGCAATTTCCTTTACATATTCTTCCGCTTCCGGATTTAGATAGCTGTGATTGATTTCTGTAAAAACAATTTTTGACCTTTGTCCTCTCGTCATTGCCGGATTCTGTGTTTTCTGTCGCTCGGTAATAAATGGAAAATCGACATGCGCCTGCGCCTCTGAAAAGCCGTTATCAGAAAAACTATTGGCCGACTGGTTCCATCCCACAAGTGGCGAAAAAATTACTTTTATTGCGGAATATTTTGTCCGGGGAAACTGCCGTTCAAGCCAGACCTTCATATCAGCAACATCAATATTTTTCCGAAAATCATTTTCCAAATCCTCATAGTAGCTTTTATGTTTTTTATAGAATTCTCGAAAACCTGACTTTTTCGCAAAGGATTCCAACAAAGACAGATAAGGTTCGAGCTCATTGAGGCTTCCCCAGCTCACACGGTCATATACACCAAATTTTTCAATTTTATCACCTTTGAATTGAAAGGCATAACTATCCATCTTCAATGGAGAATAATAGTTATCGGGATTCTTTAAAAGTGAATCCACTGTACGAACCGCAGACAGAGAAGCGTACGGTGTAAAATGTTTTTTTACTTCCTGATAATAAGTCGTTCCCTTATTAATTGCTCCTGTTTTACCATAATCGGTTAATGAGAAAATGATATTGATCAGTTCGTAAACTTCCGGGGCTTCGATGATGGTTTTCCCGGTATTTGCGGTTTTATAGTCATGGCTAAAAGTTGCTGCCTTTATGGTTTTGTGGGAAGTAAAAATGCAGGTCGCGGTATCTCCCTTTGCTTCTCTAATTATTTGAAATACTGCTTTTTCGCCGTATTTTAATAACAAAGCAATTGAATCCTGTTCAGAGATCAAAGACAGTATTGACATGTCGTGCTCTGTGCCCAAGTCGTAAGAAAACGTTTTGGGTATATCGTTCACACCATTGAAATTGCCTTTCTCCTTCTCAATGTTCATAATGATACTGTTCGTTTTGGTACGAACAAACGGGATTTTTGATTGCGGATAAACAACAGTCGAAAGCGAAAGAATTAATAAAAATGTAGAAAAAATTTTCATGGCATAGCGATTAGTAAATTCAAGTTTAAGCAAAAACAAATTGAGTATCAACCTGGCTCTGCCTGCTAATCCTGTGCAGTTCATGGAAAACGATTACTTTTGCCACTTGGCAAATCTTCTTACATTTACCAAAAAGCACCAAATTGAAAAAAAACAGCGTCACTTTAAGCGATATTGCCAGGGAACTGCATATGACGGCCGCCACGGTTTCGCGTGCTTTAAGTGATCATCCTGAAATAAGTGCCAAAACAAAAGCAATTGTAAAAGAAGCCGCACAAAGGCTTGATTATAAAGCCAATCGCATTGCTTCCTCGCTGCGTTCAGGAAAAACCCATGTCATCGGGGTACTCATTCCAACGGCAGAAAACGCTTTTTTCGGCTCCGTTATTCATGGAATTACTAACCTGGCAAGTAAACATGGCTATTCGGTGCTCATTCATGAATGTGATGAATTGTATGAACTGGAAGTAAAGGGAATCCAGACTTTTATTGGCGCCCGTGTTGACGGTATCATTGCTTCGCTTTCCAGAAATACGCTGGATTATGATCATTTTCTTGACGTAAAACGAAGAAATATCCCACTCGTTTTTTTTGACCGCGTACCTGATCTGGACATTCCTTCCGTTGTAATTGACGGATTTAACGGATCCTTCTGGGCCACGCAACATTTGATCGATCAGGGTTACAAACGGATTGCACACATTTCGGGCCCCTTGTATATCAATACCTTTAACGACCGTTTCAAAGGTTATGAAGCAGCTTTGAAAGCCAATGATATTTCCTTTGATGAAAATCTGGTTTTTAGCGGAAATATTTCCATTGAATCCGGTATGGAAGGCACACGTCATTTACTTTCACTTCCTGAACCACCCGATGCTATTTTTGCAGCAGAAGATTTTACAGCGCTCGGCATACTGAAACAGTTAAAAATCAGTAAAATTCATGTCCCTGAACAATTTGGCGTTTTTGGATTTTGTAATGATATGTTTAGTGAACATACCACGCCTTCCTTATCGACCATGGACCAGCAAACGGTGCTTATGGGCCAGGAAGCCTTCAAACTTTTAAACCAGATTATTGAAAACGGCAATGAAGACAATTCCAGTAAAATCGTCGTAAAACCACTTCCGGTTATCAGAGAATCCTCTCTGAAAAAAGTGCATTAATCCTGCTAAGGCACTTTCAAGAAGTTATTTCCCAACCAAACTTTATTAAATATCAATTAAGTTTCAAATTTTTAATCATTTTCCGTAAACGATTACGTTAATTTGCAGAAGGAAAATTTGCAAGTCTTAAAACGCCTAATTTTTGACAGAAAAAATTACTCCCCCTAACAAAAAGAAATTACAACAAAAATTAAAAACGATGCTTAAAAAAATCACTATTCCTATCCTTTCCACCTTAATGATGTCGGTATCTGCATTTGCGCAGGTACCGGATTCGCCGGTAAAAGTAAAGCTAGCGCTGATAACGGACCAGCTTTCACATCCTACTGCATTTGCCGTTACAAAAAAGAATCCGGACCTGCTGTTTGTTACGGAACAGGAAGGCCGTATCCGGATCATTCAAAAGGGAAAACTGTTGGAAGCTCCTTTTCTGGACATCAGGAAGGAAGTTCTAAAAAAAGAAGGTTATGATGAACGCGGATTGCTTGGACTTGCATTTCATCCTGACTATGCCAGCAATGGTAAGTTTTATGTTTATTGCAGTGTGCCGGTTGCCAATCCTGTTAAAAATCAACTGGATCACCAAAGTGAAATCCGGGAATACACGGTTTCTTCAAATCCTCTGGTAGCGGATCCTGCCAAAATGAGCAAAGTTTTGGTGATTGACCAGCCACAATCCAATCATAATGGTGGTGATCTTAAATTTGGATCTGACGGGTTTTTATACATTTCTGTGGGTGACGGAGGCGGTGCGAATGACCAGCACGGAGAATTTGGAAATGCTCAAAACATGACAAATCTGCTGGGCAAAATTCTGCGGATTGATGTAAACAAATTACCCTACACAATTCCTGCGGATAATCCTTTTGTTGGTGATGCTAATGCAAAACCCGAAATTTATGCTTACGGATTACGCAATCCATGGCGTATCAGTTTTGACAAAAAAACGCATCAGCTTTTTGCCGGTGAAGTAGGACAAAACAAATATGAAGAAGTTGATATCATCACCAAAGGCGGCAATTATGGCTGGAGGCCGATTGAGGGATTACATCCTTTCAATGAGAAAGACCCGCAACCGAAAAACCCGATTGCTCCTATTGCAGAATATCCTCATCCGGAAGGATTGAGTATTACGGGCGGATTTGTTTACCGCGGCAAGGCAATTCCTTCTTTAACAGGCAAATATATTTTTGGGGATATGATGGGCCCGATCTGGTCATTATCGCCTGGAAAAGACGATAAATGGACTAGAAATAAGTTATCTATTGGCAGAGACGCCGGTTATTGGCACGTTTACAGTTTCGGGGAAGATCTTTCCGGGGAACTGTACGTGCTGACGGTGATTCTTGAAAATACGAAGGGCTCGCTTTACAAGATTGTGCCTTAACAGATAAGTTTACCTTCCTCTGAAACCTCAGTTATGATCTCTTCAAAGAGTAAATGACTGGGGTCATTTGCTTTTTTTAGCGTAATAAATTAACAATTTATGAAAAACACTCGTCGCAGTTTTATCAAAAACAGTGCTTCGCTGGCGTCATTGTCGCTGCTTGGAAAATCACCTGATCAACTAATTCCACAACCGAAAAAAGAATATATCCAGGATGGCGGTTTGCAATTCTGTCTTGCGCATTTCTATGGCATGAACAAACAAAGGATCGAGTTATCAAAACAAATGCGGGTTTTAGGTGCTGTGGGTGGAATAAATCCCGGAAGTGTTGGATTGAAAGATGTAAAACCCTGGGATTATGAGGCCATCGTTGCGGTGAAAGAAGCCTGGGCAAAAGAAGGGCTGAAACTTCGTGTGGTTGAAGGGCCGCCCGCACTTTCCGAAAAAACTAAACTGGCTCTGGAAGGCCGTGATGAGGAGATTGAAAACTTTATCAGTCTGATGAAAAATTTATCAAAAGCCGGGATTGATACGATTTGTTATAACTGGATGCCAGTCATCAGCTGGGCGCGTACGTCATTGGACAGACCTAGCCGTGGCGGTGCTTTGGTAAGTGCTTTTGATATTGACAAAATAAAGGATGAATCCATCACGCAATATGGTAAATTTTCAAAGGAAACGATGTGGAAAAATCTTGAATATTTTCTGAAAGCTGTGATTCCTGAAGCAGAAAAAGTGGGTATGAAACTGGCATTACATCCGGACGATCCACCTGTTGACGAAATCAGAGGAATTTCCAGAATCATGACTTCGGCAGACGCTTTCAAGCGACTCATTGATATTGTTCCAAGTCCCAGTAACGGCATCACGTTGTGCCAGGGAACCTTTGCTACAATGGGAGAAGATATTCCTTCGGTAATTAATTATTTTGGTAAAAAAGAAAAAATACATTTTGTACATTTCCGTGATGTCCGCGGCGACAGAAATCATTTTGAGGAAACATTTCATGACGATGGAAAAACGGATATGTACAAAGCTATGAAAACGTATTACGACATTGGATTCCGTGGCCCGATGCGGCCTGATCACGTCCCGACCATGTCCGGCGATAGTAATGAACATCCGGGGTATAGTAATATCGGAGCACTTTTTGCCATTGGTTATATGAGAGGATTGATTGAATCGATTGTGAAACAATCGGGTAAGGCATAAAAAAAGGCTACATCTTTTTTTTAAGATGCAGCCTTTTCAAGTATGTTTTATTTTCAGGACGGGATTACTTCAACAACCATTTCATTTCCACTTTCGTCATAATACGTACAAAGCATTGCTTGGGTGTCCACCATCCATTTTTCTACACCAGATTCCGCGGATTGTTTGCAGAAAGTCAGGTAATCAGTTTCACCGTTCTGATGAATTTTGAGCGCATGTTTTAGCTTTTCTACATCACCGGTTTTTGCAATTTCCAAAGAAGCATACTTTGCATCAGAGATTATCCCAAAACTATCTTTCCCCATATATCTCGTTCGTCCATCGGATACATATTGGTCATAAGCGACAACTCCCAGCTGCTTGATCTCTTGTATATAACCTGGAAAATCCTTGCCGCTTTTTACTTTTGAATGAGCTTCTTTGATCTGAGTTAGTGTGAACATGTTTTATTGGTTTGATATGGAGGGCGATAATAACACTTTTTTCTATATTCTCTTCCCTAAACTGCATGACCTTTAAAACAATCAAACTTGAACCTTATAACAATCTGCAAGATTTCGTGTACCGCTACATTTGTCAACATAAATAAAATTAAAAATCATGAAGACGATATTCATCACAGGCACATCAAGCGGACTTGGAAGTGCAGCAGTACGGTTATTTCACAGTAAAGGTTGGAAGGTAATTGCCACCATGCGTAATACTGAAAAAGGAAATATTTTCAGTGATCTTGAAGGCGTAGAAGTTTTGGCCCTTGATATCACAAATCCCGAACAGATCAAAACAACTGTTGCCTCAGCATTAGCTTTGGGCGATGTCGATGTTGTATTAAACAACGCTGCTTATGGCGCTATTGGTCCATTGGAAAGTATGACAGATGAGCAATTGGTAAAACAGATTGACACAAATTTGCTGGGAGCAATTCGTGTTACTCAGGCATTTGTCCCACATTTCAGAGTAAGAGAAAGCGGATTATTTATTAATATTACGTCAATTGCGGGTTTGGTAACATTCCCATTTGCCAGCATTTACAATGCTGTAAAATATGGAATGCAGGGTTGGAGCGAAGGAATGAGCTACGAACTTTCACGATTCGGGATTGGTATAAAAACGGTTGCACCCGGATTTATCAGAACTGAATTTGGTTCAAATACGGAAATCACGTCAACCGAACCTTATCAAAAATATGTGGATAAAAACATGAGTGTTGTTGCCAGTATGATGGATCCGGCCACAAGCGGTTCCACAGCCGAAGAAGTTGCCGAAGTTGTATATGAAGCCGCAACCGATGGAAAAGATCAGGTACATTACATGGCAGGAACAGATTCTAAGGACATGTACGCAAGACGTTTGGAAGTTGGCCCGGAGGTGTGCCGTAAAGAAATGTCGGTTATATTTTTAGGATAGTAGCAGCTAATAAATTCGAAAAAATACAAGCAGGACTGATGTATTTTGTACATTAGCCCTGCCTGTTTCGATACAATCGTAATGTCAAATACTACCAGTCCTAATGTCCCGCAGATTGTCTATTCGGCAACTTCAAAACGTGTTATTGAAGGTGAAATCTTCATCAAACAACACGTGTTCGACTATATTATTTCAGGCACCTCCGAGACTTACTTTGATGGAAAATCACAACTTTACCAGGCTGGCGATTTTCGTTTGGCGGTAAAAAACCGTCTCTCTAAATTTGTCAAATTACCACCAGCCGGAGGAGAATATCGCTCCATCTCAATCTGCATTGATCAGGATACATTACTGGAAATGAAGGATCAATATCAGATCGAAACCCCAATTCACGATTCTTACGACAACGTTTTCCTTATAAAACCAAACAGATTTTTTAACAATTACATTGATTCCCTTTTACCCTATCTTGAAAACAATCTTGATATCAGCGACAATCTTGTTAAAATAAAAATCAAAGAAGCCGTTCTTATTTTCCTGGAAGCAAATCCGAAACTTAAAAATGTCCTGTTTGATTTCAGTGAACCAGGCAAAATAGATCTGGAAGCTTATATGCGGGCGCATTACAATTTCAATGGAAGTTTAAGCCAGTTCGCTTATTTGACCGGACGGAGCCTGTCTACTTTTAAGCGGGATTTTTCTCAGGTCTTTAATACTACTCCCAATAAATGGCTTCTGAACAAACGCCTGGAAGATGCCCGCTATCTGATTCAGGAAAAAAACTGGAAGGCTACTGATGTTTATATCGAAGTTGGTTTTAAAGATTATTCCCATTTTTCTGTTGCCTACAAACATCTATTTGGGCAAAGTCCATCAATGAGATAAATCCATATTATTGATAATATAAAATCAGCCTGACGATTTTAAGATCATCAGGCTGAGAATAACAAAAACCCTAAAATATTTATCACCTCGCGGCTCTCTTCAACACAGCATACCGTTTCCTAAACTTATCCAACTCAGTGCTACCTGATTTTTGATCGATCAGATTACTTGTTTCATTAGGATCTCTTTTGGTATTATAAAATTCTTCATAGTTGTGCTCTATGTATTTCATATACTTGAATTTTTTGGAAACAACCCCTTCAACTTTTGGCAAACCCGGACTGCCCCAAAAGGTGTGTTCGTAGAAAAAATCCTGACGCTCGGCAGCGCCGCTTTTAAAAGACGCCATTAAATCTTTCCCCTGGATTGTTGCCGGAGTCGCTACTCCGGCAAATGATAAAATCGTTGGAGCAACATCAATATTCAGGGCAATATTGTCTGTTTTCCTGCCAACCAGTTTTCTTGGAATAGGTGCTCCGGAAATGATCATCGGGACACGGATTGATTCCTCAAAACCAAACCATTTACCTTCCAGTCCGTGTTCTCCCAAAGAGAAACCATTATCACCCATAAAAATGATGATGGTATTACGGTCGATTTGTAATTGCTTCAACAGCGCTACCATGTCCCCCACGGCTTCGTCAACTCCGGTAATGAGGCGATAATAATTCTTCACAGTTTCCTGCCGTTTTTCTTCTGTTGAAAAAAATGTCTTCCAGCGCTGTCTGCCGATATTTTTATCAGACCTGAAAAATTCAGGAAAACTATTCCAATATTTCGGGTCAGTAGTCACCGGTTTCGGAATATTTGTATTTTGATATAAACTGGCAAATCGTTCCTGGTACGGAAAAGTAGGAGGATCACTTTCTGATTCATGCGGAGCTTTGAAACTCACAGAAAGACAAAACGGCTCTTGCTGTCCGGCAAACTGATATAGAAATTGTTTGATATCTTTTCCTACACTATCGGTATTGTGAATTGTTTGTCCGCTCTTATTTACAACCAAATACGGAGGCTGTTCTACCCTTGCACAGGCCCAGTAATCGAACAAGGAATCCGGCTGACGGTTGCTGTCAATTCCAAACTTACCAATAAAACCGATTTTGTATCCTGCCTTTTTTAACAAAGCCGGATAGGTTTTATCCAACGCTTTTTTTGAAAAACAGGTAGAAAAATCATTAATCTTGTGACGGGACATATACTGACCGCTCAAAAGGCTCGCCCGGCTCACACAACAAATGGAGGTTGTCACATAGGCATTCTTAAATAAAATTCCCCTGTCGGCAAGTGCATCCAGATTTGGCGTGCGAATAATTTTATTCCCCATCGCGCCAAGTGCGTCCCAGCGGTGATCGTCCGTTAGGACAAAAATAATATTCGGTCTGGTGGGCTTACTTTTTTCTCTGTTATTTTTATTCTGTTTGTTTTGCGTCCTGCTAGTCAATGCATCCCAAAGGTGCCTGTTACCAAGCTGAAAAATTAAATTGGGACCCTGAAGTTTTCTGATTTCCATTCGCTGACTGAAACCAGCAAGAGACGATAAAACAAGCAAAACAATGAATACTCCTTTACTAAAAAACTTCCTGATTCTCATAATAAACTAACCATAATCACAAATTTCAAACTAATAATTTGAAAAACAATTAGGGTTGTGAAGAAAAACCTTTTTTCAATAAAATGGCCAGGTCTTTTACCGTTTTTGCCTGCTCATTTGATTTGGCAAGATTGTGAAATTCATCAGGATCTTTCAAGTGATCATAAAGCTCTATACCTGCTTTTCCCTCGTCCCATTCAGTATAGCGGTAACGTTCAGTTCGCACACTTCGGCCCATAATTTTATCTCGTTTTACTTGCGTATAAGCCGCTCTGTCCCATTTGGCAGATGGATTTTTCAGCAAGGAAGTCAAACTTTTTCCCTGTAAATTTTGCTTTGGATCCAGTCCGCATAATTCTGCTAGTGTTGGGTAAATATCCAGTAACTCAACCGTACGGGGAGAAACTTTTCCCTTATTACCACCCGGAACCGAAATAATCAGCGGGACATGGGCAGAATTTTCAAACAAACTTTGTTTCATCCATTGTCCGTGCTGCCCCACATTATACCCATGATCCGACCAGAAAACGATAATGGTATTATCAGACAATTTCAGCCGGTCCAGCGCATCCAGCAATTTCCCAACCTGAGCGTCCATGAAAGAAATCGTTGCATAATAAGCACGTTGTGCTTCTCTGCGCTCCGCTTCTTTAAGTCCCCAGTGTGCAGGTTTTGTAAATAATGCAGCCTCAGGAACATCATCCAGGTCATTGGCTATTTCCTTCGGCAACGGAATTTTGTCAAGGTCATACTGATCAAAATATTTCTTGGGGGCTACATAAGGAGAATGCGGCCTGAAAAACCCGACAGCCAGAAAGAATGGCTTGTCTTTCTTTTCTTCCAAAATCTTAATCGCTTCATTCGCCGACAACCCATCCGTTTGCTCATCATCTGTTCCTTCTGTGGCCAGATATGCAAGCGCACTTCCAAGCGGGCGATTTGGAGTCAGGTTTTTAACATTTCCTTCTTCGGCTTTATCTCTTCCTTTTGGATTTACCTTATAATCCCATGAAATCGGATCATCCAAGCCATCCGTCCCAATTTGTCCGGGAACGCCATAATGATATATTTTACCAACTCTGGCACTGTAATAGTCATTGTTTTTAAATAATTGCGGCAAGGTTACGATCTCCGGAAGATTTTTCCTAAAATGCGTCTGCAACTCATAAATTCCGGTCACATCAGGCCGCTGACCCGTTAGTAGCGAAGAACGGCTCGGGCTGCACAAAGGAAATTGCGTGTAAGCTTTATCAAATAAAACTCCTCTTTTTGCAAGCCGGTCAATATTGGGTGATTTTACAAAATTATTTCCATAACAGCCCAGATCATTGTTCAGATCATCCGCTGCTATAAAGAGAACGTTATATTTCTTCTTGGCGGGTTCTTTTTGCTGTGCGTGAAGCACTTGACTATTTACAACTAACAGTGTTAGAAAATATACTATCGGTTTCATTAGTTAAGATTAATGTGTTTAGATTCGGCAGGTTTATTTTCAGAGGTTTCGGGAGCGTATTCGGGATTGAGTTTTGTTGGAATTTTGGCATTGACTTTTTTCTTCCAGGCTTCCAGTTTTGCTTTAAGCAGTTTTGTCTGTGCCGGATTTTTCTTTGCCAAATTCACTGATTCGCCTATATCTTCCCTGATATTATACAGTTCGACCCGGCCGTCTTCGTAAAATTCGTGAAGCTTGAAATCGCCCGAACGGATCACGCTCGTGGGCCTGGTACGGAAAGCGTCTTTGTTTCTTTTGTCACCTTTGTAAGCTTCCAGATATCCCGGAAAATGCCAGAAAAGATCTCTGGATGGAATCGTTTTTCCAACCAGTAAAGGAGCAAAAGTTTGTCCGTCAAATTCTGAATTAACCGGTTTGGTAACATTTGTAACTTCAAGAAGTGTAGGATAAAAATCAATTCCGATTACCGGCACATCTGTTTTCGAGTTGGCAGTTGTTTTTCCCGGCCATTTTACAATTAGCGGAACACGAATCCCGCCTTCATACAACATACCTTTTGACCCGCGTAATGGATGTTGCGCTGTAACCTCTCCCATTCCACCATTATCTGAATAAAAAATAACAAGTGTATTTTTGTCAAGATTCAGCGATTCAAGTGATTTCAGCACTTTTCCAATGCCTTGATCCGTACTTTCAATCATAGCCGCATAAACCGGATTGTTATGAAATTCGTCACCTTTTTTGTTTTTATATTTTTGAATAATGTCTTCTTTCGCCTGAATCGGTGTGTGAACTGAGAAGTACGACAAGTAAAGAAAAAATGGCTTTTCCTTATTCTTGTCAAGGAATTTTACAGCTTCGTCCGTTAACCTGTCTGTCAGATATTCTCCTTTTTCACCAGAATCAATTCCTTCAAGCGGAGACTTTTGTTCTGCTTTTTTGGCGGCATAAGGATAAAAGTAAGAGGGCGTACCTTCTGTGCCGCCAATTACATCATCAAAACCTTGGGCATGAGCATCCGCATTTTCCTTCTTTTCTCCCAATTGCCATTTCCCGATCAGTCCTGTGTTATATCCTGCATGTTTCAGTTCCTCAGCTATTGTTACAAAAGAAGGATTTAATACCGTTTCATTTTTGATCGGAATTAATTTCCGATCGACAGATTGTCCCCGATCAGAATTACCAACCGTAAAAATTCCATGGCGGGGCGGATATTTTCCTGTCATTAACGAAGAACGGCTCGGTGCGCAATTGGGCCCCGCGGAATAAGCCTGTGTAAAACTGAGTCCTTCCTTAGCCAGTTTATCAATATTTGGCGTTTCGTAATATTTGCTTCCGGCAGAACTGAGATCAGTCCATCCCCAGTCATCCACCAGAATAAAAAGGATATTAGGTTTGTCTTTTTGCTTTGCGGGAACAGCTTTCTGACCATAAACCTGATTAACCAAAACGACCGAAAAGAGCAGAATTATGCCCCTAAAAAAATTATTCTTCATACCTTTTTATTTGATTTTCAGCTCACCCATGGCAATTCCACTTTCGGCTGCAACGGTATACAACAAATATAATTTACCATTTTCCTCAAAAACCGCAGGATCCCGCAACTCACGAAAACGTTGTTTTGCAGCGCCTTCAGTTGAAACTGTCAAGGGTAAATCCGCTCCTTCGTAGGTCTTTTCAGGAAGTGCAACCACAACCGGTTCCGAAGGTTTCCAGTTATTCCAGTCGTCCGTAAGTTCAATTTTCGAGAAATAAATCCGTTCCGGACTGTCACCGATCCGGGAATAGAAAACCCATAACGTATTACCTTTCAGCGCAACCGCTGCGTGTCTTAATGTTGATGCGGGAGACTGGATTTTGTCAAACGGATTCGGTCCTTTTTCAAAGGCTGAAATCCCATTTTTTGATTTCCACAAAATCCCCAGACGGGAAAATGCATAGAATTCGTTCTTCCATTTAAAAACTTTAAAATAAGATTCCCCCAGTTGTGTGATTTCCGGTTGAAAGTTAATTCCGTCTTTTGAAGTAGCCCGCAGGGATAATTGTTTGTAATTACTCTTATCTTTTTTGTCGCCACTGACAAACAAAGGACAATGGAAGTACATAATAATCTGTTTATTGACCTCATCAAGATGTATATCCGGTGAGGCAATATGCCTTCCCGCCTTCAATTCGTCGTCCTCCCCTTTGCATGCACAATCGTTCATTTTCAAAGTACCCGCCTCATAGACTTTCCATGGACCTTTCAAATCATTGGCATACGCAAGACGAATGTACGTCCCGTTATGATCGGCAAAATAAAGATAGTATTTGCCCAATTTTCCTGGCAGCCAATCCGGTACTTTGATCAGAGACGGACCATTAATATTCTGCCCGTCTTTACCAGGAAGTAATTCCGGCGAAATAATCGGATTTTTTTCAAATCGCTGAAATGTAAATTGTTGGGCATTAGCAAAATTTGAACTGATCCCTCCCAGCAAAAAAAGGACAAATATTTTATTATAAAATTTCATTTTCAATTCTTGTTTTTAATAAGTCCGAAACCACATTTTTAATTATAAACATCAGGGAATCAACTCCTTTTGTGGCCGTTTGTACCTTCCGTTTTCATCCAGTGGTTTAGGATCAGCAAATTCCGGATTAATATATCCTACTGATTTTTCCTGTTTTTCCAGCTCTTTTCCGAGTTGCGTTTTCAGCTTGTTACCTTCGGAAGTATTGTAGAGATTATTCGTCTCGTTAGGATCTTTTGACAAATCATACAATTCCGACCAGCCCGTTTCACCAGGATATTGTACCAGTTTTCCGGTCTCCGTTCTTACCGCTTTGATCGTAGGAACGCCATAGCCGTTTTCGTAGAAATATTCATAGAGAAACGACGTCCGCCAGTCTTTTACCTTATCCTCAATTAAAGGTACCCAGCTTTTTCCCTGAAAAGACGCAGGAGATTTGATACCAGCCAAATCCAGAATCGAAGGAGCATCATCCAGGTTTAATACAATTTTGTCGATCAGTTTACCCTTTGGAAATTTAGCAGGATATCTTACCAGCAAAGGGATACGCATGGATTCGTCATATGCGGCACGTTTATCTCCCAAGCCGTGCTCGCCAAAGAAAAATCCATTGTCACTTGAAAAAATAACAACTGTATTCTGATCAAGATGAAGCGAATCCAACGTAGCCAAAACACGACCTACATTTTCATCGATAGCTGCCAGCGTCCGGAAATAATTTCTGATTTTCTCGTCATTATTTTCCGTCCACGAGCCTCCCTTTTTCTGTTGCGGCGCCGCTCCGGGGCCTTTCTTTCCTGTATCAATCTGACCCTGGTAAGGAGAATCCAGACTTTCCGAAACTGGCTTTGTCAAAGTTGCATCTGAAAATGTGTCCTTATGCCTTACAGGTGGCTGAAAAGGCCCGTGTCCTGATTTAAAAGCCAGTGTTACAAGAAAAGTTTTATCCTTATTTTCTTTGATATAATTTACAGCATTCGTTGTAGAAACGTCATCGATCCAGCCTTTGCTCGGCTGGGCTACACCATTTATTTCAATCGGACAATCAAGATATTTTCCCTGTCCCACAAAACTGGCCGAATAATCAAAACCCGGCCGTTTTCCTGTTTCATTTCCCATATGCCATTTCCCGAAAAATGCTGTCTGGTACCCTGCTTTACGGATTTCGGTGGCATAAGTGACCGTTGTATCTTTCAATCCTGTATGATTATTTGCAATACCGTTCAGGTGATTATACCTGCTGTTCAACATCGTTGAGCGACTAGGGGAACACAAAGAATTGATCACAAAAGCATTTCTGAAACGCACACCTTCTGCGGCAATCCGATCCAGATTTGGGGTTTTAAACCAAGGAAACCGGGCTTTATCTCCCTGTTCTTTTTGAACCACGCTTAATGCATCAAAACGCTGGTCGTCCGTATATATAAAAATAATGTTGGGACGACCGGTTTGAGCCTTCGCTCCGCAAATTCCCAAAAGAATAAGGTTTGAGAGAATTAAATATTTCATTTTCATCATTACAAAGTTAAGGTGTCAAGGTGCGATCGGCAGGGGTAAATAATCTCTGTTCAAAATCATCCATTCCTGTAATTGTGTTTTAAGCTGATGTTCAAGTTCCTCAAATTTCGGGTCGCCGGACAGGTTTTTAAATTCCTCAGGATCATTTTCTTCGTCATACAATTCAAACATTTTACGACGATCCGCGAAGAGAAGTTTATCAAACTTTTCATCCAGTTTCCCTTCTATATGTTTCTGCCTCAGTTCAAGCCAGAAAGGCTGCGCGTCAAAATCGACCGGATGGTAGGGCAACTGCCACATGGCATTGTAAATCAGTTTGTATTTTTTGCTAAAAACGGTTCTCCCTAAATCAAAATCGGCCGTATTATGCGGAAGATTTTGACCGTGTGCTCCGCGAACAGCAAAAATATGATCATGTCCTTCAAAGGATGGCTGTTGAAAGGATGGGGTCAAAGCGATTCCAGTCATATTTTTCGGAATTTGGGTTCCCGAAACAGACAGCAACGTCGGGGCAATATCTTCTCCTGTGATCAGCGCATCACTGGTCTGTCCGGCTTTAATAAGGTCAGGATGGCGCATGATCAGCGGCACATTCAATCCCTGATTGTATAACGTGCCCTTTCCCCTTAATAGCGCACCGCCATTATCACCCATAAAAACAACGAGTGTATTTTTGTCCAGTCCACGCTTTTTAAGATCGTCCAAAACTCTGCCTACATCACTATCCAGGCGCTGGATTTCTCCGAGATAGGCAGCAAAATCTTCACGCAAAAGTTTCGTGTCCGGCCAAAGGGAAGGTATTTTTATTTTTGAAGGATCCGGCTCAAAAGATTTTGCATTAAAAATCCTGTGCGGATCGCTGTATCCAACCTGCACAAAAAACGGTTTTCCTTTGGGAACCTGGTCAAGAAACTCAGTATACTGATTAAATATGCTATCACGATTAGCCGTTATTTTCAAATAATCTACCCGGTTTTTAAAAGTTTCCAGATCGTATTTTTCCAATACCGCGACGGTTTCAGGCACACGTCTGTTTCCATCCAAATGGAAATTCCGGCCCAAAATTCCGGTGTAGTAACCTGTTTTCCGTAACAATTCAGGATACGAAACAACGTCAGCATCCAGAGGAGCTGAAAAACGGGTCATTTGAATCGCCAGCGTATTTCTGCCCGACATCAGTCCCGCCCTTGAAAGCACACACTGAGGTGCCGTTGTATATGCTTTCCGGTACAAAATACCTTCCTGGGCAAGCTTGTCTATATTCGGTGTTTTTATATCCGGATAGCCATAACATCCCAAAAATGGCGCGCTGTGATCGTCAGAAAGGATGAATACGATATTAGGCGGCTGCTTTTTTATTTTTTGAGCAAACACTGACCCTGATAAGACAAGAGTCAGCAGTGTTCCCGATAATAATAAAATTAGGACGTTGTTTGTTTTCATTTGATAAAATTTGATATAAAAATCTATCGATTAAATAGAGTAAATTTTCACGTTTATTGCACAAATCAGTAAACAGAATCTTATGATTTCTGTTTACTGATTTGTTGTCACTTATGTTTTAACACTTCCAGATAAAAAGGTCCGTTCACCGAGGCAATTGTTTCAAACCAGGATTCAATATCATAGTCACCTTTTTTCAGATAGATATTAGTGAATGAAACAGTTTTGTTTTCGTCATTAACAAATTTGCTTCGCTGGATTTGCCCAAGCCGGATAAGCGCTCGCGTACCTTTTGGAATTGTTTTAATTGAAATTGCTTTAAAATCATAAACTCCTTCCTCTTTGACACGCACCGTCCAGGTTCCAAGTGCATTTTCGCCAGTCCAGTTACGCATAGCTGTTCCGCTTAAATCCTGACGTGTGAGGATAACTGGATTTTCATGAATGGTTCCGATTTCAATTCTTCTGGGACTTAAATTCGGACTTGCAGCAATTTCTTTAAAAGTACTGTCCAGTTTATTTTTCAATTTAAGCGCCAGATTTTTGTCGCTTTTTACCAGATTATTCTCTTCAAAAGGATCTGTTTTCAAATTGAAAAGTCCGAAGGTATTGAGATTATCAGGGTCAGCTTCCGAGGCCACCAGTTTATAGTTGCCCTGATAAATTGCCGCGTTGCGATAGGGTTCAGGCCATCCTCGATTCCAGGCGTTGTAAAAAATGCGTTCTTCTGGTTTTTGTTTTCCCAATATTTGTTTGAATACAGATCTCCCATCTGCTTTAATCACTTTCGGAATTGGAACCCCGCTCGCTTCCAAAAGAGTAGGCAGTAAATCAACATGTGCTGTTAAACCATCCAGATCTTTATTTTCAGGAATAAATCCTTTGCCCGAAATCAAAAAAGGAACATGGGTACCTCCTTCATAAACTAAACCTTTCAAACCACGAAAACCAGTATTAAACCGCAACTGTTGATTTCCATTATCCGTCAGAAAAATCACAATCGTGTTTTCTTCCAGGTTTTGTTTTTTAATTTCTTCAAGGATCCGGCCTACATTATCATCGATATTGGTCGCCATTCCATAGACTTTACGTGCATTTTCCTTATCCTTTTCAGTCATTTTTGACCAGGATTTTCCAGAATCCTTATCCAAAGCGGAATCAAATTTCAGGTCTTTGTATTGATCTTCATATTTTTTGGGAAGCTGCAAAGGATCATGCGGAGCGTTGTAGGAAACGTACAAAAAGAAAGGTTTAGATTTATTTTCTTTTAAAAAGCCAAGCGCAGCATCCGTGAAAATATCAGTACAATAACCTTTTGGAAAAACATGTTTGTTATTCTCTGAAAGTACGGTGTTGAAATAACTGCTGTCGGGTCTTGTAAAATTTTCAATTAAATCGCCCGGCTGTCCAATTCCTCCTCCCCCATGCACCAGACTATATTGAAAACCTTGTTCAGAAGGTCGAAAAGGATAATTATCACCCAAATGCCATTTCCCAACAATACCGGTTTTGTATCCGTTTTGTCCCAGGATTTCAGCTATTGTAATCTCTTCCGTAGCCATAATGGCGCCATTATTGTAGGTATCATGCACACCCGTACGTTGGGCATATCGTCCGGTCAGCAGGCTCGCACGCGTTGGCGCGCAGACGGGAGAATTGTGGAAATTGGTTAACCTCACAGAACGTGCCGCAAGTTTATCAATGTTAGGCGTTTTGACATAGGGATTGCCCGTAAATCCAAAATCGCCATAACCCTGATCATCGGTCATGATCAGGATTATATTGGGTTTCTTTATTGCTTGTTTTTGTGCCTGCAGGTTTACAGAACCCGTAAAGAAAATGACCGCAGATATCTTTAAAAACCGTTTCATGAAATCATATTCATAATGTCAGATTATTTACTTCCTTTCGCCGCTGCTCTTTCCGCACGTTTTTTGATATGACTGTTATCTGCCGGCATTTGCTGAACCAGTGCAGGTGGTGTTTGACCCAGTTTCCTGGTAAACAGATCAAGTGAAGCCAGCAATTCTTTCGCCTTTTCCGGGTTGGTTTTCAGCAGATTATTTTTCTCTCCAATGTCCGTTTTCAGATTGAACAAAAGTGTGTCCGTTGCAGCTACAACTGTTATTCCATTGATTTTTGTATCCGGCTGCGGCAAACGGATTTTCCAGTCTCCATTTCTGTAAGCTTCGATTTTACCGTATGAATAGTAGGCAAATTCTTTCCCTTTACGTTTTCCTGTTCCAAACAAAACAGGGCTGATATCTTCTCCGTCAAGCGGCTTTTTCGTTTCTGTTTTCTGGCTTCCGGTAAGGCTGATAATGGTTGGATACAAATCCAATTGCAAAGCCAGATCATCATAAACCGTTCCGGGTTTAATTTTTCCAGGCCAGGATGCCACCGTCGGGACACGCTGTCCGCCTTCAAAAGTGGTACCTTTCCCTTGTCGTAACGGACCGGCGGAACCACCTTCCACATCAAAAATAAGCCATGGACCATTGTCGCTCGTGAACACTACAAGGGTATTTTCTTCCAATCTGTTTTTCTTCAAAGCTTTTACAACCTCGCCCACACTCCAGTCAATTTCTTCGATCACATCACCATACAAACCTCTTTTGGATTTCCCCTCAAATGCGGGCGAAGCATACAACGGAACGTGCGGCATGTTGTGGGTAATGTACAGGAAAAACGGCTTGTCTTTATTCTTATCAATGAATTTTACTGCTTCGTTTGTATATGTTTTTGTGATGTAATTCTGATTGACTTTAATACTGTCAACATCGTTGCCACGCAGATAAACAACGCCCATCATATCATTGCTGTATGGGATTCCATAATATTCGTCAAAGCCATTTTGCAAAGGTAAAAACGATTTGTGATGCCCCAGATGCCATTTTCCGAAGATAGCAGTTTTATAACCGTTGCCCTTTAAAGCTTCCCCTATCGTAACTTCTTCCGCAGGAATTCCGGTAAAACTTTCAGGAAAGAAAACGTGATCGATACCAAGCCGCTTTGGATAACGGCCAGTGATTAATGCCGCTCTGGATGGACTGCAAACCGGTGAGCTGGAATAAAATGATGTAAATTTAATCCCTTTTGCCGCCAGATTATCAATATTTGGCGTCCGGATATCCGTTGCGCCAAACGCCCCAATATCTCCATAACCAAGATCATCGGCCATTATTACAACGATATTGGGCTTCGCATTTTTTTGTTGGGCCAGTGAAAGTACCGGCGCGGCCAGCATTATTACACCGAGTAAAATCTTTTTCATTTGATATGACTTGTCTTAAATTCTTACCAAGACTGAATCAGCCTGTTATAAAAAGTCCCCAAACGTATAACTTTACCGTTTATACGTTTGGGGATGATTGATTTGTTACCTTATTCCACATTACCTCGTCTCGCAGCTCCTTTTACCGGACCGGCCGCCGGAGCACCATTTGGGTTTGCAGGTTTTATCTTTTCATAATCTACAACACCCGTTTTATCCGCCCACTTGAAGTAATCAGCAGACAGTTCGTTGACGATTTCCGTATTCACGGCAGACAAATCATTATTTTCACTACGGTCTTTTTCGAGGTCGTACAGCTCCCATCTGTAAGCCGGATATGTTGAAACAATTTTCCACTTTCCTTTTCTCACCGCCCGGTTTCCGGCACGTTCCCAGAAAATCGGCTCTCCCCTGTCTACGGTTTCGGATTTGCCCGTTAATACCGGCAACAAACTTTTTCCCGGTAGCGGATTTGTCGTCACACCGTTTAGCTTTACAGGATATGTTGTATTGGCCAATTCATAAAAAGTTGGTGCAAGGTCGATTAAATGCCCCGTTCCTTTTACAATATTTCCACCTTTGATCTGCTTGGGAAACCATGCGATAAAAGGTGCGCTAATTCCACCTTCGTGCATGTTGTTTTTGTAATTGGTATGCGGTGTGTTGGAAACGTAAGCCCAGCTTTGTTCCTGATAATCATACGACCCGGCAGTTCCGATTGGTCCTGTATTCCGGGGCGGTTTTCTGCGGTTCGTTGCTGAATAACCTCCCTGCGCACCATTATCCGAAATAAAGATGATTAATGTGTTTTCATCTTTTTTCAATTCTTTTAGCTTTTCCCGTAAACGGCCGACATTCTGGTCAACCTGATCAACCATGGCAGCGTAAACTTCCATTTTCTTTTCCCAAAGCTGCTTTTCACTGTAAGTCAGATTATCCCAAAGCGGAACCTCCGGATCACGTTTGGCGATCGCCTGGTTTGGATCTGAAATACCCAGTGCTTTTTGCTTTTTGATACGTTCAATCCGAAGAGAATCCCAACCGATACTATACCTGCCTTTGTATTTTGCAATATCTTCCGGTAATGCCTGTAATGGCCAGTGCGGCGCGTTAAAAGCTACATAAAGAAAGAATGGTTTTTCTGTTTTATTTTGCTCATCCAGGAATTCCAAAGCGTTATTCGTGATTTCATTGGTAAGATATAATCCGGATTTCAGATTAATTCTCTTATTATCCTTAACCAGCTCAACCGGAGGTGCCTGACCATATTCTCCAATATCAAAATAATTGCTCGCTCCCTTAATAAAACCATAAAAATGATCAAAACCACGTTGATTTGGCCAGGCTGTACTATCACCTCCAACATGCCATTTTCCGCTCATTAAAGTGCTGTAACCAGAATTTTTAAGTACCTCAGCGAACGTGAGTGATTCTTTGTTAAGATATCCCTGATAAGCCGGTAAACCCAGATTCACATCAAAATAACCAATGCCTGCTTTGTGCGGATATTGACCGGTAATAAGCGAAGCGCGCGTTGGTGCACAGATGGAATTGTTATAAAACTCACGGAAGCGGATTCCCTCTTTTGCAAGATTATCCAGATTAGGCGTCTGGATTTCGGAACCATAGGAACCAATATCAGAATAGCCCATATCATCAACCATAATCAGGATGATGTTGGGCCTTGTATCTGCCTTTTTATTTTTTTGTGCGAACGCTGTGATCGTACTGCCCGTCAAAAGCAGACCAATCATAAAATTAAATTTCATCTGGCAGGGTTAGTTTTGGATAAAATGTCTGGAAAATATTAACTATCTCCAGACGAGAAATTCGGTCCGAATTAAACTTTAAGGTGCCAGGAACATAATGCCCGGCACGCGGTGCCCGGCACGCGGTGCCCGGCACGCGGTGCCCGGCACCTAAAGTGTAAATTAATTCACCTAAGCTTATTTCACTGCTGAAAATCTTTCCAGCTTTTCTTTTTCAACCTGCAAGCGTTTTGGTTCAGGTTTAAGATATCCGTACCGATGCAGATCCGCATCCGCATGAGACGCTACCCATAAAAGGAATTTCTTTGCTTCCTGGTTGCTGTTATTCTTTGCAATTGAAAAATGTACATACTCAACCGGTACATTTTTAACTTTTTCAGTTTCCAGTTTTTCTAAAACCTGATCCAGATTATCTGTTTGTTTTTCTTCTTTTGAAACACGTCCGTTTCCATCAAGATCAACCGGAATAATGGTCAGGCCTTCTGCGGGTTTGCGTGTTGTCAAATCATAAGCCAGACCAGGAACAGTGTACGTTATACCCGTGTCGTCTTTCAACAAAGCCTTGATCAAATGCTCATCCGCACCTGCAATACTTTTTCCTTTGATCTGCTGCTGCTCATATCCAAAATATTTGGCGAAAGTCAATGGTGCACCGGCTTTTTGTAAACGGGTATAAACCGTGAAAGGAACTGTTATGGAATTATCCTTTTCCGCATAAATATCGTGGAAGAAAATTTGTTTGTATGTTTTTTCAATCAAACCTTTGTCTCCATATTCCTTCGCAAAAGCCGAAGTTGAATTGGCAACAGGCAAAAGCGCATAACGCCCGATTGAAATATATTCTCTGGTTTCTTTAACCGCTTTGTCCTGATCATAAGCCTCAATAAGCAAGTCATATTTTTCAGGATCTGTAATCGTTCTGGCGTCAATTGTAATTTGCGCTTTTGGATTTTCAGCAGTATATTCTTTGATCCATTTATCTACCAAAGGATAAGCGAAACGCACACCCGTGATAACTACTTTATTTTGAGAAACTTCCTGGGCAAATAAATTTGAACTGGCAGATACGGCCAGACCGGCAACAAATAGGAATGATTTGATCGTTTTCATGATGTTAAAAGAAAAATGAATTAATTTGATATTACCGCGGTCTGCCTTTACGAAAGGTTTATCACAATAAAAATGGAAAGAGCTGGTAAATAGTTGTTACACCTTATTACAACAGCTTATATCAAGAGAATTTAAAATATTTCCCACCGGAAATGCAGCTCCAAGCCGCGAAGAATTAGAATCCATCGGTCTCATAGTTATACTATTTTTGATGTATTCTTTTTACTGGTGGTAATAAAAAGAATAATACCCTACTATATTGATAGACAAAGTAAGTTTAATAAAAATAGATTACCAAAACATTTTTAAAATTTCAGGATTAATCCATGAAAGACAATATTTTATGTTTGAATAATTATTTGATAAGGAGTGAATTTGAGCTAATATCGAGTTGAGGTCTTGCATTCAAGTTGGTTTATATGCAATCAAATGGCTAGGTAGAATATGGATTTTCAAATTTGTTAATTATCCATATAACTGGATCTAACAAAACGCCCCTATTGGATCATCTTGTTTATAGCTAACAAACTCACTAAGAAGCGGTATAACTCCGGATGGAGTTTCTTAAAATATAAACCGGTTTTCAAGATAATTACAGGAGGCTCCAAAGGAACCGGATTTTGGAGAATGGCAATGTCTGGTCAAAATAACATTAGCAAAATCAATGAAAACGGGTTAGCCGTCTCCTCGAAAATAATTAACCGGATCATTGTCATTTAATAATTATGGCCAACTAGAATTCGCCTTTATTAATATTCTAAAATTTCGAGTTATATATAAAGAAATTCTATCCAAAATAATATGTTTTGCCAAAACGCTCCTATTGGAGCATCCTGTTTATAGCCAACCAATTCACTTAAATGCGACAAAACTCCGGATGGAGTTTCCTGAAATATTAACCGGTTTCCAAGATAATTGCAGGAGACTCCGATGGAGCCAGGATTAATCGGGGGTTCCGGATCTTTCTATAAACAGGGGGCTCCAAACGAGCCGGGTTTAGGTGAAAGGGGATTTCTGTCTTAAAATAATATCCGCAAAACACTTAAAAAGCATTGGCATTTTTCTCAAAATCATTAATCAGATATTGGAATTAAATAACTATTGCAAATCAGTTTTCGCCTTTCCCAAAGCTATTTCAACAATATCAATTCAATAGAACGAACATCTGCAAAACGATTTCCTTTCAATTGATTTACTTTAATTTTTATCTGCCCTTTTCCTTTTTCAAGATCCCAATTCCCTACAAATTTGGTTTTAAATTCCTTTTCATAAGATTCTCCGTTTCTTTTGACCCGGTCAGGACTTGGCAGAAGTGCCGGATCGTAAGGCTCTGTAATTTTACCGGAAATAGATTTTGAATTAAATATAATGTCAAAAGCACTTCCCACATTAGCTAGTGGAATGGTGTATAAAATATTCAGTTTATACTTGCCAGAGGTATGCACATCCACATCCCAGGTAACGTAAGACTCGTCATCATTCCAATTTGTTATCCATGAAGAATTCGGTGCAGATGCACTATAAGACAAAGTTCCGGTTTTGGAACGATGTAATTTTGCATCTTGTGAAGGCAGGGTCGTTTTAGGAAATTTCGTGTAACCCACGGGTATCCAACGAACGGTATCAATGCCAGCCATCGCCTCTTTATACCATTTATTTAAACGCCCTGAAAGATCTTTATAGATTTCCGGAAACTGAGCGGCTATGTCAGTACTTTGTGTAGAATCTTTTGACAAATCATACAAAGCGCCTTCTGAGGCAAGATATGGCCATTTTCTAACACTGTTAAATTTATTAATAGAAGAAAAAAGATATCTTTCGTCAAGCGAACTTCTCTCCCCTTTCAATAAAGACTTTAAACTTACACCATCTAGGGGTTTGGTGCCGGAAGTCGATATTCCGGCAAAATCTGTCAGTGTGGGCAGAATGTCGATGTACGCTGCCTGATCATTAATAACTTTCCCCGCCGGAATAACACCCGGCCAGCGGATAAAAAACGGTACCCGGACACCTCCTTCTTCGGCCACACCTTTCCGGCCTTTCATATCACCATTCCAACGCCATGAATTGGGACCGTTATCAGTCATGTAAATAACAATGGTATTTTCTGCCAGTTTTAGTTCATCCAGTTTTTTCAAAATCCGGCCAACGTTATCATCAATATTCTCACACATCGCCAGAGCAGAGATTGTTACTTCCGGGTCCTCCTGACTTTTATTTTGACTGAATTGTTTCAAACCTCTTGCTTTTACCCGGTCATAATATTTGTCAGGAACCTGAAATGGCGAATGCGGCGCATTGAAGGGCACATAACATACGAAAGGTTTATTTTTATTTTTTTCGATAAAACCAATGGCTTTATCCGTCAAATCGTCCGTTATGAAACCTTTGCTTCTCACAGCTTCGCCGTTATGATCAAGCATGGTGTTAAAGTAATTGGCATAATGCCCACTCAAAAAGCCATAAAACTCGTCAAAACCCCGGCCATTTGGATGGTAAGGATACTGACTTCCGTTATGCCATTTTCCAAAACAGCCTGTTGCATAACCGGATTTCTTAAAAAGATCGGCAAGGGTAACTTCATCAAGATTTAGAAACTCTTTTGAATTGGAAACGCCGTATACACCTGCGCGGTAATGATAACGTCCCGTTAAAAGTCCCGCTCTGGTTGGCGCACAAAGCGGGGCGACATAAAATCTTGAAAAACGTGCACCGTCTCTGGCAAGTTTATCAATATTAGGCGTTTGTACATTTGAATTTCCATTAATACTTAAATCTCCCCAACCCTGATCATCTGTAAGAATAAAGACAATATTGGGCCTTTTCTGTGCTTGTGTTGAAACAAAGCCGATCAAAAAGCTTGACGTAAAACAGAAAAACAGTTGATAAAAACGCATATCTAATTTCAAAAAAGTCAATAAAACAAATTCATTACAAAGTTCATAAACAACGAATTAAATCCATTTCGTTAATTTCTCATTAAACCTCAAACAGCATATTTTTTCAATAAATCATAATTCAGATTATGACCTAATCCGGGTGTATCAGGCACTGCAATATAGCCATTTTCAAAGCGCTCAGCCGGCGACAGCAAATCTGCCCGCCAGGGAACTTCTCCAAAGGCATATTCAAGAATTGAAAAATTGGGAATTGTTGCACAAACCTGAACACTTGCCGCTGTAGAAACCGGGCCACTCGGGTTATGCGGCGCAATTGCAATGTTACCGGCCGTCTCAGCATGTGATGCAATAAAGCGTAATTCCTGGATTCCACCACAGTGTTTTACATCCGGCATGATAATATCCAACGTTTTTTCAGTAATAATCCGGTTAAAACCTTCCCGGCCAATAATGGATTCACCACCGGCAGAACCCTGACTGATCGCGTCGGTTATGGCCTTTGTTTCTTCAGGATATTTTTCAGGATCAATGGCTTCTTCAAACCAGTACAAATTCGAACTTTCCAAACGTTTCGCTGTCGAAATAGCAAGCTCTTTGTTTAAATGACTATGCACATCGATCAGCAAATCAATTTCTTTTCCAATGGTTTTGCGAACGGCCTCAATACAGGAAACGGCATAATCAATATCATCCTGAATTTGTTTTTGACTTGAATTAGCCAAAGGTTTCATATCATCAAACGGTGCAAGTTTGACGGCCTTAAAACCACTTTTAAGTGCCTCCTCAGCATTTTTCTGGAATGCGGGAATTAGTCTCCTTCCATTTGCATCACGCTCATTGGTAGCGCGGTTGATATTGGCATATACTTTCAGCTTGTCGCGCAGTTTTCCTCCAAGCAAATTATAAACAGGAACACCCAGCGCTTTTCCGTTCAAATCCCATAAGGCCTGTTCAATCGCACTGAAAGCCGTCACAGCAGTTTTTCCTTTTGCTATCGATTTCTGTAATCCACGTTGCCTGAATTGTTCCACCGCAAATGGAGATTCACCTTTCACCAGCTCGAAAAGAAGTTTAATCTCAGCGAGCAATTCGGCATCACCCTCTTTTAAAGTAAAACCATGAGAAGCTTCACCCAATCCGCTGATTCCTTTATTCGTTTTTATTTCTACAAAATACCAGTTTCCACGTGCATTCACTTTAACAACATGGACCTGAATCGCTGTGATTATGAGTTTTATATCTGTCTTGGTAAATTCCGGAATTACAGCTAATGGAAGCAATCCTGATGTTCTAAAAAAATCTCTCCTCTTCATGGGAATAGGTTACACAGAGTTTCACGGAGGTAAAAGGAGGAACACAGAAATTTTATCTCTCTCTGATCCTCATTTTTTTAAAAACTCTTTAACTCTGCGTTTAAAAATTTAAGGTTTTTGTCGAGATGGTAGGTTACACAGAGTTTCACGGAAGTAAAAGGAGGAACACAGAGTTTTTTATCTCTCTGTGCAACTCCTTTTCAACTTCTTAACTCTGCGTTTAAAAATTACAGCGTTTGGCCAGCCAGTACTTTTTCGATTTCTTTTTTGGAAGCGCCGCCTGTTTTCTTCCATATTATCTCATTATTTTTGTATAAAACCAAAGTAGGAAGCGACACTACGCCTAACTCTTTTACCAGATTTTTGTTTTCGTAAGCTTCAATTTTTATTACTTTAACTGTACTCGCCTGCTCATTTTTAATAGAATCAATCGTTGGCGCAAGTTTTTTGCAAGAGCCACAGTAGCGGGATCCGAAGTCTACCAATACCAGTTTGTCGCTTTTAAGTGATGCCGTATATTCTTCACGGTTCAAACCTTTACCAACCGTCGAGATAACAGGTTTTCCCAAGCCAATCCATTTGCTCAATCCACCAGGAATTTCTGTAACATCTTTAAAACCTTCATTTCTCAAATCTTTCGCCAAAACACCGCTGCGGCCGTTTGCAATCGAATAAATAAACACTGGTTTGTTCTTATTCAGTTTTGCACTTTCCTTTTCAAAATCTGCTTTGTTCGCAATATTAAAACTTACTGCGCCTTCCAGATGGTTTTGGGTATACTCTTCAGGCAACCGGGCATCCAAGATCTGGGCATCTTTTCCGGCTGCTTTTAATTTGGACTCGAATTCCTCAAAAGTCAGCAGATCTTTTCTTGGTTGTCCTTGCGCGAAAGCAACGGTTTGTAACAATAAGGCGGTTAATACCAGCGCGGATAATCGTAAAATTTTCATCGTAGGAATTTATTTGTTTAGCGTTATTTGATAAGACTTAATTAGTTTTCCCCTGCCCGAATGAAAGATTTTCGATAAAAGTGAAGCGCAAAACGGAATGCAGAAATCCAGGTTTCCCTAACGCAGGAATCCAGTTCTTGAAATATTTAAACCGATAATACCACCACAACTTTTGAAGAAAATTTTGGAATCAGGACACGACAAACCATTTTTGGTTTGTTGCATTTTGCTATATCTGTGCTGGTGGTAACAGAATTAAATATAGTCTATAAATTTGATAGACAAAGTTATATTAAATCAATAGAAATCCAAATGATAATCGAATTTATTTGAATTAAAAATTGATTTTAATGATACTTGATTTTTAAATTAATGCGGGGGAGTTTCGTCAACCCAAACTTCTACATAAATAAAGAAGTTTGGGCTAACGAAAAAAAAATCTATTTTTTACCAAATCTCGTAACAAAATCCTTTGCCGCCCTGGAATCGTAATCAAACATTCCCGGCGTTTCCTTGATCAGTATTTTTGAATTTTCAAGCGCAGGTGCTGCGTCAGGGCCTATATTACTTAGCGCATTCAGGGCCTGTACACGAGCCGGTACATTCTTCACTGTTAAAGCTTCGGTTAATATTTTGATCGATAATGCTTTTTCACCGATATAATACAAAGCTTCCGCAGCGGCTATCCGCACGGCCGTTTCAGAATCGTTCGTCGCTTTCGTTAAAGCATCTTTCCCTGTTTTTGCTTTTAAAACAATAAGCCCGGTTGCTGCCCAGTAACGTACTGTTGGATCGGGATCAGACAATCTTTTGATCAGATCATTGGTGTAAGCAGGTTTCCGGGAAGATGCCCAATCTGCTGTTTCCAGAATGTGTTTAAAATTATATTTTCCGCTTTTGGCATAATCCCGCAACGGGGTCGTCGCTGCAATATCCGACAAAATAGCCTCTGGAATAAAACCAACATCTTCTGTTTTCAGCAACCAGTCTTCGTTTGCTTTTCTCAGGCGAGCCAGATCTTTGGCATATTTAGGATCGGCCGCCAGGTTTTTGATATTATGTGGATCGGCCTCAATATCAAACAATTCCTCAGCTGGTTTTTCCTGCCAGAATTTCGACTGAACGGCATTAAGCCTTCCGGCTTTGTATTCATCCTCCCAGGATTTCACAGAAGGTGCGCGCCATAAATATTCGAGATATTGTCCGTAAATCTTGTGCGGCAAGTAATTGCGGATATACCTGAACTTTTTGTCACGCACCGCCCGCGAAAGATCGATTCGCTCGTCCATCCGCCCACGAAAACCATAAGCATATGGATGCTCAGCTTTTTGCTGCGTACCCAAAAATGCTTCTCCCTGCATATAATCCGGGATTTTTATACCAACCAGACTTAAAATTGTCGGTGCAAAATCCAGGAAGGTAACCAGACGATCCGTTTTTGTTCCCGGCCCAACGGATGCAAGCTTTTCATATTTTTTTGGCAAATGAATAATAAGCGGTACATGCAAACCCGATTCATACATAAATCTTTTACTTCTTGCCAGAACGCCACCGTTATCTCCGTAGTAAAAAACGATCGTGTTTTCTGCCAATCCGGCTTCTTTCAATTCATTTAAAAGTTTACCAAACTGGCCGTCCATGGTTTCAATTTTGTCATAATACTGCGCCCAGTCGTGTTTCATTTCCGGTGTGTTTGGGTGATACGGCGGAAGCGTTACTTTTTCAGGATCATGTTTCAATTTCGGAAGCGGCTCAAATAGTGAACTTTCGTGGGTGGTCATTAAATTGAAAACAGCAAAAAATGGCTGCCCGTCTTTACGGTTTTTATAGGTCGCTTTATCACTGGATTCGTCCCAGGCATCCAGTTGATCTGTGGTGTTATAATCTTTTTTGGAATTATTGGTCGTGTAATAACCGGCTTCTCTCAAATATCTTGGAAAGAATTTCACATAGGACGGAACCGGATAAACACTGCGCATATGCTCAGTTCCAAGCGATGGAGGATACATTCCCGTAATCAGCGTGTTCCGCGAAGGTGCGCAAACGGGTGCTGTTGAAAAGGAATTTTTGTATAGAATGCTTTCCTTGGCAAAGGCATCCAGATTAGGTGTCGTAGCAAATTGATCACCATAAGCACCGATCATCGGGATATTATCTTCGCTGACAATCCAGAGAATATTCGGGCGATCCTGCGCAGTTTGTGCTCTGGTTGAAAAAACACAAAAAACGAGGCTGATCGATAAAATTATTTTTTTCATATCGAGGCTTTTTTAACAGTAAGCGTCTGTTGGTAAATATATTGTAAATTTTGCTGTGGCTAAAGCCGGAAAGTCTGTAGATATTAAACCCAGGGTTGAAACCCTGGGTTAGTATTCTTTGGACCAGGCACAACTAGGGTGGATTGTGCCGGAAATAGTCTGTTTGCAAAGTATACCTGTTTAAAACATTTCAGGCCTGATCACATTCTTTGGAATTCAGCGATTTTATATACTCAGATTTAGTCCAATTACCGTAAACTGACCATTTTCAAATGCATTCCCAAAACCAGATTATTTCAAAGAAGCAGCTTCTTTTTTTGCTTTATCATAATCATAAAACCATTTAAAATTCCGGTCATATGGCTCAGCGCCAACGCGTTTGAACCAGACATCATATTTGGCCGATAGATCTTTTACCACATCAGGATATTTTGCTGCAAGGTCAACAAGCTCTGTGCGATCTTTATCAATATCGTACAATTGCCATTCTTCCGGGCGCTCCGCTACCAGTTTCCATTTCCCGTCACGAATGGCACGATTGCCTTCATGTTCCCAGAAAATCGGGTTTTTCCGGTTGATCGATTTGCCGGATAATAACGGTTTCAGGCTGGTACCTTCCAAGGGCTGAATCGTGTTACCGTGATATGTTGTTGGATACTTGGCTCCTCCGATATCCACAAGCGTTGCCATGATATCCGTAATATGCGCAGGTTGTTTTTCAAATTTTCCGTTACGGCTTGCAGGAATTCCCGCTGGCCATGAAATAATACCCGGAGAAGAGATTCCGCCTTCATGCGTATGATGCTTGTAAGCCCAAAAAGGCGTACAAGCAGCTTCCGCCCAGCCTTGTCCGATGAACACCGCTGACTCAGCCGAACCCGGTTTATCACCTTCAAATTTCCCTTCAATACCCGGCTCTGCGTTTCCACCATTGTCCGAAACGAACATGATAACGGTATCATCAAAAACACCTCTTTTTTTCAAACCGGCAACCAGGTCGCCCACACTTTTATCCAGACGATAAATTACAGCCGCGTAAATCGCCATCATGTGATCATATTTTTCTTTATCCGCTGCACTCAAAGTTTCCCATTTTGGAATGTTTGGATTTGCGGGCGGAAGTTTCCACGATGGGTCGATCAGGCCTAATTTAATCTGTTTCTCATATCTTTCCTGACGCAGCTTTTCGTAACCTTTCAAATATTTACCTTTGAATTTATCAATATCTTCCTGTGGTGCCTGTAAAGGAAAATGAGGAGCATTATGAGCAAGGTATAACAGAAATGGCTTTTTAGCAGCGATTCCTTCGTCGATAAAACGAAGACCGAAATCTGTCCACAAATCTGTTGTATACCATTCTTTCGGAAGTTTATCGGAATCATTTGCAAGCTCTTCCCCGTTAAGAAAAAGTTTTGCAACTTTTCCTGCACCATAATAAAATCCACCCGCCGCTGCATTCAGCGATCTGTCAAATCCACGTTTCCATGGCACAGTTCCCTGTGCTTGTCCCACGTGCCATTTTCCAGTCATAGCCGTAAAATATCCGGCGTCTTTCATAACTTCGGCAATGGTAACGCTTGTGTTATTGATCTGCGCACGGTAAGCCGGATGATCCACACCTTTGTCTTCCATCATGTGGCCGATACCTGCCTGATGGCTGTAAATACCAGTAAGCAGCGCTGCACGGGTTGGACAGCAGCGGGCACCGTTATAAAAGCTTGTCAAACGAAGGCCATTTTGTGCCAGTTTGTCAAGATTTGGTGTAGGAATTTCACCGCCATAACAACCCAGATCCGAGTATCCCATATCATCCGCAAGGATGACGATAATGTTTGGCTTTTTCTGGGCAAAAGCTATGTTTTGAAATGAAAGAAAAAGAATCAGTGCAAAAACTGATTTGAAGTTTTTTTGCATGTTTATGGGTTTATGGTTTAAAAATAAATAACTATTCAGCAAAACTTGAACGCAGTTTCACACCCCAGCGCCCGTCCTCTTTTGTCAGGACGTAAAGTGATTCATAAGAGGCAATTGCACTTCCGTCTTTCCTGAATCTTGTGAATTTCGTGTCAACATGCACCTTGGTATCGGATGCCTGTACAATATTGCGGTGATCCCATTTGCTATACTCCCAGCCCGCCTTTATCAACGGGCCAAAAACAGCAGCGGAATCCCGCAGACCTGCTTTTTCGAGCACGTTCATTTTTCCGCTTGCCAACCGGTAATGTGGAAATTGATAAGTACCCTCCCAACCTTTCAGATCTTTTGCGCTGAAAGTTTTGATGTAATCATCCAGCACTTTGTTAATTTCTGCTTTTTCTTTTTCGGGTAACTTATGTGTACCGTCTTTCTGCCCAAAAACATTTAATGCCAGCAAAAAAAGAAAAATAACCGCGTAATATGTTTTCTTGATCATTTGAATTTTATTGAAATGGGAAAATGATAATTACTATTTCAAATTCGCCGCCTGTCCGGGATTGTATTCAATCACTACTTTATTGATTTTCCCGGTAAAGGCGAAAGGAACTTTATAAGTATCAGCAACAGGCGTCAGATCATCAATTCCTACATTGATACCTTCGTGCAGGTAAACTGCGCCTGTGGTTTTCTCAATTTTCGACTCTCCTATTTTGTCGTTATTGGCAAAAAGACTCACAACTCCGGAACCATTCTGATCGTATTTCACATCCGCCCGAAGCTGAGCTTTCCCGGTTGGTAAAGTTGCTCTTTCTGAGGTGATTACATATTTTTCACCATCACCCACGGCGTAAACAAAGTTCAGTTTCCGGTTTTGGACGAAGAAACTTAGCCCGCCTTCAAAGCCTCCACGAGATAGCAAAACACCTTCGGTTTCTACGCCCCGCAATTCTACATCTGCGATTATGCTAAATGATTTTTTGATCGCGAAAGGTCCGCCAACGTCAACAATTGTAGATTGACCCGGATATAAAATCACGCGATCTGCGTCTTTGTAAGCCGTTGGCAATACAAATGGCTCTGTACCATCTTTCAGTGGAAAAACGTTGTATTTTGTAGCTTCTGTATCAAACAAAGTACGTAGTTCTTTCAGTTTTGCAGGATTCTGAGCTGCAAGGTCGTTTATTTCGTTAAAATCTTCCTTAACGTTATACATCTCCCAGGTATCCTCATTAAAATCTGTCCCTTTTTTATGTAATGAACCTGCCTTCCAGCCATCTTTGTAAATTGAACGGGAACCTCTAATTTCATAATACTGAACCAAATGACGATCTTTTGCTGACGCATCGTTCAAGCTGTAAGCCAGACTTGTACCTTCAAAAGCATCCTGTTTGTAGCCATTGATGGTTTCAGGAACTTTGGCATTGATCAGTTCCAAAGTCGTAGGTAAAATATCACTCACATGACCATATTGATTACGAATACCGCCTTTTTCTTTGATACCTTTTGGATAAAAAACGATAAGCGGATTATGCGTTCCACCTTCTGAATTTGCATCCGATTTCCAATGACGGAAAGGTACGTTGGTAGCAGCCGCCCATCCCAATGGATAATTTACTTTTGAAAATTCCGAACCGATCAGATCGATGTTTTCAATATTCTTTTTGAGACGTTCGTCTTCGGTAATTCCCGTTCCATAGTTATTAACCGTTCCTACAAAAGTTCCTTCCTTGCTCGCACCATTATCTCCCACAGACACAAAAACCAGTGTATTTTCAAGCTGACCGGATTCTTTTAAATGCTTTATTACGCGACCAATTTCGTGATCGGTATATTCAAGAAACCCTGCATAGTTTTCCATGAAACGGGCATATAGTTTTTTCTCGTCAGCTGATAAAGTATTCCAGTCTTTAACCCCAGGGTTTCTTGGCGGTATTTTTGCATTTTTTGGTACAACTCCCAAACGGATCTGATTCGCCAAAACTTTCTCACGGTAAGCGTCCCAGCCGTCGTCAAATTTGCCCTTATACTTATCCGACCACTCTTTTGCAACCTGGTGAGGCGCATGACCGGCACCCGTGGCGATATACAAAAAGAATGGTTTTTCAGAACCTCCGGAACCTTGTCCGGAAACGTAACTAATCGCCTTATCAGCAATAAGTTCATTAAAATGTTTTCCGTCTTGCTGATCTTTTATACGGTGGATTCCTTCCCATAGTTCAGGATGCCACTGGTCGATACTTCCACGTGACGGAAAACCATAAAATTGTTCAAAGCCTCTGCCTGTCGGCCAGCGGTTAAACGGACCGGCCGGCGTCAGATCAACCAGCGGTGTAATGTGCCATTTGCCCAATGCAAAAGTATTGTAACCGTTTTCTTTCAGGATTTCAGCAACAGTCGCTTTTTCAAAAGGCATTTGAGAATCATATCCCGGTGTGCCGATAGCTGTTTCCGGGAAAAGCCCCATGTGTACGGAATGTGAATTTCTACCCGTTAGCAGTGACGCACGGGTTGGAGCACAAATGGCGGTTGTATGAAAATTGGTATAACGTAAACCATTATTGGCCAGACTATCCAGATTCGGCGTATTGATCAAACCACCGAAAGTACTGATGGCTCCGTAACCAACATCATCCAATAAAATCCAGACAACATTGGGTGCTCCTTTTGCAGCTTTTTTACGTTCCGGCCAGGATTCCGTCGTTTCTTTTATCGTCTTACCAATTTTTCCTTTATAAGGTTGAGCGGGAGTATATTGCGCATTAACGAGTTGACTGGATCCCATCCAGGCCATAGCTGCCAGCGCGAGCGTTTTAACGGGAAAAGATAAATTTTTCATACTGACTTTATTTTAAGTTTCTGGTAATCAATTATCTTCAAAAAAATTATTTAATCGTATTCCAATCCACAACACCGACTTTATTAGCCCATTGAAGAAATTCCTTTTCCAATTCTTTCACCTTTTCGGGTTGTTGAGATGCAATATTTTTTGTCTCGGAACGGTCCGATTTTAAATTGTAAAGTTCCCAGGGCTGATTTATTTCGGCAACCAGTTTCCAGTCCCCTTTTCGTATAGCGCGGCTTCCTTCGTGTTCCCAGAAAAGTGCCTGGTGTTCAGGCGCAGATTGATTTTTAAAAATCTTCAAAAGACTATTGCCTTCCAGAGGCATCAGGTTTTTTGAGCTGAAATCTTTGGGATATTCAACACCGGCGATATCCAGACAAGTCGGCATAATGTCAATGACGTGGCCGATATGATCACTCACCGTTCCGGCTTTGATCATCTTCGGGTACCATGCGATGAACGGCGTTGCGATTCCGCCTTCGTGTGTATTTTTTTTGAATAATTTTAAGGGAGTATTACTAACATTTCCCCAGGGCGGGTAGTAGCTATCGATAGAATTAACTGTACCCTGCGGTCCGTTTTTCTGCGTGACATAATCCCAGTCTTTAACCGTATCACCACTTCCGCCATTGTCGGAAACGAAAAGAATGATTGTGTTTTTATCCTTTTTAAGCTCTTTCAGTTTTGTAAGAATATTACCGATCTCATGGTCCATCCGGTCAATCATGGCAGCATAAATTGCCATGCGCATGTCCCAGAAATCTTTTTCCGACGACGTAAGTTTGTCCCAATCCGGAACCTGGTCATACTTTTCTGAAAGCTGCCATTCCTTTTTAATGATGCCAAGTTGCTTCTGTTTTAGAAAACGTTCGGCTCTTAGCTTTTCCCAGCCTTTGAGATATTTTCCTTTATATTTTGTTATGTCTTCGGGTAATGCCTGAATAGGCCAGTGCGGCGCGTTATAGGTCAGATACAGAAAAAAAGGATTTGGCTCAGATTTAATTTCGTCCAAAGATTTTATAGCAAAATCGGTAATCGCCTGGGTCAGGTATTTTGAAGTATCCTGCCTTACAACCGGTTTTCCATTCAAAAGAAAAGTTACTTTTCTTCCATCGTTGTAAATCGGCTCTGAATTGAAATAACTGCTACCGTTATTCTGCATTGTAAATGATTTGTCAAAGCCACGATTGTGCGCCAAAGCGGACGGAACCAGGCCAACGTGCCATTTCCCGGAAACAATCGTATTGTAACCAGCCGTTTTCAACAGTTGGGCGATGGTGACGCTATGTTCGCTTAAAAATCCCTGATAAGCCGGCGATCCCTTATCCTGAACCATATCACCAACGCCAGCCTGGTGCGGATAAAGTCCTGTAAGCAATGCAGCGCGGGACGGGCAACACCTTCCGCTATTATAAAATTGAGTAAATTTTAAGCCTTCATTTGCCAGCTTATCCAGATTAGGTGTATTAATTTCCGAACCAAAACTGCCCAGATCAGAAAAGCCCAGATCGTCAGCCAGAATGACGATAATGTTCGGCTTTTCATTTTTTTGCTGTGCATTTAGATTTGTTGTGACAGCCAGCACGAAAAAACTGTATTGAAAAATTCTTCTCACGAATGTAAATCTGATGGGTGGTTGTAACATCTGATTATAATTATTTTAAGCAAACAAATGCCCAGATCCGGTAAAGGAAAAGGGCATTTTAAATTTGTTATCAATTTTTTACTGCCAAAGCGTATTTTGCTTCAACAGCGGATTATTGTCAAGTTCCGTTTGCGGGATAGGGTATAGATAATGTTTCAGAGCCGCATTATTTTTCCCGACTTTTTGCAAACTCTTAATTAGAATTCCATTTCCGCCGGCATCTTTTTCACGAATCAAATCAAACCATCTTTGATACTCATATGTAAGTTCAAGCCGACGTTCAAAATATACAGAATCACGGAATTGATCCTTTGTTAAGCCCTGTGTAAGGGCAGCCAGACCCGCTCTTGTTCTGACCCGATTGATCGATTTATATGCTTTTGTTGTGGGACCGTTCACTTCGTTTTCCGCTTCGGCATGAATCAACAGCAATTCAGCATAACGAATAATAGGCACGTTGGCTTCTGAATTTGACGTAACTGCCTGGTTATTTGGATCCCACCATTTATTCCAAAAAGGTGTTGAATCATTTGGAACTGCTGTGTTTACGATTGGCAAAGCATATTTTCTGCCGTTGGCCGGACTGGTGAAACTTCTTACGAATGTGACATTTCTCCTCTTGTCCGTTGCCTTGAAAAGTTTGTAGATGCTAAAAGATTTGTCGTTTCCTTCGGTATAAAAACGCACTATATGAGCGTAGTTTCCTGTAAGACCTGGTATCGCTGAGTAAATTGCCCTTGGATTTTCATTATTTCCCTGGCTATACGAATTCCCTTTCATTTGAGCGGAGAAAATATGCTCCACACCGTTTTTGTAGGCTGGCAAAAAGACACGGGAATAATCAGTAATCAAGTCATAACCATAAGTTCCTGTTCCGCCATCAGCCGCTGAAAGTGCTTCCTCGGCTTTGGAAATTGCTTTCTGATAATTTTCGGTCAATTTCAATGGAAGTGAAGCTTTGATCAGGTACACTTTCGCCAACAGAGATTTTGCCGCACCTGCCGTAGCTCTTCCTACATCCGGTGAACTATAAGAAACCGGCAAAACCGCTGCGGCTTCTGTAAGATCTTTTTCAATTTGTGCATAAACATCTGCCGAAGGACTTTTAGCAATCGCATAATCGGCGGCGGAAACGAAATTCTGATATTCAGTAATCAACGGCACATCACCATACAGGCGAACCAGGTTGAAATAGAACAAGGCTCTTAAAAACTTAGCTTCTGCCAAAATTCTGTCTTTGTTGGCAGGAATTGAAAAAGTGATGCCAGGGATTTTATTCAGAACCACATTAGCTTTTCGTATTGCGGCATAATGCTGCTGCCATAGTTCATAAACCCTAAGATTACTTGAAGAATGTGATTGCACTGCCAGCGAGCGAACATCAGGATTTGTTGCTCCCGGTCCCGGATCTTCATCATCGCTGGCCATATTCATTCCAGTGTTGAAAAGCGTATTATACGGCGTCTGGATTTTACCCGAATTCAGAAAAAAGTAAACAGCATTGATCGCAGTAATAGCGTCTGTTTCAGTTTTGTAATACTGCTCTTCCGAAATGATCGATTCAGGTTTCTCGGTAAGAAAATCGTTGCAGGAAGCAATAAACAAAGAGCTCACTGCCAGTAAAATATATTGATACTTTTTCATTGTAATGCTCAGTTATAATTTAAAATCAGAATGTCAGAGACAAACCAACCTGGTAAGATTTATTATTCGGATACACACTGTCGTCCACACCTTTGTTGATCAGGCTTTGACCATTAGAACTTACCTCAGGATCGAAACCTGTGTATTTGGTCCAGGTAATGGCGTTTTGAGCAGATACATAAACTCTCAGCGACTGAATTTTGATTTTGGAAAGAAAAACTTTTGGAATAGAGTAACCGAAAGAAATATTTTTCAAGCGGTAATAAGTTGCATCCTCAATGAAGCGGTCCGAAATATAGATCGCAGGATCCTGATATGCTTCTTTCACATCTGTATTGGTATTTGTAGGCGTGTAACGGTTCAGAAGAACACGTGATGCATTGGTATAACCAGTTCCCAATTCCAGGTTCGCGCGGTTTACATTATACAATTTACCACCCACAGAAGTTTGGAAGAAAACTGCTAAATCGAATCCTTTGTAGCTGAAAGTGTTGGTCAATCCAGCCGTGAACTTGATCTGGTTATCGATCACAGCTCTGTCGCCAGCCTGTGTGATCAGTCCGTCGCCATCCAGATCTTTGTATTGTTGTCCACCTGCGCCTTTATTTGCTTGTGGTGTCAATGGCGTTTGTCCTTCCTTGATTACACCATCCGTTTTATAAACGATGAACGATCCCAGCGGATGGCCCACTTTTGCGATAGAAGGTGCTGAACTTGATGGGATGTATTGCGTAACACCGTCTCCAAGATCAAGAATCTTATTCGTATTTCTTGCAAAAATAAACAACGTATTCCACTTAAAAGCACCAGTCAGGTTTTGAGAATTAACGGCAAGTTCAATACCCTGATTTGAAACGGCACCAACATTTTGGTAGGTGGTTGATCCCTGGTTGCCATAGAAATCAGATAGTCCGGAGCTTCCAGGCACTGTTCTTGTCAACAAAAGATCCGTTGTTTTTTTGTAATAATAATCAGCTGTGATATTGATACGGTCTTTTAACAAACCAATATCCAAACCTGCATCCACCTGGAAAGTTTTTTCCCATCCAAGATTTTTGTTTGCTACTGAGCTTGGTGCATAACCAGAAACGGTAGTTCCTGAAAAATTGTATGGATAATAAGTCAGCTGTGCAAGTGATTGATAAGGAGGAATACTCTGGTTACCCGTTGAACCTGCGCTCAATCTCAATTTAAGCAAACTTACGTTTCTTACATTTTTGAAGAATTTTTCATTGGCAATATTCCAACCCAAAGCTGCTGACGGGAAATAACCCCATTTGTTACCTGCTCCAAATTTTGATGAACCATCCGCGCGAACCGTGAAAGTAACCAGGTAACGATCGTCAAAAACGTAATTGATACGACCTAAATAAGAAGCAAGTGAGAATTCTGATGACGATGAAGCAGGCGTACGGTTGGTGATACCCGTTCCTAAATTGTTGTATGAAAATGCATCCGAAGAAAAACCGGCTGCTTCTGCTATCGCACCTTTTGATTGGGATTGCTGCGCCGTGAAACCAACAACCGCGTTAATTCTGTTTTTATCATTAAGTTCTTTATCATAACTTAACGTATTTTCATTCAGCCAGTTGGTCGTAAAAATTGAACCAACCAAAGCATCACCGTTTAATGCTGTTCCTTCATAAGTCGAAATTGGCAAATATCGGTTTTGTTTGTTGTCAACGACATCAGCACCAAATAAAACTTTCGCTTTCAAACCTTCAATGATGGTGTATTCTGCCGAAAGATTTCCCAGAAAACGGTTCGTGATCGTTTGATTTAGCTGATTGTAAAGCGAATTGATCGGGTTGGCATAAACCGTTTCAAAAGGACTAAACTTAACGAAGGTTCCGTTGTCCTGATAAATTGGCAAAGCCGAAGGAGTTAATACAAGGGCAGAAACTACACCGCCCGGAGCTACGTTGGCTTTGGTATGACTTCCTGTGATGCTGGAAGTAATCCTTAATTTTGAGCTGTAATCGTGGTCAATGTTGAACCTTGCCGACATTCTTTCGAAATCTGTGTTTCTCAAAACACCATCCTGTTTCAGATAATTGGCAGATATTCCAAGTCTGGTTTTATCTCCGCCCGACAAAATCGAAATGCTATGACTTTGCTGCGTGGCTTTTCTGAAAGCGGCTTTCTGCCAGTCTGTACCCGCACCGACAGTGTCCAGTTTATAACCCGTTACACTTGGTAAAGTGGGTGTTTTTCCTGAGTTAATTGCCGCATCTTTTCGAAGTTGCCACCATTCACCTGCATTAAGAAGCGGTAAAGTCCTGATTACCTCTTGTTTTCCAAAATAGGATTCGTAGGTAATTGAAGATTTCTTTTTAGAGCCACCTTTTGTTGTGATGATAAAAACACCATTGGCACCTCTTGAACCGTAAATCGCGGTGGCCGAAGCATCTTTTAACACGTCAATTGATTCAATATCAGCCGTATTTAAAGACGAAAGCGGGTTGATTTTTGACCCCACCGTTACACCGGCATCATTTAAACCATAGTCATTGTTGATCGGGAAACCGTCAATTACATATAACGGATCGCTACCCGCCGTGATGGAATTGCTACCGCGTATCTGTACACTCACACCACCACCCGGCTGACCGGAAGTTTGCGTTACCGTTGCCCCCGCGATCGACCCTTGTAAAAGCCTCTCAACCGAAACCACGGGCTGAGATTTGATTTCCTGAGGAACCGAAGAAATTGAACCGGTGATATCTTTTCTTTTCTGCTCACCGTATCCGATTACCACCACTTCATTTAATAAATTGGCAGTTTTCAAAATCACTTCCACGGGTTCTGTGGTAAGTTCGTATAGTTCGATTTCTTGTGTTTGAAAGCCTGTAACGCTTATCTGTAAGGTAAATGGAAATTGTTTTGCAGCGGGAATACTGAATTTTCCATCAATATCTGAAATTGCATTTTTTGATGTCCCTTTTTCGACAATTGTTGCGCCGGGAAGGCCTTGTCCAGTGTCGTCTTTCACGACCCCTGTTATCACATCCTGCGCTTTTAACGCAGTTGTGCTGAAAATTAAAGCACCTAATAACCAAATCAGGTAAAAGTTTTTCTTAATCATTGCTGTGGTAAATAATAGTAAAATAACATGTAGAGACTGACTGACATATGTATAGTCCTGAAAGAAACAGCTGAATCAACAACTGACTTACAGGTATATACGCATGTACAATTTCTTATTAGGAAATTTGATCTGGTTTTTGAATCGTTAGGGGATTTCTGAAAGCTGTAATTTTATATACTATCCTAAATTTGGAACGCAATAAAATGTTTATTTCAAAAATGAATCAGTTGTCAACAGCCTGGCTGACCACAACAATGCATAGGGGACTGGGAAATGGTTGAAACCACCCGGGGTGCAGTCTCGTACTGCGGACGTAGTAAAGAATATGTTTTCATAAGTAAACAATTGTTTTGTCCTAATTTGACTGGTGGTAATCAAAGTAAAACTATAAGTCTAGTAATTATATAGACAAAGTAAATTTATATTTTTGGCTTTACCAAATGAATGGTTTAATATTCTTTAGAAGTTTGACAATATTTTTACTTTACCCGGAAATATTACATTAATAATGAAGTTTGTAATAAAGAAGTAGCTTTTAGAAGAGAAATCAGTCAACATTAGGATATTGCTTTTGAAATTGACTGATCTCTTTTTCCATTTCACCAAAATCAGGGATTAAAACTTGGCTCAAATCCTTTTCCTTTGCCAATGATATTCCAATCTTCTACCTTCACGCTTTTGGCCCAGGTTTCATATAGTCCTTTAAGCTCAGCAACTATATCGGAATGATCCTTGATCACGTTGCTGGTTTCTCCCCTATCTGTTTCTATATCATACAATTCCCATTGGTCGCTTCGTACAGAAACAAGTTTCCATTTTCCCTTTCTGACTGCTTTGTTACCGGCTCTTTCCCAGAAAATAGGTTTGGAACGGCTCCATTCTTTGCCATAAATAGCAGGCAAAATACTCTCGCCCGCCAAAGGATGGATTGTGTTTCCCTTATAAGTCTGCGGGTATTTTGCACCTGCAATTTCGTACAACGTTGGAGCGATATCGATCAAATGGGCTGTCCCGTCGATTAAACCTCCCGCAGGAATTTTTGAAGGAAAACGCGCAATAAAAGGACTACTTATTCCACCTTCATATTGGAAACCTTTGAAAGATTTTAGCGGCGTATTTGACGCATAGGCCCAGGTTCTTGTGTAAGAATCATACGAACCAGCTGTACCGACAGGCCCCCAGTTTCTCACTGTTCTTCCGCTAAATCCATGGCCTACATCTTCACCAGCAGCACCATTATCAGAAATGAAAAATATAATGGTATTATCCAGCTGACCGGATTCTTTTAAATGCTCAATCACTTTTCCAATATTCTGATCGAGGTTATCTACCTGAGCCGCATAAACTTCCATTTTCTTTGCCCACAACTTTTGTTCATCATAAGTAAGACTGTTCCAGGCTGGAAGATCGCTGTTCTTCACACTGATCTTCTGCCCTTTACCCAAAATATTTAATTCCTGCTGACGCTTGAAACGAAGAATTCTGAGCGAATCCCAACCAATATCATACTTGCCTTCATACTTTTTAATATCCTTCGGCAAGGCTTGTAAAGGCCAATGCGGCGAGGTAAAAGCAAGGTATAAGAAGAAAGGTTTTTGTTCCCGACGCTGATCTGTCAAAAATCCAATTGCATTTTTGGCTATTTCATCGGTATAATAAAAGTTGTCTTCATCCTCGGGATCAACGACTTTATCATCTTTTACGAAAAAGCTGCGTTGTTTTTTTGGAAGATTTTTGATCACATAATAATCGCTTGCCCCGCCAATATTTCCGTAAAAATGATCAAAACCGCGTTTTCTTGGCCACTGACTGGTACTATCATCGCCCACATGCCATTTGCCTGACAATAAAGTACTGTAACCCGCATCTTTCAACACCTCCGCCAAAGAAACGGTTTGTTTGCTCAAAAATCCCTGGTAAGCCGGTGTACCCAAGTTGATATTGAAATAACCCATACCGGCCGTATGCTGATATTGTCCGCTGAGCAAGGAAGCTCTCGTAGGGGCACAAATGGCGTTATTATAAAATTGCCGGAACCGAATTCCTTCGGCTGCGAGTTTATCCAGATTAGGTGTCTGGATCTCAGACCCATAGCTTCCAATATCAGAAAACCCAAGATCGTCTGCCATGATCAGCACGATGTTGGGTTTTGCAGCGGCAGCTTGTACTTTTGGCTTTTTCTTTTGTGAAAAAGCGGGTGATGTCATTACAAAAACAAGAATTAAAATCTTGATCAATCGGGTGGTCATCATGAAATAATTAATATAGAAATTTACTTTTAATTGGTTTTTACTGAAAAAACTGAGTTCGCCCCGATCTAAACCTAGGCGAACTCAGATATATTAATTTATTGAAAATCAGCCGGCTACTCTGGTTTCCAGTGTAAGCGGCTCACCGATCGTTTCATGTACTTCGTCTCCAACCATCGGTCCATTGGCAGATAGTTCACTGCCTTCTTTTTTAGATTTCAAGATTGGCCAGATAAGCTGCGCGTACCATTCTTCTTCTTTATAATGTTTGATCCCAAAGGAAGTCGGATATTTTCTGGTAATAATTCCGGTTCCGAAAATGATATCCCAAAGGAAAAACATATTACCAAAATTACCTTTGTAATACCCTACTCCATCATCCATTGTATCTGCATGATGCGCCTGATGTGTAGCCGGCGTTGAAATAAATCTTTCCAAAACCCAGCCAACAGGTTGAAGCCATTTGATCGTATAAAAAGGCTTGTCCCAAGGAATACTTGAATGAGCGCCAGTGGTAATCAGCGACTTAATCACTTTTACAAACAAAGCTGCATAACCCAGACCGACATAAGTAAGCGCTACGGTAAGATATGTTTGCGAAAAGAAAATCGTGTATATAATGTTTTGTCTGCCCGCCATAGCCATGCCCATGTACGGAGCACTGTGGTGTGTACGGTGAAAGCGCCATAACCACGGAAGTTGGTGATGCAAACGGTGATACCAATACTGTGTCAAATCGTCAGCAACGGCGATTATAGCAAACGCCCACCAGAATGGAACCCAGGAAAAACTTCCCTTGGCGTCAGGCAAAATTCTTGGTAAAAGTTGAAGACTGTAATAGGCTACAACCGGAGCGATTATAATTTTTGGTAAGACATAGCAGACAATGTCCAGAATACGTTCGTTTTTAGTCCATTTATTTTCATAAAGTCCTGCAACAAGTTCAACCACTCCAATAAGCAGTACGATGAACGATAAACCCCATGAGCTAAGATTTTTAAAAACTCCCTCTACTAAATGAGGCACTTTAAAAGGCAACTCGCTGCTACCCAGCCAAGGCTTGTAATTGGTAAAGTAAAACGCACCAAACATTAATACGATTGGGGCAAGATATAAGCCCACACTGATCAGACCGTCCCGCGTCAGTTTTTGCGCATCCTCTTTTGCGAGTTTCATATGGTTAAAAAATATTTTAGTGAACAGTAAAAAAACTACCTAATAAGGCTATACGCAAACCAGATTCCCCCGGCAATAAGCGCAAATGGAACAACGGTAAGAAAAATCCCAATCATGATCTTTTTAATTAGAAGTACAACGTCAGCAGTAGTCATGAGCATACCTGATTATGATGAATTCCAAAAATACCCCCGGACAGTATGCTATAAATTTGAAAATTGACAACCACCGAAAATTTACTCCTTTACAGCATTACTGACTGGGATATTTCTGGACGTTTAATATAAATGTGGGAACAAACGGATCAGCTACAACAACATGGTTCCGGGAGGAACGGCCGATGATACACCACCCTGTTTGTCGTGGAAGACAAATCTGTTTCTTGCAAAATAATCGCTTTCATAAACGAATAATTTCTGGTTTTTACTTAGGGCACAGGGTGGTTCCAGCCATAAGTCTACAAAATATATAGACAAAGTAAATTTAATGATTCCGAAATTGCAAGTGTTTGGAGAATCTTTTTGAAAAAAAAATCAGATAAAATTTTCAAGGGCATTTCTTACTTAAAATTTTTGAAAGCCGGTTAAGCAAATGTCCCATACCTGCAATATAATTTGCAGACATGGGACATATCTCAATTTTAAAATTAAGATAATCGGTTTCCTTAATGCATTACCAGTTCTGGCTGCATCATTTCTTCTTCTTTTTCCAAAACGACGGTCGGTGGCAAAAGTTTGTACATCACCGGCGTAACCAAACGGGAAAGCAAAGTCGAGCTTATCAGACCACCTATAAGTACCAGTGCAAGAGGCGAATACAAAGCGCTATATTCAATAACAAGCGGGAGTAATCCACCGATTGCCGTCAACGAAGTTAGCAAAATGGGGACAAAACGTACCTCCCCCGCTTCAATGATAGCTTCCTGAATTCCTTTTCCCTGCGCTCTCAACTGATTGGTAAAATCCACGACCAGCAAAGAGTTTTTCACTTCAATCCCCACCAGAGCAATAAATCCGATTGTGGCAGTAAAGGACAATGTCTCGCCCGTCAGGAAAAGCATGACCAAACCTCCCATGATACCAAGCGGAATTACAGACAATACGATCAGTATACTTTTGAAGGTTTTAAATTCCAAAATAAGGACGCCTAAAAATCCGAAAATTGTAATAATGATAATCATTCCCAGACCTCCAAAACTTTCATCCTGACTTTCCTTTTCTCCTGAAACGGTGAAAGTCTGCCCCTTTTCAAACTTGAATTTATTCAGCTGGGAAGTTATGTTTTCATTCAGCTGCTGCACATTATAACCCGGTTTTACAAAAGACGAAACAGTTACATATCTGTCTTTGTCATAATGCCGAATTTGATTTGGCGAACTTTCCAATCCAATCGTTGCTACATTTTTAAGCGGAATATTAGCTCCTGTTGCCGAAGTAACATACAATTTGTCAAACATACTGTAATCCTGGATCGCACCATTTCTGGCGATTGAAACATTGACATTATAATTGTCCGCTTTTCCTACATCTTCCCGATACGTCGCCACATTTAATCCAGCTGCGCCTAATCTCACGGTGCGGTCAATATCAGATGACAACACGCCAAGCGTTCCCGCTTTTTCCTTATTTACACTCACCTTCAAATCCGTTGGCTGAACCAACAACGGATTATTTACGTAAATAGTACCATCTACTTTCGCTAATAATGCGGCAACATTGAAAGCTGTTTTGCGGAGATCATCAAGATTGTCACCATAAATCCGGTAAGCAAGCGGTGCTTCCAAAGGCGGGCCCTGTTCAAAATCTTTTACTTTGATTTCGGCTCCGGGATAACGTTCCAGCTTTTTCCTCAGTCTCTCAATCACTTCCACTTTTTCAGATGTTTCCAGTCCTTCCACCTGAACAAAAATTTCGGCAAAGTTTTCACTTTCATTGCGGGGAATTACATTATAATAGATGCGTGGATTTCCTTTTCCAACATTGGTAGCAAAAGAAGTAATCAATGGTTCCTGTTTCAAAATCGATTCAACGTAACGGGTCACCTGATTTGTCTTTTTCAAATTGGTACCCTGAGGCGTCTCAATATCAACCAAAAACATCGGTTTTTCAGACTTTGGAAATAAACTGTTTCCTATTAAAGGCACCAACGCAATGGAACCGGCGAAGAGCAAAGCTGCCAAAATCAAGGTAAGAAGTGGCATTTTCAAAGCGCGATCCAGTAAACTTCCATACGTTTTGTGAATACCTTTTTTCATCGCTCTCAACAGAAAATTACCATCTGCACTGGCGTGAGGTTTCAAAATGATACTTGACAAAAACGGAACGATGGTAAGCGAAACCAGCATGGACGCGAAAACTGTTGTGATTACCGACAAAGGCAGACTCCGGATAAAATCGCCGGCACCTTCTGGAAGAAATGTCAGTGGTAAAAAAGCAAAGATCAGAAGAATCGTACAGCCCACCACGGCCATACTGATTTGTGTCGAAGCTTTGATAGACGCGTCAATCCGGCTATAACCCATCCGTAAATAACGTTCAATATTTTCAACAACTACAATGCTGTCATCCACCAGAATTCCAAGTGCTACGATCATTCCGACAATACTCAACTGGTTAATATTATAACCAAGTAAGTTCATGATCGTCAACCCGATAGACAAAGAAAGCGGGATCGAAATCATAACAACCAGGGACGCACGGGTTCCCAAAGGCAGCAATGTCAGCAATACCAAAAGAATGGCAATACCGAAATCTCTGGCAAAATGAGACAAGCGGATATCAACACTATTGGCCTGATCAAAAACCTTGATCAGATCAATATTGGATGGCAATTCCTTTTTGAACTGCGCAATCGCAGGTTCTACCTGATCTTTAACGGCAATGATATTTTCACCTTCTTTTTGGCTAAAACTTAAAAAACTGCACCTGAAACCGTTCAAACGGGTTATATGCGTTTCGTCTTCGTAGCCCATTTTGATATCGGCCACATCTTTGAGATATACAATTTTCCCGCCGATGGAAGAAACAACCGTGTTGCTCACTTCGTCCAGTGTTCGGTAATTGCCGCTTGTTTTTATATTGAGTTTTTTAGAAGCCATGGTTATGCTTCCACCCGGAATATTTATATTTTCACTTTGTAAAGCAGCAATAACCTGGTTTTGCGTCAGATTTTGTCTGGCAATTTTTTGAAGATTCAAACTCACTTTAACCTGACGCTCCGGCACTCCCGAAAATTCTACCTTTTTCAATGTTTTGATTTTCTCCATTCGCTCTTTAAAAGCTTTTGAAGACGCTTTCAGCTGCGCGTAAGAAGCATTTTCGCTAATTAAAGCAAACTGATAAATGCTGACATCCGACGGCTCCATTTTATTGATCCGGATTTCGTTTATATCAGCCGGAAGCGAGCTTTTCAAACTATTGACTTCCCTTACCAGTTCCTGATATTTCGTATCAGGATCTGTACTATATTTGTAGATAACCTGCATTACGGCAAGCCCGTCCCTGATATCAGTGATGACATGTTTGATGTCATCCATTTCATTGATTTTCTTTTCCATCGGATCCACCACCAGCTGTTCCATATCCTTTGGACTTGTGCCAGGGTAGATAACTACAACCGTAAACTGCGGAGAATGTGTGTCCGGGTCTTCACTGCGCGGCATCGTAAAAAGCGAATATACACCCAACGCTAAAACTGCGATGAAAACCACCAGCGTAAACTGGTAATTTTTAACGGCAAATTCTGGTAATTTCATAATTTCCTGTTTAAAAGATTATTGAACTATTTTAATTACCGAACCATTTGCCAGATAAGCCGATCCCTCTCTGATAATCTTTTCACCGGCACCTATTCCTGATAAAATAAATGCCTTGCTGCCTTCCAGATAAGCTACTTTAACTGCCTTTTTTGTTGCCACATTTCCATTCGCCACGAAGACAAAAGCACTGTCATTTTCGCCTTCGATCAAAGCATCAAACGGGATAGAAATCATGTCAGTTTTTTCTTTTGGATAAATACTAACCTTTGCAAAAAGTCCGTTTACCAATTTTACATTTTGCTTGTCAACCCGGATTTCAGCCTGGAACAAACCAGAAGCTACATCACTTCCCTGAGCTAGTGTTTTCACACTTCCGGTAAACGTTTGGGAGAATGCATCGAAGGATATTTCGGCTTTTTCATTGCCTTTTAATCGCGTCCAGTCTTTGTCGGTTAACCCGCATTTTATTATCCAATCATCGTTATGGACGCCGCTGATAAATAAAACAGGAGCGCCGCCTTCGATTTGTTCACCAGCATTGACCAGTTTTTTAATAACAACACCATCCGCCGGTGCCACTATACTTGCATGTGAAAGATTGAAGCGGGAAATTTCCATTTGCTTTTCAGTTATAGCCAGGTTTGTCTGACTGTTTTGAAGTTGCTCTTTGGTATTGACACTGTCCCGATACAAATTTTGGGTACGTTGAGCGTCCCGCTTTGCTTTCAGGTAATTCTCTTCTGCAAGGCTCATCTGTGCTGAAATCTCCGTGGTATTTAAAGTCGCCAACAACTGACCTTTGCGTACATGATCTCCTTCTTTTACAAGAATTTGCCTGATAATCCCTCCCACTTTAAAAGACAGTCTTGCCTCGTTTTCAGAAGATAATAGTCCGGAAGTTTCGACTGCCTGAACCTGATTCAAAGAAGCCGAATTTATAATTTTAACGGGAATTGTACTGTCCGTTTTCTCTGTTTTTGTCTTCTCTTTACAAGCGGTCACCAAAAGTGCCGCAGCAAATAATAAAATGACCGGATTTATTTTAAATATCGTTTTCATGTTAATTTTTAGTTAGAAAGTGGATAGCTTGCTTTGGCCCGTTCCAGTTCAACAGCGCGGGTTTGCACGTTCAAATAAGAAATACTTTGCTGCAACTGATCACTGATCAGCCTGTTTTGCGCGTCAAGCAATTCCAGGTATAAAAGTTGCCCTTCACGATATAACTTCCGTTGATCCTGATAATATTGTTCGGATAAGACAGTCTGACTTTTGGAGGCTTCGTAAATTTGCCTGGCAGAACTAAGTTTATTCATTGCCGTTTCTGCCTGCAATTGAAGTTGCTGCTCAACCTGATTTATTTGTTCAACGGTAGACTTGATCTGGAATTCAGCCTGTTGCGCTTTGTAGAAAGTCCGGTTAGCTGCAAATACCTGCCAGGTCAAAGTCACTCCAAAAAGATAATAACGGGTTGTATTATTGAATTTTAAAAAATCACCCTGCGAACCCAAATCCATGAATGTGGAAAGCTTTGGAAGCCGTGCCGATTTGGCGAGTTGCAACGAAAGCGAATTGATATCCTGTAACGTAGCCAGCTTGGTCAACTCTTCCCTCCGGCCTGATACCGACACATCTGTGTCGGTAATAATTTGTTGATTTTGAGGCGCTTCTATTTTAGTATTAAATGGTAAATTCAGTAAAAAATTAAAATAAGCAGCCGCATTAACCGATTGATATTTGGCATCTTCTAACTTTGCCTTCAAACCAATCAACTCATTCTCTGCCCGACTTACCGCAGTTCTAATCGCTTTGTCATTTTTTACCAGCGTCTGATTATAGCGAAGGTTTTCCTGTGCAAGAATTGTTGCATTTTCCAGAATTCGGATCGATTCCAGTGTTTGAAGATAAGCATAGTATCCTAACTGAATATCTTTGACCAACTCCCGCTTGTATACGTCAATCTCAGCTTGCTGATAATTGATTTCTTCCTTCCTGATCCGACTGTTATAAATTATTTCAGCATCAAAAATCGGAATGGAAGTTCTGAATTTTGCGTCGTAATAATTATTTGGATTAAAAGTTTGGCTGATGTTTTTGACTTCCGGAAAGGCCGAAGAATTTGTTAGCTGGTTTAGAGAATTATAAACCGGATTCAATAAATCACCAATAGGAAGGTTGATCTTACGTCCACCTCTGGAATCCAGATAGTTACCACTAAAATTAACTTCCGGAAGGAAAAATGTTTTAGCCTCTTTCAAAGCAAACATACTCTTCTGCAACAGGAACTTCTGTTGTTTCAGTCCCTGATTATTTTCCAAACCTTGTTTGATATAAGATTGCAGCACAGTTTCCTGAGCCTTGGAAGGCCTGGGCAACCCAGTAATAAGCAGAATAATCAGGAAAAACCTCCATGAATTTTGAAGATTGGTTATCATATAAATATAGATTATTTTAAGTACAGTGTTAAGTTCCGAGAAAAAAATTATAAAAATTCATACAAAACGGATGCGCACATTTGTTCTCTTCAAAAATAAAATAATTATCAATAACTAATAATAATTTTATTTACAGTGTTAATATTTGATTCAAAAAAGAGATAAATAGCAAGTATTTATCCACTCAACAAATGTACAGTAAATATTTTATTTACAGTGTTATTTTTCCAAAATTTATTTTAGCCTTTCCAGAAATGCCATAAAGGTTTCATAAATATATTCCGGTCTTGATTTCTCCGGATCAACTTCGTAGTCATCTTCAAATTTTACACAATCCAACCGCATATGCATATGTAAAGTACACATTCCGTGCAAAGTTGACCAAACGATCAAAGAAACATTATGTGGCAATAAATCTTTGAAATAACCTTCATTTTGACATTCTATCACAGTTTCATAAAGAACATTATAAGTTCGCGAACCTTCTTCCCAGTCATCTCTATTGTGTTTTTGCACATGAAGAATTGGCCCCTGGCGGACGAACATCAACTCGTAGAAATCAGGATTTTCTTCTGCAAATTGAAGATAAATTCGCCCCATCGTTTTCAGACGTTCGTAGGGATGTTCAACATTTGATATGATTCGGAACTGTTGCGCAAGCAGTTTGAAACCTTCCTGATGCAAGGCATAAACGATATCATTTTTGTCTTTGTAATACAAATACAACGTCGTTGGACTAAATTCCACCCTTTCGGCAATATTCCTCATGGAAGTTGCTTCAAAGCCTTTTTCCAGAAAAAGAACCTTTGCCGCTTCGAGAATTCTCTTTTTCAAATCTTCTTTTTCCCGCAGTTTCCTATCTGATATCGCCATAGTTATTTTTTCGCAAATATACTTAACACTGTTAATAAATCAAAATCTACCTGATTACTCCAAACCTTTGTCCTGGTACGATTCAAAAAAAATCTAAAAATTAATAATAATGGTAGCCCTATTAATTTAACGGTCGGTATTAAGCTATGAATTTCATTTACATTTGATTGCCTCATAAACAATCGATACAACTACAATCATGAAACTTAGTTTTTGTCTGTTATTTCTTGTACTTAACGCTCAGCTTTATGCCCAGTCTCAAAAGGCAGATAGTCTTCAAAACTTACTTCAGAAATCGAAAGATGATACCAACAAAGTTGGTATTCTGGTAGACCTGGCCACGGATTTATGGTCTTCCAATCCTGAAAAAACCATGGAATATGCTCAGAAAGCTATGGAACTGTCGAAACAGCTTAAATATTTTCGCGGAGAAGCCAGAAGCCATCAGGTCTATGGGGTGTACTATTGGCAGAAAAACGATTATGTAACAGCGCTTGCAAATTATTCTAAAAGCAAACAGATTTTTGAAAATATTAAGGACAAAAACGGAATCGCCCGTGCCATTTGTAATATGGGAATTGTCTATGGTGAGCAGGGAAATTACAGTCAGGCACTGGATAATTATCTTCAGGCATCTACAATTTTCCAGGAATTAGGTGACCAAAGCAAAATTGCTTCTACTTTGAACAGTATAGGGAATGTTTATAAAAACCAGAAAAATTTCGAGGAAGCATTAATATCCTATAAACAGGCCCAGACGATCTGGCTTAAACTTGATGATAAAAAGTCGATCGCAGGAACCTACATTAATATAGGTTCGATTTATACCAAACAAAAGAAATTCGGGGAAGCGATCATAAGCGCAGAAAAGGCATTGAAATTATTTGAAGGTTTTCAGGATAGCAATGGACAGATTATTTGTCATAACAACCTGGGAGAAATTTATTTCCAGAAACAGCAATATGCCGAAGCACTTTCACACTATGAAAAAGCGTTGGCAATCAACGAAAAATTTCAAAGCAAACGGCTCATGGTTACCTCTTATAACGGCTTGGGAAATGTCAATACTAAAATAAATCAAAGTTCAAAAGCCATATCCAGTTATCAGAAAGCGAAAGAATTGGCTCTGGCAACGGGTGTAAGACCGGCTTTGCAGCAAGCGTATGAGGGTTTGGCTACGGTTTATGGCCAGGTAAATGATTTCCCAAATGCTTATCATTTCCAGAAACTTTCCACAACATTAAAGGATTCAATATTCAATGCAGAAAATGCGAGCAAGATGACAAATCTTAGGCTTCATTATGAAAGCGAGAAAAAATTAAGTGAAATAAAATTGATCCAGAAAGAGAAAGATCTGGGGTATGCAACACGAAACACGATTGCCCTCGGACTTCTGGCCGGCCTTTTAGTACTTGGACTTGCCTTCAATCGCCAAAGACTAAAAGTTCGCAAAAACCGGGAATTAAATGCCATTCAACAGGCATTGGCGGAAACTGAAATACATAATAGTCTTGAAAAAGAACAACAATTAAGGGCTGAACTGGAATTCCGAAATAAGGCTTTAACAACACACACGCTCAACCTGATTCAAAAAAACAGTATCCTGGAAGAGATCAGGCAAACGGTTTCGCTGGCGCTCAAAACGGGTCAAAGAGATGAAAACACGCCGCTATTCAGCAGATTAATTAATCTGATCGATTACAGCTTCAACCTTGACCGGGACTGGGATGAATTTAAAATGTACTTTGAAGGTGTCCATAAAGATTTCTTTTCCAAACTAAAAAAAGAAAAACCGGAATTGAGTGGCGGCGAACTTCGCCTATGCGCGCTGATCCGTTTAAACCTCAACCTTAAAGAAGCTGCTACGCTTTTAAATATTTCACCGGATAGCGTAAAAACCGCCCGTCACCGTCTCCGTAAAAAACTAAATTTGCCCGAAGAAAGCAATCTTACGGATTATCTCATGACGGTTTAAAATTGCCAAAAAACACTCAAATTGAATAGAAACATCCTTTTTTCTTAATGGAGAAAGGATGTTTACTTTTTGTATACCCTACATTTTCTCCTGTCCACCTCTTGTATACCTTCTAAAATAGGAAGCGAGGTCTCTCCCGCCCTATGTTTGTGTCGTCTTACGGCAATGCTCTGTCAGATAGCATAATTCTACCAATTTAAATTAGCCATGAAAACTTATCCTTTCCTATTATTATCAATTTTCATCAACCAGGTGCTTATGCATTATTTCAATTAGGGACATAACGGTTCTTACTTTTACTTATCAGCGTTTAGTGCCAAGCGTTTTTCTTTTCAACAAACTAAAAATCTTTTATCATAACAAAATTCAATATGACTGATTCAAAAATCCTTATCATCAAAAATTCCTGGTTTCACATCATTAACAATACTGAAAACGCGGGTGAATACTTTTATCAGGTATTATTCCAACTCGATCCAAGCTTAAAACCAATGTTCAAGACCAACACAGAAGAACAGTCTAAAAAACTGGTAATGATGTTGTCTTATGTGATTTCCAAATTAAATGTTTTAGATCAAATTATGCCTCAGATTGAAGGTCTGGCTCAACGCCATACAAAGTATGGAGTAAGTCCGGATCACTATCAGATTGTTGGCCAGGCACTGATACAAATGCTTGAATATAAGTTAGAAAAGCACTGGAACGAAGAAATAAAGGCTGCGTGGCTGGAAGTTTACACGATCCTTTCAGGAGCCATGATCCAGTCCACTTCGGAAGTTTATAATGTATAATTTCAATTTAACCAGCTGTTATTTACTTAATCCATTTGACTATGACTGACCGTAATATCCTCATTATCAAAACTTCATGGAGTTATGTTTTGTCGCAACCGGAAAATCCCGGACATGTGTTTTACGACAAGCTTTTTGAAATGGCTCCCTGCCTGAAACACATGTTTAAATCCGATATGGAGCAGCAAATGGTAAAGCTGACGGACATGATTACTTTCATGGTCACGCATTTGCAAAACATGTCTGAAATAAGATCCGAAATTGATGCACTGGCACGCCGACATGCACATTACGGAGCAAAACCTGAACATTACAAAACCGTCGGGGATGCCTTGATTCAGACGATGGCGATTAGTTCCGGTGTGTTATGGAACGATGAAACCAAACAGTCATGGGCAGAATTATATAATATCTGGGCAACAGAAATGATCCGGGTTTCTAATGAAGAACAGCTGAAATGAGTGCAAAAAAATTTAGAAAAAACGTGTTTAAAGTAAATAAAAGCACTTTTTGATAAAAAAATCCGTCTTGTATACCTTTTGTACACCTCATTTTCTGTCGAATCAACCTTTTGTATACTGTCAAAAATTGTTACCGGCTGATTTCCGGCCTACGTTTGCAGTGTTACTACAACACAAACTATAATGAATAAAATGCAAAACAATTTCACTCAAAAGACAACTATTAGTTATGAAAAATTCATTTAAAAAGTCTATGAAAAATATCATCAATTCCGGATGACGGTTGCATGTTACTTTTTCCTGCATAACCAATTCCGAGATCAAATTATTTAATTATTCTAAACCCAGAGTCAGTTTAAAACCAAAACTGACGGACTGCAAAAGCAACGTTAAAAATGACTATCGACTTTAACAACATCACAGAAGACGTTATTCCGATGAACCAGTTCCGGTTGAAACACCGCTTTACAAATGATAACTACGAAAAATTACCTGATTTTCACTTTAAACAATTAAAACCACTGGGTAAAAAAGGTTCTCATTTTTTATGGAATTACACACTTGAATCCGATCTGCATGGTAATGCGCCATTTAGAAAAAACTTCTTCACAACAATCGAAAAGGCAAAGATTTCGGAAGGAAGGGAAACAGAAATAAAATTATGGCTTTTCCAGCGTGGCATTCCTTTTGAAAAACCGGTTTTCCTGTCGTGGCAGCCAACCGAGGCGATGATAGTCCCATGGAAGCTGCTGATAAAATATTTTGATCATTTCCACAATTGTACTTGCGGTGATTTGACTGTAATGGACCAAAGCCTGAATTGGGCGCTGCTTTTCCATCACCGTGATGAGATATACTTCGGTTCTAATTCAGAAGTGAAAGTCATAGAATTGAATCAGGAATTCTTAATCGCATGAAAACCCAAAAATTACTTTCGATTAAACTTTTAATACTCATGTCTGTATTAACTGCATTGAATAGCCTGCTGGGCTGCAAAACCGGTGAAGGAAAAGCAAAAGTTCGTAACTACCTCGGGAAATTTTGAAATTAATTGTCTGGTGGAAGAAAGTTTATCATGGGCATGGTTCACAAACGGAGGAAGTCCCGGTGGTAAAATAGCTTCTTCTTATTTCAGCATAAGAAATAATGGAAAACCCGTATCAATTAATGGCGATAAAGGCAGCAGCTATTTTTGGCAAGCCTGGTTTTTGAAAGATGCGCCTAAGACAACAATTCTGGCAGGATCACAAAGCATGTATCTGATTACAGAAGAAAACGGTAAATCGAAAATAGTGCCGGTAAACGAGCAGGATAATAATTTTGGCAAGATCCAGTGGCTGGACAGCGAAAACGGACAGCCGGGAAAACAGCGGGAAATTTATAATGCAGATGCTTCAAACACTCCAGGATATCTATCCGGCGGACAATTTTTGTTTATCAATACCAAGGTTGTGCTGGATATTCAGACTTTGAAATCCTATCAGACAGATGTCAATTCATCAGAACTGGTAACACAGCTTGATGATTATAATCCATTCGATTCACGGGCGGTGGCAATGTCGCCCGACAAATCACAGCTTGTGCTCATTGGTACACGCAGAAATCCTGTGAGCCATTTATCGCAATACGCTTTAATAACCATAGATTTCGTGAAAAACAAAGCATATGCCGTTCCGTTTGATAGGACCGAAACGCGTTTTTCCACCATTTGGGATGCTTCTTCCGAATGGGTTAATACTTACTTTCATTGGATAACCAACGCTAATGGAAGTGAGATTTTACAAAAACGTTGGTTGGAACTATCGCCGTATTGGATTGGTCGATGGACGATTTATCCGCCAGATAATATTATTCAAAACTATCAACTCGTTCCTGTCAGGAAAGATATCGTAAAATCTTTAGTCGATTTTGTCAAATTAAAATATCCGCCTGTTGAAATAGAAACCAGGGAACAAAGTCCACAGACGATTAATTATCTGACCATTAATAAGAGCAGACTTGGACTTTATTTCAACTCAGCCAATCAAACGCTCTCACTCGAATCTGAAAACAAAGAACTGTTGAAGGAAATAGGAGAGAAATTTGATCATGAACTGAGAAAAGGCCGGTTTCAAAATGATTTTGGGAAGTTCGAAGTTGACTGAATTTCCAAATTCTATTCTCATTTAAATTGATTTTCAAAATAATTTAAACAGAAGAAATTATGCACGATTCATTACTACGTATTGACCGCGAAGAAGGAGTTTTCTTCATATTGATTTTTGTAATTATTCTATGGATCTTATCCTGTGTCAGATCGAGAATTCGCAAATTTTCTGGGAATGAAAATTCAACAGCAAGCGACTTCACAGAAACTTTCAATATCCGAAAATCTGTCGAAAATTTTAACACTTCATTTCAAACAAAAAAGCACTTATCTGAATAAGACAAGTGCTGAATTTTAAGAGCCTCCAGTCGGGATCGAACCAACGACCTACTGATTACAAGTCAGTTGCTCTACCAGCTGAGCTATGGAGGCCTCTTTCTTTTATGATGTCGTTTGTTATTCCGTTATCATGGTGCAAAAGTAGAAGAATAGAGTATATAACGCAAGTTTTGGGGTATTTATTTTTAATCTTTTTTTCTATTCCCCTTATAACAACTGAAATATAAGGAGTTGCCTTTTACATATTTTTTTCAATTCCTATTTCATACCTCTTCCAAGTTAAAGAATTCTCTTTCTCATCTACAAATTGGAGAGCGCGTTAAAGTAAATCGCTATTTTAATGATCTTGTTAAACGTTGCAGAACCAGGAAACCCAGAATCCAAATTCCCGGAGGCCGATCTTCACAGCTTAAGAAACTCGACAAGAGATTTCAAAAGTAAATTCTTTGTATTACGATTTTACTAATTTTGCAGATCCACAAAATCACTAAAATTGTAATAAACCATTGTATAACAAAAAAAGCACTTAACAAATAAATGTTGAGTGCTTGATTTTAAGAGCCTCCTGTCGGGATCGAACCAACGACCTACTGATTACAAGTCAGTTGCTCTACCAGCTGAGCTAAGGAGGCCTCTTTTACAATGCGACACCGTTTGTTATTCCGTTATCGTGGTGCAAAAGTATAATAAATTTTAATACTGCATACACTTTAAGGCAATTATTTTTAACTTTTTTTCGCCTTTTTAGATAGCTTCCTGAATTATAGACAGTTGGTGTTTCAGCTCTTCAAGCTGCGCTTGTGCACTACTGATCTTTCTTTCAAATTCTGCTTTCAAGCGATCCGAAGTTTTTGACTTCGCGAAGAATTCGATATTATTCTGCCATAAAGAAATATCGTTTTCCAGTTGGGAAACCCGGCGTTTGATATCGTTTTCTTTACGGAACAATCCACGACTGCTTTCACCATCACGTACCAGTTCAACTTCGCTTTCCAATACAGCCTGCTCTTTTTCCTTGCTTGACAATTTACCAATTGCACTTACATAGGTATTTACAGCCGCTATATAACGTTTTTGCGTCGTCTGCATATCCTTTTTCGGAACGAAACCGATTGAAGTCCATTCGCTCTTGAAAGCGCTGAGCAAATCCAGAGATGATTCATCCTTGTTAGCAGCAGCAATTTCAATACGTTCGATCAAATCAATTTTACGACGCAGGTTTTCTTCAAACTCAGCTTCCACTTCCTTGTTTTTCGATCGTTTCTGATCAAAATATGAGTCACAAGCTTTCTTGAAACGATCGTAAATCGTGTCTTTATATTTTTCAGGAACCTGCCCTACCGCTTTCCATTTCTTTTGCAGCTCAATAACCTTCTGCGTATTCGCGGCCGTGTCTTCTCCCGTTGCCAGAATCGCTTCTGCATCAGTACAAAGCTGGTTTTTCAATTCCAGGTTTTGCTCACGTTTCGATTCAAGCTGACGGAAGAATTCGCCTTTGTTATGGAAGAAAGTTTTTAGCGTAGCCCAGAATTTTTTGCTAAGCTCCTTCCCTTCTTCACGCGGCATAATACCTTTCAAAGCCACCCATTGATCCTGGAATGCCATAACCTCTTTGGTTTTTGCATTCCATTCTTTTATACTTCCCGAATTATAGGTTGTAAAAGGAACAATGGCTTCGTAAATTTTCAGCTTCTGATCATAATTTTCCTGCATGGATTTTTTCTGCTCAGCAAACTGTCCGCGTTGTGCATCATACAACTGATCCAAAGCCACTTTAAAGCGCTGCCAAAGTTTTTCCTGATCTTCTTTTGGTGCAGGCCCAAGGTGTTTGTATTCTTCAAAGATATGGTTTGCCTCAGCCAGAATTTCTTTCGTCATCGGACGGGATTCCAGAGATTTCGCCAGATCTTCAACCTTTTTACACAATTCACTTTTCAGCTCCGCATTACGGCGGCGATCCAGTTCTTTAAGTTCAAAATAAATATTCCTGTTACTGAAATAACGGTCGATCAACGCATTGTAAGTTGCCCAAAGCGTACCATTATGCGGAGACGCAATGTTGCCGGCAGATTTCCATTCTTCCTGGATTTTCTTGAATTCTTCCCAGCTGGATTTCATTCCCGAAGGATCGGTTTCCCGCGTTCCCTCTTCTTCCAAAAGCGTACGAAGGCGTTGCAAAAGGGAAGTTTTTACATTGAAATTTTTCTCCTTTTCCTTCTCAACACTTTGGTAATAAGTATTTTTCAATCCTCTTATTTCGCGGCTAAGGGAATCTATCTTTTGCGTTTCCGCATCATATTTAAATTCGAATCCATCTTCGCTACCCGAATCTGCCACAAAAACTTTAAGCGCAGTTTCTCTGTCGGATTGCTTGATATGATCTAAAACAGGACGGATTTCACGAGCCAAAGCCTCTGCCTTTTTAAGAGACGTCGGTTTCACTCCTTCGCTATTAATCAAGGATAACTCGTTTTCCAACAAATTAACAAGTTGTTCCTTAGATAATTGGCTATAATCTACATCTGGCGCTTCTTCTTCCAGTTCTTCCGTCAATTCATTGTTAAGATCAATTTCCAGGGTATCAATCGTTTTTTGTGTCAGGTCTTCCTGCGCATTGCTTTCGACCCCTTCGTGTTGTTCTTGTGCCATCGTGATTAATGTTTCGTAAGTACGTCCTCTTATAGAATACAAATCTAACAATCTTTCCTATGAATTGGCTAATTTTGGGCTCCTAACATTGATATATTACCAAACAATGAACCAGAAAATAGCAAATATACGAGCGGATTACAGCCAGAATGGGTTACATGAATCAGAATTGAATGCTAACCCTTTGAAACAGTTCAACAAATGGTTTGACGAAGTCTTAAAATCAGAACTTTCAGAATCGAATGCCATGCTGTTAAGTACAGTAAATAATGGACGACCGACTGGAAGAATCGTGCTCTTAAAAGGTGTTGATGAGGACGGATTTACCTTTTATACCAATTACGAAAGCAAAAAAGGTCAGGAAATTGAAGCCAATCCTCAGGTAGCTCTTACATTCTTTTGGAAAGAATTGGAACGCCAGGTCCGGATTGAAGGGAAAATTGAAAAAACATCAGAAAAAGATTCAGACGATTATTTCGCAATCCGCCCAAGAGGAAGCCAGATCGGTGCATGGGTTTCGCATCAAAGTGAAGTGATTGAAAACCGTGAATTTCTGGAAGAAAAACAGAAATCCTTTGAGCAAGAATTTGAAGGAGTCACTGTACCGCGCCCGCCACATTGGGGAGGTTATCGCGTCATTCCGGATTACGTTGAATTCTGGCAAGGGAGACCGAGCCGGTTGCATGATAGGCTGGCTTATGTATTGAAAGATGGTGTTTGGGTTACCGAGCGACTGTCACCATAATTTAGCTATTGCCCGCTATTATGCGTTAGCAATGGACCAATAATCCACGAACATTATATAAATGAAAAAAGACTGACAGATAAGTTCTAAGTGAACAATCTGTCAGTCTTTTTTCATTTATGCTAAAAATATCTAACTGCCGCACTAACGCCTAATCGCTAAAAGCTCAAGACTATCTTTCGCTTCTTTCTACATAAGCACGTTTTGGAGCACCAACATAAACCTGACGCGGACGTCCGATTGGTTCTTTATTCGCACGCATTTCTTTCCACTGAGCAATCCAGCCTGGCAAACGGCCAATAGCGAACATAACAGTGAACATATTGGTAGGAATACCAAGCGCACGGTAAATAATTCCAGAGTAAAAATCTACGTTTGGATACAATTTACGTGATACGAAATATTCATCTTCCAAAGCTGCTTTTTCAAGTTTTTGAGCAATTTCCAAAACAGGATCACTGATTCCCAATTTGCTCAAAACATCGTCAGCTGCTTTTTTGATGATACGTGCACGCGGATCAAAGTTTTTGTAAACACGGTGACCAAATCCAAACAAACGGAAACCGCTTGATTTATCTTTCGCCATATCCACATATTTCTGAACATCGCCGCCATCATTTTTGATCGCTTCAAGCATTTCAATAACTTCCTGGTTTGCACCACCGTGAAGCGGCCCCCACAAAGCACTGATACCGGAAGAAATGGAAGAATAAATATTGGCATGAGAAGAACCTACCAGTCTTACCGTAGATGTAGAGCAGTTTTGTTCGTGATCAGCATGTAAAATAAGCAGTTTGTTCAAAGCCGCAGAAACAACAGGATCAACCTTGTATTTTTCAACGGGCAGAGAGAACATCATGTTCAGGAAATTTGAACAATAATCCAGGTCATTATTTGGGTAATTCACCGGATGCCCCTGTGATTTTTTATAAGACCACGTTGCAATGGTAGGCAATTTCGAAAGCAAACGGATGATGTGCAATTCAGTAGTTTCAGGACTATCCAAATCAACCGTTTCAGGATAAAATGCGCTCATGGCACTTACCAGCGATGACAAAACACCCATTGGATGCGCATTCACCGGAAAACCTTCAAAAATCTTGCGCATATCTTCGTTTACAAGCGTATGCGTAGTTATCTCATGCTGAAAAGTTGAATATTGTTCTTCTGTTGGCAGCTCGCCATATATTAAAAGGTAGGCCACTTCTAAAAACGAAGATTTTTCTGCCAATTCCTCAATCGAATATCCGCGGTAGTTTAATATTCCTTCTTCTCCATCTAAAAAAGTAATAGCGCTTTTTGTTGCGCCTGTATTTTTGTAACCTGCATCTATGGTGATGTAACCGGTCTGGTCACGCAATTTAGCAATATCAATGGCCTTCTCTTTTTCACTACCTTCTATTACTGGGAACTGGTAATTTTTACCTTCAATGATTAATTCAGCTATTTCGGACATATAAATTAAGAATAAAATTAAAAGGTTAGTTTACTATATATATGTTGATGACGGTTGGTAGCCCAAAGAACCACCCTACCTCTTATTTACTGAGCCTGTATGTTAATTTTAGATTAAATCTCGAAACTGACTTATTAACCGTAAATACACAAGCCGCAATATCTTAAAAAACCTTGTATTTTCTATTATTATCAATGTTTAATTTGTGAAAATTCAAGATCGGGACTATAATCTTACACAATTTTAAGTATTAATGATAATATTCTATGGATTAACCGGACAACATTTCTGATCTGTCTTGCTAAAAGTATTAAAACGGCTTTAATACTTAGGAAACATCATTTTTAGTTTCAACAATCCCGACCGGATTCGAATTTAATACAGGCCTCAGTTGCAATTTGACGAAATATCTACCGAACAGCCCGGTCAATATAACGGGCAATAAATGTGCCCCGTAAATGAATGATTTCCCTGTGATTCTGTAAGCAAAGGACGAGAACATTGAGTAGACATATACTAACCAGAATGCGCTGATCAATAGCAATGCGATATAACCAATAGCAGCTTTTTTCTTGTCCACAAAACGAAATAAGGCTTCTGAAATCAAAATAGAAAAAGCTACAACCAAGAGTACAGTTCCAAGCGCACGAGGGAAAGTTTGGATGTAACTATGTTTATAAATCAATATACCTAATTTACCGATCAAATTGGGATGCGCTAATAAATAAGCATCGGTAACACTTAAAACAAATAAAAGCAGAACACTGCTTAGCTTCTTATTCATAATGTTAAACTGATAATTGTTAAATGCTGGTTTTGGTTAAATGTTTTGAGTAAACGAATTGTAAGCCATAATAATTCGTTTAATATTTTCTTCTTCGGTATTATTATAATCAAGCCAGTTGATTATAATTCCGTCTTTTTCCATTTTTCGGAAAAATGTCATTTGGCGTTTGGCAAAACGATGAATTTCGGTTTCCAGCCGTTTGTGCATTTCTTCATAGCTTAGTAATCCGGTGACGTACTGGGTTACATATTTATATTCAAGCCCATAATAAATCAGGCTTTCCGCACTGATGCCGGATTTTAAAAGTGATTCAACCTCTTCAATCAGGCCATTTTTCAATCTGTAATCCAATCTCTGACTAATTCTTTCACGTCTGATTTCCGCAGGCGGATTCAGTCCAAAAACAATAGGATTATAAATAGTAGCCGAACCTGTTTGTAATAAAATTTCCTTTTCAGGGTTTTGTACCAAAAAAGTTGAAATCTCAATGGCACGGATTAGCCGTTTTCGGGTTGAGGTATCTGCCAAATTCTGATAGGAACTCACAAGTTTATTAAATAATGAAAGCAAATCTTCATTAGAAATTTCTTCAAGTTCTTCCCGAAGTTTTTCGTCAACCGGAATATCGGTGTAGGCATGTCCTTTCAATAAAGCATAAAAATAAAAACCTGTACCTCCGCAAGCAACCGGAACTTTGTCTCTGTTTGTAATATCTAAAAACGAAGTTTGAAAATCCTGTTGAAAAAGATTTACATTATACTTATCACCTGCATCCAGAATATCGATCAGATGATAAAGTATTTGTCGGCCGTCGACTACATATTCTTCCAGATCTTTCCCGGTACCAATATTCATTCCACGATAAACCTGGCGGGAATCAACACTTAAAATTTCACCATTTATCCGGGTCGCAACCTGATTGGCCAAATGTGTCTTACCGGATGCCGTTGGGCCTAAAATGATTAATAAAGGATTCAAAAGATTGGATTATAGAGAATAAGTTGACAAAGAAATTCAATGAATAGTTTTGACAAATTTACGACTTCCTGCATTATAAATCTCAATTAGTTTGTCACTTTCAGGCTTTCTATTCTCGCTATATCTTACGTTAAGTGTCGGATCCAGCCAAAAATGAACGGGGTCTTTGTCTGATATTTCTTCAAATCCCAGTCGCCGGTAACTCGTTCCATCCGACCACTCCAGATCAGCATAAGTCATAATATCACCTGGTTTATATTCTTCCGTAAAGGCACGAAGAAGCTTATCAAACCCACCAACTACGGTCGTATTTCTCAGATTTGAAAAACGGATTAATTCATAGGAACGGTAAAGTTTTCCTTCCCGCTCAAAAGTACGCGGGTGACTAAACGTTGCGACAGCAACTAGTAATTCTTCTATTCCCGTATCAATTTGAAAGTCAGCATTGAGAACCCGAAAATAACGTTTTGGCAAAAATAGCCCATAACGGATCTTGGAAGAAACGGATCCCTGCAAATGGTTTTTGTCCAAAAAGTCATTGGCAGTGGGTTTGTCCAGTTTTCTCGCCTGAGTAACTCTGCCCGGAATTCTTTGCGAGATTCCCAAAATAGCATTTAATCTGGATTGAACGATTCCCCTTTTAGCATACCAGATATCTTCCCAAAGTGTAACTATGGATATTCCTTTTGACCGGATTTCACTTTGATTTATAATAAAATCCGCGATTTCGGATTCATTTAAATTTCCATTATTTTGCCAGGTTTCCAAGTCTATGAGTTTTAAGACTAAAACCGTTTTTTCATTTTTTCGGACTTCAATCAGCTCAAAAGAATCTTTCACAGTTGTCTTCGCTTCCCAATCAAAATGCATCGACGAAAGCCAATCAAACACTTCGCCGGTAAAAGTTGATTTAGAATTCAAAGTATTATCAATTCGGTTACTGAAAAGCGGCAAGTTAGCGACTTGGCTGCTTTCTAACAAAGAATTAAACTAGGAAACCAGCCCACCGTCCATTTTCGCAGCCTCCCAGCCTATCAACGCTTTTTTCCTCAAACTGCCCCAACGGTATTCTCCCAAAATACCCTCCTTCCTGATAACCCGGTGACACGGAATAAGATATGCAATCGGATTATCCCCTACCGCTGTTCCCACAGCCCTCACTGCTTTTGGATTTCCGATACTATTAGCAATTTGCTGATAAGTTGTCACGGAACCTTGCGGAATTGTTAGTAAAGCTTCCCATACTTTCAGCTGAAAATTTGTTCCCTGCACCATGATCGGCAGCTTTTCCAGCGTATCAAGATTTGGCGAAAAAATCCGGTGAACATAACTTTCAGTGATTTCCTGATTCGGTTCAATGGCTGCAAAATGCCATTTTTTCCCAAGTAAAATCAGTTGGTGTTCTCTGGTTTCCTCATCTACAAATGCCATAGCGCAAATTCCTCGCTCCGTCACCGCTATAAAACATTCTCCAAAAGGTGTCTGATGAAAGCCATAGCTTATTTGCAACCCTTTTCCGCCCGTTTTGAATTCCTGGGGAGTTACTGCTTCAATACCCGTAAATAAATCATATACCCGGCTCTGACTTGAAAGTCCAGCTGATTCTGCCAGCTCCACCAAATTTGTCGATTCCTTGATTTTTCCTTTTAGATAATCTGCCGTTATGTACTGTAAAAATTTCTTCGGGCTCACTCCTGCCCATTCCGTGAACATTCTTTGAAAATGAAATTGGCTGATGTTTACTTCTTCGGCCACTTCAAACAATGAAGGCTGGTTTTTGACATTTTCTGATATGTACTCAATTGCTTTTGCAATCTTTTCATAATTATAAGTTTTCTGATCCATTTGATTGTTAATTTGTTACACAAAGGTGCCGCCAAAAAACCTGCTCTTCAACCCAAAACTTGCGTTTATTATCAAAAATACCGGAATGTGAAATACGGAAATATTGATGAATGCAGTTATATTCACAGACTAATAATTATTTATCCAATCCGTAATGATCATGGAATTAAACCCAAAAGAAACCGCCCTTGTTTTGATTGAATTTCAGAACGATTTCACCTCCGAAGGAGGCATATTTTACGGTGCAGTAAAAGGCGTGATGGAATCCAACAACATGCTTCAAAATACAGTTGATACCGTTGCCGCAGCGCGCGAAGCCGGTGTTCATGTCATGTTCGTTCCGATTTCATTCACAGAAGATTATCACGAAATAACTGCCAAACCTTATGGCATTATGAAAGGCGTTATTGACAACGGCGCTTTCAAAAAAAATACCTGGGGAACAGAAATTATCGATGTTTTGAAACCTGAAACCGGTGACGTGATCATTGAAGGAAAACGTAGTTTCTGCGGATTTGCAAGTACAAACCTGGATTATATTTTGCGCAGCACGGGAATTAAAAATGTCGTTTTAGCTGGATATTTGACGAATTGCTGCGTAGAATCGACGATGAGAACGGCTTATGATAAAGGATATAATGTAATCACATTAACCGATTGCTGCGCTACTTTAAGTCAGGCAGAGCACGACAATGCTTTAAAAAGTGATTTCCCAATGTTCAGTCAACCGATGACACACAGCGATTTTATTGAGGTTCTGGAAAATCAGAAAGAACTGGAAATGAAAGGTAAAGGATACGAATAAGAAAAACCACGTTTTAGTAATCGGCTGGTTGATAAAAGGGCTTCTTAACGATTTGTGAAGAAGCCCTTTTAATTTGAAGTAAAAACGATTTTAATATTCTTTTTTACTATCCTTTTTTACTTTCTTTTCAGCACGTTTTTCTTTTAGATTTTTCTCCGGCTCTTTTTTTGTGCTGCCCTTATCCAGATTCTTACCCTTTGCCATGACTATTAAGATTTAAATTTAATATGGTAAAATAACAGAAATAACCGCATATTTTGTATTGCAAGCTACTTAAAAATTTTCAGTAACTACAAAACCTGTTTTTGTCCTTTCGTAATCCAATCCATAATTAAATTGGCCCTGCCGCCGGTAACGCCGTTACTCGGACTTTTTCCTTCTCCTCTCAGTTCCGCAACGATCAGCTCAATAAGAGGTTGCTGTACATGCGGCGGGTAAGGAATAGTAAACGTTTCCGAACCTGTCTCCGTTTCAACGACAATATCAAATTTCTCAAAAAAGGAAAATTTGATTCTTCCCTTTGATCCAACAATTTGCGCCGAGTCTTCCCGCTGTTCTTTATTGATAGTGTAACACCAGGTTCCGGTTCCCAAAACGCCCGATTCAAATTCGAAATTTGCTACGGTTATGTCATCAGCTTCATATAAACCAGCCTGATTCCGGGCAATTCCGCTGGCCTGTTTTATTGGCCCCAAAACATATTCCAGGTAGTCAAACTGGTGTGATGCCAGATCATGAAAATGTCCGCCGCCTGATATTTCCGGCTGCACTCTCCATTTTGGTTTGCGTAGCTCCCCTACTTCTTCGTCATAAGGCTGCCATTGCAGACAAATATTCACATAGCGAATATCCCCAATAATGTTACTGTAAATCAACTCTTTAAGTTTTACAAAATAAGGCAATGACCGCCGGTAGTACGCCACAAAAAGCGGAATTCCGGTTTCTTTACTGACTGCGTTCATCCGGTCACATTCCCCGGCATTCATTGCCATCGGTTTTTCTACATAAACCGGTTTTCCGGCCCGCATCGCTTTTTCCGCATATTCCTCGTGCACGTTGGGAGGTGTAGCAATATAAACCGCATTCACTTCCGGATCATTTATAAGGTCGTCCACGTTGCTGTACCATTTTGGGACATTATGTCTTTTTGCATAATCCTCCGCTTTTTCAGCATCCCTGCGCATGACCGCAACAAGTTGGGAATTTGGTACTTTATTGAATGCCGGACCGCTTTTTACTTCGGTAACATTACCGCAGCCAATAATCCCCCATTTTATCTGATCCATAAACGTCTGATATTAAATTGAACTATTAAGTAAGCATAATAATTATTTATTCTAATCAATTTTCCTTTTACCTTTAATATCAATACTAAAATTTACGCATGGAAGGCCAGCTGAATAATCCGTTGCACGGAAAAACATTAGAAGCAATATTGAATGAACTGGTTGAATATTTTGGATGGGAACAGCTTGGATATCATATCAATATAAATAGTTTTAATCACGAACCCAGTGTAAAATCCAGTCTTAAATTTTTAAGAAAAACGCCCTGGGCAAGAAAAAAAGTAGAAGATTTATATTTAAAAATGCTGGACAATAAATAAATTATGCCTTTTACTGCACGATTGATTTGTCCGTTTTAATCAATAAAAAAATGAATTTCAATAACTTGGTACCGAATAACTTCATCAGATAAAAACATGGCTTTCGTTGATTATTATCAAATACTGGGTATAGAAAAAACTGCTTCCGAAAAAGATATAAAAGCGGCTTACCGGAAGCTTGCCCGGAAATACCATCCTGACGTAAACCCGAACGATCAGGAAGCACAAAAGAAGTTTCAGGAGCTTAATGAAGCAAACGAGGTTTTGAGTGATCCTGAAAAACGCAAAAAATATGACCAGTACGGAAAAGACTGGGAACATGGGGAAGAATATGAAAAAGCCAGGCAGTCGCGTGCATCTTCTGCCAATTATGGCGGTGGATTTTCATCGGGTGGCGGTGAAAATTTCTCTGACTTTTTCGAATCGATGTTTGGTGGCAATTCAGGATTTGGCGGTGGCCGTTCAGGAGGCAGACAAACAAAATTCAGGGGCCAGGATTATCAGGCGGAAGTACATCTGACTTTAACAGAAGCATATGAAACGCATAAACAAACGCTGACGGTCAACGGAAAAAATATTCGTATAACGGTACCGGCAGGGATTGAAAACGGACAAAATATCAAAATCTCCGGCCATGGCGGTCCTGGCAGCAACGGTGGCCCTAATGGCGATTTATTTATTACCTTTTCGGTAGCCAATGATGAAAAATTCAAACGCCTGAAAAATGATTTGTACCTCACGGCGGATCTTGATTTATATTCCGCAGTTTTAGGAGGAGAACTGATTATTGAAACGTTAAGCGGAAAAGTTAAGCTTCCTGTAAAAGCTGAAACACAAAATGGAAATATCGTTCGCTTAAAAGGAAAAGGTTTTCCGGTTTACAAACAGGATGGACAGTTTGGAGATTTATATGTAACATTCAACATAAAAATCCCGACAGATCTTACGGAAAAACAAAAGGAGCTGTTTACTGAATTATCTAAATCCTAATCCTATTTTTTGCTATGGAAACTGACCAATTAATTTCGATTGATATATTTTGTAATCACTATAAAGTTGAATATTCTTTCGTCCAGTCTCTCCGGGAGGTTGGATTAATTGATACTGTTATTGTTCAGGAAACGCAATATATTCATCTTCCTCAGCTTCAAAAACTGGAAAGAATGATTCGTTTGCATGATGATCTGGACGTTAACCTGGAAGGAATCGAGGTTGTTCATCACCTGTTGAAACGTGTTGAATCCATGCAGAGCGAGATTGTTTCACTAAAAAACCGGTTGCGGCTTTACGAATCCCTCGACTAATCAATATTTTGGTATATAAAAGCTGCTGATTGTCAACGTATAAAAACAACCGTTTTAAAATGCTGATAATCAGTAGCTTTTATTCATTTAATTATTTTCAAAATTCCTTCTTAACGCTCCCGCTTATCAATTTCATTAAATTCTATTTTGGTAAGGATAATTAACACTGTTAGATTCTACCATTCACACATTCTTCCAGGGCTTTTTCACATCGATGCAAATCAAAAAATAATGATTGACAAATAACGGCGTATCTTTGCAAAATGTTAAATGAAGGTAAATGAGCATTCACTTGCCCGACCATATTATAATTTATGAAATTCGAAGATTACCACATTGTTCCCGAAATAAAGCGAAGTCTGGAAAAAGCCGGGTTCAAGCGTCCAACCGATATACAGTTCAAGGCCATTCAACCGATCATGAAAGGTGAAGATGTGCTTGCGATAGCGCAAACCGGAACAGGAAAAACCGCTGCTTTTGCGATACCGATCATTGATATTTTACACCGCAGAAAATCGGCCAGCAGACCGGAGGGAATAAAATGTATTGTAATGGTACCTACCCGTGAACTGGCGATTCAGATCACAGAAGTTTTTGACCGAATTGGTCAATATACCAAAGTTAAGGCATTCAGCGTGTTTGGAGGCGTTGAACAAGGTCCGCAGATCGCACAGCTGGAAAAAGGTATTGACATACTTGTCGCAACACCGGGAAGGATGTTCGATCTGGTAAGCCAGGGCCACATCAAACTGAACCGAATAGAAATACTTGTACTGGATGAAGCCGATCATATGCTTGATCTGGGTTTTATTAAAGATATTCAGGATCTGATCAAGTTTCTCCCAAATACCCGGCAGACTCTATTTTTCTCTGCCACTATTAACGAAAAAATTAAAAAACTGGCCTATTCACTGGTTCGAAATGCTATACGTATACAGATATCGCCCAATGATAAAGTTGCCAAAAATATTACGCATTCAGTAGCATTTATTGGAATGGACGACAAACGTTTCTTTCTGGAAAGGATCGTCGGGGAGAATGCTGAAAGTAAAATTCTTGTTTTTGTTCGAACCAAAGTGCGGGCAGAAAGAGTGTTTAAGGCACTGGAAAGAATGGGAATTAAAAGCGTAACCATTCACGGTGACAAAGAGCAGGACGACCGCCTTGAAGCGATGAATTCATTCAGAAAAGGAGAGGTTAAAATACTGATTGCTACGGATGTAAGCGCAAGAGGAATTGATATTGCCAATGTAGATTTCGTAGTAAATTACGATCTTCCGGATCAGGCAGAAAACTATGTACACCGGGTTGGACGGACCGGCCGGGGAACCCATAAAGGATTCGCAGTATCGTTTTGCAGTCCGGAAGAAAAAGCGATGCTTGAAGAAATTCAGGAATTCCTCGGTAAACCTATTGAAGTACTAAAAATTACAGGCCAGGAATATTCAGAAACGATCGATTTCAGCGCAGAGCCAAAAGACGATTTGAAAGCACTGATGCAGGAAGTGGAAGATTTTGAATCAAAAAAGAAAAAGAAGAAAAAGAAATAATTGTCCGGTAAGATATTAACAAAAACGGCTTACAGAAATAATTTCTGCAAGCCGTTTTTGTTATCAGATCGCTCTGTTAATAGGTTACCTGATCAATGGTGATCTGTCCGCGAATTTCTCCGTAAGGATATGTTTTACTCGTAATGTTAACATACATTGCACCAAGGATCAGTGAAGTTTGATCTCCGATTGAAACATTTGTTACTGAACCTGAAACTTGTCCGGCTGCTGAGCCAACTGGCAAAGTATATACAACGCCTCCAATTTGCCATGACGGATTAGCTGCATTGATCGTAATCGCTGTTGGTGTAACATTTTGATATGAGATATTGTATTTCAATTCCCTTGACACCTTGTTGTACTCAAATACTCCCGTTCCCTGGGCCGTAGATGAAGATTTAGGAATTGCCGGCTGACTATTAATTGTCGCATGGAATTTTACTACATCATCTTCCTGCGGGCCTTTTTCTTTACAAGAAGAAACCAGACCTAACATAGCAACACCAGTCATTAATAGTAAAAAACGTTTCATTGGCTTTTTCATGAATCTTGATTTTTTAAAACAAATTATTCGATAAATATATACAAAGTTACTCCTCCACAAAAATGATACCAGCCAGATTTATTAAATATTCCACAAATCACTTTTTCTGACATACACGATCCTGTTATTCCAAATCACCCTGTCCCAGTGATCTACGGACCCTACAATGGTCAGTTTGTGCCCTTTTCCGACCCTTTCAACCACTTGCGAGGCGGAAGATGGCTCATCTCTCAAAAACGTATTGGAATTGACAATGATGCACGTTTTATAGAGTGATGGAATATTAAGCAATCCCAACAAAGCGACAAGATAGAAAATTATTGAAATCTTGTGAATTTTTAAAATCGGTTCCTTCCGGCGCACTTTCATGACCATGATCAGAACGATATATGCCCCCAAAGTTAGGAGCAAAATTGGGATGTAATCACCATAACGGCGGTAAAATATTATAAAATAATTGTAATCGTCGAATTCATAGCCCTTTAAATTTTGCTCGGATGCCAGTTTATCCATTTTTTCAAACAGTTTTCTGGAAGGCGTAATTAATGCAAGCTTGCTAAGATAATATAGGCAGTCGGTGTAGTCATTTGTCTTTTCAGCAAGAAAAGCGAGCTTCAAAAGCAGACTTTGATTATTTTTTTCATCATTTCCGAAATTTTTTTTATACAGTACCGTTGCCTCTGAATACTTCGCCATAGCGAACAGAGAATCAGCTCTTTTTAATTCATTTTTACTGGCTGAAAACGCTTCATATTGGGGTAATATTGAACCCAAAATGATCCAGAAAATTAGGTTTTTATTTATCAGGGCTTGCATTTGACTTTTAAGAATTCTACTTTTGCATCGCAATTACGGAAAACGTCACGGCTATTCCAACTGCAAAAATAATTGATTCCGTAGCTCAGCTGGTAGAGCAATACACTTTTAATGTATGGGTCCTGGGTTCGAATCCCAGCGGGATCACGAGTAAAATATTAAGAGATTTCGTTCGTAGTTCAAAATTTGAATTTCATCGAAGTGAACAAAACCTCAGTAATGTCCAGGTGGTGGAATTGGTAGACACGCTACTTTGAGGGGGTAGTGCCCGTTTGGGTATGGGAGTTCGACTCTCCTCTTGGACACGGAAATTGCAATAATCGTAAGCAATTTTTATCATTGAAACAGCAAAAAACGATTCCGTAGCTCAGCTGGTAGAGCAATACACTTTTAATGTATGGGTCCTGGGTTCGAATCCCAGCGGGATCACAAAAAAGGCCAAATCTGAATCAGGTTTGGCCTTTTTTATAACGATTAAATACTGCGTTTCATACCCTCAAAAAGTTTCTCTAAGTATACCCGCCTGCTAAGAAATTGTTCCGGATTAAAGGAAACAATAATACAGACTAATACAGCATTCCTGAAACCTCTTCAATCAAATAAGTTGATGATCTATTCCCAAGTCTGAGAATCCCTAATATAAACTTCCCCGTTTTGCCTACAAAAACTCTCAATTCGGCTACAAGTTAGAAATGGCATCTGCTGACATTTGTTGTATCAAAAATTAAAAAACAATGATGGAACTACAAATTGAAACTTCAGGTGTTAACACGAATACCCCACAGAACCAACCAGTCGCACTCGTAACTGGTGCCAATCAGGGAATTGGTTTTCAAGTAGCAAAGGAGCTCGTTGCAAATGGCTACACAGTACTGCTCGGGTCGCGAAACCTGGAAAATGGAGAAATAGCCGCAAAAAAAATCGGCAAAAATACCTATGCCATTCAGCTTGATGTTACGGATAAAGAGTCAATTAATGCCGCGGCCGAGCGGGTCAGAAATGAATTTGGCCGTCTTGATTTGCTCGTAAATAACGCAGCAATCTCAAATGCCGGAGCGCCGGGCAGGACGCTTGAAGAGATGATGCAATCGAGCCAGGCAAGTGTTGCCTCACTTGATGAGGTGCGGGCGGTTTTTGAGACCAACGTGTTTGGCGTACTCGCCGTCACGCAAGCTATGCTCCCAATCCTCCGCAAAGTGCCCGCTGCGCGAATTGTCAATGTATCGAGCGGCGTGGGTTCGTTAACGTTAAATTCTGACCCGACATTTCCATATCGCCCGGGATTCGGTGTCATTTACGCTGCTTCTAAAACTGCTCTAAACGCAATCACTCTTTCCTTCGCAATTGAACTCGAATCAACAAACATTAAGGTTAATGCAGTAAGTCCCGGCTTCACAGCCACTGCTCTCAACAATTTTGCGGGTGTTGAAACGATTGAAGAAGGCAGTCGTAGTGTTGTGCGCGCAGCCCTTGATAAGAATGGCCCAACAGGCACTTTCTCTGGCCCAGACGGGCTATTTCCCTGGTAAAAATTAATTATAACCGATGATTTAAAACATTATCGGTTATAATTTTATAACTTTTCAATATGAAAAAAGAAGAAAATATCCATCATAAGTTTGATTCTTTAACCGACGTGCATCGGGCTTTTGGCTTACCAAAGCCGCTGCATCCGATGATAAGTCTGATCAATAATATTAACAGCCAAATCAACCTGAATCGATTGCCTCATTCCCATATTCTGAATTTTTACAAAATATCTTACAGATTACAGCTTAGTGGAAAATTAAAATATGGCCAGGATTACTATGATTTTGATGAAGGCGGCCTCATGTTCGCTTCCCCTAATCAACTCATTGGAAGCTATGAAGATAACGGAGAAAATGCCGGATATTCCTTGCTGATACATCCGGACTTCTTATGGAATTATCCCCTGGCAAAAAAGATCAAACAATATGGTTTCTTTTCCTATTCTGCCCGGGAAGCCTTGCATTTATCTGATACTGAAAAGGCAACCATTCTTTCAATTTTTAAACTCATTGAAGAAGAATTGAGTGGTAGGATTGATGATTTTAGCCAGGATGTTATTATTTCCCAGATTGAGCTGCTCCTGAATTGCTGTAATCGTTTTTACAAGCGTCAATTCATTACACGCAAAGCTGTTAATAACGATTTGTTATTAAAGCTGGAAGATCTTTTAGAAGAATATTTCAATAGCGAAAAAGCTTTAAGTCAGGGAATACCGACGGTTCAATATCTTTCAGACCACTTGAACATTTCTCCCAGTTATTTGAGTGATATGCTGCGTTCTCTTACCGGACAAAATGCACAACAGCATATTCACAACAAACTCATCGAAAAAGCGAAAGAAAAACTGTCTGCAACCAGCTTATCTGTAAATGAAGTTGCATACCATTTAGGCTTTGAACATTCGCAATCATTCAGTAAATTGTTCAAAACAAAAACGAAACTTTCGCCTTTGCAATTTAGGCAGTCTTTTAATTAAGGGACTATAAATTCACATCCAACAAGTTAGCATTTCCATTCATTTCATAATCCTTTCCCTGTGCTGTTTGCCCCAGGAAGCCATTTCATTGATAATAGGTCTAAGCGAATGACCATATTCTGTTAGTTCATATTCAACTGTGACTGGCTTTGTGTCCAGCACAGTCCGCCTGACTAATCCATTTAATTCAAGTTCCTGTAATTCTTTTGAAAGCATTTTTGCAGCGATGCCTTTAATACTGGCAATAAGCACCATAAATCTCTTCTTACCAAAACTCAGGGTGCCGATAATTGGGATCTTCCATTTTCCAGCCAAAATATCCATCGTGTCGCGGATAGCCATGTGGTGTGCCGAGCAAGCTGCCGAATCGGGTTTATCATTTTCATTCATACTTTGATAGTTTCTTAAAGGAAACCGGTTTCATTTGGTAAACCAGTTACAAAAATAAACTTAAACCGAAATATATTTGCAATTGTTTATAAAAATATAAAATTTATGAAAGCGCTAAAAATTACTTATTGGATTACGACCGGTCTGGTTGTGCTGGGAATGTTGTTCTCATTTTATAACTATTTCTTTAATCCCGCCCTGAAAGATGCTTATGTGCATGTCGGATTTCCGGATTGGTTTCGGGTGGAACTTGGAATTGCAAAGTTACTCGGAGCACTGGCGCTAGGAATACCGATCATTCCTGCACGCATTAAGGAATGGGCTTATGCCGGTTTTTTTATTAATTTCTTTTCGGCATTCCTCTCACATTATATGATAGGCGACCCGGTATCCAACCAGATAACACCGCTTGTCCTCCTCTTGCTATTGGTGGTATCGTATGTTACTTTTCATAAAGTAATAATCAAAAAATAGTATTAATCCAATCTCAGATCATTCTGAGACAAGTTTTGGCAATGATTTCCACCAGGCCAATAATTTATCTTTTAGTTCACTGGTCAGTTTGGGCTGAGCAGTTTCAAGATTGGACGTTTCATTTTTGTCTTTGACGATATTATAAAGCTGCACATCGCTACCATCACTATTCATCAAAAGTTTATAATCTCCGGATCGTACAGCCAGATTTGGACTTTTATCCTGTCCTTTCGGATATGCATAAGCCATGTTATTCCTTCCGTACTCCCAAAAAATATCCTTTTGCCTTACGGAAGGTTTTCCGGTAAATAAGGAGCTTCTGTCTGCGCCATCGCCTTTATAACTACGTGGCAATGACACACCCGACATTTTAGCCAGGGAAGGCAACAAATCCAGCGCGGTCAATACCGAAATATCATCCGTTTTGCCTGCCGGAATATGACCAGGCCAGCTGATAATGAAAGGCATTCTTGTACCACCCTCATAAAGCGAAAGCTTGGATCCTCTTAAACCGGCAGCCCTACTTCCTTTAAAACTGGGTAACGGACCATTATCACTAGTGAAAATAATGATCGTATTCTTATCCTCTCCTATTTCTTTCAGTCCGTCCAACAATCGCCCGATCTGCACGTCGTATTCCTTCAAAACCAATTTAAATGCTTCTTCTTCTTGTGGGTTTATCGGAAACTTACCCGTATATTCTGTCTCGGTTCCGGGTACCCAAGGCGTGTGAACATCATCCGGCCAAAGATTGACAAAACAAGGCTGGCCTTTGTGCTGCTGCATAAAAGCCAGTGTTTTATCGACAAAATACTGCGTCCGATCCCATCTTTTGATGCTGTCCTTATCCGACCATATCCAGTTTGTTGCAGTCAATGCCGGATCCGGATCAGGACTTTCATAAGTACTGGCATGGGCATCAAATCCGTATTTTTCAAAACCCGGCACGTTCGCTACATCTCTTCCTCCGCCCATGTGCCATTTCCCAAAATGACCTGTGGCATACCCTGCATTTTTAAAAAACTTCGCTACTGTAGGTGCTTCTGTGTTAAGAAAATCAATTTGTTCAGCATCCTTATTATGTTTTTTATTGTCAAGATACGTTGTAAAATTCCATCTTCCCGGATACATGCCCGTTAGTAAACCCGTTCTGGATGGTGAGCAAATTGGTGCCGCACTGTAATATTGTGTAAGTTTTAAACCTTGTTTTGCTATCCGGTCGATGTTCGGCGTAGGAACAAAATTACCGCCAAAAGTTCCTACATCACTAAATCCCATATCGTCGGTCAGGATGATAATGATGTTTGGCTGTTTTGTCTTTTCAGCTGGTTTTTTCTGTGCGTTTGCAATAAATCCATTGATCAAACCAAGGATTATTATTCCTGAAAATATTCTAAACTTAGACATGTATTTTGCTGAAAATTTCGGTTTCACAATCCATTTAATTGCCATAATCAGATTTTATCTTTACCCAGCTCAGTCTCAATAACTTGTTTGATCGCATTCGCCATTTCTTCCAGCAAAGCGGGCGAAGTTGTTGATGCGTCGTCCAGTTTGGTATGAAATAATGGGAAAGAAGAAGTACCTACAAAACCTATAAAAGGCGAGTAACCCTGCTTTTGAGCGACAACCAATTCACCATAAGCCTTATCTTTTACTTGCTGAATAGCGATACTACCGAAAGCTTGATTTACGGAATTCCCAACATTACCCGCGAAATAAACAATTCGTTTATTATCAGCAATTGCCTGACGAACCAATCCTTTATCTGATTTAGTATAAGAGTAAGTAGCAAAGCTTGCACCCAAATGAACCCATAAACGCACGTCGGCTGGCTTTGGCGCTTTTTCATGAAGGAATATGTGTGTACCCTGATGTTGAGCAAGTTCATGCCCTGAGTTCCCTGTGAATATAAATTTGTAAGGAAGTTTTTTTTCAGCAACCCATTTAGCCAGCGCATTGAAGGTCGCAATACCAGGTCCCCGCTCTCCACCACAGGTAAACCAGCCACTGATCGGTGTGGAAATAATAATCGTCTTGTCGCCGCTTCCGAAAGTTCCCTGAATATTTCTAGCCGTTACTTTTTTCAATTTTCCTGTTATTGTCAAGGTTGCGAAACCATGCGTTGTCAGATTCGCAATATCCTTAGGAGCGACCTGCACGACGGGTATAGGGTAAGAAACTCCGGGCAGTGTATTGATGGCGGCAATTTCGCCAGCTGCATTATCGGCAACAAGTATAATGGCCTTTGCCCCAGCGTCGATTATTTTCTTAATTTCCGCTGCATTTTCCTCATCCATAAAACTGAACGATCTTTCCTTTGACTGCTGATTAATCCAGACAATCTTACCAGAAAAATCCCGGGCATCTTTATTTGCTTCTACAAGTTGCGATGTAATATTTACCCCGGCATTAAGCACTGGCCAAACCGGGAAAATTTCGATTGACCTTTTCCCAATTTTCAATTGGGTTTTTTCAGGAAAAAACTGCTCTACCGGAAAAGTTACATATTCTGTTTTGAAACCATTTTTACCGAGAATTTCTTTGATCCATTCGGACGTTTTATTGTCGCCTTCCGTTCCTGTGCGGTGAATGCCAAAGTTTACATACCGAACTACATCAGCATATAGATCAGCGCCTTGAAATATTTCCTGACCCGCTTGCTGCGCCGGGGAATGATAGGAATAAAAAGTAAGGAGAAGAAAAATAGCCAAATCGTTGGTCGCGAACCGCTTCATGTTTGTCATAAATGTTTACCGGATAAATTGATCAATAGGCAAAGACAGACCAAAAATGGCCGCTAAAATAAGGTAGAGATCCGCCACGATTTTCGAAGATTTTGAAAAGGAAAACAGGCATACCATTAATACATATTCTTGTTGGTGGCTGGCAAAAAGTATATATAGTCTACTAGCCTAATAGGCAAATTAAGCTATTTAATTTATCCTTATCAAGAAGGAGAAGAGAATGTTGAAAATTTGCTTGTTTATTTGTCATTTTGATTCATTTCCCAGCTTTATTTTCCAAAAATGATACAGCTGGCGAAGGAATTACCCAACATAAACAATGCTTACGATCGTCATTGCCGGCAGTGTTTTTTTGATGTATTAGAGGCAACTTGCAAGGAAGTTCTGAGAAAATAAATCAATATAGAATCGGAATAAAATACTCAAAATCCCGCCAATTTTTCTTCACAGCAATCCGTCCGTTACAATTCTTAAACCAATTTTTAACGCGGATTCTCCACTCTTCCCCGTCATTTGTCGGACAAAACGCCTGTTTTATAAAATACCTTTGTCGAACTATTAGTCACAATAAAAGGTCAAATCATCAATGAAAAAAGCAGAGGCAATACGATCATCACCTGTTGGGGGTGTAACGCAACGGATCGATTCTAAAATAATTTATCCGGCTATTTACGTTTTTAAAACAAATATAAGGGAAGCTGATCAGGGAAAAAATTTAACGAAAATACTCCATTCACATTTTCCAGGCAGTGAAATCAGTTTCGATCTTGGAGACTGTGACAAAGTACTTCGCATCAAACATTACGGAACTTTTGCATCCCAGGCAGTTGATATTTTAAACCATCATGGCTTTGATTGTGAAGAATTACTTGATTAAAGAAAAATTAAGCGGGCAAAGAATAATTAACTAAGAATACAATGACAAACGGACTAAAAAAAGCAGTTTTTAATCTCATGGATAAAGCCTTTACCCAGGAAGGGTTTGTATTGGCTATCAGGAAATGGCAACCGGAAATGATGTACGAAATTGATCTGCATTTACCAGAGGTCGATATGAACAAGTGGAACACTATACCACGCCTAAAATGCAAGGTTGCCGAATTTGAATACCGGGATTATACCCCGGCAAAATGGGATGTTGAAAAAAGAATTTGCACCATGCTCATTGAAACAGAACATAATGGACACGGAAGTGCCTGGACAAAAAATTTACAGGCAGGGGATACAATTCTTTTTGCACCTGCACACGCTGCCCAATTACCTTCAAGGCCGGGAAAAATTGTATGTTTTGGAGACGGCAGCGCGTTGGGACATTTTCTTGCGCTTAAACAATTGACAAACAGGAATGAGTATCCTTTCGAGGCCGTTATATTTCTAAATGAAGATTATACACTTCCTGACTATTTTAAAAACAAAAACCCTGAATTTAAGTTTGTGATGATGCCCGGTGCCAATAGTCTTGACAGCTTAAATCAATTTTCTGAAAATAAAAGAATGTCAGATTACACTGCTGTATATATTGCCGGCTTTATCCCGATGGTAACTGGACTGAGAAAGATCTTAAAAAAGAATCCATATCTTACGGCCAAAATATTTGCACATGGTTTCTGGTCTTAATTTTAAAGGAATGTCAGAAAAAATACCGATTTATCAATTCGACGAATTTGCTGAAAAAGGATCTGATATTTTTCTTTTCCATTTTTCAGCAGCAGAAATTTTTCAATTTGCAACGGAAGCCTCCGTACCTCACCGCCACGACCATTATTGCTGTTTTTTTGTTGAAAATGGAAATATGGATTTCATGATCGATTTCAAGCCTGTGATAATTAACAAACAATCAATGTTGATTTCTTATCCGGGACAGGTTCATGAAGTTGTAAAACATCAAACCTGCAACGGTTGGGTTTTGGCCTTCGATGCGAAACTGATAAATGAAAACGCAAAGCTGATCATAGAAGAATCGCTGACAAAAATAGCGCTCATATCGTTAAATGATGACGAACGCGATTGGTTTAAAAAACTTTTTGAGCTCATACATTCTGTTATTAACACAAACAAAAAAGCCCTGTTTCAGGCGCAGCTGACAAGATCGTTGCTGGATTCTTTTATTTATCAGGCTTCTGTTTTATACCAGGTACAGGAAAATACACGCATTCAGGAATTCTCATCCCGGAATATTGACATCACTAAGAAGTTTCGTCAGCTATTACAAAAAAACTTTAAAACCATGAAGAAGCCGTCAGAATATGCTGAGAAAATGAATTTTTCGGTAAGTTATCTGAACGACACAGTTAAAGCAGTAACAGGATTTCCATTAACTTATTTTATACAGCAGGAAGTTGTCAATGAAGCACAACGATTACTATATTATTCCGAACTGAGTATTAAAGAAGTTGCCTATAATCTGGGCTACGAAGATGATAAATATTTCATCCGCCTGTTTGGTAAAAGTACGGGCTCCTCCCCTGCAATTTTCCGCAAAAACAAAATAGGAAGGCGTTAAAAAAAATCATGATAAACACAAGCTTAAACTTCTTCCTGAAATTTCAACAGCCGAATAATAACTCGACAAACAATTTCCTTGAACCCGTTTAACAGGTTTCCTGTGAGCATAATATTAAAAAAACAAAGTCTTCACTATAAAAAACACCCCCGAACTCCTGTTTCGTTTTAAATCAGGATAAGAGCTCATGAATTTTTGAAAAAAAAGGGAATTTCAAGATTCATGGAATACATTTTATCCAATAATTTCAACTCATTACAAACCAGTTTCATTGAATTCTTATACTTTTGGGATTTCGTCAAAGATTCACTCATTCCCTCACTTTCTTAATTTGACTGCTCCAAAACTTCAAGACGTATATACTTATAAGTAAGTTTTTACCATTAAGGGTATTACTTGGTCATAAATTCTTTAAAATATTTTTTTATAAATCTGATAGTGAGATATATAGCATTTTCAACTTCTATTGTAGCTGATGTTTTACTTATTATTATTTTTTAATGTAGAAATTACCGGCGCATTAGCCAAAATTCGACTACCGGATAATAACAGGTTCACTTTTTAGCATTGATAGTAAGACGCAGAATGCTACCTTTGAATAGTAATTTTAATGCTCGGCAACTATGGAACACTTCATCGCACATACGTTTCTTGTACATCCGCATCCGCTGGAATGTGAGGCGGTAGCGGACTGGCTGCGTAAAATATCCTATGTTGAATTGGTTGGCAAAGGCAGCTCGCTTGATCATCTTATTCAGCTTCCCTATCTGAAAGACATTGACGTCATTGTTTTATTTGCTCATCAGACTGAGAACGTCGCGGAAAAAATCCTGAAAATAAGAAAGCTTCATCCAAGGTTAAAATTCCTGTTGCTGGCACCAAGTCCGTCGTCTGAATCTGTGCGTGAGGTTGTCCGTTCAGGGGTGAGTGGCTACATTGTTTTTGAATCAGAGCTCCATGAATGGGAACTTGCTTTCAGAGCTGTTTCGCAGGGAAGAGTTTATTACGGACAGGAGGTTATGTTAAGGCTGGCAGAAAGTTCTGTTGAAACTTTTATTCCCGAGCCTATTCCTACAACCAAGGATTTTTTAAGTAAAAGAGAAGTAGAAATTCTTAGACTCGTTGCAAATGAATATACAACAACCCGCATTGCCAGCGAGCTGTGTATCAGTGATAAAACAGTGGAAAGTCACCGCCGGAATTTGTTCCAAAAGCTAGGTGTAAAAAACTCAGTCGGTTTAACTAAGATTGCCGTCAGGATGGGCGTAGTTTAATTTTTTACATTACAATATCGTGGAAAACCCTTAAAACAAGCAGAAAAATCAGAATAAATATCAGGGTATTTGTAAGTAAAATTCAGGGTATCTGTCGATTGAATTAACACATTGAAGATTGCAACTTTGTCTAAGAGTTTTACTTATGGAACTGACAAAGCGCGAACAGGAAATTTTGGACCTCATCATGGAGGAACTAAGCTCGAAGCAGATTGCTGAAAAGCTGGACATCAGTATTTCCACCGTTGAAACATACAGGCGAAGCCTTTTCAGGAAATTTGGAGTACGTACCGTTATCGGGCTTGTGAAAGCAGCCATGCGATTAAATAACTAACTGGCAATAATCTAAAAGTATGGCAAAGTTTCAGCATTTGGCAGTGAATTGGGTCGATGGAATGAAGATATCCCGGCAGCATTTTGTTGAAACAGATCATTACCATACCGAACAGGTTCGACAGATGCAGGCTGCGATGCTAACACCGCATAATTATGGACTTTTGGTTGAAAAGGACGGCAGTGAATCTTTGCAAATACAGATCCTGGGTGATGCCAGCCAGCAGATCCGGATTAAAGTAAGCAATTGTTTTGCGATCACTCCTGACGGAAGCCTGATCGGAATTAATCAAAGAAATGAACTGGTGTTTGATACTTCTCTGGGGCAAATTTTTGTCAAATATCATTTACAACCGAATCAAAACCAGATATTTTATATCATCATTATTGTTAATTTGTTTGAAAGGGCACTCTTTGGCAGTCCGCTGGAAAATGAAATTCCAATGCGCCATCCATACACTTTGCCCGCTTACAGCATAGATGTGGTACCGGCTGAAACGATCAACAGTCAGCAGTGGTCGGGCGGCGGACTGATCGTTGGAAAAATTGAATACATTAATACTGAATTAAAAGTAACAGGCGAATATATTCCCGCTTCACGGACCATAAAAAGTCATAAGGAATTAAAGGATTGGTATAACCGGTTTGGCACTTATTTGAATGATATTGAAACGTACGCATTCCGTATTGTTCAGAAAATCAAAACAAAAAGTCAAAAAAGTGCTTTGTCTGATAGCATCCAAATACTCGTGGAAAGGCTAATAAATGTCATAGTTTCAAATAATGCAATATTTCAAAGATTGGTACCGTACCAATCGCCACTCGAAATGATCGTTTTGATGATTCAGTCTATTCAAAGTATCAGAGCGTCGCTGGAATGTCTGACCGATCGGGAAAAAGAAGAAGTGCTGGGTTATCTGGGTGAATGGGCGGAAGAATCACCTGGCGGACTTGAAAAACAGATTTTAAATGTAATTCAGGTTCCATACGATCATAATGAAATTGTTTCCAGCCTAAAAGTAATTGACAGTTTTTACAATATGTGGACCGCGTTATTTTTAAAGCTGAGTCAGTTGGAATTTATTGGAAAGCGAAAAGGACAGCAGGTTTTTATTATCGAAAGTCCGGTGCATGAAACTCCGGTTCAAGTTGAAAAACAGAAATCCAGATGGAGTCCTCTTTGACTTTGATTTAAAGATTATTTTTTTAATCCGACGGCTTTTTGTCGTAAGGATAACGCTGCACTAAAATTAAAATATCATGGAGCCGGTAAACAAGAATCAGCGAAAATCTGCCATTGGAAAGTTCATAGGTTTGTATGCGCTCTCGCTTACTTTTCCTGTACTGGCAGTCTATCTATTGCTGCGTGTGCCCGGTTCGATAGCCGAATCTGAGTCGAATCTTTACAAAGAAATTGTTCTGGAACAGTCTCCCCTACTTGTTGATACGGACACATTGAGCCAGATTTCACGCAAGCTCATTCAGCAGGACGGGATTTATAGCAGCGCAACCGATGAGATGGCCAAAGCGACTGCAAGAACCCAGCTGGTCGATATTGAAAGCCGGATTAATTCGATCATGAGCCATTTTAATTTGCTTGCTGCTTCCGCCAAAAGCGAGCAAAACCGGAGACTTTCGAGCGGGGTGGCAAAACTTACCGAAGCCCTTGTCACCTACCGGCAAACCATTAGCGAACTGCGTCATACGCTCGACGGCAAAGGAATTGATATGCAAGTTATTAATGATCTGCGAAGCCAGATTAACATGAAAGATCTGGAAATAAAAGGAATGGAACGTCAGCTTATGGCAGGAGCCGCAGGTGGTGGTGGTGGTGGTGGTGGAGGTGCTGATCCGTCCAAAGAGCTGCAAACCAAACTCGCTGCTGCTCAGAAAGACCTTGACAATTGCCGGTCATCAAAATCAGGAGGCGGCGGGTCGGATGCTTCCGCGATACAAAAACAGCTGGACGAATGCCTTTCCGCAAAAGCAGGCACCGGCGTGACCTACCGTGAATGGCTGCGTTACGCGGAAGCAGAAGGCTATTACCAGTTGCTGACACAGGGAAATCTCCGTAAAAATGACCGCAAAGTTTACTACGACCAGGCGAAGCAGATTTTTGACGGACTTCAGCTTTCTACCAACAACAAAGAAATGAAATCGAAAGCACTCGAAAGGCTGATCGGCATACAAAAAAACCAGCCTTAGCAAAAAAGACTACAATTTCTTAAAGATCAACTCCATGCAAACCGAAGCGCTAAAATATGCCCTAACCATTGCTCAATCACTTGCCCGTGAATACCGGCAAGAGCGTTTTGGAGCGGCTCACCTTTTGATGGCTGTTCTGCACAACGATGCGGGCCTGGCCTCTGAGCTTGTCATGGCTCAAAAAGATGTTGCTTACCTGCGGGATTGGGCAGAGGTACGTCTGGAAGAAAGTGCAAAATCTGTAAAAGTACCAGAATCACCACAGCCGGATAATCTGGCAGCCTCCTGTCTCGAACTCGCTGAGTTGATCGCGCTGCAACTTAATCGTGATACAGATCCGCTTTGCGTTCTGGCTGCTTTGTTAAAACCAGGCGTGGGCTTTTCTGCAGATCAGCTCAAATCGCTTCCTTTAACGCAGAAAGAGGTTTTGGCTATCAGCCAACAAACGCACAACGGTCAAATTCATGATAATCCGGGTGAACAATCAGCATCGGCAAACACGCAAAATAATGTAGTAAAATCAGCGTCAAATTTCCTTGAAAAATACACTACAGACAAAACAAAAAGAGCCGCTGAGGGTAAACTGGATTCTGTAATCGGCCGTGATATGGAAATTAGACAAATGGCTGAAATTTTAGGCAGAAGAAGTAAACCAAATGTGATTTTGATCGGTGAGCCTGGCGTCGGAAAATCAGCTTTGGTAGAAGGTTTTGCTCAATTAATTACACAGAAAAAAGTACCGCTTCTACTTCAAAATGCACGCTTGCTCGAACTTGACACCGGTGCATTGGTGGCGGGAGCTTCCTACAAAGGAGAAATAGAAGAGCGGATAAAAGGTATTTTGAACGAACTGAAAAGTTTGGATAAAGCGGTTTTATTTATTGATGAAATCCATATCCTCCTTGACCCGAAAGGTTCCATCGGAGCAGGCGTTGCACAGCTTTTAAAACCTGAACTTGCCCGAGGTGAATTAACGCTTATAGGAGCCACTACGCCGGAAGAATACCGTAAATACATTGAAAAAGACGAGGCATTCAGCAGAAGGTTTGAAATACTGCAGGTCGAGGAGCCCGACGAAGTCACAGCCATTAGGATGATACAGCATATTATCCCGGTTTATGAAGCGCATCATGGTTTAAAGCTGGAAGAAGGTACAATCAGCGAAGCTGTAAAACTTTCTAAAAGGTATATTAAAGAAAGGCGGCTACCGGATGTCGCATTGGATTTGCTCGACAGAACTATGGCTGCGATGCGGTTAATGGATGAAGTCTCAGAAAACGAATTGGCTCTTCTTCAAATGGACCTGGACATTTTGATGGCTGTCGATGAAGCTGAGAGAGTACATGAATTACGCTGGTTTTTAAGGCAATTACCGAATCGGCTCAGCCCGCTTCTGATCGGTCAGCTTGATCAGCAGGATGAAGAACTTGATACTGCTGAAAGCATTTATACGCATCTGACCAGCAAGCTTGCCGCTTTACAGCAATTGGCGGCCAGGCATTCCCAGAGTGTTGGCAAGCAGGAAATTGCTGCTGTAATAGCACACAAAACGGGCATTCCGCTTGGAAAACTTCAAAGTTCGGAAAGGGATAAACTTTTGGGAATAGATGAGGTATTGAAAAAAAGAGTAGTTGGCCAGGATCAGGCTGTGAAGGCTTTAAGTGAAGCCATTCTTGAATCCCGCTCAGGACTGATTAAGGCCGGGCAGCCGATTGGATCATTCTTTCTTCTTGGCCCGACTGGTACCGGGAAAACAGAAATTGCCAAAGCACTAGCTGATTTCCTTTTCAATGACGAGTCATTCTTGATCCGCTTTGATATGTCTGAATTTAAGGAAGAACATTCAGCTGCACTTCTTTATGGAGCTCCTCCGGGTTATGTAGGTTATGAAGAAGGCGGACTTTTAGTCAATAAAATTCGTCAGAAACCTTATTCGGTGGTTTTGTTTGATGAGATTGAAAAAGCACATCCGTCTGTATTTGACCTGTTTCTACAAATACTGGATGAAGGAAAATTGCATGACCGGCTTGGTAAGGAAGGTGATTTTTCAAACGCTGTAATTCTTTTCACATCGAATATAGGACAAGAAAAAATCGTCGAGCAATTCAATCAGGGTACTTTACCAAAGTCATCTGACCTGATGGAGGTAATGGCAAAATATTTCCGTCCCGAGTTTCTTGCCAGGCTCACCGAGATTGTTCCGTTTGCTCCCATATCAGAAGAAAACGTTGTAAAAATATTCGATATCCATTTGAAAGGTCTTACTGATCTGATGGAAAAACAGGGCATAACACTGCAAATGACAGACGAAGCCAGAAAGTATATTGCAATGCAGGGATTTACGCCGCGCTACGGCGTTCGTCCGCTTAAAGGTGTGATCAGAAATCAATTAAGACGGCCGATCAGCCGGATGATTATAACGGGCGAGGTTGGAAAGGGGTCCGTAATATTCCTGGATATGGAAGATACCGGTGAGGTCTTTTGGAAGATTGGAAAAAATGTACTGCCACAAGAAGTTTGATAGCAGATAAGATGACAAAAGTAGATTACAAATTTGATTTTGAGAATATTTTTGATAATCCCGATGCGGAAGACGAAAAGTATTTTGCAGGAAACGGGATGCCTGTTTGCGCGCTACGACTGTACAATTTTATAACGGGCGATGACAAACTAATTGAAAATCACAAGCTGGGAATTTATAAATACATTTTCCTGCCTCTGAGATCACAAGTTGATTACTGGATCAATCTGGTGGGTTATGCGAGTAAAATAGGAGACCGGGGGTATAATTCTGATCTTTCAATACGACGATGTGTTGAAGTCCAGCGGGAAATTTTAACGGGTAGAAACAAGCTTAATGTGGCAGAATTCCGCAAAAAAGTGGCAAGGGGATCAGATGCCAGTACGGATGCAGCGGATGATGATTTTGGATACTGGCGGTCGGTAAAAATATATGCGCATAAAGGTGCTCCTCCACCTCCAAACATAGAACCAAAACCTGTTCTGCCCGCATTTATTACTCAAAAATTCGCTATAAAAATGGTCGGAGGACGCTCTATATCCATATTTAAAATGTTTGGCCGTGATAATTACCTTTTCAAAATAAAAAACATGGAAACATTCGATACAGCCTGTTTTTTTTATGCCGGTACGTCAGTTGCAGCAGGAGGACCAGGCTCGCCCGTTTCAATAGCTGGTTCCGGCGATTGGGTGCCATTTACAACATCTTCCCGGTTTAAGCTTGCTTTAAAAGATTTTAACGAATTAAATATTGCTTTGGCGCAGCAGCCGGGAATATCTGCGGGATCAAATTCTGTGTTTGGAAATTTCATGGTAGACTTTCAACAAAATAAGAACAAGCAGTTTGCGGTGAGGGAAACTTCCATAAACCCTTCAACAATAATTATTTCTGCTGACGGGATGGGATTTTCTACGGCGCTTACGGCAAGCAATGGAAATTTGAAGATGATGGATTGCCCAAGGGATCTCAGCGAGCCTGACTGGGCCTGATGCAATTCCGATAAGTTTTAAAATACAATTCATAGCTCAGTATAAAATTGATCCATTATGAATATTCATCTTTTCAGAAAAGCATGGAATTGGGATTCCTGTCTCTTGCCTGTTGACGATAATACTTTCGACCTGATTTTACAGTTCCGTGTTAGACTGGTCCGCATTGAACCAACAAGCCATTTTTATGCATCAGGTACTTACGGAACAGGGAACGGAATTTTGCACGATACGGATGCAAACTTCCACCTTCAACCCTGGACAGACCTTGAATGGGAAACTTATAAAAGAGAATTTGTGGGCGTGATTCGAAATCATTGGAATGAAAAATTCATCCTTAGCCCCAATAAACCCTGGTATCGGCCAAGGTTGGGAAGCGCGCTCACGGCGGCGAATGTGCAATGCAGCCTTTCCATCCAGCTTGTGGAAACATCGGCACAAGCACATCAGACTTATCGTATCATTCACCCCCGGGAGACGAGTTTCCGGTCATTTGCTGATCCGCCAAACCGTTCAGGTATGTTCACGCACCTGGATCTGGAATCGTCCTGGAATACGAGAATGACGAGAATGGGAACCGTTGTGCACAGTGTAAGTTTCCTTCAGACAACTGTCAGCCATGAATTTGGACATACGATGGGACTAAATCATGTAAATGGGACTGGTAACAGCGATTCCAATTACGGACTCACACTGGCACAACGAGAAAATGTAATGGGCATGGGAGGACTTCTTACTGCCAGCCATGCGGGGCCGTGGATCAACCGTCTCCGCTCCCATCTGATCAATCAAAATCACGACGATACAAAAGTTCATTTTACCGGTCGTGTAGCCGATATGCAGCTTATTGAATACTGGGATAATGACTGGCAGCCACCAACTACGGCACCAGCCACAACCTGATTGTTAAAAAATATCTTTGTCTGTGAAGAAAATAACGTCAATTATCAGATGCAAAAGTTAATCCATTCAGCCATAGCCGCCGGGCTTGTATTTGCTGTGAGTGCCTGCAATCTTTTCCTTCCCGTGGATCCGCTGCCACCCGTGGTATCCGAGGTTAGTGTCATCCAGGTTGTGACATCCGGCGCTACGGTAAGTGGGACTGTCCGGGATCCAGATGGTAAAAATAGCCGCCAGGATAAAAAAAGTGGACAGATCACTGAATATGGATTTGTGTACGCCACGCGGGATAAACCAACGATTGAAGATGGTACCGCACTAAAAATAGGAAATGTGGTGACTACCACACCTTTTCAGTTTCAGGGCCAGATCACCGGTTTAAATGTTGTAACTACTTATTTCGTAAGAACTTATGCCAAAAATGAAGGTGGTGGAGTTTCTTACGGAGTCGTAGCAAGTTTCAAAACGGATAAATATACCGTGCCTTTGATCCAGCTTGGAGCAATTACGGATGTTACAAAATCATCAGCCACAGTTGGTGTATCATTTTTTGATAGACTGGGGACGGAAACCATTAGCTCATTTGGCGTATGTTATTCTTCCACAAATAAAACACCTACAATTTCAGACAGTAAAACAGAAATCGGCAGTAATACGTCGGGAGCAAATTATACCGCTACAATGACGGGTTTGACGGCTGGCGTAACCTATTATGCACGGGCATATGCCATATACGCAGGTGGAATTACTTATAGCCAAACGCTTACATTTACGCCTGGAGAACCCACAGTTTTTACGTCGAAAAAATCTTTCACGATGTATTACTCCAATCCGTATGACCTGGATCTGGGCGAGCTGGTTTCACAAGTGGGCGCGGAAGACCTTACCTGGTATCCGTACAACGACAAGGCTGGAATTTATCCTAAAAATGGAGCCAAGTTCGCAGTTCTGGGTCAGCTTACTTTTGACAATGTTAAATACAGTGACGTTACCAAAGCTATTTTAACAACCGACTTTATCAACGGAAGTTACACGGATGCCAATGCCAATAAATTACCCAACGGCACCGTCGTCGCTTACATCACCAACCAGGGCCGGTATGGGAAAATGTCTATTGATGCGCATGGTCAGGATCGGGTAAATGCCAGTTCATCCGGTGGCGATATGCAGGTAACAATTCTTACTTACAACAAATGATTTGCACATCAACCTATTCCTCAGGCCTATGTCCGAGGGAAAAACAAGGACAATTCCGTTGTCTTTTCAACTTTATCCGAAATGAAAAAGCTCTGTTTATATAGTACCCTTTTGGTTTTGTTTGCAGGTTCGGTCTTTGCCCAGGACCGGATCTGGCTCGACAACGGAAATCCTGTTCAGGCAAAATTGAGCCGTGCCTTGGATAACAAACTGGAATGGGTTGCCTCAGACAACGTATTGCGCATTTATAACAGAAAACGTTTTTTAGTGGTTTTTGCTGAAAACGGACAATTTATTGTCATTTCTGAATTAAACGAAAATCCTTCCAAGGCACAGGTACAGATTGATGCATTTTACAAATCTCCACCCCGAAATGTAAGTCAGGATATTATCATCAAAAGTGTCCCGCTGACGGTGCTTACCGGTACTATTTCCTATGAAAGTGACGAGGTGATCAATTACATTTCTGCGGAGGGCAAAGCGGCGAGTATCAACAAAGAGGAAGTTGCAACGGTGATCTACAAGGATGGTCGCCATGAAATTTTGCGGGATGTTGTCGATGTAGCTCCGCTGCTTGGTCTTGTGCATAAGGAAATAGAAAAAAAGGAAACCGAGCTAAAAAAAGTAAAACCTGAAAAACCAGCTGCGGCAGCAAAAAAGGAAGCGCCAGCTATGATCAAGGAAAAAGAAAAACCTGTTTTAACAGATTCTGAATACAAAGAATACAGTCAGAAAGGTATCCGCAGAGTCGACGAATTCAATTCATATCTAAGAATCATTGGCGATAAAAGTCGTAAGTCAGAAGAGAAAAACAAGGCTGTTTTACAAGCATTAAGCCTTTTCGAACCACAGGCAACAGTTGCTGTAAGTTCGGCCAGCGGCGTCAGGAAATATCCTGTCAAGGATTATCTCAACCGGCTGAAACTTCTTCCTTACAGCAAGATCAATATAACATGGAACGAAGTCAAATACGTCAGCGAGCTGAAACAGGAAGCCGATGGCAACTATTACGGAATCATTTCCGGACAGCAGGTTTTTGAGGGCTACTCAGCCAATGGAAAGGTAGCATACGGAGATATTACCAAGAAAAATATCCGGGTAAAACTCGAATCCTACCAAAAAACGGTCGACGGCAGAGATACACTGCGTTGGGAAGTTTTACTGGGAAATATTGGCGTGGAAACAACATCGAATTAACAAATTAAGATACGGGCCAGCAGTGAAAATATTAATCTATTTCCTCAGCATCACATCGCTTTATGCCCAGTGCGGGTTTCTGGCAGGTACGGTTACAGACGTAAGCGGAACCAAGCCGCTTGCGGCCAGCATCTTTGCCAGGAGTGAACAAGGTAAAAGCAGAATTGGAAAAACCGGCGAAAAAGGCATTTTCCGTGTAGAAATCCCTTGTGAGCTTTCAGGCCTTGTGATAGAATCAAAAGGTTATCAGGCGCTTACAGTACCGGTTTATAACGACACGAAAAATAATGATACTTATTTTATAACACTGAAACTTTTACCAGTTATAAAGCAGACGAACGATGAGCCGTACGCGCAATCAGAACAAACACATTTTGTACTGAAAGACAGCACGACTAGCATGTCCAAAGTCGTCCGGCGGATTGTGGTGAAAGACGCGGTTTCCGAAGAAATACTACCAGCAAATATTTGCCTGTACTATACACACAAACAAGCCAGGGAATGTTACGATCTGATAAAATCAGATTCCGGAATTGAAGTAGCATTTCCGGAAAATGATATTGTGGCGATGGAAGTAAAATCGCCTGGATATCAATCTTATAACGGAAATTTAATTCTGGATCAGGCGCAGGACAGCACAAGAACCTACACATTGAAACTTAACCGGCAGCACACGATTTTATCGGTAAACATTGCCAATTCGCATAGTGGATTGCTTGCTCAGCTTCGTGAAGGAAACGGTGAGAAAATTGAAATGGAAAGAGTAAATGACGGACATTTTTATACAGACGCCCCGGCAGGCAAACTATATAAATTTGAGTTGGTGAGCCAAAACCGAAAGGTTGAATTATCGAATGCAATGCCTCCGCTGAAAGAAGGTATAACCTTAAAATCTTTTCGTATTCCTGCTGCGGACAGTATCAAGCCAGAAAAGCGAACAACGACCGAAGTTAATTTTACAGTATCAAACCGGACGCTATACTTTCCGCAAAGCGATTACAAATTACCCGCTGATTCCAGAAATTATCTGGATTCACTGGCTGAATGGATTTCTGCAAACAAGGATAAATCATTAGCCGTAAACGGTTACACAGATAATGTTGGCAACGCCTCACTAAATCTTACCCTCTCCGAGTACAGGGTTCGTGTTATTGCCAGATATCTGGTCAATAAAGGTGTTGCGGAAAACAGAATCAAAGCACAGGGACTGGGAAGTAAATTCCCGGTAGCTCCAAATGACACCGAAAAAAACCGGCAAAAAAACAGACGGGTGGAAGTTCAAATCATTGATTTACAAGATAGAACATATTGAAATTATGGCACGGTTCAAATTCTTTTCGGTAAGCCGAAAATCACTTGTCCTTTTAATGATTGCGCTGGGATCTTTTTATGCAGGAACTTCCATGGCACAAACGCTGAGCCGCAAAGATGCGGATGAAATAAGAGTGCTGGCCAGAGAAAAGATAAAGGCATTCAACGATCTTCTTAACGCGGTTTCTAATGATGATCTGAGTAATTACGAGCGTCGCTACATGATGATGAACAGCTACATGCCCAGCAATGACCAGATTTTTTTCAACGATGGCGTGGTCGTGGAAGATGACGTGGATCCAAAACATACCAGCAGTTCTCCCGAGCTTGATACACCGATTGAAAAATATTTGAGCAACTTCGATCTGTTTTATACCAAATCAGATGCCAACACCATTGAGTTTTCCAATATCGTCGTCTCGGACGTTAAAATGAATAAATATGCCTTTGTCAAGGTGTTTTTTTCCCAGCAGTTTAAAGCCAAAAACAGCAATGACAAGACGCCTTATCAATCCGTTTCCAGAGTCGCAGAGCTTCGGGCTGATAAAGTTGCAGGAAGCTGGATAGTATATCTGACCGGCATTTCGTTCAATTCCGCCGCAAATGCTATCGCCGCACCCGCAACACCCGTACCGTCTGCTACCTACGAGTCTGCGCAGAAAAATGGAGTACAGCCAATGGCAACGGCAAGTAAGCCAACCGATATGAAACCAACCGTCGCAGCGACGCCGCAAGAGAAAAAGGCTGCCGAAAAATTCTCTGAACAAATCAGTAAAGCCAACCAGGCGCAGCTTGACCATACCCGAAAACTGGCGACTATAAAACTGGGCGCCGGAATTGCAGCCTTTGCTTTTGGAGCCGTAACCTATGCAATGCTAAACAAGGATTTCAAAGATTATAAAAGTAAAATCAGTAATCCGGAAGGCCTGACAAGCTATGCAAAACCTGGAATTTACATTTCCGTTGGCTCAGCGGCAGCCGGACTTGGCGTCACAGTAAGTTCTTTGCTTGATTTCAAAAAGTTGAAAAAATAGAAGAACTCAACCCCCGCTAAATGGCGGAAATACAGCAATCATTTTTACCAAAACGATAAAAAAATGGCACAACCAGCAGCAAGAATCGGCGATATGCATGTATGTCCCATGGTTACGCCGGGCATACCTCCTATCCCACACGTGGGCGGCCCCATCATTCCGCCAGGCGCTCCAACGGTCCTGATCGGAGGTATGCCAGCGGCTGGCGTGGGTGATATGTGCGTTTGTGTTGGCCCGCCGGATGCTATTGTTATCGGCTCAACCAGTGTACTTATTTCAGGAAAACCCGCCGCAAGAATGGGTGATATGACGGCTCACGGAGGCAGTATCGTGGCAGGTTGTCCAACTGTCTTAATCGGAGGCTAAAACGAGATTTAATTTTACATTTAAACAAATAAGACCATGTTCAACTACGGAATTGGCGGCAATGAACGCAAAATTGACCAGGCCAGCGAGGGGATCGCGGATATTCCCCAAAACCGGACGCTTTTCGCCACAAAATTAACCGGTGATTCGGCAGTAAGACCTGAAATGGTTTACGATTTGAAAACGACAGAAGAAGTTTTTGCCCACTACCAGCCCGAGGCAGAAGCAGAGTTTATCACAGCAGAAGGAAGCTTTATCAATGAACCCCTCCGCTTTCGTAATCTGGGTGATTTTGGCAAAAAAGGTATCGTAGCACAAAGTGCATTTTTACAGGATCTCGATGCGCGGGCAGAAGCTTATCAACAGGTTGTCCGCCATTTGAAAGTGAATAAAATCCTGAAAGCTGCACTCGAAAAACCCGAGGCCAAGGCTGCGTTGCTTGGTGTATTCCAAACGCTGATCAACGAGTTGGAAGCTGCTGATTAAAAACGCCAGTCTTACTTTTCGAACAAATAAAAAGTACTCAAAAGCTTAAATATCCAGTCATATGCCAACTGAAACAACATTAAATGAAGAGCAGGGCTCAGCCGGTTACCGCGATCATGCGGCAGTGCCTTTGGAAAAAGGATTACCGCTTTTAGCAAAATATGGAAGCTACGATCTGGTTGAGACAATCATCGAAGGAGCGGGAAATATTAATCCTGAGAAAAAGGCCAGAAAAAAGATATTTCTGACCGAGGCTGACAAGAAAAAAGAGCGTCAGCAGCTCAAAAAACGGCTTGAACTCTGGACCGAACTGCTGGGAAGCTCAGAAAATATCGCCGAAATGATTGAAAAAGGACAAAACCAGGCCGATGCGGCATCAGAGCTTTTGAAGGAAAATTTGGGGAAAGCCGTTGAATTAATTCGTCCATTGGAACAATCCTACCGTTCTGTCGCTACCTTTTTCAAAAATACAGAACAGGAAAAAGTCAAAAACGTAACGTTTCTGAATGCGGATGCTGAGCAGATTAAAGACCTGGATGTGACCACATTTGCTGACGCCGTCGGCGAAGAACTGGCGGCTAAATTTGACCGGCTGGATTTGCGTGAGAACTATTCGATCCTGAATGTTCCCGGATATTTGGGCTCTGGTAAGGTTGTTGATAAATGGGCAAAAATGGCGCATAAAAACAAGGTAATGCTGGTGACTGACTTTGAGCATCTGGACGCGCCGGAGGATGTCATGGAGCTTTTTGAAGCAGCGAATCTGACAGGCGGCTCAGCGCATTTGTCCAACGTAATGATGACTTGTAACTGGCTGGTAGGCAGAGCCAAACATGCGGATCTGGGTGAAGAAGACGATCTGTATATTCCACCGTCCGCAGCGCTTGCGGGTAATGTGTATAAAACGCTGATGTCGCAGGTAGCTGCCGGAAAAAAACACGGAACCTTAAACGAGGTCGATGGTGTGCGTTTTCCACTTAAAAAATCCGAGATCGCAGATCTTGAAAAAATGGGACTAATTCCAATGGTGAACGAGTACAGCAAGGTTATGGCGTTTTCTGCCAAAACGCTTTTCAACGGAGATAATGTAGGACTACAAACCTATTCGGTCGTTCGGGTTTTTGATTATATCACAAAAGTACTGATTGATTTTTTGAACCGACGTGCTTTTGAAAATTTTGATTACAATACTAAAAACGATCTTAAAAAACAGATCATCAAGTTTTTAGACAGTGTCACAGGGCCTGGAAAACTGATCGAAAAATTCAGTGTGATGCGCTTTGAACAAGATAAAAACCAGAAAGACAAAGTGTATCTGGACATTCATATGATTCCTTACTTTCCGGCCAAAAACTTCATGATCGCGCTGACAGGACAAAAAGGAGACGATCTGGATGCGACTGCCTGGAATGCTGAATATGCGCAGCAGTAACGTTTGACATTCATAATTAAGATTCCAATTCCAGATGGCTTTCAGTTCCAATTTGACCGTCGACGGCGATCATGAATTTAGTGTGATGTACATGCGCTTTGAGCTTCATCAAACCGTCGACGATTCCATGTCGGTCACCTCCCCCATCCAGTGGGCACATTTGTATGTCGAACTGGAAATGGTGCTGGATGATTTTCTGGTTGAATGGGCAAGCAAACCGTCGCAAAAATATGATCTGACTGTTGAGCAATTCGGCGAGCACGGTTCGTTCAAAACGCTCAGTTTCAAAGATGCGGTTTGCACCGAGTTTGTCGAAATGTTTGATGACGGATCCGATGATCTTGATATAGCGCTTACAAACCGCTTGCAAAATTTCATTACCTGTCTTACGATCACAGCGGCCAGCATCGAAGTAGATGAAGCCAAACTGGAAAACTTTTAGAAGATGGCAAAACAAGATGCAACGATCGGTGTTGAGGCGCATGTGACGATTGACGGAAAAGAGTTTTCAGCACAGAAAATTTCTTATGGCTGTAATCGCAACGCTGATGAAAGGGGAAGCCCGACCGATGCACCTAAACCTCGTTTGATCCGGATGACGATCGGCCCCAAACAAAACGATGATTTTGCATTGCTTTACGACTGGGCATTTAAAAATGACAGAAAACTAAGCGGACAAATTGAGTTTAAATACCATGACGACTCACAGCTTTTACGTAAAATAGAATTTGAAGACGCCTATTGTGTGGGATTCCGTGAATCCTTTCTGCCTAAAAGATCAACGATCCGGGGTTACAGAATTGCTCATGTTCCTGATCAAAAAGGATATCTGCCCCAGCACCGGGGAAAAGACTATTTTCTGAGTGACAGCAGCACATCTCTGGTTTATGAGCTGGTTCTGCTGCCTGCAACTGTAAAAATTGGAAACATCGAAATCAAAAGTTAATGGCACGGCAGGTTAATACTTCCATAGAAATTGAAGGAGGAATCCAGATCAAACGTCATTTGGGACTGACGATTGAACAAGACCTGTTCGACCATCACAGCTTTGAGCTTTTGGTACCTTTTGATCAGCTTGAAAAACAGGGAGAACATTTTTTCAGCCAGTCGCACCGTAATGTGATGGGCAAAAAAATTACCTTTTCTTTTAGTCCAAGGCTGGATCAGGAATCTCTTGATTTTACTTTTCAGGGGATTGTAACCGAAATCCGCCTGCGTAGTCTTAGTGATATGAGCAGCGCTTTTGTGCTCAAAGGTTTCAGTCCGACTATTGTTTTGGAAGATAGCGTGCAGCGGCGTTCCTTTTTGCGGGGAACCGTGCAGGATATTTTCAACAATATTTTGCAGCCTTACCCACAGAATTTGCTCAAAAAACAGCTTAACCCTGAAAACGGAGGACGGCAAGTACCTTTTATTCAATACAATGAAAGCAATTTCAGATTTTTAAGCCGGGTTGCCGACCGCTGCTGTGAGTGGTTTTATTACAATGGAAAGGAACTGGTTTTAGGTCGTGGAAATGATTCCAGCGAGGTGGATTTTCTGGTTGATGGTCTGCAAAACTTTGACGTTGCGCTGCTTCTTCATCCATCCAAATTCAATTATCAAGGCTATAATTACACGAAACCAGAGGCTTTCACCGGAGAATCCAGCTCACAAAATGTAAGCGGGCTAACCTCACTCAGTGAATTTGCATTGCAGCAGTCGGATAACCTTTTTGCTCAAAGTGCGCTGCTGGAAGTTCCTGAAATTATTGTCGGACAAAGTGAAATAGATGAGCTGACCAAAATGGAACGCTCTGCACGTGTCACTTCTATGGTTGATTTCCGGGGAACCGGAGAGCTTCCAACGATGAGCGTCGGTACTGTTTTGGTTGTCAAAGGCCAGCGTCTGAATGAGCGGGGCGAAAAGTATGAAGAGAATTTTGGCAAATACCGGGTCGTGCATATTCGTCATGAAGTTAATACAGCTGGTAGTTACCAAAATTCATTTAAGGCAGTTCCTGAATCGGCTCAACATCCTCCCAACAATCCCAATGTGCACAATCCGCTGGGAGAAAATGAGCAGGCAGAAGTGATTGCCAATGACGATAAGGAGAAATTGGGACGCATCAGGGTAAAATTTATGTGGGGCCAGGCCAGGCAACAAGACCAGGAATCGATCTGGATGCGCGTGGGAAGTATGCACAATGCACAAGGCAAGGGAATTAATTTTGTGCCGGAAGTTGGTGCAATGGTTATGATTGGTTATGAAGGAAATCTGGCAGAAAAACCTTTTGTAGTAACAACACTTTACCCAAAACCAGACGATGACACGCATTATACAAACGACAATAATGACATGAAAGTGATGGGAACCCGCTCGGGCAATGTGATCATTTTCTCAGATAAAGACGGTGACGCCCAGTTGCAGATTACCAACATGAACAGTAAAGGTACGAATGTGATTTTCAGCTTTAAAGACGATGGTAAAATCCATCTGGAAGTAGAAAACGGGCTGATCGAGATTAAATCAAAAGATCTGACAATAGAAGCCACCAATAATATTTCCATCAAAGCCGATCAAAAACTCGAATTGCAGGGAAATGAAATTTCGATCAAGGCAACCCAGGAATTGAAAGCAGAAAGTTCGGCCGGTGCCGAAATCAAGGCAGGTTCTGAACTAAAACTGGAAGGTACTGCCTCAGCCAAACTCAAAGCTGCTCAGGTAAGCATTGAAGCAGACGCTATGGCCGAAGTGAAGAGCAATGGCCCTGCAATGATCAAAGGAATGCCGGTTATGCTTAATTAATAATATTTATATCAAATCAGTTTTCCACTTTTTAAACACTTATCAATTATGCCAGCTTCAAGTTTTGACGCGTATTTTACCTGGGATGGTGGTCCATCCGGCGACGGAATCGCCGTTATTTCATGCAACTATTCTTTATCCCAATCCATAGACGACAAGGGCCGTGTATCCTCAAAAGTGTATGGAGGAACCGTATTTATTCAGGTTGATTCATCCAGTGCGGATGATAGTAAGGGACTTTGGGAATGGATGGTGGATCCGGACGGGAAAAAGTCTTCTGCAAAGATCTCCTTTAAAAATGTTGACGAAGAACAGACCCAGAAGGAGCTCGAACTCACCGATGTATACTGTGTGCAATACAGTGAGAGTTTTACGGAAACAGGTTCAATGCCGATGACGACAAGCCTGACTTTGTCTGCAAAAGAGATCAAATTGTTTGGTACACCGCATACCAACCGGTGGTAGAAGCCATCCTTTATTTTAAGAAGGGGCGTTTCCTTCAGCATTGCTCAGGGCGCCCTAAATTTTACCTTATTACGGATCAACGTTTTACCGATTATTTAAAAAGGAAAAATTATGATTTTTTGTGATTTCCAAACGCTTTTCAATAATCATCCATATCATACGATTCAATATGCAGGAATGGGTGGACAAATTGAAAAGTATATTGATACAAAGGTGGAGACCTGCACCATTGAGCTTAGCTACGCCATGAACCGTTCAGGTTTGAATATCCCGGATGATCTGCCTTATTCTCCGATTGTTGCCGGAGGTAGAGTTCGCAGCATGAAAGATGAAAGGGGGGATAATTATATTTATAGCGTTGTCGATATGAAAGCGTATCTGGACAAAACTTACCCGTTAACTCAAAATTACCGCGCAGGCAGCCGTGCCGGATTTGTAAAACAGCTTGGATCAAGAAAAGGAATCCTCGCCTTGGGTTACCGGCACATCTCCCTTTGGGACGGCAAACATTATGTGCATGAAACCGATTTTTTTGATTTATGGAGCGGCGAGCATGCTGTCAGCACTGCACTCAGAGGGGTTTTCTTTTGGGAAATTGCATCATTGTCCAGCGTGTTCGACGATGCTCTTGGTCAGTAATCCAAAATTATTCTCTAACGGCGACAATGGTTTCATTATCAACAATTCCATTAGCCTGGAAAGTAAGATCCGGATCCATATAAGCGTGCCTTTTATACCAGGGCGATTTTTTATAGAAAAGCCATCCATAAGGAACACCTTCGGATGTCAGGAATTCGACAGGACTGGCAGGATTCCGATCGTTGTAATCATTTAGAAAGATAAAAAACAGTTCACCGAAAAGCATTGCATTGGGAGCTTTGGCGCGAAAGTTAGTAAAGCCAGTTTCGTTCGCCTTTTTGGTAAATTCAAATTGTATAACCAAAACCCTCGAAAGATCCAGAAGATCCATATCAGGCAACGGCTGCCCCATTGGATAATACCATTTTTTATATTCTTTTAAAGGAATCATCAGGTAAGTCTGATAAACCTTTGCCACAAAAACAGGAAAAAGAAAACCAACCAAGGCCGTAGCCATGCCAATGCCCACTGAAAGCGCGTCACTGATTTTATAATAAAGAAGCACAATCAGAAGGGCGGCTATAAGACTTAACAGCATCGTAAAACCCAGCGCTTTGATTGAACCGTTCAAAAAAAGAGTACTGAACCAATGAGATAAAAGGTAAATATGCAGAATCCCCAATACCAGAAAAGTAAACATAGCCCCCGGATAGGCGACATGATAATCCGTTATCCAAAAAGCAAATGAACCTACACATACCAGCAGCAAAATCGCGATAAAGGCATACAAAAGTTGAAGACGTTGCGAGGAAGTTTTGGGCAAAGGCAATTTCATAAGTAACGCGGGTTGATCTGTTTAACAAAAATAAGAGAGACTTTCATTAATGCAACCACATTGTTATTAAACGAAGCGAATGGAACAACAAAATTACGCACTGCCACTGGCATTAGACTGTGTGGTCGTAGGGCAGATGCTTGCAAAATGTCCTGATCGGGAAGCTATTCATCAGCATCTTTATCTTCTGATGGTTACTCATTTTGATGAAACACGTTTCGATGAAAATTATGGCTGTGCCTTATGGGAACATGATTTTTCAATGCTTTCACAAATCAAATGGAAGGATTTGATAAGAGAATCGCTGGAAGTTGCTATTTCCAGGTTCGAGCGGCGGCTTATGCAGACGAAAGTCCGGGTGGAAATTGAAGAGCTTGAAGTCATGTCCAAAAATAATAATTATATACGAAAAAGAATTGGTGTGGAAGTTAAGGCAGTCATCAGAAGAACCAACGAACCCTTCATATTCTTTGAACGCATATTTATTTCACCCATGTCCATCGATTAGCCATGTATTCCGATTCATATTACAACAAGGAAAATATATCCCAAAGGATTTTGAAACGCTCAGCCGAACTTTGGGGATATGACGAAACAAATCTGGATCAATTTGATCCGCTGGTAAAATTGCTTATTGAAGGATGCGCGGTAGAATTTGAAAAAGTCGGTCAGGAAATAAAAGGGACCGAACTAAGGCTGATGAGCCGGCTGGCGGAAATACTTTGCCCACAAATTCAGCGAAGCCCAAAGCCAGCCCTTGCCATCGCGCAGACCCGCGCGGTTGAAGCCAAAGGCTGGGTGGATCAGGAGAGTCAACTTGTTTGCAGGCGAACCATTGTGAGAAAAGGAGAATCAGCAGAAGTGTTTTTTTCTCCCGTCGGGAAACATTCCATCGTCAATGCGGCGGTCGCTTTTTATGCTTCGTCGGCAGGACTTTATTCATTAGAAAAAGGATCCCGTAATTTACTGTCGTCAGCTTTGCTGCAAAAAGGTGGTGAACAGTCCGTTTGGATTGGAATTGATATGGATCCGGCGATTGATTCCTTTGAGGGCTTCCGGTTTTATATAGACTGGCCCGCAGATTCTTCTCAGGCACTTTACCGGGAATTCCTGCCTTTCACAACCTGGGAATCCGGGCAGCAAAGGTTGCATTTCGAAGCAGGCCTGAAGACAGAAACCGGGCAAGACGAAATAACCTTGATTGGAATGACGAATCATTTCATCAACATTACCAGTAATGAAACCTGGGGAAAAGATACAATGGAGCTACTTCCCTACCCTCTGGAATTTGAAGATTTATTTGACAGAAGATCTTTGCAGGCATTCAAAAAACCATTAGTCTGGCTGAAAGTTAAATGGCCGGCCGCTTTTCCAACCGCAGGATTTGAGAATATAAAAATCGCGTTAAATGCTTTTCCGGTAAGTAATAAACAGCTCCATAAGCTAACCTACCGATTGCAGTCAGGCATCAATGGAATTGCACTCCCTTCAAGTGAAGCATTTTTTGGCATTAATACAATAATAAACCAAAAAAACCAGCACTATACCGCCTCTGATAAAAGTGACAGCTCTTCCAGTAATTCTTACACCCTGAGACAACAGGGTGTTGGCCGCTTTGATCAAAGAAATGCGAAGGCTTTTCTTTACCAGCTCATGGAACTTCTACGGGATGAGGTCACCGCTTTTAATGCGATTGGTGAAGATTACCTGGCTTCCATACTAAGAGAAATTTCCCAAAACATGGCCAGAATCGAGCAGAAACTTGGCGTAAAAAGAGCGAACGAAACCTCTTCACAACCTTTTCTGGTTATTAAAGCCGATAAGGAGCCGGATCATTTATACATTTCTTACTGGACAACCTCAGCAGAACTTGCCAATGGATTACCAGCCGGCTCCAGGCTTCAATCTTATTCGGGCTCAACTTTAAACAACGCCGAAACTTTGCTTTTGACAAATTCATTTGACGGAAAACCGGCACCGGAAGAGACTGAATATGTGAGCGAATTGCGGAAAAATATTATTACTTCCGGCCGTTTAATTACCGCCGAAGATATCCGTGCCTACTGTACAGCCGAACTGGGAAATAAAATCAGAAAAATTAATATACGTCCGCATTTTATCAAAGGAAATCTTCCCGGACAAGGTTTTGTAAGATGCGTTCATATTCAGCTTACACCTTCGGGCACTTTGCCCAATCATTATGACTGGGTTCAAACATGTGATTTATTAAAATCAAAAATGGAAAAACTATCAACAGGTATGTATCCAATTGATATAATAACAGTGAAATGATGGAAAACGGGCATAACATATTTTTGGAGCATTCGAGTGATTTAAAAGCCGAATTTTTGGCTGCGTCATTTCTTGAAACAGGCTTTTCCCCCGGGCAAATTACGTTCCGCCCGCTTGGACCATTCAAAAGACGAAGCCACAGTGATATTGAAGTTATAGTCGAAAAGGAAATAGGTAATTTCAAAGGGCCGGTTATTGAATCAAACCGGAGCGGGATTTACGACTATCTGCCCGAGCAGCTTTTTCATTTATCTTCTTCAAAATCAGGAAAAAGTTTGAAGAACAAAATTGATAATATTCGTGCGGAGCGTGAAAAAGAACAGAAAACACGCTTGTTTTTTCTTCCATTGGAACAAGAGTTTTTCTTCAGCAAAGTACATACAGAGCAAATTGAACAAAGTGCCAGTTCACTGGATCCGGAGTCTGCATTATTTGAAGAATTACGCTGCTTCTGGCAAATTCCTGGTTTTGTTTCTGATGCTACATTTATGCATCTTCTACCGATGCTTCCGCAAATATCAGAATGCAGGGCAGATTTCCTGAAATCTGAAAGTATTTTATCCGGAATTCTGAATGTTTCTGTCGGCATTGAAAATGAATACGGAAATAATCTCTCAATGATGCAAGGTGCTGAAATCGGTGCCGCACGTTTAGGTGCTGACCTGCTTTTAGGCGGAGCATTGGATTCGTGTTTACCAGAAATTCAAATAAACATCTCCTTCAAAAACACGGATGAGCTCGAAAAGTGCTTTTGCGATCCGGACTTCGATAATCTGGTCAACTGGCTTCTGGGCTGGCTTCTTCCCGTTGAGTACGATTATAAAATAAACTTATCAGCCCCGTGTGATACGATGTATTTGTTTCCTGAAACTGATTCAAATGTACTGCCCAGACTTGGCTACACTACGTTACTCACGATTTAGGCTCAAATAACATCTGACCAGATCCGATGCATTGAGGGTTAAATATTGTAAAAGCTTCACACATTCTTCATTAAAATACCAACACCTAAAATGATGTCAAATATATTATTGAGTGTGTATCAAGCTATATTATTGTAAATTATTTAAAAAAATATCCCTCTTCAATAATCTCAGACTGAGCTATTTGAACTATCCTGTCAAAATGTTTAAAAAAATAATTATCCATCAAATTTGGATTGGATATTTAAAATAGTACTTTTGCACCACGATACTAGTGAACAGCACGACAAAATGTGAAACACAAAATATCCGGTTACTAATTGATCGAAATTTTGATTAATACCGATAAGGAGATTTTAGAGATAAAAGCATTCCAGCGGAGTAATAGCAGAGAAAGCAGTTGGCAGTTTAACTTTTTCTAATATGACAAAATTCATATCATGAAAATTGTCGACTTAACAGCCAAAACGATTCCGTAGCTCAGCTGGTAGAGCAATACACTTTTAATGTATGGGTCCTGGGTTCGAATCCCAGCGGGATCACTGAAAGCGCCTCAAACGGCGCTTTTTTTGTATATAATGATTTAATAATCAGTCATTTTTACAAAAAAGTAGTTCATTCTGAATCAAAGTAAATCAAGGTATTCGGTTACCTATTCAGTTACCATTTGAAATCCCTAAATTAGGTAACCGATTTTCCGATAAAGACTTGTGTGAGAAGATGTTTTGGAAATCAATGTGTCAATCCGGTAGAACGGAAAAAACTTTTGACCACTTAAACAATGTGAAGAATGAAAAGCAATCAGAAACTCTCAATCCTGTTTTGGCTGTTTAAAGCCAAAGCTTCCAGGGATGGCAAGGCTCCTATTTATGCTAGAATCACCATTGAAGGTATCAATGAAGAAATTTCACTGGGCCGAAAAACCTTGCCTAAGTTTTGGGACAACAAAATTAAGCTTGTGACAGAGGGAAGCAGTGAAGCCAGAATCACCAACCAAAAGATTGGGAAACTTAAAACGGATCTGGAAAGTCATTTTATGCTCCTGCAATCTCAGCAAGGCCATATCACCCCTACGATGCTCAAAAACGCTTATTTGGGCCTGCCGATAATTAGCCAGAGAAAAACATCAGGGAGCACCACTCAAAACACCATAAAGACAATTTTAGAAGCGTTTGATCGCTTTATTCAAACTTTTGATCAAAAGGTAAAAAAGAATTTGAGATCTGAGGGTACTTTACGCCATTGGCGATCGACCAGAAAGAAGGTTTCACAATACATTAAGCATCAATATGGCCGGAAAGACCTTGACTTAAGAGAGATCAGATACTCCTTTGCGGATTCATTTTATAATTACCTGACACTGGAAGTTGAAGATCCACTGGCAGAGCCGACTGCAAAAAAGCATATCAAAAAAACAAAGCAAATTTTAGGAGGCTGTGTAAACCAGGAACTAATCAGCGCAAATCCGATCAGTTCTTTTGTATGCGGTGCTGATGAAACAGATATTCCACCACTCGAACTTTACGAAGTGGAAACTATCTACAAAAAAGAAAATTTGGTTGAAAGACTTGAAGAAGTACGTGATGTCTATATATTTCAATGCTTTACCGGCTTTGCCTATCAGGATCTTTTTGATTTGAAAAGTGAGAATATAGTCAGAGTAGGTAAAAACGCCGAAAGATGGCTCATTAAAGATCGTGGCAAAACAGGTGTGTCTGAAATGGTGCCAATTTTGCCTGTTGTGGAAGAGATACTTGAAAAGTACAAAGGTCATCCATGTTGCAAAATCAATGGCAAATTACTTCCTGTCAACAGCAATGCACATTACAACGGCTATTTAAAGGAGTTGGCCATCATCTGTAATGTCGCCCGCGAGCTGAATACGCACTTAGCCAGACATACTTTTGCTGACATTATGCTTAATAGCGGTGTGCCACTCGAGGATGTAAGCAAAATGCTCGGGCACAAATCCATCCGTACTACACAGCGCTATGCCAAGGTACGTAAGCCAAGGATCAGTCAAAACATGGAAAAGGTAAAATCTCTACTATTTACCAGTGAAGGAAAACTGAGAAGTGTCAGCTAGTTCATATTTAAAAAAATAAAAAAACGCCACTAAGTAAAATCACACTTAGTGGCGTTTTTTCAGGAAAGCTGTTTCATTTTTGCCCTTAACTACTCCTCTCAGTTTTTATTCCAGATCCATTGCCAGGCACACATTTTCCAATCTGTGATTAATTCACCCTTTGGATTCAACCAACTTTTATTGGAATAATAGCAAAAAAATCCTTTCGCCATAGTCTCAGTTTTTCCACTCTGAAAAAAATAAATTTTAACATGGCTCCATGAAGGTGGAACCATAGTGCCATATCCTGAAGTCCTTTTCAAATTTATCATACCCACTTAAGATGATACCCGAACTTTACTTTTTTCAAACATCTTTGTAATATCTTCCCTATCGTAATAAATTACCCCACCTATCCTAATAAATTCAAGTTGTCTATTGGATCTGAGCCAATGAAGTTTCCCAGGGGAAATATCCAGCAACTTCCTGACTTCGCTGGATTTAAGCCATTTTTTAGTTGGGCGTCCATGATCCCCTTTTACAATCGTTCGAATCTCGTCCAGTAGATCAGACTTGAAATTCTCAAGGTCGCCCATAGTTACAAGCTGATTTGCGAAAATGACATCTCCCCTCTCTCTGTGCTTTCTCTCTGTTGCCATTGTCTTACATTTGGTTACTGAATAATTTCAAACTACTTTCAAGAATGTATTCACCGGTATATTCGGAAGCTTATCAATTTCAGATTTTAGGGCAGCTATCTGACTTGCACAACTCCAATTACAGAATTTCAAAAATACTGGACTCCATTTAAATTCACATATTTATTGTTTAAAACGGTGAAGCTCATTCCTGACGGAGCAGAAACTTATATTGGGAATTAAAAAAAGAAGCGATACCAGTGTGTTTTCCTTTGGTATAATTAAGCATAACCTGTAGTACTTTATGAAAACATTAGTTGCAATACAGAAAACGGGATTATCTTGTTGATAATCCTTCATATTTAATCCGATACAAAACTTCGAACTACTTAATTTTCATATAGTTATAAATTTTCAGGGACAAATAAGGGACATATAACAGTCTAAAATCGGCTACTAATTACAAATATCAGCAATTACAGAAAATTATGGCTAATTACATTCCGGATAATATTTACTAAAAATATTATCCGGAATGTAATCTCTATTACTTGTAGTAACAATCAATCTAACTGATTACGGCACCATACCAACCACAACTACTTCCACGACAGCGCTATGAAAATACAAGAGCAACCCACTCATTGTTTATAATAAAAAATGAAGGAAATGATCATATTCCCCCCTTAGGTGGAACTAAGGGGAGTGAAATCGAACAATTGACCAAGCTTTTAAAACTAATTCAGGCGATAAAGTTAGAGGAATGATAAGGGTTCAAATCCCACTCTCGGCGGAGTAAAAAAGGCCCAATTATATAATGTCCTAAAAGAAATGGGGATGAATTTTGAAAAGAAGCAATGATTCGTAGAACTATGAAAGTTTAATCTATTTTTGCGTTTTCACCATAGGCGACAAAGAACCCTCATTGGTCCAGAACATCCAGCATGTCAGCGTAAAATGGATAAACATGCTATACTCACTAGCTATGGGCTTCCTCCAAAACAAAGGTATACAAATAAAGTTTTTATAGGTAAATAACACAGAATCTAGTAAATTCTTCCAACAAAAGGTTGCAATTACAGTTTACGAAAATCAGGACTTTGGAAGTTTAGACTAGTATGGCTATGCCTAACTTCTTTCACTGATAAAATCCTTTTTAAATATTGTTAAGGCTAATTAGAATTTAACGATTCTCCATACGAAAGTTTCAGCATTTTCCAGGTTAACTTCAATATAATACGTGCCTGCTGCACCCTGCATTTCAATTTCAAGTGGACCGGTAATGTTCTTGTAGTCAGACGTCTTCACTACTTGCCCAAGGGTGTTTGTTATTTTTACAGACGCACTGCTGATAGGTTGGCGGACCATTTCCAGGTATATGTGCCGCCCGGTCAGCGGATTTGGATACAATTTACTGGTCAACTCCACTTCATTTGTAATTTTGACACTCCGTAGCCTGGAGTAGGTAAAGCTATCATCCATATCAATTATCTTCAAACGAAAGTAAGACACTCCGGCGGACAAATTGGTCAACTGGCTCTCGTAATGATGATTAGCCCCCGTTGTTCCATTGCCCATAACAAAACCGACCTTTTGAAAAGTTTTACCCGTGCTTGACATTTCTATTTCAAATCCTTTATTGTTTAGCTCCGAGGCGGTGCTCCATTGCAGCAACACATTGTTCTCTCCCTGCAAAGAAGCGGTAAAGCTGATGAGTGTAACCGGCAATACGCTTTGTGGTGCCTCAAAAGCACCCATGTCTATACTGGAACCTACCAGACGGGGATTGCCCGCGATATCTTTGTCTGTAGTAATACTGCCCGAATATGATTCATATAGGGCGTCACTCCCTGCATTCAAGGCCACACTGCCCACTTTTAATGTATAGTCTCCAAGACTGGGATTGGTAAAAATGTCGCCAGGTGTATACTTTGAAGCGTTGATGTTGTGGGGGAAAGTCGAACCCAGCATCAGGCTATAGCTTGCCTCAATGCCCGTCAAAGATTCAAGGACAACTGCATTTTCTTCAGAACCAATAAGAATGCTGTTGTAAACGTGTAGGGAGCCATCTGACAAATACAGTTCGCTGGCACCGCTTGCTGCCACATTACCACTTATGGTCGTATTTCCAAGCGAGATCCCGGAAGAGTAACTATATATTCCGCCTCCGTCCCCCGAAGAATTGTTTCCGCTGATAAACAAGTTGCTAAGTATAGACTGGGAATTGTCATCAGCCATTCCACCTCCATGAGATACAGCATAATTGTTATTCAGCGTCGAGTTGTAAAGCCTCGGATATGCAGAATAATTCATCATTCCGCCTCCGGAAACTGCACTGTTCTCCTTGATAATCACGTGGGCGACTATTGATCCAGAAGAGACATTGACCAAACCACCTCCAATGCCGCCACTAACATTTCTTCCATTCACGATGATCGAGCTGGCGAGATTGGCATTTCCACCAGTAATTGTGAATCCGTCCAGTTCCGCCGAGCCTTCATCTCCTGCGGAAACAACTACATGATAAGCGTTTTCCGTGTTTCCTGAAAAACTCAGGGTGGCACCAGATCCGGTTACCACATCATCTCCATTGAAATCGCCGCTCAAGATGCTCTTGTTGGCGGCCAGGGTTAAGTCCCTTTGGTCTAGCGTAGTTTCTGTCCCTGCAAAGCCGCCGTAGACTGGTATATAGCTAACCAGCGAAAAGCTGTTGTTTCTTCCGTCGGGTTTACCAAAGTTATCGTCCGCCGGGCTGTACAACGGTTTAAAAACACCGCCTGCCACCCAGATCTGGGTAACGGCAGGATTGGTTTTTGCAGCTACCAGCACATCCGCGAGTTCCGCAGACGCATTTGCCCAGTTGTTGCCCTTCACATTACCTGCGCCAGGCTGTTTTACGTAAACAATCCCATTGGCATCAGGCAAAACCGTCACATAGGGGCTTTCCTTAGCCCCCAGATCCACCGAGCCTTTTATACGCGGGTTTCCGGCCAGATCGGATTTTACGGCTGAAAGGTCTGGTGATTGTCCGGCTGCAAAAAAAGCATTGCTGCCCGCATGGATGGCAGGGCTGCCGGCTCTAAGTGCATACTCACCAAGGGATTGATCAAAAATATTGTTGGCATCTCCACCGTAAACCACCATGTTGGTGCCCGCAGGGTTATCCTGGACCAAACTATTCCTGTAAACAGGGTTGGAATTAGCAATATTCCTGACCCCGTTGTCGGCATTGATACCTGAGACGTTGCGATAGATAATGCTATTATTGATTTTTGGTGAGGAACCACTGTTAAATATCCCACCGCCGGGCCAGTCCGACACATTATCGACGACTGTGACATTGGTCAGCACAGGCGAAGAGCCCTCGTTGAACATCCCGCCACCATAAAATGCGGCGTTATTGCTAATGATCACATTGGTAAGCACCGGAGAAGAGGAGTCATTATTAGACATACCACCGGCGTAATTGGCAATATTTCCGCTGATTATCAAATTGGTAAGTATCGGTGACGAAACGGACAAAAACACGCCACCGCCAAAGTCAACTTTTACGGTCCTTCCGTTTATGGTTCTATATGCACCGTAGCTAAACTGGCCCTGGTTGTAATAATAATCGAAGGCCCTACCCCCGCTGATCGTAAAACCGTTCAACTCGGCCGAGCCTACATTCCCCGCGGAGACGACAACGTGGTAGGCATCGCCGTCCGATGCGGAATTGTTATTATCCAGATCACCGCTTAAAGTGCATTTGTTGGCCGCCAGGGTTAAGTTGCGTTCTGCCAGGGTGTTTTCATTGCCGGCGAACCCGCCGTAAATTTTCAAATTATTTACCATCAGAAATGCATTGCTTTTGTGATAGCTGACATTGGGGCTGTTGTTACCAAAATTATCATCTAGTGCGCTGTAAAGAGGTTTATAAACACCGCCAGCTACCCAGATCTGCAAAATAGCACCATTACTTTTGGCGGCAACCAGGGCATCGGCAAGTTCGCCGGCCGCATCCGCCCAGCTGCTGCCGTTGCCTGCTGAGCCTTTTTTAACATACACGATGCCATTGGCAGGCGTAATTTGTGCGATGATCTGATGCGAAAAAGCTATTGCAAATAGCATTCCGATAACACGAAATTTTTTCATTTGAACGTTGAGTTGAAATTGTTAGAGTAACCTGGATGAATGAATATATTCCAGGTTGGATAAGAATTTACCAGAATGACGGACCTATGCCATTGCTGGCAGTAGCTGAGTGAAGCCCAATATTTTATCATAAAAAAAGCCGTATGCAATTTCTATTGTAAATAGTGGGGTGGTAAGAGGAAATTCACAAAAAGAATAGGCCTGAGGCGGCGCGGCGTTTACCTGGATACCACGAAATGGGCAAGTCCTGTTGAAAGTCATCATGAATCGTTGAGAATAGAGGTTAATTAACCTAAAGGTACAAAAATACTGGCAGCTTTAAAGCTCCTTTGTAATGATTGTCAGAAAAACCTGCAAGAAGTTCTTGGGCGTAACCGATTCTTGCTACGAAAGCAAATAGGAGAAAACAAATGGTTTTGCCCTGTGCCAAAAAATGTGAAAGGTCATTCTATGTTCTGATGTTTCCATTAAAAACTGACCTTTTCTCAAATTTTAGAGTCTTTTGGCCGACACACCTAAAGTGCCCTGATCAGTGCAACCCCATTCAATTCAAGAATATCACATTCACCGAAACATGTCCGTATAGTGCCCGGAAGGCAATAATATTCCTCCGCTACTGGCATAATAATGGTCATCCAGATTAAAAACGCCGTTACGAACTTTTTCTCTTTCTTTGTTTTTTGCTTGCCTTTCGAACTCGTCAGGAGTCAAGCCACCAAGTGAACTATGCAGACGAAAAGAGTTGTATTCATTTCGCCAAATTTCAATCTTTTGTTGAGCGTACTCTGAAAAAAGGCACATGCAGTTCCGCCGGAATGGGTATGGGTAGCCGATATCAGCATGTTTGACACAGGGATCTTTGTTATCTCGCTGGCTCTGCGCTTAGCTCCGTCGATGATCTCACGAGATACCATGCAAAGATCCGAAACCACGATGGCGAGCTTTGTCTGGCTGTCGTCGAGCACAATACCGCGCGCAATGATTTCGTTATGGATACCTTGTATCGTAACATCCTGGAAATTGCTATTGTTTGAAAGTTCCGATCTTTGGCGAAATAATGCTCGTGGCTGCCCCGGCGCGAAAAATTTTCTCCGCCGGTGCCTTCTGGCGTGCAGCGCCGCCTTGCAAAGCAGGAAAATCACTGTCAAATACACATTTTTCATAAATATTTACAGGTTTAGGAATATGCCCGCAGGTTGTTTAAAGACGGGATAAGATAATCAGAATGGGTTCATTTCAATTTAAAAAAATATGACCAGCTCTGCTATGATCTTGCGGGAAGCCTCCGTCTCGAGGCGGTTCGTATTGAGCGCGGTTTCATACCCGCCCAGTTTATGCTGCTCCGGAGTAGACAGATAGCTATAACCCCATTGCCCGGTGTACTTTATATGCGAGTCGGCGAGTCACTACCAGGCACTTGGTGAATTTTACTGATCATGTAAATTTAAACTTGGCGCATCAACTTCATTTCTGAGTTTCTGTTTCACTACATCATGGGGATATTTCAAAGCGAGGTTCCGGATTTCATAACTGAACTCGGTAAAGGTTTCCTCCCAAAGCCTGACTTCTTCGGCAGTATACTCATAAAATCCATGTGCATTGGCAATGCCATTTCCTCCTGAATTTACGATATCGTCTATCAGCTTGGGTACATGCGTACTATTATTGAGTGTTGGCAACAAATCTTTCATTACCGTGTGATAAGCCGCAACACCAGTGAGATCCATCCAGCGGAACACGCCCATGAATGTCATAAAATAACCAGCATTGTTACGGCATGACCGGTCCACATCTTCAACCGATGCATATCCGTTTTCCACAAGGCTGATCGCCTCGCGGTAAATCGCGTACATCAGCCGGTTGGTAATAAAACCCGGAATATCCTTCCTCACCAATATCGGCTCTTTATGCCATAAGTGCGAAAGCTGATACAGGTATTCGCCGCCGAATTTGTCACTATCATCCCCGCAAATGATTTCCAGAAAGCGCGTGGTATGCGCAGGTTCGGCCCAATGCAATCCAAAAAACCGCTCGGGGTGAATGGTTAGCTTTTGAAGCGTACTGATCGGAATTGCCGAAGTATTGCTGGCCAGCAAGGCATCGGAGGCAATGACTTCCTCCACTTTTTTGAAGACCGATCCTTTAATGGCAATGTTCTCAATGGTGCATTCGATGACCAGTTTACAATTGCGCAGCTCCGCATATTCTTCGGTAATGGTTAACTGGCTTAAATAAAGTTCAGGATTATTTTCGATCAAACCATTTTCAAAAGAGTGCTTCAAATGGTTCCGGATCCTTCCGTCTGCATGGATTAAGTCACTGTTTATGGGGGCAACTGCGACCACCGGGTGACCGGCAATCAGTAAACATGTTGTAATGCTGCAGCCCATCAGCCCGAGGCCTACAACACCTATTGAAATTTCTTGTGGGTCCATTATTATTTACATTAAGGTTATCACCTGGCCCGTCCGCACCGACTCATCGCACGCGAATGCAATTCGAAGACTATTTACGGCGTCTTCCATATGGTCGGTCAGGTCTATATTGTACTCGATTGAGCTAATGAAGTACCGCTGTTCCCTGTTACAGAGTTCCTGATGGTCGGGCTCGTCCTGCAGATTGACCCACAGATCTTCCTTAGCAAAATTCTCATTCGCGTCCAGTTCGGAATAATGGATACGGATAGATTCTGTTTTGGTATGGGCTTCAATGGAAGACGATTTGCCCTCGCCGCCCGCTTCCTTGGCCACGATGGATACCGATCCTTTTGGTCCAAAAACATCCTTTACAAAAAAGGCTGTTTCACTCACCATAGGCCCCCATCCTGCTTCGTACCAGCCTACCGATCCATCCTCAAAACGGATCTGGAGCTGGCCGTAATTGTAATTACCAGCCGGTATTTCTTCTGTAAGCCTCGCGCCTATTGCATACACCTGTGTAGGTCGGGAACGTGTCATCTGGCACATCACATCAATGTAGTGAACCCCGCAATCCACGATCGGGCTCAGGCTTGCCATCAGGTTCCGGTGTAAAGTCCACATACTTCCCTGGCTCTGCTGGTTCAGGTTCATGCGCATTACCAGTGGTTTTCCAAGGTCGTGCGACAGGCTTACAAATTTCTCCCACGAAGGATGATGCCGTAAAATATAACCCACCACCAGTTTCTTGTCCGCCTTGTTTGCAGCTGCTACCACGCGTTCAGCACCAGCCACCGAATCAGCAACCGGCTTTTCGATAAATACATGGCACCCTTTTTCAAGAGCGGCTACGGCAAACTTTTCATGTGTATCGGGGTAAGTTGAAATACATACTGCGTCTGGCTTTGTAGCGTCGAGTGCTTCTTCATAATTGCTGAAAAGCGCAAATCCGCCGCCCAGCTTCTCGTTCAGAACTTCCTTGCTTTTTCCGGTGGAGACAATCCCACATATTTCAAAACCGCTGAGGGTATGGTAGGCGGCGGCATGGGAAGCCCCCATGTTACCGCACCCAACAACCAGAACTCTTAAAGACTTTTTTTGATCTGACATAGTATTAAGGATTTAGGAAAAGTTGAAAATTAAAGCTTAACTAAAACTTACTTCAGCGGTTTCAGCACCACTTTTCTGACAAACATTTCGGCCCCTTCCGACTGGATCTGGATGCGTCCTTTCGTGGGCTTGACCTGGGTAGCCTGATTGACCAGGGTCCCGTTGAGGTAAATGGAGATCTGATCTCCGTCAGCAATACATTCCATGGTGTTCCATTCGCCCACCGGTTTTTCTACCTCCTTCGCGCCTCTGAACCCTTTCACATCTTTCCAGGACGGGTCCCTGTTAAACCAGTCGATCCGGCCGGTGTTGATGGTAAGCGGCGTACCTCCTGGCTGAAACACATTGCCGCCGCCCTCTTTTTTGGGAGCCACGGTTGCGGTCAGGGCATATTTGTCGCTTCCATCGCCCACAACCAAAAAATCACCGGTACCCCCCTCAATAACCTGGCATTCAATAGAATACATCCAGATCCCGTGATAGCCGCCATCAGGACCTGTGGAGTGCAAAAGCACTCCGTTGTCCCTGGCACGGCCCTCCCTTGGGGCATAGGTTTTGTCCCCCCATATAAACTCGACGGTCAGCTTGTAGTTTTCGAATTCTTCATTCGTGACGATACTTCCATACTCCTCACCGGAGATGTGGATCAACCCTTTTTCTACTGAAAATACATTTTTTACATCCTTATCTTTCCCCCGGTCCTGTACGAATTTGTACCAGCCATCCAGGTTTTTTCCATTGAAAAGCTTGACGGACTTAGGCTTCGACTGTGCAGTACTTTTTTCTGAAACAAGCAGCAGACAGACCAAAAAGGGAACGAAGAGCGCATTTATCTTCATTTTCATACAATTTTCATTTAGAGAATTTCCTGATTACTTCTTTTCCCGTGCTTCAATCATCCTTTCCAGGCGGTAAGGAAGTGCTTCCAAAAACGCGGTAAGACTTGCCATTTCCGTGTTTGTAAGTTGCTGATCCAATCCGGGTGGCATCATGGACAAGGTTTGCGGATCAATGGAAACGATCTCCGTCCGGGGGATTCGCAGACCGGGTACGGGACCTACTTCGATGACAATCGCCTCGGGAAGCTGCTCTTTGATAACGCCGGTATAAGAAGTGGTTTTGGTCACAATCCGGAATGTTTCATATTCCCTGGCGAAGCTTGCACTTGGATACAGAACCGCTTCAAGAATATCATGTTTGGACCTGATCTCTCCAATATTGGTAAGGTCCGGGCCGAAACGTCCTCCCTCAGAACCCACTGAATGACACAGATAGCAAGATGCCTTACCATAAAACAGCTTCCGGCCTTCGCCTACATCTCCGCCTTTGAGGCGCGCTTCCATCTCCTGCAAATGAGATAACCGCTCGGCATGCTGTGCTTTTAGTTTGACAAGTAACGGTGCCGCCATCTCATTAACGGAAGGCGGAAAGCTTTTTAGCAGTCTTTGAAAATCCGGCTCCGACAAATTGTCAAGGCCGCCTGAACCTGATTGGATACCTGCAATCAGTTCTTTACCAACCAGTTCATTGCTGTTTCCTTCGAATGCTTCCATAAGGGAAGGCAACAGAAAAAGATCGGTTTTACCAATATGTTCCCGGGCAATAACCAGCAACTGATCGTTGTTAAGCTCGGCGTGGTTCAGTAAACGCACCGCAAGCTGCCGCACGGGAGACTCATTTTCCTTGCCAATGTATTTCAGCAACATCTGAAACTCGGTGTCGGAAAGTTCAGGCGCCGACATAATCCGTGCACTCAGCGCTTTCAAACGAAAATCAACCGAAGTTTTTTCTTCCCTGATAATCTTGTTCAGACTGGGGTTCATTGCTTTAATCCTGCGGGATTCGATCAGTCCCAATATCTGGGAACGTACCCGGGCATCTTCACTGCGAAGTTGTTTGCCGATCTCGTTAACCCATGGGCCAGGCAATTCCTTTAATGAGGACTTTGATATAACGTTGAGCATCAATAGTTTCCTGTCGGGACTGGCGGCAGGGTTACCCAGCTGGCCAGCCACAAAATTCTGTACTGCCGGTTCATGCATGAAGGTGAGCATCAAATCGCTGATCGCGCTGGCATCCGGGTCAGAAAGCTTGCCATCACCCAAGCTTTTTTCAAGAAAGCTAACAACGATGTCCGTCCATTCCGGATGGTGGGATGCGATCCATACGGCCGTACTTCTGAGTTCAGGATCTTTGCTGGCAAGTACTGGAGCAAGGTCCCTTTTCTGAAGCGGGGCGCCGTCCATCTGGTCTAATGCCGTAAGCGCGGCCACACGGATCTGAGTGGAAGGATTTTTAAGCGCCTTAACCAGAGGTGCTGTCGTTTTCAGCAGGATCAGTGAATAGACAATGGCGTGTTTTACAAAACGGTCGCTGTTATCGGCAGCGCCGTTCAGCAAAGCAGGCACGGCGCGTACATCCCCTATTTGCCCCAACGCGGTAGCAGCCTGCCGACGTACCGGCGGGACATCTTTTTGAACCAACTGCATCAGCTTATCTACTGATTTAGAGTCCCTTGCCAAACCGATCGCTCTTGCGGAAGCGGTACGTACCACACTGCTTTTGTCGTTCAATCCATTACGGACACCAACCAATGCATCAGTTGTGTTGATCCTTGATAAAACAAAAATAGCGGCAGCACGGATGTTGTCATCTTTAATAGCCGGCAATGCGCTCAAAACCGGTGCGACGGCTACATTTCCACGCGCCACCAATTGTTCGGCAGCATTGTCAGCAACAAAAGGCCGTGAATCCGACAGGTATTTCAGCAGGGCTGCTGGCGTCTGTTTTTCAAGGTCCAGCTTATTCCCCCACGGATCAGTCACCTTGGCAGCACCTGTCTTGCGGATTCTGTAAATACCTCCTTTTACGTCCGGTTTTGCTACCCTGGATAGTGGGCAGCCTTCAATGAACCAACCTCCTGTAATAACTACCAGCATACTCCCGTCGGCATCCTGCAGAACATCGGTAGGATGCGAATCCGAACTGATGGATTTCATAAAGACCTCATCATCGGTTTTGTATGTTGCCCCTTCTGCCGAAACGATATGGCGCATCACACGGCCGGTATTGAATTCTGCGTGGAAAAGATCCCCGTTGTATTCAGGGCCAAAATTTGGTCCGCGGTAACGCATCAGCCCTGACGGAGCAACCCGCGCCATTTTGGTCATGACCGGCATAAGATCTCCGGTCATCTTCAATTTATCCTCTTCTATCGCCGGATTGGGCTTAGGATAGGTACCTCCCTCAACCCAATGCATTAATGCATCGCGCTGGCCATCCTGCGGATCGATGAAGTAGGTCATGGTACCGATCGTTTCTCCCGAAGGCATAAAGGCGATTTCAATGGAGTTGTCGAACCCGCCACCGGCCATTGGTTCCAAGCCGGTCCCGTCGGGACGACAGCGCCAGGTCCGGGCAGTTTTGCCTTTCAAAACCTTATTTTCCTTGGTGGTAATGTTAAATCCTCGTCGGGCGTCGGTAATGTACATCCATCCGTCCGGCCCGAAGAATGGTCCTCCCAGCGTTGCGCCGTTCGAGTTTAATGTCCAGCCGGTCATAATAACCTCCCTTATATCCGAAGTTCCATCGCCGTTGGTGTCGGTGTAACGTACCAGGTTTGGAGATTCGGTCACATACAAGCTACCCTGGTAAAACACCCCGCCTTTGGGAAACGGAATATTTTTTGCGAAAATCTGGTTCTTCTCGAAATTACCATCGCCGTCCACATCTTCCAGCAGACGGACATGATAGGACGGCTCCGCCAGCATTTTTGGTGTACCCATGATATTGGGTTCTGTGGACTCAAAGACGAATAACCGGCCTTTGCCATCAAAACTTGCGAACATCGGGTAAGAAAGTGACTCGGAAGCCACGACACTTTCGATCGTGAAACCTTCTGGCACCAGGAGCCCCGTAGCTTCCTGGGGACGTTTGTCGGTTAAACCAAAAGAAAAAACACCCACTAAAGACAGCACGGCGAGCCGCACTATCCTTTTGGTTAAATAACGATTACTTCTTGATACTAATTGATTCATGCCTTGCAATTTCATTAACATAATACTGAATGGAAAATGTCAGGACCAGATCTGGCTATCATGGGTTCTGGACCAGATTGTGATTGATATTAACCTCACGCTCAGGGATATAGTACACTACGCGCGGTGCATCAGGCTCTACCCGGAAATTGAAGTTGTCTGTACCGTGCATACCCGGATATGCTCTTACCAGAGGAAGATTGTTCCTGTATAAATCACCCGGACGATGGCCTTCATAGGCCAGTTCCAAACGGCGTTCTTCCAAAACCACATTCAATACACTTCCGCGGCCGTTGAGCGCACCGACGGTGTAGAGCGCGCTGCCGGAAAGGCCTGCGCGGGTACGGATCAGGTTCACGTCGTCAATAGCCAGCTGATTCTTACCGGTTTTGGTGTAAGCTTCTGCGCGGTTGAGATACATTTCTGCAAGACGAAGATAAACGGGAGAAGCCAGGTTGGCCGTTCCTTCCTGCCAGTTGAACTTATTGATAAAGTACTGGGGTGATGTGCCGCGGTACTGAAGCTTTCCGTCAATATAATGCGGCGTGATAAAATTCAGGCGCGCATCCTGGGGGTTTTCGTTCAGCAGGTTCCAAAGTGCCTGCGAAGTATAATATTCGCCCCAGCCGGTCGACAGCGTTTCGGGATCATTGTAATATAAAGACCCGACCGCGTTTTTGTCTTTATTGTCGGCCAGCGTATGCCGGAAATTGAAAATCGTTTCAGGATTACTTTCCGGTACCAGCTTAGGCGACTCTTTGTACATCTCGGTGGTAGCCAGCTGGTAACGTTTCGAATCGATCACTTTGTTGGCATACAGGATGGCATTTTCATTGTCCTCCATATACAAATAGATCCTGGACAAAAGTGCGTCAACCACTTCTTTTGAAGCAAAATCCGCATTTTTCAACTCCTTCATCAGAGTACCAGCTTTCAGAAGGTCGGCAATGACAGCGGTATAAACTTCCTTCACTGTATTTCTTGCCGGGTACAAATCATCTTCAATGCCCAAAACGACCGGAACGCCCGGGTTTTCTCCTTTATTCTGTGGGTAAGGACGACCAAACAACCGTACAAGGTTAAAATGTGCCATCGCCCGTAAATAAAGGTTCTCGCCTTTTAATTGATCCAGCGCATCCGATTCACCGTCAGCTATCTTGTTGATGATCAGATTAGTAGAATAGATGAGCTTGTATGATTCCGCCCAGAAATTTGTGGTCGGATACATCGCAGGTATGTGCAGGTAGGATGCCCCCAGTGAAGCCTGGTCCCCATCCGCGCCACTTTGCACCACATTATCCCCCGGCCACTCATTCAGCGTCAGGTAATTCCTGGTATAGTCTTCCGTCACCAGCATCGCGTAGTTACCATACGTGGCGATCTGAATATCAGCCGGGGTGGCCAGCGCAACTTCATTGGATTTACTGTCGTAGGGCTGCAACTCATTGTCACAGGAGGCCGTGAAGATCAGCAATGCAAAAACTATATTTTTAAAAATGATATTTGATTTCATGATTTCCTTTTTAAAAGCCGATATTAATTCCGAACAATACTTTCTTACTGATTGGATATTTGATGCTGGAAGTCCCGCCTGAGGGGCCCAGCACTACTTCGGGATCCATACCTGAAAATTTGGTGAATGTTACCAGATTGTCCGCGCTAACGAAAAGCTTCACATTCTCCGACCTGATTTTCCTTGCAAGATGATCGGGTAACTGGTAAGAAAAATTGATGTTCCTCAACCGGATATAACTTCCGTCTTCCAGATACCTCGACGAGGCCTGATTGGAGTTTTTATTACCTCCGAAAACAGGTTTTGGGTGCGTGGCGATATCGCCCGGTTTTTCCCAGCGGCTCCATCCGTCGGCCAGTACCATGCTGTTGTACGTGTAGTAAGCACCGTCAGAATCGAATAACGCCCTTGAATTATGATATACCTTGTTGCCGCTCACGTAGTTGAAAAAGGCGGACAATGTAAATCCTTTGTAACTCCATGTATTGCTCATTCCGCCAGTAAGATTCGGGGATGCCGTGCCTACGTTCTGTTGGGTTGCACTCGCGTAAGAGTTAGTTGTCGTTCTGACTTCCTCGCCGTTAGCACCTTTCGAGACTTGCTCCCATAACGGATCGCCCGTGGCAGGATCTACGCCCATCCATTTGCGCATGTTCCAGGTATAAAGCTGCTGCCCTTCGCTAATGAGTATATTTCCCGTCCTGATATCCTTGCCCTGATCCAGCGTAAGTACTTTACTACGGTTAAACGCGATGTTGAAATTTGTCACCCACAGGAACTTGCCTTCCAGGTTCACGCTGTTCAGGTTCAGCTCCAGACCGCGATTCCTTATCGCGCCTACATTCCTGATCACAGAGCCGAAACCGCTGGTGAAAGGCATTTCAACATTAAGCAAAAGCCCGTCAGTCGTCTTATTATATGCATCAATATTCAACATCAGCCTTTTGTACAAACTGATATCCAATCCAAAGTTCAGGGTTTTCGCTTTTTCCCATGTAAGGTCTTTGTTGTCCATCTGGTAAGGAAATGCGGCCGAATTGCCTGCATATTGGCTGGCGAAGCTGTAAAGCCCAAACGATTGGTAATTTCCGATCTCTGCATTGCCGGTTACCCCGTAACTCGCGCGAAGTTTCAGCAGATCGAACGCCGCGAAATTCTTCATGAAACTTTCGTTGCTCAAAACCCACGAGGCACCCAGGGTATAGAAATTTCCGGAACGGTTATTAGCCCCAAACCGGGAAGAAGACTCATTTATGTAAGATCCAACCACGAAATACCGGTTAACATAGCTGTAATCAAGCTGGACAAGACCTTTGATAAACGAGTTTTCATTGATACTGCCCGTAGCGGAAAGTATCCGGGAGGCAGTATTCATCACGTGCAGGCCAGGCGCAAACCCTTCCCCGGTTACGCCATCGGCATCGATTTTGTTCTTTTCACCTTCCAGAACAGCAAGTGCACTTAGTTCATGTTTGCCGAAATTTCTATCATAGTGCAGGCGATTTGAAGTGATCATGGAAAGATTGTTAACGAACCCGTTGGTCAGCCGTCCCAGCCCTTTTCCTGCTTTTGCCCTGATATCGTAGTACAATTCACTCTTTGAAGTGGAAGTGCTCACCCGGTTGTAAGACGAAAATGTCAGATTTTTAAGGATTGTATAATCCAGGTTAAGATCACCATCCAGGCCGGAAGCATTGGCCTGATTCAGGTTATACTGCCATCCATGCAGGAAGTTCTCCTGCTCTCTTCCGTACCAGCCACCATCCGTTCCTTTGTTTACGGAACCGTCGGAATTGTAAGGATTATCCCAGGGCATGTTGTTATAAGCTCCGTACAAAGCACCATCCAGCCCCGCGCGATCCGACTCTTGTTTGCTGAGCCTTGCATTGATCTTCACATTAAGCTTCAACTTATCGTTGATCTTATGTGTAATGTTAGCTCTTACATTGTACCGTTTTGCATCATTATAGTGCAGCGTTCCCTGCTCGTTATAATAATTTCCGGAGATATAGAACTTGGTATTTTCAGAACCTCCTGAAAGCGATAGAACATAATTTTGCGTGGAACCCGTCCTGAATGCGAGGTCCTGCCAGTTGGTATTTTGTGCTACTACACTTGCTGGTATTTCATTATTAAAACGATCGGCCGGGTAGAAACTCTTTTCATAATCATACAATTGTTGCGAGTTCATCACTTGGAAATTACCCGTTGTAGCATTGTTAAAACCGGCGGATGCATTAAAATCGATACGAGTTTTTCCTGATTTCCCAGATTTGGTAGTAATAATAATAACGCCGTTTGCAGCACGGGAACCGTACAAGCCGGTCGCCGCAGCATCTTTCAGGATGGTAACTGATTCGATATCGTTCGGGTTTGCATTCCCTCCGATGATCCCGTCCACTACCATCAACGGAGCCGAGCCTGCTGTGATGGAACTCGACCCGCGCACCACAATACTGGGCGTGGAGTTAGGATCTCCGGATGAGTTGGAAACAATAACACCCGGTGCTTTTCCCTGCAATAAATTAATGGGATTGTTGGAAGTAACGTCATTAAGCTGCTTTCCGGTTACGACGGAAACCGAACTCGAAAGCTGGGAAAGCTGCTTGGAAGAATATCCCACCACCACTACTTCGTTCAGTGCCTTGGTATCGGCTACCAATGAAACGTTGATCACTGTGGAGTTGCCTACCGCGACTTCATGACTCTGATAACCTACAAAACTAAACATCAGTACGCTCTGGGCGTCAGGCACTACTATTTCGTATGACCCATCGACGCCGGTATTGGAACCCTGGCTCGTACCCTTGATGACAATGTTTACGCCGGGCAGTGCCTCTCCTTTCTCATCGCTAACCTTGCCCGCTATACGCAGCTCATTTTTGACCTGTAAAACAGGTTTTATTGGGATAGCTGAGGTTTTCAAATCGATGGTGGATCGTTACAGATTTGTTCAGGTTCTGTGCATACGAATCCTCCGCCAACGCAATTGAGCAGATTGAGCAGATAAGTATGTAAAAAAAAGCGCTGTATTTCATTGTCATTAGAATATAACGAACAACTTCACCCCTCGGGAGAGATTTTTTCATAATTTTGATAACATTAAAGTGATAGGAAATAAGTTTTGTAGCTACCGTTAGATTTCGAAGGCTGCGGAATGCATACAAATTGGAACTTTCATTTTACTGGTTCCCCGGGATTGTTTCCGGGGATTTTTGCTGTCTCGGGGTTTTTATTCATAGGCTCAGGTTTAGATTACGTCTCATAAATATTCTTTCAGTTTTCCAAATAGCTTGTATTGGTCCGGATATTATTACATCTGCCATCCAGATGGTACTGTGCGTTTCCAAGCTTGGTTACTGTTCCGCCCAACGAACCCGACAGCATTTCCATCACGTTCTCGAATGGCGTAACTGCGTCAAAATCAGCATGTACTTGACAATCGCTCAAATTTGTGTTATAGGTAATTTTCACGGGGTAGTTCCTTTCAAGCGTTTTGATCACATCCGACAAAAGCGTATTTCTGAACTGCAGCTTCCCATTTCGCCAGGCAATTTGCGCCGCTGCATCTATATCCACCTCCTTGTAAATATTTCCATCCGCATATTTCACTTGCTGGTTCCGGACGATCTGAATTGCAGATTCAGGAGAATTAACCTCTACTTTTCCTGTCATTACGGTCACAGAAACGGCCGGGTCTGCCTGATATGCCTTGATGTTGAAGCTGGTACCGAGCACCTTTGTCGTTATTTTCCCGGATTGGATTATAAAAGGCCTTTCAGTATCCCTGACAATTTCGAAATAAGCTTCCCCTTCCAGGCTTACTTCCCTGCTATTTTTTTGAAACGAAACAGGATAAGTCAGTTTGCTTTCTGCGTTGAGCCAGATCACCGAACCATCTTCCAGCGTAACTTTTTTCCTTTCGCCTATGCCGGCAACCTCCGTATGCGTCTGTACCAATAAAGCGAGAGCAGTATCCTTCAAAAGAGGCGCATCGGACCAGCGGGCAATAAAATAGCCGCCCACTCCACAACTTACCGCCAGCAAAATCCAAACCGCTGCGACACGCGTCCAAAGTGGCAGTATGACAAAACGCCGCGGAGCAGAATCCAGATCCTTTTCGAAAGTCACTTTCTCCAAAAGCTTTTCATACACCTGCTGAACAGCTTCTTCGGCTGACCCATTATCCAGGTCTATCGATTCCAAATGCCGCGTAATCAGGTTACGTAACGTATCGTTATTCTCCGGCAAGTTGAAACGGGCCAGCAACTCGCGTATCTGATCAGGCGCGCATTCGTTAGCCAGGTACCGCTCGAATAGTACTTTTATTTGTCCGTTTTCTTCCAAAGCGATTTACGTCAGTTAAGATTCTGGACTTAATACGCTTGGTAAAATATTATCCTCTGCTGTGGAGTGAAAAAAAAATTAAATTTCATTCAACTGGAAAGTGACAGTACGAAGTTCTGTTGGGAAAAAAAAATCAACGGTTAAAGGATAGCTGAATTTACGATAGATCTATCAGAATCCAGATAAAGAGCGAAATTGCTACATCGCCATGCATCTGAAGATATTTCCTGATCGCGCGGTTTGCTTTAACGATGTGGTCGCTGATCGTGGAAGTGGAAATTTCGAGGAGCGAAGCGATCTCTTCGTAACTTTTACCTTCTATTTTGCATAGTTTAAAAACCTGCTTGCGTACGGCGGGTAACTGTTCGATGGCCTTATTGACGCATTCGAGCCTTTCCTCAAATACTCCGCTCTCTTCGGAAGGACGGTAATATATGGCGGCTGAATGAACCAGGTTCTCAGTTAATATTTTGTCCCTGGCCACTTTGCGAAAATGGTCATACATCAGATTTTGAGCGATTGTAAACAGATATGCTTTAAATGGTTTTGTGAGATCTATCTGCGCACGTTTTTCCCAAACTTTTAAAAAAAGCTCTTGCAAAATTTCCTGAGAGGTCTCTTCACATTTGGTCAAACGTAGAATATTGGAGTATATCTGGCCGCTATACTTAAAGTAAAGATTCGTAAAAGCGTCTTTGTCTCCTTCAATTAATTCTTTCAAAATCCCATTTTCCAGCATACAAAAGCTATTTAACCCGCATTGTACCAATTTTTAAGTGACCCATAGTAAAGATAGCATATAATTTGTTACTGTCAGCAAATACTAAAAAGTGTCGGGCACCTTCTTGCTAGTAATATTTTTCTTAACCATCTGAATAAACTTGAGGCTCGCCTAAGCATAATTCCGGTTGTGCTTTCAACTGTATCTGCCGCCACACTCAAGTTTGAAATGGCGCGGATTGTCAGACCACGTAAGAATTTTAAATCGGGCAATTCATTTTACCAACATTTTTATCAAAAAGGTGTTTAAACCTATTCATGATAGGTAAGATTCCCTGTTAAATTTTAAATTTTGTGGTGTTGAATCATAAAATGAAGATCTCCCCTGTTTCCAATATCCCCTTTATTTCTCCGAGACACTTCCAGATTTGGCACCGGTAAAATGTACTATCGCATAGATGGAATTGCAATAATAAAGAGGACAAAAAGTTAAGCCGCAATTTTCTGCTTGTTTAAAAACTCTTCAAATTCTTTCGGAGATATTGACCCAAGAGATGAATGAAGCCTTTTTCTGTTATACCAGATTTCAATGTATTCAAAAATAATAATTCCCGCTTGCTGCTTATTTATGAACTTGTTTTGGTAAACACACTCTGCTTTTAAAGTTTTGAAAAAACTTTCTGCAAATGCATTATCCCAGCAATTCCCTTTTCTGCCGCCGGACGGCCCCGTCGTGCTTCTGATTACAAGTAGGTTTTTGTCCAGCAGATTTTTAAATTCGTTGCATGCGGAATAAGTACCCGAGGGGTTGACGTCCATTAAATTGCTATCATCCTTCCAGAGTAATTAGGCCGTCATTATGCCGAACACTTTTGGCCGCTTTTAACCAGCTGTCACAGTCAGGCCGCTAGTTTTGCTATTCTTTTTGACTTGTTATTTTGGGAAAAACATTCAAGCAATCTTTAAACATCTGAAATTTCTCTTTACATCTTTGTAATAAAGCAATGCACCAAATTGTTTGGAAAGAAGCGCGCTGGCAATGCTTAGCTAAATAATAAGCAAAGCATCTGGTTAATCCTGAATGTTGATAGTTTTATCTGATCATTGCACCTTTAATTACCTGCGGCTACTTTTGAGTTACAGAAACAATGTTAGGCTAAAATGGATAAACTAGAGGCGGGATTTTCCAACTCCACAACAGGAATTCAAATGTGTTATAATTGAGAGACTTTCTGAACCAAGCTCCCGCCTTTAATGGTACTTTGAATCCATCCTAAAATCTAGGCCGGAGCGTACCTTGCCCTTTCAAGGGTATTTGTTTAATAGCCTGGTGATCTTTTATAGAACCGCAACAGTAATAGAACACTAGAAGTTAACATGTAATAATTGAAACCCAAAACACCTATGAAGATTCCCCAGGACATCAAGGCTGCCTGACAGTTTAACCCTTATCTACCGGTAATTGTGTCAAAATAAACTTCCAGATGTTTATACATGGCCTTGCGGAATTCGTCCGGAGTGCCTTGTTTTAAACAGATAAACAAATCGTGATGTGTCACTGGGTTAGGAATATTGTGATGTATTCCTTTATTATAATATTCTGTAAAAACATGCTCAAAAACCGGCATTAGCAAATTCTGGAACCTTTTGAAAGTATCATTTCCAGTCATCTCATATAATTTTCCATGAAAGGCCACTTCTTCCTCTCTGGAAACAACAACAGCGTCCTTTTGCTTTGAAACGACAGCTTCCAGCTCATTGAGATTCTTATCCGTTTTACGGGCAAAAAGAAACTCGGAAATCCCCATTTCCAAAATCAGGCGAAGCTCAAAAATATCTTTCAGATTATCCTGACTTAACAAAAGAGGGTTAAGCACCTTTTCAATTCCTGCCAACAGGTCAGGCTGCGCCATGATCATGCCTCTGCGCGGACGGGTCTCGATCATTCCCAGCATACGTAAGCGGCTCAGGGCTTCGCGTACCACATTTCTGCCAACATTCAGCTTCTGAGAAATTTCCATCTCATTTGGTAGTGAATCCCCAGGTATAAGACCGTTTTCCTTAAAGTATTCTCTCAGGATATTCTCAACCCTGTCGGTCATCGACAGGCTTCCCAATGGTTCTAATGTATTGTGTTTCACTTCTGACATACTCTGATTTGCACTAAGTTGACGCAATATAGCATTTACCGCAGAAATCAGTAACAAAAAAATTTATTTTCAGACAAAACCATTAATAATAAAATACTATTAATAAATTTGTCCTACAAATGAAATTAAGAAGATTATTTGCTTAAATCAAAAAATCTTAGTGCAAAATGATTATCGTCTAAACTTTTAATTACATTAAATCGATGCGAAAGTTCTATTTACCAACATTAATTTCAATTTACATTTTGATCTCAGGCACCCAGGTCACGGCCCAGCAAACCGTACACGGAACTGTTAGCTCATCCGAGGACAATTCCCCAATGCCCTTTGTTACAGTCGTTGTGAAAGGCACACAGATTGGTATTAATACGGACGCACAGGGTATGTTCACAATCGCCGCCTCGCCAAAGCAAACTCTGATATTTAGTTTTGTCGGATACAAAACACATCAGTTGGAAGTCGGCTCACAATCGGAGATTAATGTTTTGCTGGCCGCCGATGCAGCCAGTCTGGATGAAGCGGTTGTGGTTGGATATGGAACCCAGTCCCGATCAACATTGACTACCTCGATCACAAAACTGGATCCCAAGGTTCTGGAGAATACAACCTTTGCTAATGCAGCCTCCGCTTTACAGGGAACAGTTTCAGGTGTGAGAGTTCAGACAACATCAGGCCAGCCTGGCGTTTCGCCACGTGTGATCGTCCGCGGCGGGGCCTCAATCAACAACCCCAATGGTGCGGCGCCATTGTATGTCATTGACGGTATGCTCAGGTCAGACATGGATGGGATCAACGCTTTGGATATTGAATCCATGCAGGTGCTGAAAGACGCTGCCGCCACAGCCATTTATGGTGCCCGGGCTTCAAACGGCGTGGTGATCGTCGCCCTAAAGAAAGGAGTAGCCGGCAAGACCCGCATTAATTACAGTTATTCACTGGGTTTTACCAGCCTGAGAGATACATACAATACACTCTCAGCCAGGGACTATATCTATTACGGACGTCTGGGAGTGGCGGCTATTGGAGAAAAGCATCCGGAACGTTTATCCTGGTTGTCGGGTGCCAACGGACAGGGAATCGGCAATGACCTGACTAATAACACGGCCTACACCACGCAATACTTATCAGATGTTAACAAGCATAAACTTGATGAAGGATGGCAAAGCATGCCCGACCCTCTTAACCCATCCAAAACTATTATTTTCGATCAAACAGACTGGCAGAAGGTACTCTTCCGGAGGGGCGTAACACAGGACCATTATCTGAGTTTTTCAGGAGGAAATGAGAAGGCCACCTTTAATATGGGTGCGGGCTACACAAAAATTGACGGGATAGCCATTAAAACCAATTATAACAGGTTTACGGCCAACATGAACGGCAAGCTTCAGGTCAACCGCAAAATGTTTGTATATGCCGGGCTCAATCTGAGCCGCTTTGGAAATAATTCAGTTTACAGTGAAAGTGAAATGTTTGAACGTTCGATAGGTCTTCCTCCTACGGCAAAATATAAATACGAGGATGGCAGCCTGGCTCCGGGGCAAAATAAGAGCCAGGGTAATCCTGAATATTACATGGGCAGAACAAAAAACAATAATCAGGTAAACATTATAACCGTTTCAGGAGGACTAAACTGGGAAATCCTGCCCAATCTGATTTTTGAACCGGTTGTATCGCTTATTTACAAAGTCACCGACAGCAATGCGTTTCAAAAGTCGTATTTCAATACTCCGGTCCAGTTTGTAGATTCCAGAGACGCCAGCTCATCTTATGCCAAAGCAGATCAAAAGCAAATGGATGCGACTCTGAGCTATACAAAATCATTTATTAACGCGCACAATTTTCAGGTTAAAACCGGACTATCCTATTTTGACAGACAAAACCGCTCACTCGATGCTTCGGGAAGAGGTGCGGCCACAGACCTGATTTCCACATTGAATGCTTCTGCCACGCCCGTAAGCGTTTCCAGCTCGGCGACTTCCCAGGCCATTTTAGGCTTCTTTGGAAGGCTAACGTATGACTATAACCGTAAGTACCTTTTTGCGGTTACCGCACGCTATGACGGCGCATCCAATTTGGGCGATAAGAATAAATGGGGATTTTTCCCAGGTATATCCGCAGGCTGGAATGTTCATAATGAAAGCTTCTGGGTTCAGGATTCTCCGCTTACTAATCTGAAGCTGAGAGCAAGTTACGGGGTTAATGGTAACCTGGGTAATTTGTCTGATTTTCAGGCTCAGGGACAATACACAGTTGGAGCACGATATGACGGCCTTGCAGGGGTTGAATATTCCGTCATGGCTAACCCGGCACTTCGCTGGGAACAATCCAAAACACTGGACTTCGGTCTGGATGCCGGCCTTTTCAAAGATCGTCTGCGGTTGATTGTGGATTACTACCGCCGCAATACCCAAAATTTAATTACTACCCTGGCCCTGCCTGAAGAAACTGGGTTCAGCAGCATTCTTACCAATCTGGGAAGTCTGGAAAATAAAGGTTTGGAAATGGAAATTTCATCCGGTTTAATCTCAACGGACAATTTCACCTGGATCCTGTCACTTAACGCTTCAAAGAACAAAAACAAAATTCTTAAACTTCCGGATAACGCCAATGATAATAACCGCATCGGAGGATTCAATGTGTATGATCCGGCCTCAGGCACTTATGTGTGGAAAGGTGGATTGCAGGAGGGCAGCGCCATCGGGAACATGTATGGATATAAGCAGATTGGAATCTACGCAACCGATGAAGAAGCCGCAGCTGGTCCGCGCGACGAGCTGGTAGCAGGCACTGACAAGAGAAAATTCGGAGGAGACGTTAACTGGCTGGATGTTGATAAAAATAAAATCATTGACACCAAAGACCGTGTTTACATGGGAAATATTTATCCAAAATGGACCGGAGGCGCATCAAGCACATTGGCATTCAAGGGCCTGAGTTTGTATGTAAGAATGGATTATACGCTTGGCCATACCATATACAATTATGTAAGGGCGAATATGAACGCACAGTTCCAGGGCGATGTGAATGGGACAACAGATCTTTTGAGATCATGGCTCAAACAAGGTGATAAAACAGATGTACCACGTTACTATTGGGCCGACCAGGCAGCTCAGTCCAATTACTGGCGTGGTGATCCGCGTAATCTGGATAATGGCGCTGGCAATTCTGTAAACTATGAAAAGGGGGATTATTTGGCATTAAGAGAAGTCACATTCAGCTATACGCTTCCACAGAAATTCCTTAAAAAGGTTGGTGTTAGTAGTCTTAAAGTAAATTTCACGGGCAATAATCTTAAATATTTTACAAGATATACAGGTCTGGCGCCAGAAGAAGGAGGACTTGACAGAGGAAGATATCCCGTGCCACGGGTGTTGACGATAGGAATAAAAGCCTCATTTTAATTAATCATAAAGTCCTGAATATGAAAAATTTAAATAAAATATACCTGCTCGTTGTGGGAATCTCTCTATTTTCATGCAACAACCTGATTGATCTGAAACCTGAAAGTGTCATATCGGTTAATTCATTTTGGAAAACCGAAGAAGATGCGCAGGGCGGGCTCGTAGGAATGTACAACCAGTTTCGAACATTCGTAAGAACCGACCTGATCCTGCTTGGCGAAGCCCGAAGCGAAGTGATGGGAAACGGTACAGCCAATGCGGATTACCGCATCAAATATTTTGAAAATTCAATGACCCAAAGTAATGCCGACCGCAACTGGTTACAGCTCTACCGGGTTGTCAACTATGCTAATCTTGTCATCAAGTATGTGCCTGCGATCAGCTTCAAGAACGAAGCCACCAAAAATGCTACGATCGCCCAGGCTTATTCGATGCGCGCTTATGTTTATTTTTTGATGGTCAGAACCTGGGGAGCTTTGCCGATTATAACCGAACCTGTTGAAGGATATGACCCGGTAACAACCTATAAGCTAAGATCTCCGGCCGAAGAAATTCTTACTTTTATTAAGAGTGATATCGTTAAAGGTAACGCGTTGTACCCGGGAAACACTTTTAATGCGACCAGGAGCTTTTGGTCCAAACCGGCACTCAATATGTTAAAGGCGGAAGTCTATCTGTGGACAGCCAAACGTTTAAATGGCGGCAACGCTGATTTTACAGCCGCTCTGGCAGCACTTAACGAGGCGGAATTATCCGATCTGGCTTTGCAAAACAATTTTGCTGACGTATTTGCCTATACCAATAAAGGAAATAAGGAGATTCTGTTTGCCTCACATTTTGCCGATCTGGAAGCAAGTGACAATTACTTTGCCGACATGTATACCTCAACGCCTACTGCCAGCGACGGAATAACACCGGATATCATTGCTGCAATCGGTGCGGGCGGAGGCAATAACTGGTGGGCGCCTACGGCACTTATACGCAATCAATTTACAGAAGATGATAGTAGAAGAAAGGCTAGCTTTCTGGAAATTTATATGACTAAAAATGGAGCCACTACTTTTTCCACTTCCATCGTTTTAAAAGGAAAAGGTTTTGTAACCGGAGGTGTACGCAAGTTTTTGGATGACATTATCATTTACCGCTATGCAGATCTTCTGCTTTTAAAAGCAGAAGCAAAAAATGCCCTGGGCCAGGATCCGTCAACGGAAATTAACAAAGTGCGCCGGAGAGCTTATGGTGAAGCATTTAGCAAACACACATTTATAAATGGATCTCAGCCCGCAAATGATGAAGCAATTCTTCAGGAAAGACTTTTCGAACTTGCATTTGAAGGAAAAAGATGGTGGGATTTGATCCGGTTTAACAAAGCATTTGAAAAGGTACCCTCATTAAAAGGAAAAGAGGCAAACCAGTATCTATTGCTTTGGCCTTTGACGCTTCAGACCATGAGCCTTAACTCAAAACTGGTGCAGAATCCAGGTTACAATTAAAATTGATCAAGGCGGTTAAATAATTTTTTTGAAATAATTCAAACAATAGTATGAGTAGTAAATTAGCAATCGGAGGCCTTTGGCCCGCACTTTTAACACCGGTAGATTCACAAGGAGCCCCTGCATACGGAGAACTGGAAAAAATGGTTCAGCTTTGCATCGACCAGCAGCTCGATGGGATTTACCTGCTGGGCTCTACTGGCCAGGGCGTACTTTTCTCTGAAAAGGACAGGATTGAAATTACAAAGCAAGTAATGAATATTGCCGGAAATTCCCTGCCTGTTATTGCCCAGGTTGGCGCACTTAACACCCATGAATGCGTGCGATTGGCCAAAGCAGCCCAAGAGGCTGGTGTTTATGGAATTTCTTCCGTTGCCCCGATCTATTATCAGGGTGGTGTACAAAACTCGCTGGCACATTACAGGGCGATCAGCTCATCGATCGATATACCTTTTTTCCCATATCATGTTGGGAATCAAAGTGTTTTTGGTGGTGACGCACGTTACTACATTGATCAGATATTGGCCCTGCCTAATATTGAAGGGATGAAACTGACCACACAGAACCTTTACGAGATCAGTCTGATGCATATTCTTGCCGGTGATGATCTGATTCTTTTCAGTGGTGCGGACGAATTATTTTGTCAGGCGACCTTGTGCGGAACCGTAGGTGCTATTGGTAGTTTTTTCAATTTGTGGGGAGAAGAATGTCAGTACGTTCGTAAAGCATTTATAGGTGGAAATTTCGAGCTGGGCAACCGTTTTATGCTCACTTTCCAGGAAATAATCAATTTCGTTTTACCCAATATCTGGACGTTCCTGCAAAAAGCGATGCAGATGAAACATGGCATTGCCATTGGTATTCCCAATCCGCCTTTGGGGATGGGCAATACGCAATGGCAGGAAAAAGATGTCCAGGATATTCTTGATCGTATTGCTGCTGTAAGCGGATTGGTTACGAGCTGAAACACGGCCTGGTTGTTAAAGATTTCATTAATGTTATTTCCTATTCCTATCCCTTGATTTTTTGTTAAAGATGATATTCCGGCTGGCACTTACCATAGAATTGCCAGCCGGATATTGCCTGCAATAGAGAGTTCAAAATTTTTACTTTTAAGTCAGAAATCCTTCTCATTTGCAAATACTTATGCAGAAAAACATTCATTTTATTAGAAAAAAACATATCAGATCTGGTATTGACGGCCCGAACGTTTTACTTACGGCCGGAGTTCATGGTGATGAATATGAACCGATGCTGACAGCTCTTGATTTAGTCAAAGAACTTCCCAGAAACCTGACTAATGGCAGCGTTACCATCGTGACGACAGTAAATGAAAGTGCTTATTCAGCGTCAACACGGTATGGTTCTGATGGATTGGATCTCGCCCGTATTTGTCCTGGTAATTTGCAAGGGACAGTTTCTGAGATTGCAGCGGCTCAAATAAGCAGCCTGATCCGGGAAGCAGATTATTTTGTTGATATGCATACCGGCGGATTAATGTATGACATTGCTCCTCTGGCAGGTTATATGCTTCATCCCTCCTCTGATATTCTTAAAAAACAATGGCAGATGGCACTGGCTTATGACCTTCCTATTATTTGGGGAACGGATTACCGGCCCAATGGAAGAACACTTTCTGTGGCACGCGATGCAGGTGTTCCTGCGATTTACCTCGAATATGGTGGCGGCAGCGGCATACGTTGGGAGGTAGTAAGAGCTTACAAGGATGGTTTTTTAAATTTGCTAAAAAGTTTGGGCATGATTGACCAACCTGTTGAAAGTCAGCCAATGGAAAAATGCTACTGGGTGGAAGATCACCGAACAAACAGTGGTTATTTGCAAGGAAAAATGCCTGCTCCGGCCGACGGAATTTTTATATCAGAAATTAAACTGGGAGAGATCGTACAAAAAGGACAGCGTTGGGGAAAAATAGTGGACCCTTTCAATGGTAATTCAGTTGATGTATTGGCTGACATATCCGGACTGGCATTTTTGAAAAGAGTTATTGTGAAAGTAAAAAAGGGAGATGCACTGGGTGGAATATTACCCGTTGAAAAGCCAGGAATAAAAGTTGTTTATGACAACGGAAAAGTGCGTAGTTCCTCCTGATTTAAGATTAACTTTTTCTGTTCCCGTTGTTTTCTCATGTTACAAAATCGCCTTCCTGAGTAAATTATGCGTGATTTGCTGTATCCGTGGATCAGGCCCATGCGGACGATTATAATGTGACCATGGAAGGGTATGGCCAGGAGGACTGCTTAAACCCTGCGCCCAGAATATAGTAGATGCATTAAATATAAAATTACCTTTGGGACCGGGATAAATTACAGACTGCCATTTGGAAGGGACCTTGCCGCCCATCCAGGCGATTCCTTCAGCAACAACTTCCAGGCCGGCAATATCGGCTGAATCCCCATGGTATTCCCAACCAATCAATCCTGGTATAAAATCTCCTTTTTTAATTCCTGTATTATTAAAAATCCAGTGTTCAGGTTTTGTAATAATCCAGTCTCCTCCTCCATTAATTGGCTGAACATTTCTAACTCCCATTAAAAGTCCTTCATCAGGCCCTCTTTCCGGGAACGGACCATGGTCTTTTTCCCGGCTGACAGCATAATTATTTTGGGCACCATAAGGACCTGCCCGGAAAATTCTGCCAAGTGGATTTCCACTTTTACTTGTTGTAAACGGACTTACCCAGCAAACTGAATTACCAGAGAAAAACAAAAGGTTTACACCTTTTTCCCTTAATTCTTCAACACTTCTGAACTGACGTATGTCCCAGTATTCATCATGCCCTACGCTTAAAAATGCTTTTGCTTTCAAAGCACGGCCGGGTGTAACCATATCACTGTTAGAACAATAAGCAACGTCATAACCGTGTTGTTCCAAAAAATAAGAAAAAGGGCGTTCAAAAGAGATAAATTCCCCGGATCCAAATGACAGCGGATCATTAACGATGTCGTTGTATTGTGATTGTCTTCCATATGGCCGGTCAAAACTTACAGCCGCCCATGGGCCTTGCGTTCCTTTGGGATGGGTGTATATCGAATAATTATTTGGCCATCGGTTGTAAGCCTGCCAGGTATTATCCGAGCACTGAAAAAGAATATCTACCGGCCTTTGATCTTTTACAATAAATATGATATAACTCTCCCAGTAAGGTTCACCCGCTTTTTCAGGAAGTGTTTTTAGTTTGCCAAGATACACACCGCTTAACCAGTCAACAGGAATTTTCAGACTTGCAGATACTTCCCATTCACATTCATGGATATTTTTCTCTCCTGTTTGTGGAGTCGGCTGAGATTTGCCAATCAAAGGACCTATCGTTTTTACCAATCGTGCGCCTGCTCCCCCGTAATAACCTGTCCTGTAAATATCTATTTTGTATGCTTGTGCCGGGTCAGCAGAGACCATAATATCAAGCTGGTCTCCTGCATTTATACTTTGTTTGGAACAATATCCTTCAATCAAACTGGTCCGGTGATGATCCTGATCCGGACGTACACGGGTAAGCTGCCAGTCTGTTGAACCTTTCTTTTTGTTTTCAACAATAATCGGATTAGTCAGCTCAGTGTTGGCAGACGAAAGTGAATATATCCCGGTTCCCAATCCCATTTTAATGGCATCCCGGCGGTTCAACAGGTTTTTGCCTTTATTTTTTTTCATAAGCTCTGTTATTCAGATGAGTTTGTTCCTTATAAAATCTCCGGCATGTTATTTCACTTGCAAGTGTGTCAGCTCTACTTTTCTGACATACATTTCCGCTCCTTCCGACTGGATCTGTATACGCCCTTTCGAAGGTTCCACACGCGAAGCCTGATTAACGAGTATTCCGTTCACATAGATAGAAATCCTGTCACCTTCGGCAACACATTCCATTGTATTCCATTCGCCAGCCGGTTTTTCAATATCGCTGGCTCCTACAAATCCCTTGATATCTTTCCACTGCGGATCCCTTCCAAACCAGTCGATACGCCCGCTGTGAATAGTCAGCGGTTCACCTGCCGGCTGGAAAACTTTTCCCCCGCCTTCTTTTTTTGGAGCCACAGATGCCGTCAGCGAATAATTGTCAGTTCCGTCTCCCACCACCAGAAAATCCCCTGTACCTCCTTCAATAATCTGGCATTCAATCGAATACATCCAGATTCCGCGAAAGCCGCCATCGGGACCTGTTGAATGCACAAGGATTCCATTATCGCGTGCATTGTCCGCTCTTGGTTTATAGGTTTTATCTCCCCATTTAAATTCTACTTTCAGCCTGTAATTTTCATACTCTTTGTTGGTCATAATACTTCCGTATTCCTCTCCTGAAATATGGATCAGCCCTTTTTCAACCGTAAATACTTTTTTAACATCATGATTACGTCCACGATTTTCAATGAAAGAATACCAGCCTTTCAAATTTTTTCCGTTAAAAAGCCTGACGGTTTTGTCAGAAGACTGGGCCATGCAGCTTGTTTGTGGCAAAAACAAAGAAATCAGAAAGGCAAGCGTCAGAAAGTTTATTGTTTTCATTTGAACACCAATTTGCAACGTGAGGATTTAGCATTATTTATTTTCCTGCGCCTTGATCATTCGATCCAAACGGTAAGGAAGCGCTTCCAGAAAAGCAGCCAGATTAGCCATTTCACTGGTCGTTAACTGCTGATCCAAGCCGGGTGGCATCATTGATAAAGTTTGTGGCTCAATGGCTGTGATCTCCGAACGGGCAATCCGTAAACCAGGCGCGGGACCGACCTCTATCACAATAGATTCAGGTAACTGTTCTTTGATAATTCCGGTGTAAGCCGTTGTTTTTGTGACCACCCGGTAGGTCTCATATTCCCTGGCAAAACTGGCGCTTGGATATACCACTGCTTCCAGGATATCATGTTTGGAACGTATCTCTCCAATGTTGTTCAGATCCGGGCCAAAGCGCCCTCCCTGCCCGCCCACGGCATGACAGGAATAGCAGGATGCTTTGCCAAAAAACAATTTCCGGCCTTCGCCAACGTCACCTCCTTTGAGCTGGGCTTCCATTTTTTGCAAGTGGGATAACCGTTCTGCATGTTGTTCATTGAGCTTGGTAATCAGCGGTGCAGCCATGGCATGCACCGAAGCCGGAAAGTTTTTAAGCAGTCTTTGAAAATCCGGTTCCGACAAATTATCCAGGCGTACCCTACCAGTCTGCAAGGCAGTCAGCAGCTCCTTTCCCACCTGTTCACTGCTGTTTCCTTCAAAGGTTTCCATTAAAGCAGGCAATAGAAAAGCATCGGTTATACCGATCTGAGTTTGGGCGATGACAGTCAATTGCTTATCATTCAGCTCAGCATGATTCAACAGCCTTACCGCAAGTTGTCTTACCGGAGAATCGTACTGAGGACCGATATATTTTAACAAAAGTTGAAATTCTGTTTCTGAAAGCGCCGGAGATGACATGATCCTTGCACTCAGTGCTTTAAGCCGAAAGTCTATTGGCGTATCGGAATTCTGAACAATTTCGTTCAAAATGTTATTGAAAGATTTTATTTGTCTTGACTCGATCAGCCCTAGTACCTTGTAACGAACCGCTGTATCTTTGCTTTTTAATTCCTTACCCATTTCGGTAATCCATGGCTCCGGCAATTCTTTTAATGAACATCCTGCTATTACATCCAGCATTAATAATTTTCTGTCAGAAGCAGCCTTTGGATTACCCAGCTGCGCGGCTATGAATTGCTGTAAATCAGGTTCCTTAATGAAAGCAAGCATCAGATCCTCAACCGGGCCTGAATCAGAAACAGCGCTTACACGAAGGCTTTTTTGCAGGAAGTCAATCACAATATCGGTCCATTCCTGATGATGCGAGGCAATCCAGATCCCTGTGCTTCTCAGCGCCGGATCCTTGCTTGCCAGTACGGCAGGCAGATATTTTTTTTGAAGCGGTTTTCCATCCATTTGGTCCAGTCCAATCAGCGCTGCGATCCGCATTTGCGGTGAAGGACTATCCAGCGCTTTTACCATCAGACCCGTGCTTTTTAGCAGGATCAATGAATGGATAATGGCATGCTGCACAAAACGGTCGCTGTTACCGGATGCCGCATTCAGCAACGCAGGCACCGCTCTGGCATTTCCAATCTGCCCCAAAGCAGTAGCTGCCTGACGGCGGACAGCCGCAGCATCTTTCTGCACCATACTCATTAGTTTATCAACAGATTCCGTATCTTTTGCCAGTCCCAAAACCCTTACCGCGGCTGTCCTGACGGCACTGCTTTTGTCATTCATCGCGCTGCGCACACCCTTCCAGGCTGCGGCCGTATTAATTCTTGATAAAGCAAATACAGCAGCGGCCCGCATCTCTTCATCTTTAATGCCTGGCAACGCTTTCAGAACCGGGTTCACTGCCGAATTTCCCCTCAGTATTAATTGTTCGATCGCATTGTCGCGCACGACCGGGCGGGAATCTGTCAGGTATTTTGCAAGATCCTCTGGTTTCTGCTTTTCAAGCTGAAGTTTTTTCCCCCAGGCGTCTTTTACTTCGGCAGTTCCGTTTTTACGGATGCGGTAAATTCCTCCTTTTACATTCGGTTTAGCTACCCGCGATAAAGGACAACCCTCAATAAACCAGCCACCTGTAATGACTACAAGCATACTGCCGTCTGCATCTTCAAACACGTCGGTAGGATGAGAATCAGAGCTTAAAGATTTCATGAAAATCTCATCCGTTGTTTTAAAAGTTGCGCCGTCAGCTGAAACAATATGACGCATAACACGTCCGGTATTAAATTCTGCATTGAACAAATTATTCTGAAATTCAGCTCCAAATCCACTGCCCCTGTAACGCATAATTCCGGAAGGCGCTACCCTGGGCATACGCGTCATTACCGGCATTAAGTCTCCGGTCAGTTTCATTCCGTCCTCTTCTATCACAGAATTAGGTTTTGGATAAACGCCTCCTTCAACCCAGTGCATGAGTGCATCTCTTTGTCCATCCTGCGGTTCCATAAAGTAAGTCATCGTACCAATGGTTTCACCCGAGGGCATAAAAGCGATTTCAATGGAATTGTCAAAGCCTCCTCCGGCCATAGGTTCCAGACCGGTCCCATCCGGGCGGCAGCGCCAGATCCGTGCACTTTTTCCTTTTAAAACTTTATGTTCTTTGGTAGTAATATTAAATCCCCGGCGTGCATCGGTAATGTAAAGCCAGCCGTCAGGACCGAAAAACGGGCCACCCAATGTCGCACCGTTAGAGCTTAGCGTCCAGCCGGTCAGTATTACTTCTCTTTTATCCGAAATCCCATCATCATTGGTATCGGTGTAGCGGATCAGGTTCGGAGATTCGGTAACATATAAACTGCCCTGATAGAAGACTCCGCCCTTCGGGAAAGGGATATTTCTTGCGAAAATCTGATTTTTTTCAAACTTACCATCGCCGTCCACGTCTTCTAAAAGACGGATGTGATAGGACGGATTCGCAAGCAT
>NZ_SZVO01000014.1 GCF_005280585.1 Dyadobacter frigoris
TAGGAGGCTCCGAAAGAGCCAGGATTTATGGTACATTTCAAGTTTCTATAAACAAGGAGCTCCTGAGGAGCTATTTTGGCATAATCTCTGTCAGTTTTTATTTCTAAAATTTCCTGGTCTGGCCATAACGGCGTAGGCGTTTCCTGTTTATAGAAAGATATTAAGCACACCAATTCCCTGACTCCATCGGAGTCTCCTGGAATTTTTAATCAATTAAATTTGGGCGAATTAATTTTCGGATAGGAGGCTCCGGAAGAGCCAGGATTTATGGTACATTTCAAGTTTCTATAAACAAGGAGCTCCTAAGGAGCTATTTTGGCATAATCTCTGTCAGTTTTTATTTCTAAAATTTCCTGGTCTGGCCATAACGGCATAGGCGTTTCCTGTTTATAGAAAGATATTAAGCACACCAATTCCCTGACTCCATCGGAGTCTCCTGGAATTTTTAATCAATTAAATTTGGGCGAATTAATTTTCGGATAGGAGGCTCCGAAAGAGCCAGGATTTATGGTACATTTCAAGTTTCTATAAACAAGGAGCTCCTGAGGAGCTATTTTGGCATAATCTCTGTCAGTTTTTATTTCTAAAATTTCCTGGTCTGGCCATAACGGCGTAGGCGTTTCCTGTTTATAGAAAGATATTAAGCACACCAATTCCCTGACTCCATCGGAGTCTCCTGGAATTTTTAATCAATTAAATTTGGGCGAATTAATTTTCGGATAGGAGGCTCCGGAAGAGCCAGGATTTATGGTACATTTCAAGTTTCTATAAACACAAAGCTCCTAAGGAGCTAATTTTGGCATAATCTCTGTCAGTTTTTATTTCTAAAATTTCCTGGTCTGGCCGCAACGGCGTAGGCGTTTCCTGTTTATAGAGAGGTATGAAGCACACCAATTCCCCGACTCCATCAGAGTCTCCTGGAATTTTTAATCAATTAAATTTAGGCGAATTAATTTTCGGATAGGAGGCTCCGAAAGAGCCGGGAATTCGTGTGTCAATTCCAACTTGCTATAAACAGGAAGCTCCGCAGGAGCTGATAAACCAGCGTTGTAACAAAAAGCCAGCACAGCAAATTTCGCTATTCTGGCTTTTTTACAAAAAAATAAAAAATTAAATGTCTAAGCCTTAGCCGTTTGCAAAGCCCTCGATTCTTTTCTGTATTTGTCCAGATTGATAAGAAGAACGCTGCCCAAAATGATTACTAAACCCAGGATCTGAACAGAGGTTATACTTTCATTGGCGAAGAAAATCCCTAGCAATACTGCAACCACAGGATTTACATAGGCATGTGTACTCACTTTGGTGGTAGGCTGCACTTTCAGTAACCACACATAAGCGCTAAATCCTACAATTGATCCAAATATAGTAAGATAAAGAACTGACATCCATGCATCTAACGGAATTGTGCTCCATTGTATATCGTTAAATTCGCCGCTTACAAAGCCAAAAGGTACAAATGCTATGCCGGCTACAAACATTTGCCATGATGTTTTTACCATAATGGATCCGCTGGTGGCTTTATATTTGGAATATAAAGAACCGCCCGCCCAACACATTGAGCCAACGACCAACATCGCCAGACCAACTAATTCTGATTTGTTCTGAATAGTGGAGAAAGCACCTATTATTCTTTCGCTGAAAAGAACGATGACGCCGGTAAAACCAATCAATAGCCCGACGATGGTGGATCTGCTGCCAAGGTTTTCCTTCCATTTTGGTTTATCAAGAAGAATGAACCACATCGGGGCCGTAGAAACCATGATTGCAACCATCGCGCTTGGCAAAAACTGCTCAACCCAGATAACTATACCATTACTGAAAAAAAGAAGAAGTAAACCGCTGACTGCTGCCACCTTAATCGTCGGAATGTCAAATATATTTTCACCCTTTATCAAACACCAGATCATCATCAGCAAACCTGCTGCAATAAAACGCAGTGCTCCCAAAAGAAACGGATGAAAGCCTGTAAGTGCTTTTTGAATAAAAAAATACGTTGATCCCCACACGATATAAACCGTTGCGTAAGCCAGAACCATCATCAGGGTGGATGCACTTTTGTTTTGAACAGATTCCATGATTACTGTTTTTCAGGTATTACCAATTGTTGTTGTTCTTTTACAGTTTCCAAAACGATGGTTGTTCTGGTTGATAAAATATTGGGTATCTTACTAAAAGAATTCCGCATAAGACTCATTAAAGAGGATGAATCCGCAGTCCTTACTTTTATCAGATAACAATCTTCTCCGGCAATGTGATGCACTTCCTGCACTTCCGGAATTTTCGCCAGTTCCAGTCCTACGTTATTACTTCCAAGTCCATCCGCAGCTTTCATTGAAATAAAGGCAAGCAACTTTTGTTGCAGCGGAGCGGGATTCAGGCGGGTGGTATATTGCAGAATTACATTCTTCTGTTCCAGTTTTTTAACCCGTTCCAATACCGCAGACGGAGCCATTTCCAGCTCTCTTGCCAAATCTGCATTGGAAATACGTGCATTTTCCTGCATCAATCTAAGGATGCTAAAATCCACTTTGTCTAATATAATATCGTTTCCGTTCATTGTTCGGTAAAATTAATATAATTCAGAATTATATTCAAAATATTTGACTTATAATTTATTAATATTCGATTTGGTGAATTTTAAGCGTATATCTAAATTTTGTTGGACTGGAATTTTCTTTCACTGAGCTTCGTTTCGATAGTAGTATCGATAGATTCCATTTATAAGTTTGTCCATAATGCCATGGCTCGTAATTTTAATGAAGCGGTGAAAATGAGTAGCACAATTTCCACGACAACATATCAGGCTGCGCAGTCAGTAGCAAAAACGGTGGAGGAGCATTTTATCTTCCATCACGAAAATGCTAAAAGACATAATAAAGATGATTTTGCTCCCAAGCCTGATGCCCAGGTTATTGAGTCAATTATAGATACTACTTTCTGGGCAAGTTTGCGAAGGGAAGAAGGTCATTCGCCTTCTATTTCGCTTGCTTTTTTACCTCCGGAGCTTTCTGGTCAACCCTTGATTTTTGAGAACAGACTGACTTTTACGCCCGCAATTTTAACAAAACTTGCTCCGGCGGTTGAGCGTTCCGGAATTCATTTGGGCATATGGATTGACGGAGATGAACTTTATATCTGGGGGACAACGCGCGTGATCCCAAATCTTTGTTTTGTGCTGGAAGTTATTGAACCGGGAATGCTGGTGATCAAACATCGCAGGATTGACGGTTTCGGCAAATTTGTGAATGTGGCCGTGCTGAAAGGTGATCAGATCAAAATTGTGGATGATATCAGTGGGAAAATTCCTGATTGTCCAAATCTGGTGACCTCGCTTATTGGTTTCAATTCTTCTTCTCTTTGGAATGATTCTTTGAATGTGATGGTGCAGCTCGCTGTTTCCATGCGGGATCATAAAAGAGGCGGAATTTTGCTTGTAGTGCCTTCTGGCAGGGAAACCTGGCGTGATTCCATTATTCACCCGATTTCCTATTCGATCACACCAACATTTTCGGAGCTGGCTGAGTTGTACGAGCAGCATGAGACAGAATCTGAACATCCGATCTGGATCAATAAAATAACGAATGCAGTAAACCATATCGCCGGATTAACGGCTGTGGATGGTGCCACAATCATTAACGATCGCTTTGAACTGCTTGCTTTTGGAGTGAAGATCGGGCGTTCCACGTTTTCTTCACGTGTGGATAAAATCATGGTTACTGAGCCGATAGTAGGTAATGTTGCCTCTATCGTTCCGCCTGTACAAAATGGAGGAACCAGGCATTTATCGGCAGCGCAATTTGTTTTTGATCAACGGGATAGCCTTGCGCTGGTTGCCTCGCAAGACGGCCGGTTTACAATATTTTCCTGGTCTCCCTGTGATAATATAGTGCAGTCACACCGGGTGGATGCATTATTGTTTTAGCAAAAATACTTCATAAAATATAAAATCAGTTTAAAGCAAACGTCCAGATACTTTGCGGAAAACTGATTTTGTTGTTTGCTAGTCAGAATATTAGCTATTTCGTATAGCGATTAGCATGTCGGATTTCAAAAATATCCTGATCTTTTTGAAATAATATTTCGAAGAATTTAAAGTAATCTTAAAAGTTGTGCGTCTTCCTTAAAAAATGAGGAAATGTTAAGCCAGGGAATGACTACAGATACCGGAAATGCTATTGCGGGTACGATCAAAGAATACGGGAAACGTCTCTTTGGTTTTATTCGTAATAAGGTGCGGTCTGAGCAGGATGCTGAGGATATTTTGCAGGACGTCTGGTATCAGCTGAGCAATGTGATCAACATAGAAGAAATTGATCAGATGAGCGGTTGGCTGCATCAGGTTGCCCGTAACAAAATCATTGATAAATATAGAAAAAAAACTCCTGAATTACTGGACGACTTCACCTATGAAAATGAGGAAGACAGTTTCAGTTTAAGTGATATACTGCTGGCGGATAATTACACGCCGGAAACGGAATATATTCGTGAAGTTTTTTGGAAAGAATTATTTCTTGCTTTGGAAGAATTGCCTGAAAACCAGCGGCAGGTTTTTGTTTGGAATGAATTGGAAGATGTTACATTACAGGACATTGCCACGAATACAAATGAAAATCTGAAAACGATTATTTCGAGAAAAGGATATGCGGTAAAACATTTGCGAAAGCGGATGAAAACGGTGTACGATGAATTTTTTAATTAGAGAAACTTATTGATATGAATATGGACCCAAAGAATTTTAGAAGAAACAAAGCTAAATTTTTTCTATTTGTTCCGCTTATTATTGCGTTGGTCAGTACTGTTGTTATGTTGTTGTGGAATACGATTTTACCGGATTTGTTAGGCGTAAAACACATCACTTTCTGGCAGTCCGCCGGACTGTTGGTGTTATGCAAAATACTTTTTGGTGGTTTTGGTTTCTCAAAAGGTCATGGAGGTGGAGGAATGGATTTGAGAGAAAAATGGATAAGCAGGATGGGGAGTGAAGACAAACAGAAAATCCGGGAAGAATGGTTAAAACGTTGCCGGCAATGGAAAAAGGAGGACTAAGTTGAAAAAGGAAAGATGATAGTTGATTTGTAGTGTAAAGATTCGGGAGGATCTGGAAAGTCTATCGAAGAAAATTGAATTACTGGAATAGAATTTATATATAAAAAGCAATCCTTTTAGCGGGATTGCTTTTTTGCGTTAAATTATTCCCGTAAGTTGTCGGGGGTAATAAATAGATTTGGAATGAGGATTTATATATATAATCGTAACCGGAATAAATAATATTAATTTTTGTTTAAATTATTTCGAAATTTGTTCAACAGCAGAAAATTGGCACCACGACAGAACAGGTGATTTGCTATGTTTGTTTATCCTTTTTGAAGATTAGAAATGATTATTGTGCGGTATGAATTTTGGAACCCTGAACAGTGTCGAAAGAGAAAGAGCCACGTAAATGGACGAAAAGTAACAGTAAGGTAAACTCAACGATGGACTTCTTAAAGAAAGAACTTTATAATTTAATCAGTAGCCAGGAAAATGTTTTTGATTTTATCCAGGACTTTGGTCTGGATGGCTTTTGGTATTGTGACGTTGAAAAACCAACAAATCAATGGGTAAATCCTAAATTATGGAATGGGTTGGGTTATAGTTTACAGGATATTTCTCAATTTAAAATTGGCATTCAGGCAATTGTTTTTAAGGAGGATATTGAAGAATTATTAAACGGTGCATTAAGCCATTTTCAATCTTCTGATAGTATTTTTAACCTGACGGTGCGGTTTATAGAAAAGGGTCAGCACACGGCCTGGATGTTTTGCCATGTTAAATGTATCCGTGATGAGCGTGGAAAACCGTTTCGGTTTTTGTGTGGTGTGGTGAAAAATCAAATTAATGAGGAAAATAATAATGAAGAATCCAGATTTTACAAATCTGTTTTAAATAGTCAGTCCATATATATTACGCGGATTAACTGGGAAGGTACTTATACTTATGTGAATGATTTTTTCTGTCAGGCTTTTGGTTATGACAAAGAGGAAATAACAGGCAAAAATTCGCTGCTGACTATCGTTAAAGAAGACCATCCAAAATGCTTTGAAATTGGACGAAAATGTTTTGAAAGGCCTGGTGTGCCATTTAAAATAGTTCTGCACAAACAAGACAAGGCTCAGAATATAAAAGCAAGTGAATGGGAATTCACCGGGATAAGAAATGAAGATGGAAATTTCAGCGAAATACTTTGTATAGGCTATGACGTTACCGGCAAAGTCAAAATAGAAAGGGATTATTCTGCATTGGTTTCCAACATGACTGATGTTCTTTTCATCATCAATCCCGAAGGTGTATTTGCTTATGTAACACCCAGCTGGACAAAAATATATGGCTATGAAGTCAGTGAAACCATAGGGCGGGTTTTTTCTGAATTTGTTCATCCCGATGATGTTGAACGTTGTTTTGAGGCGCTTTCTGCAACGTATGAATCGGGAGTTTCCTTGCCGTCGGTAGAGCACAGGATCAAACACAAAGACGGTTCGTGGTATTGGAGCAGCACGAGGGCAAGTATTGATCCGGTAAATGGAGAAATGGTTTTGACCAGTCATGATATTACCAAAAGGAAATTTGACGAGGAAAAGTTAAAAGAACTGGCCCTGGTAGCGGCAAATACTACCGATATGATTGTTACAACCGATGCCGACGGAGTCATAACCTGGGTGAATGATGCTTTTCAAAAGCGCTCGGAATATTCGATGGATGAGATTATCGGGAGGAGGCCGTCTGAACTCGTACAGGGGCCGGATACAAGTATGGAAACCAGAAAAAGGCTGCGCCAGGGTTTGGCCAACAAAGTTTCCATGAGTGAAATTATTCTCAATTATTCCAAATCCGGGGAACAATACTGGATTGATCTTAACATAAATCCGATTATTGATGAGCATGGAAAATGCACGCATTTTATTGCAGTAATGCGTGATATTTCAGTTTTTAAACAGGCTCACGAGGAATTAAGACGAACGAAGGAATTGCTCGAACAAACCAGCGAAGTTGCCAGGATTGGCGGCTGGGAATTTTATTTTCAGGAAAAGATCTTAACCTGGTCGGACCTTATAAAAGAAGTTCACGGAGTATCACCTGATTTTGTGCCGGATGTTGAAAATGTGATGCAGTTTTATACTACGTCGGATAAGCAAAAACTAGAAATTGCTTTTACCAATTGTATAAATTCAGGAATACCGATAAATGAGGAAATTCAGTTAACAACACTTGCGGGTAAGGAGCTATGGGTCAGGGTAGTTGGCAAGGCGGATTATCAGGATGGGATCTGTACCCGAATATTCGGAACGTTTCAGGATATTGACGAGCTGAAAAAGGCTGAGGAATTAAGCCATAAAAACTCTGAAATGTTAAGGAAATTGTCTGAGCAGGTTCCCGGGACATTGTATCAATTCCAGATTTTTGATGACGGCAGGATTAAATTCCCCTATGTTTCCAAAGATCTGATACACGTGTTAAGCTTTCATGCCGATGGTAAATTCATTGATCCCCAGTCTTTAACCACAAATGTTCATCATGAGGATAAGGAGAAATTTATCAAGTCGATAAAATTGTCCAAAGAAACACTTCAAAACTGGGATCTTGATTACAGGATACTAAGCCCGGTGCTGGGTGAGCGATGGCTGCGGGGCGAGTCAATTCCTGAAAGGTTGGAAGATAGCGTTTTATGGCATGGCTATTTGCAGGATATCACGGACAGAAAACAGGAGGAACAGGAAATTTCACAGTCTGAAATTAAATACAGGACTTTGTATAATTCCACGAGTGATGCGGTTATGTTGCTAAACGGTGACGGCTTTTTTGACTGTAATACTTCTACTTTAAAAATGTACGAAATCGATTCCTTTAAGGAATTCTACGCTTTGAGCCCGATGGATCTTTCTTATCCATATCAATCTGACGGGAGAGATTCAGCAAAAACAATTCTCGAATATAGTGTGCTGGCTCTTCAAAATGGAAGTTGTCGTTTTGAATGGGAACAAAAGCGCATGAAATCCGGAGAAATATTTTCAGTAGAAATTTTACTAAACTCCATCGATTTAAACGGGGCTCAAATTTTGCAATCCGTTGTCCGGGATATCACCGAACGTAAGTTTGCTGAACAGGAAATTCGTCATGCACGGCAACAGGCAGAAGCTGCGAGCAAATCAAAATCAGAGTTTCTTACTAATATGAGTCATGAAATCCGGACACCTTTAAATGGTGTTATCGGTTTTACGGATCTGCTCATGAAAACGGATCTTGACTCAACACAGCATCAGTATCTTTCGATGGTATTTCAGTCGGCAAATTCGTTGCTTGATATTATTAATGATATTCTGGATTTTTCCAAAATTGAGGCAGGCAAGCTGGAACTGGCAATTGAAAAAATAGATTTGCTTGAAATCTGTGGTCAGGTTACGGATATGATTACCTACCAGGCGTATCAGAATGACTTGGAAGTTTTACTAAACATTGCTTCCAACGTGCCGAGATATATTTGTGTTGACCCGGTGCGTCTGCGTCAAATTCTGATTAATTTATTAGGAAATGCAGTCAAATTTACTGAAAATGGAGAGATCGAACTTAAAGTAGATGTGTTGAAGGAATCGGGGGATGATACTACTTTCAGGTTTTCGGTGAGAGATACCGGTATTGGAATAAATTCGAAAAATCTGCAAAAGATTTTCGAGGCATTTTCTCAGGAAGACGCGTCTACGACAAAAAGATTTGGTGGTACCGGTTTGGGATTGCCAATTTCAAATAAGCTTTTGGCGCTCATGAACAGTGAGTTACAGCTAGAAAGTATTTCTGGCAAAGGGAGTACTTTTTATTTTGATGTAACATTTAAATCGTTCAACAATTCATTTCTGGACTGGTCCAATATTGAATCCGTCCAGAAAATTCTAATCGCAGAGAATAATGTAGCAAATGGCATTATTTTGAAAAACATGTTAGCAAACCGGCAGATTGAGTCAGAAATCGTTCGCACAGGCCAGGCAGTTATTGAAAAACTTAAAGCGGGGAATCTGTATGATGTGATTTTGATGGAGTATCATTTACCGGATCTTGACGGAATAACAGTGGCCCGGAAAATAAGAGAAATGTACATGCATTCAGAATCCGAGCAGATAATCATCCTTCTCAACCGCTCTTCGGATGATAAAGATATTAGTATTTTGTCCGAGGAATTACATATTGTTCAGTTGACCAAACCAGTTAAAATTCAGAAACTCTTTAACATATTATTAAAACTTGATAGACGTGACGAAGAGCCATCTGAAAATGTTGATAATAGTAAAGAATTGAAAGACAGTCATATAAAAACCGAAAAAATAACGATCCTCATAGCGGAGGATAATAAAATAAACATGATTCTGGTCAAAACTTTTTTAAACAAAATCCTGACCAATGCAAAGCTCATAGAAGCCGCTAACGGAAAAGAAGCCGTAAAACTTTTCATATCGGAAAAACCGGATCTTATTTTAATGGATGTGCAGATGCCTGAAATGAATGGGTATGAAGCGGCATCGGAAATAAGAAAACTGGAAACAGGTAAAAGAATTCCAATTCTTGCATTAACTGCCGGAACTTTAAAAGGTGAAAAAGAGCGATGTGTAGAAGCAGGAATGGATGATTATCTTACCAAGCCCATCCTAAAAGATACGTTGCAAAATGTTTTAGATCAGTGGCTTAGTTAAAAATGAGCGGATATTCGTAATTATACGAATGTCCGTGTACCTGCATAGTTTTCACGGAATTCCTTTGGGGTGCAGCCATTTTTATTTTTAAAGATCCGGTTGAAATAAGACAGATTATTAAACCCGCATTTGTAAGCGATCTCGGAAATTGTATTGGTAGTATCGATCAAGGAGCGGGAAGTATGTCCCAGCCTTATTTCATTAAGACTTTCAATAAATGTTTTTCCGGTTCTTTTTTTGATAAATCTGCTGAAAGAAACTTCTGTCATTCCGGCCAGTTTTGCCACACCTTCCAGGGTGATTTCCTTATCGTAATTGTCCCGCATATAGGCAAATACCTTTTCAATTCTCCGGCTGTTGAAATTAATATTTTCATCCGTAAAAGTGCTGTTGGAAAGTACCCGCATGTTTCTTGAAACTGATAAATCGTGCAAAATTGACATTAATTCCAGCATAGAATCGAAGCCGCTTTTTTTGGTAAGAGCCATCAATCGTGGCATAATTCTGTCAATTGTATCTTTCGAAAAAGAAATTCCTCTGACCGATTTGTCCAAAAGTGATCTTATAAAAAAAAGCTGGTTTCTTCTGAGTAATTTGTCATCAAACAAATCCCGGTGAAATTGTAAGGTAATTTCTTCCACCTCGGGCATTCCTTCTTCCCATTTATATTGATTCGTAAACCAGCCATGCGGAAGGTTATTTCCTACCAATACCAATTCGGCATCATCAATGATTTCTGTATGATCTCCGACAATACGTTTTACACCTTTTCCCCCAAGGATCAGGTTTAACTCAAATTCGTCATGATTGTGAAGAGGAAAGTCAAAAGACTTCTTTTTTCTTGTAAAAATTGTAAAGCAATCGTACTGTGTTAATGGAGTGATTTCACGGTAAACTTCAATCATTTCAATTTATTTTGATGTCATATTGGATCAAATATAAATATTAAAAGTGATTATTTGTACCATATTCAAGTGCTTTTATTTTATTTTAATATGAATATATTTTAGCCGCTTAGTATAATTGAGGATACTTTAAAAATTGTATCTGTTTTTTATTTACAATAAATAATTAAAATTACCATGTATAAAAGTTTTTATTTATGAAGTGATTGATAAAATAGTACTATGTTTAGGATGGGAATTGTATATAATTTTATAGACTTATTTATGAAATAAACTTATGTCAGTTTTTAAAACCCGGCTAAAACAATTGGAGGAAGAGCACCGGCAACTGCTTGATCTTAAAAATCAGATAATTTGGCCCGGAAACGGAATCTACGATCGTTTTGTACATCCGGTTTTGACAGCTGCTCACGCACCCATTTTCTGGGAGTATGATTTGAATCCGGATACCAATCCGTTTTTGATGAAACGTTTTGAAATCAATGCGACTTTTAACGCCGGCGCAATAAAACATGATGGCAAATATCTGGTTGTGGCACGTGTTGAAGGCTCGGACAGGAAGTCATTTTTTGCCATAGCAGAAAGCCCGAATGGTGTGGATAACTTTAAATTCTGGGATCATCCTGTCGTACTGCCTGAAAATGATGAGCCAGACGTTAACGTTTACGATATGCGTTTAACCAAACATGACGATGGATTTATTTACGGACTTTTTTGTACCGAACGCAAAGATCCGAACGCAAAACAGGGAGACGAATCATCGGCCATTGCCCGGTGCGGAATTGCAAGAACAATAGATTTGAAAACCTGGATACGTCTGGCAGATCTGGTAACACCATCGCCACAGCAACGAAATGTGGTTTTACATCCGGAATTTGTAAACGGGAAATATGCTTTTTATACCCGTCCCCAGGATGGATTTATTGAACCAGGTTCGGGCGGCGGAATTGGTTTTGGCTATTCCGAAACGATTGATAATGCTGTTGTTGAAAAAGAATATATTGTTGACCAGAAACATTATCACACAGTTTACGAAGTAAAAAACGGCCAGGGACCGGCACCGATCAAAACGGAAAAAGGTTGGCTTCATTTGGCTCACGGTGTAAGAAATACCGCTTCTGGCTTACGTTATGTACTTTATATGTTCATGACAGATCTGCATGATCTGACCAAAGTGAGCTGCAAACCCGGCGGTTATTTCATCGCTCCCGAGGGCGAAGAAAGGATCGGTGACGTTTCCAATATAACTTTTTCAAACGGCTGGATCCTGGACGATGATGGAACAGTTTTCATTTATTATGCTTCTTCCGATACCCGTTTACATGTAGCAACTTCTTCCCTTGAACAACTGCTTGATTACGTAACGAATACACCGGCAGACGGACTCCGTTCGGCAGCTTCGGTCGAAACATTAATTACTATTATTGATAAAAATCTTACTCTTATCCGTAAATGACAGAATTCTGCTAAGCTCTTAATTACCCATTTTATTTTTTAATTTTATGCTAAAACCCCTACTTATTGCCGGATTTACTTTATTGGTAAGTCACTCAGGATTTGCACAAATTGATACCAAAGCCACCAAGGAAACCAAAGCATTATATCGCAATCTTGGTGAATTATCGAAAAAATATATTTTGTTCGGCCACCAGGCTGCGACGGAATATGGCCACGGCTGGTCGGGAGATGAAAATCGCTCAGATGTGAAATCTGTCACCGGCTCGCATCCGGCCATTATTGGCGCGGATTTCAGCGGATTGTCCGGACATCCAAAAGATCAGATTGAGAAGAATGCAGAATCGCTCAGGAAAAATGTTGTGGATACTTACAACAGGGGAGGAGTAACGACAATGGCCTGGCATTTCAACAATCCGGCTTCCGCAGGCGGTTTTTATTGGAAAGATTCGGTCTCGGCAAAAGCCATAGCGCTGATCAAACCAGGCGGATCTCATCATGAAAAGTATAAGGAAATCCTGAAAACGATTGCAGATTTTGCACATTCGGTAAAAGGAAAAGACGGAACGCTTGCACCCATGATTTTTCGTCCATATCATGAACTGGATGGCGACTGGTTTTGGTGGGGAAAAGGACATTGTTCCCGGGAAGATTTAATCGAAGTCTGGCAATTCACTGTTTCTTATCTGCGCGACGAGTTGGGTGTGCATAATTTTATTTATGCCTTTTCACCAGATTGCAAGTTTACAACCGAGCAGGAATATCTGGAAAGGTACCCAGGCGATAAATGGGTGGATTTGGTAGGTTTTGATGATTATGCAGATTTTGGCCGGGATGGGAAATACAATCTGAAAGCGGGTGTGCAAAAGCTGAAAATCGTTTCAGATTATGCGAAAAAGGCAAATAAACTGGCAGCCTTTACGGAATCCGGACTGGAATCAATTCCTGATAAAAACTGGTGGACAGAATCGCTTTTAAAATCCCTGAAAGCGGAAAAAGTTAACCTTGCTTATGTTTTGGTATGGCGAAATGATTCTAAAAGCCCTACCCATTTTTATGCTCCTTTTCCCGGGCAAGTGAGCGTTCCCGATTTCATGACTTTTTATAATGATCCCTATACTTTATTTGAAAAGGATCTGAAAAGTATTTACCGTTAAAAGAAACAGCGAATTTCTGTTTTAAAACCGGAGGATTATCAATCAATAACTTTATATTTGCAACGTAGATGCATATGTAAAGTTATTTCAATTATGGACAATCAAACACAAATAAACGTATACCTGATCACAGGTTTTTTAGGAGCAGGTAAAACCACTTTGCTGAATAACCTGCTGAAAAGTCTGGAAGGTAGCAGAAATGTGGTCATTGAAAATGAATTTGGAAAAGCATCAATCGACGGAACGCTGATATCAAAACAATACAGCCAGTTGTATGAGCTAAATAACGGGTGCATTTGCTGTTCGCTGGATGAAGAATTATACGATGTTCTGAACATGCTGGCTTTCAGCGATGAGCGTCCGGAAAATCTTTTTATTGAAACTACGGGTATTGCAGATGCCGGAACAGTGGCTGAAATTTTTAAACGGGAAGATGTCATCAAGGTTTTTAAACTGAAAAAAGTAATCTGTGTCACCGATGCCGAAACGGTTGAAGATTATCTTAATGAAACTGAAGAAACAATCCGCCAGATTGTCGTTTCTGATTTAGTTATCATCAATAAGACAAATTTTGTATCAGCGAATTACCTGGTAAAACTGGAAAATCTTATGCATTCCATTAATCCTTTTGCCGAAATTTTTCTATCTTCTGACGGACAAATTCCATTGGAGATACTGGAAAATAAAAGAGATGACAACTTTGATATAAGTGAAAAGCCAGATGCTATTTTTACCCACGCAAGCGGTCATAAAATAAAAACGGTAACCTTCAAAACGGAAAACGAGTTTTACAAAGATTACCTGATCCATACTTTAAATGTGTCCCTGATGTTACATTACAAACAGATTTATCGTATTAAAGGATTTATCAAACTGGAAGGCAGCAACGAAAAAATACTAGTGCAATCCACCGGGAAAAGACTCACCCTGGAAAGTTATGGCACCTGGAATGAAAACGAAATACCGGTTTCTGAGCTTGTATTTATTGGACTGGGTTTGGAGTTATCCTCAATTCAAAGAATTTTGCGTCCGGCGATCAAAAAAATAGCTGCGGAAAAGCTAAAATCCATGAAACTGTCAATTTTAAAAGGCTAATTGACTAAAAAAACACCCTTCATTTTTTCTAAACAGCGATAATCGCTAAATTGGCTTATCTCTACTCAAAGCCCGTTAATTTTGAAAACTTCTACCTTCTCATCAGATCAGCCCGGCTATGGCCAGGCAAAAAATTACAAGTTAATCAAGTCTGTTTTTCTGTTATGTTTTCTTCTTTCGATAAGTCCTTTTTTGTATGCACAAAAGGGAAAAGTGAACGAAGATTCAATTTATATCAGGGAACATTATTCCAAGATAGAACGGATGATCCCGATGCGTGACGGGATTAAATTATTTACCGCCATTTATATTCCCAAGGATATTTCTGCAAGTCAAAAATATCCGATTTTACTGAACCGCACACCTTATAACAGCGCGCCATATGGGGAAACACTTTTCAAAACGTCACTCGGGCCGTCCATGAGTTTTGCCAGGGACGGATTTATTGTTGTTTATCAGGATGTTCGTGGGAAGTATATGTCAGAAGGCGGTTTTGAAGCGTATCGTCCTTTTATTGCCAATAAAAAGAGTTCGAAAGACACTGACGAAAGCTCTGATACTTTTGATACGATTGAATGGCTTCTCAAAAATATTCCGGATAATAATGGCCGTGTAGGTTCCTGGGGCATTTCTGCACCCGGCTATTATGCAACTATGACAGCCGTTGATGCGCATTCAGCCTTAAAAGTTGCATCCCCGCAGGCACCGGTTACGGATTGGTACATGGGTGACGACCGCCATCATAACGGAGCATTTTTCCTTATGGGCACATTTTCTTTTATTTCCTCATATGGTGCTTCACGTCCTGTTCCGACTCCAAAAGGCACACCCCCTTTTTCTGCTTATGGAACGCCTGATTCCTACGAATTTTATAAAAAACTGGGGCCGCTTAAAAATGTGAATGAGAAGATTTTCAAAAACGAAAACCGGATATGGAACCAATTGATGGAGCATGAATCCTATGATGATTTCTGGCAGGCCAGGACTCCGGTTCCTTATTTGAAAAATATAAAGCCTGCTATGCTGGTAGTAGGCGGCTGGTTTGATCAGGAAGATTTGTATGGTCCGCTCAAAACGTATGGCGGGATTGAAAATAACAAACCGAAATCCCCCAACCTGCTTGTTATGGGGCCGTGGATTCATGGAGGCTGGTCACGCGGGACCGGGGAATCTTTGGGAAATATTCGTTTCGGCTCCAAAACAAGTTCTTTTTACCAGACGTCCATTGAGCTGCCGTTTTTTAATCATTACCTGAAAGACAAACAGGATCCGTCTTTGCCGAAGGCGTATATCTTTGAAACAGGTTCTAATGAATGGAAAAAGTATGACCAATGGCCGCCGAAAAATACGGTTGAAAAAAAATTGTTCCTTCATGCAAACGGAAAACTTTCCTTCGAAGCGCCAACTGTAAAAACAACATCTTTTGACGAATATATCAGTGATCCTGCAAAACCGGTACCCTACACTTCGGAGATCAGGATTATTCGGGGTAGTGATTATATGTATGAAGATCAGCGGTTTGCTGCAAGCCGGCCGGATGTTCTGGTTTACGAATCCGATGTTTTGAAAGAAGATGTCACGATTTCGGGTAATGTGTTCGCCAACCTTTTTGTTTCAACAACAGGTACTGATGCAGATTTTGTTGTAAAATTAATTGATGTTTACCCCGGCGATGCACCGAATAACAGTCCGGTTAATCCGTCTATGAAAATGGGTGGTTTTCAATTACTCATCCGCGGAGAGGTGATGCGTGCAAAATTCAGAAACAGTTTCTCCAAACCGGAAGCCATGGTTCCGAATAAAGTGGAACATGTTAAATTTGATATGCAGGATGCGGCGCACAGCTTCAAAAAAGGGCACAAAATCATGATCCAGGTACAAAGTTCATGGTTTCCGTTGGTTGACCGTAACCCTCAGAAATTTGTCAATATTTATAAAGCATCGGAAGGGGATTTTCAATCTGCAAAACATAGAATTTATACGTCCGGCGGCAATGCGTCGTATGTTGGTGTGCGCGTGGTTGACTAATATTGAGTTGGAAACATAAACAAAAAATCCGCAAAAAGACAATTTCTCTTTGCGGATTTTTTGTTTTACTGTCGTATGATTTTACTTCAACTGACTTGAAATTTTATTCGTTTCTCAGCTTATTGAGCCTGTCAATCAGATGAATCAGTTCGCTTTCGGCAACACTTATTTCTTTTAATTCACCGGTATCAATAACGTTTCCGGCAGGATCGTAAACATTTTTGAAATCTTCACTTACCTCTGGATTTTCATTATTTTCTGAGGCATATTCAGTCGTCAGATCCATGTCTGTTTTATCAAACTCGATCTGTTGTCTTTTAGCCATTATTTTCTCTTGCAGCTCTTTTATTTCCCGCTCTTTTTGGTCTTGCATAATTTTAATATTTAATCATTTTAAATATTTGTTCAAAAACCAGGCCAGCGTTTCCGGTTGTGATTTTAACGTTATAATCACCAAAAATCGTTAAATTGTAACCACTGTTATCAATTTGTTTATTTCATTTTGATAATTGACTTCTATTTTGATAAACATCTGTTTTGTTGAAATGTTTATTTTTTAATATTAACTAATTGATTTTTAGTTTACTACAAATTTAAAAATAGTTTGGAACGCTATTTCAAGTACTCAACATTATGATTTAAATTTTTATATTATGATAACGCAATTTCAGGTTATTGGCTTATTGAAAGAAGAATTACCGAAGATTACCCATGACGGAAATTTTCAGGAAATTCCAAGAGCTTTTTCATCGATTCACGCAGCGATTTATTCCTTGTCTGATTTTACCAGAATTAATCTCGAACTAAAACATTTTCAAACTGCCAGAAAATGTTTTGCGCTAGCCGAAAAAATATATCTGGAAGGTGATATTATGGTGCAGCTGCTGATTGAAAAGGTATTTATTGATTCACTGGTTCTTGCGAAAAAAGCGAAGACGAAAAATCATCTGGCAATCCTTATTCCGCCAGCGCTTCAAAAGGTTTATCTCAAACACCTTGGTCCGCAAATACCTCCCAGCCATATTTGAAGATCATAATGATTACAACAACCAGGAATATAATCCTGACAAAGTCGTTTCCTTTTTTCAGTGCCAGTTTACTGCCAATGATATTTCCGGTTATGTTCATGACGGCCATAATCAGTGCAAGTTCCAGCATATAATTTCCCTGTTTTATGAAAACGATCAAAGCGGAAATGTTGGTGACACAATTGACAATTTTGGCATAGGCCGAGGCTTGGACAAATTCAAAACCCAGCACTACCACAAAAGCAAGTACAAAGAAACTTCCGGTACCCGGCCCGAAAAACCCGTCGTAAAATCCAATGATCAGGCCGATAAATGCGCCATAAATGATTTGTTTTCGATAAGGCAGTTCTTTTGTTTTGACCGATCCAAGATCCTTTTTGAAAAAAGTGTAAACAGCAATGGCAATCAGGATGAAAAGTATCAGTGGTTTCAGTACTTGCACGTTAATCAGGCTAACGATTCTGGCACCGGTAAATGAGGAAATAAAACAACTTAATGATATGACAAACAGTAATTTAAAGTCAAATGTTATTCTTTTGGCATAATGAAAAGCTGCGACAGAAGTTCCTGCCAGTGCGGCGATTTTATTCGTACCAAAAAGCGTAGCAATAGGAGCATTTGGAAAGCTGATCAATAAGGCAGGAATCTGGATTAACCCGCCACCGCCAACAACAGAATCTATAAAACCGGCAATGAAGGCAAGGGAACCGAGCGCAAGTAAAGTCCAGGAATTATAATCTGAAAGAAAGTTTGAAAACATTTGAGTCGTAGTAATTAGGGGATTTATGCTAAGCTAACAAGCAACTTTTTAATAAAAAAGGATTCGTATTTCATTCAAAATATTATTCTTTCATTATAATTTAAAATGTAGCTTTAACCTGATTAAATTTTGTTTATTTTAGGTGAAAAATAGTCTGAAAACGTCTCAGGCTGAAATGGTTGAAAATTTATTCTAACAAAAATGAAGCACAAAATGAAACAAGGATTCATCACAAAAGGAATTGTTCTGACTTTGACGGCTATGCTGATGTCGTCGCTTGTCTGGGCGCAGCAGGATAAAGCTAGCCGGCCAAGTCAGCCTCAAACGGCAACAGGAAAAGTTGGCGCAGCAACAATTACGATTAACTATTCAAGTCCTTCGGTGAAAGGACGGAAGGTATTTGGAGATCTGGTTCCTTTCGACAAAGTTTGGAGAGCAGGAGCAAACGAAGCGACCATTTTTGAAACGGATAAAGCAATCAAAATAGACGGAAAATCTTTACCAGCAGGAAAGTACAGTTTGTATGCACAGCCTGGTGAAAAGGAATGGACATTTTTCTTCAACTCGGAAGTTGGACAATGGGGAATTAAACGCACGGGTGAAACCACAAAAGATACTGCAAAGGATGTTTTGAGCGTGAAAGCAAAACCAGCTAAAAGTGCTTCATTAACTGAAAAACTGGCTTATGAAGTAACGCCAAAAGGATTTGTTTTGAAGTGGGAAAATACAGAAATACCGGTATCAATAAAATAATGTCAACAACAAAAAAAGACGGGCATCTGAAAATTTTCAGATGCCCGTCTTTTTTTGTTGTTTTAAATTGCTTGTCAAACAAGAACAACTTTGTCTGGTTCGGGATAGCTGTGAATAGATTCAACAGGATATTCCAGCGCAATTCTTTTTCCGGTTTCTTCGGCTACTTCCAAAAGTTGGAAAATTTTCTCTTCTCCTTCAATTTTCAGTGCCTGGTACAACAGATTCCCGTATTGAAATTCTTCGGAACCGAAACCATTGATCTGAGCAACAGACTGATAATGATCAAATAATTGTTTTCCTTTCATGGCTAATATTTTATTGGAGTGTTTCTTTTGCCTGAACAACAGATGCATGCAATAAAACAAAGGTTGCACGGCTTGGATGCGGATTATCATTTATTTTTATAAACGGCAAAATAAGCGGAAGAAAATGTAGGATTGCTATTAAAAATCAGCCCGTTATAATATTGTGTTGAAGTAAGGAACGCAGCCGTTTGCAGAACTGTTTGTTGTTGTACCCGTTTGTTCGTTTCCGGTTTCAGCAATTTTTGGTTTTATGGTTCAAAAAATTATACAAAATTACAGAGTTTCATTTAGCGGACTGAGTAGGGAAACATGGTTGTTGAGTCTGGTAATTCTAATAAATCGCTGTGGTTATATGGCCGTGCCTTTTATGAGCATGTACATTACTCAAAGTATGCACCGAAGTATAGCTGATGCTGGTTTGATCATCACACTTTTTGGTGTAGGCTCAGTTTTGGGCGCATTGGCAGGAGGTTATTTTACTGACAAAATCGGTTTCCGTCCTGTTCAGGTAATCAGCCTTGTTCTCAGTGGATCCATGTTTGCAATCTTTGGTCACATTGATGATTTTAATATACTTTGTGCTTTAACAGTTGTATTGAGCTTTTTTGTTGAAGGATTCAGGCCAGCCAATAATACGGCAGTTGCTTCTTATTCTTCTCCGGAAAACCTGACCAGATCTTACGCATTAAACAGACTTGCTACCAACGTCGGATTTGGTTTTGGAACCTCAGTGGGCGGGTTGCTTGCAGCGATTGACTATCATTTATTGTTTTGGGTTGATGGCGTGGTTTATACTTTGGCGGGAGTTCTTATTTTGGTTTTGTTACCAAAAGGAGAAAAAATCAAGAAAAAAACCATAGAAGAAAAAGAATCATTAATTGGACAATCTCCTTGGCAAGACATGTTTTTCGTGCGTTTTATTGTACTCGTTACCATTTACATGATCGCATTTGTACTTATTTTCCGCCTTGTTCCGGTTTATTGGAAAGAACAATGGGGAATTGGAGAATCTACGATCGGGATTTTGCTGGGCATGAATGGTGTCATCATTGCTCTTTTTGAAATGGTATTGATCCAGAATCTGGGTAGCCGGAAAACAGATGCATTTTATATTATTTCTGGTATTATATTGACTGCCATCGCCTTTCTTTTGCTAGTCGTTCCGGGTGTTGCGCCGATAATCATAGCGGCGGCGGCAGTTTTATTTTTTACAATGGGTGAAATGCTGACATTGCCTTATATCAGCACCATGATCATGAGCAGGGCAACGGAACTGAACCGTGGGAAATACTCAGCCGCATATTCTATGTCATGGGCTGTGGCACAAATAATTGGTCCGGCCGGAGGCGGTTTTATTGCTGCCCACTGGGGTTACAATAGTTTATGGCTGGTGCTGGTTTTGATGAGTTTTGGTTGTGCTTTGGGTTTTAAAATACTTTTCCGGAACCAGAGAGAGATTAAGGCTTTACGCCGGATTTAATGTCCGGCGTCCAGATTTTACGTTTTATATTTTCAGTTTACTTATTTTCTTTGCGTTGCACCGGCTTTGGCACGTAATTTGTACGTATATTGATTTATATTGAAGTGTGAATCACCCCATGCAAATTGATAAAAACACGATAAAACTTCTGAGAATTCCATTCTCATTTTTTCTAATGCCCCTGTTTTTGCTTGCTTTCAGTCAGGCAAAAAACATTGCTTATAATGAAGCTTCACTTTCCTTTTTTATCATTCATTTTTTGGTATATCCGGCAAGTAACGGTTACAATAGTTATATAGATCGCGACGAAGACAGTATTGGTGGTATTGAAAAACCTCCGATGCCGACGGAAGGCCTTTTTTACCTTACCGTATTTCTGGATGCACTGGCTGTTTCATTGGCTTATTTTTTTGTTAGTCACCTGTTTGCCATTTGTTTAATTCTTTACATCGCAGCTTCCCGCGCTTACAGTTCCAAACAGATCCGTCTGAAAAAATATGCGGTTATTGGTTTTCTGGTTGTTACTATTTTTCAGGGTGCTTTTACATACTACATGTCAATAGCGGGAATAACCGGAAATTCCTTACCTCTCAACCGCGACACTATTTTTATTCTTTTGGGCTGTTCGTTTCAAATTGCTGGTGCTTATCCACTTACACAAATTTATCAGCACAAACAGGATCTTCGGGACGGGATAACTACATTAAGTTATAAACTGGGATACAGAGGAACGTTCATTTTTACGGCACTTATGTTTGCCCTGTGTAATCTTTTTTACTATTTGTATTTTCAAAGCCAGGATTCTGGAATGATTTTTTTTATAATCCAGCTGTTCTTCTTACCAATCGTTCTGTACTTTTTTTACTGGTTTTATCTTGTCAATAAAAATATGGAAAATGCAAATTTCAGGAACACTATGCGGATGAACTGGATTGCCGCTCTTTGTATGAACAGTTGTTTTTTTGTACTCATTATTATCAATTTTTTCCTTTGAGTTATATCACCGCTATTGGGACCGCAGTTCCGGAAAATTGCTTTTCACAAGAAATGTTGAGTTCGTTTTATATGAATTCAACGAGTGATGAGACATTTAAGCGTAAAATCAAAATCGTTGCCGGGAAAACCGGCATCAATCAGAGGCATTCCGTACTGAAAGATTTTGATGAAAGAACTTCGGATTTTGAATTGTTTTCAAAAACTTCATCCGTTGAACCAGGACTGACCGAAAGAATGCTGTTATATAAAAAATATGCAACAGAACTGTCCCTTGCAGCTATTTATAAAATTGAAAATATTGATACACTTAAAAAAGGCATAACGCATTTAATTACAGTTACCTGCACCGGATTATTTGCACCTGGCCTCGATATTGAACTCATCAGGGAGCTGGATCTGAATCCGGAGACTCAACGCAGCAGCGTTAATTTTATGGGATGTAATGCGGCAATCATTGCTTTAAAAAGTGCAGATGCTATTTGCAGAAGTCAGCCTGATGCAAATGTGCTGATCGTTTGTACGGAGTTATGCACGATACATTTTCAAAAAAGATTTAACGACGATTATATTCTTTCCAACCTTATTTTTGGCGATGGAGCTGCCGCTGTTATGATGTCATCACAGCCAAAGGAAAACAGTTATTATAAGAAAGTACAGGTGAATAAATTCAATTCCATGATCCTGCATAAGGGATACAGGGATATGGCCTGGCAATTATCTGAAACAGGTTTTATCATGAACCTGACGTCTTACGTGCCTGGGTTAATCAAGGAAAATATTCTACCGATGTTAGATAAAATTAGCTTAATGCCTTCTGAGATAGATCATTGGGCTATTCATCCGGGAGGTAAAAAGATTGTGGATGATTTTGCAGCGGCACTCAGCCTTGATAAATCTTTGCTCGAAGAAACATATGACATCCTGAAAAATTACGGAAATATGTCATCTCCCACGGTTTTATTCGTGCTGGAAAAAGTATTGGAAAAATCGAAAAACGCAAAAGCAGGCGAGAAGATCTTCGCGGCTGCTTTTGGCCCCGGATTGAGTATTGAAACCATGCAGCTGCAATATGTTTAAATTCAGAAGTACTGAAAAGGAGTTACTGGACCAGGAAGAGATTCCGGAACAGGATTTATTTCAAAATCTTCGGGAACTGGATTTTATTAACCATTGGCTCGGCGGCTACGATATTTCTTTTTCGGCTCTAAAATCCATTATCAAACCAGGTCAGCATTATTCATTTGCAGATATCGGTTGTGGGGGAGGAGATACGTTAAAGCGAATTAAGAAATGGAGAGCGAAACATGGTTATTTTATTGATTTACATGGAGTTGATTTAAAGCCGGTTTGTATAAAATACGCTGAAAATAATCCTGAAAACGAAGGGATTCAGTTTATTTGTGATGATTACAGGAAAATATTTAGCCACATTGAAAAAATTGACATCATTCATGCCTGTTTATTTTGTCATCATCTGACTGAAAATGAGCTTTTGGCATTGATTAGCTTCGCGATTGAACATAAATCAATTCTTGTTATTAATGATCTTGAAAGAAATCCGCTGGCGTATTTTTCAATTAAATGGTTAACTTATTTATTTTCAAAATCTTACCTTGTAAAAAATGATGCTCCTCTTTCTGTTTTAAGAGGTTTTAAAAAGAATGAATGGATTTCCATTTTAAATAGATCGGAAGCAGTTCATTACTCCATTAAGAATAAATGGGCATTTAGGCATCTAATCATCGTTGATGGAACCAGAGAATAAAATGTACGATTGTGCCATTATCGGCGGAGGTTTGGCAGGTCTATGCCTGGCTATACAGCTTGCAGATCAAGGTATTAGAGTCGTTTTGTTCGAGAAAAATGAATATCCTTTTAATAAAGTTTGTGGTGAATATATTTCGATGGAAAGCTGGGATTTTCTAACCGGACTTGGTTTGCCCCTTGATTCCTATAATTTGCCCATTATCAATAATCTGGGAATAAGCTCGGAAAAGGGTTTTATGCTAAACCAAACCCTTGAAATGGGTGGTTTTGGTATAAGCAGATATAGCCTGGACAATTATTTATATCAACTTGCGATTGAAAAAAAGGTTAAGGTTCTTCAAAATTGTAAAGTTAACTCTGTTAGTCAGGCTGGAACCGAATTTCAGGAAATTGATACGAACCGAGGCGAATTTAAAGCTTCTGTTGTTTGTGGAAGTTATGGGAAATATACGCCCTCTTTTATCCAGAAAAATGAAAAATATCTAAACCCGGATAATAGAAAAGATACCAATTATATTGGCGTAAAATATCACATAAAGAGCGATTTGGCTAATAATAGAATCGAGCTTCATAATTTTAAAGACGGCTATTGTGGTATTTCAAAAGTGGACCAGGACTGGCATTGTCTGTGTTATCTCACTACGGCCGAAAATCTTCAAAACAACAATAAGGATATCAAAACGATGGAAGAAAATGTACTTTTCAAAAACCCGTTTTTGAAAAATTACTTTACGAAATCAGAATTTGTAAATTTTAATCCGCTTGTAATCAGTAATATCCAGTTTCATAAAAAGCAAACCGACCTTGGGAATATTTTTTTATTAGGTGATGCGGCAGGAGCTATCACACCACTTTGCGGTAATGGCATGAGCATGGGCATGAGAGCTTCGAAGTTGCTGGCGGTGGAATTGATTAAGTATTTTGAAAACAAATGTTCGATACCAGAAGTATCCCTAGCGTATAAAAAATCCTGGGATCATGCTTTTAACAACAGAATCGTAGCTGGTTACTATTTGCAAAACTTGTTTGGAAAGAAAAATACAACGCATTTAGCGCTAAAATTGTTGAGCAAAACGCCCGGTTTAATGCGTAAGCTTATCACCTTAACACACGGACTTGAATTCTAATATGCTTATACCGAGCGCTGTACCTTATTTTGTTTGGCCATTGACTGTTTCGCTTCCTTAAAGTACTTGAACGAAACCCACAACATACCAAAACATTCGCCTTCTTCTTTTTGCAAATGTTTGTGGTGCACTTTATGCGCTTTGCGGATTGCTTTCAGATAGAAGGAATCTGTATTTCTGAAAATTTTGAAACGCTGGTGGATAAAAATATCATGCACCAGAAAATAGGCCATTCCATACAAACTAATTCCTGTGCCGATCCAGAATAACATGCTGAAATTCTGTTCCAGCCCGAAAAATAAACATAGTATTCCCGGAGTAGCAAAAATCAGAAAAAAGTAGTCGTTCTTTTCAAAAAAATCCTGATCGTCTCTCTGGTGATGGTCGTGATGAAGAAACCAGAAAAGGCCATGCATGAGATACTTATGTGCCAGCCAGGCCACGCATTCCATCACGACAAATGTTACGATTATGGTTAGTATATTTACTATAACAGGATTCATATATTGATTAAATTCTTAATTTTTCTAAAACTTCATCGAGGCAAATCTTAAACCATTCCGTATACTGCGCAGGATTGTTTTGCATATCAATACGAAGATTTTTTTCAGAAATGTATTTATAACTTAAAACTTCATCATGATTAATTACGGGAATTTTATCTGTAATTCCCCAGAAAACGTGGTCGAGTTCGTGCTCCGTTAATCCGTTATCCAGCCCTGCCTCATAGCGGAATGAATAAAGAAAATTTAAAGAAGCATCAATGCCCATTTCTTCTTTCAGGCGCCTTGTAGCAGCATTAAAAGTGCTCTCATCAGGAAAAGGATGGCTGCAACAGGTATTTGACCATAATCCTTCCGAATGGTATTTTCCGTATGCGCGCTGCTGCAAAAGTAATTCTCCGTTTGTATTGAAAATGAAAATCGAAAATGCACGGTGCAAAACACCTTTCTGGTGCGCTTCCAGTTTGGGCATTAAACCAATTTCAACATCATTTTCATTTACAAGGACAACGTGATCATTCATGACTTAATAGATTTAGGATTTAGAAAAAGCAACATAATGTTAGTACGCCTAGTTATATTACTACTTTTCCTAACAAATTATTGTCATAAAAGATCAAATTGATGTCTAAATAATGACAGGAACATAAGTCCGATTTTATCATAATCAGGAATTCTTATCCGGGCGGTCATGACTTTTTCCGGCGGCAATTCTTTTATTCGCAGAAATAATTTTTTGTAATAAAAATAAGCCAGATAAACACCTCTTCTTGCACCAGCCGGTAATTGTTTAATACCTATCAATGCCTCTTCAAAATCTGCCTCAATTTCTTTTTGAATATTAAGTTTATCCTGGAATGAAAAATGCTGAAAATTTACCTCCGGGAAATAATTTCTTCCCAGCAATTGATAATCAGCCATTAAATCTCTCAGAAAATTTACTTTCTGAAATGCCGCTCCAAGCTTCATCGCAAAGGGCTTTAATTTATCGTAAACGATGAGGTCATCCTGCGAAAACACACGCAGGCACATGAGCCCGACTACCTCAGCTGAACCCATAATGTACTGATTATAAGAATTTTCGGTATGTTCTTTCTGGTAAAGGTCCATTTCCATACTTTTCAAAAAAGTATCAATCAACGCCCATTCAATTCTGTACTTGTGAACGACTTCCTGAAAACTGTTTAGAATTGGGTTAATACTTATTTTTAAGGCAATGGCTTCCATGGTATCGTTTCTGATTTTGCGCATCAAAAATTCCTTGTCGTACTCGTGGAAGCTGTCAACGATTTCATCCGCGAGCCTCACAAATCCATAAATACCATAAATCGGAGCATGATATTTCTTGTCCAGAAATTGAATTCCTAATGAAAAAGAAGTGCTGTATAATTGCGTGGTGGTCTTACTACAAGCAGCAGACAAATTATCAAAGATCGCTTTCATATATTATTTCTTAAGAAATTTCAAAAGTTCCTTAGCCGCAATTTGTCCCGAAATAATGGATGGCGGAACGCCAGGTCCGGGAACAGTCAGCTGCCCTGCATAGTATAGGTTTTTCACTTTTTTGCTTTTCATTTTGGGTTTAAAGATTGCTGTTTGCATTAACGTGTTGGCCAGCCCGTAAGCATTGCCTTTATAAGCGTTATAATCACTGATGAAATTCGAAACGGAATAACTTCTCTTATAAACGACATGGCTGGTGATATCTTCGCCAGCAAACTTTTCAAGCCGTTTCATGAGCGCGTTGTAATATTCTTCACGGATTTCCTCAGAATCAGGAAGCCCGATTGCGATGGGCATTAATACAAAGATATTTTCACTTCCTTCCGGCGCTACGGACGGGTCGGTTTTAGAGGGGCAGCAAACATAAAAAAGGGGATTTGTAGGCCACTTTTTTTCTTTATAAATCTCTACGGCATGTTGTTCAAAATCTTCGTCAAAAAACAAATTATGATGTCTCAGTTTGCCTATTTTTTTACTCACACCGAGATAAAACAGCAGGCAGGACGGAGCAAAAGTTCGTGCGGACCAGTAAGAGTCATCGTATGACTGTAGATATTCCGGAAGTAAATCTTTTTCAATATGATGGTAATCAGCACTTCCAATAATAGCGTCTACCTGGTGGCTATTACCGTTCGAATGCAAATGACTGATTGAGCCGGCGTTGATCTCCAGCCGATCCACAATATGGGAGGTTTTGAAATTAACGCCTTCATTTTCAGCAATTGTTTTAAATGCATCCGCTACTTTTCCAAAACCTCCCATGGGATAAAATGTACCTTGTTTTAAGCCTGCAAAATTCATGAGACTGTATAAAGCAGGTGTATCTTTTGGCATAGCACCTAGGAAAAGCACGGGAAATTCTATGATGGCAAGTAACCTTGGATTCTTAAAGTATTTTCTGACGTGATCACTAAAAGATGAAAACAGCTGGATTTGCAAGGCATCTTTAAACAATTTGAGGCTAAAAAATTCGGAGACTGAATGCCCGGGTTTAAAAACCATTTCACCCATTCCCACACGGTATTTAAACTCGCCTTCTTTAATAAACATTCTCAGTTTTATGCCACTTCCGGTTTCAATACTTTCAAATAATTCGCATATTTCGTTGAAATCAGCTGGGATATCCATGACCTCACTTTCGCCAAAAACGACCGCGAACCCTGGGTCCAGCTTTTTTAACTCATAGAAATCTGACGTTGTCTTATCAAATAAATTGAAGTAATTTTCATAAACGTCAGGCATCCAATACCAGCTTGGCCCCATATCAAAAACAAATCCATTACTTTCAAAAGATCTGGCCCGTCCACCTGTATTTGAATTTTTTTCAAAAACTGTCACCTGGGTTCCATTTGCAGCCAAAACGGCTGATGCAGACATCCCGGCAAATCCGGAACCAATCACTGCAACATCCTTTTTATTTATTTTGCCAGTTGGGTTAAGCATTTGGTGTTGTTAAAATTTCAATGAGGTTATCAATCGTTTTAATCTGCATGACGTTATTATCCTCGGCAATTTTCTGAATATTTTGATCGCCTCCCGAGATACAGATCATACTGGATCCAAAGTCACCTGATAATTTTGTGACCAATTCAGCCATTTCGTTTTCGTACTGATTTCTTACAAAAAATGAATAAATATGTGTCGGATTACATTGTTCCACCACATTTGTCAGGTCATTATAAGGGACACGCTGTCCAAGATAAATCACTTTTTTGCCATGTTGGCGAATAAGATAATTGGCGAAAAGGAGCCCGATTTCATGATCCTCTGACTCATTTAGAAAAAGAATCCAACTTTGATCCGGATCCTTTGGCAAGGGAAGCGCATCAATGGCGCTGAAAAGTTTTTGCTTGATCAGGTTAGATAAAAAGTGCTCCTGAGCCGGTAGCAAATCATCTTTTATCCACATCAATCCCGTCCGGACAAGCAACGGATAAATGATTTTTGAATATGTTTTAGTCATTCCAAAACGCTTTATGGCATTTGAGAATAGTTCATCAAAAAGTATCTGATCGTAGGTAGAGAGAGAAATCAGTGCCTGATTAATAATGGCCTCAACATGTTTTTCGCTCTGAAATGATTCAGCAATAATCTTATCGATTTCAACAACCATTTCTGGCCTGCTGAGCTTGCTGATATGCGAAATTTTCATACCCTTACTCATTAAGGTACAGACATTAAGCAGTTTTTTTAGCTGCTGGTCGTCATAAAACCTGATGTTGGTGTCCGTTCTTTCAGGTTCAAGTAAACCATAACGCTGCTCCCAAATCCTAATGGTGTGCGCTTTCTGGTTACTGATCCTTTCAAGATCCTTGATTGAATATAAAGCCATTTTGTTTAATGTTTTTCAAAAATAGTTAAACAAAATGACTTTTGTAACGTTTTAAGGAAATACTTTAAATAAAAGTTATTGGTACACGAATCTGAAAATTGTTACAGTAAACTTTGTGACCTGCCTTTAACTTATTGGTTTGAAATAAAATACAGAAAAAAAAATTTCAGGTTTTGTATGTTTTATTTAAAAAGTTGCTACATTTGATATTGAAAATATCTACTGATTGATTTCAAAAGTATCATACCGTTATGGAAACGCAACAAATATTTTGGTCAGCAAACATTAAGCATTTACGGCTGCGAAAAAAAATGAGCCAGGAGGTATTAGCCGAAAAGCTTGGGATTTCGCGTGTGAAGCTTAATGCACATGAAAGTGGAAGAACCGTCAACCCGACGGTAGAAGATCTGGTGAATACTTCCGGCTTTTTCAAGATGAGTATTGACTGTCTTTTGAAGATGGATTTGTCAAAACTCAGCGAGCAAAAACTTAAAGATCTGGAGGAAGGGAGCCAGGCTTATATGTCTGGCAGTAAAATCCGTGTGTTGGCCATCACCGTTGATAAGGACGAGAAAGAGAATGTTGAGTACGTCCCGGTAAAAGCAAAAGCAGGGTATCGTTCGGGTTACAGCGATCCTGAATTTCTGGCCGGATTACCAAGATTTAACCTTCCGAATCTGCCCAAGAACGGTACTTTTCGAATGTTCCCGACGATCGGAGATTCGATGTTGCCTGTACCGGAAGGCAGTGATATCATCACAAGGTATGTTCAGGATTGGCGGTTGCTTAAAAAGGAAACGCCTTGTATCGTAATTTTGAAAGGAGAGCAGGATTTTGTTTTTAAGCAGGTTACAATTAATGAGGATGGGACGATGCTTTTGCAGTCGTTTAACAAACAATATTTTGCTTATACAGTTCCTGTTTCAGAAGTTTTGGAATTGTGGGAATATTATAGCTTTCACAGTAAACAACTGCCTGAACCGCAAACAGATATGCAGCAGTTGTTGAAAATGCTTCAGGAGGTGCAATTTGAAATTAAAGAAATGAAAAAATAAATTGAAATTGGGTGTGTGTGATGTAGAATAAAGGCTCCGGTTTGGATACCGGGAGCCTTTATTTTGTGATCACGGTGATCATGCCTTTAAAAATAAAAAAGTGAAATGGCATAGAAAAATGCGAGTAAAGCCAATCGGAACCTGAACGTACTGCGTTAGCCTTGTATCAATCCTTCCGCTAATCAAAGAATCTTTCCAGTTGGAAATAATTGCGTTTTGTTTAATTTTTGTGAAGGCAGCAGCGATTGCTTCGTGAGAACTTATAGGTTTGATATGAAGCAATTTAGAAAGTCTGTTATCTGGGCAAACTACTTCGACCGTGTCATACTATCGACAAGTTCTTTTGTCAATATAACCTGTGGCACCGGTAAGCAGGATTTTCATTGGATAAAATTTAAAAAAGATGAAGCGAATTTTACCAGACCTGCGCTGAAAAATCTATGTCAGGTCTTCGATCTGAAATTTATTTTTATTAAAGTAAAATATTTGTGTGACGTATAATTCAAAGAAACGTATTATATGTGTTGCTTTTTTAGGCCTTGGCCTTACGTTTAATAACTTTTTAATGAAAAATCAATACAATTTTTAAGTATAATTCGTTAATAGCGTAACTTTATATTGTTATAAATAAAGACAAAATAGTCATGATACATGAAAAGGTTTTCACATTGAAAAATCGCCGGGAGGTTAAAGTAATCTTCAAGGCGACTTATCTTCCTACAACACAAAAATTAAAAACTGATTACGAAATTCTGATAAGGGAACCGGGAGAAAAATTGTTTCGGGAACCCATTGGCATTAGTCATCCAAAATATTGGAAATTACAGACAGTTTCAAAGGAGCAAGGAAGGGAGCTTATTCTATTATATAGTGGAATAAGCCATAAACAGTTGCAATCGGCAGAAAATGAGTTTAACCAGTTAATGCTCATGCCTGCCTGAGGCCGGTGATTTTATTTGCGCCAACTTCTTTCAAATCTGAAAGAAGTTGGCGTTTTTTTGTTAGTATATGCGTTTTACTACAACTTTACTATTGGTAAGCTGAGCGGCATAAGCACGGGCATTTTCATTTGGCAATGAAATGAAGGTTTGTTTTTTCTTTTTTCCATCTGTTGTAATCCAGTTGGCTGAATAAATTTCAAATGGAGGTGCCCCTGCATAAATCGGGCGGTTATCAGAATGTACAAAATTGTCTTCCTCTTCGTAAGCCAATTCAAGATCACTTCCTTCCAATACTTCACAGATAATTCTCAATTTTCCAAACTCATCATCTGCCAGACCTTTAATACGCGCTTTTCCGAAAAAGGGCTCTTCCCCGAATTCCCAGCGATCGTAGTATTCTATCACATTTCCTATTTGAGAATCAATATAATCTGCACTTAACTTCGTATCCTGGTCCATGGTAGTAACGGCTTTGTTAAACATTTTTTTTTAATAATCTTATCACTGATTCCAGTGATTTAGACTGACTGGTAATCCTGACATTCTATTTAAGTCAAAAGTCTGACTTACAATTTTGTGAATATTTGCAAATATAGGAATGCCCTTATATCTATAACACAAACCACCATTTTAATTAGTGTTTTTAGTGGTAAAATATAAAAAAAATTTATATATCTGTTGGATTTGAAAATATATTGAAGAATTCGCCAGAAAAAACCGGGGTGTAAAATATTTTATTTCAATACTTTACAAATATTTTAGCAGGTTGAATAAAGAAAATTTATAACCGTTTTGATTAAATCTAAATTATAGAAGTTTCAAAAAAATATTCTCTGAGTATCGCGTTTTTTTAGGTTAATAAAAAAACGCGATACTCAGAGGAAGATATGACTTAACTTAATTGACCAAAAATTTTAAAAAATGAATTTAGTACTTAAAAAATTAGAACTATTTTCTCTTACAATTTCATTGATCAGCTGATTGTTACTGTCACTCATTTTAAAAGCAACCAGCGAACGTATTGAAAAAGAGCGAATTGCATCTGGAATTGACAAGGTTCCTTCTGCACTGTCTTTCCGGCCTGTAAACGGGAAAGCGTCTGGTCCTCGTTGCGATTGTGTATTAATATTGACACGACTCACCAGATTGACCAACGGATCAATAAGCCAGGAAACTTCCTGCGCGTTGTTGCTGAAAATACTTACCTGCTGTCCATGGGTCGATGCGATAAGAAAATCGATTGTTTCTTCCAGATCGTCAAAAGGAACAATAGGGATAATAGGCCCGAATTGCTCTTCATGATACAATTTCATCTGATCATTTACAGGATAAACCACGGCGGGATAAAAGAAAGAAGCTACGGAGGTGCCTCCGTTTTCATTCATGATCTTTGCTCCGAATTTTTCTGCATCTGCAATACATTCATTCAGATAATCAATTTTATTAGGTTCAGGCAAAGGTGTCAGCGACACGCCTTTTTCCCAGGGCATACCAAATTTGAGCTGACCGACGGCTGCATTAAATTGTTTGATAAATTCTTCGGCTATACTCCTGTGCACCAGCACGATTTTTAAAGCAGTGCAACGTTGTCCATTAAAAGACAGCGAACCCGTAATGGTTTCTTTGACAGCCAACGGAATATCGGCATAGGGTGTCACAATAGCAGCGTTTTTGGCATCCAAACCCAAAACTGCCCGCAAGCGGTTCACTTTTGGGTGCTGTTTTTTCAATTCATTCGCAACTTTGCTGGAACCTATCAAAGTCAGCACGTTGATTTTTCCGGACTGCATCAAACCTGGAACAATCGCATTTCCACGGCCATAAATCACGTTTACCACGCCTTTTGGAAAACAATCCCGGAAAGCTTCCTGTAAAGGATAATGTAATAAAGTGCCGAATTTCGGAGGCTTGAACAAAATCGCATTTCCCATAATCAGCGCCGGGATCAGCGTCGTGAAGGTTTCGTTCAACGGATAATTAAAGGGACCCATACACAATACCACGCCAAGTGGCGACCGGCGGATCTGCGCTGCTATGCCGTCAACAATCTCAAAGCCCGACGAATCTCTGTCGAGATGTTTCAGAGAATCAATGGTTGCGTAAATATATTCAACGGTACGGTCAAATTCTTTTGTAGAATCGGCAAATGATTTTCCGATTTCCCACATGATGAGCTTTACGATTATGTCCTTTTGCTCAATCATTTTGCCCGTGAATTTCTCAACATGATGAATACGTTCTTCAACGCTCATGATGGGCCATTCGCCGCGGCCGTTGTCGTATGCCTGCACTGCTGCTTCCAGAGAAGCCTGTGCTTCGTTTTCTGTACAAACCGGATAGCTGCCGATCAGCTTTCTTTCCAGCCCGTTTTCCGTTTTGATACAAATTGGTGAATATACTTCATGAACCTGTCCGTTCCACTGCTTCATTTCTCCATTACTAAGATATTCCCGCTGGTGAATTTCCGAAGGAAGGGAAAATTCAGCAGGAACATCCTTTGCCTCAACAAAGATGTTTTCTAATGTGGTTTTGAAATCCATTTTTTAGTTTTTAAAAAAGGTACACGATGAATGAATGCCGGAAATTTTTGCTGTGGAAACTGTTTCAGCATCAGCAATAATCCGCTGGTCAATTTAAGACCATAATTAATGAGATCACGTGCGGAATGCAAAAGTATTTTTTATGATTCTTTTTTGCGATGTCAAGTTCATTGATATTGAGGTGTAAATCTATTGTCTGACAGATTTTTCAAACTTGGTCTGCAATTTTATAACCGCAGAAAATAATTCTAAAATCATAATTCAGCAATGTCCCATCCTGGGGAAATGGCTGAAATGAATAGAAGTCACACCGGGAAAAATCACTAAAAACTGAGCTTAAACTTTTCAGTGCAGCATATTAATAAAGTCACTGATTCCCTTAGAATCAAGTATCAAATCCATTTCAAGATTATTAATGGCGTTTTGAGGCATATAAGCCATTTGTGCAGATTCTGGTTTTTGCGCGATTATAAATCCTCCGGCATCTTTTACAGTTTTCAGCCCGGCCGTTCCATCGTCATTTGAACCTGACAAAAGGATAGCTATAAGAGAAGTACCAAAAGTATCGGCGGCTGATTCAAATGTAACATCGAGACTTGGCCGGCTGAAATTGATTTTTTCAGAAACATCAAGCGAAAAAGAGTAATTTTTTTCGATCAAGAGGTGATAGTCGGCAGGAGCAAGGTAAATATTACCTGGAAGGATTGGATCTTTATCATCAATTTCTTTTGTAGGAATTAATGTTTTGGTGGAAAGCAGATCTGAAAGGGAGGAATCTCCGGAATATTTTCGGTGCAGTACCAGAATTATAGCTACATTCAATACAGGATTTAAGGCCGGGAAAACTTCAAACAAAACTGAAAGGCTTCCGGCCGAACCTCCGATAACAATGGCTTTATATTTACTTTTTACATCGTTTTCTTCCATATCTTTTCCTTATCCAATTGCTTATATCTTGATTGAATGGTCGAAAATTTCAAAGTTTCTTTCGAACCCAAAGCAAGATATCCAAGCGGCCCCAGACTTTCATCAAATAATTTCAAAGCTCTTTCCTGTAAATCCTTATCAAAATAAATAAGAACATTGCGACAAAGAATCAGGTCAAATTCATTAAAAGAACTATCTGAAACAAGATTATGCGTTGAAATAATAATCTTTTCGGACAAATCCTCGTTCAGTTTTGCCTGTCCGTAGTTGGCGGTGTAGTAAGTGGAAAAATCCTTTGTACCTCCGGATGCTATGTAACTTTCGGAGTATTGTTTCATCTGATTTAAGGGAAAAATTCCTTTTCTTACCTTTTCTAAAACGCTGGGGTTCAGGTCTGTGGCATATAGCAGCGACTTTCTTAACAAATTAGCTTCCTGCAATAAAATGGCCATCGAAAAGACTTCTTCGCCCGTAGAACAGCCTGCATGCCAAATTCTTATAAAAGGTTTAGTGCCTAAAATCGGCAAAATGTGGGTTCTTAAAACTTTATAAAATGACGGATCACGAAACATTTCGGTAACGTTCACCGTAATTTCTTCAATGAATCTCTTCAAATAATCTTCTTCCGTACGCACACGATAACGCAACTCGGCAAAGCTTGGAAACTTGTCGAGAGCAAACAGCCTGATTATTCGTCTTTTTAATGATGCCCTGGAATAATTGGCAAAATCATAACCATACATTTCAAATACATCATCCAAAAGAAGATCTATTTCCTCATCCTCGATCATCATAAATTTTAAATACTTCTCAACAATTGTAACAAGTGGTCAACATTAATAGGTTTGGAAATATAGTCGTCTGCACCGGCTTTGAGACACTTTTCCTTATCGCCGACCATAGCCTGGGCCGTAACCGCAAAAACTGGTGTGTTCCGCCGTGATTCAATATTTTTGATGAGTGGAATTGCTTCATAACCATCCATATCCGGCATCATCATATCAATCAGGATCGCATCCACAACCTCTTCTGTTTTCAATAATTCAAGTGCTTCCCTGGCACCGGATCGGGAAATACTCTCAAACGATTTTGAACGTAAGGTAGCGGAAAGTGCAAAAATATTTCTGGCATCATCGTCAATGATCAATACCTTTTTTTTGTACATAAATTTTAGATACTATAAGTCTATACTATTTTACGACTGATATCAATCACGATTTTTCATAGAGCCAAACGCGTAATAAAGACATAAGTTGGTCAATATCAACTGGTTTTGTGATATAATCTGACGCGCCGGCATTAATACATTTCTCCCTGTCCCCTGTCATTGCTTTGGCTGTCACCGCTATCACCGGCAGATTTTTCCACTGATAATTCTCGCGTATCCTGCGGGCCGTTTCATAGCCATCCATTTGTGGCATCATCATATCAAGCAAAACTACATCAATTGAAGGATTTTCCCGAAGTTTTTGCAAAGCTTCCTGGCCGTCCAGCGCAGTTATCACATTCATTTTATAGTTTTCCAACGATTTGGTCAGTGAGAAAATATTACGGACATCGTCATCAGCTATCAAAACTGTTTTGTCCTGCAATATTTGTTCTAATGCACCCAGCTTTTTAAAATCTCCGTCTCTCACCAACGGTTTTTTATTTTCTTCAACTACATGAAGAAAAAGAGAGACTTCATCGAGCATTCGTTGATAGGAGTGTGCCGTTTTGACAATAATTGAGTCAGCATATTGTTTGATACGCAATTCTTCGGTCATGGACAGACTTTTTCCTGTAAAAATAATGATAGGAAGATTCTCGAAACCCGGATTCTTTTTGGCCTCCTCCAGGGTTTCGTAAGCCTGTTTATCAGGAATTCCCATATCCAGTATGACGCAGTCAACCTCCTTATTTTTCAAAGCCTCTATACCTTCCGAAATGTTACTTCTCAGTTCGGAATTGATATTGAAAGTTTCCAAAAAGTAGGCCAATGCTTTGGCATGCTGTGGATTATCTTCAATGATCAGTACTTTTTTTGATTTTCGGCTCAGTACATATTCAATCTTTTTAAAAATTTCCTGCATTTTGTCCAGCGCCATCGGTTTGTCGATAAAATCAACTGCGCCTTTCAGTAAACTTTCATTTTTAAGTTTATGAGACGACATGATGTGCACTGGAATATGTCTGGTTTTAGGGTTGGATTTGAGCCTGTCCATCACATCCCAGCCACTCATAACAGGAAGCTGAATGTCGAGCAAAATACCTCGTGGTTTAAAACTTTCTGCCAGTTCTAGTCCTTCGTCGCCTCGTACAGCTACAATTCCTTTGTAACCTTTCTTTCTGGTGTAATCCAGAAGTGTTTTTGCGAAATTGGTATCATCCTCAATAATCAGAATAGCCTTATCCTTTTCAGAGATTATTGCCCTGTCGTCAGGAATGCTTTCCGGTATGACGGTACTGATAAACCGGGTGTCAATGATCTCATCTTTTTTAATAAAAGAATCTGTTTTTGCAGTTCCAAAGAAATTTTTGTTTTCCGGGATCTGGGAATTTTGACTTTGGGAAACGGGAAGATATAAAATAAATTCACTGCCTTTACCTGCTTCGCTGTTAAGTGTAATTTCACCTTTAAGCAGTTTTATCAATTCCCTGCTGATAGACAAACCAAGACCGGTTCCGCCGTATTTTCTTTTGGTTGAGCCGTCGGCTTGCTGAAATGCTTCAAATATAAGCTGCTGTTTTTCAGGCGGAATACCAATTCCGGTATCTTTAACTGCAAACGAAAGTACTTTGGCATCAGCCGGATTAGCTTTTACAATCAGTTGAACGGAGCCTGCTGAGGTGAATTTCAATGCATTAGAAATCAGGTTTTTTAATATTTGTTCCAAACGCATTCTGTCCGTTTCGATAAATGCAGGGACGTCGGCATCGACCGAAATCTTAAATTCCAGATTTTTTTCCTTTGCTATCTGATTGAAAAGCGCTTTGATATCGTCAGTTATATCCCGCACTGAAACCCTGGCATAATCCAGATCCATTTTTCCGGCCTCAATTTTGGAAAGATCCAGAATTTCATCAATCAGTCCCAGTAAGCCATTTCCGGACGACTGAATCACTGTGGCATATTCAACCTGATCGCTGTTTAGATTTTTCTCGTCATTTTCTGCAAGCAGCCGGCTTAATAATAATATTGAATTCAGTGGTGTACGCAGCTCATGCGACATATTCGCCAAAAATTCTGATTTATAACGGGTTGTTACTTCAAGCTCTTCTGCCTTTTTCTCAATTTCCAGATTTTTTTCTTCCAGCAAACTGCTGCGTTCTTCAAGCTCACCATTGGTTTGTTGAAGTTCTTCCTGCTGCACGCGCAGCTCCTCCTCTGATGCCTGGAGTTTTTGAGATTGTGCTTCCAGCTCCGTATTCAGGTTTTCAAGTTCATTGTGCTGCGTTTGAAGTTCCTCTGATTGTGCCTGAGTTTCTTCAAGGAATTCCTGCAATTTTACATAATCCAAAGCTGCATTCACGCCTATCGAAAGCATTTCCAGATTTTCTTCCAAAAACTGAATTTCCAGTGCTCCGGGTTCTCTTAAAAGTCCTATTTCAATGATACCAATACATTCATTTGAATAAACCAAGGGCAAAATAACAATACAGGTTGGTGGCGTATTTCCCAGGGAAGAATTTACAGTAATATAGTTTTCGGGCAAATCCCGGATAATGACAGAGGATTTATTTTTAATTACCTGACCGGCAAGTCCTTCTTTACCTTTGATAATTTCTGGCGCATGTGTTGCAGCAAAATTACCGGTAAGTTTATAGTTCCAGTCCTTATCTAGAATATAAACCGTACCAAGCGGCGCATTGATATAACCCGTTATCGTAGTTATCAGATTTTCTGCCAGATTCTTTAAAATCCTTTCTCCACGGATTGCATCACTTAATTTTACAGTACCAGTTTGCAACCAGTTTTTATTAGACAAATCATTGAAGGTTTGTTCCAATGAACCAGTCATACTATTAAGTGCGGTTGAAATCCTGCCCAGCTCGTCGTCCATGGTATCCGAGTTTCTGACGGAGTAGTCGCCCTCTGAAACAAGTTTTGTAATACCTTCAATTACATTGATTCTTTGTGCTGTTTCAATATATTTTTCCTCAGCTTCTTTCTGTTTACGAATGCGGTCATCCAGATCTTTTTTAATCCGGAAATAGGCAAAACCAGTGATCAATATGGATATCAATGCTGCGATTACGAGCAAAACAGGAGTATAACTAATATATACCTGTTGTGCTTCGGTGCGCTCTTTGAGCATTTTATTTTCCTCCGTTTTTATCCTTTCAATAACCACCCGAAGGTTGTCCATTACCTGTTTGCCCTTAAGCATTTCTCTTTGCCGGGCGGCAGTATCGAAGGCAGATTGCTCGTTTCTTCTGGTTTTGTCAATGATCTTTTGCATTTGTATGAATTTGGCTTCATACAATTTTTTCGCTTCTTCCAGATTTTTTTGCTGAACCGGATTATCAGTCGTTAACCCGACTAACGTATTATAACTTGCGGATGTTTTTTCGTAGGAACCATTATATGGCTGTAAAAATTGAGGGTCCAGGGTGACCAGAAAACCGCGTTGGCCGGTTTCTGCATCTTTGATATATGAAATAATGTTTTCAGCTTCGATCAGAACCTGATTGGTATGGTTAACAAGCTGGGAATTAAGGATTAATTTTTGCGTACTGTAAAACGAAGCAAACAGACTAAGAACCAGAAGGATAATTGAGACCGAAAATACAATTTGCAGTTGCCGGATTATGGAGTTGGAGGAATTAGCAGGCATATTATGATTGGTAAATCTTTTCTGTATTGGCTGGTTGTGTGGATTCGTCTACTTGGTTGACAGGAAGAATTATTATAAAAGTGGCACCTTCATTTTCATGACTTTTTGCAGAAATAAGGCCATTGTGCTTATCCATTATTTTCTTGGCTATGGCAAGTCCGATTCCGGTTCCTTCATAGCTGCTCTGGTTATTCAGGCGCTGAAAAATGACGAAAATCCGGTCCAGGAATTTTTCATCGAAACCTATCCCGTTATCACTTAACGTGATCCGACAATAATTTCCTGTATCAGAAACAGGGCTATCAAATTCTTTTGATTCTATTATTTCGGAAGTGATCGTGATAATCGGTGCAGTATCTTTCTTTGCGAATTTCAGTGCATTGCTGATCAGGTTTTGGAAAACCTGGCGGATCTGGCTTGCAATTGTTTCTATCAGGGGTAATTTATCAACCTGGATCATTGCGTTTTTCTCTTTAATCTGATCATCAAAATCACTCAGAATATCACTGATCAAAAGATTTAAATCCGTTGGCTGAAAATTGGCGGAAATGGATAAACGTGAATAATCAAGCAAATCGCTGATCAGTCGCGTCATTCTGGCCGAAGAACTGATTGATCTGTCGAGGTAGGAGGCGGCTTCCTGATTTCCGTTCAAAAATTTATCTTTAATGAGATGATTAAACGTCTGTATTTTTCTCAGCGGTTCTTTCAAATCATGGGATACAACCCAGGCAAATTGCTGGAGTTCGTGATTGGTAGTTTCAAGCTCCGAATTTTTTGCCAGCAGTTCTTTTGTTCTTTGAAGCACCTTATGTTCCAGTAATTCGTTGGCCATTTTTTGCTGATGAATATCGGTAAAAGTACCAACCCAACGAATGATATTGCCCTGCTGCAAAACCGGAATTGTTTTGAGTAGAAAATAGCGGTAATCGTCGGTAGATAAATTTTTTAAACGCACATCGGAAGAAAATTCAACACCCTGTGATACAGAATTTTGCCAGATTTCCCATGACATATCATCCGGATGTATTTCAGGCAATGTGTCCGGATCCTTGGAATATTGAAACCAGTGTTGGTTTACATATTCAATTTTACCATTTGTAGACATGGTAAATGCGATCTGAGGCAATGATTCAAGCACAAACTGTAATTCCTGCATATTGGAAGCAAGATTTTCCTGCGCCTGTTTCCTGACCTCAATTTCGTTTTGAAGTGAAATCTGAATTGCTTTAAGTTCCTGTTGTTGTTCGTAGAGCTTATTGAATGTTTTGACTTTCAACAATAAAATATCAGGATCAACCGGTTTTGTCAAATAATCAATACCGCCTGAGGTATAACCTTTGGTAATAAATTTTTTCTCTTTATTCACTGCGGACAAAAAAAGGATAGGAGTGTCCTTTGCTTTGTTAAAACCAGATATCGCCTCGGCAACCTCAAAGCCATCCATACCGGGCATTTGCACATCCATTATGATGAGCGAGTAGCTGTTATTCAGGATTTTTTTTAAAGCCTCTTCCCCGGATTCGGCACTGTCGGTTTTGAAATTATTCAGTTCAAGAATTTTTTTCAAAGGAAGGATATTTTCGGATCTATCGTCAACTATAAGAATCATAATTCAGAAATAGAATTTATTAATAGACCAGCCTTTAATTTATTCTTATGTTTTTTTAACAGGTTTACAGAATATAATTTCATCATGAGACGGTTTTGGAATACCCGAGAACCGCTATTTAAATATCATACCAGCCAAACCGGGCCATTTTTACATAATGGCTCGAAAAATTATCAATGAATGATATATTAAGGCTTTTAAACAATAAGAAACTATTTCAACAAACCATCATTTTTAGGATACCGAATAAATTGCCCGACATCATAACCCTTCATTTCCACGATTTTCTTTTCAAACAGAGAATGGTGTTCGAGATGGTTTAAATCGTTTATTGCTTCATTTGCAATAAGTTTAAGTTCTTCCATCCACTTTTGAATCGTAATCAGGTGATGGATATACGCCGTTTCAAATTCGTCAAGGACATCTTGTCTGCCTTTGATTTTGACCAGTTAAATAATTAATTCCACAATATACTTCTGATCAGTGGAATATTGAGAACTTTCGTTCGTCTCGCCGATTTTATTTAAAAAGACTTTGATTTACTCAAGTCTGGACTTATTTAAATTTGATAGTTGCGGCATAATATAAGCATTAATAATTGTGGTGGGGAATTATTCCCACACGTTGTAAAATCAATCGCTTTTTAGGGCAGTTGCTGTAAATTTTTTTTTCTACAAGGGCCATCTAAAAATCGTGCCTTGAAGATTTGTTATTGGAACGATGTTTTTAGAAATTACAACAGTTTTTAATTATGGTACAATTGATATAATTTTTTAAATATTTATAATATGGCCAAAGAATTAGAAATTCAAGGCCTTGGTAATAAAACAAGGCGGAGGGTAGCCAACCGGCCTTTTGAAGATGTTCAGGGGATAAAAAATGGAATTCCAGTACATCGTCATACAGAAGCGCAGGAAAAATTGGCTGAGAAAAGTGTAGCAGTAAAAACTGAAAGGACTCTAAGAGAAGAGCCTCCGACTAAAGCCAGGCTCACGATTAGAGAGAAAAAGAGAAAGCTTATCAGGTCAAGTATAAGTTTGGCAGATGAATAGCCATATGCTCAATAACAAAGCCAGCAGAAATTTACTTTTTGCTGGCTTTGTTGTAAAAATAAATACTATTCTATATTCCGGATTTTAATTTTAATATCATGCGGTGCTACTTCATCTCCACCGAAGTACGGTAACAACTTGTACGATATTCCAAGGCCGCCTGAGCAATGGCGCGGCATAATGGTTTGTTCGCCGTTGAAGGTAAAAATATAAGTATTGTTTAAAGTAGACAAACTGAAACTTCCCATTTTACCCAGTGCCAGAGTTCCCAATTGTTTTTCCTGCCTTTGCCCGGCAACATAAATATAAGCGAAGATATTTAATGCATTGTCCCGCCAATTCCATCCAAACCTCGCGCTGTTTTCATGATGCTGCGAATTACAATCAGAAAATCCAAGCAATTTGTTAATGTCATATTGATTACCGGCGTCCGTCGTTTGATATATACATGTACTATCAAAAATAGCCTGAAATTTTAATTGTCCCGCCGTAAAAAGAGGGGTTGAATTATCATCAATTTCATGGTTGCCTTTACTGATCTTATAGGTAATATAATCATCTCCAAAGCTGGGCTGATTCCCCAGCCATTGGCAGGAGGAACAGCAAAGGATCAAAATTGCAAGTGAAAAACTGATTTTCATCGGTTTGAATAATTCTGTTATATAAAAGGAAACGTTACTATCGGACGTGTGTTAAACGACTTAGTAACGTTTTTATTAATCATGAATTACAAATTGGCCTTCAGTTTTCCTGAGGGGCGGTAATTTTAACATCTCTTGTACCAGCGTATAGTTCGTATTCAAGTAAGCGACAGTCGATTGTACTGGTATAAAATTCAATTCTTCGCTTTGCTTTCAACCCGATTTTTTTGGCAAGATCCAGATTTCCCGTAAACACGTAGCCAAAATATCCCTTACATTTCTGTTTCATAAAATCACCGATACGACCGTACGTTTCTTCCAGTTCGTCTATTTCTCCTAAACGATCTCCATATTCCGGATTGACAAAAAATACACCATTTACACCTTCCGGAACTTCTGTATCTGCAAAATCACAAACGCTGAATTCGATCATATCTCCTACACCGGCAGCTATTGCGTTTTTACGCGCATTGTTTACCGCCATTTCACTGATATCCGTAGCAAGAATTCTCAGGCCCGGAACTTCAATGATCTGGTCTTCCAAAACGTACATTTCATTATAATAAACTTCTTTGTCATATCCCTGCAAGTGCATAAAAGCAAAATTATCGCGGAACAAACCCGGACGCGTTTTACTTGCGATCAAAGCAGCCTCAATGGCCAGCGTTCCTGAACCGCACATGGGATTGATAAATGGCGAGGTTTTATCCCACTTGCTTGCAAGAATGGTAGCGGAGGCAAGTGCTTCGAGCATAGGTGCACGGCCTGGAATTTTTCTGTAACCGTGACGCGCCAGTGAATCTCCGGAAGTATCCACGAAAATTTCTGCATAATCATGTTTCCAAAAAAGGTGAATCACAGCTCCGACAAGTTCAGAACCAGTGGAAGGACGATTTCCTCTTTTATCTCTCAATCGGTCAACAATCGCATCTTTAACGCGAAGGTTGGCAAACATCCCGTTGTTGATCGTTGGATGCTGTACGTTGCTGGTAACCGAAAAATAACCCGGATCCGGAAGAATATCTTCCCAGGCCATTTTCACCAGATGATTATAAACGTGATCAGGACTTTGTGCTTCAAATTGTTCAAGACTGTACAAAACCTGGCTTGCGCAATACAGATTCAGGTTAAGTTTGATACAATCGTTTATGGTGCCCTTGATGCGGACGCCTGTAACAAAAGCTTCTTCAATTTTATAGCCAAGATCTTTTACTTCCTGTTCAAGGTAAGGCGCCAGGCGCTTGTTGCAGGTAATAATGATCGGAGCTTCGGTTGTATATAATGACATGACTATGATTTGCAATTCAAACGGAAAAGTGGCAAAGGTAACGGTTCGTGATCGAGTTTTGATATGTTGGGAGAAATGTTTGATCGTTTTCATTTGATATTCGTACTAAATTTCACTGTTTAGGGTAATATAATACAGATCTGAATTTTCAATTCAATGAATATACTTTTTGTTTGCAGCAAAAATCAATGGCGCAGCCCGACAGCAGAAGAAATTTACAAGAATCACGAAAGCATTCATGTAAGGTCTGCCGGAACGGAGCCGGGAGCGAGAATAAAAATTACGGCGAGACTCATTAGCTGGGCTGATATCATTTTTGTCATGGAAAAGAAACATAAACAGCGCCTGATACAAAGATGTCCGGATGAAATGAGCCAGTCAAAAGTGGTAATTCTTGATATTGAAGATCATTATAAATTCATGGATCCGGAGTTAGTTGACATGATTAGGTCATCCGTGGATCCTTATCTTGGAGGGGGTTAATTTTTTCAAACCGTGACAACTTAAATTTAATTTCATTTTTCCGTAAGGTGGGATATGTATTCAGTTAATTTTTGCCTATTTTTCCACCTTAACGAAACATTATTCCGATGACACAGGAAATTAACAATCCTTTACCCAGTGCTTTTGTAGCTATTGATCTGGCTACAAAAGCTTCCGGCTTTACCATGGCGTCTGATATTCAGACTTGTTCGCTCTTAAAAACGCTTGCGGCTTCAAAACCCGGTGGAAAATTTCTTGAACTCGGAACCGGTACCGGATTGTCAACTTCATGGATACTCGCAGGAATGGATAGAAATTCAACCTTGATATCCATCGATAATGATGAAAAATTTCTGGACATAGCCGAAAATCATTTGTCGCAGGATACACGCCTGGCTTTGGTTCTGGCCGATGGAGAAGACTGGGTCGAAAGTAACCTTGAAATGAAGTTTGATTATATTTTTGCCGATACCTGGCACGGAAAATATTTACTTCTGGATGAAGTTTTGGAAATGTTAAACAAAGGCGGGTTATATATTATTGACGATATGCTGCCGCAATCCAACTGGCCGGAAGGACATGACAGAAAAGCGATTAATCTGATTAAAGATCTCGAAGCAAGAAAAGACCTGGTACTGACCAAACAGGTTTGGGCGACTGGAATTGTGATTGCAGTAAAAGTTTAAGAAACTGATATAAAAAATGCCTGAGCTGAAAACCGGCTCAGGCATTTTTTATGTCAATAGGATATTTCAGGATTTACATTCCGTTCAGTTCTTCGACAGTAAATGCTTTTTGACGGGCATTTAACTTTTTCCGTGTTGTGGCTACTTCATCCGTAGTAATTTTTTCTCCGTTATTTCTCCATGATTTACGAATGAAACTCAGTAGCTGGGCCACATCTTCACTCGGCATATCTTTATCGTAACCAATACCTGGCATATCCCCGCTAACTTCCGGAGTTTTGTAAATATGCCCATTCACTTTTACAGGTCCTGTTAATCCGAAAAGCACGATGGAAATAAGTTTTGCCTTATCACCATTTACCCATTCAGACTGGTTTAAAGGAGGCCCAAGGGATTTTACACCATTACCATCCGGTCCGTGACAAGTCTGGCAAATGGAAGTAAACAAGGCAACACCTTTTGGGAATTCTTTTATAAGCATCTGAGGATCACGATTACCTTTGCTGTTGGCCGCCTGTGCAATGGCACGGTTTAATTGTTTTTGAATGATAAGTGTGGTATCCGAAAGAGAAGCAAGCAACTCATTTTTAAAGGCTTCTTCATGATCCTGCAAATTACTGATGACTGCATCGGTAACGTAACGGTTGACAGGATATTTTTTTGCTACTTTCAGCAACAGATCATTAGCCGCGCTTTTGTCAAATTCCTGAATATTATGAGCCAAAAATGCAACATAAGGCGCTGCAAGCGTATCATTCTGATCAACCAGTTTATTTAAAGCAGAAGTATAAGTTTTGTACGTTTGTCCGGAAATGACAGAAGGTAAAACACTAAGCGCTTCCATTCTAACAGGCCAGGAAGACTGGTTAAGCAAAGCCAAAACGTCATCCGTTTTTAAAGCATTCAAACCTTCCAGAGTCCAGAGTGCATGAATGGCCAGAAAGGTATTGGCAGTTTGTTTTGAAGCAGATTCCAAAGCTGGAATAGCCTGGCTCATTTTTCCGTCAACCAAAGTTTGCTGTGCATAATCCCTGATCCATCCGTTGTTATCTCCCAGTAATTTAACCAGACTTTCTGCGTCGGCAGGAAGTGCGGTAATTTTTACATTCGTATTTTTAGGAACAACCTTATAAATTCTTCCTGCCGAAAGTGGCTGAGTCAAATCTCTTTTTCCAATTTGTCCTTTAAGATAAGGCGTCAGGTACGTTTTATGCTGGATAATTCCGCGGTACATATCAACAATGTACATGGCACCATCGGGAGCATTATATAAACTTACCGGTCGGAAACGCTCATCAGTACTCGCGAGGAATTCTTTCCCTTTGTAAGCCTGTTCACCTTTTACTATATAACCTTTGTCATTAAGAATATTTCGCTTAATCAAATTCGCAGATGGCTCTGCTACAAAAACGTTTGAGTCATAAGCTTTTCCAAACAAATTTCCCCGGTAAACCATTGGAGCGCAAGCAGCTGTAAAATCAATAAGTCGCAGACTATCATCTATCACTCCTTTCATATAAGCACGGTTTACACCCGGAGTAGGGCGAATTGGGTACACGTGATTATTGGCGACAGATTTTTCGTTGAATCCGGCGACATTTCTCTGGTTTTTATTATTGGCACCAAAACCAGGAGAGAAGAAATCGCTCAGCACATTCTGGGAATTATTGTTGTAATATAACCGTCCATAATTGTCCTGGGAAATTCCCCATTGTCCGCGGAAATGCGTTTGTTCAATCAGCCATTTATTTCCTTGCCTGCGGTAACGTTTGCTGGATTTTGCATTATAAATCCAGTTATCCATTGCGCGCATCAGTCCGTTTGGTTGGTGCTCAACGTTTCCGCCTTCAGTATATAAGGGATCCACCAGGGTTTTACTGACGGGTTTGTCATTTTTTATTTCAAAAAACCACAAATTAGTCGGCTCACCAACCAAAATTCCGTTTTCGATCAGACAAATTGCGCGGGGCAAAACCAGAGAATCCAGAAAAACTTTGCGGTCGTCCATGACGCCGTCTTTGTTTTTATCTTCCAGAATCACAATTTTTCCATTGGGAATATCTTCGCCGGTTCCAACAGTGTCAGGCATGTAACCTGTCATTTCAATCACCCACATCCGTCCTTTTTGATCGAATGAAAAAGCAACAGGTGTGCTGATCAACGGTTCGGAAGCTACAAGTTTTACCTCAAATCCGTCTTCAACCTGAATCTTTTTCATGGATTCCTGTGCAGTCAAAAACGGCGATTTATTAAAATCTATTTTGGCAGGATCTTCTTTTGAGCTTTCCTGTACGTTGGTTGCAACGATTTGTGATCCAGCTTGTTTATTCGATTTACAATAGAATAAAGTGCCCGCAAGGGTTAACATCAGCAAAGGATAACGAAATTTTTTCATTGGTTACAGTTTAAAGGCACCAAAAAACTTTGAACGTAATTCCGGTGGTTTAGTAATACGTATTTTTTAATTGATTATTATAAATTCTGGTTTTTAAGCGCTTCTTCAACCGGTGTCATTTTCGCAGTCAGCAACTGAATTGCGGACCAGGCGACAAAATAGGTACAGCCACAGATGATGAATAAAATATTATACCCTGCGCCAATGTTTCCGGCTGCTTTGTAATAATCCAGTAAGGCTCCTACAAGTAGAGGAAACAAAGTTGAACCAAGCGAACCAACAAATCCACCCATACCCACTACCGAGCTCACTGCTCTTTTTGGAAATAAATCAGAAACAATTGTGAAAATATTTGAGCTCCAGGCCTGATGCGCAGCCGCAGCAACACTGATAATGCCCACCGCAACCCAGATATCCGTAGCGTATTTGGCAAAAATGATAGGCATTACTGCAAATGCGACGATAAGCAAGGTTATTTTTCTGGCTTTCAAAGGAGCCCATCCTTTTTTGATCAGATAGGAAGACAGATATCCGCCACCGATGCTTCCGAAAGTAGTTGCCGTATAAACAACAACTAAATGAATACTTGGTTTTTTCAAATCAAGTGAAAAAGTTGTTGCGAAATAGGAGGGAAGCCAGAAAAGAAAAAACCACCAGATCGGGTCCGTAAGGAATTTTCCTATGATGAAGACCCAGGTTTGTTTAAGTTTTAAAAGCGATAACCATTTGATTGGCTTATCGGTTTCGGCACTCACAACTTCATTATCACTGTGAATATATTCGAATTCCGCAGGTTGTAATTTTTTATGACGGGATGGGATTTCATATAAAATCCACCAGAAAATCAGCCAGATAAAACCAAGCGCTCCGGTAATAATAAATGCCTGCTGCCATCCGTAAGATCCTAGTAACCAGGGGACGACGATAGGTGCTGCAACAGCTCCTATACTGGTTCCTGAATTGAAAATCCCGGTAGCCAATGCTCTTTCTTTTTTTGGAAACCACTCTGCCACAGCCTTAACCGCAGCTGGAAAGTTGCCCGCTTCACCTAAACCTAAAACTGCACGAGCTGCTCCGAAACCAAAAGTACTTTTAACAAAAGCGTGTGCAATGGCGGCGATACTCCAGATAACAATCGAAATGGAATAACCCAGTTTTGACCCAACTTTATCTATTATATTTCCGAAAATAATATATCCCAAAGCATAACATCCTGCAAAAACGGTTACAATGTTTGCGTAGTCAGATTCTGTCCAGTTAAATTCTAATTCAAGTGTCGGTTTTAGATATCCAAGTATTTGTCTGTCAACATAATTAATGGTGGTTGCAAAGAAAAGTAAGGCGCAAATTACCCAGCGGTAATTACCAATTTTGGTTTTTTCCATGGTGTGAAATAATGGATTTTCAGGAATTTAAGGGTATTGGAATATTAATCTTCTTGGGAGTAAGACGGCGAAACGTCATTTCTACCCCTTATTTGGCGTTCAACTCTTTTTTGAATTCGCGAAGAAATTAAAAACCTGCGACCTCAGACACGTAATCTGAAAGCGCAGGTTTTGTCAAAACAGACAATTTATTTGGTCTTATGTTTGTTGATGAGGAGTCCTGTTTTAAGAAATGGGATATTTTAATTGCGCTTTTATTAATTCGGCTTCATTGGTAAGATCGAGGCGTAAGGGCGTAATCGAGACAAAATCATTTTCCATTGCCCAGCGGTCTGAGCCTTCTTCGGCCGGTTCCAATGGAATTACCGTAAACCAGTAACTTTTTCTGCCCATCGGATCAAGCGCTGGGACAATCTTGTTGTCGTACAACCGGACCGATTGCCGTGTCCATCTTACGCCTTTCGGATTTTTAGGAAAGTTGACGTTGATAAGATTCAGGTCAGGATTTTCGAGCAGGATTTTTAGCGCTTTTTCAACAAAAGGATCCAGAAGTTCAAAATCCGGACCATTTTCTCCGGTGGGCGTGCTCAACGCAATTCCTTTCATACCAAACAAAACTGCCTGTTTCGCAGCTGCAAGCGTGCCAGAATGCCACATCGCATTCCCCAGATTCGGTCCCATATTGATGCCGGATAGAACAACGTCGGTTTTTTCCCAAAGATGCTGGCCCAATGCCACGCAATCGGCCGGTGTACCGTTCACCCGGTAGGCATCTATACCTTCAAAAACTATCGGTGATTTTTTATATGACAGGGGTCTGGAAGCCGTAATGGCATGACCCATAGAGGATTGTTCGACATCCGGGGCTACAATTCGTACCTCTCCAAAACGAGAGGCTATCTTGGCAAGTACTGCAATTCCCGGACTGTAAATTCCGTCATCATTCGTTACAAGGATTCTCATAAGCGTATCATTTTTTTCAATTGTGTTAATAAAATTGTGCCTGGTATATTTTTATTAGTACAATTTTAACTTAAACCGATACTATGAAACGAGCTCACCTTTTACATAACCCAGGTGCAGGAGAGAAGGATTTTTCGAAAAATGAGTTGATGGAACTGATCGGGAAAGCTGGTTTTGAATGCACGTATTCCTCTGTCAAAAAAGAGAATTGGGACAAATTTGAAGACGAAACGGATTTTCTGGTTATAGCTGGCGGCGACGGAACTGTACGCCGCACTGCAAAAGCGTTACTAAAAAGAAAAGTGCTTGATAAACAATTTCCACTTGCATTGCTTCCTCATGGAACGGCAAATAATGTAGCTGGCACGCTTAATATTTCCGGGACGGTTCATGATATTATTCCTACCTGGCATAAATCCATATTGAAAAAATTCGATGTGGGAAAGATAGGAGGGTTACCTGATAATATGTTTTTTCTTGAAGCTTTCGGTTTTGGTATTTTTCCAAAACTGATGAAAGTAATGAACAAGATGCAAGATGATGTGAAGGAAAGCCGGGAAGATAAAATAAAAATGGCAAGGGCGGTTTTGTACGATGTTGTGCTCTCTTACCGATCACGTGCTTGTAAAATTGTTGCAGATGGTGTGGATCACACCGGGAAGTATGTCATGGTAGAAATCATGAATACACGGTCCATCGGCCCCAATTTGGAACTATCCCCGGCATCGGATCCGGGAGATGGAGAATTTGAAATTATTTTAATTCCGGAAAATCATCAGAAAAAGTTTGAAGAATATTTGCTGAATCTTATTAATGGGAAAGAAGATAATTATTCATTCACGACTTTGAAGGCTAAAAAAATACAGGTACTTTGGGAAGGAAAGGATCTTCATGCGGATGATGAAACGATTAAAATTGATAAGCCGGTTGAAGTGAATATTGAGGTACGGCCAGGGTTGTTGGAGTTTTTGGTGACAAATCCGGAAAGTTAGGATTTTTGGTTTTTTAAATTTGATTGATTGAGGAAGTTTTTATTACCCGTCGGACGGCGGAAAAAGCCGTCCGACGGGTGGCCCGTTCCGAAAATTTGCCACTTGAAGTTTTTTTTCGAACCAGGATCCGGTCGGACGGTTTTTACTACCGTCCGACCGGTAGTAAACCAGCCAGTATATTTATTACCACAAAATCAATTTCCTTACTTCTGATTAAAGAAATAAACGATCAGCATCAGACAACGATCAGCATGTTTATTTTTAGGTACGTGAGGTAACCTTCCGTCAAAAAAAAGCGAATCACCCGCTTCCATACTATAAACATCACCATTAATCAGGTAATCAACTTTTCCGCTTAAAATATATTTGAATTCAAAAGCTTCTGTATATACTTCTTCTCTGTGCGAATTTGGAGATAATTCGAGAAGGACAAAATCGATGGTTGTGGCCTGAAGGCTTTTTGTGAAAATCCGCTGATAACTGAATCCTTTGGTATTTTCCTTTTCAAAAGTTTCATATTGATCTTTTTTCTGGACAATAACGGTAGGTTCTACCAGATTCAGGTCCTTGAAAAAATCGCCAACTTCCATTTCCAATGACTGGATTATACTGAACATAACCGGCAAAGAGGGAATACTGCGGCCATTTTCAATTTGGGAAATCAAACCTTTGCTGACATTGGATTTATCTGCCAGCTCCTGTAAAGTAAGTTTTTTATCAATCCGCTTCTCCTTAATTCTCCGGCTTACTTCCAATAAAAATGCACCTTCCATAGTAATCTGATCGCTATAACGTTTTTTTACACCTCAAAGTTAAATGCTTCTTGCATTTACACAGGTATTTTTTTCAATACTTCACGATTTAGCAATCTTAACTTAATTTACGGCAGGGATATTTTGTTTATTTTATTGAAATACACAAAGGTTGCAAGAATGATTTTTGTTAAAACTTACAGTAAAAATTTCACTTTTGGCAGCGCTTCGTCGACCCATAACTGGTGCATTTTAGCCGAATAATGAAGATTGTCGCTGGCAACCATCGTTGGGTCATTCAGTGCTTTGCGGGAAATTGGAGTAATGTCGATAAACAATATTTTCTCTTTGGCACATTCTTCTTTAACCACAAGATTGAATTTGTCAATACTCTTCCCGATCTCTTCCCGGCTTCCTGAGCCAAGTAGCGTAGAGCCCCAGTCAGGAATTGACAAAACAAAAACACGGTTGGCACGACCACCAGCATAAGCTACGCTTTGTAAAAGCAATTCATGAAAATCGATCCGAAACTGATCAATGCTTAAACTCTGAAACTGATTATTCACGCCAATAAGCAAGGAAACCAGATCATAATTCTCGGTAGGTTTATAGCCGTAAACAGCACTTAATAGATTGGCCGTTGTCCAGCCGGTTTTTGCCAAAATATCCGTTGTAGTAACCGGAGTCCTGTTTTCTCTCAAACTTTTTGCAAAAAGTACAGGCCACCGGTCGGTTTCCGGCACACTTTGTCCAATCGTGTAAGAATCTCCAAGGGCAAGATACCGTAGTCCCGCTGTGCTTTCAGGGCTATTTCCTGAATGAACTATGGCAACTTCCGGCTCATTAATACAGGCAATACAAAAAAGAAGAGACGATAAAATTAATTTGTACATTTTTAGAATCGGTATGTTCAAAATAGTTTGAAACAGCTTTTTTGATAATTTGCTACTTCATATATACCATTTTTAAAGCCGTTTGGATCGAAATGAGCGGGATTTAGATTATTATTTAAATTCCGTCGTTTTTGATGTTTCAGGCACTGTTATTTAAGTGTATTAGAAATAAAGAAAAATTGCTTAAACTAACAGACAAATCGGCCCTGCTTAATACATTTTTATCTATGAGAATGCTAAAAACCATTCGGACTTTTACGATTGCTTTAATGATCAGCCAGTTAAACAATACTTCTTTGGTAAATGCGCAGTCTGTGGATTCCACCAAAGAAATGACTTACAGACCTGCTTTTCATTTTGCGCCACCTCAAAACTGGACAAATGATCCAAACGGGCTGGTTTTTTATAACGATCAATACCATATTTTTTACCAGTATAATCCCGAAGGAGATACCTGGGGACATATGTCGTGGGGTCATGCAACGAGCAAGGATATGATGAAATGGGAGCATCAGCCGGTTGCTTTGCAGGATTATCCAAACGGAAATGGTACCAGTACCATGTTTTTCAGCGGCACTGCAGTTGTTGATAAAAACAATACATCGGGTTTTGGGAAAAAAGATGGTGAGATTCCTTTGGTAGCCATTTACACGGCGCATATTGATAGCAGCGGTACGGGCATTTCTCAAAGCCAAAGCCTGGCGTATAGCCTTGATGGAAAACAATTTACGAGGTATGACAAAAATCCGTTGATCGATTTGCACACCAGGGATTTTCGCGATCCAAAAGTTTTCTGGCAGGAACAATCCAAACAATGGATTATGATTGTGGCCAAACCGCTGGATTTTAAGGTGCAGCTCTATGCCTCCCCGGATTTAAAATCATGGAGTTTATTAAGTGAATTTGGGGACAAATTCGGAGATAAAAGTAAAATCTGGGAATGCCCGGATATATTTGAATTGCCTGTTGAAAATGAACCCGGCACCACAAAATGGGTAATAACGGTTTCCGGTGGTCATCCTCAGCAAAACGGAAATTTGGGGATGCAGTATTTTATCGGAAACTTTGACGGAAAAACTTTCACTCCCGATATTTTACAATATCCATTATACCTGGATTACGGTAAGGATTTTTATGCCGGAATTATTTTCAACAACCTGCCCGACAACGACAAACGCAAAATCATGATCGGTTGGGAAAATAGCTGGGAATATGCTGCGACCACGCCGTCAAAAGGTTTTAGAGGCCAAATGTCTGTTCCGAGAGAACTTTCAATCTATAAAAATGAAAACAGCGAATATCGGATAAAATCATTTCCTGTCAGAGAAGTGACTTCCTATCGCGGTCAGCTTTTAGCAACACAAAATTCTGTGGCCGTGACAGGAAGCAAATTACTGAATTCTATTTCCGGCAGTATGCTTGATATTGAATTTATAATTAAAAAAAGTTCTGCGGAGCAGGCCGGGATTAAATTATTGAAACATGGAGAAAATCAGACGCTGGTTTATTACAACAAAATTGATAATACGCTGAAAATTGATCGTACTAAAAGCGGGAATGTAGGTTTTGGTCCTAAATTCCCTAGTATTGAATCTGTGCCAATGCCGGATACTAATGATGATATAGCCATCAGAATTCTGGTGGACAGGAACAATATCGAAGTTTTTGCGAATGGCGGAAAGCAGGTGATGACGGATCTGGTTTTTCCTCTTTCCGAAAAAGTAAGTTATGAATTGTTTTCAACCGAAGTAGCCACGACTTTCAAAAATATTAACATCTGGGAGATGAAGACTTCTATGGAGTAAAATCGTTTTATACTAAAAAGTAAAGGCTCTATCGAAATTTCTTTTGATAGAGCCTTTACTTTTTTTAATCAGAAAGTGATCGGCGTTTCTACCACTGTATTTTCCCAGCCAAATTTCATTACCGCGCCATTATCGACTTTGGCAAACTGAATAGTGAAATTTTCGATATTTTCGGCTGTTTTTTTCGCAGGTACTTTTACTCTTAGGACATCATCAGCTTCTTTGTAGCTGTAAGCACCCCAATAATCCAAATCTTTATTCAGGATAATTGTCCATTCCGTTTCTCCCGGAATGGCGAATAAAGCGTAGGTGCCAGCCTTTACTTTTTGTCCCTGAATCGTTGCATCCTGGTAAAATTTGATTTCGGTAGACTCATCCGCTCCAACTCTCCATACTTTTCCAAATGGAACCAGTTTTCCAATGACTTCACGGTTCTTTTTGGCCGGGCGGCTGTACGTTACGCGAACAAGCGCTTTGTCGTCGCCTTTGCGATCGTGAGAGAAATTGTCTGGATAAAAAGCTTTATCCATCGGACTTGCATCAAGGCCTCTGAATGTCTGGGCATTGGCAGAAATTGCACCTATGAAAAGCATAGATGATAGTAAAATTGCTTTTTTCATTTTTTTGAAAGTAATTATTGGGAATAGTAATTGGGATGATATTAGCTGCTAATTTATTTCTTTTTCATAAAGTTATCCAGATTTTCTCTGGCCGCAGTCTGAACTTTATTTCTGAAATAGGGTGTCCAGCCAAGTAATAATCCGGTTGTGCCGAATGCTTGTTTGGCCCAGGTATAAAAGTCAAAGGTGTCTGTGTGTTTTACAATTTTATTATTTTGGATGACAAATTTTGCATATACATTGTTGACTACCCGTTTTCCGGTTCTTGAAAAAAGGTAGGAAGCTGTCCATTCCGCAGTTCCGCCCGTTTCATTTTCGGTAACATTTCCAAAAGTAAGGCTTAGTTCTTTTCCTGATTTGCAAAGCATTTCCCACATCGCTTTCACTTCTTCACTGTTGAGATTTTTAAAGGCCTCGTCATTGAAGACAGCATTTTCGGCGTAACAATCTTGCATAGCTTTGTAATCTTTATTCCGGAAACTTGTATAAAATGCGGTGATCAATTGTCCGTTAGACGCCATAAAGGTTGATTTGTAAGAAGAAAGTTGAAGCTGGAAACCCGGTTTTCAAAGCCCGGGGCTATAAATGTACAAAAGGCTGACAGAAACAAGAGGTGGGAGGTTATATTAATTATTAGATAAAGCTTAAAGTAACCTTTTGGATTTGGTATTTTTGTGGAGAATTGATTTAATTGCACGATAGGAAGGGTTTATTTCACACGGAAATCTTTCCATTATTTAAAGTAAAGACGGAATTATGACTTATTGCTTAGGAATTAAAGTGAAAGAAGGATTGGTGGCGATTGCGGATACGCGCATCACAGCTGGTACCAATACAACTACAAAAAAGAAGATGTACATTGCTCAAAAAGATAATTATTCTCTTTTTATCATGACCAGCGGCCTGCGTTCTGTGAGGGATAAGGCGGTACATTATTTTGAAGAACTGATTGAGGAAGGAGTAGTTTATAACAAATTGTATAAGGCGGTTAATGCGTTTGGAGAACAAGTGAAAAGGGTTGCTGTTGAAGACAAAGAGGCACTTGAACGTGCTGGTTTGAAGTTTAATCTGAATACGATTGTTGGCGGACAGCTGAAAGATGATGCAGAGCACAAGCTTTTTTTGCTATATTCCGAAGGAAACTGGGTGGAACTTGATGAAGGGTCTCCTTATGTAATTATCGGGAATTCAGGTCAGGGAAAAGCGATTTTGAATAGAGTACTTGACGATGAATCTACGATGAAACAAGCCTTGAAAGCAGGCTTTCTTTCTTTTGATTCAACGCGTGTTAGTAACAATGATGTCGAATTTCCCATTGATGTTGTGCTTTACAAAAAAGATAGTTTCGCGATTGTTGAGCATCGCTATGAAAAGAAAGATATGGAAAAAGTATCTGAACTTTGGGCAGCAAAACTGAAAGAAGATCTGGACGAAATTCCGGAAGACTGGATGGATGTTTCCTTTGATAAAATTAAAGAAAAACAGGATTAAATATACCCAGAACAAAAAAGATCGGGCCTGAATAAATATTTTATTCAGGCCCGATCTTTTTTGTTCTGGTTGAAGTGAATTATTCCACTCCGTATTTATCAATCAGGTATAACATGGCTGCCATGGAAGCCCCGCCAAGTTCAAGCTCGCGCTTGCTGACTTTGTCAAAAGTGTCATTGGCAGCATGGTGATAATCGAAATATCTCTGAGAGTCAGGAATTAATTCCATCAAAACGGTTCCTTGCGGACCCAATGGCCCAATATCCGCGCCGCCGCCGCCTGGTCCTAATTCATACAAGCCGTAAGGTGTAAATAATTTTGTCCAGGAAACAATTTTCGCTTTTTGAGCTGGTGTTCCAACTACACCAAAACCCAATGGAATAAACCCACCACGATCGGATTCGATAGCAGCAATGTGTTTCTCATTTTTATTTTTTGCTGAATCGGCATAAGCAATCCCACCCTTCAGTCCGTTTTCCTCATTCATAAACATCACAGCTCTCAAAGTGTTTTTTGGCTTGTATCCCAAAACTTTAAGCAAACGAACCGCTTCGATGGATTGAACACAGCCAGAGCCATCGTCATGTGCGCCTTGTGCAAAATCCCAGGAATCAAGATGTCCGCCAACAACGATGTATTTTGCAGGATTTTCAGATCCTTTTAATTCGCCGATCACATTATGCGAAGCAACATCAGGAAGCGTCTCGCTGTATTGTTCAAAATAAATTTCCGTATCCGGATTTTCTTTTATCAGCTTGCTTAACAGTTCAGCACCGTTTGTAGAAATGGCTGCGGCCGGAATCATACCTGCTCCGCTGGCATAACGCAAGCTGCCTGTGTGAGGGAAATCATCCAGTCTTGTCGTCATCGAACGAACGATAGCGCCGACAGCACCAAGTTTTGCGGCTTCACTCGGGCCGTAACCACGTTGTTCTACAGCACCGCCGTATGCTTCAAAAGTATTTAATTTGGTAGGATCCATCGGACGGTTGAAGAAAATGATTTTTCCTTTCACTTTATCCGTTCCAAGAGCTCTTAATTCCTGAAAATTTTGAACTTCAATAACCTTTGCTTTTGTCCCGCCCTTGGGTGTTGCAACTGAACCGCCCAAAGCAGCGATTGGGACTACGATTTTTTGTTTTCCTGAAAGAATATACGCTTTCTCTTTTGCTCCACGTACCCAATGCGGAACCATCACGTTTTGCAAAAGGACATTGTCAAAGTTTTCCTTAACCATGATATCCCGGGTGTACTCAACAGCCTTCGCAGCTCCGGCCGAGCCGCTTAATCTCGCGCCAACCTTCTGGGTAAGATCTCTTAAATATTCATAAGAGTGTCCTTCGGATAAAGCCGTGTTGAAAATTTTACGGATAAAAATCGAGTCAGCCTGGTAGTCGGACTGGGCAAAAGTGGCTGTTGTTGAGCATAAGGCTAACATCGCCACAGAAAGCATTGTTCTTTTCATTTCTTGTTTTTTATAGGAGTGTTTACTAATCAATATTAATTACTATCAGGACGGTTTTTCGCCTTTTCCCTGCCATTTGGAAATGGAAAGGAGCAACGCAGGCAGTAAAATCAAATTGGTACACATAGCAACCAGCAAAGTTATTGAAACCATGACACCCATCGCAGCCGTTCCGCCAAAGCTCGAAGCAGAGAAAATTGAGAAACCACAAAAAAGAATTACTGCTGTGTAAATCATGCTTAGTCCGGTTCCAAATATAGAATTGGTAACGGCCTGTGACGCATTGAGTCCTTTGTCATAAATTTCCTGACGGTACCTTGTAAGGAAATAAACGGTTCCATCCGATGCGATACCAAAAGTAATACTGAAAATGAGAATGGTTGTCGGTTTGAAATAAATCCCGAAATATCCCATGATGCCGGCAGTCAGAGCCAAAGGAATAAGACACGGTAATTTTGACAAAAGTATGATCGGAATCGATCGGAAAAGTACCATTCCAACGACGGCGATCAGAAGAATTGCGATCAGTAAACTTTCATACAAGTTTCCAAGCAAATAGTCATTGCTTTTCAAAAATACCAAACTATGTCCCGTCAGACTAACTTTGTATTTGGCCGGACTGAAAATAGAATCCACTTTCGGGCGGATTTCTTTCATCAAAACCTTGATACGTTCCGAACCCACATCAGCCATTTGAAAACTTACACGTGTTACGCTTTTATCTTCGTTCAAAAACGAATTAATTTGTTTGGAAGCTCCCTGTTTTCCCTGAACATAATTAGTCAGTTTCGACAATTCCAGTGCACCCGGCAAGGCATAATATTTGGCATCGCCACCTCTGTAAGCCTGATAAAGGAAACGTGAAGCCTCTACAACCGAAACTGGTTTTGAAAATTCCTTATACTTTCCAAGTTCATTTTGCAGCGATTTTATTTTGTAGAGTACCGCAGCCTGATCACCAAAAACACCATTTTTTTCCTTGGTGTTGATCATAACTTCAAAAGGTAAAACGCCATTGAAGTTTTTTTCAAGGAAACGAAGGTCGGTGTATACCGGATCGTTTTTTGGAAGATCATCCACCACATAACCTATTGCCTTGATTTTGGTCATACCATAACCTGAAACGACGATGATAATGACCATGGCGATATAAATTTCCTTGCGACGGTTATGTACCAGATAATTTACTTTTGTAAGAAAACCATGTGCCCATTTCCCATCCAGATGTTTCAAATGGCGTGCTTTTGGCACATCCATATAATGAAGCGTGATCGGAAGAAGCAACAGGCAAAGTACATAAGTGACCATCACACTGATCGCAGCAACAATACCAAATTCAACTAGTAATGTGCTATTGGTAAAGTAGAAAACGCCAAATCCGATTGCCGTGGTTATGTTAGCCAAGAAAGTCGACAGACCGATCTGGCGAACCATTTCCAGTAATGCATCATCTTTTGCTCGACCGGCTTTAAGTTCTGTCTGGTATTTATTAATAAAAAATACGCAGTTAGGAACGCCGATTACAATGAGCAGGGGAGGAATTAGCCCTGTAAGTGCCGTTATTTTATACCCAAATAATTGTAGAAAACCAACCGAAAATATTACGCCAATCAATACAACAATAATTGAAAGCAGTGTAAGGCGGAAGGATCGAAAAAAAGCCCAAAGGATAAAAAGCGTAACCAAAACGGCCAGTCCCATGAACAATTCCATTTCACCAGAAATTTTCTTCATGTTGACTGTCCGGATATAAGGCATACCTGAATAATGCAGATCCGTTTTATATTTGACAGCAAATTCCTCGGCCATTGCTTCAATATCACTTACTATACTAAGACGGCGAGCTGAATTAAGTGCTTTATCGTTAAAGGTTATGACAATAAGTGTGGCATTTGTTTTGGAATTAAGCACCAAACCTTCGTAAAACGGAAGATTAAGAATTTCCTTTTTCAGGCTGTCAACTTCTGTTTGGGTTGTTGGAATTGTTCTGATAACAGGAGCGAAATCAAACTGACTCAGACTGTCGTTTCTTACAACTTTTTGCAGATTGGCCAGGGATAAAACATTTTTTATGCCGGTAGTTTCCTTGATGCGCTGTGCTAGTTTGCACCAGTCCTGAAATTTATTGACCTGAAACAGTTCCGGATCCTGCCAGCCGATCACCATTACACTGCCGTCTTCGCCAAATAATTTACGGAAATCCTGATATTCTTTTTCAACCGGGTCGTTTGCGGGGAGGATTCTTGCAAACTGATAAGAAAGTTCGATTTTTTTTGCCTCATAAGCCATGAAAACTGTTGAGACCAACACCAATGCAACCCACCAAAGCCGGTAGCGGATTATGTAAGTTGCTAATTTATTCCACATATATTGTAATTAGGTTTTTTGCAAAAAGCTGCAAATATACACAGCATGTTTAGGAAACGGTCTTTTTTGACCTTTTTTGTCACTTCAAAAAAATAATTATATAAATTCTCATGCCATGCATCAAATTCCCAACATTCTTTCCAAATGATGGTACTCAATGCCGAAATAAGATTTAGCATCTTTTATTTTTTTCAGCAGCTGCGTTTTGTCCGGATTTGACTTATGATTTTTAATACCGACAATCATAACGTTTTTTGGCGTATGAGCGTCTGAAATGAATTCAAAAACTTTTGTTTTGTAGCCACAATATTCCAAAATCATTGCCCGGATTCCGTCGGTAACCATTTCGGCCTGGCGTTCAAGAAAAATTCCGTATTTCGTTAAAAAGTCGACGTCGTTGGTTGCTTTGTGTTTTTCAATCTCCCTGCGGATTTGTTTGTGACAGCAAGGCGCTACTACAATTAATTCTGCCTCTGCTTTTATCCCTTTGAAAATGGCATCATCCGTTGCCGTGTCACAGGCATGAAGTGCAATAAGAATATCAATTTCCTTGTTTTCATAATTTTCTATCGTTCCTTCTACAAAATTCAGACTTTTGAAAGCGGCATTTTCGGCTATGTTATTACAAAGCGCAACCATATCTGCCCGGAATTCAACGCCGGTAATTTCGGGTTGAAGATTTAGTACATTTTGAAGATAATCGTACAAGGCAAAAGTAAGATATCCCTTTCCAGAGCCCATATCAACCACTTTTATAGTTCCCTCAGTAGGGATTTCCTTTATAAGCGAACTTAGTATTTCGACGTAGTGATTGATCTGTTTGTATTTATCCTGTGCATTTTTAAAGACATTCCCCTCCTGGTCAGTGATCTTTAAATCAGTTAGATAAGATTTATTTTGTGCCGGGATTAACCGTTTTTTATTTTTATCATGATCTAGTGAAGCAGTACTTTTGGATGAAGGCTTTTTCTTTAAAGTAACTTTACCGGTATTGAGAATTTCAAATTGCAGATCCGATTCCGTTGAAAAAAGTGTAGATACCTTGAACCCTTCGAGGAGAAATTTTTCTATCATGTTGACCGCTTCTGCTATGGAAAAGTTTTTAACAATGTCCCTGGTTTTATAGCGATAAGTAAAGCTTAGTTTCTCCTCTTTTTTGATCAGAATTCTTTTGACATAAAGATTTTTCAGGTTTTCTTCGCTGCCTTTATAATTGCCCAGAGAAAGGCTGATGAAAGTTTGATTGGTAATGGTTTGCGAGATTGCAGTGGTGAACTCCTTAATTTTTTCGGAAATAATCATTAGACGTGTTTTGTTTTTCTCAAACTACACTAACACCACGAACGCTAATACAGTTTGTTGAAAGGAGAATAAGTTTATTTAGGGATCTCAATTCCAATGTTCGTTCCAGGGTTTTCTTCGTTAGAAATCATGATTTTCCCTTTAAGACTTTGCACCCTGTTCTTCACATTTCCCAGACCCGCGCCGTGCAAAGAATTATTTTTGATTCCATTTCCATTATCGCTAATAGTCAGATGAATAGTGCGAACGGATTCTGTCAACGAAATTTCTGCTTTGTCTGCTTTGGAATGTTTAAGAATATTATTGGTAAGTTCCAGCAGGATACTGTACAATTCAAATTCCACTTTTTTGTCAAGTCTTTTTTCTAGCCCGTCAACTTCGAAGGTAAAATGAATAGAATTGTTTTCGTTCAGCTTACCAATGAGGCGTTGCAAAGCCATGACGAGCCCGTGTTCTTCAAGCTCGACCGGCATTAAGTTATGAGATAAACTTCTGACTTCCCTATAAGCGGCTCCAACCATTTGATGGACACTTTGGTAAATTTTTTGCTCTTCTTCGGATAAAAGTTTTTTATCCATGCCGTATAAATACCAGTTCAAAGAGGCAAGTGTGCCACCTAAATGGTCATGAAGTTCAGCTGCAACACGTTTTCTTTCAATAGTTTGTCCCTGGATAAGCGCTTCTTTTATTGCAGCATTTTTTAGTCTAAGCTTTTTATTATTAAACCAAAGGAAGGCTGAAAAAGCTACGATCAGAACCAAAAAACCGATTAAAAAACTTTGAATCGTATTTTGTTCATTGATGATTTTTTGCTGAATTTCAGAATCCATTTGCTGGTTTTCATAAATCAGCTTATACATGTTATACTCTCTCGCAACGCGTTCGAGGTGTCGTGTACGGCGGATATAATCGACCTGTTCCAGGTAGTTGAGTGACTGTTCAACATTATTTTGTCCTTTGTATGCCTTGTAAAGACAAATCAGAGCCCAGTTCGTCTGACGGGAAGAATGGTAAAGTTTGCTGAGTGCAAGCGCCTCGCTTTCTGATTTGATAGCTTTGTCATATTGTTTTTTGGAAAAATAAACATTTCCCAAGTCGTTAAGTGCATTAAGCATCCCAAAACGATTGTTCAGCTTCTGAAATATTACCAGCGCCTGGCTGACATATTTTTCAGCCTTATCCAATTCATTTTTTCTTACATAAAGATAGCCTCGGTTTTGCAGAACAGATGCCATTCCAAGTTGTGAGCCAATTTTCTCGAATGAGCGATAAGCCAAATCATAATAACGATTCGCCTCGGGATATTCCAGCTTTTCGCGATAAAAGTTACCAATATTTTCCAGGCAAACTGCCTTGGAACTGTCGAGTTTCAGGCTGCTGTAAATTTTAAAGGCACTTTGGAAATTAGCAAGTGAGGTGTCAAATTGTTTATATTCTGCTGCGGATTCTCCCAGAAATCTTTTGGCATTGGCGGTATAGAGCGGAAGGTTTTCTTTTTGAGAAAGAATAAGTATTTCATTGGATATTTCTCTCAGAATGTCATAGCTGCCATCGATTATATAATAGGTACAAAGCAAATCATATGCCATGATCTTGCCTTTCGGCCATTGATGTTTTTGCGAGAGCCGTAGAATCTGTTGGGCGTATACAACAGCTTTGTCTGCGTCATAATACAAATTATCTAAAGCAAGCTTGCGGTATTTATATATCAATACGGTGTCCTTGGGGAAACTTGTTGAATATTTCGATCGCACCACGACCTCTTGAGTTCTTGAAGTCTGGGCAAAAGAAGTAAACCCTTCGAAAAGGTTTACGTATACCAGTAAAATAAAAGCTAATGAGTAAAATTTAGCCATAAATAAATTCAACATGTATGGCAAGGCGCGTATTAGACCAAATAAAATTTTTATTAGAAGTTATATAACGCTGAGTGTTTTAAAGAAAGGCCAAATATAGAAAATCATAAAACAAAAAGTCACCTTGTAGGCATTTCTTTTATTTGTTTGTAGTATAAATTTTGTTTTTGTAGCTGTATGTATACTTATTTACTTACAAAAGGGTTGTTTTTGATAGAATAACGATACAAAAAATCAGCTCCCTGTGTGATTCCGATTCTTTTGGAAATTTCTATTTCAAAAGGATTGCAAGATGCAGAAGGCGTGATGTATAAATTACTTTCGATCAAAGACTGGGCATTGTGAACGGACTTGTCGATGCCCATCGCCTGAACAAGCTTTCCTGGTCCACGGCATAGTTCCTTTGTTGAAATCGGTTTTTTTAATACACCGGATTTTTTGTTTCGGGATATTTCCCTTCGCATTTCCATGAGCTCAATGCCTTTCACGGGTTCAAGAGCCCGGATCAACACCGCTTCTCCACAGCCTGGCTTGTTGCTTACAACATTTACACATTGGTACATTCCATAAATGAGATAAACATAAATAGTTCCCGCGGCAGCGTACATAGGCTCTGTCCTTGCCGTTCTTTTCTGATAGGCATGACAAGCGGGATCATCCTGTAAATAGGCTTCTGTTTCAACAATAATCCCGCTGGTGATACCATCGGGACTATTGTGAACGAGTTCGCAGCCTAGTAATTTTTGGGCTAGCGTACGCGTGTCGTAAGCTTCGTAAAAGGATATTGGCAAACGATTTTCGCCAGGAATCATCTAAATGATATTCATAGTTTGCTCCTTGATTTTTTCCAGTTCATCTTTCATCTGAACCACAAAACGCTGAATGCCATAGTCATTCGCTTTTGAACCGATCGTGTTAATTTCCCGTCCGATTTCCTGGGCAATAAAGTTCAGCTTTTTACCATTGCTTTCGGGAGATTGCAATGTTTCATTGAAATATAACAAATGATTGGCAAGTCGAATTTTTTCCTCTGAAATATCAAATTTTTCTATGTAATAAATCAGTTCCTGCTCAAAGCGGTTTGGATCAAAATTTTCGTCGGACAACAAATCACGCACCTGTTTTTCCAAACGTTCACGTACTGCCGGAATGCGTAATTTATCCTGTTCTTTTACTTCTTCCAAAAGTGTTGAAATGGTGCCGATATAATCTGCAAATTTATCAGCAGTCATTTTACCTTCCTGCTCACGAAAAACAGTACATTTTCTTAACGCTTCGTGAACGGCTTCTTTAATCTGAGCCCAGTCATTATCGCGATTTGTTTCACTTACAGATTCAGTATTGTAGGCATTAGGCATTTGAAGTGCCATACGCAGCAAATCCGTATATTCTCCGGAAAAACCTAAATCATTGGCTGTTTCGGATAAATCATTAAAATAAGCTTTTACCAACGGACGATTTACCGCTGTTGTTGCAATAGCTTTTCCAACGGGTTGCACTGTCAGGCTTACTTCAACCTTTCCGCGTTCCAAAGATTGCGTTACAAGGTTGCGGATTTCTATTTCACGTTCTGAATAATTTCTCGGAACGCGACAGTATATATCCAGGAATTTAGAATTCAGTGTTTTAATCTCAACTGTTACGTTGATCGATTCGGATTCGATGTTTGCTACACCGTAGCCGGTCATGGATCTTAACATGTAGGGTCTTTAATTAAATTGAAAGTTAAGTGAGGAAAGCTGCCACAAAAAATGGGCCTTTTTGCTTGCATCAATTTTGTCTTTGTTTTCCTGATTTTGCCGGATGCTGGCTTTCCGATTGCTGTGGTTTTGTTATCAGTGCTTTTTTGTCAATATCCTGACTGAATGTTCTGTATTTTGCCAGATCGCAGGCCAGATAAATTGCCTGTAACAGCGAACCTGGTTCTGCCTGATTTTTTCCTGCAATATTATAAGCGGTCCCGTGATCAGGTGAAGTTCTTACAGCTGACAATCCGGCAGTGAAATTTACTCCTTCGTTAAAAGCCAATGTTTTAAAAGGAATCAAGCCCTGGTCGTGGTACATGGCCAAAACTCCGTCATATTGTTTATAAGTTCCGGCTGCAAAAAAACCGTCTGCCGGGAAGGGCCCAACAACCAGATTACCCTTTTCCCGGAAACTTTTTAACACAGGAATAATTGTATCAATTTCTTCACTACCCAGCAAACCGTTTTCACCAGCGTGAGGATTTAAACCTAAAACGGCCAATCTTGGCTTTTTTATACCAAAATCATTTTTTAATGAATAAAGCATTTGCTCAATTTTGGCAGTCAGTTTTTCAGTAGTGACCCATGCCGGAACATCCTTTACGGGAATGTGGCCGGAAAGAACGCCCACACGAAGATCGCCGGAAACCATAAACATTAAGGCTTCCTGAACAGAGAAAGCCTCTGCCAAAAATTCTGTATGTCCCGGAAATTTAAATTCTGCACTTTGAATATTGTCTTTATTGATAGGGCCGGTGACAAGAGCATGTATTTTTCCTGCTTTAAGATCTTCAACTGCCCGCTTCAATGACGATAAAGAGCCTTGTCCTGCTTCCGGAGTAACTTTTCCAGGTTGAATTTCTGTTTGATGATCGTGCCAGCAGGTAATTACGTTGGATAGCTTTGGATTCGCCTGCTCAGGCTTTTGGATCCCATGCAACGTCCAGTCTTTCATTTCAAAAAGATTGCGATATTGATTCAGTACGCGCAAAGAACCGTATATAACCGGTGTGCATAATTTAGCTAACTGATTTCCTTCCAATGCTTTAAGGATCACTTCCGGGCCAATCCCGTTGTAATCTCCTAACGTAATCCCTATTAATGGTTTATCACTTGGTAGTTCACTCATTTATTTGATATAGTATTGATTGTTATTTCTGTTTTGTTGAAATTACTTTGCAAGGTACTGATATTAATAATTTTGTATTCATAATGAAGAATTTTAAACACAGAACTTCATGCGGAATATGCATTTATATCCTCCCTTGTATGTATTTCTGATTACTTTTGTAAAACTAATCAATTGGCAAGTTACAAAAATTCCCGTGCACCTATGAAAATCCTGATAGCAGACTCCATGCATCCGTCTCTTTTTACAATGTTGGAAGCGGAAGGTTGGGAATATGCTTACCATCCCGAATACAAAAGGGAAGATATTATCCGTGAATTACCAGAATATGAAGGATTGTTTATCCGGAGCAAAACTTTTGTTGATCTGGAAGTAATGCAACCAGCAAAAAAACTTCGTTTTATCGCAAGGGCAGGAGCGGGCCTTGACTTAATTGATCTTGAAATTGCAAAAGAAAAAGGCATTGAGGTTTTTCACGCAGGTGAAGGCAACCGGGATGCAGTAGCCGAACACATGCTTGGAATGCTTTTAGGCTTGCTGGCAAATATTGTAAAAGCGGATAAGGAAGTTCGAAACGGAATTTGGGACAGGGAAGGAAACAGGGGCGTGGAGCTGATGAAGAAAACCGTGGGACTCATTGGTTATGGAAACAACGGCGGAGCTACGGCGAAACGGTTAAGTGGATTTGGCTGTAAGGTTTTAGCTTTTGATAAATACCGTGACAATTATGGCGACGCTTTTGCTACGGAAGCTTCTCTGGAAGAAATTATGCAGGAAGCAGATATTTTAAGTTTACACGTTCCGCTTACGGATGAAACGAAATACCTGATTGACCAGAAATTTATTGAAAATTTTTCCAAACCCTTTTATCTGATGAATTTGTCAAGAGGAAAAGTGGTAAACCTGACTGCTGTTGCAGAGGGCTTGAAATCAGGAAAAATAATCGGCACTTGTCTGGATGTTTTGGAAAATGAAAAATTAAAAACTTTGACCGAAGAACAGCAGGCTGTTTTTGATTATCTGATTAATTCCAATCGCGTTGTACTCACGCCCCATATTGGTGGCTGGACACACGAAAGTTATGTAAGGATCAATGAAGTTTTGCTTCGTCAAATAAAAGAATGGCTGGTGATGGCCTAAGATTATTCTTTTAAAATAACACTGATATTTCCTGTTGCTTCGAGGTAGCATGTTTTTACTTTTGTGTAATCATCTACATCTTTTTCCCTTAAAAGCGCGATTAATTCATCTTCGCCTATCAATTCCTTTTCCATATTTTTATGTAAAAGTCTGCCGTTTCGAACGAGTAATACCGGATCTGGCTTTGCAAACTTTCCAAAAATCACCTTTTTGTAACCCATCCAGTCAATCGCAAAATCCCAGAATACGAGCGTCAGGATTAGCACTGCACCTTCGACTACTGAATTATAAGTTCCGGCCATCGCATTTTGAGCGGCGTCAGAAATCATTGTTATCAGAAGTAAGTCGCTGATACTTAGCTGCCCTGTTCCTCTGCGAAATAATCTCATGCAGAGATAAATAACCCAGTACGTGAATGTTCCCCGTAAAAATATTTCCAGCAGCGATAAGCTGGGAACAAACATGGCATGCCAGTCTACATTGAAAAGTTTATCCATTGATATTTTTGAACTGTATGGGAATAAGTGTGTAAGCTATTTAAAAAACGAATAGCTGTAAAACAAATATGCCGACCAAAGGTCGGCACGTTTGCATCTATTAGCCATGAAAAATAAAATACTTATTATTTACCAATTGTACCGCGTAGAGCACGTGGGATTTCTACTGATGCGATTGGGTTACTGATTGAGCTAAGGATAGTGAAACCCTCAGGCTTGATAGCACCAACTTTAACAGATTTTCCAAGATCAAGTTCAGTTACATCAACTTCTACATAATCAGGAATGTTTTCTGCCAAACCTTGTACACGCAATTTACGCAATTTTTGGTTCATTTTACCACCTTTCATTACACCAGATGAGGTTCCCGTTAATTTTACAGGTACTTCAATCTTGATTTCTTTTCCTTCGATGATCTGAAGAAAGTCAGCGTGCAACAACATGTCATTTACAGGGTGGAATTGTTTTTCCTGTAAAATAGCATTATATATAGTTCCCTCGATATTCAAGGTAACATTAAAAGCATCCGGTGTGAAAAGCAATGTGCGGAACAACATAGCAGGTGCATAAAAATGCACTTGTTCGGTACCACCATACAGCACAGATGGAACATAACCCTGAGCACGTAACTCCTGAGCTTCCACCTTGCCGAGATTCGCTCTTCTAAACCCTACAATCTCATGCGTTTTCATAAGAATAATTATTAAAGTTAAAAAAAATAAAATTTACTGATAATTTATAAACAATGAACTAATAGACTCGTGATCTCTGATACGTCCTATTGCTTTTGCGAACAACTCCGCAACTGACAATACGCGTATTTTGTCATTCTGTTGCTTAAGAGGGATAGTATCTGTGACAATTAATTCCTCCAAGACAGAATTTGCAATATTTTCATGTGCTTTCCCGGACATAATCGGGTGAGTACTAATGGCTCTGACTGAATTTGCACCTTTTGCCATAATAATCTCTGCTGCCTTACACAAAGTGCCGCCGGTATCAATTAAATCATCCACAAGCACAACATCCATTCCCTCAACCTCACCGATAACCTGCATACTTGCAATTTCGTTGGCTCTTTTTCTGTGTTTATCACACAAAATCATATCAACGTTCATAAACTTGGCAAAATTCCTTGCCCTTGCTGCTCCACCCATATCAGGTGACGCAATAAGCAGGTTTTTCAGTCCAAGTGACTTAATGTAAGGAACAAAAATCGACGTTCCTTCCAGGTGATCAACAGGTAAATCAAAGAATCCCTGAATTTGACCTGCGTGAAGATCAACAGTCATTAAACGATCCACTCCAACAGCTGTTAACAAATTGGCAACCACTTTTGCGGCTATTGCTACACGGGGTTTGTCCTTTCTGTCCTGACGTGCATATCCGAAATAAGGGATGACAACCGTAACATAATGTGCAGAGGCGCGTCGGGCTGCATCGACCATCAAAAGCAGTTCCAGTAAGTTATCTGCCGGCGGAAATGTCGACTGGATCAGAAATACGTCACAACCACGCACTGATTCTTCGAAGCTCGGGGATAATTCGCCATCACTGAATTTGCGCAATGTGTATCCTCCCAACTCCTTGCCGAAATACCTTGCAATGTCTTTTGCCAGATACTCAGACTGACTTCCTGAAAATATTTTTACTGTATTAAAAGAGCCCATGGCTAAACTAAAATTTGCGCAAAATTAATAAAAATCAATTAATTAGGATAGTATTTCTTCAAAAATATTAAATAAAGTTGAATACATATCCAGCCAACGATCAGGCCAGCCAGTGCTCCGACGAAAATATCACCCGGATAATGGACGCCAACATACACACGGCTATAAGAATAAAAAGCCGCCCAGGCAAACAGCCAGCCCATATTTCTGATCTTGCCCTTTGTCAGTTGGAACCAAACAATGGCAAGAGAAAAACTGGTTGCGGCGTGCGCAGACGCGAATCCGTATAAGCCTCCGCATCCACCAACATTATGCACAAGCCCAGCCAGCAACGGTTCATGACAAGGGCGGAAACGTTCAAAATAAGGTTTCATCACACCGGAAACAAGCTTGTCAGATAAAATTACCGCCGCTAAAACAGTAACGATTATGGCGGCCGCTTTTTTCTTTTCTGTTTTTATTGTAAAAAAAAGCAAAACCAGATACATCGGAATCCAGGTGAACTTATAAGTTGCCCAGTACATGATTGAATCTATCCAGGGCACATGCTCGCCATTCAGCAAAAGGAAAAGCTGTTGATCTCCGTGAACAAGGCTGTCAATGGCAGGACTCATTCGCCGTATCCGAGAACACGGCGGACTTTTGCGATTGTTTCTCTGGCAATAATTCTTGCTTTTTCTTCACCCGTTTTCAGGATATTTTCCAATTCGTCATTATTCTCCATGTAGTAATTATAGAGACGGCGCGGCTCCGCATATTTTTCAAGTATTATTTCAAAAAGTGCCTGTTTTGCATGACCATAACCGTAACCTCCATTCAAATAATTCTGACGCATCGTCTCCGTTTCCGTTTCTGAGGCTAGCAAAGAATACAGTTTAAAGGTAATGTCAGAATCAGGATCTTTGGGTTCTTCAAGCGGCGTAGAATCTGAAACAATCTTTTTAAGAACATTTTTCAATTCCTTTTCAGGTAGAAAAATGTTGATATAATTATTGTAAGATTTACTCATTTTCTGTCCATCTACACCCGGAATTGTCATCATTCTTTCGTCGATAAGCGGTTCTGGCAAAACCAGAATATCTTCTCCGGCAAGATTATTAAATCGCGAAGCGATATCTTTTGCCATTTCCAGATGCTGCTTTTGATCCTTTCCAACCGGAATTATATTAGCATTGTAAAGCAAAATATCTGCCGCCATCAAAACCGGGTAGGTAAATAATCCAGCATTTACATCTGCAAGTTTTTCAGATTTATCCTTGAAAGAAGTGGCATTTGCAAGCATAGGAAAAGGCGTGAAGCAGCTCAGATACCATGAAAGTTCTGCGTGCTCCTGAACCCGGGATTGTCTCCAGAATACATTTTTATCCGTATCAAACCCAAATGCAAGCCACGTTGATGCAATGGAGCGAACATATAATTCGCGCTCAGATCCGTTTTTAAGTGTAGTCAGCGAATGAAGATCCGCTATAAAAAGAAAAGATTCGTTTTGTGGATTTTTGGATAGTTCAATAGCAGGCTGGATTGCACCCAAAAGATTTCCCAAATGTGGAAGCCCGCTACTTTGTATCCCGGTAAGAATTCTGGCCATTTAATTAATTAACTGATTTACTTATATCAAATTTTGTTGTAAACATTGTATTTTACAAACGTGGTTTTCGGCGATTATCCCAGAAATAAAGTAGTATGACTACATCATTTTCAATCTGATAAAACAAGGAGCACCGTTTGTTTACGAAACCTTTTCGAATAGAAGAATTTGACGCTGATGCCTCAAAAATATATGGGAAATTAGCAATTTCGAGTATCGTTTTATTGACGGTTCTTACAAATTTTTTGTGCTTGTTTTTCCGATCTATGCTCTTCTATGTAGTGTGTGATATGACCAAAGCTTTCTTGCGCTTCTGTGGTCCAGCGGATGGGAAAAGTCATAGATACTTTTTATATTTTTCCATTACCTCATCGTTGGATTTTGTTTCTCCGGCTAAAAATTGCTTTTGAGACCTTTGTATTCCGTCCTTAACATGTTCGGGCAAATCTCCCCAGAAATCTGGTACTTCAATTTCAAGTTGCTGTTTGATCTTATTCCAATATTCAATCGGTATCACGGCAGCTGTCTTTTCACCCTTTTCATTTGACAAAAATTGAACGTTCATAATTTTCAGTTGATTATGAGTTTTAAAGAAACTTCGTCCTTTCGAATTGTAAAATTCGTTAAATTGATTCAGAAAAACGTGGTAAATTTGATATTTGTAAATTGTCTAAGGTTTATTAAACGTGAAAAACAGATTATTATCTCAGAATATATTTTATGCTTCAATCATCAACACTGAAATTTCTTACTGACTTAGTTCAAAACAACAATAGAGAATGGTTTCTGGAAAACAGAAAACGATATGATGCTTCCAAAGCAGATCTTGAAAAACTGGTCGGTATTTTAATTACAGAACTTGGTAAATTTCATGATTTGGGGAATTTGCAGGTAAAAGATTGCATTTTCAGGATCAATCGGGATGTGCGTTTTTCGAAAAATAAAGATCCTTATAAAAGTAATTTAAGTGCGGGAATCGGGCCGGGTGGGAGAAGTTCGGGCAAAGTTGATTACTATCTCCATATTCAGCCGGATGGAAATTCTTTTTTAGGCGGCGGGATGTGGGACGCAACTGCGGAGCAATTGAGCAAATATCGGCAGGAAGTTGATTACAATGCAGATGAATTGAAAAGCATTATTCATGAAAAAACCTTTCGTGAATTTTTTCCTGAAATTTCAGGCGAATCCTTAAAAACAGCTCCCAAAGGATACCCAAAAGATCATCCGGAAATTGAGTTGTTAAGACGAAAACAACTTTTCTTTATCCATCGTTTTACGGATAAGGATGTGACTTCAAAGGATTTCGCAGATTCAATAATAAATGGAATGAAATTGCTGAAACCTTATACCGATTTTATGAATTATATATTGTACGATGCCAATCCGGAAGCGGAGGATATTCAATTATAATGATTGAATGATAGAATTAGTGAATGACAGAATTGAGCGAATCTTCAAAAAATAAATATGCAATTTTCCCACTTACATTGCCACACACAATTTTCGCTGCTTGACGGTGCTGCTGATATCAAAAAGCTTTTCAAAAAAGCGAAGGAAGATAACATGCCGGCCGTTGCCATTACCGACCATGGGAATATGTTCGGTGTTTTTGAATTTGTGGCCGAAGGTAATAAACAGGGCATAAAACCAATTGTTGGCTGTGAATTTTACGTCGTAGAAGACCGCCATATTCGCCAGTTTACGAAAGAAAAAAAGGATGTCCGCCATCATCAGCTGCTTTTGGCAAAAGATGAAATTGGCTATAAAAATCTTGTCAAAATGTGTTCTCTTGGTTTTATAGAGGGAATGTATGGGAAATACCCGCGGATTGATAAAGAGCTGATTGTGAAATATCATAAAGGACTTATCGCTACAACTTGTTGTATTGGTGCGATTATTCCCAAAACAATTATCAGAAAAGGTGAGGCCGAAGCTGAAAAGGAATTTAAATGGTGGCTGGATCTTTTTGGGGACGATTTTTATGTTGAATTACAACGTCACGAAATCCGGGATCAGTATATCGTTAATGAAGTACTGATCCGTTTTGCCAGAAAATATAATGTTAAAATTATAGCTTCCAATGATTCACATTATGTAGATCGGGAGGATTGGAATGCGCATGATATTTTGCTTTGTATCAATACGGGTGATAAACAAAGCACGCCTTCGGCGAAGGATTTTGATGATGACAAAGGAATCCCGAAAGGTTCTCGTTTTGCATTTTTCAACGATCAGTTTTATTTCAAAAATACAAGTGAAATGATGAAATTGTTTAACGACTTACCCGAGTCGATAGACAATACGAATGAGATCGTTGACAAGATAAAAACGCTTGATTTAAGGAAAGATATTCTGCTGCCGAACTTCCCGATTCCGGAAGAATTCAAGACACACACGTTGTCCGAAATGGTAGGGACGAAAGAACTTACAGCTGATGTTTTAAATCAATGGGAATTTTTAAGACACCTTTCTTTTGAAGGTGCAAAATTCAAATATGGCACAATTACGCCTGAAATTGAAGAACGTCTAAATTTTGAGCTGAATGTAATCAGAAATATGGGTTTCCCCGGTTACTTCCTGATCGTGGCTGACTTTATTGATGCGGGCCGGAAAATGGGTGTTTTTATTGGTCCCGGACGTGGTTCTGCTGCGGGATCGGTAGTAGCATATTGTACCGGAATTACCAATATTGACCCGATTAAATACGATTTACTTTTTGAGCGTTTCCTTAATCCTGACCGTATTTCACTTCCTGATATTGATACGGATTTCGATGATGAAGGCCGGCAGAAAGTGATTGATTACGTTGTTAAGAAATATGGTTATAACCAGGTTGCCCAAATTGTAACGTATGGTACAATGGCTGCCAAATCTGCAATCAAGGATGTTGCCCGTGTAATGGATTTGCCGTTGCAGGATGCCAACATGCTCGCGAAACTTGTTCCAGATAAACCGGCCTACAATATGACTTTGGCAAGAATATTTTCTGCGCCGCTGGAAGGTGAGGGGAGTTTGACCAAAAAGGAGGGGATTGCTCCTGAGGAATTGGATAACGTGAAGAAAATGAGGGCGATCATTGCCGGAAATGATCTTCAGGCCAGCGTGTTACAGGAAGCCAGACGATTGGAGGGAACTGTAAGAAATACGGGTATTCATGCGGCAGGTATTATTATTGCTCCAAGCGATCTGACTGAGATTATTCCTGTAAGTACTTCCAAAGATTCTGATTTTCTGATTACACAGTATCAGGGGAAAATTATAGAAGATGCGGGTGTTATAAAGATGGACTTTTTGGGTCTGCGAAACCTGACCATTATTAAAGAAGCACTTCGCCTGATCAAACGGAATCATAGTATTTCAATCGTCATTGACGATATTCCGCTGGATGATCCGAAAGTATTTGAGCTTTTTCAGAGAGGAGAAACCAACGCGATTTTTCAATTTGAATCTGACGGTATGAAAAAACACATGCGGGATCTTATTCCCGACCGTTTTGAACACCTTATTGCGATGAACGCATTATACCGTCCGGGACCGATTGCCTATATTCCAAACTTTATCCGTCGGAAAAACGGGCATGAAGAAATTACCTACGATTTACCAGAACTGGAAGAGTATCTTGCTGATACATACGGAATTACAGTCTATCAGGAACAGGTAATGCTTTTGTCCCAGAAACTGGGTGGATTTACAAAAGGCCAGGCGGATACCTTGCGCAAAGCAATGGGTAAGAAACAGATTGAAACCCTGAATAAAATGAAAGGGTATTTCATGAAGGGCGGGGAAGAAAAAGGTCTGGATTTAAAGAAACTTGAAAAAATCTGGACCGACTGGGAGGCTTTTGCATCGTATGCCTTTAACAAATCCCATTCAACCTGCTATGCTTTTGTTGCTTACCAGACTGCTTATCTGAAAGCGCATTTTACGGCAGAATATTTGTCGGCTGTATTGACAAGTTCGCTGGGTAATATTGAAAAAATTACATTCTTTATGGAAGAGTGTAAGAGCCAGGGGATTACGGTTTTGGGGCCGGATATCAACGAATCGGATCGTCAGTTTAATGCGACTAGCAGGGGAGAAATCAGGTTTGGGCTTGCCGGTGTTAAAGGAAGCGGTGATGCCGCGGTTGAATCGATAATAGAAGAACGTGATACGAACGGAGAGTTTAAAGATATTTTTGATTTTATTACCCGTGTCAATTTAAGAACCGTAAATAAGAAGACGCTCGAAAGCCTGGCTTATGCGGGTGGTTTTGATTGCTTTGAGGATTATCACCGCGCACAATATTTTACCTCTGAACCTGGTGGTGATGTTGGTACTTTTATTGAGCGTCTGATTCGTTATGCGAATAATTATCATGCTGAAAAGGCATCAGCCCAAGCTTCTTTGTTTGGTGCATTTGGAGGAAATGAAGCGCTAATGGCAAAGCCAAAACCGGCTGATGTACAACCTTGGGATGATCTCGCGAAACTTAGATATGAACAGGAAGTCGTTGGTTTTTACATCTCGGGGCATCCTTTGGATACATTCCGACTCGAACTTGATAATTTCTGTAACGGAACACTGAATGAATTATTGACCATTCATGAGGGAGAACGCGCGCCAAGGAATTTTGGTAAAGAAATAAGTGTAGGCGGAATTGTGACCAGTGTCATTGAGCGGATGTCCAAAAATGGTAATCCTTTCATGATCTTTAAATTAGAGGATTACAGAGGTTCGATAGAAATGCTTTTGGGTGGAGAGGATTGTGTGAAGTTTAAAAACTACCTCGAAGTAGGACGCTTTTTGTATATCAAAGGAAAAATACAAAATCGCTGGAAACAGGAAGATCAGTTTGAGTTTAAAATTTCTTCTATACAACTGCTAACTGAAATCCGGGATAAGATGTGTAAAAAGATAAGAATCAATCTGACACTCGATCAGATCGATGCTGAATTTATTTCCTTATTAAATGATACTTTTAGTAATAATCCTGGCCCATGTCCTGTAAATATGACGGTTAAGGATCCTGAAACACATTTGGAAGTAGAGATGGTTTTACGGAATTATCGTGTCTCGCCAACAAATGAATTGTTTAAAATTCTGGATGGTTTTCCGGGTGTGAAATTTTTTCTTAACTAGTACGGATATTTCATATTTCCGGAACTTTTATAGTACTTTTTTCATTATTATCTCAACTAATTAATATCAAAATAGACACTTATTGACATGGGAAAAGCACTTGAAATTACCGATAGCACTTTTGAAGAACTTATTCAGGGCGATCAGCCTGTACTTGTTGATTTCTGGGCGGAATGGTGTGGTCCTTGTAAAATGATCGGGCCGGTTGTGGAGCAATTGGCAGGCGAGTATGAAGGAAAAGCTGTTATTGGTAAAATGGATGTAGATATGAATTCGGCAATTCCTGCTAAGTTTGGTATCCGCAGTATCCCTACTTTAATGATCTTCAAAAATGGTCAGTTGGTAGATAAAGTTGTAGGTGTAGTGCCTAAAACTACTTTGGAAGATAAATTAAATGCTCAAATCGTAGCGACTGTTTAATTTTAACAGTTTCAGGATTTATATAAAAGAGGCTCCGTGAGGAGCCTTTTTTATTGGACTTCTACCGCGTTTCATCTAAGAAGTTTCTGCTCAAATCCCTTTGGGATTACCTGTTATAGAAAAAAATCCTGAATTAACCAGTTAACTGTATCGCAGTTTCCTGGTACCCTACTATCAGGAGGCTCCTATGGAGCCAATATCTTCTACCCAATTTACCTCTTCTATAAACAGGAGGCTCTTATTGAGCCGTAACTAGAAGCCCTTATTTCAAATTCAAATAAATCATTTCAGAAATTCCTGCAAGCATTTTCCTGTTTGCCGCTTCGTTTTCCCAGTCTCTTGACAAAATTACGAGCACATATTTTCTACCATCCGGCAGGAAAACGATTCCGCTATCGTGTTGAATATTAGGAAGTCCGCCAGTTTTGTGAGCAACTTTTACATCTTTTGGAAGGTTTCCAGGAATAACATCGTTGAATTTTTGATCCAGTAAAATCTTTATCATAGCATCACACGCTTTCTGGCTCACGATTTTACCAAGCGCCATTTTTTCAAAAAGTAACCGCAGATCATACGCATTCGTGGTGTTATTCAAACCTTTTTGAAATGCTTTTGCATCTTCAACACCACGAAGAATCAGAATATCTTTTGCCCCTAAATCCCGCATGGTCTGCGTTACATTTTTTGCGCCAACGAGATCAATAACCATATTCGTCGCAAAATTGCTGCTGACAATGATCATCTCATAAACCAGATCTTTAATCGCACGTTTTTCTCCAATATGCCTGTAAAGAATGTGATCACTATCCTGAATAGAATCCTGGCTGTACGAACTTCCGTCCACAATACTTTTAAATTCATTCTTAATTGTGATCGAATCTGTCAGTTTAAATTTCCCCTGAGAGGCTTGTTTGAAAACTTCAATCATGACGGGCATTTTCATTGTACTGGCCGCATGAAAAGTTTGGAGCTCGTTAATTGATAACTCTTCACCGGTAGTCAGATCCTTGAGAGCAACGGCGTAAGAGCCTTTGTGTTTTGATAATTCAGTTGAAATTTTCTGCTTTAAATCTCCCATTTTTAATTTTGACTGCCCGAAAACAGAGAGATTTGACAGGCAAAATAAAGCGATTGTAAAGCATACTTGTTTCATACATTATTCTTGGATTGCGATTAAGTACGATGCGTTAAAAGTGTCTTTGGCAGCCAGGCTTAATATGCCTTCCTTGGTTTCAAAATTATGGTCGCTGTCGGCGTTGTCTGCGATACCGAGCCAAGGTTCTATACAAACAAACTTTGCATTTGGTTTTGCCCAAATGCCGAGATAGGGAAATCCTGAATATTCAACATGAACAGATTGAGCAGATTTTTTACTTTTCAAACTTACACTCGTCGAATTCAGATTTTTAAATATCAGCGCATCGTTATCAAACATATCTGATTGTAATGGCAAGATATTCGAATTCTGAATGACCGGCTTTGTTGTTTTCCCAACCAGACCGTCTTTTTCTAAAAGCCAGGTTGCGGCGTTTTCCGTTTTTTCGAATTCAAGGTAATAATCTTCATATTCCTCGTCTGCGTTAACGGGACATTTAAATGCAGGGTGCCCGCCAAGAGAAAAAAACATAGTGTAGTCGCCATGATTTATGATCTGATGGCTTACAGTAATTTTGTTTCCTTCAAGTGAAAAAGTGATCAGGAACTCAAACTCGTATGGATAGATCTGCAATGTTTTTTCACTGTATTTCAAACCGTAAGTAAGGCTGTTTTTAGTTTGCTCAACAATTGTGACATTGGGATTATTTCGTACAAAACCATGTCTGGGTACCTTGTATTGCCGTCCTTTAATCAGAACATAGCCATCTTTAATGGCTCCGATAACCGGAAAAAGTACCGGCGCATAGCTCCCCCAAATGTCCGGATTTGCATCCCACATATATTCCTTACCTGAAATTTTGGAATGGATTTCACAAAGTTCTGCACCAAGTTCACTGACGCCAATTCTAAGAATATCGTTTTCTATCGTAGCCATGATCTAATTTAAAGTTTATTAATCATTAAAATAAATTTGGTTAGTAATGTCTAATTTATTGTTCCAATACTTCCATTATCACCCTACATCCTTCTCTGATTTGCTCTTCGGTAATGATCAGCGGAGGAGCAAGACGCATGGAATTGTCACAAAAAAGAAACCAATCAGTTATAACACCTTTCGCAATACAGCTGTCAATTGTTTGTTTTAAAACTTCAAAGGAATCCATTTCTGCCGCCAGCATTAATCCTTTTCCTCTAACTTCTTTGATTTTTGGATGAACCAGTAATGATTTGAAAAGGTCTCCTTTCGCAACTGATTTTTGAGCCAGATTTTCTTTCAAAGTTACCTGAAGAGCTGCAAGAGAAGCTGCCGAACTTACCGGATGTCCGCCAAAAGTTGTGATATGTCCCAAAACCGGATTGTTTTTAAAAACGCTCATAACTTCCTGAGAAGACATAAAAGCACCAATTGGCATTCCGCCGCCCATACCTTTGGCACTTAAAAGCACGTCAGGGTAAATGTCATATTGTTCAAATGCCCAGAAGGAACCCGTGCGCCCGAATCCAGTCTGAACTTCATCAAGAATTAACAATGCACCTACTTCCGTACATCTTTTGCGAAGTGCTTTTATATAATCCAAAGTTGGAACGCGTACGCCTGATTCCCCTCCGATTATTTCAATGATAACCGCAGCTGTTTTGGAAGTAATAAATTGTAAATCTGCACTATTTCCATGTTCAATATTTCTGATGCCGGGTAATAATGGACGGAAATTCCGCTTGAAGGATTCTGCTCCCGAAAGGCTTAATGCGCCCTGGGTGGAGCCGTGATAGGCGTTGTAACAGGAAATAAATTCTGTTCGGCCGGTAAAACGTTTGGCCAGTTTCATAGCGCCTTCCACCGCTTCGGTTCCTGAATTGGTAAAATATACATTATCAATTTTACCAAAAGGAGATGGATTTTCTGATTCAAAATTTAAAGTATCTGCCAACGCTTTTGCCAGTTGTACTTGTGTGCTTTGGATAAATTCACCATAAACCAGCAAGTGCATATGTTTGTCCAGTTGCTGGTGCAGAGCCGCTAAAACTTCCGGATGTCTGTGGCCAACATTACTTACGCCAATGCCGGAAATCAGGTCCAAATAGCGTTTTCCATCCGTTCCGTACATGTACACACCTTCTGCTTTTTCAATTTCAAGGGCAAGAGGAAAGTCGGATGTCTGGGCAATATGATCAAAAAAATGTTGACGATGTGAAATATGCATTTAATACTTATTATACTTTTTTTATTAATTATATTATTCTAAAATATTAAACTTTCCATATTTTTTCGAAATTGAAAGCCAAAGTATTATTCTTCAAAAAAACATGCTGTCCCACCTACCCAGGTGAAGTCCTTATTAAAACGGACGCCAATCATTTCTCCGCGACTAAGTCTGCTTAGACTCGTTAATAAACGAGGTTTATCTTCGTTATCCGGCCAGCCATACATCATCCTGACTTCACATTTCACGAGCCCGTCAGGTGCTTGCACAACCGGTTCATAAATTACCTTTTTCTGTAAAATATAGTTTTCAGGATCCGTTATTTCTTTTAACATTTCTTGATCGACATGAAGCTGGACACCGGTGCCTGCAAAAGAAAACAGCGGTTTTAAAACATAATTTTCAAGATCGACCGGAAAATTATTTCCATAGTCCGAAACAAATCTGGTTTCCGGAATGTATTCGCCCTTTAAAAAAGGCAAAGTGAATTTACTTATCCTAAAAAACCAGTTTGGGTGACCAACCCAGGCGACATCAACATCATCCGTAAAATGATAGCTTGTTTCCAGGCCGGGATAATTTTGCAGATCGTCAAAAATTAACCGGTTATAAATTCGTTTGACCTGGATTTTTCGTCCATCTTCTTCATAAAAAAGATTACGTCCTTCCTTGATCAGCTTGGTATAACAAACCGCTTTTACGCCAAGCAGTTTTTCTGTCAAAGCAAAGTCAATTCTGGTTTTTTGTTTTTCAGGGAATATTTCGAGTAAAATAACATTTTCAGGATTTTCTTCGCCTACGATCAGCTTTTTCAAATCCTCAACGTACCCTTCGAAATTTTGAGAGCCGAAAGAATATGAAAAATTTTCAGGAATCGGAAAATACTTTTTGAAGGTTTCTGATAAATATCCCTGATAGGCATAGAGAGAAGCAAATCCCTGTAATTCAATTAATTTAGGAACTAATGCACCATTTTTATCTTTACAAATAGCAAAGTCAATAGCCAGAAAAGAAGAATGTCCATTTTCATTCGGAACATTTTGGCCTGCCGGAATCGCACGATCCGTTCTCGATTTGAAATCATCGGAAATAATGGTTTCGATAATCTCCTCGCAAGCTTCAACCAATTTATTTTTTAAATCTTTCGGAACAAAAACTGGCGTTTCGGCTACACGAAAATCAAGCTTATCAGGATAATCTGTTTGAATTTCATTTTTAAGCTGCTGGTATTTTTCCTCAGAAAATGACTGGTTAAATTGCTTCCGTGCTTCCTGATGCATATTTTCCTGAATTTACTTTGTTGAATGAATGCATGGTTTATTTAACAGTAACAGGAATACTTTCTGACTCCTGAATTTTGTCAAATGCCATTTTTAAAAACATCGGAATGATTGTCGCCTCCGTCATTTTGATTTTATCAGGATCGTTCAAATGCTCGATCATGTCGTTATATTTTGCTTCACCGTGATTTTCAATGATGCTTTTTTTCTTATCATCTCTTAAAAAATATCTCAGCATTCCTTCCGAATCTGCTTCGGGATGAAATTGTGTTCCAACAATTTCTTTTGAAAAACGGATCGCCATTATTGCGCGTTCAAGCTTTACATGAGGGCGTATTTTTTCAAGACAAATAATTTTCGCACCCATATTATCTATCGCCTGCTGGTCTGGCTGGATTACCTGGAAATCTCTGGAATCAACAATCCAGAACGGATCATTTAGCGGATTAAGTACAGGATCTTTCCTTCCCCAGGAAGTTTTATGAACAGGAAATGTCCCGAATGAAGTTTTTCTTCTTCTTCCAACAGCACCTATTTGCCAGTGAATGCTCGCCATTTGGAACGAGTGACAAATCAGGAAAAGATGTTTTTTTGTACGATTGTGCCGGCTTGCATTATATTGTGTTAACTGATCGAGAAAACGAAAGAATTTACGTTCCCAGGCTTCGCCCGAAGGAGCAGGATTTCCCGGTCCACCTGTGGAAATATAAGCGTCAAAGTCCATTCCGGGTACTTCAAGTTTCTGACGTACGTCGAAAATTTCGTATGTCAGATTCAATAATTCTCTTTCACCAAACCCGGTGATGATTTTTTTAATACAACGCATCCCCTCATTTTCAAAGCCGTTGTACATGTCCAGAATAGCGATTCTGAACTGTTTCTTATCGTTGTTCATTTTTAGATAGGGCCCAAAGCTGATGATTATTTTGGTACTCCGTTTTGTTATTGCCTTTATTTTAAAACGTAAATTTCCTCATTTGATTCAACAAAAAGAAGAATTCCCTTAGTTAGTACTAAAAAGAATTCTTCTTTCAATCAATTATTAATAAGAATGTGACCCGTTAATAAATTCCGATTTTCGTTTCTGAAACAATGTAATCCACCACGGCTTTCAAATCATTTGTTTGTTCAAAAACAGCCAGCTGCCTGTCTGCGCCTGTGCCCATTTCCAGTATCTGGTGAATATATTCGATCTCTTTTCTGCTTCCCAATTCGTCAATTACGTCATCAATAAATTCCAGTAATTCTACCACTAGTAATTTATATTCGACTTCTTCCTGTTTTCCAAAATCGATCAGTTTTCCGCTGATGCCGTAACGCGCTGCGCGCCATTTGTTTTCATTGATCAACATGCGGTGATATGGCCGGAAACTGAGGTTCATGCGGTGCAGTTTATGGATTTTGGCCACAAGCGCCTGCATAATAGCGGCCAGACAAATGGTTTCATCCGTACGCATAGGTACATCACACATCCGGAATTCGATGGTATTGAAAAAAGGATGAAGCCTGATATCCCACCAGATTTTTTTACCGTTATCGATACATTTTGTCTTGACCAACAGATTTATATATTCATCGTATTCAGCTGCACTTGAAAAATAATCGGGAATACCGGTTCTTGGAAATTTGTCAAAAACCTTGGATCTATATGACTTAAACCCCGTATTTCGGCCACACCAAAACGGCGAATTCGTAGACAATGCATAAATATGGGGTAGGAAATATCTTACAGCATTCATGATTTCAATTCCCTCGTTTCGGTTTTCTATTCCAACATGCACGTGCAAACCAAAAATCAGATTTCCTCTGGCCACATCACGCATCTCGTCAATAATTTCATCATAACGCGGATCGGGAGTGATCAACTGTTCCACCCAGTCCGCAAACGGATGGGTTCCGGCGGCTCCCACCTGTAAATCTTGCTTGGCAGCCAGATCCAGGATCATTTTACGCAGATAGGTAACTTCCTCTCTGGCCTCCTGGATGTTATGACAAATATTGGTACCTACTTCCACCACTGCCTGGTGCATTTCAGCCTTTACCCGTTCTTTCAGCGTTATTTTCCCGTCTTCAACTAATTTAGACATGTGGGAACGCAGATTTCTGGTAACAGGGTCAATCGTTTGAAATTCTTCTTCAATTCCGAGTGTGAAAGTCGCCATATTTTGATGCTGAGGTTAGTAATATATTGGCTGCTATTTCTTTTTTGTCGTTTTGCTGCTTGCTTTTTTAGGAGTTTCCGCTGTTACCGCTTTTGGAGTCACCGCTTTTTTTGTTGTAACTTTTACAGCCGGTTTAGCGGGTGCAGTTTCTTTTGCTTCCACTTTTTCAGGCGCAGCTTTTCTTTTCGGGATTTCTTCAAAGGCAATCGGAGCTGGTGCTTTTTCCTTCACGGCCGCAACTGGTGCAGGGGTTTCAGTAGTTTCTGTTTTTGCAACAGTTTCTTTTTTCGGCTTAACCGTTTTTGCTGCAACCACTTCAGTTGCTTTCGGGGCAATTTCCGGAGCTTGCAAAGAAACACCAACAGAGTCTTTTATAAATGTTCCCCATGTCAGGTTTGTCTGGCCGGATTTATGACTTTTCGCCCGGTCAATTGCCATGTTTGCTGCGGCCTCAACAACCCATTCGAAGTTATCGTTACCAACAGAATAAATATCCGCATCCGGCGCCGGATTACAGAAATCAATAGCAATGGGAATTCCGTCCCGTACAGCAAATTCCACCGTATTAAAATCGTAACCCAAAGCAATATTCAGTTTCAAAGTATATTCCTTGATCGTTGCCAAAAGTTTTTCAGCTTCTTCGCCTTTTGCTTTTATTTCGGAAGCATAACGCAGGTGATGGGGATTTCTCGGTTCGTAAGGCATGATCAACACATCTTTCTGACCAATACAGTAGCAGCGAAAATAATCTTCAAACTGGATTTCTTCCTGAAGCATCATGATCAACTGACCCGTTTCCTCATGTTTTCTCCACATATCATGCGGATCGTTCACCTGATAAACACTCTTCCAGCCACCACCATCATGTGGTTTCATATAAGCAGGGAATCCTATATATTGAAACATTTCTTCCCAGGCTAACGGGAATTTTAGATTTCGAAATGAAGTTTCCGAAGTATCCGTTGGTCTTTCCTTTGAAGGAATTAAAACGGTTTTTGGGACGGGTACCCCGATTTTTTCGGCCAGTGCGTTATTAAAAAACTTTTCATCTGCGCTCCACCAGAAAGGATTATTAATTACGGCAGTGCCGCATAAAGCTGCATTTTTGAGATAAGCCCTGTAAAACGGAACATCCTGTGAAATCCTGTCAATGATTACAGCATATTCAGTTGGATCGGCCTGGACGACTTTTTCGATTGTTACTGCTTCTGCAATAATATCTTTTTCACCCTTACTGTTAACGCGATCTATAAATGCCTGTGGAAAGGTATTTTCCATTCCAAAGAGTATTCCGATTTTTTTCATAATGACTTGTTGTTAATGATTTTGATTGTTAAATGGTGGTATCTACGAGGGATTTTAATATTTTTATTTTTTCCAAATATCAAAATGGTGCAAAAGAGCCAAATTGGCTCACATAATTCTGCTCAGATAATCAGGAAACATTTTGTTCCAAAGTTGCCAGTCATGTTTTTCCCAGCCCCTGATATCCAGCCAGTGGTCGATACCTTTTGAACTGAGAATATTCGACATCTTAATATTACTCTCCAGACAAATATCCCAGTCGGAAGTACCCAGCACAATCTTCATATGGTTATACCGCCAGCTTTGTTCGTTTGGCATAAAATCCACCGGATTGCTGAAATAGACGTTGTCATCATAAAAGCCGTCCATGAAATTACGTATATCAAAAGCTCCGCTCATACTCACCAGGTAAGCCACAGTATCAGGATGCCGAAAAGCAAAATTGGCAGAGTGGAAACCGCCGAAACTGCATCCTGCAACACCAATTTTATCTACGCGACATTCATTCCGGATATAAGGAACAAGTTCGTTTGTAAGAAATTTATCATACTGAATGTGATTTAAAACACGGGCTTCGGGATTTAAATGTTTTGCATACCAGGAATCTGCATCTACTGAATCAATACAATAAATTTTATATTTTCCCGAATCAACAAGACCACGGACCGACTCGATTAGTCCCATATCTTTTGCCTGATAATATCGTCCAAGTGTTGTGGGAAATACTAAAATCGGATAACCCCAGCTGCCATACACCAGCATCTCGATATCACGTCCGAGATGGTGTGAGTAATATTTTATATGTTTTTCCTCCAATGTGAGCAGATTTTTATGGTTGATGTTGAAATATACAAAACATATAATAAGAAGCAAATAAGTAAATATTGCGAATAAACAAGGGCTGTTTAATTCAAAAGGCAAATTTTCTTAAAAGTCGGAAAAAGTGAAAACTGATAAAAGTGATATATTTTTGAGTGAAAAAAAAGTTGGATGACCGGGAGAAAGTAAAAATCTTCCGATATAATTTTTAAAATAAATGTAATAGTGTATTTTGTAACTAAATACTACTTAGATTTTTAGTTATAAACCGCGCCAGCTATGAAAACTGTAAGTTTATACATCCTGCTATTATTTACATTTAATTCGGGTACAGCTTCCGCCCAAAAGAAGATGTTCAAGGGCCGTGTAATAGATGAAGAAACGAATAAGCCGCTAGAATTTGTCTCAGTGTACATAACCAATTCAACGATTGGTACTTTAACAAATGACAACGGAGGCTTTTCCTTAATGCTGGATCCCGGGAAATATGAGGTCGTGGTTTCGTTGGTAGGGTACGCACCTATCGTTCATCCCATAATGATTAAAAACGATGAAATGGCCATGACGCCAGTTTTGTTTAAAATTCCACAGCAGGCCTATGCATTAGATGCAATTTCTGTTACCGGTAAGCGTGATGCTTCCTGGTATTCGAATCTGAGGTTGTTTAAGGATTATTTTTTAGGTAAAAGTGCAATTGCCCAAAAATGTAAATTGCTTAATCCTGATGCGTTGATAACGGAATTTAATGTTGAAAAACAAACATTAACGGTCACCGCCAAAGAACCTTTGAAAATCCAAAATCCTGAGTTGGGATATAACATCAACTTCTTATTGATCGCATTTGTGTTGAATAAAAGCGAAGGTTATGTAAGTTATTTGGGCTATCCGCATTTCGAACCAATGGATGGGAAAGACTCGCAAAAGCGGCAATGGGCAGAAAAACGGTTAGAAGTATTTCAAGGTTCTTCGATGCATTTCGCACGGTCACTCAGAGACCAAAAATTACAGCAGGAGGGATTTCGGGTAACCAGAGCTATAACATATGGAGATGTGTCTTATGACGAATATCTTTCTTATCCTGACAATGAAGCGAAGATGGAATTTAAAGGAGCGTTGCGGGTTGTTTATCTCCGCAAAATGGAAGACCTTGAATATGTTTACGCTAACAATAGCTCAGGTATTAAAAAAGCGTCATATCAAACGTCAACCATAACATTAAAAGATCAGTATGTCCTTTTGGATAAAAACGGAAGGTTTGAAAAACCCCTTGGGATCATATTTAATGGATATTGGAGCTGGGATAAAGTAGGGGATATGTTACCGTTTGACTATTTTCCGCAACCGGAATAATTTTAATCTTTCTTTTATTAAAACACTGCATCTGTTACCTTGTTGCTTTATCGTTTTTCCAGTTTATTTTGATTTCATCCGATCCCCATCTTTTGTGTATTGAGCAAAGCATATCTTCTTTGTTTCTTCATCGCGAAGTTCTTATCTCAATAAGGCTTCCTGTACATTATAATGAAGCACGCCAATATCCATTGCTTTTAATAAACGACGGGCAGGATTTTGAAGCGCTCCGGATGAATCATATTCTTACCGATTTACAAATTAATGAGACAATCCAACCCGTTATCGTTGTAGGTATTCATGCCGGAACAGATCGCTTGCAGGAATATGGAACGGTTTGTAAGCCTGATTATGCCCACCGCGGAAGCAAGGCAGGCGCTACTACCGATTTTGTATTGAAGGAATTACTGTCTTTTTTAAACGAAAATTATCCGATTGAAACGCAAAATATCACCTATGCCGGATTTTCTCTTGGTGGTTTGATGGCGCTTGATATGGTTTGGAATCATTCGGATGTTTTTTCAAAAACCGGGATATTTTCGGGTGCGTTATGGTGGAGGCAAAAGGCGCTGGATGCAGGATACAGGGATATTGACCGTATCATGCACGAACAGATCAGGAATTCGCAAACAAAACAGGATTTGAGATTCTGGTTTCAGACCGGTACCAATGACGAAACCGACGACCGCGATCATGATGGTATTATTGATTCAATCCAGGATACGCTGGAATGTATAGCCGAACTCGAACGGAAAGGATTTGCCTGGGGGAAAGATATTAATTATTGTGAAACGATAGGAGGGGAACATAATCCTGAGACCTGGTCTCGTGCAATGCCTGATTTCCTGATCTGGGCATTTGGAAAATAATTTCATGAAAAGCGGGTTTGTTTTTCCGCTTCTCATGAATAATATATTATAAAGAAGTCAGGAACTTCATAGTGTCAACAGAATCTGCATAATCGGATAGCTCAGGCTCTTGTGTATGTCCAAAAGGAATTGCGTTGGGGAAATTGTTTTTGTCTCCCACAACACATTGGATTTTCCCCGAATTTTCTTCAAGATAACCTTTCATGGATTCCATGTTTTCATAGGTTTCGTAATGAACAACACTGATAGGAGATACCATTGCCGGACTTTCAGTCAGCATTAAAAATCCATTATCATAATGAAGAACACGATTTACCAGTAAAATGGATTTGTTGTATTCGTAGTTATTGAAGTATTTGTGGTGATTAAGACACAGATGATCAAAGGATTGAATAGATTCGAAAAACTTGGTAAAATCATATCCTTTGGGAACATAGAGCTTGGAAACATTTCTGCATCCGAGGCCAAAATATTGTAAAATATCATTGCCCAAAGCGTGCAATTCATTTTCGCTTTCGTTACCACTGATCACGGCCAGTGAAGTCCGGTTCTTCCTGATTATATTCGGTTTTTTTGAAAAATAATAGTGAAAATATCGTGCGGTATTATCGCTTCCGGTGGCAATGTAAGCGTCAGAATCATTAAGTCTGTCTACGAAAAATATGCAATCAGAAAAGGCTGGTTCTATCTCGATAAGTTTTTCCAGGAGAGCGGGAATCAGGACAGGGTCATCTGAACTGGGTTTTGCCAGTAATTTATGTCCGCTGATCAAAACACATAATACATCGTGAAACCCAACAGCCGGAATGTTGCCGGCCATGATAACACCGATTTTCCGGTAAGTTTCAGGTTCCGGATATTTTTCAACCCAGGCAACAAGGGTTTCTTCCGACAGAAAGCGGGTGGCAATTGCATTTAACGACCCAAGCACATTGACCGGCGTAAACCAGTTGTTTTTTCTATTGGCACTAATGGCCAATTCCTGAAGATAGTCCCCGTTTTTAGGGTCTTTCAAAAAATTTCCTAACTTAATAAAGGCATTTATGCGTTGAATTCTTGATATCATTCCAGGGAAACTAAAAATAATTAAATTTGTAAATCTGTTTTTATTTTTCTGATTGTCGGGAAACTTTAAATAGTTATATTTGTTAGTCTATTAAGGAGAAAAATAGGAACAAATATAAACAATCCGGCGACTATGGCTATAATGATAACCGATGAATGCATAAATTGTGGGGCGTGCGAGCCAGAGTGCCCCAATACGGCTATTTATGAAGGAGGTGTAGAATGGACTTGGGGGGATGGTACGAGTTTGGACGAGGTAGATTTTGGAGACGGCACCGTTATCAGCGGTAAAGAAAAACAGTCACCTGTTTCTGACGAATTCTATTATATAGTAACAGATAAATGTACCGAGTGTGTAGGCTTTCATGAAGAACCGCAATGCGCTGCCGTTTGCCCGGTGGATTGCTGCGTGCCTGATCCTGAAAATGAGGAAGAGGAAGAAACTTTACTGGCTAAAAAAGCTTGGATGCATGGTGAATAAGCCATAATTACCAGTTAATGCTTTAAAGACCCACTCAACAGTGGGTCTTTTTTTGTGCCCTGTTTTTTTTTAATAGTAAAATAATAATAAAATTTCTTAATTAATAGCTTGGACATTATTTAATAAAATTTTGTAATAGTATGCAAATACAGAATAAATTAAAATTTATTAAAATGTAGATTTTGTTATAATTATGTTTTAATATTGATAAAAAAGAGTACAAAAAAAGGAAAATTGACGATTTCATGATAAAAAATGACTATATTATTTGATAAATATAATTTTAGTACAATATTTGGTACGTAAATAATCAGTGAAACTATTAAATACGTAAACAGAAGAAAATTATGAAAAAGGTCTATTGTACAGTATTATCTTTAATGATCCCCTTTTTGGGTTTTAGTAAGTCGGGTTTGGATGAAGAGAAAAAAGCCAAAACAACAGAAACTAGCAAAATTGAGGAGGTAAAAGAAGAAGGTGAAGAAGGAAAAGGATCTTTTGCGTTTTCTGGTTATTTAGATTCTTATTACATGGCCAACTTTAACAAGCCGGCTTCACGATCAAATCTTGGCCAGGCTAACGCTCGGGTTTTTGATATAAAATCCGGACAGTTTTCACTAGGACTTGTTCAGGCCAAAGCAGTTTACACCAATTCAAAGTCAGAAGCAGTTGTGGATCTGACGTTTGGGCCTAATGCGGATTTGGGTAACTATGGTAACCTTCTGAGTCCTCTTAATTCATCAAAAACAGGAACCGCGCTTGCCATCAAACAAGCTTACTTTACTTACAAGTTTACTGATAAGTTCTCTATGACAGCGGGACAATTCGGAACGCATATCGGATATGAAGTAATTGATGCGCCTGCCAACTTTAACTACTCACTTTCAAACTTATTTAACAACGGGCCATTTTATCACATGGGGGTTAAGGCAACTTACGCTTTCACTGATAAAGTTTCATTAATGGCTGGTGTAGTTAACAACGTAGATGGTTTGGGAGATAACAACCGCAAAAAGGGAATTATTTCTCAGTTATTTATTTCACCTGTTACGGGCTGGAATGTCTATCTTAATTTTATCAATAGTAACGAAGCTAATCCGGGTTCTGACGGAGATTCACCAAAAGCACATTACCGGGTATTCGATGTTACTTCAAGTTATCAGGTTACCCCAAAATTCCTTGTTGGAGTAAATGCAGCATTGGGTTCTCAAAAAGGAGATTATCAGGGAGCAGGTGGTCCTGATAATTCCAAATCATGGGGTGGTGCAGCGATTTACTCGAATGTAGCCATCACAGATAATTTCGCAATCGGTGCGCGTTATGAATATTTTGATAACGATAATGGTGTTAGAGCCTTACTTGCTTATCCAAATGGAAAATTGGACGGTGCAACAGGTATTGGAACTCACGTAAATTCTGTAACTTTAACAGGTAACATTGGTCTTGCAGACGGACACATCCTTATCAAACCTGAGTTCCGTCTTGATGCTTATCCAAAAGCGAGCGGTACTAAGGAACAACAATTTGAAGATTCCGATGGAAATTTCACTAAAAGCAGTCAGACAACGTTTGGAATTGCTTTCATTTATAAATTTTAATTCACCTTCTTAAATCAAAACAATCGAAATCTCTACAAAACAATGGAAAAACGTAATTATTTACCACTGATTATTTTACTGGTAATTGCTCTGCTGGGAGCTTTTGTTCCTAGCGTGCCTACCAAAATTGTCACTGAGGGCTTAGATTCAGGCGATATCGCCTGGATGTTGGTATCATCCGCACTGGTACTGTTAATGACTCCCGGTTTAGCTTATTTCTATGGAGGGATGGTTAATAACAAAAATGTTATCTCCACCATGCTTCAAAGCTTTATCGCGATGGGTGTCATTAGCGTTCTTTGGGTTGTAGTTGGTTTCAGTCTTGCTTTTGGTGAAGATGTTGGAGGCTTTATCGGTAACCCGACGACTCACTTTATGTTTAAAGGAGTGTTGGATGGTCCTGCTTTCGGAACAATTCCTTTCGCGTTATTTGCGATGTTCCAAATGAAATTCGCTGTCATTACACCTGCACTTATTACGGGTTCTATGGCTGAACGTGTTAATTTCCGCTCTTATGTACTTTTCATGATCCTGTTCTGCGTGTTCGTTTATGCACCGCTTGCTCACATGACATGGCATGCAGATGGTATCCTTTTCAAAATGGGTGTTCTTGACTTTGCGGGTGGAACTGTTGTACACATGTCTGCTGGCTGGGCTGCTTTGGCTGGCGCAATGTATCTGAAAAGACGTAAATCTGTACTTGAATCTCACGTATTGCCTCCTGCTAATATTCCTTACGTTCTTTTGGGAACTGGTTTACTTTGGTTCGGATGGTTCGGTTTCAACGCCGGTTCTGCTTTGACTGCTTCTCCTTTGGCTGTTTCCGCTTTCGCTGCTACTAACACGGCTGCCGGTGCTGCTGGTTTGGCTTGGGTATTGTTTGATGTTGCAAGGGGCAAAAAAGTTTCTGCTCTTGGATTCTGTATCGGTGCGGTTGTAGGTCTTGTGGCTATCACACCTGCTGCTGGTTTCGTAACGGTTCCTTCGTCTATCTTCATCGGTGCAGTTGCTGCATGTATCAGTAACTACGTTGCTCACCTTCGTACACGTTCAACTTTGGATGATACACTTGACGTGTTCCCTTGCCATGGTGTTGGTGGAATGGTTGGTATGTTGATGACTGGTATTTTCGCAACAAGCGCAGTGAACCCATTGGTAACTGATCAAGGTCTTGCTTTCGGTGAAACTACACTTTTCATCAATCACGTGATTGCATTGGTAGGTGTATCTGTATTCGCTTTCGGAGGCTCATTCCTTCTTTTGAAAATCACAGACCTTATCTTGCCACTTCGTGTATCTGAAACTGACGAAAAAGTTGGTTTGGATATCAGTCAGCATGATGAGTTCCTTGTAGAAGCATAAGAATTCAAAACTATACAAAGAACGACCGGCAGAATATTCTGCCGGTCGTTCTTTGTATAGAAGGATTTGTAAAATAATCTTAACCTAAAACAGGAATTTAGAACTGAAATCCAGGAATGAAACCTGATTGCTAAAAGCTATTGTTAATGTGCAGGCTCATAATGATCAGATTCCATTACTTCCATCAAACCTGACTCGTTAAGATTTACGTACTGGATTTCCTTTGTTTCGTTGATCAGCAAAGGATCGTATTTTACAGCAACACGAATATAGTTTTCGGTAAAGCCAAGCATTTGTCCGTTTTGAATTTCGTCTTCAAATAAAACAGTACCGGTTTTTCCAATCTGTGATTCATAAAAATGTCTCTTTTTCTTTTCTGAAAGAATATGAAGCATTTTGGAGCGCTCTGCTCTTTCAGATTTTGGGACTACTGGTTTAATAGTCACCGCCAAAGTGTTTTCTCTTTCTGAATAGGTGAAAACGTGCAGATAGGAAATGTTCAGCTCATTCAGGAACTGATAACTTTCCAGAAATAATTCATACGTTTCTCCCGGATGGCCCACAATTACATCCACACCGATGCAACAATCAGGCATTAATGATTTTATTTTGGCTACTCTTTCCACGTACAATTCTCTGCGGTATCTCCGGCGCATCAGCGACAAAACCTTATTGGATCCCGATTGTAAAGGAATATGGAAGTGAGGAACAAAACGTTTCGACTGCGCTACAAATTCAATAACTTCATCTGTCAGCAAATTAGGTTCGATAGAAGAAATCCTGAATCTTGATATTCCTTCCACTTCATCCAGTGCTTTGATCAGATCCAGAAACGTTTCTTTTTTCTCACCATTCTGAATACCAAAATCTCCTATATTAACCCCCGTAAGTACGATTTCCTTCACGTCTCTTGCAGCAATATCGTTGGCAGCTTTAACAATATTGGCAATAGTATCTGAACGACTTTTTCCGCGAGCCAGAGGAATTGTACAATAGGCACAAGGGTAGTCGCAACCATCCTGGACTTTCAGAAAAGTACGGGTGCGGTCGTTTAGCGAATAAGAAGTATGGTATTCTACCGCATCTTCGATAGGAGAGGCAAGAATTTTAGCAGTTTGATTGACTGGTTCTTTTTCAAAAGTATCCAGCAATTCCACCAGACGGAATTTTTCTGCTGCACCCAAAACTGCATCAACGCCTGGAATTTCGGCGATTTCGGCAGGTTTTAGTTGAGCATAACAACCAATGATGGCGACATACCCATCTGCATTTATTTTTTGGGCTTCGCGAACGATTTTACGGCATTTTTTATCCGCATTTTCCGTCACAGAGCATGTATTGATGATAAATATATCCGGCTTATCGTTGAATTCAACTTTGTAATAACCCTTATCTTCAAACATTCTCGCGATCGAAGAACTTTCAGAGTAATTAAGTTTGCAACCCAGCGTATAAAAAGCGACTTTTTTCATAGTATTTACAATAAGACTGCAAAATTACACTTTTTCCGCTTAACGCTTCAAATAATCACCAAAAGAAGCTTGTAAATAGGATTTTCCGTAGTCAACCTCTTCTGGTTTGAGATTCCCTGATTTCTCAGTAATGTTTCCCCCAATATTATCCCTGACAATAAATCCGTTGGGACGCATCCAGCCAAAACCATTCATAAAGGCAAAATAAGCAAATGAAGTACGGTTTGTCATGAAAATGTCATTACTCCAGTTGAATGTTTTTGAAGGTAAATTCAATTGATTTAGTAAAGTCGCGGCCAAATCAGTTTGTGAACACAACGAGTCTATCGTAATATTCTTTTTTTTCAAAACTCCGCCAAGCCATAACATAGGAATATGAAACTCGTTGGGTTTCGAAGCTGGCTTTTCTGGTAAAGGATGGCCGTGATCCGCTAATATGACAATAAGCGTATTCTTCCACCAAGGTTTTGTTTTGGCATTTTTGATAAATTCGCCAATAGAAGCATCCGAGTAACGATGTGCATTGAGGAATAAATGTTCCTGGTCATTTCCCGGAATAACCGTTTTTACAGGAACTTCAAAAGGTTCGTGACTGCTGAGTGTAAAAAGTGTTGTAAAAAATGGCTGTTTTTTTTGATCAAGATCAGTTAGGAACTTATTCAAAACCACATGGTCGTGAGCACCCCATTTAGAATTCATATCAGCCCCATTAAAAGCATTTTTGTCAACAATGGTGTTAAATCCCTGTTGTAAAAAATACGTTTTCATGTTGGCAAACTCAGTTTCTCCACCATAATAAAAGGATGTATTATAACCGAAATCTCTAAATTCCCTGGGCAGCGAAGGAAGAGAAACTGTTTTATTTGGTATTTTTATAATAGAAGTGGTCGGTTGCGCCGGATATCCGCTGAGTATTGCCACCATGCCTTTATCACTTCGGTTTCCGCTGGCGTACATATTTGTAAAAAGAATTCCTTCTTTTGTCAGCGCATCAAATTGTGGCGTGATACCAGGCACTCCATTTAATTTTTCAACGATTTTTGCTGTAAAACTTTCCCAGATAATAATGATAAGATTAACAGGCGCATTGGTTGTGTCAATCAATTGTTCATGTTCTATTCCGTGATGATATAATGATGTTACCGTAGCTTTTGCTTTATCCTCAGGGAAATAATTGAATGGATTATGTTTGTCAAATCCTTCATTGAGCAACGATCGGCTATAATTCCAGGGCACATTGACAGCCGCATAGTTGGCAAAACTTTTGTTGGAAAAATATACTGCACTTTCGTTCATTGGTGCTAACTGAAAACCCCCGCGAATTGGAATTACAAGTACGGCAGCCAGAAAAATGAAAAGTAATGCAGTGAAAACCGGTGATGATCCGGAGAAATATGGTATCGTCCTTTTTTGAATGGTAAATAAAATTTTGATAACCAGAACGAGAAGTAAAATCAATAAAACCAAAAGTGGGAAAACGGGCGCAGCACCCATGGAAGCAAAAGCTTCCTTGGGCGTTTTTAAATATATAAGTGATGTAGCGTCGATCCGGAAACCCCAGGCACGAAATAATTCCAGGTCAAAAATAGTAAGCAAGACCATGAAAAATGCGACGATTGCGCTATACCAATGTAAGAAATTTTGATACCATTTCCACTTTATGCTGCTGGCTGCAATGAGCAGTGTAGGTATCATTAGAATATAACCCGAAAAAGAAATATCCATTCTTAATCCGTGCAATGCACTTTGGACAAGCAGGGCGCCGCCAAGATCAAGAGATTTTTTGAAATGGTAAATAAAAAAAATGATGCGGAAGAGTTGAAAGAACAATATCCAGCTCAACCCGTACAAGGCCAGAAATCGAATTCTTTTCAGCATGTTAGGGGAATAAATTGCAAAAATCAAAAAAATATCTTGAATTTGACACTTGTTGTAACTTATAAAATGAAAAATCAGAAAAATTCATGCAGTTTTGATGCTTAGTATCCCGAAATAAATAATTTTGGCAAGAAATACTATTAATTCACCATACTTATGACATTTCGTTCCAAAGCGTTTGAGATTGCACTGAGCCGTGTTGCACCCGTTCTGACGCCACCTACCGAAAAGGTAGCTGACCTTTACGGCAGTAATACTTTTAGCGATGATGTGATGAGAACCTTACTCTCCCAGGAAGCTTATATTAAAATTTCAAATGCGATTCGTTCAGGATCAACCATCGACAGAGAAGTTGCGGAAGAAGTTTCCGCGGCTATGAAATCATGGGCGATTTCCAAAGGAGCAACGCATTATACACACTGGTTTCAACCGTTGACAGGAAGTACTGCTGAAAAACATGATTCTTTTTTTGATTTAACAATTGACGGAAAAGCCGTTGAGAAATTTAAAGGCAGTGCATTAGTACAACAGGAACCTGATGCCTCGTCGTTTCCTAGTGGCGGGTTGCGTGCTACTTTTGAAGCGCGGGGTTATACTGGCTGGGACCCAAGTTCTCCCGCTTTTCTGATGGATAATGGGGCAGGGGGAAAAACATTATGTATACCGTCTGTATTTATTTCTTACACGGGTGAAGCGCTTGATTATAAGGCGCCATTACTCCGGTCACTCGTGATGCTGGATAAAGCTGCGACATCGGTTTGTCAGTTTTTTAATCGTGATGTAGATAAAGTAACGCCGACGCTGGGTATTGAGCAGGAATATTTTCTGGTTGATAAAGCTTTATATTACGCCCGTCCTGATTTGTTGATGACAGGAAGAACGGTTTTTGGCCATAGCCCTGCGCGCGGCCAGCAATTGGACGATCATTATTTCGGGTCCATTTCGCCGCGTGTGAATGCTTTTATGGTGGATTTTGAATTTGAAGCACTGAAACTTGGTATTCCGGTTCGGACAAGACATAATGAAGTAGCACCGGGACAATTTGAATGTGCACCAACTTTTGAAGAAGTTAACCTAGCCATCGACCATAATGCTTTGCTGATGGATCTGATGCAAAAAATCGGAGAGAAGCATAATTTTCAGGTTTTATTTCATGAGAAACCTTTTGCAGGAATAAACGGCAGCGGAAAACATAATAACTGGTCATTGTCAACAGATACAGGAATTAACTTACTGGCACCAACAACAAAGCCAAAAGAGAATCTACGCTTCCTGACATTTTTGCTTAATGTTGTAAAAGCGGTTCATGATCACGCGGATTTGCTGCGTGCTTCTATTTCATCAGCAGGAAATGAACATCGTTTGGGAGCAAATGAGGCGCCGCCATCAATAGTTTCTGTATTTTTGGGTGGAGAACTGACCAATATGCTTGAAGAATTGGTTAGTAAGGGAGAAATTACACTTGAAAAAGGCGAAAACTTTTATTATAAGCTGGGTATTACAAGAATACCTAACTTGCAACGAGATAATACAGACAGGAACAGAACTTCTCCTTTTTGTTTTACGGGGAATAAATTTGAATACAGGGCCGTTGGCAGTGCGTTAAACAGCGCTTCGCCTATGATTGTTTTGAATACAATTGTTGCTAATCAGCTGACTGAATTCAAACGGGAAATGGACGAAAGGCTTAATGCGGGAGAGGAAAAAAAGGTAGCGACAGTCACAATTCTTAAAAGATATTTTAAAGAATCAAAAAAAATACTGTTTGAAGGAAACGGTTATTCCGAGGAATGGGTTGAAGAGGCTAAAAGAAGAGGATTAAGTAATATCAGTGCGACGTATGATGCGCTTTATGCTTATGTTACTGAAAGTACAATTAAGGCATTTGAAAAAATGGGCGTGTTGTCTTCCAGAGAGTTACATGCCCGTTATGAAATTGAACTTGAAAATTATGTTAAGAAATTACAAATAGAATCAAGGGTAATAAGTGACCTGGCGTTAAATCACGTCGTATCAACGGTTGTCAAATACCAATTTAAACTGGCGCAGACGGCACGTGCGCTAACAGATCTGGAAATGCTGGAAGAAGCGGAACCGATCAAGGAAATAATCAAGGATATTTCTTCACATGTGGTGGTCATTAAAAGGCTGGTTGGTGAAATGACAGAAAGCCGGAAGACGGCTAATAATGTTGAAGATTTATTTGAGCGCGCCCGTTTTTATGGTTCAACAGTAAAAGGATATTTTGATGAGATCAGATATCACGTGGATAAACTGGAATTGCTGATCGATGATGAAGACTGGCCACTTGCCAAATACAGGGAAATGCTATTTTTAGAATAATTATTTTTACCATTGCTTTAAAACAATAATCAAATCAAAACTATGAATCCGGGATTCGATCCAGAAGAAATTGCACAGCTTAAACGGGAATGTAAAGCTGAACGATTGAACTTTGTGTATGTGACAGACGAGTTCGAAGACGATGAAGAAGAAAATAACGAACATGCCCACGTTCAGTTTGTAGGTTCTTACAAAGATAAAGAGGTGGTTTATGACTTGTTAATTTATACTTTAAGATTACACCATTCCACTTTGGTGTATGATGCGGCTTTGGAAAGATTAAAGCTCCAGATGCCAGACTATATTTCTCCTGATGAAAGAGGAGAGAATGATGTGGTGGATTTTGATAAGGACGAAGAAGCTGAAATTCTGCTTACTGAATTTATTGAAGAAATTGAGGAAAACGAAGAAATATCGGTTCGCGAGCATGTTGAGGTTGACGATAAATTTGATTACGGAATCGGTCTGGAAGTTGGATTGAATAAAACTGAAATAAATGATAAAATCATTAATGATTTTATCATTCGTTACAATTCAGGACGTTTGCAGCTTGATCCGAATGTTTATTCTTTTTCGACTGAGGATGAAGAATAATTTCGTTTGAATAATATCATAACAACAAAAAAACCACCATTAAGGTGGTTTTTTTGTTGTTATCGTAAAATAACTATTTCTTAAACAGCTCCTTTAACAGTTTTGATAATACGAGCAGCTACTTTATAAGGATCAGCGGCAGAGTTTGGACGACGATCTTCAAGGTATCCGCTCCATCCTTTTTGAGGAACAAGAACAGGGATACGAATTGAAGCACCACGGTCAGAAACACCGTAGCTGAAATCATGAATACTTGCAGTTTCATGTTTTCCAGTCAAACGAAGGTGGTTATCAGCACCATAAACTTCTATGTGTTCTTTAACAACAGGACGGAAAGCTTCGCATACTTTATCGAATGTTTCTTTGCTGCCAGCGGTTCTCAATACATTGTTTGAGAAGTTAGCGTGCATTCCGCTTCCGTTCCAGTCAAGAGCTCCTAGTGGTTTTGGATGCCAGTTGATAGAAACACCATATTTTTCACCGATACGCTCCAAAAGGTAACGTCCCAACCAGATTTCGTCTCCGGCTTGTTTTGCTCCTTTTGCGAACATTTGGAATTCCCACTGACCAGCCGCAACTTCTGCATTGATACCTTCAATGTTAAGACCTGCTTCGATACAAGCGTCAAGGTGTTCTTCAATAATTTCGCGTCCGTATGCATTTTGAGCACCTACTGAACAATAGTAAGGGCCTTGTGGTGCAGGGTAACCGTTTGCCGGAAATCCTAGTGGCTTATTAGTTTCGATGTCCCAAAGAAAATACTCCTGTTCAAAACCGAACCAGAAATCGTTGTCATCATCTTCAATCGTAGCTCTGCCATTTGAAACGTGAGGGGTTCCGTCAGCGTTAAGTACCTCGCACATAACAAGGTATCCGTCCTTACGTTGCGGATCCGGAATAAGATAAACAGGTTTCAATAGACAGTCAGAAGAACCACCAGCTGCTTGCTCGGTAGATGAACCATCAAACGACCAATTGCTTAGATCTTCAAGTTTACCACTAAAGTCGCTTTCAATTTTGGTTTTGCTGCGTAAACTTTGGGTTGGCTTATAGCCGTCCAGCCAAATGTATTCCAGCTTAGATTTTGACATAATAATACTAGATAAAGTGGTGACGAATTAATATTACGACACAATATTAATGCTAAAATGTATTTCTAAAAAATAAAATCTAACAAATTTTAATCTAATACAGAATAAAATTGCGAGTATGGTAGTATTTTCAGTAAATAATGTACTTTTTCTATAAAATCAGCTAAGATTTAAAAATAAACCTTTCAAAACGCAATTGTGTATTTATATCATAATTAGGGTTTATATTAATAAGTATTTTTAAAAATAATGAAAAAATACAAAAAACGGGTTTTCATCTACTTTTGGTCAAATCTTAGTATAGTCACTTTTTGACTACGAAGTGATTACATAATTATTAGCTATTTTTGGAAAAAAATCGAGGCTGTTGCTTTCGGAAATTAAATTAGATTATGCATTTATTTTTTCAGCCTGATCCAAAGGTTTTTGAATTGGATGAAGAGGAGTCTCGTCACTGTACAAAAGTGCTGAGGCTAACTTCCGGGGATATTATTTATGTGACCGACGGTAAGGGGCGTCTTCAAAAATGCCGGCTTAATATTGGCAGAAAAAACGTTACTTATGAAGCAGTTGAATCAAGTTTCATACCAAAAAGATCATATAATGTACACATTGCGGTAGCTCCAACGCGAAAAGCGGAACGGAACGAATGGATGGTGGAGAAGATGACTGAAATGGGCGTGGACCGTATCGATTTTATTGTGACAGAACATACCCACCGCGAAACTGTGTCACGTGTCGTCAATATGGCCCGCCTAAATCGTATTGCGGCATCTGCAATGAAACAATCACAACAATATTATATGCCGGAAATCAGATTGGTTACAGATTTTCCTTCGTTTATAAAGGAATGCGAGGATGGTACTCGTCTGATCGCCTATGTTCCGGACAATCATTTGACAGAACATGTTATTAAAAAAGTCAAAAAGCATTCTAATACAATATTATTGATAGGACCTGAGGGGGATTTTTCCCCGGAAGAAGTTATATTAGCAACAACCAACGGATTTGAGGCTGTTTCTTTGGGTGCTACCAGATTAAGAACTGAGACGGCTGCGGTTGCCGGCTGCCACGCTATTAATCTGGCACAATTACTTTGAAAGAGATTTACAAATACACGAAGGTGCGAGATATTCAATCCGGCACTACTTAGTTTCATTAAAGATATTATGGTGAAAAGCATCTTTTGGAAGAAATCGTTTTTGGTAATTATTTTGCTGACTGCTGCATTATCCGGCTGGGCGCAGTCTTCTCTGAAAATTGCTAAACTGAAATATGGTGGCGGAGGTGATTGGTATGCCAATAAAACATCGCTTCCAAATCTGATCCGGTTCGGTAATTCGGAGCTTAAAATGAATATTAATCCGGTTGAAGATGTGGTGGAAGTTGGGAGCCCGGATTTATTTACCTATCCTTTTGTGCATATGACGGGCCACGGCAACGTCGTTTTTACTGATGCAGAAGCCAGAAATTTGCGGAATTACCTGCTTGCAGGTGGTTTTCTGCATATTGACGATAATTATGGTTTGGATCCGTTTATCCGCAGGGAAATGAAAAAAGTCTTTCCTGAATTATCTTTTGTCGAACTTCCTTTTGATCATCAGATCTATCACTTGAAATATGATTTTCCCAATGGTTTACCAAAAGTTCACGAGCATGATGGGAAACAGCCGCAAGGTTTCGGGTTAATTTATCAGGGCCGTTTATTATGCTTTTATTCTTACGAATGTGATTTAGGAAACGGTTGGGAGGATCAAAGTGTTTATAAAGATCCGGAAGAGCTCCGTCGTAAAGCTTTACAAATGGGAGCCAATCTCCTTGATTATGCATTTACGATTTTGTAATATCCCAAGTTTGACATAGTATTTTAGGAATATTATAGAATGAATATAAATAAGTGTGCAAATTAACGGGTAATGATGGTGGAATTCTGCCTTGTTACAATTAAATTTGTGTCATTATTCCGTTTTTAACCATCAGATCTTTTCATGTATATAGTTCTTGCCGTTTTTGTTGTACACTGGTACTTGTCTCTTTTTTGTCAAACATTCTTTTTGCACCGTTATTCAGCTCATAAAATGTTTATAATGAGCAAGCCATGGGAGCGGTTTTTTTATCTGTTAACTTATTTGTCGCAAGGGTCGTCTTATTTGAGTCCTCGTGCCTATGCAATACTTCATCGTATGCATCATGCATTCAGTGATACAGAAAAAGATCCGCACTCTCCGCATCACACAAAAAATGTGTTTACAATGATGTGGGAGACAAAAGATATCTACAACGCAGTTCTGAATCGTAAAAGAGCGATTGAAACACAATTCGAGCGTAATTATCCTGAATGGAATTTTATTGAAAAACTGGGAGATTCCTGGGTTTCAAGAACTGGCTGGGCGATTTTATATTCTGCTTTTTATATATTGGCTTACATCTATCTGGATATGCACTGGGTGTTTTTCTTCTTGTTACCGATACATTTTTTGATGGGTCCAATCCATGGTGCTATTGTTAACTGGAGTGGTCACAAGTATGGTTATCAGAATTTTGATAATGATGACAAATCTAAGAATTCGCTGATTTTTGATTTTCTTATGATGGGAGAATTGTTCCAGAACAATCACCACAAACGCCCCAATTCAATCAATTTTGGTTCAAAATGGTTTGAAGTTGATCCGACTTATCCGGTAATTAAAATGCTTAACAAGCTGAAAATTATTGAGATTCGTAAGAAGAGCTAAATAATAAATAATCATAACAAAAAAGGCAATGAACAATTAATTGTTCATTGCCTTTTTTGTTATGATTATATTAATGCCGTAGGTATGACGGATATTGTAGCCATGGATTTTAATCCATGGATGGCCACAAAAAAACTTTGGCAGGTGTGAGTGACACCTGCCAAGTTTGCTTATTAACACCACAAAAAATGAAATCTAATTTTACGCGTTCGATGAAAAAAGTCTGACGCTTAAAGAACATTACAAATTAAACACGTAATCCTTAAGATGGACTTAAGGATAAATTAGAATTTGCTTAGAGGCGAATAAAATCTATAATAAAGGTTGTTCCCTTAGGCTGGTTGGTTTGAATAGAGACATACCCGTTGTGTAGTTTGACGATTCTTTCAACCAAAGAAAGTCCGATGCCGTAACCTTTCACATTGGCTGTATTGTCACCGCGATAAAACGGCTGAAAAATAAGATTTTGATCCTGTACCGGGATTCCCTTGCCATTGTCGGCAAAACGCAGATTCAGTTTTTTTGAAGAAGCGTGTAAAGTAATCTTCACCATCTGGTTTTCTGAAAACTTGCAGGCATTATCCATTAAGTTCAGAAAGGCAGTTTTTAATAAAGTTGAATTTCCAGCAATTTCCAGCCATGTATCATCATCAGGAAGCTCGTCCAGATTAAGCTGAATATTGTAAGCAGGATTTGCCTGACTCAGACTTTGTCTGCAATCCCAGAGTAAATCATCAATTCTGACTATTTCCGTCAAAAGATCTCGCTGGTCTTCGCTCACTTTGGCAAGTTCAAGTAAAGTATTTGAAAGTTGCGCAAGTTCCTGAACATCTTCGAGCACGGATTGAATTGTAACCTGATAATCCTTCGTACTACGCTCTTTTAGCATACTTACTTCCAGCTGTGACCTTATTTTGGTTAAAGGATTTTTGAGCTCATGCGAAACGTTGGCAACAAATATTTTCTGCATCTGAAAAGCCGTTTCAATCCGGTCCAAAAGTTTGTTGAATGTCGTTGACAAACGGCCGATTTCATCTTTTTGGTTAGGAATCTCTAATCTTGTGTCGAGCTTTTGAGGCAAAATTCCTTCTACGGCGTTCATAACCTTTGAAATTGGACGAAGCGCTCGTTTAGCGAAGACCCAGCCCGCAAGTCCGACAATAGCTGTTACAATAAGATACAAAACTGTAAGCAGCGTATTTAAGTTGGACAAATTCGCCTGGCCGTACAAATCCTGAGCGCCCAGCATAACGACCGCCCGGTTGAAAGGATATTTGTAATAAAGCCCTACAACTTTATAGTCACCATCGGTATAACGGATTTCTCCGGATTTCCGGATTTCATCCAGCCAGTAATTTGAAACGTGAATTGATTTGGTAACAGCGTTTGTATTGGTATAAATAAGCCTGTTTTTTTCATCAAAAATCAGGATATTTTCATTGTATATAAGGTCACGGTTGGACCCTTCCAATGCCCGCAAAACTTCGGTGTTTACCTGGGGGACTTTTAGTAAGAGCTCGGCTGTGGATTTGGCCTTTGATCTTAACCTGTCGTAAAAATCCTCTGTAACGTTATTGTAGGTAAAATAATAGATCGCAAAAAATGTAACCAATAAAATGCCGCTTACAAGCAAGGAGAACTGGATCGTAAGTCGGGTACGGATTTGCATGGTTTACTCGATTTTAAGCACATAGCCCATTCCAAACTGTGTATGAATCAGTTTTACCGGGTAATCTTTGTCGATTTTTTTACGAAGATAATTGACGTAAACCTCAATCACATTGGTACCCGTATCAAACCCGATATCCCAAACCTGCTCTGCAATTTCAACTTTTGAAACAACACGCCCCTGATTTCTGATTAAATAAACAAGCAAATTAAATTCTCTCGCCGTAAGGTTAATTTTATTTCCGGATCGGTGAACCGTCTTAGCATCCATGGATACTTCGATATCAGCAAAACGTAAAATTTGTGCAGTCTGAGAAATCGTTGAGCCACGTTTTGTCAGCGCACGAACACGGGCAAGCAGTTCTTTAAACTCAAATGGTTTTACAAGATAGTCGTCCGCTCCTGCATCAAGTCCTGTCACTTTATCATCCGTTGAGCCAAGAGCCGTCAGCATTAAAATCGGCGTTTCGTCACCGGAGTGACGCAGTTCCCTGCAAAGTTCTATGCCGTTGATTCCAGGAATAATGATATCACTGATAATTAACTGATAGCCGCCTTTCTTAGCCAGTTGTTTTCCAATCAGGCCGTCGTATGCTATATCAACCTCATACCCATTTTCTTCAAGTCCTTGTTTCAGGGATTGAACGGTTTTCGGTTCATCTTCTATCAGTAGTAATTTCATTTATTGGGTAAAAATAATTCGGAAACTTCCTGCCAGCTCGACACACGTCGAAATGTTTTGTCAGAAAGATTGTGCGTTGCTGTAAATAAAATCCCTTCGCCCTTAAAAGCATTCAGGTTGCGAACCTGGTCATCTATCAGATAGTCGGAATGAATAATACTTTTATGACCACAGAAAACAATATTGGACCAGGGTATGAAACTGAAATGTTTTTGGAGCCAGTCAAATTTATCCTTAAACGAATTTGGAAATTCCATAGCGGCTGTGGCAACATAAATTTCATAGAATCCGGAAAGTTTCAAAATCGTTTCCCGGGCATCTTTCTTAACCGGAATGTCGGCAAAAAAACCCGGCTCATTCATGATCCTTTTGATCCGTGTTAATTGTTTCGGATGAAGTAATTCCCTTAGTGACTTTGTTTCAAGATCTATTTTAGTCAAAGCCGTATCGAAATCTTTCAGAACGATATCCGACAGTTTTCCATGCGTATCGGCCATCACATCATCCATATCCAAAGTGAGTCTCAGCATTTAGACGAGCGTTCTATGGGCATCAAAATTTTCAAGATAATCAGAAACCCTTTTCACAAACATACCGCCAAGTGAACCGTCAACAACGCGATGGTCATAAGAATGAGAAATAAACATCAGACTTCTTATGCCGAGCAAATCTCCCTGTAAGGTTTCTATAACGGCCGGTTTCTTTTTTATTGCGCCAAAAGCCATAATAGCAACCTGCGGCTGAACAATAATTGGCGTCCCCATTAAATTCCCAAAAGCACCAATATTGGAAACTGTATAAGTTCCGCCGGCAAGGTCATCCGCTTTCAATTTATTTTCACGCGCTCTTTTCGCCAGTTCATTTACTTTCCGAGCTAATCCAGCCAGATCATATTGATCGGCGTGATGAATCACAGGAACGATCAGATTACCATCGGGTAAAGCAACAGCCATTCCGATATTGATATCTTTCTTTTTGATAATATTGTCGCCCTCAACCGAAATATTGATCAATGGATAGTCCTTAATAGCCTTTACAACAGCCTCGATCAAAATCGGCGTGAATGTGATACTATCACCTGATTTTTTTCTAAAATCATTTTTGATCGCATCTCTCCATTTTACCACCGTAGTCATATCGGTTTCTATGAACGAGGTAACGTGTGCAGAAATGCGTTTTGATTCACTCATACGGGAAGAAATCATCTTCCTCATGCGATCCATCTCAATAATTTCGGATGAACCGTTCAGTGACGTAGCTTTTACAGGCGCTGTCTGAACAACTTCTTTTTTAGTATTTGTCCGGTCACTCAGGTAAGAAATAATATCGTTTTTGGTAACACGGTTTTCAGCGCCGGTACCTTGAATACTGGCCAGCTCTTGTGCACTTAGATTTTCTTCACGGGCAATACTTAATACCAGCGGCGAATAAAATGTGCTCGACTCAGAACCGCTTTTCAGTAAAAGTTCAGCGGCAACCGTTTCAGAAGTCTTATGGACGGCATTATGAATGTCCTTTTCGAGAAATGCAACCGCATCAAAAGCAGGATCATCAAAACTTGCCTTTGGAGAATCATCAGGAGTTTCATCACCTTCCTCTACCTGAATATGAGCCACAGGACTTCCTATAGCAACTACGTCGCCTTCTTTTACAAGCCATTCGATTAACACACCGGAATAGGGCGAGGGAACCTCCGTATCCACTTTATCCGTGGCCACTTCCAGGACAGAATCGTCAGCCGTTATTGAATCTCCCTCTTTGTTAAGAAGCGTCAACACGGTACATTCCATAATACTCTCACCCAAAGCGGGCATTAACATTTCAACTATTTTCATATTTTTCTATATTTCATCTCCACAACCGAACCCCACGATATTATGAATTATCTAAATTTTATAAGTCATTAATTTTTTCTGCTTCTGTTTTCAAAATTGTTTTTCTTAACAAATTTAAAACGTAGCTCGACGTCAGCTCAATATTTACTTTTCTGTCGTTCCTTAAAGTTAAAAGCTGAGTAACAGTTTCTTTTGGTGTAGCACAAGCAATCCAAACCGTTCCAACAGGTTTTTCCGGTGTTCCACCGTCTGGTCCTGCAATTCCGGTGGTAGAAATGGCATAAGTTGTATTTAATTTTCTACGCGCACCTTCGGCCATTTCCCGTGCAGTCTGTTCACTAACCGCTCCAAAATCTTCAAGCGTTTCTCTGGAAACACCCAATATATGCATTTTTATTGCATTGCTGTAACTGATTATGGAACCTTCGTAATATCCTGATGAGCCTGGAACGTTTGTGATCTGATTAGCTACAAATCCGCCCGTACAACTTTCGGCTGTGGAAACGGTAGCATCATTTTGCAAAAGCAGTTTTCCAATTATAGATTCCAGCTCGTCTGTATCATATCCGAAAATGAATTCCTGAATCATCGGCACAAGCTGGTCAACCTGCTCCTTTAATTCCGCGTCTAAAGTGTCCTGGTTATCTCCTGTTGCTGTTAATCTCAATTTTACTTGTCCAAAATGAGGGAGATAGGCAAGTTTGATATGGGATGGTAACGCATCTTCCCAGTCGGCTATTTTTTCGGCTAAAAAGGATTCGCCGATACCAATCGTGCGAATTATTTTATGGGTGATGATATTAAAAATAAACCGCTCTTTCAGTTTTGGCAGAATCGCGTGTGTCATCAGGCTTTTCATTTCATACGGGACGCCCGGAAGAGAAACATAAATTACGTCATCTTTTTCGAACCACATGCCTGGCGCCGTACCCCAAAGATTTGGAATGTAGGTACAGTTTTCCGGAAGTGCCGCCTGCTGTTTATTAAGCTCTGTCATTTCTCTGCCTCTTTTGGCAAAAAAATCTGTAACGAGAGCCAGAGCATCTTCATTTATTTTTAATTCGGTATTAAAATATTTACAAAATGTATGTTTTGTGATGTCATCTTTCGTTGGGCCGAGGCCACCGGTTACAATAATAACATCAACTCTTTGGCTCGCTTCTGACAGGGCTGCGATGATATCTTGCTGCAAATCGCCGACCGAGGTTTTACGAACCGGGCGAATTCCTATTCCAGTGAGCTCAGCACCAATCCATTGCGTATTTGTATCTGTGATTTGTCCAAAAAGAATTTCATCACCTATGGTAATTATTTCCGCCCTGATAATGGGATTCATAAATGCGAATTTGAATGATTTGAACCGTTTATTTTTCCAAAATTAAGTAAAATTAATTGTTATTGATTACGTTTGAAACTTAGTGTGTATTAAACAGAGTAACCCCAATGAATCGTAAAATACTATTAATTGTCTTTTTGTGGATTTCATGCAGCTGTGCTTCAATGGCTCAGTTTAATCTTGGAAAGGTACTGGACTCATTTAAAAAACCAGAAGGAACATCATCATTATCTAACGCCGATATTGTAAAAGGTTTGAAAGAAGCATTAACCGTCGGGATCAGTAACGGATCTGCCGAGGCTTCTAAAACTGACGGATTTTTTAAGAATGAACTTATCAAAATCGTGGTACCACCGGAAGCTCAGAAAGTTGCGGAAACACTTCGTAAGCTTGGCTTGGGAAAAGAGGTTGACAAATTCACTCTTTCGCTAAACCGCGCTGCCGAAGATGCTGCGAAAAAGTCCAAACCTATTTTTGTAAAAGCAATTACCTCGATGACAATCACAGATGCCCTCAGTATTTTAAAAGGGCAGGATGACGCGGCAACGAAGTACCTGCAAAAGACGACAAACAAGGATCTTTATAATACTTTTTTTCCGGTTGTTGACAGTACATTAAACCTTAATAAAGCGACACAATATTATGCTGATCTTGTAAAAACATATAATGAAATTCCGTTGGTGAAAAAAGTGAATCCTGATCTGAAAGCATATGCTACACAAAAAACGATTGATGGTTTGTACACTTTAATTGCGCAGGAGGAAAAGAAAATCAGGAAAGATCCGGTAGCCAGAGTAAGTGATATTTTGAAAACAGTTTTCGGACAATCAGGAAAGTAGCGAACCTGAAATTGTCAGGTGTTGTTACTTTGTCTTACTTTTGCGAAAAATATTTAATCCTTTTATGAAAAATTCTGAGATTCATTTCACCGTTGAACTAGATAATCAAAACGTACCTGATAAAATCCACTGGTCTGCGACCGACAATCCAAACGAAGGAATCAATGATACCCGCGCCATAGCTATTGCAGTTTGGGATCATTACCACAGAGGTACTTTGAAAATTGACCTTTGGACAAAAGACATGGAGGTTTTTGAAATGAAACGTTTTTACATTGAAATTATGAGCGGAATAGCAGATACTTTGCTGACTGCTACAAACGATACAGTGATGGCCGACGCAATTGAAGGCGTTTGCGAAACTCTTAGCAAGAAACTTGATGAGGAAATGAAGGCTGCGAAATAATTGGCAATACTTTTATCATCTTATTGAAAAACAAAAAGCGGTCTTTCGGCCGCTTTTTTAGTTTTTACCTGGTGGGAAATGTTTGTAAATATTTCCTCGACTTAAAACAGTTATTGCGATAATTTCGGGATTAATATATTCAATCCCTATGCGCCATTGACCAAGCCGAATTCGATAATAATTTCCTCCTTTTTTCTGGCCTTGCATTTTTTTGTAATCCACATCAGAAGATTCCAATGATTGAGCCTCACGCAAAGTTTTTAAAGTGGCATAAACTGAAATTTGAATATCAGAAGGTAATTTTTTAAGTTCTTTAAGAAAACTGGATCTGATTTCTATTTCCATCCCATTTCTTTTTCGAGCTGTTCCAAGGAGATAGTTGGCTCATCTTTCCTTGATTTCATAATTTCAATCATGATGTAATCTTCAACATCTTCATTTTCAATGATTGAGATAATTTGTTCGATCTCAGTGACTGATAAAGTACCGCGTTTTTTTTTTGTGGCGAAATTAACAGGAGTTAAGCCAATTTTTTGAGCTATGTAATCATTTCGGTATCCTGAAACCTCGATTAACTGCCCAATATTGTTAACTAGGTTTTTGTAGCTATTTACGATTTCGGTAGCCATAATCAATTGTTGTTAATTTTGATTAACAAATATAATCTAATTATCAGCAAATTAAAGTTGTAATTTATGACAACAATAATACTATTTCAATTCCTCCAAAGCCGCTTTATCCTTTTTCGGTAAACTATCTACAATCAGCTCATAAGAATCCTTAATCCAACTATACAATAATTCACTTGGAATACTTCCCGTAATGTGAACCGTATTCCAGTGCTTTTTATTCATGTGATATCCTGGCAGAACGTCCGAATATTTTTCGCGTAGTTCTTCGGCTTTTTCAGGATCACATTTTGCGTTGAATTGCGGCTTAGCCGAATCCATCGGTGTCAATAAAAACACTTTTCCCATTACCTTGAATACAAGCGTATCTGGTCCGAAAGGAAGGTCTTCTACTACGCCTGGCAATTCCAGGCAAAAATCGCGAATGGTTTCTAAGTTCATCTTGTAAAAGCGCGTACGATCATTACGATCAGACAGAATAAAAACATAACAATCGAAATCCGGTTAATGCCGTGCATCATCCGAAGGTTGAATGAAGTCGGATCGTTTGGATCGCGTTTTTTGAATACCCGGACAAAGTAATAAAATACATCTCCAAGCTGAAAATACTTTTTCATATTAAACAAGTTTACAATTCGAGATTAGGAATTAAGAAAGATTGAAAGTTTCGTCCTGTCCCGGATCAATCCAGCGGCCGTCTTCTTTGATCAGTTCAATTAATTCGTCAACTGCTTTCGCAGCTGTAACAGAGCGTTTTACAACTTCCTGTCCACGGTATAAAGCAATTTTATCCTTACCCATACCCACATAACCATAGTCGGCATCCGCCATTTCTCCCGGTCCGTTGACAATACAACCCATAATCCCGATTTTCAAACCTTTCAAATGCTCGGTATATTTTCGGATCATGGCGGTTGTTTCCTGTAAATCAAATAACGTCCGGCCACAGGAAGGGCAGGAGATATATTCCGTTTTTGACATCCGCGTTCTTGCGGCCTGCAAAATGCCGAAAGCGATGCTGTTGTAAGTTGTCGCTAATGTAAGTTTTTCTTTATGTGAAATGGGATATTGAAAATCAGGAGATAATAAAATTCCATCACCAAATCCGTCAACCAACAATCCACCAATATCCGTTGCCGAATATAAAGTTAAACTGTCGCCAAGATCTGTTTCGTATGTACGCTGAGTGATAACCGGCGTTTTTATTTTCATTTCTACCAAACGATAGAAAAACCTGCGCATTTCCGGCATCGCATGATGATTTTCAGAATGCAGCAAAAGCACTATATTTTTTTCTTCCCTGATTTTTTCAAGAAAAGGAATATCAAACTGATGAATATTACCTTTTATAAAATTTAATTGAGAAGACGTTTCGGCAGCCGAATAATATTCATGAACCATCATAACCGGAAATTTATTTGTCCGGTCATGATGTTCAAGCCATTGTTGGTAATCAAGAATTTCCTTCAATCCATTTGGTAACATAAATGGAATAGCTTTGCTTCCTGAATAAATAAAATCGGCACCCTGATCGTTCATTGCCCATTTATCAGGTACGGGCAAGAAAAAATGACCAATACTTTTTAAATCATCATATTGTTCAACCGTAAGATCTGAATAATCAGCAATCACACGCGGAACGTTCAATCCACCGATATTAAATACTTCCGAAGTTTCTCTTCTTGTATATTGAAAAGGATTGATCGGACAAGCCTCAATAGCTTCAATATGCTCGTGAGGAGCACGATGAGTATATCTTTCAACCAAGGCACGAGCCACAGGTGCTTCTTTTTCAGGTGCTTCAGTTAGTGAAACACGAACGGTATCGCCTAAGCCATCTTCCAGTAAGGTACCGATTCCAACCGCCGATTTTATTCTCCCATCTTCCGCTTCACCAGCTTCGGTTACTCCCAAATGTAATGGATAAGGTTTCAAACCTTCTTCATCCAGTCGCTGAACAAGTAAACGGTAGGCTTCCACCATCACCTGCGTATTGCTGGATTTCATAGAAAGCGCAATGTTGAAATAATTGAATTCTTCACAAATTCTCAGGAATTCCAGTGCAGATTCAACCATTCCAAGCGGCGTATCACCGTATCGACTTAAAATTCTATCGGAAAGTGATCCGTGATTTGTACCAATACGCATCGCAGTTCCATATTCCTTACAGATTTTAATCAGCGGAATAAATTTTTCACGGATACGTTCCAGTTCGGCGGCGTATGAAGAGTCCGTATAATCTATTACTTCGAAACGTTTTCTATCTGCGTAGTTTCCAGGATTGATACGAACTTTCTCAACAATCCTGGCTGCGAGTTCAGCAGCGTTTGGCGTAAAATGTATATCAGCAATTAAGGGAATAAAAATTCCTATTTGATGCAATCCTTTACGAATATTTTCAAGATTTTGAGCTTCTTTAACACTTGGAGCGGTGATACGCACATACTCGCAACCCGAGTCGACCATGCGAATAACCTCCTCAATCGATCCCTGCGTATCCATGGTATCAACCGTTGTCATGGACTGAACCCGGATCGGATAATCAGAACCCATCGGGATATCACCAATTTTAATTGTAATCGTTTCCCTCCGTTTGTATTCAGTGAGGGAAGGGCAGTACATATTTAATTTATTATCAGGAGCTGTCAAAATGGACATCTTGTTTTTGTTTTTTTAGCAGATAATTATTCCACTTGTAATAAATGCGGACACTGTTACCGATATTCTGATTTTTAAATCTAAAAAGTTAGAATCAGAAGACAGAGCTTCAATGCCTTATAGTTTCTGGCGTAAACCAGATGACAAATTACACAAAAGTAAAACACAAATGGAATTACAAAGGTGCATTTATATTAAAAACCGCTATATTCTTACAAAACAAAATCGGCCCGGAAATTGAATCCCGGGCCGATTTTGTTTTCACAACGTATAAAATCTTTTATTCCTCAATTCTTGTTCCCGAATCGACATTAATGATATAGCTTTTTCCACCAGCGGCATCAATCGCTTCGGCTACTTCTTCGGCATTGTTTGGTGCATATACAAACATGCATCCTCCACCGCCCGAACCATTTATTTTTCCACCCAAAGCACCCGCAGAAAGTGCAGCATCCATCATTCGTTCGATTTTCGGCGTAGAAGTACGCTTATGATCACGAAGATTTTTGTAATGTCTGTAAAGCAATGAACCCAGTTCCTTATCAAATTCCGCGGTTCCGGCTTCTTCAACATTTTGAGATAAAAGTGCTTTTCCTTGTAAAAGAATATCCCGGTCGTCAATATTGGCCTGAAGAAGGCTTAATTCATCCTGGGATAATAATTTCTTATAATCGGAAGACTGCGCCATTTGTGTTTTGAAGATCGAAAAATAAGGATCGTATTGCGTTACCTTTTTGATCACATCTTCCATGCCATAACGGCAGCGGGAAAGAATTCCAAGTGTATCTTTTGGTTCAAGCGAATCGCCAAGCACAAAAGTACCAAGTTTTGGAGTCAGCGCTTCAACGTAAATTTCTGGCGTAGATTCCAGATAAATTACATTCCCAATTGCCGTTGAATAGTGATCCATCATACCGCCAGGTTCACCAAATTCCAGAACTTCGGCCGCATTGGCAATTTCTCCCAATTCTTTTTGAGAGAAATTAGCCGGATTATCACTCATTTTATCAAGAAAATGTGCCCATGAAACGATCAGCGCCGAAGAGCTGGAAGTTCCCGAGTTAATCGGGATATTTCCGTGGATCGTGCACTCAAATCCTTTTGAAAAAACAAGACCTTTTCTTTTTAAAACATTAATTGTACTTCTGAAATAATCTCTCTGAATGATGTAAGGAAATGTTTCCATCAGAGAAAACTCTATTTTTTGATCTAAATCAGGTAAATGAAGAATGATCTGATCATCATTTCTATAATCACCGTCAATACTAATTCGTCTTGAAATGGCCGCTGCAATTACGGGAAGTCCCAAATAATCCTGGTGTTCACCGAAAAAGCAAATACGGCCGGGGGTTGAGATTCTCATGTACTACCAGCTTTTCTTTTTGTGGCCAACAAGACCGAAATATAAAATAAACGCGTAAAGCGGAAGTACTATAAGGTAAGCTTTTTGAGTGCTGCCAATTGAGTCTGCCAGACCTCCGTAAATCAATGGCATAATAGCACCACCGGAAATACCCATTACCAAAAGCGCAGAAGCAATTTTTGTGAATTTACCCAATCCGCTAAGCGCAAGCGGCCATAATGCAGGCCAGATAACTGCGTTGGCAAAACCAAGAACCGCAATGCACATTACGGATGTGAAACCGGTAGTCAGAAACGCCACTACGGTAACGACAAGTCCCAAACTTGCAGAGAAAATCATGTAAGCTTGTTGTGAAACGAATTTTGGAATAAGGACAATACCGAGCATATACCCGAACATCATTCCGCCCAATGTATACGCTCCAAAAACCCTTGCCTCGCTTTCAGGGATGCCCAATGATACACCATAGCTAATAATAGTATCTGCCGCAATTACTTCTGCGCCAACATAACAAAATAAAGCGATGACGCCCAAAACAAGATTTGGATATTGAAAGACGCTGGTCTTTTGTACACTAGCCTGACTTGTGCCTGGCGTTTCATCTTCTTCTTCGCTCACTTCAACCAGACCTTTGCTCAGCCGGATTACTAATGCCAGAACAACCAGAATAGCTGTCAGAATCAGATAAGGGACAACAACTTTGTCCAATTCATCTTTTGGATCTGCCGATTCTGCTCCTGCCAGAAGCAACTTGCCAATCACGATCTGACTGATGATACCGGCGCCTTTGTTGGCAATTCCCATTACACTGATTCTTTGCGCAGCACTTTCACGGGGTCCTAAAATCGTCGCATAAGGATTAGAAGCCGTTTGAAGCACAGTAAGCCCAATACCTATTGTAAAAAGGCCCACCAAAAATAGTGGATAAGAAGCCATCTCAGCAGCAGGAATAAAAATAAGTGTTCCCACGGCCATTACCATAAGAGCCAGGGACATACCATTTTTAAAACCGGTTTTTTTTACAACCATCGAACATGGGATTGCCATGATCACGTAAGAGATGAAAAAAGCAAAAGTAACAAGGTAAGAACTGGTGTTATCCAGAGAAAATGCTTTTTTGAAGAAAGTAATCAGAGTTCCGTTAACCCAAGTGATGAAACCCATCACAAAGAAAATTACACCGATAATTACAAGAGGGCCTAGATATTCGTTCTTTTTATTAGACATTTAGTTTAGTTAGTTAAAAATTCCCTGGTTATAATTGAACTGTTATTTGCAAATTTTAGAATTCGTCATTGAGGCCGAAAATTGGCTTATTGGTTTTCCATTTTCCTCTTGTGAAATCAGGGATTTCAACCGGTGAGCTTCCTCTTGCGATTGATAATTCAGAAAGCGGACTGATCGCGCTCCAGACGGCTGCATCGTAAACATCGATTGGCGGAGCGACTTTTCTTTTTACAGCTTCGATAAAACCACGGAAAACAAAATAGTCGATTCCGCCATGACCTGCATTTTCTGCTTCTTTCTCGTATTTTGTCCAAAGCGGGTGGTCATATTTTTTCAAATAGGGAGCATCCGGTTCAGCTTCATGTTTCTTTGGCGAGACATCTTCAAGATAAATCGTGTGACCGTCGTTCATCCAGATTCCCTCAGTTCCCTGCGCTCTGAAACCCAGTGAATAGGGGCGTGGGGAGTTTGTATCGTGAATGATGACAATATTTTCTCCATTATGACACTGAATCACAGTAGTTACGACATCACCAAGTTTGAAATTTACTTTCGCATTCGGATGATCTTTTCCACCGTGATCAACCACATATTTGTGCAGCCCCAGCGGTTTCGTTGCCGTAGAAGTCAGGTAATTAAATTTATTTCCACGATTAATATTCATCCAGTGCGCCACCGGACCTAATCCATGTGTTGGATAAATATCACCATTGCGGTCAACGGAATGCTGTGTACGCCACTTCGCTTCTGAAAATCCTTTTTCTCCAAATTCTACACCAGTACCTTCATTGCTGGTTCCGTTGTTGAATTTGATCCCTCGTAAATCATGCTGATAGCCGCAATGTGCGTAGGTCATTTCACCAAACATTCCTTCACGGATCATTTTTAGAATCGCCATTACATCACGACGGTAGCAAACATTTTCCAGGATCATGCAATGAGAACCTGTTTTTTCAAAAGTATCAACCAGATCCCACGATTCCTGCAAAGTCACAGTAGCGGAAACTTCCACAGCTGCATATTTACCAGCTTTCATAGCGGCAATTGCCATCGGAACGTGCCACTGCCAGGGCGTAGCGATTAAGATGGCATCAAGATCATCCCGTTTAACCATATTGAGGAAATCTTCATCTCCCTTGGAATAAACCGCAGGCTCTTTTTTGCCCGCTTTCTTAACAAGATCAAGCGCCCCTTTTACCGAATTGGAATCAATGTCACAAATCGCATTCACTTCCACATCCGGACGGAACAATGCCTGCTGCAAATGATTGCGACCGCGAAGACCTACGCCAATAAAACCAATTCTAACTTTATCCCTCGCTGGTTCCGTTTCTTTGTTCAGAAGTATGGATGGTAAAATTCCGGTTGCGGAACCGGCTAATGTTGCTTTTTGAAGAAAATTTCGTCTATCCATAAGAAAGCTTAAGGAAAATTTTATAAGGTTCAGGTATTAGTACTGTAACCGCGCAAGATACGACCAATTACAATATATTTTAAATTTTTTTATTAATTAAAAATTATTAGAATGGTGGCAATGTTCAGAATCTTTCTCAATAATAGTGATCAAATGTGAACAATTTAAATTAATATCGTGTTCACAATGATAGTTATACTCCGATGGGCAGAGACGATCCGGCCCTACGGCTTTAAGTGTGTTGGACACATACTTTGTTACGACATTTAAGGCATTTTTTGTTTAACATTATCTTATAATATGGCTCATAAAGTGGCTGTGTTTCGTAAAGAACACTTCAATGCGGCTCATCGTCTTCATAATCCTGCATGGTCGGAAGAGAAGAATGAGGAGGTTTTTGGCAAGTGTAATAATCCGAATTTTCATGGTCATAATTACGAACTTATCATTCAGGTAATAGGCGAATTGAATAAGGAGACTGGTTTTGTGATTGATATGAAAGTGCTGAGTTCTATTATAAAGGATAACGTACTTGATCGTTTCGACCATAAAAACCTGAACCTTGATATTGAAGAATTCAGAAATTTAAATCCATCCGCCGAGAATATTGCGGTCGTTATTTACGATATTCTCAGACCAAAAATTGATGCAGAGCTTGCTCTGAAAATTAGATTATATGAAACAGAACGAAACTTTGTTGAATACCCGGTCGATTGACAATTTTGATGTTGAGGAAATTGGCGATGAGCATCTTTTTTCTTCTATTGAAACGCCTATGCGTCCCGATGCTTTTGCCTTGGAGGATGATGTGAAGATTGAACTGATTGAAAAACATTTTCGCCATATCATGGAAATCATGGGCTTGGACCTTACAGACGATAGTTTGAAGGGAACTCCAAAACGTGTTGCAAAAATGTATATTAAGGAAGTTTTTAGCGGCCTGGATCCTAAAAACAAGCCGAAAGTTGCCTTATTTGACAATAAATACAAGTATGATCAAATGCTTGTAGAAAAAGATATTTCCGTTTTTTCAAATTGTGAACATCACTTTGTTCCTATTTACGGAAAAGCGCATATCGCATATATTTCCAGCGGAAAAGTGATTGGTTTATCAAAACTGAATAGGATCGTAGAATATTTCTCAAAACGTCCGCAAGTCCAGGAAAGATTAACAGTTCAGATTGCAAATGAATTAAAACAGGCTTTGCAAACGGAGGATGTAGCAGTAGTGATTGATGCAAAACACATGTGCGTACAATCAAGAGGCGTTCGTGACGCGGGCAGCTCAACAGTTACGGCATACTACGGAGGGAAATTTGAACAGGAAGCTACGAGAAAGGAATTTCTGGCTTATTTGGGAATGTAATTAATGGTTAATTATTAATGGGGCTCCTTGATTTATTCGCTCTAAAATAATAGCCTGATCCATCTATTGAGATGAATCAGGCTATTATCTGTGATTGCCTAAAATAGGTTGCCTTCAGTTTAAATTTATGAATAAAGTTTAAAATTGTATTATACATTGATCTGGATTGTGGTTTTTAGATTCTGACGCAGTCCATATTGTTAGTTTAGACCTTTCAGAGTCTTTAAGTTCTTTGATATTTTGTTCAAACGCGACAGGTGTTCGTCCGTCAAGAGCCGAATGTGGCCTTTGTTTGTTGTAAGTTTCAACAGCCCTTTTCACTTCAGTTTGAAGTTGCTGAAAGCTTGTAATATTCCAATGAATCAGATACTGGTTTTTAATAGTCCCGTTTACCCTTTCAATGTGCGCATTCTCATAAACAACGTTGCACATACTGATGCTGATTTTATATTCTTTTAACAGTTTAGTATAATCATCGCTGATGTATTGCCCGCCTCTGTCGGAATGGTGGATAAGTTTGTCTTTATAGTTTTTTATGCCCCTTGTTTTCAAGGCCATTTTAAGAGCAGTGACATTGTTTTCTGCCCTCATGTTGTCTGCGACGGAATAACCCACGATCAATCTAGAATAAACGTCCATGATAAATACTATGTAAAAGTCCTTATCGGCAACTTTAAAATAAGTCAGGTCGCTGGTCCATAACTGGTTGATATTATCAAGTTTTTTGTCTGCCAGCAGGTTCTGATAACGGCTGTATGGGCTGGAAAAGGTCGTTCTGGTCTTATTTCGGAACACTTTTACTCTCAAACCATAATACATTCCAATGTTGATAAAGGCATCCCGGCCTAAACCTTCGGGCTGGCAAAGTTCATATATAGTCTTAATGCCCATGGCCGGATGTACTTCCCTTACCTGCATGATCAAGCCAACAACAAGCTCTTCCAGGCGCAGCCACTGGATTTCATGTTGCACCGACTTGTAATGTCCCTGTTTGCTGATTCGGCAATGCCGGTATAAAGCATTCATTTGGTATGTATGTGCGCCTAAGTTCATCCGAAAGTTCTCTAAAGTCCAGGATTGAAATTTTTTTTAATGTCGATTTCTAGCTCTCGTGAAGCTATCTCGATGAGTTTATCCTGGTAGTCGATAACCATCTGTTTCTGGCCAATTGCACGCTCTAATTCGGCTATTTTCTGTTGCAATTCGTAAAGTTTAGTAGCTTCGCTGTCTTTCTGTACAACCATCGTTGTTCCTTTTTTGTGGTCTGGAGAATACTTATAAACCCATTTATAAATACTATTCATGCTAACATTCCACAATTTAGATAAAGACAGAATACTAATTTCACCGGCTGAAATTTGCGCTACCTTTTCGCGTTTGAACTGTTCACTAAACACTCGTCTCTGACGAATATTTAGTTTTATACTTTTTACAGATTTTGATTTTGAATTGCTCATGTTTAGTTGCCCTTTCAGGGCAACCTATTTTAGGCAATCACAATCATTTACCATTAACACTTAACCATTAACAATTAAATAGTCGGTCCAACTCTTTCCAAAAGAGCCTTTGTCGCTTTAATTCCTTCACGTTCAGAAAGTTTGCTTCCTTCGTATTCAATACCCGCAATTCCTCTGAAACCGCTATCTTTTACGATTTTAAGGATTTTGATATAATCAGTTTCGATACAATTTCCTTTTTCGTCAAAATCATAAGTTTTTGCACTTACGCCTTTTGCGAAGGGCATCAATTCTTTTGTTCCCTGATAACGGTCATACGATTCTTCGCATTCGAAACTTCCCGCTTTTCTTTTGATACAGAAATTACCAAAATCGGGTAGCGTTCCAACATTTTTCATGTTAACCTGTTTCATCACACCAGATAACCACTGACCATTCGAAGACGAACCACCATGGTTTTCAACGATTACATTGATTCCGGTTTTCTTAGCGAATTCACCCAATTTACCAAGTCCTTCCACAGCAGCTTTCGCAATTTCTTCATTGCTTCCTTTTCCAAACGCATTCACACGAATGGTTTTGCAACCCAGATATTTTGCGCATTCAACCCATTTGTAATGGTTTTCAACTGCTTTATTTCTTACAGCAGCATCCAATTCTCCAAGTCCGCCTTCACCGTCGATCATGATCAGGTTATTGGTAACGCCATTATCTTTACATCTTTGTAAAAGCTCGTTCAAATACGTTTTGTCTTCTGCTTTGTCCTTGAAAAACTGGTTTACGTACTCAACAATTGAAATCCCGAATTCTTTTTTTGCCAGTTCAGGGAAATCCATATTGGTAATTGTCTTGGCAAACAATTCCTTGTGAAGTGACCATTCAGCCAGGGAAATATCAAAGAACATTTTTTTAGCAGCGGATTCCGCCAAAAGGTCTGTCAGGGTAGTAGCCATCAGCGCAGTTGCGCCTGCTTTCTTTAAGAAATCGCGTCTTGAAAAAGTCATTTCCTGGTTAGAATTTAGATTTAAGATATAGAAAAATTATACATTCAATTTAAGGCTCGCATCTTCATAAAGTTTCTGATTTTTGACAAGATTCGCAGCATCCCAGTCAATATCTTGCACAAAATCGTATTGTCTTACAGGGCAGTTGTTCATTTTGCAGAAATAACAGCACTTCGGAAGACATGGATCTGCGTGAACAAAAATCTCGGTTTCTCCGGTATGGTTTTCTTTTAGAATATTTTCAAATTCATGAATTGCTTCGTGTGCTTTTTGTAACTCCCAATAGTAAGGCAAAGTAAGATGACAGTCAATATGCAGATCTGAACCATATTGCTGAACGCGTAAATTATGCACATCAACCCAATGATCTTTTTTATTTTCTGAAATAGATTGCACAATCTTTTCAAGCAAACTTTCATCGGTTGCATCCATTAACCCAGCTACGGATTTACTTACCAGCTGAAATCCGTTGTAAGCTAAAAATAATCCGAATAATAAAGAAGCCGCACTGTCAATCCAGATTTGCCCCGTCAGCATGATTAACCCTACACTGATAATAAGAACAACACTGCTCACACTATCAGACAACAAATGTTGTCCATCTGCGGTTAGTGCTAGGGAATTTGATTTTTTTCCTTCTTCAACAAGTTTATAGCCGATCAACATATTGACGATGATCGTAATGATTATAAAAATGGCTCCCTGCGCCAAATTCTGGATGGGAGCGGGTTCCATTATTCTTTTTACGGCTTCAATAATGATAAACAGCGAAGCGATAACGATTAATGCGCCTTCAAAACCGGCGGAAAAAAATTCGATTTTCCCATGGCCATAAGGATGGTTTCTATCCTTTGGCTGTGCGGAAAGATATATACTGTAAAAAGCGAAACCACTTGCGATAACGTTGATGATGGATTCAAGGGCGTCGCTCAGGATTGCATTGGAATCTGTGAGGTAATATGCAAAAAACTTTAACCCCGTCAGGATAATACTTGCTACAAAAGAGAGCAGGATGAGACGTTGTTTACGCTTATTTTGGTTTATTTGCATCAGAGATTAATATTTCAGAGACCAAAAATACTAAGAAAATGCGGGGAATAACCACAGAAAATAATTGGAAGACGCTTTCTTCCAAGACGGTGTATGAGAATGCGTGGCTGGAAATCAGTCACCGTGAAGTGATTAACCCTGCCGGAAAAGATGGAATTTATGGTGTCGTAAAATTTAAAAATAAAGCACTGGGCATCATTCCTATTGACGAAAACGGAAATATTTACCTTGTTGGTCAGTTTCGGTATACTTTAAATGAATATTCCTGGGAGATTCCGGAAGGTGGCGGACCGTTTGATGAAGACGTTCTGGATGCGGCCAAAAGAGAACTAAAAGAGGAAACCGGTTTGCTGGCCAGTAACTGGACAAAATTGTCACGGATTCATACGTCGAATTCTGCTACGGATGAAGAAGGTTATCTTTTTTTAGCCGAAGGGTTAAGCCAGAGTGAAGCAGAGCCTGAGGAAACAGAAGAGTTACAGGTGAAAAAGATTCACTTGTCGGAAGCCGTGGAAATGGTGATGCGTTCGGAAATTACCGATTCCATTTCAATCGCCGGAATTTTAATGGCCGCGCGGCTGAAAGGTATTTAATATGATTGGAGCTTTATTTTACGGTATCCTGACGGGTATAGGATTGTGCCTGACTTTTGGTACCGTGTTTTTTTCCTTGATTCAAAATAGTGTCGATAATGGCTACCGGACCGGAATCAAAATCGCTTTTGGTGTTTTTATTTCTGATGCCATTTTTGTTTTTTTTGCGATTTTCGGAACCGGATTATTGCCTGATATCCACAATTTTCAAAAGTACATGGCCGGTGCCGGCGTTCTTTTCTTGTTGATTTTAGGTATTTCAAATCTCGTGAAAGGCCAGCCGAAGGTTGCTTATCCAAAAACAAGATTCGGTAATTTATTGTATTATTTTACAACCGGTTTTTTGTTAAATGCATTGAATCCCGTGAATTTTATCAGCTGGGTGACAATAGCTTCCTACATCCGCTCGACTTTACATTACAATTTCCATCAGGTTTTGTTATTCTTTTCGGCGAGTGTAATTGCTGTTTTCCTTGTGGAAAGTTCGATCGCGATTTTTGCAGATAAGTTGAAAAGGGTTTTCACACCGAAAGTGGTATTGATTTTTAATAAGGTTACAGGCGTTGTTTTTATTTTGATTGCCTGCCAGATTGGTTATAGTAATTTTTTGAAGTAGGAGGGGAGTTACTTTTTAAACGCAAAAAAACGGTCAGAATTTGAATCCTGACCGTTTTTTATGTTTAAATCAATAATGACCTTTAAGTGAAAGGATATAAACAATATCATCATCCAACCTGTAAATAATTCGATGTTCCTGATTTATGCGCCTCGAATATTTCCCCGACAGAGCATGTTTGAGAGGTTCAGGTTTTCCAATTCCAGTTAACGGATCATCACTAATTGCTTGAATTAACTGCTCTATTTTCTTTAACAGATTTTTCTGACCTGATTTCTTCCAATAGCGAAGATCTTCAATAGCGATATCTGAAAATTCTATTTGGTAGTGGCCAGATCCCATAAATTTGTTCCTGATTCAAATTTTACGGTCTTTCCCTCCTTTATTTGTTGCTCACTTTTTCTTATTTTTTCTACAAATTTCGGATCATAAGGACTGTCTGAATCCTCCTTGTAATTTACTTCAAATCCCTTCAATAATGCCTTAACGGCTTTAATGATTTGTGGATCCTCAGTTTCAATAGTAAGTGTTGTCATAGTGTTTCAGAATTAATTTCAATTTAAAATTAACAATTTGAATGAAATAAATCACTATTTCGAAAAAACCTCATCAACAACATACCCATTATTCTTCAAATATTCTTTCCAATCTTCAACCAAAAAGTTTTTCAAAACGCGTGGGAATTTGTTTTGCCCGCCCATCTTTCCTTTTGATTCCATCCAGCCATAAAAAGCCTTATTGGGAAGTACAGTAACGAAAATATCTTTCAGAGCGTGCTTGCGTTCCACAGCATAATCGTCATTTAATTCAGCAAGTTTTGCATCGATTTTGGTTTTCAAAATCTCAGGATCAACATTATTTTCATCCACGCCTATATACCAGTGATGTGCAAATAACGAATCGTGTTCAACACCGCAAACAGTAAATTCCTTAACAGTCAGACCTAATTCATCAGAAATTAAATCAACCGCTTTATTCATATTATCAACTGAAAGATGCTCTCCGCATAAGCTTAAATAATGCTTCGTGCGGCCTGTGATGACAATTTCTGCCTTGACTTTATCAACAAATTTTACAGTATCGCCAATCAGGTAACGCCATGCACCTGAGCAAGTTGAGATTAAGAGTGCATATTCCTTTCCTTCTTCAACCTGGTCGACCATCAGTGTTTCTGGTGAAGCGACTATGGTACCCTCCGAATCAAAATTCTTTTCATTGAAAGGAACAAATTCGAAGAAAATTCCATTGTCCAAAACCAGTGCCATTCCGGCGGCACCCGGACGATTTTGGTAGGCGATAAAGCCTTCCGACGCCAAATAAGTATTAATATAAATTAACGGCCTGGCAAGCAATTTTTCAAAGCCTTTACGATAAGGTTCAAAAGAAACTCCGCCATGGGCAAACACCTGAAGATTTGGCCAGATATCGTGGATTGTTTTTACTTTGTAATGGGCAATGATCTTTTCCATCAAAAGCTGAATCCAGGCCGGTACGCCTACAATAAAACCGATATCCCATTCATGCGCTTTGAGTGTTATTTCTTCAAGTTTTAATCCCCAGTCTTTTTCAGAAGCAATTTTTTCGCCCGGTTTGTAATAGGGACGAAACCAGGCAGGGATCTGGCTGGCTGTTATTCCACTCAAATCACCTTCGTAATGAGAGTCCTGATTGTTAAGGTTTGTACTTCCGCCCAACATCAAAAATCCTTTTTCATATAAATCGTCCGGCAGGTCTTTATAACTCCCGAGCGATAATATTTGTCGGATACTGGTTTTCTGAATGGCTTTTGACATTGCCTTTGTTACCGGAATATGCTTGGTAGCAGCTTCCGAAGTCCCAGAACTTAGTGCATAATATTTAATGCTTCCGGGCCAGCAAATGTCTTTTTCTCCGTCCAGTGAACGGTGCCACCATTCTTTAAAAATGGCGTTATAATCATAAACCGGAACTGATTTTTTGTACTGTTCATAAAAGGCACCTTTGTTGCCAAACAAGATGGACGATAACAATTCATCAAAATTGTATTTTTCACCAAACTCGGTATACCTGGCCTTCGCCAAAAGTTTTGCTAATGTCTTTTTCTGCTGCTGATGAATGGTTGCCTTCTTCCTGTTAGCAACGATGTTACTCAACCGGATTCCTCTTTTTAGCAAACTTCCTACAATGGCCATAGCTGATTTTCTAACGTGGGTTATAAATTCCAGGTTTCAAGCTCTTTCAAAGCTTTATACCCGGTTAAATCATATTGACAAGGTACAACGGAAATGTAATTATTGTCCAATGCCCAAACATCTGTATCTTCTTTTTCTGTATCAAAGTTGACAAACTTGCCTGCCATCCAAAGATAACCACGACCGTTTGGATCAACGCGGTGATCAAATTTTTCCTGCCATTTTGCATGTGCCTGGCGGCAAACTTTCACACCTTTTATCGCATCATCAGACTTTACAGGAATATTAACGTTCAGTGCTATGCCCTTTGGTATACCATGTTTTAACGCAGATTCAGTGATGGATTTTATAAAGGGTATGCCATGACTAAAATCAGCATCCTCTCTGTAATCACACAATGAAAAACCAATCGCCGGAATTCCTTCAATAGCGCCTTCAATGGCTGCGGACATGGTTCCGGAGTAAAGTACACTGATAGAACTGTTACTTCCGTGATTTATTCCGCTTACAATTAAATCAGGTTTTCTGTCTTGTAATACATAGTTTTTCGCCAGTTTAACACAGTCTGCCGGTGTTCCTGAGCATTCGTATTCTACAACATCTTCAAAGATATGCGTTTCATATAATCGCAATGGTTCACCAATTGTGATGGCGTGGCCCATTCCGGATTGCGGACTATTCGGCGCTACAACGATGACATCGCCAATGGTTTTCATGACGTTAACCAATGTGCGAATTCCTAACGATGTTATTCCGTCATCATTTGTAACTAAAATAAGTGGTTTCATATATTAATTCAAAATTTTACTCAGCTTTATATCCACAGAAATTCAAGGAACTTTGTCGATGAAAATTAATTATTTTTGTGGTCAACAGGATTCAATTTTACTTTAAAAAATCAAATTTAAGGAATATGCCTTCATTCTCAATAAAGCATGCTACTCTTGCCGACATACCCGTCGTGATCCAAATTCAGGAAAAAACGTGGGAACCGACTTACCGTGAAATCCTTACCAAAGAGCAAATAGATTATATGTTCGAAAAAATATATTCTAAAAATGCGCTGGAAAATCAAATGACACAGGGTGGACAACAATTTATGCTTTTATTCAATGCAGAAGATCCCGAAGGTTTCGCTGCAATATCGGAGGAAGAACCCGGATATTTCAAGTTACACAAGATTTATGTACTTCCAACAACACAGGGAACGGGAGCCGGAAAATTTTTACTGACCGAGGTAGAAAATTATGTCAGATCGCTGGGTGGAAAAAAACTTGCGCTGAATGTGAACCGGTATAATAAAGCCAGGTCATTTTACGAGCGAATGGATTTCAATGTTACAAAAGAAGTTGATGTTCCAATTGGTCCTTACTGGATGAATGATTTCATCATGGAGAAACAATTGGAACAATAACGATCAGGCCTGCTCTTTCGCTGCAAGCTTCAATTTTTTGAGTGTTTTTTTCAGACTCTTCATGCCTTGCAGCGGATTGTAGTGGTTGCTATTGCTGACATAATAACCAGTTCCGTCATAAACTCTTTTATTTGGATGCTCCTTGCACCCGGCTGAACAGGTACCTTCCATGTCTTCACCGCATTTGCGGCAAACTGGTACGTGCGTGTTACATTCAGCGTTGGCGCAGTTGATCATCCTGTCACATGGATCGTTGCAAATGTAACATCTTGAAATAACGGTCGGATTTACCTGATTTACATCAACGGTTATGCGGTTGTCAAAAACATAACATTTCCCATCAAAATCTTCACCTCCTTCTTCGAGCCCATAACGTATTATTCCACCGTGAAGCTGGTAAACATCAGTGAATCCTTTTTCCAAAAGATAGGCACTTGCTTTTTCACATTTGATGCCACCTGTGCAATAAGTTACAATTTTCTTATCTTTCAAATGCTCAATTTCGTGAATATGATCAGGTAATTCACGTAGATTGTGCATATCAAAAGTGATAGCACCTTTGAATTTTCCAACTTCATGTTCGTAGTCAGAACGCATATCTACAAGAACCACGTCGGGATCCTGCATCATGGATTTCAATTCGGAAGGTTCCAGATGTTTTCCGGTACGTACAAGCGGATTAACATGAAGATCGGAATTAACGATCTCATCTTTTACACGTACATGTAATTTTTGGAAAGCAATTTCATCATGATCATCCACTTTAAACTGAACATCTTTAAATCTTTCGTCCGAGCGGATGTAATTCATGTATGCTTCACAATTTTCAGGCGTTCCGGAAACGGTTCCGTTAAGGCCTTCCGGAGCTATGATAATTCTTCCCAGAAGATTGTTTTCCACACAAAACAAATGGTGCTCATCGCGATACGTTTCCGTATTTTCGATGTGAGCATAAAAATAATAGAGTATTACACGAAAAGGCTTCATTAATCTAATTTTCAAGGACTGAATGGGGTAGCAGCGATTGATAAAAACGCTAACCCTTAAAATCGACTGCAAATATACGAATATCCAAACTTTATCCGAAATGGAAAAAACTAACTTTCGTCAGTCTTTCATTTAACGTTCAAATCCATATTTTTGTGCCACTTGTTGCATCACATATTCATTTACTTACTAAAATTTTAATTCAATGCACATCGCGATAATCGGAAATATCGGCGCGGGAAAAACAACGCTGACACAGATGTTAGGTGAACATTATGGCTGGGAAGTCATGTATGAAGCCGTTGAAGGAAATCCGTATCTGGCTGATTTCTATGAAGATATGGAAAGATGGGCGTTTAATCTGCAAATATACTTCCTGAACAACCGCTTTGCCCAGGTTCAGACGATCCGGTCTACGACCTATGCCACGATCATTCAGGACCGGACGATTTATGAAGATGCTTTTGTTTTCGCACGTAATTTACACGACTCTAAAATTATGACCGAACGTGATTACAAAAGTTATTTATTATTATTTGAGTCGATCATGAAGACAGTTTCCCAGCCGGATCTTTTAATTTATCTCAAAGCTGATATTCCAAAGCTGGTTTCCCAGATCAAGAAAAGAGGACGTGAATTTGAAGCCGATATTTCAGAAGAATATTTGAGCAACCTGAACCGTTATTATGAAGATTTTAGCCTGAATTATGACCACGGACGGTTGCTTACTATTGATGTAAACAATATGGATTTTGCCTCGAAGCCAGAAGATTTTAACACCATTGTTACGGCATTAAATAAAGAATTATTCTACGTTTAGAAAATTAAAACGCTAACAGGAACGCACGCAACGTCGACGATTCCTGTTAGTATTTGATTTTAGAAGCGATCCGTTATAATTAAGCCTCTTGCCACAATAGCGATCAGATCTGTTGAAGAAGTTGCTTTTTCCAAATCGGATTTCATGGATAAAAATTCAAACTTCTCTTTTTTGTCCAGACTCATTTTAAGAAATTTGCTTATAGCTTTTGCAATAAAGCCCTTTACCTTATCCAGTTGTTTTACGTTGGAAGAAACCAGTTTGCTCAAATCTTTTCCCTCTTCAATATCGATTAAATTGGTCATCTGAACGCCATGTTCGCCATTTTTTCCTTCCGATGTCACATTTTTAAAAGCCCGGCGGATAAATGTTTCGTAGTCGTATGCGTCGTTGTAAGCGTTGTCGTTTGTCATTATTCTTCCTGATTTTACCGCAAAGTACGGCTTTGCAGTTTCGTTACAATTTTATTGCTGTGGTTAATTTACATTGGGTGCTAATAATAATTTGCCCGTAAAAATTTCGTGTAAAGAATTATCCGTAGTCTCAATGATTACTTTCGACCAAAAACTATTCGCTTTCACATTGGTTGGAAACCAGTTTCTGTTTTCATTTACAATGACAAGCAATCCTTCTTCATCACCAATTGCCGTAAAATTTTCCTGAGCGGGTTGTTTCTGAAATACAGCAAGCTGGTATTTTTCCGTGATTGTTTTTGTAAGGGCCACTACGTCATTTGTGACTAAACCAATTTCACTAACTGCAATAATGGATGAAGCGTCGAATGTTTTTTCAGACTGGTTTTCAAGGTCATAACGGCAAATTAATTCGAGCAGATTTTCATTATTGTCATAAAAATAGATCGATTTTGCGTTCCACAATTTTATATCAGCAATTTTGCTTTCCGGAGTGACCGGAAGGATCGAAACTTTTTCTGAAAGCCAGTCAAAAGCTTCGGGAAGTTTATTGTTTGGAATTTCGAAAGCTATGTGATAAACAGGTTCGGTAACTTGGGAAAGTATAAAATTGAGCGCAGTGTTACCTATTTGAAATTGGAGTTCTGTTTCCGTTTTCTTACTGATTGGAATACCTAAAAGCTCGTTATAAAATGCTTCGGTTTTATTAAGATTATTGGTAAGCAGGTGTAATTCTTTTATTTTCATGACAACATCTCAGTTAAACGGGAATGAGCTTCGGCCCATTCCATTAGTCATTAAAAAAGAAATTGTACGTAAATATAGTTCCTGCCAACGAGATCAATTTGCGTTAAAAACGCTGATGATCAAAAAAACAAGTCTGTAATGCTTCTGCAATTTTAATGAAACCGTCCATGGTGTTCGGTTTTTTGATAAAAGCATTAATACCCGCCTGGTACGCTCTCTGAATTAATTCAGAGTCCGAGGAAGTGGAGATCATCACCGTAGGAATATGTTTGATCAGATCGTTGGCACGGATGGCTTCCAGAGCTTCCAAACCAGTAACTTTTGGCATATTCATATCCAGAATTACAAGAATTGACGAGTCTGAAATACTTTCAGATTGAATCAGGTTTAATAAATCCATTCCGTCGGCAACTTCAATTATTTTAATTTCAGGATTGAGGTCACGGATAGCATCGGATATAAACAAGCGGTCGTCTTCATCATCGTCTGCTACGTAAATTATTTTGGAATGTTTCATTAAATTGAAATCTATGGTTATTCTAACTCTTGTTTTCTGCAAGTGATATATGCTATATGGTTTCTTGCATTTCCCAAAGGTAAGAAAAATACTATTTTTACATTTTGTTAAATTTCCTAATTTTAGTCATTTTATACTACGAAAATGTAATAATTGAGTGAAACCTTTCTGCTGAAATTATTGTAGCCACGCGAGACTATCACAAAAACTGATTTGTAAGCTGTTGGATCAAATCAATAAATGCCTCAACAGAATCCGGTTTTGTTAAATAAATGCTGATTCCTGCTTCATAGGTAAGCTTCGCAAAGGAAGAGTCGGAAGAGGTTTTCGGCTTCAATCACTGTAATTTCCGGATGCACTTCTCTGATCGCTTCGTTGATAAGAAAAACCTGTCATCAGCGTCGTTATCGGCGAGATAAATTGTTTTAAGGTTTTGCATAGAAATTAATGTATCCAAATTTTACATTTTATTTCATTAATAATTCTTGGAGAATGATATCCGGAAGGTATTAGGACGAGGCGAAAGGCAGTGTGAAATTAAAGTAAATTCAAATAAGAGAAAGGCTTAATAACCGGGATTTAAGATTATTGAATTACTTTAAAAAAATGGATGTTAAACTTGTGATTGATCAGGTATGATTATTTAGTATGTATTTGTATTTGATTAAATACCGTTTTTTGAAAAACCAATACCCGACATGATGTATTCTGACAAAAGTTTGTCAAGAGATATTGAAAATGTAAAACAAATTCCCATTGTCTCTACAATGCTGGAAGTGGTTTGCCGCACTACCGGAATGGGTTTTGCTGCGATCGCACGCGTTACACAGGACAAATGGATTGCCTGTTCTGTAAGAGATGAAATTTTGTTTGGATTGGAACCGGGAGGAGAATTACCTATTGAAACAACAATTTGCAACGAAATCCGTGATTCCCGGAAAGCTGTAATAATAGATGATGTTGGGACCGATTTAACATATGCAAATCATCACACTCCCCAGATATACGGTTTTAAAAGTTACATTTCTGTCCCTATTTTTTTGAGAAACGGGGAATTTTTTGGAACACTTTGCGCAATTGATCCCAAACCGGCAGATCTTAACAATGCCAAAACAATTGGTATGTTTAAGTTATTTACTGATCTGATTTCTTTTCATCTTCACAGTATTGATGTGTTAGAAAAAAGTAACGCTGCGGTATTGGACATGAACCGGCAATTGACCGAGTCAATGGATGAAAACCGCCAGTATCAGCATATTTCAAGTCATAATTTGCAGGAACCGCTGCGAAAAATACGGATGTTCAGTAGTATGCTGATAGACGCCGCCGAGATAAAAGATACAGAGAAAGCAAAAAATCTTGCTTTGAAAATAAATGCCAGCGCGCAAAAATTTTCGATGATGATCAAGGATCTTTCCGATTTCTCTGAATTGAATGATACTTCTTTTGAATCCATTGATCTGAGTAGCATTATAAATGACGTTTGTTCTCAACTGAACCCTGAAATGGAAGCCAAGAGTGCAGTTGTAAGTGTTTCAGAGATTCCACTTATTCAGGCTGTTCCTTTTCAGATGGAGCAGCTTTTTTATCATTTGATTCATAATGGTATCAAATTTTCCAAAAAAGATGATACCCCCGTTATAAACATACAAGCGAAAATGCTTTCTCGCGAAGAAGTGGTGAAAATAATTCCAACAGCCAAAGGCATTGAGTTTGTGGAAATTTCGATGGAAGATAATGGTATAGGAATAGAGAAATCGCAGTTGGAAAATATTTTTGATATGTTTTCACAATTGCCCTATGACAAAACACCAAAAGGCAGAGGAATTGGTTTGTCTTATTGTCGTAAAATAATTCGGAATCACAACGGAATAATCACTTCACAATCTGAACCGGGCAAGGGCACCAGGTTTCACATTGTTTTGCCGGTATCCAGAAACTAAGAAGTAGAATTATAATTTTGGCTTATAATCTCAATTGGCTTTACGGGATGGGGTTTCGACAGAATTCCTGAACAAACAAAATCTCATCAATTTTTTCTGCTAAAAGATTACACAAACACTACCAGAATCTAGAAAAACAAAGTCCAGCTAAGTCTGGCGAAAAATGGAGTGCCGGGTGTAAAATGTATTTCTTCAACAGGCGCCGTTTCATTTTTCAATCTGCTTTCCGTTGCAAATTGCGTTTCTTTCCATTTTGTATTTAAAATATTCTGAACGGATAGTCCCAGGTTATATTTTGTTTTGGTATAATTCAACTGCAAGTCGTTCACAACATATCCTTTGGCTACGATGGAATTATCTTCATTAGCGGGTCGGTTTGCCATATAACGGTATCTTAAAGAACCGTTAATTCCATTTTTCATTTGTAATGACAATCCTCCGGTTGAAGAGAAAAGAGGGGCAAGTGGCAAATAATTCATTCCCGCTGCCTCACCAATTGCCCGAGGTTTTGCGGAGCTGATATCAACGTCGGCGTACAGAATATTCGTCAGCTGATATCTTACGGATACATCAATTCCTTGTCTTTTGGATTTTCCGCTGGGTTCAATCACGCCTGCGTCACCAACGTATACAAACTCCTGTTGAAGCCATAAATACCAGGCGGCAGCGTTGATCAGCATTTTTGGAAATGGCTTTAAAATTATCCCCAGATCAGAGCCATATGCACCGGGCAAAATCTGTTTTCCGCCTTGGGGAACAACCACACGTGTATCATTTGAGTGAAATCCCTTTCCGGAATTGAGATATAATTGCAGACGTGGATTGAAGGTATAATAGAAATTCAGTTTTGGAGAAACAATAGCATCGCTGGCATGTTTTGTATTGACAGGCTGTGCCAGTAAGTCTTTATATTGATTGTGAAAATAATCGATTCTTACGCCGGCATTGACCGTAAATTGATCTGTCACCTGAACTAATTCATCAGCATAAAGGCCTGCGTTTAATTCATTAACATCGCCAAGCTGATATCTTTCAAGCGTTAGGGATCTGTCTTTTGTATGGGATAATTCCGTTCCATTTGTCAGATCGTGGCGAAATTGTGCCCCTAATGTTGTAGTCCAGCGTGTTTTTCCAAGATATGTTTCTTTGGAAATACTACCGTTGTAGCCATATAAGTTGCGTTTTTCTTTCTGACGGATCTGGTCACCGTTGATAGAATCCTTTAAGAAAAATGTAAAGTTGGAATACAGTTCAAAATTATAATTGCTGTAAAAAGCCTGATTTTTGATGACGAAATTGTTGGAAGTCACCGTAACGAACTGGGCATTAAAATTGGTACGGCTGGTTTCCCCGCCTTCCGATGGATCAATTGAACCAAAAAATCCAATTTGACCTGACTCATAGGCGCGATCAGGAATTTGGCCGGAATGATTCCATTTGCTATAAAAAGTGGAGCCGGTCAGCGTCAGATTTGTATTTGCTCCGATATGTCCATGATATTTCCCGACAATATTCAGACGGTTAAAGTGCTGGGGATTATCGAAATAGGAATTGGTAAACGAATATTCAGAAGCGATGTAAGCTGACTGGTTTTTATCTCTTCCTCTTTGTCCCAATAAATCAATACCGGCAACTGCCCGGTAAGAATCATATTGTCCTGCTTCCAGTTTAACAAATGAATGATCCAAAGCGTCCTTCGTTCTGAAATCCACCCAGCCGGCGGTTGTGAAATTTCCTTTTTCGGCGTTGTAAGGTCCTTTTTTGAAATCTACGCCTTTAACCAGTTCCGGTATCACAAAATGCAGATCCGCATAACCTTGTCCGTGTGCATGAGAAACCATGTTCACGGGCATTCCGTCCACAGTCAAACGAATATCCGTGCCATGATCCAGATCAAAACCGCGCAGGAAAATTTGTTCCGCTTTCCCGCCACCCGCATGTTGACCGATAAAAAGCCCCGGTACCATTCGCAGGATTTCCTGTGAATTTGTGATCGGTCTCAGTTTAATATCCATGCTGCTTATCAGTTGCTGATCATGCGCACGCCCGGAAGAAATGACAACTTCACTTAATTCAATATTTGCATTTGACAGCGAAGTTTTGACGAAAGAGGTTTGGTTATCAACTACCGTAATCTCAATAATTTCCGCACTGAAACTTACGTGAGAAAGTTCGATTTTGTATTTTGATGCAACCAGATCTTCAAACCTGTATTGACCCAGATCATTACTAACCGTAGCCTTACCTTGATTTGTAAGCTGAACATTTACTCCTTTCAAAGGAAGGTTGGTCGACTGGTCATACACGACCCCGGAAATATTTCCAAGGTGCGCGAAAACACTTAGACTAACCAGCAAAAAGAGTAAAGAAAGTAGATATTTTTTCATAAATTTTGAGTCAGCGCAATTCCGGGCGAGGGACAAATATTCTTTAATCCAGACTTAGAAAACAAACTTTGGATTGACTTTCTTTGCCTGAGCAATCAGTTTATTGCCTGATTCTTTATTTCCCATAGCCAGTTCAATATTGCTTGCTATTTGTAGTATTTCAGGATCTTTGCTACCAGTACTCATCGCAATGTCAATGTGTTGCTTTGCTTTGGGAGTATTTTTTTCAAGGAAATAGACCTGGGCCAATGCGTGGTTTACATCAATATTTTGCGGACGTCGTGAATATTCTTTTAAACCGTAAACAAGTGCTGAATCAAGCTGAGCTGTTTTGGTATAAAGTTTACAAAGTTCAAGGTCCACAGCGTGTCCTGAGCGTGCATCTTCATCCAGCATTTTCACAACGTCAGCGTATTTTTGTTTTGCTTTATCAGCATTTCCCTGAACTGCATAAATATCGGCCATTTCTTCATGGAAGGAGAATTCCGGCATTATTTTGGCAGCTTTTTCAAGTTCTGTTAAGGCCTTGTCGTATTCCTTTCTGGCTTTATAGATCTGAGCTTGTCCGCGCAACGCAAAAGCATAACTAGGGCGCATAGCCAGAATTTGCTGATACTGAATTTCGGCTTCTTTTAATTGACCAGTTGTTTCATACAAATGTCCAAGTGTATTTTTACTCCAGCATTGTGGCTCAGATCCCGGCAAGCCTGCTTGTACGGCCAACTGCATGGCAGCGATTGAGCCCGGATAGTTGCCATAAATTTCACGCAAATAAGAAGCACGGGAGTAGGATTCCAGAGAAGGTTTCAATTCCTGCATTTTATCAGACATCACGACTGCTTCTTTATAATTTCCAAGTTCAACGTTCGCATCTACCAGAACACCGTAAACGTAGGCATTGCTAGGATTGATCTGACGTGCTTTTTCTGCCAATTCTCTTGCTTCGGAAAACTGATGCTGCGACATTTTTACAGAAGATTTGAAGGTAAGTGCTTCAAAGTTTTTCGGATCCATGGAAAGTACGCCGTCTAATATTTTAAGAACAGCCGGGTAGTAATAAGGATGTTCGCCGGTAATTCTGGCTTCTGCCAGATATATAACAACAATCTGCAAACGTGATTTGATGTCGCTTGGATTGTCCTTTATTTTTTTCTTCAATTCATCTACTTTTTCTTTTGTCTTTGGCCATTCAACGGCGTTGGATAGTTCGCCATGACGTTCGTACAAAGGAGGGATTTCCATACTGACCTGATTGCTTTCGGTGCTTTCAGCTTTCTTTTTTTCTGTGCAGCCAAGCTGAACCAGTAAAAATGCGGATAAGAATAATGTAAAAAGAGCTTTCATGATATTAGGTAAGGTTATGAATGTTGAAGGATTGTTGTGGGATTTTAATGGCCGGAGATCATGGGACAAATCGATTATCTTTTTAATCCCCGGCCAATAATTTACTATGAATACATTTTACTTACGTAATATTTTAATCGTGTATTTATCATCTGGTGTGGATACACGCAGGTAATAAATACCGGGTTGGTTGCCCAGTTTTACTGTACGACGTTCCGTCGTATTAGCTTTTCCAATCACCTGCTGACCAACAACCACACCTGAATTATTTGCAAGATCCAGTTGTACTCTTTTTCCGAGAGCGCCTTTCACTTCAATAACTACTTCTTCGTTTGTGGTTGGATTACCCATAATCACGGCAGATAATGGAACAACTTTCTCGCCGTTTTCAGGAACTCCCATACGGGCAGCTTTACATGGAGCGCGGAATTCAAATTCCAGCGAAACCTCTGAGGCTGGCTCGTTCACATAACGTGCTTTCGCATAAAGTTTGCTTCTGCTGTTAGCGTCTTTGAAAAGCTCAGCTTCAATCACTCTGTCAACCGAAGTTCCCCATCCGCCATTTATAACGCCTGCAGCAGTATATTCGACAGTTTTAGAATTATCTCCACCTGTGCGTCCGAAGGTAAAACCACCGGTCAGACAGTTCAGATTCGAAATCGTCAGAGCAAGCGGTGCAGGCATTTCGGCATCCTGTCCTTCGTAGCTGTTGCCACGGAAACCTGGCCATGGGTTTTGCAGGTAAGGGAAAGTTGTTTTCAGCGTAGTGTCATTTTTTGTAACACCAGCATTGAAACCTAAAACACTTGCAAGGTTAGGTGTAACAGGACTTGCCGTAACATTTGGTGTGTAATCATCATACCAAAGTCCGATTGCTGCAAGAACAACACCGCCAACAGCCTGTAATTCAATCGTAGTTACATCATCTTCCAAACGGCGGCCATTTGGGAAACCATCCATATTTGGAATGAATTGCAAGTCAGTCGTTTTGTTATATGTCGCATCAGTTAATCCCAGCGCAGCTGCCTGAACAAGTCCCAATGAACTGAATTTAGGATCGTTGCGAGGCGTTGCAGGCACAGCCATGTTCAGGCGAAGCCAGTCGCCCAAAGTAGGAAGAAAGTTGTTGATAAATGGTTTTCCGGGAGCAAGTGGATTTCCGTTTTTTCCTGTTGCCAATTGATATGGGGGTAAATTAGGAACCCCGGTGTAGAAAATTGGCAGGATATCAACGGCACGCGGACTGGTTGCATCTGGAAGTAAAACGCCTCCAAAAGCAGCTTCTGCCAATGCAGTGCCATCCAGTGCAGCCGTTCCTTTCAAACTATACAAACCAGCTTTTCCATTACGGAAATCGAAAGCGCCCAGTGATTTGGTTTGAATACGCAAAGGAGCCAGGCCGGGAACCGCAGTACCAAACGCAGAATCATCCATATAAAGAGCCAATTCCGGATTTGTGAAATATTTGGCAAATTGTAAATCATTATCCGGCGTAGTTGCATTCCATTTGTCTTTCATCCCAACAGGAATTACAGCTTCATTAGTAAGCGGCATTCCAAGGCGCGAAACTTGTACCCAGCTTCCATCATATCCCACGTCACTTCCACCGTAAAGTGTTGTGATTTTTTTGCGGCTTGATGAAGCGTAAACGCCGATAACATAATCAGGATCAAGAATGTTGGAAGCCATCGCAACGGCTTTATGGCTTTTTTGAAGCGTCGCAACCGGAACTTCAATAACAATAGAATGACAGTTAAATTTAGCCACTGCATCTTTTCCACTTCCTGCACGAATATTTCCAAGGTCAAAAATTCCGCCCAGATCTACGAAAAATGGATCATCAACAGGCCCGCAGAATATTTTTTCACCTGTACTTGCCGTCATGATCGATTTTTTTACCAAAGCGTCATATCCGGCACCAAGTCCAACAGTCTTGTTATCAATAGAACGTGGGCCGATATGTGGCGGAGGTACCGTTCCTTCCGAAATAATTGTTTCAAAAGATTTTCCTCCATCCATACTGCGTTCGCACATGTACGTGGTTTTCAGGTTTTCTTTTCCAAGACGGATCAAAAAGAACGTTGTAGGATCTTCATTCTTTTTTGAAAACGTAAAACGGTAAACGATATCGGCACCAGGTGTGGACGCGTTGTTATCAACATGGACTTCATAGCGGATGTTTTCACCGAATGAATACCAGTTTGGCCCACCCGCAGGATGTTCAAAAGGAATGTAATTGGCTACAAGTACAATATTTTCCTTGTCAACCGGACTTTTGAAAGCATAAACGTCCGTATTGTCGGCCAGTGGATCGGTGGAAATAAGCGGAGCTTCGCGGTGAGAAGATGCTTCCGATTGGTAGGGCTGGAGGCACAAAGCCGCCATGAACCCGATCAGATATAGAATATTTTTCATTTGAATCTTTTTTATATTGTTGATGGATCAGAATCTGGCTTTTTCCGGATAGTCGAATCCTCTCCACGGATTTTGTACGTACGGGAATTTGCTTTTTAGTTCCGTGTCATTTTTTGTAGGTCCCGAATTGAAACCAAGAACACTCAAAAGGGCAGGAGAAACCGGAGCTTCCTTAGTAGCGTCGTCATAAAACAGACCCACGGCTGCTAATACAACACCTGAAACGGCCTGTAATTCGATAGTCGTTACATCGTCTTCCAATCGTCTTCCATTTGGAAAACCATCCATGTTCGGGATAAATTGCAGGGCAGTAGAACCATTAAATTCAGGGTCTGTAATACCCAAAACCGCAGCCTTTATCAAGCCTAACGAGCTGAATCTTGGATCGTTGCGTGGTGTTGCAGGTACAGCCATATTTAATCTTAACATATCTCCCAAAGTTGGCAGGAAGTTATGGATGAAAGGTTTTCCTTTTGCAAGCGGATTGTTGTTTTTTCCTGTTGCCAATTGGTATGGCGAAAGATTCGGAACACCGGTGTAGAAAATTGGCAGAAGATCCACCGCGCGAGGGCTTGCATTATCCGGAAGTAAAATGCCTCCAAAAGCGGCTTCTGCAAGCGCTGTCCCATCAAGTGCAGGATTTCCTTTTAGGCCGTACAATCCTGATTTTCCATTACGGAAATCATATGAGCCAAGTGATTTTGTTTGGATACGCAATGCATTCAGGGAAGGGACGGCAGTACCAAACTGCGAATCATCCATATACAATGCGAGTTCCGGGTTAGTGAAATATTTTGCAAATTGCAGATCATTTCCGGCGTAAGGAGTTTCTGAATTCCATTTATCCTTCATTCCGATTGGAATAATCGCTTCGTTTGTCAAAGGCATTCCAAGACGCGAAACCTGAACAAATTTTCCATCGTATCCTACGTCACCGCCACCATACAATGTTTTAATCATTTTACGGCTGGCCGATGCCCAGACACCGATCACAAAATCGGGATCAAGGATATTGGCAGCCTGCGAAATTCCCTTACCATCTTTTTGAAGCAGGTTTACAGGAACCTTGATTGCTATGGTATGAACGTTGAAGCGGTTCAGTCCGTCTTTTGGCGCATTGGTTGTATTTCCTTCAGGACGGAAATTGCCAACGTCAAAAGCACCTGCCAAATCCACAAAGAAAGGATCGTCTACCGGCCCGCAGAATATTTTTTCTCCGCTGTTAGCCGTTGAAATAGCGCCTTCAACAAGAGTATTATAATCTGTTTCCAATCCTACTGTTTTTCCTTCAATCGAACGTGGGCCGATATTAGCCGGAGGTACAATTCCACCCATTACGATGGTTGTAAAAGATTGTCCGCCATTCGTACTTTTTTCACATATGTAAGTCGTTTTCAGATTTTGCTTTCCTAAACGGATATTGAAGAAAGTAGTGGGATCTTCATTTGTGCTTGAAAAAGTGAACCGATAAGTAATGTCGTCGCCAGCCGATGAAGTTTTGTTTTTGATGTGAATTTCGTAACGAACGTTCGTGCCAAAGTTGTAGTAATTTGGTCCTCCTTCGGGAGATTCGAAGGGAATGTAGTTCGCGATGATCGTGATACTGTTAGGATCGTCAGGACTTTTGAATGCGTATACGTCGGTATTGTCTGCCAGCGGGTCGTTAGAAATTAACGGAGCCTCCCTGTGGCTTGATGCGAAACTGCTGACCGATAGCAGTAGTGCCGCGCAGCCGAGGAATCCAATCCTGAGCTGCCGTTGCAACGAAGAAACATGCATAAAGTAGAATTTTTAGATATGAAAAATTGATTTAGAATTAACGGATGGAACAACTTTTAAAAACGTTAGAGCTTCATATCTCACATGATACAAGCGACACATCGGGGGTTCTGGATTTTAATTAAAATACCGTCTGATAAAACAAGAAACTAACCTGATCAGACATACGAGTAAGATTATTGTTTAGATGTAATTTGAGATATAATTTATTTAACTTTTTTTAGAATCAGCGTTGAAGATATTCTGAGGCATATTTAATGAAGTTTTCGTTTTTACAATGAAGATATTTCCCACAACCGTTAGTTGTGGGAAATGAAATTTCGCAAAATTGTAACTGGTTGAAGATTTGCAATTAGGAGGAATACTTCGATCCAAATTATTTTTTTTAAATGCACATGCCGTTAGATTAAATTGATATTTGATCTAATTGGATTTTTGTTGATTATTTTTGATCGATTTTCTTGCTTCTTAAATACCTTTCAACTTATATTTGCAGCATGAAATATCAATCTGCTCTTTCTTTAAACTTCTGGTGGCGCAATACCCAACTTCGGTATTGTGAACGCTGGCTTGCCTGTTAGAAAATTCTTCTGATTTATACGCGAGACTCTCTGTTCACAGAGAGTCTTTTTTTATTTTAAACCAAATTACAATGAACTATCAAATTGATGAAAACGGGTTTTACGGTCCTTATGGAGGAGCCTACGTGCCCGAAGTTTTGTTTTCCAATATTGAAAATCTCGGCGAAAGTTATCAGGCGGTTCTTAACGATCCGGGGTTTCAGAAAGAGTTATCGCGTTTGTTGAAGCTTTATGTTGGCCGGGAAACGCCGCTTTATCCTTCTCCGTATTTGTCCGGATTGTATCAGACCAATGTATTTCTTAAAAGAGAAGATCTGTGTCATTCAGGTTCGCATAAAATTAACAATACACTCGGGCAGGTTTTAATTGCAAAAAGGTTGGGGAAAACACGGATCGTTGCTGAAACCGGTGCCGGATCACACGGCGTTGCTACAGCTATGGCCTGTGCGCTTCTGAAATTGCCTTGTTTTATTTACATGGGAGAAGTTGATATAAAGAGACAATTTCCAAATGTTGAGCGGATGCGATTACTTGGAGCAACGGTTGTCCCGGCTCTTTCAGGTAGTAAAACGCTTAAGGATGCAACCAACGAGGCCTTTCGGGATTGGATCAATAATCCGGTTGATACATTTTACGTCATTGGTTCGGTCGTTGGTCCGCATCCTTATCCGGATATGGTGGCTCAGCTTCAATCGGTAATTAGCAGAGAAATATTACGTCAGGTCCCGGATCTTACCGGCAAGGTAATGCCTGACCATGTCGTCGCCTGTGTTGGTGGCGGAAGTAATGCAGCGGGTTCATTTTATCATTTTTTGAATAGTCCCGAGGTGAAGCTAATTGCTGCGGAAGCCGCCGGAAAAGGTCTGGATTCAGGTTTTACGGCCGCCGCGACTTTCCGGGGAAAAGAAGGGATCTTGCACGGAAGCAAAACGAAATTTATGCAGACAAAGGAAGGCCAGGTTCTGGAAGCGCATTCAATTTCAGCTGGTCTGGATTATCCCGGAATAGGGCCTTTGCATGCCTGGCTGCATGATACCGGCCGGGCACAATTCATAGCTGTAACGGACGATGAAGCTTTGGATGCAGGACTTGCGCTAAGTGAAATGGAAGGAATAATTCCGGCTATTGAATCTGCCCATGCGTTGGCTGCACTTTCACATTTGGATTTTAAACCTGACGATGTTGTTGTGGTTTGTCTTTCCGGCAGAGGTGATAAAGATCTGGAAACATATATTCAATATTCAAATTTTAAGAAAACTTCTCATGAAAATATTTGAAGAAAATAGGCTAAAAACGATTTTTCACAGCCCGGAAAAAAAAGTTAGTATTTATTTTACCGCAGGTTATCCGGCCTTAATTGATACGGTACAGATATTGAAATTGTTAGCTGAGTCAAAAGTTGATTTTGTAGAAATTGGTATTCCGTTTTCTGATTCTGTTATGGATGGGGAAGTGATTCTGGATAGTCATAAAGTGGCATTGGAAAATGGGATGACGATTGAGATTTTATTTGATCAGCTAGAAAAAATACGTGAGCAAGTTTCCATCCCTATTGTCTTAATGGGTTCTATGAATCCGGTTTATCAATATGGTTTTGAGAAATTCTGTCGGCGTTGTAATGAGGTGGGAGTGAACGGATTGCTATTGCCCGATCTGCCGTTGGATGATTATGAAAATTATTACCGTGTTTGGTATCAACAAAACGATCTTGCGCCAATTTTTATGATTTCACCTCAGACGAATGACGAACGGATAAAGCGGATTGATATGCTGGGAGAAGGTTTTCTATATGCACTTTCGGGCAACTCCACTACGGGAGGTTCAAGTGAAATCGGGAAAAGCTCAGACTATCTGAAAAAGTTATTAAATCATAAATTTATCAATCCGGTTGTTCTTGGTTTTAATATCAAAACAAAGGCTGATATTAAGTTTGCAAACCAGTTTGCTGATGGAGCTATTGTGGGTTCAGCTTTCGTGAAAACTTTGAAGGGCGGATTTGATAAGGAGAGAATCGTACATTTTTTAGAAGATTTGATAGAATAAATGTGAAGGACGACTGAGTAATTTATTGTCAAAATAATTAAGTTATTTAGTCGCCTTTTTCTGCTTTGTACTAATCAATTCAGGTGATGTTAAAGAATAAAAATAGTCTTTTACCGAATTTTTTGGTTTAATATCTGATTGTAGGTCAAAGCTTGTTTATATTCAATTCTTAAACCAAAACTGATCCAAATATGAGAGCCAAACTTCTATTATTCTTACTTTTTTTCACTTGTTTTTCTGTTTCAGCCCAAAAAAGGAAAACATACCAGGTTGGGCAGATCAAAACCAGTTTTGGCGAAATTCTTTTCTGGTTGTATGATGAAACCCCGAACCACAAAGCGAGTTTTGTAAAATTGGCGAATGAAGGTTATTGGGATTCTTTAACTTTTAACCGGGTGATCAAGGATTTCGTGGCACAAGGTGGCTGTCCTGATACGCCGGCCGGATTCTCAGATTCTCCATATTTGCTGAAACCTGAATTTAATAAAAATATCCGTCATATTTATGGGGCCGTGGCGTCCGGGCGAGACAATAATCCTGAAATGCTTTCGGCCGGATGTCAGTTTTATATTGTTCAAAACAAAAAAGGTTTAGCAAGACTGGATGATAAATACACCATTTTCGGGCAGGTTTTCAAAGGAATGGACCTTGCCGATAAAATTGTAAACGTGAAAACAGATACAATGAATACACCGCTCACACCGATAACACTGGACGTTAATGTAATTAATATGTCAGAAGCTGATTTGAAGAAAAATGGCTACCTGTCGATCCCAAAATAAATCTAAAAGTATTGGTATTTACTTATTCCCAATCTGACCTCTGCATTTCTCTATTTTTGATTACTTTTATTAGGATTAAAATTACTCTTGCCAAAGTTTAAATTGTATTCACTTCTATTCTTAAAATATTGTCAAAATATAGCAACATTATGAAATTAAAACTGCTCGTTTATTCATTAGCATTTGTCGGTATTCACGCTGAGTCATTTAGTCAGGCATTTAATAATTTTCCGGTTACCACACAAAAACCTCCGCTTCATGCCAAACACTGGATGGGCATTACCGGAAAACCATTGGCTGCTACGGCCGGTGCCATGATTTTCAGTAAAGGTGGAAATGCAATTGACGCTTCCTGCGCTATGCTCGCTTCGACCTGCACAATGTGGGATGTACTAAGCTGGGGAGGTGAAACGCAGGCTTTGATTTATAATCCCAAAACCAAAAAAGTAATTGCACTTAATGCGATGGGCGTTGCGCCAACAGGTGCTACCGCCGATTTCTTTAAGGGAAAAGGAATGAAATATCCTCCGGAATATGGGCCGCTTGCTGCCACAACACCAGGAACAGCCGGCGGGTTAATGACAATGCTTGCAGAATATGGAACGATGAGCCTGAAACAGGTTTTAGCTCCGGCCATGCAATTGGCAGCAGGTTATCCGATTGAAGCCCAAACGGCAAATTCAATTGAAAGAGGAAAAGCTAAAATCAAAGAATGGCCTTATTCAAAAAAGGTTTTCCTGACCCATTTGGGTGAAAAAAGAGAGGCACCGGATGCAGGTGAAATTTTTGTTCAAAAAGATCTTCTGGCGACATTGCAAAAACTTGTTGATACCGAAGAGTTGGCTTTAAAAAAGGGCAAGACAAGAAAAGAGGCTATTTATGCTGCTTACGATCGTTTTTACAAAGGTGACATTGCCAAAGAAATCGCAAGAAGCTGCCAGGAACAAGGCGGACTGATCACTGAGCAGGATCTTGCCAACTGGAAAGTAAAAATTGAAGAACCTTTGATGACGAATTATAAGGGAATTGATGTTTACAAAATGCAGCAATGGACACAAGGCCCGGTGATGCTGCAGGCTTTGAACATGCTCGAAAATTTTGACCTGAAAAGTATGGGTTACAATTCCTCACGTTATGTACATACGTTGTATCAAACGATGAACCTTGCATTCGCCGACCGTGATTTTTATTATGGTGATCCGGCATTTGCACCGGCCGGGCCTATCAAAGGTTTACTGTCAAAGGAATATGCCAAAGAGAGAATCAAGCAAATTAACTGGGAAAAGAATGATCCTAAAATATTGCCAGGTGACCCTTATCCTTTTGAAGGCAAGACAAATCCTTACACCGACCAGATAAAAACCTGGGGAACAAAACAGCTTTCCATGAGAAATGATCATGGATTGGATGAAAAGTTTATGGAAGAATTCACTGCCGGAACTACTTCTGTGGAAGCGGCAGATGAGGAAGGGTGGGTGGTTTCGATCACGCCAAGTGGCGGTTGGGTTCCGGCTACCATCGCTGGAACGACAGGCGTAGGACTAAGTCAGCGTATGCAGAGCTTCGTGCTTGATGCAAAAGAAAATCCGTTTAACGTTGTTGAGCCCGGTAAACGTCCACGGGTGACGCTGACGCCAAGTCTGGCTTTGAAAGATGGAAAACCATTTCTTTCTTTTGCCAAACAGGCAGGCGATGAGCAGGATCAGTTACTGCTTCAATTTTTCCTGAATATCGTAGAATTTGGCATGACGGTTCAGGAAGCAACCGAAGCGCCAAGCTTTAAAACCTTGCAGATGTATGCCAGTTTTGGGGAACATGAAAAAGATCCGGGTGGATTAATTTTGAATGAAGGGATGCCGGATTGGACAAGAAAAGAATTGTCGCGGATGGGATACAAAAATTCATATCAGCCACGCACAAGTGGTCCTATCAATGCCATTTATTTTGACTGGATTCATGGAAGTATGTGGGGAGGTTCGAGTAACCATGGTGAAGATTACGGAATTGGCTGGTAGGGTTTTCTGCTTTTGGTAAAATATTGCATTAATACATTCGTCCATGAAGAAAATCATGGACGAATCTTTACACGAAAGCCAGCACCAATAAAACGGTAAAGTTTTGTCCTGTAATAAATTAAACTGAAACTGCCCTTATCTCAAGCCGCTCACACCAGCCCAGAAAGATTGTATAGGCTCCGTCCAGAATTTTCCGCTGTTCGGCAGGAAGCTGTGCGCTATTGGAACGGCAGGTAAGTGGGATTGGCAAGCCTCGTTTTTGTAAAAAATATTTGGAGCCGATCGGATAGAATTTTGAAATGACCGGTTCCATTTTTGCAATTTCATCCTGTATCCAGGATGCTTCCGCAGATCTTGACAGGTTATTCGCATTTTCACAAAGCCAGCTGTGAATTTCAGGATAGAAATTTCCGGATATTGGAGACAAACCCTTTGCTCCGTTTTGTAAGGCTTCCAGTGCAGTAGCCGAGTGTGCGTCATAAAATTCCATCTGCGTGCCGCGGCATATTTCAAGTTTGGCTTTTATTTGTGTTATATCTTCGGAGGTATCTTTGTGATAGATCATGCGCTTATTGGAAACCAAAAAACTGAAAACCTTTGGTGAAATGATGCGTTTATACGGTAGCGGACATTCGTAGGTACCCAGTCTCATGCTGCCGGTACGCTCAAACATTTTTTCGAAATTTTCGATCAAAACATCATCACTCTGATCTTTTCTTGCCAGATGACCGGAAATAAGGATCACCGCATCTACACCCGTATCATGGATTTTTGCAGCAAAAGCAGCCTTTTTCTTAACCGTTTCTCCAAATGACCCCGTAGAAACTACCGGGACTTTTCCATTTACATATTTGACCACATGTTTCGTCAGGGCGATGCGTTCTTCGTCAGTCATATAAAACATTTCACTACTCAAACAATTGGCAAAAAATCCTTTTGCTCCCGCGGCTAAATAAAAGTCTATCAATCTTGAAACCTTGTTAAAGTCAATTTTTGAATAGTCATCATAAGGAGTGATCATAACCGGAACAAATTTCCGAATATCCTTAACAGTGCTTTCAGTGGGCTTTTGTAAGAAAAAGGGTGTGCCTTGGGCTTGTAAAGCCTGAATTATTCCGGGTGCCAAAGTAATTCCCAAAGCTGCCGGTGCCATTTTTTCTAAAAATTCTCTGCGGGATAAGTTGCTGGTTATTTCCATTTCACATGAAGATTGAATTAGTACCCATTCTAAAACAAGTACTCAAAAACGTTACTTCTGGTCATGCTTCATTGAAATTATTTTTTTAAGAGGGCACTTCTTATCCCGTTCCGGATACACTTGCAATCAGCTGGTTGTAAATAGTTGTATTCGGATATTTAATATACTCTTGTCAAGATGATTTTCTAATATTTAGTCTTTTTTGAAAAAAAAATAGAACTAATCGAAGGCCTAACACATAGTCTGCCGCGTATATATAATTATTCATTTTTCACTTTTCAGATTGATATCAAAACGGGGGTGAGAAAGAAATATTCCAACCATAAAACCCAGGTATATTGCATGAAACAGAAAATTTTACCGTATTATGGTACATTCTTGGCATTTTTTTGCAAGAGATGTTACCTACTGGTTGCAGCTGCCGTTTTGACGGTTCCCGGTCATGCAGCTGAGACCATTAACAAAGAATTTAGGGATAGTGGAATGGTAAAAAGCAGCCTGGTTCTGACTGGTCAGCCCGATCTGCCTGCTGAGATTAAAGGGAAAGTAACCGACGAAAAAGGTGAGGCATTACCGGGTGTCAGCGTTTTGGTAAAAGGGACGCAGCAAGGAACAATAACCGACGGCAGCGGAGGTTTTTCGGTTAATATTCCGGAATCCGGCGCCGTGTTGGTCTTTTCGTTTGTCGGGTATAAAGCCCAGGAAATGAAAGTGGGAAATCTTACAAATCTCAGCGTTACCCTGGAATCCGATAGCAAAGCGCTCGATGAAGTGGTCGTTACAGCACTTGGTATCAAGAAAGAGGCCAAGTCACTTGGTTATTCTGTTACGAAAGTAAATGGAGAAGTTTTTACCAAAACAAGGGAAACCAACTTTGGAAACGCACTTGCCGGACGGGTTGCCGGTGTAAATGTTAGCGGAGTTGCTACGGGGCCAGCCGGAGCGAGCCGGGTAACTATTCGTGGGAATACGTCAATTTCAGGTGATAATTCGCCATTGTACATCATCAACGGTTTACCGATGGACAACACGCGATTTGGAGGTGTTAGCGGCGATAGCCCGGATTATGGTGATAACATTTCAAGTATCAACCCGGACGATGTTGAGGAAATTACAGTATTAAAAGGAGCTACCGCCGCGGCACTTTACGGTTCACGTGCAAAAAATGGTGCCATTGTTATCACAACCAAATCGGGTAAGGGTAAAAAAGGAATCGGTGTTGAAGTCAATAGCAACAATACTTTTGAGGTACCGTATTATTTATGGCAGCTGCAAAAGGAATATGGACAGGGATACGGAGGAGTAAAACCCGCAAGTCAGCAGGACGCGGCCAATCATTCGCAAAATCACTGGGGACAACTTTACGACGGTTCAGAAACAGTTCAGTTTGACGGTGTTAAGCGACCTTATTCTTACGTAAAAGATCAGGTACTGAAAGATTTTTATGCGACAGGTCATACCCGTTCAAATAATATTTCATTTTCCGGAGGCGGTGAAAAAGGTTCTTTTCGGGTAGGAGTTACCGACATGAGAAACCAGGGGATAATCCCGAATGCCACGATGAGAAGAGATAATATTCATTTGGGTTTAAGCCAGAACATTGCCAAAAATCTTGTGGTCACAGGAAATGTCGATTATATTAACGAACGCGTCGATAACCGTTATGTTTTCGGGGGAAGTAACAGCAATAGCGCGGCAACTATTTTGTATGTGAACAGCAATATGCCAACCAGCGCGTTGTCGCCGGGTTATGATGTCAATACTTTTAAAGAAAAAGTGCTTGGTACGGATCTTAATGCCACCAATCCATATTACGTTGTAAACCAAATTAAGAATAATTCTACCAAAGACAGGTTTATTTCCACCGTTAACTTACGTTGGAATTTATTCGATTGGCTGTTTATTCAAGGAAAAGCAGGTCAGGATTTTTACACGTTCAATACCAGCAAAATCGTCCCGGAAGGTACCGGGTACAGGCCAAACGGGCAGATTGATTTGTCGGGAATGAATTTTTGGGAAAGAAATTTTGAGGGCTTGATCGGTTTTAATAAAGATCTCAACAAGGATTTTGCACTTTCGATCAATCTGGGTGGTAACCTGATGTCGCAACACCGATATACTACTGCACTATCTGGTTCGGGTATCGTAATTCCGCGTCTTGAAGTGATCAATAATACTTCCACCCGAACGGTTTCTACGGGTATTTATGATAAAAAAATAAACTCTGTTTTTGCTACCGCAGAGCTTAGTTATAAAAACTATCTGTTCTTTAACGTAACAGGGCGAAATGACTGGTTTTCAACCTTAAATCCTAAATCAAATAATTTCTTTTATCCGTCTGCCGGGATCAGTTATGTGTTTTCGCAGGCGTGGAATATGCCTGAGGCTATTAGTTTTGGTAAATTCAGGGTTGCTTACGCTTCTGTTGGAGGTGATACAAACCCTTATCTTCTTAATCTGACTTACGGCTTGCTTCCATATAATTATGATGGAAGATCGCTAGGAAATATAAACCAGACAACCGTTCCCAACAGCAGTTTACGCCCGCTTAGCGTGAATGAATTTGAGGTTGGTCTGGATCTGCGGTTGTTTAAAAATAAGTTAGGATTTGATATCGCTGCTTATAATAAAATGACTACCAATGATATAGCCGTCGAAAGTATTTCAAGTACCAGCGGTTATTCCGGCGTTTCTGTGAACGTGGGTTCTATCCGAAACCGGGGAGTTGAGTTGCTGATCACTGCAAAACCATTTTCAAGTAAAAACTTCAACTGGGATATTTCTTTGAACACGGCTTACAACAAAAGCAAGGTGATCAAAATATCGGATCGTTCTACGGAGCTGATATTGGCAACATCAACCAAGGCTTTCATCAAACATATTCAAGGAAAAGAATATTCCCAGATTGTCGGCCGGACTATATTGAAAAATGCACAGGGACAAGATGTTATTGATGCAACAGGTTTGCCGATTGTTCCGGCTGGTGTCGTTTCGTTTGGTTCTGGAATTCATAAATTCACCAGCGGGATCACCAACAATTTTAGTTATAAGGCTTTCACATTGTCGGTTCTGGTTGACGGGAAATTCGGTGGAAAAATTTATTCTGAAACGGGCTACAATCTGGATCACCGCGGTATGTCTATCCATTCATTGCTTGGAAGAAAAGACGGAGCAGTTCTGCCCGGCGTAAATGAAAGTGGAGAAGTGAATAAAGTGCTAGTAACGGCTGATCGGGTTAACAACCGCGCCATTATTGTAAGAAGACGCGATGCGTTGGATGATTACATTTATGACGCGAGTTTTATCAAACTTCGCAACGTATCACTGACCTACAATTTACCAAAATATCTATTTCAAAAGGCAGGATTTATACAGGGAGCAAGTGTATCGCTTGTTGGCAGAAATCTTCAAATCCTGATGAAACATACGCCGGGTATTGATCCTGAGACGAATATTTCCGCAGGTAATGATCAGGGAATTGAAACAACCGCTTTGCCACCGACAAGGAGTTATGGCTTCAACGTGAACCTTAAATTCTAACCGAAAACAGATTTAATCAAATGGATATTAAAAAAATAAATACTCTGATATTTGGATGCAGTCTGTTTTTGGCGACAGCTTGTGATAATGGCTTTGAGGCACTAAATAAGGATCCGAACACCGTTACGGCGGACCGATTTAATCCTGCTTTTCTTTTTACAACAACACAACTTGGTACGGCTAAGGGAGACGAAAATACCGATCTGTATTATGCCCAGCCGTTCATCCAGCAATTTGCATCGCTTAGTAATGTGGGGATTTTTGATTTTCACGGCGACAAATATGTATACTATAAACCTAATAATGAATTGCTTTGGAAATCTACTTTTAACGCCACGGCAGGACCTTCCAAATTGATTCAGGATGTAATTCAGTTGTCAAAGGATAAAGCTCAGTATGCCAATCTTTATCATATGGCGAGGATTTGGAAAACGGTAATTTACCATCGCCTTACTGATATGTATGGTGATATTCCCTATTCAGAAGCCAGTTTGGGCTATTATCAGCAGATCTATAAACCCAAATACGATAAGCAGCAGGATGTTTATACCAATATGCTAACCGAACTTGAAGATGCAACAAGCAAACTGGATGCCAGTCAAACCCTTTTTGCTTCGGCTGATATTGCTTACAATGGAGACATAACCAAATGGAAAAAATTCGGTTATTCGATGATGCTTCGACTGGGTATGCGTTTGTCAAAAGTAGATCCGGCGTCCGCTCAGGCCTGGGTTAAAAAAGCGTACGCCGGTGGCGTTTTTACATCGGTTGATGATAATTTATTTATCAAAGGAACAGACAAACTTGGAACGCTGGAAGCTTTGACTAATGGTATGAGCTACACGCTGAGTGTAACATCCAGAAGTCCGGGGAAAATTGCCAAAACGTTTTTCGATTTTCTAAAAAGCCATAATGATCCACGACTGAAATATACGGTTGCAGTCTATACCGATCCAACCAACGTGGCTACTAAAAATACGGATCCTGCAGTGCAAAAAGGTCTTCCAAACGGGCTTGACCGGATTACTTTGGTAAAAGATCCAAGTTATGATCCCAATGCATCGGGCCAGGAACATCAATATTCCGGAGTTAACCGTGACGTTTATGCCAAACTGGATGGCCCGAGAATGTTTCTTACGTATGGAGAAGTGCAGTTTATGTTGTCTGAGGCTGCCGTTCGTGGCTGGATTACAGGGGATGCGCAGCAATTTTATAAAAACGGAGTTTCGGGGGCGATGAAAAATCTGGCAAAATATGATGCTTCTGCTACCATTTCGGACGCAGAAATTGCTACGTATTTAACTGCAAATCCTTTTGTGGGAATAGCTGATCAGGAGAAAGCTTTTGAACAGATTAATACGCAATACTGGGCAGCCACTTTCATGAACGGTTATGAGGCATTTGCGAATTTCCGTCGCTCTGGATACCCTAAATTAATTCCGGTAAATTATCCTGATAATGAAACGGGAGGAACAATTCCCCGCCGTTTGCGCTACCCGGATGATGAGCCTGTACTTAACGCAGACAGCTATAATGAGGCAGTGGCACGCCAGGGTGCTGATAATTATAAAATAAGAGTCTGGTGGGATAAATAGTTATTGGTAAAACAATCTGAAACCAAAAACGCCGGCTGTTTGTCATGACCGGCGTTTTTATCTTTTGAAGTTAATTTTTTATTAAAATACAAAACAGAAAATAATGCCGGGAGATTATTTTTCGTTTCTGATCTATAATTTTTATAGATTAATAATCAGTAACTTATAAATTATTTTTCCTTAATACATAACAAGTGGTTTTGTTTTTGAAATGATTGGCAGCCTTAAAAATACTTAGCCCAAACGAGTACACGGACAGAACAGGATAGTTAGTTTGGGGAAAATTTACTAATTGCCACTACATGGTAAATTTTCATTTTTTAGATAATTAGTTATATTTAGTTGCGATTATTTGTAATTTCCTGTATGCTTAGAATTTCAATATTTCTGCCCCTTATCGTTAGCCTTGTATTAACGCTGCAATGCTGTAACCAGGGTTCCTCAAATGAGGCAAAAGAAGAAAAAATACCGGAGAAAATCAGTTATAATTTTGATATAAGACCAATTCTGTCCGATAAATGTCTGGCCTGCCATGGTCCTGATGCCAACAAAAGAGCGGCAGGTTTAAGGATGGATGTGGAAGAAAGTGCTTTTCGGGCACTGAAAGAAAATCCGACAGCACATGCGCTGGTTGCTGGGAAACCAGAATTTTCACAAGCATATCTGAGGATTACTTCCAAAGATACGGCCTTATTAATGCCTCCGCCGTCTTCAAACCTGAAACTTTCCAACCATGAGATCAGCCTGATCGAAAAATGGATTAAGCAGGGGGGGAAATATGAAAAACACTGGGCTTTTGTGGCGCCTGTAAAACCTGCAATTCCGAAGGTAGCTATGAAAGAATGGCCAAGAAATGAAATTGACTATTTTATTTTGCAAAAACAGGAACAAAAAGGACTTGCGCCAAATCCGGAAGCGGATAAGGAAAGATTATTAAAAAGGTTAAGTCTGGACATTACCGGTTTGCCGCCGACACTGCAAATGATGGATAGTTTCCTGGCCGACAATAGCGCCGGGGCTTATGATAAAATGGTTGATAAACTAATGCAAAATCCTGCATATGGTGAAAAAATGGCACTTCACTGGCTTGATCTCGCACGTTATGCAGATTCCCACGGCTATCAGGATGACGGGTATCGTACGCAATGGCCCTGGCGCGACTGGGTAATTCACGCCTTCAATGAAAACATGCATTATGATGATTTTGTGACCTGGCAGCTGGCAGGAGATCTTATGCCAAAATCAACAAAAGAACAACTTTTGGCAACCGGATTTAATAGAAACCATAAAATTACGGAAGAAGGAGGTGTGATTCCGGAAGAGTACCGGATGATGTATGTTACAGATCGTAACGATATGTTTGGAAAGGGCCTACTGGGTGTTACGCTGGAATGTGCACATTGTCACGATCATAAATATGATCCTTTTTCCCAGAAGGAATATTACCAGATGTTCGCGTTTTTTAATAATGTGAAGGAGGTTGGTATTGAGTCAGTTATCGGCGGACCGGAGACGTATGCGAAAAAGCCATTGATGGAAATCAGTAATGATGATGCAAAAAGTATTTTGAAATTTGTAAATAAACAGGATACCAGCAGGCTGATCGTTTCAGTTATGGGCGACCTCGATACTACAAGAAAAACATATATCCTGAAACGGGGCGTGTATGATGCTCCGGGAGATGAAGTGCAGCCAGGTACGCCAAAATCTATTCTGCCATTTAACGATAAATATCCCAAAAACAGGTTGGGGTTATCCCAGTGGCTTTTTGATAAGAAAAATCCATTGACTGCAAGGGTTTATGTAAACATCTTATGGCAGGAATTTTTTGGGAGAGGTATTGTCAAAACTTCCGGAGACTTCGGTATGCAGGGGGAACTTCCTTCGCATCCTGCCTTACTTGATTGGCTTGCGTCCGACTTTATGGAGCACGATTGGGATATAAAAAGACTTGTAAAACAAATGGTAACTTCTGCTACTTACTGTCAATCAGCTGTTTTTACAAAAGAAAAGTTAGCGATGGATCCTGATAATGTTTATCTGGCCAGAGGTTCCCGCTATCGTATTCATGCAGAATTCATCAAAGACCTGGTTTTGTCAAGTAGCGGTTTGTTAAACAAAACGATAGGAGGGCCAAGTGTAAAACCGTACCAGCCGGCTGGATTATGGGAAGGCGCTACATCGGGCCGGGGATTATTGTCGGTTTATAATCAGGATCATGGAGGGAGCTTGTACCGAAGAGGGATGTATACGCTGATCAAGCGAACCGTTCCGCCTCCAACGATGGGCATATTTGATGCGAGTAACCGGGATTTGTGTGAAGTGAAAAGACTGAAAACAAACACGCCTTTGCAGGCACTGGTGATGATGAATGATCCCGCCGTTCTGGAAGCTTCCCGTGTTTTAGCAGCGAAACTTTTACAAGAAAAAACAGCATCGCAGGATAAGATCATCAAAGCGTTCCGACTGATTGTTTGTCGTAAACCAAGTGAAAAAGAAATTGAAGTTTTGACAGCATATTATAGCAAAGAGCTGAAAATTATGAAACCGGACGTGGCTGAAAAAATGATATCCGTTGGAGAATATCCGATTACTAAAAATGTGGATAGAAAATCGCTCGCCGCTTTAATGCGCGTGGTGTCGGCCATTTATAATCTGGAAGAAACGATAACAAAAACCTGATAATGATTAATTGTTGAGGGTTAATTGTTAATGGGTGGGGGGAATTATTAATCGCTAATAATCAAGCGCAATAAAGATTTTTAATTATGGAAAAGGAAATCCTGGAACATGGCCTGAATTTTAACAGGAGACGTTTTTTGTCTTCAATGAGTTTGGGAATAGGCGGCGTGGCGCTGGGTTCGCTTCTGATGCCAAATCTTTTTGACGGAACAGGAGCGGAGGAAGGACTTGCACCTGGCATCCCGCATTTTGCTCCAAAGGCGAAACGGGTTATCTATTTATTTCAAAACGGAGCACCTTCACAACAGGAATTGTTTGATTACAAACCGAAACTGAGAGATTTATTTGGCCAGGAAATACCGCCTTCTGTCAGGGGAACTCAAAGATTAACAGGCATGACTGCAAATCAGGCTTCTTTTCCATTGGTAGGTTCGTTTGTTGATTTCAAACAATACGGAGAATCCCGGGCGTGGATCAGCGATCTGATGCCCTACACTTCCAAAATTGTGGATGATATTTGCATCATCAAATCCATGTATACGGAGGCGATTAATCATGATCCGGCACTGACATTTTTGCAAACCGGTTCGCAGCAGGGAAACCGTCCGAGTATGGGTTCATGGCTTAGTTACGGATTAGGAAATGAAAATAAAAACCTTCCGAGTTTTACGGTTTTACTTTCCAGAGGCGTAGGAAACGGACAAGGTGTATATTCAAAATTGTGGTCCAACGGATTTCTTGATTCTGTCCATCAGGGTGTACAGTTTAGTAAGGGCGAAGATCCGGTACTTTATCTGCGTGACCCCGAAGGAATGAACAGAACGGACCGCAGGGATATGCTGGACAATATTTCTCAGTTAAATGATTTATCATATCAGGAATTTGGCGATCCGGAAATCACAGCCAAAGTAAAACAATATGAAATGGCTTACCGGATGCAAACGGCTGTTCCGGAAGTAATGGATTTGTCAAAGGAATCAGATGATATCATAAAATTGTACGGGCCTGATTGCCTGGTGCCCGGAACTTTCGCGGCTAACTGCCTTCTGGCAAGGAAATTATCGGAAAACGGCGTGCGTTTTGTTCAGCTTTATCATCAGGGTTGGGACCAGCACGGAAATCTTCCTTTTGAAATTGCAAAACAGGCAAAAGATGTAGATCAGGCTTCCGCGGCTCTGATAACGGATTTGAAACAAAGAGGTTTACTGGACGAAACGTTAGTGATCTGGGGCGGAGAGTTTGGCAGGACCAGCTATACGCAGGGAAAACTAACGACCGACAATTACGGCCGTGATCACCATCCGCGCTGTTTCACGATCTGGATGGCTGGTGGTGGTATCAAACCCGGCATTGTATATGGCGAAACTGATGAACTGGGATACAATATTGCCAGTAACCCTGTCCATGTGCACGATTTTCAGGCAACGGTTTTACATCAGCTTGGGCTTAATCATGAAAAACTTATTTTTAAACACCTTGGTCGAAGATACCGGCTTACCGATGTTTCTGGGAAAGTTGTGAATGATATTATCAGTTGAAAAAATCATGTTGTCGGTTAATTATTTGCCAGACAGCATTCAATTTTTAAAAATGACGATTAGCATTTGGCGGATAGTTTTTCAGAAAATATCCGTTTCCTAAACCTTGAAAATTAATTAACGAACCGGTTTTGTGATACATATAAGATTAAAAAGGTTTGCCGAGCAGATACTATTTGCGTCCAATATTTTTATAGCTTTTTTGCTTCTTTTTGAAAACAAACTGGTTATCCCGCCGTGGCTGCAAACGATCGGTCGCATGCATCCGCTTATTCTGCATTTTCCAATTGTAATTTTGCTTTTGGCGATGATCATGGAATTTTTCAGGTTTAGAACTGAAAACTCGGGCAATACTTTTTACAGGAATTATTCGCAAAACCTGCTTCTCGTAGGTTCTTTGTTCGCAGCGGTAACCGTAACAATGGGGCTTTTTCTTTCAAGAGAAGAAGGTTATTCAGGAGAGACTTTGATCTGGCATAAATGGACGGGTGCAGCACTGTTTTTTATTGCTTCTTTGATATATCTTCTTAGAAATAAAAGCTGGTATAAAGCTGCTACGGCGAAAGCTGCGGCGCTAATGACGGTCGTGGCACTTGTGCTCACAGGACATTATGGTGCGGCTATAACACATGGTGAAAACTTCATTTTTGAACCTGTTTCCAGCCAGAAAGAAATGGCAGCAATGCCGCTTGAAAAAGCAGAGGTATTCAAAGATGTGATCAAACCAATTTTTGAACAGAAATGTGTGAGTTGCCATAATCCTGATAAAATGAAAGGGGAATTGGTGCTAACGGATTCAAAATCAATTCTTAAAGGAGGTAAAACAGGTAAATTATTTGTGCCGGGAAACCCCTCATTAAGCCTTTTGCTGAAGCGCATACATTTATCAGTAGATGATAAAAAACATATGCCGCCGATTGGCAAAACGCAGTTAACAGCTGAGGAAATTACGTTGCTGGCTTTATGGGTAAAGGAAAATGCAGGTTTTAGCAAGAAAGTAATAGCGCTGCCTGCTACGGATTCATTGAGGATATTCGCTGTGGCCAGGTTAAAACCTGTTATAAAACAAGAAGAAGTCTTTGATTTTGCCGCCGCTGACGAAGAGACGATAAAAAAACTCAATAATGATTACAGAACGGTTTCTGAGGTGGCGCGGGAATCACCTGCATTATCGGTCAATATTTATAATAGAAGTGCGTTCAATGCCAGTCAGCTGGATGAACTTGAAGAAGTCAAAAAACAAATTGTATCGCTCAATCTTAACAAAATGCCGGTAAAAGATTCAGAGCTTAACCGCATTAGCAAATTTGAGAATCTAAGAAAACTTGATCTGAATTTTACTGATATTACTGCCAAGGGTTTGAAAGAACTTACCTCTTTAAAATATCTCTATAGCCTGGCTTTATCGGGAACAAAAATAAATTTCAAAGACCTAGAGGCCGTGATTCCGGCTTTTAAAAACCTGAAAACAATATCAGTTTGGGATACCGGACTTTCATCATCGGAACTTGAAAAGTTACAAAAAGCAAATGCTAAAATAAACTTTATCGGAGGTTTTAAGGACGATGGCAAGAAGCCCTTAAAACTTAATATTCCGCAAATTAAAAACAGTTCAACCATATTTTCGCAAACCATACCATTACAACTGAAACATCCTATCAAAGGTGTGGATATCAGATTTACAACAAACGGATTGGAACCAGACAGTATAAATTCTCCTGTTTTTGATGGCAAAACCATATTGAGCCAAAACACAACAATCAAAGCAAAAGCTTTTAAAACCGGGTGGCTGTCAAGCGACGTTGTTACTTTTGATTTTTTCAGGAGCGCTTACAAACCCGACAGCGTCAATCTGTTATTTCCGCTGGACCGTGTACATCAGGCAGAAGGTGCCAAGACATTTTTTAATAGTAAACTAGGCGTTATCGGTGCAAATAACCCGGCCTGGGCCAACAACTGGGCAGCTGTTAAAGAAAATGATATGACGCTGGTTTGTGAATTTAAAAAACCAGTGCCGATTTCGTCTGTGGGTTTGCATTATATGATCGAAGAAGACACTGGCATTTTCCCTCCTGAACTTGTTGAAATCTGGGGTGGATCCAATCCAAAACAATTGAAATTGCTCACCAAAATCACAGCCGCACTTCCATCTAAATGGGATAAACCATCACTAAAATCGGTAGAAGGGAAATTTAAAACCGAAACGGTCACGTATTTAAAAATAGTAGCCAAACCGTTAAAAAAAATGCCAAAATGGCACCGCGATAAAGATAAAAAAGCACTTCTACTGATCGACGAAATGTTTTTAAACTGAGCATATTACTATTTAAAATTATCATAAAAGAGAAAGAAAGAAGCCAAATAAATACATAAAAAGAGGAGCATAGAAAAAACTCTGTGCTCCTCTTTTTGTCTCCGTGGCCCTCCGTGTAACCTAAATTCCTTTTATATTTTTTGGACAGTAATAAGTTTGAAAAACACCTCAAAGCCAACGCCAAACAAACAGGCAAATAAGCAAAATTAAGCTGCTGAGGTAATATATTGCTTTACAGTCAGATTGAGCGTTTGCTGTATCACATTCCGGTTTTCCAACACTGCCCAGATATAATATTCCTTTTGAAAAGGCACAATCGAGAGCCAATAGTCATTTTCTCCTTTGGCGAATTTTATATAGAAATTGTTATCAAAAGTGAATGTCCCATAATTGTATACGTTATCAATTCCAGCTGCCGTATCGGAAATCCGCATCGCGCTGTGTCCAAAGGCGGAATAAACATCTTTTCCGGGACCGATGGAGAGAAGACTGATTTTGGAACTTGCAGTTAACTGAGCCGAGACAGGCTGGAGGGCGATATTTAAAAGGAAATATGACAGAGCACTTATAATCTTTAATTTCATTGAATTAACTCTTTACTGATGTATTTCCAAAATTCCACTGCTCGTGGTGACCTGACCGTTAAGTTGATAACTTTCGAGGGAATTGTAAAATCATTACATAAGAAACCTGTATTGCAACGGTCCTTTTTGAGACAAAGCCAGAAAAGGTAAATGCTTTTCCAAAACCGGGAAGCTCAACTTTGTAATCGAAATAAACCTAAAATTAATGTTGGCGGTTGCAGGTTTTATCAAAAATAAATGCATTCGGGGGATTTTTATATTTAATCAATTACAACTTTCTAAATTGTAGTTATTTACAATCCGGAACTTATTTAATCGCTGTCGGTGTTAGCAAAACATATCAGAAATTTTACAAACCGATGATGCCGCATAGTCAGTTTGAATTTAAATCAGGTATTGATTTAAGTCTGAGTTTTTCAGAACGTCATTTATAGAATATTTTTTTATACTATTTTCATTAATAAATCTATGCTGTCAGGCAACCGGAAAGCTTTGCTTGTTTTTCTGTGTACTATCGGTGCAAATGCATTTTCTCAAACCCTTAAACCAGGCCTGACTGGCATGGCGCCATCCAAATGGCTGACGATGCGATATACACATTCGCCAGGAAAAGTGTATGATTTTCCAAACGCAGGCGCCAAAAAATTTACACATGAAGAGTATTATTTCAGAGCCTGGCTTCCCGTTGTTCACAGTAAAAAAGTGACCATTCTTATGGGTCCAAATTACCGGACTGAGCAATTTGAATTGAAAACTCCGGGAGACAATCCAATCCCAAAAATGGCTGGCTGGAACCTTCGTTCGTATGCGATGGACGTAAATGCGCTGATAAAACTTGACAGTACTTCCTGGCTTGTTACGACTACAAATATCAATAAAAGCGGTAATCTGGCCGATTTAACTTTAAAACAAATACCAATCAATTATACGGTTTCAGCAACCTTTCTTCGCAAAAAATCTGTCAACAAGGAGATTGGATTTGGGGCGATGATCAATAAAAGTTATAAACTGACGGTGCTCCCCGTTTTTGTATTTAATTACAACTACGCTGAGAATGCCGGTATTGAAATGATGCTGCCCAAAAGAATAGCTTGGAGAAGAAATTTATCACCCAATGATATCATTTATCTTAAGGCAGAAACTGTAAGCAGAACCTATTATGTGAATCCTGCAAACAATGATTTGCCAGGTGTATACCGCCGTGTGGATGTTGATATGGGCATAAGCTATAACAAAAAACTCGGCAATTTTGGTGGTGTTGATATCATGGCAGGTTATAGAAAAAATTTAAGTACGAGAATGGTTGAGGGTGGGATTCCTATTAAAACATCCGGCCTGGCTGTAACGGTTGATTTTTATATTCAGCCCCCAAGATTTCATAAAAAGAAATAAAATTTGATATCCGATTATATACGACTTCAAAAAACAGGGTGAAAATCTCCTTGTTTTTTGAAGTTTTTTTTATCAAATTTTTTATAATCAATTTAAGGTCAGATTTTAGATTTAGAAAAAATTCAAAATTGACTTCTATGTTTACCTGCCTTATTGTTTGTATGAAAACGTTTAACATACTACGTTCCATTGCAATCGAATTATTTGGAACGATTTTCGAAATTCGTTTTCATTGAATACCTGATCAAAGTTTGCGTAGAAATTAATTTCCAATGATTTCCTTGCGATGTGCCAGTCCCCAAAAATGCAGTTCTTCCATTACCTTTTCGAGTGACTTTCCGTGCTCCGTAATGCTGTATTCGACCGTTGGTGGAAAGGTGTCATAGACATTTCTTTTAAGCAATTTATTTGCTTCCAGATTTTTTAGTTCTTTGGACAGCGTTTTGTCTGTAATTCCGGTAACCTCTTTTGATATTTGTTTAAATCGCTTAGGCCCCGTCGACAAAGCAAACAAAATCAAGAGCTTCCATCTGCCTTCCAGAGCTTCCAAAGCGTCTTTGATAGAAAGGGCAGTTTTGGGACATCCGCCTGTGGTGAGCATTTTATTTTCTGGTTTTAAATTTCACGATACTATCACTTTTGATAGTGCTATCCAAAGTGGAAGCGCTATCAAATGGAAAGCAAATATAAGTAGGTTTGTAACACAAATAAAAACCTTATCAAAAGATGACAGACCCGCAAAAATCCTCAAAAACAATGAATATCATGCTTTGGATAGCACAAGTACTGCTGGCAGCCTTTTTTATCATGGGTGCAGTAATGAAATTTATGCCAATTGAAAAAATATCCGCTAAGATGCCGTGGACAGGACAGGTCCCGGCCTTGGTTGTAAGAATTCTCGGAGTGATCGATTTATTAGGCGCTCTTGGTTTAATATTTCCGTTGTTGCTTCATATTAAACCAAAATTAACGCCCTGGGCTGCTATCGGTATTATTTTGATGATGATTTGTGCAATTGTTTTTCATGTTTCGAGAGGGGAGGAATCGGTGATTGGGGTGAATTTGTTTTGTATTGTTTTGTATTGTTTTGGCGGGATTTGTGGCTTGGGGGAGGTTTGGGAAGATTCGCAGTAAATGAAAACTATTTCGGACTTAGCATTAAAAGTTTAAACTGTTTAATTATTAAGTTTGAGAGATCCCATTTTTGTGATAGATTATGTGAAAATACAAGTATGGTTAAAAAAAGCGATTTTGTAGATACCTAAAAGAATTATTTAAATGTCAGATAGATCTAAAAATAACTGAAATTATTAGTGATTCATAAATAGGGAATTTCGAATCACTAAGCCCCATGATCATCGCATTTTCCCTAAATTAAATATTGCAGCAACTTCATTTGGCTTACGTAGAATTGGTATTTTATCACAATTTACACAGATTTAACCCAGATAATTTTTTCCATTTAATACAAAATCCTATCTTGAAACAGTTTATTATCAACCATAATTAAACCCAAAAACATGGCTAAGATCACTGTAAAAGACGGTGCCGAGATTTATTACAAAGATTGGGGAACAGGGCAGCCGATAGTTTTTCATCACGGCTGGCCGTTATCCGGCGACGATTGGGATGGACAAATGATGTTTTTCCTGAACCTGGGATATAGGGTTATTGCACATGATCGCAGAGGGCATGGAAGATCTTCGCAGACTTCCGAGGGACATAATATGGATACCTATGCATCCGATGTAGCAGAACTTACAAAAGCGCTTGACTTGAAAGATGCAATTCACGTTGGTCACTCAACGGGTGGAGGTGAAGCTATTCACTATGCAGCAAAGTTTGGAGAAGGCCGCGTAGCGAAAGTTGTACTTATCAGTGCCGTTACGCCATTAATGGTACAAACGGCTGACAATCCCGAGGGTATTCCAATATCTGTATTTGATGAAATACGGGAAGGAACTGCCACAAAACGGGCACAATATTTTCAGGATTTTACAATCCCGTTTTATGGATATAACCGTGAAGGAGCAACAATATCCCAGGGTATCCGGGATAACTGGTGGCGACAGGCGATGATGGGCGGAATAAAGGCGCATTATGACGGAATCAAAGCGTTTTCAGAAACAGATTTTACAGAAGATCTTAAAAGTGTAGACTTTCCTGTTCTTGTTTTGCACGGTGAAGATGACCAGATCGTTCCATTTCCGATTTCGGGAGCAAAGGCTGTGAAACTTTTAAAAAACGGAAAGCTTATTTCATACCCTGGTTTTCCTCACGGTATGCCTGCAACAGAAGCAGCTACGATCAATAAAGATCTTTTGGATTTTTTTAAATCCTGATAATAAAAGGTTTTAAAAAAAATCTGCTTTTAAAATAAAACATTGCGCTGTTTTGACCAAAAAGTCACTAGCAGCGCAATGTTTATAATAACGTAATTAGCCCGGTCTGAATTACTTGATTGCAGCAATGGCAGCTGAGTAATCCGGCTCCTGTCCAATTTCCGGCACTTGCTGTTCATAGACGATTTTTCCTTCCGGATTAACAACAATCACTGCACGACTTAGCAAACCTTTCATTGGTCCATCCGCGATTTGAACACCATACGAAGTTCCAAAATCAGTTCTGAAATCAGAAAGCATCACAACATTGTTGATTCCTTCGGCTCCGCAAAAAGCTTTTTGAGCAAAAGGCAGGTCTTTGGAAATACAAAGCACAGTTGTGTTTTTCAGGCTGGCAGCGTCTTCGTTAAATTTTCTTACCGATTTGGAGCAAACACCTGTATTGACGCTCGGGAAAATGTTCATGATAATATATTTCCCTTTGTATTCTGATAACGATTTGTCTTTAAGATCAACCCCTGTTAAAGTTAAATTTTTAATCTCGGTTCCGACAACGGGAAGCTTTCCAACCGTATGGATCGTATTTCCTCCCAATGTGATAGCAGTGCCGGTTTGTGCAAAAGAGCTTCCCGTTACGAAAACTCCAAGAAGCCCAATAAATAGAATTTTGACGGTAGATGAAGATTTTTTTATGCTGGCCATGTAGATTATTTTTATAAAAATGAATCTTCGAATGTACAAATAAAACCGATATCACAACTTATTTATCTGGCTTTCTGATTAAGTTGGTTTAACGACGAAAAAATGACATTTTTGTAGTAGGTCACATTCATCACATTTAACAAATACCACCGTGCTTACCGACATCAATCCAAAATTGCCCATGCGTGATAAAGCCGTCACCAAAGACTTTTATTTAAATAAGTTAGGTTTCGAACAATTTGGCAGTGATATCTACGAGGATTATTTAATGGTAAAAAAAGATAATATTCAGATTCACTTTTTCGAGTTTAAAGAAATTGACCCAAAAGAAAACTACGGGATGGTTTATATCAGGACGAATGATATAGAAAAGTGGTATCAGTTGGCTCTTGACCAAAAAGTAAGTATACCAACAGCAGGGCATCTGCAAATAAAGCCGTGGCGTCAAAAGGAATTTGCAATACTTGATCCGGATAGTAATTTGTTGACTTTTGGGGAGAGTTTGTGATTGCGTTTTTTATCAAACTATCTGGAAAATATCAATTTACAACCTTACGAATATGCCATAAGGTATCCGCACTAAGATCTATTTCCTCGTTTTTCCAGGAAACAAAATATTGATTATTTCTAACTTGTTTAAAATTATTAATATCCTGCAACCATTGAAAAGCCTCGGATTTCAAATAAGGCTTGATATCTGCATTTCGTTTACCGCCATCATCGAAATAACATTCCAGAGAATATCCATCTGTTGCTTTTAGGTTTTTGATGGTTCTCATTGTCACAGTGTGTTATTATTTCTATAAATATACTGGATCTGCCAGATATCTTTCAAATTTGAAAGCTCTTGTATCAGCAGGTACTGTTTCAGCATTATAATTCCAAAACTCCTGCTTTCAAGTCCGAAGGACTGACAGTATTATAGAAGATTCAAATTCTCGCATGATTTTTTAACCACGAAGTGGTGGCATAAATCTTTTTTGGCAATCCGAACTGACGCTAACTCCCAATCCCCTCAATTCCGGCTACAACAAAAGTAGATTCAACTACATCCAAACGTTAATCGCTGCCGAACTTTGTTGCATCAAACAAACGGAAGAAAATGAAAATCATAATAACAGGTTCATTAGGACACATCAGCAAACCACTGACGGAAGAATTGGTACAAAAGGGACATGCGGTTACGGTAATCAGCAGTAAGTCTGAAAAAGAAAAGGAAATTGAAGAGCTCGGTGCCACTGCGGCTATTGGCTCATTGGAAGACGTTGACTTTCTGATTAAGATTTTTAACGGCGCAGACGCTGTGTATAGTATGGTTCCGCCTGCCAATTACCTCGATCATAACCTTGATCTGCTTGCGTATTATCATAATCTTGGTAACAATTATGCGCAGGCTATTAGTCATTCAGGCGTAAAAAGACTGGTGAATCTCAGTACTTTTGGTGGTGATCTGGAAAAGGGCAATGGTATTTTACGCGGTGCGCATGATGTCGAAGAAATTTTGAATAAGTTACCAGAAGATATCGCTATTACGCACGTTCGTCCGACTTCTTTCTTTTACAACCTGTATGCTTACACGAATATGATAAAAGAGGTAGGGCTGATCGCAGCAAATTATGGAGCTGATGATGTGATTCCCTGGGTTTCTCCATTTGATATTGCGGTTGTCGTAGCTGAAGAATTATTGGTACCTTCAACTGGCAGAAAAGCCCGGTATATAGCGAGTGAGGAGCTTACGGGAAGTGAAACTGCCGCCATTTTGGGTGCCGCGATTGGGAAACCCGACCTGAAATGGATTATCGTTCCTGACGAACAGGTACAAAGTAGTCTTGAAGGAATTGGAATGAATCCGGAAATTGCCGCTGGTATGGTTGAAATGTACGGCAGTCTGCATAGTGGCTTACTTGCGGAAGACTATTACCGTAATAAACCGGCAGCTATGGGCAATGTGAAACTGACGGATTTTGCAAAAGAATTTGCTGCTGCATTTAATAAATGATTACATTGTAATATGGCAAATATGGAACCTTTCAGAGTTAAAACGATTGCTGAGTGGCATCAGTTGAGGTATTTACCTAAACCTGAGCATCCTTTGATCAGTGTGATTAACTTCGGGAATGTGACGCGGCTTCGTGAGGAAGAGCCCAAAAGTATTATTAACGAATTTTATACGATTGCACTCAAAAGGAGTTTCAAAGCGAAGATGAAATATGGCCAGCAGGAATATGACTTTGATGAAGGTGTCATGTTTTTCATTTCTCCTGGCCAGGTCTTTTCCATTGAAGCGTCAAGGGAAATAAAACATTCCGGGTGGTCATTACTAGTTCACCCGGATTTTCTCTGGAATACTTCCCTGGCTCAGAAAATAAAGAAATACGAATATTTCAGCTATGCAGTTCATGAAGCTCTTCATCTTGCTGAAAAAGAAGAGGCCATGATTGCGGCTATTATGCAGAATATTGAACATGAGTATCATTCCAATATTGATAATTTCAGCCAGGATGTTATCATTGCCCAGCTGGAATTATTGCTGACTTACGCTGACAGGTTTTATAACCGCCAGTTTATAACCCGAAAAATAACTAATCATAAAATTCTAAATCGACTGGAAGAAATCCTAACAGTGTATTTTAACAGCGATTCTTTGGAGAAAAACGGATTGCCCACTGTTCAGTACGTAGCGGGTGCATTAAACGCATCGCCAAATTATTTAAGCGGTTTGCTCAAAACGCTAACGGGGCAGAGTACCCAGCATCATATTCATGATAAATTGATTGAAAAAGCAAAGGAAAAATTATCGACCTCGGATTTATCGGTAAGTGAAATTGCATTTGCTTTGGGGTTTGAACATTCTCAGTCGTTCAGCAAATTATTCAAAAATAAAACCAATTTCTCTCCTTTGGAATTCCGGCAATCTTTTAATTAACATACTTTGCAGCTATAGAAAAAGTTATAAAAATCATGGGAAAGCCAGTTTAGAATTGACGTGGATAGTTAAACAAAAGACCTTCGGAATCATTGATTTTGAAGGTCTTTTGTTTAACCGCTAATCTTGTTTTATAACTTTTCAAATTTGAAGAAGATATTTTGTAAAAAAAATTGAAATGAAACATTGACAACGGGTCGGGATGGAGCAAAAGAACATGATCCTTGTATAGCGTAGGTTTACACCGTTAGATAGGTATATTACCATTTAGCAATATGATTAATCTAAAACTTTGCATTGTAAATCATCTGTTTTTTGAATCAATATTTACAAATAAGAGGCATTTGATTATCCTTAGTTATGAGGTCAGCGGTACCGGATAATTTTGGAGAAAAGTGGAATATGATTTTTTGTAGAAATCAGAAATTGCTTCCGGAGTAACTGATGTTTTTAGATTTAAATAATGACCGTCAGTTCTAGTGATTGACATTGTTTTTATGTTTATATTAAATATTGTTTTATTACAACGAACGCTAATATGTGTGAATATTTTAATTTCATTTTAATTTGGCTTTAATACCACGCTAATCAATGTTGACGCTATTTGTAACCAGAACACAACCATTATCGAACGATCACCTCTTATCAGTTTAAAGTTTTGCGGCGCATGATAAAGAAACTTAGATTCATTTTACCATTATTTATTGTTTTGTTGAGTGGATACATTCAACACGGCAGTTATGGAAATAGTGAGTCTGTTTTACTTTCTGCATTAAAAGATTTTGAAGGATCGGTATTTAACAATTGTGTTAGCCTGCAAACCAATCAGGTTTTTTTTATCCAGTCTTTACCGTCTGATACAGAAAGTGGAAATTTTAAGAATCATGCCACGGCTATTGAGGAAAAAGATGAAGAACTGGTTGCTTTCAAAAGATATTTAGCGTTCAGTAACGAACTTTACACTGCTTCATATACGCACACGCCGGGAGGCTTTCGATATTTTGTCAAACATCGGTTATTTTTCCCGAAGAATTTTTCTTATTTTCAATCTCACAAAGCCCTCTATCTTTTGTTAAAGGTTTTCAGAATTTGATATTAGAAACCAATCAGGCAAGTTGAAATTGCCAATTCTGCTATTTTTTATCGTATAGTTTACTAGAACGTACAGCAGAAAGAGAATACAAATATGTTAAGACAAACATATTTTTAACAAGAATTACCAAAACTCATATAGTATTAAATAGCAAAATCATCATGAAGAGAATTCTCATGGTCATGAGCTTGTGTGCGTTGTTGCTACATACAAGCTGTGAATCAAAAAAGGAAGAAAAGGAAGAAGAAGTGGATTACCTGGTTACTAGTCCTTTGCAAAAAGATACATTGGTTACCAAAGAGTATGTCGCTCAAATTCATGCCATTAGCCACATTGAGCTGAGAGCTTTGGAAAAGGGTTATCTTCAGAAAATCTATGTGGACGAGGGACAGTCGGTGAAGAAAGGCCAGCTTATGTTTCAGATCATGCCGATGATCTACCAGGCAGAAGCACAAAAAGCTCAGGCAGAGGCCAATTTCGCTGAAATTGAATATAAAAACACAAAATCCCTTGCTGATAGCAATGTCGTTTCAAAAAATGAACTTGCTTTAGGTAAAGCCAAATTTGATAAGGCAAAAGCAGAACTTGGATTAGCTAACGTTCATTTAGGATTTACTGAGATCAGAGCTCCATTTAATGGTATGATGGATCATTTCCAGGGAAGACTTGGAAGTCTTGTTAATGAAGGGGATTTGCTTACAACATTATCAGACAACAGTAAGATGTGGGTCTATTATAATGTACCGGAAGCTGAATATCTGGATTACAAAACGAAGATAAGCAAAGAAGGTCCTTTGAAAGTTGAATTGTTAATGGCTAACAATAAGTTATTTGATTATCCGGGTTTTGTTGAAACGATTGAAGCCGATTTTAACAATGAAACTGGAAATATTGCTTTTAGAGCTACATTCCCTAATCCAAAAGGCTTGTTGAGACATGGCGAAACGGGTAACATTCAGGTTAAGCTACCCTTTAAAGATGCGCTTATCATCCCTCAGAAAGCCACTTTCGAGGTTCTTGAAAAGAAATATGTTTATGTGTTGGATAAAGACAATGTGATTAAATCAAGAGAGATAACGATAGCAGCTGAACTGCCGCACATTTTTGTCGTTAAATCCGGTTTGAATAAGAGTGACAAAATCCTTTTGGAAGGTTTACGCCAGGTACACGAAAATGAGAAAATTCATACAAAATTCGTGAAGCCTGATTCTGTTATCTCTCATTTAAGTCTATATGCCGAATAGTTAGGTATTTAAAAAAGTAAAAGACATGTTCAATCAATTCATACGAAGACCTGTATTCGCTATTGTGATCTCGATCATGATAGTCTTTATAGGCATCCTGGCGATTGAGAAATTACCCATTTCTCAGTTCCCGGACATTGCCCCAACGACAGTAAACATCTTTATAGCCTATCCGGGAGCGAGTGCTGACGTGCTGGTAAAATCCACGCTGATTACCCTGGAACAGGCAATCAACGGGGTTCAGGACATGCGTTATATCGCAACCGATGCAACCAGTGCTGGTGAGGCTACTTTAAGGATTATTTTTGAACCCGGGACGGACCCCAATGTCGCGGTAATCCGGGTAAAAACAAGGGTGGATCAGGTTATGCCGCTTTTACCAGAACTTGTTCAGCGTGAAGGGGTTATTATTTCACCCGTACAGCCAAGTATGTTGATGTACGTCAACCTTTATTCCAAGGAAAAAAGCATTGACGAAAAATTCCTGTTCAACTACGCTACGGTTAAAATGATTCCTGAAATCCAACGGACCAAAGGGATTGCCAGAGCACAAATATTAGGTAGTCGGAGATATGCGATGCGTCTTTGGTTAAACCCTGCGCGTATGCGTGCTTATAATATCTCGACAGAAGAAGTAATGAAGGCGGTAGGGGAACAAAGTATTGTTGGTCGCCCGGGTCGTATCGGTCAAAGTTCCGGTATCGCTGCCCAGTCGCTGGAATACGTACTTACTTATAAAGGACGGTATGATAAACCGGAAGAATATGAAGGAATTATCATTCGTGCGAACTCAAAAGGGGAAAGTATACATCTTAGAGATATCGCCAAAGTGGAGTTAGGCAGTGAATTCTTTGATATTTATTCCAACCTTGATGGCCATCCTTCGGCGGCTATCGTGTTAAGACAAAACTATGGTAGTAATGCCAGTGATGTAATTGAGGAAGTAAAAAAGAAGCTTGAAGTGATGAAGGAATCTTTCCCTCCGGGGGTGGATTACAAAATCAGTTATGACGTTTCTAAATTTTTGGATGCGTCTATCGAGCAGGTGATTGATACTTTGCGGGATGCGTTTATCCTGGTTGCCCTGGTTGTATTTATATTCCTTGGCGACTGGCGTTCAACTTTGATTCCGATCCTTGCGGTTCCGGTATCCCTCATCGGGGCGTTCTTTGTGATACAGGCTTTTGGACTTTCCATCAACTTGATCACGCTTTTTGCCCTTGTACTTGCGATTGGTATTGTGGTTGATGATGCGATTGTCGTCGTCGAGGCCGTCCATGCGAAATTTGAAGAAGAGCCCGGTATAACACCTTACAATGCGGTGAAAAAAGTGCTTTCCGAGATCAGTGGAGCTATTATCGCGATCACAGCCGTAATGGTGTCTGTATTCCTTCCGATTTCGTTTATGTCTGGTCCGGTTGGTACGTTTTACCGGCAATTCTCGATTACGATGGCTAGTTCTATCGTAATTTCGGCCTTGATCGCCTTGACACTTACACCGGTATTGTGCGCCATACTGCTTCAAAATCATCATGGACATGAGAGGAAGAAAAACATACTTACCAAAGTACTTGACAGCTTCAACCGCGTATTTGATAAACTTACCGGCAGATACGTTGCTTTGCTTAAAATGATCGTTAGCCGGAGAGTTGTTACCTGGGGAGTATTATTGATTTTCTGTGCTGGAATAGTATACGTGAATAAAGTGCTGCCAGCAGGTTTTATTCCAAATGAAGATCAGAGTACGATTTATGCAATTATCCAGACACCTCCGGGTTCTACGCTTGAAAAAACCAACGAGGTTTCCAGACGCCTTCAAAAAATTTGCGAAGAAGTTGGTGGAATTGAATCGGTATCTTCTCTTGCAGGTTACGAGATCATGACTGAGGGACGGGGTTCTAACGCCGGTACTTGTTTGATCAACTTGAAATCTTGGCATGACCGTGATAAAAACGTGAAGGAAATCATGGAAGAATTGGAAACAAAGACAAGAGGTCTTGGTGCCGTGGTTGAATTCTTTGAACCACCTGCAATTCCGGGTTTTGGTACATCCGGTGGTTTCTCTATGCGTTTACTTGATAAAACAACTGATACAGATTATCGTGAGTTTGATGTTATCAACAAAAAATTCATGGGAGATTTGGCAAAACGTCCTGAGCTTACTGGTTTGTTTACTTTCTTTGCCGCGAATTATCCTCAGTACGAATTGCAGATAGACAATCAGCTAGCCATGCAAAAAGGTGTATCAATCGGAAAAGCGATGGATAACCTGAACATCATGATCGGTAGTACATACGAACAAGGTTTTACAAGGTTTAACCAGTTCTTTAAAGTGTACGTGCAGTCTGATCCTAGTTTCAGAAGACTGCCATCCGATTTGTTAAAGCTTTTTGTTAAAAACGATACAGGCGAAATGGTACCTTACTCGTCATTCATGACGCTTAAAAAAGGCCAGGGCCCTAATGAGATTACACGTTTCAACTTATACAATTCAGCAGCGATCCAGGGTCTTCCGGCCAAGGGTTACACGACGGCTGATGCGATCCAGGCGATTCGTGAAGTGGCAGCCAAGACATTACCAAAAGGATACGATATCGCTTTTGAAGGTCTTTCTTATGATGAATCGATCCGGGGGAACGAGTCACTTGTCGTGTTCATGATCGTATTAGCGTTCGTATATTTTGTATTGGCAGCGCAGTATGAAAGTTTCATTATTCCTTTTGCAGTAGTGTTATCGCTTCCGGTTGGGGTATTTGGCTCGTTCCTGCTTCTTAAAATGATGGGTCTGGAAAACAACATTTATGCCCAGATCGGTCTGATCATGTTGGTAGGTTTGTTAGGTAAAAATGCCGTACTGATCGTTGAGTTTGCTGTCCAGAAGCGGCACCAGGGAGATACGATCCTGAACGCAGCCATTGAGGGAGCCAAGGTTCGTTTCCGTCCTATCTTAATGACATCGTTCGCTTTTGTTGCCGGGTTGATACCGTTGATCAGTGCGACGGGTGCAGGAGCCATTGGTAACCGTACGATCGGTGCTTCGGCAATGGGTGGTATGTTATTCGGAACGATTTTCGGGGTAATCATCATTCCTGGATTGTACTTTATATTTGGCACTTTGGCCGACGGTAGAAAAATGATCAAAGATGAAGAGGACGGCTCGTTGTCTGAGCAATTTGTTCACGCAATCGACGCTTTTCCCCAAACTAATGAACCTCATAGCGATGCACAATAAAAGAATAGTAAGTTGGGTTGGGATAGCACTTATGTCCCTCGCCTACACCGGTTGTAAGGTGCCGACTTTGGTAACGAAAACTGAAAATAAAGGAGTACCTGTGAGCTATACCGGCTCACAGGATTCAACGAACGCTGGAAAGCTTTCCTGGAAGACCTATTTTACGGATAGCTCGCTGACAGCCCTGATTGATCTGGGGTTACAGAACAATCAGGAGTTGAATATTACGATGCAGGAGATCCAGATTGCCAATAACGAGATCATGGCAAGAAAAGGGGAGTATATGCCATTCGTGAATCTTGGCGGCGCAGCTGGTGTGGAAAAAGCATCCAGGTATACGCTTCCTGGTGCAACGGAGGAAATTACGGAAATAAAACCGGGCAAGAAAACTCCGGATCCTTTGTCCAATTTCGGTTTCGGTGCAACTGCTACCTGGGAAATAGATATCTGGCATAAATTACGCAATGCAAAGAAGGCTGCCGTTTCAAGGTATCTGTCTTCTGTGGAAGGTAAAAATTTCATGATGACGAATCTGGTATCAGAAATAGCAAGTAATTATTACGAATTACTGGCCCTTGATGCTCAGCTGGACATTTTGCAAAGAAATATTGAAATTCAGAGCAATGCGTTGAGAATCGTAAGAATGGAAAAAGAAGCGACACGGGTTACTGAACTGGCTGTGCGCCGGTTTCAGGCACAGGTGCTTAATACCCAAAATCTGCAATATGATATCAAACAAAAGATTGTAGAAGCTGAGAACCGGATCAACTTCCTTGTAGGCCGGTACCCGCAGCCTGTTAACAGAAGTCATCAGAATTTCGAAACGCTGATGCCCACGATCATTCAGGCAGGTATTCCAACACAGTTATTGGAAAACCGTCCGGATGTAAAACAAGCTGAGAATGATCTTGCGGCTGCAAAACTTGATGTTCAGGTTGCAAAAGCGAATTTTTATCCTCGCCTGGGTCTTTCGGCGGTGCTTGGTTTACAGTCATTCAATCCACTTTATCTGGCAAAAATGCCTAAGTCGATCATTACTTCTTTGGCAGCCGATATGGCAGGTCCTTTAATTAATAAGAATTTGATTAAGGCGACTTATTACAGTGCTAATTCCAAGCAAATACAAGCCGTTTACAATTACGAACGTACAGTTTTGAATGCTTACATTGAAGTTGCCAATCAGATTTCGAGAATCGGTAACCTTGAAAAAAGTTACGACTTGAAAAAGAGCGAAGTGGAAGCACTTACAGAGTCAATCAATATTTCAAATCGTCTTTTTGCCTCGGCAAGAGCGGATTATATGGAAGTACTTTTGACACAACGTGACGCGCTGGAATCCAGATTCGATCTTGTTGAAACAAAAATGAACCAGATGAATGCCACGGTAAGTATCTACCGCGCGTTGGGAGGTGGATGGAGGTAATAAAATGCTAAAAGTTATTTAGCAGATTTATTTCCAAGATAGTATTAAAAAAGAAATGGTTGCAAGTGCTTGGTTAGAGCACTTGCAACCATTTCTTTTTTCAACCAATAATCACACTTGACAAAACCTGACCACGCCCTGACAATAAATGACAATTCCTGACCACACTTTGACAGCTACTTAACCTTCTCCAACTCCCACTTCCACATCACTTTCAACATATTCCAATATATTCCCGGGCGGCAGTGCAGGACTTTACAAATAGCATCCAGCGTAGTAAACCGAATCGCTTTTGCCTTACCCGTTTTAAGTACAGAAAGATTTGCAAGCGTTAATCCAACTTTCTCGGAAAGCTCATTTAATGACATTTTTCGCTTGGCCATCATTACATCCGGATTTACGATAATAGGCATAACTTATACGGTCAGGTCATTTTCTGATTGAATTTCTACGCCACGTTTAAAAACCCGAGAAATAATAAATACGAGTCCCGCCATAAAAATGAACTCCTCCGCTGCCCATGCTTCACTAATAATACCTGTTCTTTTAAACAACCGGTCGGCGTGTTCGTTGTTTAGTACTGCAACGATCCAGGTTCCCGACAAAATGTAGCTGAGATTATTGATATCCGTAATGCTGTTTACTATATTAATGAGATTTTTGGAACCGCTAAGAACAATAACTTCTTCAAAACGATGATTAGCTTACTTCATATTCATAGATTTATATTAGCCTTATGGCTACTTTTGTTGTCTTATCCCTTGATGTCGCAGTCATGGAAACCAGATTTTAAGATCAGTATTAATTATCGCACCAACGCCATTTTCAAAGGTTCTGATTTAAATCAATTTCTGGAATTTAATGTTCCTAACTCCGCTGGCTTTTGTAGTTCAGGAATGATCATATTTTATTTTCGGGTAAATTACCTGGGTGTTGTAGACAGTTTATACCATGAAGGAGATCCGGATATGAAAGCAGCAGGCATCATCAATCAGAATATTCTAAATACAAATGGAAACTGGATTTTGCCCAAAATAACAAGTACGACGAATAAATGTTGGTTTATATTTCCATATTTTATTTTGGGAGGATTAAATAATTGCAGTGATCAGGATAAAAAGAAACATGAACAGTTATTAATATTGAGAAATCTCCTGTCAGCGTTTAAATTTAGAGCAGATGAAAAAGGTAGATATCTTTTAGCGCCTAATCCGATACAAAGCTATAGCATAAAGTAGCTAATTGATAAATTGTTTTAAACCAAGATCAGTGATTAGAAATCTGTTCTGGTATAATTCTATTCCTTCAATAAATTAATCTTGTATCAAAACGACAAATTTAATTAATGCAAATTTCTAACTATCCTCAGCAGGTACCGGTTTATTCTTTGGAGCCAGACGATGTAATTGCTAATAAACATTTTAGAGTGTATAATTATGAAGGTAGTTTGCCAAACCATTCTGATCTTCTCATACCGCACCGAAAGGATCATTACCTTTTTGTATTTATCAGGCGGGCTGGTAGTCGGCAATGGATTGACATGACTCCCTACAAACTTCTGGACAACACTATTTACTTCACCGGTCCGGATCAAATTATTGTAAAAGAAGAATTTATACAGTTATGGAGTACCGGTATTGCTTTTACGAGGGAGTTTTTGTCATTTCAGGAAAACGCTTCACTAAGCAACCTTCCGCTCATTCAAAATCCTCAAAATGGTCATCAATTGCTGCTTACACTGGCAGATGTTAATTTCGTTGAAGATATGCTGGCCAAGATTAATCTGGAATATCGAAGTCCGGGTGAATGGCAGCAACGCATGTTGACCGCTTACCTGACCGTGTTGCTTACGTATTTGAGCCGCCTGTATACGGCGCAGTTCAAAGATAATATTTCTTCAGTCGACAAGCTGTTATTAAAGAACTTTCAGGAAAAAATCAACGTGTGTTTTCGCGAATTACGTGAAGTGGGAGATTATGCTTCTTTGCTGAATATTTCTGCCGGGCATTTAAGCGAAGTGGTGAAAAACCAGAGCGGTAAGCCGGCCATTAAACATATACATGAGCGGCTGATACTGGAAGCCAGGCGCTTGCTGTTTCACACCAATGATTCTTTAAAAGAAATTGCTTTTGACCTCGGTTTTTCAGATGCCTCATATTTCAATCGTTTCTTTAAGCGTGAAGCCGGTGTAACACCAGCCGGGTACCGGTCAAACATCCGTAAAATGTACCATTAATACTGAGGGATGTGTTACAGCCGATGAATTTGGGGGATGTAGATTTGTACTGTTAATAATTATACAATTTAATATGAAAACAGTACTGATAACAGGAGCAAACAAAAGCATTGGTTTTGAAACAGCCAGGCAATTATTACAGCAAGGTTATTTTGTATACCTGGGCTGCCGGGATATAAAAAAAGGTCAGGAGGCGGTTGACCAGCTTCATTCAGAAGGCTTAAACCAGGTAGAGCCCATAGAGATTGACGTTGATGACTTTGAATCAATAAAAGCCGCCCGGGAAGTGCTTGGCCAAAAAACCAAAGTGCTGGATGTGTTAATTAATAACGCGGGTATTTCCGGAAATATGCCGCAGGCGCCACTCGAAACAGATATCAGCGTATTTAAGCAGGTTTTTGAGACCAATTTTTTTGGCGTAATTGAAGTGACACAGGCGTTTATTGACCTTTTGAAGAAATCGCCGGAACCAAGGATTGTTAACGTGACCTCGGGCCTGGGTTCACTCACCCTTCATAACGATCCGGCATGGAAACATTATCAGGTGAAACCAACTTCGTATGTTGCGTCCAAAGCGGCACTCAATGCTTATACCATTGTGCTTGCTTATGATTTACGGGATACTGCATTTAAGATAAATGCAGTTGATCCTGGCTATACGGCCACAGATTTTAATAATCACTCAGGGCCTGGAACTGTCCCGGATGCCGCTGCCAGGGTTGTAAAAGCAGCTATTTTAGGTGCGGACGGTCCGACCGGGCAATTTTTCAGTGATGATAATGTACCGGAAACAGGGATTAGTCCATGGTAACAATAAGATAGCAACCTACCAGAGAGCTATTTTTTTTGTATTTTAATAATTTTATTTAGAAACAATTGGTAAATTTCTCTTCATTGCAGGTAAAATACCGGAGATATTATTTCTCCGGTATTTTATTTCTCAATTTTATAAAGACAATGTCAAACCCAGTGTGGTTTGGATTAAAGATATGGGTTGTTTTGTGACCAGCCTTCCTGCATTAATGTTTCGGTTTTCATTGGTAATCTTTATTCCATCTGAATTTATATAATTGCCGCGTAAAACCACACCAAGCTTTTTGCTGATATAATATCTCAAACCAAGCCCCGCTCCATAAGCAAATGAGGCTGACTTTGAACTGCGCTGATAAAAAGTATGGGTAGGATCATCTTCCAGATCAACTCTGGTTTCAGGCGTTGAAAGACTTTTGATAACTCCGGCCATGGCCCGCACATCCAGGATCACTTTGTTAAAAACAAAAGAATACTGTGGCCCGGCCAGGGCGTTCAAACTGTTATACCGCTTATTGGCTGTAACAGTGGAATTATCGACTGCGAAACCGTCGGTATAACCCGCAGCAAGATTTTCTACATCCTTTTTACTCAAACCACCCTGATCCTGGAAGGTTAAATTACCTGCAATTGCCAGATTTTTATAAAAATAATAAGCACCATCCACGCCCATGGTAATGCCGTTTTTGGCATAACCGGCCTTATTGTTTTCGTGGTAAATTGGTCCGTAATCAGACTTGGCAAAATTACCGGTTGGGGTGGAGAGCCCGGCTGAAATGCCTATGTAACTTTTCAGCTGTGCCTGAGCGTTATCAGCAATCAGGTTGCTGATAAGAATAGTCAGCAGCGTTAATAATTTTCTCATCTTGTTAAGGTTTAAATATGCCGGATTACTTAATGATCACTTTATAACTCACATCCAGATCAGTTGACCCTGGTGCGTAAGTGCCGTTTTTTGCATTTGGTTGATGACGTAAAACAACTTCCAGATTTCCTGAACTTGCTTCCCCGGTAGTAAATTTATCAGCAAGTCCAAGCTCATAAGCGGGATTATTGGTGTCATGATCGGTTCTGGCTACACTTAGGTTGAGATATGGGCCTGTGGCGCTGGTGGCAGTTCCCGGAATATACGGGCTGGTAAGCCCTGTCACCAGGTTTGCCGGCGAAATGGGTGTTGGCTGAAAAAAGAATAAATGATAATTCTGTCTTTCTTTTATTTCAGCAGACACGTCAAACACCGGGCTCTGCAATTCATCATAAAGCTGAACGGCAACTGCATAAGTTGCATTGGCTTTCAAATTCAGTGGTGTAGAATCCGAAGAAGTTACATTGCCCTGGCTGTCAAACGTAAACTTGTAGCGGCACGAAGTTGTATCAGCGGCGTCAGCAGTATTGGTTGCTTTTAGTATGACCGTCGTTAATGATTCGTTCGCAATGGTTGGGGCAACTGCCTGTTCTTCTTTGGTGCAACCACCCAAAAAAAGCAGGGTTCCCCAAAGGACAAATGTCAGGTTTTTAAGTTTTAGCATGGTGTTTAATTTAATGGGTAAGATGATTTATTGGTTTAAATTCGAAAAGGCAGACGCAGTCTGAGTGCGAAATTTCGTCCTGGCTCATCGGTGAAATACCGGAATCGGTCAAGGTAATCACGGTAGGTTTTATTTGTTAAGTTATTCACTGAAAGGTCTATATCGGCAAAATTGTTTCGAAGTGAAATCCGGAAGCCTAAATGTGTATTGACCAAATTATAGCCTCCCGGAGCAGGTGCATAGTCCTGACCGGCTGGAACATGAGTCTGTTTGCCGACAAAAATATCTTCTGCGCTTATCAGTATATTTTTTAAACCGGCAAAACTGCCGAGATGATAGCTGACACTATTCTGAAACCGGTTTGCCGGTGTGTAAATCAGGTAATCGTGAATGGTTTTGTTCCATGCATAGATCAGCGAAGTTTTAGAATTGATATCAATTGAGTCAGCAGGTTTGAAGGTGATGCCGAGATCTATTCCTTTGAAAAATACATTGGCCTGCGTATAGTTGAAGACAAGCGCCTGTCCACGCGGTGTGCGGGTTATCTGGTTGCTGGGATTAGAGAAAATGAAATTGCTGATGTTGTTGTAATAGCCTTGCAGATCAATTAAAACCCTGGATGTGGCATAGGTAAGGTTTACATTAACATTATTCGCTCGCTCGGTTTTCAGATTGGGATCACCTTTTTCAAAGGAAACCAGGCTCTGATGTACGCCGTTAGAATAAAGCTCATTAACCGTAGGTACGCGGAAGGCAGAGCTGAAATTAGCGCCAAGCTTTAGCTGCGTGGTGAAATTGTATAAAGCACCCAAGGTACTGCTGCTAGCTTGATAATGTGTGGTCGGGGTTTCAATGAGGGCGGTGTTGTCATTCAGCATATAAGCTCTTAGCCATCGGTAATCATAACGCAGGCCGGCTTCGAGCAGCAAATTTTTGTGACTGTATTTTTCAATGAAGTAAGCGCCGCCGCCGTAATTTCTGAAATTGGGAATTAGATATTCATATTTCCTTACATTTCCCTGCGTTAATCCGTTCAGCCCAAAAGATCCTGAAAAATCGCCCAATTGTTTGTGGCTGTAATTAATATCCAGTGTTTGCGATTTAATTTGCAGATAAAGCTCGGGTGTTTGTCTGCCGTTCAAAGGTGTGAAATCGTATTCAGAACGGGTATTGGTCTGATCCGCATATTGAAGCTGGATTTTGCTTCCATTGTCAAAGTTGTAAAAGCTTTTAAGTTTTAAGGTGTTATGGCTGACGGTCTGATACGGACGATCTATGTGATAGGAAAAATAGGAAGGTGTAAGTGGCCGAGGTTCCTGAATACGTTGTTGTAAGTCATTGCCCGATCCAACTTCTGCACCGGTAAATATGCCCAGTTTGGTGTCGAAAATGCTGTAATAGAGATCCAGCCCATAATTTTTATGGTGATAATTCAAGGCAGCGGAAAAATCCTTTTCTCTTAGCCCTGTATTTTCAAGCAAATAATTTGGTGTGCTGGTATTCCCCGCCACCTTATAGGTTCCCTGTAAGCGATAACTTAATCCTTTTAGTTTTTTATCGAAAGCGCCCTGAACCATAGACGAAAATGCCCCTAGCCGGCTGTTTGTCATACCAATTATATTGACCTCGCCATTCATTCCCGGATTATTGGGCAGCTCTTTTGGTTCTACCAAAATAACCCCGCCTATGGCATCTGACCCATAGCGTATTCCGGCTGCCCCTTTGATCACTTCCAGTTTATTGGCGATAAACGGATCTATTTCGGGTGCGTGCTCGGAGCCCCATTGCTGTGCTTCCAGGCGTACGCCATTATTTAAAATCAATATCCTGTTGCTGTACATTCCATGTATAATGGGCTTTGAAATGGATGGGCCGGTTTGAAATGTGGTAACTCCTGTGATAGATTTCAATGACTCGCCAAGGCTCAAACCTCGTGTGCGATCCAGGTCAGCGCCTTGTAATATGGTAAGGTTCTGGGTGGCGATTTCTTTGTGTATTTCCGCATTTCCCCTTATCCTGACTTCCTGCAATTGTTGACTGTTTTGCCTTAACATGAAATTGAGGGTGGTATTGGCTGAGATGGTAAGCGTAGTATCAACGGAATCATATCCGACAAATTCACACGAGATCTTGATTTTACCCGATTTGACTTCGATTGAAAAACTTCCCCGATTATCGGAATTGACGCCTGTTGAAGTGCCCTTGATTAGCAGGGCCGCTCCGGGTAATGCCTCATGGGTATTTGCGTCATAAATTTGACCGCTTAGTGTAAAACTACCCTGAGCCCTTAGGTCTGGCGCCCATGCGAGAACGCTTAGAAATGTTAACAACAAATTTAATGAGGTCAGACGCATTTGTTAGTCACAAAGTACCATTGAAAAAATGCAACTATGTTGCATAATTGTAAAAGTACAGTGATAGAATGGAAAGTTTGGTGGTCCGTAATGAAGTTTAACTTGTTTTTAATACTGATTTGCCGCTTGTAATAAGAGGTAGCATTTGGGATTTTAGTATCCCAAAAAATCCCCGGATTTAATTATATTTTAATAACTAAAATCCGAGGATTTTCCAGCGGACAATTTCTTGGCCGAAAAAAGCAGCAGCATTTTGTTAGTTAATTTGCAGATATGTACTAAATTATTCAGAAATAAAATACCTGGCCCGATCATTTTTTGCTTACATACAAAGCGTGTTTTTCAAATTATTAAATTTAAAGGATGCAGGTTGATTTGAAAAAGATTTGGATAAATTGCAGCCCATTGAATTTGATAGAGTTAACCTTGAAATATACATTGCTCCGATGCAGTTAATAATGTATTTTTGAAGTAAGGTGCATACGCCATCGCTGCTCAGGCAGGTACATATTCCTGATTTCATCAAAAACTGTTTTAATGGAAAATATATTTGATATCGTTATTATCGGGTCAGGGCCAGGTGGCTACACAGCCGCGATCAGAGCCGCACAATTAGGATTTAAAACTGCGATCGTTGAAAAGTATAGTAACCTTGGCGGAACTTGTACCAACGTAGGTTGTATTCCTTCCAAAGCGTTGCTGGACAGCAGCGAAAACTACCACAGTGTAAAAACCAGGTTCGCTGTTCAGGGTATTGAAGTTGGGGCTTTAAAACTAAATTTTCAGCAGATGTTCCTGCGTAAAAGCGAGGTGGTCAAGCAAAACGTATCAGGGATTAATTACCTGATGAAAAAGAACAAAATTGAAGTTATTTATGGTACGGCTTCTTTTGTTACTAACAACGAGCTAAGTGTTAAAGCGGCTGATGGTTCTGCAAATTCAGTTAAAAGTAAATATTTTATCGTAGCCACAGGCTCAAAACCTTCTTCGATTCCAGGTGTTGAAATTGATAAAAACAGGATTATAACATCAACGGAAGCTTTGTCGTTAAGTGCAAAACCGGATAGTATAGTGATCATTGGAGGTGGTGTGATCGGTGTTGAAATGGCGTCAATTTATGCCCGGATCGGTGTGAAAGTAACGATCATTGAATATGCTGACAGCCTGATTCCAACCATGGATAAAGAACTTGGAAAAGAATTGCAAAAGGTTTTGACAAAAACCGGAATCACCGTTCTTGTGAATCAAAAGGTGCAGGCGGCAAAAAATAATGGCGAAAGTGTTACCGTGAAATACCTTGATACTGCCAACGCAGAAAAAGAAATTTCAGCAGAATATTGTCTTGTTGCTGTTGGAAGAAAACCCTACACAGCCGGACTTGGTTTGGAAAATACCAAAATTGAGCTGGATCCAAAGGGCAGGATCAAGACAGACACGCGGCTTCGTACCGCCGAAGGGAATATTTACGCAATTGGCGATGTTATTGAAGGTGTGATGTTGGCTCATAAAGCGGAAGAAGAAGGTGTGCTGGCTGTTGAAGTCATCCATGGCGAAAAACCTCATATCAATTATAATCTTATTCCCGGAGTAGTATATACCTGGCCCGAAGTTGCCAGCGTAGGCTATACTGAAGAGCAGTTGAAAGAAAAAGGAATTGCGTATAACAAAGGTAAATTCCCTTTTTCGGCGAGCGGCCGGGCGCGTGCCTCAGGAGATACAGAAGGTTTCTCAAAAGTACTGACCGATCCAAAATATGGTGAAGTTCTTGGGGTGCATATTATCGGTGCAAGAGCAGCCGATATTATCGCTCAGGCCGTTGTTGCCATGGAATTCGAAGTGACCGATAGTGCTCTGGGCAAAATATCTTATGCGCATCCTACTTATTCCGAAACCCTGAAAGATGCTTACCTGATGGCGTCAGGTAGTGGTGCTTTGAATATTTGAAAAGTAAGCCAACAGAATATAACGCTATGCAAAGGTTTGAGTTAGAATAATTCAAAATATAATAGAAATTGTATCATTAGTTTTCGTGTAACGGTTACTTATTGCGTAAAAATGAACCGGTTATGAAATCTATCAGATATTATATAGTCCTCCTTTTGGCCTGTGCAGGATGTGCCAGGCAGCCTTCGCTCCCTGCAAACTCCGGATTTAATGTAACCAGCATCCTGAACGACTCCCTTTGGTACGGAACTGGTAAGGTATTGCGCCTTAGGGAACGGGAGCAGCAACCCGAAGATGTGCGGCAGTTCAACCTTTTGGTCTTTACCGATATTGATTATCCCGGCATGGGAGGAGGGCCTAATCCAAATACCAATAATGGTTGCCTGGATCCCGAGTGCACCAGAACCCAGTCATTGATAATATACAATATCCCGTTAAAAAAGGGGCGCAACAGTATTGCCAGGCTGAACAAAACCGGGAAACGAAAAAATGAAGAAGCTACCCTTTTCTACATTGGTAACGCTGGCGGGCTTACGAATCGATATATCTACCGGGGAGTAAAACCTGGTTGGATCAGGATTACGAAGTTTGACAAGGCTTCGGGTACAGTAGAAGGCCGTTTTGCCATTTCGTTCAGCAAAGATATTACAGTTCGTTATCCCCTTCAGGGCATGTCGGGAACTGCCAGATTTACCAACGGACTGTTTCGTATTAAAATAGCGGATGTGCTATTGAAATAAAAATATCCTTTCCGGATGCATATGAAAAGAAAGATCCCTGGATACAAATTTGTACAATCAGCATCATGAGTTAAATGCCATTATCAACAGTGTCAGTTTGAAATTAACAAACCAGCTTGGTAAAGGATATCTGCCGGTTTATCAGCCATTAGCGCTACCTTCCATAGATTGATTTGAGATATTGTTTTTGTAATGTTGAAAAATAAGCAAGTGATGCCAGCGTAAGTGCAGTCATAAAAACAAGCGTGGTAGGGTGCGGGAAGTAATAAAATGTGGTAAGGATAACAAAAAAACCTCTTGCGAATTCAAGATAGAAAACCCAGCGTCGTTGTTCAAGAATAGCACCGCAATTGATTAATGTGCAAATAATAAAACAGGCGGTCATGGTTTGAAGAAACAGATCTGTCTGATGTTCAAAAAGCAGAAGAAAAAACAAGATTGTAACCATAACGCTGAATTGCAAAAGTACATACAACCTGAATTTTTGGGAACGGACCCGAACCTTGTTTTTAGAAAGAAATTTTTTCTCAACGAAAGATCTCATCCCGGGATCAAAATCGGATGGGCTTCCAAAGTAGAGTTTTAACTTATTAAGTAAACCTTTCTTTTGTTTGGCGGCATACCATAACTCCACGTGGTAATGAAAATGCTGCCACAATAAACTGAAACTGTCGAGCGGTTTTGTAAGTCCGTAAACCAACTCTTGTTCTTCCAGCGCAAAAGTGCCAAAAAGCTTATCCCAGATGATAAACATGTCGCCAAAATTTTTGTCCAGATATTCTTCATTGCTGGCATGGTGTACGCGGTGATGAGACGGTGTTACCAGAATATATTCCAGAATACCCAGTTTTCCGATTAACTGGGTATGCGTGAAAAAAGGATAAAGTCCGTGTACGATCAACATTGTGGTGATCATCGGCGCAGGAAAACCAATTATGGGCAGAATGGCCCAGAAAAGAGTTCTGATTACCGCCTGGAAAACCGTAATGCGGCTGCCCGCTGTATAGTTAAACTCCTCACTGGTATGATGCACCACATGAAACCCCCAGAAAAAATTAATTTTATGTCCGCAGCGGTGATACCAGTACCAGATAAAATCAGTTGAAAGTATCAGGGCGACCCACATTAGTACCGTTGGTTTAATATCGAATACGGCAAAATGCTGATGGAGATAATCATAAAAAAAATAAAAGGAGCCAGCCGTGAAAAGATCGATCAGCCTTTCTGCAACACCTACATTCATGTTGGCAACTGAGCTGTTGAAATTGAATATACGCCTGTTAAGTATCTTGGAAAATACATATTCCAACCCTATGAAAAACAGAAAAATCGGTACGGCCAGCGCCATGTAATTTAGATTCATAAAATTCTATACAATGTTATTTGATTCTAAACAGCCTGAACTTAATTTCTGCGGAAAGCCGGTTCAGGCATTTTTATTTATATAAGGGTAGAAATTTTTGTCCTGTTCCTGAGGTAGTTATAAGAAAAAATAAACAATCGCAATTATGACAAGACCAGATAAAACATGAGCCACGTCTTCTGAGACTGACACTTTACCAGAAGGTGCAATATTTGTATTCATAATATATAGAACAAGTAGATTTTGTAAATATGCATTTTTTAATAAATGGAAACAAAATCTGATCCCTACATTTAGTAATTAAATCACGTTTTTTTGAATTACGGATTATACTGAATCAAATACTATTATTGTATTTTGGCTCTATAATTCGTGGTAAGGTCATCAGAGGGAAACGAGGTTTTAATTCTCATTCCATGATGAGCGGCTCATGGAAGTCTTAACAGATCAATAAATAAGCAATTAAATTTTGTTTATTTGGTAACCTGATTTATTCAAAATCGAAAACAAATCATTCAAAAATAATAAACTACTTTGAACCGACTTAAATTTTAGTTTACTTTGTCTATATGATTAGTATACTAATGTAAAATTGGCTTCTGAATATGTTCAAAGTTAGAAGGGGAGGCGATATTATTTAAAAGAGACACATAAAAGTACACAGATGTTTTACGAGAAAATATATAGTTTAACCGTTGACAGAGAGGTGAAAATAATTCTTTGGGCAACGCCTTTGAAAAGGCACAAAGAGATTTTTGTAAACTTTGAATTTTTGATAAAAGATTCAGAGGAAAACTACTTCCATGCCCCGATTGGGCCGGACCATCCCAAATACTGGAAACTCAAAAATCTCGATTCAGAAAAAGCACAGCTTTTACAAATGGAATATTGTGGGATTTCCAGAAAACAGCTTTATGCGGCGATGAAAGAATTTGACGCCTTTGTAGGTACTGGTTTTAACGTAACCTATAATGTGAAAATTCAGGAGAGAATAAAGAGTTTGAAGGGAATTCGCCTGACACAATTAAGTAAAGTCATGATTAATGCCCGATAGGAAAACAACCGTTCTTAATAAATCACAAATTACCTTCTCTATAAATGGCTTTAACAGTTCGGAGACGGGTCATCCTGTTTTCATCTTTGATATTAATTTCCGGTTCTGCTGCCTATCTTTTCTGGCCCTTGACGAGTGACGAGTTTGATATAATCCCTGATAAGGAAAAAATTGCTGAGAAACAGCAATTCTTAGCAGAAGCACCTACAAATAAGGACCATGATAAACCAAACATCATCGTTCTGATTGCGGATGATCTGGGGAAAACTGATTTGCCGCTCTATGGAAATAAAGTTGTTGAAGCGCCCAATATCAATGCATTAGCCAGTGAGGGAGCGGTTTTTAACGAAGCCTATGTTTCGGCGCCGATATGTTCGCCATCCAGAGCCGGACTTCTGACGGGTCGTTATCAGCAGCGTTTTGGTTATGAACTTCAACCGGTAAATCGCTATCTGAGCAACCGGATTACCAAACTGATTGTGAACAATACTTTTGATCTTCAGGAACTTGAATTCGCTGATCTGCAAAAGGTGCCTGATCAGGCTGCAATTGCCAAACAAGGCCTTCCGGTGCAGGAAATCACCATCGCAGATTTACTGAAAAAGAATGGATATCAAACCGGTATTATTGGTAAATGGCATCAGGGTTACAGCGAGGAGTTTCTTCCTTTAAAACGTGGATTCGATTATCATTACGGCTTTTATGAGGCATTTTCATGGTTTGCCGATACCAGTGAAACCGTTAATTCCCGTAACAAAGGTATCATGGATTCTCATATCTGGGAGCAGGGCAATTCAGGCCCTGCGCTGAAAAGGAGGAATAATGATGTCATTAAGGTAGAGGAATTTTATACGTATGCGCTGGCCCGGGAAGCCAATCAGTTTATCGAAAAAAATAAGGAAAAACCTTTCTTTCTTTACGTCCCTTTTAATGCGCCCCACACGCCATTCCAGGCTCTGACTAAGGATGTCAACAAATATAAAGCCAAGGGTGTGACTGATTTAAATAAGGCAATTTATTACTCTCTGATCACGGGCCTCGACAGCGCAGTCGGGCAAATTCATGATAAGATTAAAGCGCTCGGACTGGAAGAGAATACACTTATATTTTTCCTGAGCGACAATGGCGGTGCCACTTATACCAACGCGACCAATAATGCGCCGCTCCGGGGCGGCAAAATGTCGCTATACGAAGGAGGGATCAATGTTCCGTTTGTCGTAAAATGGAAAGGGAAAATAGATCCGGGGTTGATTGTGAATTCGCCAGTGAGTTCACTGGATATTTTTGCAACTGCGGCATCAGTAAGTGGTTCGACACTTCCTGCCAGCCGCAGCTATGATGGTGTGAACCTGATTCCGTATTTGAATAATACTAACAAAGAATTGCCTCATCAAACGCTCTATTGGCGTTCGGGTATGAATAAAGCAATTAGAAAAGGAGAATGGAAGCTTGTTTTAAATAATAAGGATAATCTTACTTTACTTTTCAATTTGAAAGCTGACAAATCTGAGCTGAACAACCTTGCACAGAGAAATCCTACGAAAGTATCAGAGCTGAAAAATGACCTTGCCGCTTGGGAAAAGAATCTGATTAAGCCACTTTGGCCGGGAAGTGGATATTATAAAAATGATTACAACGGAAAACCGGACCGTTTTTCACTGTAAAATTTAAGTCATCCATTTATTCTGATTATCTCAGCTAATTACTCAAACTAAAACAGATTATGAACGAGACCAACCCTGAGCGTCGTATTATTTTGATTACCGGCGCAACTTCAGGCATAGGAAGAGAGGCTGCTTTTGCACTCGCAAAGCAAGGTGCCCATGTGATCATTCATGGCCGGAATACAGAGAAAACCGATAAATTAAAGCAGGAAATCATTGTAGCTTGTGGTCATCTTCAGGTTGATACGATTGTAGCGGATCTATTCCTTTTAGCCGAGGTTAGGCTTATGGCGCAGCATATCAATGAGCGGTACAGAAATCTGGATATTTTAATCAATAATGCTGGCGGTATTATGGGAACTGCGCGGGAGGAAACCCTTGAAGGACGTGAAAAAACGGTAGCACTCAATCTTTTCGCACCATTTTTGTTAACGGAATTATTGCTCGACAAGTTAAAAAAAAGCAGCGACGGCAGAATTATCAATGTTTCGTCGGTAGCACACAAACATCTGGCCAAGCCCGATTTTTATGACATTGAAAATAAAAAGAATTATTCCGTTTCAAAGGCCTATGGGGATGCAAAGCTTTTTTTGATCCTTATTTCACAAAAACTAAGCAGACAACTGAAAGCAGATGGGATAACAAACGTATCTGTGAACACACTTCATCCCGGTCTGGTTGCTTCTAATTTTCTGGGAGGGAGCGGTCTTGGTTCGTTGGTTAAATTCATTTCCAAAATTAGTATTCCTTTTTCCAAAACGCCTGCCCAAGGTGCAGAAACGATCATTTACCTGGCTTTGTCAAAAGATGTTAAAGGAGTGAGCGGGAAATATTTTGATAATTGTAAACCGGTAAAAGTAAGCAAGAAATATGACTCGGTTGAAAACGAAAATCTGATCTGGGATTATTGTGAAGAAGTTACAGCTGTACTTATGAAAAACCATTCAGAGAAATAGACATCAGGATAAAAAAGAAATTTAAAAAAAGTTTGCTAATCTGACATGAATTAGTTTACTTTGTCTATGTATTTAATAGATTAATTAGCTTACGACCACCCGAAGCTCAGTATTAATCCAAAAATCATGATTATGAATGCGATTAATTTACTTCCTGCAGCTTATCTTCAGTCTGACAAAGACTCTTCATGTTATCCTGCACAACAATTCTGTTGTTGCTGTTGATCCTGTTTAGGTCAACCTCATTTTACTTAAATTTCCGTATAACTAAAAACTGTTTTGGGCAGGCTTTGCCTGAGACGTTACGATTTTGTAATTCCGCTTATCCGGAACAGAAAAGTTATGCCCCAAATAGATTTCCATTTCAAAACTTTACGATCATGCAGTTCACAGATAGCCTTATCTATTACGAAATACTTACACTATTTGCAGTCATCAGTATTGCCGAATTTTTTACAGGATTGTACAAAAGCGAAAAATGGTCTAAAAATGAGTGGTATATCAATTTTGCAGGTCTTTTTTTATCCAGCACCATCACAAGACCAATAAGTTTTTTACTAACTTCTTACATTTTAAACTTCTTTTTTGCGGACTATTTCAATTTCTTTTCCAGTGTCCCGCTGTGGCTTGGCGTGATTATCACTTGCCTTCTGGAAGATTTTACGCAATATTGGTGGCATCGTGCCGCACATACCTATACGTGGCTATGGAAAGCACACCGGGTACATCATACGGCACCTGAGATGAGCGTTTTTCTGACAGGCCGGAATTCCTGGATTTATCTGCTGCTTTTTCCTTCGCGTATAGTGTCGACAGTTCTTGTGTTTTTAGGCTTTGGGCAAGCCTTTCTGATTGGTTATTTTTTCAAAGCATTGATCGGAATTTCCGCGCATTCAAGTGTGCGTTGGGACAAACCTTTGTACGCTGTCAAGTGGCTGCACCCGGTGATGTGGATTGTAGAGCGGACTATTTCCACACCTGCAACACATCATGCACATCACGCCGCTACCGATGCTGACGGGATTGGCGTGATCAATGGAAATTATGGAAACATGTTTTTTATCTGGGATATGATTTTTGGTACTGCAAAAATAACAAGAGAGTTCTCGGAGCATATCGGCCTGGAAGATTATCACGAAGAACCTTGGTATGTACAGCTTGGTTACCCGGTTTTTAAATCAAAAGATTCGCGCAGCGAGCTGTCTGAATGATTTCTACCTTTCCCTAACAAAAACAGAAATGAAATATCTGGCGTTGCTTATTATTGCTGCCGGTCTGCTGCTGCCGCTCATATCGGTTTCGCAGACAGTGATGTATGATGTTATGGTAGCTGGCCGGGTGATCGGGTCCGTGAAGGTTTTGTTGTATGAGAACACTTCAAAAACAATAAAACACCGTATCGAAGCTCAGTTCAGCATTCCCTTTTACTCAGGAAGTTTTTCCAGCGAAAATGACTTTCTCGAGGGCAATCTGCAATCCTCGGTTACTGAACATTTTGTGAATGGAAAGCAAAAGGAAAGTACCCGTACTTCAAACCGGCATCCTCAGCTTTATCATGTCAGTTTTTCTGGTAAAGCCACGGATTATGGTAAACTAAAAGAATTAAATCAGACAATCAATCACACGATGACTGGCCTGTATTATCAGGAACCTTCCAACGTTGGCATGGTCTATTCTGAAAGATACGGTCAGATGTGCCCGGTTAAAAAACTTGATGAAAGCCGGTATGGGGTTGTTTTGCCGAATGGAAAACAAAGTATTTATGCCTATCGTCAAGGTCTTTGTACTGAAGTGCAATCAGAACTCGCAGGCATGAAACTCAGGATTGTCAGAAGGTGGAATCAGTTAGCCGTGAAATGAAAATTCGGGTAAATAAATTGTATCAATGCTCATTGCAGGCCACATCTGGCGGAGCGTTTACAGAATATCCCGAATCGTGATCTTACTTAATACGGATAAGTCAGCAGCCTGCCAGTTTTTTAAAGCGGATGCCAATGTACATGGTTCTTTAAAAAGTTGATTTGATCCGCAGGTACCAAAAGTGAATATCCGCCTCCGTGGTGCATTCTTTTTTCGATCAGCCCACCATGCTTAAATCGTACCAATATTGTTTCTGCATAATGCTGTGAAATATCTTCCTTCTTCACAATTTCAGAAACAAAGGCAGGCTCTTTCATGTATTGCCTGTCAAGTAATCTAAGTATTTTTAGCGCATATTTAATCTTCCTTGATATCATCGTAATCACTGATTTTAATAGCTGTTTGCCTGCAAGGTGCTTTCTGGTAATACATATTTTTTGCCGGATCTATCAGGAATTACATAAACCGAGTCTCGGTTTTCATTTAGTTCGCTCAGGATTAATCTGGATTTACTGGGTTTGATATATTGAAAAACCAGCCTCTTTGCAGTATCTGGAATAACTTTTTAATTATATCGGATTTTATTAAATGTATCGCATTTTTGCTTTTATCAAACAAAAAAAAGAAGAATGATTTGCAATAAAACATTCTTATAGTTTACTTTGCCTATCAAATTAATATACTAATCTGATTTATTACCACCAATAATCAGATTTTAAAACTCACAACATGAGAATAAGTAACTCCCGCAGCCCAACAAATAGCTGTCCGGTAAAAGTGGTGGAAATGAAAAACCTTCTTAATCGCTTGACAAAAACAATGCCTGATTAGCGTTGCGATATTTGTTGTTTTACGTATATCACGGGGAGTTTATGGCAAGATATAATACTGCATTGCAGTTTTGTGTATCAATAATCCTGGTGTGACTTATTTTTAAGGCCTTCCAATTTTGTTTTAGTCATTCTGGTATGAGCCGACACATCGGATACTGTTTGATTGAAATTGCTTCAAAAACTGTAATTGAAGGCTCGTCTAGTTGAGTATTCCCTTAAAAAAAGCAGAAAAAATCACGATTAAACCAATCAATCTAAATTTTAAAACTATGAAAACTGTATTTTTAAGTATCGTACTATTATTTTCGATAACCGTAAGTATTTTCGCGCAGAACAAGTCCGGTGTGAAAGCGGAGGAATTTGACACAGCGATCAAAAAGAAAGGAATTCAGCTTTTGGATGTCCGCCGTCCTGCCGAATATGAAGAAGGGCATATCAAAGGTTCAACCTTGGCAAACTGGGAAGATAAAGCCGAATTTGAAAAACATGCACAGCATCTTGATAAGGATAAACCTGTTTACGTATATTGCCGGAGCGGCAAAAGAAGCAGTGCTGCCGCTGATTTTTTATCCGAAAAAGGATTTAAAAATGTGGTCAATCTGGAAGGTGGGATTTTGGGGTGGAAACAAGAAGGGAAAGAGGTTGAAGCTGGACAGAAAAGTCTGGGAGCGGCATCGGTTTCCCAGCATTGATAACCTGTATTTTATTAAAATTAAAAATATGAAATTTTCTTTTTTATTGTTTTGTCTTATTTCAATTCATACGCTCGCACAGCGTGACAGGCAGGGCGAGGCTCCAACTGGCGGGCACGATCATGGAAGCCATGTAGATGAGAACGAATTTGCCCATAACCATCTGGACCATATCCAGGCCTACCGCAAGGAAACTGCCTATGTTCACAACCTTCCTCCTGCACAGTTTCTGGAAGGAGTCGGGACTTCGCATTTAAAGATCTCGACAAAATCGGAACTGACCCGGAAATATTTCAACCAGGGTGTTGCGCTGCTGCATGACTTCTGGGATTTTGAAGCTTACCGTTCTTTCAAGGAAGCAATCCGTCAGGATTCAACAGCCATTATGCCTTACTGGGGACTTTACAGCGCAATCGGCGCGACGGAAGGAACTGACTTTGATAACGATAAAAAACTGGCAGTAAAAAAGCTTAAAGAGCTGAAAGATAAGGCTTCCGGACACGAACAGTTATATGCCGAAGCGATTCTGCTCCGAGATGCCCCCGGAGAAAACAGCAAAAAAGAATACCAGAAAAAACTGGAAATCCTGGTTCATCAATATCCGGAAGATATTGATGCGAAATTGTTTTTGGCATTAAGTAAAATGACAGGTTATGATGTAGAGCTCAATCCGCGCGAAGGCCAGATTTACAGTGAATACCTGCTTCGTGATGTTTTAAAATCAGATCCTGATAATGCAGGCGCACACCATTACTGGATCCATTTAATGGAAAACTGCTGTCCGGATGAAGCGATCAAGAGTTCAGAAAAAATGAGTCAGCTGACGCCTGGCGCTGCGCATATGGTGCATATGCCCGGGCACGTTTATTACAAACTTGGCCAGTACCAAAAAGCACATGCAGCATTCCTGGCTGCGGTTGCGGTGGATTCTGTTTATATGAAAAAACAAGGAATCCCGGAAGTGGATACCTGGAATTATATCCATAATATCAACTACCTGCTATCAAACTGCGCCGAAGACGGCCATTACAAAACAGGTTTGTATTATGCTGAAAAATTGCAGAATATGCCGGTAACCAAAGAAAGAAAAGCAAAATATGAGGGGCGCTTTTTCTATCAGGGAATTGTAGCGCCTGCTAAAATGGAACTGTGTTTTGGTTACTACAAAAAAGCGGCGGACCGTTTGAAACTGATCAATGACAAAGACAGCATTTTTACCGGAAAAGCGATCGCCTACAAAGACGGCCTTTACCTTTTTGCTTTGGGAATGGACGCTGTAAAAAGAAGCAAAGTGGACGAGGCAAAGAAATATTCTGATGCGCTGGATGCTCATTTATATAGAAACAGCACTCAGTCATTCCCGGATGATGTGATCGCAGCCAGAAGGTTAGGGGATTTAAATGTTGCATCTCTGGAATTGCAGGGACTGATCAAAAGTCTGGAAAACAAGGATGACGAAGCGATCAAAATCCTTACGATTGCCCGGAAAAAGGAACATGATCTTGGTTACAGTGAGCCGCCATCGTACGCGCGTCCGGTTTTGATAAGTCTGGGTGAAGTGTATCTGAAAGCGGGGAAATATGATCAGGCTATTAAAGCCTATGAAGACCTGGCAAAAAAACGTCCGAACAGCGCAAACGCGTTATGGGGCCTTTATAAAGTGTACGAGAAAAAGGGCGATGCTGAAAAAGTGAAGCAATATATGGCTGAGCTTGCTGAGGTGATCAAAGGAGGAGATAAATCGCTATATCCTTTATAGTATGAATCATACCGGGAAATATGCATTTTCCGGAAAATTTTCCAGGTTTCCAGCCAGTATCCACGAGCCCAACTGACAAATTCTCCTTCATTTTTTGCAAAGAAATAATTTCATATAGTCCATAAAATCTATATAGTTTATATATTTACTCCCGAACTAACCAAACTCACCTAATGAATTCAATTATCCGGGCAAAATCTTATTGTTGTTGGTATTATGTTGACTAAGGATAGGGCCGCCTGAGAACAGGTGGCCCCATACGGAACATGAAGTTTTTTCTTTCTGACTCCGGTCGAAAAACAGTTAAACTTAAATATCGATAAATTCAATAAGCATGAAACAAATTTTAAAAATAACCTTCCTTGTTGGTGCAATTCTATTTCCCCTATTTCTATCAGCACAAGATAGTCAAACCAACAATGCAACGATCTCCGGAAAAGTATTGGATTCCAGGACCAACGAAGCATTGATTGGTGCCACGGTAACAATTAAGGGCACAACCAACGGATCTGTGACAGACGCAAACGGGGAATTTAGCCTGATTACAGCCCAGAAACTACCCTTCACACTGATCGTTTCGTACGTCGGGTATGTGAGAAAAGAGGTTCTGACCAAAGGAAGCGGGGTTGAAATCAAACTTGATTTGAATAATACCCAGCTGGATGATGTCGTTATTTCCTCGCGTCGTCGTCAGGAATCTGCTCAGGAAGTACCTATTCCTATTTCTGTGATCAGCGGGACAAGAGCCGAAGACGCCGGAGCTTTTAATGTAAACCGTCTGAAAGAATTGGTGCCTACGGTACAGTTGTATGCGTCGAATGCACGGAATACAACCCTGAATATTCGTGGATTGGGCTCAACGTTCGGACTTACCAATGATGGCGTTGACCCAGGTGTTGGTTTTTATGTGGATGGAGTTTATTATGCTCGTCCGGCGGCAACAGCACTGGATTTTATTGACATTGAACGCGTTGAAGTTCTTCGTGGACCTCAGGGAACACTTTTTGGAAAAAACACAACGGCAGGAGCTTTTAACATAACAACCCGTGCAGCAAGTTTTACACCCGGAGCCAACGTGGAAGCGAGTTATGGTAATTTAGGTTTCGTTCAGGCGAAGGTTTCACTTACAGGACCAATCAGCAAAAAATTAGCGGCACGCGTTTCCTTCACAGGTACGCAGCGCAACGGTACGTTTTACAACATTCATACTCAATTACCGATCAATGATATCAACAACATTGGCGTAAGAGGGCAGATATTATATACGCCGAACGAAAATATCAATATCACCGTGATCGGGGATGTTTCGGATCAAAAACCGAATGGGTACGGATGGCCGGTGGCAGGAGTTGTACCAACCAAAAGAGCAGCATACAGACAATTCAATGCTATTATCGCTGATTTAGGATATACATTGCCCTACAAAAGTGCTTTTGAACGTAAACTGGATCTGGATACACCTTCAAAGGCGGATAACCGGTTGGGTGGAGTTTCAGTTAATGCAGATATAAAATTAGGGAAAGGAACATTAACCAGTACTTCTGCATGGCGTTTCTGGAAATGGACACCATTGAATGACAGGGATTATATTGGATTGCCGGTATTCACGATATCATCGGGTAATTCGGCACACGATCAGTGGTCGCAGGAAATACGGTATTCAGGAAAAATATCGCCAAAATTAAGCGGAGTGGTTGGCGTTTTCGGCCTTTGGCAAGATCTTAAATCCGATCCAGTACAAACCGAAGAAGCCGGTTCGGCACAATGGAGATTTGCACAAAGTTCAACAAGTGCTCTTTGGAAAACGCCCGGATTGTTTGACAACTTTGGTATTCGCACAACAAACCGTATTAAAAGTACCAGTTTGGCCGTTTTCGCGCAGGCTGACTGGGTAGTGACTAACAAGTTTCATATTTTACCTGGTATCCGTTACAACTATGACAAGAAAGTAGTTGATTACAAAAGAGAAACCTACGGAGGATTACAAACCACTGATCCTGCACTGATCGCTTTGAAAAATGGCGTATATACCAACCAGGCATTTAACACGGATTACTCAGAAGGGAATTTCTCGGGACAGCTTTCTTTACAATACAAAGCCAGTACTAATTTGAATGCGTACGCAACTTATTCTGTTGGTTACAAGCCAATTGGGGTAAATGTGGGTGGTTTGCCAACAGCGAATGGTCAGAATTTGATTGATCTTGCCAAGGTGAAACCAGAATATGTGGATCACAAGGAATTTGGTGTGAAAACCAAACCATCGGCTAATTCGGTTTTAAATCTTACCATCTATCGTTCGGATATCAAAGACTATCAAACACAGGTACAAACGCCTGAACCTGGCGTAAACCGTGGCTATCTGGCGAATGCGGAAAAAGTTCGTGTACAGGGTGCAGAGGTAGATGGAAATATCCGCTTGAAACATTTTACTTTTAACGCCGCTATTGCCTATACTGATGGAAAATATGTTCGTTTTGCCAATGCTCCTGTGCCACTGGAGGAAGTAGGAGGGGCTCAGGCTTTCAAGGATATTTCGGGAGGAAGACTGCCAGGTATCTCAAAATGGTCGGGCTCAGTGGGCGGTGAAGTTGTTGTTAAAGGATCATTGATTAGCCTGAAAGGAAATTACTTTCTTGGAATCGATGAATTCTTACGGTCAGAATTTTCATCTAGCCCGTCTCCTTCGCAGTACCTGAATATTGGTGGCTATGGACTTACCAATGCCCGTCTTGGTTTCCGAGCTTCTAACGGACTTTCCTTGTATGTATGGGGAAGAAATATTTTCAACAAGAACTATTACGAACAACTATTGGCGGCTCCTGGAAGTTACGGACAATACGCCGGTATAGTTGGTGACCAACGTACCTATGGAGTCACCGTGAGGTTTACATACTAATTAGTTGTTGATAGTATCGCTGATGCATATTGGCAGCTATTAATTCAACTTAAACGAAAGACAGTAGCAGACTTTGTTTTGCTGCTGTCTTTCGTTTTTTATTGTACAGCATTCTGGCAGATTACCCGTTAGGATAAATATTGGTACACCCAGGCTTGGGGGAATTCCTTTCAATTATTTTAAGGTAAGTACGTGGATATAATTATTTGATAGAATTAAAGTACTCAATTTGCTTTATTTCAAATAGTTAAATTGAAATTAAATACGTCCATGTACTTAGAAATATTAAGTTTCACGTTTGTCAGAACACATACACGTATTGAAAAATAAAATACTGATGGCAATTTGTTGGTGTCATATTGAATAAAAAGAACTCCGTTTCGTAAGTAAGGCGCTGCGTTTTTAATATTAGTCCTGCCTGGACGCACATTTTTTTTGTAAAAAATCAAGAAATCCTGTTGAAATTTAATTTTAGCGGGATTTTTTTGCGTTTTAGATCACCAAAACGTTCAAAAATGCTCAAAGTTAAAAAGCATCTTTCAGTGCGTCTTTTCTTTTTCAAAAAGGTGCACTGAATTGCTCGTAATTAACTTTTAGTCAGCCTGTTAAATATATTTATATCTTGTGCAGCAATGCGGCATTTGTTTAACTAAAACTTTTTGCAAAATGATCGGGAAAGGATTCGGATGCGTTGGGCGTGAACAATGGCCATGCTGGCAAAAGAGCCGCCGGAAGCCGAAGAAATAAACCTGACAATATTGGAAGTGGTTTCCCCTTTAAGCTGATCTGCTCCGGATAGGAAAAGCAGCCGAGTAAGAAGTCTGCTGCACTAAAGCCTCCCCTTCAAAAACACAGGCCGATGTTATTCAAGCCTTCCGAAAGCCTGGGTCTGGTACTGCCGCCATGAGAGAGATATCTGTTGTATTAATATAAATACGGTTTCTTTAACGTGTAAAATCATTTTAGGAAAAATAGCTGTTGAGATCTTCTAATCGCTATCCGACTATATTTCAATAGAAATTTCTCTATTTTTTTGTGACTTCGCTGCAAATCCTACGTAGAATTTACAACGGATGAGCATAAGAATATGACATCCTTCATATCGGCAAGATCGTCAAAATTCCAATCCCTCCTTAATTAACAAACAGTATGAGAAGAAGTGGTCAATTCATTATCACACTTTTGATTTTTCTTGGATCGAAATCTATATCAGCACAGAAAAATTATTCAATAGAACAGTATACCGGAGATAATGGTCTGCCGCAAAACAGTGTCAAAGGAATAACTGCCGACGGTGCAGGTTTTATCTGGCTGGCTACTGAGGATGGGTTGGTAAGGTTTGATGGCCGCCGGTTTTACACTTTTAACCGTTTCAACCTAAAAATTTCAAGAAACCGGTTTTACATGATCACTCCACCTTTGTTGCCAGCGAAAAGCCTGTCAGGCGCTGTCGGAAAAGATAAGGAGGTATTTTATTCGGCTGTCAACGCGAACGAATATGTGCGGATACACAAAGGAACGGCAGTCGTTGATCCACAATACAACGCAGGAACAGCGTCGATCCCATTTTTAAAAGACGGGCATGTTAAAACGTTTATTGCTTCCGGACTGCCCTATTATTTGGGAGAACTCGCCATACCAAAGCATTACATTATTCCGGTAGACGAAAGCCAGTATTATATCTGTGATAGTCTTAAAGTAGTGCACTATCAGGACGGGATTGCAAAATCAAGCAATGTATTTGCGGGCAGATTCTGGAACTACTTTACTTTACGAAAGAAATTATATTACCTGGTCAATGAGCAGTCTGTGAAGTCTATTGAGGGAAATATAACTACAAATATCAGCCTGTCCGGTGATATCCTTAAGGATATTTCTTATGGGAAAAAGAAATCGAAATTATTCTGGAATGTGGCTTCGGATCAAGCCTTCCTTTATCTGGGTAAAAATCTTTACATGATCATTCCAAATAAAAAGCACGGACTGGACACCCGCCTTATCGTGGAAGATTTTGATTTGAGCTCCCGCAACATATTCTCGATACATTTGGACAGCGTCAGTGAAAAAGTCTTTTTGGGCAGTGTCACACAAGGTCTCTTTATTTTAACGAAACAATTGTTCCAGGCACTTGCTACAAAAGAGCAAGAACTGAAAAATGTTTTTTATGCCCAAATACCTTTTGGTACAAATGCCGTGCTCACACCGACCGGGACCGTCATTGGAAGAGATTCTGCCACCGGCCAGGTATTCAGCAGAAATCTGCCGGTAATAGCAAAGAACAATACCTTTGATAAATACAGTCTTCTTAGAGATACCCAGGGCTACATTTGGATTAAATCCGGGAATTATCTGTTCCGGATGGATTCCAAAGGAGAGAAGTTGATTGGGAAATGGAATCTGGGGGGAGAAATCCGGGAGATTTTTTATTCGAAATCCAAAGAAATTTGGGCCATTGTAATAAAAAGGGGTTTATATAAAATAAATCGTCGTACCCGCCAGCCTGAGCGTATTCTGGCAGACAGGAACATTACGTATCTGCAATCTGAAAGTGCAGGCAGAATGATACTGGGTACAACGGCGGGTGTATACGTGATGAACGGCTATTCAGGAAATCTTACTTTACTGAAAGGAACAGAAGGTGTCGATGTTAAAAGTATTTATGTGAGAGCGGGCGGCCAGATATGGATCGCCGCACGTGACGTTGGAATTATGCTCATTTCAGGTAACGAAAAGGCGTTCAGGTTTCCTTTGGACAGGGAGAAGTTTCTGGCAAGTGCTCATGATATTATCGATGATGGCCGGGATGGGTTCTGGATACCAACCAATAAAGGCCTTTTTCAGATCTCAATAAAAGATCTGGTTCAATATGCAAAGTTGAAAACGGGCATTATCCATAAAAGTAACGAAGATAATTCTGCCGGTTCACAGCCTGCCGAACTGTTTTACCGTTATCATTCCAGAGAAGAGGGTTTTAATACCAATGAATTTAACGGCGGTTGTGAACCCTGCGGTTTGAAATTACCAAACGGTTACATTTCTCTGCCGTCTCTGAATGGATTTGTCTGGTTCAGGCCAGAAACGATTAAAGATTATAAATCAGACGGAAGTATCATATTGGACCGGGTGGAAGTGAACCAGAAACCCGTAGCGGTTTCAAATGATACAGTTCGTTTTCCGAGAAATCCGGAGCTTGTCAAACTAAGTTTTTCCACAGCTTATTTTGGAAATAAATATAACCTCAAAGTATCCTATGCGCTCATGGATGAAAATGAAAAACGCATTTCTACCTGGATACCCGTAGACCGGGAGAATATTGACGTCGAATTTTCAAACCTTCATTCAGGGAATTATACCCTGATCGTAAGGAAGCTGACTGGCCTTGGCGTAAATAACTACATCCTGAAAAAGGTGTACTTTATTGTTCCATTGTTCTGGTATGAGACATGGTGGGCAATCGTTTTGTTTGTATTCTTACTATTTGCCATTGCGTATTCTTACAGCATATTCAGAATCAGAAAAATAAGACAGGAAAAAGGAAAACTGGAAGAAATTGTGGAACGTCGTACGAACCGGTTAAATCATGCCATGATCGATCTGGAAACGTCTAAAGATGATATGTCCAGGCAGTTACATATGTTATCACGATTGCTGGCTTCCATGACCCATGATATCCAGTCGCCGCTCAATTATATAAATCTTACTTCTTCCAATATCTCCAGAATGATTGGGCAGGGGAAATTCGAGGAAGTGGCAGAGCTTGGCGAACTTATTGCCGATTCTTCCCAGCGTATGAGTAATTTACTGAAAGGGCTTTTGAATTACATCAAAGTGCATGTTTACGAAAATGCACTTTGTTTAGAGCATATTGATCTTAAAATACTGGTAGACGAAAAATTTGGAATATTCAAAAATATGGTTGCTTTGAATAACTCCTGGTTCGTAAATGAGATACCTGATGATATTCAAGTGTTATCTGACCATCAGATGCTTGGGATCATGATTCATAATCTTATTGACAACGCAGCAAAATATACGAGCGGTGGCCAGATTAAAGTATATATATCAAATTATTCAGAGAACAAATTAGTACTTGTTGTAGCAAATTCCTCCACGGGGATACCGCAGCAGGTTCAGGATATGATCAATACGGTTGAAATTGAGGGCGCACTGGATCTTTCAAAAAGTGGTTATCGAAAGACAAGTCTGGGGCTTTTGATTGTCAAGGAAATTGCTGCATTACTCGGGATTGGTTTAAAAGTGGAGCAAACGGATATGACAAGCTTTTACATGATTTTTAAGAAGAGTATCTGAGGATAGCAGAAATTTAGTTCGTTGCGTGAAATGTTATTTAATGGTAAGGACTTCAGTATCGGTTGAATTACAGGTAATGGTTTCGGGTAATGTTAACGGGTAACATAGTCGCAAAAGTTTGTAAAACGTTTATACTGAAGCGTGTGTCCGGGTATGTTGATCATTACAAACCGGTATTATACCTGTAAAATGTTGCCGGGAGACAATTTGTAAACTCCCGGGTACTTCAATGTATCAGATTTTACGAGGAAAGTACGAGGTAGATATTTTGGACAGAAATGTAGAAATAGTAATCTATTTGCTACATTTATATGCGGATGATGCCTGGAAATCGTCCAAAATTTAACCCTCCTCGTAAAATTTAGGTAAATGAAAAACGAATTACTTACCCTGGTAATTTTACTGGCGATTTTATTGCCGGAAGTTACCTTCAGCCAAAAGAATTATACGGTTACCAATTTTAATGGTGACAATGGGTTGCCGCAGAATAGCGTCAAATGGATGTTTTCTGACTCGGAGGGTTTTTTGTGGCTGGCAACCGAAGATGGCCTTGTAAGATACGATGGCCGCAAATTTTATATTTTCAATCGAAAAAGCCTGGGCGTTTCTAACGTCAGGATAGGAACTGCCATGCCGGCTGATAAGCCGGTCTCCGGACGTAGTAAAAAGAGTTATGTCATTTTTTCCGGCGGAGAAACGGTCCGGGTTGAAAATGGAAAGGCCAGCATCGATTCTGTTTTTGATGAGGATAAAAACAAAAATATGTTTGCCATCAAGGAAACTAAGGCGATATACCGCGAAACATTTTTGCCTGAGCCGATCAGCCTGTCACAGTATCCTAATGATAATAACTACCACCTGTTTCAGGCCGGAGACACGGAGCATAATTACCTCTGTGACAGTAATTCCGTAAGCTTTTTTCTAAATCGAAAGAGACAGTATACCATTCCTTATCGCGGAACGCCGGTACGGGAGTTTTTTACCATGGGAGGGAATCTTTATCATCAGAAAAGTAACGGGGATATTATGGGTTTCTCGATGGGTAAACCTGTGGAAATGACAGTTTCAGGCGATATCGAGAACGAACCCGGGTACAAAGAAAAAAAACAGCGGGTTATTGTGTATTGGAACAGTTTGTCAGACCAGACTTTTTTATACATCAATAAAAACCTGTACTGGCTTAACGAAATCAGGGATAGGGCAGGGCATGTTCATTTAGTAACCCGTTTGCTGGTTGAAAATTTTGACATTGCTTCAAAGCTGATCCGGGCCATTTATTTTGATAATTACAATCAAAAGGTTTTTATGGGAAGCCCAACCCAGGGACTTTTTATTTTATCAAAACAAAGTTTTGAAGTGCTTAAAAATAAAGGGGATGAACGTAGAAATGTTTTTTATGGTGAAATGCCCTATAAAGATTATGCCGTTTCGACACCTAATGGGATGATTTTCGGGAAAAATCCTTTGACAGGAGCAGTGGTTACAGAACAGCTGACGTTATTGGCAACTGTTAACCAGTGGGATGGCAAAACCATCATGAGAGATGCTAATGCATCCATTTGGGTCAAAGATGGCCGGAGTCTTATTCATTTGGACAGGACTGACAAAATAATTCTCGGACGCTGGGAGCTAGATGAAGAAATACAGACCCTTCATCAGGGGAAAATGAAAAAAATCTGGTTTGGTGTGCTGAAGAAAGGTCTCTGCCATATAGATCCGAACGACTTAAATGCAAGGCCCCAATTATTTATCAAAGGGTCTTTGGAGCAAATTAACTACATTGAATCCCTCTCGTCCGACCGTTTGCTGTTGGGCACAACAACAGGATTATATCAGGTTGATATTACCGATAAAAAATTAAAATTAATTCCGGGCACACAAGGGTTTAATATTCAATCGATTCATGGTTTTGGAGCCCATCAGGCCTGGGTTACTGCCCATGAGAAGGGACTTATGCTGCTGGATTCTACTGGTTTCCTGACTGTTTTTCCAATGGATAAAAACAGCTATCTGTCCAGTCCTCATTGTGTTGTGGACGATGAGCGCGGCTATTTATGGATTCCCACCAACCGGGGGTTGTTTCAAATGTCCGTCAGGGATCTGCTTCAATATTCGGCTTTGAATAAAGCATCAAAGCTGAATATGGACCCGACCGGCATAAGGAACAGGGTACCGGCAGAGCTGTTTTATGCCTATCATACCAAAGATGAAGGATTTAACACCAATGAATTCAACGGAGGTTGCCAGCCATGTGGTTTGAAATTACAAAATGGCTATATTTCACTGCCCTCCCTCAACGGATTTGTCTGGTTCAGGCCGGACCAGATCAAAAATAGCTTTCCAAAAGAACAGATCCTGCTTGATAAGGTGGAGATTGCGCGAAAGCTTTTATCTTTTTCAGGGGATACACTTATTTTTCCGCAAAACCCCAGGCAGATCAATTTACACTTTTCAACAGCCTATCTCGGCAATCCGTACAATGTCAATTTTTCATATGCACTCGTTAAAGAAAACACCCTGCCTATGCCATCGGACTGGCTTCCAATTGACAATGATGAATCTGATATCCGGTTTTCCGTCCTCTCATCCGGGGATTATGTGTTGATGATCAGGAAGCTAAATGGATTTGGCGTTGATAATTATACTATAAAAAAGCTATTCATCGTCGTACCGCTTCTTTGGTATGAGCAATGGTGGGCCAAGGCTTTCGCAGTATTAATTCTAATTGCGTTTGTGTATTTATACAACATTTTTAAAGTTAAAAGAATAAAAAAGGAAAATCTAAGGCTGGAGGAAGTTGTTCGGAACAGAACAAAAAAATTGAATAAAGTTGTTTGGAAACTGGAGGAATCTACAAAAGACATGAACCGGCAAATGCACATCATGTCCAGGCTTATGGCTTCTATCACACACGATATCCAGTCGCCTCTTAATCATGTTGGCATTGCCTCCGCAGGTATACCCAAAATGCTTGAACAAGGGCGGTTAGGGGATGTTTCCGAGCTTGGATCTATTATTGCAGATTCAACCAAACGTATGAATTCCATGTTGAGCGATCTGTTGAGTTACATCAAAATTCAGGTTTTTGGTAACAGAATGAAGTTTGAAGAATTCAATTTGAAAGTGCTTTGTGATCATAAAATTCTATTATTTAATAACCTGATCAAAGAAAATAATTCTCGGATTGTCAATGAAATTCCGGAACAAGTCATGGTCTTTACGGATTATCAGATGCTTTCTGTTATTATCCATAATTTAATTGATAACGCGGCCAAGTTTACTAAAAATGGTGAAATTGTGATCAGTACCTGCAAGGAGGAAGGAAAATCTCTGGAACTGACCATTTCCAACGACAGCAGTGGTATCCCGGCCGATCTTATGGATATGATAAATGCGGAGGAATACGAAGGGACTATGGATCAGATACCAAGAAAAAAATCAGGAATGGGGCTTTTAATTGTTAAGGATCTAACAATTTTACTCGGAATAGGATTAAGCGTTGAACAAGATGTCCGTACGAAATTTCACCTGCGGTTTGAATGATTTCACTGCACTAATTCAGCGCCTCTCCGATTGATATTTCAAACAGGCGCTGAACCAGGCTAGAAATTTTTAAGTAAGGATACTTTTTTCGATAGCTCAATGGGGTTGCTCACTTCCAGTTTGTCGAAGATTTTTCTCTTGAATGTACTTATCGTATTTTCTTTCACATTGAGCATGATCGCGATTTCTTTCGTCCACTTACCTTCCGACATAAGTTGCATCACCGTCATTTCCCGCGGTGATAATGCATTAAAGGCCCCCTTTAATTTTGCGAAATCCTGATTACCTATATTGTTCAGCATTTCATTTTTTATGTCCTGGCTCACGTATTTCTCGTGTTTCATCAAAGTCATTAAAGCTTCATGAAATTCTTCGGATGTGGTCTTTTTTGATAAATAGCCGTCCGCTCCGGCTTTTATATAGGGTAGTGCATAAATTTTTTCATCAAAACCTGAATAGATCAGAATAAGAATGTCTTTTTGAATTTGGCGTATGACAGAAATCATTTCCATGTCTTTTCCGCCCGGAATATTCAGGTCAAGTATCAAAAGATCAAAAGCCTGATTTTTTAGTAAATTGAGGCCATCCGGAAAATTGCAGCTATTGGAAGAGGTGGCAGCGGGATAACTTTCATCAATTAACTTTTTAATACCTAATAATATAACAGGATGATCTTCAATGATTAGAAATTTCATTACGTGAGGAGGTTATTGTAAGGGGTAAATTTAATTTTAAAATTAGATATTATCGTGATTTTTTTTCAATAATTTAAGTGCCGGTCTGTTTGATGTAAATAGTTGATTATAAGTCGGTAGTGTCTTTTTGGTTTGTCGATCAAAAAAAATCTGTTACAGGTATATAACCCGGGCAGAATGAAATACAAACCCCTGATTGTATAAAAATATAGTGTGTGCAGGTGAGAGGAAGGTTATATACGTTTGTGGTGTATTGTGTTTGAAAATCATAAAACCGATTCGATTCCAAATCCGGTTATTTTCAAATTTAAGTAGAAAAGGCAGTTTGATTTGTAGAGTATTTACGATTTTATTGTAGAAATATATCGGTTCAGTTGAATGGCTGGTCCAGGGGGTTCACGCAAGGAGCGCTAAGTTTTTTCTTTGCGTGCTTTGCTTTTTTCTTTGCGTGGCCCTTTGAAACCGCAAAGATTATTTTCTTACTACGATTTTCTGTGAAGATACCGGGCCGTTAATCCACGTAGTGTTCATGATATACATGCCTGTTGGCAGTGTCGTGACATTGATCGTGCCGGTTGTCGGAACACCGGACTGGTATACTGTGCGGCCCATAAGATCCGTGATCAAGATCCTGGTTACTGCGCTGTAATCCCGGATGAATAATTCGGATGCAACCGGATTGGGGTAAACGGACAGGTCATTGCCTGTTTCAAATGTCACACTTTGAATACGGCTGTATGTAAATGCTGCATCTTTATCAATCATTTTCAGTCGATATAAATTCCCTCCGTTTGCAGGATTCAGGTCCGTAAAGGTGTAACTTTTTTTCATAGTGCTTTCACCTTCAGAAACAACCTCCCCGATTTTACTCCATTTTTTGCCTGTAATACTATGCTGAATCTCAAAATGATCACTGTTTGTTTCAGCAGTGGTTTCCCAGTTGAGTTTTGCCATCCGGGCTTCTTTGCTTACTATAAATACAGCAAGGGTGACAGGCAGCGGTTTGGCGGTAACATCAACTGTAATAGCCGCCTGATTTGAAAATTCTCCGTTCAGATCCTGGACCACGTAGTTGATAGCAGAAGTGCCCACAAAACCGGCGACGGGTGTGAAGGTTACTACACCCGTCAGGTAATTGACGGCAAAAAGGCCTTCGCCTGATATGTTATAGGAAAAGACCCTTAATCCTGTCACCGGATCGATCAGCTTGACGATCTGCGGGTCTATCATGGCCGTACCCGCAATATCATTGTTCCATACCGTCAAACTTACCGGCGTATTCTCCTGCGTTGTGGCAAAGTCAGGTACTGCTGTGGGAGGTGTAGGTGTAACGGTAACAATAATTTCTGCCTGGTTGGATAGTACTCCCGTTATATCCTGAACCGTATAGTTCACAGGCTTTACAACACTTCCAAATCCGGGAATAGGCGTGAATGTAATCGTGCCATCCAAAGGATTGACATTGAAGGTTCCCTGATACAGGATTGTAACGGAAAGTACCGATGCCCCCGTATACGGATTAATAAGCATCACGGTCAGTGGGTCAATCATTGCGGAGCCTTGTATGTCATTGGCCAATACGGTCAGGGTTACCGGTGTCATTTGCGCGGTGGTGGCTGCATCCGCTACTGCCACCGGAGGGCTGGCGGCGCCTACCCTTATTGTTGCGCTGATTTTAGTTTCAACCCGGGCAAAAAGCGGGGAACCGCTGAAAAAAATCACTGCTGCAAAAAATGCGCTGTGCGTAAGTATATTTATTTTCATGAACTTGATCTTGTTGAAATGATAAATTGCAGAGAACAGGAACACTTATAATTTTAAAAAAATACCCTTCCGCAAAATGCAAAAGGGTATTTTTTTAAATCAGAAGAGGGGGTTACTTACCTGATGATCACTATTTTATGATTGCTTACAGCACCGTTGATATTTGCAATGTGAAGAATGTAAGTGCCTGGTATAAGCTTGCTTACATTAATGCCATTGCTGTTTACTGTACTGCTGCTGAAAACAGCGCGTCCGTTCATATCCAGAATAGAAACCTGTTTAACCTGCGCCAGATCCATATCCTGAATGAATACTTTGTCTGATGAAGGATTAGGGTAAATGCTCACCGCAGATCGGTTAAGGCCATCAAATTTCACACTCTGGATACGGCTGTATGCATACGTTGCATCTCTGTCAACCATTTTCAGACGGTACAGGTTTTCGCCGTTTACAGGGTTAGAATCGATGAAAGTGTAAGTGTTTTTTACGTTGCTGTCACCGTGAGAATCTACCGATCCGATCTTGTTCCAGTCCTTACCGGTAACGCTGTGCTGAATTTCAAAGTGATCACTGTTGGTTTCAGCAGTCGTTGCCCAGTTTAGTCGAGCTACCTGTCCTTCCTTCGTTACATTGAAAGAGGTAAGTGTCACAGGCAGCGGAGTTGCGTTGATCGTGATTGCGGCAGGATTCGAGATCAGTCCGTTTACATCGGTTACGGTATAGGTAATGGTACTCGTGATCGGCACGGTTACGAGTGGATCCGGAGTAAAGGTCACGTCACCTGTTATCGGATCAACCGTATAAGTTCCTTCATTCGGAATCGTTATCGAAGTTGATGGTATTCCTGTGTTAGGGTCTATCAGTTTCACCGTAGTCGGGTCAATCGGTGCTGAACCTGGCGTGTCGTTGGTCAATACCGTCACGATAGCCGGATTTCCGTTGGTAGAAGTTCCTATGTCAGTTTTTGCCACGGGTGGTGTAGCCGTTACGGTAACCGTAATGGGAGCCGGATTTGAAATCACTCCGTTCACATCTTTTTCCGTATAATTAACCGGCGTGGCAGTTCCTGTGAACGTCGCTACCGGTGTGAAAGTGATATCACCCGTTGTCGTGTTCACCACATAGGTACCTTCACCCGGAATGGTCACGGA
>NZ_SZVO01000015.1 GCF_005280585.1 Dyadobacter frigoris
GCCTGATTTACAAAAAATTACTGCCGACAACGGTTATAAAATAACATTCATAGATTATGTAATCAAAGAGTATAAATGGGAGGTGGAAATTGCACAAAAACCAGAATCAGCACAAGGATTTATCCCTCAGAAAAATCGCTGGCAAGTAGAAAGATCGTTTGGATGGCTAAATTTTAAACGTCGACTATTTAGAGATGTTGAGAAAACCGTAGAATCTGCTGAGGCAATGCTTGAAATTGCCTACTTATCCATTTTTTTGAATAGAATAACAAAATAAGATCCCAAAACATACTCTAAGAATTTAGACAAATTACAAAATCTCTTTAATACAAAAATTTAATGCTTTTTTAACAAAAAAATAAAGCCATACGAAAGTTCCGCATGGCTTTGTGCATTACATATATATTCCTTTTATCAATCTTACTTTTTGTGCGCGAACATCTTTTCGTCTATTTCAATACCCAATCCTTGTGCAATACGAGCGCCCAATTCCGGATCAGCACGAAAGAAATGACAAAGCTGGCGGTTTAAAATCAGCTCACGCTTTGGTCCGTTTACATTTTTCAATGAGCCCAGAAAATTGTTAACCTGAGTAGTTCTTTCTTCTTCAGTAAACACTTTACGGAACAAATCGCCCGCTTGTGTATAATGATCGTTTTCTCCTTCACCATTACGATCATACCAATCTGCCACCAGAGAATTCATATTTTCGGCGGGTTCCTTGTAGCTATAATCGATTTCAACTTTATCAAAACTGTTTGGAAAATAATTGGGCGCTCCTCCGCCGTTTCCATCCAGACGCATCGCACCATCCCGCTGATAGTTGTTTGTCGCATATGGACAACGGTTTACAGGCAGTTGCTCATAATTTGCACCCAATCTGTAACGCTGCGCATCCGGGTAAGAAAGCAAGCGTCCCTGCAACATTTTATCAGGAGAATAGCCGATTCCATCCACAACGTGTGCTGGTGCAAAAGCTGCCTGCTCAACCTCCGCAAAGAAATTTGACGGAATTTGATTTAATTCCAACGTCCCAACATCAATTAGAGGGAATTCTCCCTGCGGCCAGATTTTTGTAACATCAAATGGATTCCAACGGAAAGTCTGCGTTTCTTCCTCCGTCATCACCTGGATTTTCACATCCCATTTTGGAAAGTCACTGTTATCAATCGCGTCAACAAGATCCCGTTGCGCCCAATCCGCGTCCATTCCTTTCATCCTTGCGGCTTCAGAATCTGTGAAGTTTTTAATTTTCTGCAGTGTTTTGAAATGGAATTTCACAAAAACACGTTCGTTATCCGCATTGATCATAGAGAATGTATGGCTTCCAAATCCATGCATGTGACGATAGCTGTACGGCGTGCCCCGATCACTGAAAAGTATCATAACCTGGTGCAGACTTTCCGGATTTAACGACCAGAAATCCCACATCATTGTGGCACTTTTACAGTTTGTACGTGGATCACGTTTCTGAGTATGGATAAAATCGCTGAATTTTTTTGGATCTTTGATAAAGAATACCGGTGTATTGTTACCAACAATATCCCAGTTTCCATCTTCCGTATAAAATTTTAAAGCAAAACCTCTTGGATCGCGTTCTGTATCCGCAGAACCTTTTTCACCTCCTACTGTCGAGAAACGCAGAAAAGTCTTAGTCTGCTTGCCAATTTCATTAAACAATTTGGCCTTAGTATATTTTGAAATATCATGTGTTACCGTAAATGTGCCATAGGCACCGGATCCTTTTGCATGTACCACGCGTTCCGGTATACGTTCGCGGTTAAAATGAGCCATTTTCTCATGCAGAACGAAATCCTGCAATAAAATCGGGCCTCTTGGCCCAACGGTCTGACTATTTTCGTGTTCCGTGTAAGGTTTACCGGAAGCAGTTGTTAATCTTTTCTTATCGTCTGCCATATTGATTCAGCTTAAAACTTTGGTTAGTAACCTCAGCGAAGAAGTATGTTACAAATTAAAGCCTTTCAAATACATAAATCAAACTGATAATTTCTATCTTTACATAGATATGATTTATATATCGTTTCATATGAGTATCCAACCGCCAGTTATCAAAAACTGATTGTTGAGGTTAATAATTAGACAAAACTTTTAATGAATATTCAACAACTCGAATATATTGTGGCCGTTGATAATCATCGTCATTTCGTTCAGGCTTCGGAACATTGTAACGTTACCCAGCCGACTTTATCGATGATGATCAGGAAACTTGAAGATGAATTAAGCGTAAAAATTTTCGATCGTACCAAACAGCCCATTGTCCCGACTGGTATTGGCAGACTTATTATTGATCAGGCAAAAACAATACTTTTTGAAGCCCGCCAAATGACTGAAATCGCTAAACATTTTAACGGCGATTTATCAGGAGAACTTCGGATCGGTATTATTCCTACGATTGCTCCGTATCTTCTACCCCATCTGGTACAGCCCTTTATTGAGAATTATCCAAGTATCCGGCTTCATGTTTCGGAGATGATCACAGAGCGGATTATTACGGAACTGAAACTGGGAAATCTTGACGTAGGCATCGTAGCATCACTTTCCGGAGACAGCGGGTTACAAGAAATCCCGTTATACAAGGAAATATTTTACGCTTATGTTTCTGAAAATACAGATTTGTACAGCAAAGAATATATTCTTCCCGGAGATATTGAACCGAATGAATTATGGCTTTTGGAAGAGGGGCATTGTTTCAGAACACAGATACAGCGCTTATGTGAATTAAGCCGCAGCAGCCAGTTTGGTAACAGCTTTCATTATCGTTCGGGAAGTATAGAAACCTTGATCCGTATGGTAGAAAAAAATGGAGGAATTACGATTCTTCCTGAGCTCGCCGTATTAGAATTATCAGAAGAAAGAAAAAAACATATCCGGCATTTTCAATGGCCCGAACCTGCCCGGGAAGTATGTCTGGTTGTGAATCGTGAACAGGTAAAAACACGTTTGATCGACGCGCTTAAAACCGGTATCATGGATTATGTACCAAAGGAAATTTATAACAAAAAAGTTGAAATGAGGGTTTTGTAATAATTACATTTCTTTAAACAATCCTGATTATGAAAGTCGCCTTTTTCAGTACCAAGTCATATGACAAAGAATATTTCAGCAGATTTAATTATGATAACTTTCATGAACTAACCTACTTTGAAGTTCCGCTAAATCATCAAACTGCAAGCTTAACAGTCGGCTTCGAGGCAGTTTGTGTATTTGTTAATGACATAATCGACGACAAAACAATTGAAATAATCAGTGCTAACGGAATAAAAGTAGTCGCACTGCGCTGTGCAGGTTTTAACAATGTGGATTTTAAAGCTGCGAAATCCACAAATCTTAAAGTAGTAAGAGTTCCAGCCTATTCACCGGAATCTGTCGCAGAACATGCAACGGCTTTAATTCTTACTTTAAACAGAAAAACACACAAGGCCTATAACCGTGTCAGGGAAGGGAATTTTTCTATTGAAAATCTGACTGGCTTTAATTTATCCGGAAAAACGGTCGGTGTTATCGGGACAGGTTTGATTGGTGCGTCTTTTTGTAAAATAATGTTGGGCTTTGGCTGTAAAGTTTTGGCTTACGATATTCAGAAATCAGCAGATTTAATAACAAAAGGTGTTCAATATAAAAATCTGGATGACGTGTTGATTGAGAGTGACGTCATTTCCCTGCATTGCCCGCTTAATCCTGAAACTGCACATATTGTCAATGCCGGTTCTATTTCAAAAATGAAAAATGGTGTCATGCTGATCAATACCAGTCGCGGTGCTTTAATCAATGCACAAGATGCCATTGAGGGTTTGAAAACAGGAAAAATCGGTTATCTCGGTATTGACGTTTATGAACAGGAAGCCGATCTTTTTTTCCAGGATCTTTCAGAAAGTGTTATTCAGGATGATGTTATAGCAAGGCTGATTTCTTTTCCAAATGTATTAATCACCGGTCATCTGGGATTTTTCACAAAAGAAGCATTGGAAGAAATTGCGACGATTACGCTTAATAATTTATCGGGTTTTGAAAGTGGACGAGAATTAGTAAATGAAATAAAAAGCTAACGGCCATTTAAGAAAATATCACGAAAACGTTTATCCAAATTTAATTATGCTGAGCTAAAAAACTAACTCAGCCATTATTTCACAAATCCGCAATATAATTCTGCCCGCCCAAATATTTCATTTGCCTCACAATCTGATTTGTCCTTTTATTAACATATGCCGAAGGATTTTTGATGGAAAACCGAACCGGATTTGGCAATACTGCCGCAATTCTTGCGGCTTCGTAACGCGATAAATTCTTTGCTGATTTTTTGTAGAACCGTTGAGAAGCGGCTTCAACGCCAAATGTCATTTTTCCCATTTCAGCAACATTGAGATATACCTCCAGAATCCGCTGTTTATCCCATATCAATTCAATTAAAACGGTAAAGTAAACTTCTAATCCTTTCCTGATATAACTTCTGCCATGCCATAAAAAAACATTTTTGGCCACTTGTTGAGAAATTGTACTTGCTCCACGGGCACGTTTGCGTTTTTCAGTCATGGCGTCATAAATTTCATCAAAGTCAAATCCCCAGTGATTTGGGAAATTCTGGTCTTCGGATGCAACTACGGCTAGCGCTACCTCTTTTGAAATATTGTCATAAGATTCCCAGTCCTTGTAAATCTCCGTGTTTTCATCAGCACGGAACGCGTCGATCTTCCGGGATATCATAAAAGGTGTTATCCAAACAGGAACAAATTTTAAAACCACAACCCAAATGATGGAAATAGCAAAGAAGTAAATAAGAAATTTAAACGCATATAACAGAAAACGGCGGAGCATACAATAATTATTTCCTCAGGATAAGAAACCAAACCAATAAAAACACGTACAAAGAACAGAACTATTCAGGTTTGGACAAAGAATATTGATCCTGAAACAGGATATTTTTTCAACACACGCTATCAGTTAAGACTATGAATGAAGATCTGCTGGGTTTTATATGGCAATTTCAATATTTTGATGCCGTAAACCTGAAAACCGAAGAAGGCGAAACGATTCAGATAATTCGTACAGGCCATAAAAACACAAATGCCGGTCCGGATTTTTCTAATAGCAGAATCCGGATTGATGGGGTTGAATGGATAGGTTCCGTTGAAATTCATACCAAATCGTCAGACTGGCTTCTGCATCAGCACAGTGGAGATGGTGCCTATGAAAGTGTGATCATGCATGTTGTCTGGGAAAATGATATTCCTATTTTCAGGCCGGATAAAACTTTGCTTCCTGTCTTATCCCTCAAAGGTCTTGTGAGGCTTTCCATTCTTGAGAGATATGCATCGCTAATGAACGTTCAGGAATTCTATGCGAGTCCCGGAATTCCTTGTCAGGAACAATTTCCCATCATTAATGAATTACAGAAATTCTCCATGCTCGACAGGGTCTTACTGGAAAGACTGGATAAAAAGGCATCCAAAGTGCTGGAATTATATCATGCGAATCAACAGGATTGGGAAGAAACCACTTACCAATGGCTCGGACAACATTTTGGATTTAAACTGAATGATCCGGCATTTTTGCGCCTTACCCAAATCATTCCATTGAAAATATTACAAAAACACCGCAGCCAGTTTATACAGTTGGAAGCACTTCTTTTTGGAACTGCCGGATTAATTCCGAACAAAGCGGACGATGAAAACCCGGAAGACTTATACATTGAAACGCTTCGAAGAGAATACCAGTTTTTATCAAACAAGTATGGAACTTCGTATTTACAGATGAACACCCACGAATTCAAATTTTTACGTTTGCGGCCAGCTGGATTTCCTACGATCCGGATTTCCCAGTTTGCAGATCTGATCACCAAAAATGGCAATTTATTCTCATCGATTATCTCAGCCAAAAATGTACAATCACTCCATCGTTTGTTTAATTTAAAACAATCTGACTACTGGATGCACCATTTCCAATTTGGCAAGTTATCCAAATCACAAGTTCCAGTCATGGGAAAAGATGCTGTCAATCTTTTGATTATCAATGCAGTGGTTCCGCTTTTGGTAGCTTATTCGAAACAACGGCAGCAACCGGATTATTTGGATAAGGCGCTGAATTGGCTCTCCGAAATCCCGGCAGAAAATAACCGTATCACAAGAGAATGGGAAACACTAGGAATGAAAGTAAAAACGGCCGCCGATTCTCAGTCACTTATTGAATGGTACAATCATTATTGCACCAACAAAAAATGCCTGGAGTGCACCGTGGGCGCAGCTTTGGTTCGTTCAACCTAAACTCTGCTGATTAAATTTACTCCCGTAAGCAGAAAAACCGAACCAACTAAAAACGGAACAACAGATTCCCATTTGGAAACGGTAAGACCTAAAACCGGTTTTTCAGAAAGAAATGCGACACAGGCAAACAACAAAACAGCAATTCCCAATAAGGTCAGAAGTGCTCCGAAAAAACGTTTAAACTGCGTACTTTCCATTTTAATAGTTATGAAGGATTTTTGTTTGATTTATTTCAGGTATGCAAAAATAGAGAATACAACAATTTATTCAATGTGCCTCTGGAATATAAAAGTGGATTACTGCACTGTTAAACCCATTTTTTTACCTTCTTCCACCATAAAAGCATATGCCTGTTCATATTCGTTTGGAATAATGCCTTCCAGAATTGCTTCACGAATAATTTCTTTCATCACGCCAACTTCACGTGATGGTTTTAGTCCAAAAGTTTCAATGATTATTTCTCCGGTAATAACGGGCTGGAAACTTCTCAGTTTGTCGCGCTCTTCCAGGTCTTTCAGTTTTTGTTCAACAATATCAAAATTATGAAGAAACTTTTTCACTTTATCCGGATTTTTGGAGGTTATATCCGCCCGGCACAATTTCATTAATGCTTCAATATCCTCTCCGGCTTCTACCAAAAGTCGCCTCATCGCTGAATCAGTAATCTCTTCCCGCGACAATACAATCGGACGCAAATGCAGTCTGACCAGTTTTTTGACAAAACGCATTTTTTCATTCTGCGGCAATTTCATCCGGCGAAAAATCACCGGAACCATTCTTGCTCCGATTTCTTCATGGTTATGAAACGACCAGCCTATTCTTTTATCGAAACGCTTGGTTGCAGGTTTCGCGATATCATGTAAAATTGCCGCCCAGCGCAACCAGAGATCATCCGTATTTTCTGAAACATTGTCCAGAACCTGTAATGTGTGATAGAAATTATCTTTATGCCCTTTTCCGTCAATCGTTTCAACACCAAGCAATTCTATCATTTCCGGAAAAATAATTGCTAAAAGTCCGGCATGATATAGCAATTTAAAACCATAGGAAGGAACCGGCGACAGAATAATTTTATTAAGTTCATCCGAAACGCGCTCCATGGACACAATACTGATGCGGTCTTTCATGCTGATAATCGCATCAAAAGTATCCGGCTCAATATCAAAATTCAGTTGTGAGGCAAAACGAATGGCGCGCATCATCCGCAGCGGATCATCGGAAAACGTAATTCCTGGCTCCAAAGGTGTACGAATTATTTTTTTACGAAGGTCCCGCATACCTTCAAATGGATCGACAAGTTCGCCAAAATTGCTTCGGCTCAAACTTATTCCCATCGCATTGATTGTAAAATCCCGACGGTTCTGATCGTCTTTTAATGTGCCATCCTCTACCGCAGGTTTACGGGAATCGGGGCTGTATGACTCTTTTCTGGCACCCACAAATTCTACTTCCAGATCGCCCTGCCGGATTTGTGCCGTTCCAAATGTTTTGAAAATGCTTACGTGTACATCCGGCCCAAGTTGCTGTGCAACAAGCTCTGCCAGCTCTATTCCGCTTCCGATGGAAACGATATCAATATCTTTACTTGGTCTTTTCAGTATCAGGTCGCGTACGAAACCGCCAATTATATATGCTTCAACACCCAGCTCTGACGAAGCCTGGGCTACAATTTCCAGTATCGGGTAATTTATTAACTGCTCTTTAAAATTCATGCCGCAAAGGTAAGGAATTCTTGTTCTTTACATTTACGACGAATTTAACGTCTTCTTAAAATTAATACCAATATAAATTTCTATTCTTCGTTACTGAACATTCAGGTTGGTACAAAAAGCTTTAAATCTTTACATTTACTTTACATAAAAATCGCAAGGAAATCAGAATTTTAGCTGATTTTTGGTCCAAAACATATCCTGATCCTGATCCTGAACTGTTAATAATACTTTTCAAAATGAAATTTTCTCTTTCCTGCTTTTCCCGATCCATACCTGCACTTTTATTCTTTATCAATTTGACGGTAAATGCTCAAAATAATACGATCCATCTCATTGCACACAGAGGAGGCGTTGTTGACAGCACATTTACAGAAAATGGGTTACCGGCTTTGGAAAAGGCGATGGAAAATAAATACGCCATGATTGAAACTGATATGCGTGTCACGAAAGATGGCGTACTGATCGCAAACCATGACGCGGATTTTGAAAGATATTATGGCATAAAAGAAAAAGTTACCGATATGAACTGGGCGGATATTCAAAAGCTATCCAGCAAACCAGACGGAAATACTCCATTAAAACTGGAAACAGTTTTTCAATTTTGCAGCAAAAATCACATGAATGTAATGCTGGATAATAAAATTGAAGGCCTGGATACCGCGTTATTTAACCAATTACTGGTATTACTCGATAAATATAATTTACGGGAAAAAGCCCTGATGATTGGTACAGATGCTTCTACTGAATTTTTCACTGGCAAAATAAAACTTAGCTGTACAAGAAAACAGCTTGAAGAGAACAAAGCCAGACAAGATTACAAACCCAATCATTATTTCTTATTTGAACGTCCCTCAAAGATGACGCAAAACGATGTTAACTGGACGAAGAATAATGGAATACTAACTGTTGCGGCTATTAATAAATACCACTACAAAAATTCGGCGAATATGTACCAGCAAGCGAAAGACGATTGCAGCCAAATGATGTCTTTTGGAGTAAAATATTTTCAGATTGATTCTGAATTTTCAGCCTTTCTTAAATGAACAGAGAAAATGGACATCACCAAACCCACTGAGATTTCATATTTGCCTTTTGAAAAAGCGACCCGGACAATAACATAATAGCCAAATGAACAGGCCCCAAAAGAACTGTGGTAATGATCAATGCGGCCAACAAGACTATTCCGATAAGTGTACGTATTAAAAACTCAGTAAAGATGATCATGCTAATAGAAAGGATTTACCGTGAAAATTTGGCAATTGTGACATAATAAGCCACATATGTACATATACGATTATTTTATAGGATTAGATCGAGGAGGAGTTAGCGTAAATCAAAATTAGTCTAAAAATTATTGAAATAGTAACTTTAAGAATATATAATAACGAAGAGTAAAACAAAGATATTAACAACTATTTGAATATCAAATAGTTGTTAATAAATAGATTAAAGAAATTATTTTTTGTAAAAAAGTAAGATTTATAAAATAGCCTGAAAACTAGCTATTTACCATAAAAAGAGCCGATTGTGGAAACCTGCCAAAAAGTTCTTTTTTTAATTCATCACTAATTGTCAATGCTGAAATCGCTCTGTCCATGCATGTTAGCCAGGCAATTGCATCCTCTTCTGTAATCGTATGTGGAATGTGACGGGCTCTTAATCTGGGGTGGCCGAAAACTTCTGAATATAATGCAGGGCCGCCTAAAAACTGGGTAAGGAAAAGGCGCTGCTTTTCTTTGATTTCATCTTTGTTACTTTTGAAAAGACGTGAAATCAGTTCATGAGCAAATACGTGATCATAAAATCGATCCGTTAACAATCTCAGTGTTTCTTCCCCGCCGATGCGGTCATATAATGATAAACCTTCCATGAATCAAAATTGGTATTAATATTGCAGATCACAAGTGAAAAACACCGGATATTTAAGTCCCGCCACTTATTCATCTGTGTCAGAAGAAGTCATAATTATCGTCTTTCGGTATCTGATAAATTTTCAGTAATTCTTTTGCTTCCAAAGGGTTATTCCAAAGTACCGCTTCATTTTTCAGTTTTTTAAAATCGCTTTTCAACTTTCTCACTTCCTTGTTAAATTTCAGCATTACAGTTTCGATTGTTGTAATTTCAAAAGGATACATATCGCACCAGGAAGCAAGATCCTCAACAATATAAAACTTCTCATATTCCAATTCATCAGCCTGCTGTTTTAATATTTTATTGTAATAAATCAGTTGCTCATCCGCCAGTTTTTCCAAATGCTCCTGATCAATTCTGTCCAGTTCCATTTGTAATTTCAGCAATGCCATCAGATTATTATCATTGTATGCCTGCGTAACGCGCTGCATTACCTCTGTTTTCCGTAGTTTTTCCGACTCGTCCTGTTCACGGTCGGGATGAAATGCTTTAACCAGATCCATGTAAATCGCCCTCACCGATTTGGTAAGTCGCTGCTCTTCATGTTTCTGTTTTTCTTCTTTTTCGAGCTGTTTTTTGGTTTTCGGTTTTTGAGCTTTATGTTCTTCTTTTATTCTTTCCTGTTCCTCAAGCTGCTCATCCATTTCAAGCAGTTTTTCAAACATCTTTTCCTGAAATTTTTCTTTTGTCGAAACATCTTCATCATCAAAATGCATTCCGAATTGTGACGCCATACCCTTGGCCATTTGGGCAGCTTCCTTTTCTATTTCAGCATTAACGGTATCAAAATCAATATCGTTATGTCTGTTGAATATTGGCTTAAGGTCTTCAAAGCCATCTTCATCTATCAGCTTGAAACTTACGTCAGTAATCAGATAAGAAAGTTTTTTCTTGTCGTTTTTTTTGAAAATCTTATCAGAAAAAATACGATCCATACTACGGATTATTTCCGCCTTCAAAGAATTTATCTGCCCGTGTATGGGGTTCATTTCCTTATTAATACGATTGAAAAGTTCATCTTTCCCCCCACGAAATTCTAACAGCGTTTTTTCCAGCTGCTCAATTTTTTTAGTAAGTCTGTTAAATTCTTTCTGACGTTTTGACAAAATTTCCTTTTGCGCGCCAATATGAAGAATCGTTGATTTTGCCATTTTTTTACTGTTAAACGAAAAGCTGATCGTTGATTTAAATAAGACACTTAAAATTACTTTTAAACTATCGCTTAAACAATTTACTTTTCTCAATAAGTAACCTGCTCCATTTAACCTCTTTATAATTTAATAAGCTAATAATCTGATTTGCAGTACAAAGCTTTGCTTCTCGTTTAAATTACTAAAATGTATAAAAGATTTATTCTTCTGTTTCTTTCTGTAATTATCTGGCATCACGATTTTGCCCAGAAAAAACATTTACTGAATCCTGTCAAATTGCAGAAACTATCTGTACCAAAAGACAGCCGCTACATTATGCAGGAGGACGGGAAACCATTTTTCTGGCTGGGCGATACCGCCTGGGAATTATTTCACAGATTAACCCTGGAAGAAGCAGAATTATATCTCAAAAACAGAGCTTCAAAAGGATTTAATGTGATTCAAAGTGTGGCACTGGCAGAGTTTGACGGACTCACACAACCTGGCCAGCAGGGACAGTTGCCCTTAATCAATAACGATCCGACGAAACCCAATGAATTGTATTTTCAACATATTGAAAAAGTTATCGATAAGGCAAATCAACTGGGATTATACATTGGGCTTTTGCCAACCTGGGGTGATAAATTCAATAAAAAATGGGGCATTGGACCTGAGATTTTTACAGCTGAAAATGCCAGAATTTATGGAGAATATTTGGGAAATAAATTTAAAAACAAAAAGATTATCTGGATTCTGGGAGGCGACAGAAGTCCTGAAAATGAAACACATATAAAGATTATCGAAGCCATGGCAGCTGGAATAAAAGCTGTTGCCGGAAATGACCAGATCATCACTTACCATCCCATGGGCGCCAGTTATTCTTCAAAATATTTTCATAAAGAAAACTGGTTGGATGTCAACATGTTCCAATCCGGACACGGAGAGAAAAACAGTAAAAATTATCTCATGATCCGTAATGATTATAATCTTTCGCCTCCAAAACCTACACTGGATGGCGAACCACGTTACGAAGATCACCCTATTAACTGGAAACCGGAATTAGGCTATTTTAATGATTTTGATACCAGACAAGCCGCTTATTGGGCCGTACTTTCAGGCGCCTGCGGACATACTTACGGTTGTCATGATATCTGGCAATTTTTCAACTACGACCGAAATCCACCAGTTTCCGTTGCGAAAACAAACTGGAAAATAGCTGTTGATTTGCCCGGTGCTTATCAAATGGGTTATATGAAAACATTTCTTGAATCATATCCCTGGACCACACTTATTCCGGATCAGTCTGTTATCAAAAATGAAAATCCGGAAGACGCCTCCTACCAGATTTCAGCCTTTTCTAAAAATAAAGATTTGTTGATTGCTTACACGCCTTATGGCCGAAGTTTTAAAATCGACCTTGCGCAATTTACTTCCAAATCTCTGACTGCTTATTGGTTTAACCCAAGAGATGCCACAAAAATTAAAATCGGCAATATTAAAAATGATGCAGTAACAGCATTTAAACCCTACGCAGCCGGCCCGGAATCAGACTGGATTCTGGTCATTGCTGACGCAACAAAATCATGGGGAAAGTAAAACATTATCGCTTATTCAAACCGCAAATGCTTTACAGATTCACCCGACCTTGCCAGTTCAGTTAAGGATTCTATACCGATTTCCAAATGCGTCGTGACATAATTTGTCGTTACCTTTTTATCACTTTCCTCCGTTTTGACTCCTTCCGGAACCATGGGATTGTCGGATACCAAAAGTAAAGCACCGTGTGGAATTGAATTGGCGAAACCCACAATAAATATTGTAGCTGTTTCCATGTCAATCGCCATAGCGCGGATATCACGCAGATATTCCTTGAAACTATCATCATGCTCCCAAATCCTGCGGTTGGTTGTGTAAACGGTGCCCGTCCAGTAATCAAGATTGTGTTTGGCAATACTTGCAGAAACCGTGCTTTGTAAACGGAATGAAGGAAGTGCCGGAATTTCGCTTGGCATGTAATCATCACTCGTACCTTCGCCCCTGATGGCTGCGATAGGAAGAATAAGATCGCCAACCTGTGTTTTCTTCAAACCGCCGCATTTCCCAAGAAAAAGTACCGCTTTGGGATTTATAGCAGAGAGCAAATCCATAACGGTTGCCGCCATCGGACTTCCCATACCAAAATTGATAATGGTAATATCGTTGGCCGTTGCTGTCTGCATCGCTCGACCGTTGCCTTTTACTTCCACATCAAATTTTTCGGCAAACATGGTCACATAATTGCCAAAATTGGTAAGCAGAATATAATTGCCAAAATCTTCTACCGCAGTTCCGGTATAACGCGGAAGCCAGTTCTCTACAATTTGTTCTTTCGTTGTCATGATTTTTCCGGGTTTATTGGCATCGGTAATTGTGATGATTATCTTCGCCTATGGAATCATTAAATTTGCCTGCTTTCGAATATAAAGTTAAAGACGTAAGCGGGAAACCTTATATTTTTGACATTATACGAAGAAAATTTGTCTCTCTAACGCCGGAAGAATGGGTTCGGCAACATTTTATTCATTTGTTAATAAACCATTACGGATATCCCAAGTCGCTTTTTGCCATAGAAACCGGTATGAAGTATCATACTTTGGCTAAAAGAACAGACATTATGATACTCTCAAAAGATAGTTTGCCTTTTCTTCTTGTTGAATGTAAAGCGCCATTTATACCTGTAAACGACATTACTTTTGCCCAAATAAGCCGGTATAATTTCACTTTGAAACCCGCTTATTTAGCAGTTACAAATGGCATGAGCCATTATTGTTTCAAGGTTGAAAACGGCCGGGTAAAATTTCTGGATGATTTTCCATTTTACCGGGAATGGAATAAGGAAGAAAACTAAAATAAGAAAAGCCTGCCGACAAGATTGTCAGCAGGCTTTTTCAAAGAGGGTTACTCAAATATTCCGATAGCAATTATTTAACTGCAACCAATTTAATATCTAATGTGAAATCGTCATTAACCAATTTGTCACCAAGTGCAGCAGCGTCAAAGAACGATTTTGAGTTGTATTTAATATCGAATTTAGAACGGTCAATTACCAATTTACCAGTGATATCAGCACCCGTTGCACTTGCTTTAACAGTTACAGGGAAAGTTACAGGTTTTGTAATTCCTTTAATAGTAAGGTTACCCGTTACGTCATAAACACCAGCACCTTTTGAAACGGCTTTTGTACTTACGAAAGTAGCTGTCGGGTGTTTTTCAACGCCAAAGAAATCATCAGATTTCAAGTGACCGATCAATTTTCCGTTGTATTCTTTATCAGTAAGGTCAGTATTTGTGATCGAAGTAAGATCAGCAGTAAATTTACCTCCAGCCAATTTTGCGCCGTCCATTATCACAGTACCTTCTTTCAAAGAAATTTTACCTGTGTGCTCGCCAGTTACTTTTTTACCAGTCCAGATTACTTCGCTTTTGGAAACGTCAACTTTAAGATTTGTAGCTTTTGTTTTGTTTCCGTCAGCTGCAGAAACAGCTGTCAATGCGAACAAAGAAACTGCAACAGAAGCTGCAAACGATTTTAGAGAATTCATTGTAGTCATGATTTAATTTAAATTGAATTGTTTGTTATTTGTATTAGTTGTTATTTTTTGAATTACGTAATTTGTCAAGCAAAGAACTGATCAGATCGGCTTCTTCGGGCGTGATTCCCACCATATTATCTTCCCATTTTTCAACTTCAGGATCCAGATCTTTTAACAATGCCAGACCTTCTTCGGTAATAATCACATCCACCGCGCGTCGGTCATTCGGGCAGGATTTTCTATCAACCAGCTTTTTAAGGAGTAACTTATCGATAAGCCGCGAAGTGTTGGAATTTTTGTCCAGCATTCTGTCAGCAATATCACTTACTTTAATTGGATTTGGATGTTGTCCCCGTAAAATCCTCAAAACATTATATTGCTGTGACGTAATATCAAATTCCCGAAAAATCTCCATCTGCTGATATTGGATCCAGTTACTGGTGTAAACCAGATTAAGTCCCATTCGCTGATAAGGGCTTCGAAATTTTTTTTGTTTTATATCGGTTTCAATAGACATAGCTTAAATTGTTGAAATGCAATACTGTGTATATACATATAATGTTGAAACATGTATTTGTTCAATTTAAGTTCCGGTTTGTAAAAAGTATTTCCGGATATTTGTAGCATTCTTAAAATTAACAATACAAATATCTCATTACCAAATATTTAAAAAGTAAAAGTTATTTTCAATATTTATGTTTCAATTAACTAGGCCTCTGATTCTGGCTTCCAATTCCCCTCGCAGAAAACAATTATTACAGGAAACAGGTTTTGAATTTGAAGTAAAAGTGCTTCCAACGGACGAATCTTTTCCTGATAACATTCCAACACATGAAGTTGCCGGATATATTTCCTCGCAAAAAGCAGAAGTTTTCAGAAATCTGCATCCTGAAAAAATTATATTGACAGCCGACACGGTTGTTATTATTGGAGAAACCATTTTAAACAAACCAAAAGATATTCCGGACGCGGTAAGGATGCTAAAAATGCTATCCGGGAATACGCATGAAGTTACAACAGCCGTTAGTTTATTAGCCGACGATCATGTTTATACCATTTCAGATACTGCGCTTGTCAGTTTCCGGACATTAGAGGAAACCGAAATAAACTATTATATTGAACATTATAAACCGTTTGATAAAGCGGGCGCCTATGGTGTTCAGGAATGGATCGGCATGGTGGGTATAAACCGGATTGAAGGATCATTTTATACCATCATGGGACTTCCGGTTCATGTTGTTTACCAATTATTAAAACCGTTTTTGAAAACACAAAGCTAAAAACCGGCTTCCTGATCTTTCACGTTTCCTGAATCTGATGCATCCAAATCTTCCGAAATTCATTCCCCGCGTTTGTTACGAAATCTTTGTCCGGTCGTTTTGTGATTCGAACGGAGATGGAATCGGAGATTTGAACGGAATTATTTCAAAACTGGATTATCTGGCCGATCTGGGTATAGAAGCTATTTGGCTGACACCGATTCATCCGGCTCCGAGTTATCATAAATACGACCCGGTTGATTATTACGGAATCGAACAGGAATTTGGAACGATGGAAGATTTCAAACGACTCCTTTCCGAAGCTCATGAAAGAGATATCGTTGTTTATCTGGATTTGATCGTTAATCACACCAGCACGTATCATCCCTGGTTTGCAGAAGCAAGTAAAGGTCTGAAAAATCCTTTCCGCCATTTTTACTGGTGGTTATCTCCCGAAAAAATAGAAGAGCTGGGAATCGCAGAAAGACAAACTTCTGACGATTCAGATGAGGTGTATCCCTGGCATGAAATACCGGGAGATAACGAAAAATATTACGGACTTTTCTGGAAAGGTATGCCGGATCTTAATTATGGTTCGGAGCCGTTGAAAAAAGAACTGGCTAAAATAATTACTTTCTGGCTTAAAGAAATTGGGATTGACGGATTTCGTCTTGATGCTGCACGCCATATTTATCCAATTTGGGAAAAAGAAAAAAATCACGGTTTCTGGGAATATTTTAATGATGTAGTCAGAAAAGCAAAACCCAATGCTTATACCGTGGCAGAAGTATGGGCGGAAACCTGGGAAGTGGCACCTTATCTGGAAAACCTTAACGCTACTTTTCATTTTGATCTGAGTTTCGCTTTACAACGCATCGTGATTCAGGAAAAAGATGAGAATCTGGTTCAGCAATTGCTGGCGAGTTATTCTCAATTTGAAGTTTTCAATCCGGATTTTATTGACGCCATCATGTTGACAAATCATGATCAGGACCGGATTGGAAGTGTTGTTGGTAATCATATTGGTAAAATAAAACTGGCGGCTACGCTTTTGCTTACTTTACCTGGCCAGCCCTATATTTATTATGGAGAGGAAATTGGTATGCTGGGGACGAAGCCAGATCCCCACATCCGCGAACCCTTTCTTTGGTCCGAAAATGAAACAGATCCAGGTAAAACAAACTGGCTGGAAGCAGAATTTTCAACTTTGAAAACGATAAAACCGCTTTCTGTACAAATTCAGGATACTGATTCGATTTATTCCCATTATAAAAAGCTGATCGATTTACGTAGATCTTTTGAGGCGCTGGGTCAAATTTTAAAACCAAATCTGGAAGAAGTTGAATCACTTGATAATGAAATCATCGCCTATATCCGCACGCATGAAACGGAACCGGTTTTGATCATTCATAATTTATGTAGTGAAATAAAAAATATCCGGCTTCCCGAGAGCATTGCAAATTTTCAGGATTTACTTTTTTCAACAAATAAATCTTTAATCCCAGAAAACGGTGAAATCGTATTGGCTCCATACGAAAGTCTGATTTTAAAAGAAAAATCAATGCCGATATCAGGTATTAATTTGCCAACAGTAGTTTAGTCGGCACTCCTATCTTTTTAAAGGATTACTGATAATTCCGGCTAATCTTATAAAAATGAAACTACGCCTCACATCTTTACTTCCCTGCTTATTTCTGGTTTTATCAATTTCTGCTTTTGCGCAGAAAACATATCCTGTACTTGGAAAGATTATTATCAACGATCCAAAGCTGGAAAAGCTGCTGCCAAAAAATGCAAAACTGGAAGTGATAGCAACAGGATTCGTCTGGTGTGAAGGGCCGGTCTGGGTGAAAGACGGAGGTTATTTGCTGTTTTCAGACGTTCCCAAAAACACGGTTTTCAAGTGGGACGAGAAAAATGAATTATCGCTTTTTCTAAAACCATCCGGATATACCGGACTGGGAGAATACAGCAACGAACGGGGAAGTAACGGGCTAACAATTGATAAAAAAGGAAGATTAATTTCCTGCGAACACGGCGATCGACGGATTTCAGCCATGCCTTTAAACGGAGGCGGGAAAATTACTTTATCAGATAATTTTGAAGGAAAACGTTTCAACAGTCCAAACGACGTAGTACAAAATCTGACAAACGGCAGCTATTATTTCACAGATCCGCCTTATGGTTTGGCAAAATATGAAATGGATTCCAGCCGTGAAACTTCTTATTTCGGCGTTTATCAAATCACACCAAGAGGCGAAACGAAACTAATAATTAAAGACTTAACCAGACCTAACGGATTGGCATTTTCAGCAGATGGAAAAACACTTTTCATCGCCCAGTCAGATCCGGAAAAAGCTTTTCTAATGTCTTATCCTGTTCAGACTGATGGATCGGTTGGAAAAGGAAAGTTATTTTATGATGCCACGCCTATGAGTAAAACGGGCCTGAAAGGTTTACCTGACGGACTTAAACTTGACATTGAAGGGAATATCTGGACTTCCGGACCAGGTGGAATATTGATACTATCTCCCGAAGGAAAACTTCTTGGAAAAATAGAAACAGACGGAGAACTTGCATCAAACTGCGCATGGGGAGACGACGGATCAACACTTTACATCACCGTCGACGGATATTTGTGCAGAATCAAAACAAGTACAAAAGGTGCAGACTGGTAAAATAAATAACATGGAAAATGTTTCCATGTTATTTATTTCCAATTCCTCTCAGACTGAGAAGCGTGGCTTCCACACTTTTGTGAACCATAGGCCAATTCGTCTTTCCTTCTTTGTACACCTTTACGTATGCTTTGTATAAAGCGATCTGGTTTGTATCCAGCGTATTCAACTCATTCGTCAGGGTTTCTCTTTCGGCAGCAGATGCATTTCGAAATTTTTCCAGTAAAACATCACGACGCCTTTCAACGATATCCAGCTCATAAAGTACCAGATCCCCCAACTTATCCATTTCAGCATACTGATTAAGGAGCTGTTGATTTGCTTCTGCCGTTGAATTATTTAAATTTCGAGAATCTGTACCAGAACGCAGGTCGGACTCACCAGTCGTTTTCAAATAGTCCTTTTTATATTTTACGTCCGACTGATCTGCTTTTCCGGTTGTGTAGGAAGTCGCAGATTTGATTACCGTTGTCGTGTCTCTTTGTACAGACGAACTGGAATAAGGTTGTTGCTTGCTGTAATCAGAAGAATCCGATTTACTCAGACTGCTTTTAAGATTTGCACAAGAAAAATTTAACAAAACAAGAAATGCAATTCCTGTTAAAACAAAGGCACGACGCATGGCTGTATCAATTAAAAGTTATGTCGTAATCCAACATTCAAATTTGGACTGAAATAAAGTACTTTGGGAAGCAATTCTACATAGCCGCCGCCTTCGATAAAAAAGGAAGTCGGTTTTTGAGCGAAGAAAAATTCCAGACCGCCCGTAAATGAAGGACCTGTTGAAATGTTGTTGGTATGCACTTCCTTATGAGTAACATTAGGATAATACTTTCGAGAATTTATCTGAATCCCAGCACCGCCATAAGCGATCATTCTGTCATTAAACATCGGTACAAACCATAAATAGCTGCCATTCAGCATGAAACCGATACTGGCATATTCTCCTTCACGGTAGGCTTTCTTTTTCAATAAACTCGAATAAGTACCAACTGTAATATCCAATGCGTTTTTGTCTCCATATTTTCGAAGATTAAAACCGGTCGGCTCCCCAACTTTTACACCCAATGCCCATTTTTCAGGCTGAGCCTGGGCTGTTGAAAAAGCAAAAATCAACGCAAAAAGTAAAAAAAATCTTTTCATAAACGTGTTACTAAAAAAATAAATATTAGAATATGATTTCCCATTTTTTAACGATGGCTTTCATCTCGTACATTAATAAAACTGAACCAATGCCAAAAAACGAATATTTATTGGGACGTATAAGTAGCAAATTGGTCACAAAAATACTCGTCCGGGAAAAGGTATAAATTGTTTCCTTTAAATCAAATTATCTGGCTGCCTTTGTTTCAGGATCATTTTATTTCTAATATTGACCCGACATTTCATTCTTCTAAACTAATAATTAGCCCTGTGGTTGATAATAAAAAGAGTAAAATCTTTAATTCTAAAGACTTAATTGCATATTTTCTTGTAGCCGGAACCGGGGCTGTTGTTCAGTTACTTTGTAGTAGTTTATTTAAAGACTGGTTTGGATTGACATTCCAGCAATCAATTTTACCGGCCTACGCAGCTTCTTTTGTAGTCGGTTTTGCACTTACCAAACTGTTTGCATTTAACGCCCGAAAAACGAATCAAACGAGACGGGAAATGGTTAAATTTTTGATGGTGGCCGTTTTTTCAGGATTTGTAACGTACATATTTTCAACTGGAGCTTACTACATTTCGGATCACTACTTCCAGCAATATAATTACCTTTTGCCTTGGTCAAAAAAACATGTGAATGTTAATGAAATGGCCTGTTATATCGTAGGAATGGGTTTTAGTTTTATCAGCAATTACATTTTGCATAAAACTTTTACTTTTAAAAGCACAGGTTTTTACAACCGGTTAAAAGTGCTGATCCGATAAATTTTAAAGTTTGCCACGAATACGCAAATTATCCCGAATATTTAAAAACCATTCGGGACAATTTGTGCATTTGTGGCAAGAATATTTAGGGCAATAATTAAATTCTTTCTACTATAATAGCCGATGCTCCTCCGCCTCCATTACAAATGGAAGCAAGTCCATAGCGTCCGTTTTTTTGTTCCAAAACAGAAAGCAAAGTTGTGACAATTCTAGCTCCTGAAGCCCCCAGTGGATGTCCAAGGGAAACTCCTCCACCAAAAACATTCACCCTTTCCCGATCCAGTCCCAGTTCTTTAATGTAAAATAAAGCAACGACTGCAAAGGCTTCATTGACTTCAAAATAATCGATATCCGAAATCGTCAACCCCGCTTTCTTTAAAACTTTTTGTGTCGCCAAAACAGGCGTGGTAGTAAACCACGCAGGATCTTGTTCGGCATCTGCATAAGCAACAATTCTGGCAATTGGTTTTAATCCGGATTTTAAAACTGTACTTGAACCAGCCAAAACTAATGCGGCTGCACCGTCATTAATTGTCGATGCATTGGCGGCTGTTACCGTTCCGTCAGGAGAAAAAACAGGTTTTAAAGAAGGAATTTTTTCAAACTTAACCCGCCTGAATTCTTCATCTTCTTCAACAAAAACCGAAGAACCACCTTTTGGAGAAATTACTTCAACCGGAGCAATTTCGTTTTTGAAATATCCATTTTCCGTAGAATCTGCACTTAATTTATAAGAGCGGATCGCAAATTCATCTTGCTCTTCTCTCGAAATACTATATTTCGAAGCTGTTTTATCTCCGCAAAGCCCCATTGCACTTTGGTCATAAACGTCAGTAAGTCCGTCTTTTACCAAACCATCGATAATTTCTCCATTTCCATAGCCATAACCAGTTCTCGCTTTTGGCAAATAATAGGGAATTTGTGACATATTTTCCATCCCACCAGCCACAATCACTTCTGCATCGCCAAGCTGAATAGCCTGAGCTCCAAGCATAACAGCTTTCATGCCGGAAGCACAAACTTTATTGACTGTCGTACAAATAACATCTGAAGATAATCCTGAAAAAATGGCAGCCTGCCGTGCAGGAGCCTGTCCCAAATTGGATGAAATTACATTTCCCATGTAAACTTCCTGTACTGAAGCCGGGTCAATTTTTGATTTTTCCAGTGCCCCCTTAATTGCGACAGCACCAAGGCGAGTAGCCGAAACGGAGGATAACGAACCGCCAAAACTGCCTATCGGTGTGCGGGCAGCAGCGAGAATAAAAACTTCTTCTTTCATGTTTTTGGTTTTGCTGATTTGTTTTAACAAATCAAAAGTTTATTGCCAGACTCTATTCGGTACAACAATAAATATAAGGAACCTGTCCTGAAATGAAGAAGTTTTTATTCTTTTGCGGCTATTTTAAATTGATTTACAATTTGTAACAATCATTTTAACCGTTTTTAAAGCTCTTCCGAACTCTCCGGCAGCCGGTCATATTCCCCTTTCACTCCGTAATAACCAAAAATCATAAGCCCGGCACAGATCGGGATAAATATGATAATAATGATCGACCATTGTAAAGTGGTGTTGGTACGGGCTATTCCAATGGTAGCGGCCGCAATTTTTTCAGCCGCCTGCATAAATAAAAATAGAATGATCGTCGGGCCTAAAATGATCCAGACAATTCCTAAAATTCTTTTTAAAGTATTCATATCTTTTTGCTTAATAATAGCTGATTTATAATGCTTTTCTCACTCTCAAATCTCAGAAATTTTAACTGCCGATAGCTGATTACCGACCGCTGAAAGCTCAATCTGTTACATCCCGGTCACCTTTGTTATTGATATAAACCGCTCCTATTACAAAGGATAATGATGCAATTCCGATCGGATACCATAATCCGGACAAAGGCGTCGAACCTTGAAATGATGCGACCAATGTTGCTATAAAAGGAACCAAACCGCCAAACACACCATTTCCTATATGATAGGGAAGTGACATGGAAGTGTATCTGATTTGCGTTGGGAACAATTCTACGAGAAATGCAGCAATAGGGCCATAAACCATGGTGACCAGCAATACCTGAAAAAATACCAGGGCGACAATGATCCAGAATGTGCTATTTGGCAAGGTTACGTCAGCGAAGGAAATCTTTTCCGTTGGAGACAATGTCTCGTCAGCGTGACGCGTGACCGTTTTTATTTCCTTGAAAGTGCTTCCGTTATTTAAGGTTTTTATCGTCGTGGTTGTAATCAGCGAATCTGCTTTTTCTGCTAAAAATTCCCTTGTTACAACCGGAGCAGATGTCGATTTCAATTCCGTTTTTTGAAATTCTCCGACATTTGTTGCATCAATAAAATACTGGTATATAGGACGATAAAATAAAATTCCGAGTAACATTCCTGAAAGCATAATCCACTTTCTTCCGACTTTATCACTCCATGAACCAAAGATTACGAAAAATGGCGTGGCAAATAAAATAGCCCAAAGAAGAATGTAACGTGATTCGTTGAAATCCAGTTTGCAGGTATTTTCCAGAAAAGATTGTGCGTAAAATTGACCCGTATACCAGATCACACCCTGCCCCATCGTCGCGCCGAAAAGGGCCAGCAATACCATTTTGAAATTTGCTTTTTTCTGGAAACTTTCTTTTAATGGATTGGCAGAGATTTTTCCTTCCGCTTTCAATTTTGAAAAAACCGGCGATTCGTGCATTTTCATTCGGATATAAATGGAAACGCCAACTAATAAAATGGATAGTAAAAATGGAATTCTCCATCCCCAATCGGCGAAAGCCGGTGCGCCAAGAATATTTTTCGTGGCAACAATAACGCCCAGCGAAAGGAATAATCCCAATGTTGCTGTTGTTTGTATCCAGCTTGTGAAAAATCCTCTTTTGCCGGCAGGTGCATGTTCCGCTACATAAGTCGCAGCGCCACCGTATTCACCACCGAGTGCCAAACCTTGAACGAGTCTTAAAATCAAAACCAGAATAGGCGCAGCGTAACCGATACTGGAATAAGAAGGAATTAAGCCAATCAAAAAGGTGGAGCCGCCCATCAAAACGAGCGTCAGTAAAAATGTATATTTTCTCCCGATCAAATCTCCCAGCCGACCAAAAACCAATGCGCCAAACGGCCTGACGATAAAACCTGCTGCAAAAATCGCCAGCGTATTGATCAATGCGGAGGCACCTGCGTCACTTGGAAAGAGCTGATGACCGATTATTACCGCCAGACTTCCGAAAATATAGAAATCATACCATTCAATTAATGTCCCGAGCGAGGAAGCTGCGATCACTTTTGTGATGCTTTGTGTAACATTGTCTTTGGGTGTACTCATTGATCAGCAAGTGGTAAGTATTGAACGTGAGAGGATTTGCCTGATACGGCAAATGCTTATTTAGCAGAATAAGGCGTAAATGCAGTTTCAATACTCATTTTAAAACGAAAAAGCCTCCCAAATAAATTGGGAGGCTCCTAAAAAAGCTTGCTTATTTTATACGGACAATGTGTTTTTTCTACCACTCGTCCTCGTCGTCATCTTCCAGACTGTCCAATGGCGCATCTTCGATTTCATCTGTAATATCATCAATATCATCGTCATCCGATTTTCTCAGCAAATCCGGATCATCTTTCGGCATACGGCCCTCAGGCGTATTTTCCGGGAAATTAGGATATACTGGTGGTTCCAAAATTGGCTTACCTGTATCTAAAACGTCCGAATCTTTTCTTTTCGTTATCATGATAATTTCAGTTTAAAACGTTGACTACTAAACTAATCTGTAACTGGTTTTCAAATAATCATTCCTATAAATTTTCACGCCTGACCTCTGATTAATTGTAGAGAATTTTCCGTTTTTGTAAGAAGATATACGCTCGGATTTTTATTGGCTAAATTATTGATGGCCGGGATAAATATTGATCTGATTATTATTTGAAACAGAAATAACAGCCAGATTTGGTATTATCTAAAAACCTCATGAAATTGCCGGCCTGCTTTAATCCGGAAGGATTTCTGTTTCCCGAATCTCCTAAACCATAAAAAAATGTTAGAAAAAATTGCACTCCTGTTTTTACTGACAGCCGGAGTTTTTTATCAAAATCCTGTGAATGCCGGCACAGCAGATTCTACACTTACTGTCAAAAAAACCAGCGACTTCAAAGTCAACGGTGAAGGTTCCGCAGCAAACTGGTCGGCTGCCGGCTGGTTCGATATTACAGTTCAAAAAGGGCCTAATCAGCCTGTTCCGGGAAAACAGTTTCCTACGAGGGTTAAAATCCTGTATTCCGACAAAGGAATTTATTTTTTGTTTGATTGTACCGACAAAAAACTGACGTCGACCATTATGGAAGATTTTGGCACTTTGTTTAAAGAAGATGTCGTAGAGGTTTTTCTATGGCCGGACAGCTCTGAACCGATTTATCTTGAATATGAAGTTTCTCCGCTTAATTATGAGCTGGCGATTCTCGTACCAAACATTAAAGGACGGGCACAAGGCTGGAAACCATGGCTTTACGACGACCGTAACAAAGTGCAGCACGAAACCAGCGCGCAAGGCGGACAAAAGAAAAGCATGGCATCCGTTGAAGGATGGAAAGCTGAGTTTTTCATTCCCTATGTTTTGATGAATCCGATTGTACAATCTCCGCCAAAATCAGGTGAAAAGTGGAGAGGAAATTTTTATCGTATTGATTATGATGATAAAGAAACTGCATATTATTCCTGGCAGAAAACAAGTGGAAGTTTTCACGATTTTAAAAAATTCGGTACACTCATTTTTGAATAAATTTAATCAAATAAGAACTAAACCATGAAACAAACCATTCTTACATTCATCTGTTTAATCGCAGCGACCATGACTTTTGCCCAGAAACCGAAAACCAGGGAAATTCTTTACATCGGCACTTATACTCAAAAAGGTGAAGGAATTTACGTGTATGATTTTGACAGAAGTACAATGACTTTTAAAGAAATACAGGTTTTGACCAATAAAAACAGTCCGTCATTTCTTGAATTTCACCCGAATAAAAAATTCCTTTACTCCGCCAATGAAGATAACAATACGATTTCGTCATATAAAATTGATCAGGTAACGGCCAAACTTACGCCGATCAACGAAAAATCATCTGTTGGAAAAGGGCCTTGCCATGTAAGTGTGGATCCGAAAGGACGGTTTATTTATGTTTCCAATTATGGCAGCGGTTTGCTGGCTGTTTATTTATTGAACGAAGACGGAAGCATAGGCGAACTGGCCGATCAGATTCAGGATAAAGGTTCTGCTACTCAAAAACCACATATGCATTCGGTAATTCCGTCGGCGGATGGTAAATTTATCTATGCTTCGGATCTTGGGATCGACAGAATTATGGTTTACCTGGTTGATCAGAAAACCGGAAAACTGACGCCCGGTGCAGTGCCATATGCAGAAGTAAAAGCGGGCGACGGTCCGCGCCATTTTGCCATTCATCCAAACGGAAATTTTGGCTATTCTGCCTGTGAGTTAAATTCGGTTGTCAATGCTTTTCAAATTGTAAAAAATACAGGAGCGCTGGTTCCAATTGAACGCGTGAGTATGCTTCCTGCTGATTTCAAAGGAAAAAGTTTTGCTGCGGATATCCATTTTTCGCCGGATGGAAAATTCCTTTACGCCTCTAACCGCGGACATGAAAGTCTTGTCGTATATGCGGTAGATGCAAAAACCGGAAAACTGACCACGGTCGGATTCCCTGAAACACACGGAAAACATCCACGGAATTTTATGGTTGACGCCAAGGGAGAATTGGTGATTGTGACCAACCGTGATAATAACAATGTTGTTTTCTTTAAAAGAAATGCCGCAACTGGTTTGCTGACTTATACTGAAAAAGAGATTAGTATTCCTACTCCGGTTTGTGTGAAGCAGTTGTTTTTGAAATAAATAGTCATTTATTAATTCATAAGCCAGTTAACTCTGATTTAAAATTCAGTTAACTGGCTTATTGTTTGTAAAAATTTACAATTCTATTGCAAGCAATTCAGATCCAAGACGATGCAAGGCTGCTTCAATTTTTTTAACCTGTGCCTGGCGAGGTTTTTTCAACCCGGAAGCGTAATGATTCAACTGCTTCTCATTAATTCCTGTAAGCCGGGCAATTCCTGTTTGATTAAAAATACTTTTGTAATACTCTAACAAACTTTCAACATCAAATTTCCATATAATCTGGTAATCGCCTTTTAAGGCAGCCGGAATATTATCCGGAGAAAATGTTTTAATAATATCAATGCAATTAAGGGCTGACATTTTTGCCTCTTGAATGGTATCTCCTATCCCGGTAATCATTTCTACGTTTTCAGCATAGGCGCCATAATTATCCTTGCCACGCTCAATAATAATTTTTATCTTTTTCATATCAATGTTGTTCAAGATTATTTTAAACCCATTTCTTTGAGAATTTTTTTCCTCAAACCTTCACTTATTTCTTGCGAGCTATGAAACGGTACCGAATACCTACGTCCACCCTTTTCATAAATGTAATGACTACCATTTGTTCGAATATTTACCCAGCCATTACGCCTGATAAGTCTGTGAAATTCGGAAGATTTCATAATAATGTTAGCAAATAAATAGTGTATGTGTTTTCACAAAGATATATAATAATATACCTTTCAACAATATTCCAATAACAATAAAGTCTGTTTTCTCAATTGATATCGAAAAAACAGACTTTATTGTTATTCTTAAATATTACTTTTTAGTTTCTTTTGGTTTCTTTCTTCACTCCCCTCTCTTCACAAACCTCCCGGAAAAAACATTCGTAGCCTTCCCATCCTTAAACACCACTTTTCCATTAACCCAAACCATCAAAATCCCATCAGACAAAGCTTTTGGATTAGCAATTGTTGCATTGTCTTTTACTGTTTCAGGATCAAATAAAACCAGATCTGCGTAGTAATTGGGTGTAACAATACCTCTGTTTTTGATTCCCGTATTTTCCGCCGCCAGGCCTGTCATTTTATAAACCGCAGTTTCAAGCGACATAATTTTTTGCTCTCTTACATATTTTCCTAACACACGTGGAAAAGATCCATGACCACGCGGATGTCCGCCTACACTACCGTCTGAACAAATACTGCTATTTGGCCACGCCAGAAAATTAATCACATCCTCTTCTGCCATCGACGTTGCAGCAATTACCGACGTGCCATCTTTTTCTTCTGCTTCACGCACAATGCGCATCAGCGCTTTGGCAGGACTTTCCTGATTCATTACGCCAATTTCAGTAACTGTTTTTCCTTCAAAAGATTTATTGGCAGAAAAATTAGTGATATAAGACTGCGCAGGATCGAACAATTGCTTGGTCGCGAAAATCGCGCTTTCTTCATTATTGAAATCCTTTTTCGGGAATAAAACCCGCGGCGTCGACATCCACATTTGATACGGATAAACATCTGCCGTTATATTAACTCCTTCCGATCGCGCTTCTGCCAGTTGCGCGAGAATATCATGCGATTTCCCCCACTTACTTACCATCGCAATTTTCAAATGAGAAATCTGAACCGGTATTTTTGCTTTTTTCCCAATCTGGATAATCTCGTCCAGCGACTCTTCCAAATTCATATCTTCACTCCTGATGTGACTAATATACCTTCCGCCTTTTGATGCAGCAACTTTTGCCAGATCCACCACTTCGTCGCGGTTGGAGTAAAATGCATCTTCATATTCCAGTCCTGTCGCCAAACCGAGAGAACCCTTATCGAGTTCTCTTCCTAAAATAACTCTCATCGAATCTAGTTCCGATGGCTTGGAAGTACGAAAAAGCTTATTGCCCATAACCATCGAACGCATCATACCATGACCGGTATACGTTGCCACATTTGTGCTCACCGGTTTATTTTTCATCCGGCTTTGAATACTGTCAATTGGTATTCCACCACCATCCTGCCCAACCATAATCGTTGTAATTCCCTGACTAATCGTAGAAAGGGATTCTGGATTATCTTCCAGTCCGCGGTCATGATGACTGTGGCTGTCTATAAAACCTGGCGCCAGTACTTTGCCATTTCCATCAATTACTTCTTCGTTTTTAAAAGCTGTCAAATCGCCAATATCACGGATTTTTGCATCAATCAGTCTCACGCTTACCTTTCTGCCTGCTGTTCCTGTTCCGTCAATCAGGTTTACATTACTGATCAGGCTTGTTACCGGCACTTTAATTGGCCTTCCTTCAAAAAGACTTGTAACCAGTCCGGCAGCCCGATAATTTCCGGAATTGTCAAGAACAATCAGCGTTTCATTGGTTTTAATATGCCTGACAATCATCGTATTAAATCCAACCCAGCCACCGGAATGCTGAACAATTTCACCCGGCTTGGGAATAAACCAGCCAAAACCATAACCGGTTTCTCTTCCGTTATTCAGTTTCCCGGAAGTGATTGCTTCCTGAAAAGTGGCTTTTTTTACAAGTTTTTCGGTATACAAAGCCTGGTCCCATTTGTAGAGATCTTCAACGGTTGAATAAATATTTCCATCACCAACCACGCCATCAAAACGCACCAGATCATTCAAAACTTTCTTCCCTGCTTCAATCTTAAAACCGAAAACCCGGCTTGGCGGATACGTTTTCATTTTCAGCGTGTAAACATAGGAATGGGTCATATTTAATGGATCAGCAATATATTTCTTAAAAAACCGGTCGGCAGGCATACCAGAAAGTTCTTCAATGATAGAAGCCAAAGTTGTGTAATTAGTATTGCAATATTCAAATTTCTCTCCCGGCTGAAAAACCAGATCCGGCTTTTTGATTGCTATTAATTCGAGAAGCGATTCGTTGGTGAGCGTATCCAGCAATCCCATATTATTCCGGGCAAAATCAAAATACTCAGGCAAACCGGAAGTATGGTTCATCAATTGACGCACCGTTATCTGGTCATAAGGAAATTCGGGCAAGTAACGATTGACTTTATCATCAAACTTCAATTTCCCCTGCTCCTTCAGAATCATCGCCATCATGGTATAAAACTGCTTGGAAACCGAAGCGAGATTAAATGCCGAGGCAGTGGTAAGAAGTTTGTTATCAGGCGTATTGGTTATTCCATAGGCCTTTTTGAAGATTGTTTTCCCATTTTTACCAATCAAAACAGTACCGTTAAACAAATCTCTTTCTTGTAAATAAGTAAGTAATGAATCTACTTTTTGAGCTTTTTTACTGATTTGTGCCTGGGTGAAAAATGGGAATAGTAATACTAATAGAAGTAATCTTTTCATAACGTAATCTGAAGAGTTTTGGGTTAATGGCAATAAGCCACTAATTTATATCAAACACTCGCAAATCATACTACTTCCGGATTTATAAAGCTTTATTTATGATTTTTTGCTTTTACAAACGTCATTTATTTCATCGTTAGTACTCACTTGCGAACTCAATTTTGGAAATTTTAGAAGGAAAATATTTGTAAATTATTGAAGTTGAAGAAATAATCTTCATAACTCCTCTCTTCTTTCTTCAATAACCGAATCACTAAATGAACCTTTGTAATTTTCCAGATTCTTTTGGCTTTTCGCAAAGGAGAAATCGGATAACAACAGCCCCTTATCCGATTTAATTTCCACATCCTCTAAAAAAGTAACTAAAACTTTAACAGGATTATCTGAAGGGAAGTCATTATCCAGTTTCACATAACCGTTTTGATATGTTCCAACAACTGCTACCATAATTTTTGATTTTAGTTACTTAAACAAATATACATTTTAAATCGGAAATTGTTCAAAAGTCAAAAGTGAGTGTACAATCTCCTCTCATATGATTTACAAATACTTAGTAAATGACATAAAATTCATAATTCTCGAAGCCAATTATCAATTCTGCATTACTCAAAATAAAAAATTACCAAAATCAACTATCACCAAACTATATTTTTATAATTTCGTCAATCGAAAAAAATAATTACACCAAAAAGAGTATCATTAGATATTTGCTGCATCTTTTCTCTGTCAATCTTTAAAATAGATTTTGACAAATCCTAATCACCTTTTCCAGTCAAATGTACATTATGATAAACCGCAGAGATTTAATCAAACACCTTTCTACTTTTCCTCTTCTTGGTGGGATTTTGGGACAATCCAGTCTGGATCCTTTGAGCTTTACCGCCAAACTTCCGGTCAGGAATCTGGCGAAAGAACTTGGCATACGTACTTTTATTAATGCAGCGGGTACCTACACATTCATGACGGGCTCATTGATGCAGGACGAAGTCGTTGAGACAATTCAGGGAGCTGCGAAAGAATTCATGATCCTGGACGAAGTACAAACCAAAGTTGGAGAAAAAATTGCAGCACTTACACACGCAGAAGCAGCCGTGGTGACCGCCGGTTGCTTTTCTGCATTAACGCTTGGACTGGCCGGGGTTTTGACCGGAATGGATCCCAAAAAAGTAGAAGCTTTACCGCATCTTGAAGGTACGGGGATGAAATCGGAAGTGATTATCCAGAAAGGACATAATATTGGATATTCTCATGCTTTGACAAACACGGGCTGCACAATTATTTCGGTTGAAACATTGGAAGATCTTGAAAAAGCGATCAATGAAAAAACGGCTTTGATGTGGTTTTTGAATATCCAGGCAGATCAGGGACAGATCAAACATGAAAAGTGGATTGAAGTTGCAAAAAGTAAAGGAATTGCAACCATGATTGATATGGCTGCTGACGTTCCTCCTGTTGAAAACCTTTGGAAATTCAATGACATGGGCTTTGATCTGGTTTGTGTTTCTGGTGGAAAAGCGATGCGCGGACCGCAAAGTGCAGGAATTTTGATGGGCAAAAAGAACCTGATCGAAGCCGCTAGATTAAGCATGCCTCCACGCGGTTCAACCATCGGACGCGGTATGAAAGTGAATAAAGAAGAAATCCTGGGCATGTATGTTGCGCTGGATAACTTCGTCAAAATGGATCACAAAAAGGAATGGAAAATGTGGGAAGACCGGATCGCTTTGATCAGCAACGCTGCTAAAAGTGTAAAAGGTGTTAACGTTGAGACCTTCGTTCCCGAACTTGGAAACCATACTCCGACATTGAAAGTATCCTGGGATCTGACAAAACTCAATCTTCCGGTAAAAACTTTGCAGGATAATCTTCGTAATGGAAACCCCTCGATTGAAATTATGCCCGCTGACGGCAGTTCATTGACCATTACTTCGTGGATGCTGAAATCCGGTGAAGAAAAAATAGTTGCAGCAAGATTGAAAGAAGAATTATCAAAAGCGGCCGTTTAAAATTCTGCCTTTGAATAATTATTTCCTAAGCCTGAATTTCACTATGAAAAATAAATACTTCTTAATTTTTTGCCTGGTTTGCCTGAACACCTTTGCCGTAAGCGCCCAGACTTATAGCATTTTGATCAAAGGCGGTACCGTCATCGACCCGAAAAATAATCTCAACCAAATTATGGATATAGGGATTTTTGAGGGAAAAGTTAAAAAGATAGCAAAGGATATTGATCCAAAAGAAGCTGCAAAAGTTGTGGATGCAAAAGGCATGTACGTAACGCCCGGCCTTATTGATATTCACGGACACGTATTTTTCGGTACCCAGCCAGACCATTATTTAAGCAATGGTCTGGTGGCATTGCCACCTGATGGTTTCACCTTTCGCGTTGGGGTTACTACCATTGTTGATGCTGGTGGCGCCGGTTGGGAAGCTTTTCCCGAGTTTAAAAAGAACGTCATTCTGCATTCAAAAACGCGCGTTTTATCGTTCCTGAATATTGTCGGAGCGGGTATGCGTGGCGGTCAATATGAGCAGGATACCAGTGATATGGATGCGCACATGGCGGCGGCCGTAGCGTTGAAAAACAAAAATGATGTGGTTGGATTTAAAGCAGCACATTTCGTAGGTGCCGACTGGAAACCAATCGAACGCGTTGTTGAAGCTGGAAAATTGGCAAATATGCCGGTTATGATTGATTTTGGAGGTAACAATCCTCCGCTTTCTCTTGAAACATTATTTACAAAATATCTTCGCCCCGGAGATATTTTTACTCATGCCCTTACCAATCTGGAAGGAAATGTAAGAGAAACCATTGTAGACGAAAAAACCGGGAAAGTAAAGCAGTATGCGCTGGATGCGCGTAAAAAAGGGATAATTTTCGATGTGGGTTACGGAGGCGCAAGTTTCAATTATTCCCAGGCCATTCCAGCTATCAAAAACGGATTTCTTCCAAACACGATTAGCACTGATTTACATACCGGCAGTATGAATTCTTCCATGAAAGATATGTTGAGTATTATGTCTAAATTTCTGGTGATGGGTGTTGATCTTCCAACCGTAATCAAAGAAAGCACCTGGGCACCCGCACAGGTTATCAAGCGTGAAAATCTGGGTCATCTTTCTGAAAATGCAATTGCAGACATTGCAATTTTTTCCATGCGTGAAGGCAAATTCGGGTTTTATGACCGGACTGGTTACAAAATGGAAGGCAAACAAAAACTGGAATGTGAAATGACGATCATGGGTGGAAAAATTGTCTACGATCTGAACGGAATCGCTTTACCGACAGCAAAATAACACGAATTATTAAACTCACTGAACTCTAAAAATTACTACATGAAAAGGATTTCTAATTTTTCCCTGTCAACGCTGGCTTTCACATTTTGCTTTGCAGTATTATCCATCGCGGCACAGGCACAGGCGGTTACCGATTTTGAAGCTCGAATTAAAGAGAAAAATATCAAATTGATCAAACCGGTTGCTCCTATTGCCAATTACGTAAAAGCAGTGCAGGTAGGAAATCTGGTTTATCTATCAGGACATGGACCAGACAAACCGGAAGGCGGACAAATGATTGGGAAAGTTGGAACTGAATTAACGTTGGAACAGGGAAAAGAAGCAGCGCGTCTGACAGGAATTTCTCTTGTTTCAACGTTAAAAGGATTTTTAGGCGGTGATTTGAACAAAGTAAAAAGAATTGTAAAACTTCTGGGTATGGTTAACGCCGGACCTGATTTCGGTCAGCACCCCATGGTAATTAATGGCTGTTCGGATCTGCTGGTAGAAATATTCGGAGAAAATGGAAAACACGCGCGTTCGGCCGTAGGAATGGGATCTCTCCCAGGAAATATCCCGGTAGAAATCGAAATGATCGTAGAACTCAAATAAGTTAATAAACTATTTCATAAGCCCAAGCTAATAGCTAAAACCTACCTCGACATCCCTAAACCCGTCGATTGTGAACTTAAAAATTGCTTCCTCTTTACTCGTTATTCTTGTTACAGGTTTTGTAACCAGACCGCAGCCCGACGTCGTCAATGCAAAAAACGGCGGACTATTTTTACCCGACGGCTTCGAAGCCGTCGTTGTCGTTGACAGCCTTCCCGGTCGGGCCCGACATATTGCCGTAAATGAAAACGGCGATATTTATGTAAAAGCCAGGTTTGCGGATAAAAACGAATCCGTGATTGCGCTTCGTGATACCAATCATGATGGTCGCGCCGATATCATCAAACGTTTTGGCGGTTCTAAAAAAGAACATGGCTATGGAACCGGCGTGCGGATTCATAACGGTTATATTTATTTCAGTTCTGAACTGATCGTTTATCGTCAGAAACTTACGCCGGGAAAACTGATTCCTGAGGGAAAAGAAGAAATCATTATGACCGACGATCATGCACACGGAATGCATGAGCACATTGCAAAACCGATTTCCTTTGACAATAAAGGTAATATGTACATTCCGTTTGGAGCACCTTCCAATGCCTGCGAAGAACTATTTCGTATGCCAAGTTCTGCGGGGATGACGCCCTGTCCGTTTTTGGAAGATCATGGTGGAGTCTGGCGTTTTGATGCCAATAAGCTGAATCAAACACAAAAGGACGGTTACCGTTATGCGACCGGAATTCGCAGCGTTGTAGCAATGGACTGGAATAATGCTGATGATAATTTATATCTCGTGCAGCATGGACGAGATGATTTATTACGTTTATGGGCAGGTGTTTATTCGCCCTGGCAAAGTGCGGTTTTGCCTTCGGAAGAATTTGTACGAATAAAAGAAGGTACTAACCTTGGCTGGCCTTATTGTTATTATGATCAGATTCAGCAGAAAAAAGTACTCGGCCCTGAATATGGCGGAGATGGAAAAATTGTTGGAAATTGTGGTATTTATGAAAAACCGCTAATAGGATTTCCCGGTCACTGGGCACCCAATGATCTTCTTTTCTATCAGGGAAATCAATTTCCTGATCGTTACAAAAATGGCGCTTTCATCGCCTTTCACGGCTCAACAAACCGGGCTCCTTATCCGCAATCAAGCTATATTATTGGTTTTGTACCTTTTCAAAACGGTCAGCCTTCGGGTGGTTGGGATATTTTTGCTGATGGTTTTGCCGGTGTTGATCCAATTGTCAATACCAGTGATGCTGCATACCGGCCAATGGGAATTGCTATGGGGCAGGATGGTTCTCTTTATTTTGCTGAAACTGAAAAAGGGAAAATCTGGAAAGTCACATACAAAGGGGATAAATCCAAATTTGCCAGCACTGCTTTAGAACAAATGGAGAAGAGAAAAACCATGTCACATATTCGCACGCCGGATGTTGTCAATGATAATCTCGACAAAGACAAACCCGTTGCGGGCGGAAAAGTTTACAGTGTGTATTGTGCTGCCTGTCACCAGAGAAATGGCCAGGGTGATTCCCAAAGATTCCCACCACTCGCAGGTTCGGAATGGGTTACTGGCGACAAGAAAAAGCTAATTCATGTATTGTTAAAAGGTCTGGATGGTCAAGTTGAAGTAAAGGGCAAACCTTACAACAACATTATGCCAAATCACAGCTTTCTGAAAAACGAGGAGATCGCCGAAGTATTAACTTTTATCAGACAAAGCTTTGGAAATAATTCGTCCGCCATTGACGCTAATGATATCAAAAAAGAGCGTAAAGCGTTGAATATAAACGATTAAAAAAACAAATTCCTAAACAAAAATAATTCATTAAATGATTTTAAACAAAAAGATAGCCGCAAGCTTTTTAGTCTGTATAGGGATTGGGGCCGTTGGTTTGTCTTCCTTCACCGGAAGCAACCAACCGGCTCATAGTCAGGATCGCTGGATTGCACCATCCTGGGCGGATACGCTTGTCAGTCCATACCATGATGAACCGCTAACACTCGCAAATGGCGAAGAATTATTTGGTCTCTATTGCGCATCCTGCCACGGTGAAAGTGGATATGGCGATGGCGCTGCCGGCGGTGCATTAGGCCAGAAACCTGCCAACTTTCATGATTCCCTGGTAAAAAAACAAACCAACGGTGCATTGTTCTGGAAAATGTCAAATGGAAAAGGAAATATGCCTCCTTTTCAGGACGTTTTTACGGCTGAACAAAGATGGCAGCTGGTAGCTTATCTGAGAAAATTATCTGTGACCGAATAACATTTCCTGGACCTGAAAAATGAAAAAAATCCTGAATCCATTTTTAAAAGTAAATCTGTTAGCTTTTGGAATTTTAGCCATTCCACATTTGAATTTCGCACAGGGAGGCCGCGACCAGCCTACGCAGACGCCCCATCCGTTACGTGATGATATCAAAATAGAAGCCTATATGAAAGTAGAGCCGGAAGCGGTAAGGTTAATCCAGAATCCGGTAAGCGGCGATTTGTATTATACCAGTTTTGACGGCGACGTTTTTCACATCGTAAAAAAAGACGGACAACCTGCGAGTGTAAAAATCCTGACAGCAACCGATCATGGAATAACCCGTTTGCAGGGGGCGGCTTTTCATAAAAACACGCTTTTTCTTACCGGAAATATCAACGTAAATAATAACAAAGGCAACAAGGGAAGAATGGTTCGTTACGAATTGAAACCGAACGACGAAAAACCGGACATGACTGTTGTTTTTAACACCGTTGAATATGGTGCAAATAAAACCACCTTTGACCATGGCTGGAATGCTTTGGAAATAAGTCCGGATGGCAAATATATTGTAGTAAATTCCGGTGCAAGAACGGATCATGGTGAGGTGCAGGACAACGGCGGTATTTATCCAAATGCCCGCGACAAAGCATTAACCACAAAAATTTACCGTTTCCCGATCGACTCGAAAGATCTCTTACTGGTTGATGATACCGATAAATTAAAAGAACAAGGTTTCATTTTCGCTGAAGGAATCCGGAATGCCTATGATATGGCTTATGATGGAAAAGGAAATCTTTTTGCCGTTTCAAATTCTGGTGATTACGATCATCCGGAAGATATGTTCTGGGTGCGGCAGGGACGCCATTATGGTTTTCCATGGGTGATGGGCGGCATTGATAACCCGCAGCAATATCCTGACTGGCAGCCAAATCCGGATACGGATCCTTTCCTGAGCAAATTCGCTTTTGCCTGGCTGATGAAATATTTCCATAATGATCCGGATTTCCCAAAAAGACCAGCCGGTGTAACTTTTACGCCTGCCGTTCAGAATCTTGGACCGGATGCAAATGAATACCGCGACCGTAAAACAGGCGTTGTGATGGATGGAGATACAACCGGCGTTACCGTAGGAACTTTCAACGCACATTCATCTCCATTGGCTTTAATTTTCGATAAGGACAAGGCACTTTCGAAGGAATTTAAAGGAGACGGATTTGTGATGCGTTATGCGGGTGGTGGCAAAGCGGGTGCGGCCAATCCGAATGTATTACGCAGACAAGGAAAAGATTTGCTTCATTTGCATTTAATCTATGATAAAAAAGCAGACAATTATAAAGTGCAAACCACGAGGATCGTTGATAACTTTACGAGCCCTACCGATGCGCTGCTGATTGGCAATGAAATGTACATTATCGAATATGGCGGAAAACAAGGCGGAACAAAATCAGGAGGTACACTTTGGAAAATCACTTTACCGGGCGATGCCAAAGTTTTGAAGAAAATGAAAAAAGCATAATAAAATCCTTAACAATAATCTTAATTAACCATAACATGAAAACGGAAAGAAGATCGATCCTCAAAAAATTATTTACATCCATTGCCGGTGTGGCAGGTTTGGGAACCATCTCAAAAGCAGCGGATACAACGCCTGAAAAAGAAGTTGGTAACATTACTACTATTCAGGATGTTCCGCTATTTTCAGGACATACCAAATTTAACAATATGGTTTTTGTAGCCGGAAAAGGCGCTCACTTTGAAGGTGATATTACAGCTCATACAAAACATGTGCTGGATGAAGTTGAAAAAGAATTGATCGCGGCGGGTTCTTCTATGAGCAAAGTATTGAAATGCAGCGTTTTCCTTCACGATCTTGGAGATTATAAAGCGATGAACGAAGCCTACAAAGGACGTTTTGGAGATAAACCACCCGTTCGTACTACGGTTGCCGTTTATGGCGGTGTTCCGGGAAATTCACTGGTTGAAATTGACTGTATTGCTTACATCTAGTAGCTGAATGTCAGTCCAACGCTTTTAGATTGAAAGAAGTCAACTTAAAAAAGTTGACTTCTTTCTTTAGTATCTTATCTATTCAGACAATAAAAAATTTCACCTTATTTCGAATTTCTATAAATAATCAATATATAATTCTGGCAAATAATATTTTCTGCTCCTTAAATTTCTTATTTCAATAAATTGACTGTTAATTTACAATAGCAATCACCTATATTCTTGGATAAAAAGCAACGCATTCTTTTAGAAAATGAAATTCTTCTGGATCTCTGGCAGCAATCAAAAGCCGGAGATAGTGCTGCTTTTTGCCAGCTTGCCGACAAATTATACCGGACACTCTTCAATTACGCTACAAGTTTCACCAACGACCGGGAATATATCAAAGATGCCATCCAGGAATTGATGCTGCATATCTGGGAGAAAAGACAAACAATTAATATCCAGTTTGTTACTATCTATTTTTTAAAATCGCTGCGCAATCAAATCTTACAGGAATTCCGCCGGAACAAACATATTTATCCTTATCTGGACCTGGACGAGATTGAAGAAATCACGGATAATCATACCATTGAAACGGAGATAGAAGAAACAGAAAACTATCATGAAAGTCAGCGCAAGGTCAGGAATGCAATCAATGAACTTCCCAAACGCCAGAAAGAAGCCATCTTTCTGAAATTTTATGAAGGTTTGGAAAATGAACAGATCGCCGATATGATGCAGGTTAACCGTCAATCGGTAGCCAATTTATTATTTAAAGCCATTACCACCTTAAAAAGCCAAATTCCATTACTAAGCCACTGGATATTAATAATTTACATGTTAATTTATTAATATTACACTCCTGCAACCTACCTACCTCCCAGTAGTTTATTTCCCTCTTTCAAAAAAAGTCAAAAAATAATTTTACAAAAAAGAGTATTGACATACTTTTTCTGCATCCTTTATTTGAATTCGCAATACTACGCTTGAACTATGCTACCTGATTACAGAAATTTACAACCCGAAGAACTTGCCACCGATCCTTCATTCCGGCTTTGGAAAATATCCAATAACGCTGAAGAAGGCATATTTTGGTCAAAATGGTTGTCTGAAAATCCTGATAAGCAGGAATTAGTAAATAAGGCATCGCATTTACTGGATACCGTTTTAAATTCCTTTGATTCAATATCGGATGACGAAGTAACCAGTGAAATACACCGTTTGTCTTATTCACTGGGTGAGAAAAATGCAAAAGCTTCAAGATCTATTTTCTTATTTCGTCCGGAATGGTATAGTGTTGCAGCCTCGGTTCTGATGATTATAGGCTTTGGCTGGTGGTTTTTCAACAAAAATTCTCCTGCTGAAAAAACGAATTTACTTTACAAAGAAATCATAAGCCAGATCAAGGAGCCCCTTATTCAGGAAGTTAACAATACAAACAAACCAAAACTTGTGGCTTTGCAGGATGGAAGCTCAGTGCTTTTGCAGCCTCAGAGCCGCATTAGTTATCCAAGTTCTTTCACCGGAGCAAAACGCGAAGTCTTTCTTTATGGTGAAGCTTTTTTTGAAGTAGCAAAAAATCCGGATCAGCCTTTCTTTGTTTATGCTAATGGTCTGGTTACAAAAGTTTTAGGAACCAGTTTTATCATCAGCGCTTTTGAAACAGAAAAAGATGTAAAAGTGGTCGTAAAAACTGGAAAAGTATCTGTTTTTGCTTTAACCGATGAAAATCTGGAAACACAGCAGGCTGATAATAAATTAGGAGGAATGGTACTTACGCCAAATCAACAGATTGTTTTCTCACCAATCAATCTGCGGTTTACAAGAAGCCTGATCGCTGACCCTGAACTACTTGACATGCCAATACAGAAACAATCTTTCAACTTTAAGGGAACGCCTATTAAAGAAGTATTTGCAGCATTAGAAAATTCTTACGGCGTAAAAATTCTTTTTGATGCCGAAATCATGAAAAACTGCTACCTCACAGCGTCTTTGTCAGACGAACCTTTGTTTGAAAAAATAGATTTGATTTGCCGTACCATCAACGCAACACATGAACAGCTTGATGCCAGTATCATTATTTCGAGCAAAGGATGCTCATATCCATCTGAAAATCAATAGTTAAAACAATTCCAAAGTCAGATTACACGCATCGCAACCAGATAAAAGAGTACGATTACCAGAAAAAAACAGTAACCAAGCAACCTATACTATTTAAACTATCTGAATGACAAGCCTATGACTATAACCTGTCCCTGACTCCTAAAAAAAAGTGTCGATGATGCGCCAACATCACCGACCACCAATCATCCCCATTTTGTAAGCTCATTACACCTTCCGCGTTACGCGGATACAAGGGAATCATTTTGCCGAATTTATTAACCCGACAAAACAAAATTATGTCAAATTCAATACATTATCAACACGCTTTGCAGAAAATCATGCGTATGAGTCTGTATCAAGCTTTACTTGCAGTGATCTTCACTACTTTAGTCCACGCCGCTGACGTGAATGGACAGAGGGTGCTTGACCAAAAAATAACATTACGTTTATCAAACACCGAGATCGACAAAGTACTCGATAAAATAGAAAACGTGACCAAGGTTAAGTTCATGTATAATCCGCAGATTTTTAACAATCAGAAAGGTACTTTCAAATTCCAGGACGAGTCCTTGTCTGAAGTTCTTGGAAAAATCCTTGCTCCGCATAATGTTACTTACGAAGTTGTTCAGGACCGTATCATTTTAAAACGGGAACAGGCTGCGACGGAATTGAAAATTTCTGCTCCGAAAGAAGCTCCCAAGAAAGTGGTTACGGGTACGGTAACGGACGAAACCGGCTCAGGACTTCCGGGTGTAAGCGTTCTTGTAAAAGGAACTCAGCGCGGAACTTCAACAAACGCGGAAGGGAAATATTCGCTTGACATTCCGGATGGAGAACTTTCTACGGCTGTTCTTATTTTCAGCTTTGTAGGTTACACTTCACAAGAAGCTGCCGTTGGCTCCAAAGGCGATATTTCAGTGCAACTTGCCCCGGAAGCCAAATCTCTTAATGAAGTTGTTGTAACTGCTTTTGGTATTTCAAAAGAGAAAAAAGCACTTGCTTATGCAGTGACAGAAGTAAAAGGTAGTGAATTTACACAAGCTCGTGAAAACAACGTAGCGAATGCGCTTACAGGTAAAATTGCCGGTGTTAACGCAACAGGTATGGCAACAGGTCCTGGTGGTTCCAGCCGTATCATTATTCGTGGTAACGGTTCTTTGAGCGGAAACAACCAGCCTTTATATGTAATCAACGGTATGCCGATGGACAACAGCTCTCCGGGTGGTGGAAACGCATCGGATGGTAATGGGAATAATACCGACCGTGGTGACGGTATTGGTGGTATTAACCCGGATGATATCGAATCGATCAGCGTTTTGAAAGGTGGACCGGCGGCGGCTTTGTACGGTGCACGTGCTTCCAACGGTGTAATTTTGATCACTACCAAAAAAGGGAAAGCACAAAAAGGTATTGGTGTTGAATTCAATACCAACTTTACTACAGATAATCTTTCGATCATTCCAGACTGGCAATATGAATACGGCCAGGGTGTGGATGGTGTAAAACCATTGACTCAGACTCAGGCTAAAAGTTCAGGCCGTTTGTCATACGGAGCGAAAATGGATGGAACTCCGGTTATCCAGTTTGATGGCCAGATGCGTCCATATTCTCCTCAAAAAGACAACCTGAAAAACTTTTATAAAACGGGTACAAACTATATCAACTCACTTTCTTTCACAGGTGGTAACGAAGCTGTAAACTTCCGTTTTGGTTTGAATAATACAAGCTCAAACAGCATTGTTCCTAATTCAACTTTTAACAGAAGAATTGCTAACCTGAACGTGAATGCAATGCTTGGTAAAAAATTGAGCATTGAAACGGTTGTTCAGTACAACATTGAAAACGGCCACAACCGTCCAAAAGTTGGATACGCAGATTACAACCCGCACTGGGCAACTTATCTGATCGCTAACACGGTTGATATCAGAAGCCTTGCTCCGGGATACGATCAGGTAACAGGAAAAGAAGTGGAATGGAACCCGGTTCCGGCTGCTCCAAACCCTTACATGGTTATCAACAAGTTCAAAAACGAAGACAGAAAAAACCGCTTTCTTGGACAGGCGAATATTAAATACGACATCCTTGATAACCTTTTTGTTAAAGCAAGTGTAAGCCAGGATTACTACAACTTCAACTATGAATTCGTAGTTCCGACAAACAATGCTTACCAGCCACTTGGTGTTTATGAAGCGAAAAAAATCACTTCTTCTGAAACCAACGGAATGGTTACTTTGAACTACAACACCAATTTCTTTGAAAATCTTAGTTTCTCAGCATTGGCCGGTGGTAACATGCAAAGAAGCATTTATGACCAAATGTCGTTCAATGGTACAGAATTTACGATTCCTTATTTTTACAGCTTTACAAACCTTGCAACGTCGACTACTACTCCTTCTTATTCAAAAAGCGGTATCAACTCGTTGTTTGGTTCGGTTGACTTAGGTTACAAAGGACTTGCTTACATCACAATGTCTGGCCGTCAGGACTGGTTCTCGGTTTTGAACACAGCGAGCAACAGCATTTTCTATCCTGCCATTGGTGGTACATTGATCCTTTCTGAGGCTTTCAAATTGCCTGAGGCAGTAAGTTTTGCAAAATTACGCGGCTCATGGGCACAAGTGGGTGGTGCGAACGTAGCAGCGTACCAGATCTACCAAAGCTATAGCATGGCACAAGGTGGACACAATGGTCGTCCGGTTCAGCAGCTGAACTCGTCTCTTGTACCTAACCCGGATTTGAGACCACTTACTTCAACAACTTATGAAGCAGGTATCGAAGCGAAATTCCTTCACAATCGTATTGGAGTTGACGTAACACTTTACAATCGTAAGACAACGAATGATATCGTTCAGAGCTCAATCGCAGCCTCGTCGGGATACACTTCTGCTCTTTTGAACGTGGGTGAACTTAGCAACAAAGGGGTTGAACTTTTGCTGACAGGAACGCCTCTTAAAAAGGCAAACTTTACCTGGGATGTAAGTTATAACATGGCATACAATGACAGCAAAGTTGTAAAACTTGCTGAAGGACTTAAAACCCTTACTGTTGGTGATGGTGTTGGTGGCGGTACAATCCGTAACGTGGTTGGTGGTTCTTATGGTGAAGTTTGGGGTTACAAGAAAAAGACTGACGCAAGCGGGAATGTGGTTTTCAACACAGCCAGCGGTTATGCAGTAAGAGGTGACCTTGAAAGACTTGGTAGAGGTATTCCTCCGCTTACTATGGGTATCACGAACACATTCAGATACAAAAATTTCTCTTTGAACATTCTTGTTGATGGTAAATTCGGAAGCATTGTTTACTCGAACATGTATCAGTACGCTTACCGTTTCGGTTTGCCAAAAGAAACACTTCCTGGTCGTGACAATGGCTTAACTGTAACGGGTGTAACACCGGAAGGCGCTCCGTTCACAAAAACATGGGCAAAGGCTGACGTCGATACGTACTATGACAACGATAAGAACTACACATCGATGTTCACTTTCAATAATGACTTTATCAAACTTCGTCAGGTTATTTTCAGCTACAACCTGCCTGTTAACAAAATGTCATTCCTGAAATTACAATCCGCTTCGGTTTCACTTGTAGGACGTAACCTTTTGCTTCTTTACAAAGACAAAAGAAACAACTACTTCGATCCTGAATCGAGTTATACAAACGGTAATGCACAAGGTCTTGAAGCATTTGGTGTACCAAGAACAAGAAGCCTGGGCGTGAACCTGACAGTGAAATTTTAATCATTAAAATATTTTAGTGAATATGAAAAAGTTTTTAAGATTATTATATCTGGCCCCAATGGCCCTGCTCTTTGCCGCTTGTGACAATGGGTTTGAGGAAATGAACGTGAATCCAAATGCATCGACAGCCGTTGTACCAGGTTTCCTTTTTACAAGAGCTCAGCTTGCTACGGTTAGCAATAACTACACTGGTGCAGCATATCTTACAATTGGTGGTTCCATGCAGCATTTTGCTACTTACAAGGAGGTTCCCGCGGCGGGTGACAAGTACTTCAACTATACGTATTCAACAGCAAGCTGGGGAATGTATGGTGGTACGGACATGACAACGCAAGGTTCTGTAATTGATATCGAGCAGGTCATCAGCGCGGTAAGTACCGCTCCTGCTGATGTAAATAAACTTTCAGTTGCCCGTATCTGGAAAGCTTACATGTACCACAGACTGACGGATTTGTACGGAGATATTCCTTACAGCCAGGCTGGAAAAGCACTTACTGATAAAAATTATAGCCCGGTTTACGATGTGCAGTCTGCTATTTACGCGGATATGTTGAAAGAACTTGAACAAGCGATCGCTGCATTTGATCCTGCTCAGGCTACTTTCGGAACTGCCGATTTGGTCTATGGTGGTGATATCACAAAATGGAAAAAATTCGGTTACTCTTTGATGCTTCGTCTGGGAATGCGCTTGACACAAGTAGATGCTGCTTTGGCTAAAACATGGGTTCAGAAAGCAATTGCAGGTGGTGTAATTACGGCTGATGCCGACGTTGCGACAATCGCTTATGTTGACGGTTCAGTTACAGCAAGCCGAAACTTCATTGCAAGTGGTTTGATGGGTACCGACTATGTAACACCAGGTGGAGATAATGTAGAAGGCGGCAAGTTTTCGAAAACGCTGATTGATCAGTTAAAAACAACAAAAGATCCCCGTTTGAATGTGATCTCAATCGTTTGGGTACCGTCAGCGGATGGGAAAACTTTCACTGCGGATACAACAACTGCGCTTCAAAAGGGTATGCAAAATGCAGCTTTCAACAGTTTGCCAGCCGATTTTAACTCATACTCTGAGCCAAATCCAAACACAATTTTGAAATACAGCGCTCCTTTGTTAGTATTCACAAGCGCGGAAGCTCACTTGCTTTTGGCAGAAGCTGCTGTTAGAGGATGGTATACAGGCGGAACTGCACAAGCAGAATATAACAGCGCGGTAACTTCCGGTATGAAACAATGGGCGTTATTCGGTAGCGCAGGTATTATCTCGGATGCGAGAATAAATGCCTACATCGCTGCTAATCCATACAATACTGCTGCATCAGTTGACGAACAAATCGGACAGATCAGCACTCAGAAATGGGTAACATTGTTTTTGGAAGATGAGTACGAAATATTCTCTAACTGGAGACGTACAGGATATCCTAAACTTACTCCGACAAACTACCCGGGTAACCTGACAGGTGGAAAAATCCCGACAAGATTCCAGATCCCGGATTCAGAAGGACTTTACAACGAAACAAATTTCATCGAAGCAAGAACCAGACAAGGTGGTACAAACAGCCTTTCCAGCGTAGTTTGGTGGGATAAATAATAGTAAGTGTTTCATTTTATGACCTTAATGATTACAAAAGAATGAACGAAGCTTACAAAGGCAGATTTGGCGATAAACCACCTGTGCGCACAACGGTAGCCGTTTATGGCGGTGTTCCCGAGAACTCACTTGTGGAAATAGATTGTATCGCTTACATCTAGCAAAAGGTAAAGTATCACTGAGATGGTCTTCGGATTTCTCAGTGATATTTTTTTCTGTTTACGCATTCCTATTCCCTTAACCATTTCTTCACTTATCCGTTATTAAAACGATAAGTACCTGATGAACCAATTGTTACCTTCTCACTCCGATCAATTAAAAAGTATCCTGATTAATAAATATCAATTTTGCTTTTCGTAAATGATACCTGATCAAAATTGATAAAATATTAATATTTAATGTAACCGCTCTATGCTTATTACGGTAACAAAACAGTAAATTTGATACTTAATTCCTAATCCTTAAAAATGAAAAAAATAATTCTTTCCATGGGCCTTTTGATGGCCTGTTGCAGCATTTCCGCGAATGCTCAAAAATACACGATCATCATCAAAGGAGGTCACGTAATAGACCCGAAGAACAACATCAACGGTATCATGGATGTTGCTTTGAACGGTGATACGGTTAAAAGTGTAGCCAAAAACATTGATCCAAAACTTGGAATTCAGGTAGTGGATGCAAAAGGCATGTACGTTACTCCTGGATTAATTGATATGCATTCGCACAATTTCTACGGAACAAAAATGGACCAGACGTATAGCAATGGGCCCAATGCACTTGCGCCGGATGGCTTTACTTTTCGTACGGGTGTTACCACAGTGGTAGATGCCGGTTGCGCTGGCTGGAAATCTTTCCCTGACTTCAAAAAACAAACCATTGATATTTCAAAAACACGTGTTTTATCTTTTCTCAACATTGTGGGAGAAGGAATGCGTGGCGGAACTTATGAGCAGAATATCGCTGATATGGATCCTGTTAATACTGCACGCGTTGCAAAGGAAAATCCTGATTATGTAGTCGGTGTAAAACTGGCCCACTTCAACGGCCATGACTGGACGCCAACCGACAAAGCCGTGGAGGCCGGCAAACTCGCTAATATTCCAGTTATGGTAGATTTCGGTGGAAGTACTCCGGCTCTTTCAATAGAAGAATTATTTATGCAGCACCTTCGTCCGGGTGATATTTTCACCCATTGTTTTGGACAATTATCAAGTCGCGAACCGATTTTGGATGTAAAAACCGGAAAGATTAAACCATTCGTATACGAAGCTCGTAAAAAAGGAATTCTGTTTGACGTAGGTTATGGCGGGATCAGTTTCGCGTTTTCACAAGCAATTCCGGCAGTAAAAAGTGGATTTTATCCAAATACAATCAGTACCGATATTCATACCGGAAGTATGAATGCTGCGATGAAAGATATGCTGAATGTAATGTCAAAATTCCTGGCGATGGGTATGGATTTACCAAGCGTTATCAAAGCAAGTACATGGGCTCCTGCGCAGGCAATTCATAGAGAAAAACTTGGAAGCTTAACCGTTGGCGGACTTGCTGATGTTGCAGTCTTACGGGTTTTGAAAGGAAATTTCAGTATGAACGATACCGGTGTTTTTGGTTTCTTTGATTATACCGGAACAAAAATCACAAGTAAAGAAAAACTGGAATGTGAACTGACAATCCGTGCCGGAAAAGTGGTCTATGACCTCAACGGAATCACTACGCCGCTCGTCGTTGCTTCAAAAAGAAATTAATACAATCTAGTAAAATTCGGGATACCCGGTCTTTTCTCATTTGGGTTACAAATTGATATACAATGTATCAGTTTTGTAATCCAAATTTTATCTTGCCGGCCCTTCAAAATTTGCAATCCAATTGAAATGAAAATTAAATCCATTGTTGCCGCAGCATTATTTTTAAGTTTTAATTTTTTCAGTTCCCTTCACGCGCAAACTATATCAAAGGAAGAATTAATCTTCCTCACTTCTGAATGGAAAGGTGAACGTTTCCCGGACGGAAGGCCAAAAGTTTCTGATGACCTGATCCGCCGTGCAAAAGAAATAGCCATTGAAGAAGCCTGGGTTGTGCTTCAGAATGAAGGTTATAATGCACAGTTTGATGCAAACTGGAAAATGATCCATCAGGATGTACCTATTGTTGGCCGTGCGCTTACTGCACAATTTATGCCTTCCCGTCCTGATGTTGAAAAAAATATCAAAGAACGCGGTGCTAAAAATGGCCGCATCGGAAATACCAATTCCTGGCCGATAGATCAGCTTTCCAAAGGTGATGTTTATGTGGCTGATGGTTTTGGAAAAATTGCCCAGGGAACTTTGATCGGTGATAATCTTGGAAATTCTATTTATGCAAAATCCGGAAATGGTGTCGTTTTTGATGCATCTGCCAGAGATTTGGAAGGCCTGTCAAAAATTGAAGGTTTCAATGCTTTTGTCCGTGACTGGGATCCGTCTTATTTGAAAGATGTGGTTTTAATGGGACTTAACACGCCAATACGCATCGGAAGAGCTATTGTTTTACCGGGTGATCTTGTTCTTGCCAAAAGAGAAGGTATCATTTTCATTCCAGCACATTTGGCTGAAAAAGTAGTTTTGACCGCTGAATTCATTGCCATCCGTGATAAATTCGGCATCACAATGTTGAAAGAAGGAAAATACACGCCAGGTCAGATTGATAGTCAGTGGTCAGATAAACTGAAAGATGATTTCCTGAAATGGCTGGATAAAAATCCGAAGGAAATTCCAATGAAGCGTTCTGAACTGGACGAATATATGAAGAAAAGAACCTGGTAATCAGGCTTGGGAGAAAAGTAAGAAATACATATTTTCTGCTTTTTTCCTAAAAATGCACCTTTTTTCAAATTGCATAATTAACATAAGTTTATGAACATTTACAAGCTTCTATCTGGTGTTGCTATTTTGTGTTTGGTTGTAGCGCTTTATCTGGCAATAACAGGAAACCTGGCTCAGGCGGGCCCGTTTTTTATTGGTTTTTTTATTGCAGTAGCCATAAGTTTCAGAGGATCAGAAACATTGAAAGGTTTTACTTACACAACGATTATTTTCGCAGCCGTTACCACAGCTTTATATTATCCTCAATATTTTCAGCAGTATGATGGTTTCAAATTTGCAGTATTGATCACGCCGTTAATACAGATCATCATGTTCGGAATGGGCACTTCGATGAGTTTTGAGGATTTTGTAGGTGTTGTAAAAATGCCGAGGGGTGTTTTTATCGGGGTAACAAGCCACTTTTTAATTATGCCGCTTTTAGGTTTTACGTTAGCCAGCATCAGCGGATTCCCACCTGAAATTGCAGCAGGAATTATTTTGATCGGTTGTTCACCTAATGGAATGGCTTCCAACGTGATATCTTATCTGGCCAAAGCAAATCTGGCATTATCGATTACTATTACGGCAATTTCCACCATGCTGGCTCCTCTAATGACGCCAATGTTGATGAAGTTATACGCCGGTGCATTTGTTGAAATTGATATGCTGCATATGATGTGGGATATTGTCAAAATGGTAATTCTACCAATTGGCGCCGGTTTGATTTTTAATAAATTATTCAGTGGAAAAGCAAAATGGCTTGACGATGCAATGCCTTTAGTATCAATGTCAGGAATTGCATTTATTATTGTAATCATCACCGCAGCGGGAAGAGACAGTCTTTTAACAATCGGACCGGCTTTGATAGGATTGGTATTGATACACAATCTTTTAGGGTATACACTTGGTTATTTCTCAGGAAAATTATTCAAAATGAGCGAGCGCGATTGTCGTACCATTGCCATTGAAGTTGGTATGCAAAATGGTGGGTTGGCATCAGGAATTGCAAAAGAAATGGGAAAAATGGCGACGGTCGGTTTGGCACCTGCGGTATTTGGACCTTTGATGAATATTACCGGATCCATTTTGGCTTCTTATTGGCATAGAAAACCTACGGGTGACGAAGCCACGTATGTTGAAACTGGACGAGCTCATTAACAACATCGACGCCCTTTCATAGCCCTGAAAGGGCGTCATATTTTAGGATGGGGCAACGCCCTATTGGAATGATTACGTGGATTTGGATATGTGGATTCGGAATTGTATAATTCCCAATTCGCGGATTTATCGGGTGATGCTCGGATCAATCCCACGTTCCGGGATCCCCAAATCAATCGGGCGGTGCCCGATTCTAAGATATTACGCCCTTTCAGGGCTATGTTAATCTTCTTTCAAGATTAATTGCATGAAGACCAGATCCAGCCATTGGTCGAATTTGTAGCCTACTTCTCTTAAATATCCTTTTTCTACAAATCCATATTTTTCATGAAATTTGATGCTTCCGCGATTTGTCGCGTCAATGCCTGCAATCATCGTATGCAATCCAGATTCTTTCGCACGCTGTATTAAACTTCCCAGCAACCTGCCCCCCACTCCGATTCCACGTGATTTCTCATTCAAATAAATCGAATGTTCAACACTGAATTTATAGCCAATTTTCGGCCTGAAAATATTGTAAGATCCGTAACCGATGACCTCCTTTTCAAATTCAGCCACAATCACCGGCATGCCATCAATAATCATTTTATCAAACCAGGCAGTCTGTTCCTCCAAAGTTCTGATCTCGTAATCATAAATGGCGGTTGTTTCTAAAATAGCTTGATTTACAATTTCCAATATTGCCGGTAAGTCCTTCGGAGCAGCATTTCTGATAATAAGATCCATTAAAAGCAGAGTCTTTTTGAGATGTTAATATGACAAATTCAAAGTTACCTCCTAATTAGCAAAACTTTCACAGTTTCCCAATCATCAAAAATCAGGTTTAATTTATTATTTTTTTGAAACTCCGTTTTTTCCAATAGCTTTACGGAAACTTTAGGGGTGTCCCGTATGCGGACTGAGAGAATACCCTTTGAACCTGATGCAGTTAGTACTGCCGATAGGGAAAAGTAAGAGATACTGCTATCTGTATCTTAATGAATCTTTCACAAGGTCCATTCCTGAAGTTTTTCTCATAAAACATTATTCAGAATGGAAATCAGCATTAATCAGCAACGTACAGAAATCCCCGAACACTCTTCGGTTGAAGAACTTTTGTCTTCCCTGTTTACAGATTCCACACAAGGAATTGCCCTTGCCGTCAACCAGGTTATTATTTCCAAATCTGACTGGCCCATCCACATCCTCAATCCCGACGACAAAATCACCCTGATCAAAGCAACTCAGGGAGGTTAAACAAATTGGCATTACAACTCAAAAAACTTCCTAATATCCAAATAGCTAATCGCTAACCGCCAAAAAGCTTCCATATATGAAAACCGAAAAAACACCAGACACAGAAGTAATTTCAAGAAAACCCTTTCCAAAATCCAGGAAGATTTATGTGAAAGGAATAATACACGACATTTCAGTCGCTATGCGCGAGGTATCTCTCAGCGATACAAAAGTGCATGGAAAGTTAGGGCTGATTGAGAAAAATCCTTCCGTTACAATTTACGATACCAGCGGACCTTTTACAGATCCTGATATTGAAATTGATGTAAAAAAAGGACTGGAACCGTTAAGAGCTTCGTGGATTTTGAAGCGTGGAGACGTGGAGCAGCTTGATACCATTTCATCAGAATACGGAACGCAGCGAAAAAATGATAAAAGTCTGGATGCTTTAAGATTTGCGCACATCAGCAAACCTTTCAGGGCCAAGGCAGGGCAAAACGTTTCCCAATTGCATTATGCAAAAAAGGGAATCATCACGGCTGAAATGGAATATATCGCTATCCGTGAAAACCAGCGGATTGAAGAACAAATTACAGAACTAAAAGGCAAAGCAGGAACTTTGGCGCATCAGCACGCCGGTCATAGTTTCGGAGCCAATACGCCAAAAGGATTTATTACACCTGAATTTGTGCGGTCAGAAGTGGCCGCCGGCAGAGCAGTAATTCCGGTTAACATTAACCATCCGGAAAGCGAGCCGATGATTATTGGCAGGAATTTTCTTGTGAAGATCAATGCGAACATTGGCAATTCAGCGGTAACATCCAGCATAGAGGAAGAAGTAGAAAAAACGGTTTGGGCTTGTCGCTGGGGTGCGGACACTATCATGGACCTTTCGACCGGAAAAAATATTCATGAAACCCGGGAATGGATTATCCGGAACTCTCCTGTCCCAATTGGCACCGTTCCCATTTATCAGGCGCTCGAAAAAGTCAATGGAAAAGCAGAAGACCTTACCTGGGAATTGTTCAGAGATACTTTGATTGAACAAGCCGAACAAGGTGTGGATTATTTTACGATCCATGCAGGTGTTTTGTTGAGATATATTCCGTTAACAGCTAAACGCATCACCGGAATTGTTTCCCGCGGCGGTTCGATCATGGCAAAATGGTGCCTTGCACATCACAAGGAAAATTTCCTCTACACACATTTTGAAGAAATCTGCGAGATCATGAAAGCTTATGACGTAGCTTTTTCTTTGGGTGACGGATTGAGGCCTGGCTGTATCGCAGATGCCAATGATGCAGCACAGTTTTCAGAATTGGAAACTTTGGGTGAACTGACAAAAATTGCCTGGAAACATGATATTCAAACCATTATCGAAGGTCCGGGTCATGTGCCTATGCATTTGATCAAGGAAAATATGGAGAAGCAACTGGAACATTGCCAGGAAGCACCTTTTTACACATTAGGACCATTAACCACAGACATTGCTCCGGGTTATGACCACATTACCTCCGCCATTGGCGCAGCGATGATCGGCTGGTTTGGAACGGCGATGCTTTGTTATGTTACGCCAAAAGAGCATTTGGGATTACCTAATAAAAAAGACGTAAAGGACGGCGTGATCACTTACAAAATCGCAGCCCACGCTGCTGATTTGGCGAAAGGACACCCAGGCGCCCAATACCGCGATAATGCATTAAGCAAAGCAAGATTCGAATTTCGCTGGGAAGATCAGTTCAACCTTTCGCTTGATCCGGACACTGCAAAAGAATTTCACGACGAAACATTACCTGCCGAAGGTGCAAAAATCGCTCACTTCTGCTCCATGTGCGGACCCAACTTCTGTTCGATGAAAATTACACAGGATGTTCGTGATTATGCAGAAGAAAATGGCTTGATGGAAGAAATGGCACTAGAAGAAGGAATGCAGGAGAAAGCGAGAGAGTTCGCTAATAAGGGAAGTGAAATTTATTTATAATGAAACTATTAGCCATATCCAATCCAGCGTTTTTCCCTGACGAGGCTGGACTAATAAACAGTCTTTTCAGGGAAGGATTGGTGTGTTTACATATACGAAAACCTGAAAGTGAAGAAAACGATTTCAAGAATCTGTTAAGTAAAATCAATTCGGAATTTATTGACAGAATTGCGATTCACCAGCATCATAACCTGGCGGGAGAATTTGGAATTAAAAAACTTCATTTTACGGAAAAGGAAAGAAGCCAGACTTCAATGGAAATTCTGAAAAACTTAAAATCCGATGATTTTCTGCTAAGTACTTCGATTCATGATTTAACTGAAATAGGGACCCTTTTAAAGTATTTCAGCTATACATTTTTCGGGCCAGTTTTTGACAGTATTTCAAAAGCAGGTTACAAAGGTGTTTTACCAGAAAACTTTTCTATCAAGCCTGAAATTAATAAAATACCGATAATAGGTTTAGGTGGAATTTCCAGTGAAAATATGGAGAAAGTAAGTGAAATGGGTTTTGATGGGGCGGCCGTTTTGGGAACATTATGGAAGGAAACGGAAAATGTAGTTGCCAATTTCCGGAAATTACGGGAGGTGGTTAATTTCATAAATCAATGTAAATCATCATGAACCATTGGGAACCATCATAAACCACCACGAACCACCGGACGATGCCCGGTGCTAAGATATGTAAGCCCGTTGGGCTTTTTCCGTACGATGATAATTAGGCATTTCCAAAAATCTAATATTGGCCTAAATTTTCATTATGCCAACGACCCTGACGGGGTCGAATATCTTAGCCCGGGGTTTATACCCTGGGACTTTGGGATTGGATTATCCATGAGAACCACGGGATCGATGGGATCGATATATGCAATCATTCATAACATCCATGCCACCCATGTGAATCAAATCAAATGATAGACAAACTGCAATTCATATCAAATCAAACAAAAGATATAACCCACCTCGGAAGCATTCAAACCGCTCTCGACGCTGGTTGCCGCTGGATACAACTTCGGGTAAAAGATCAATCTTTTGAAGACGTTCTTAAACTGGCAGAAAAAGCCAAAACCTTTTGCGATAGCTACCAGGCAAAACTTATAATCAACGATTTTCCATTTATCGCAAAAGAAATCAATGCTTACGGACTGCATCTCGGATTAAATGATATGCCAATAGAATTCGCAAGAAAAATAGTTGGAGAAAAAATGATTATCGGTGGGACCGCCAATACATTGGAGCATGTAGTAAATCAGATAAAAGAAGGAGCAGATTATATAGGATTAGGCCCTTTCCGGTTTACATCAACCAAACAAAACCTGAGCCCGATTTTAGGATTAGAAGGTTACCGAAACATTACAGCTTCATTAAAAGAACTTGTCTTATCCATTCCCATGTTTGCAATCGGCGGAATTACTCAGGAAGATATTCAAGAAATATCAGAAACAGGAATGTACGGCGTTGCCATTTCCGGCTCAATAATTAATGCCAAAAACCCAGGAAACGTGGTTTATAAAATCAAAAAAATACTATGTTAAAAATAGCTGACAGAGAATTTTCTTCACGACTTTTCACCGGAACCGGAAAATTTAATTCTTCAAAATTAATGGAAGAAGCACTGATCGCATCCGGCTCTGAGCTGGTAACAGTGGCACTTCGCCGAGTTGACATGCACAATGCCGAAGATGATATTCTAATACACCTAAAACATCCCTCGATTAATTTATTACCCAATACGTCCGGTGTGCGGACAGCCAAAGAAGCCGTTTTCGCAGCACAACTGGCAAGAGAAGCTTTGGAAACAAACTGGATAAAACTTGAAATTCATCCCGATCCGAAATACCTGATGCCGGATCCAATTGAAACGCTTTTAGCAACCGAAGAATTGGCAAAATTAGGTTTTGTAATTCTTCCTTACATTCACGCAGACCCGGTTTTATGCAAGCGGTTGGAAAATGCAGGAGCTTCGGCGGTAATGCCATTGGGATCTCCGATTGGGAGCAATAAAGGTTTGAAAACGATTGATTTTCTGGAAATCATTATTGAACAAAGTAATGTTCCTGTGATCGTGGATGCTGGAATTGGCTCACCGTCAGATGCTGCCAAAGCGATGGAAATTGGTGCTGATGCCGTTCTGGTTAATACAGCAATTGCTGTTACCGGAAATCCTGTACAAATGGCGATTGCTTTTAAAATGGCCGTCGAAGCAGGAAGGATGGCTTTCCATGCGAGGTTAGCCAAACAAGGAAATTACGCCATAGCCAGCAGCCCGTTAACCGCTTTTTTAGATGACTAATTTTCAAGATTTATTCGAATCATATAACTGGGATGACGTTAAGGAAAGCATTTATTCCAAAACAAAGAACGACGTAGAACACGCGTTACATACATCCCGGAGGACATTGGAAGATTTCAAAGCACTGATTTCTCCTGCCGCCGCACCGTATCTTGAACCCATGGCGCAGCTTAGCCAGAAGTTAACACTGAAGCGTTTTGGGAAAACAATTCAGTTGTATATCCCGCTTTATCTTTCCAACGAATGTACCAATATTTGCACCTATTGCGGATTTAGTCTGGATAATAAAGTAAGGAGAAAAACACTGACAGAGGAAGAAATTTTACGGGAAGTTCATGTCATCAAAAGCCTGGGGTATGATCACGTACTTTTGGTAACGGGTGAGGCCAATCAAACGGTTCACTTAGAATATTTTAAAAAAGTTTTAAATTTAATTCGACCTTATTTCGCTCAGGTTTCGATGGAGGTGCAGCCTTTGGATACAGAAGAATATGCTGAACTTATTCCACTTGGTTTGACTTCGGTACTGATTTATCAGGAAACTTATCATAAAGAAGATTACAAAAAACATCATCCCAAAGGAAAAAAATCTAACTTTAATTACCGTTTGGAAACGCCGGACAGACTTGGTCAGGCTGGTATTCATAAAATGGGTTTAGGTGTTTTAATTGGTTTGGAAGATTGGCGGACGGATAGTTTTTTCACCGCTTTGCATCTCAATTATCTGGAAAAAAAATATTGGAAAACCCGTTACAGTTTGTCATTTCCAAGGCTTCGTCCATTTTCGGGCGGACTGGAACCGAAAGTTGAAATGAACGATAAAGAATTGGTGCAACTCATTTGTGCCTATCGTTTGTTTAATGAAGAAGTAGAAATTTCTCTATCAACCAGAGAATCTGAAAAGTTTAGAAATCATTGTGTTCAGCTTGGAATAACATCCATAAGTGCAGGTTCAAAAACAAATCCGGGAGGATATGCAGTGGAACCGGAATCCTTGGAACAATTTGAAATTTCAGATGAAAGAAGTCCGGAAATGATTGCGAATATGATCAGATCGAAAGGATATGAGCCTGTTTGGAAAGATTGGGACAGAGTGATGCAATGTTGAATTTTGAATGAGTGAATGATAGAATGTGTAACCCAGAACGTCAGGCTGATAACGTAGCCGCAGAGCGGCCAAATATTTGTAGAAAGCTGGATATAATTAACGTAGATAAAGGTGCAGCGCACCGAAATATTAGCTGTGGAATCTCAGGAAAGAAAAAGATATAGCCGCCAGATAATCTTACCGGAAATGGGTATTTCAGGGCAGGAAAAGTTGAAAGCTGCGAGAGTGCTTGTGATTGGTGCAGGCGGTTTAGGCTGTCCGGTTTTGCAATATCTGACTGCGGCCGGGGTTGGCACAATTTGTGTTGTCGATGATGATACGGTGGATGTTACCAACCTTCACCGCCAGATTTTATATTCAGCTGATGACATTGGAAAAAGCAAAGCTGAAACTGCCGTTAAAAAGCTTTCTGCAATGAATCCTTTTATTAATCTTATCGCGATACCGGTAAGACTGGATGAATTAAATGCATCGGAAATTATTTCCAATTACGATTTGGTTATTGACGGATCGGACAATTTCGCAACACGTTATCTTGCCAATGACGTTTGCGTTGCACTGAACAAACCATTGGTTTTTGGCTCTATTTTGCGTTTCGAAGGCCAGGTTTCCGTTTTTAATTACAAGGGCGGCCCAACATACCGCTGCCTTTTTCCCGAAGCCGAGGAAGGAGATAATTGTGAGGTTGCGGGCGTAATCGGAATTTTACCAGGTATTATTGGTACTTATATGGCCAACGAAACCATCAAAATCATCTGCGGATTTGGTGAAATACTTTCTGGAAAATTACTGGTTTTGAATGCGCTTGGTAATACCAATAACGTTTTCAATTTTAGCCGATCGGCTGATTTTCCGATCGTGCAAAATGATAATGTAATTACTCCTTTAAAGACAATTTCTGAAATTAAAATTGAGGAAATGTTTTTTGAAGAACTGGAAAATAGACTGGAATCAAAATCAGAAGATTTATATCTGATCGATGTCCGGGAAAATTATGAATTTGAGGAAGATTTTATTGGTGGTGAGAATATTCCACTTGCCGAACTGCCTGAAAATATAGTTAACTTTCCAGCCGACAAAACCATCGTATTTTATTGCACAACAGGAAAACGCAGCCGTATTGCTGCCACGTTGTTAGCGAAAAACAGTTTTGAAGGTCGAAGTTTCTGGGTTAAAAAAGCTTAGCAAAATGTAAATTCCATGCAAATCCTTCCCTCGCCGGCTCTTGCACAGATTGTAAAACATTTTCTGATTATTGAAAATGACCACACTGCTCATGTACAGCACAGAATGTTTTCTGATGGGAATACGGGGATGGTTTTCAATTATGGAGATCCGCTAATCCATCTTGAAAGTCATAATGAATTGTCAGCGATACTTCCTTTTGGCTTCATCTATGGCCAGTTGGACATTTTTCAAAACATCATTTCCGCTGGCAAAATTGGAATGCTGATCGTCGTTTTCCATCCATTTGGCCTTTCGTCCTTACTTAAAATTTCTGCCATTGAATTGAAAAATCAGATTCTGAATCTGGAAACTTTTTATTCTCTGGAAATCGAAACTCTTCTTGATCAAATTTTTCAATCATCAGATATTTTTTCTAAAATCCAGATCGTAGAAAATTTCTTAACCCGGAAATTGACAATGTCTAATCAAGCTGATAATCTTGCATTTAATACGATAAAGTTAATACATCACCATAACGGAAATCTATCCGTAAACCAGCTTACTTCCATCTTACAAATCAGTGAAAGAAAACTGCAAAGGACGTTTGAAGAGCATATCGGACTTCCCCCCAAGCGATATTCCGGTGTTATAAGGATTCAATATTTTTTAAAACTGCTGCGAAAAAGTCCGCGAAGTTTCCAAACCAAACTGGTTTATGATGCGGGATTTTTTGATCAGGCACATTTGATCAGAGAAATGAAAAATATTTCGGGTATTACGCCAAGTCAATATATTAGTCAAACAAATTTACTGGCTGCCAATTTCTTACAGATTCCTGAAAAATAAATTCCGTTGTCGGGTTTGTACAATTTTGAAAATCCGCTGTTTTCTACTTTTGAATCGTTTACTATAAATGACAAAAGCATGGAAAATATTAAAATAGCGACTGCACAATTTGAGAACCGCAGCGGTGATAAAGCTTACAATCTTCAAATCATCAGCCAACTTTCTAAACAGGCCGCGACCAAAGGCGCAAAGGTTATTTCCTTTCACGAATGCTCGGTAACGGGTTATACTTTTGCCCGTCATTTGTCCAAAGAGCAATTACTGGATATCGCAGAATTTATTCCTAACGGCGAAAGTATTAAAAAACTCACCGAAATCTCCCGTGAACATAACATTACAATTTTGGCCGGATTGTTTGAAAAAGATTCGGAAGATAAAATTTATAAAGCTTATGTCTGTGTCAATGAAAACGGACTGGTTGCCAAATTCAGGAAACTTCATCCTTTCATAAATCCGCATTTATCCGCGGGCAATGAATATGTCGTTTTTGACTTATTCGGTTGGAAATGCGGGATTCTGATTTGTTATGATAATAATATTATTGAAAATGTAAGAGCTACAAAACTTCTTGGGGCCGATGTTATTTTTATGCCACACGTGACCATGTGTACGCCCTCAACGCGCCCTGGCGCAGGTTTTGTTGATCCCGTTTTATGGAAAAACAGAGAGTCAGACCCAACTTCGCTTCGTCAGGAATTTGATGGTGCCAAAGGTCGCAGCTGGCTTATGAAATGGTTACCCGCGCGTGCTTATGACAACGCGGTTTATGCCATTTTCTCCAATCCAATCGGTATGGATGATGATCAGCTAAAAAACGGCTGTTCCATGATTCTCGATCCTTACGGAGACATCATTGCAGAATGTCGTGAGCTTGATAATGATATAGCTGTTGCAACTTTAACACCGGAAAAACTGGAACGTGCTGGTGGTTTCAGATATATAAAAGCGCGGCGGCCGGATTTGTATGGAGATATAATTGGGAGGGAACATACTTCGGAACAAAAGGTTGTCTGGTTGTAGGTAAACAAGAATTTACCCGTTACTTTTCGTTAATTCGTTGAGTCAACGCAATGAATTTAGCTAAATTGGTTGAATACGCTTATTGATTTATCTAAAAAGTGTTAAACCAAATAAGACTAGAAATATCTTACGAAGAAATTTATTAAGTCACTTCAAGACAGTAAGATTAAGTTCCCCAAGGCTTTCATCGAAGCGTACCCGGAAGCAAAGACCAATTGGATAACACGCGACAACTATATTGATTTCATCACAGGATTAGTGTAACATTTTTTAATATTATGAAAATCAGTCACTTTACCAGAATAAGTTTAGCAGCCATCTTACTGTTTTTCATAATATTTCAGTCTATTGCACAAGAAGCAAAACCCGTCTCCATCGAAATCGATTTAAACAAAGAAAAAGGACAAATAAAACCCATCTGGTCATGGTTTGGCTATGATGAGCCGAATTATACTTACATGAAAGACGGAAAAAAACTGCTTACTGAATTGTCTCAGTTAAGTAAAGTCCCGGTTTTTGTCCGCGCACATAGTATGCTCGTTACCGGCGACGGTGTGGCCGCTTTGAAATGGGGCTCAACTAATGCTTACACGGAAGATAAAGACGGAAAACCAATTTATAACTGGACAATAGTCGACAAAATATTTGATACTTATATTGAACGCGGCATGAAACCTATTGCGCAAATCGGTTTCATGCCCGAGGCTTTATCTTCTCATCCTCAGCCTTATAGGCATTTTTGGAAACCCGGCGACAACTACAATGATATCTATACCGGCTGGGCTTATCCGCCAAAAGATTATACGAAATTTGCAGAACTGGTCTATCAGTGGGTAAAACATTCCGTTGAAAAATATGGCAAAAAAGAAGTTGAAAGCTGGTATTGGGAATTATGGAATGAGCCAAATATTGGCTATTGGAAAGGAACAACGGAGGAATATATCAAAATGTATGACTATTCTGCCGATGCTGTAAAACGCGCTTTACCCACCGCAAAGGTCGGTGGTCCGGAAGTAACAGGCCCCAACTGGGACGTTTCAGCCAAATTTTTCAGAGCATTCCTGGATCATGTTACCAAGGGAAAAAATTATGTAACGGGCAAAATTGGCTCGCCTATCGATGTTTTGACTTTTCATGCCAAAGGAGCACCAAAACTGGTTGATGGTATTGTGCGTATGGATATGGGGACACAGCTGCGTGATATGAACAAAGGTTTTGAGATTGTTGCTTCATATCCAACGCTTAAAAAATTACCAATCATTATCGGAGAATCTGATCCGGAAGGCTGTGCGGCTTGTTCTGAAGATTTAAGTCCGCAAAATGCCTACCGGAATGGCACAATGTATTCAAGTTATACGGCGGCATCTTTTGCGAGAAAATCGGATCTGGCAGAAGCCCGAGGTGTAAATTTATTAGGAGCCGTAACCTGGGCATTTGAATTTGAAGATCAGGCCTGGTTTCGTGGATTCCGGGATTTGGCTACCAATGGCGTTGATAAACCAGTCCTGAACGTTTTCAGAATGTTTGGCATGATGCAGGGAACGCGTGTGGATGTAAAACAAAATCTGGCTTATAATTTTCTGAAAGTTCGGGATGAAAGTGTTCGTGGCGAACCTGATATTAATGCTTTTGCTTCAAAGGATCAGAAGGAAGCCGCAGTAATGGTATGGAATTATCATGACGACAACAAACCAGCCCCGGATTCTCCTGTTGCGATTCATGTTAAGGGAATAACAGCCCAAAAAGTTTTGGTTCAACATTACCGGATTGATCAGAAATACAGCAATTCTTATGAGGTCTGGAAGAAAATGGGATCACCTAAAAATCCGTCCGCTGAGCAAATAACAATACTTGAAAAAGCCGGACAATTACAGCTCCTTACTTCGCCTGAATGGGTTAATGTTAAAAATGGAGAATTAACGATGGAATTTCCACTCCCTCGCCAGGCTGTTTCATTCTTAAAAATTACCTGGTAAAATCAATTTTTTTTCTGATCCAAAAAATTAATTTAAGATTAATTTTACTCTATCAATTTGGTAGATTTAATAGTTTTAGTAGTTTTGCATAGAATCACACAAATTGCTGAATTATTAATTCCGATTACAATGCTAGAAAAAGTCCTTTCTCTTAAACTTCCTACAAAACCGGTTTGGTATATTTTGCCAATCAGTGTAATTGTTCTTTTCATTGGTTTTTTGTTTTTAAATGGGACAATATCGGTTACCCAGGATAGTATAGGAACATTTATATCCAGCGACTTTGCGCTGTATCTATTGGTAGGACTTGCTGCTCAACTTGTTGACGGCGCACTTGGAATGGCTTATGGTGTAACGTCCACTTCCTTTTTACTAAGTCTTGGTGTAACCCCAGCAGTAAGCAGCGCAAGCGTACACGTGGCTGAAATGTTCACAACCGGCGCCTCCGCGATTTCGCATTTCAGATTTAAAAATATCAATAAAAAACTTTTCAAATCGCTTCTGATTCCAGGTGTGCTTGGTGCAGTTACGGGAGCGTACCTTCTTTCAGATATAATCGATGGTGCTGTAATTAAACCTTATATCGCATTTTATATGCTGGTTTTAGGTGTGATCATTATTCGTAAAGCAATCCGGAAAAACCTGGTTAAAAATAAAACGAAACGTATCGGTATTCTGGCAGCAACGGGCGGATTTATGGATTCTGTTGGCGGGGGCGGCTGGGGGCCTATTGTTACCTCAACTTTGCTTGGCCAGGGACGTGATCCGCGTTATACTATCGGATCTGTCAATGCGGCTGAATTTGTCATTAGTTTTGCGAGCGGTATTACATTTCTGATTTTTAATGGTATCAACAACTGGCAGGTTGTACTTGGACTTATTATTGGCGGGGTAATTGCGGCACCTTTCGGAGCGCTGCTTGTTGGAAAAATCAAGCGCAAACCGTTGATGTTAATGGTTGGAATTCTGGTGATTGGTTTAAGTTTAAGAACCATTATTCTGAGTATTATCTAATTTTAATTATCTGCAAATACAGAATTCCTGACACACTTTCAATAGTCATTTACCATGACTAAATCAAAATTCCTTAGCTTTGCAGAAACTCGTTTCCTGCCTTATGCTTAGTGATTTTGGTTATATACTTCTCTTTATAATTGCCGCGGTTTCCCTTATCGGGCTCATGCTGACGATCGCTCGTTTTTTAAGACCTGATCGTCCGAATGAAGAAAAACTTACTACGTATGAGTCCGGAGAAGATCCTCTGGGAAATGCGAATGTGCAGTTCAATGTTCGTTTTTATGTAATCGCCCTGATTTTTGTCCTTTTTGAAATCGAATTATTATTCCTGTTTCCTTGGGCAGTTGTCTTTGGTAATGAGGAACTTATTGCGCAGACTAATGGCCAATGGGGCTGGTTTGCTATGGCAGAAATGACAGTTTTTGTCTTGATTCTGATTCTTGGATTAGCTTATGCCTGGGTAAAAGGATATCTGGACTGGGTTCGTCCGCAACCGCAAATTCCGGAAGTAAAATCGCCTGTTCCTGCCGATTTGTATAAACAGGTTAATGAGAAATATAAAAGAACTTAATTTTTGTCAGTTTTTAAAATAGATAAAAAGAATTCCCGAAAACTCCAGGAGGCTCCGATGGAGCCAGAAAATTTCCGCCGGGTAATAAATTTCTATAAACAGGGTGCTCCTATGGAGCTGTGGATTTATCAACCTTCTATCAATTTGTAAAGGAGCTGTAAATAAGAGGCCCCATTTTGATTGATTAAGAAAATCATTTATTCTTAATCAATCAGCAATGAGCTAAATTTTGCTCGATAAGAGCATCCTGTTTATAGCAACAAATTTCTTGCTGTATCCCGGCTCCATAGGAGCCTCCGATGCAGCAAGAAAATTTCCGCCGGGTAATAAATTTCTATAAACAGGATGCTCCTATGAGAGCTATGAAAATTTATCAACCTTCTATCAATTTGTAAAGGAGCTGTAAATAAGAGGCCCCATTTTGATTGATTAAGAAAATCATTTATTCTTAATCAATCAAAATGAGCTAAATTTTGCTCGATAAGAGCATCCTGTTTATAGCAACAAATTTCTTGTTTCCGAATCCTGGCCCCATAGGAGCCTCCGATACAGCCAGAAAATTTCCGCCGGGGTAATAAATTTCTATAAACAGGATGCTCCTATGGAACAGTGAATACGCCCCCCAAAAATCATTTCAATGCATTTTACCCCACATTCTCCCCATATTTTTTGGAAAAAACACCAGACCGATCTGCGCATATAACTGGTTGGCTTTAAATGACGGCAAATCGGTGACTTTCACATCATCTCCCCGCCATCTTCCCATCCTCGCCAACGGTAAATGATATGTCACTTTACTGCTGATGTAAACTTTGTCATATACTTTTGGAAATAAATTCATCTTGTAATCAACCCCGATTCCGGCGTGTAAATTAAAACTGCCATTATGCAATTTCGCAGACCGGTAACCATTTGGATTGGAAACAACCTGTGCAAAACTTGCTGTTTGATCATTTTTTACTTTCACCTGATATAACATCAGATCCCAGCCAATGGGTATCAAAACATTCCAGTGCGTGGAATTTACAAATTTTGGACTTGCATCCACTCCAATTCCAATTCCCCTAAAAGAACCCTTACTCTGATTATCATCGTTATTATACTTAGTAGAATTCATTAAAATCAGTCGACTTTCAGCAAAGAATTTCTTTGTCTCAATTCTTTTGGCAAGAACAATTGAAGCCATTAAATTTTCAAAAGGCTTGATATTTAAAGCCTTCATCTGATTTCGTATCGCTTTAAAACTACTGTTGGATAAAACCCCGAATTCAGCGTAAACGGCCATACCGCTCATGAATTTTTTGGGTGCCGTTCCGGTGGTATCAGAAATTGTCTGTGCGTTTGAAATGTTGATAAAAAAGGCAGAGAAAAGAATAGTCAAAAGTAATTTGTTTTTCATATCGGGATAAGTTGAAGTGTTTGCAATCCGGTACTGATGAAAGTCTGTTTCTTATCAATATTCATTACTTTTGCATTGTAACAGATTAGCTCTTGTTCGAGCAAATATTGTACCAGTGAATTTACCGAAAGTGACAGAGATGAGTGAAAGAATAAAAACCGGCGACGGCGGGATTATATTAACCAACGCAGAGGATTTGATGAACTGGGCAAGGCTTTCTTCGCTTTGGCCAATGGGATTTGGACTGGCTTGCTGTGCTATTGAAATGATGGCCGCCTACGCCTCACACTACGATTTGGAACGCTTTGGAATATTGCCGCGCCCTTCCCCCCGTCAGTCCGACGTTATGATTGTGGCAGGAACCGTAACGTTCAAAATGGCTGACCGCATTCGTCGTTTATATGAACAAATGCCAGAACCCCGTTACGTTATTTCCATGGGAAGCTGCTCAAATTGTGGCGGCCCTTACTGGGAGCATGGTTATCATGTGGTTAAAGGAGTCGATAAAATTATTCCCGTTGATATATACGTTCCCGGTTGTCCGCCCCGACCGGAGGCTCTGATCGGCGGATTTATGAAATTGCAGGAAAAAATACGTGGAGAACATCCCCTTGCACCCGAACTATTTCTGGAAATGCAGGAAGGTGTTCCTGCTTAACTATTCCTTCGTTCCAAAATTGAAATACTGAAATGACTTTTGAAGAAATAAAAAATATTCTTGTTGCCGGTTTTGGAGAAATGATCAGTGCTGATGAAAAAGGACTCCAACCATCCATAACAGTTCCGTCAGGCAGCATTGCTGAAATCTGTCAGTTTTTATTTGAAGATGAAAGGTTTTATTTTGATTATCTGGCTTGTATCACGGCCATAGATAACGGCCCGGGACTAGCCACAATGGAGTTGATCTATAATCTTAACTCCATTCCGTACGGCCATGAGCTGATGCTTAAAATTATTTTCCCAAGAAATACGGAAGATCAACCTTTGCCTTCTGTGTCTACCGTAAGTCACATCTGGCGCACAGCAGACTGGCATGAGCGTGAAACTTTCGATTTGTTTGGAATTCATTTTGAAAATCATCCTGATCTTCGCCGTATTTTGCTTCCGGAAGACTGGGAAGGCCATCCGTTACGAAAAGATTATAGTGCTCAGGAGAAATATCACGGAATAAATGTGCGGTACGAAAACTGAAATAATTATAATAAAACATTAATAATCAATAAATTAACCTCCTGATTTATTTCATTGGCCATTCAACAGTTTGAAATTTAACTGACAAATTTGTTTGCTTCCGAAAGGCTCAGTATTTTTCGTTATTAATTACTGATCAACATGCGAACTAAATTACCCCTAATAATTCTCGTTATAATGCTGTGTACTTCCTATTCAGGATTTGCAGTCACGGATTCTCTAATAATCAAAGGAAGAATATTGAATCTGACCGGGCGGCTATACAGACAGGCTCCATCCGTCACTTTTTCCAGAAACAATATTCTACAACCTCAGTCGGAGCTCAGCAAACAGGCTCTTTTGCAAGCTGACGGTAGTTTCCGGGTTTCATTACCTATTTTATTTTCGAGTGAAGAAATTTATCTGGATTACAGCGGAAAGGCTTTTACAACCTTTTTAGGCTCTCCGGGAGAAGTAGAAATTACTTTCAACGGAGATTCTATTTCGAAGGCAAAAAAGCTTTTTTATTTTGCCGGAGTAAATGCCACTGCCAACAATTTGTATCCGCAATATTTGGCTTCATTGAACAACGCACTGGCCGCAAACAGCGTTCTGGGAACAAAGTTTTATGATACATTTTGGGATAAAAGTTTTTCCGAAGCAACTAAAGCCGCCTCGGCCCGTGCTGAACTTCGGGTATCTGCATTATTACAAACTTCCAATTCCATTCCGGATAAGCCGCTAACTCAATGGGTGCAATCCATCGCGGAAGATGAAAGGTATCAAAATCTGTATGAATATTTATTAAGCAACCAGCTTGATGTACCCAAATCAGATAGCTGGCTGGTAGATCTGAAAAAGCTGGCAAAGGCCCCTTTAACAGGCCAGCGCGCATCATTAGCAGGCCGGATTTCTTCTTATGCTGATTTAAAAAAACAAATATGGGCTAACGGCGCTTCGCCGAAAGTCAATTCCCTTCAGGTAAGACTAATGGGAACCATGATAAAAAATAACACGACCGGCTTGACTGACGACGAAACAGAAAAACTCGACGTCATCATTGAACGAGGGAAAGCAGAAAAGATTGAGATGGATTTTCTTAACAATCTTTACAAAAGAAATACCACATTGCTTGATTTGCTTTTTGCTTATGAGGCCGAAAGCAGATTAAATCATACACAATTTGACAGTACCAGCTCCGATTTTCTGAATGCACGTTATCTGCCCAAAAATTTCTACAAGTTTTCGTATAAAAATCAGCTTAGCCTGAACAAATACATTCAAACGCGTTTAATATCTCCACAATTCCGTCAGTCGCTGGATGAAATTGTGCGGCTGGAAGTTAAGGACAGCGTCAATATCAATAAAATGATTTCTTTCCGTGATCTTAAAGCCACTCCGACGGAAGTTCTTCCTGAATACTGGCTGGCAGAATCTGACAGTCGCGGAAACTCCTGGTTCACCAGCATAACGGATCAGTACAAAGGAAAAACACTTTATATTTTAAAATGGAATATCGATGATCAGAAAAGCCGGGACGATCTCGAATATGCAGCTTCTTTACGTGCCCAATTGCCTACGGATGTAGAATTTATTTACCTGCATTTACCAACAGATGAAAATCCGGTTTCCTATGATCTGGTTAAACAGTATATTGTAAGACACCAGTTAAAAGGTGTGCATATGTTTGTAAACGGCAATCAGCTTATTGATTTGCTTATCCGACTTAATCCGCTTGATTCTGCAACGTATGCTATCATCAAACCAAACGGGAAATTCGAAACAAAAAAAGCACCATCTCCCGGCCAGACAGAACTAATTCTTAAAGCAATTCGTGAGGCACGAAATTAATAAAGTATAATCTTAATTTCATTCCAATCTTAGCAATACAAAAAACACTTTAAATCTTACTACATCTAACATTCGTACGTTTATATATTGTCTAATGATTTGTTCATTGCTATGTGCCCATGTTTAGATATTTGTTACTTTTCTTGTTTATTTCAACCATTGCTCTGGCGCAGAAAAACGACGGCCGGAGAAATGGAAGAATGAACATGGATAGTGTGCGATATACCAATCTCAAAATTCGTATGTCGAAAACAAAATTCTCCAGGTCCGTATACCGATTGCTTTTTAGGGACGTATACAATCAGGGTAATAAAGGTGAAGTAAAAGCCATCGAAACCAACCCTTTCACGCCTTATGAAGGCATGGTGATCAGGAAAATCATTATCAAACAATTGGATGTTTTAGGGGAATCCGTTTATGATACAACCCGCGTTGGTAAACAGGTTGAGCGATTCCTCAGTAAAAGTTTTCACACCAATACCCGTGAACGGATTATCAGGAAATCCTTTCTGATGTTTTCCGAAGGTGACGAAATTCAGGCCAGTGTTTTAAGAGATAATGAACGTTTGTTAAGAAAAAACGGGACCATAACGGATGCCCGGATTATTGTCGTGCCAAGAACTGATGTTACCTGGATGGCCGATATTGTCGTTTTGATTCAGGATTCATGGTCTTATAACTTTTCAGGAGGTTTTAATTCTTTTAACCGGTTTAACCTGGGACTAAATAATACCAACGTAAACGGAACTACCCATCAGCAGCTCACCCGAATCAGGCTGGACACCAAAGACACTTTACAGAAATTCCAGTTCCGTACAATTTATACGATTCCCTACATTGGAAAAACTTTCATAACCGGCCAGGCAAACTTCATTTATGAGAGGGACAGAAAAGAGCAATCCATTGTATTTTCAAGAGCATTTCTTACAACGGAAACAAAATACGCCGGCTCCATAGAAGCCGGCCACGTCGCTTTACGTCAATACAAAAGAAATATTGACAGTACATTGCAGGAAATCCGATACCCTACCTCCTATTTTTATTATGATATCTGGCTGGGGAGATCTTTCAAATTCCCGTTTAAAAATTCTTCACTCAGTGAAAAATCGCGTCTCGTATTTGCATTAAGACATAATAAATTCAGCTATACGGAGCGCCCGGAAGTTAACGTTGATCTCAATAAAATTTACTGGGACAGAAGTGCCACGTTGATGAGCCTGGGTTATTCCAACCGGAGTTACAAACGCGATGTATTGATTTACGGTTTTGGGAGAACGGAAGATGTACCGGTAGGAAACCTGTTTTCTATGACGTTGGGCAGTGAAAAAACCGAATTTGGACAGCGTGGATATGCGGGAGTCCAATTTGCTTCCGGAAATTATCTTCCGCATAATATGGGTTATTTATATGGTCTGGCAAACCTTGGGTCTTATTTTAAAAAGGGCGAGGCACAGCAAGGTGTAATCAGCGGACAGGGAAATTATATTAGTAAGCTTATTCCTTTTCGTTACAGCTATTTCAGACAATTTATTACCGTTCGATACACACATGGTATCCGTCGCGATCCGTTGGATTACCTTAATATCAGCAATAGCCAGGGAATTCGTGGCATCAATAACGACCAGCTTATCGGTACCAAACGACTCACTTTTGGTTTTGAAACCGTTTATTTTTCTGAGAAAAGTCTTCTCGGATTTCGTATCGCTTATTACACTTTTGCAGATATTGGACTGGTTACCAGCAAAAATACAGTTTGGAAAAGTCCGCTTTATCAGGGTTATGGATTTGGAATAAGACTTCGAAATGAAAATCTTTCAATCAATACACTTCAGTTGCGTCTTGGATATTATATCAATATACCGGAAAACAGCTCTCCTTTCCGATATGCTATTGAAGGAAATACGCCTTTAAGGTTAAAAGATTTTGACATTTCTGCTCCGGCCATCGTACCGTTACAATAATCGGTTCACGACATAAAAACAGGCCCCAGAATAAATATCCACAGCATATACCCTCCAATTCCACCGATCAGACCAGCGAGAAGAAAAGTTGTCTTGCTTTCATCAGGAATGAATTTTTTGTAGATTATAAAAACAATTACGAGACCAATTAAGGCCAAAACAAAGGAAATTGACCAAATATCGAATGCAAAGTACCTCGCCAAAACAGTTTCATCATTCCCATAGGGATAATGTCCACGGCTAATGGCAGACAAAAGGTCAAGCACATAATTGGCCGGCTGCCTTAACCAAAAGAAAGCAATAAAAAGTAAGAACCACTTCTTCGGAGACAGCGAGTCCGCAATAAAATTTTTTCTATCAAAACACAGAATAGCGAATCCCAAAGTACCAATTAATATTGTAAGCAAGGGACCGCTTAGTGTGATCAAAAAAGTCTCATGTTTTATCCTCTTCGTAAAGTCATGGTATTCTTGCTGCCTGGGAAAATATTCATTGGTTTGTATCTTGATCCTTTCATCTCTTGTAAAGCTGCCAAAAAAGTCCTGATAGCTGGTATTAGTCCAGGTCGTATAGCCGTAACTCACTCTGGCATCATAACCTAGTAATTTAGCAGTAAAAAAATGTCCATATTCATGAACTATCGTTGCAATGATAGTGGCAATAAAAAATCCCAGAATAAGTTGATAAAGCAACTTATTATCAATTTCACCCATATAATTATTTATCAAAAAGTATCTTTACCAAACATGCTTCTGCCCAGGTAGCGAAACTCAATTTATCACTTTCAGTCGCGTACACAACAGTATACACTTTTTTTGGTCATTCAGTATTCTTTTTCCAATATGTGAATTAACTTTGTGGAATTTTTGAACGAACCCCTTTTAATCGAGAGGTAAAAAGTATCAGGGACGCTCCGAAGTTATTAAAAGTTATTCCCAAAATTCTACAAATTACCATTTACTGTGCCCAAAAATCCGAATATCAAGTCCATCCTAATTATCGGTTCTGGTCCCATCATCATTGGTCAGGCATGTGAGTTCGATTATGCAGGTTCACAAGCAGCCCGCTCACTTCGTGAAGAAGGTATAGAAGTTGTTCTAATCAACTCTAATCCTGCAACGATCATGACGGATCCAATCAGCGCTGATTATGTGTATCTGCTTCCATTGGAGAAGAAATATATCGTCGAGATTCTTGAAAAACACAGAGCACTTGGCAGGCCAATTGATGCCGTTTTACCAACTATGGGAGGTCAGACAGCGTTGAATTTAGCCATCGATTGCGATAAAGCCGGTATCTGGAAAAAATACGATATTGAAATTATAGGTGTCGATATCAAAGCGATCGAAACCACAGAAGACAGAGAAAAATTCCGCTTGAAAATGCTTGAACTTGATGTGAATGTCTGCAAAGGCCGCACAGCAAGATCATTTTTGGAAGGAAAAGAAATAGCACAGGAAATCGGTTTCCCGCTTGTTATCCGTCCTTCATTCACATTAGGCGGAACGGGTGGTGGTATAGTTGAAAATGAAAAAGACTTTGACCAGGCATTAAATAACGGTTTGCACGCTTCTCCAACGCATGAAGTTTTGGTAGAACAAAGCGTATATGGCTGGAAAGAATACGAGCTTGAATTGCTTCGTGATGGTGCCGGAAACTTCATCATCATTTGCTCGATTGAAAACTTTGACCCGATGGGTGTACATACCGGCGATAGTATTACGGTAGCACCGGCCATGACACTTCCTGATACACTTTATCAGAAAATGCGTGATCTGGCTATCAAAATGATGGACGGGATTGGAAAATTTGCAGGTGGATGTAATGTTCAGTTTTCCGTAAATCCGGCAGACGATATGATTATTGCCATTGAGATTAACCCGCGTGTTTCCCGTTCTTCTGCACTTGCATCGAAAGCAACGGGTTACCCGATCGCAAAAATCGCCGCGAAAATGGCGATTGGTTATAACCTTGACGAATTAACCAATCCAATTACCGGCAGTACTTCCGCATTTTTCGAACCTTCGATTGATTATGTAATTGTAAAAGTTCCTCGCTGGAACTTTGATAAATTCCAGGGCGCCGATCGTGCGTTGGGCTTGCAAATGAAATCAGTTGGTGAAGCAATGGGTATCGGACGTAATTTCCAGGAAGCACTGCAAAAAGCTTGTCAGTCGCTGGAAATTCGCAGAAACGGACTTGGTGCCGACGGACGCGAGCTACGCGATGTTGAGGCTATCAAATACAGTTTGCAACATCCAAGCTGGGATCGCCTTTTCCATATTTATGACGCTTTCAAGATCGGTTTGTCTTTCAAAACAATCCAGACTCTTACCAAAATAGATGCATGGTTCCTGCGCCAGATTGAAGAACTGATCGAACTGGAACATGAAATTGAGAAATTTGACTTATCCGATCTTCCAAAAGAATTATTCTTAACCGCAAAACAAAAAGGTTACGCTGACCGTCAGATTGCACATTTACTTCAAACAAAAGAAAGTAAGGTGTACGACAGACGTAAAGAATTAGGCATCAAACGTGTTTACAAATGTGTAGATACCTGCGCGGCTGAGTTTGAAGCAAAAACACCTTATTACTACTCCACTTTCAATTCTTCTCAGGACATGCCTGACAATGAATCGATTGTTTCAGATAAAAAGAAAGTGGTTGTGTTAGGTTCCGGGCCAAACCGTATCGGTCAGGGAATTGAGTTTGACTATTCTTGTGTTCATGGGGTTTTGGCAGCAAAAGAAGCTGGCTATGAGACAATTATGATCAACTGCAATCCGGAAACAGTTTCAACAGATCCGGATATTGCAGATAAATTATACTTCGAACCAGTTTTCTGGGAGCACGTTTTTGATATCATCGAACATGAAAAACCGGAAGGTGTGATTGTTCAGCTTGGTGGACAAACTGCCCTTAAAATGGCTGAGAAATTAGAGAAATACGGAATCAAAATAATCGGGACAAGTTACAATTCACTTGACTGGGCTGAGGATCGTGGACGTTTTTCTCCATTACTTGAAGAACTGGGAATTCCCTATCCAAAATTTGGAACAGTAAGAACTGCTGACGCAGCTGTGGAACTTTCACGTACGCTGGGCTTCCCGCTTCTGGTTCGTCCAAGTTATGTTTTGGGTGGCCAGAATATGAAAATCGTGATCAACGAAAAAGAACTGGAACAGCATGTTGTGAAAATCCTTCGTGATATCCCGGACAACAACATTCTTCTGGATCACTTCCTTGAAGGCGCTCTTGAAGCAGAAGCCGATGCGATTTGTGATGGTGAAGATGCCTACATCATCGGTGTGATGGAACACATTGAACCGGCTGGTATTCACTCAGGTGACTCACACGCTGCACTTCCTCCTTTTGATTTAACAGAAGATGTGATTCGTCAGATCAACGAGTACACACGTAAAATTGCTCTGGCAATGAGCGTTAAAGGATTGATTAACGTGCAGTTCGCTATCAAAAATGGTATCGCATACGTGATCGAAGCAAATCCTCGCGCTTCCCGTACAGTGCCGTTTATATGTAAAGCATATCAGGAACCTTACGTTAACTACGCAACGAAGTTGATGCTTGGCGATAAAAAATTGAGTGATTTCACTTTCAACCCGGTTAAAAAAGGCTGGGCGATTAAAATCCCGGTGTTCTCATTCAATAAATTTGCAAACGTAAACAAAGAATTAGGACCTGAAATGAAATCAACGGGTGAAGCGATTTACTTTATTGATGATTTGCAGGACGATTTCTTCCAGAAAATTTATAGCGAAAGAAATTTATATCTGAGCCGGTAGGTTTTGGAAAAATATATAACAAAAAAATCCCGGTGATGAGCCGGGATTTTTTGTGCGCTAACACCGATATTTGAGAGCTTTCACTTAGGCTCCTTTTTATTAACATAAATGAATTTAATTTTATATTGAGAATCTTGTGCTCCTTTATATCGATCCTCTTCACCCGGATATCTGAAATAAATTGCAGGATATGTTGATTCTGTAGGCACTGTACCAATTAATGGCCTCTCGCCAGAGTCAATAGCTTCTCCTGACGCTGGTGTAATTTTCACCCGGTAACTTCTTGCAGATGGATCATATCTGATCCAAATCGTGTGTGCACTTCCATTGGTATACGAGCCCAAATTAACATAATCATCATCTGTTGCTGATGCCCTGATTTTGACTTTCCCATCAGTATCATATTTAATTCCACCAAAAGCGCCAAAATGGCCGTCGCCAAAAAATACGATAAGCGGAACTCCGGAAATAGAAGGCGTGGCATTCCAATAATAATAAATGGGTCTGTCTATGATTACACTTTTGGGATAAAATCCAAGATATTGCGGCCAGCTGTCATAAACAGATTTATAATTAAGTTGTTTGTCCGAAGAAATTTTCAATTCCGGACCTCTTTCGCGTGAGTACCATATCTGATCTCCGACCGGATCGCCCGCCAGTGTAAGATCCGGATCTGCTCCCGGCGTTGCGGAACTAAAATCAGCTTTTAACAGATTTTCGCAACGCTCAAAAGTACATCCTGAAACCAATAGGATAATGAGCAATGGAAACAATTTCGATAGCAATATTTTGGAAGAAGCAAAGGTAATTTTCATGGTACTTGTAATTTGAGAGTGATGTAGAAAACATTTTCTCTCTAAATTTACGGCAGTAAAATCCAGTAATTTATATAAAAAGTTATAATGTTATTGACCGGTAAATTCTGCTAATGCTGATTTGCAATCGGTGCGGCACAATTCTAAATGCAGGCCGAATACAAAACCTGAACGTTACTATTTGGACTTTTTTGCAATAATACAAATTTGATTCTTTTGGAATCCGTTACAAATCGGTTCAAAAATACGTCTCAATAGAGATAATTGCCCCCCTAACCAGAACTATGCTTTAATATGCAGATTGGAACATATTTAACCAAACAAATAAGTTCTAATACATACACTTTTAATAGTGTCGGGTCAAAAGGCGTAGTTGAGCTTAGGATTATTATTTCAAAAGACGATCAGCAAGAAAGTATTTATTACAATTTAGCGTTTGTAGTATGGAATAGAATACTAAATGATATTGATGATACCATTGAACTCAGAAATGGCGATATGGATCGAATTCTTGCTACGGTAGCGAATACGGCAATGCTATTTATGAAAACCCACCCGCAATCTTTGCTCTACATCCAAGGAAGTAATTCAATACGGACAAGAAAATATCAGATGGGTATTTCAAAATATGCAAATAGTATACCTCCCAATTTGGGAATTTTAGGTCTTTTAGATGAAAATCTATTAAATGGATCTGCGCCTGCATGGAAATGGGAACATTTTAAGACAGGCACGAACTATCATGCATTTTTGTTATACACCAAATGATTTGTATCTTTAAATGGAAAATAAAATTTATTACCATGTCTACTATTACAAATAATAAAAAAGACATATCTGATAATCAGAATATCCACCCCCTCAAAAGGGTTACAACTGTGGATAAGAAAATGAATCAAATGAGGGAGACTTTAAAAAAATATCCAGTTCCACTTGAATTGCTTGAAAAATAACTTTTTGTTGAAAGTTATTAACTTGTATTTTAGCCGGTAGGTTTTGGAAAAATATATAGATAAAAAGTCCCGGTGATGAGCCGGGATTTTTTTGTGCGCTAACACCGATTTGCAATCGGCGCGGCCCACGCTGGGTTTAATGGTTTAGCGTTTGTAACGCTGTGCCAAAAAGTTTCGGTTAATCCGCGTTACACACACTAAACCATTTGCGACCCGATTGCAAATAGAGCCTAACCTATCAAACAATAAACTATTTGTGGTTGTTGGATATCATTTCTTTTTCAAAAAATCCGGCAACACTTAAATCTTCACCCAATTCAGGCCAATATAAAGCGTAACCATTTATGACTTCTACGTTTTTTCTTTGAGAAGAAGTTGCTTCTTTCAACAAGGGAAAATCCGAAATTAGTAAGGCAGCTTCCCTCCCATCTACGAGGGTCACTCGGATTTCTACTTCGCTAACCTCAACTTTTTCAGCTTTGTAATCAAAAAATTTCATATTCTATGATTTAAAAAACTCGCTCCATTTTCTGAGAAATTCGTCTTTATTAGTTTCAACTATTGCTTCTGCCAAATACAGATCCTGCTTTTTTAACCCATTGTTTTCCAGGCAATTTACTGGATTAATCGAGAACCTTGCCTCACCATCATTACTTCTTACGTGAACATGTGGTGGACGATGATCATTGCTATAAAAGAAAAAACGCAATCCGAACAAGCGTAATAATTCCGGCATACTACATTTACTAAAGTAAGAAGTTTTTTGCTATCAAAATAATGTCTTAGCTATTCAGCTAGCTGTTCTTAGCCTCAGAATTATCCCAATTAGAACGACATTCCGAAAAATGGTAACAGTTAGCTCTTATGAGCAGATGAAACTTTCTATTGCGCTAACACCGATTTACAATAGGGCCAAACATAAAAAAAGCCCAAAATCTCACGATTTCGGGCTCAATTAAATTTTAATTAAAATATATCTTTTTACTATTTTACATCTTCATAATCAACATATTCTCCTCCACGGAAGCGTGATTGGCTCGCATCCGGCGGCGTGGTATCTACACGAATCCCTGCTTTGGTTTTTTGTTCATACGCTTTTGCTTGTCTTTTTTGCTCCTTTACCAATTGCCTTCCAACTAATAAATGAAACATAAAACGGCGAAAAACCGGTACAAAAGCGATTAATAAAAAGAATATGATAAGAATATTAAATACAATTTTCATCTTTCAAAGGTTTTATATCTCTACTATAACGTGCAATCTGTAAAAAATAACACACGAATATAACGAAAAGGTAACAAATGATCCAATAGGTTGGAAGAATGGTTCAACTTATGGACGGACGGTAAACTTTACTGAAATAATTTACACGCCTGCCGGTTTTCCATGTTCAGGTTCCAGCTCTTCCACAAATCCCGGAACAAGCACTTTGGGTGTCAAAATTAATCGCAGTGATTGGTCAAATGTAACATAGCTCCAGAACCAGTTTATAAACGTCAGCACTTTATTTTTAACGCCAACAATAGAAAACAGGTGAACAAACATCCAGGTTAACCAGGCAAAAAACCCCTGGAATTTAATAAACGGTAAATCTACGACGGCTTTGTTTCTGCCAACCGTTGCCATAGATCCCAGATCATTATATTTAAAAGCCACTGGTGGCTTTTCTTCCAATGCCCGCCAGATATTTTTCGCAAGTGCTTTTCCCTGCTGCATTGCAGGTTGTGCCAATTGCGGATGGCCATTCTGGAATTTCCCTTCACTCATTGAAGCCACATCACCTATGGCAAAAATATCTGTATAACCCTGAATCCGGTTAAACTCGTCCACTTTAATCCTTCCACCTTTCACAAGTACTTCCGGATTTATTCCATTCAGTGCATTCGCTTTTACACCCGCCGCCCAGATCAGATTGTCAGTACGAATTTTCATACCTTGTTTTGTCGTCACATATTTACCATCATAACCTGCGACGGCTTGTCCGGTGAGAATTTCCACCCCCATTTCTTCAAGATATCGTCTCGATTTTTTGGAAGATTCCTCCGACATCACAGATAACAATTTATCCAGACCTTCCAATAAATAGATTTTCATGTTTGAAAAATCAAGTTCCGGATAATCTTTTGGAAGAATATATTTTTTCATCTCCGCAAGTGAACCGGACAATTCTACGCCTGTCGGTCCACCGCCTACAATGACAACACTCATCAATCCTTCACGCTCATCATCTGTATCTACGGCTAAGGCATCTTCCAGATTTTGTAAAACACGATTTCTTATCGCTAATGCTTCTGAAACCGATTTCATGGGAATAGCACGTTCTTCAATTTCTTTCATCCCGAAATAATTGGTAGTAGCACCTGTTGCAATAACCAGAAAATCATAAGTGATTTCACCCAAAGGAGTGTTCAACGATTTCCTGTCAGTATTTACCGAAGTTACCTCTGTAACCCTAATGTGAACATTTTTTTGGGATTGAAAAGCTTTCCGAAGCGGGAAAGATATTGAACTTGGTTCAAGTCCGGCTGTTGCAACCTGATAAAATAAAGGCTGAAACTGGTGGAAATTATTTTTGTCAATCAGGACAACCTGTATATCATCGCGTTTGGCAAGCTCTCTTGCCAGCGCTAATCCGCCGAAGCCGGCACCAATGATCACAATTCTTTTTTTGTCGGTATATGGGATATTCGGCAGCATAGTATCGGTATTTGTAGTTGACAAAACGCCCGCTACAAATACCATACCTACAAGGACTTACACAGTCATCTTGCTGTTTTCTATAACTCTTTCGTAATAAGATTCGTAGTGCGGCAATATTTTGGCCACATCAAATTCTTTCGCACGGGCAAGTGCATTTTCTTTAAACCGTGGAAGATTTTCGTCTTTTAGGATATAAGCGGCATTTTTTACCATATCATTAACATCGCCAACATCACTCAAAAATCCGGTAACGCCAGGAATATTCAACTCAGGTAATCCACCTGCATTCGAAGTAATCAATGGAACTTCACAAGCCAAAGCTTCCAGCGCAGCCAAACCGAAACTTTCAGATTCCGAAGGCATCAGGAACAAATCGGCAACGGAAAGAACTTCCTCAATTGCATCAAGTTTCCCAAGGAAACGAACGTCAGAAAGCATATCCAGGTCACGGCACAAACGTTCAATACGCGCACGATCCGGCCCATCCCCAACAAGTAATAATTTACTTGGCGTAATATCACGCAGCTGATGGAAGATCATAATCACATCATCAATCCTTTTTACCTTACGGAAATTGGATGTGTGAACGATCAGTTTTTCATTATTTGGACAAATCGCCAGTTTGAAGTGATCTTTCTTTTGTCTGTTAAAACGATCCAGATCAATAAAGTTTGGAATAACTTCAATGTCTTTTGTAACCGCAAAATGTTTGTAAGTATCATTTTTAAGTGACTCGGAAACCGCCGTAATTCCATCAGACTGATTGATAGAAAACGTAACAACCGGCTCGTAAGACTCATCTTTCCCTACAAGTGTAATATCCGTTCCGTGCAAAGTAGTGATGACAGGAATATGAATTCCCTGCTGTGCTAAAATTTGTTTGGCAAGATAAGCGGAAGAAGCATGCGGAATTGCGTAATGTACATGAAGCAAATCCAGTTTCGCCATTTTTACGACATGCACCATGTGGCTCGACAATGCGGATTCGTAAGGTGGATATTGAAACAGTGGATATGCAGGTATATTTACTTCATGATAATAAAGGTTTTCGTTAAAAAAATCCAGTCGCTGTGGTTGGGAATAAGTAATAAAATGTACCTGATGTCCCTCTTTTGCAAGCGCTTTTCCAAGTTCCGTAGCGACAACGCCACTTCCCCCGAAAGTCGGATAGCAAACAATGCCTATTTTCATAATATTAAATTTCTTTGTTCTTAGTGAAATAATTAAAGCGTATGGCTCTGCAAACTTTCGATAAAGAAGAGTTATGCATAGCTAACACAAAATCAAGCTTTTTTATCCCGAACAGGAAGAGAAAGATTTTATTAATTCTATAATTGACATAAAATGAATAATTTTAATGTCTGAACCTGCTTTTTATTAACCTTAATGAATGTGTCTGTAAGACCGAGAGTGCGAATTCGGGATTTTGTTGCCGGTAGTGTGCGTTTGGTTCGAATGAGTAATCTCCTCATTGTGGCCATCACACAGTACTTCACACGTATTTTATTGATTGGCCCGCGAAGTGAGTGGAAAAAAATCATCAGTGACCCTGATCTTTTCATTCTTTCGTTGTCGACCGTATGCATTGCTGCGGCTGGTTATATTATTAATGATTATTTTGACATAAAAATCGATATTGTCAACAAACCAGAACGTGTCGTTGTCGGACGTTATCTCAAACGTCGCTGGGCGATGGGCGCACACCAGGTTTTAAACGTTTTAGGAGCCGCGTTAGGCTTAATCGTAAGCCCCTGGATTTTTCTGGTTAACGTTATTTCAATCACATCCCTCTGGTTTTATTCCGAACGTTACAAACGGGCTCCTTTTATAGGAAACCTGATCGTCTCACTTTTGACAGGCGCTACCTTATTTATATTAACCTTACACTATCCGGCAAACCGTAAACTGGTATTTATTTATGCGGTTTTCTCCTTTTTCATTTCCTTGATACGAGAGATTGTCAAAGACATGGAAGATATTCGGGGCGACCAAGCGCATGGTTGCCGGACGCTGCCAATAATCTGGGGAATCCGTAGAACTAAAAATTTTCTTTACGGAATTATTTTTGTTTTTGTAACCTCCCTTTTTTCGATGGCCGACAAGCTCAACAACAATATTCTTGCCGTATTATTTCTATTGTTATTAATTCCTATCGGCTGGTTAGTTTATTCATTAACCCGCTCAGATACCCGTCGTGATTTCAAAAAAATCAGTTCTCTTTGTAAAATAATAATGCTTTTAGGTTTGGTAACGATGCTTTGGGCATAACTTAATTTGGCTTCCGGCGATCGGCAGTCAGATTTTTTAGAAAAACAATCTTATCGTTATTGCAAATTATCCTTTATAAAAATGTATTTTCATACCTGAACTAACGAACAAATCACTTTAAAGAATCTCAAAATGAAAAACAGATTTTTACAACTTATAGCATTTTTGCTTTTGACAATTACCGGTTCCTATGCACAGGAATGTATGGGTGTGAATATGAAAGCGGGTAGCGGTTTTGATATGGCTAATTATGATGCTAAGGGGAAATTAACGAGCAGCATGACATACAAAATCGCCAAGGTAGTACCGGAAGGCGGGATGTCTGTGATCACAATTGATATGGAAACTTTTGACGCAAAAGGGAAATCTCAGTTAAAAAATACGTATCAAATGAAGTGTAATGGAAATACTTTACTACTGGATGCCACCACTTTAATAAACGAACAGCAAATGAAATCTATTGAAAACTTCAATATGAAATTCACTTCCACAAACATTGAATATCCAGGAAAACTGACCGTTGGACAAAAACTTAAAGATGCTTCACTAAAAGGAGAAGGAACTTCCGGCCCGATGGCTATGACGATGAATATTACCGTTTTTAACCGGAATGTAGACGCTCAGGAAAAAGTAACGATTCCGGCAGGTGCCTTTGATGCCTATAAAATATCTTCCGATATGAAAATGGAAACAAAAATGGGTTTTGGAATAACGATCGATATCAATACAATTTCATGGCGGACACCCGGTGTTTTGTGGGATATTAAATCAGAATCATACAGAAAAGGAAAGTTGATCAGCAGAAGCGAATTGACGAAAATTTACTAAAATCAGAATTATTACCAGCAACATATAGAAGAACGGCTTTCGATATTCCCCGAAAGCCGTTCATTTTTTATAGCTTTGCCAGATTAATTAAAACCGGGAGTTTAAAGTAATTGATAAAATCAAGAAAGTAGAGGTTTACAATCGAACTGCAATTTTCAACCGAGCGTCATCCACTTTCAACCGGGCGCCGGCCGCTCTCCATTTTCAACATTCAACTAAAATGAAACGTATTGCCATTTTCGCATCAGGTTCAGGTTCAAACGCAGAAAAGATCTGTGAATATTTCGAAGGCCGGACGGATGTACAGATTAATCTTATTTTGACAAATAATCAGCAAGCCGGTGTTATTCAGCGTGCCCGGAAATTTCAGATCCCTGTTGTTCTTTTTGATAGAAAAACATTTTACGAAACCGAACGGGTTTTAGAAATTTTGAAAAATAATCAGATCGATCTGATTGTTCTGGCTGGTTTTATGATGCTAATCCCTGCGTCTTTACTTGGGACTTATTCGGAGAAAATGGTCAATATTCATCCGGCTTTACTTCCTAAATATGGCGGAAAAGGCATGTACGGTCATTTTGTCCATGAAGCTGTGGTTACTAATTCTGAAAAAGAATCCGGGATAACGATCCACTTTGTCAATGAAAATTACGATGAAGGAAATATCATTTTCCAGGCTTCCTGCGAAGTTACAGAAACAGATACACCAGACGACGTCGCTAAAAAAATACAGGTTCTGGAACATGAGCATTTTCCAAGAGTTATAGACGAAATAGTCTCAAAACTGAATTAAGTTACCATTCCATGTTATACTTTTTACTGGCCGTCCTCTTCACTGTTGCGCTGTACATGATCATGCGCGCTTATCCGCGCTACAAGGTCAATTCTTTTCATGCAGTCGTTTTCAATTATTATTCCTGTGTTGTTACCGGACTTTTTCTTACGCCGGATCTGAAATCTTTCCAGGAAATTCAATGGGATTCGGAAGGAACAATACTAACATTGGCGCTCGGAACATTGTTCGTAATTGCCTTTATGTCAATTGGATTAACCGCCCAAAAAGTGAGTGTAACAGCTGCATCGCTGGCAGGAAATATGTCGCTGGTAATTCCGGTTTTATTCGGGCTTTTCATTTTTAAAAATACAAATAAGGATTTCACACTTCTTAATTACGCAGGATTGGTTATCGCGCTGGCTGCCTTGGCGTTGGGCGCAATTCAAAAACAGCAAAAAACAACTGAATTTGAAGACGGACAACCTTTACGCGTTTCTTTTTTTTCCTATGCCTGGCTTCTTCCGGTTTTTACATTTATGGCGAGCGGGACTAATAATACGCTGATCAATTACCTGACGATGTCGTACTACCGCCCGGAGCAAACTACGCTTTTTATGATCATCGCCTGTTCCGGTGCTATTCTGATTGGAACGCTCGTTTTGCTTTACAAAATAATTTTCGGAGGAGAAAAACTGGAATTGCGAAGTGTTATCGGCGGATTAATATTAGGAGTGCCCAATTTCCTTTCCTTGTATTTTCTATTGTTAGCGTTGGGTTCATTTGGAAATAGCGCTGCTTTTGTTTTCCCGATTTATAATATTCTGAGTATGCTGGTTTCGTCTTTTGCCGCCTGGGTTTTGTATAAGGAAAAGCTGAATAATCTAAATAGATTGGGCTTGGCTTTGGCTGTTGTAGCTATTATATTGATTTCTTATCAGGAATTGGGATTTTGAGATTTACATAGTTTATACCACATAGATACTTTTAATACCGGTCCGACGGTAGAAAAAACTGTCGGACCGGTGGCCCGTCGGACGGCTTTTTCCGCCGTCCGACGGGTAATAAACCCAAATTTCCTCACCATCGGAAACTTACAAATAGCTAAAAAAGTTATTTGACTACATTAAAATAAAATCATGCAAAGATCAAGTGTGCTGCGCATTGGGCAGCCAAAGACCGTTTTGAACAAACGTCAAAAAGAATTCAATCAGTTATCCGAAAGAATTGAGCAGTTGGATAAATTGATTCCCGAATTACGCGCAACCTATTATCTTCTGATCGATCGTGTGCAAAAAGAATATAATCCGATTGTGATGGAATATCAGTCCTTTCGCGTGGAGCTTGTCAAACTTATGGACCGGACTTATGAAAAGGATCTTTACAGAAAAGCATATCTGACAAAACTGGCCTATCTGATTTCTGAAATCTCTTTTGATCTGATTGTCAATTATAAATTTGAAGAACTGATTCCTCTTTTCAATAAATACAGTGAAGTCGATTTCGATGCTGCGTTGAACGAATTAAAAAGAGCAGATTCTCAGTTGATCGACAGCAAGTTATTAGCAGAAGAAAATGAAATTGCTGACGAGGAAACATTCCCGGAGCATTTTCATGAACTGAGTGAGGAAGAGCAAATTCGTATCAAAGAGGAACTAAGAGCAGAAAAAGCAAAGCTTTTTTCTGAACAGGCTAAGGAAGCCAGACAATTGCTTACCAAACAAAAAACGACCAAATCGGTTCGAACGGTTTATATGGATCTGGTAAAAGCATTCCATCCTGACCGCGAAACAGACGAAGCAGAAAAGATTCGAAAAACGGAAATAATGCAGCGTGTTACCCAGACTTATCAGGAAAATAATCTGCTTGAATTGCTAAAATTACAGATCGAGTTTGAAAGAATTGATCAGGATCATCTTGAAAATCTGGGAAAAGAACAGCTTACCTATTACAATCTCGTATTAAAAGAACAGGTTGACGAACTGGAAAAAGAGAAAGAAGAGATACAGCAGCAAATTTCTTATCTGTGTGGCTTAAATCCTCAGCACGCCAATTCCATGACAACAGTTGTTGTAAAATTCAATACCAACATCAATGAAGTGAAAGCCGAGATAAAAGAAATTAAGCTTACGCTGAAAAGATGGAAAGAGCCAAGCTTGCTGAAAGCATTTTTGAAAACCTATGAAATACCGAATACGGCAGTTTTTGACGATGAAGACGATTTCTAAATGTTGCTCTTTGATATAATTTGTGGACAACTTACCCCAATTTCCCGAAAATATCCACTATTGTAAAAATTCCGCTAATAAATTATAATGCTGATAACAAACTAAATAACTCCAATCCGGCAAAAACAGCTTCACTGGAACATTAATTGAATGGTACGTTTTGAATTAACTTAAACGTACCTAGATGAAAAATTGTATTATTCTACTATTAACCCTGACTTTGGGATTATCACAGGCATTTGCTCAGGAAAATGTTTCTATCGGGCCGATTGCGGGTGTTTCACTTGCCAATCTTCACGGAGATGTCATTAACACGGATACAAAAGCTGGTCTTACCATTGGCGCATTTTATAATTATAGTTCAAAAACAGGATTTGGTTTCAGCGGACAATTGCTTTACACGCAGCTTGGAGCCCAAACTCTGAATAAAACTGCTGAGTTAAATTTGAATTATATTCAGGCCCCATTGCTTTTTACTTTCTTTTTTGGTCGTTACGGAGATCGTCTTCGCCCAAAATTATTTGTTGGACCAAGTTTAAATTTCCTGGTTAGCGCGAAAGATAAAAACGGGAATAATATCAACGGAGATTCTAACAGCCGTGTTTACAATGTTTTCGACCTTGGCATTACTGGTGGTGCAGGTTTGAATTATGAATTGACACGGAAAGTATGGCTTAATTTTGATGTACGTTACGGAGTGGGACTTTTGGACGTAACAAAAGATCCAAACACGAGCGTTCAAAACAGAAACTTCGGAATTAACCTAGGCCTAAGCTTTCCTTTGGGGACCTACGACAAAAAATCAGGTCGTTTGAGAACACGATAAAATTTTACACTTCATCGATAAACAAAAAAAGCATCCTGAAAACGGATGCTTTTTTTATGTTGTATCTATCTATCTATCTATCTATCTATCTATCTATCTTATTCCTGAACTTTGTAAAAATACTTGAAGCAATATGTCCGCCAAAACCAAGTGTATTGTTCATGGCATAATGAACCGTTTTGCTTTTCGCTTTACCCAAAGTAAGATCAAGTCTTCCCTCAAATTCCGGTTCCAGTTTTTGTGTATTAATCGTCGGTGGAATTAAATCATTTTCAACGGCTTTAATACAGGCAATCGCTTCAATGGCACCCGCAGCACCCAGTAAATGGCCCGTCATGGACTTTGTAGCGCTTATACTAAGATTTGTATCCAAGCCAAATACAGTTTTAATCGAATGCAATTCACTGATATCTCCTACGGACGATGCCGTTCCGTGCACATTCAGATAATCAATTTCCGATGCAGAAATCCCTGCTTCTTCCAGGGAAAGAAACATCGCTGATGAGGTTCCTGCTCCGGTCGGATGCGTGCTTGTCAGGTGATAAGCATCAGCGGTCATTCCTCCACCAACAATTTCTGCAATGATGTTAGCTCCACGACTTACCGCATGTTCGTAACTTTCAAGAATTAAGGCACCGGCACCCTCTCCCATTACAAAGCCATCACGGTCAGGATCAAAAGGTTTGCAAGCTGTTCTGGCATTTTCATTGTTCGTAGATAATGCTTTTGTAGCGTTAAAACCTCCGATGGAAACTTCATAAATTGAAGCCTCGGAGCCGCCGGTAATGATCATATCCGCTTTTCCCCACTGAATAAAATTAAAAGCTTCAATAATAGCCGTATTGGCACTCGCGCAGGCAGAAACCGATGTAAAATTGACACCCCGCAAACCATATTTAATCGAAATAACACCGGAGGCAATGTCAACGATCATTTTGGGATAAAAATAAGGATTGAAGCGCGGGATACCGTTTCCGGTTGCGTATTCTGAAACCGCATCCTGAAAAGTCGAAGTTCCGCCGTTTGCGCTACCCCAGATCACACCAATGCGGTTTCTATTAAGTTTTTCAAAATTAACATCTGCATTTTTCAAAGCTTCGGCTACCGAAACTAATGCATATTGCGTGAAAGGATCGTATTTTCTTGCGTCATTTCTATCAAAAAAATCCTGCGGGTTGAACCCTTTAATTTCGCAGGCGAATTTTGTTTTGAAATTTGTGGTATCAAATTTTGTTATTTCTGCTGCACCGCTTACGCCATTAACCAATGCATTCCAGAAGTCATTTATATTATTTCCCAGCGGTGTCAAAGCGCCAAGTCCGGTAATTACAACCCGGTTTAATTGTCCGACAAGTTTCATTATACTAAAATTAAAAACATTTCATGATGGAGGTTCCACAAAGCTAAAACTACCATAATTAAAGAATACAAGCTTTTACGAGGGTTAATTGTTCCAACAAAATAGTTAAAATATTTGTTGGAATATTTTCCGAGACATTAAATGTCTTATCAAACACTCATTTCTTTGATCCGCAAATCATTACAAATCTAATTTAAATAATATGAATGAAACACAAACAATGGGGCTTTATTTGACAAGATTAATAATTGATAACAGTGGGTACGGTTTTAGAAAATAAACTGTCAGTGCTTAAAAAAGTGGAAAATATATCTCCGGGCAAATCAACATTGAAAAGAAATTGGGAAATAGCAAAAAGGAAATATTTTGGACCATTTGCGAATACCTCCCGGAACACACGGAACAACTTCGTCATATCTATCTTGAATCGCGTAAACTCGCTTTTCCATGGATAGATGTAAATAGTTTAAAACTTGAAGATTTTGACTCCGCAATTCAGGAAGAAGAGGTTTTGGTCGCCGTGAAAGATAATGTGCCAATAGGCTTTATCGCCTGGTGGCTACCTGATAATTTTATACATTCCTTGTTTATAGATCCCGATTTTGTCGAAAAAGGAATAGGAAAATCTCTTTTAGATGCTTGTCTGGCCAGAACGGGCCGACCGGCAACTTTGAAATGTTTACAGGAAAATAAAAATGCCCTAAAGTTTTACGCTTCTCAGGGCTGGGAAATTATTTCTGATGGGGAATCACCTGATGGAGATTTTTATTTGCTTGGGATTGGCCAGAAATCCTGATATTCGCTCATGGTACATTGATGCCTTTTAAATACATACCGCTGTAACTAGAGTTATTGCCAGTAAAATCGGGCATTGCATCCACAACGTGATTTAAATCAAGGCCTGTAAATTTCTCACGAATTATTTCTTTATCCTCCTGATATCTATTTGAAACAATAAAATATGCTTCTGTTGGTACTTTAAGCCCACCACCGTTTGTTACTCTTTTGAATACACCAAAATAATCGCCAACGTAATTGACATCACCTCCAAACACGGTAAAAGGAATCGCAAAATTCCCCCTGGATGAATAACCACTTTCTACCGTACCGTCATTAAAAATTTTCCCAAAGCCATAAATTTTATATTCTCCTTTTGGCAAAACCTTAGCACCATAATATATTTTCATTTCACTGTTTTTTAAATTCGGAACCTCAGTTGTCCTAATAAGCAACTTTTCCTTTTTCCGACTTTCTATATGAAAAATGTCAATATAATAATTCCCGTTAGACTGCTTGGGTAATGAAATAGAAAACAAAACCATACCATTTATGGAATCTGACTTGTTCATGGATAATGAAGAAGGTAACTGATACGTACCAGAGCAAGCACTTAGGCAAAAAATACACAAACAGGAAAAATAAAACAGCATAGATCTCAAAAACATATTTTGATGATAATTGGTCATTATTTAATATTAAACAAATGATATTCAATCTTTCTTTTTCTTCGGTTTACATTCTTTACAGAAATCTGCCAAAGCATCTATTTCAGCCAGGATTTTTTCATGCTGCTCTTTTAATCTGATATCCGCCAGGCCAGCGTTTGTATCAAGGCTAAGTTGGGAATTTCTGGCAGCCAGTTCAACATGAATCTGCTCGTAAAGCTTTTGATAAAAATTCGGATCCGAAAATGCATTTTTCTTTTCAAACATAAGCTGTCTAAACTTTCTTGCATACAGCTCAGACAGATCGAATTCTGCACGGGCAAATTTCAAGAGTTTATCACGCGAAATGGTGTCAGCTGCAATAATATAGGAAGCATTTCTGGTGAAAGTAGTGTTGACTTTGGAATTAAAATTCTTTGTAAACATAAACTGGTAACCGTTCATTTGATAACCAAAACCAACGGTGCACGCTGCATAAACAGAAATGTTACCACCACTTTCATGTCTGGAAGCCTGAAAATCACTATCTTGTAATTCATATTTCGGATTCCAGTCTATAACATTTTGACTTATTGCAAAGGAAATTGGAAGAAGATAAGCGAAAACAAATAATAATAGTCTCATCTAAATTGAGGGTGAGTTGTAACCAGGAATAACAAGCTTCAAAGATATCTAACCCCTATCATAAATTCGAATCAGTATCTTATTTTATTCATATAACTTTTATTAAATAACCCGGTCATGAAATACTTTTTCCTTTACCTCATGTCTGCGTTTTTTATTTTTGCAGGTATCACGCACTTTACAAAGCCAAAAATGTTTGTTGGTATTATCCCAAAATTCCTTCCCTATCCCCTCGAAATTGTACACATAAGCGGAGTTTGTGAAATTTTATTTGCGATTTTATTAGCCATTCCGGTAACCAGACACATCGGAGCCTGGCTGCTGATTTTATTATTAATTGCCGTTTTCCCTGCCAATGTCCAGATGGCAATTACTTTTTACAAAGAACAAAATCCATATCTCTGGATCGCTATTCTTCGTTTACCCTTGCAATTTGTTTTAATCTGGTGGGCCTGGCTTTATACAAAAATGTGAAATCAGGAATTAATTCAGAACGCTAAATTCTTATTTAACAGGGATTAAATTATCAAATCCGGATAAAAATCGTCATATCCGCCAGATTAGAATTACCTTTGCGGATTATTTAGGATTGTGTTATGACTTTTGAAGAATTAAATCTTACCAGGCCGCTACTGAACGCATTAGAGGATCTTGGTTATACAACACCGACAACCATTCAGGAAAAAGTTTTTTCTGTGATGATGTCAGGGAAAGATGTGTGTGGAATTGCCCAAACGGGAACAGGAAAGACCTTCGCTTATTTATTACCGACGCTTCGTCAAATACAGTTTTCCAAGGATCGTTTACCTCAGCTTCTTATCATAGTACCAACCCGTGAACTTGTAGTTCAGGTGGTTGAAGAAGTGAAAAAACTGGCTGCTTACATGACCTTGACCGCGGTTGGCGTTTATGGTGGTGGAAATATTAAAGTGCAGATGGCCGAGTTGAAAAATGGAGCGGATGTTGTAGTAGCAACGCCGGGACGTTTGGTTGATCTGGCTATGAACGGTTCTTTGAAAACGAAAAATATCAAGAAACTGGTTATTGATGAAGTGGATGAAATGCTGAATCTCGGCTTTCGCACACAGCTCAAAAATATCCTGGATCTTTTACCTCAGAAAAGACAAAATCTCTTGTTTTCGGCAACTTTAATTCCGGAAGTGGAAGTCTTGATGCAGACTTATTTCAATAATCCTGTCCGCATTGAAGCCGCTCCGGTTGGAACGCCTTTGGAAAATATTGAGCAAATTGCTTACGATATTCCTAATTTTTATACCAAAGTAAATTTACTGGAATTGCTTTTAAGTGAAAATGAGGATATGTCCAAAGTACTCGTTTTTGCCGCTACCAAACATTTGGCTGATCAGTTATTCGCACAATTGGAAAGAAAATTCCCTGAGAAAATAGGTGTAATACATTCTAACAAAGAGCAAAATCACCGTTTTAATAGTGTAAAACAATTTCATGAGGGGAATTACCGGCTATTGATCGCAACCGATATTATTGCCCGCGGACTGGACGTAGCCGAAGTTTCTCATGTTTTCAATTTTGATGTTCCCGAAGTACCTGAAAATTATATCCACCGCATCGGGAGAACAGGACGGGCAGATAAAAAAGGAATTGCCATTACATTTGTAACGGAGAAGGAAAAGGAATTTCAGGAAAGTATTGAAGCACTGATGAATTACCAAATTCCTATGCTTTCACTGCCGGAAAATCTGAAAATATCAGATATTCTTACTGAAAATGAAAAGCCTCATATTTACATGAAAACTGTTGATATCAAACTTCCTAAAAAAGGAACCGTTGGCGCAGCTTTTCATGAGAAAATTGATAAAAACAAAAAAGTGAATGTCCGCAGAGATCATGCGGCAGAAAAAATGCAAAAATACGGACGGCCAATTAAAAGAGCTGCGAAGAAATAAACAGGAAAGGTGGCAGAGAAATCAGGCCACCTTTTCTGTTTTAATTTATGTCAAAATTTATCTCCATTTTCCCCAGGCCGTAGACCTGAAACCAATATAACCCGCCAGAGACGAAGGCAATAAATCTCCCTTATCGAAAGCAAGCTTGGTTACCAGCCTCGTATTTCCCCATTTAAAAATGGGTGCATCCACCATTAATAAATACGAAAATTGTTTTGCCGTAGGATTGAATGGTCTGTTATTTGTCCCAAAATTTGAACTGTAAGATAATTTGGTTCGCCATTGAATAGATCGCGCTGCGGTTCCTTCCAGTCCCACATGATAAACGACAACCCGGTTGTCAGGAAAAAATTCACCCCAGTATTTTGATTTAATCTCGCTGTTGGGCTGAATAAAAGGCGTCCCCATTCCTTTTCCAAAATACGACCAGCCTTCCTTATATTGTGCGTGGTCAAAATAATTGTCATTGCCTTTAAAATGCGAATTTGTCAAATCAAACCCTGCTCCGGACTGGTCCTTACTGAAAAGATATTCAAGCAAAACGCCTCTCACTTCTATGAAAGATTTTGAGCTGGCGGCTCTTTTCCAGCTCAAACCATATAAACCGTCTGGAATATTCTGCAGCTGCAATCCGGATCCGTCTTCAAAAGGATGATTATGATAGAGAAGTAATTTTGAAGTTTTTAGCTGATATTCAAAAGCAAGATCGTATTGCCCTACATGATTCCCCACCCTGTTTTCACCGTCAAAATTTGTAAAACGTTTATTTTGATAAGCCTTCGGAATTTTACCGATAACTACCCCCCATAAAAAGTCACCAAAATTGTCGGTAAGATGTCCGTCAACGGCAAGCGGACTTCCTATTAAATAATCGGCATGGCCACCCCAGGTGACGCTATGAACCACCCCGACTTGCATATTAAATTTGCCGCCAGGTTTTCCAAACTTCCCATGCAGGGTTTTCTGATGAAGATACGCTCCCTGAATATAAGGTACGTTAAACCAGCCGTGCGAGAAAAATCCTTTTAAGGAAACGTAATTTCTAAGAAACTTCAAAGGCACGTAATCTGGAAAACCCAGCTGAATTTTCGGAACAGGCATTGCATTTCCAGACCACGTGAAAGAACCTGTACTTAATGTAGTATCAACAATTCCCAAAATCTGTTTTCTCCGTCCGCCCCAGAATTCCAGCTTTTTCCACCTTACTTTAATATACGCTTCGGGTAACAAAACTTTTTCATTGCCACGTCCAAGGTTGAAAACCGTTTCGACACCAGCTCCCCACTGAATTCTGGCATGTTTAGATTTTCTGATGGTATCGGCATAGATCTGAGATTCATAGGTCAGTCCTACACGCCCTGTTAGTGATGGCATTGTCAATGGAACTGTACCAAACTGGTTGGAACGCAGCCAAAATGGTGCTATCGAACTTGTTCCAATATAACTTCCTAATTCAGCTGACGGACTCCAATGCTGATTTTGCGCTTCTGCATTAAAATATGCATTTGTCAATAAAAAGGATAGCAAAAACTTAGTGAGGCCACCGGTAAAACGTAAAGCTTTCATAGCGTCAAATACACGCTGACTTACTCTTTTTTGAGCGTACATGCACGCCATATCGGATGGAGGTAAAGATGTAATGATATATTCTATGCCGGATTTTGTTTAAAGTTTTATACATACGAAAAAAATATAAAACCGGATGTTATACCGAGGGCAAATTAGTCAAAAGTAACAGATAAAATTCTGTCAATATTATTATGATTAATTTAATAACACGGGTGCTGCCGTAATATAAAAGTCTCATTTTCACAGCACAAAAAAATAAAAACATCTGCTTTCACAATATTTTTTTATCCCAAAAAAATAACTTTTTAAAATTTTTCAATCTCCCTTTCTAACTATTATCCAATGAAAAGGGTCATTTTTCTAACTAAATAATGCAGGAATACAATATATCATTTTGTTAATCCTTCCGTTTCCAAATATTTTTTCTTTCCCTTTAATCTATTTTGAACAGGTCGTCGTAAGTCTGTTAAATTCAACCTTTTTCAACAAACGAGAGTTTTAGAAACTTACAAGACTATGAAAAAAACCTTATTAGAAAATTCAGTTTCCGAAGATAAGCAAATGCTTTCGATGGTAAACAGACGCTACTTTCTAAGATCAGCCGGTGTTGCAGCAGCAACCGGAGCTTTTATTTTAGGTGCATGTACTGACCATGATATTCAAGGTGACCAAACTGTTGATTTAGGATCAGGTGATGTTGGTATCCTTAACTATGCATATGCATTGGAACAATTGGAAGCAGCATTCTACACACAAGTAATGATGACTCCTTATGCAGGAATGAGCGCTGAGGAAAAAATGATCCTTACAGATATTCGTGACCACGAAATTGTTCACAGACAATTTTTCAAAGCTGCTTTGGGCGGAGCGGCGATTAAAGGTTTAACACCTAATTTTTCTTCTATCAATTTCAGCGACCGCGCCAGCGTTTTAGGTGCTGCCAAATTATTCGAAGATACCGGCGTTCAGGCTTATAACGGAGCTGGTAAATTGATAGTGAGTGCTGATTATTTACTTCTCGCAGGTAAAATCGTTTCTGTTGAAGCACGCCATGCTTCTGCTATTCGTGATTTGTTGATGCCAAATACAGGTTCTTTTGCTGGTGATGATGTACTTGTCTCAATCATGGGATTTGGTGGATTTGACGGTGCTGTACCTCCGAGCGTAATCCTTCCGGCAGTTCAGCCTTTTGTAATGGACAAAATCAGTGGTGCCAATTTGCCATCTTAAACATCAACATTCTAATATCACGAAGACATGAATATTTTTAATATAATAGACAGTTTCCAAAAATTTGATGGCGACGCAGTTGGCCGTCTTGAACATGCGTCACGTCGTATGTTTATGAACCGTATCGGTAGCAAATTAGCAGCTGCTGCTATTCCTGTTGCCTTTGGTACTATTGTGAACAAAGCTTTTGGTGCAACACCAACGGCTACTGATGTTCTCAATTATGCACTTACGCTGGAATATCTTGAAAATGAATTCTATATGATAGGTAACGGAACTTCCGGACTTATCAAAACAGAATATGCTCCTGTATTCACCCAAATTGGAAAACATGAAAAGGCACACGTTGATTTTCTTGTCGCAGCACTAGCCGCATCCGCTGTGAAAAAGCCAACATTTGATTTCCCGGCTGTGTTTCCAACCGTTTTTACAGATTTCGCAACATTTGTTACTGTTTCCAAAGCTTTGGAAGATACTGGAGTGCGCGCTTATAAAGGTCAGGCCGGTAATCTTATCACGTCAAAACCTTTGTTGGAGTATGCACTTCAAATACATTCAGTTGAAGCGCGTCACGCTTCGATTGCAAGAAGAATATTAGGGAAGATTTCCGGCGATGCAACAATCAAAGGATGGATTTCAAATGACACTGGTTTTCCTGCTGCGGTTTACGCAGGTGAAGGAAACGTTGTTCAGGGTACGCTGAATCTTCCTGGTGTTGCAGGTTTGGAAGCTATTTCTTTCACCAATATCACTGAGGCATTTGATGAGCCTTTGACTATGGACGAAGTTCTTAAAATTGCTGGTCCTTTCATCAAAGCGATGTAATCACCAGTATAAAAATATTGTGGAGGGTAAGGTAATGCATAGAACGGGCCGCAAAAGCGGCCCGTTCTTTTTGATTATAGTTCTAAAAAATAACCCCGAATCCCTTGCGGTCATCGGGGTCTTATAACTCCATAGTGAATAATATTCTGTATTAGTGCGTTTCGCTTTGCTTTTCAAGATTGAAAAGATCATTCAAAACGTCAATCAGCGTTTCCGCTTCCCCGCGTTTGCAGGCTGCTTTTAATTGTAAAACAGGCAGTTTAAGAATTTTCTGCATCATGCTTGTCGTGATACGTTCCACTTTTTCAAGTTCAGAATCGCTCAGATTTTTGGTAAAACGAGTCAATTCTTCTTTACGTATTTGTTCCAATGCACCTTTCAATTTCTGAATAGTCGGCGAAACGATCATTTCTTTTGACCAGTCATTAAATTCAAGTACCGCCTCACCGATGATATCTCTCACCTGCGGAACAGATTCAAGCCGACGCGTTAGTGCTTCATCCGCTCTCGAACGAATAGAATCAATGGAATAAAGCATTACGCCTGGAATTTCTTCCACTTCCGGAGATACGCTGCGAGGAACAGAAAGATCGATGAAATATTTGAAAGACATACCACGCAGGCGAACCATCATTTCTTTTGTAAAAAACGGCTCATCACGCGCAATGGACGAAACAATTATATCAGCTTGTGCAATTTCATGTTCAATATTTTCAAAATCAGCAACTTTAAAACCTAATTCCTGGGCGAGCGACTCAGCTTTGCTCGCAGTACGGTTCACCAAAGTCACATCCGCACCTGTTTTTTGTGCCAGATTACGGCAAACGTCCGTCCCTATTTCTCCTAAACCAACAACCAGAATCTTAGGATTTGGCATTAAACCGTCCAGCAATTCAACAGCTGCGTACGAAACAGAAGCTGCTCCGTCACGGAAAAATGTTTCCTGCGCAACACGTTTGTTGGCAAAAAAGATAGTATGTAAAAGTCTGTGTAAAAACGGACCGGCCATGTTTAAATCGGCAGTCCACTGGTAAGCGTGCTTGATCTGATTCGGGATTTGCATATCCCCAACCACTTGTGAATGAAGGCCGGTGGCAACTTCAAACAAATGCTGCACCGCTGTTTCGCCCTCTGCAAAACGATCAAAATAATCCAGAAAAGGCTGTACATCAGAAATTCCTTTCTCAATTAAAAGAAGCTTGATAATCTCCTCATTCAGATCTTCGGCGGAAGAATAATATATTTCTGTACGATTGCAGGTAGAAACGACAAGAACATCGGAAACTTCAAAGAAATCCTTCAAACGAAGCATTATTCCCTTCGCTCCTTCCTCCGAAAGCGCAAGTTGCTCTCTGATGGAAAGTGGGGCATTCCGATGTGATAAACTTATTGATTTGAAATGATTATACATCACTAGGTCTAATTCGATTTACAAAAATACAGCACAAAATTTACAATAGGAACGGTAAGCAAAGCGCACATGTTTATTTAGAAAACATATAAATAAAACTTTGGTTTGTATTGTAAATTTCTGCTATAATCAGAGGCAAATAAATGACTTCCATCATTTTTATTCCTGACCTGACAACAAAGGAAATTGACAGGAAAATCCACTAAGCACAATTATTTTACGTTATTTGTAAGCCTTATTATCTCAACAGGTAAATTTGTTAAGTGTCTGAATATAAATGATCGCAGAAACACCTGAAAACAAACCCCGTTTCCGATTACACCCGGTTGCGCTCTTAAACAGTGACCGGCTGCGTCGTTCTCTGGTTGAAACTTATGAGAAAAAAGGCAACTTAAAATACGCTATTGGGGTTATTTTACTCTTTTTGAGTATTGCTTCACTGGTTTATACCAATGATCTTGTTGACAAACTTGAAGAGCGGGAAGAGCGGGAAGTACGGTTATTTGGAGAAGGTCTGCGGTATATTATTAACAGCCCCGATGATGAAAATTTTAATGTGCTGATGGGTTTTATTCAGGATGCACTTAACTTTTATCAGATCCCGGCTATTTATGTTGACGAAAATAATTTCCCAAGTGTCTTTAAAAATATTCCTTTTTCCAAAAATGCTTCTCTAAGGGAAAAAGAGCGAATTGTTGAAGCCCATTTGGCAAAAATGAAAAAAGAGCACCCGCCCGTTCCCGTCCAAATCGGAGAAGGTAAGGTTGGCTACATTTATTACAGTAATTCATTTTTATTGACGCAGCTCAGGTATTATCCTTTTATTCAGCTTTCGGTTATGCTTCTGATTGGTTATCTGGCCTATCTCGCATTCAGTGCTGCCAGGAAAGCTGAGCAAAACCGCGTTTGGGTTGGTTTGGCAAAAGAAACCGCACATCAATTAGGGACGCCATTATCGTCACTAATGGCCTGGGTGGAATATTTCCGTAGTGATCCCAACATTGACTCTTCCATCGCCGACGAAATTGAAAAAGATGTGGTGCGTCTGGAAATGATCACGACCCGTTTTTCAAATATCGGTTCGGTTCCTACTTTAAAACAAGAACCCGTATCCGTCATCGTGACAAGTTTTATCACTTATCTGCAAAAACGGGTTTCTTCAAAGGTTCATTTCCATATCCATGATCAGCTGGCGGAAGGGCAAACTGCGCTTTTGAATAAAAATCTCTTTGAATGGGTCGTTGAAAATATTTGTAAAAATGCAGTGGATGCTATGGCCGGGATAGGTGAAATTCATGTTACGCTGCAAGCTCCGCCGTCTAGCAAAGAAATCCTTATTGATATTACGGATAACGGAAAAGGAATGACAAAGGCAAACGCCAATAAAATTTTCAATCCCGGTTTCAGCACAAAAAAACGTGGCTGGGGATTAGGACTTACACTGGCCAAACGTATCATTGAAGATTACCATGGCGGCAAATTATTCGTAAAAAGCTCCGAAGTTGGCAAAGGAACAACTTTTCGTATTATGATTCCTGCCAAGATCATGGAAGAAATTGTAGTGGTAAATCAGGACACTGATAGCTGAAATCTTTTAAAAGCTAAATCCGATTGAGATATAAGGCAGCGATCCTTCTTTGGAAAAACCCATTACGAACTGGATCAATAGCAACTCAGCCGGCACTACATACAATCCGCCTCCATAACCATCATGCCATTTTTTTGAGGATTGGTCCGGCTCCCAAACTCTGCCAACATCGTTAAAACCAATAATTCCGAGTGTTCCCGGAACAATGTAAGATGTAAAATGAAGAATATCCAGTCTTAGATCAAGATTGTGGTACATCATTGTTTTACCCGTAAAACGATTGGTGTGATATCCACGAAGACTGCGTACACCGCCCAATTGCATTTTCTGGAAGAAAGCAGGATCTCCCACAGTTGTCCCGCCGCCCAGACGGTTTGCCATGACAAAATTAGAATTTTTACTACTTAAATAATATCTGACTTCAGTAGCCAGTTTCCCGTAGGATTGAGAAAAACCATTCAGCTTTTCCTTTGCTGAAAAAGTAGTATTCCAGTAAAGTCCCTTGGAAGGCATTGAAATATTATCGCGGGTGTCGTACGTCCATCCGGCTAGCAAACCAGCATAAACACGATCCTGAAAAACCTCGTATTGCGGATTTGCTTCATCAAAATCAAACAGAAAACGAGTTAGATTATTGTTTTGTTTACTGGTATAATATTCCGTCGATACTCCGCCAAACACAGTCAGATCCTTTGTTAATTTTCTTTTCAGCTTAAAATCCACTGTCAGATAATCGTATCGGTTCCGATAGTAAGGCATCTTACGGTTTCCTTTGTTGGGAAATTTCGTGTTATTTCCGATCCCGAAAAAGTTGCTTAAATTATTCGGCCCCAATAAATGTGCATCGATTTCCAGATCATTCAGCCCAAAAACTTTTTTGAAATCACCAACATAATCCAGGATAAAAGATTTCCTTCCCGTTGAATAATTCGCCCAAAATTCATTTTTGAATGCGTAAGGCTCTTTTCGGAATCCCTGTTTCTCAAAAATTAACCCGGCACCAATTTGAATTCCCTGGTCGATATTGTAGTTAACACGAAAAAGAGGGCCAAGCCTGTCGAAAAGAAAACTTCTTTTATTGTATTGATTTACGGCCGTATCGGTTGATAACCTCAACCTGGCAAGAGACGGCGGAGGTAATTTATTTTCCTGATCAGACCGGTCATAAACATAAAGTTTGTGTTTATTTTTCAGATTTTCATCAACTTCAAATTTGTCAATATCATCACCGCCGACCATTCGAACTTTGATTGGAGATTTTGTGGTACCATTAACAGAAAAGACATCTTCTCCACCAAAACCATAAAGCCTGATTTCTTTGGTAACAGTATGATCAAATTTCCGGTGATAAATCTTTCTGCCGTTTGTTCCGTCCTTTTTGATATTGAAAATTGTCAGATCAATATCTTCCTTTTTGGTATGACGAATATCAAAATATTCCTTTTTATCTGAAGCTGGTATTTCTACAAAACCGGCTAAAAATTGATAATATTCAAGCGCATAAACCGGCAGATTTTTTACGCGGCCTTTTAAAGATTTCGTAAGCTCGGCTGTACTCGGATCAGCATAAACGCTATCCGGCAAAAACTTCATCGTGCTGTCAATGAGCTCCGAAGTCAGCCTGTCCTGAATGTATTTTATTTCTTCCTTCCAGTCATCTTCATCCAGCTGATTCAAAAAATAACGATCCAGATATCGCGCGTTGAAGTTATATCCTTTTACGTCCCGGATATTTTCACTATAAGGCTGAAGATTGGATTTTAGCCATTGATGAGACAAAAACCAGGGCAAAAGTCCGGAGGTTTTATAAAAGACTTTATCCCGGTCTCTTGGAATAGGTCTGTAAATGGTTTCACCTTTGGATTTTTCAGGTAGCCAACGCCAGTTATCTTCATGTCTGTCCCAGTCGCCGATAACCATATCCAGCAGTCGGGCACGAAGCGTTAGTTTTTCGTCAAAGTTTGTATCATTATTATTCTGGACCTTGCTTTGTGCTTTTTCGGTCGCATCCGTTTTTTCGGTTTCAAAAGGATTTCTTTCCTCAAATAAATAGGCTGCATTGGCAAATTCCTTCTGGTATTCTCCCAAACCCGGATCGTTTCCAACATACACAATTTCAGGATTGGAATGTAACAAACCGAGTGCTTCGGCCAGAGAAGGTGCAACCAAAGCCCCAAAAGGATGGCCGGTAGAGACCTGATCCTGAACGATATCTTTTGCGATGGTAGGTTTGAGATTTTCGGCAAGTCCGCGTTCCGGATATTTTTGTATCGTTCTCAAAACCCATTCTTTACCAGAAGCATCTTTCAATCGCAGCGAACGTGTCTGCATTCCTCCACCCAGTTTCACAATTGACAGACCGCCGCGTTCTTTTGAAAAATCAAGTATCCGCATAGGAACTGGCATGGCCCAGAGCTTTCGATAATTTTCCCCTAGAAAAAAACGATGGGATTTACCTACCTGATTATATTCCGGCGCAATAGCGATTTTTATGCTGTCGCCAGATGGAGATTTTTGAGCATAGGAAATATTGACAATTGAAACTGTCAGAAAAAGCGAGAATAAAGAATTGTATATTTTGGTAAAATTTCCCAGCATAAACATTGCGACCGATAAAGATCTTAAATATACGGGAGTTTATCGTTTTACGGGTTTTTGGGGGTGGAAAAATGTTGCTTGGGGACGTAGCACGCTGTAATTTGTTATTTCCTACTTTCGTCAAGACATCAGAATTTGTAAGCACTTCTCAATCGGCTCCAAATGGATAAATATTTGTTTATAAAAATCGTCTCGGAATCGACACTTTCCTTCAAGCTTAATATCTGTTTTTTTGTTTCCGATTTGTATTGAGCCAATCTCAGATCGGATGAATTAACAGAATCCAACAAGATATTTGAAGCGTCTATTTTCATTTTGATATCACCCAGATTAGACCTTATCATATTATCTGTCCAAACGGGTTTCTTAAATCGATTATTTCTCGAGTAAATATATTTGTTGTAATAATTAATTGCCATTCTTAGAGAATCTCGTGCACTTTGAATTGTAGCCAGGTCATAATTTATCATTAGATTTTTAGCATATTTTTCAATAAGATTATTTGTTAGACCCATTTCTTTTACCCTTTGTAAACTGGTCCAACACTCTTCTCGTTTTGTATATTTTAACCGTGCAAAAATTGAATCCTGAAAATTGAAATTTACTGTACCCTTTATAGTGAAATCATTATCCCTAATTTGGTAATGAGATAAAGGAGGATTTATAAACTGCCAAATTGGATCAAAGGGAATGTGCGTATGTAAAAAACTTTCCGGACTTACTTTATACCACTTCTCATCATACCTCTTCTTAAAAATGAAATTTCTCACATACCCCGCAGACCAAGTTGGATCATACAGGAACCATTTATCTTTAACTTTTACAGCGTTCCAGGCATGTGCATACTTATTATTTATAATATCCTCTTGCATTACGTAACCATCGATAACATAGCTTTGATAACCTAGTCTTGTAAGCAATGCATTAAACAATTCCGCATAATGATAACAAACCCCCTTTCTCCTTGAAATAACTTCACGAATTATACTTTTGGTGGGAGAATTGTATAACATTATATTAGTTTCATCTACCAATAACAAACTCTGCGAATCATATTCTATTTCCGTAGCGACCCAATCAAAAATAGCTCGAACAGAGTCTCGTCTAAAATCAATTATGTTGATAATGGAATCAATTTCAGAAGTTTGTGAAAAAGACTTTACAAACAGTAACAGAAATATGATTGTCAATTTTATCTGCTTCGATAAATTAATGCTGCGATTCATTTAAATTTCAGGGGTCAATCTTTCAATTAAATTTCTGCTCCTACCCAGGAGCTTTATCCTCACAGACCACGGATTAGATAAAATCAACCACGATCAGATAAATGTTTGTCTGATCTACCATAGTACAGATAGATTAGTGTGCCAAAAATGGGAAAGAAAAGAATAACCAAAAGCCAAATCAATTTTTCTCCCAATATCATGTCCTTGTTTGACATCAAATCACTAATTGACCAAATGACCAATAACAAGACGGCAACCCAGCAAGAAATTAAAAATATCTCTTGATTTCCAAATGCGAGGATTCTTGTGAAAAGCATATGCTTACGATGTTTATTTTAAATAAGTAATGCACGCCGGCAATTTAGCACTAAAAACGTATCACATCAGATTTTGGAATTTCTTTTGCCTCAGACTTTTCCTCTACAATATTTAAAACTGATTGTATAACTCTTAAATATTTTTCAGCCTGTAATTTCTCAATAAAACCGTAATCACAATCCGACACATTGATATTACGAGAGTAGCTCCCATTCACAATTCTCATCAGATAAAGTGCTTGATGCATCCCCTGACAATTTGGTTTAGTGTCATAGTCCTCTTCTAATTTTAAAATACCATTAGATAGGATAGAATTGTATATTTTCAGCTTTTCTTTATCAGTCAAAGAAAACTTAACCATATAAGGTTTCCCATCGACATCTCTGTTAAGTGTTCCAGCCATCAACTGTACCTGACCAAAATCTTCCTCCCAAATTGTAACTTCAAAATCCGTCGGGATTTGAGTTTTCTCTCCATCACTACAATTCAGAAAACTTAGGGTAAGAATTGTAAGAAAAAAGAGGGTTTTCAAAGAACTCTGTAATGTAATTGACAACTAAGTAAATTTTGAAATTTATAAATGTAAGAACCACTGCATTCACCTCACTGATAATAAGGTAAATACAAACTATCCGTAACAACCTGATTACTCACATGCAAAGCCCGATCACGAATTCTTACCTTAAATTTAAATAAAACCTGTTTCGTATTGTTTGTATGATAAGCCGTAGTATGCAGATCAAGTTTTCCTTTTATTGGCCCAACTTTTCCGTCAATTTTTAACAATGGGAAAAATTTAATTGAATCGGTTGTCATAATTCGGTCAACCCATTTGTTATTTTCCAACCTCGATGTAATCAGTTCATAATTTCCCCAGTTTCCATAAGGCGGGCGAAAATTAACATAGTCATTTATTTCACTTTCGGTCGCGCCAAGATTACCATCACCATCTTCGAAGTCTATCGAAATCGTAACGTTTTCCCGAATCTTTTTTCCATTCGAATCCAGTTCCGTTTCAGAACCGATACTGTTGTACGAAATGCTGGGAATAGTATTGAAATTCGGAGTAGGATCGCAGCCTGAAAGTACCAAAGTGAAGATACAAAATGATAAAATTTTGATTTTCATATAACGCAGTTTTCTACTTGATAAAATGCTCAAACCAAAGTTTGTTATAATAATTAAACCAAAAGTTACAAAAAAAATAGGCTGATATCAAAGCAGATATCAGCCTATTTTCAATTAAAATTTCTCAGTATTATCTAAATCCCGGAACTGTAATACTGTCCGTAGGTTCCTGATTGCTAACATGTAAAGCTCGATCACGAATTCTGACCTTGTACTTAATTGTTATCGGTACTGAACTATTGAAGTATTTCGCAGAAGTGTGCAAATCCAGTTTACCTTTTATAGGCCCTGATTTTCCGTCTGGCTTCAGATCAGGAAACCATTTGTATTTATCAACAACTAGAATTTGATCTACCCATTTCCCGTCTGTCAATGTGGAAGTAACAAGTTCGTAGTTTCCCCAATCCCTATATTTTACAGAATCGGCAATTTCAGCATCCGAAGCGCCCAAATCTCCATCCCCATCTTCAAAATTAATGGATATCGTAATATTTTCCTGCACCTTTTTACCGCTACTATCTAATTGCGTTTCAGTATCAATACTGTTATAAAAAATTTTCGGTGTATCGTCAAAATTAGGAATATCAACACAGCTTGCCAGCGCAATAGCCGCTATAAAAAAAAGTAAGATTTTAAATTTCATAGATCAGGTTTATAATTTCAGTTGATATAAGTCAGCGTTAGCGAAAAATCGCCTCGTTTTAATAATTCTCTTTATTTTCAAAAACAAGCCGCTAACTTCTGGCTTGTAACTTCTAACTTTGTTATTCTATTTACGAAAGTACTACGATTGAAACTTCAAAGCAATAAATCTTCATTGGAAATACGTCAGGAACTTCGCCGGCAAATAATTGATTTGGATCAAGCTGATTTCGAATCACTTGCACTTCGTGTATTTCAATATCAGGCTGAAAATAATCCGGTTTACAAAGAATATATTTCACATCTGCACATCAAAACGGATGAAGTTAGCAGACTTACGGAAATTCCATTCCTTCCAATTCAATTCTTTAAACATCATTTAATTAAAACCGGAAATCCGCCGGAACCGACTGTTATTTTTGAAAGTAGCGGAACCACCGGCGCTGCCACCAGCCGTCATGCTTTGTATGATGCTCCTCTCTACAAATCTGTCTCTACGCGCATCTTTCAGCAAAATTACGGGCACCTGGACGACTTCCATATGCTAGTTCTGCTACCATCATACCTTGAACGAAACAACTCGTCTCTGGTGTATATGATGCAGCATTTTATTGATCAGGCCGACTCTCCGCTATCTAATTTTTATCTTCATAATACCGGAGAAATGATTGAACAGCTGAAAAATCTTGCTGAAAATCCGGATGGCCGAGGTATTTTATTGATGGGCGTAACCTTTGCCCTTCTGGATCTGGCCGAGAGTGCTATTGATTTTTCTTTCCTTAAAAATATTCCAAATCTGAGGGTAATGGATACCGGCGGAATGAAAGGTCGTCGGCAGGAATTGCTTCGGGAGGAAGTTCATGATATCCTGACGGGCAATTTTGGTGTTTCAAAAATTCATTCCGAATATGGGATGACAGAATTGCTTTCTCAGAGTTATTCCCAAGGCGATGGATTGTTTCATCCTGGTACAACGATGCGTATTTTGCTTCGTGATGTTAACGATCCTTTCTCTATTTATGACCATAATTTGGCCGGCTCCAAAACCGGTGGAATCAATATTATCGATTTAGCTAATCTGGATAGCTGCTCATTTATTGAAACCCAGGATCTGGGAAGATTCGGCGTCGAACCTGGCGCTTTTTATGTCATGGGCCGTTTTGATAATTCTGATATCCGCGGATGCAATTTACTGGTTTTATAAATCGTTAATTGGTCTGAAAAATTCAAGTTCACAAGAACCTTCTTCCCTAAAAAAAATCAAGCAGCTATTTTTTTTGACAACTTACATATTCTACTATAAGTCAATTAGTTAAATTCAATTCTTCTTATATAGAATTGTTCTAACCAGACAATAATAGAGAATATTTCATAAATTAGCCGGGTTGTTTTTAATTGCATTAATCGAATGTATAATTACACTTTGGATTGTTAACCTTATTAAGTATATAAAATGAAAAGACGTGACGCAATTGCCCGTGTGGCACTATTGATGGGTGGTACGCTTTCCGCCCCGACCATGCTGGCTTTTCTGGAGGGCTGCAAATCTTCGACAGAAACGTCGACTGCGCTGACTTTTCCATTCTCGGCAGATCAAAAAAATTTAGTTTCCGAAGTTGCTGAAATCATTATTCCTAAAACTGATACGCCTGGTGCGAAGGATGCCAAAGTGGGTGACTTCATTGAGAAGATGATCAAAGAATGTTACGCAGGAAAAGATCAGGATAGTTTTGCCAAAGGTTTGAAAGAACTTGAAAAGAAAGATTTCCTGAAAGCTTCTCCGGCAGATCAGACAAAGATTTTGAAAGAACTGGAAGCTTCTGCTAAAACAGATTCTGAAAAAGCGACTGAAGAACGCAAGAAATTCACAGAAGCAGGTAAAGAATATACTGATGATCAGGGTGTTCCTTTCTTCAAACTGATCAAAGAACTTACGCTTTTGGGATATTTCACCTCTGAACCTGGCGCTACGCTGGCTTTGGATTATGTTCCGGTACCGGGCCGTTATGACGGTTGTATCGACTTGAAACCTGGTCAGAAAGCCTGGGCAATGTAGTTTTTAATTTAAGGGCTTGAAATCATTGAAGCTCAAAAGAAACTGGTTATCATTAAGTTATAATATCATTTCACTATGAATTTAAACCTGAAAGGTCAAAAGGAAGTAACGTACGATGCAATCGTCGTTGGTTCTGGTATAAGCGGAGGATGGGCTGCTAAAGAGTTAACTGAAAAAGGACTGAAAGTGGTTATGCTCGAACGCGGGCGTGATATCAAACATATTACTGATTACAAAACTGCCACACTGGCTCCCTGGGAACTTGAACACCGCGGACGTGTAACAACGGTTGCGAAGGAAGAGTATTGGGCTGGTATGCGTACAGGTTATACAGCAAACGAAGAGCACAGATATCTTTTTGAAAACGATAAAGAAAACATGTACGAAGAAACCAGGGGATTTGACTGGATTCGTGCGTATCACGTTGGTGGCCGCTCACTTTTGTGGGGCCGCCAGAGCTATCGTTTGAATCCAAAAGATTTTGAAGCGAACGCAAAAGACGGTATTTCAATCGACTGGCCGATCCGTTATAACGACATCGCTCCCTGGTATGATTACGTTGAGAAATTCGCAGGTATCAGTGGTGCAAAAGATGGTTTGGATGTATTGCCAGATGGCAATTATCTTCCTCCGATGCAGATGAACTGTGTTGAAAAAACAGTAAAAGGAGAAATCGAAAAGAAATTTGCAGGCCGTCACGTGATCATGGGACGTGCTGCACATTTAACGCAGCCTAATGCAATTCACACAGAATTAGGACGTGCTGCGTGTCAGTTCCGTAATATGTGTATGCGTGGCTGTCCATACGGTGCTTATTTCAGTACGCAGGCTGCAACGCTTCCTGCTGCTACCAAAACCGGAAACCTTACTTTGATTCCTGATACGATTGTAACGGAAGTGATTTATGACGATAAGCTGGGTAAAGCAACCGGCGTTCGTACGATCAACCAGAACACGATGGAAACCAAGGAATATTTTGCCAAAATCATTTTCCTTAACGCTTCTGCTATCGCTTCTGCATCGATCCTTTTGAACTCAAAATCAAAAAGATTCCCGAACGGTTTTGGTAATGAAAGCGATCAGGTTGGACGTAACATTATGGATCACCATCTTGCTGTTGGTGCCCGTGGTGATATGGAAGGATATGAAGATAAATATTATTTCGGACGTCGTGCGAATGGTGTTTATGTTCCCCGCTACCGTAACTGGGGTGATGACAAACGTGATTACCTGCGTGGATTTGGTTATCAGGGTGGTGCAAGCCGTGACAGCTGGGGACGTGGAGCCGGCATGGATGGTTTCGGTGCCGATTTCAAAAAGGAAATTTCTCAGCCAGGCGGATGGAGCATGAATCTTGGTGGATTTGGAGAAATGCTTGCTGACGAAAAAAACCGTTTCACGCTTTCGAGTACGAAGAAAGATAAATGGGGACTTCCTCTCGTAGTTTTCGATGCAGCTTACGGCGACAATGAAAAGAAAATGCGTGTTGATATGATGAACGATGCTGCTGAAATGTTGGAAGCAGCCGGTTTGAAAAACGTATCAAAATATAACGACGAGTCGAAACATCCTGGAATTGGTATCCACGAAATGGGTACTGCACGTATGGGTAACGATCCTAAAACGTCTGTTTTGAACAAAAACAACCAGGTCTGGGGTGCTGAAAACGTATACATGACTGACGGTGCGTTTATGACGTCGTCATCTTGTGTTAACCCGTCACTTACCTACATGGCCATGACAGCACGTGCTGCCGACCATGCGGTGAATGAGCTTAAAAAGATGAATCTCTAAAAAACAGCTTTTTTATTGAAATGATTGCAAAAACCTCACCGGGTAAATTCGGTGGGGTTTTTGCTTTTGTTAACAATAGCCTTTTTTGATAAAAAACTTGTAGTACATTGTAAGTTCGTCATAAAAAGATGAACACGTTTGTAAATCCTAACCCACTTTACATTGAAAGACTTTTCCTTACCAGCCATTCCTCAACGAGTTTCTTCTGTTGATGCGTACCGGGGCTTTGTAATGCTGCTCATGATGGGCGAAGTTTTAAGCTTCAACAAAGTTTCGGAAGCCTTACCCGGCAGCGCATTTTGGGCTTTTCTTCACTATCAGCAAAGCCATGTTTCCTGGGTAGGATGTTCTTTACACGATTTAATTCAACCTTCTTTTTCATTCCTGGTAGGCGTTGCACTTCCCTACTCTATGGCTAGCAGAGCCAGTAAACAGCAAAGCACAGGCATGATGTGGTTTCATACATTCAGACGCTCGCTGATCTTAATTTTGCTTGGTATTTTTCTACGATCTATGCACAGGGAACAAACCAATTTTACTTTTGAAGATACACTGACTCAAATCGGTCTTGGTTATCCTATTCTTTTTGCTTTGGGTTTCCGTTCCGAACGAGTGCAATGGACTGCTTTGGCATTTATACTTTTGGGTTACGGAATATTTTTTGCAGTATATCCATTACCAGGTCCTTATTTTGACTGGGCTGAAACAGGCTCAACTGCCGACTGGGAACATAATCTAACTGGTTTTGCCGCGCATTGGAATAAAAATACAAATGCAGCCTGGGCATTCGACAGGTGGTTTATGAATATTTTTCCGAGAGAAAGTCTATTCCATTTTAACGGTGGCGGGTATAGTACACTTAGTTTTATACCAACGCTGGGAACAATGACTTTGGGATTAATTGCCGGAAAATGGCTAAAAAACGCCGAGTCTTCATCCTGGCTTGTAAAACGTTTTGTGATAACAGCCGCTATCCTTTTTGTGATTGGTATTACTTTAAATCTGACAGGAATTAATCCAATAGTAAAACGTATCTGGACGCCGGCCTGGACATTATTCAGTGGCGGGTGGTGTTTTCTTCTTTTAGCAGGATTTTATTTTATTGTTGATATAAAAGAAAACAAATCCTTGTTTTTGCCACTGATCGTAATCGGAATAAATTCCATCGCTGCCTATATTTTTGCTCATACCATCAATGATTTTATTGACCAGTCCTTCCGGATCAATATCAGTCAGCATTACGATTTGATATTTGGAGAGGCTTACCGCACGCTTGTCAGTGGTAGTATTATTTTGCTGGTGGAGTTCTGGATTTTGTACTGGATGTATAAGAAGAAATTGTTTATCAAGATTTAATTTTACTCAACACAATTTTTATTGATCCGCCGGCCGAATAAAATCGTACCGGCGGATTTTATATTTTAAGCCCAACAGTTAAATAAGCCGTTCTTCCGTCACTTGGAATGATACCCGGGCCCGGGAATCCTAATGCTCTTCTGGTAAAGTATTTTTCGTTTAAAACATTGTTAACGCTCAGACTGAAATTAACATTTTTCAATTGGTAATTGGCCGTCCAGTCGACAAGTTTATAAGCCGGAATTTCTCCAACCAAACCATCCGCCGTATGTGACGAATTGTACGCATCCGTAAATTGCTGGCTCGTATATGCCATTTGAAGTGTTGTTCCAAAACGATTTTTTCGGTAGGTAATTCCGCCGCGTGTGATCATTTTCGGAGCGAATTCAACCTGGCGACCAACAATCAAAGTATTTAGCAATGGATTAATCGCTTTGGTGTAAGCCGCATCCGTATAAGCTACACTGGCAAATAATGACAAATCTCCGGTAGATTCCGGTTTACCGGTCAGTCTAAAAAAATTAATTTCACCAAAAGCTTCCACGCCGCGACTTCTGGAACGGCCCACATTGGTACGGTAACGAATTACTTCCAAACCGTCATCACTGGCAATTCTGATAATCCCGATACGATTATTGTAATCCAGATAATAAGCACTTAAATCAAAATTCAGCCAGTTTTTATATTGACCTCTGAAACCAAGATCCGCATTAAATCCGGTCACATCTTTCAGATTTGGGTCAACCTGAAAATTAGGTGTACGAACCTGAATATCAGAATAGTTAACCGGACTGTAATTTTGTGAAATGTTGAAATAAATTTCTGATTTTGGAGTGATCGCATGATTAACACCAATACCAAACAAAGGAAACGAACGGGTTTTCTTTTCTCTCCCCTGGACAATTTCATTGGTAACAGAAGAAACACTGTAACCTCTGGAATTTGTATTGATATATTCCATTCTGAAACCGGGTGTGACACTCCATTTTTCATTCAGCCAGATCACATTTTCAACAAAAAACGCGGCGTTGTGAGAAGGAAAAGTATAATCAAATTCATCCACTTTATCAGGTGTCGGGAAATTAAAATTAGCATCTTTTCCTTCAAAACCTGAACCTTGTTTTTTCTGTGTATGCCCCTGGAAATAACGTGCACCTGCCAGAAATGAGGATACTTTACCTGCTATCTTGTAACGATGCAAAAACCGGAATTCTGAACCCCAGTTGTTGTAATGGTCGTAAGAAAGCTGACGTCGCGCAGTTGTATCTGTCTTGTCACGCAATGGATTTATGATATTTCCAATGGAACCGCGTTGTGCGATCAAACCATAAGTTCTCAGATTTATTTTTGTTTTTTCGCCAAGCTGATAATCCACATGCACAGCAGGAATATTCCATTTTGCTTTAAACCAGTTACCGTTCCGATAACTCGCTCTTGGATTTTCCGCGAATTCGGCGTCGGTCAAACCACCCGGTTGTTTCATCAGATAATCCATCATGGTAATTTCTCCGCCGATTTTGAGCTTTGACGTAAGATCCCAGGTTACGGCTGCATAACCGGTGTTCAAATTAAAATTGGTATTATTCCGCCAGCCGTTGCCTTGTTTGTGCTGATAAAAACCATAATAATTTAATTTCCCAACCTGTCCGCCGATGGCGTTGAAAGAATTAAAAAGTCCATAGGCACCAACGGTTTGGCGAGTATCCAATTCAATCTTTTTATCCGGATTTCCCTTTTTAAACTGAAAATTAAGTAATCCTCCAAACTGGGTTCCGTATTGCAAAGAAGCCGCGCCGCGTACAATTTCTATCCTGCTAATTGCCTCAGTTGGCGGCGTGTAATAGCTTTCAGGATAACCAATTGGATCGGCAGAAATATCGTAACCATTTTGGCGGGAATTGAATTCAGTGGTGCGGTTTGGGTTTAAACCACGGGTTGCTACACCAAGCTGAATACCATAAGAATCGTTTTCAACAATATTAACACCCGGAACTTTCGCATAAATCTGTCGCGCATTGTTTGTCGCCAAATTGGCATTAACACCATCCAGAACGATTACTTCATTTTTCTTTCCGGCATAAATCGCCATATTCTCAACATCTGCAAGTCGCCTTAATCCATTGACATCATTTTTTTTATCTTTTACATCAACCGTATTAAGTTGGCGGATTAAGGGTTTCAATGTAAAATTCAAAGTCATTTCTTTTGAAATCTTCACGGCTTCTGTAAGCGTTGCAAATCCAACTGCTGAAATTTCAAAAGTGTATTTTCCTGGTTTTACTGAAAAAGTGTAAATACCTGAAGAATCCGCAACCGTGCCGATTTCCAGACTTTTTATTTGAATCTGAGCGTTTGGAATACCTACGCCGTCAGAAGAAGAAACTTTTCCTGAAACCGTTATATTTTGAGCTGAGAGCGTAATATTAACAGCAAAAAGGAACGTGGCAAGTAATAAAATAAATGATTTTTTTAACACTTTTCTCTTGATAAAATATATAATCAAAATTGAATAATTTTGTGATTATTGCTTCCAGTCCGTAATCCAGGTTTTCGGAGCAAAACTATCCTTTTCTTTTGTTAAATCGACGTCTGGATTGATCAGCAAATTACTTTCATGGCCATTTACTGACGCATAACAAACCGCCCGGATTTCTGTATCACCAACACCTGAATCCAGATAATACTGATGCAGCATATGTGCAAATTGCAGAATCATATCCGGCTGAAAACTGCATTGTCTAGCCTGAATTCTGGTCAAATATTTGTTTGGTCTTACCGTAAATTGTTTGCCAGTCCCTTTAACCTTTACCTCATATTCAAGCGAAGCATTTTTTTCCATCAGCATAATATTCCAGGAAAACCGAAATCCTTGTTCATGCCAAAGTACATTTCCCCCATACAACCGGCTGCGAAAAGGCATGATAAGCTGAAAGCAAAAAAACAGGAATGAAAATGCCAAGGTTTTGTAATAACTGACATTCGGGGCTGGAATGGCTATTGAAAGTTGTTTCCATCTTCCAAATAAAAAATCCAGTACTTTCTGATGCAATTTTGCCGGAAAGAAAATGAGCGCTGTAAAAATCATCATCCACGGAAACATACCGATGTAAAATAAAAAATGCGTCAGCAAATGAAAGATTACTATCACGGCATACATATAAATTCTCGTCCTTTTGAAACTCAAAAAAAATGGGGCGCTCAGATCAAAAAACAATGCAAACCAGCTAAGTGAAAAAGCTACCCAGGTTTCCGTTAACAAAGACCCGATCACTGGAAAATTTTGATTGGCCGATAACCAGATACGGAGCGGTTGTGCTTCAAAAAGCCAGTCATAACGAAGTTTGGCAATACCTCCAAAAAAATAAACGATACCAACCTGAACACGTAAAACCCAGATCATCCAATAAGGAATTTTATCCAAACGGCTGGATTTAATAATATAATTATCCAGAGAATATGAACCGTTCATCGGTAGCAAACACATCAACAGAGCCAATAAACTTACCTGATAATAATGGTTGAGATACACACTTTTATCCAGCAGTTCAACATACGTAAAAACCAGAAAAAAAGCGATTATCGAAAACCGGTAAAACAGCCCGAAAGTGATCAGCAGCGAGAGCGCAACAAGTGCATAAAAAACCCAATGCATATAAGGATCCGGCAGCGGACGCACCCACTCAAATCCATAGAAGGAAAAAAAGAACTGCGGCGTAACATAAAAATCCGTAACCCACCCCTTCCAAATAAACCTTACCTCCGAAACAAAAAGCAGCAGCCCGAAAACAATCCGAAAGAAAGCAAGCGACTCACTCCCGGCAAATTCCTTCCCTTTCCGAATTGTTTTATTAACTAAACTCATTAACCCTTAACCATTAATAATTAACAATTAATCGCCGTCATTATCACTAAAAGTCAGCAATACACCTAGGTTATTGATCATATCCACCTCCATCATCACCTGTAATCTTTTTACTTCGTCATAGGCAGCACTCACGGCGGCTTGCTGCGTAGTTAAGCCAGTACCAAGAGGAACCGTTATCAGATCAAGTTTTGCTTTCACAACCGCAAACTGATCTTTTATCCTTTTGCTCAATAAAACATCTCCGGATTTCGCACCTGCTGCGTCCAGAATATCATCAATTCCGGATCCATCACTCCCATTCAAACTTTTTCCGGTAAAAGCATTTTCCAATGATTGCAATTCTGCTTTCATCAAAGTTAAAGAAGCCTTACTAAATTTTGCATCAACAAGATCCGGCTGCGGTGTCCCGTTCGTTCTTTTTCCAAGAGGCGCGCCAATGCGTTCATCTTTGATCGTATAAATCAGGTCGATCATTTTGTTGGAAAGAATACCAAGGGACGAATTGATATCATTTCCATCCGCAGCGATAAATGTTTTTACATAATTTCCACCATCCGCTTTCCATTTTGTAGCAACAGTAGCCGCCTGATTTTGCAGATTTAAAGCAAGTGCTTTCAAATAAGCAATTCTTTGCGCGCCATTCGCGCCTGTATATCCACCAATTACAGCAGTATTTCCACTTGCACTGAAAAGCATGTATTCAATGGCTGGAATTCCTTTCAAAGTTGCACCCAGACTTTCGATGTAAGCATTATCTATCGTCGTAGCCGTTTGCGTAATTGCCTTTTCAATTCCGGTATAATTTGTCGTTGTAAAATAAATTCCTGACGATAGAAAATCATTTTCAATTGGCCCCTGGGTAAATAAAGAAGCCGTTTTCCAGGCAGTCGCCGTTCCGATCCACGCTGTTTGAAGGGCTGTTAATTTGGTTTCGTTTTTTGTGTCGGCAGCATAATCACTCGCCGCTTTTGCCAGACTTTGCGAACTGGTTGAAAATGCTTCAAAAGATGGAACAATGACATTGTTTCCAAGATTGGTAAGCATCGCCACACGATCTGAGGTAGAAGATGGATCGGGACTATCCTTAGAAGAACATGCTACGATTATAGCCGCTGCAAACAGGAAATAAAATATTTTCTTAAACATATTCTTTGGGTCTTACTATAAAGAATCAATAAATTTTAACACGGCATCACGGTCAGATTTCGCGAATTTCATAAAAGCTTGTTTAGACTTTTCCGCTTCTCCGCCATGCCACAAAATCGCTTCTTCTGCATTCCTGGCCCGTCCGTCGTGCAGGTAATTCGTATGTTTGTTAACCGTTTTTACAAGGCCAATTCCCCAAAGAGGAGATGTGCGCCATTCCGTCCCGGTTGCTTCATAATCAGGCCGGTTATCAGCAAGGCCGTCACCCAGGTCATGCAGCAGCAAATCGGTATAAGGCCGGATCGTTTGTGCCGAAAGGTAAGTCGGAGAATCAGATTTCCCGGTAGTCATTTTTGGAATATGGCAGCCACTACAATTTGCTTTGATAAAAAGTGCTTTTCCACTTATAACCTGCTGATCAGTCAGACTTCTTCTGCCGGGAACGGCCAGCGCTTTGATATAAAATACAACATCCTGAAATATATTATCCTCAACTTCTGGTGAACCACCATTTGGCAAACTACCATATTTTGCTTTTTGTGCAGTCGTCAAACCTTCCGTGATAAATAAGGTGGATGTTATTCCTAAATCACCGTTAAAAGCAGAAGCCGTTTGTTGTTCAACCGTCGACTGATTGGCTTTCCATCCGAAACGTCCCATTACTTTTTTCCGGGTTTTATAATCCCAGACATAGTTGGGTCGGCCAGAAATCCCGTCTCCGTTTGCATCATTGGGATCTGCGAAAGACTGAATGGTAGCTTCTGTAACCGCTTCCAGATGACCAACACCTGACATTTGTGTCGAAATCCTTGGTGAAACCAAAGTACCCGTCATCGGTCCGTATTTCAGATTTGAAAAAATATAAGTTGGTTTTCTTAAAGAATAGGCAGTTCCGTCGGGATATGTACCAGGGATTTCCTGATACGTTACAGAAACGTCCCCTTCTGCTTCCACACCGATAATTGCTCTGGGATTAAATTGTTCACCATAATTCGGATCAAAAAGCGGCTCACCATGTTCTCCTTTTCCCGGAATTGACAAACGGAAAAGTAAGGATTGCGTTATGGTTTGATCAGCATTTAGCGGTGCTCCTTTTCCATCCTGAAAATGACAGGCAGAACAGGAAGTTGCATTAAAAAGCGGTCCCAGCCCGTCTCTTGCAGATGTTGAGGACGGGGCCGTTACCCAGTTATTTCTGTTGAAAGAATTTCCGATCACGAATTGATCAACTTCATCCGAAGTAAGGCTGATCAGGGAATTACCAAAAGCATTGGCTGTCTGGTCAAAAACAGTACCTTCCTTACCACCCGAGTATGCTTCATCCACGTCTGTTTCGACTTCGGATTCTACTTTGGGAGAACTGCATTGGCTAAAAACGACAAGACTCAATATCCATAATGAATGGAAAACTAAGTTTTTGAGTGTTGCACTCACTTTAATAACAATTGTTCATGGTGGCGAAATTGAAGAAATTATTTAATTACTTTCCGGAATTGTCAAACTGATTCCGATAGCCTGGGCAGCCACCGACAATTGATCCGCCTGTGTTCGCAAAGCGGTAATAGCTGCTTTAAATGAATCCGGACTTGTCGTAACGGATTGATCAACAGGTGCAGGAATTGCATTGATTGCCGCTACTGATGCATCCAGCTTCGCGATCATCGTTGTATTCACAGAAGCGTTTTTTGCCAAAACCAGATCATTTAATCCCGGTCCATCAAGAACTGTCCCGTCTGTTTTGGTATATTTTCCCAGATAAACATTATAAATACCTGTCTCATCATAAATAAAATCGTTTTTTGTATTATCAGAAAAACAAGAATGCTCGTCTTCCTGATCTTTTGAAGCAAGCAAAACCGTCATACGTTCTCCTGAAAGTTCGCCTTTGGTCAGTTTTCCCATTCCGTTAAAAATGTTGATCAACGACTGCTCAACATTAGCCGCAGCTGTAAAATCCTTACGGTAAGCACCGGTAGTTTCCCATTGTGCACTCACAGATTGCAGATCTTTAACCAATAAATCTGTTACGATTTTAAGATACTGACCTCTTCTAACCTGATTACTTGCACTCCCGCCAGTAACATAATCCGTGTACGGACGTTTTCCTGGACTGTCTTTGTATAAGTCCTGCCCCCATAGTAAAAATTCTATCGCATGGTAGCCAACTTTCACATCCGTTTCGCCGTTTTTCTCATTATCCGATAAAAGGACAGCTTCTGTAATTGTCGGATATGCAGTCAAATTGTTAATAACACCCGCCTTTGCATCGTCAACGACATAGTCAATATAAGCTTCGTCCAACGGCCAGGCGTTAATTAAACCTTCATAATTATCAGCAGCTGCATCGATCGGGCCATCATAAAAACGGAATGTTTCGGTTTGCAAATAAGGAACCCGGCTATTTAGCCATGCCGTTTTACAATCTTCTAATCCTTTTCCCGTTGGCGCTGCGAGGAATGCATTTACCTGTGTTTGTAATATTTTTGCAGTGGTAATTGCATCAGTATAGTTTGCAAGAACAAGACTTGCATAATTTTCAACAACCTGCTGGCGTAATGGATCAACACTGTTTACATCATCATCAGACGAATCACATCCTGAAATCAATGCTAACATTATTACCGGAAGAATAAATTTTTTCATGCGTATCTTTCTTTGGTGGACATTATGGCTTCATTCGCAAAGGTAAACATTAAAGTTATTTAGACTTGTTATAATTAAAATTTAATCGGATTTTAATCAGGCTTTTAACTATGATTGTTGTCATGATTGTACACAGAAAATGAACTTTGTTATCTTTGGCTAAATAATTAATACTTATCAAATGCTGAATCTAAAAGGAATACACCATATCGCGATCATCGCTTCCGACTACGAAAAGTCGAAGAGCTTTTATACAGAAGTCTTAGGATTTACTATTGACCGTGAAGTTAACCGCGCGGAAAGACAGTCCTTTAAACTGGATCTGTCTTTAAATGGTCAATATTGTATCGAATTATTTTCATTCCCCGAACCACCAAAACGACCGTCACGACCGGAAGCGACTGGCTTGCGCCATCTGGCATTTCAGGTTGAAAATATTGAAGAAGCCATTGAAGAACTTGTAAAAAAAGATGTGCATCCGGAACCAATAAGGATTGATGAATTTACCGGCAAAAAATTTACTTTTTTTGCTGATCCTGATGATCTGCCGATAGAACTCTACGAAGTATAACATTCCAATTTTTGCAAGAAAAGCCCTGAAATGTAAACGCGATTTACATTTCAGGGCTTTTTGATTTTCGGGTAACTGTGACCTGAAAACGCTAACCGCGTCTATTGTTCAGAAAACAATAATCACGCTTTTCAACAAAACACTATACACACATGAAAAAGTACGCAGCAGAATTTATCGGGACATTCTGGTTGGTTTTAGGTGGTTGCGGAAGTGCCGCTTTGGCAGCGGCATTTCCCCACGTCGGAATTGGTTTACTTGGCGTTTCGTTTGCTTTTGGGTTAACGGTATTGACAATTGCTTATTCATTGGGACACATTTCGGGAGCACACCTTAACCCGGCAGTTTCCGTTGGACTCTGGATCGGCGGCAGATTTTCCGGTAAAGATCTATTGCCATACATAGCGGCACAGATTCTTGGCGGACTTGCAGCTGCAACAGTTTTGTCATTCATCATAACTGGTAACGGAAGTACGATCGGAGATTTTGCAGCCAATGGCTACGGTGAACATTCTCCCGGCAAATACAGCATAGAGGCAGCTCTGGTTACAGAAATCGTTATGACTTTTATGTTCCTTATTATTATTCTTGGAGCAACCGACAAAAAAGCGTCGGGCGGATTTGCCGGTCTTGCAATTGGTTTGGCGTTAACGTTGATTCACCTGATCAGTATTCCGGTTACCAACACTTCGGTCAATCCGGCAAGAAGTATCAGCCAGGCAATATTTGTAGGCGGATGGGCAACAGAGCAACTTTGGTTATTTATCGTAGCACCGGTGGTTGGCGCAGCATTAGCAGGAATTGTTTACAAATTCCTGTCGAGCGAAGATTAATCAGGCCGTAACGGGGCGCTTCAAGTCCTTTATTATTACAATTTCCTGCTTGGACAGGATTTCATAAAACTCAGAAATCCTGTCCAGGTGCTCATCGACAACCCGTCTGGTTTCCAAATCTCTATCCAGATATTTATAAAGTGACCTGTAAGACTGCAAAACTTTGCCTTCCGTCTTTTTCAGATATCCCGCTACTTCTTCCTTCCCTTCAAGATCATGAAGCACGGAAATGGTGTTCAAATTAACCTCTTCATTATTGACAAGATCTTTGTCTGTCAGGAAACATTTGAAGTAATCATAAATCCAATGAATTTCCTTTTGAAAGAGTAAGGCACTAAAATGTCCTTGCGTAAGCATTCTCCTCAGCGGGCCCATGCTATCTTTCTTCAATGCTTCAAGATAAAGGACTTCTCTGATTTTTTGTTCGCTCCATAAAGAGCTTATTTTCAGAACGAACTCATGTAATTTGGAATCTTCCATAGCAGTTGCTGAAACAGGTGAAGGTATTCTATAACCTGCACAAATTCTATGCCCAGCGGTTACAAAATGAGCACAAAAACTGATATTATTCTTTAAACCATATAGATTAGATTTATTTTCATAAAAGACAGAAATTACATGTAATTTCATGTCCTTTCCTCATCATAATTTGTAGCAGATTTACACTGTTTTGTGATGTGGGAATTGGGTAATTCCACAGCCCAAAATAGGCGTTCATACCAGTATTATTTTTATACTCGTTTTAAAGAGCCTAACTTTGGGCAAATACAATAATTAGAACTTATAAAAGTTAGATTAAAATTTATGTGGAGATGAATAATCTCTGATTTACGAATTGTGTACACGTATGTTGAAATACCCAATAATAATTTCTCTGCTTTCCGCAGTTATATTTAATTCCTGTAAGACCTCAGCTCCTAAAACCCAAGTAGTTTCTGAAACGCCTGCGCTCATACAAATTGGAAATGAAAAGTTCTCTGCAACTGATTTTTTGGATTCTTACAACAAAAATAAATTTGCCTCTGACTCTGTTAAAGAATTAACAACCGAGGAATATTTGCCAGTATACAGAGATCAAAAGATTAAAATGCTGGCGGCACAGAGCGAAGGACTGGATACGACGAATGATTATAAGGAAGAGATCAATTCTTATTATGATCAACTGGCTAAAAACTTTTTGGTCGATAAGGCGCTGGTTGAAAAACTAGCAACAGAAGCTTATGCGAGAATGAAACAGGAAGTTAAAGCTTCTCATATTTTGATAGCAGTTTCGGAAGATGCTTCCCCGAAAGATACCTTAGATGCCTACAATGCGGCATTAGCCCTACGCGGACGGTTGGAAGAAGGTTCTGATTTTGGAGATATGGCTGCACGTTTTTCAAAAGATCCTTCGGCTTCTCAAAATAAAGGTGACTTAGGTTATTTTACCGTTTTTCAAACCGTTTACCCATTTGAAACTGCTGCCTACTCGTTACCGGTTGGAAAATTATCCTACCCTATCCGTAGTAAAACGGGTTATCATCTCATTAAAGTGAATGACCGCCGGGCAAGCCGCGGAACTGTGAGAATTGCTCACATCATGGTGAAAGTGGATAAAAAAGCCACCGAAGCGCAAAAAGCAGCAGCCAAAATTAAAATAGACGATGCTTATAAAAAATTACAAAACGGCCATGAATGGGATGCCATAGCAGAAGCTTATTCTGATGATAAGCAATCCAGCAAAAATCATGGTTTTCTGCCTCCTTTTGGGACAGGACAAATGGTACCGGAAGTTGAGGAAACTTCATTTGCGCTGACGAAACTGAATTCTTATGCTGCACCAGTTTTGTCTTCTTATGGCTGGCATATTATTCGACTGATTGAGAAAAAAAATCTGGAGCCATATAGCGTTTTGGCTCCTACTTTGAGACAAAAAGTAGTAACAGATTCCAGAGGGAAAGTTTTGGATCAGGCTACGGCAAAACGTCTTCGCTCAAAATATGCTATTCAGGAATTTGCAGATAAATATGCATTGTTTAATTCATTAATCGACAGCACGCTGATTTCCGGTTCCTGGGATTATATGAAAGCTGTGTCAACAGATTGGGTTTCTAATCCATTATTCACGATTGAAAAAAGGCCATACGAGGCACTTTCTTTTTTGAATTATATCAAAACGCAACAAAAACCACGACCGAAAGGCTCTTCTCCGGAAGTTATTTTCAAACATTATTATACTGATTATTTAACTGATCGTCTTTTCGCTTACGAAAAAGAACATCTGGAAGAAACTTATCCGGAATTTAAAAGCCAGATCACTGAAATCCGTCAGGGCGTTTTGCTTGATCAGTTAACGGAAGAAAATGTTTTACAACGTTCTCTAACTGATTCCACCGGACAGCAGGCTTATTATCAAAAAAACACAGATCATTTCCGTTATCCGGAACGTGCTTTTGGAACGATCGTAACGGCTCCTGATACTGCGACACTTCACGCCATAAAAAAAGCAATCGCAAAAAGTCCATATTTACTGGAACGGAAAGCAAATGAATTGATTTTCAAAGAAGGTTCCAGCGATTTGACGCAGGATCAGATTGACAAACTATATGATGTGTTTGTAATCCTTCAAAAAAATCCGGATTATGTTGTTGAAATTGCCGGATATCGTTCTTCCACCGAAGCGGAAACGATTTCGTCTGACAGAATAAGAAAAGCGGTCCAATATTTAAGCTCAAAAAACATATCCATTATCAGGATTCTTGAAAAAGATTATGGATCTTTTCGTCAATCTGCCGAAATCGAGCGTAATAGAAGAATAAGTTTCCAGTTTTATAGTCAGTCCAAAAAAGATGTGGAGAAAGTCTATAATTCTGTGACGCCCGATGCCGTTATTATCCAGGAAGGATATTTCCAGAAAAATAATGCTTTACTTAGTCAGGCCAAATGGGAAACCGGTGAACAAACCGTGACCGCCAATGGTTTAACCTATTGGATTGAGATTCAAAAAATTGAGCCGGCAAGAGTAAAAACATTCGCCGAAGCACGTGGAAGTGTCATCAATGAATATCAAAAAGTTCTGGAAAAACAGTGGCTTGAAAAGCTTCAGCAAAAATTTCCGGTGAAAGTGAATCAACAAGAATTAGAAAAAATTAAGCGTTAAACGTAAATTAGCATTTTGAAAACCGGTTGCCATTAATTTTTTAACTAACCGGATTAAAATAAGCCCTACTATTTCAACTCAGGAACACTTAAAATTATATGAAAATAAATAGATTGATAGTAATGCAATGTTTTGCAATCTGCACATTGTGTTTAAGTCTGGCAGGTTACGGACAAGGACAGCAGGGTGTTATGATTGACAAGATTATTGCCCGTGTGGATAACCATTATATCCTCAATTCCGAGCTGGAAGAAATGTATGGCAGCTATGCACAGAATGGTCAGAAAGCACCGGAAAAATGTCAGATCCTGGAATCTCTGATCATCAACAAAATGCTTTTGGCAAAAGCTGAAATTGACTCCGTAACTGTTGAAGATAAGGATGTTGACAATGAGCTTGATGGAAAAATGAACTACATGATCCAGCGTTTCGGATCAGAAAAAAACCTGATTGAAGCTTACGGAAAAAGTGTAGAAAACTTGAAAACCGAACTTCGTACGCAGGTAAAAGAGCAGAAAGTAGTTGAGAAAATGCAGCGTACCATTTCCGGTAATGTGAAAATTACTCCAAGTGATGTACGTAAATTCTTCAATGCAATTCCAAAAGACAGTTTACCATATATCCCCTCAGAAGTTGAAATCGGACATATTGTTCGTTTGGGAACGGTAACAAGGGAACAAAAAGATAAATTAAAAAACCAGCTTCTCGAACTGAGAGCGCGAGCAGAAAAAGGCGAAGATTTCGCTATGCTCGCTACCATATATTCTGAGGATGTTGGATCTGCAAAAAATGGCGGGGATTTAGGTTTTGCCAAACGTGGTGCGATGGTTCCGGAATTTGAAGGAACGGCCTTAGGTTTGAAACCGGGCGAAATGTCAAATATCGTGGAATCTCAATTTGGTTTTCACTTAATCAAACTGGTTGAAACCCGTGGTGCAGAATATCACGCGCGCCACATTCTTTTGAGACCTGATTATAACAAAGGAACGGACATGAGCAGTGCGCTTCGTGTGCTTGACAGCTTGCGTATTCTTATCAAATCGGATACCTTGAAATTTGCAAAAGCGGCCCTCAACAATTCAGAAGATAAAGAAACAGCAGAAACGGGTGGAATTATCCAGGACAGAAATACGCAGCTTGGACGTTTGACGTTGGATGCTTCCATGGATCCCGCTCTTTATTTTGCTATTGATACAATGAAAGTTGGAGATTTGAGCATTCCGGTTTCTTACCGTACAGAAGATGGAAGAAGCGCGATGCGTATTCTTTGGTACAAAAGCAGATCTGAACCGCATACAGCAAACCTTCGCGATGACTACGAGAAAATTTCCCAGATCGTATTGAGCAATAAAAGAAATCATGCGCTGGAAGAATGGTTCAAAAAAGCACAGGGTGATGTTTTCATCAGTGTTGAACCGGAATATAAAAATTGTAAAATCCTCGGGTTATCCAACGGCAGCGATACCTGAGTTCGAAGCATACCGATTGAAGAAATTTAAGATTCCCCAAAATTGAAAATTGACTCACTGTGAATTATAAATCTGACGTTGAAGCAGCCGAGGCTATGAAAGTGGCCTATGAAAAAATCCGTAGTGAAATAGGACAAGTGATCGTCGGACAAGATGAAGTTATTAAAAGATTACTTACAGCCATTTTTTGTCAGGGACATTGTTTGCTGGTCGGCGTACCAGGATTGGCCAAAACACTGCTTATTCAAACCATCGCTTCATCGCTGGATTTAAAATTCAACCGGATTCAGTTTACACCGGATTTAATGCCTTCGGATATTCTGGGATCTGAAACTTTGGATCAGAACCGTAATTTCAAATTTATTCAGGGACCGATTTTTTCAAATATCATTCTGGCGGACGAAATAAACCGTACGCCTCCCAAAACACAGTCGGCGCTTTTGGAAGCGATGCAGGAATACTCGGTAACGATCGCCGGACAAAGACATGCTTTATCCCGTCCGTTTTTTGTACTGGCTACACAAAACCCGATTGAGCAGGAAGGAACTTATCCACTTCCGGAAGCGCAATTAGACCGGTTCATGTTTATGATCCAGCTCGATTATCCGTCGTATGCAGAAGAAGTTAATATCGTAAAAAATACGACTAACGATTCAAAATACCAGGTTAAGGAAGTAATCACAGCAGAGGAAATCATGGATTTCCAGCATCTTGTTCGCCGTGTTCCGGTTACCGATCATGTAATTGAATATGCTGTAAAACTGGTTCATAAAACCAGACCATCTTCTGCTTTGGCAATAAAAGATACAAGCGATTATCTGGAATGGGGCGCGGGGCCACGAGCTTCGCAGGCCTTGATTCTGGCATCGAAATGTAATGCATTACTTTCAGGAAAATATTCTCCTGATATTGAAGATGTAAAGGCAGTTGCACTTCCGGTTCTGCGTCACCGGATTATCCGAAACTTCAAAGCAGAGGCCGAAGGAATATCAGTTGATGATATCATTGCCCGTCTTCTTTAATCGAAAAAGGAATTAAATTTATACAAAATTGCGTTGATCTGTATAGGATATCAACGCAATTTTTTGCTTTTACGGATATCCGTTTATTTAAATCTTCAACATCAAAACCATAATTTCAACCATGACCATTCAAGGAGAAAATTATATAGGTTATTCACTCTCATCTCAAAACGAGCATACCTTTAAATCCTACGTTCCCGCTCAAAATATAGAATTGCCGGAAACATTTCACACCGCTACTCCCGATGAAGTAGCGCAAACCATGGAACTTGCTCAAAAAGCTTTCAATGAATATTCACTAATTCCGGCTGCCAGAAGAGCCGATTTTTTGATTGCGATAACAGAAGAAATCATGGCTATCGGCGACCCGCTACTGGAAAGAGCAAATCTGGAAACCGGATTGCCGATTGCCCGTTTGCAGGGTGAAAGAGCGCGTACAATTAACCAGCTTACACAATTTGCCGATCTGATCCGCGAAGGTTCCTGGGTTGAAGCCAGCATTGATACGGCTATTCCCGACCGCACGCCGGTTCCAAAATCCGATTTGCGTAAAATGCTCATTCCTATCGGGCCGGTGATTGTTTTTGGTTCGAGTAATTTTCCTTTTGCTTATTCCGTCGCCGGCGTTGATACGGGCCCCGCATTGGCGGCAGGAAATCCGGTTGTGGTGAAAGCCCACGCAGCACATCCTGGCGTTAGTGATCTTACAGCGCAGGCGATTGTGAAGGCTGCGAAAAGGACCGGAATGCCTGATGGCGTTTTTTCCATGTTGTATGATGATGGTTACGAAGTCGGGGCTGCTTTGGTAAAACATCCGGCCAGTAAGGCTGTTGGTTTCACGGGTTCGATAAAAGGCGGAATGGCACTGCATAAATTGGCTCAGGAACGCGAAGAACCGATTTCTGTTTTTGCTGAAATGGGAAGCGTTAATCCGGTCGTTATTTTGCCGGAATATCTGGAAAAGAATTCTCCGCAGCTTGCCAAAACTATGGCTGGTTCGGTGACATTAGGTGCAGGACAATTTTGTACAAATCCCGGATTGGTATTCGTTATTGAATCCGGTTCGTTGAATTTATTTGAAGAATCTTATAAAAACGAGATTTTAAAAACAGTTTCTGCGACTATGCTCACCGCCGGTATCCGTTCCAATTTTTATAAATTAAGGGACGAATTGGTGCAGCAGGACGGTGTTACCGAACTTGCTTATTCTGACCTGACGGAAGAACAGGAAAATCAATCGCAGGCCTCGGTAGCGAAAGTGAGCGGCGTTGATTTTATTGCTAATCCTAAAATTCATGAAGAAGTTTTCGGGCCATTTTCTTTACTCGTTGTTTGTAAGGATAAAGCTGGATTACTGGCTGCTGTTTCGCATTTGAAAGGCCAGTTGACTGCCTCATTAATGGCTGATGCAGATGAGGCTTCACGGTATCCGGAATTACTCCAAAGTCTTTCAAAAATCTGTGGACGTTTCATTATGAATGGCGTTCCGACCGGCGTGGAAGTTTGCCCTTCGATGCATCATGGCGGGCCGTTTCCTTCGGCAACCGATGCAAGATTTACTTCTGTTGGCCGACATTCCATTCTTCGTTTTGTTCGTCCGCAATCATTCCAGGACTGGGATGATTCCCTACTTCCGGTTGAATTGAAAAATGCCAATCCGCTTGGAATTTTCAGGCTGGTGAATAACGAAACCACGAAACGCGGGATATAAACCTTAACTTTAAAAGCTTCCGAAGAAAATCTCTGGAAGCTTTTAAAGTTGTTTTTTCAAAATAAAACCATGATTTCAATAAAAACCAAAACCTTTCATATTCTTAATGGTGATGCATTACTGGACAATTTCCCTTCCGAATTGCTAACCGGCGAAATCATTATTGCAAGAGAATGTCTGATTGACGGGCCTGTCGGTGGAGCAACACCGGAACAATTCTGGGAAACCCGGGCAGGTTTTATTCAGGAAACTTACGGTGAAGAAAAAGAAGCTTATTTTGAAGAGGTGGTTACTGAGTTTGAAAAAATAAAAGCAATTCCTGCTAATTCAGAAGTAAACTTTTGGTTTGAAGACGACTTATTTTGTCAGGTTAATTTCTGGTTTTGTGTATCATTGTTGATGCCCGTCGCTCATGCGATTAAAGTGTTTGTGATCAAACCGCCACTAATTGATCAGCAACCTGACTGGCGCGGATTTGGTCCCATGGATCGTCATACTTTGGCGGAAGCTTATCTAAACAAACAGGAACTTTCACCGGCTGATTTGAGCCTGCTGGCTAATCTTTGGGATGCCTACAAAAATGATAACCGTGAAAAGTTCGGAGAACTGGTATTAGTCAAATCAGAAAATTTTCCTTTTCTAAATCAGGTTATTCAGGCTCAGCTTGATCGGAAAGATAATCGTCCCGAAAATGTTTTGAAACAGATTATGACGGAAAAAGAAACGACTGATTTTAAAACGATTTTTCAGGAATTTGGCAAACGGGAAGGGATTTATGGATTTGGTGATTGGCAGGTTGAAAAACTTTTGGAAAAGATAAAGTGAGACTCACTTATTCAGGATATCCGACTTCAACCAAAAATAAACCTTCCGCAGGGGCTTGTGCTCCTGCCTTACTCCTATCCTGAACCTGAATAATTTTCTCAAAATCAACGATATTTTTTTTACCAGTTCCAACTTCCAGAAGCGTTCCGACCAAAGCACGAACCATTCCCCGAAGAAAGCGATTTGATTTTATACTGAAAATAAGAATCCCATCTTTTTCAAACCAGCGGGCTTCCGAAATGTCGCAAAGAAAATTATTTACGCTCGTATGAATCTTGCTGAAACTTTCAAAATTCTTGTATTTCAAAAGCAACTCGGCCGCTTCATTCATCCGCTGAATGTCAAGCGGTTTATGAAAAATATGTGATTCATTGATCAAAAAAGGATTTTTTCTTCTGATAATCCGATATTCATAACGCCGGTGTGTTGCATCAAAACGGGAATGAGCCGTTTCTTCAACCTGAAAAACACGATGAACGGCAACATCAAAAGGCAATAAGCTGTTAAGGCGGTAAGTTAATAAATCACAATCCTTAACAGGTTGGTTACTATCAAAATGCGCATACTGTTGTTCCGCGTGTACACCAGTATCAGTACGACTGCTGCCGACACTTTCAATCGTTTCCCTGAGAATAAGCGTAAGTGCTTCATCCAGTTTTTGCTGTACAGAAATAGCATTGTTTTGCTTCTGCCAGCCGCTGTAATTTGTCCCTTTGTAGCTGAATTCAATAAAATAGCGCATAGCGCAAAAGTAAGAGAAAGTAGTGAATTTACCTTTTTGAGATTGAAAGTAAAGAATTAATAAAGCGTAGAATCACGCACGGATTTGTACTTTTTTGTGTTGATAAAGATTCAGAATATTCTAAAAACTACTTTGTCAATATAAATTTGGCAACAGAATGCTGAATTAAAGACAGATTTCACGCAAAGAACACAAATTATTTCGAGGTTGACGTGAAGAACATTAACTTTGACAATTGAAATATATTTCCAGTACTGTATGATTACGGAAGAGAAAAAAGAAGAGAAGAGCCTGAATTTTATTGAAGAGATCATTGAGGCGGACCTGCAAGCGGGTAAGTACAAGGAAATTGTAACCCGTTTCCCTCCTGAGCCGAACGGATATCTTCATATCGGGCATGCTTCAAGTATTTGTCTGAATTTTGGATTGACAAAAAAATTTCCGGGCTATACCAACCTGCGATTTGACGATACAAATCCAACAACAGAGGACACCGAATATGTTGAAAGTATTAAAAATGATATTCGCTGGATGGGTTTTGAATGGCAGAACGAACTTTACGCTTCTGACTATTTCGATACATTATACGATTATGCTGTAAGGCTGATCAATATGAATCTGGCTTATGTTGACGATTCCACTTCCGAGGAAATTGCTACCTTGAAGGGAACACCAACAGAACCTGGAAAAAATAGTCCGTTCCGTGACCGTACGATTGAAGAAAATCTGGCTCTTTTTGAACAGATGAAAAATGGTGATTTCCCGGATGGAAGTCACACACTTCGTGCGAAAATTGATATGGCGCATCAAAATATGCTGATGCGTGATCCGATTTTATACCGTATCAAACATGCACATCATCACCGGACAGGCAACAAATGGTGCATTTATCCGATGTACGATTTTGCCCACGGACAAAGTGATTCTATTGAAAACATCACGCACTCACTGTGTACGATGGAATTTATTCCTCACCGTGAGTTGTACGACTGGCTGATTGAAAAGCTGGAAATATATCCGTCACATCAATATGAATTTGCTCGTCGTAATCTGAATTATACGGTAACTAGCAAAAGAAAATTGTTGCAACTTGTTCAGGATGGCCACGTAAATGGCTGGGACGATCCGCGTATGCCAACCATCAGCGGTTTACGCAGAAGAGGTTACACACCGGCTAGTATCCGCGAATTCTGTGACCGTATCGGTGTAGCACGTCGTGAAAATATGATCGATGTAGGTTTGCTGGAATTTTGTGTGCGTGAAGATTTGAACAAAACTTCATTACGCAGAATGGTCGTTCTTGATCCTTTGAAACTGGTGATCACCAATTTCCCTGAAGATCTTTCTGAAACCTGCATTACTGAAAATAATCCGGAAGATATCGCGACAGGCATGCGTGAGATTCTTTTTACCAAAGAGATTTTCATAGAGCGTGAGGATTTTATGGAAGTTCCGTCTAAAAAATATTTCAGATTGGCACCCGGCAAAATGGTCCGTCTGAAAGGCGCTTACATCATTCAGGCTGATTCTGTTGTGAAAGACGAAAATGGCGAGGTTACCGAAGTTCATTGTACGTATGTTGAAAACAGCAAAAGCGGACAGGATACTACGGGAATTAATGTTAAAGGAACTTTGCACTGGGTTTCTGCCAAACATGGTATTCCGGTTGAAGTTCGTTTGTATGACCGTTTGTTTTCTGTTGAAAATGTTGCGTCGGAAGAAGGTGATTTCAAAGAATATATGAACCCGGATTCATTAAATATTATTACGGGATATGCTGAACCGTCATTAGCAGAGGCGCAACCAGGTGAATCATTCCAGTTTTTAAGAAAAGGTTATTTCGCTGCTGATCCGGATGGAACGGCTGAAAAGCCTGTTTTTAATCGTACGGTAACTTTGCGTGATAACTGGGCGAAGGCTGGGGAAAAGTAGATAACTGCTGGCTGTTGGCCATTAGCTTTTCTGCAAATAAAGCTGGCTTGGTTAGCATACCGAAACGCATTAAAATTAAAACATTAGTAAATTGTAGTTTTCAATCCCGAAGGGATGTTATTATTATAGAAATTGAGAAACAAAATACGCTCCAAAACCCCGAAGGGGTGAAATATCACCCCTTCGGGGTTTTGGAAATTCTAAAATTTCACTTCTCCTATAATAATATCAGTCCTTCGGAGTTAAAATATTTTCATGCCTCTACCTGGCTTGGTTAGAGATTTAGAAGAATTTATATATCCACTTCGTTTGAAAACGTCGTTTGCTTGAAAAAGTGAACGACGTTTTTTTTGCTGATCCTGACAAATACTATTCCGTACAAAAATCACCAAAGAATAATTCTTCCCAACCCTGATTAAATTTCAATTAAACACTCCATATAATTAGATTGGTTTTAAATAATACTTGCAATGCTAAAACTTACGATTTATCTTTGTAACAGATTTCAAGGTCATATAAATATCAGTTGCAGTGAATAACCCGAATGAATTGTTCAGTACCTCCAAAGGTTTTAGCTTTCAGTGTGATAAAAGTTCAAGAATTGTAATTCATTTTGGAGAGATGATCGCTTCATTTCGTATCCAGGATTTTTTGAACTTCCGTCGTTTGGTTAACAATATTGATATAAAAAGCAGATTATTTGACCTTTCTGATGAATCTGATTTTGAATTTGTTGAAGCTCCCCAACTTAATATCAATCAGAAACTTACCCTTTGCGAACTGATCCAGCTAAGAGAACTTGTGAACGGAACGCACTTCGCAATTGAACTTAATTCTCTTCTTCATACAATTCTTTACGTAGAACAAGAATTAGTCTAAATAGCTGACGCCCTTCATATTAGACCAATTCCAAATTTATAGCTTCGTCTTGTTATGCCGAACTTTCCTTTGATATTTGTGCTTATTACTTCAAAAGATAAACACGAATACCATGAGAGATCTACTTAGAGCCCGCACTTCTTTAAAAGAAGAGATAGAAATATTATTAAACAACCAGGTTAAGATGGAAGCAGAAGCATCAGCTAAATATTTGGCTATGGCTTCATGGTGCGACCGTAACGGTTACAGAAACAGCGCTGCATATTTCCTTAAACAATCCGACGAAGAACGCGGACATATGTTGAAAATTTTCAACTACATCATGACTGTTGGCGGAACTGCGGTTTCTCCTGAAGTTCCTGCCGTAAAACAAGAATTTGCTTCATTCAGAAGTGTATTTGAAGCGGCTCTTCAAAGCGAAATTAATGTGACACAATCAATCAACCGTATTGTAACACAAACACGTCGCGAAGAAGATTATGCTACTGAAACTTTTATGCAGTGGTTTGTAAACGAACAAATTGAAGAAGAAGACAACGCTCGTCGCGCTATCGAACTTTTTGATGTGATCGGTGAAGAAGGAACTGGTCGCTACCACATCGACAAAGCAGTTTTGAAATTGACATCAGAAAACTAGAATTATAAAAAATAAGCTTATTCAAATAGCCGCATCTTCACGATGCGGCTATTTTTTTGTTTCAAGATTTATAATTCAGTTAAAATTTGGAATTCAATTGTATACAATTTAATTTTACACAATTAATAATGAGACATGGAACTTCTAAAATTATCTAATCAGCTTTGTTTTCCGCTTTATGCTTTATCCAGGAAAATAACCAGCCACTATTTGCCTCTTCTCGAAAAAATCGGACTGACTTATCCTCAATATCTGGTTATGATGGTCCTTTGGGAGGAAGATTCCGTTTCTGTAAAAGAACTTGGACATAAACTTATGCTTGATTCCGGCACGCTTTCTCCTTTATTGAAAAAACTGGAAGACCGCGAACTGGTTATTCGTAAAAGACTTAAAGAAGACGAACGTGTTGTGATTATTACATTGACAGAATCGGGAGAACAATTAAAAGAAAGTGCTTCCCTGATTCCGGAACAGATAAAATGCAGTCTTGAACTTACGGATAAAGAAATGCGTGAAATGAAAACGCTGGCCACTGGTCTGCTTGAAAAGATCAACCAAATTGAAAAAGTACATAGTAATTAATTGAATAACCCACTAAAAACCAAATCAAAATGATCAACGCAATATATACCGCCACAGCAACAGCCACCGGCGGAAGAAATGGAAAAGTAACTTCATCTGACGGAGTTTTGGATCTGGAAGTTCGTATCCCAAAAGAAATGGGCGGTGCAAATAATGATTATACCAATCCGGAACAATTATTCGCCGCAGGGTATGCAGCTTGTTTTGACAGTGCTTTAAGTTTGATCATCAAGCGCAATAAAGTGACAACGAGAATGACAACGGTTACTGCACATGTAGGAATCGGCAAAGACGAAGCAGAAGGTTTTGGCTTGGTCGTTACCCTTGAAGCTAATATTCCTGGTGTTGAACAATCGGTTGCTGACGATCTTATTGCACAAGCACATCAGGTGTGTCCGTATTCAAACGCAACACGCGGAAACGTTGAAGTGACGCTTAAAACGACAACAAACGAATTGGCAGCTCAATAGAAATGTAAATTCTGTGGTATAAAAAAACCGTTTGCACGTTGCATACGGTTTTTTTGTTATGTTCTAATTTGAGATTTATTTCTTCGGAAGCAATGAATACACTTCCACATCCAGAAATTTTCCTTCAAAATAAGTATACTCTTTAAAGTAAGCCTCCTTCACAAATCCATGTTTTAACACCAGATCCGAAGATGCTTTATTATCCGGATGAATCATCGCTTCAATGCTGTGAAAGTGTAATTCTTCAAATCCGAATTTCAAAACTTTCTCCAAAGCTTCATTCATGTATCCTTTGTACCAATAACCCGGATCAAGAGAATAACCCACTTCACCTCTGTAATTTTCCTTATTAATTCTTGGATAACCAACCGTCCCGATCATCTGACCCGAATCTTTCAGCGTGATTGCCCACGAAATACTGATTCTTTGTTCATACAAATACTGATAATTCTTAACCAGATCTTCTGCCTGAATTTTCAAATAAAGCAATGGTCTTGCGATATATTGCATAACCTCTTTTTTGCTCCGCTGATGAAAAATATCACTTACAAAATCCATTGAAATCGCTTTCAATTTTAGCCGTTCAGTTTCAAGAACGGGGAAGGTATCGAAATTAAATGTGAGCATGGAAAATTACCAGTTCATGTAAATTTATAGTTTAAGGTACATAATAAAAGCATCAACATAGCCAAGTCTCAGGTGATTAAAACCATCAGGAATCGTCCCGATAATTTCAAAACCAAATTTTTGCCAAAGTTTAACGGCAACTTTATTGGTACTCACAACCAGATTGAACTGCATGGCCAAAAAGCCAAATTTGCGCGCTTCCATAAGTGAATGCTCGCAAAGCAGATTTCCGATTCCTCTTCCCTGCGCCTTCGGATGTACCATGTACGAAGCGTTTGCAATATGTGATCCCAGATCAATCTGGTTGGGTTTGATAATATAAGTACCCAGAATCTCTCCGTTTTCTTCCAAAACATAGGTGTCCATATAAGGCGAAAACCAGTGTTTGTCCAGATCTTCTTTTGCTGTATCGGGAGCAAAGACATAAGTATCACCCGTTTGAATTACCGCTGTAAATATTTCCCACACCTCATGACGGTCCTGATCAATTGCCTTTCTGATATTCATAAAATCAATTCAATTAATGTTAAAAGTACTGTAAGCTGACTTACTTTTCAGCTACAACAATCAAGCCACAGGCTTATACGTATAAACCGTGTATGGATAAATCCTATTGGCCACGAAGCGCGAAATAAGACAGGCGATCAATATAGGTATAAATAGAATGTAATTATCTGCAATGGCACAAACCAGGAAAATGGAAGTCAGCGGTGCGTGAATACTTCCGCTTAAAACAGCAGCCATTCCAATCACAATAAAATTGAGTGGAATAAGATTAAGATGAAAAAAATGATTGAGCGTCATTGCTGTAATCAAACCCAGAAATGCGCCAATAAATAAGCTGGGAGCAAAAACGCCGCCGTCACCACCCACACCAAGTGTCACAGAGGTGGCTATTGGTTTTAAAAACATGACAAATAAAAGTGGTAAAAGCAGAAGAAGATCAGTGGGCTGTGAAATAATGGTCAGGTTTTTGATTCCGGCATAACCTTCACCATATAAACTTGGGAAGAAAAAAATCATAGTCGAAATTATCAGCGACCCCGCCATAATTTTGACGTAATCATTTTTAATAGAACCAAAGAAGTTTTTGAAAAACAAGACACTTTTGGTTAGCAAGACAGAATTGAACCCGGCCAGGATCCCTAATAATATAAAATAAGGCAAAGCTTCTTTGTGCCAGATGGTTACGTGGAAATCAAAAACCTGTTTGTAGAAAAAATATTTTGTCAACAAAAAAGACGTCATGATTGCGGTTGTAACGGCTGCAATATGTGTCTTTTTTCTTCGGCTCGTGAAAACCTCAAATGCAAACATAAACCCTGCAATGGGTGCATTGAACAACGCGGTTACACCGGCGGCAAGTCCGGCACAGATTAGATCCGTCCGGTATTTATTCAGGTTATCAATTTTATGACTGGATAATGCTCCGATAGATGCAGTAGCGACAACTGTGGAAACTTCAATTCCTGTCGATCCTCCAAAAATGACGGTAAGCAATCCATTAAAATAATGCGAAGGAATTTTGTATGCGGGCAAAGTTTTTCCATTTCTAACAATGGAATCCATGACTTCCTTTATTCCCTTGTTAGGCTTGTTTCGAAAAAGAAAATGCCGCAAAATATGAATTGTCGTAAAACCAATCAGAGGCAAAAAGAAAATAAGATATTGATTTTCACCAAGCCGGTGCAGAAAATCATGTTCATAATGTTCTGTGATCACTTTTAAGGTATCCGCTATCAAAGCTGCAAAAACACCGATTATTGCCGCTGCACCCAATACTGTAATTGTCCTTTTTGCTTTTTTTTGACGATAAGGAGATATAACACTTGTATTCATATTGTTGATTTGTAAAACTAAAATACCCGTCCTGAGAATCTAACGGTATCTTCTTTTGTGAACTTTATACCAATGTTTATTGATTGGATATTTTCTGTGAGATGTCATATTATTAACGACCAAAGCAACGAGCAATAATATAATCACTCCAGATAAAACCGGACTTAATACATACAAATATCCAAGACTGGTCACTTTTTCGGAGCCTATATTTGCAATAAGTGCCGTGGCACCACCAGGTGGGTGCAGCGTTTTGGTGATCTGCATCATCACAATGGAAAGGGAAACGGCAAAAGCAGAAGATAGCCAGATTTCATTTGGAATGATATAGTGGACTGTAACACCAACCAATGCACAAATAACGTGTCCGCCAACAAGATTTCTAGGCTGGGCCAAAGGGCTATTAACTATTCCATAAATTAAAACGGAGGAAGCACCGAAGGAGCCAATCAGAAAAAGGTTATCTACAGGTGTAAAACTTTTCTGATTCAAAAAGCCAATTAAACCAATGCCGGTAAAAGAACCTACAAATGTCCAGAAATGATCTTTGAAATCGATCAGTGTTTCCTTGTAAATAACATAGCGGGCTATTCTGGCCTGCTTTCTTAAATGCTTTCTCAAAACAAATATAATTATCCCATAAAATGTATTAAAGAAAACCATCTCCCCAAAGTTATGGTTCGTAAATAATCCTAAAATTTGCCTCAGCGTCAAAAAGGTAAAATCCCGGCAATAAAATTTTGGGTCAGGTATCGTTTTTGTCAAACATAAAGTTGATATTGGAAGTACCGAATTAGCCACCGTTTAGCGTTTGCATGAATTACCTTGATGAGTTTAAGAAATTTATTTCCAGCCATTACCTCTACACGGGCGTCCGGCTCACGTTAGGAGCTGTAATTCCGTGTCTTATCTTTCATCATTACGGAATTCTGAATAACCTGATCGCCTTCCCGTTGGGGACTTTACTGATTGGAACCACCGACAATCCCGGCCCGGTCCATCGTAGAAGAAATTCCCTGATGATCGCCATAGTGACCTGTTTTGTCGTCGCTTGCGTAACGGGTTTTTTAAGACATATACATTTTGTTTCTTTTATCGAAATCATACTTTTTGGTATGTTTTTCTCGCTTGTCGGCGTTTATGGAAACCGTGCGAACAGCATTGGATTAATTTCTCTGCTCGTTTTTGTTTTTAATATTGATGATCACATCAGCCGGGAAATGGTGCTGCATAACGCGCTGGTTTTTTCTGCCGGCGGAATCTGGTATTTGATATTATTTCTTGTTCTTCAAAAAATTCGTCCTTACAAACTGATCCAGCAATTATTGGGAGAAAATTTTGTGGAACTTGGAAAACTGCTTTCGGTTAAGGCCGGTTATTATTTTGCCAAACCTGACTACGATGAACTGTTTAATCAAATGATTCATCAGCAGGTTATTCTCCGGGAAAATCATGAAACGTTAAGAGAAATTCTTTTCAAAACACGTCAGATTGTATCCGAATCAACCAATACCAGCCGGATTCTAATGCTGATGTTTTTGGACAGTGTTGATTTAATGGAGCGGATCTTGAACTCCCAGCAAAATTATTCGAACCTGCACAGAGCTTTTGATGATACAAAAATCCTTCGACTTTTTGGTACTTATATCAGTTGGCTGGCTGCTGAACTTTTACAAATCGGACTAGCCGTGCAAGGCGGTTTTCCATCCAAACCCAAACATGATCTGGACGAAGCATTTAATAAATGTCAGCTTGCCTTTGACAAAATCCGTGAAAGAAGGATGACGCACGATAATGTGGAAGATTTTATCATGTTGCGTCAAATTTTGAACAGCATCCAGGATATTACGGAACGGATAAAAAAACTTCACCGTGCAACAGCTTATGACGTTGATTTGAGCAAAGATTACAAACCAAATGTTGAAACGGACGATTTTATCACAAAACAGGAATATTCTCCACGGATCCTGCTGGATAATCTATCCTTTAAATCCAGTCATTTTCGCCATGCATTCCGCGTTACGCTGGCTTTAATTATCGGATTTCTGAGTTCATTATTCTTTGATGTCGGCCATGGGTACTGGATCTTACTGACCATTGTTACGATCATGAAACCGGCTTTCAGTATAACCCAGCAACGGAATATTTACCGGATTGGCGGAACAGTTTTGGGCGCATTTTTTGGGTTTATGACGCTTTATCTGGTAAAAGATGATACTGTCATTTTTGTGATCATGATGCTCGCCATGATCGGTGCGTATAGCTTCCTGAAAATTAATTATTTCGTTGCTTCTACCGGAATTACGCTTTACGTTCTGCTTTGGTTTAATTTCCTCAATCCACAACACATTACGGCGGTTTTGCAGGATCGTGTGATTGATACCGTCATAGGATCGATTATCGCCTATTTCGTTTCATCTTACGTACTTCCGGTTTGGGAACATACCCAGATCAAACAATATATGAAAGAAGCTTTGGATGCAAACAGAAAATATTTTGATAACGTTTCGATAATTTTCACTGGTGTTTCTCTGAATATCGGTGAACTAAAATTACATCGAAAAGAAGCAATTATTGCCATGGCTAACCTGTCGGATAATTTCCAGCGCATGTTATCTGAACCGAAAAAACAGCAGGTAAAAATGGAGGAACATCACCAGTTTGTGGCTACAAGCCATATGCTTACTTCTTATATCGCCTCTTTGTCAACGTATGCGCAAACGGTGGGACAGAGTTATTTGTCAGAAGAATTTAAACCCATGATCCGGCAAATTGACCGCCAGTTTGAAACGGCAATCAAAGTAATTGAAGGAGAACAGCATATCGGAAACGAAGTGATCAAAGAATCGCTTCCACAAAATCAGAAATTAATCGAGCTTTTAACGGTTCGAAAAAAGGAAATTAAGGAAATGGGAATTGAAAAATCCGCTCAGTCACCAGCCAGAAAAGCATTGTCGGACTTCAAAACCATCAATGGACTTTTTGAACTGATCAGTACGATTACCATTGATGAAATTAAAATTCTGAACAAGATTTCAGATGAAGTCTGATCAGGCTTCAACGGCTTGCAAACGCACTTCTTTGTTTTGTTTCAAATGAAACATCAGTACAAAAGAAACCAGCACACCGCCAATAGCCAGACTTGCGCCAACCCATTCCGGAGAATTAAAACCTAAACCGGCAGCGATTGGCAGTCCGCCCAAATAAGCGCCCAAAGCATTTCCAATATTAAAACTAGCCTGGCTTACAGAAGCCGCCAGCATTTCGGCTCCTTTGGCGGTATTGATCATCAGCATTTGTAAGGGTGAAAGCATCGCGAACGCAATGGCACCGGTGATAAATGTTGAAATCAATGTTAATATCTGATTGTGGGAAACGAAATATAAAATTGTCAACGAAATTGCCATCGCAAATAATAATGCTGCGGAAGTGTACAAGGGAGAATATCGATCCGCAAGGCGACCACCGATAAAATTCCCTACAACCATGCCCAATCCGGCTAACACCAGAATATACATAATAGAATCGTCACTGAAACCTGCTACTTCTGTTAATAATGGAGCGATGTAACTGTACCAGCAAAAGAATCCGCCGGTACCGACCGCGATAACGGCTACTATTAACCATGCGTCCAGACGGGTAAAAAATTTAAGCTCGCTTAGCAAACCTTTTGTATTGGTAACAGCAAGAGAAGGCATCCAGATTTTAATGCTTGTGGTGGTCAGCAAACCAATTACACCGACAATCATAAAGGTAATCCGCCAGCTGATATGATGGCCGATAAATGTTCCCAGCGGCACGCCGATCAGATTTGCAATTGTTAATCCCGCAAACATCAGAGAAACCGATCTCGCTTCTTTTCCAGGTTCTGCCAGTCGGCCGGCTACTACGGCGCCTACACCGAAAAAGGCTCCATGAGGCATTCCGGAGAAGAATCGGGAAAGCAGAAGCATGTAATAGCTTGGTGCAAAAGCTGAGATTGTGTTGAAAACCGTGAATAAGATCATCAGCAATAACAAAATGGTTTTCGGCGGTTTGCCACCCGTAAAACCAATAAGCAAAGGAGCTCCAACCACGACCCCGAGTGCATAAGCTGATACCAAATGGCCGGCTTCGGGAATTGTTATTTCGAGTGATCTGGCGATATCGGGCAGAATCCCCATGATCACGAATTCGGTCATGCCAATACCAAAACCTCCTAGTGTTAGTGTTAATATGCTCTTTTTCATATTCAGTTCTTTACAGCAAACATTTCAAATCAACGTTTCTTTGTTTTGTTAAATTTCGATTACAAGACTCAAAACATTATTTCCAGAAGTCGTGACCAGTATTTCCAACTGGCCATAAAATCTTAATTTATACAGGAAAGGTAACGTCTATATTTTAAAATGTGTTCAATTTGGATAAATGCGGCATTTTAAAATTGTTCTTTGATTTAATCAAACAAAGAACATAAAGGATTAATCACACCAATTTTCGAAAAAGATGCAAAAACTGAAATGATATTTTCAGTTACACAATTAATTTCCACTCTGCATAAACTTTAAAAAATACAATTATTTATCATTAAAGCAATGATTGCAATACGATATGATGTTCGCGAGTCATTTTGTTTTACTTTTGGTAAAAAATTTAAGTTTTATCAACAACCGAAATCAATTTTTATGAATGAATTATCAGGTACCGAGCGGAGAAATATAACACCGGGACTTGCAGTATCTATTGTTTTAAAACAGGATCAGCGCACCGGAAAATTGACAAAGGGAATTGTTAAAGATATTTTGACCAGTGCGCCAAAACATACGCATGGTATTAAAGTGAGGCTCATGAACGGAGAAGTTGGACGGGTAAAAATTATCGGCTAACTCAAAAATTCCCATTATGCTCAATCCCCGGATTTGTCTTCTCATTGGCGTTATCTCCATCAGTATCTTTCCTGTTCTGGTAAAATGGGCGCCGGTATCGGGGTTGACTTCTGCGTTTTACCGGATGGCTATCGCGGTTATTTTTCTATTACCTTATGTATTGATCAAAAATCAGCTTCAAAAACCTGACAGATCTTTATGGCTCCCAATCTTCATTTGCGGGATTTTATTTGGCAGTGACATCGCGATCTGGAATTTATCAATCCATTATTCCAATGCAACGCAAGCGACCTTATTGACCAATTTATCGCCGGTCTGGGTAGGAATCGCTTCTGCACTTTTTTTGAATGACAAACCAGGAAAACAATTCTGGATAGGAACTGCTTTCGCACTTTCAGGCATGGTTATCCTGATGGGAATTGACACATTTACCCAAATGCGTTTTGACAAAGGATTTCTGATGGCGCTCACATCCGGACTGTTGTACGCCAGCTACATGCTCACGAGTAAGAGGGTTTTGAACCACATGAAAATTGTCAGTTTCATGGTTTACAGCATGTCCGTTTCCAGTATTTATTTACTCATTATTTGTCTGGTAACCGGCCAGCAATTATGGAATTTCACGCCGACAATTTGGGGCGTCCTAAGCATTCAAGGATTAATTTGTCAATTACTCGGTTGGCTGACAATCAGTTATGCAGTTCAAAAACTGGATGCACAACGTGTTTCGTTAAGTTTATTAAGTCAATCGGTTGTAACAGGATTAATGGCCTGGATTTTCATAAACGAAAAAGTTTCACTTCAAATGATCATCGGCGGAATCATCATTCTGGCAGGTATTGGAATTACTTTCCTTAAAAGAAAAAGCCTCTCTTAGTCACAAAAATCCATTGCACCCATCGCGTAAACCATAGCGCCCATTGCGGTTAAGTAACCACTAGCAAGTATATTCCCGAATAAGCGTCTTTATTACATTTATTCCTAAGAATTAATAAAGCGCAAAATGAAAAGTAAGCCATTAAATTTTCTGATTTATTTTTTTCTTCTCAATACAACAGTTTTTGCCCAAAAAACAGACACAACTTTCTGGTGGAAAAAAAATAATCTGCGCGTTATTCAAACCAACTTACCGGCTTACGAGGCAGCAACGCTGAATCCCGATTCATTATTAAAAGATCTCGAAAACTTTTCTGCCAATACGCTTTTGATCAATGCAGGCGGAATCATGGCCTTCTACCCTACTGAACTCGATTTTCATTACCGAAATCCGTTTCTAAAAGATAATAATATGCTGGCCGATGTAGTCAGAAAATGTCATGAAAAAGGGATCAAAGTAATCGTTCGTTTCGATTTCAGCCGCGTCCAGGAAAGCATTTTCAAAGCACATCCCGACTGGTGTTATATTTCTCCAAAAGGCGAAAGAATTATCAATACCGACATGTACGTAGTTTCGATAAACGCACCCTATGTTCAGGAAAAAGCTTTCAAAATCATTGAAGAAGTTATTGATAAATTCCCGGTTGATGGCATTTTCCTGAATATGCCGGGTTATCAGGTCAACAATCCATATGAAGGAAAATATCATGGCATTGACCAGAATGAATATGACAATAAACGTTTTGCCGAATATACAAACGGGCAGGCCTTGCCAAAAGAAGAAAACAAAGCCGATCCTTTATTTCAAAAATATCTTGAATTCAAAAAGTTTACCGTTGAAGACTGGTCACACAAACTGAATACCCTGGTAAAATCCAAAAACAGTAACATCGCCATTTGTACTTATTTTGACAAATATGTTGACATTATCCGGCATGAATCCCAGAGCAGTACTGTTCTGCCTTACTGGCCTTATACAGCTTCGGATAATGTTGGAAACGCCGTAAATTCCTATCCCGATCATATTATCAGCAATGCCAGCATTCAGCAAATTTCATTTCAGTCGCGTTATAATGCGGTTGAACCTGAGGAAGTAAGAATCCGATTGTACGAAAATATTGCAAATGGTTCAGGACTGGATATCAGCATGATGGGTGATATGCGCGGTTATGAAGACGAGCGGAATTATGATGTGATCAAGACCGTTTATGCGCATCACAAAAAACATGAACAATATTTTGGAAAGTATAAATCGGTCGCCAAAATTGCAGTAATCGCTCCGGGTTCCTGGCCCAGCGGACCTACCATGCAGGAATATCGGGGAATCGTTTTGATGCTAAAAGAAGCGCATATTCCTTTTGATATTATTGAAGATGCACAGATTGAAAATCTGGAAGGGAAAGTAAAAAATTACAAATTGATCATTTTACCTGAAATCACTTATCTGAGTAAGAAATCACTTGCCATAATTAAAGAAGCGTCAGAAAACGGAACAAATCTTATCGCTACCAACAAAGCCTTTTTTGACACACCAGAAACGTTGATGGATTTATTTGGCGCCAAGATTGTAACAATGGATAACGACGGTGCCGGAAATTATCTTAATCCTGAAAACAAGACAATTTTCAAGCATTTCACAAAACAGAAAATGCTGTTTTGGAAATTTAATCTGGGATTATACGATTTCAAAGCTGCGGATCAGACTTTGCTTCCTGTTCTTGGAAAAGGAAGACCGGGTCCCCCGGAAATTATTGGCGGACATGATCCGATCGGTTATTTTGCTTTGGGTATAAAAAAACATCCAAAAAGTAAAGCAGTTTTGATGCCGATCAACATCGGCAGGTTATATTACATGCATGGTTATGAGGAACATAAGAATATTTTACTGGACGTAATCAATTACATTTATCCGGAAGCAACGCAAACGATACAAACTGACGCGCCGGCACGTATTGAGACTATTCTTCAAAAATATAGTAAGAATATTCCCGGTGTTAATTCGATAAGTAAAGAAAACGGGATGATTTTACACCTTGTTAATCTAACCGGATTTAGCGGAAATACTTATTTTCCGCCGCTGTCTGTTTATCAGATGAAATTCAAAGTAAAATCCGATTTCAAACCTGCAAAAGTATTTTCTATGACCAGCGGAAAACCTGTCATTTTTACGTGGAAGGAAGGTTTTCTGGAATTTAAGGTTGATAAACTCGAAGCGTTTGACGGTATTGTGATTGATAAATAAACCAGGATTAAACAACAGGAAGGTAAACAATAAATGTTGCCCCTTCATCAGGATTACTGATTGCCGTAATGATTCCCTGGTGATTATCTACAATTTTTTTACAAATTGCCAAGCCAATTCCTGTCCCTTCGTAAGCGCTTTTATTATGAAGACGTTGGAAAACCTGAAATATTCTTTCCCGGAATTGCGGATCGAAACCGATACCGTTGTCTGTAAAAGAAATATAATGATAATCATTTTCAGGAATGGCTTCCGTATATCCCAAATCACTTCCGGCAATTATTCCGGCAGTAATATGTATTTCCGGGTGAACACCCCTTTTTACAAATTTCAGTGAATTAGCGATCAGGTTGGTAAAAAGTTGTTCAAACTGATAAACAATTACGTTCAGCGAAGGCAATGTTGAAGAAGAAATAACAGCACCTTTTTGGTGGATACTTTCTTGCAATTGCTCCTTAACGTTTTGCAGTAAAATATTAAGATCCGTAAACTCAAAATTCTTTTCCATAGCAGTCGCCCTTGAAAAAGCAAGCAGATCTATGATCAATTGCTGCATCCGGGTTGACGACGCCTGCATACGGTTAAAATAATCCTTGCCACGATCGGACAGGTTATTTTTCTCAGTTTCCATGATCCTGGTTGCAAAAGTCTGGATTTTCCGAAGCGGTTCCTGCAAATCGTGACTGGCTACATAGGCGAATTGCCCCAATTCAATATTAGTACGGATCAATTCGTCATTGATAACAGTTAGCTCCCTGGTCCGCTGCTGTACTTTGGATTCCAGTTCATCAATAAACAATTTACTGTCGTGGATATCTGTGCTGGTTCCAACCCACATTTGAATCACACCGTCAGTATCTCTCTGAGGCATGGCGCGGCTCAACTGCCAGCGGTATTCTCCGTCAAATTTCCGGAAACGATGTTCATAAATAAATTCGTTCCCGGACCTGACCGCTTCCGACCACAAACGGATGTTGAGTTCGATATCATCAGGATGAACCATTTGCAGCCACCCATCTTTTTCAATCTTCTCATAAGTTAATCCCGAGTAATCAAAAGTGGACTGGTTGAAATAATTAAGATTTCCTTCTACATCTGCCGTCCAGATAAACTGTGGCATAGAATCCGACAGCGTCCTGAATTTGCCTTCACTTGTTCTCAAAGCATATTCGGCTTCCTTCCGGTCTGTAATATCAATAAGTACATTCAATGCACCAGTTACATTTCCGGCACTGTCATGAATCGGTTGTGGATTTGCAATAACATGTCTTAATGTCCCATCCGGCCTTTTGACATAGGCTTCTGCGCTAAGTGCACGTTTTTCTCTAAACGCTACCCCCATCGGACAATCCACATGCGGAAGCAAATCGCCTTCCAGCGTATACATTTCATGAGAACCGCACCACAATTCTTTACCTAATTCAGGTACTCTGCCCCACAATTTCACAGCAGCTTTGTTGTACAAATTAACCAGTCCATCCGCATCAACAGTATAAACCGCCACTGGCAAGGTTCCAATCAGATCTTTATACCGTTTTTCACTTTCTTCTATGATTTGCTCTGCTTGTTTTTGCTCAGAAATATCCATCATAGTTCCAAGCATCCGGTGCGGTTTCCCATTGTTATCAAACATAACTTTACCCTGTGTCCGCATCCAATGCAATGAATTATCAGGATGAACAATCCTTGCTTCGTAATAGTAAATCCCGGTTTTAAAAGCCGTTTTATACGCTTGCTCAACCCTTTCTACGTCCTCGGCAAATACCTGATCGCGCATATCCCAATGTGTCATAATTTTGGCTTCCGGCTGACCGAACAATTGGCTTAACCTTGACGAGTAAACGATTTGCCGGGTTTGTAAATTCAGATCCCAGGTTGCCAGCTGAGTTCCTTCTGTGGCAAGGCTCAGTCTCTCCGCAGCGTCGTTAATCTGCTGCCGCGCTTCAACTTTTTCCGTTACATTATTTACTGAAACCATCACACCGCAAACTGACCCGTCTACTTCATGGATTGGTGCACATTGAAAATCAAGGTAATACGTTTTACGTCCTTCGGGCGTCTCTATAATAGCCAGAGCTTCATTTTCCTTATGTGTTATTCCATTAAAATAAACGTCTTTTAAGATCTGAGGGAATTTCTGGTCTGTTAGTTCGGGAAAAACTTCCAGAAGCTTTTTACCCTGAACTTCCTTCAATTCCCGTTTCCACAGATCTTTCAGCATTGCTTCATTAGCAATGCTGATCAGCATATCTTCCCCTTCAAAAATGGCTTTGGCAAATTGTGATTGTGAAACCAGATTTCGGAACCGGTTTTCACTTTGCTGCAAGGCATTTTTTGCTTTTATCTGCTGCGTCACCTCGGTGGCCACTACAATAATTCCGCTAATAGAACCGTCTGTTTCAAGCAACGGCTGATAAACAAAATTAAAATAACATGTTTCCTTCCTACCGGAACGAAGCAATATTACTTCAAATTCATTTCCATAATATGGAATTCCACTTGTCAGTATTCCTTGCAAAATTGGATTTACTCGATCTTTTACTTCAGGAAGAGAGTCAAATAATGACTTCCCTACAAATTCATCTTCCCGTTTATCAACAATTTCAAGATACGTATCATTTGCCATTTCTACGATAAGCTCCCGTCCTCGCAAAATCACCATGCCAACAGGTGCCTGTTTCATCGTATTACGAAACTTGATTTCGCTGTTATTCCCTTCTTTTTTTGCTTTCGCTGCGTTCTCAATTTCCTTTTTCACATGTGCGTCCAGCGCAAGAAGCGTTTCCTGGAGCTGAAGAAGTTCTTTGTAATTTACAGTAAGCTGATCCGAGATTTCTTCTTCATTCTGATCTTTTGTCCCGGATTTTACTTTGATTTCGATAACCGATAGCAACGTGGTAAGATTGCCCGCTATCTGTTCCATCATCATTAATCCTTCACGCGCCTTTTCGACTTCACCGTTTTTGTATAAAGCGATCAGTTCATTGGCACAATCATGAATTTCATGATGGACTTTTTCAAGGTCGTGCATCTCGGGAATATAGCCATACTTTTCAAGTGCATAACCATAAATCCATTCCCCTACTTCACATTCCTTATAATCTGTAACCGCAGTTTCATCTATATCAATACCATAAAGCATTGATCTGAGCCGGGTTTTAAATAATATATGTTTTGCCTTGGCTCTTTCGAAATCCAGTTCAAGTAAATTCATGCTTCAATCCTATTTTCTCACTAATAAATAAAGGGTCCGATTCTCTATCAGCCTGCTGCTAACATCGTGCCAATCGTGATATTAAAATTGAAAATAAAAATCTTCCTTGAAGGTCTTAAAGCGGTGTTGACGCCAATCAATCGCCAGTATATGCTGAATAGCCAATTTTAATTTCGAAAAAGATCCGGGTTTTTTAATATAATAATCAGCACCCTCGTCATAAAGACGGTTAATTATTTCTTCTTCACCGCTTGTAGAAAAAATCACAACAGGAATATCTTTAAATTTCGCCTCTTTTCTAATTTCAGTCAGACATTCATAACCATTCTTTTTAGGCATATTGAGGTCCAGAAAAATAACGTCCGGCGTTGGCGGCATTTTATTTTCAAGAATATCCATCAATTCCATTCCGTCATTAGCAGTCCGTAACTCCGTCATATCGCACACCTCTCTTAATGCGTCTTCAAACAAAAGGCAGTCGTCTTCATCGTCATCGACCAGGAAAATATATTTTCTTTCAATTTTTTTCATACCTGATCAATTGTCTCCCAAAGTACGCACACCAGTATACTTTGTGTTTAGGAATAAAAAATGCCACTTCTGAAATATCAGAAAAAACAAAAGTGTACATTTCAGAGCAGATATTCCGCTAAATATATTTTAACGATTTTAAAAATATATTATTTTAATAAAATCGCAATCGTGATCTCAAATATAGAATCAATATTCTCCGGCGTTCAGTTCTTTTTTCTTTTTAGCCTGATGTAAACGGTAATTCAATGTCAGGTTGATTTGCCTTAATCTGCCCTGAGAACTTGTGGTAGCATAATAATTGGAACCTTCCAGAATTGACCTGTACTTGCGCGAATTAAAAACATCCGTTACACTCAACACGAGAGTTCCATTATTTTTAAAAACATCACGACTTGCTGCCAAATCCAGTGTTGCCAAAGCTTTTCGCTTTCCCTGCGGCGTTTGCTGCGGTGCTTCATAATTGGCACGGAGTTGCAAATCGGTATTTTTCCATAAACTAAAACGTGAGGTAGTTCTGGCAAACCAACTATAAGTATCACTTTTGAATTCTGCATCTGCTCCGGCACCATTGGTAATAGCCCTGAAAAAGTTTAAACTTCCATCCAATTTCCACCATTGGTATAAGGCATAAGATCCCGTAAACTCGGCACCATAAGAATTTTCCGTTCCCAGGTTTTCAGGTTTAGTATAAGAATCACCATTGTCCTCAACCCGTCGGATGCTGATAATTTTGCCGTTTGTATGACGGTAATAAATGGAGGAACTGATAGAACCTTTCTCAATATATTTGATATGACCAATTTCAAAAGCATTTGTAAATTCGGGATTAAGATCAGGATTTCCGCTGAAATAATTCCGGTTGTCACTATATGTCATAAAGGGACTTAAATCATTATACTGCGGCCGGCGTACGCGACGACTAAAACTTAACTGAAGCGCATGTTGGCGGGGAAGTTCGTAACTGACGTGAACGCTTGGGAATAAATTGGCATAAGTCCGTTTGTTTACATCATTGGTTTGTTTCAACGTAGTAGTTACGCCCGTCCATTCAGCCCGAAGTCCAACCTGATAAGAAAGTTTTTTCGTTTTATTCCCCACAATTCCATAAGCTGCATTGATCCTTTCTTCATATAAAAAATCATTGGTGAGGCCGGGAATCGGACTAAAACTGCCGTCGTCATTTTGCTGGGTCACGGTATAATCGTTGGTCATATTCCGGGTGCTGCTTCTTCCGCCGGCTTCAAATTTTCCTTCTTTTCCAAACGGATGCACATAATCAACCTGAGCCAGAAATTGTTTTTCTGTTTCATAATTAACAGCGCGTTGCAAAGTCGATGGAATATCCGAAGGACTTCCGTCCGGTTTCAGCGTTTTTTGTCTGTAATACTGATCCGAATCTTCCCAGTTGTCCAGATATCGGACATCAGCTGTCAATTCCTGCCCTTTTCTTTTGAAAGTCCTTTTATAAGTTAATGCATATTCAGAATTAGGCTCGGTTTCTGTTTCATCCTGCGTTCTGTTTGTGGTACTCAACAAATTGTTCAGATTTGATAAATAATCACGGTAATCAATATTCGAGAAGCGTTTTCCCTTACTGAGGCGATAAGTGTAAGAGCCGGTTAAAACATTTTTATCGTTCAAATAATAATCAATCCCGGCACGTGCACTATTATTCTGACCTTTAAGATGACTCACCATATTTTTCTGGGTGATGAAAGTCGAATCGTTCCGATATAATTCCTGGTAAAGCGAATTTTTACCAGGTGTATTTCTGTATGAAACCGTATAATTGACAAAGAAATTAAGGTTTTTGCGCCGGTAATTTACATTCGCCGCGGCTCCAAAATTTGTCGGATGCCCGGTAATTATATCAAAGGATCCGTTAAATCCTTCTTTTCTCTCTTTTTTCAAAACGATATTGATAATCCCCCCCATACCTTCTGCTTCGTATCGGGCAGACGGATTTGTAATGATCTCAACGCGTTCAATCATGCTTCCCTGCAAAGATTGCAAACCACTTCCGCCTTTCAGACTTACCAGCCCCGAAGGTTTACCGTCAATAAGTATACGCACATTACTGCTTCCTCTCAGACTGACATTGCCGTCCACATCAACAGCCACAGACGGTATATTGGTAAGAATGTCCACTCCCGTTCCACCGGCATTTGCAAGATCTTTGCCTACATTAAAAATCTTTTTATCCAATGTGAGTTCCATTGTACTCTTCTCTCCCTGAACCACAACTTCATCAAGTGTTTTTGCCGAAGGACTTAATTTAATCGTGCCAATGTTCAGAGTAGAATTCTGTGAAGTAACATTCACACCGGAAGTTTTTCGAGCGTTATAACCTATGAATTCCGCTAATGCATAATACGCCCCGGCATTCACTTCTATTGAAAATACACCGGTTTCGTTTGTGATCGCACCTGTGACAAAAGTGCTGTCGGATGCTTTAAACAAACGCACACTGGCATAACTTAATGCACCATTATTCTGAGTGTCTGTTACTTTTCCAGTGACCGAAAACTTGCCTCCCGTTTGCCCAAAAGCAGTGTTTAAAAAGAAAAAAAGAAAAATAAAAAACATGGAAAAGGATTTACATTTCCTCCACACACGGTCTTCCCTGTTTACGATAATCAATCCTTTTGCTGATTCTGATATTGTTTGTAATGGTTTACGCATTGAATGCTTATATAGGTTTAGGAAACTTTACTATTTTCATTAAAACCCATAAAGTCACTGGATTTACTCTGAATAGTTACAGATTATGACGACATATTCTAATGTCTGCCCCCAGCGCCAATTAATCGTAATCAAGAAATTAGCCTCCGTTGCTGAAATGCATATATTTGGAAATTCAATTTCCTAAGCCTTCAAAAATTATAGATTATGTTACAAAATGACGCTACGGTTCTGGGCCTGCTCATGGTAATCCTGGCCATGGTATTTTATACGGCGTCACTTCCTCAAAAAGGCTGGCAACGGTTTTATGGTATTTTTCCGCCGCTATTATTATGCTATTTCATTCCTGGTTTACTTAATTCTTTTGGAATAATAAACGGAGCTACTTCCCAACTTTATCCGGTTGTTTCAAGATATCTCCTGCCTGCTTGTCTCGTTCTTTTCACATTGGGAATGGATTGGAAAGCGCTGGCAAAACTTGGCCCGCCTGCGATAATTATGATGCTGGTTGGTTCTTTTGGAATAATTATCGGAGGCCCGATTGCACTTTTTATTGTTGGAAAAATAAGTCCTGAAACCGTGGCAGGCGAAGGTCCGGATGCTATTTGGCGAGGATTAGCTACTATTGCCGGAAGCTGGATTGGCGGTGGAGCCAATCAAACGGCTTTGCGGGAAGTTTTCAAACCAAGTGATCGTTTATTTTCTCAAATCGTTGCCGTAGATGTAATAACCGCAGAATTATGGATGGCTGTTTTAATTTACGGAGCAGGTTTTGCAACAAAAATTGATCGTTTTCTTAAAGCAGACAGCAGCCAGATAGACCACGTAAAAAATGATTTGGAACAAGCTCAATTAACAAATCAGAAAATTCCCGGAACGAAGGATTTCATTTACTTGTGTGCTGTTGGTCTTGGAGCAACCGGACTGGCACATTGGCTGGCTGAGAAAATCACGCCTTATCTGGCGGCCAATTATCCTGCTTTGGAAAAATACAGTCTTACTTCCAGCTTTTTCTGGATTACCGGTTTGGTCACTTTAATGGGAATTATTTTGTCTTTCACACCTTTACGAAAACTTGAAAACGTCGGAGCTTCAAAATTGGGAAGCGTATTTCTATACATTTTGGTAGCAACAATTGGCATGCAAATGGATTTAGGATCGATTGCGGATAATCCCGGACTTTTTGGAATTGGCTTGATTTGGATGATGGTTCATGCCGGTTTAATTGTTTTAGTAGCCCGGTTATTGAAAATTCCTTATTTCTTTTTAGCTGTTTCCAGTCAGGCGAATGTTGGCGGCTCCGCTTCGGCTTCTGTGGTTGCGGCAGCATTTCATCCTTCGCTGGCTTCGGTCGGGATTTTATTGGCAATTTTAGGATACGCCATAGGCACATATGGAGGCTATCTTTCGGCACTTATGATGCAGTGGGTTAGTGAAATGTAGGATTTGAAAGTTTAGGCGTGTAATTTTGTCGGCCTATATAATTATTTTCATGAAGAACATTCGTAATTTTTGCATTATTGCCCATATTGACCACGGAAAAAGCACACTGGCAGATCGTCTGTTGGAATTTACCAAAACGGTATCCAATCGTGACATGCAGGCGCAGCTCCTTGACAATATGGATCTGGAACGCGAACGCGGTATCACGATTAAGAGCCACGCGATTCAGATGACTTATCTTTACAAAGGGGAAGAATACACACTGAACCTTATTGATACACCAGGACACGTCGATTTTTCATACGAAGTTTCACGTTCCATTGCGGCTTGTGAAGGTGCATTATTGTTGGTTGACGCATCACAAGGAACAGAAGCGCAGACAATTTCAAATTTATATCTTGCGATAAATCATAATCTGACCATCATTCCGGTACTTAACAAAGTTGATTTGCCAGGTGCAAGACCTGAGGAGATCAAGGATGAAATGGTTGACCTCTTAGGCTGCAACCGTGATGACATTATCCCGGCCAGCGGAAAAGAAGGTATTGGTATCAAAGAAATTCTTGATGCAATTATTGAGCGTATTCCTGCGCCAGTTGGAGATCCTGACGGCCCGTTGCAGGCGCTTATCTTCGACTCTGTTTTTAATTCTTACCGCGGTATTGAAGTTATTTTCCGTATCAAAAACGGGAGTATCAAAAAAGGTGACAAAGTTAAGTTCATGAACACCGGCAAGGAATATTTTGCTGATGAAATTGGTACGCTTGGCCTTGTACAAATACCGAAACAGGTGGTTGAATGCGGTGATGTAGGTTATCTCATTTCAGGCATCAAAGTTGCCAAAGAAGTAAAAGTTGGTGATACGATAACCCATTTGCATCGCCAGGCAACTGAGGCTATCAATGGATTTTCCGAAGTAAAACCGATGGTTTTTGCAGGTATTTATCCTGTTGATACCACTGAATTTGAAGAACTCCGTGATGCAATGGAAAAACTTCAATTGAATGATGCGGCTCTGGTTTGGGAACCGGAAACATCTGCGGCACTTGGCTTTGGTTTCCGTTGCGGATTTCTTGGTATGCTGCATATGGAGATTGTCCAGGAGCGCCTGGAACGTGAATTTGATATGACGGTTATCACTACCGTTCCGTCGGTTCAGTTTAGAATAACGAATACAAAAAATGAGTTGGTCAATATCAGTGCTCCTTCCGAAATGCCGGAACCGAACCTGATCAACTGGATTGAAGAACCCTACATCAACGCACAGATCATCACAAAATCTGATTACATCGGCCCGATCCTTACGCTTTGTATGGACAAACGCGGGATGTTGAAAAATCAGGTTTATCTGACCGCCGAACGTGTGGAATTGCAATTCAGATTACCGTTGGCAGAAGTTGTGTTTGACTTTTTTGACAAACTGAAAACAATTTCCAAAGGTTATGCATCTCTGGATTATGACCTGGCCGGATATGAAGAATCAGACATGGTAAAACTTGACGTAATGCTTAATGGTGAACCAGTTGATGCTTTGTCGGCTATTGTTCACAGAACGAAAGCTTACGAATGGGGTAAAAAACTTTGCGAGAAATTACGTGAGCTGATACCAAGACAAATGTTTGAGATCGCGATCCAGGCCGCTATTGGTCAGAAAATTATTGCCAGAGAAACCGTGAAGGCGTTGCGTAAAGATGTATTGGCCAAATGTTACGGTGGTGATATTTCCCGTAAGCGTAAACTGCTTGAAAAACAGAAAAAAGGGAAGAAACGTATGCGTCAGGTTGGTAATGTGGAAATACCGCAGGAAGCATTTATGGCTGTATTAAAGATTAATTAAATTGAATACAGCGTTATAATTTAATAACAAAAGAAAGTGCTTCGTAAGCCTTTTGTTGTAAATTTGACTCGAATCTATTTGTAATACCCAAGAAACTAAAATACGACAAATACCGATATGGCAGAAGTAATCCGTATGCCCAAGATGAGCGACACCATGGAAGAAGGTGTTATTGCAGAATGGCACAAACAAGTTGGTGATGTAATCAAATCCGGTGAAATTATAGCCGAAGTCGAGACCGACAAAGCTACTATGGATCTTGAATCGTATTATGATGGTACTCTTCTTTATATAGGCGTTAAAAAAGGCGATGCTGTTCCTATTGATGGCGTAATGGCGATTGTAGGTGAAAAAGGTGAAGATTATAAATCATTGCTGGAAGAAGGTGGTGGAAACGGGGCAGCAGCCAGCAATGGTAAAAAAGAAGAAGCCAAACCAACTCCGGTAGAAACTGCAACACCGACCGCTGAAAAAGCGCCGGCTGCACCTGCCGCAAAATCTACCGAAAAAATCAATGCTGCCGTTGTTCGTATGCCAAAAATGAGCGATACGATGGAAGAAGGAACGTTGGTTTCGTGGCAGAAAAAAGTTGGAGATAAAGTTAAATCAGGAGACATTCTGGCGGAAGTCGAAACCGACAAAGCTACAATGGAGCTTGAAGCATATGAAGATGGTACTTTGCTTTATGTAGGTATCAAAGAAGGCGAAGCAGTTCCTGTTGACGGAATTATCGCTGTCATTGGTGAAGAAGGATCAAACGTTGAAGCTTTGCTTGCCCGTGAAAACGGAGAAGCAGAACCCGGAGTGGAAGCTCCACCTGCTGCAAAAACAGAAGAAGCTGCTCCTGCGGAAGCTGAAAAAACAACATCTGTTGCAGATTCAGGAGAACGTGTTAAAATATCTCCACTTGCACGCCGTTTGGCTGACGAAAAAGGAATTAACATCAATCAGGTTGCCGGAAGCGGAGATAATGGCCGTATCGTGAAACGTGATGTCGATGAATTCAAACCAGCTGCCAAAACAGAAGCTGCGCCAGCAAAAGCTGCTGAACCGGCTGTGCCTGCTGCGAAACCAGAAGTACAACCTGCTGCTGCAAACGGAGATTTCGTTGATACACCAATTTCTCAAATGCGTAAAACGATTGCACGTCGTTTGAGCGATAGTTTGTTCACTGCACCACATTTCTATGTTACCATGGAAATCGTGATGGACAAAGCAATGGCATTACGTCCTCAATTGAATGAAGTTAGCCCAGCTAAAATCTCATTCAATGACTTCGTGATCAAAGCTTGCGCGATTGCATTGAAACAACATCCTGCGGTTAACTCTGCATGGTTGGGAGATAAAATAAGAAAATACAATTATGTAAATATCGGTGTTGCCGTTGCGGTTGACGAAGGACTTTTGGTTCCTGTGATCCGTGATGCCGACAAGAAAAATCTTTCTACCATTTCAGCGGAAGTAAAAGATTTTGCCGGTAAAGCAAAAGATAAAAAATTGCAGCCTAAGGATTGGGAAGGAAATACATTCTCGATTTCTAACCTGGGTATGTTTGGTGTAGATGAATTTACAGCCATCATTAACCCGCCGGATTCCTGTATATTGGCTATTGGTGGTATTAAAAAAGTTGCGGCTTTCAAGGAAGATGGAACAGTTTATCCTACTAACATCATGAAAGTTACCCTTTCAGCTGATCACCGTGTTGTTGACGGAGCACTTGCGGCTCAGTTCCTGAATACAGTTAAAAAGCTGTTGGAAGAGCCGATGAGCATGTTGGTTTAAGGTTATAATTATAAACACACACTAAATATGAAATCAGGAGACCGTTTAAATCAGATCGAGCCGCTTGTTGCTGAAATGCTGATTAAGCTTGATGAAACAGCAGCGAAAGTTGATAAGGTATCAGAAGATGTTACCCACTTAAGGATTGCAATGCAGAAGAGTAATGATATTGCCAGTAAACAGAGTGATACTATTTCATTTCTTTTGGAAAATCAAATGTTGACAAATGACAAAATGGACCAAATGAAGGATAGACTGGATAAAATGGATAATAATCTTAATGAAATGAGACGAGGATTTGTTGAACACATGGCTTCTCAGCAGGAGATTAAGCTTATTCAGGAATCTATTCTTACACTCCTGAAAAACAAAAACTAGTTTTTCAAAATGATTTCAATTTAAAAAATACAATAATGTCAAAAGTGTCAGGTTTTATAGCCTGGCACTTTTGTTTTAATGACAGATTAAATTTCTGCGCATTTGGCAGATATCATTTAGAATTCACAATTACACTATGGAAAAAATACATGCAACCACCGTCCTTGGCGTACTTCACAATGGCACCGTATCATTGGGTGCAGACGGACAGGCGACGATGGGAAATACAGTAGCAAAAAGCAATGTTAAGAAGATACGCACATTAATGGGCGGCAAAATCCTCGTTGGTTTTGCAGGCTCAACAGCTGATGCTTTTACGCTTTTAGAGCGCTTCGAAGAAAAACTTAACGCATACGGAGGCAACATGAAACGTGCTGCGATCGAACTTGCAAAAGACTGGCGTACCGATCGTTACCTACGAAAACTGGAAGCGATGATGATCACGGCCAATAAAGATGAAATTCTGGTAATCTCAGGAACCGGCGATGTATTGGAACCTGAAAATGGCATCGCCGCAATTGGCTCTGGTGGAAACTTTGCTTTGTCAGCAGCGCAGGCTTTGAAAAAACATGCAACACATCTGACAGCTGAGGAAATGGTTCGTGAAGGATTAACCGTTGCGGCTGATCTTTGTATCTATACAAACCACAATCTTGTTATCGAGAAAGTTGTTCAATAAATTCATTTGAAAGCGGTTGGCTTATCAGCCGCTTTCGAATTTTAAAGAATCTTTTCGATTTTATTGTATTCGATATTTTCTTTGAAAAAAGGTTCTGAAAATTTTTGAAAACCCGCTCTTTCATAGAAATTCAGCGCATCAGTGCGAGCATCACACCACAATCTTTGAAAGTCATTTTCTTTGGCATAATCAATTACTTTCAAAATCATCATCTTACCAAATCCGCGGTTTTGATATTCAGGTAAGGTTGCGAATTTCCTGAACCGCATACTTTTTCCTTCTTCAAATAATGAGATGATCGTTACTAGCTTTGAATCCTCATAAAGCCCGAAGTGAATTCCTTCTTCATCTCCTTCCACATTTACAAATTCAATCGGTTTGTCAGGCCAAAGTACTTTATGCCGGATTGGCAGAATATCTTCCACTGACACTTTTTTAATTTCTATACTCATTTTATTATTTTTCAAAATCCCGCCAGAAGCGTCATTAATCTTACTAACTCTTCGGAAACAGTGCGGCTGTTTTCCTGCTGATATTTATTGGCAATCATCGCAAAACTCAATACGGCACCAGACTTTGTTGTAACATAACCCGCATAAGCTCTTGTCCCTTCAATAGACCCACTCTTGGCCCGAATGTTTCCAGCTGCTTTTGTTCCTTTACCTAAATTTCTTACGGTTCCATTAACTCCTAAAATCGCTATACTTTTATAAAAATCAGGATAGGAAGCTTCTTTCGTTGCCAAACTCAAAATGTCAGTCAGGTTGTTTGTTGTAACCGAACCTGAAGGTGAAAGTCCGCTTCCATCTTTAATAAAAAATCCACGCATATCCGCTTTTCTATTCCACCAGTAGTTGGTTACTGCTTTTGCGGCATCGTCATAATCAGTTTTCCCCTCCAACGTTTTTCCAGCCTTTTTCAAAAATGAATCGGCATATAAATTGACACTCCAGAAATTGGCCTGCTGACAAATTTCTCTTAAAGGAGGAGACTTATACTCGTCAAGGATTTTCCTTGGACCTGGCATGATGGCAGACTTGATCAACCTGAACGTCATCGTTTCAGGAATAACCAGAATGGTAGTTGCAAGACTTTGCTTCAAAGCATAAGCCGCGTAAGTTGCAGGGTCAGGAATAGACCCTTTAACAGAGAATGTCGGAACGCCTCTTGGGACAGTTCCGGTAAGAATCACTTGATTGCTAAGCGGATTTCCATAGACAACAGTTTTATCCCCCGAACCTCTTTCGCCGGTGGTAACAAGATTTTTAAAAGTCAGATATGGAATAGCAGGTTCAATTCCCAGAAAGGACGCCGGATCGTCTTCATTTATGCCAGATTTAAATTTGATACGGTATTGATTATCATTAAAATTTAAACCGGAAACACCAGCACCATAGTAATTGCCTAAATCACCCCAAATCCAGCTATCAGCCAATGTGTTTTTGTCAAAATAAGTGGCATCCGCCAGCACATCTCCTTTTATATATTTTATCCCTGTTTTTTGAATGGCTGAGGTCCATCGCGTTATTAATTGAGAACCGGATGGATATTCTTTAAACCTTTCGCTGCCAAGTGACGGATCACCGGTTCCTCTTATGTAAATATTACCTACCAGTGTATCCTTCATAATAAAACCATCATATTCAAGAAAAGTCTGGTACCGAAAATCACCGCCAAGCACGGATAGAATCGTTGCTGTACTAACCAGTTTCAAAATTGACGCAGAAGGAAGTGATTTTTCAGAATTTATGGCAAAAATTGTTTTTTTATCATTAACCGATTTCACACTTACCGACAACGTTCCATTTCTTATTAACTCACTATTTTGAAGCTCTAACACTGCATCACTAAAACCTGTTAATGCCAAACTATCAATTGATTGAGCCTTCCCACCAAACAAAATAAGGACGCAGAAAAAGGTATATATTAATTTCATAAATATTTATTCGGTCAGCGTCAATTTAAAAAAAGCAATATTCTTATGCTAAACTATACAGACTTCACCAATTCCGAGTCTCTTTTTTGATACTTTTGTATTTAAAAGTTTAAGTTAGTTGGATGATATTCCGCAACAATTGCCGTTATTATACATGCATTATATTGCCGCACGTTTTTTTACATTAATTTAATCCTTTGATTAGACATTACGATTTGAAATAATATTGATTTTTCTCACAAAGAGAAAAATCGCAATATAGATATTCACGGTATCACATAAAACATGAAATTGACATTTTGGGGAGCCGCCCAACAAGTTACCGGAAGTATGTTTCTGCTTGAAACAGACGATTACCGGATTTTGATTGACTGTGGCTCAGATTTTGATTTAGATGAAAAAGACAGAAGAACACGCTATGACGAACAAAAAAGTGTTTTCCCTTTTGATGCAAGCATGATCAATACAGTGCTGCTAACACATGCACATATTGATCATTCGGGCAACATCCCTAACTTATTTAAAGAAGGATTTGAAGGCAGAGTTGTTTGTACAGAGCCAACTTTGGCACTTACTTCACTCCTTTTAAAAGATGCAGCACACCTGCATCAGAAAAGACTTAATTCTCATAATAGTTCTTCCAACAAAAAAAGAGGACGTAAAAAGAAAGACGTTCCACGGGACTATTTCGTTGAAAAAAACGTCATAGAAGCACTGGATAATTTCGTTCCGGTTTCATTTGGACAACGGTACCGAATTTCTGATAACGTAGCCATTACATTTTATGCGGCAGGCCATTTGTTAGGTGCCGCTCACATCGTCGTAGAAGTCACAGAAAACGGAGAGAAGAAAAAAATCTGTTTTTCGGGCGATATCGGACGGAGCAATTATCCTCTTTTAATTGACCCGCAGGAAATTCCGCAGGTTGATTATCTCGTTTGTGAATCTACTTACGGGAACCGTCTGCATGAAGATACGACTTCTCCTGCCGAAGCGTTGGCAGATGTAATTAAACGGACTTGTATCGATATTCCGGGAAGATTGATCATTCCTTCTTTCAGCGTTGGCCGTACGCAGGCATTACTTTTTACATTGAACAAAATCTATGCGGATCACGCTTTCCCGAATCTGAAAGTATTTTCGGATAGCCCGTTGGCGCACAGCAGCACCAAGGTTTATCAGCGTTACGTTAAATTGCTTAACAAAGAAGCCAGAACTTTCCATGCTGATAATGATATTTTGTTTGATTTTGACAATCTGATTTATCTGGAAAGTTCAGATGCCAGCCGTGCCGTTTCCAACTATAACGAACCTTGCATTATCATTTCTTCGTCCGGAATGGTGCAGGGTGGACGCGTAGAACAACATGTGGAAGCGAATATCGGCAATCCTTATGCGACTATCCTGATGATCGGTTATGCAAGTGAAGGAACGCTGGGCTGGAGGCTTTTAAATGGTCAGGATAGCATTTCCATTCGTGGAAACAAGCTGCCGGTCTTGGCTAATATTGAAAAAATTGACGTATTTAGCGGCCACGGAGATCAGAATGACTTGATCCGGTTTGTGAAAATGCAGGATCCGGAAAAATTAAAGACTGTTTTTCTGGTTCATGGCGAACATCAAAGCATGACTGATTTCCAGGGTAAAATTAATGAATTTGGCTATAAAACGGTCGAAATACCGTTGCGGGGACACTCTTATGAACTTTAAGCCTCAGCCACAAAGAAGAAATATAACATGAGAACATACCTTGATTTTGAAAAACCAATGGCCGAGCTAGAACGTAAGCTCGAAGAGATGAAGGCATTAGCACAACAGAACAACGTTGATGTTTCTTCCGCTATTTCCCTCCTGGAAAATAATATTACCGAACTTCGTAAGGAAATTTTCGGAAAGCTTACAAGCTGGCAGCGCGTTCAGCTTTCTCGCCATCCGGATCGTCCTTATACGCTTGATTACATCCAGTTGATTTGTGATGAATTCATTGAACTTCACGGAGATCGTCAGGTAAGAGATGATCCTGCGATGATCGGTGGATTGGCTAATGTGGGCGGACAAACCTGCATGATCATTGGTCAGCAAAAAGGAAGAAATACGAAGCAGCGTCAGCACCGTAACTTTGGAATGCCGAATCCTGAAGGTTACCGCAAAGCTTTGCGTCTGATGAAACTGGCTGAAAAATTCAATGTTCCTATCGTTACTTTGGTCGATACTCCGGGAGCATTTCCAGGTATGGAAGCTGAAGAGCGTGGACAAGGTGAGGCGATTGCCCGCAATATCAAGGAAATGTTTCTTTTAAAAGTACCCGTAATCTGTATCATTATTGGTGAAGGTGCTTCGGGAGGAGCGATTGGAATTGCTGTTGGCGACCGCGTTTTAATGCTTGAAAACACGTGGTACTCTGTTATTTCTCCTGAAAACTGCTCGACCATTTTGTGGCGCAGCTGGGATTTCAAAGAACAGGCAGCGGAAGCGATGAAGATCACGGCCAAGGATATGAAAAACAACAAGCTGATCGACGGTATCGTTGCTGAGCCACTTGGAGGTGCACATCTGGATCATGCGTGGATGGCTGCCGAATTGAAAAAAGTAATCCTTAGCAATATCAAAGAACTCGCTTCCATGTCTCCGCAGAAAAGAATTGATCAGCGTATTGATAAATTCTGTGCAATGGGCGTTGTTGTTGAATAACCAAGCATTAGTGTTCATGAAAAACAGCCGTATAAAAAATATCATTTTTGACTTGGGTGATGTCATTCTCAACATCGACGTCCCTCTTGCTTCAAGTAATTTCGGAAAATTAAGTGGTAGAGAACAGCATGAAATCCTGACTCTTTTTAAAGAGAAAGAACTTTTTCGTTTGTTTGAAACCGGATTGGTGGACGAGGACGCTTTTAGAAATTTGATCAGAGAAGTACTGGAATTTCCTGATTGGTCAGAAGAAATTATTGATACGGCCTGGAACAGTCTTTTGCTTGACATTCCTCCTTCACGAATTGAACTGATTAAGGAATTAGGCAAAAATTACCGTCTTTTTCTATTAAGCAATACCAGTTCAATTCACATCAAAGAAGTTAATAAAATTTTACACGCTGCCTCTGGCATTGAAAAACTGGATGATCTATTCGAAAAAGTGTATCTCTCCTACGAAATGGGCAAGATGAAACCAGATCCCGCAATTTATTTGCAGGTTCTGGAGGAGTCAGACTTAGTAGCGGAAGAAACACTTTTCCTGGATGATAATCCTGACAATATCACAGCAGCTTCAAAATTGGGCATCGACACAATTCTCGTACAAAAGCCTGTCACAATACTGGACTATCTTAAAGATTATGTCGCCTAATACCCGCACACACCTGATTCAGGCTTTACTTTTTATTGCTACCGTTATTACTACCACCATGGCTGGTGCGGAGTGGATGTTTGGTAATATTTTTTCTTTTGTCAGCACTTTTATTCATTTTCTGGCGGAGAAAATGTCAGGAAATCAGGTTCCGGAAACGGGAAAACCTATGGGTTGGTCCGAGTTTTTTATGGGATTTCAATTTTCAATCCCATTTTTAGCAATTCTTACTATCCATGAATTTGGCCATTATTTTACAGCCAAAAGACATCAGGTGAAAGTTACCCTGCCTTACTACATTCCTTTGTGGTTTGGGATTTCACAAAGTATTGGCACCATGGGCGCGTTCATCAGGATTACTTCTGTTGTAAAGTCACGGTTAAAGTTTTTCGACATTGGAATTGCCGGCCCGTTAGCAGGTTTCGTAGCTGCGTTGGGTGTTTTATGGTACGGATTTACCCATTTACCACCAGCAGAATATATTTTCACGATCCATCCTGAATACGCACGTTACGGGTTAAGTTATCCGCAATTTGTTTATGAAAACTCCGCCGGAAATATTGTTTTGGGGGATAATATTCTTTTCTGGTCTTTCAAGAATTTCGTGGCAGATCCCGCCCGTTTGCCTCATGCTTACGAGATCATTCACTATCCGTTTCTTTTTGCAGGTTACCTAGCATTATTTTTCACTTCATTGAATCTTATTCCAATCGGTCAGCTTGACGGCGGGCACATTTTGTATGGAATGATTGGAAAAAAGAAGTTTGACATAGTAGCTCCTACACTTTATGTTGTTTTTGTTTTTTATGCCGGACTGGGAATGTTCAGAGCCGAAGAATTTGCCATTAGCAGCGACTCTGTTTTCTATGAACATTTGCTTTCACTAGTTATTTACATTTATTTCCTCTATATCTGTCTAAGACGTATCAGTGAAAACGCATCAAATGCTGTGATGGTCAGTTTGATGATCGTTGTAGGTCAGTTTGGTTTATCATTTCTTCGTCCGGAATGGGAAGGTTATTCCGGATTTCTTCCCTTTATCTTTATCCTGGGAAGGTTTTTGGGAATTCGTCATCCTGAGACAGAAGAAAATAATCCGATCGGTACTGCACGGATGATACTGGGCGTGATTGCGTTAATCATCTTCATTATTTCATTTAGCCCGAAACCGTTTATAGTACTCTGATTTCTATCTGTCTTTAAAATCAGTGTTTTCACAAGATTTATTCCAAAATGCTAAATGCCTTTGCAGCATTCATTTTTCGTATTGCCGGTTGGAAAATTATCGGAAGGCCTCCTTATGAAATAAAAAAGGCAGTTTGGGTTGGTGCACCTCATAATTCAAATTGGGATTTTATGCTTTGTCTGGGCGCACGTGGGGAGATGAAAATCAACGTTGGTTTTCTTGCTAAAAGTCAGCTTTTCAAATGGTATTCCGGCTGGTTGTTCAGAGCACTGGGTTGTTATCCGGTTTACAGAAACAAATCCGGAAATCTTGTTGAAGCTGTGGCAGCGATGTTTGAACAAAACGAAACACTCCATATTGCGATTACACCCGAAGGAACCCGAAAAGATGTTGAAAGACTAAAAACAGGCTTTTACCATATGGCCATTCTGGCCAATGTACCACTCGTTTTAATTGGCTTTGACTATCCGCGAAAAGCCCTTGTTATCAGCGAACCTATCAATTTATCAGGAGATCTGCAAAAAGATCTGAAATTGGTTTATAACTTTTACCTGACTATTGAAGGAAAACACAAAACCTGGTTGAATGAATACGAACGTACAGGTATTATTCCCATTTTCAATAAAAATTAGGCTTTTGATTTCTTCTAAATTATTAATCAACGAATAATAAAAGGTTAACTTACGTAAGAATCCAATTCCTACGACATGCCTTCACGCCGTAAATTTCTTCAATTCTGTTTATCAACTCCATTTCTGACCCGAAATATTTCCTTTTCAGAAGGAGTTATTAATTCTGTCAGAGGCGAAATTAACACCTCGGACTTGGGCAAAACTTTAATTCATGAACATATTCTTGTCGATTTTATTGGTGCCGATAAAATCAGTTCAAGCCGTTGGGATCATCAAAAAGTTGTTGATAAAGTTTTACCTTATCTTCTTGAAATTAAAAAGAGAGGGATTAAAAGTCTGGCTGACTGCACACCTGCATTTCTTGGACGTGACGCCGTTTTATTGCAAAAATTATCAACATTAAGCGGTCTCAATATTTTAACCAACACAGGTTATTATGGAGCCTCCGATAATAAATATCTCCCGAATTTCGCCTTTAAAGAAACGGCCGAACAATTAGCATCGCGTTGGATAACGGAATTTAAAGACGGAATTGATGGAACGGGAATAAAACCTGGCTTCATAAAAATTGGTGTTAATCCGGTAACATTGTCACTGCTTCATCAAAAACTGGTTAGAGCAGCAGCATTAACACATCTTGAAACCGGATTGACGATTTATTCGCATACCGGACCGTCCTTACCGGCTTTTGAAGAAATTGAAATATTGAAAAAAGAAGGGGTTAACCCGGAAGCTTTCGTTTGGGTTCATGCAAGCAGTAATAATAATGATGATTTCCTTAAAGCTGCAAAAGCAGGTGCATGGATAAGTCTGGATGGAATTAACGAAGATAATTTAGAGAAGAACGCCATCTTGGTTAACTTCATGAAAAACAATAATCTACTTAAAAAAGTCCTGATTTCTCATGATGCAGGATGGTATAAACCGGGCGAAGAAAATGGCGGAAATTTCACAGGTTTTACAACTATTCCGGATAGATTTTTTCCTCTTTTAAAAACAAAGGGATTTACTGACACAGATTTGGATCAGTTATTGGTAAAGAATCCAGCCTCTGTTTTGGCAATAAGAAAACGTAGAATTTAATCTACGCTTTATTCGGGTTTCGAAATTTCAAACAAAGTCCAGCCATCGGAGCCAGAAGTTAATGAAAACGAAAATCCGTGGCTTACAAGAATTTCTTTTGTAAGCGTTAATCCAATTCCTTGCCCATCTTTTTTTGTGCTGAAAAATGGGTTAAAAAGCTGTACGGCTGTCTCCTCGGCAATCTGTTTACCGTTATTTCTTATTAAAATATTTCCCCTGGTTGCTTTCAATTGAATCAAATTTCCTGTTTCACAGGCTTCTATCGCATTTTTAACAACATTAACAAAAACCTGCTCCATTTGCCCTGCATCAAGATCAATCCAGATTTCACCGATTTCAGAAAAATCCACTTCAAGACTTATCCCTTTCCGTTCAGCCATTGGACGCATAAAAGTTCCAACACTTCTAAGTAACCCCACAACATCCGTTTTTTCTTTGAAAGGAATTGGTAACCGGACTACATCCGCAAAATTCCGCATAAAAATTGCCAGCCTTTTATTTCTGTCAGAGGCAACGCCAAGTGCTTCCCTTAAATCCAGAAACGAATCTTCTGCCAAATAATTTCTTGTAGTCTGAAGGATTGAATCCGTTGCGCCGAGCGTATTATTAACCTCATGCGCCATCATTCTTATTACTTTCCCGTAAGCCTTTTTCTCCGATTCAAGAATATCTGTCGTCAGTTCTTCAATCATTAAAAAGGATCTTCGGAAACCCTGATCCATAAAATGGGAACGTTGTACTTTATAAGTTTCAACACTATTAATTTTGACCGTCCTGGACTCTCCATCCTGTAAATCAGCAAGTTGCGGAAATAAGGTAAAATCCAGCTCTTCAAGTTTTTTCCCCATCCAAAAGGTCTGACTTTTTTGAAATAACCGTTTTCCCTTTCCATTAACAGAAACCATTTTTTCATCAAAATCCATAATCAAAATAGCAATCGGAGAAGCCTCTATTAACTTTTCCAGAAAAAAATGCTGTTCATTTAATTTGATTCTTTCTTCTCTGAGCTGATCGATCATGAGGTTATAAACTTCAATTAAAATATCAATTTCACTTTTCCCCGTTTGAACAAATTTTATGCTGAAATCTTTATCCTTAATTGCTTCGATTCCTGAGCGAACAAATTCTATGGGCCGTAAAAAATCTCTATAAATTTGTATGGATATGACAATGGAAACAAGAATTAAAACCTCGGAAGCGATGAAGTATATTTTCTTCTCTCTGAGCAAAAAGAATATCATCAGGATTAACACGATGTGAAGTATGCCGATAAAAAGAATGTAACGGACCCGAAGCGAAATTTTCATGAATGCGTACAAATTAGTTTTCAGATTCATACGAAATTCCATACTTTTCAAGTCGGCGATATAGGGCAAATCTGGTAATTCCCAATGCCCTGGCGACTTTCGATATTTTCTGCTGATGGAATTCCATAGCGCGGATAATCATTTGATATTCCATTTCTTCCAGTGTTATCGTGCCAACTTCAGGCAAAGAACTTTTAAAGGCTGGAAGGAAATCCGAATTCATATTCCGCTTAAAATCCTCTGCTTCAAGTACGTCATCTCCGGCTAATAATACTGTACGTTCCACAATGTTTTTCAACTGCCGGATATTCCCCTGCAATGTCAGTGTTTTCAACCATTTCAAAGCAGTCGGACTTAGCTGTAAAGTCGGTCGTTCATAAATAACTTTCAAATTATTCATAAAAAATTCTGCCAGAATGGGAATATCACCAGGCCGTTCTCTCAGTGCAGGCAGCTTGACGGTAATCAAATTAATTCTATAAAAAAGATCTTCTCTGAAAGTACCTTGTGCCACCATTTCTTCAAGATTACGATTGGTAGCACAGATAATCCTGACATCCACGGTCCGACTTTTACTGCTTCCCAAAGGTTCAAAAGTCCTTTCCTGCAAAACTCTTAACAATTTCACCTGGCTGGAAAGATCCAGTTCGCCGATCTCATCCAGAAAGATTGTTCCTTTGTGAGCCATTTCAAAGCGGCCCGCACGATCTGTTTTGGCATCTGTAAAGGCCCCCCGGACATGACCAAATAATTCACTTTCGAATAAAGTCGATGAAATTCCTCCCAGATTGACTTTTACAAAAGGTTTCGTTTTTCGCTTACTGTTCGTATGAATTGCTTCGGCAATCAGTTCTTTTCCGGTTCCGCTTTCCCCTGTAATCAGGACGGGCGCGTCTGTTGACGATACCCGACCCACTGTTTCCAGAATTTGGAGAAGTTTGGGATCTTCTCCAACAATATTTTCAAAATGAAATTTTTGTTCCAGCTTCCGGCGGTTGGCAGATTGCGGAGCCTGATTCGCCAGATTTAAAATCGTATTAATGGATTGCAGCAGATATTCATTTTGCCAGGGTTTGGTGATAAAATCCCGTGCTCCTTCTTTCATTCCCTTCACGGCAAGGTCTATTGTTCCCCAGCCTGTAATAAGTATAACCGGAATCTTGGGGTTGTATTTATGAATTCTTTGCAGCAGTTGCATGCCCTCGTCACCCGATGTTTCAATAGAAAAATTCAGATCTAATAGAATTAATTCGGGGATTTCATTTTTCAGCACTTCAAAAGTATCCTCAGGCGAGCTGGCACCTTTTACACTGAATCCTTCTTTTTTTAGAAGAAGGGCGAGTGAGGTTCTAATGGCTAGGTCGTCGTCTACTATGAGGATCATATAAAAGGGTAAGTTTCGGTTTTTTCACGCAAAGCAAAAAAGTTAAAAACGCAAAGGGCGCAAAGTTTTAAGTATTAAAGATTATTGGCGATTCTGTGAATTCCTTCTTTTAATAGTTTGGTGTTAAAATTAATTAGCAAGCCTAATTTTAAGTTCGATAATTTTAACTATGTAAGAAGTTGAGAATAATGCACAGGCGCCAGTGTCTCAATTGATTTGATTTCTAAAACTATTTTATTTTCAATAATTAAATCTAACCGATACCCAACATCTAATCGTACTTCTTTGTAATGAAAAGGCATTGCTACTTGTTGTCTAACTTTAAAACCAGCTTCCCTTAAATCATATGCAAGCGCATTTTCATACGTAGATTCTAATAATCCCGGACCCACATTTTTATGCAACTCCAAAGCAATTCCTATAATCGCAAGGGACAATTCGTTTTCATTCATAAGTAGTGTATGTTAATTTCACACAAATGAAGTAAAAAAACTTTTCTTACTTTGCGTTTAATCTTTTTTGCTTTGCGTGAAATCCTTAAAACCTTAATCCTCATGCAAAGCAATAGCCGGATGAATCCGCGACGCCTGCCGACTCGGATACCACGCGCAAAGTGTTACGATCAGGAAAATGATTACGACTGCAATCAGAATTGCTGTGATATAAACCCCACCAGCAATATCAAAAACGTTCATTAAAGGAAATTGAATCGCAAATAACAATCCTAATACCAAACTGAAAGTTGCCAGAACCCAGACTTCACCTAAAAATTGCGCTGTTATACTTCCTTCCGTTGCACCCATCGCACGCCGTAATCCTATTTCTCCACGCCGTCTGGCGATGCTTAAATTCAGAATTCCAAATAAACCCAAAGCGACATTGATTAATAGAAAACTGCATATGATCAGAAAAATAAGAACCGGAATAAGCGTCATGTTATGCTGTTTCTGACGAGCGTCTGTCAGATATACGATTTCTGTACTCCATCCTTTTGCAATACCTGCAATTGCTTTTACAAGTTTGGCTTCAAATACAGCATCCGTACCCGGCTTGACCCGAATTACCAATGATTTGTCATAAATCTGATCGGCCTTCAATAACTCAAACATTACAGGTTTGTTCAGCATAAATTCAGCTTTATCTTTGTAATAATCTATAACACCCGCCACAACCCACACTGCTTTTCCGTCATAATCTTTAAGTACTTTTCCAATCGCCGATTGATTTTCAAAAAGTGCAGTTTCTGCTTTTCGATTGATTACAACCGGAATATATTTACCTACACTATCAGCATTCCGATACCATTTCCCTGCTATCAATGGAATATTGATCGTTTTTGAAAGATTTTCATCTGCAGCAACAAAGCTCATTTGAACATCTGAATTTTTATATTTTACAGTCCGGCCGTTATTGCTCTGCGAAAACGGGTAAACACCGCTCATCCTGGAAATTGATTCTACTTCCTGAAAACCTTTCACGCGCTGAAATATGGTTTGGACTTTTTCTGAAATTGCCACTGTATCCTGATTATTGCCCAGATTGATTGCCCAGACATTTTCATACTCAAATCCGAGTGGCTCGATGTAATTTCTGACATTATAAGTTATTAGCGTTGCCAGTCCGAACAGAACCAGGAAAGAGGCCCAGATTTCAATAATCAACAGTGAATGGGTTTTCTTTTTATTCCAGATTAATTTGAAGAGATGACGTATCATGGGGAGAAAATTAATGAGTGAATAATAGAATGACAGAATGAGTGAATGTGATTGCATATCGAAAATGTTCTATCAATCACTCACACTATCATCGCACCGGCGACCCGGTCAAAATTATGCTTTGAGCGCTTCGATAATGCTTAGTTTTGACATTCTTAGTGCCGGTAAAACCCCTGAGAGTAACCCAAAAATCAGACAAACAATAATGCTGATTGAAAAGACTTTCAAGTTGATCGTAAGATCGGCGTAGGCAATCCATCCGCTGGTATTGATGATCTGAATAAGCGTAAAAGTCAGGATCAGTGCGATAATGCCACCGATGAATGTGATAAAAATATTTTCAACAATAAATTGCCACATCAACGTTTTCACCGGCGCCCCAAAGGCTTTTCTGACGCCAATTTCAGAAGCTCTTTCTAAAATTCGTCCCACATTTAAGTTCACCAGATTAATAGCCGGAAGTCCCATCAGCATCAGTACAATAAATCCGATCACTCCATAAAGTATATTTTTAAGCCCCGGCCCTCCGTTCAAAATCGTAGTTATAAAATTTTCCAGATATGGATCACTTCTTACTTCGAGCACACTATATTTAAACCCACCCTGCTTACCTGGCAGTGGAATTTTCTTGATATTACTTTGAAATTCACTTTGGACTGCTTTCAGGTCTGAGGCATCTTTTGCCAAAATCATTGCTATGAAGTTACCTACCATACCGCTATTTTGGTAATTACTTTTTGGTGCAGTATAGGGGAAATAAATATCCGCGTGGGTAAACGGTCGCGTTATTGGACTGCCTTTTACAACACCAATCACTTTGTAATTAATATTCTCAATTTCAACATTTTTGCCAACAACAGGCGCATCGGAATTGGCAAAATAATGTTTTTTAAAATCGTCCGTGATCACGGCTACATAGTCGCCATTTGCTATATTTTGTTCATTGAAAGGCTTCCCCTCAATAAACTTAAAATCCGAAACACGCCAGAAATCAGCGTCAGAAAAAGTGATGTTAAGCTTGATCTTCTGAGAACCTACATATGCGTTTGATCCATTGAAATATGAAAAAATCGTCACCCGCTCAGCCGTTTTAAGTGTTTTGGCATATTCTGTCAGAAATTTAAAACTCATCGAGTTGGACATCATCGACTGCTGACTGGAATCTGACATTACAATCCTTTCAACGTAAAGCGCCCTGTCTCTTTTCGTTTCAGGATAATGTGCTCCAATCAAATGATCCAGAAAGGAAGTTATCAGCATAAGCACCGTGAGTGTGAGGCTTATACCAAACAGGGTGATAAATGTATAGAAAGGATGCCGCAGCAAAACTTTCCAGGCAATTTTTATATAATTAGAAAGCATCTTTCAGGGGATAATTTTCGGATAAAAAACTAAATGATTAGATGAAAGAATGAGTGAATGATAGATTGAGAGAATAATAGAATATTTTCGATATGCCGTCACATTCTCTCATTCAATCATTCAAATTAAAGTACTTGCGTTCCGTCAAATAATCGGATCAGGCGGTGTGTTCTTTTCGCCATGGCATCATCGTGTGTTACCATCACGATTGTTGCGCCGTTTTCATTCAAATTTTGGAGAATGCTGATGATCTCGTTTCCCATAGCACTGTCGAGGTTTCCCGTAGGCTCGTCGGCAAGAATTATTTCAGGTTTTCCAACAATGGCACGGGCGATCGCTACACGCTGTTTTTGTCCGCCTGATAATTGCTTGGGAAAATGTTTCATCCGGTTAGATAATCCAACTTTTTCTAATGCTTCTTCTGCCAATTCCCGACGTTGTTTTGCGTTGCTTTTACGATATAACAGAGGAATTTCTACGTTATCAACAACGGAAAGATCATTGATCAAATGGAAACTCTGGAAAATAAAACCCAGTTTCTGGTTTCTTAAATGTGCCAGTTCTTTGTCATGAAATTTCTCAACTTTCAATCCGTCAATTTCAATAATTCCTTTTGACGGTGCGTCCAGCAATCCGATGATGTTAAGGAGCGTACTTTTCCCGCAACCCGAAGGACCCATTATGGATACGAATTCTCCTTTTTTAACATTAATGTTAATGTTGTTGAGGGCCAGGGTTTCTATTGAACTGGTACGGTAAACTTTTTCAACGTTTTGTAATTTGATCATGGCTGTTATGGTTTTGGGGTTAATATTTTTCTGAATTCTTTCTAATATTTTATTTCGGCTATTTATTTCGGGCGACTGTTGGGGCGTCCCTCGTGGTCGCCCGTTCCGAGCCTCGAATCTGGATTGGGCGAAAATTTATTTGGACATCGCTTGGCGTTGGTAACGTTGGGGCGATTCTCGCTGGCAACATTTAGCCGATTCCCATCAGCGACATCCAGGCTACCGGCGTTGGCCTATTTCGGCCGACGGCCTCCATTGGCAAAAAGGGCGACCACAAGGGTCGTCCCTACCCATTCAACCGCTGATCATTTTCAAAATCATATAATGTTAATAATCTTAATGTGTAATATGATTGCCAATAATCACGCAATGCTAAAATATAATCCCGCCTGGCTCTGTCTTTTTCCTGCATCGCGATTCCAAGATCCGTTACACTTAAATTACTTAATATAAAACGGTCCTGGGCTATTTGATAGCGATTCGCAGCAATCTGGTCCGCAAGTTTTGTCAATTTGACCTGTTTTTGTAACATTTGTAAAAGCGTTACCTGCGTGAAAATTTCCTGTTCAAAAGTCAGTTTATCTTGTTCAACAGACTGCTGTGCAAATTCTCTATTCGCTTTCGCAACTTCTGTTCTTGCTTTATTACGCCCCCAGGTCATAATGGGTAATGTAAATTGCAGTTCTACAAATTCGCGATCCTGCGGTTTTACATAAATTTCTCCCGGTCGCGATCCTTGATTTGATAATCCAAATGTAGCATTGAGAGACGCATTTAATCCATTTTCCTGTTTTGCCTGAACCACATCACGTTCTGCTTCCAGCAATCTGCGGCGAAAAGAAATTGCAGTTGACCTGTTCAAAAAAGCCTGATCCAAAGCAAGTTGCGGATTGACAGTAAATTCATCCTTTTCCATCGGAATTTCCAGTTCCAGTTCCCGCTCATCTCTTGAACTCAAAAACATTTTTAGTTTGAGTGACGCAACGGCTGCTGCCTGCTGTGCAGAAGCCAGATCTTTTTGAGCGGTTAAAAGTCCCATTTGAAGCTGTAATAAATCGTTTTGGGAAATCTTGCCCAGTTCCAGTTTATGGCCCGCAATTTTGTAAAGTGTGTCGTTGTTACTTCTGTTTTTCCCGGCGATTTGTAAATTAACCTGAGCAACCAAAAGGTCAAAATACAGTCCGGTTGCGTCCAACGCGACTTGTTCCAGTGAAGCAATATATTGCTGATTTCCTTCCTGATATTTCAAAGGCTCAATTTTCCGGTTCCATTTCATTGCATTGAAGCGAAATAATGGCTGCGTAATTCCAAATTCAAAAGGAATACCATTGTAGCTTGTGGTATTTCCCGCGAAATTATCAAAACGCTGCATTTGCTGCTGTACATAAATGGTACCGCCAGTAAGTGCTATACTTTGATTCAAAGAAAGATTCGCCACAGAATTATTGTAGGAAACTGATTGAAATGAAACCGTTCCATCCGGCTGAACTACCTGAATATAGGAATTGGTAAAACCCGGAATTGTTCCATTCAAACTCAGCTGCGGTTTAAAATCCGCCATAAAAGACCGGTACTGCCAATAATTCGTTTTCTTTGAAGTTACTGCTTGCTTCGAGGCCACAGATTGTTCCCTGGCCTGTTGCACGACTTCCGTCAGAGAAATATGCTGGACTTGCGCTTTGACAAACTGCGGAGCAAAAATGATTATCAAAAGGTAGAAATATCTCTTTTTCATGGCTGTTTAATTGAGATTTCTTCCAGATTTTCAAATTGGCTCATGTCAGACAAAACAACGCTTTCGCCCTTCTGTACCCCTCTTTTTATTTCAACATAATCGAAATTTGATAGCCCGATTTCCACTTCCCGGCGGTATGCAATGCCGTTTTTCATTATATAGACAAATTGTTTTCTCTTACCATTAAAAGTGGGCCCGTTGGCTACGCGCAGTGTTTTCAAACTCCGGTTTGTAATGATATAAACTTCCACTTTCATGTTGGGCCGCAATGATTCATTCTTGGAATTATCCAGCTGCACGACGAATTCGATGATACCGTTTTTGATAGAAGGCTTTACCTGAAAAATCTGTCCGCGCAATATTGTCTCATTCAATTTGACAATTACAGACAATCCCGACTTAACCTGATCAGCGTATACGTCCGAGCATGAACCATCAATTCTAAAACTTCCCAGATCTGCAACTTTGGCCAGCATTTCTCCTTCATTCACCGACGAACCAATATTGTCGTTAACCCAGGTAAGAACACCTTTTCGGTCAGCGACGATATCCGCCATTTTCAGTTTGTGCGAAAGTTCTTTCAAATTATTTCCTTCGATCTGCGCGCCCAGTTCGGTTTCTTTCAAGCTTGCGCCCATTGATTCCCGGTTATAGGAGAGGTCGTTTTCAAGTTGTTTTTTTTCAAGTTCAGCGATTTTCAGCTCATTTTCTGCCCGGGTAATATCTTCGCCGGTACCGCCGCCTACTTTCTGCAAACGTTTTGCATCTTCAAAATCAGCTCTGAGTTTATTGATATTCAGTGATTTAATTTTATCATTAATTTCCGCATCGAAAAGATTTTTATTCAATTTCATCCGCAGCTGTTCAATGCTATTTCGTTTTAAAGCTAGCTGATTCTGAAACTTTTCCAGTTCAATTTCAGTCAGTGATTTGTCAAGATCAACAATGGCTTGTCCGGGCGATACAGGCGTTCCCGGATTAATTAAAATCCGACGGATACTCGCCCGGATTGGACTAGTGATAATTTGTTCATAAGCTGGAATAATTTCTCCTGACGCCGTAATGGTATTTTCCACATCCCCCGTTTCGACGGCCGCGGTTCTAATCCTGGACGCTTCTATCGTTCCCTGCAAAGACCTGCGAAGTAGATAAATTCCCGCTGCGATAGCGATAATGACCGCAACTCCAACAATCCAGCGCCGGTTATTTTGTTTTTGAACATACAGCGGTTCAACTTCCCTATCCATTTGTAAATTTTTAAGATATGATTATTTCATTTTCATGGCTAACTATACCTTTTTATTCACAACATTATGCCAAAATACAATTCACTATATATCAAATATTTATCAATTTATAACAAAGAAAAAACCGTGCGATATGGCACGGTTTGTTTGTTTACGAACAGGAAGAATTAAAGCAATATCAGGTCTTCATTTTTTTCTTCTTCGCTGCCGGGAAAAGAATATTATTCAAAATCAGACGATAACCGGCTGAATTCGGGTGCAGATTTAAATCGGTTGGCTCCTCGCCTACTCTGTGCTGATAATCTTCCGGATCATGGCCGCCATAGAAAGTGAAAAATCCTTTTCCATGCGTACTGTGGATGTATCTGGCTTCCTGCAATTGTTTATTTTCCGCCAAAACAACAACTTCCGGTTTCACAAAACGGTTTTTAAATGCAGTAGTTTGTCCACAGAAACCTTTAATGATTGTCTGATGATTTTGCGTCAGCATACTTGGTACCGGGTCCCATTTTGCAGAAAACTGGAAAAGAGAGAAAAAATCATTTGATTCATTCAATCCGCGTTCTTCAACCTGACTGTCAATATCCGAAAACTCGATTTCATAAGGATAAGGAATGGTTTTGAAGTTCTGAAAAGCAAATGTGTTTTCATAATGGAGTTTGCTGTTGGCTGTCGGATCTGCCGGCGTTCCGTCATACATCGCTTCCACGATATCAAGTCCGTCAGCGGCCAAGGCAATGTCAAACGTATCGGTCGCATTACACATTGCAAACATATAACCTCCGCCCGTTACAAAAGCAGAAATTTTCTTAGCTACGGCCAGTTTCATTTGTGGTACATTGGCAAACTGGAATTTCTCAGCTACGCCTTCTGCTTCGCGCTTTTGCTCACGGTACCACGGATGATCTTTGTATTGAAAAAACTTGCCAAACTGTCCCGTGAAATCTTCGTGATGCAAGTGCAGCCAGTCATATTCCGGCAATTTTCCATTTAAAACTTCATCATCATAAACCACATCGTACGGAATTTCTGCATAGGTCAAAACCAGCGTCACCGCATCATCCCAGGGCGATTTTGACTTGGGAGAATAAACGGCTACTTTCGGTGCTTTTTGTAATTTAACGGCATCCATATTAACATCCGGCGCACTGATATCACTCAGTATTTTACCGGCCTGTCCTTCCGAAATTACTTCAAAACTTACACCCCGCACGGTCATTTCAGAAGCGAATTGTTGGTTGTAAGCTACCATAAAACTCCCTCCACGGTAATTCAGCAGCCAGTCCATTTCCATTTCATAACTTTTCAGAATCCAGTAAGCGATTCCGTAGGCCTTTAAATGGTTTTTTTGCGAATCATCCATCGGAATCAACAGTCTGTTCCCAAAACTCTGGGCAGAAATTCCTAAAAAAATGATAAACGGGGCAAAGAGCCGTACCATTGGTTTGATTCTTTCACGCATCATGTGCAGCTTTACGTATTAATAAAAACAGGTTTCTTTTTTCCAAAGCAACCTCATTACAAGTTTAAAATCAGGCCAGATCCGTGAATAAAGCTTTGGTTTAAAACACGAAAACGCTTCATCAGATTCATAACGAAATATACGCTTTCCAACGCTTATATTCTGTCTGATTTAACGTAATTTAAACAAAATATGGTACGTAACGCATAATTATATAATGAATATCAGGGAAAATGTAGACGAAGGCTTACGTTCCATACAGTCAAATCTGCTTCGGACTGTACTTACCGCGCTTATTATTGCTATTGGCATAACGTCTCTGGTAGGTATTTTAACGGCCATTGAAGGTATTCAGAATTCTGTTAACAGCAGTTTTGCGGATTTGGGTGCCAATACCTTTACAGTTAAAAATCACGAAGAAGATAATTTCCGGAATGGCGGTAGACGTGGAAAGCGATATCCGGTAATTAATTACCGCGAAGCCAGTGAATTTTCACAGCGTTTCCGAAACGATTTTGGAGGAACGGTATCCCTATCATCCAGCATCGGCGGTGCGATTCAGGCTAATTATCGTTCAAAAAAAACCAACCCAAACAGCAATGTTATTGGTACGGACGAACAATATCTTGGCATCAACGGTTACAAGATCGATTTTGGCCGGAATATGAATAAAAACGACATGGAAAACTCATTGAATGTCGTGGTGCTTGGACAGGAAATTGCCCGGAATCTTTTCGGCGATCTGGATCCTTTGAATAAGGAAATCACCTTTATGGGTTCCAAATATAAAGTTATTGGCATACTCCAAAAAAAGGGATCCATGGGCGGAGGAAATGATGCCGACAGGATCATGATAATTCCACTCGATAACGGACGCGGACTGGCAGCAAACCGGACATTAACTTATAACATTACCGCATCCACTTCGAAAATTTCTGACGGCGACATTATTCTGGAAGAAGCCAGAGGATTGATGCGGCGCATACGCAACGACAGGCTCGGAAATGAAGATTCCTTCGTTGTGGAGCGTGCGGATGCTATGGCAAAAGATTTTGAAAATATTACAGGCTATCTAAGAATCGGTGGTTTTGGTATAGGAATTATCACTTTATTGGGTGCATCCATAGCGCTGATGAACATTATGCTGGTTTCCGTTACTGAGCGGACGAGGGAAATCGGGATCCGGAAATCCCTTGGCGCAACACCAAGTGTGATCCGTTTTCAGTTTTTAATAGAAGCCATTGTGGTCTGTATTATCGGCGGCATTGCCGGATTATTTCTAGGGATTTTGATCGGAAATGTGATTTCTAACTCGATAAGCTCTGAAAGTTCATTTGTTATTCCCTGGGCGTGGATGGCTTTGGGAATTGTTGTCTGCGTGGTGGTGGGAGTACTTTCCGGAATTTACCCGGCCATAAAAGCCTCACGCTTAGACCCTATCGAAGCGCTGCGTTATGAGTAATAGTCGCAGAAAATTTATGCCATTTCAAACATCGAAAATTTATTCAAAATATTTTTCAAACAATGTTTGGTTAATCTGATTTTCTCCCTACTTTTGCACTCCCAACACAACACAATGCCCGGATGGCGGAATTGGTAGACGCGTTGGTCTCAAACACCAATGAGGTTACACTCGTGCCGGTTCGACTCCGGCTCCGGGTACAAAGCGGGACTTTTGAGAGAAATCATCAAAAGTCCCGCTTTTTTCTTGCCCTAAGTCATTGTTTATCTGAAAGATAAGAGCTGCTACTTCATTAATTTTTGTGGTTCGATATCCACTTTCTGAAAACACCAGTTTTTCGGGGTATATCGAACCAATGATCTCACGCTTCTGATTTGTGTCTGATCTTGTGTAGACAAGGTCAATGTTTGATAGTGCACTCACTGCCTTATCCAACATTTTTTCAAGGTTTACAGGACTGTTCCCGCTTGTTGTCATCTCCGATAAATTGGCTTCCAACCGCGCAAGCTTTTCCTCTATTTCAGCTTTCATCGTCCGGTAGTCTTTTGGATCAATATCACAGGTCAACAAAAGCTCTCTTGCCTTAGTTAGTTTGTTGTTCAGCACATCGATTTGTACAAGTACTTCTTTCTTCTCACCTTGCGAATTCTTTGTCTGCCCTTTGAAAGCTTTGTTTACAATCAGTTTAAAAAGCTCCGTCACACCTTTGTGGGGTTTAAACTTTTGAAGCTCTTTTACAAACTGATCATTGACCCGGCCACAAGCATATCTTGGCCCGCAGGAGGCCACACAATGATAATAATGATACCTGCTGTTTCTGCCTTTCGAAGCACTTGCCGTTAATAGCCTGTGACAATTAGGACATTTCAGAAAACCCCGTAATGGAAACATATCATTTGACATTTCTTTCACATTCGGCCGCTGCCTCTTCTTTTTTCCGTCAATCGAATCCTGTACTTCGTAAAACAGGTTTTCGGATATGAGCGCTTCATGCTGTCCTTGCGCTAACCGGCTTTCTTCATCCTTGTAACCAGGTATGAATATCTTACCAAAATAAAGCGGGTTTTCAATTGCTCGCCAAAAACAGGTTTTGCTGCATCTAAGTCCTTTACGAACAGCTTGTCTTCTGACTTCTTCTACCGAGTATATACCTTGCGCCAACTCTTCAAAGGCCCATTTTAAGACGGATGCCTGCGGCTGTTGCAGTGCAATGTATTTTCTGCCGCTTTCTGTTATTTTATTTATGTAACCCACCGGAGCTACACCCATATACCGGCCTTCCTTTTTTGCCCTTCTCATACCGTGAAAAGTATTGAGTGCCCGCCGGTCATTTTCCACTTCGGGTGCAGCCAGGTAAAAGGCCAGCATCATTTTATTTTCCGGAATAGAAAGATCCAGCGGCTGCTCAATGGCCTGCGGTTCCACACCCAACCGTCTGAGTATACTGATCATTTGGTAGGCATCGCCCGCGTTGCGGCTGAACCTGTCCCATTTGGTAAAGAGAACCAGATCCACCTTGCCTTTTGATTTTTTCAGGTCCAGAAGCAACTGTGACCATTGGGGGCGGTTGAAGGTCTTGGCCGAATGGTCTTCATAGATCACCTTTCTAACCTCTATATGGTTAATGCCACAATACTTTCTGAGCATTTCCTCCTGCCCTCTTTGAGAGTATCCTTTATCTGCCTGCTCGTCCGTGCTGACTCGGACATATAGATCTGCCGTTTTCATCTCAATACCATTACATCATAAATAATTTAGCAAATAAGATTCTGTTACAAAACATCCTCTTTTAAATCTTTAAGACATTGACTTACTGCTATATTAGCCAATTTTTCCAAAAACTCCAAGATTTTCTTAGCCTGATTTTCTGTTACCTCCAGCCCTTCACACCTTAGAACTTCCATCGCTTTATGCGGGGACACTTTCTCTGTTTCTAACGCCTCCATCTTGCTCACCATGTTTTAGCTCAACATGCCGGAAAATAATCTTTGATGCCCAGCAAGATGTTCCGGCGATACTTTCCGGAATAAAAAGAATCTAATTTCTGCTTTTTTATAATTAGACACGGTCTGATCTGCCTAAATCAGACCGTGCCGTTTAATAATCAGTCCCTAAAAACATGACCTTCGTACTGTGAATAGCCGTCTAAAAACAGGTCCTTTGCGAAGGATTTATAATCAAAATATCTTTTTAGGAGCTTTGGTGCATCTGCCAACATCCCTGATTCCTCAATGTACTGATATATAAATTCTAACTCTGGGCCCTTCATTGATCCCGAAAAATAACCTCGATAAGCATCTTCAAATTCCTGCCGGGTTTCATCCAGATCATTTCCGTTCAATGGCCATGATACGATGCTTGAACAGTAAATCTCAAAAGCTTTCGCACGTTCTTCGCCCATTTCATCTATGGTTTCAAAGTATTTAAATGTGTCTTCATGCAGACTGTATTCTGAAATCAGAAAATCAGGGATATTCTCCCAATCCTGGAACATGAGCTCTGGCAAAAATTCGTTTCGGTGATATTCGTAGCAGTTTTTGTAAAACTCCTTGGTATCAGTATAATTTGAAAGATCAAACCATTTTCCGAAGAGCGAACCATCGTTATACTGCCCGTAAGTTCCAACATAAATTTTAGGAGCATTTTCTAGATTTTTCATGATTAAAAGACGTTAAAGTAGCTTAGCCCGGCGTTGTGCTCAGGGCAATCGCTGCCTCCGCTCAAAGAAAAAATGACGGGGTTTATCCCCTCGGGTGCAAGTGTAAGCGGCGGTTTAAGGAGCGGCACTAAGCCGCGGTAAATAGCCGATTGGGCTTGAAGCCGTCATTTTTTGCTTTGTAACTTTCGTTGCATTGACTGACAACCTCTGTGGCTGGTGCTTTTCTTAAAGCTTTTAGACATTGCAGCTCAATCCTTCGAGAAGTTTTTATGCAATGAAATTTAAAGTTAGCCAGGTTACCTTTTCAATATTTTTATCGTTTTCAAGCAGTTTCCAATCCCGTTTTTGTCCTTACCTGGCAATATTATATTCAAACAGCGAAAGCACGCCGAAATTGAATACGCCACAGGTTGCCACCCCAGCTTTTCTTTTTGGGAGTACCTACACTTCATCAAGAAGGAAATAAACTTCAGTATCCGAAATTTCGCATTCTCATCGAGTTAATTTTCTCTAACCGAAAACAGGATTACTTCGCAACGGATAGTTTTTACAGGCCAAATCATTAAATTTGTAAAGTAACTATAAACAGGAAGGTATGGCTGTTAAGGAATTGAGATATGAGAATGGGAGACTTTTGGGTCTTTTCATACCGATTGAGGATATAGAGGGACTTAAAGGAGATCTCAAAACCGACTCACATTTTTTGAGTTATTTGGATGAACTTTTGTTCAAACAGCAGGAATCAGAACCGGCCCTACAGGAGCTCTTACCAAATGGCCTTTCTTCGCAGCAGACCAATGACAGAGCTGCAAAAGTCATCACAAATCTTCATAGAGAAGCCTTTTCCAAAGGAGTTCCCATGTATTACCGGGATGCCAGGGCAACTCCCCCCAAAGAATTTATCAGGGCCAACCCCAACGGTTCGGAGGATTTGGTCTCATTGGATATATCCACGGCTGAATATACCTTAATAAAACATTTAGTGCCTAAGGGAGAAGGAAGCTGGGCGTTTGTGCATGTAGAAAGTGAATCTTCACGGACCCATTATAACTAAGAATCAACTTATCCATCTACGGTTAACCATTGACCAATTTAGTCATTATTATATGCATATGGATAATCACCACCCTTCTTCCATATTGAAAATAATGTTAATTCCACTTCTCCTCATTAATTCGCTTGCATTAAAATCGCTACATATACCTTCTGATAAACCATAATTAAAAATCATTTCACCTTCTTGAATCTCGCTATTAAAACTGCGGTTATTAACAATATGATGCTTTCCTGCCAATTTTGCTAACTCCAAATCGTGGGTTGAAATAATTCCAAAGGCATTAAGATCCTTTAATTGCTTAATCAGTGAGAACCCACCTCTATGACGATCTTCAGAATTAGTTCCTTTAAACATTTCATCTAAAAGAAAAAATATTGCCTGTCCATCCTTTATTAGTTTCAATAGCTGTTCTATTCTCTTCAACTCGGCGTAAAAGGAAGACACACCTTCTTCCAGATTATCCTGAGTGCGCATACTAGTAAATAAATGCATTTGAGATACATAGGCCAATTTAGCACAACATGGTGCTCCCATTAACGACAAGACAAGGTTCACACCCAAAGTTCTTAAAAAAGTACTTTTACCAGCCATATTCGAACCAGTAATCATGACAATCTCTCCTCTCCCCGTCAAATTAAAATCATTGCAAACCCTGCTTCTATGATCTATTAATGGGTGCCCAAGCATTTCGAAATGCATATTATAAGGCTCCTGTTTAATTTCTGGAAAACTATATGTGGGATTGGAGTAAGAAAAACCAGCTAAACTATTCAAGACCTCAAATTCACTCACGGTATACGCCCAAGATCTTAGATGAGCTCTGTTTCTACCTCTCCATTTCTCTGTTAAAATAATCCAATAAATATCAAGAAGCCAAAGAACATTAAAAACAGAGTAAATAATATTTCGTTGCATGGACTCTCCTTTTATACCTCTGAGTTGAAGGGTTTCCAATATTACCCTTAATCTATTAATTTCGTTAGCTGCTGAATAAAAATTTAGACTTAGAGATGATTGCAACCTCAGTAGTAAATTGGAATTAAATTTTTCCGTTTCAATCAAACTAATAATCGATCGGTATGCGCCTAATATTTTTACATTATGCTGAGTATTTTCAATGATTTCACCTGCAATCGGTTTCAATTTTCTCGAAACAAACAAATTGAGAAGAAAAGTAACTATAAAAGGGATCATTGCTGCCAACCAGCTGGTTGAAAGTATATTCAAAAGAAAATAACCAGTTGCTATGGTTGATAAGATGGATAGAAAAATACATAATATGAAATATCCGGTTTGATTTGTAAGTAATTGCCCAGGCTCCTCTACCCAACTTACCAGTTTATTGTACTCACTTTTGTTATACGTATAATGCATACCAGATGCCTGAAAATTTTGTCTCCAGTCCAATTTAGGAGTGAGCTCTTGGATTGCGGCCTGTCGTTCGGCAATAATTTCTCTTGAAGCCGATTCTTTTAGCCATTCGGCCAATAATGAATAACCCGATTCTGTTGTCGTTCGATTTAAAAGCTGGAAGATGGAATACTTACCAAAGACATCCAAGTCAGCAGCATATGAATGATTTGGATCGACAAATTTCTCTCCTGATGGGAATTCTGATAATTTGTTCTCCAATCTCAATATTTCGGCTTCATTTATTTCTTTTAAAAAAGTAACGTGCTTTTTTTCGAAAGCGACCTTTTTATGTCGTTTAATTATTATCCCAAAACTAAGCGCGCCTAATGGAACAGTAATTAAAAGCAAAGTCAATAAGCCCTCATTTGCAAAAAAGTAGATAAGTATTGTTGAGAAAATGAAAATAAGTAATCTAATTGTGGAAAGTCGCTCCAAACTTTTAGATAATATTGCAAGTGATGATTTATATTCCAGAATATTACTTTTGTATTTGTCCATTATAAGTGTAATTTTTAATCCAAAATTATATTATTTTTTTGCCGACAAATTAGCCGATTGGATATTCCGTTGATGCTCCGGAATATCCAGCCGATAGCAAAACGAGCATTTTATATGTAATTGAGATTATTGAAAGCTCATGCAATAAAATAGACACAGGTGTTTTTCCAATCAAGTAAAAAGCTCATAATTGAACAACCAAAACTGAAAGCTCTGGCTTTTCATTTCGTCCTTTTTGCAAGCATAACAATCCTTTTAATTTTATCAAAGAATTAATGTTTCTATTTAAGAGTAAAGAATTGTTTATCAATTTGAGCTCCAAATTCAAATGATTACTCACAATAACATTTTCGATAAATTTAAGGCTTTATATCAGCAGGCCATACCTAGATGATTTCCAGGAATTGTTTATTATGGATGGTATCATCGATCCTGAATTATTTGCTGTTCAGCCAGAGCGTATTCTGTTTATAGCAAAAGAGCACAACCTGTTGAAAAAACCGACAGACGAATTACCTTATGCCGCAGATTATACAACATGGTGGAAGCTTGGGGTCAACTATCTGTTCTCGCACCGAATCTCTTCTCGGACACATGGGATTCTAAATAATTTTACTGCCAACTATGATGACATAACAATAGACGATAAAAAATTAGCACTGAGGTCTGTTGCTTTCATCAACGTAAAAAAATCTAGTGGCAAAGCCAGTGCAAATCCAGAAGTAATCAGTAAATACATAGTAGCTAGTCAGAAACTATTGCACGAACAAATTCATGATATTGCCCCCACATTAACCATAAGCTGCTTTCGATATGACTACTTACCCAATCAGCTATTTGATGGAGTATTGACGAAGATTATTCCCGGAACATTTAGTTATGGAAGATGGAAAGGCGTAGACGTTATTAATTTCTATCATCCTTCTGCCCGAAAGAAAAGTAAATGGCTGTATGAAAAATTAGAAGAAGCTTTTGCTTACGTCCAAAATACTCGCTCGGTAAATATCTAAGCCTCGAAAGAGGATCCTTCTTGATTATAAAGCAAATTGGAATCAGTTTTTTCCCTTTAACAATTCGATCTTTTCCCGTTCGCTTTGAAGCAAACGTTCAAGCAACGCTACCTTTTCATCATAAAGCTGAATAATCTTCTCAAGAGGATTGATAGTACATAAATAGTTGTTATTATTTGAGCTGTTATCACTAAAACTATTGCCGATGATATTGAACACAGCCTCTTCACTAAAATTTTTAATTCCTTCAACTGGCACTCCTAAGATTTGCGCAATCTGTTCTAATATCTGTTCTTCCACCGTTTCACTTTGTTCAATTTTTGACACAGTCTGCTGACTGACTTTCAGCTCAAAGGCCAAAGCTTCCTGCTTAAGCCCGCGGAGTTCGCGGATGCGGCTTATTTTGTGTCCTATGTGGTTGGGTTTCGTTGATGTGCTCATAGTTACAAATATAAAAAACTTTCTGGGAACGTCTATTCGTCCACGCCGGTAATATACGCATCAAAATTGGTAGAATACAAGCCGGTTTGGTTCTATACTCGTGTAGCGTGGTTTTCATTTGTTAAAAAATTAACAAATGGAAAATTTAAACAATGCTTCAAATCAGGGACCTTCCAAGGGCGAGGCCGCAACACATACGATAAATCATATTTATCTTATGCCGGATAACAGTCTGGATCAATATAACAGCTGGACGGAGAAAATCACCTCCCTGGCGCATAGTGCTTCTGATGAAATTAGACTGAAACCAATTGTGGACCTTCTAATCACAGCTATCTCCCCAGAGCGGATATTTATGATTAACTATAAAGGCCTACCGCAGCATCGTATTGACAGCTATACCGAAATACTGGTGATCGTTGATGATGAAGACGTAGATGAGGACCAATATCTGGATTTTGTTATACTGGCCTTTTCTCAACATCCGGATATTTTAGTCTCTCTGGGTGGTGCTTCGGAGGTTAGAGGATATCAACAATTCGGGAGCCCGTATCACTGCTCACATTTTAGAAATCAGTTTCAAGTCTATTCCCGCAAAAGGTCCGTAATTACTGAAATGGACCAGGATCAATTAGATAAATTAAAATCAGAAGCTGACACGCGTTTCCAGACTACTTTTTCCAGAGCTCGGCAATTGTTCGCCGTGGCAGATGAATTTTTGAAAGAAGAAAACCCGGATTTGGGCGCTTTCATGCTTTACCAGACACTGCATCTGCTGTATCAGTCTGTCATTAATGCTTTTAAAGGTCCTATACCTGAAACATTTTCTGCGGCTGAATATCAAAAAGTGGCCGAAGATTATTTACCTATCATGGCCAGAAATAACCACTTGGCTCATTTACTGAATAGGCTGGAACAGGCCTGTAGCCTGCAGGGGCAGCATAACTATCAAAATAGTAAAGTTTCCATGGAGTTGTTGTCTATTGATGTTAACATTTTGATGAACATTTGCGAAACAGCCATCGCGTGTAAACTCAGCCAGTTTGACAGCCCATCAGCAACGATCGAAACGAAGATTTAACTCATTTAAATTATGTAAATCATGAGCACAATATTCAATGTCAACAATTTCTATGGTGGTAATGTCATTATTTCAGATTCCGGTAACGAGTGGAAAGCGCTGATTGAAATTTTTATCAGTAAACAGCAGCAGCGCAACAACCGAATCAACCAGTTACTGGAAGTGCTCGCCAATGCAGAACCGGAAGAAAAGCAGAAAGCCATTTCCACATTGCACCTGCTTCAAAAGGACAACGAAGCTTATCTAGCAGCATTCAAGCAAGTCACAAACGGAGAATAGCACTGGAAGGCTAATCACATTGCAATAAATACCTGAGGATGGAAAACCATGAAAAAACAGGAAAATAATCAACCGGAATCTGGTTCATTGGATAGGATCGTTGATCAGATTATAGCCTTGGTCGATGTGGAAAGAATCTATGTACAAAAGCATGAAAAAGAAGAAACCTGCCATACCGTACTGACCATCCTGATCGCGAATACCTGTACCAAGTCGCCGGCCGAACTCTTGCCCCTTGTCAGTATTCTATTTACGGAGCAACATACACTGCACTTCACCCTGCATCCGGCCCATCAGATCAAGGACGCTTTAAGCAAAGGCAACCTGTATTTTTACAATATCTGTACAGAAGATAATCTACTTTACCGTACAGCCGGGTCAGATTATGAGCTTTTACCTACATCATTGAACCAGAAGGAGATGCTGGAAAATGCCAGGAAGCAGTATGATTCGGAAGAAGAAAAAATCAAAGCGTTTGTCAGTGGAGCAGATTTTTACCTGGAAAAAGAAAACTACGCCCAGTCAGCCTTTATGCTTCATCAGGCAATCGAACTTAATTACAGGGCCATTGAGCATTTTATAACAGGAAGATCAAAAATCACTCATAGCATCAAGGCGCATCAAAAATATCTTGAACCGTACTGTATAGAACTTAGCAACATCTTTTTAGTAGACCGTGAAAGAGATATAGAACTTCTGAGATTATTGGACGATGCTTATCTTGCTGTACGTTATGAAAACGATTACCAGATAAACAAACTAGATCTGACTGCGCTACGGGTAAAAGCCAGCGAAGTGAAACTGGCTGCACTAAAAACCTATCAGCAACTGCAGCTAAACTTCCAGCAGCCACAAACACTTATTAAACTGCCCGAAACAATTGAACAAACATATCAGAAGTTTGATGATTCGTGTGTTCCGCTTTGCTTAATTGAGCAGATTTGCGTCAATATTGACGTAGAACGAATTTTTTGTTTTGGCAAACGAACGTATCAGGCCTCCCGTTATAACCCGTTTAATAATATTTCGGCTGAGCAAACAGAAAAGAACCACTATGATCTGGTTGTGATTTCTTCCGACGAGCGGGTAGAGAAAGCTTCAAATCTGCAAGACAAACTAAACAATAGCAGCAGTAATGGTTACACAGTATTACTACTCATGCATACAGATCAATCACTTCAAAAATTCCTGAATTCCAATAGTAGATTTTTCCATAATCTGCTTCAACTAGGCGTACAAGTCTATCATAAAGAAAGGTTGACTGCGAAACCTGTGCTACCTGAGTCTGACCCGTCAAATACAACTTGGAATTACCAAATGCACTGGCACCAGCGTTACTATCGTGGTAAAGCATTTATTGAAGCAGCTGGCAGCGCGTGGGATGAAGGAGAGGAAACGGTAGTATTATCCCTTCTTAACCAGGGCGTTGAACAACTCTGCATAGGACTTATCGATGCTTTTCTTGGTTACCGACCAAATCAACATTCTCTATCCCATCTTTTTGATCTTTGCTTTAATTTTACGCCTCTTATCGAAACAATCTTTCCGCGCCACACATCAGAAGATCTTAGAATTTTCAGGCTGCTTGCCAAAAGTGTAAACAACGGACGTCACCTGGTCAATCTTTCCATAGACCCCACCGACACCGGATTACTTTACCGTAAGTGTAAAATTTTGATTGAGGAATCGGAAAGTCTGGTTGCGGAGCAGCTGGATAAATTGTAAAACGTCAAACCAGCTGGAGTTACCCATTAGGCTCAGCGCGTAAAACGTCCCATCGAATCAACATCTTTATAGTTTTCAACTTTAAGTTCGAATTTTGTCGTCGAACGTGGTGGGAATTTTTCATAAAGTGTATATTCCTTACTTGCCAGCACAGTACCGGTTTTACTATAATACGTTATCCTTACTACGGCATCGTTGTATGCTGCATTAGTTGCAGCGTTCTTAATTACTCCTTGAACTTTGTATTTATCCCCCCAGAAATTTTTGTTATAGGTGCCATCGGCTGACAGAAAAGTAGCTGATTGAGATAATTTTGTTTCTTCGACGGTCATAACTTTCTGTTGGTATGATCCGGTTGAACTGCCACCTGATTCCAATACCGCAACAGGCAGCAGGTCTTATCAAATCTTTTCGGGAGATAGGCAAGCGGTGATTTCAGGTGTTAAGGCAGCCACTTTCTGTATCGATGTCAGAGTATATTTCGGGCGTTTGTTGATAGATTGGTACATCAAAAGCAACGTCTGGTTAAGACTGACCTCCTGACCTCCCCCCCCGCAAACTCTAATTCAAACCGTCTCATAATCCGGGAGGACCTCACTAATTCCTAGAAACAATAATACTTCAAAGTAAATCTCACGAAAACCACCGTTTTTAGGTACTCCCGAATAACCTACATAAGATAGCACTAACGATTACTAGGGACTTAATTGTTTGTCAGAATTAACCACCTTTATTAAATCATTCTAGTTTTCTAGAATTGAAAGCAATTCCAGATTTCAGGTAAGGATGAAATCTTACTTTAAACATCAAAGTAAAAGTTGCTTACACCATTTATTACAAATAAATGGTATTAAAATAAAATAGATATTACATTAGTTAAATAATGTAACCGAAATTCGAAAATGAACATATAGAAAAAATACAAAATATAATCTAAGCGTTTCGCTTCAGTTTCCTGCACCAGAAATCGGCCAAATTTACGCGCATATGGAAAGTAAAGTGGAAACGCCCGCTCTGCGCGGGCGTTCTTTTTGCTATGTGCGCAGGTTCTTGGCCGAACCTCTGGGGCAAGCATGGGAATTTGCCTGCGCTTTTTTATTTTGCTTCTCTCGACGTTATTACAATTTACAAGTCCTAACCCCACTTAACTTATGAATAAATGAAAACATAACACATAATACACACCTTCATCAATGATTGAATTCATCAGGACCAATTATCCTTCCATAGAACTCGATGACAACATTTCATCAGATCTGGCTAGCAGAACATTAACACACCGTGTTGCCGGGCGGCACAGGTTTCTTCAACCTCACCATATTCAGCAAAGCATTTTCTTCATTCGAACGGGTGTTATCCGGAGCTATTCTTTAAAAAGAGGGCTTGAATTCACGGATTGGATATTCTCAACCGGAGACATCATGCTGGATACAATGTCATTTTTCCTGGAAAAAGAAGCAGGATTATTCCTGGAAACCACCTCGTCATCCGTAGTTTTCGAAATCCAAAAAAAAGATTTCCAATACCTCTATGAGAAATATTCTATTTTCAAAGAGATTATCGATCATAGCCTCTTTGAACTTGACAAACGCAAAAAAGAGCATACCCATGATCTAAGTGTTCTGACAGGGTTTGAACGATATCAGAAATTCATGACATTCCAAGCTCATTTGGATGGAAACATTCAAGGGAACCATCTTGCCCCTTACCTAGGTGTTACTGCCGATCATCTTACCAAAATAAAAAAGCTCTTTTCCAGTTAATCTTTAAAAAATCATACGACCCGTCAAATGACGGTTTTGAAACCGTTAATTATCGGTTGACTTTATTTGTGACAATCCAGTATGTTTAAGCCACAATTGACTGCAAACTATATCTAATGTACCATGCGAATAAATTTGCATGATGCAATCAGTCGATTCCATTTGTACACCACAATAAATAACCTCATCTATGCAGTTTTTTTACACTTACAAAGGCCTTCACGTGCTCAAAAGATCTTTTTACGAGAGCATCCCCTTTATTCTCATACTTCTTTCTCAGCATCCGGAATGCATTATCAATAAGTCCAGATAATTTATTCCGGATTGTTTGACGCAATCCGAGTATCAATTCAAAACCGACAACTATAGGTGCGATTTTCATCGCGTCCAGGCGTAGCCTTGTTTTAATTCAATTTTAGTCACCCTAATTTAACCCCATTTAGATCAATGCTATTCATTACAAAACTAAAAAAGCGACCTTACCTTCTTCTTTTGGGGTTGTTCATTTTACCATACTACATGTATGGTCAACAAAGTTTAGAGGCAAACAAATATGCCAATCAAAGTGTCTTATCTGCTTCACCTGCTTCAACTTCATTTCTGGTTGTTAAAAACACACCGATCAGCAAGTTCACAGGTACACCGGATATAATGGTTCCTTTACATGCCGTGACTTACAAAGACTTGTCAATTGACTTATCGCTACAGTATCATCAGGCAATCGGCAGCAAACCGGATGCATTCCCCGGAAGTACTGGAAATGGATGGCTGCTTAACCATGGCGGTGTAATAACCAGAGTTTCCCGCGGAGCAACAGGGGCAGATTTTCCATCAAATATTTCGGTACCAGTGAATTTTAATCCAACGCAACCTTCTGATTGGAGCTCACAAGCCAATTTAGATTATTTCCGACAGACCCAGACATACTTTTATAATAATAACGGAAGATATGATGAATATGCTTACAGTTTCGGGGGGAGTTCAGGTAAATTTTACATAGATCACACAGATGCTTTCCATATCAAAACCACGCAAGGAGAAGATATAAAGGTAGAGAGCAGTCCATCCCTTGACACCAAAGTATTTACTATGCCAACAGAGCCGCAGGTAGCGACCTCCTGTACAACAACCCCATATACGAATTTGCTTAGTCAGCGGAAACTTATATATCAATTTGTACTAACAGACAGTCGTGGAATTAAATACACCTTTGGTGGCACCGATGAGTCCATTGAGTTTACACGTCCTGGGATGGGTCACGGTGTATTTGATTTAAACAACCAGAATACCCTGCCCACCAGTTGGTACCTAACCTCTGTTACCTCCCCAAACGGCTACACCATCGCCCTAAATTACAAAAGAGATAAGTTTTATATAACAAATGAAATTGCCGTAAGCGATAAAATCGTTTTAAGCGACAAGATCAATTCTCCAAATAGCTGGGCTGACAGTGACAATTCTCCTAAAGGGAAAGTAATAAGAAGTACATTATATCATCCGTGTTACCTGGATGAAATTGTAACTCCTTCCAGTAAAGTGAAATTTAACTGGAGTAAAGCGAGCGCACAGTTAGGCTATACAGTTACAGCAGATTGCATGAATCCAACAGATGCTAATAGTCAGATATATTTTTACGCCTATCCCGAAATCAAGGACGCCCCGCTAACCAACAGGTTTCCTAATAAGCTCGACAGTATTGTGGTTTTCGCTAATGGTGCCACAAGAAGAAAAGCTCTGGAATTTACTTATACGAACTCAACCGCTACGCGTTTAAAGCTTCTTTCTGTTATAACAAAGGGGGACGGGGAAAGTCTGCCGCCTTATTCGTTCGAATATAACACAGCGGTACCACTTCCGGATTACCTATCATTTAAGACGGATGATTATGGTTTTTATAATAATAAGAACCTTTACATCACCTCTACCGATCCAATTTATTATTACAATCTTTTTAGCAATGCCACCGACAGGCAGGCCTATCTGGATTCCCGAAAGCCTGACATCAATTATACACAGGCTGAAATTTTGAAAAAGGTGACTTATTCAACGGGTGGGTATACGGAATATGAATACGAAAACAACGAGTATGGCAGGGTCGCAAAATATTGGCCGGCATCGGTCCTGGAAAATTCAAATGGCAATCAATATACCGGCGGGTTAAGGATCAAAAGGATAACGGATTATGATTATACGAATCATAAAGCAAGAGAAAAGCAGTATTTCTATCGAAAAAACTATGCTACTTCAGGAACAGGCTCCAGCGGGATACTGAGTGACGAGCCTATTCACTGGGCGTATTTCAGTGGGGCCGTTACACCACCTTTGAAATATGTGGGAACTTCTGATGCCCCCAGGTTTACAGGTACAATGACCTACACGCAATATAGCACCGATCCAATTAATTCAGTCCGCTACAACAAAGGCAGCCATATCACCTACTCTGAGGTTACTGAATTAAATCTTGACGGAAGTTATTCCACATACAAGTTTAAAAATTACGATAATGGCTTTCATGACAGACCGGCTGAAAGTTATTCGATGGATAATGCTAATGTTGGCGATTTCTATAAAATGGATGAAATGAACAGTCTGGAAATAGAAAGAGGACAGCCTTTGTCGGAAGAACATTACAGTAGCTCGAACACATTGAAGAGAAGTATCATCAATACCTATAACGATGACGTCGCCAGATTTGATAATAATGTCAGAAGATTAAAACTCAACCTGAACCCGATATTTTCGGTGAACTATCCGTCATTGAGATATAGCGCCAGCCTGATATACACTTACTATCCGTACCTTAAGACGAGTACCATAACCAGCTATGACCAGGGAAATTCAGTTGTAAATACAACTACTAATACATTCAATATACAAAACAGGTTGCTAGCCAGTCAATCTTCCTTTAATAGTAAGGGGCAGGCAGTAATTGTGTCTAATAAATACGCCCCGGATTATCCTGCCGACGCGGTAAATCTTGCAATGACAACCAGCCATATTATTGCACCTGTAATTGAAAGTACGACATCAGTTGCGGCAAACCAGGTTAGTCTCATTCACAATACTTACTATTCGCCATTTACTGGCGTCTATGTCCCTCAAGATGTTCAGGTAAAAAACGGAACAAATCCAATTGAGGTAAGACAGAACTTCACTGCTTATGATGCGAAAGGAAACCTGATGGAGCAGCAAAAACCCAGTGATGTAAAAGAAAGTTACTTATGGGGATACAATAATCAGTATGTAGTCGCAAAAGTACTTGGAAGCGATATCACTACCGTAAAATCGTTCATCGACCAGACTATTCTGGACAATGCCGTAAGCTCATCTGACGCAACGGTAAGAACCGAATTAAACAAAATCAGAAGCGGATTGGCTACATCAAATCCTGCAGCTCAGGTCACAACTTATACCTATAATGATTTAAGGGGAATAACAAGTGTCACAGACCCTGCCGGAAAAACGCTGTTGTCCGGTTACGACAAGATGGACAGGCTTAGTAGTCAAAATAATTTAAGTGGTTCGGTACGTGCGTCTTACTGCTATAATTACGCGGGACAAGCAGTCCCCTGTACCGCGCTTGCTCCAACCGGGAGTATCGCGGCATCGACATTGGCCCTGATCGCTGAAGACCCTCCGCTACCGGTGACATTAACAGATTTTAGTGCTGTCAAGTCTGAGCAATCTGCTTTGCTCAGTTGGAAAACCACAAAGGAGACGAACAGTGACCGTTTTGAAATTGAACGGAGCATAGACGGTAAAACGTGGTTGAAACTAGGTTCAATCCTGGCACAGGGCGAGAGTGACGGTGACCAGCAATACACGTTTATGGATAAACTACCTGTCAATGGCGGGCCATCTCACGGAGAAAACCTGTACCGATTACAAATGATTGATTCAGATGGGACTTATGCATATAGCCGTATCCGTAGCTTGATATTTGGAACGGACTCGAAAGTGTCGATCTATCCTAATCCCATTACTATCGGGGAAAATATTAATCTATTGATTGATGATATTTCAACTGTGCTGAACATCAAGATATATGATAATAAAGGAACACTGGTTCAGCAATCAACACCGGCAAGAAAAATCGCAGCGGCCAACCTTTCCGCAGGGTTATACATGGTCCAGGTAACTTACACTGACGGTAGTATTTCAACTCACCGGGTGGTGAAGCAATAATCCATTCATCATTTTTCTGTATCGAAATGAAACATATCCCATTTTATATATTGGCCCTGCTTTCTTTGTTGCAATCAGTGTACGGACAGCAGACCAACAGCAAGAACTATATTATTTCGCGAACTTATAAACAAGCAGGAGCCAATGCCAACCAAATAGACAAGGTCACCACCCAGGTGCAGTACATGGACGGTTTGGGCCGCAGCCTCCAAACTGTGGGCGTGAAACAAAGCCCATTGGGTTCAGATATCGTCCAATCAGTAGAGTACGATGCCCTCGGACGGCAGGCAAAACAATATTTACCCTATGTAGCTGCCGGAAACGGGGCCTTTCAGGATGCCCCAAGCACAGCAGTTCCAACCTGGTACACGGCAAACTCCGCGCTTTTACAAGGAGATGATTTATCTAATCCATTCAGTGAGAGTTTCTTCGAACCAACACCTCTTGGCCGTCTCACGGGGCAGAGAGCCCCCGGTGGCAAGAGTGCCCCCTCTGCACTGGAATACAAAGTAAATACGGCAGCCGATGACATAAAGCGTTATGATTTTTCTGGTTCATTGACCCCGAATGGAAGTTATGGAGCAGGACAGCTAACCGTTACCAAAACCACGGATGAGCAGGGGAAAGTGGTCTTGCAATACACCGATATGCTCGGTAAGATAATTTGTAAACAAGTGGTAGTTTCCGGTACCGAAACGCTCTCTACTTACTACGTTTATGACGATAACGGATGGTTACGGGTCGTTTTACAACCTAAATATCAGGATGATGCCAATCTCACAAATTATGCATTTCAGTATGATTATGATTCCAGGGGCCGTATTATCATTAAAAAGATTCCAGGTTCCGGGACAACTGAAATTGTGTATGATAAATTTGACCGCCCCGCAATGTCCCGTGATGCAAACCAGGCAGCACGTGGGGTCTGGGGTTTTACAAAATTTGATGCATTGAATCGTCCAGTGGTAACAGGAGAAATACCATCCACGAGCGACCGTGCTACGCTCGCCGGATCAGTAGATACTGGCGCTGAACATCACGAGATCAGGAACAACGCTGCGACCGAAGGATACACTTTAAATAAAACGGCACCAACAAGTGCTACGCTGGACCATTTGCGTACCATCATCTTTTATGATGATTATTCGTTTTCAAAAGGAGCTAATCTGAATTACAATGCGGCGTCTGCATACGGAGGAGATCTTCTTCTGTTACCGAAATCTTATTCGACCGGAGCACGCACGCGAGTACTTCTTAGCAACGGTTCTATGGGAGACTGGCTGACAAGCGCGATTTATTATGATACTGAATACCGTCCTATCCAGAGCATCCGTGAATTATACGATTTGGGATCAACAGCGGTTGAGCGGATTTCAACGAAATATTTATATGACCTTGCCTCAGTAGTTGCCGAGCAAAAAACAGAACAGATATTATCGGCCACAGTTACAAATACACACCTCGCGACTTTCACCTACGACCATGCCGACAGGCTTTTAAGCGTAAAGGAAAAAGTTACAAACGGATTGAACGCTACTTCAAAAGAGGCGTTTACAATCGCACAGCGTTACAACACTCTTGGTCAGCTTCAAAGCAAATGGTTCCATTCAGTCAATGAGACCAAATACAGACATCGGACAGATTACACCTATAATATCAGGGGGTGGGTAACCGATGGAAAGACAGTTTATAAAACCCTTGCAAGCTCTCCTGACAAATCAATATTTGCGTTCGGCATGGAATACAAAAAAGGAGATGGGAATTATACAAACAAAAATATTTCCAAAGCTCAATGGCGTGGCAAGGATGAAGACCAATTTACGGCAGGACTAAACTTTGCCTATGATGGAGCGGACCGTCTATCAGGTTCGACCGGTATAAGTTATGCCGGAGTAACCTATCCAAACACAGAAAGCGGTATTTCCTACGATAAAAATGGAAATATAACGAACTTAACAAGATCGGGCGCTTCCGTTGACAACCTTACTTACTCATATTCTGGCACCGGAAATAAGCTATTTTCAATTTCAGACGGCTCAGGTATTAACTCTGGAGTAAAAAGCGGTACGTATGGTTATAGTTATGATGCAAACGGTAACATGCTTACAGATAATAATAGAGGCGCTGTAATTGCTTACAATTATCTGAACCTACCCAGAACGGTTGTGATCGGCGGTAAAACCCTTGCTTATGACTATGATGCTTCGGGAGGCAAACATAAATATGCTGGAGGCTCAATGACATTAAAATATGCCGGTAGTTTTGAGTACAAAAGAGTGGGTAGCGTTGATAGTTTGTATCGGGTTAGCTTAAATGATGCCCAGGCCGTTTACAGAAATGGAGGTTTGAAATTTGAGTATTATGTGAAAGATCATTTGGAAAATGCCCGTGTGGTTTTTGACGAAACCGGAGCCATAATTCAGAAATCTGATTATTATGCATTCGGGTTAGCGATTAACAAGGATCTGCCCGTTACAACAGAGGCTGCAAGAAACGCGACAAACCGTTACCTCTATAATGGCAAAGAATTACAGGATGGCTCTGGTTACGTTGATTATGGCGCAAGAATGTACATGCCTGAGATCGGAAGATGGGGAAGTGGCGATCCATTGTCAGAAAAATGGAGTAATGTCTCTCCGTATTCATTTACTTTAAATAACCCATTAAATTTGATTGATCCCAATGGAATGGACGTTACTGATATGGCAGACCGCGTAAGGTTTACCGGCGAAGACAAAGAAGCGATTTTATTCGCACTGAGCGGCGAAAATGATGACAACGGCTGCCCGCCAAATTGTCCCCAAACATCCATGAAAACTGACGCGACCAGCCGAGCCAGAACCATAACACAGCAAATAGCGAGCGGCAGTATTCCGCTGATATCAACGGGGCAATCAATATTATACAACACGGATACTAAATGGTCGCGGACTGCGCAATGGGGAAATAAAAATGATCAGTTACTTCAACAGCTGAGTACTACAAATGGCTTTTCAGGAGTTGGTGCTGGGCTACTGGAAAACTATTCAGGAGCTACCAGAATAGGCAGGACGGGCATTTATACGCTTGGTTCAAAAGGAGGGTTATTTTATGGTAATCAGTTTGCCAGAACATATGGTCTGGCAGGGATTGGAAAGATGCTTGGTAATGCAGGGCTTATATTTGGCGGGATACTTGATTTTCAAGGAGTACAAATTTATAAAACTGAAGGACCCAATGCGTCCGGGGCAGTTCATCCAGGTAAAGCTACGCTCAATACGGCAGTTGGTATTTGGGGGGTTACTGTTGGCAGTGCAGTAGGATTTACGGGCGGCGCTGTGTATTTTGGCATTGACACGTTTTATCCGGGTGGGTGGAATGGAGCTATGAATAACAATTACAATCTTTTAAAACAAAATCAAAAGGTATTAGGTCCTAGTTTCAACCTTTACAAAGATTAAATGGAAAATATTAAAAAGGGTTATTTTTACTTATTTTACTGGTTAAATAACCTATTTAAACATTCTGCCGATACTTATAATGAACACAAGGCTGCATTTGTAATCATGTTCATAGAGGCTTTATTAATAACGAAGATTATTAATTTGGTTTCAAATAATATGATACTAAAGGATTACACACTTGTGAAAATTATAGCCGCTTTGACAGCATTAATTGTGGCATTTTTCAATTATCATATTCTTATACAGAAGAAAGAATGGAAAAAATACGAAGGGGCATTTAAATTATTGAACTCCAATCAAAAATTCCTTTCCGGTCTAGCAATTGTTACATTTATTATTTTCGTTGTTTGGTTTTGCTACTTTTCATAATCGACAAAATGATTCAGAAGGGCAAAAATTTATGATAACAACGAGATTGAATGAAACAGATCAAACAAAGTTATTTTTATTTATTTTATTGGTTCAATAACTTATTCAAGCATTCGGCGGATAGTTATAATGAGATCAAAGCTGCATTTGTTGTGATGTACATACAAGGAGGTTTGCTGCTGAGAACTATTATCTGGATTTCAAATGATAGTATCTTAAAAGATTACACACTTGTAAAAATTATAGCGGCATTAATAGCTATTTCTTTGGGATTCTCAAATTATCATGTCCTTGTACATAAGAAGGAATGGAAAAAGTATGAAAAAGGTTTTAGATCAATGAGCTCTAATCAAAAAATCCTTTCAAGTGTAGCAATAATTTTTTTTCTCATTTTCTTTTTTTGGGTTTGCTATTTTTCATAAGAAACCATTCACGATTTGACCAGAACGATTCAAATATTCGTGTTAGCCATTTTCCTTCTTTCCTGCACTAAAAAACAAGAAAGAAGCGAAGAAGTTTACTATATCATTGGGAAAACAGAACAAAAGAAAAATAATGACCCCATCGATCCAACTGAACCACCGCCTTTACCTATACCGTTTTACGGGGGATTCAATTTTATTCTTGCAGACAGTTCAAGAGTTTACTTTCATAATAAATATCACAGATATGAGCCTTGTGAGAGCACGAGCAATCCCGTTCGGCCTCCCCGGCTATTTCTTTTTCCCGAACAACTACGGGAAGTTAAAGTTAAAGACCTGAGAAAATTTTTAACGATAATCTATAAGGATACGATCGATATGGATTATCGTAAAAATCCTCGGTGGGGTATCGATTCCATATTAATTACCGGGTATTTTTTGTCAGTTATTTCATCACCCTCTGATACAATCAAGCATGAGGGCTTTAAGATTATCGACGATTTTATTAGGCAGAATAATTTCAGGTATACTGTGATTCGTAAATGGACTGAGGAAGAGCAATACGTTACAGCAGCAAAAATTCAACACATAAAATACGATCCGAATACTATAAAATGGAAAGTTGGCTTTGAGCAATAAGACCACAAACGATTCCTATTGCTCCAAATTCATACAAATCCCAAAGGCAACCTTTTTGAAAACAAATAACTCTTCAAAAACTAGTATATACTATATGTCACTTATCTTTTACTAGCTAAGATTGATTGTACTGTTTCCACTAACGACTTGGATTTACTCGGGGTTGAAATTTCCAGGTCGATTTAAATTGTACCAACTAATCTCGATTCGATGAGAAAATCAAATTATTTTTTTTTCGCTCTGCTCTTAACGCTTTCCATTTTATTATTTAACAGTTGTCAAAAGCAAGAGCCTGAACCTGATCCGATTATTAAAGAGACAATTGAAGGAGATATCCAAAATTTGCAGTTAAACATTTATTCTGGCTCTGTTGACTTTCTGTCATTTGATTTAGTTGATTCAAAAGATAAAAAAGTGTACAGTATTGGAATGAATAAAGCCGCATCCTTTTCTGATTATAATGCTACTGCCTATATAGACAGTAGCAATTTAATTCTTGCAGAAACAACAATTCAAACCCTTGTATCTCAGCCTGATTACATTTCAGTTGCGCCAATCCAATCAACAAAAAATCAGATTTACATTGATTATCAAGTCGGTTCAAAGGACAATATCTATAAAACAACTAAAATCATTGGGACAATTACTGAAAAAACCATCTTAACAGTTTTAGACACTCAGGCTAACACTAAAGAATACCGTTTATTCAATGGTATTCAAAAGTATTTGGTGCCTAATTTACATAAAGCAATAAACAAAAATTTAGGAGTCAACGGTTCTGTACAGGGAAGCCAGGCTGGTAAATATTTTGTGTATGATATTGGGGAACGACAATAGAAAGCTTCATGTATACACTATCAGTCATTCAATAATTAAATTCCTATTAATCTTTTACCAATTCATTACTAATCATTTATGATGGAACATTCATTTATCGTCGCCAGGTATTTGACCTTCTATTTACATCTTATGAATGCACCTGAGTAAGATCCCCAGATAATTGATTCTATACCTCACCCTCTAACCACTTTTTAAAATTATATCATGAAGAAAATTTATTTGATTTTGTCGGCATTGACTATGTTTGTTATCTCTTGCCAGTCACCGGAAAAAGTGGATTCACAAAATGATTCAAATAGTTTAGATGCTGTCAAAAGTGAAACGATTTTAAATGTAGCCAGGAATTTCGATGCCTTTACCTCGGTAGCTTCTAGTAAAGATGGTGCTAGAAATGCAAGAATTGGAGATAAAGAAAAAACAATTAGAGATATAACTCCATTTAAAGATGATCAAGGCAATGCATTGTACTATGTTATTAATTATAAACAAGGAGGATTTGTAATTGTTTCGGCGGAAAAAAAGACACTACCAATATTAGCATTTTCCGATAGTAATGAATTTCCAATTGGTAAAGAGCTTCCAAACGGAATTAAAGAAACGATAAGCAGTTACAGTGAATCCATTAAAAAAGCACGATTAGACAATTCCACTACTGATTCCAGAATTGTAAAAGAATGGGAAAGATTAAGCAATACAAATGCCATTAACGAGTGGGTTGAAACAGCACGAAAATCGGGTGGTATTAAAACATCGACTGAGCCGGTAGATCCTCCATGTGAAGACTCTCAAATATATATAGGACCATTTACGCCTGCATGGGGACAAGGAGCTAACTGGAATTCCCAGATGCCACTACAATCAACCTTTGGATGTACGGGTTTACCAAATGAACGAGCATTCACTGGCTGTGTTGCAACGGCAATGGCAGAAGTAATGAATTATCATCATTTTCCTAATTCATATAATTGGTCAGCCATGGGAGCTACTCTATCAGAAACTGCTCGTTTGATGAGAGATGCAGCCAATAGCGTCACCACGAGTTATCAATGTACAGCAACACTTACAGCTAGCAGTACTAACGTTGCTCCTGGTCTAATCAACGGCTTTGGTTACTCATCTGCCAATTATGCTGCTTACAATGTAAATACTATCCAAAATGAAATATTAAATTTCGCTAGGCCAGTTATTCTCATGGGAACACGCGTTAATTTTGGTGCACATGCTTGGGTTTGCGATGGTTTTTATCAATATCTTCCCTGTGGCTCAATGTTTACTCCAATGCTATATATGAATTGGGGCTTTGAAGGCTCCTTTAACGGATTTTATTCAATTTCTACCGGATTTGATCCTTGGGGTCAATCGATATATTTCACTAATTTATTAATGGTATCATCTATTAGACCTTAACCGAAAAATATTATGAAAAATATACTTTTTTATGCAATAGTCGTGGTTTTTGGGATTATAAGTTGTACAGACAAAAATGAGGACGAGATGAATATTCAACAGTTAGGTGGTTATTTTTCGGGAAGTCTTGATATAATGATAAAAGATAAAAATGGGTTTGATATGCTTGATGTTGGCAATCCAAACTCCCTGAAAAAATTCAAGGTATACTATTTGTTGAATGGAAAGAAAGAGCTTTACAGCAAGTCTCTGATGTACGCTCCGAATGGTTATGTTATAGAAAAATTTGCGACTGACAGCTATTATCATATGCAATTATTCATTAACAGTCCGAATCCTGAAAGCACGAACAATAATAACTGGATTACCTACCTTGAATTTGAAGACGGAAGCACAGATACAATAAAAGCTTCTTTTGATATTAAGCCAGGTTATATTGCTGTGGAAAGAGCCTCTTATAATGATAAATTGGCGTGGAATCCGTCCCAAAATAATGGCGTTTTACAAACATTTGAATTGACAAAGCAGTAAGGAGAACATACTAACTTATGTGGAAGATTATAAATAACTGATGACAAAAACTATTTTGCTTAATCTATTTTTTATAATATTTCTTTCTTGCTCAGAAAAAAACGAATCAGCAATTGGCTTATATAATAATCTGAGAAATAAAGAAATAGAAGTAAGAAAGTTTGATGGATATACTCTTACAAAAAGGGGATCATACTACATGATTTCTCTGAGAGGAAAAAAGGGATTCTTAGTTTACGATTTCAAAATAAATAATGAGCACGATTTAGATTTAAAAAATGAACCAATTTCAAATGAGCAAAAAGAAATAATTTATGAATTGTTAACATTCAAGGAAGAACATATTATCGTAAAGGTCGATGGAATATTGCAAACAGTAAACAATAAACCAATCATTGAATTTCGAACCGGTAGCGATGAAGTTTTAGTCTATTTTGACGATCCTCAGTATATGGTTAAATTCTCAACTACTGAAAAATCGTTTAAAAAAATCGACACTAAGTGGGGTTATTACTTAGGAGAGCCACTTTCATAGATTGAAATCCGTTTCAGAGACTTAGAATCTTCTATGAGGGAGATTCTAAGTCAAAACCAATCCACGATTAGGCATTTTTCCACTCGTATAATGATCCAATTAAAATTATTTATAGCATTTATACTGCTTACCACCAATATAAACTCATTTGGACAGACAATAACTGACCCAATTGATGTTCCCTATTTCGTGATCAAAAGAAAAACGGCAAATGTACTGCTACCTGAAAGCTTAGGTGGTAAGAGTGTCAAGGGCTTTGCCGGAATTACTATAGCTGTAAATTCTCTGGGCAAGGTGCAACACTCGGAAATGGTAAAGTTGAAATTATCGGGAAAGGTAAACCTGTCTTATCAGCCAGGCCAAGACGTCAAAAGTGATACGGTTCTTAAGTTTGAGACATTTATACTAAAAAATGTTTCTAAAATCAAGATCATTAAAACAGACAAAAGGAAACCGCCTAAGCTAAGTACAATTACATTTCTTGTTAGATTTTAAAAAAGCCTGAGTAACTGTCAATTTGTGGAATAGTTCCAGATGACAGGTATTCTAAGTGAAGCAGTAACAATGAGAAAAAATTGTTAATCAATTAATTTTGTGCTATGGGCCGCTGAAATATTTTTGATAATAATTATCATCTTTCATTGGGTATTTAGGAATTAAAAGGAAAGTGGCTGCCTGCTGTGCAGAAGTTGCTTTCCAATACAATATATTATGCATAAACTCATAAGCACCCTGATTATTTCCGTCGGAATATTTTCCTGCACTTCGAAAGATAAAACAGCGACCGACCTATATCAAGAAATAGAGAAAAATGAAGTTATGGTTAAAAACTTCAACGGACACTCTATTTTTAAAAGAGGCGTTTTCTATGTATTTGATCAGGAAAAAGCAGTTTATTTTGTTGACGATTTTGAAATCAATAAAGACCATCAAATAAAATTGGTCAAGTCTCCCCGGGCTTCAAAAGAAAAGGAAGAAGAGATTTACTTACTGTTGGAATTTATTGTTGAACATGAAATCCCAACAGTTAATTCTTATGGTGAATATATAGAATTTAGAACCCGAAGCCAGGAAGTTTTAGTCTATTTTAATGATCCAGATTATATGGATAAATTCAAAGCAAGTGAAAAATCGTTTAAAAAAATCGACAAGAAATGGGGTCACTACTTAGGAAAGCCACTTTCATAGATTGAAATCTGTTTCAGAGACTTAGAATCTTCCATGATGGAAGATTCTAAGTCTAAATAATCCACTTAAAGTCATTGATTATGAAAAAAATAAACTTCACGATGGTACCTTATATACTCCGATTATAATGCCACTTTATATTGTTTTCGGCGCTTTTCAGGGCGTGTTGGATATTCTAGAAAAAATTTCATTTCAGATTCAAAAGGATATTAGGCTTCCGTAAAATTTTAAGATCCCACATTGTATTTGAGGTTTTCTCAAAAATGGGGTAAAATTAAAAGAAAGGAGAAAAACCGTCACGACCTCCGCGTATAAGGTTTTTCTTTGCCATAATCTTGGTATATCCAATTCTAAGGCATTATTCCCGCATTTTTGAGATAACTAATAGGCTTTGGAAATAGGTTGATTAATCCAAAATGATAAAATGGAACAGAATCTATATTCTTCATACCGGATTATTTTCGAAATAGTTTTAAAGATGGAGCTGAGATTCGAGTGCCCGATAGATGCTCCGCCAATTTGCTGTGCAAAACCCGTGGCGCTTTTTGCACTTTCTTTTAATTTAACCCAGATATTGACGTAAGTAGATTTAAAAGTAGGGACGAACAATCGCTTTTAAAGCACTTTCTGTCAACAAAGGTCGGGTACGATTTCTTTGCTCAATTTGCTAACAAAGGAGATAAAGTTGCAGGGGTAACGTTTAATATGACAGGTGAACGCTCCCGGGATTTATTATCCATCCAGTCTACGGCTCATATAAATATGGTATTTGACAATGGGCTTACCCAGACTTTTGAACGTAAAGACCCTTCTTTAAATACGGATCGAAGTGGAAGTTTTTACGGAAAAGAATTGCAATTTGCAGATGAAAATACTGACATTAACGTGAATTCGGGATAAGAATTTTACTTATTTTTCAGAAAACAGGGAAAATATTATTATATTTAAGTATCTGACATCCAAATATTTAACCAATACATTCCCATATTTTCAAAGGATAAAGTTCCCGAAATATTTTGCATTGTAGACGATTTCGCTAAGGAATTTGATTCACGAATCAAAGATTTAAAATTGGCGCAATTAGCCTTGGATAAACGGCACAGAAACAGAGCTTTATCCATCTCCGACTCTGAGATATTGACTATTTTGATTTATTTTCATTTGGGAGCTCATAGAACTTTTAAGCATTATTATCAACAGATAGTTCAGGATCATTGGATGGATTTATTTCCTAAATCATTGTCTTACAACAGATTCGTTGAGATACAGAGTCGGTATTTTATTGTTTTAGCCTTGTTTTTGAAAGAGAAATCTCTGGGAAAGTGTACAGGAATTAGCTTTATGGACAGTAACACAATTAACGTTTGTAAGAATCAAAGAATACATAATCATAAAGTATTCAAAAACTTGGCCGAGAGAGGAAAGTTCTCTACGGGCTGGACTGGGCGTCCCCGTTCTCTGGTTTTAAGCTCCATTTGATTTGCAATGAAAAGGGTGAGCTACTTTCCTTTTATTTAACAAAAGGAAATATTGATGATCGTAACCCCAAACACATTAAAAAACTTACCGAACAGCTATTTGGAAGGATTTACGCTGGCAAAGGCTATCTTTCAAAGGCCCTTTGGGAAATGTTATTCGCAGATGGTATGCAGTTGATCACCAAGATAAGAAAAAATATGAAGGAGCATATTATGGAGTTGAGAGACAAACTTTTGCTAAGAAAAAGAGCCATTATTGAAACTATAAACGACGAATTGAAAAACTTATGTCAGGTCGAACACACCCGACATAGATCTGTAAATAACTTCATAATGAACATCTTAGGTGCGCTAGTTGCTTACTGTTTCTTTCCCAAAAAACCGTCACTTAATATTGAAGAAGTCAAAACAAACCAACTTTTTCTAACCGCCGCTTAACCCGAATTCACGTGACATTAGTAAAGGTGTTATACATTTGATCCGCATACATGATTAACAAGGGAATTATTCAAAGTTAAATGCATTAAGCCATGAAGCATTTGTCCATGTGCAAGAGGATGTAAACAGAATAAGAGCTTTACAAAGCGACGGAACTATTAGGCCGGGAACTGCTAACATTCTACCTGTTGATACTAGTGAGGAAACTTGCCGGAATATCCCTGAAGTCCACTCTTACTCCAAGGTAATTAACCGAATTTGAGTCCAGGTTTTTTCTCTCTTTTAGCCTCTTCACCCGAAGTCTGTTTCATTCCTACCTCCATTTGTTGCCCTATGCGTTTTTCCAAATGGACCATCGAGTAAGCCCTCCCAATCTCAGAGCCCTTGATCTTCGTTCCGTTTTTGGTATTGACAAAGGCAATACCACGTCCCAGGTAAGTTTTATAACCCTGTTCGTTGAGTTTTTCTTTCAGCTCTTGCAGTGAGCTGACTATCGGTAAACGCTGATCGATCAAATCTTTCAATGTCTGAATCGCTTTGTTCGCCCGGTGCTGCTCTTTTCTTTCAGGATCGGTCAAATACATTTCGGGGGTGATCTGAAGACCCAGTTTAAGCTCCATTTTTCGGCAAAACTTTCCTGTCCTGGCGTAATTGTTAAAATGGTCGGCCGTGTTTTTTCCATTGTAATTGATACGGTTTGCCGCAACATGAATGTGTTCATGGGGCTTATCCAGATGCCGGAATACGATCAGCTGGTTGTTCTCAAAACCAAAGTCTTTGGCAAACGCAGTGGCTAGCTCCCTGATCTGTTCAACGGTTGGCTTCTCACCAGGCGGGAAACTGAATGACTGATGCCAGACGAACTTGTTAAGCTTTCTATTTTTATCCCAGTTGCCCAGAAACTGCCTGGTTAGACTATCCATATTGTAACGACCGTCCGGCAGCTTTTCAAGTGATAGATTCTGAATATAAAGGATTTCGCCCCGCACATCTTCCGGACCGAGTTGCTTGCGCTGCTCCGGCGTCAGAAGTTTGTCATAGTAGCAGTAATAAAGCAGCTCTTTGGGGTAATTTCCCAGGTTAACGTTTCCGATCATGGCTTTCTATTTTTTAAAAGTTCCTGCACCGCTTGATTGACCGCTTCATGCACCAACTGAGGATTTTCCTGCCGGGTATGTTTCCAGGCTTTTAGTGCATGGACAGCTTCCTCCGTCAGATAATAACCTTCATATTTTTCCAGAAGCTCTTTGCTTACTTTTAAAATACCAGCTGTCTTTTCCAGCACGCTGGCTTTGTTTTCACTTTCCGGCAACACCTTTCCAAGATACATTTCAAGCTGCTGCATCCACTCCTCGATATCTGACAGGCTCTTTCTGATCGTCCAGATCTCAAAATCTTCAAACACCCATTTGGTAATCAGATCGGAAAGTATCCGTACATTTTTACTGCTGTCCTGCCAGCGCTGCGAGAGCAATTCCGCATCCCTTGTTTTAAGTACAGCCAACGAAAGAATTCCGCTAAGCTTTTCAAGGATCAGGATCGTTTCGGCAGTCCTTGCCGGAAGCGATTTTTTCTGTGGCCGTTTAATCGGGCTGTTCAGCGCGAGCGTTAAAAAATACTGGCTGGCAGAAAGTCCGCTCCTTTCAATGTGCTGGTTCAACAGCTCTTTTTCTTCTTTGGTCGCCCATATCGAAAAATGGGATCGTCTGACAATCTTTTCATTTTTGGCTGGTCTGCCTTTTGGTTTCTTTTCCATAATCTTGAATAATTTGAAGTGATCTAAAACAATGAGCTATGAGCCCAAAGGCGAATAGCTGGGGGTCAAGGGGGCTCTGCCCCTTGCAAGCTTCCGCCGGTCGCCGTTTTTCACGGCGTACCGGCGATAGCTTGATTTGGGGAAGCCAACGCCTATGATCTATTGCAGCTGAAATGTTTCTAAAACGGCTCTTATGATTGCCCTTTCGGGCTGACTTTGGCTTATTATTGCCTGACTGGACGTACTTGTGCTTAATTTTTGGACTATTTGAGATCAACAGGAAAGGTTTGGGATCATTCCAGCCTTTTCAGGGGCACTTTGACCACTTTTTGCCTTTCGTCAAACTCGTAGGTCTGCCCGAAGATGTGCTTGCCCTTTTTGACCGGCTTTAAGATCAGGTAAACAACCCCGTCATCCTTTGTCAATTCCCCCCTGACTGATCAGGTATTCATAGCTGGTGACATTACGGTAGCTGCGGACAGTGTCTTTCAGATTTTCATAATCTTTATACGTACTCATGTAAATGTAAAAGAAAATACCCAGGATCAACGCGCAGACAGCGTACGGGAGGCTTCGCCCAAAACCGTAGCGGAAAGCTTCCGGTTTTGAGCCAAAGTGAATCTGTTTGATCGAACCTTTGAAGGTTTCACTGAGCCGTTTGTTTTCTCTCAGGTTGGCAAGCAGCTGCATATTCATTTTATCAAACTGCACCTGGTTGTCCAGCATCGTGATCGCCGTCCAGTCATCCATCTCCATGCCGTAGCGGGCCAGGTAATCTGCCTTGATAAGCAGCAGCTCTTTCTGCTGCAACGGAGTCTGCTCAGTCATAGCGAAAGTTGATATCAAGTTCTCTTATCAGTCTTTTTCTTGGACCACGGTCATAATCTTCCAGGGCTAGCCCTTTGCTTACACCCGAGAGTATCTCAGTACCAACGTATGTCTCTGGCTCAAAGTCACCAAATCTCCGAAAAGTGAGGCCCATGTTCTCACAGTTCTCAGCGAGTTCCTTGGCCAGGTCAGGGAACTTACGAAATCCGGTAACACTTTCCCACACCGTAATCTTAAAGTCATCTCTTACAACTTTTACCATTTTAAGCAGATATTCAACCGAAGCATTGTACGCACCCGCGCCGCCAATAACAATATGAAATTCGATGTCCATATCATCCGCAAATTCTCTCAGAGGCAATTGCACATCATCAAATTCAATTAATGCCGGAAGCTGCTCGCTTTCCGGTGCGCCCAGGTCAATGTAAATTTCCTGATAGCGGCTTCGGGATACCTTATCCAGATAAACAAAAAGATTGTCCCGTTGAATGGCTGCTCTTTCATTCAAAAGACTTACTGTATCAAGCTTGTCTTCATCTACAAAGCTCAGCTGACGTCTGCTGGTAAACGTAGAGGCATCCATATCCACAAAAAGACAATTTTCGTTGTGATGGTTTTTAAGAGCCATCAGATACATCAGAAGCGATTTACCAACGCCCCCTTTGGACTGGGCAATAAAATGTAGCTTTTTCATAATGAGTCAAGTTTAGATCCTGTGAAAATTGGATTTTTCAATTCTTCCTGGTTTGTCCAGATTTCTTTCTTTAAGCTTTTCTTTTCTACCGTGTGCTGCTTTGTTTCAGCAGTTTCTGGCTGAGCTGTTTTCCACTGATTGCAGTGGGCCCGGATGTATTTGATATCCTGACGGTTTACCAATGCAAAGCCCAGATCGGCATTGATCAGCTCGATGGTAAACCGGGCGGAGTGCTGCTGCTGAAAATAGTGCTCGTAAACCTCGTATAGCTTCCTTCGTCTTCTGACATCCCTGCTTTCAAAAAGCCGGATGAGCTGCTCTTTGCTTGCTTTCATACCGGCTGGGTTTGAGATGATAGAGAAACATCCTGCCAGCCATTCTGTATTTTCCACTGCAGCAGGACGTCTTTAAAAAAATACAGCCGTCCACCCTGACGGATGTGCGGAATTCTATTATGTGCACATTGGTAATAGAGTGCGTGTTTTGAAATACCGTCCAGAAACACGCGCGCCTGGCGGGTGTCCAGAAGAATAGCAGCGTGTTGTCCGGTGTCCGGTGAAGTCACGCGGACTAAAATGGTTTCCAAATCGGCGACTGCCAGATCAGAAACTTTGGTTTGTCTGTTTATCATATTGCAGCTCGTTTTAGTAGAACATGCTGCAAAGTTGATCCGGGCAAATGGCAAAAACATTCCCGCAGTTCCGGCGGGAATGAAAAGAACATAAAAGTGAAATTTCAGGCCCGGATCGGCACTATAAATCCCGAATCAGCAACTTACAATCCTGGACATATTTGTGTCGCGGCTGACGGACACTGCAATTAAAAGTATCCTGCTGCTCGGGTTGGAACGCCTTGACAAATGAGTCTTTTGAAATATGATGAGAAAGCCAGCTGCCAAAGAGCGCTGCGATTTGTGTAGCCATGAGCTCCTGGGCAATATGCCCTTGTTTGTTGAGCACATAGTACAAAGCCGCCAGTTGTAGTCTTGCACCTCGGCCGGTATTTCGGAATCTGTAAATACCATCATTATCTGTTGGAGCGATCCACTTTTCCCGCATCAGGACTGAAATCAACCGCTCGAATTTTTGCTGCTTTTCTTCTTGATCTGCACCGGAGAGTATCTGGCAGAAATGTTCATACGCAGACTTTTTCGAAGATTTTACAGGCATTGTCTGAGTTGATGCTGATAGAAACGGTGACAGTGCCGTTTCTAACTCCTGTTTCCATTGGTTGATATCGAGATCTGAGGGCGGCTGGATTCCGGAGGGGAGCTTTTCAAGCCATCTGTAAATTTCAAGAATTGACTGCTGCTTGGCTTCCCACGAGCTGTAATCCTTTCGGGCTAGAAGCTGATCAAAGACCCGGCGGTTATTTTTAAGAAGAAAATGCATTCTTTTCCTTACCATCTCGATCCGCTCTCTTTTGAAAGCTGCCAGATACCATAAGTTCAGAGGTTTTTCCAGATACCTTTCATAATCATCAAGGTAATTACCGGTATCATCATAAATCGAGAACACATACCTGTTATGGTAAAGAATAAGCATCCGGTTCAGACAGGTGAGCTCATTCTGGTAAAAGCTACCTGCGAATTCCTCTGAAAGGTATTTAATTAAGGGGTACTGTAAATTTGAATGTAGGTTCATCTTTCTCTCCGTTTTCATTCTGCACAATTAAACCTAGGCAAAGTCAATTTAACGACTTTGTAATTCGAATTTAAAAAATGAAAGTGAAATTTCATTACCTATTTAAAATCTAAATGGGTGCATATTGCAGAGGTTAAGCTTTGAACACCGATTTGTTTGCAGATACATGATGGTCTAACTTAAACGCGTAGAGAGTGATAGACAGCCATACGGCTTATTTCAAATTAAAAGTATTGAATTAGGCATTTAGCCAATAATCATTTTATAGGGGTGTGGCGGGGCCGAAATCATCCTTTTCATTAGGTTTTCAAATATGCCTTCTTTCATTTTATGCCGGTTGAAACGATATGTATATTCGTTGATATACGACTGCAAATAATGAACGGAATGATGAACTCCTCGCAGCCAGGCTTTAAACATCATAATGCTACGATGTAGTTGCGGGAAATTCTTCCCTTTTTTCTCTGACTTTTCTCTCAGTAGTTTAGGGAATTCTTTTTCCAATCCCTTGTATCCCGTCCAGCCATCTG
>NZ_SZVO01000016.1 GCF_005280585.1 Dyadobacter frigoris
CGGGGGGCGAACGTGGGGAACTGAAACATCTAAGTACCCACAGGAGAAGAAAATAATAATGATTCCGCAAGTAGTGGCGAGCGAACGCGGAAGAGCCCAAACCGGCCTGGTTACGGCCAGACCGGGGTTGTAGGACTCACCAAGTGTATAACAATTGAACTGGAATGGCGTGGGAAAGCCAACCATAGAGGGTGAGAGTCCTGTACAGGTAAGAGCGTTATATGAGTGAGTATCCTGAGTAGGTGGGGACCGGAGAAATCCCCTTCGAATCCGGCGGCACCATCCGCCAAGGCTAAATACTCCTGAGAGACCGATAGTGAACGAGTACCGTGAGGGAAAGGTGAAAAGTACCGCGAGCAGCGGGGTGAAATAGAACTTGAAACCATGCGCTTACAAGCGGACGGAGCCTGGGGCGCAAGCCTTCGGGTGACGTCGTGCCTTTTGCATAATGAGCCTACGAGTTACGGTCACTGGCGAGGTTAATTCATTTAAATGAAGGAGCCGAAGCGAAAGCGAGTCTGAAATGGGCGATTAGTCAGTGGCTGTAGACGCGAAACTTGGTGATCTACCCTTGGTCAGGTTGAAGCGCTGGTAACACATCGTGGAGGACCGAACCGGTAAACGTTGAAAAGTTTTCGGATGAACTGAGGGTAGGGGTGAAAGGCCAATCAAACTGAGAAATAGCTCGTACTCCCCGAAATGTTTTTAGGAACAGCGTCGTGGTTGAGTCATGGTCAGGTAGAGCTACTGATAGGGCTAGGGGGAGTCAAATCCTACCAAACTCTGACAAACTCCGAATGGGCTATGATATACACGGCAGTGAGGGCTGGGGTGCTAAGGTCCCAGTCCGAGAGGGGAACAACCCAGAGCATCAGCTAAGGTCCCAAAATATATGCTAAGTTGAACTAAGGGGGTCCGACTGCAGAGACAGCCAGGATGTTAGCTTGGAAGCAGCTATACATTTAAAGAGTGCGTAACAGCTCACTGGTCGAGCGGGGCGGGCATCGATAATAAACGGGCATCAAGCATATTACCGAAGCTATGCGATAGTAATTTATTACGATCGGTAGGGGAGCATTCTCACAGGGGTGAAGGTTWGGCGTAAGCYGGGCTGGACTGGTGAGAAAAGCAAATGTAGGCATAAGTAACGATAATGCGGATGAGAAATCCGCACACCGAAAGACTAAGGATTCCTCCGCTATGCTAATCAACGGAGGGTTAGGCGGGGCCTAAGGTATAGCCGAACGGCGATTACCGATGGACAGCAGGTTAATATTCCTGCCCCTGCGTTCAGTGTGAAAGAGTGACGGAGCAGTGTGGTATGTACGTACTGACGGAATAGTGCGTTGAGCATAGCCTACGGGCGAAGCGAACATGCGAAACAGCTTCCAAGAAAAGCTTTTGAAACATCAGCTGAATGCAGCCCGTACCGTAAACCGACACAGGTAGTCGAGAAGAATATTCTAAGGTGCTCGAGTGAATCACGGCTAAGGAACTCGGCAAATTAACCCTGTAACTTCGGGAGAAGGGGAGCCTCCTCGCAAGAGAGGCCGCAGAGAAATGGCCCAGGCGACTGTTTAGCAAAAACACAGGGCTCTGCCAAAACGCAAGTTGACGTATAGGGCCTGACACCTGCCCGGTGCTGGAAGGTTAAGAGGGGATGTCAGCCGCAAGGTAAAGCATTGAATCGAAGCCCCAGTAAACGGCGGCCGTAACTATAACGGTCCTAAGGTAGCGAAATTCCTTGTCGGGTAAGTTCCGACCTGCACGAATGGTGTAACGATCTGGGCACTGTCTCGGCCGTGAGCTCGGTGAAATTGTAGTAGCGGTGAAGATGCCGCTTACCCGCCACGGGACGGAAAGACCCCGTGCACCTTTACTATAGCTTTGCATTGTTTTCGGGTCAGGGATGTGTAGGATAGGTGGGAGGCTTTGAAGTTGCGTCGCCAGGCGTGATGGAGCCAACGTTGAAATACCACCCTTCGCTGGCCTGGGATCTAACTGCTCAAAGAGCAGGACCGTGCATGGTGGGTAGTTTGACTGGGGTGGTCGCCTCCAAAAGTGTAACGGAGGCTTCCAAAGGTCTGCTCAACACGCTTGGTAACCGTGTGTGGAGTGCAATAGTACAAGCAGGCTTGACTGTGAGACCGACGGGTCGAGCAGGTGGGAAACCAGGGTATAGTGATCCGGTGGTTCTGTATGGAAGGGCCATCGCTCAAAGGATAAAAGGTACGCCGGGGATAACAGGCTGATCTCCCCCAAGAGCTCACATCGACGGGGAGGTTTGGCACCTCGATGTCGGCTCGTCACATCCTGGGGCTGGAGAAGGTCCCAAGGGTTGAGCTGTTCGCTCATTAAAGTGGCACGCGAGCTGGGTTCAGAACGTCGTGAGACAGTTCGGTCCCTATCTGTGGTGGGCGTAGGAAGATTGACGGGGGCTGCCCTTAGTACGAGAGGACCGGGGTGGACCCACCGCTGGTGAATCGGTTGTCCCGCCAGGGGCATGGCCGAGTAGCTATGTGGGGAATAGATAAGCGCTGAAAGCATCTAAGTGCGAAACTAGCCCGAAGATGAATCTTCCACACAAGGGTCGTTGTAGACTACGACGTTGATAGGCTGCAGGTGTACGTGTAGAAATACATTCAGCTGAGCAGTACTAATTACCCAACAGCTTGCACAATCTTTTCTCATTCTCTTTTGCTTCCAATATGACATGAAATTCAATGAGTGAATTTTGAATGAGTGAATAAATGAATGACTGCATCGGCAGCCACCATTCAAAACTCTATCATTCGGCCTCAACTCTTCTCATACCACAAATCAACAGAAAATCTTGTTGGTGGCTATTGGAACGGTCTGGGGCGACACTCGCTTCAACTCTTCTCATACCACAAATCAACAGAAAATCTTGTTGGTGGCTATTGGCTCGGTGTTCACCTCTTCCCATCCCGAACAGAGAAGTTAAGCCCGGAACCGCCGATGATACTTGGGTCAAACCTGGTAAAGTAGGTAGCCGCCACAATACTATTAAAATCAAAAGACCATCTCGAAAGGATGGTCTTTTTTTGTTGTTCACCTCTTCGGCGATGCGCAGTCCCAAGCCTGCGCGGCGCGGTATAATCGGATCAAGTCGAAAACTCGTGGAGTGCATAGGATTTTTCTAGGTTTGTATTTTTAATCAAACCTATTTGTTTTGGAGAGTTTCTTACCATTATTCAGTTCTTATTACCTGAATTTATTCTTGACTGGCGTCTTTGTGAATTTTGAATTAACCTATGCATCGTGAAGACGGTACTTTTCACGTTCACATCGTTATCTGAGCAACGAAGCTAAAGATCTCTAATAGTGTTTTGTACAATAGGATAGTTTTATGGAAGTAATGTCTTGTACACCAATATCGTGATTGCCAGACTGGATATTGGAACTCTCAGTCTACTCTTCATCGTATCATTATAAATGAAAAAATATTCTTAATCTGATGCTTCATTGGTTCAAAAGTTTCCGGATTATTCAAAAGGCTCAATATGAATAAGAACAAATTCTATTTCCGGAATTTCCAGCTGTAACTTGTCTTTAAGTCTGTGAGCTAACAGGTGCCCTTGTTTTACTGAAATATGGGCATCCACGGTTGCATGTAAATCAACCAGATATTTCATTCCTGATTTTCTGATCAGGCACTTTTCCGTGCCTAAAATGCCGTCAACGGTTAATGCAATTCGTCTGATTTCTTCAATTAAATCTTCATAAAGATTTTCATCCATAATCTCTCCAAGAGCCGGTCTGAAAATTAAATAACTGTTGTAAAGAATGAAACCAGATGCGAAAAGTGCCGCCCAGTCATCGGCAGATTCGTAACCTTTTCCAAATATAAGTGCAATGGAAATTCCGATAAATGCAGCTACTGAGGTAATTGCGTCGCTTCTATGATGCCAGGCATCTGCTTTTAAAGATGAGCTCTTAGTTTCCACACTTTTCTTCAGCACCAGTCTGAACGAAATTTCTTTCCAGACAATTATCGCTCCTAAAACTAAAAGTGTGAAGGGTTTGGGTAAACCATGTGGGGTGCGAATATTTTCTATGCTTTCATAGGCAATCACAACGGCAGAAGTGATCAAAAAACCAACGACAAGAAATGTAATCAACGGCTCAGCCCGACCGTGTCCGTAGGGGTGATTTTTATCGGCAGGACGACTGGCATATTTAATTCCGAAGAGTACCAGAAGGGATGAGAAAATATCACCTGTTGATTCAATAGCATCAGCAATAAGCGCATAAGAATTACCGAAATAACCGGCCAAACCTTTTATAATTGCTAAACTGGTATTACCAATAATACTAAAATAGGTTGCGTTGACCGCCTTTTCTTCGTTTGTCATTACTTTTGTGGCGGTTTAGTTTAAGCGTAGAAAAATTCGGATTTCAAATACAAAATTATATGATTAACAGGGAATTTTTCTCATCCCGACAGATTTGTTTGCCCCAAAATGTAAAATGGAATGATAACCTCTTTCAAATAGATAAACCATACCGCTAACCAGTTTACAAATGCAACCAATGCAGTTTTCACTTCCAATGCGATTGACGGAATTGCACCCGCCTATGCGCGCAGCTTCTTTTTTACCTTACAGTTTAAATTGTGATCATTATGATTTAACTTCAAAAATCTCAAACAGAGCAAAATCATGAATAACACAAAAATAGGTTGGATAGGTCTTGGGAAAATGGGAATTCCTATGTCCCGGCAATTAATCAAAGCAGGATTCCCTGTAACCGTTTTTAACCGGAGTAAGAATAAAGAAAAAGATTTGAAAGAGGCCGGGGCAGAGATAGCTTCTACTCCGGCAGAACTAATTCAGCAAACGGATGTGATAATCATGATGGTATCGGATGATCAGGCGATCCGTGATATTTTTAGTGGAGACAAGGGACTTTTAAGAGCCGGAACGCATGGTAAAATCATCATCAATATGAGCACAGTTTCTCCCGCGATCAGTAAAGAGTTTGCCGGCTTGTGTAAAAATCAGGAAAATGATTATCTGGATGCTCCTGTATCTGGCAGCGTAAAACAGGCTGAGGAAGGACAGCTCGTCATAATGGTCGGTGGTGACGATGAGATATTTCAAAAGGTGAAAGCTGTGTTGGAAAAACTGGGAAAACTCGCAATACGTGTAGGCGATAGCGGTGCCGGGAACTCGGCCAAACTGGCAGTTAATACCCTACTTGGATTCCATGCTCAGGGGCTTGCCGAAGCTGTGATTTTTGCCAATAAAAACGGAATATCTACCGAAGATTTAATGACAGTCATCAACAACAGTGCCATAGGAAATGTGTTTGGTAAAATCAAGGGAGAAGCGATTATCAATGACAATTACCAGGCCGCTTTTGCCTTGAAACATATTGCCAAAGATTTACGTCTGGCAAAAGCTGAAGGGCTGGATACACCTTTGGGTGAGACGGTTTACAAAACTTTTCAGCAAGCGGAATCGGGTTTTGGAGAAGAAGATATAATTGCAGTGATTAAACAGTTGAAGTAAGACCCGTTTGTAAAGCCGGTGTGTTAAGTAAGGTAACCTTATTAGGTTTGTAAAAATAATTTCCGGAACGTATGTTAATTACAAGTGCGCTCTTTTAAAATACTGATTAACAGTTTTACATATGAAGTTTGCATAAAATTGAAAATGCCAGCAAAACAGTTGCACCTGGCAACAGGATAGTTAATATTTTTGAAGACTTTGCCATAGCCTTATCTGTTTAAAATTGGAAACCTAACGTCATCTGGCATGAAAAGCGGTCGGCGCTGCTAATGCCAAAAGCTGAATTTTATATGATGAATGCTATGAGGTATAACTCAGTGAAATTGCTGGCGCTAAGTTTCGTCACCAAACGACATTAAGTTTCATATTACAAGATATTGCATTCTTAAAGCCCGTGAAATGGCTCAATAATGGGATTGATTGTATATTAAAACGATATTCTTGATTACCACTTTCTATATTCCAACACCTAATTCTAAATATTTTCAATTCAGGATTTTCGCAATTCGTGCAATCAGATAATGTTTTTACATTTTCTTTATGATAACAAAATTGCAGTATAATGACTGGAAATGAAATGGTTAAACCGTGCATTGTGATGTACTAATTATGGTTTTAACAAAAATGTAAGGTTTTGGTTTTAAGTGATATTATACGAAAAAGCGCAAACAGAAATAAATCTGTCTGCGCCTGTAAAAAATTCAAATCCGGCGAATTAATTATTTACCAGTTTCATAGAGCCTTCGTTGTATCGTTCGCCGGTATTGGGATATCGTGCTATTAATTCATCAACTGTTTTCAGGTCGTCAGCTGATAAATTAACGTCAACTGCACCGGAATTTTCTTCCAGATATTTCCGTTTTTTTGTACCCGGAATTGGAATAATATCCTCTCCCTGAGCCAATACCCACGCAAGTGCCAATTGGGCCGGTGTACAGTTTTTACCGGCCGCAATTTCCGCAAAACCACTTACGAGCTTTGCATTATTGTCGGCATTTTCCTGCTGATAACGCGGTAATGATTTGCGAAAATCATCGTCGGCCAACGTGTCAAGATCCAATTTGTTTGTAACAAGTCCTCTTGCCAAAGGAGAATAGGGAACAAGCGAAATACCAAGCTCACGTATTGTTGACAATATTTTACCTTCGACATCCCGCGTCAGTAAAGAATATTCGCTTTGCAATGCAGCAATCGGGTGTATTGCCTGCGCTTTGCGGATAGATTCTGCCGACGCCTCACTCAATCCAAGATAACGCACTTTTCCTTCTTTAACCAATTCTGCCATAGCGCTAACAGTTTCTTCGATTGGTACGTTTTTATCAACTCTGTGGGCGTAATAAAGGTCGATAGTATCTATTTTTAACCTTCTCAGACTTTTTTCAACCGCCACTTTTATCCATTCGGGAGATCCGTCAAAATAGGTTCCGGCGGCATTGCTTGGACCTGCAACGTCGTCTTTGAAACGGAATCCAAATTTGGTGGCTATAAAAATTTTGTCCCTGTTTGGAACCAGTACTTTTGATACAAGTTCTTCATTCAAACCATTGCCATACATATCGGCCGTATCCCAAAAATTAATGCCCAAATCCAGTGCTTTGTGCAATGTGGCGATACTTTCGGTGTCGTCAGTAGGGCCGTAAGCAAAGCTCATACCCATGCAGCCCAGCCCCAGGGCTGAAAGTTTTTCTGCTGTTGTTCCAAGATTTCTGTACTTCATAATTCCTGATTTTTGTTGGAACAAAATTAACAGAACCGGCCATGAATTATTCTAAAATATTCAAACAGATATTTGTAAAATTCAAACAGTCGGATTTCTTATTTCACCGGGGGGGACGCCAATATGTTTTTTGAAAAAATTGGTAAAATAGGCAGGATATTCAAAACCCAGACTATAAGCAATTTCCGAAATATCCCAGTCGGTATGTTGTAATAATGCATGAGCTTCACGGGTTATTCTTGAAGCAATATGTTCTGTGGTAGTTTTTCCCGTAGTTTCCTTTACCGACCGGTTCAAATGGTTAACATGCACTGAAAGATTAAGGGCATAATCGTTTGCCGTTTTCATTTTCAGAGCGGCTTCCGGCGTATCGATAGGGAATTGTCTTTCAAGCAGTTCAATAAAAAGCGAAGTGATCCTGGAAGATGCATTTACATGTTTCTCAAAATTTTCCGCAGGATTCATTTTCATGGCTTCATGAATGATCAAATGAAGATAATTTCGCAGCAAACTGTACTTATGCGTGTATTCGGAGGCAATTTCACGCATCATTTTTTTGAAAATGCCCGATACTTCTTCCAATTGCAAGTCATCAATAAAAAATATGGGATTTCCTCCGATTTTGAATAAAGGTGATTCTTGTAAGCTTTGATTGCGTTCATCCGGTTGCAGAAAGGCCTCGGTAAAAAGGCAAAACCAGCCTTGTTGTATTTGAGATTCAGCCTCCCAGGAATAGGGTACCACGGGATTTGAAAAGAGGAGCGCAGGTCTGTCAATAGCGATCCATTTATCTGCATAATGTAGTTTTCCTGTGCCAATAATAAGAGAAACTTTATAAAAATCACGGCGACTGTATGGTGTAATGACAGCACAGGATTCTCGTGAAAAAACATTGAAATGCCCTGCGCCGGCATTGTTCATGGGCAGACCAAGTCGGTTAGCTGCTGGCACACGACTGTAAAATTCCTGAACAGTTTCTGAATTAGTCATTGTTTAAAGTTATAAAAATCAAACGTGGGAGGGTAATGTATCTGGTATTTTCTTGCTCGCAAATTTATTACTAAAAGTCAGTTTTAAAATTACAAGCTCCTAAAATATTCCTAAGAACTTATTTTACGGAAGGTTTTCTTCTGGCGGATTTGCTATGGAAGAGAAAGTTCAATTAAGTTTTAGAGGACACAATCCATACTTATTTAGAACGTATGCGTATTATACTTCATTTCTTCGATGTTGATAAAGTCCCCATAAATTTCCGTAAGGATCACTGAATTGGGCTGTGATTTCAGGTAAATGTTTCCCCACTTCTTCCGTTATTTTTCCGCCGTTTTTTGTTATCAGCTTCATGGTAATATTGATATCATCCACCATAAGCGATATCATTAAACCAATTTCTGTGCTTGCTTTTCTGTCTGTAATCCAGGTTCCGCTTACTTCACCGGCGCCATCATCAAAGGAGACGCTTCCGTCATCGCGGCGACGTATTTTCCAGCCAAAAACGGTTTCATAAAATGCAGATGATACATCTACATCATCCGAAGGGATTTCAATGTAACAGACTTTTCCGTTTGCGAAAGTGGGATGTGTATTTTCCATTTCCAGATTTATAAAGATTTTATAATATGCTGAATCACAGAAGAAATATAAAGATTTAATTTGTCTTTTTGGGATTAAAAATATTGAAATGCGTGCTCAGTGATTTTATTGCTATTGAAAGTGGTAACTCCGATAGCAGTTTTATCTTAAATACCGTCTTTCGCCCTCAGATTTATAATATTGATCACAATTTTGACATGCTGAACATTCTTTCCGGTAACTTGTAATTTATTAAGATAAAGTTCTGAATGAAAATGGCGCAACCTAAAAACCAATATCTGTATCACATTCTGGGATGTCTTGCATTTCTCGTTTTGCCGCTTACCTTATCTCCCAGACCGCCCGAAGAGGTTGGCTTTTTTTTATCCAGGCCAACGCAAAGGGACTTTGTAGTGAACTTGCTGATGCTGGTTTTTTTTTATATCAATTATTACATCCTGATACCAAAGGTTTATTTCAAAGAAAAATACCTTATTTATTCGTTATGCCTCGCTGCTGGTTTTGCGTTGCTTTTATATTTTCCCTCCTTTGTTACAGGCAACTTTTTTTGGCAGGATCATCCCGGCAGAATGATTGTTCCGAATTCAGCGAATGGTCACTTTATGCCTGCAAGACCTGCTGGCAGTGTCTTTTTTGAAGAAGTAAAACATCATATTTATCTGTTTGCCGTGGTTGCTCTTTTTTCAATTTTATTGCAGGTCAACAGTCGTTTATTGCAGGCGGAAAAGGAACGGCTTGCGGCGGAACTGGCACATCTGAAAGCGCAGATTCATCCGCATTTCTTATTCAATACGCTCAACAGTATTTATGCCCTTACGATCAGAAAGGATGATAAGGCGCCGGATTCAATTGTGAAACTTTCGGAATTTATGCGCTATCTGTTAAAGGATGCCAATGAAAATGAAGTTTTCGTACATAAGGAAATCGCGTATATTACCAATTATATCGACTTGCAGATTTCACGTTTAAGAGATTCTGTCAAGCTGAATTTCGCGGTAAACGGAACGGCAAAAAATCAGAAGATTGCTCCGCTTTTACTTTTTTCATTTATTGAAAATGCATTTAAGCACGGTGTAAACCCGGATGAAGATTCGGAAATTGATATTCAGGTTGATATAAAAAATGAATCTGTTTATTTATTGGTGATAAATAAAAAAGTAACGATCCGGAATAAGGAATATTCAACCAATATCGGTCTGGCGAATACAAAGGAGCGTTTGCATCTTTTTTATCCCAATAAACATAAGCTGCAGATTGACAACAATGCTGAATTTTTTAAAGTTGAACTTGAAATTGAACTGACATGATCACGGCGATGGCATTGGATGATGAACGACCTGCCTTGGAAGTGCTGGACGCATTTTGCAGTCAGGTTAATTTTATTAATCTCAAAAGAACGTTTTCAAAGACCGGTGAAGCAAATCTTTATCTGGAAGAAAATCCGGTCGATCTCGTATTTCTGGATATTAATATGCCGGCCGTTTCCGGAATAGATTTTTACAAGACAATGCCGCATCCTGCCATGGTAATTTTTACTACTGCTTATAATGAATATGCGGTTGAAAGCTATGAACTTGATGCAGTGGATTATCTGCTGAAACCTTTCACGTTTGACCGGTTTTTGAAGGCAGTCACCAAGGCACAGGGTTTGCAAAAATTACATCAGCAATCGTCAGATAATCAGGAAAGGTATCTCTATTTCCGGGTCGATTATAGTCTTGTAAAAGTGGCCATAACCGATATTATTTTTATTGAAGGACTGGATAATTATCTTAAAATTCATTTAACCGGACAAAAGCCAGTTGTTGTAAGATTAACGATGAAGGCAATTTTGGAAAAACTTCCTGAAAAGGGTTTTCTTCGTGTGCATCGTTCCTACATTGTTTCTCTTGACAAAATTATTCTGGTTCGAAACAAGATCATCAAAGTTGGAGAAGAGGAAATTCCACTTGGAAGTAGTTTTGAAGAGGGATTTAATGCGGTGTTTGGCATTTAACTATTTGTCTGTTAATCCTTAAATGACATTTTCGAAGGCCGCTTTTTTATTTAACCGGCCATTCACCACAACAATCTACCAGTTCACCACAAACATTTGATGAAGGAAAAAAGTACTGCGTTATAGGTTTATATCTGATCACCTAATTTCATTTACATGAAAGCGCAACGATTTTCGTCCAAATTATTACTATTATTCTTTTTCGCTTTTTTCATTTGCTGCAAGTCAAGTACGGATGACGATGTCACTTCTGAAACTGCTGCAATTACGGCTTTAACATGTACTTCTGCCACTTTTTCATCCACCGCAATTAACGGATCAGCGTATACCGGAACGGTTACTGTACCTTATACTGGCGGAAATGCAGTGGCTTATAGTGCTGGTTCTGCAATTTCTTCTACCGGTGTAACAGGTCTCACTGCTACTTTACAGGCAGGAACATTAGCGTCCGGTGCAGGAAATCTGGCTTATACAATCACAGGGACACCGACTTCGGTAGGGACGGCAATTTTTGCAATTACTTTTGGAAGTATGAGCTGTAATATTTCCTTGACAGTTTCGGCTGCTACAACCAGTACTGTCGATTGCAGTACGGCCACAACAACGGTTGCAAAAGTTGTTTGTGCGGTTGAGGCATTTAAAGCAACACTTTCTGCAACGCAGCTTGCAACCGTTCAGATCAGTCTTACAAAGGCAAATGCTATAAAATGGTCAAACCTTCCGGGGGGAGTTTCAATCCGTAACGGAATTGAATTCAGTACGTTGAGTGCAACCCAGCTGGCTGCGGCAAAAGCCGTGATTGCGGCCGCATCCGGTACTACGTCTAATGATGGGTACGATGAATTTAGCCAAATTAATGCAGCTGATAATGTTTTAAATTCCAAAGCAGGAAGCGGGTATGGTTCAGGATTGTATATCATTGCATTTTTGGGGACGCCAAGTGTGACAGGAACCTGGATGCTGCAATTTGGTGGCCATCATTATGCTCAGAATATAACGTACAACGCCGGAGCTGTGGCCAGTGCAACGCCTTCTCATCAAGGAATTGAACCAAAAACCTGGACTACCGGAACAACTACTTATGCGCCTTTGGCTGTTGAACACGATGCGATGGCTGCAATGCTGGCGTCACTTTCAACAGCTCAGCTGGCATCTGCAAAATTATCAACAACTTTCAGCGATGTTTCTTTGGGGCCGAATAAGGATGGACAATTTCCAACTACCAAACTGGGTGTTGCCGTTAGTACATTAAGTGATGCCCAGAAACTTCTGGTACTGGCGGCCATGAAACCGTGGACAAATGATGTAGATGATGCAACAGGCATTGTAAATCTCAAACTTTACGAAAACGAGCTGGCAGGAACATATATTTCCTTTTCCGGTAATGCCACGCTTGCCAATAATGCAGATTATGTTCGGATTGATGGGCCAAGTGTATGGATCGAATTTGTTTGTCAGTCAGGCGTGGTTTATCAAAATGAAATTCACTATCACTCTGTGTATCGTGATCATACACGGGATTATAACGGGCTGTAACAATTGCTCAGCAATATGAATAAATCCATTTCAAACATCAGTCGCCGGTATCAGCGACTGATGTTAATGCTTCTGATTCTGTTTTGTATTTCGGGAAATGTGTCAGCGCACCCGATGCCAAATTCCGTTGTATTTCTGGATATACAGCCTGGTAAAGTCTTTGCAGAATTACAACTTCCTTTAAATGAGCTTGAACTGGCATTCGGGCATCAGGTAAATCAGCATCCGGAAGCACTTGTAAGCCGACTCTCACCCGAACTGAAATCTTACATTATCAGTCATATTCACCCGGTGAGTAAAGATGGAAAAACGTGGACCGTTTCCGTTGAGGATCTTTTGGTACAAAAAATTCCGGCCAGCGCCAGCGGGCCTTATTACGAGCTTCATGCGAAAGTTTTAATGATTCCATCGCAAGGTGAAAGTACTAGAGAATTTGATCTGAACTATGATGTGATCATACATCAGGTCGTTACCCATTTTGCTTTGATTTCAGTCCGTCAGGATTGGGAAACAGGGCTTTATGGAGAAAAACCGGTTGAGCTTGGTGTAATTTCCCTGGATATTCGGAGCAATACCATTTTTCCGTTTAAAGTAAATCTGGCAGAAGGCGGGATTTGGAAAGGATTTAAGCAAACCGTAGTTTTGGGTATGCACCACATCGCTGAAGGAACGGATCATTTATTATTCCTTCTAGTACTTTTACTTCCGGCGCCTTTGCTGGTCAATCGCAAACGTTGGGGAACATTTGGCGGCTGGCGTTACAGCTGGGTCCGGCTTTTAAAAATTGTAACAGCCTTCACAATCGGTCATTCGCTTACGCTAATTGCAGGCGCCTTAGGTCTGTTTACTTTTCCTTCGCAGATGGTTGAAATTGTGATTGCTTTTTCCATTATTATTTCAGCCATTCACGCTTTTCGGCCCGTTTTTTCAGGAAAAGAGGCCGTTGTAGCGGTGGGTTTTGGATTGATCCATGGCATGGCTTTCGCGGGAACACTCGTCAATCTGGATCTTGATATATACCATTTAGGACTGAGTATTCTGGGATTTAATCTTGGTATTGAACTGATGCAGCTTTTTGTAATTGCCGCCGTATTTCCCTGGCTGATTATTTTAAGCAAAAGTAAACTTTATTCAATTATCAGGATATCGGGTGCCGTATTTTCTACCATTGCGGCGTCAGGATGGATGGTGGAAAGAATAACACAGAATCCCAATTTTATAACGGTATTAACGCAAAGAATAGTAGGTCACGCGCCGTGGCTCATTTTATTTGTTGCTGTTGCTGCAATTGCAAGTTTGTCAATAAATATTGTTTCAAAATTCAACCGGAAAAACGAATTTTCAAAAGCTGTTGAAACATAGTTTTGCCAATAGTCTTTAAAGCTAAATGATTACGCAGCAAAAAGTCAAATTTTAATTTAAAACCGCTGTTAAGGTAAAGCAAAAGAAACAAACGGATCACCTGATTTTGTATTAAGCTTTCCGCCGCCGCAGGCAATGACAATGTACTGTTTGCCATTTACGGAATAAGTGCTCGGCGAGGCGTAACCGGCAAAAGGGAGTTTGGCACTCCATAGAATGTTACCGGTTTCCTTGTCAAAAGCCCGGATATATTCGTCTTTGGAAGCGGCAATAAACAGCAATCCGCTTGCCGTTACCAGCGGACCGCCATAATTATCTGTTCCGGTTGGATTTATTCCTTTGGCTGTCAGTTCTTTATATTCCCCTAGCGGAACCTGCCATTTTCGTTGCCCGGAATTTAAATCTACGGCAGTAAGCGTTCCCCAGGGCGGCTGACTGATCGGAAATCCGTTTCTGTCATACCATCGATTATAGCCTGTATGCTGGTATGGAACTTCACTTTTTTGTGTTGATGTAATTTCTTTTTCAGATTTTTTACCAAAAATAAAATCGACAATGGACGTTCTTTCCGCTTCTGAAATATGCGAGAAAGATGGCATCATGCCCCGGCCTTTTAATAAAAGCTGATGAACTTGTTTTTGATTTAATCTTTTGTCGATATTGATCAAAGAAGGATAGGAGCCGTCGTGATTTCCATTGCTGTCTGCTCCGTGACAAGCTGCGCAATTGAGCTGATAAAGTCTGGAAGTACCCGCTGTATTTTCATTGGTTGAAGGTTTTTTGACCAGAGAAGTGTAAACCGGAATTTCTTTGGCCGGGACATACAAAATTCCTTCATTATCTGCCGCTGCGCCTCCCCATTGTGCACCTCCGTCAGTTCCTGGATAGAAAATGGTCATGTCAAAACCAATCGGAATATAAGGGCTTCCCGTTCTTGCTTTGCGGATGAGCCCGGCGAGCGAATCCCTGTCTGCTACAAACGGATTAAGGTCTTTTTCGGTAAAACTTTGACGGGTAAATGGTAAAGGAAGAGTTGGTATCGGCTGCGTGGGATTTGGCTTTTCACCTGGAACTCCATCCATTGGAAATGCCGTTTCTTTGATCGGAAATAACGGTTTTCCATTTTCCCTGTCAAAAACAAAAACATAACCCTGCTTGGTAATTTGCACAACGGCATCGACTTTTTTTCCATCATGTACTACCGTTACCAGGTTAGGCGGACAAGGCGGATCGCGGTCCCAGATATCATGATGCACCAATTGATAATGCCAAATCATTTTTCCGGTTTCAGCATTTAGCGCGAGAAGACAATTCGCATAAAGATTTTTTCCGGGCCTGTTGCCACCATAAAAATCGTAAGCTGCCGAACCCGTTGGGATATAGACAATCCCCCGTTTTCTGTCGATAGCCATGCCGGCCCAGGAATTTGCCCCGCCGATATTTTGCCTTGCCGGTTGTTTCAGCCAGGTTTCATAACCCGGTTTGCCTTTTTCCGGAATGGTATGAAACGTCCAGATTTTCTTGCCTGTCATTACATCAAATGCGCGGATATCTCCCAGCAGGGCAGTTTCAGATTCACTGACCCGGGTTCCGGTAATGATCAGATTTTTGAAGATCGTATTTGGTGTGTTGGAAAGTACATAATCATCCGCGCCGGGGCGTTCTATGCCTTCTTTCAGGTTTATTCTTCCATGCTGTCCAAAATTTTCAATTGGTTTTCCTGTATTGGCATTTAATGCATAAAGCCATTCCCCCGCTCCGAAAAAAATCCTTTTATCTTCTTTGTCTGACCAAAAAGTTACACCACGACTGGTGGTTCCGCCGTTATCGGATAGGTTTGTTTTCCAAAGCTGCTTTCCGGTAACAGCGTCAATAGCAAACGCCTGGGTTTCGGCGGAAACGCCATACAAAATGCCTTTTATAATGATGGGATTACACTGCATCTGTGTCCGGTTTCCGGCAGTATCAGAACCTCCGGAATGATAGGTCCAGGCAACTTTAAGCCGAGTTACATTTTCCTTATCAATCTGTTTTAAGGCAGAGAAATGATTTCTGTCACCATTTCCATTGTATTCCGGCCAATCTTCATCCGGAATATCTGGTATTGAAATAAAAGCGCAGACCATTATTGTCAGTATGGATACCAGAAAAATAAGGTACGTTTTCATTTGCAGGTGGAATTTTATTTGAAATTAGTCAGATAACTTTTTGATATACAGAAAATTGAGACGCGATAGTAAAGCACTACTTCGCCGATAAATTTAAAAGATCAGTAATGAGAAATTATAATATCTAAAAATAAATTAACAGCTATTATAATTTTCCTTAAATTTGCGTAATCAGTTACGTAATTAATATTATATGGATTTTTTCAATCATATCGGCAAAATGGCTTTAGGCAGCAGGCTTAGAATGCTGACAGAAAAGATAACAGAAGATGCAGCTCAAATTTATAAGTTGTACGACATTGATATGCAGCCAAAATGGTTTCCGGTGTTTTATGTTTTATCAAAAGGAGAAGAAAAAACGATCACGGCTATTGCCCGGGAAATCGGGCATTCGCATCCTTCGGTGAGTAAGATTATTAGTGAAATGTCAAAAAAAGGTTTTGTCACGGAGAAAAAGGACGAAACCGATGGCCGCAGAAATGTGGTTTGTTTATCAGAAATAGGAATGCAGGTTACGCATCAGATTGAAGATCAGTATGTTGATGTTGCAAGTGCCATTGACGAAATTGCAGCGCAGACGCGGAATGATCTGTGGAAAGCGATAGAAGAATGGGAATTTGTTTTGGAACAAAAAACACTGCTAAGAAGGGTACAGGAGCAGAAAAAGTTACGGGAAAGTAGCCAGGTGAGAATTGTGGATTACCGGCGTGAATATCAACTAGCTTTCCGGAATTTGAACCAGGAGTGGATTTCTGCTTACTTCAAAATGGAAGAATCAGATTTCAAAGCGCTTGATGATCCGGAAGGTTATATTTTGAATAAAGGTGGAAAAATTCTGGTCGCTCTTTATAAGGAAGAACCACTGGGAGTATGTGCTTTAATCAAAATGGACGATCCTGATTATGATTTTGAACTTGCCAAAATGGCCGTTTCTCCCAAAGCTCAGGGAAAAAGTATCGGCTGGCTTTTAGGTCAGGCCATTATTTCAAAAGCAAAAGAACTGGGTGCATCGAAGATTTATCTAGAAAGTAATACGATTCTGAAACCTGCTATTAATCTATACCATAAACTTGGTTTTCAGAAGGTTGCGGGCAGGATCACGCCTTATGAACGCTGCAATATCCAAATGGAATTAATTATAAAATAGCTACTGCATATAAGTATGAACGACAAAGGAACCTTTTATTCGGTAACGAGCGGCTTGGTGCTCCCTGTACCTCCTAAAGAACGGCTGGAGATGCAGTCAAAAATCTGATCGGGTTAGATATTTTTGTTGCTAATAATATTATCTAAAAGTATTGTACATATCACAATGGGAATGATTTGTTATCTTTTAAATTTCTCTTGTTTTAACCAAATATAGTAAAGATAAAATTGTATTTTAATAAGTAATGTTTAGGAAATCTGCTTAAAGTTCTAGCAAAAAAATGGCAGACTAAGGTTTTTAAAATTGCTTTCTTTTTACAAAAAGATAGTTTTGATTTGCTTGTGATTAGTCCGATTTAGCTATTAATTTTCAGTAAAAATATTTCTCATGGAACTCAGCGTTAATGAAGAATTAGTTCAGCCTAAACTTCCAATACCCAAAAATGAGATGGCAGGGATCATCAGCCTTTCCGAACTGGATATGGATTTTTCCGATCCTCACACTCACTTTAAAGATCTTGCACTTCCGGCACTACTGACGGAGGTACGGTTATGGCTTTGGACTGGCTTGGTAAAACACCTTATCGAAAGTCTGAAAGGTAATTTGAGTATTACATCCGTGCCGGGAGAAGGAGATGTTTTTTATGTTGAATTACCGCAGAACTAAACAGAGTGTTCCGGATTCCGGAACACTCTCTGGGACTTATTTAGTTTAGGTTATTGTTTTAATTTACTGTTAGCCAGGAAGATTCGTTTTGTGCTAACACCGGAAGCTTTTCCTTGTAATTACTTCTTGGTGTGAAGATTTCGTTTGTTAAATTTAGTGATGAAAGTGTAACGCCTCTGACTGACCGAAACTCATGGTAAGAGGAAAGTGAACCTGTTTTCCAGCCTTCTTTATTTTCTCCTGCTTTAAAAAAGGTTTCCATTAAACAAAAGAATATGTATCCCTCCGGTGTTTCTCTGATGGCATAAGCGTAGTAATCGTCTCTGCTGTTGCTATTTTCGTAACGTATTATTTTTTTATTATTCATTGCTTCCGAGAATAGACTAAAATATTCCTGGTTTGTCATTCCAAATCGTTTTCGTTGAACATCGTACCGTTTTGAAAAACTTACGCTTTTAAAGATGAGATAGATTTTTAATACTTAAATTTTTTATCTTTTTCTTATTAAACGGTTGGGGAAATGTTCTGTCAAAGTGTTAAGTAAAATTGATTTGCTTCCAGGATTGCTTCATTCCCGATACGTATTACGTTCGTTACCGACGTAGCAAGTGTTTCTTTATCAGGATTTTCACTTTCAATTATGTCCAGGTTTTCGCTCAAAAGGTTGTCAAGGCCCATGATAGAAATACTGGTTTTCATGTTGTGGCCAATGCGTTTAAGATTTTCGTTATCCTGATTTGTAAATGCCTCAGACAGTGCGGATAATTCTTTTGGAAGTAAGGTTATGAATTGTTCAGTGACCAGTTTTTCATAATCACGGTCGCCCTTGCTGATTTCTTTCATGTAGTGCAGGTTGATAACTAGGAAGTCATTTTCAAGGTCAGACTTTTCTTTTTTGAAAGATCGGATAGAAAAAATACTATCTGAATATCGGTTTATCATGTCAATCAATGCACTTTCCCGTACCGGTTTTGACAGATAATCATTCATCCCCAGAGCCATGCATTTTTCGCGTTCACCAGCCATTGCATTGGCAGTCATGGCTACAATCGGAATATCAAGTTCCAGTTTTTGCCGGATATGGTGCGCCGCCGAATATCCATCCATTTCCGGCATTTGGATATCCATAAAAACAAGATCGAAATATTCATTTTCAATAAGCTCAATAGCTTTTTTTCCATTTCCAGCGATTGAATAATGCATATTCCATTCTTGTAAAAAACGTGACATCAATCCCTGGTTAATTTCGTTATCCTCAACGATAAGTATCTTAAGATCAGGTTTGAAATTGGGTAAAATGACGTTGTTTTCAGAAATGGTATTTTTATTTTGACCAGCCGGTTTTCTGTAAGAAATTGAAAAAGAAACTTTTGTGCCTTTACCCGAGCTGCTTTCCACGTCAATATTACCATGCTGCAAGTATACCAGATCTCTCACAATGGATAAGCCCAGGCCTGTACCGCCGTATTTTCTGGTAGTGGAATCTTCTGCCTGACGGAACCTTTCAAAGATCGTTTCGAGCTTTTCAGTCTCAATGCCAATGCCGGTATCGGAAATACGAAATCCGATCAGGATCGCTTCTGAACTTTCCGTTTTTTTATAAATATCAAGACTTATACTGCCTTTTGAAGTAAACTTGACGGCATTTCCGAGAAGATTTACCAGGATTTGGGTCAGTCTTGTTGCATCACCTGAAAGCGTTTCCGGAATGTCAGTTGCTATGGAAATAAACAGTTCTAAATTTTTCTCCTCGATTTTGTGGTGAAACATTGCTGTTACAGCATGAATAACAGCTCTGATATTAAATGGCGCCATTTCAATCCGCATCATACCGGATTCAATTTTCGATAAATCCAGAATATCATTCACGATAGATAATAGCGTTTCGCCGGATTTGTGGACTGTACATACATGAAGCATGGTTTCTTTATCCAGATTTTTCCGTTGTAATAAATGTGTATATCCCAATATGGCGTTCAGAGGCGTACGGATTTCATGACTCATATTTGCCAGGAAATTCTCTTTTATTTGTGCAGCTTCTTTTAATTTCTTTTCGCTTGTATTAAGCTGATTTATCAGTTCTGCCTGTTTTTTCATTCTGTTTACGATAATTAGAAAAACAGCTGTAAATAGAAATAATACTAATAAGATGATATAGTAATTCCAATCCAAAACGCGCTGCCCGCTTTTATCAACATATTTAATTTTTTGAGCCAGGGCTATTCTGCCGCTGGTATCAATTTTATGGGTAAGGTTTGTGATCGTTTCTGACAGTTTAAGCCCATGATCCGTTGCCAATATGTTTTCTGAGGCGGGCCGTCCGGCGCGATAAAAGCTATCAACCATTTGATGGCTGAATACTATTTTCTGATTGATCAGTGCATCCAGTTCCTGCATGTATTTCAATGAAGCAATCTCTCCATCGGTCTTTTTAAGGTTATCCAGATCTTCCCTGACCTTTATAATCCCTAGTTTGAAATCCTTTATTTGGGTTGAATCTCCGGTAATTACAGCGGTTTTTGTTTTGTTATCCAAAAGAAGAAGATCTTTCTGAAGCCTGACCAGTTCATTGCTGACTTTATATTCCTGCAATAAATTTTCATTGCTGCTGATCAGTTCCTTCACGTTGTTACTGGTTATATACTGGACCAAAACAAGTGTTATTGTTCCAATAATAAAGCCGGTAATAATGTAATAAAGAAGCGTCCTGATTCTCATTGTATTAAATCATGAAAAGTAATTGTACAGCTGATTTTAAAGTTATAACGAACGTTGAGGTATAGCAATAGCCGAAAGATGGAAAGGGTATTTCAGCAGTTGATACGGTAAAAAGGAACCGCAAAGTGTTATAAAATTTTTAGTCGCTGGTTGAGAGCAGCCCTGTATGTGTCGGCAACAGGAATCATTTTACGGTTGATGATCAAAGTGCCGCCCTCGATGGTATCTATTTTTCCAACCTGAATAATAAATGAACGGTGAACGCGCAGGAATTTACTTTCGGGAAGTTTGCTTTCTACTTCTTTTAAGGAAGAATGTACAGAATAAAATTTTTCGGAAGTGTACAATTTTACATAGTCACCCATGGCTTCTGCAAAGAGAATTTCATCCAGTTTCAGGCGCCGAACGATGTTGGAATCGCGGATGAAAATGAAAGAATCTTCATCCTTTTTTATAATCTGCTTTTTGCTTTTATGAATTTCCCATGCTTTTTCAATAGCTTGTAAAAACCTGACAGTAGTAACTGGTTTTGTAATATAATCTGCCACGTGCAGCTCGAAAGCTTCTGCTGCATAATCTTTTTTTGATGTTGTAAAAATGATAATCGGATGCTTTTCTCCCAGACTTTTCACCAGTTCAATGCCGCTCATACCTTTCATTTCAATATCCAATAGCAGCAAATCGACAGGCATAGATGTAATGGTACGATACGCCTCCATGGCATCCGCGCATTCTCCCGCAAGAATAAGTTCGGGATTTTGTTTTACCAGTTGTTTCAGAGTTGTTCTGGCAATAATGTTGTCGTCTACAATCAAACACTTCATAGCAGCGTGCGGTATTTATCCATGAAATAATTTCATACAAAGTACGCATTATAAAGACACTTTGACGCTGTTCAACTATGACTTTTGCCTTTCTGCCTATTTGCTGTTTCGTGGCTTTCTTTTGGCAGTTAGCTTTGGATTATTAATTCACTTTCAACTTAAAAAAACAGCACAATGAAAAATTTAATCGCACCCGCCATTGTTTTCGTATTCGCCGCAGTTACTGTGCCGTTGCATGCACAATCCTTAGCGAAAGCAGATAGAAAAGAATTGAAAGCAGAAGCCCGCCAGGAGCGCAAGTTAGAAGCGGATGATGTGCGTACTGCTTCAAAAACCCGCTTTCTTGAAGATTTTGGAAATGTAAATGATGTGAAATGGGTTAGAGGAGTTCAATTTGACGAAGCCACTTTCACTTTAAATAATCAGTTGACTACTGCCTTTTATGACTTCAACTCAGAGTTGGTGGGTACAACAATGATCAAAAAATTTGCAGATATACCTGCAAATGCCCAGAAGGAAATCAAAAAACGTTATAAAGGTTACACGATAGGAGCGGTTATTATGTTTGACGACAATGAATCCAACGATACCAATATGTACATGTATGGTAACCAGTTTGAAGATGCTGACCACTACTTTGTTACAGTGGCAAAAGGTAAATCTGAAATTATTTTGAAAGTTGCTGCGGATGGGGAAGTTTCGTATTTTAAAGAAGTCTAGGTATTACTTTTCCCTTCTTGAATCAATAATCCTGCGATTTTTTAGTCGCAGGATTATTGATTTATAGCACTTTCAGGAATATTAGGTTTACGAAAAGTTACTACGTGTATTACCAAACGTTAATATTATAGTAAGAATAAATACTTGTTAATTTGAGATAATTTCGAATGCCGGGTGAAAAACAGGAAGTAAAAGTATATCTTTCAGCTTCTGACTAATTATGAGTAGAATAAGCAATAAAAATCTTTTATTCGAGTTTGATTAGTATTAGAACTTTGAATTGTGCAAGTTGGAAATGTTAAAGAGGGGCTGTTTTACAGGAGCAAAAGATTGGCGAAGAATAGACTTAAAATTACGATATCTGAATAATTACGTTGGAATAACCCGTTTTGAAAATTTAGTTTTATATCAAGTGATTGATCTGCTGCCATTTTTCAAGACAGTCGGCAAAGAATAGGACTGTTAATACTTTTAAATATAATAACTCAATGGCATTTTTGGATCACGTATTACAAACCCCCTCTTATGGATGGAAGGATGATGAAGGCAATTTAATTAAACCGGATGCAGGTCAGATTTTTAAGGAATTTTTTGCAAAACTTAACGTTTTTGGAGATCTAAAGAACTGGCTTCCGTTTTTTAGCTGGCTAAAAGTTTTATGTCTTGCCCCTTTCTTTTTTCTGTTTATTTTTCAGTTTTTCAGTTTTCCTTTATTGGCAATTGCTTTTGTATACAGCATGATAATCATGGGGACGCATGGTACCATCTGGCATCACAGATATTGCACACATGGAGCTTATAAGTTTAAAAATAAATTTTGGCGTTTTTTTACACAGAACCTGACAATCAACGTGATACCGGAAGAGATTTACGTAATCTCTCATCATGTTCACCACGCAAAATCTGATCAGCCTGGCGATCCTTACAATGCAGAAGCAGGTTTTTTATACTGTTTTTTAGCCGATGTAAATCACCAGCCGATCGCAAAAGATTTGAGCGAAGCAGATTATGACCGGGTCAAATTATTGATGAAACACACGGGTGTAACAGCAAATACTTATGCGCAATATTTGAAATGGGGCTCTTATGTAAATCCGGGCCGGGCTGTTCTTTCATGGGTGCTGAACTGGGCATTCTGGTATACTACCTTCTATCTTCTAGGCGGACATGCGCTTGCTTGTACACTGTTTGGTGCGGCAGGATTCTGGGCAGTTGGCGTTCGTACATTTAACTATGAAGGTCACGCAAAAGGAGAGGATAAACAACAGGAAGGTGTAGATTATAACTTTAAAGATAAGTCGATCAATCAGTTATGGCCAGGTTTGGTTGCGGGTGAGTGGCACAATAACCATCATCTTTTTCCAAAAAGTGCAAGAAGTGGTTTCAAACCTTATCAGATTGACATGGCTTTTTATTATATTAAATTCATGAGTCTTACAGGTGCAGTAAGCTCTTATACTGATTCAAAAAAACAATTTAATCAGCAGTATTATTTACCGTATTTGGCTAAGAAAAAGGCGGTTGTGAAGTTTGAGGAAAAGGTGGAAGTGGAGTAGGGAATTCTTTAAAATAACAAATATAAAAATGAAGAATGCGGTTATGCATTCTTCATTTTTTGTTCTATAAAGTCTTTGTGGCGTTTTAATTCTTCGTTGACTATTGTGTTGATTTCGTCTTCTGTTAGCTGGTCCTGATAATTTTTTTCTAATGTTTGGTTAGTTCTTTCGTTTCTAACGATATATGTGTTACTATTTAGCATAACATCTATGTTCGTAAAGAAGTCGAAATTTCCATATTCAGAATGTCTAAATACTTTGTAGGAGGCTGAAAAGCCAAACGTAGTTATATCGAAATTGATTTTATTCTTGACAATGGGAATCGCAGTTGTAATATTATCACTGGCATAATCAGTTGCACGAAGAAAACGCTTTGTTTCAATGTAAAATGTATCGAATTTTTTGCACCCCTCTACAAAGTTTAGTATTAGCGGTACAACTGATTTGTCATACAATTCATAAATCAACTCAACTGTCTTTTCCACTTCCTGATTTCCTCTGTTCAACCTCGCTTCCAAAATCGCTAATTCCTTATCCAAATCATCCGGTTCTTCGATACTTTCACCTTTCGCGCCACGTATCATTATTTCAAGAGAATTTACCAGATTATCGGCAATGTAGTTTACGAAGGCTTCGATCAGCCCACTATCAGCCTGTCTTAAAGCAAAAAAGTATTTATTTTTCTCTTCTGTTTTAATAATGACGGGTGGAAACTGAAATTGCATTAGAATAAAATTCATCAGAATCCTTGCTGTTCTACCGTTTCCATCGTCAAAAGGATGAATTCTGATAAAGCGATAATGAAATTCTGCTGCAAGTAAAATCGGATTGACGTTATTTTGACTGCTTTTATCACGATACCAGTCGATCAATTCGCCCATCATGGCTGGCGTTTCTTCGGGTGTAGCGAAACGGAAAATTTCACCTGTACTTGTCAAAACGTGGTTAGGCTGACTTTTATATTTACCAATTTCCACACGTTTTGTTGTGGGCAACCCTTCTGCTGTAATGGCATTAACCGTGTAAGATTCCTTTAATAAAAGCGAATGTATTTGACGAATAAAGGATTCCGTCATCGGATATTCTCCCTTGATTATATCCAGAATCCACTCAATCGCCTCATTATGTCCCTCTATTTCAATATGATCTTTTAAAGGCTTTCCTTGCGCAGTCAGGCCAAAAAGTATTAATGCTTTCGTTTCTCCGTAGGTAAGTGAATTGCCTTCCAAATTGTTGGAATGGTAATTCCAATCAAGCCGAAATTTTTGCATTATCTTTAATTCCTGCGCTTTGCTGATTGGTCTTAAAGAATCAAGTTGTTCTTTAAGTTGCAAAGCTTTTTCTATTGATCCCATTGGCAATACTATTGTTTTATGTAAAGCTATTTAATCATAGCGCATAAATTAAGAAATGCCGGATAATTTTTGAGAATCTGTAACCTGAATGTGAAAGAGAAATATTGATCTATATCAAACAGATTAATGATAAAATTATATTTTCAAAAGCTTTCAAAAATTCAGCCACGAATACACAAATTTTCATGAAGTAACATTAATGAAAAATTCGTGTATTCCTGGCAAAATAACAAATAGCTAAAACGTAATTTATTCTGATTTCAGAGATTTTACGGGATTCATCAAAGCAGCTTTAACACTTTGAAAGCTCACCGTGAACAAAGCGACACTAACGGCAATTCCACCCGCGAGCATAAAAATGCCCCAGGATAAATCGATATGATATACAAAATCTTGCAGCCATTTGTCCATTACGTACCATGCAAGTGGCGAAGCAAGAACAATAGAAACCAGAATCAGCTTAATAAAATCTTTCGAAAGCAAAGCGATTACACTGGCAACATTGGCGCCCAATACTTTTCTGATCCCGATTTCCTTGGTACGCTGTTCGGCCGTAAAGGCTGCTAAGCCTAATAGTCCAAGACAGGAAATGACGATGGCCAATATTCCAAAATATTTGATCAGCGTATTGACAATCATTTCTGAACGGTACATTTTTTCATAATCCTCATCCAGGAAATGGTAGGTAAAAGGATAGTCAGGATTAAATGAACGGGTTATTTTTTCAACATAGGCTATCGCCTCTTTTGTTTTTCCGGGTTTGGTTTTGATCATCATATATTCCGTGTTCAGGCCTTTATAATTAACCAGAATAAGCGGCTGAATAGCCTGATGAAATGAACTAAGATGGAAATCTTTCATGACACCAACGATGGTTCCTTTGCCCATCCAGAATTTCACCTGTTTCCCTACCGGATCTTTCATTTTCATCATCTTGACTGCCGCTTCGTTGACAATATAATTAGCGGTATCCGCAGCAAAATCCTTGGAGAAATCCCGGCCATCCAGCATTTCAATATTCATCGTTTTGGCAAAATCATAACCAACAAAAGTTGCGCTGACGGTATTGACCAAATCCTTGTCACGACCATCCCAATCCAGATCACCGGAGCTTCCCTGAATATTTGTCGGCATAGAACCGGTTGTGGTAGCCGAGGAAATGAAAGGAGAATTCAGGACTTCCTGGCGAAAAACTTCAAGTTTGTTATATAAATTGCCTTCCAGTGAAATGTAAAGTACATTTTCCTTATTCAGTCCCAGGCGTTTTGTTTGAATATATTTCATCTGACGGCCAATAACCAGCATGCCTATAATCAGGAATATTGAAAGTCCGAATTGAAAAACCACAAGCCCTTTTCTTAGAAAAGCACCTTTGTTGGTAAATGTCAGTCTTCCCTTTAAAATTCTAATGGGCTGTAAGGAAGAGAGATACAAGGCCGGATAACTGCCGGCAACCATTCCTGTAATCAGCACCAGAGAAATAATTGAAAGCCATAAAACCGGATCCAGCGCTTTAAGGCTGATCTGTTTTTGAACTACTTCATTAAATGCCGGCAACAGACTGATTACGAAAACCATGGCTAAAAGTGCAGCAAGTCCGCTTACAATCAGTGATTCTCCTAAAAACTGCATCACCAGAAATTTTCGTTCCGCACCCACGACTTTTCTGACACCCACTTCCTTAGCTCTTTTGACGGAACGTGCAGTAGACAAATTCATGAAATTAACACAGGCAATCAGCAAAATGAATATAGCTACTATGGAAAAAACACGTACATATTCTATCCGGCCACCGGAAGGCCTCAGATTTTCATATTCGCCGTAAAGGTACAGATCTTTTAAGCCCTGAAGAATCGGGAAACTTACAAACTGTGGAGGCATATTTTTCTTAATTACCTTTTTGATGATTGCATCAGCGTGGACGGGATCAGCCTGCGGGTTAAGACGAACAAATGTTTTGAAGCTGAAATTTCCCCAGGTTTTCATCCAGTCCTGTTCCTGAACTTTAAAATTGATAACCCAGTCGAGCTGGACTGAGGCATTTTGCGGTATATTTTCGAAAACCGCGCTAACAGTATAATCCTTTGAGTTGTCCATTTTAAGTGTTTTTCCAACTGCATTTGAACTGCCGAAATATTTTTCTGCCAGTTTTCGTGAAATTGCGATGGAGGTTGGCTGTTCAATTGCGGATTTTGCATTACCATCTAAAAAGGGTGTTTGAAATACCTTGAAGAAATCCGGTGTAGCATAAATCCCATTTTCCTTGGTGGATTTTTCACCAACTTTAACGAGTAAATCTCTATTCCAGGTTATTTTGGTGAGTGCTGCAACTTCCGGTACTTCTTTCTGAATAACTTCCGACCACGGCCCGGGCGTTGCTTCTCCTACAATTTTTTCGCCTTTCCAATCAGAGCCTGCCCGAACCAGATAAATTTGTTCGAGGTCGGGATAGAAACTATTGTAGGAAATTTCGTCTCTTACCCAAAGCCATATCAGCATACTGCACGACATGCCCAGCGCCAGGCCAAAAATATTGATAAACGAGAAAAGTTTATTTTTCAATAAACTACGGATCGCGATTTTAAAGTAATTTTTGAACATGGCCGGAAAGTGTTAGAACTTTATGTAAAGGATTGAATTTCAGGGATAGGACTGCCTGTGATGCACAAATTATGTACCAAACTGAGTATTGTTTTTTAAGGGTCTGAAAGTCAAATTGTTATAATGGATACCTGTTTTTGGAATGTTCATTTTTGAACAGTATTTTAACGTAAATGAACGCAGGCATCGTTAGATTTTCAGGTAGCAGGAACATTCTTGAATCCGAAAATGTAATAGAAATAAGTATCTTACTCGTCCGGTTTCGCTAAAATTAATTCGCATTCATGTTATCCGTTTTTAAAAAATACCTTACAGAAAAAGCCACGCTATCCGAGGAAGAATGGGAGATTATCGCATCCGTTTGTATTGTAAAGAAAATCAGGAAACAGCAATTTCTTTTGGAGCAGGGCGAAGTTTGGCGGTATAATGCATTTGTTTGTGAAGGATGTTTGAGAAGATATAGTATTGACGATAAAGGGATTGAACATATAATCCAGTTCAGTACCGAAAACTGGTGGGCAGGTGACCGACAAAGTCTGATGCATGAGACGCCGTCGAAATATAATGTTGATGCCATTGAAAATTCGGTAGTAATTCTGATTCGGAAGGCAGATTTTGAAATAATCTGCAAAAAAATACCAGCCTTTTACGAGCTTTCAAATGCGATATTACAGAGAAGTTTTAACGCTTCACAAGAAAGAATAAACGCAGTGATCAGTTTGACTGCGGAAGAAAAATACCTCAACTTTTTAACTTCATTTCCGGGTTTGGCCAATCGTGTTCCCCGTCATATGGTGGCTTCATATCTGGGTATTACGCCTGAAACGCTTAGCAGGATAAAAAAACAGGTTATGGGAAAATGATTTTTTACTGCTCCTTGTTTCGATTTTAAATCAAAATTATTCTAATCAATAACCTGAATGACGGCTTCGGAGTGGATCGTATTTCCTCTATTGGTAATGCCCTCAACAACGACCCGGAAATTCCCCGTTTGTTCGGATGTGAAAAAAGAAAGCTCAGCGGGTACATGGGTGGATATTATTTCAACACGAGGATTCCAGTAGAGCGTTGAACGATTATCAGCACGACTTGCATCTGGCTTGAAAATATCATAATCCGGTTGTGGAAAAGGCATTGTCCGGTCAAACCCTTGCGCACCAAAATAGGATAATGCCCTGGCATCAACTTCGTTAGTCTTTTTTGTGAAAACGCTAACAAGACCATTAGCGCCATTTGCTCCCTGGTTGGCGGTGATCATGCCGTTGACTTCAATATGATCAATCATAGCGGGATTAAGTTGGAACAATCTGTTACCCGCAGTTTCACCGGTAACCATCACATTGTCAATATACAGGTTTGGTTCGTTCGGACGTCCGTCTCTTCCGGTTATTGTAAAGCGATTCCATATTAAATACCAGTTATTATCCTCGGAAATTAATTTGAAACCCGGAACCTTGGCCGCAATAGCTTCGGCCGCACTGCCGAAATTTCCCATACTTTGGCCTTTAATATAGAAATCCGGATTTGCATATCCATTCTCCTGTTTAACTATTTTGCTGCCTGTTACCTTAAATTCTTTGAGCAAAGTGGCCCGAAGTGTATCATTAGAATTGTAAATACGAGGAGTCGCAAGAAATTTATGCTTCAAATTAGATACGGGTAGTTTCTCGGGAAGATAGGGCGAGTCTTTGTTTACGATAATAACTTTCCCTTCCGAAGGCTGAAAAACGAATTTCGTGCTATCATAAAACGTCAGATTTTTCAGAGAAAATTCGCCATTATTGGTTGTGGAAGCCTGGTAAATTCCACCCATATTTTCAGGAATCAAGGTCAGTTTCGCTTTCTTCGGTTTCCCTTTTTTGTCCTGATAAATTCCTTCCAGCGAAATACCCGATTCTATTGGATATTTAAAATCCGGAGCTATTTCTTTGGGCATGGCCGACATCTCAAAATCATTTTTGATACCTGTCGATTCTGTTGTCGGAATAGTCAGCTTTTCGTCCAGTACGGTAACGGAAAAGCTGCCTTTTTCCAGATTATTTAAAAGGGCGCTGTCGAGTCCAATAGTCATTTTGACCTTACTTTTTGTCTTGTAGTCCGTTTTATCAAATTTTATTTTTAGCAAATTATCAGCAACAGGTTGGGAAGAGATTCCATCTATACCTTCTGTCGGACTTAAAATTACAACAGGTTTATAAAAGAACTGCTCAATACCATAGTTTCTCATCCATTGTGTATACGCCCTCAAAACATAGTTTCCAGGCACTATTTTCGAAGAAATTTGTATGGATCCCGCCGCTCTTCCGCTATCGATCGGGATAACAAGATTTTTACTGATTGTTTTGTCAGCCGCAATTAGATCAACATATAAAACCTTGCTTAACGTATCCATAAGCCCGGGAGTGTTGTAATTCATGAAACCGCTGAACCAGATATTTTCTCCGGGATAATAATAAGGCCGGTCGGTTTGCAGATACACTTTTTCCTGAAGGCTTTTTGCCAGCAAACTTTCTGGCGACTGGACTGTAATGATACTACCCGGCTTGTAATCAAACGGCAGCATTCCGGATACGCGCCCATCGGCCATAGCGCCGGAAATAGCAACATCTGTAGGGTTCAAAATGGTGCCTTCTTTATTGATCAGGACGTAGCCATTTCTCACTTCAAGCCAGCTGACGGGATTGCTGACATCCATATAAAAACGATTTTTGGTATAATCCAGTTTGTTATGAACCTCCATTTTATCTTTCACACCAATCCGGAACTCATTGATTCCCGATAGGCGGGCAACCATGCCTGTTGTATCATAAGGCAAAAGATTATGCTTTATTTCCAGACTGAAATTATCGCTTCGGGGGCTTCCTTTTAATTTATCTTTATACAAAACAAAACCATGTTTGCTCATGTTGCCATCCAGTATGGACTTCATCAGAAATTTCGCAGAAGCCCGGTAAGCACTTTCCCGGTTTTTCATCCAGGTTGCGGCCACGGACTTATCGGTTGTTTCCATTTCTGTAAACCTGATATTACCTACAATAGAAAATTCAGTGGCCGAAAAGCCGAATTTTTTTAACTGAAAGAAGAGTTTGTAGCCTAGTATATTGTTTTCAATTTCCAGCGGAATAGGCGCTTTGGCGGTCATAGCATTGTTTTCCTCAGTAAAATCAAGTACCCAGGAATTGAGTATTTTGCAATTGGCGGTATTCCCAAAGAAAACTTTCTCGAATTTTTTTAATTGCTTTTCCCAGTTTTTATCTCTTCCGGATTTTATAGCAACTTCCAATAATTGCTGGGAGTCGGCGGTCAGTGAGATAGTTAACGGATTGTTACCAGTTTCCTTCACTACAATTTTCAATTGCTGAGGAATGTACCCTATGAAGGAAAAAACAATTTCAGTTGAGCCTAATGGCAGATTTGGCAGAACAAACTTACCGGATGTATCAGTTGTGACACCGATGGTTGTGTTGTTGATATACACATTGGTAAAAGGCAGCGGTTCCAGCGTTTTAGCGTCAATTACACGGCCGGAAATTTTTCCTGTTTGTGCAAATACATTACTGAAAATAAAAATAAAGAGGATGAGGAGTGAAACGTGCTTCATATATTATGATTTATGACATCAATATACGTCAAAATTCTCTGTTTTCTTTAAGCAAGTAACTATAATTTATTTGCTTAACCGGGAAGTCGTTTTCTTGATATTTGTCAAGACCGATTGTATCATTTATCAATGGAGCGGGCCTATCTGCCGGGTAACTTTGTATCAACAAATTTAAACAGCGATACAAAATGTCAAGTATTATTTTAATAACAGGAACAAGTACAGGTTTTGGTAAATTGATGACTATAACCTTATCAGAAGCAGGTCATACCGTGATTGCGGGTATGCGCGGCGTAAATGGCAAAAATGCAGAACCGGCAAAAGAATTATCCGCTTTGCCTAATGTTGAGGTTGTGGAACTTGAAATAACCAGCGAAGAATCCATTCAAAAAGCAGTGGCTCATACCTTGGCCAAATATGGTAAAATTGATGTATTGATCAACAATGCAGCCGTTTCAGGTTTTGGGCTGCTGGAAGCTTATTCTATCGGGCAGGTTAAAAATATGTTTGATGTAAATTTCTTTAGTGTATTGAGAACTTACCAGGCAGTTTTACCATCCATGCGTCAAAATAAAAACGGCTTGATTATCAACATTACTTCCGGTGCAAGTGGACACACTTTGCCATTTATGATTCCATATTTGGCTTCAAAATTTGGCGTGGAAAGCATTACGGAAGGTATGCAGGATGAATTGAGCGATTATGGAATTGAAAATGTCAGCATTCAGCCAGGCGTTTATCCAACTGAAATGAATAATGGAAGCAAATCCGGAATGAGTGCTGACAAGCTAGAAATTATTGAGGAATATGGTAACGCAGCCACTCAGAAATTCAATGCTTTGGGCGCAGCTTTATTTGGAAAAATGGCAACTTATAATATGAATCCGCAAACCATTGCCGACGGTGTGTTAAAACTTGTCAACATGGAAATGGGGACGAGACCTTTACGTTTACCATTGGATGCCATTGCAGAAGGAACTGATATTGAGTTTATTAATGCCAGGGCAGAAATAAAAAGCAAATGGGTAGCCAAGTATAATTAAAGTTAAGTTTTATAACAAAAAATGTCCTTGCTACATCGGCAAGGACATTTTTTGTTATATGTGCCTCAGTTAATTTTCAGCCATCCGGTAATGCTCATTCTGGGTTTGTTAGTCAGCAAAACTTCATGTTCCAGTTCACTGCTTTTGAAAAAAACGCTTTTCCCGTTATTTGGGGATATATTTTGTAAGTTATCTTCATGGTGAATGCATAATTCTCCGCCGTCATTTTCCTGCCAGTCGGCGTTCAGGTACATGATCATGGAATATTGCCGACTGCTGTTGTTTTTAAACTGATCAATATGTTTTGTGTAAAAACTGCCTTTTTCGTACATCGTATAATGGAATTCGTACCCTGTGATCCCGGTGTAACAAGTGCTGTTCAGGTGACTGATAAAACCATCCATCAGATCGAAAAAGTCATTTTCAAAGGGATCGTTATGCTTGCGGTCGAGCCAGTAAATTTTATCACTTCTTACCAGTTTGTTGTGGGAAGAAGTGATATCATTCCCGGTCCCTGCCGACAAGAGCCGTTTTCCTGAATACAATTCGTTCAGGTTATCTTTCAAATGTGCAGCCAGTGACGGGCTTAAAAAATTTTCTGCAATGCCCACCTTGTTGTCTATGAAACTGTCGATGAGGGTATTAAAGATATCTACCAAGCAGATGTGGAGAAGAATGAATTTAGCAAAATGCCCTTTATGTAAGGTACGTCTTATTTATGGTTTATTAACCTGAAATAATCCACTCGGAAAATACTGTACGTTCGCGAACTGAATTGTTCGGAAATGAACAGTTTTTGATTTTTACAAATAAGTTAATGTATTGATTATGAGTTGTTTATAAATTTAAGAACTTCTGGCAGGTTATTTGTACGACAAAATAGAAACTAATCATTCTGGCGGATGAAACGAACTTATTTGGGTGAATTTGAAGAAATAGTATTGCTCATGGCAGTCATTCTGGATGAACATGCTTACGGAGCGACAATCAATCAGGAAATCGAAGAGCGAACCGGGCGCAAAGTTACCTTCGGGACGGTTCATAACACCTTGATAAGATTGGAAGAAAAAGGATTTCTAACGTCACGTCTTGGTGGCGCAACTACGGAAAGAGGAGGGCGCCGGAAAAGGATTTTTACGGTGACTGCCTTGGGCAGCCGTGCACTTCATGATATTCAGCAGTTGCGTAAGGAACTTTGGGAACTCGTGCCTCCAAATGTAATTCAACTGAGCAGTTTATGAAATCTTCAAACAAAAACTATCCGCCGCGCTGGATTGAAAGATTGTTAACCTGGTTTCATCCCGAAGAAACCAGGGAAGAAGTATTAGGAGATCTGGAAGAATTGTATGCTTACTGGTATGGGGAAAGGGGAAGCTATTATGCAGCCTTCCGCTATATTTTTAGTGTATTTTCTGTTTTACCTCCGTTTGTTCGTCGTCGAAAACCTGCACATAAATATTCAAAACCTTTAATTTTTCATCCGGATATGATACAAAATTATTTTAAGATCGCTTTCCGAAATCTGCAAAAGAATAAGCTGTATTCTTTCATTAACCTGACGGGCCTGACGCTCGGTCTGGGAGTGGCCATTGCTTTGTTCTGGATTGTAAGGTTTGAATATAGTTTTGATAATTATCATTCAAAAGCTGACCGGATTTATAGAGTTTCTTCTACTGATAAATTTGGAGCGGAACAATCCCATATACCTCAGGGTGTAATTAAAGCACTTAATACGCAAATCCCGGGTGTTGAAATGGCAGCGAACTTACAAGCCGTTAGTTCGGCCAGTATTAAAGTGGGAACTGAAATATTTGACCAGAAAAATGTTTTCTTTTCGCCCCCCCAAATACTGAAAATTTTGGACGCCAAATGGATTGAGGGCTCACCGGAAAATTCTTTGAGCGCCGTAGGAAATGTGGTTCTGGATGAAGAAACAGCTAAGAAATTGTTTCATGGTGATGATGCTATGCACAAGACTTTTCGTTTTGATAATCAAGTGGATCTGACTGTTTCCGGAATTATTAAGAAGGTGCCGTCCAATTCTGAATTTCCTTTTCAAATGATCATTTCGAGAGAAACCTGGAAGCAAATGCAACCGGAATTTCAGAATGAAGAATATTGGGGCGGGGGAGATTCCATGAATCAAGGTTTTGTTCTGATGAAGGAAAAAAGTTCTCCGGAATCAGTGAACCGCCAACTGACAAAAATGGTCCAAAAACATAAATACGAAACCATTATCAGCTCCTATGAATTGCAGCCGATTTCGAAAATGCATTTTGATACGTACAAAGACAGCTATAACTATTCCATGCCACAATGGCTGATTTACACGCTAATCAGCATCGGTCTGTTTTTGATTTTTATTGCTTGCATCAATTTTGTAAATCTTGCTACTGTTCAGGCCATTCAGCGTAGCCGCGAAATTGCGATGCGAAAAATACTCGGAAGCGGAAAAGGACAATTAATCGCACAGTTTTTCGGAGAAACTTTTGTGTTGGTTTTCATTGCTCTTCTGTTGGGCAGTTTTTTTGCCACAAACCTGATACAATATTCAGCCGAACTTATCAATACAAAAGTTGCTGATTCAGCCGTCTGGGGTTTCAGTACTATGGTTTTTCTTTTTTTTCTGGGTTTGGTTGTAACATTATTGGCTGGTATATATCCTGCTATGTTACTAACAGGATTTCAGCCGATCAAAGCATTGCAAAACAAAGTTTTTGTGCCGACAGGAAAGGGAATTTCATTGCGTTCAACACTCGTGGTTCTTCAATTTGTTATTGCGCAAGTACTTATTATCTGCACCATTCTTGGTATAAAACAGATCAGATATTTTTATGAAAAAGACCTCGGTTTTGAAAAAAGTGCAATTTTAACGATACCAATGCCGGAACGTGGAAATAATAATTTAAGAGAGCGTTTCAGGCAGGATTTATCACGTCACGCTGAAATAAAAGGTGTCACATTCGGTCTTACCACGCCCGCCAGTAAAAGAAATCACTGGTGGGGTACTGTATTAAATCCGAATTTTCAAGGAAATGAAAAATCATTCCGCATCCAACACGTGGATACAAATTATTTCAGTTTTTTCCATATTCCTTTGCTCGCTGGCCGTGGACTTACTTCCTCCGATACCACAACCGGTATGAAGACCAGTTCAGAAAATACGGATGTACTTATTAATGAGAAGGCAGCCAGAGACATGGGTTTTAAAGATCCGGAAAAGGCGCTGGGGCAGAGACTGGAAATTTGGGATGGTAAAGCGACGGTCGTTGGTGTAGTAAAAAATTATTATTCAGAGAGCCTGAAGGGTAATCTCATGCCGCATGTTTTTTTATACCGCTCCTGGAATTTTCAGCTCGCCAGTATTCGAATTGATCCTGCTCACAAAGCAGAGGCCATCCAACATATCGGTCAGGATTGGAAAGTTCTTTTTCCAAATAATTATTACGACCCTAAATTTCTGGAAGATGACATTAAAAGTTTTTATGACAATGAACAAAAGCTTTCAAATTTTCTCACACTTTTTGCCGGCGTCGGTATTATCATCGGAAGTCTGGGGCTTTTCGGACTTGTTTCGTTTGTTGTGACGCAGAGAACAAAAGAAATCGGCGTTAGAAAAGTGCTTGGAGCGACTGTAGGTAGTATTATTACACTTTTGTCAAGAGATTTTCTGGCAATGGTAGCTATTGCTTTTGTGATCGCTTCACCGTTGGCCTGGTATGTTATGAAAGTATTTCTTTCGGATTACACATACAAAATTGATATTGAAATCTGGGTTTTTGCTATTGCCGGAATCGTTACAATCGGCGTGGCTTTTTTGACAGTCAGTTTTCAAAGTATCAAAGCCGCTTTAATGAATCCGGTCAAAAGTTTGAAATCGGAATAATTGGATTAATCCGGTTTCCGGAATACAAATTAATATTGTATCCTGGCCTGGGATCCGAGTCCTGTTTGCATGGTTTTTGTATCAGTTTAAAAATAAAAAAGAATTTATGACCGCAGAAGAAACCGATAGAATAATTGAAATGGCCTGGGAAGACAGAACGCCATTTGAAGCCATTGACGCTCAATTTGGAATATCCGAAAGCAAAGTGATTCAATTGATGCGAGGCGAATTAAAACGAAGTAGTTTTAATTTATGGAGAAAGAGAGTCAACAGCGGAATCAGTCAGAAACATCTGCTAAAAAGAGACTCTGCCATAAACCGTTTCAAATCCAAAATGCAACGAGCCGTTTCAATGAACGCTATTAGTAAACGTTAGATATGAGCGTGTTTACAGTTCTGCCAGAATCGGTAACAAATAATCAATCTCGTTTTCCAGTTCGGTCAGTAATTTTTCAATAACAGTTTTGTCAAAAATAAGAAGGTGTTCCAACAGACCGGCGAGTTTGGCAACTTGATTGAGATAGACAGATGAAGATGAGCCTTTCAATTTATGTCCGGAAGCTTTGATAGCGGCCAGGTCTTCTTTTGCGTAGGATTTTTTCAAATCCAACAAATCATTATTTAACCCGTTTATGGTCAGATCCAGCAATTCACGAATGAACTCCTTGTCATTCATGAAAGTATTGTTAAGTTTTTCAATATCAAAATGACTGATATCGGAAACAAAAGTGTTTTCTGTTTTTTTCTCCTTATTTTGAGGACTGTCCAGTCCAACAAATTTATTGAGCATCTGCCAGATCATGTCTTCAACAAAGGGCTTGGTAACAAAGTCGTCCATACCTGCTTCCAGGCATTTTTCCTTTTCACCTTTTACGTTTCCGGCTGTCAGCGCAATGATCGGGACATGGTTTTCTCCTTCAAGATCTCTAATAGCCACAGTAGCTTCGTAACCGTTCATTTCAGGCATTTGTACGTCCATAAAAATGATAGCAGGCAATTGTTTCTTACATAACTCTACCGCTTTTACCCCGTTTTCGGCTTCGATAATCTCAGCGTTTGGTGCGATTTTTCTTATCACTGTTTTAGCCAGAAACATATTGACCGGATTATCTTCTGCTATCAGGATGAGAAGTCCGCCAGTATCGATCTCATTATTTCCAGGCAAAAGATTGTACTCTTCGAATTTTCCTTTTTGGGATAACCGGGAAAGAGAAAGAAAAATATCATTAAGCTTGATCGGTTTCATCAAACGATAATTTACTTTTAAATCTTCACAGCCTTTTAAAACAATGGCGTCGTCCGCGGAGCTGTTCAGCAACACAATTGGAAGTTGATCTGCATTCATCCCGTAAGTTATTCTCAGTAACTTTATTGTTTCCAGTCCATCCAGTTGGGGCATATGATAGTCCATCAGGACAGCGTCAAAAACCGTTTTTCCATTCATGATCATTTCCACAGCTTCCATGCCGTTTTTAGCCTGAGAAGATTCAATTTTCAGGATTTCAAGCATTTTTTCAAGGATGATACGATTGTTGTCGTTGTCATCTACGATTAAAACACGCTTGATGGAATCGACATGCTCCCAGATAATAGGCTCTCCGGGTTCTGATTTCAGGGTAAGGTCAAAAAAGAAAGTACTGCCAATTCCGGGAATACTTTTGAGTTGAAGATGACTTCCCATCATCCCCAAAAGTTTGTTTGAGATCGTCAGCCCCAGCCCCGTACCTCCATATTTTTTTGTTGTGGAACCGTCTTCCTGTAAAAAGGCTTCGAAAATTTTCGCCTGTTTTTCTTCTCTGATTCCAATACCGGTATCACGTACTGAAAACCGGCAGGTAACTTCATTACTCTCTTCCGGCGTGTATTCCAGCATTTCAATTTTTAGCTCAATTTCTCCGCTTTCGGTAAATTTGGCTGCGTTACTTAGCAGATTAATCAAAACCTGTTTCAGCCTGATTTCATCTACCCAGACAAACCGCGGTAAATCGGCGGGAATATTTAGCAGCATTTCCAAGCCTTTGTTTTGAACAGGAAATGAAATAATATCGGCGGATTGAGAGGCTATTTCGAAAATATCAGATTTGTCAATATCAAGTTCCAGCTTACCTGCTTCAATTTTTGAAAAGTCGAGTATGTCATTGATAATGTTGAGAAGCGCCGTCCCCGATTGATTCACAATTCCTAAATATTGCTTTTGCGTGTCAGTTAGCTGCGTCTTTAACACAAGATCCGTAAAGCCGATTATTCCGTTAAGGGGAGTTCTGATCTCGTGGCTCATGTTTGCAAGAAATTCTGACTTGGCGATATTGGCTTGTTCAGCCAGAAGTTTGGCGTGCTTTAATTCTTCTCTGCCCAGCGCAATTTCTGTAATATCCTGTGTGAACATCATTATCCCACCGATCGAACCATCAAACTGATACCACGGCCGGACTTCCCATTTAAGATATTGTTCATGATCCCATCCCGGTGGTATCCACATTTCCTCTTCTTTTGTGATAATGGCACCTTGCAAAGCTCTTTGATGAATCTCTTTCCATTGATCGCCAATGGTGGGAAAAACTTCATAATATGTCAATCCAATAATATCGCGGTCTGTCAAATGATATTCTTCCAGCCATTTTCTGCTGATTGCCAGATATTTAATGTCTTTATCAAACATGGCAACCGCTGCTGGCGCGTGCTCGACAAATGCCAGCAATCTGGCTCTTTGTGTAATAAGTTCATGCTCCGCCTTTTTACTTGCCGACAAATCCGTTGCTACACCCAGATATCCTATGATTGCATTGTCAAGATCGCGAATCATTGTTACTGCCAGCGAAACTGGAAAAAGTACACCTGTTTTTGTTTTATAAGTCCATTCTTTTACTTCAAAACCATCTGTTTTTGCTTTTTCAATCAGAGCTCCGAGTCCGTTAATTTGTATACCATATTCTTCACCCAATTCTTCTGAGCGCTTTTTTAACTCTTCGGGAATGTGAAAGATTTCAGGTGTGAAATGCCCAATTACATCTTCGCACGCATAACCCAAAAGGTTTTCAGCACCTTTATTAAATACCGTGATAATGCCACTGGTATCGGTGGCTATAATACTGACAGCAGAAGCTGCGTTCAGTACGTCATCAAGTAATTTTCGGGATTTGGCTGTTTCAAGTTCGGCTCTTTTTTTTGCGTCAATATCCTGAAATGTTCCGTAAATTCTTTTGCATTTTCCATTTTCTATTTCCGCATTGCCGATGCTTCGGACCCAGACAGAATTACCCTTTGCCGTAGTTAATTCAAGTTCAAGATCGTAACCTTTTCCATCGGAAACGGCCAGGTCGACAGCCTTTATTAGTGTTTTGCGGCCATCTTCATCCTGGTAAAACTGAAATGCTGTTGCTAAATCCGGTTCATAATCGACATCAACCTCATGGATTTGTTTGGTAACTTCGGACCAGTTTACTTTCCCGGAAAGAATGTCAACTTCCCATCCGCCTACGCGAGCCGTGCGATTGGTCTGCACCAGCATTTCCTGAGTTCTCTGAAGGCGTTTAGCAAGTTGCTGGCTTTCAGTTACATCGATAGAATTGCCTACAACATAATCTTCACCATATGGATTATGAACAAGAATATTATGATAACTCCATATCAGATAACCTCCGTTTTTATGCTGAGTGGTCATCAAACCGCTCGACTTTCCAGTTTCCCTGATTTCCCACAAATAATATTTCAGGGCTTGATGATGTTTCACAGGAATCAGATCGGCCAGCCCCATCGTCAAAACCTCCCTTGTGGAATAGCCAAGTAATTCTGCACCGGCCGCATTAACTGTTATAAAATTCCCTTTGAGATCATGTGTACACATTAATCCTTGTGAATTTTCAAAAAAAGACCGGAAGTTATCTTCACTGGTCTGTAATTTCTGCTCTTGTATTTTTTCTTCGGTGATATTTCGTGCGATCGCGAAGAAATTTCCAGTTGAAGGTTCAGGCGTGGCTACCCATTGCAAGTATAAATATTCGCCGCTTTTTTGACGGAATCTTTGTGTGAAATTTATGCCTGGGATTCCGGACGAAAGCTTTGAAATCTGCTCGTACGTTTTTTCAAGATCATCCGGATGTGTAAGCTCAAAAAAAGAAGTTTTGAGAAGAAATTGCTCATCCCAGCCCAGCAATTGTTCAAAAGCAGGATTGATCTGCCTGAAATATCCATCAGCGCCCGCAATACAGATCAGGTCGTTGGATAATTGAAAAAGCCGTTCAAAATATTTCAATTCCTGACGTTTTCGCTGATCCACGATTAGTGACATGACCTGCTCGGCAATAAGTTTCAGAGCACTTTTTTGTTGGTGGTTAAGTTTCCTGACTTTATTATCAATAACGCACAGCGTCCCAAGGGAAAATCCTTTTGGATCTATCAAAGGATAACCTGCGTAAAAACGAATATGCGGATTTCCCGTTACGAAAATATTATCCTTAAAACGTTCATCACTGGTAGCGTCTTCAACCTCAAAAATTACATTTTCCATAATTGCATATTGGCAAAATGCAAGATCACGTGACGTCTCAGGAATATCCAGTCCTTTGTTCGATTTGAACCACTGCCGTTTTTCATCAATAAGTGATATGAGTGAAATAGGAGTGTCGCAAATGACAGAAGCAAGCTCAGTAAGTCTGTCAAATTCTTTTTCACTATAGGTGTCCAGAATCTGGTAGTCTTTCAGTGCTTTTAACCTTTCATTTTCATTATGAGGAATGGGAAGGTATTTCATTGTGCGTTGAGTAATTCGAGTTCAAAATCTTCTAAATATGCAATTTTTTTCTGGATTAATAAAGAAATGTAACCGATATGTACTTTATCAAGACCTATTTTTTTTCTATTTCATATAAACCGAGGACGACGGGATATTTTCTGAACCGGAAAATGCGCGCATGTATTTTGTTTTATAGGTTGCCAACTGATCATTTTTCCGTTGCGCTTTCAGACTTTTTGACAATCCTATTAAAGACCAGCCATTACCGGGATTTAATTCCAAATCTTCGCGGTACACTTTTTCTGCCAAAGCAGATTTTCCGGTTTTCAGAAGAAAAGCGCCTAAAAACTGTCTCGCCGGAATCGGCCAGTCGGTTGGCTCAGTATAGACAAGGTTGTCTTCAATTTTAATTGCTTTGTTCAGGTCGCTAAAAGCTTCATCATATTTCTTTTCAGAAAACAGGATGGACGCATGCAGGATTTTTCCGGCGATGCTGGCCATGGAAACCGGCGCATTAAAAGGAATCCGAACTTTGGTCAATATGGGGTCTTTACTATTCTGGTGGAGCAATTCCAGCTGTTTTTTCGCAGCGGTTACCTCACCCGTATTTACATACGCAAGCCCTTTGGCAAAATTGGAAAGGAGTGAAGCATAGCTCCATTTAGGATCCGGCATAATACTGTCTTTCAGGATTTCATTCCATTTTCCAAGTCTTACCAAAGTAAGGACCGGCATCATAAACATATATTGGTCGTAGGTTTGCTGAGCCGTTGGAGCAACACTTTTCCTGCATCGCAACGCATCCCGCATTCCTGTTTGGTACATTCCACCGCTCAATGCACAATAGGTTTGCACCGCATAGTAGTGCGTACTGCGTTTATTCAATTGCAGATAAGGGGCCAGAGAGTCATAATGAAGCAAATTTCCATCCGCAAGATCGTTGACTTCAACCCCTTTTGCATACATGCCATTTCGCTGATATTCATGACTTGACATGTGCACCATATGGGCAACTCCCGGCAAAAGATTTTTCAGTTTATCAGCATTTGGCAGCGCAGTTTCGGGGTGTCTGGAAGCTTCGGTGAGATGGATATGATAATGTAGCGCCGCCGGGTGGTTGGGGTTTTCCTTTAAAATGGTCTCACATAAAGATACCAGTTCTTGCGTCCATGGTTTTGCGGAACCGTCTGCATTCCAGAAGTCCCATGCGTGAATAAGCATGACCGCATCCACGTACAATGCCTTTACATCCACATTACTCGTATGTGACGTCACGAGTTTTTTCATAGCATCTGCGTAAGCAATATTTAAATTTTTCCTGTTTGCATCGGAAATATCATTGCTGTAACGCAGTGTCATTGTTTTGATCAGCGTATTTTCATCATCATTTCCATACGTCGCTGTCTCGTTCATTTTGGTTACAATTTCCGGAATAGCTGCGGGCAAAAGATAGGAATGCGCCGCATTGTAGTAGGGCCCCATCGCAAGCGCCTGTCCCCAATAGGGCATAGGATGACGCGGATCAAACCGGGAAGCTTCCATGAAAGAAGCCAATGCTTCTTTCATATGATAACTGTAATACATCGTCAGTCCCTGGTTGAAGTAGAACTGGGCACTGTCGTTGGTGGTAGAAATTTTATAGGAATATTGTCCGGAACCAGGTAAAGGCATAATAAATTTACCGTTTTCACTTTTTCCCGGATTTCCTGATGGCTGCTGTCCGCAAAAGGGAATTGTTTCCTGTTTATAAAAATTAGTCTGTGCGGCGTTTTCCTGATTATTTTTAAGTACGAAAACGCCTGAAACTATAACGAAAAAAGCGAACGATAGGAGCAAAGTTTTCATTGGGCACAATTAGTTAAGCGGATTTGATTTTCTGTTATCCCGCTGCCGGATGTCAATAAATCATCTTTAAAGGTAAAAATAGTACGCAACATTACAGAATAAAACAACCGTTAAGGTAAAGATTTGGTCAAAATAGTTAATGGGTTGCTGGATTTTGAAATATTTATATATTTTTCGAGTATAAGTTATTGATGTTTAGTTTATTAACTTAAATAATTATTGTCAGATTCATCAATTATGGGTTCAAAAGCGATTCAGGGAGAACTTTGGGGACAACAGCCAAAAAACTGGGCAGAAATTCAGGAACAAACCGGTAAGGCAGGTTACGATTATGCACTGAATTTTCTGGATCTAAAAACGGGAGACAAGTTGCTTGACGTTGGTTGCGGATCGGGATTATTCAGTAGTTTCGCGAGTGCAGCCGGTGCAGAAGTCACTGCGATTGACGCGAGTGAAAAATTAATTGAAGAGGCAAAACGACGTACAAATTCAGTTGATTTTTTAATTGGGGAGATGGAAGAACTTCCTTTTGATCACAACACTTTTGATATTGTCTGCGGTTTTAATTCATTTCAATATGCTGCAAACGTGAAAAATGCACTGGAAGAAGCCGGAAGAGTTTTAAAAAAGCACGGCAGGATCGTGGTGATGATTTGGGGAAATAAGGAAGATTGTGAGGCTGCCACTTATTTAAAAGCTGTTGGGAGTTTGCTGCCGCCTCCGCCTCCGGGAGCGCCGGGCCCTTTTGCACTTTCAGAAAATCGTTTGCTCGAAAATATACTGGAAGAGTCAGGATTTAAAATTATTGATAATACCGATATCAGTTCGGTTTGGGATTATCCGGATAAAGACATAGCACTTAAAGGATTAATTTCCGCCGGACCTGTTGCAAGAGCTATTCAGAATAGCGGATTTGAAAAAGTATATGAAACGGTATCAAAAGCTGTTGGGCCTTATGTCAAAAATGACGGACACGTGGTTTACCATAATAAATTCAGGATTGTTATCGCGAAAAGTAACAAGGTTGTGTAATGTTTGTGATGAAGTAAAAATAGCCGAAATTATAACCTTTAAGTAGTAGCGGAAAATTGTTATCATATCAAAAGCAATGGTTTCAAAATTATCGCATTTTATATGACCATTCTAATTCACTCAATCCAAAAATGCCCGGCGGCGTATGTTTTTGCTTTTCCGCCAATTAAAACCCGATCGCCTTGATCGAAACAAAGCAACTTTCCGGATCTTTCCGAAATTTGTTCAGCTTTCATTTCTTTTTTACCAAACTTTTCACTCCAATAGGGTATAAGTGTACAATGCGCTGAACCCGTAACCGGATCTTCCAATATGGAAGCCTGCGGTGTGAAGAAGCGGGAAACAAAATCACAATCATTACCCTTTGCCGTTACAATAACACCGCCGGGATCCAGGTTGATCTGATCAAATAAATGCCTGTCGATTTTGATATTTCTGATTTCACTTTCGGTATCATAGACCAAAACGTAATCTCTTGCTTTTAGAACAGATTTTGGCTCTATGTTTAATGATTTTTTGATGTTTTCCGGTAAGTCGGCAGGTATGGCTTTTCTTGATGGGAAATTTAAAAAATACATGTCCTCACTTGTGGTCACCACAAGCTCTCCACTCAAAGTGTCGAAAATGATTTCATCTTTCGGATAGTTTGAAATCGTTTTAAGCGCATGTGCCGTAGCTAATGTGGCATGTCCGCAGAGATCCATTTCAATTTCAGGCGTAAACCATCTAAGGTGAATGCGGTCACCGGTTATTACAAAAAAAGCAGTCTCTGCGACGGCATTTTCCTTTGTTATTTTTAAAAGCAGATCATCCGGCAGCCAGTTTTCCAGCGGTACCACACAAGCCGGATTTCCTCCGAAAATTTTTTCCGTAAAAGCGTCAATTTGATATAACTCGAATTTCATTGTTTCCTTTTTGATATGAAGTCAGAATATTGACTAAAAGTAGCCGCCAAGGTCCCTGGCAATTTAGCAGAAAGAGCAGTAAGTTGATATGGAAAATCGTTTTAGTTCTTCCTTTTTATTATTGATTTTAAAAATCGATGACAGATTCAGTTGTTTATTTGAAGAAATATGCATTGGATGAATTTACAGTTTGTTTAGTATTAATTAACATTTACTTAATATAAGTTAAATTTAAACCACTTAATTTTACATCATTAAAATTATTTTTTTCTTATATTGTTAAATATTTATTAACTTTTATTTGGTGATATTTTATATTTAAAGTATTTTTAACTTGTAAATGTAATAGTTAGCAAATATTAAAAAATTGAAAAGTTAAGTAATAGTATATTTTCTGTGTTCACATGTTTCAATAATTTGTTAGTTAACTATTTTTTGGATTTCTTTAAAGTTTAGTATTAGTTCACCAATTAAACAGATATAAAATGTCAATTGAACTTGTTGTGTTTGATATGGCCGGCACCACAGTAAAAGATAAAAATTACGTGGGTGTAGCATTTCAGAATGCGATGGATAATTACGGCTACCCGATTGCGATTGAAAACATCAATCCGATTATGGGATATGAAAAACCGGTTGCTATTAAAATGATGCTCGAAAAGCACGAGCCCGAAAAGCAAAAAATAACAGCAGCGCTAATAGATAGCATTCATACTGAATTTGTTGACAGCATGATTAAATTCTATGAAACCTCGGATGATATTGTTCCGCTTCCAAATGTGGAGGAAACATTTTTGAAACTGCGTGAGGCAGGGATAAAAATTGCGCTGGATACCGGTTTTTCAAGAAACATTGCAGATGTGATAATGGATCGTCTGGGCTGGGCAGACAAAGTTGATTTTCTTGTAGCAAGTGATGAAGTGGAAAATGGTCGTCCTTTTCCTGATATGATAGAAAAAATTAAGGCTGCACTTGAAATTAAATCTTCTGAAGTGATAGCCAAAGTAGGCGATACCGAAGTAGATATTAATGAGGGAATTAATAGCGGCTGCAAATACGTGATTGGAATTACAACCGGAGCTTTTACACGCGACGAATTAATTCCATACAACCCTACGCATATTATCGATGATATTTCGGATGTCATCAATATCATTATGCCTCAAACAGTAACGACTCAACAAGATTAGATAGAAAAATGGGCAAATCAGCAATTGTGATCGGTGCAGGAATTGTTGGGCTGGCAACGGCACGCGCATTAGGTGCAAGAGGCTATCAGGTCACGGTTATAGAAAGATCGAGTAAGGCAGTTGGCGCATCGATCCGGAATTTTGGTATGGTTTGGCCGATTGGTCAGCCGGAAGGAAAAATGTATGAAAGAGCATTAAAAGCCAAAAGCATCTGGAAAGAGGTCTTGACGGGAGGTAAACTCTGGTTTCACGAAGGCGGAAGTTTGCATATGGCTTACCATCAGGATGAGCTGAATGTAGTGAAAGAGATCGTTGAAGTGAGTGATAAACGACCTGTTCGGGTACTTTCTGCTCAGGAAACACTGAATATGTCGCCGGCTGTGAATGCAAACGGATTGTTGGGTTCTCTGTTTTGTGAAGATGAAATGATTGTGGATCCAAGGCAGGCAATCGCAGGAATTCCTGCTTACCTGACTGAAAAATATGGTGTGGATTTTATCTGGGATACGGCAATTTCTGAGGTTGATCATCCAACGGTGAGATCAGGTGCGAAACAGTGGGCGGCGGACGAAATTTTTGTATGCAGCGGTGCTGATTTTGAAACGCTGTATCCGGAATTATTTTCATCGTCACCTTTGACAAAATGTAAGCTTCAAATGTTACGCCTTGAAGCGCAGCCTGACAACTGGAAAATTGGTCCGTCGTTGTGCGGAGGACTTTCTTTAATTCATTATGACGGTTTCAAAGCAGCACCGTCTCTTGAAATTCTGAAAGCAAGATATAAAGAAGAATATGCAGAATATTTGAAATGGGGAATTCACGTGATGGCTTCACAAAATGGCCTTGGTGAGATTACAGTGGGTGATTCGCATGAATACGCACTGACTTTTGATCCTTTTGACCGTGAGTTTATCAACACCATGATCCTTGATTACCTGGCTACTTTTGCGCAATTCAAATCGCCGAAGGTATTTGAGACATGGCATGGAATTTACCCGAAAATGACAAATGGAAATACCGAAATTGTTTTAAAACCTGAAGGCGGTGTGACAATCATTAACGGATTGGGTGGTGCAGGAATGACACTTTCATTCGGCCTTTGCGACCAGGTGATCGGCGGAACGTATCAATAGAAATAATTTTGATCTGTGAGGATTCTTAATCCTCACAGATCATAGAAAAGAATACAAATATCGGATCAGGTAATTGAGCCAATTTGCAGCAAGCAGAGTGGTAATGGCATTGTATTGAACATATGGCAGCTTTTTGCCTGTGTTTACCGGACAAGGATTGAATAAATCAAAGCATATACCCATAAACTTGATACTAGTATGAAACCTCTCTCTACAAAACGTTTCCAGCTGAAAAGGGCCGGATTGTTTGCGTTTGGGATGCTGATTGCCAACGGGACTTTCGTCCCGGTACATGCCGCAGTCAAAACCCGATTTCCGGATTCGGAAATCAGCAAATCCGAGACAAATACCTTGGCTGGAAAGCATAAGGCGATAGAAAATGTTCTAGCGTATAACATTAATCGTTCGATATCAGGCGCCGTAAATGCCGATATTAACATCAAAGGAAGAATTACCGATTCGAAAGGACAGACACTTCCAGGTGTTAATATTGTTATCAAAGATTCACAAAAAGGTACCGCCAGTGATGCTGACGGAAATTTTCAGATTACGGTCGGTTCATCGGCTGACATACTTGTATTTTCTTTTATCGGTTATAAAACCCAGCAAGTAATAGTAGGTGGAAAAACCTCTATAGACATAACCATGCAAGAAGATAACAACGTTCTGGATGAAGTTGTTGTAACAGCACTTGGTATCAGCAGAGAGAAAAAATCACTTGGATACTCGACACAGCAGGTTAAGGGAGAGATACTTAACGAATCTCCTGCTTCCAACTTTGTCAATAACCTTTCCGGTAAAATCGCAGGTGTTAATATCAGCGGAGCAGGTGGTGTTGGGTCATCTGCCAGGATTGTTATCAGAGGAGAATCTTCCTTGTCTATGCAAAGTCAGCCACTTTTTATTATTGACGGTGTGCCGGTTGGTAATGACAATACTAATAACAGTGGATCAGCGGATTATGGTAATAGTGCTTCTGAAATTAATCCGGCTGATATTGAGTCGGTTAACGTGTTGAAAGGTCCTGCCGCTGCGGCTTTGTACGGCTCACGTGCGGCGAGAGGTGCGATTGTGATCACCACAAAAAAAGGCAGCAACAGAAAAGGAGTTGGCGTGAGTTTCAATTCCTATTTATTCGTTACCAAAGTAGGCCGGTTACCGAAATTTCAAAATAAATTCGGACAAGGAAATAATGGACAGTATGATGGATCCAACTTTGGAGCAAGCTGGTCGGCATATCCAAATGGAAATAATGATGATTATGATGAAAGCTGGGGCCCAAGAATGGATATCGGAACAACAAGAGCTCAGTTTGATTCTCCAACAACGAACGGTTACCGCGGAGGTGATGTCGCGATTAGCAACAGAGGTGATGTTCTTCAGACACCATGGGTTTCTCAGCCGAACAACATAAAGAACTTCTTTACAAACGGAAAAAAATACTATAACAACATCGCGTTTTCTGGTGGAAATGAGCATGGAGATTATCGTCTTTCACTTACTTCATTAAATGAAAAAGGCGTTATCCCAAATAACAATCTTGACCGCTATCAGGTTAATTTGAACAGCTCTTATAAACTGTCGAAAAAACTTACTTCTTCGATCAATATCAATTATGTTAGACAAACGAGTGATAACCGTCCGGATAATGGTTACGGCCGCAGTACATTCATGTATTTCTTTACCTGGATGGGAAGAAATGTAAACATGAACAGTCTTAAAAATTATTGGCAGCCAGGTTTGGAAGGAATTCGTCAGTATCAATATAACTACGGTGAGAATCATAACAACCCTTTCTTTTTACAATATCAGGATACAAAAGGGCAGAACAAGGATCGCGTTTATGGTAATGTAGCCTTAGAATACGCTTTCACAGATCATTTGAAATTAAAAGCGCGTGTTGCAGACGATTTTTACAACGATTTCAGGCCGATGCAATGGGCTGTAAGTACGGTTGATTATGAAAGTGGCCGGTACGAAATTGTTCAAATTAAAAATGAAGAACGCAATGCCGATTTCTTGCTGACGTATAACAATACAACCAAAAACGGAGATTTCGGTATCAATGTTTCTGCTGGTGGAAACCGGTTTGACAACAACGGTCATAGTGAAGATGTTGCTGCTCCGCAATTATTAATTCCGGGTGTTTATAGCATTGGAAATACCGGAACAGCTTTAACGGGTTCTTCAAATAAATTCAAAAAACGTATCAACAGTCTTTACGGTACTGCCAATTTGAATTACAAAGATTACGTATATCTTGACGTTACTGCACGGAATGACTGGTCGAGTACTTTACCAGCCGGAAACAATTCTTATTTCTATCCGTCGGTCAGTGTCAACGGAAACCTGAAAAGTATTTTCAACCTTCCCGAAGTTTTTAGTCAGGTTCAGTTAAGAGGAAGCTGGGCGAAAGTGGGTAACGATACAGGCCCTTATGCTTTGAAAAATACTTACAATTATGCGTCGCCATGGGGCAGTAATTATGCGCTGGTTGGTACAGGATCTCTTTTGAATCCAAAATTGAAGCCAGAAATTATCACAACCTACGAAATTGGAACAGCAGTAAGCTTTTTCCAAAACCGTTTGGGATTTGATGTGACCTATTACAATGCGTTATCCAAAAACCAGATCATTAGCCTTCCGTCTGTGCAAAGCTCAGGCGCTACCAGCAGACAGATCAATGCAGGTGAAATTAGAAATAAAGGTGTAGAAGTTGTCTTGAATTTCACACCAATAAAAACGGCTGATTTCAAATGGAATATTACAGTAAACTGGGCACACAACGTCGGTAAGCTACTTTCTTTGACCAGTGATGTTGATAAAATCGTTCAGGCTGCACCGGGCGAAGATGCTTCTATTCAGGCTCGGGTTGGTCAAAAAATGGGATCAATCTGGGGGCCTGGTTACCAGAGAGTTCAGGACGGACCAATGAAAGGAAATGTCATTATTTTCAATGATTCATACCCAAGAGGAACAAGCGAGGATATTTATCTGGGAAATTATCATCCGGACTGGACTGGTGGTATCTATAACCAGTTGACATACAAAGGGCTGAGTTTGAACTTTATGTTCGGTGGACAATACGGTGGCAAATTTGTTTCTCGTTTTTACAACAAAGCCACGGGCGCGGGTCAATTGGAAGAAAGTGCATTGGGCCGCGGCGCTCGTACGCCGGGTCAGGAATACGATGGGAAGTACTACATTCCGGGTGCTGCACTTATGGCCGACGGATCGTACCAGCCTAATAATACAAGTACAGATGGAACGTACAGTGCAGGTGTTTACGGAACAAACGCACGATATTTTATCAAAAAACCGCTGGATCATATTTCAGAAGCGCAGCTTTTCAGCTCTACGTATTTCAAACTGCGTGAACTTTCGATTGGGTATGCTTTGCCTTCAAAATGGTTGGCTAATGGCAAATTTATCAAAACGGCTAAAATCTCGGTTACCGGTAGAAACCTGTTCCTGGTCACGCCGAAAAGTAACAAACATTTTGATCCGGAAGTTACCACGGCGACAGATGGCAGCGGTTTGATCCCGGGATTTGAAAACATGAGTACTCCTTCCACAAGGGAATTGGGTGTTAGTTTGAATTTGATTTTTTAAACGGCAAAACCAGAAATTATGAAAAAGTTAAGCTTTATACCATTCTTGTTACTGCTGCTGAGTTTAAGCTGTACCAATGACTTTGAAGAAATAAATACAAATCCCAATTCGCCTGATGAAGTGACCAATGTTGGCCTGCTTCTACCAAATGTGATCCGTTCCGCTGTCAATAGAAACTTCGAAAGTTCATACGACAGAGGAAGTGTTGCTGCGAATTTACTTGCTTCTGATTATGCAAGTAATTTCAGTAACTGGGCCAGAGCTGATGCGAGCGGCTACTTTTTGTGGAGTAATTATGATTATATCCGCGATCTGAACGAAGTCATTATGCTTTCTGAAGAGAAAGGTTTGAAAAATTACAAAGGAATTGCGATGGTACTTCGGTCATGGATGTTCCAAAACCTTACCGATATCTACGGTCCGATTCCTTTTCGTGATGCTGCAAGTGCAAAACTTACGGGTATAAGTAACCCGACCTATGAATCTCAGGAAGCTGTTTATGCGGGATTATTGTCGGATCTTGACGAAGCGAATACTTTGCTAAGTACAGGAACAGAATCTGTAACGGGTGATATTCTTTATAACGGAAGTACTGCAAGCTGGAGAAAATTCGCGAACAGTTTAAGATTGCGGTTATTGATGCGTCAGTCGAAAAGAGTTGATCCGACGGCTGCAATGAAAAAAATTGTGGAAGACGTGGCGACTTATCCGGTTTTTACATCAAATGCAGATCAGGCGTCGCTGGAATATCTGGCTGATATTCCAGCGAATGAATCTCCGTTTTATCGTTCAGGAAATGGCGGAACAAGTACAAAAGTTACCAAACAGCTGATCGATTATCTTGCGCAAATGAACGACAAAAGAATGTACGTTTACGCACTTCCAACCCCAGCGAGCAGCGCTGTTGACGCAAGCGGAAATCGCCCGGATCCTTCTAAATTCGTTTATGCAGGAGATTTGAACGGAATTGGATCACTTCCAAATGCCAATATTACTTCGCCATCGGGTATGTTATGGATGTCGATTCAGTATAGTCCGGATCTTGCTAATGCAAAAGCAGGTGAGGGGATTTTGATGAGTTATTCAGAAGTACAATTTATTCTGGCTGAGGCTGCCGAAAAAGGATATATTTCGGGTGGAAGTACAGCGGCTGAAAGTTATTATCTGAAAGGAATAAAAGACCAGTTTACTTACCTGGCTTCCCGGATTCCGGCCAATTACGCAACATCTTATCTGAAATTGGCTCCGGCAAGTATTACCGCTGATGACACCTATTTCAAACAGGACGCTGTTTCTTACACAGGTACGTCGGCTAAAAAGCTTGAAAAAATAGCGATTCAAAAATGGATTTCCCTTTATCTTGTTGGTTATGAGGCTTGGTCAGAATGGAGAAGAACTGGAATTCCTGTTATTCCGGTAGGGCCCGTAGGGCCTGGTTATGTGCCAAGAAGAATGTTCTATCCCGCGGATGAATTACGGATTAATGAAGCAAATTATGCAAAAGGCGTTGCTTTGCTTGGCGGAGCAGATGATTTAAAAACACATGTTTGGTGGGATAAACAATAAAATATAATTGATTTCGGGTAGTAAATATTTGATGTAATGAAATTTAAAACTTCCAAAACCCTTACTTTTCTTGCCTTTGCAGGTCTATTTATATCCTGCAAAAAAGAAAGTGAAAAATTTCCTGACGGTATTGAGCACGTAATAGTCATTGGTGTGGACGGTTTAAGTCCGGATGGAATTCAAAAATCCAAATCGCCGATTATTCATGACATGATTGCCAATGGCAGCGTGAAGTGGAACGTCCGCACGGTATTGACTTCGAGCAGCAGCCAAAACTGGGCATCGATGATTTCCGGAGCCGGGCCCGAACAGCACGGCGTGATCAATAACGACTGGGAGCTTGATGATCATAGTTTGCCACCGATTGTACAGGAGGCGGATGGTCGTTTTCCAACCATTTTCAGCGTGCTTCATCGCGAAAAACCTGAGGTGGAAATTGGTACTGTTTATCATTGGGACGGTTTTGGAAGATTATTTCAAAAAAGTGCTGTCAATTACGATAAACGCTTTTCTACGGAAGATTCTACTGCAACTGATTTTATTAAGTATATCAAAGAGAAAAAACCTACACTTGGTTTTGTTCATTTTGATCATGTGGATCATGCCGGGCATCACGGTGGCCACGGTTCTCCGGAATATTATCAGTCGGTAGCGAAAACGGATTCTCTGGTAGGTCAGATTTTGAAAGGAATTAAAGACGCCGGAATTGAAGAAAATACACTGGTTATTATTTGGGCGGATCATGGAGGAATTGGGTATGGACATGGTGGTGCAACACCTCAGGAAGCTGAAATTGCCGGTATTTTTTATGGCAAAGATGTGAAAAAAGGTTATAAAGTTGAGCAGCAGGTCTATACTTACGATTTGGCAGCCACAATTGCTTTTGCATTAAAATTGACGCCTCCGTACGCATGGATCGGCCGACCTGTCAAATCTGTTTTCGAAGGATTTTCGGAACCTGAAAATTTGTATCTCGGAGAAAAAACGGTTGATCAACCCGTTATTTATCCTGAAAGAAAACTGTATCAGCAAGCCGGTGGATTGTATACTACTGAAACAGCAACAGTGAAGATTGATACAAAAGCAGAAAAAGGTGTAACACACTACACGACAGACGGATCTGATCCAAAAACTTCGTCTCCGGTTTACAAAGTTCCTTTTACAGTAAATAAGACAACGGTAGTAAAAGCAAAAAGTTATGATGAAAAAGGCAATGGAAGTCCACTTTCAACCGCGTATTTTCGCCTTGTCAAACCGGGTTTGGGAAATGGTTTGAATACAACATTTTATCAGGGAAAAGATCTGACGAAAGTTCCTGTTTTCGCGAATTTGAAAAAGGGTTCGGCCTGGGTTAGTCCTGAATTTAACATCAACCGCGACCAGATTAACGGCATTGTGGAAAATGATAATTTCAGTTTTGCGTTACAGTTTTCGGGTTTTATACAAATTGATACCCCTGGAAAATATATTTTTTCGACGCAGTCCGATGATGGCAGCAAACTTTTTATTGATGGCAAAGAAGTTGTCAATAATGATGGAAATCATGGCGTTCAGGAACAAACGGGTTCTGTTGAATTGACAGCTGGAAAACATACGATCCGGGTGGATTATTATAACAACGGAGGCGGTTTCTGGCTTGATGCATTTTATAAAGGCCCGGGCCTAACTAAACAGCTGATTCCGGCCGACAAACTTTTTACCAAATAATACCCGACTATTCCTAAACTACCCGGGGCGAAAGTCCCGGGTTAATTTAATATCTTGGATAACCAATTCTGATACGGTGAAATTTTTATTATAATGAGTGAAAAACAACACAACAGAACCGAAGGAGACATTAATCTGACCTCAGAAAGAAGCAATTGGTATGCTATCATTGAAGATGCAGATACGCTTTCTTATCTGGAAGAGGATGCAGAATATTTTTTACACCAGGCATTGTCTACGCCTTGTCTGGATGTTCTGGCGTCTTGCGAAGGAATTTATCTGACCGATATTCAGGGGAAAAAGTACATGGATTTTCATGGCAATAATGTTCATCAGGTCGGTTACCGGAATCCTTACGTTCTTGATAAAATTAAGGCGCAGCTGGATATTCTTCCTTTTTCTCCGAGACGATATACCAACGTTCCTGCCATTGAACTGGCCAAAAAACTGGGTTCACTTTTACCAGGTGATTTAAAACGTGTTTTATTCGCTCCAGGCGGAACTTCTTCCATCAGTATGGCGCTTAAACTGGCGCGTATTGTAACCGGAAAACATAAAATCATTTCGCTCTGGGATTCTTTTCATGGCGCATCTCTTGATGCAATTTCGGCTGGTGGAGAACTGGATTTTCGTAAAGATATGGGACCACTTATGCCCGGCGTGGAAAGAATTCCTCCGCCGATGACTTACCGCGGACCTTTCTTTTCTTCCGGTAACAGTGATTTGGCTTATGCAGATTATCTTGAATATGTGATTGAAAAAGAAGGTGATATCGGTGCTTTTGTCATAGAAACAATAAGGAATACAGACGTTCAAATTCCGTCACAAGCCTATTGGGATAGGGTTCGGGAAATATGTACGCGTCATAAAGTACTGCTGATTTTAGATGAAATTCCAATTGCTTTCGGCCGTACAGGTAAAATGTTTGCCTTTGAAAATTATGGTTTTGAACCGGATATTATTTGTCTGGGTAAAGGACTTGGGGCGGGAGTAATGCCTATGGCCGCCATCGTTGCGCGTGAAAGTTATAATGTTGCCGGAAGTATTTCATTGGGGCATTTTACCCATGAAAAAAGTCCATTAGGAAGTGTAGCTGCATTGGCTATGCTTGAATTTATTGAACAAAACAATATCCTGGAAAAAGTGCAGAATGACGCTTTATTCATGCAGGAAGAAATTGACAAGCTGGCTGAAAAATTCCCGCTTATTGGCGACATTCGAGGAATAGGCCTGCTCTGGGGGATTGAATTGGTAAAAGATAAAGAGACAAAGGAAAAGGCGGTGCGCGAAGCAGAAATTGTGATGTATGAATGTTTGAAAAACGGCATGAGCTTCAAGGTTTCCCAAGGCAATGTATTGCAACTATCACCTCCATTGACGATCACGCGTGAGGAATTGAAAGCAGCATTACAAATTCTGGAAAATGCCTTGGAAGTAGCCTCCTTGGTAGAAAAATATTAATTGAAAATACCGGATCATGCAAGTGAAGAAAGCATTGTTAAACTCAAATACGTTATTTGTTATCTGGTCAATTGTAGCGTCTTTTGGTGCCTACTTTTGCATGTATGCTTTCAGAAAACCCTTTAATTCTGGTCTTTATCAGGGGTTGGAGCTTTGGGGAATTGGCTATAAATCGATATTGATATTAGCTCAGGTTGCGGGTTATACTTTGTCCAAATTTGCCGGAATCAAAGTCATTTCGGAATTAAAAGCATCGGATAGGGTTAAGCTGATTATTCTCCTGATCGTGGTTGCAGAGGTTGCGCTGCTATTTTTTGGCTTGGTTCCTTACCCTTATAATTTCATTTTCCTGTTTATAAATGGCTTGCCGTTAGGCATGGTTTATGGCGTTGTTTTTAGCTTTCTGGAAGGTCGCCGTTTTACCGAAATGATTGCAATGGGTTTGAACATCAGCATTATAGCAGCTTCCGGGATGCTTAAAACTACTTATTTGGAAGTTCATTACTGGTTACCTTATATTACAGAATTCTGGATGCCGTTTCTGATGGGATTATTGTTTCTTCCGTTTTTCCTCTTTTTTGTCTGGATGTTGCATGTGATGCCTGCGCCGACAAAGGAGGATGTAATATTGCGTACTGAAAGAGAACCCATGACAGATTTTGACAAAAAAAATGCGCTTAAAGAATATGGTTTTCCTGTCTTATGTATACTTGTTTGTTATGCCCTTCTGATCGTAGGACGGGATTTTCGGGATAACTTTACAATAGAGATATGGAATGAAATTTCCGCGGGTTGGGTAAGTTCTGTTTTATCACAAACAGAAATGATTACCGGATTTGTGGTACTGATCGTCGTTGCAAGTCTGGCTTTTATCAAAAATAATCTTATCGGTTTTCGAATGACAAATCTTGTCATTTTCACGGGAGTTGTCATGAGCGGGGTTTCCAGTTTTCTTTTTGAAATGCATCTGATCAGCGGTTTTTACTGGATGTTAACAATCGGAACAGGAATGTTTTTGGGATTTACTGTGATTCAATCTGCATTGTTTGACCGCATGATCGCATTGTTCCGGATCAGGGCCAACGCCGGATTTTTTGTTTACATGTGTGAAAGTATCGGATATCTGGGCAGCGCCGGACTTTTGTTATTCAAGGAATTGTTTATGAAGCAGTTAAGTTGGTCAAAAGTATTGATACAGTTTACTTACCTGCAAGCCGCTGTCAGCCTGACTTTGCTTATATGCGGAAATCTATATCTCGAAAGACATCGAAGAAATTTAAAGAAAAAGGAAAGCGAAAGATTAGTATCTGTTGCTTAGTATTATCATGTAATAGCTAAACGTCCGATGTTTTTGTGGTTTTACTGCAAATACTTCGGACGTTTAGCTATTAAGTCTTAAAAAGTTATACATTATTCTAAGGTAATACTGCCGCGCGCTGACCCGAAATAAACTCAATTCTTTTCACAGCAGTTTCAAAATCCCGTTTTCCTAAGTGTAAATTTTTCCCTTTATAATATTCCAAAATTGCTGAATCCGGAGCCTGGTATTTTACGATTTCAATGGATTTTATTTCCCCGGGAATATTCGCGCCATACCAATGAATATCTTCTTTCTGGGACCAGGTGACAAGCGACAATTCTGACCCAATAGGATAGTGGTGATCAACCGAATTTCTTGCATGTTCAACCGCAATATCGTTCCCATATAACGTAGACATGGTTTTTTCTTTTTTATCAACCATCGAAGTGATTACTTTTCCCTCCAAAACCTGCGTGATTTTGGTACTATCAGCAAGAGAAGCACTTTCATTATATAAGTTTTCTTTTGAACAACCTGTCAAAATAAGCGTTGCTAGAAAGCTTAATACGATTAGATTTTTCATGATTATTTCGATTTAAGATGAAGGGGCATCGTGAAAACAAAATCATTGTCTTTCACAGGTTTGTGACAGTTAATACATTCCTGGGTAAATGTTTCGGTTTTCCCATAAGGTGCCAGTTGTATTCCCTTCCACCTGGCCCATCCCCATCCGGCCGTTTTTTCGTATTTTTTATCGTCCTTAATCATAAATTCAACCTGCTTGAATTCTCCCGTCTGCACTTTTCCGGTTGAATCTATCAACTCTTCCCAGGCAATTTTTGCAAAAGTTGCCCCGTTTGGCCATGGATTTATATGATTTTCCTTAATCGCTTTTATGGCAATATCATTCGCCACCATAACCCGCATAGTCCCGTTATCAAAACGATCGGAAGTGCTGATTGCTTTCCAGTTTCTAAAATCCGGAATGTATTCAATACCATTGGGTGCAGGTTTTACTTTTACAAATCTAGTTTTGGCGCCTATCCATTCGTTATATTGTTTATTCGCAGCATTAATTCTGGAAGTATCAGAAGTTTTAACAGAAACCAGACTTGATATATATGTCTTTAAAATTGAAATATCACCAGCGGTTAATTTCGCTTCGGAATGAAGCGCGGAATATTGTTTCAGAGGCATAGCGCCTAAAGAAATCTGGTTGAAGGCCTCAAATAATTTTCCCTTCTGGTCTGCTGGTGCAAGACTGCCCCAGGTTGAAAAATTGAGCACTTTTCTGGCATCGGTAATATCCTTTGCGACCATCCAGGAAGCCGGTGCGATTTTGTCGAACCATAAAAGTTTGGTTTCATTGGAATGACAATCGTAACAGGCTCTTTTCAGAATAACGCGGACATCGTGCGGAACGGATAATTCTGTGGTAACCGGCAAATTTTTTATGTTTGGTCCGGCAAATTGGATTCCGGTAAAAACGGCCAGAATTATGGCAATAATCAATAGATTATTTTTTTTAGCTCTTTTCATAAAGTATACGTTTACCGATTGAATTTCTTTAACTGAAATAATGCTCTTTGAAACGATTCCTTATATTAATCATTAACGGGACCGAAATCGACATCCCGGGAGCTAATATTTTCATAATCAGCCAAAAATATTTCAACTGGCAGATTAGAATAACTTTAATTGTTATAACACACAACAATTTGCATCAAATAGTACCTACTTTGCGTAAAATGCAAAAATGGAGGATCTTTGTGCAAAAAAATAAGTAGAATAATTGCAATAAAAAATATAATTTTGTTGAAATGCACGTTTACTGATTTAAGCAAAGTCCAATTACCGGATTGTGAACAAATTGACAATGGTAGATTATAAAAAACCGTCCGAAGGGGATTTGATTGAGGGTTTGAAAAACGGAGACAGGGGTGCCTTTACTATCATTTATAAGGAATACTGGTACAGAATGTTTACGGTAGCGCACCGCAAATTACAAAACCGTGAACTGGCGGAAGAACTCATTCAGGACATTTTTACCAGACTTTGGAAAGAGCGGGAAACAATCCGGATAACACAACTGGATTTTTACCTTTTCTCGGCGGTTCGTTATGAGGTAATTGACCAGATCCGCGCGGCCAGCCGCCAGCATACGTATGCTGAATATTATAAAGCGTTTTCTTCTTTTGAAGATTTAAACACCGAAAATACAGTAGCCTTTAACGATCTGGTACAAATGATTGATAAAGGACTGGAAATCCTCCCTGCCAAATCCCGGGAAATATTCAAACTGAACCGCTTTCAACATTTAGCTGTGGCTCAAATTGCCATTCAAATGGAATTGTCGGAAAAAGCAGTAGAATATCATCTTACCAAAGCCACTAAATCCATCCGAATTTATTTAAAGGAAATCTTGATTTCCATTCTTGCACTGACTATTGCATTTCTGCAATAATTCCCATCACTAAATTCTTTCTGACGAAACTTTGATAGTATTATTTAAAGTTTGTTTAGTTATTAATACCTATATCGTATAAACTTTCGAAGAATAAATAAAATCATTTAGGGTGCGTGAGCAGTTGTACGGCTTGTAAGTATAGTCAGGTATCAAACTAAGCCCATTAATTTTTTTACAAGTAAAGTTATTTTCAAATGTCAGATCGCGAAATTCAGGAACTCCTTTTACGTTACCGACATGGAAATTGTACGGCAGATGAAATCACGAGGATTCATTTGTGGTATGAAAGCCTGAATAAAAATTTTTCTTCTTCTCTTGATTTTGATGAAAAATCTTTTCTGGAAGAGAAACTTTTGGCAAAAATCAGTCATGAAATAGAACAGCCTACATTACGTATATACGAAGAAGAACCGGTTAATCCCAAGGCATGGTGGAAGTCGACCCCGGTTAAATATGGCATTGCAGCTTCGGTTATCTTACTGCTTGGTCTTTCATTCTTATTTAAGAAGAGTCAGGAGCATGTTGCCATGAAAAGCGAATCTCTGGTAATTCATTCACAAAAAGGGAATTTAAAATCCTCCCTCAACAGTTCAAAATCGGTACAGCGGATACGTCTGGAAGACAATAGCCTGATCACATTATCACCCGGCAGCCGCATTTCTTATCCTAATGTATTTTCAGACGATAAACGAGAGGTCCAGCTGGAAGGAGACGCATTTTTTGAAATATCAAAGAATCCTGCAAAACCTTTTTTTGTATACAGCGGTAAGTTGGTTACCAAAGTTTTGGGTACAAGTTTCTGGGTCAAAACAAATGAGGAAACTTTTACAACCGAAGTGGAAGTGATAACCGGAAAGGTATCTGTTTTTGAAAATCATTTTTTGAGTAATATTAACAGTAGAAAATTGGGTAAGGGCTCTCAGGGAGTAGTTTTAACTCCAAATCAAAAGGTTTCTTATTATGAGGAAAGTGGCCATTTACTGACAAGTATCGTGGAGGAACCCATGATAATCCCTGAAAATGATACACCTGTAAACCTTGTATTCAACAATGAATCCTTATCATATATAACAGCCGCTCTCCAAAAAGAGTATGGCATCGAAATTGTATTTGCTAATGACCTGCTTGAAAAATGCACGTTCACCGGCGATATATCCGAAATTCCGCTTTATGACAAACTGGAATTAATATGCAAGGCAAATACCGCCTGTTATGAAATAAAGGGGACGAGAATATTGATCAGCGGAAACGGATGTGACTGATCAGCTAAAAAAATTATTAACAATAAACCAGTGCATATGAGAATATAAGCTCTCCAGGACTTATCCTCTTCTTAACCGGAAGGGATAAAAAAAGCCGATAACGGTGGAACGCTACCGGCTTCGTAATACCTTCTTTCCAACAAGTATCCGGCAAGATACGGGAGGGAGAAAATATCAAACTTATTTTTTTTACAAAAAACAATCGAAACTATGAAAAAAAATCGACAAAGGAAAGGTCGTGCCTGTCTCTATCTGCTCATGAAAATTTCGTTGACACAAATTATATTTTGCTTATCCTTCGCGGGATTCACGTATGCCGGACATGTAGGAAGAGCTCAGGAAGTTTTGGAGCGCACAGTTACTGTAAATGTTGAAAAAACGGAATTAAGACATATTTTAAACCAGATTGAAAGCAGGGCTGATGTAAAATTTGTATATAGTAACAAAGCGATCGGTGCAAGCCGTGAAGTCGTTTTTCATGTGACAAATCAAAAATTATCTGCTGTTTTAAATTCACTTTTGATACCGCTGGGAATTTCTTATGAGCTGACGAAGTCGGGGAGGATTTTACTTACTGCTGAAAAACCAGTTATTTCAAGAGATGAGTCTTCACTTTTAACTGAACTGAAAACATTCGCTGATCTTAAAGTTTCAGGGAAAGTTACAGATGAAAAAGGTGAGGGGCTTCCCGGGGTGAGTGTCCGGGTAAGAGGCACGCAATCCGGTACCGTTTCTGACGTAAATGGTGGATATAATGTTGAAGTTGCGGATAAATCGGCTGTGCTTGTATTCAGTTTCGTTGGTTATAAAACTATGGAACTGGCAGTAGGAGACAGATCCGTTTTTGATGTAAGTTTGGTTCCTGACGACAAATCGCTGAATGAAGTAGTCGTAATTGGTTATGGTACTTCACGAAAAAAAGACGTTGTAGGTGCTGTGGACATCGTTTCTGCCAAAGATGCGGGTTCAACAACGGCAACAAATGCATCTCAATTATTGATCGGTAAATCTGCCGGGGTGCAGGTTTTGCAGTCAAACGGTACGCCAGGTTCTGATTCCCAGATACTTATTCGTGGAACAGGTTCTTTTACGGGCGTTGATCCTTTGTATGTCATTGACGGAATTCAGGGGAGTAAAACGATGTTTAACACACTAGGCCCTCAGGATATTGAAAATATCACCATTTTGAAAGATGCGTCTTCAACGGCAATTTATGGTTCTGCTGCTGCAAATGGTGTGGTTATTATCACCACGAAAAAGGGAATTTCAGGTGCGCCAAAAATTAGTTTCACTTCGCAGTGGGGTGTGGCAAAAGCGTGGAAACAACTGGATTTGCTAAATGCTTCTCAATATGTTGATTTATTAAAAGATTTTGCTGCTACTACCAATTCAGTTTTGCCGGAGAAATTCAGCACAGCCGACGTTCGTGTTGACAGAAATGACTGGCAGAAACAGATTTTCCAATCCGCACTGGTATCTCAGAATAACCTTAGTATCAGCGGAGGAAGTGAAAAGGTTACTTACAATTTCTCGCTTGGTTATATGAACCAGCAGGCCATTGTGAAAAACTATACTGACAAAAGGGTAAACGGAAGATTTAGTCTTGACGAATCACTTGGCCGTTTTCATTTGGGACAAACACTGAATGTCCGTTATGTAAAAGATGAAGGGCAGCTGGCGAATATTACTGAAGCGGTTTCGTATGCCCCTTATAAGGACATTCTTGATCCAAAAATTCCGGGTGGTTATTCTATCACAACAAACGTGGATGACTTCAACGGTGGAAATAATCCTTTGGCAGCAATTAATTTGAATCATCCTGTAACACAAGGATTCGTATTCTTTCCACAAGTGTTTGCAGAAGTGGATCTGATCAAAGGTTTGCGTTTCAGGACACAGCTTTCTGCTGAAATCGGTGGCGGCAAAAACAGTGGTTATCAATATGGCTACACAGCAGGTAACAATCTTACGCAACCTCAGCAAGCTACTTTGGGATATAATAATTATTCATTTTACACACTTGAAAATTATTTCTCCTACAATAAATCATTTGGAAAGCATTCGATTTCAGCCACTTTGGGTAACAGTTATCTTGATCCCGGACATTCATCAAGTGTGGATGCAAAGGGAACAAATATCCCTAATAACTCTATTCAGAATATCAGTGTAGCGCAGTCGCAAACAGTTTCCGGTTCAAGTTATGGATATGCACGGGCCTCGGTAATTTCTTATTTTGCCCGCGGTATGTATTCCTTCAACGACAAGTATGTTTTGACGGGAAGTTTTCGCCGGGATGGTGCCTCCAACTTTGGAGCGAATAACCGTTTTGGTAATTTTTACGGAGTTGGATTAGCATGGAGATTTATTGACGAGGATTTTGTTAAAAACAATCTGTCATTTCTTTCTGATGGTAAGTTGAGAGTGGGACAAGGACGTACGGGAAATAATACTATTCCGACAACCGGAATCACCAACGTTTTGACTTTCAGTGGAAATCCTAACGGAAACCTGGTTTATTCTTTGGGTACAAATGAAGGATTTAATCCTGGAACAACCATTAGTACGCTATCAAATCCAAACATCCGCTGGGAAACTACGGACCAGACTGACGTAGGATTAGACCTGGGTTTTCTGCACAATAAATTGTCTGTGACCATCGATTATTACAACCGAAAGAGTACAGGTTTGCTGGTAAGTGTACCAGTTTCTGGTAGTACAGGCGCATCTTTGAGCGGTACACAGCCAAGCAAATATGCCAACGCTGCGAGTGCACAAAATAAAGGGCTGGAATTTTCGGCAGGATACAGAGGTTCAACGGGCAACGGTTTGACTTACACCATCAACGGTAATATTGCGCACAATAAAAACATAGTAAATTCTTTGGGGAGCCAATTCGCTGCGCCTATTCAGGCAGGTTCTTTTAGTAACTTACCAACTTTTACTTACACGGCGGCGGGTTCTCCAATCGGATCTTTTTACGGATATAATAAGGATCATGTAGCGAAAGACCAGGCAGAAATTGACGCCTTGAATGCCGCAGCGAAAGCAAAATCGGGCGACGCCTCGGCTGTGTATCAGGCAGGTTTGCTACCAGGTGATTTTATCTTTAAAGATCTTAACGGAGACGGAAAAGTGGATGCAACGGATCAGAAGATACTTGGTAACCCTATTCCGAAAATCGTTTACGGTTTCAATGCCGGACTTAATTTCAAAAACTTTGACTTCAATATGGTCGTATCCGGAGTTTCGGGATTGAAATTGCTGAACGCATTTAAATTCGTAACACTCAATGAATCTACCGGACATAATGCAACAACCGGTATTCTTGACAGATGGAAAAAATCAGGTGATGTAGCCGCACTTCCAAGAGCAGGACAAAGTGCAACAGGTGACGGAAACCTTAGGCCGTCCGATTGGTGGCTGGAAAATGGTGCTTACATGCGACTTAGAAATATCACACTAGGTTACACAATTCCAAAGTCCCTTATTAGTAATATTGGTAACGGACACGTTTTCAGCAGTATCCGTTTTTATGTTGCAGCTCAGAATTTGCTGACTATTACCAAATATAAAGGTTATGATCCTGAGGTAAGCGCACAGAATACCGGAGGTAGCACCGCTAATGGAGTAGGGATTCAAAATGGCGGAAGTTATATATTTTCACGTGGTATTGATGACCGCACGCAATTGCCTCAGCCAAGAACCTTCCTGGGCGGTATACAACTTGGATTTTAATAATTGGGAATTACTAACAGAGAATCGAAATGAAAAAAATAGCAATATATATTTTGGGGTTGTTGGCCGTAGTTAATATAGCCGGCTGCGACGAATCAAAACTGGAACTAACAAGTCAGAGCAGTTATGATTACAGTACTTATTTTACGACAAGTGACGGACTGAATCAGGCAGTGATTGCGACTTATGCAACGCTTCTACACGACGGGTTATGGTCAAGAGAGTATTATTTTATCTTCGACCTTTTGGGTTATGATGCCAAAAAGACTACGAATCTTCAAGGGGATATGGCACAGCTGGCTGATTATTCATTTGGCACAAGTCAAACCCAGATCGGGCAGCTTTGGAATAGCCTTTATCGTCTGATCCTGCGCTCTAATGTGGTGATTGACAGAGCCAATGTATGGGCGCCAACCGTTGCTGCGGACCAGGCCAATGCAAAACAATACATCGCCGAAGCCAGATTTTTACGGTCTTATGCCTATTTCAATATTGTGAATCTTTGGGGGAAAGCTCCTTTGATCACAACCTATGATAGTACTGTTGCCAACAATTATTTTCCTCGCGCTGCAACAGGTGCCATGTGGAGTTTTATTGAAAACGACCTTACACTTGCTGTTGCGGATCTTCCTTTAACATACCCCGCGGCCACAGGACTTGGTCGCGCTACGAAGGGTGCTGCGCTTGCTTTGTTGGGCAAAACATATCTTTATCAGGGTAAATTTGCTCAGGCACAGGCGACATTTACGCAGCTTACAACAGCTCCTTATGCTTATACTTTGGATACTTCCTATGACAACCTTTTCAGCACATCCAACCAGAGCAGTCCGGAAAATATTTTCCAGGTTATGAATGCGGCATGGACGGATTGGGGAATTGGAAACCAGTATTATGTTTTTGGCGGACAAGAAACGTGGGGTGGCAAAGCAACCCATTCGGACCGTGCCCAGGAATATGGATTTAACGACTGGTTTAACGTGTATGTAACCACGGCGGCGGTAAAAGCGTTTAAATACACAAATCCTGCGACAGGGTCAACGTATACGGATCCACGGGCATATTCAACTTTTTATGGAAGCGCAGAAAGTGGTGGTGATACCGTGTATTGCGAAAAATGTGCGTCGGGTAAAATTTCATTTCCGTTCAAGACAGCGGATCCGCAAGGATATTATGTTTGGAGAAAATATGAGTATTACAATGAAGTAGCAACTTATGGCGGACCTGCAAGCAGTATCAACGGGCAGGTGATCAGATATGCCGATGTTTTGCTTATGCTTGCGGAATCTTATATCAAACAGGGGAAAACCGGAGCTGAGCCGCTTGCGTTAATCAATCAGGTTAGAAAAAGAGTAAATGCATTCCAGTATACAACATTGGGTGCGAGTCAAAGTGATGCAATGGCCGTTTTGATGCGAGAGAGACAACTTGAATTTACTGGAGAACAAACCCGCTATTTTGACCTGATCAGATGGGGAATTGCCAAACAAACCATCAATGCAACAAGAGCCGCAGAACCAGGTGATGGGAAATCGCCATTCCAGGATAAAAACGTTTTATTGCCAATCCCGGATGTTGAAAAAAATTATAATCCGAATGTGGCAAAAGACATTGCAAACAGCTGGAATTAAAGATTGCCTGAACTGAAATTTGAATTTTTGGAAAAGAGACACCGGAGATATTCTTTGGTGTCTCTTTTATTGTTGAAATTTAATAGCTTTCTTTTAACAGCTGCCCGATATCGGCAGATAGTTGTTGTACTTCAAGTTCCAGTGTTCCATTATAAATCCCGCGTATTCGTCTGTGTTTGTCAACGAGGATTATATGTTCTGTATGGAGAAATTGCGTACTGTCTTTTGTGAAACCCAGGTCTTCTTCCGCAAAATATGATTTGCGCGCAAGTGTGTATATCTGGGAGGTACTTCCTGTTAGCAAGTGCCAGTTAGGCACTGTAATCTGATTTTGTACGGCAAATTGATGTAAACGTTTTACATTGTCTATCCAGGGTGTTACACTGAATGATAACATCACCACCTCCGGATTGTTGTAAAACTGTTTTTGAATGAGCTTCATGTGCTTGGTCATTACTGGACAGATACTGATACAGCTGGTGAAAATAAAATTGGCAATGTGAATTTTACCCTCAATTTTACGGTCAGTTACCTGCTTTCCGTTTTGGTCGGTAAAAGAGAAGGAGGGAATCGTATGGGTTATCTTTTCTTTAATTTCTTTGGTTGAGGATAAAAATTGAGGTGAAAAATCTGCTGTGTTATAGTAGGGCAGATTTCTTGTTTCCGTTTTTCCTGAGCACTCAATAAAGCAGGCAGAAATAAAAGCGATACTAATTTTTAAGTACACTGTCCGAGACATTAACACAGTTTTTGGTTCCGAGTAATCCATATCTTCTTCCGTTTAATATGACATAATTCGCCCTTACCTTTCCATTGTCATAATACAGCTTTTGCGGACCTTCCTCATGACCATTAGCATAATTCATCTCTCTGATCAATCTCCCATAACGGTTCCATTCCTGACATGTCCCATCATATTCATCGTTTTTGAAATGGTATTTGAGCATTTTATCTCCATTGTCCCACCAGGCGTAATATATTCCCGTTTTTTTACCCTGGTTAAATTCTCTTTTCTCCCTCAATCTCCCGCCGGGATAGAATTTCTTACGTATGCCATGCTCGTTGCCATCCAAAAATCCTGAAATTTCTGCTGTATCTCCCGAAGGGTACAGATCATAGATGTACCCTGTGAACAGTGTTTTTCCCAGAAACTTGCGACCATTTACGGAACTCAAATGAGGTGTTTCGCTACTGATCAACATCTTTTTGCTATTTGTATCGGAGTTACAACCTGTAAAAATCAATAATAGGCATAAGAAGCTTAAACTATTGAGAAATAGTGCCCGCTGTGCCATAAAATCCACTTCCGTTGATGTAAGGATCTGTATTTGTAATGTGGTAATGATATATACCGTTTGGATAATCTGCCGTAGCTGATGTGTGTCCATGGTAAGCATCGAGGGAAGCGGTGGTTACAAGTGCTCCGTTTTCCTCGGGTCCGTATACAGGAAATCCGTCAAGCAGAAAACCTAGTAGTGCCGACTTGGATGTTTTAACCGTCGTTAAATAAAGCGGCTCAACATGATAATGATATTGACCGGTTTGCTGAGGATGTCCCCAATACTGATCAAAGCTGGTTACCTCATTTGTGAGCGGCTGATTCGGACCCGCATATTGATTAAAAAAAGGCACTCCGTTTAGTGCTACACCAATAGGGCCAAGAGGCGTTGCAGCATGTGCGGAGGCAACTTTGGGATCAAGCGGGATTTTGAAAGTAAATGTTTGTTCGGAAATGGAATTTGGATTTTTATTAAAGGTATTTCCCCCAAAAGTGCTGCCACTAAAATTCTCGTATAGGCTGTTGGACGTTGCATAATAAATACTTTTGTGATCAGGGAGGCCTGTTGTTTTAATGGTGAGATAAGTGCCATCCGAAGTAATGCTTTTAGCTCCATAAATTTTGGAATAAATGGCCGGGATTTCTTTATCCGTTTCGGTCACATCGTCATGATTGTTACTGCATCCGATGAAAAGGATCGAATAAAATGTAAGCAAGAGCGGGAGGTTTTTTTTCATAATTGTCCGGGTTATAAAATAGAGTATAAACTACCTGCAAATTATCTGATAAACTAATAATCTGCCTGATTTATGATTTAGACAAATTTTGCGTTTTTAGGTAACGGAAGAATTGCTGCCTGGAAATAAGTAATTTGTCTTTCAGGATTAAAACCCTCGTTATTTGGACTGACATGCCGGAGATATAGTTAAGACAGGTTAAGTATTAATAATATGGTTTTTCAGAGTATTAATTGACATTTTGCTGCTTTTCTATTTGTGTTATTAAGCTTTAAAGTTTTGATTTCAAATTAAATCGCTGATATTTTTGATATGAGTATTCTAAGATCCCTTCCACTCTTTTTGCTTTTTATTTTCCTGAACTTAGGTTTCCCCTTTCAGGAGAAAAAGGAGGAGCATAAAGGAAAACTTGCAAAAGATTCCCAGCTCCACATTGTCCAAAATCAATCTGCTGAAACAATCAGTATTTTCCGGGAAAATGAAACGAAACCGATTTTAACGCAAAATGCCAAAGCAAATTTCCGGCCTTATCTGCATCCGTTGGTTGCACCGGATGGAAAAGGTGTACTAACGGAATATAGTCCCGGGCATCACAAACACCAAACCGGAATTTATTGGGGTTATACCCGAGTGAATGGGAGAGATTATTTCCATCATCCGGATCAAGGTTATTGGCGTCGGGTTTCGGCAAAAGTGATTGAAGCAAAAGGTGTGGAAGTAAAATGGCAAACAGTGTATGATCTGCTTGATTCCACGGGGACGGCTGTTTTGACAGAAACGCAAAACTGGTCGATGCGCGAAAAAGACGGAAAATATTTGCTGGATCTGGAATGGAGTGGTGAGGCCCAAACTGATGTGACAATCGGGAAATATGATTACGGCGGATTGTTTGTTCGTATGCCCTGGAAAGAGGGAATTAAAGGTGAAGTAATCAATGCTGCCCGTCAGCGCAATGAAAAAGCAGAAGGCCAACCCGCACTTTGGGTTGATATAGCCATGCAGGTAGAAGGAAGAAATGACCTGGCACATATAGCCATATTTGATCATCCTGAAAACAAAGGATATCCGCAAACCTGGCGTGTTGACAGTCAATTGGGTGCTGGCCCAGCCCGTGCGCGGAAAGAAGACTGGCATATCAAGAAAGGTGAAACAGAGGTAATTAAGCATGAATTGGTAGTTTATACCGGTGAGCTTAATGACGTAACATTGACAAAAACATTCGGCGATTTTATTGGTAATAATGGTACTTACAATACGGCTGCGCTTTGGGCAATTGCACAAAAAGAAGGCCGGGAAGCAAAATTCCTGAATGCGCAGGAAGCTGTTGCCGCGATGACAATTAAAGATGGTTTTATCGTAAATGCCTATGCATCCGAACCGATGATGACGCAGCCTATGGCATTTTGCTGGGATGACCGTGGACGGATGTGGATTGCTGAAAATAAAGATTACGAATCCCGCGGAAAGGGTTTTTCCAATGCAGGAGACAGCCGGATTCTGATCTTGGAAGATACTGATGGAGATGGCGTTGCGGACAAACGGAAAGTTTTTATGGAAGGAATTGCATTTCCTTCGGCATTGGCGGTTGGTTTTGATGGTGTTTTTATCGGAGCGCCGCCAAATCTTCTTTTTGTCCCTGATAAAAATGGTGACGACAAAGCAGATATGGATGATATTGAAGTCAGGTTGACGGGCTGGGGAATTCGTGACCGGCATGAAACGCTGAACAGTTTTCACTGGGGACCCGACGGTTGGTTATACGGTTTGCAAGGTTTTGCCACACCCTCAAAAGTAGGTAAACCAAAAGGAAAAGGTAAAATTTACAAACATAAAGATGCATTTCCGGAAGATATTCTTGAAGGTGAAGGAACGGATATCAATGGTGGTGTTTGGCGGTATCATCCTACAAAAGATAAGTTTGAAGTAGTTGCTCATGGATTTAGTAATCCCTGGGGAATTGACTATGATGCGAAAGGACAATTGTTGATGACGGCCTGCGTAATTCCCCATCTTTGGCATGTAATTCCGGGTGGGATTTATCACAGACAAGGCGGACAGCATTTCAATCCTTACGTTTATAACGATATAAAAACCATAGCAGATCATAGCCACCGTTCGGCTCATGGAGGCGCAAGAGTTTATCTTTCCGACGCTTTTCCCCAGGAAGAAAGAGGTAAGATATTTATGGCCAATATTCATGAACATGGTATTTTATCCGATATTCTGGTACCAAAAGGTTCCGGTTTTGTTGGAAAACACGGCGATGAATTTATGATGGCAAACAATGCGCAATGGGTAGGTTTCAGCATGGAAATCGGGCCGGAAGGTGGTATGTATGTGCTGGATTGGCATGATGCAGATATTTGCGGATCTGATGTTTTAAATTCTGAAACCGGACGGATTTTCAGGATTATGCCAAAAGTTTCAAAAGCTGAAAACTGGAAAGATCGTTATGCAGATCTTGGTAAATTCTCTGATTTGCAACTGGCAGAATTGCAGGCAAGTCCAAGTGAATGGCATGCGAGACGCGCCAGAATTATTTTGCAAAATCGGGCGTCAAAAGGGAAAATGGAAAAAATTGCTTACGATCGATTATTTGATTTGTACCAAAATAGCACTAATCCCGACTGGCGTCTTCGTGCGATGTGGACTTTACAAATAACTGGTGGTTTTACTCCAAGGGCACTTTTTGATGCACTGAACAATAAAAATGAATATATCAGAGCCTGGGCTGTTCAGTTTTTAAATGAGGATAAAGACGCGGTGCCGGAGATGATCACAAAGTTTGAAGAAATGGCAACATCAGATAAATCGGAGATTGTTCGTCTATATCTGGCTTCTGCTTTGCAAAGAATTGATCTGAATTCCAGATGGAAACTTGCAAGTGCGTTGATAGCGCATGGAGAAGATAGCGAAGATCATAATCTTCCTAAAATGATATGGTATGGAATCGAACCTTTGATCAAGGAAAATCCGGCTCGATCGATGGAACTGGCAAATCAAAGCAAAATTCCGATGGTAACGCAATTTATTGCAAGAAGGGCGGTAGATGCTGATGCGGTTGAAATATTGGTAACGGCTATTGGAAAAGCAACCAAAAATCAAAAAGCGTTATTGGAAGGAATGCGTGATGGACTGGAAGGAAGGACAGATTTGAAAGCGCCAGCCAACTGGACTGCAGTTTATGCAAAACTAAAATTGAAAGAAAAACGGATAGCACAAATGGCTCTGGATATGTCGCAACATTTTGGAGATACAGAAGCAGCAAAAAATGCGCTGATTATTTTGAAAAATAAAAAAGCAACGGTTGAAGAAAGACGAAAATCATTACAATTATTAAGTTTAAGGCAAAGGCCGGAATTAGTCAAAGAACTTCCGGTTTTGCTGGATGATGCAAATCTTCGTCTGGATGCCATTCGTGCTATGGCCGGTTATGATAGCGAACCTTTGGCTAAACTGCTGATTGAACGTTATCCGAAATTTGACGCTGCTGAAAAATCCGAAACCATCCAGACATTGGCATCCAGGCCAAAATCAGGCTGGTTACTAACACAGGCCATTTCTAAAAATGTTATTTCAAAAAAGGAAATTCCAACTTATGTGGCCAGACAGCTCAGAAGGGTAGTAGGCAGTGGTTTTGTTGAAGTATGGGGACCAATTGATCATGTTGCTTTTGATGAAAAGGCTTACAAGAAATATAAAAATCTATTGACTGATAAAGCTGTATCTGGCGGAAGCACTGCTAATGGCCGATTGGTTTTCCGGAAAACCTGTGCGCCTTGTCATAAAATGTATGGGGAAGGCGGTATTATCGGACCGGAACTTACGGGTTCGAATCGTGCAAACCTTGATTATCTGTTAGGAAATCTTCTGGATCCGAGCGGAGAAATTCAGGATGATTACAAAATGGTGGTTGTGACCACAAGAGATGGCAGAACTTATGTAGGGAATATTGCCAAGGAAACTGAGAGGCAAGTGACTTTGCGAATTGTTGGTCAGGATGCCGTTGCGATCAATAAATCAGATATTCAGACCAGGGAAGTGACGCCGGTTTCCATGATGCCTTCCGGACTTTTGGAAACTTTGTCGGACAAGGAAATCACAGACCTGATTGGTTATATGCGGACTACAAAACAGGTTGTAGTTCAAAAGTAGATTTTCGGAGGAATCGCTTTAAAATGATAAGAACTTAATAAAATAAATTATATGCAAAATCAGGATATTTCAAGACGGGAATTTCTAGTTAATTCGTCACTGGCAGCGGCAGGATTTGCACTTCTTTCCGGATCGGCTTTTGGTGCACCCGCCTATATCAAGAATCTGGGCAAGCCAAACTCGCTTTTTAACGGTGTGCAAATTGGTGCAATAACCTATTCCTGGCGTAGTATGCCGGGCAGCGCAGAGCAGATTTTGCAATATTGTATTGATTGTAACATCAGCGCAATTGAATTAATGGGCCCAACCGGTGAATCTTTCGCAGGTGCTCCAACGGCGCCGCCAAGACCATCTATGGCACCAGGACCAAACGGACAGCGTCCTGAAGTTACCCCTGAACAGAAAGCTGCACAAGAAGAATATTCCAAAAAACTGGCCGAATGGCGGGCGAAAGTTTCGATGGATAGATTCGTCCAGCTGCGTAAAATGTATAACAATGCCGGAGTAAGTATTTATGCTTTCAAACCTTCTGCGTTGGGCGTAAATAATACGGATGCGGAAGTTGATTACGCGTTTCGGGCAGCCAAAGCGTTAGGTGCAAATCAGGCTACTGTTGAGTTGCCAACAGATCCTGCACAAACGAAACGTCTGGGTGATATTGCTGCAAAAAATAAAACGTATGTTGGTTACCACGGACATTTGCAGCAGACTTTTGATGCCTGGGACGTTGCCCTTGGCCAGTCAAAATACAATGCGATGAATTTTGATATGGGGCATTATGTGGCCGCAGGTTTCGATCCGTTGGTATTTATTCCTGCCAAACATGAGCATATCGTCAGTATGCACACAAAAGACAGAAAAAATAAAGCAAATGGCGGACAAAACGTTCCCTGGGGTGAAGGTGATACGCCGATTGTAGCAGCACTTGAAATGATACAAAAAAACAAATATAAATTCCCGGCAACGATTGAACTGGAATATGATATTCCGGCTGGTTCGGATGCAGTGAAGGAAACAGCTAAGTGTGTTGAATTTGCGCGGAAGGCGTTGAAAGCTTAGGAAGAAATTACAACTAATCCTGCTTTTTTATTGGTAGGGTTAGTTGTTTACAATAACACGATGTCTGTTTTTGCCATCTTTTTAACCTCATTTTTTGAATCTAAAATCTGCCAGATTTTTCTAGCCAAACGATCAAAGTTGCCTGAATTCGTTCGTTGCGTTTTAAATTCACATAGGGAAGTATTCCTTGACCGTTTAAATTTTTTATTATAAGTGACACTTATGACGGTTGTTGAGTTAGGTTCTTGAAACATACCAAATTTCTCACATTCGAATTCTTTAGGGAAAGTAAAAAATTCAAACTCCTCAAAATCTTCAAATATTGATTGTAATTCTTTTTCGGTTAAAGATACTTTGGCTGATGAATCTCCATTAGAATAGCCTCTTTTATATATTTGCGTTTCAGAGTCGTAATCGTCAGACCACCCATCAATTCGAAAAGTAAAATCTGAGGGATAATGATCCGGCTCACTTTTGAAATTGCATCGGCAAATAAAAAACGATAATATTAAAAGTGTAATGTAAGACGTTACTTTCATTATTACGAGGTAAAGAAAATTATTTCAATATATAAATTAATTATATATAAATCTAATTCATAATATAAGCAAATGCAAACCGACGACCTCTTAAAACAAATCGAATTCATCAAAGAAATTGATAAACTAAAATATATCCAGCGCCGTACTAAATTATTCAACAGTGACAGAAATGAAAACGATGCCGAACATAGCTGGCATTTGGCCATGATGGCCATCATTTTGTCAAAACATTCTAATGTTGAAATTGATGTTTTGAAAGTAGTGAAAATGGTATTGATCCATGACATTGTGGAGATTGATGCAGGTGATACTTTCATATATGATACCACCAAAAATCATACAAATACGGACGAGGAATTACTTGCTGCCAAACGGATTTTTGGACTATTACCAGACGAACAAGGAGATGAACTAATTGCAGTTTGGGAAGAATTTGAAGCAGGAGAAACCGCGGAGGCGAAATTCGCAAAAACCATGGACAGACTTGAACCGCTACTCCAAAATGCATCCAATAATGGCGGAACCTGGAAAGAATTTGATGTAGATTATCAAAAGGTCTATGACAAGAAAAAAGTAATGCAATACGGTTCCACTCCAATCTGGAATTATGCAGAAAATTTGATCAATGAAAGCGTTGAAAAAGGAATATTGAAAAAGGAAAATTCCTGAAAAATCGTTACAATTTTTAAAACGTTAAATCATGTTAAAAACGAATCTCAGATGATTAACAGCGGTTTAAGATTCATAAATTGTCAGCCAATACAGACTATGATTGAATCACCATGTTAAAAAATTACTTTCAAATTGCAGCAAGAAATCTGAAAATAAACCGGTCCTATGCCATTCTCAATATCTTTGGACTGGGACTTGGGATGGCAGGTGCCGTTTTAATTTTTCTGTTTATTCAATTCCATCTGAGCACAGACAGGCACCAGCCTGATTTTGACCGAATGTATAAAGTAGTTCTGGATCTTCATCTGGATGAGGGCGTTGAGCACGAGTCAGGTTCTGCCTATGCCTTGTCAACGGCTCTTTCCCAGGATTATTCCCAAATCGAAAAAGTTGGTTTTATAAGTAAATTGCCGAACGTAACGTTATCAGCAAATTCAGGTGGTAAGGTTAAACGCTTTATCGAAAAGGAAAATGTTGCCTATGCGGATCAGGGCTATATAAATATTTTTTCATTTGACTGGATAAAAAATAATGGATCTATTTTGCTGAGTGAGCCTTTTACCGTAGTGCTCAGCGAAAAAATGGCGCTTAAATACTTTGGTACGTCTGACGTGATAGGCAAAACAATACGGCTTAACAACACAAACGATTTAAGAATTGTCGGAGTACTGAAAGACCAGAATAAACCCACGGATCTTGATTTCAACATTTATATTTCTCTTCCAACGCTAAAAAAACTGGATCTCACCAACTGGCCTGAGCAATATGGCTGGATCAGCAGCAAGAATTTTACTTTTGTCAAAAAAACAAAAGGCAGCAATAGTGCTGATATTGAAAAAGCCTTAAAGTCAAACGGGACAAAATATTACGGAGAAAATTCAAAATATTATCAACATAAACTTCAACCCTTATCCGATGTCCATTTTGATGAAAGATATGGCGGCCAGATTCGCAGATCCATTTTATGGGTGTTAGCCGGTGTTGGATTTTTTCTTCTGATCATCGCAAGTATTAATTTCATAAATCTGGCTACGGCGCAAGCGTTGAAGCGCGCAAAGGAAATCGGAATTAGAAAAGTTTTAGGAAGCACAAAAGGCCAGTTATTTTGGCAATTTATGGCTGAAACCGCTTTGGTCACAGTTTTGGCCTCGGTGTTGGCATTAATCTTCGTAATGATATTGCTTCCTTCTCTCAATAACTGGACACATACAAAAGCATTTCACTTTGGCATGTTGTTTCAGTTTGAAGTTGTCTCATTCTTGCTTTTGGCAGTAATGGTTGTTATTGGATTTGCCGGTTTTTATCCAGCCGTTATCATATCAGGATTCAATCCTATTGCGGCTCTTAAAAGTAAGTTGAGCACACAACAAATTGGCGGAATCGGACTAAGACGTTCTCTGATAACCGTTCAATTGATCATTGCACAAATCCTGGTTATAGGGACACTGGTTCTGGTTTTACAACTGAAATTTTTCAAAAATACAGATCTCGGCTTTGATCAAAATGCGGTGATAACAATTCCTTTACCGAAATCTGATACATTACAAAAAACAAAGGATGCGCTACGAAATGACATGCTTCAATATCCTGATATTAAGTCAGTTTCCTATCAATACGAAGCCCCCGCATCCAATATGGGTTTTGGTGGTTCTGTTCGTTTTGACAATCGGGCTGAATGGGAGAAATTTGTGATTCGGGATCGTTTTGGGGATGAAAATTATTTGCAAACGTATAAAATGCAGCTACTTGCGGGACGCAGTTTAATGAAACGCGATTCTGTGGTTGAATTTGTAATTAATGAAGAATTGATGAAAAGGTTAGGCGTTCGGGATCCCCAATTAATTCTTGGTAAACAGCTGGAAGATGGTGCGTCAGGTTTCAAAGGAGACATTGTAGGCGTAGTAAAAAGTTTTCATCTCAAATCTTTACAAGAAGCTGTTGAGCCTTGTGTTATTTTTGCAAATCCGAAATTGTATAAAGAAGTTGCTGTTAAAATTGATACAAGAAATCTTGCTCAATCCATTCAGCATATCAACCAGGCCTGGCAAAAATCGTATCCCGACGAAGTTTTTTCTTATGAGTTTGTAGATGAAAAGATTGCAAAATTTTATGAAAAAGAAGAGCAGTTGACTTCGCTCATCCGATCATTTGCCATGGTTGCGATCCTGATCTGTTGTCTTGGTTTGTACGGGATGGTTTCGTTTATGGTAACCCAAAAAACAAAGGAAATAGGAGTCAGAAAAGTATTGGGCGCGAGCGTCAGCAATATCGTTTCATTATTTGGAAAAGAATTTTTGATTTTAGTAACGGTTGCTTTCTGCATTGCCTCACCAATAGCCTGGTACGCAATGAAAAACTGGCTGAATCATTTTGCTTACCGGATTGATCTGGAATGGTGGATTCTGGCTTCCGGAGGAATCATAATTCTTCTGATTACATTGATTACGGTTGGCTATAAAGTTGTTATTGCGGCTTTGATGAATCCGGTGAAGAGTCTGGCGTCTGAGTAATTAACTTTATTGGATTTGCCATTCTTCAAGCCTACCCAAAGATTGAACTCGGTTCACGACCTTGTTGAACTTGTCACTTCTAAATCAAATAAGGTTTGAGACCTTGCCCAAAACTTTGTTGGACTCGCCTTTTTCTAAAATTAACCCAGGGTTTCAACCCTGGGCAGTAAATCTCTACCAGCCATAAGGCTTTAGCCATGCGAATTTGCGTCCCACCAAGTACGTGAACTTTGACTCCTCAAAAAATAAACCTCTTTTTTTGCCCATTCCAGCGCAGGGAATCTTATGTTTAGGGTAAAATTCCTAAACATTAATTCTTTGATAAAATGAGTATCAACTTTAAAATCTTAACCTTCCTTTTTTGTTGTATTTTATTCCGGACAAATGCCCAAAATCTTCCCATTTGGAAAACTGATCTTGAAAACAAAAAACCGCAAGACTGGCTAGTTCATCCCATAACCGAAAAGGCGGAAATTTTCAAGAGTCAGGATGGGAAAGACATCATCCTGTATAATGGATTGTTAAAAAGAACATTTCGAATCGCGCCGGACCTTGCTTGTGTGGATTTTAAAAATCTTTCAAACGGACAACAACTGCTTCGCGCTGTAAAAGCAGAAGCCAGAATTACAATAAATGGCCAGAATTACAATGTCGGTGGTTTGTACGGACAAAAGGAAAATGCCTATTTATTGCCGGAATGGGTTGATAAGTTAAAAACTTCGGATAGCGCTTTTCATTATTCCAAATACACAATTCAGGAAATAAAGCCGTATCTGAACTGGAAAACCTCCATGTGGACAGGCAATAAGAAAAACGCCTCGGGTAAGACTATTTCTTTTTATTATGCTTCGTCGTTACCGGCATTAAAGGGTTTGGAAGTGATTGTTCATTATTCACTTTATGATGGCATTCCCCTTATCAGCAAATGGGTTACCATTCAAAATAATATAGGTTCTTCGCTAACAATCAATCAGGTTGTTAACGAAATTCTGGCTGTTGTGGAAGAAGAAAGTGCGGTAGTCGGGACACCGGAGGAAATGACAAAACCCAATGGGATTTATATTGAAAATAACTTCGCGTTTAACAATGCGATGCGCTATCCTTTGAGTGATCAGGCGACGCATTGGAAAGTTGATCCGCTTTATACTTCACAGGTAAATTATGATTTCAAGACGCCATGTTTATTAGAAGTTCATCCGAAAAGAGACATTGGTATTGTACTTAAAAAAGATGAATTTTTCGAATCCGTCAGAACATATGAGTTGTTGAATGATAAGTATGACCGCGAAAGAAATGGGTTAGCCGTACGGAAAATGTACAGGACAATTGCACCTTGGACAACCAGTAATCCGATTTTTATGCACCTTGTCAGTAAAAATGATGAAGAAGTCCGCACTGCAATTGACCAATGTGCCGCAACCGGTTATGAAGCTTTGATTTTAAGTTTTGGAAGCCATTGCAACATGGAAGACACGACAGCTGCAAATCTCAAAAAGTGGAAAGAACTGGCAGATTATGCGCATGGTAAAAATATTTTTATCGGAAGTTATTCTTTGTTCAGTTCAAGAAAAATAAGTCCGGAAGATGACGTCATTGACCCAAAAACCGGAAAGCCCGGAGGAGCGTTTTTTGGAAATGCCCCTTGTATGGGAAGTAAATGGGGACTGGGGTATATCGAAACGCTGAAACGTTTTATGACGGCTACCGGATTCAATATTTTTGAAAACGACGGACCTTATCCGGGTGATGTTTGTGCATCAACAGCACATCCCGGTCACCAGGGCCTTGAAGACTCGCAATGGAAACAAATGGAACTTCAAAAAGGATTGTACCGCTGGTGTAATCAAAACGGGATTTATGTGAATGCGCCGGACTGGTACTTTCTGGACGGAACAAATAAAATCGCGCTTGGTTATCGTGAAGTTAATTTTTCGCTGTCTCGTGAACAACAAATGATACTTAACCGTCAGAATATTTTCGATGCCATGTGGAATGAGATTCCTTCGATGGTCTGGGGTTTTGTACCGTTAACGAAATACCAGGGAGGAGGACCAGAAGCGATTCTAGAACCGCTTTCTGAACATCTTGACGCTTACAAACAGTTGATGATGCAATATTACGGAGCCGGAATCCAGGCTTGCTATCGCGGTCCGAGATTGTATGACACGGAGGTGACGAAAAAAACGGTGATTGAAGTAGTTGACTGGTACAAAAAATACCGTGATATCCTGAATTCAGACGTAATTCACCTGCGTCGCGCGGACGGCCGGGACTGGGATGGTATCATGCATGTTAATCCGGGTTTGAAAGAAAAAGGATTGGTAATGATTTACAATCCTTTGAGTGAAAATATTACCAGAGATATAAAACTGCCTGTTTATTATACTTCAAAACATGCCAGTTTAAAAATCAGGGAAAAGGAAGGTGTGGCAAAAACATATCAGGTCGACAGAGAATTCAATGCTCCGATAACGGTTCAGATTCCGGCCCGGGGGTATACCTGGCTGGTTTTGGAATAGAATAAATAAACAATTACTCACCACAAGATAATAACATAAAAATGACTTCTAAACTTTCAATAACCCGGTTAGATTCTATAGACATTTTCAGAGCGCTGACTATGTTTCTCATGATTTTTGTAAATGATCTATGGACACTGGAAGGCGTTCCTCATTGGCTTGAACACAGTGCTGCCAAAGACGACGCGATGGGTTTTTCTGATATTATATTTCCGTGTTTTCTATTCATCGTCGGCCTATCAATCCCTTTTGCAATTGCAAACAGAAAATCGAAAGGTGATAGTGATCTGACCATCGTCAAACATATTGCTGAACGAACTTTTGCACTTCTTTTGATGGGGATTTTTACTGTTAACCTGGAAAGTGCAAATGATGGAATGATTATTAGCACCTACGTTTGGGAAATATTTATGGTCATTGGCTTCTTTTTGATCTGGAATGTTTATCCCGACAAGCCGGAAAATAAATCGATATACAGTCTGCTGAAATTTATTGGTTTTCTGATCCTGATCGGACTTGCTGTGATTTATAAAGGGGGAGAGGATGATAATGTTGTCTGGATGCAGACACATTGGTATGGTATTCTTGGACTTATTGGCTGGTCGTACCTGATATGTGCGCTGGTTTATTTGCTTATAGGGGACAACGTTGCGTTAATCGTTCTTGCCTGGGTGTTTTTTGCGGTTTTCAGTATGGCAGATTTTTCAGGCGCACTTGGTTTTCTGCATCGGATAAGACCGCATGTCTGGATAGTCGGCAGTGGGTCCATGCCAGGTTTTGCAATGGGCGGTATTGTAGCTTCTGTTATTTATAGAAAATACTCGAAGCAAATTAAGCCGGCTACATTTTTGCTTATTTTAGTAGGTTTAGGGATACTATCTTTCGCTTACGGTTTTGGAACACGGCCTTTTTGGGGAATTTCAAAAATTAGGGCAACGCCAGCCTGGGTCGGTATTTGCAGCGGCATCAGTTTTATGACCTTTGCTTTTTTCTATTGGTTAACCGATTTGAAAGGAAAAAAAAGCTGGGCGGAAATTCTTAAACCTGCCGGAACTTCTACGCTGACCTGCTACCTGATTCCTTATGTTTGGTATGCTGTAATTACCCTGGCCGGAATCAGTTTGCCAATATTTCTAAGAACCGGAATGATCGGAATCATCAAATCATTACTCTTTTCTCTGATCATCGTTTTGATTACCGGTCTGATCAACAAGATTGGTATCAAACTTAAAATTTAATTTTTTAAATATTATGAAGTATCAAATTAATTTTTTCTTTTCCCTGCGCCTTTTGCGGCTGCTTCAATCACATCTGCTTTTGGCTGCGAAACCTGAACTACATGGCTGGCTTTTGATCTCTGTAACTACCGATCTGCCACGTTTGTAGATATTCCTTTCAATAACAAATATTTAAAAAGAGATAATTAACTTTCAGATATCTGGTTAATTGGATTTTATTTTTAATTCAAACTCTTGTCATTTCAATAGTTTGTGTGATCCGGGTTGGTATATTTTCAGGTATTTTACTTTATAGTTTGAAATCAGTTTATAAAAATATATCAGGATGAATACACGACGTGAGTTTGTTAAAAAAGGAGTTGCAGGTTTAATGGCTGGTTCTATGGTTTCACTGCCCGAAACCTTTTTTGCGCCGGTAAAAGAAAAGAAAGAGGATTTATTTAAGCTGGCTATGGCTGGTTTTAGTTTTGTCAATTTCAATCTGGACCAGTCGCTTGAAATGATGAAAAAAACGGATGTGCATTACCTTTGCATTAAAGATTTTCATCTTCCTTATGCCAGCACCCCTGAACAAATCGCTGCCTTCTATGAAAAACTGAAACAGTCGGGTGTAACAGGTTATGGAGTTGGGCCAATTTATGCCAAAACAACAACAGAAATTGACAACGCTTTTGACTATGCAAAAAGGGTTGGAGTTAAATTGATTGTCGGTATTCCTAACCATGAAGATTTACCTTACGTTGCTAAAAAAGTTAAGGAAACGGGAATTCGCTATGCCATCCATATTCACGGTCCGGGTGATAAATTATATCCAAATGCAATTTCTGTTTATAATCTGATCAAAGATCTTGATCCGGGTGTTGGAATATGTTTTGATATGGGCCATGATGCGCGCTACGGAAATGATCCGATTGCTGATCTGGAAAAATATCAGAAACGGATTTTTGATATACACCTGAAAAACGTAACATCCGCCACGCACGACGGAACAACCTGTGAACTGGGACGTGGTGTTATTGACGTTCCGCTCTTCATAAAAATGCTTAGGAAAATCAAATATTCAGGGATGTGCAGCCTTGAATATGAGAAAGACATGAAAGATCCTTTGGCCGGGATTGCCGAGTCTGTTGGTTATTACAAAGGAGTTTGTGATGCAATTTGACAATGCCATTTCCTTTCAAATAAGCTAAAACAGGTTTTTTGATTCATTTGTTGTTTCGAATGCATTGATAAACAACTGTTTAAGTTTTTGTACTTTATTTTCATTTTTTTCTGGTGCTCATAAGAGTCTTAAAACGCTACTTTTGTGTTAAGGTAATAGCGGCCTTTTTTAAAACGGCCTAAATTTTCAACTGATTTTTCAACATAAATTCGTTAAACTCATGCTTCAATCGACACCTTTTGATCAGACGGCAGCATATAAAAAGCTGAAAACCCACCATAAAACAATCTCCCAAAAACATTTAAAAGACCTTTTTCTTGAAGATCCGGAGCGTGCCCGTAAATTTTCTCTACGTTTTGGCGATATCGTTCTGGATTATTCCAAAAATAGAATCACGACTCGTACAAGAGCATATTTGATACAACTTGCAGAAGAATGTGGTTTGTCGGATGCTATTGAACAGATGTTCAGCGGTGAAAAAATCAACGCTACCGAAGGTCGCTCGGTTTTGCATACTGCTCTGCGTAATCGTTCCAATACACCCGTTTTGGTTGATGGAAAAGATGTGATGCCGGATGTAAACGAGGTACTGGCGAAAATGAAAGATTTTTCCAATAAAGTACGTTCGGGTTCATGGAAAGGATATACAGGAAAAGAAATCACGGATATCGTTAACATCGGTATTGGTGGAAGTGATTTGGGCCCTGTAATGGTGACAGAAGCACTTAAATCTTACGGCAAAAACGGGCTGAACGTGCATTTCGTATCCAATGTAGATGGAACGCATATCGCCGAAACTGTAAAGTCACTAGATCCTGAGACCACTTTGTTCATGATCGCTTCCAAAACTTTTACTACGCAGGAAACCATGACAAACGCGTTAACTGCACGTGGCTGGTTTTTGGAAAAAGCAGAAGATGAGGAGCACGTGAAAAAACACTTCGTTGCCATTTCAACAAACCGCGCAGAAGTAGAAAAATTTGGTATCGATCCTGAAAATATGTTCGGGTTCTGGGACTGGGTTGGCGGTCGTTATTCGCTATGGTCGGCTATTGGTTTGTCTATCGCTTGTTTTATTGGTTTCAACAATTTTGAGCAATTGCTGGCTGGTGCGCATGATATGGATAACCATTTCAGAACTACAAAACTGGAAAGAAATATTCCTGTGATTTTGGGCTTATTGGGTGTTTGGTATAACAATTTCTTTGATGCCCAAACACACGCAATTCTTCCTTACGACCAGTATTTGCACCGTTTTGCCGCTTATTTCCAGCAAGGAGATATGGAAAGCAACGGGAAATATGTAGGCCGTAATGGTGAAGCAGTTAATTATCAGACCGGACCCGTTATCTGGGGTGAGCCCGGTACAAATGGGCAACATGCTTTCTATCAGTTAATTCATCAGGGAACAAAAGTTATTCCTTGCGATTTTATAGCACCGGCTGTGAGCCATAATCCTATCGGAGAACATCATAAAATGCTTTTGTCAAACTTTTTTGCTCAGACAGAGGCGCTTATGAATGGTAAAACGTATGAAGAAGCAAGTGAAGAATTAAAGGCTGCGGGTAAAAGTAAAGAAGAGATAGATTTTCTTACACCGTTCAAAGTGTTCCTGGGTAACAAACCTACCAACTCGTTCCTTGTGAAAAAGATCACACCAAAAGTATTGGGAAGTCTCCTGGCGATGTATGAGCACAAGATTTTTGTTCAGGGGATTATCTGGAATATTTTCAGCTTTGACCAGTGGGGCGTTGAGCTTGGGAAGCAACTGGCCAACAAAATTTACCCTGAACTTCAAAATGATTGGCCAGCTACCAATCACGATGGCTCAACCAATAGTTTGATCAATCAATACAAACGTTGGAGATAACGGTCGAGCACGATTGCTTTAAAACCGAATCCTAAAAAAACACCAACCGAATCTGCCACTATATCGAGCAAGTCAAATGTTCGGTCTAGTGGCATTATTTCCTGGTAAAATTCAATCGCTACACCATAGGCAATCCCTGCCAAAATCACAGTAACAGCTTTTTGAGGATACACCAAAAGCCATAAAACAGTAAAACCAGCAAAAAGTCCGGCGTGTACCAGTTTGTCAAAACCTGTAACAGGCGCCTCCGGAATATCCTTTCCTGGCCAGCTGCAAGCCAACAAAATAAGTAGGGTCCAAAGGATCGCAATCCATGCATGTTTGGAAAGAAAACTTAAAAAAAGCTGAAAAGGATTAGCAGGCCGCATGATTGAGTTTGAAATTTTATCTTGACAAATGTAAACTGACTTTTTGGTAATCCATCTCATTAGCTGGTTCTTACTTTATTTGTTAATAAATGATTCGTATATAATTCAATATAAAAAGCTGCACCAAAATAATTGATGCAGCTTTTTAGCAAAAGGCACTAAAAAAAGAGGTTACGATTTATATTTTCTCTATGGTAAGGCTTACTTTATAATCTTCCGGATTTATCGTTTTAAAAATTTCAGGATAGGGAGAAACCTCGTGGATTTTGATGGAATAAGATTGGTCGCCTAACTTGAAAGACTGGACCGTCTTATCTTTTTCATCGTTAATTAATTCTATTGATGCCTCAGTGTTATTGGCTCCATCAGATAAACTAAATTTAACGATCACCTTTCCTACTGAAATACAATCGGCATTGATCGGGCAACGGCTGTCATTTATTTCCAAAACTGTTACTGATAACGGAATTCCTGAAACCATTACAGAAGTCAGCTTGCGGTATGAAATATTACTTACAAGTTCCTGCGCTTTTGGCATGTCCTCATATTTATTGTCACATGCTATGCAGACAAAACAGAACAATGTGATAAGGATATATTTTTTCATGGCTAATGTCTTTTATAGTTATAAGATACAAGTGAACTAAAAAAGGTTGGAAAGAGGAATTGAATTTTTTACAATTTTTAATTATGTACGTCTACTGTATTAGCCAGAAAGTGTATTTCAGAGTACTTTAAATGCAAGATGCCTTCATTCTTGTAGTAGTAATATTATATTAATTGTAATATTTATTTTAAATATAATTATTTTCTATATTGTTGGAAAATTATAATTATTTGTAAAATAAATCCTCATTTTTAAAACTAATTATTATGAAAAATCTTCTAATCACGTTGTTGCATGTAAGAAATTATAAGAAAAATGTAAGTTTTTTTATTGTTATTTTAATATTTGTGTGCTCTGGGATATTTAATTCCTCTTTTGCTTTGAGTATAACAGGGCCTAATAGGGTTTGTCCGGGAAATACTGCTACTTATATAGTTAGTGGTCTACCTATTGGAACTGAGCGATGGAGCTATTCATTTTATGAGCCAACCGACTCTGAACATTTCAGAAATCCATTTGAATCAATGAGTATAAGCCATGCTTTTGGCAATTCTGCGGGAGATGTGGTGATCACAATAAGGGCATACGGAACTCCGGCTGGCTTAACGTTAATATCTTCTCAGTCTATAACGGTTTCAAAAAGTCCTCCATCTCCATATACACCAAATAATTGATTGGTAATTGGGTGTAGCGCAAATGAGGCTGTTGCAATATCATCCTCTCCATATTTGCAGAATAATGCAGCTGACTGTTATTTTCACTGTGCATATGAGTGGTCAGCATCAAGCGGCTGGAATCTGAATAATGGAACCATAACTGGTAATCCCGTAAGAGGTGCTAACAGTGTTATTTTTCCATCAGGACTTACAAATGGAAATGTTGGAACATTGACTGTTACAGCGTTATATACCGAATGCGCTGGTTTTACAAATACATCTTCATCAGCTCCACTTTTTTATGGAACTCCGATTTTGAGCAATCCCCAGGTAAATGGGGGCACTAATCAATCGTTTAACGTAATTCCCGGAGGCTGGGCAAATTTAAGCGTAGCCGGCCAAGGTGTTGGTAGTTACTCCTGGACAATAGAGGGAGGGAGCGGAAGTTTGTCTCCGAATGGCTCCTCCTGCCAGGTCTCATTTTCAAGTTTTGTCAGAGTTGTTGTTACGCCGACTAACAGGTGTGGACAGGGCACGAATTATCGGCAAACATTTTACCTATCAACTACTTCTGCTGGCGGTTTTTATAGAATATATCCTAATCCATCAAAAGACGTATTATCAATTGAATTTGAAAATGTAGAAGCTGCCGGTTATCTGTTTGAAAGTGCTACATTACTAGATGAGAAAGATAATGTAATTAGACAGACTGGTGTGCAAAGAGGAAAAGACGGGGCAAATAATTATTTTAAAACGCAAAACAACATTAAATGGGATATTAAAGACGTTTCAAGAGGGGTGTATTTTGTACATTTAAAAATGGGTGATGAGATTACTAAATCGAAAATTATTTTAGAATAGTTAATAACCGGGCTGGAGGTCTCAGCTATTTCCAGCCCATTATTTTTAGATATGAATTTATATGAAAATATATAATCTAATTATTTCGATCCTGTTGGTAAATTCAGGGACATTTGCTCAAAACACCCACAAGTTTGTAAAGCTTAATTCAATCCAGTTGGAAGCAAGCGGTGGAGACGATTCTTTTGTACCTATTTCAATTAATTACGAAAGAATATTTTATTCGACTCAAAAGCTAGCCTGGAATGTGAAAATCGGTGGCATCTATAAAAATTGGGGAGATACACATCAAAAGGCTATTACCGCGGAACTTGGAGTGATCAGCCAAAGTATAAAACATCATTGGGAGTTGGGTCTTTTTACCATGCACCAGGATAGAAAGAGATATGAAACTTATAAAAGCAGCACCCTTATAACCCTGTCTGCACCCTGGTACATGGCTGTTCGGGGAGGATATCGGTATCAGGCTGCGCAAGGGAAATGGTTATTCCGGGCGGGTCTTTTACTGCCATTTATAAAGAATTTCTCAGAGGATTCAAGCGAGAAATTCTCCCCTAAATTCAAAGCTAAAAACCTTCTTATGCCATGGCCTGTCATTTCACTCGGACGTGCATTTTAACATGTTTGTTTTTTTCGTCTTTATTAGGATTACATGGACAGAATTTAGTCCCTAACCCTGGATTTGAACAAGTTAAAAAAAGACCTTGCGGGATAATACCAACGGATAGCCCTTTTGGAATTCAGGATTATATTGAAGAATGGTATACACCTACTTCCGGGAGCAGTGATGTATGGTATTCCGATACTTCCAGGATCTGCTACCCGGCATTTCTTGCCAATAGCAGGCAACTGACGCGTAACGGTAAAATGTGTGCGGGATTGATCACATCTTCTGCCAATAATCTTACTGTAAACAATTTATCAACTGTTTCCGAATACAGGGAGTATATTCAGGTGAGATTAAAACAACCTATGAAAAAGGGGAGTGTATATTATGCCGAATATTTCGCCATACGGGACTTTGGAAGTTCTCTAGCCACCAATAAACTTGGAGCAGCGTTCACAGTGGAACCGATAGGGACTGTTGAAAAAAAGAAATATCCGGTAATTCATGCCAATCCTCAAATTGTTTCTAACGCGGTAATAAAAGATACAAGTCAATGGACAAAAATATCGGGCTGTTTTATTGCAGCTGACAATTATGAGTATTTAACAATTGGGAATTTTTCTGATGATCGTTCGACTACTTTTATACCCACTTTTTATACAACCCAAAGATCGCCATATTATTTAATTGACGACATACTGGTTGAAGAGCAAGATGTCCCGTTTATCCCTCCAACAGGTTTTTTAGGCAAGGACTTGGTATTTTGCCAGGATGAAAGCTATAACTTCAACCTTGATAGTCTAAAACCTTATAATTTCCTTTGGCAGGATCGGAATGTCAACAGTAATTATCTCATAAAGTCGGGGGGGGAATTTAGTCTGACATTATCCTATAAAAGCTGCCAGTTCAGGGATACGGTAAACGTAGAAGTAGTTTCTCCGGTAAATCTTGGTCCTGATTTAAGAAGTTGTGAAGACAACGCTATTCAGTTGCGGAATGAAAATGGTGGAGTTGTGAAATGGCAGGATGAAACTGAAAACAGTGAATTCAAGGTACAAAATTCAGGAGAATTTATAGCTTATTCTTTATCTTCCCAATGTCCTTCATCTGATACAGTCAAAGTGGAGCTATATCCTTGTCCTGGTATTATACCTAATGTTTTTACCCCAAATTCTGATGGTAAAAATGATTTCTTTGAAATTGATCATGTTACATTATCAACTTGGAAACTGGAAGTGTATAACAGGTGGGGGAAACAAATTTATCTACATGAAAACTATGACAATACCTGGGACGGTAATAATTTGTCTGGAGGAATGTACTACTACGTTCTGTCAAATCCAGTGTTACAAAAAGAACATAAAGGCTGGGTCACAATTATGAAATAATAAAAAAGTCTAGAGCATAAAATTATCCCCTTTCACAAAAGCATCAGACAAAATCGTCTGGTGCTTTTTCATTTTCAGCCTAAAAAAATGATATTATCAGCCATTATCCGCAAATTCAGGATACAGCGTCATACCTCCATCAGTGTAAAGTGTTTCACCGTTCACATAGTCAGAATCGTCAGAGGCTAACCAGCCAACTGCTTTTGCTACATCCTGTGGTGTTCCAATTCTTTTGTAAGGAATCAGATTAAGCAAACCTTTATATTTTTCAGGATCCGACCAGACTTCCTTATTAATGGTAGTTTTGATAGCGCCCGGACTGACAGAATTTACACGAATTTTGTGAGGAGCAAGTTCCTGTGAAATGGATTTCATGAACATCATAATCCCACCTTTTGAGGCTGCATAATTAACATGACCGGCCCATGGAATGATATCATGAACAGAACTCATCAATATGATTTTTCCGATAGATAATTCGCTATGATTGGGTTCATCTTTTGATGCGGCGGCTTCCTGAGCAACAAACTGACGAGCTGCTTCCCGGCAGGCAAGAAACTGACCAGTAAGATTTACGTCAATAACTTTCTGCCACTGCTGCAATGTCATTTCAAGAAAAGAAGAATCCTGCTGAAGTCCGGCATTGCTTACAAGAATATCCAGTCTTCCATAAGTAGCAATGGTTTGGTTAAACATTGCTTTTACTTCTTCCTCTTTACTCACGTCCGCTTTTACGAGAATGGCAGTTCCGCCATTTTTTGTAATCTCTTCTAAAACTTCATTACCGGCATCCGCATTTGCACTGTAATTGACAACAACCTTGGCACCAAGCTGACCAAAATAAACGGCACAAGCCTTACCAATTCCCGAGCTGGATCCTGTAACAATAACTACTTTGTCTTTAAACCGCTGATCAGGAGTGCTCATATCGCTTCGTTATCGATTGATTTTAATTTTTTCCAAACACTTCTTGTCACATTTTTAACGGCCCAGTTTTTTGCTATCAAAATGGCTTTTGATATTGCATCTTTGGGCGAAATGTTGGATGTTCTAATTAATTCCTGCGCAATGGTCATTGCTTTTTCACGTGTCGTAGGAGACAAATATTTCAATTCAGGTAATGTCATCATTGCGTCCATAAAAGTCGGTTTGATCTGATTAATTGTTGAATGTGTTGCTCTTAGTATTAAAAATTTATGCCAGGATTTTATCCAGCTTAATGACGTACCCATGAAGATTAATTACGCACTTTTTAAATTTTAGCTGAAAAAAAATCCCCAACTTTCGAAGGGGATCTTTTCATTTTGTATTCCTTATTTAACTTCTTCGAAATTCACGTCTGTAACGTCTTCCGCTCCGGCACTTTCGCTGGCAGTTCCATTTCCTTGCGGGTTAGGAGCACCTTGCTGACCTTCGCCTCCCTGAGCATACATTTCCTGGGAAGCAGCCTGCCATGCAGCGTTAAGTTTTTCCATTGAAGAATCAATAGCAGCCAAATCCTGAGTCTGATGTGCAGTGCGTAATTCAGCAAGAGCACCTTCAATAGCAGTTTTATTTGGTTCAGACAATTTATCTCCAAATTCTTTCAACTGTTTGTCAGTTGAGAAAATCAGACTGTCCGCTGTATTGATCTTTTCAATTTTTTCACGTTCTGCTTTATCAGATGCTTCGTTAGCTTTCGCTTCTTCACGCATACGGTTGATTTCAGCATCTGTTAATCCACTTGAAGCTTCAATACGGATTTTTTGTTCTTTTCCAGTTCCTTTATCTTTTGCAGAAACGTGCAGGATACCATTCGCATCAACGTCAAACGTTACTTCAATTTGAGGAGTACCGCGTTGTGCTGGTGGAATATCAGATAAATGGAAGCGACCCAAAGTACGGTTTTGATTCGCCAAAGGACGTTCTCCCTGCAAGATGTGGATCTCAACAGAAGGCTGGTTATCAGCAGCAGTTGAGAATACTTCCGTTTTCTTGGAAGGAATAGTCGTGTTAGCTTCAATCAATTTTGTAGAAACACCACCCAAAGTTTCGATACCAAGAGACAAAGGAATAACGTCTAACAAAAGAACATCTTTCACTTCACCTGTTAATACACCACCTTGAATTGCAGCTCCAACAGCAACCGCTTCATCAGGGTTAACACCTTTCGAAGGTTTTCTTCCAAAGAATTTCTCAACTTCTTCCTGAACACGAGGAATACGCGTTGATCCACCAACAAGAATTACTTCGCTGATATCGCTGTTTGAATAATTTGCGTTTTTCATTGCTCTTTTGCAAGGTTCCATCATACGTTGGAACAAGCTGTCAGCCAATTGTTCAAATTTGGCACGAGTCAATGACCGAACAAGGTGTTTAGGAATACCATCTACCGGGAAAATGTATGGTAAATTGATTTCCGTTTGTGTTGAGCTCGACAATTCAACTTTTGCTTTTTCAGCAGCTTCTTTCAAACGCTGCAAAGCCATAGGATCTTTTGTAAGATCTACACCTTCGTCTGTTTTGAATTCAGCAGCAAGCCAGTTGATAATTACCTGATCAAAGTCATCACCACCAAGGTGGGTATCACCATCTGTTGATTTTACTTCGAAAACTCCGTCTCCCAATTCAAGCACAGATACGTCAAACGTACCGCCACCTAAATCGAAAACAGCAATTTTCATATCAATATGTTGCTTGTCAAGACCATAAGCCAAGGCAGCAGCAGTAGGTTCGTTTATGATACGTTTTACATCCAAACCAGCAATTTGACCTGCTTCTTTGGTAGCCTGGCGTTCAGCATCATTGAAATAAGCCGGAACAGTAATTACTGCTTCTGTTACTTCTACTCCTAAATAATCTTCAGCAGTTTGTTTCATTTTCTGTAAAATGAATGCCGAAACTTCTTGTGGAGTGTATAAGCGATCTCCGATTGGAATTCGTGGCGTGTTGTTTGGACCTTTTTCAACACTATATGCGATGGTTTTCATTTCACTGGAAACCTCGTCATATTTTTTACCCATGAAACGCTTGATGGAGCTAATCGTATGCTTGGGATTGGTGATTGCCTGACGTTTTGCAGGCGCACCTACTTTACGTTCGCCATTGTCCATGAACGCAACTACAGAAGGAGTCGTACGAGCACCTTCGCTATTTGCGATTACGACAGGCTCATTACCTTCCATGACAGCTACGCAGGAGTTAGTGGTTCCTAAGTCTATGCCAATAATTTTTCCCATTGTTATATATTAAAGTTAAATATTATTTATTTCCTGATTCGCGACGAGGCCTCTTTCAATTTCCTGTCGTGTTTCATTACTCTTTAAAAAGCCCGTACCAGACTATACAAATGGATAATTGCAGTGACAAAGTGTCAGTTTTGACAGCCTTAAAAAAGAGTCTTTTAGACAGCGGAAATTGTTAAGAATTAAACCTGGCCCAATTAGGTAAAATCGGGTTTCAGGATTGATTGACGCCAGGTTTATCGGTAATTTAATGTTAGCTGTGATAGCTAATACGTTGATCAACAGGTGGTAAATATTCAAATATAAGAGGTGTAGATATAAATTCTCTTACGGCTCATGTTTGTTTTATTTTTCACAAAACGGGTGGGAGAATTTTTTGTTCAATACACTTTAACCTTTGCGTTGCGTATTCCATTGGACAACTTTCCCGAAGCTGTAAATACTGACTTGAATGGCGGTTTTATCTGAAATGTGAAGACTGATATGCCATTTCTGTCAGTCAGGGTACCTTTCAATTAAAAAAATGCTATGATTGACGATTATTACATCAGGAAATAACCAGTACGGGACTTTTGATAATAAAAATCCACGTAATTAGTGGAGAAATATTCTGGCTATTATTTGCCACCTTATTTTATTACCTATGACGATAGGCTTGAAGCATAGGAAGAAGAAAAGGGCGAGTAAATTTTATTCGCCCTTTTCAAAGAAATCAGGAAATTCGGCCCATCAACGGATCACTTATACTTTCCTTACCTGTTTCCACATGCCCTGCAAATCTCTTTTGAGTTTCTTTATGTCCCTCAAAATTTAGACTGAAATCATACCAGCTGTGGCTTTTTTCAAGGTTTAAGACAATTACAGTAGTTGAAGATTTTGAGCCTGCAGCTTCAAGAGTCTTTTTTTGCCCCGCGCTTTTGTATGCATTGTCTGCAATCTCAACTGTTATTTTATTTTTAGGATCTGTATTTTTTATAATCAGCTCAATATTTCCGGTAGGCTTTTTATTTTTATCAAGTTGATATTCACATTGAACATCAACCAGCGGGTCATTTACATTGCCGGTATATTCACGAAAAAAACCATTCGGCCCGTAAGCACGAAGTTGGTAATTCTGGTTTTCAAAATTTCCAATTTTATAAGAATCGTTCAATACATCACCCGGTTTGACTGCGTAATTCCAGACTTTTACATTTTCATCTTTGTATTTTCCGGGAGCATAAACCATAAATGGAGAACCCGCAGAATCTTTTCCAAAAATAGTATTACCCGATTTTAATTTTATTTCAAAGGATTTTTTATCCGCACTGAGGTGACCATCAGCATATAACTGATAGGGCAGGGCACGGGCCGGGCGCGTCCCTTTTTCCTGTTGAGGCATATATTGTGAGGCTGACGGATCCTGATTTATTTGGGAAATTTCAGTAGCTGATAAGGATTTGTAACCATTTGGTAGCCCTTTGAATTTTGCCTTGTGAATTCCCTCAATAAATTCATCATGTTTAACAAAAGCTGGCAGCGGAATTTTCTGTCCGTCATAAGGTGTAAAAGTTGAAGTCAAATCACCGCAAATAGTCCGTCTCCATGCACTGATGTTTGTTTCTTCAATTTTCTTACCGGATTTGTGACTTGTAAATTTTTCCAGAAATTGGATTACCGATGTATGGTCAAATACTTCCGAACAAACATTTCCGCCACGATTCCACGGTGATGCTACTAAAAGCGGAACTCGGAATCCTAAACCAATAGGGCTCTCGCGAGATTCCTTTTTGGCTTTTTTCTTCATATCCTGCTCCAAAGTCACAAATTCAACCTTTGTGTCAATACCCTCAGATGTTTTTCCGGTATCTTCTTTGTATGGATTTGGAACGACATAAGGAGGAACGTGATCGAAATATCCGTCGTTTTCGTCGTAACAAAGAATGAAAATGGTTTTTTTCCAGACCTCAGGATTTTTTGTCAAAATGTCCATAACTTCTGACACATACCAAGCGCCATACCAGGGAGAAGTTGGGTGATCGGAAAAGTTTTCAGGAGCCACAAGCCAGGAAACTGTTGGTAATTTTCCGGTTTTGACATCATCTCTGAATTGATGAAGTACATCACCCTTTGGTAGTTTTACTTCACGACTTGTTTCACCTTCTTCATATTTGAAAGAAGTGACTTCATGATAATCCGGATCTTTTATATTAGTAGTAAATGCTTTCTGATGAAGATTTTTCTCTCTCTGGGATAGCTTGGCAAAATTTTCAGTGCTCCATTCTGACAGCTCTTTTTTTACAATTTCCTGTAAACCAAGCTTTTCCTTTAATGCATTTTGTGCTAAATCAGCATCTTTTCCCGGCGCCAGTGTTTTGATTTTATTTTCAAGGTCAGTTATTTCTTTTGGTAATTGTGCAGCCTGATTTTTTAAATGTTTTTGAAAGCCTGTCGAATAACGAACATGATACTGAGTAAACCACTCAATCGGATTATCCGTAAAATTGGCCAGCCAGGATTCTTCTTCACCTTCAAAGCCCATCGGAAGACTTATTTCATTCTGATATATTCTCCATGAAACGCCATGATCTTCCAGTCTCTCAGGGAAAGTTGTCCAATTGGCCTGCTTTTCGTATTCTACATTTTCATTGCGGACGTTTGCATATGCTTCTGTATTTTGTTTTTCACGAACCGTTCCTGTCCATAGAAAAAGACGGTTTGGCGTTGTTCCGGTCAGTGAAGAACAAAAATTCTGATCACAAACGGTAAAAGCATCAGCGAGTGCATAATAAAACGGAATGTCTTCGCGGTTGTAAAAACCCTGCGTTAAAGGCATTTTTGTGTAATCCTTATGGCCCGCCTGTTTCGCAATAAGCCATTTGTCATATTTCCCTTCATTTCTCGCATCCACCTGATTTGGCCATGAATGAGGTAAGGAGCCCATCCAGGTTGCTTTGGAATCCTTCATGTTCAGGCGAAACGGTGTGTAAGTTTCACCAGCTGCATTAGTTTGCAGCCATACAAGATTTTTATTTGGCAAAGAAATAGCTCTTGGATCATTAAAGCCTCTGACACCACGAAGCGAGCCATAACAGTGATCAAAAGAACGATTTTCCTGCATTAAAATAACCACATGTTCAGCATCCAGATAGGTACTTCCTGGTTGAGGATCTATGGCTAATGCTTTTTGAATTGAGAGAGGTAGTACACTTAAAAGGCCGGCTCCGCCGGAAAGCATGGCCGCTTTTTTAATAAATTCTCGTCTTGAGTCCATGGGTTGAATATAACGGGTTTGGGAAATCTCATTCAGTATTACCTGAAATTTTCGCTAATGTACCACGCTTTATAATTTCCGGCTCATTAAATTACGGTTATCTTTTAAAAGGAAAATACTTTTAATAACTTTTTTTTATTAAAAAAAGCTGTAAACCGGGATATTCCCTTGTTTACAGCTTTTATATATTATTTAAATTATACCTACTTTCCGCCGAAAAGTCCGCCAAGCATTCCGCCTAAATCAAATCCCTCTTCTTTTGGTTGATTTGGTGTGGCAGGAGTGCTGCTGCTTCCACCCATAAAACTTTTTCCAATTGACATTACATCATTCATATCCAGTTTTCCATCGGCCAGGGCATAACCTATTTGATTGAAATCAAATCCGGAACTTGCTGTCGCTGCCGGAGATGCTGCTGTTGCTCCACCGCCACCCAGCAAGCCGCCAAGTATACTGTTAAAGTCAAGACTGCCATCAGAAGGATTGCTTGTTTTATTGATAAGGCCGCCTAAGACGCCAGGAAGAACTGATGAAACAATTCCACCTGCGGAACTGCTGCTAAGACCGAATTTTTGCATGATAGCAGAAACTGCATTTCCGGCAATCGAGGCAACAATAGGATTGTTCATGATTCCGCCGCCGGTTTCTTTTCCCGACAACAATCCCATAATTCCCTGAATATTTCCTGATTGTGCCTGGTCTTGAAGTCCGCCGGTAATAGATCCCATCAAAGTGTGCATTACATCTGCATTCTGACTATTCGGAATTTCGGGGTTTTGTACGATTGCCTGTTGGGAATGTTCCTGAATAAGGCCTAGAAGTTGGTCGAGCATGATTGTTACGTTTAGTTGTATATAGCTAAGACTAAAATTTAACTAAAAGTAACGATACCCCTAAACATAAAAAAACCCGCCGAAGCGGGTTGCTGTTTTATTTTACCTGATCAACGACTGCTTTAAATGCATCCGGGTGGTTCATTGCCAAATCGGCAAGTACCTTACGGTTTAATTCAATGCCTTTCGCATTAATCTTGCCCATAAGAGCAGAATATGATAATCCGTGTAAACGTGCTCCAGCGTTGATACGTTGGATCCACAATGCGCGGAAGTTACGTTTCTTTTGTTTACGGCCTTTGTACGCGTATTGCAAACCACGCTCAACAGCGTTTTTAGCTACGGTCCAAACATTTTTACGACGGCCGAAATAGCCTTTCGCTAACTTTAACACTTTTTTACGTCTTGCGCGTGACGCAACATGATTTACCGAACGTGGCATAATATTAACTGTTTTTGATTGACGGCGCTCATTATCGAGACTTTAAGGCCGGCTATCGGGTTGAACAAAAAACCGAAATGGTATTTGGTATTGTTTTGGCTTTTCGGAATTACTTCCCAAGCAATGCCAATACTTGTTTGTGGTTAGACACATCAATAAGACCTGTTTTAACCAAACCACGCTTACGTTTGTTTGATTTTTTGGTCAAAATGTGACTGTGGAACGCATGTTTGCGTTTAATTTTACCAGTACCAGTAAGCGCAAAACGCTTTTTAGCACCAGAATTGGTTTTCATTTTAGGCATGATACAAAAATGTAATAGTTGAAAAAATATAAAACAGCGCGCAAAATTAGTCATTTTCCATTTAAAACAAAAATCGTGTCAAAGACAATTGTCTCTAACACGATCTTTTGTTCTTTTAAAAAGAAAAATATATCTATCAAATCAAGCCATGATCTTGTTGCGCCTACTTAGCTAACTGCAAATCGCTAAAAGCCAACAGCTAAAAAAAGCTATTTTTTTGGAGGCAAAGGAGCCAGAATGATTGTCATTCTCTTTCCTTCCAGTTTAGGTTCCATTTCGACCTTACCATATTCCGTAAGTGCTTCCGAAAATTTATTAAGCAAATTAACACCTCTTTCTTTGAACACGATCGTACGACCGACAAAGTGAACGTATGCTTTTACTTTAGAACCTTCTTTAAGGAAATTGATAGCGTGTTTAAGCTTAAAGTCAAAATCGTGGTCATCTGTATTTGGGCCGAAACGGATCTCTTTAATGACAACTTTCTGAGCTTTGGCTTTAATTTCTTTCTGTTTCTTCTTTTGCTCGTATTTGAATTTTGAATAGTCAACTACTTTACACACCGGTGGCACAGCGGTAGGTGCTATTTCAACTAAATCAAGATTCTGTGTTTTTGCGATTGCTCTCGCGGTATTTATATCTACAACGCCAGCTTCAATATTTTCGCCAACCAGACGAACTTCTTTTGCTGTGATGCGCTCATTGATTTTGTAAGGTTCTTCTACTACTCTGAAACGTCCACTCGGGGGTCTTAATGCCATATTACTTGGTTTGGTGATTTTTGTTTTTTAGATGGAAATCAGAAAATTAACAATGCTGATACAAAAATAGTGCGTTAATACGGGAATAATAAGAAAAATTGTAAAATCATCCAATTATTTTTGCTTCTTTTTGAAAATAGTCAGCAAATTCCTGAATTGCCATGCTTCCTAAATCCCCTTCACCTTTTCTACGCACCGATAATGTACCGTCTGCTGCTTCTTTTTCTCCTACAATTAACATGAAAGGAACTTTGGTAACTTCCGCATCACGGATCTTACGACCAATTTTCTCATCACGATGATCAATAAATCCACGGATATCATGTTCCTGTAATTGCAAAAATACCTGGTCCGCATATTCTGCATATTTTTCAGAAATAGGTAAAATCGCAATTTGATCAGGTGATAACCATAACGGGAATTGGCCCGCGGAGTTTTCGATCAAAATAGCAATGAAACGTTCCATCGAACCAAACGGTGCGCGGTGGATCATTACAGGTCTGTGTTTCTGATTGTCAGAACCGGTATATTCAAGTTCAAAACGTTGCGGAAGCTGGTAATCAACCTGAATAGTTCCAAGCTGCCATTTTCTTCCCAAAGCATCACGCACCATGAAATCCAGTTTTGGACCGTAAAACGCAGCCTCACCAAGTTCGGTAACTGTGCTCAATCCACGCTCAGCAGAAGCTTCGATGATCGCACTTTCAGCACGTTCCCAATCCTCATCTTTCCCAATATATTTTTGCTTATCGTTAGGATCACGCAGTGAAATCTGTGCGCTGTAATCGTCAAAACCTAATGATTTGAAAACATACAAAACAAGATCAATCACCCTGATAAATTCTTCTTTCACCTGATCAGGACGACAGAAAATATGCGCATCATCCTGAGTAAACCCTCGTACACGGGTCAAACCGTGTAATTCGCCGCTTTGCTCGTAACGATAAACAGTTCCAAATTCAGAGAAACGTAATGGAAGATCTTTGTAAGAACGCGGTGAAGTTTTGTATATCTCGCAGTGATGCGGACAGTTCATCGGTTTCAACAAATATTCTTCTCCCGGGTTTGGTGTTTTAATCGGCTGGAATGAATCCTTGCCATATTTATCCCAGTGGCCAGAAGTTACATATAATTCTTTGCTACCAATATGCGGAGTAACAACCGGCAAATAACCTGCTCTTGACTGCGCTTTGCTCAAAAATGCCTGCAAACGTTCACGCAGCATGGCACCTTTTGGAAGCCACAACGGTAAACCCTGACCAACCTTTTCAGAGAAAGCGAACAATTCAAGTTCTTTTCCCAGCTTACGGTGATCGCGTTTTTTTGCTTCCTCCATCAAAACGACATACTCTTCCAGTTCTTTTTGTTTTGGAAAAGTAATCCCGTAAATACGGGTCAGCATTTTGTTTTCCTGCTTGTTACGCCAGTAAGCGCCAGCTATATTGGTAAGCTTTACAGCTTTGATAATGCTTGTATTTGGAATATGCGGCCCGCGGCAAAGGTCAGTAAATGCACCTTGCTCATAAAGCGTAATCGATCCATCTTCCAGACCATCAATCAGTTCGAGTTTGTATTCATCACCTTTTTTGGTAAAGAAATCAAGTGCATCCTGCTTGCTGATCGGAATACGTTTGTATTCATTTTTCTGACGTGCCAATTCAAGCATTTTTGCTTCAATTTTTGGAAAATCATCAGATGAGATTGTGTTTTCACCCAAATCCACGTCATAATAAAATCCTTTTTCGATCGAAGGGCCCGTGCCTAATTTAACTCCCGGATACAGCGCTTCCAATGCTTCGGCCAATAAGTGGGCAGAAGAATGCCAGAATGTTGCTTTACCATCCTCGTCATTCCACGTGAGTAAAACTACCAGTGAATCTTTTTCAATAGCGCGCGTAGGATCCCACACTTCACCGTTTACTTTGGCCGCAATAACATTACGGGCCAGACCTTCACTGATACTCAGTGCTATACCATGGGCAGTGATGCCTTTTTCGTATTCACGCACGCTACCGTCGGGCAGGGTTATTTTAATTAGAGACTCGTCTTTCATTCAAAAAAATAATTCTATTACTCGTATATCTTACAAATCTATTGAATTTTAGCATTTCGAGAGGAATCAATTCTCATATTTGTGGTTCCCCGCGGTTTTATCATGTCAATTTTCACCCTTGAACTATCCAGCGTTTTGTAATCGATCTCAATAGCATCTTCCGGATAATAAGAGGGGAACAGTCGTCCATTTTCGCGTTGTTTAACACGCCACAAACCATTCAAGGCCATTTGATCAGCCGGATTTTTTTCTGTTTCGTAGGTGAAATATTCTTTGGCTTTGATATCATTCCCTAATTTTTCGTAACAATAAGCTACCAGGTAATTAATCTGTGGATGATTAGGATTAATCTGGATCAACTTCTGAAAAGCAAGTAATGCGTCATAATAACCTCTCTGTTTTACTTCCAGAGCGCCAATCTGGAAAAACGCCTCACCCAATTTAGGGTTTATAGAGGTGGCTTTGCGATAATAAACAAGCGCCGTATCTGTCACAGAAAGATTTTTATAAATATCACCCCTCTCAAAATACAATTCAGCATTATTTGGAAACCTTTTAATAGCCTTGTTATTAAAAGCAAGTGCCAGATCAAAGTTTAACAATTTTCTGTAAATAATAGTGCTTTGCTGATAAGCCCGTATCAAACGCGGATTCATAGCAATTGCGCTGTTTAAATTTGCCAGACTTGCCAGAGAATCTCCCTGGCGGGCAAGCAGCATTCCTTTTACATAATAAGCAGAACCATCATAAGGGGCCATTTTCATAGCCTGGACAAGATATTTATTTGCTTCCCGGAATTTATTTTTAACCTGGAAAATATCTGCCAGCAAAACATATAGATCCGGACTGCTTTGCTGCAAGGCCTCGGCACGTTCGGCATCTTCGAGGGCATTATCAATTTCGCCAATTTCGCGGTTAACTTTTCCTCTCAAAAGAAAATATTCACCCACATTATCTTTTTCATTAATTGCCTCATTGATATCTTCAAGCGCAAGTGAATATTGCTCGCGGTCAAAATAAATACGAGCTCTTTTGAAGTAGTTTAAATCAGTATCGGTATTGCGGATAATAAGATCCGACAAAGATTGCAGCGCATCATCCTGCCATTGTTTTTTTGCTTTTTTGACAGTGGGAGGTATGCGCGTAGCGTTTCTTGCATCACTTTGACATGACTGTAATATGCTTCCCGACAAAGTTGCCAGAAGCATTAAAACACTAAATAAGAAACGGCGTTTTTTCATTTAAAAAGAATTCCTCTCAAGCAATACTGTTGAATTACCTAATACTATTCAACTGCAAATGTCATCAAACTGTTCAAATTTATACTTTTTGATCGGAAAAACGTGAAAATACGCCTAATGGTAAGTTTTTGCCAAAAGAATCGGGGATAAATAATTCACCAAATTCATGATTAATCTGATCACCAAAATGTGCTTTAATCAGGTTTTCCAGTATCAAAGCAGAGAATCCCAAGGAATATAAATTGATAATAAAAAAGAAGTTTTCCTTTTTCAATAACAAAGCACAAAGGCGAAGTATCTCATTCAGATTTTCTTCCAAAAGCCATTTTTCTCCATCCGGTCCACGTCCGTATGCAGGAGGATCAAGAATTATTCCGTTGTATTGATTTCCCCGACGAACTTCGCGGTTTACAAATTTCAACGCATCTTCAACAACCCAGCGAATATTATCCAGTCCGCTCAGTTCCATGTTTTCTCTCGACCAGTTAATAACCTGCTTCACAGAATCCACGTGTGTAACGTCCGCGCCGGATGCTTTTGCCGCCAGAGAAGCTAGGCCGGTATAGGCGAATAGGTTTAAAACATTTGGTTTATCCTCTGGAATCTGCTTAACTTTTTTAGCAATATAATCCCAGTTTGTTGCCTGTTCAGGAAAAACGCCCACGTGTTTAAAAGAAGACAAAGCCAGTTTCGCACGTAAATGTAAGGGGCCCGAACGATATTGCATCACCCAACGATCCGGCATATCCGGTTGGGAAACCCACTGACCTTTTTCCTGGGAATTTTTATCCCGTTTGAAAACGGCGCTGGATTTGTCGGCCCATTCCTTTTCGCTCATAGACTTATCCCAGATTGCCTGAGGTTCGGGACGAGAAAGAATAAAAGATCCAAAACGTTCCAGTTTTTCAAATCCTCCGGTATCAATTAATTGATACTCTGTATGTTGTTCTGGTGAAAGAAGTATCACTTATTTAATGATTAATTATTAGTGGTAAATTGTTAATGGCTTTTGTTACGACCTATTCTATCGTTACTTTGAGCTAAGCGCCAACAACTTAAAATGAAATTTTGTTTAAATAATAAACATTACGCCTGCCACGTGTCTGGGCGTCTCCCTGAGCGTTGCTGATACGTTGTTCGCCCCAGGCAATATAGAAATTATCAAACCAGTAATCGATATCGTCCGTAGATGTTTTCCGTACTTTATCGCCTTCAACAGTAGTACCGTTGTCAACAATTCGGTTGTTGTCCAGAACCTTGCTGCCTTTTATTATTTTGCTGCGAATACCGCCGTTATGGCTGTATACAAGTTGGGTAGTACCGTTGGCTTCACTTTGTACTTTTATTTTTTCACGAAGCTCCATACTGCGTACATTATCAAAGCTGATGCTGTTGTCCCAAAGTAGTTTTCCGTTTTGATCAACATCGGCTACGATTGCGTGCGTATAAGTAAAACCGTCAAAAATTTGCTGATTGTAACCTCCCCGCCCACCGTACATCGGGTTCCATAAATAAGGATTGTACAAACCCGTTCCGAATGGATAACCTCCCATCATCATAGAGCCATAGCCAAATCCGCCCATCATATTCTGATTCTGGTATCGATATTCAGGATAGAAAACCTCAGCAACCAGCAAAAACTGGTTGTTTTTTGGAACGATATCATGTACCAAAAGCCGGTAGTTCAGTTTGAGATCATCACCGTTTTCTTTCTTTTTACGAATTTTGCGCTCCATTTTTTCCTGTTGTCGCTCATTCATATAATTAAAGAAATTGCTGAAATCGGTGAAGCTGTGGTAACGGGTGAAAACAATTTCGTCGTTAACAATTTTGGTAATGTAAAGTCCCTGAGAAGCCGCATTGCTGGTACTCTGCATGTTGCGATATCCATACGTTCCTATTACCATGCGAACCGAATCGTTTAATATCTGTAAACGGCCGCTCAACAACGAAAAGTCATCTTCCGGGTCGATAGATGCCTGCACATAAAGTTCTCCTGTTTCTTCATAGGAACGAGCCACGATTTTTGTCTGACGTCCTTTTTTTACAGCAAAACAAACATTGACCAAATGATGTGTGGTGTCTACTTCGACAGTTTGAATAGCGTTGGAGCCTTTAATAGCACTTGGCAACACCCGAGTTTGAGAAGTGGTTAAATTAGTATGGATCAAAACTGGTTCGTTCCTCACCATTCCGGCCATAAAAACGGCATAACCTAAGGTTTTAAAATCAGTGATTTCAAACCTGTCAATTGTATTGATTGTGAAAGTTTCTACAAAACCCGGCCCAATATTAACCTTGACGATCTGGTAAAGTGAGCTGCGATATTTGCTGAATAGTAGGAAAACGGACTGGCCGTCGTAACACGAAGCGACATAATCCAGATTAGATTCTACCGGTCCGTCTATTGACCAGACGCGGTCAAGATTGGTATCGAATTTTTGAACATTGTACGTTCCTCTATCTGGCTTTGAAATCAATAACACGCCTTTGTCACCCAACGGCATTGTTTGAAATGCTGCATTTATATTTTGTAAAGGGAGTTCTATCCGTTTTACAACCTGTGCGGATGCGCGGTAAGAAATAATCAGAAAACAAAACACTACCTGTGTTGCCAGGTAAAGGAAACGATGATTTTTAAGCATGTGCTAATCCAACAATATGATCAAATTCTTCTGCTTTAACCGGAATTACGGACAATCTGGACTGACGGATCAACGCCATATCCTTTAAACTTTCGTCTGCTTTTATTTGTGCTAATGTAACGGTTTTTGGGAAACGTTCAACGGGAACAAATTCCACTACCACCCAGCGATCATCCTCTGTGGTTGGATCGGGGTAATGTTCTTTCGATACTTTTGCCAGACCGACAACTTCTTTTCCTTCATTGCTATGATAAAAAAGAGCAAGATCGCCGGCTTTCATTGCCATCATATTATTACGTGCCTCGTAACTGCGAACCCCGTCCCACATGGATTTTCCCTCTTCAACGAAGTGGTCCCATGAATATTTGAAAGGTTCAGATTTGATAAGCCAGTAGTTCATTTTTTTTAGTTGAAATTGAGAGTTGAGAGCGGCCGGCGCCCGGGTGAAAGTTGTTGTGCGAGTGTTATTCTGGAGAGTTGAAAGTTCATTTATCAGTAAATTTGAAGATCCTAATCTTCCAAATTGCCAAACTTTCAACTCTCCACTATATCAAGGAAATTTTGGAAATTTACTAAAATCAGGATCCCGTTTTTCAAGGAAAGATCTTTGTCCTTCTTTGGCTTCTTCGCTTAGATAGTATAGCAACGTAGCGTTTCCGGCAAGTTCCTGGATTCCGGCTTGTCCGTCAAGTTCTGCGTTGAAAGAACTTTTAAGCATACGGATTGATAAGGGACTTTTTTGCTGAATTTTTTTACACCATTCAACGGTTGTCGTTTCAAGGTCTTCCAAAGGAACAACTTTGTTGACCAATCCCATCTGTAAAGCTTCCTGCGCATCATACTGATCACAAAGGAACCAGATTTCCCGTGCTTTTTTTTGTCCAACAACGCGGGCAAGATAAGATGCGCCAAAACCACCGTCGAAACTTCCAACTTTTGGACCGGTTTGCCCGAAACGTGCATTTTCAGCAGCAATGGATAAATCACAAATTACGTGAAGTACGTGTCCTCCGCCAATAGCCCAGCCAGCAACCATCGCGATTACGGCCTTAGGGATCGAACGAATCATTCTTTGCAGATCCAGGACATTTAAGCGCGGAACATGATCTTCGCCAATGTATCCTCCATGTCCGCGAACGGATTGGTCACCACCGGAACAGAATGCTTTTCCGCCTTCGCCCGTTAGTATAATCACATCAATTCGTGTATCATCGCGGCAAATGTGCATCGCGTCAATCATTTCTGTGACAGTCAGCGGAGTGAAAGCGTTATGTACTTGTGGGCGGTTAATACTGATTTTAGCAATTCCTTCGTGTATTGTAAAAAGAATTTCCTGATATTCTTTAATGGTTTCCCATTTTATTGAACTAGACATACAAGCAATCTGTGAATGAGTGGAAATAAATGATCACTGTCGTTTTGAAGCGATCATTCGAACTAATTGGCGAAATTACGGATTGTTTATCTTTCCGTCAAAAACAAAATGATAACTTTCGGGCATTGGTACATCCGGCAATAAAATGATTTGGAATACAAACACAACTTTAATACAAAGACAATCTCCTCCCGAAGATCCGTATTTCCGTAAGGCTTACGATTTTATGATTTCCTGGCAGAACGGACAGTCGGAATTCACACTGCATACCTCCGGCTCGACTGGCACGCCAAAAGATATTTTAGTAAACAGAAACCAGTTAAGCAGCAGCGCGGCGATGACCGGTCAGGCACTTGATCTTGGAAAAGGAACCCGAGCTTTGGTCTGTTTAAATGTGTCCTACATTGCAGGAGTTATGATGCTGGTTCGGGGGATGGAATTAGGGTGGGAGCTAAGTATTGTAGAGCCGTCGTCAAATCCATTGTCTGAATTTAAAGATCCTTTTTTCGATTTTGTAGCGATGGTGCCTTTGCAACTTTCAACGATTTTATCGGATGAAAATACGAATAAGCATATTCGAAATCTGGGGAAAATTCTGTTGGGGGGAGCTCCTGTTGGTATTCAATTACAAAAACAAATTGATTTGTTACCCATCCCGGTTTATCAAAGTTATGGTATGACGGAAACTGTTTCTCACGTGGCATTAAGAAAACTTAATTGTCCGGAAATCGAAAAGGATTACAAAGTTTTACCAGGAATTGAATTTGGACTGGACGAGCGCGGGTGTCTTTTTGTTGGAGGAACGGTAACAAATGGAGAAAAAATACAGACAAATGATTTAGCTGAAATAACGTCTGAAAATACTTTTAACTGGCTGGGAAGAATTGATAATGTGATTAATTCCGGAGGCGTTAAAATTGTTTTAGATAAAGTAGATGAGATAGTTGCCGAAGTATTTTATGATTTGGGATATGAAAATAATTTCTTTTCCTGGTTTGAAGCTGATGAATTACTTGGGCAGAAATTGATATTAATTGTTCAAAAATCGTCAGAAACTTTGTCGGGCAAAATGCTTATTGACGAAATAAGAAAAGGTATTTCAACCTATGAAACACCAAAACATGTTTACTTTGTGGACGAATTTATAAAAACACCGACTGACAAGATCGATAAACGTCGCACAGCTTTTTTAATATTTGATCAAAAACTGTGAACCATTCGTCTTGTTAGTTTCTTATCAATACCATACATATAATTTACATGGATAAAAATATTCAAATTCCCGGTTTCTATATCATTCGCTATCAGACTGCACCAGTTGTTCCTGCGCCTTTTGCCAACTTTCAGACAATGAAATTACAGTTGGTTTCGGAAGATGATTTAAGTGTTGATTTTTCGATTAAATATACGGATCGCGAGGATCTTGAAGAAGACGAAATTCTGGATGAAGGATTTACAATGGACGATGATTTTAGCTGGAAAGGTGCTGTTCCTGCTAACTGGATCAAAGAATTTGAAAAGATTTATACCTCTTCCAAAATCATCCGTCAGCGTGAAGAGAAGGAATTTGAAGATTTTGTTGAAATAGAAATTGAAGAAAATGATAAGCGCGTAACGGTTTATCCGGTGGATAAAGAACGCTGGGTTTATTTTCTTCAGGAGTTTATGCAGGCAATTTTGGAAACATCAGGCCGCGAACTTCCGTTTGAATTAACATATCTGGATCTTGATGCAGAGCCTGCAAGTGAAGTAGCGTTAAAGGCATCTTTTGCTACGAAAATTTTTACAATGAGCGAAAACGGTGGTTCTGCCAAGTTACTGGACTGGGGATTTTTGCAAAAAGTAATGGATACTGTTTATCGTGCTGAATTTGTTTATGATAATGCTTCTGAGACAAAACCGAAAAAGGGTGGTAAATATATTTATACCGGCGACCAGCTTTGGTATCAGCTAGGTGTGGCGGTTGTAGAAACAACTGCCAAAAGCAAAGATCTTCAAATGATCGAATCTCTGTTTTCTAAATTAGTAAGGTAATCCGCCGAAAGGTTTAGTACGACTTAGTTCAATTTGCAGCTCATCAACCAATTGCCCGATTCGATCCATAGCAGGAGAAGGATTGGGCAATTGCAGGCTAATAAAAGCTTTTACCTCCCAAACTTCCAGCACATCATGCAGGGCAGCTTCCAGCTCAGGAATGCCGGAAATGTCAGAACTTAATAATAGTGTTCCTTTCGTTTTAACCTGGTTAAATGCTTTTCTGTAAAGAAAACCCTGGTTTTTAAGAACGAAAAGATAATTCGAACCATCCTTTATTTCGTACCAGTTTCTGATAAAAGAACCAACGAGTAAAGATCCGGGATATTCAAAATCGGTCCCGCTTTCAAAAGCACGGTAATACCCTGACGGCAAATTGGGCAATTGAAAAGAAGGCAAATGTGTTAAAAATGCCGGATTTTGGTAATTGGCAATGTATTCAAGCCATTGGTTTTTACTAACCCACTGGATCGTTGGATAATTCGTGGATCTGTCTTCTCTATAACTTGTGGTAGGCTCTGAACTAATAGCATACTGATTATTGAAAACAGGCATTCTGGGATCCATCGAATTTGACTGTGGTACAGGCGTGGGAGTGTATGATGGCTGTGTTATTGGTGGCTGATAAGTATTTCCATTGACAGGTTTAAGCGTCACTTGTCTGGCCACCACCCGGATCGAAGGCTCCGGCTGCTGATAATTGTCCATGATCTTGGATAGCGGCTGCGGTTCTGCGTACGTTGGCATCCGCGGAGGCGTCACGGACGCACCGGAATGCGAAACGGTCATGGGTCTTGTTCCGTTCAGGGGCAACGAAAGATCCGGCGTCTCCCGGATTCGCCTCAAATCATTTTTTAGCAAATTGTCTACCGTGATACCAAAAGCTGACGCCATATTTTTCAAATTGGTCAGATTTGGATTTGCGCGTGCTTCCTCATAAGCTCCCAGAAGAGACCTCTTGATAGCAATTTTACGTGCAAATTGCTCTTGTGTAAGGCCATTAAGCCTACGGAGATATTTTATATTATTGCTGACGATGCTCATGTAATAACCTTTGCGAGAAAGTTACAAAGAAATGACAAAATTTTTAGCAAAATTTGATTTGAGCAAGTTGAAATGGTTTATTATTTATAAAGACAAAGGAAAACCTGGGATTTATTCATTGTCATATTTGGCTCTAAAATTCCTGTCTAATTCCTGAAAAGCAATCATAATTTTATTTAACGCAGGATTATGTATTGAGATCAACAATGAGGCGTGAGCACAATTGGTGTCATTTTCATCACAAAAACTAATATCAGTTTTTAGAATGTTAAAATCTTCTGCTGATATTTTACTATTTTCATCAAACCAGTTGTTAAAAATCTTAAAACGAGCATCTTGTCTTTTGTCCGATGTGTCGCAGACAAAAATCAGCGCATTATTTGGTTTAGTCCTGAAATATTTTGCTAAAAATTGAATGATAGTATCCTTAACTCTCGGATCATTCTTAGTCGGAGTTTGATCCGGTTTGAAACCAAACATGAAGATATTAAAATTGAATTCGGGATAAGCTGGAAAATATCCGCTGGCGTCGGTCAGATAAATAAGATATTTTATTCCATACTCAGTGAGAAATATGGTATCAGTCGCATCAGAACTATCCGACGAAAAATAATTATAAGGGTTGGACAAATCTGATACCTTTAGAATCTAGCTCTTCTTTGGAAATCTCTCCATCCAGAAATGAGTGTATCGTTTTATTATCATCCAACATTTTTTGGAACATTTCGGACTTAGCTCTCTTTGTTTTGCTAACCTCTTTTGTTTCAGCCAGGATCAACTTATTCATAATCTTTTGGTTTATTTTATCAAACGTAATAAAACAAAATAAGTTTAAAAAATGAATGCGTTTGGTTAATCAAAATTTGAATAAAATAATCTGAAAGCAAAAAAGCAGGAAATGAAAAATGATTTCAATTTCCTGCTTTTAGCAATTCTTAATTTCCTGAGTCAATCAGAGAATTTACTTATAAATCTCTTTCCTCGCCGCTTTCAAAGTATTAGTAAGCAATCCACAAATAGTCATCAAACCAACTCCACCAGGAACCGGAGTAATGAAACTGCTTTTTGGCGCAACATCAGCAAAATTTACATCACCTTTAATCGCAAATCCACTTTTCTTGGTTGCATCTTCAACACGTGTAATTCCTACGTCCACAACAACGGCACCTTCTTTAATATAATCAGCTGTTACAAATTCAGGACGCCCCAGAGCGACGATCAGGATATCGGCAGTCTGGCAGATTTCTTTCAGATTTTGCGTTTTACTATGAGTGATAGTTACGGTACAGTTTCCCGGATATTCATTACGCTGCATCAAAATACTCATCGGCAAACCAACAATCTGGCTGCGGCCGATAACCACACAATGTTTTCCTGACGTTTCAATTCCTGCACGAATAAGCATTTCTAAAATTCCGAAAGGCGTTGCAGAAATGTATGCCGGAAGTCCTTTACACATTCTTCCCACATTAATCGGGTGAAAACCATCCACATCTTTCGACGGATCAACGGCTTCCATAATGGTATTTTCAGAAATATGTTTTGGCAAAGGTAACTGAACGATAAATCCATCGACATCTGGATTTTTGTTCAAGGAGTCTACCGCTTCCAGAAGTTCAGTTTCTGTCGTTTCTGGTCCAAAACGAAGCAGGGTAGAAGTGAAGCCAATTTCCTCACAGCTGCGAATTTTGGAAGCTACGTACGTTTCACTAGCGCCATCCTGGCCAACCAGAATAGCCGCTAAATGTGGTTTTTTCCCACCCGCAGCGATCCAGTTTTCAACCTCAATTTTTATCTCTGACTTAATTTGGGCCGAAATAGCCTTTCCGTCAAGTAGTTGCATTTTTATTTGAAAAATATAATGATCAATTTTAAATAAATAATGAAGAGTATAACAACGATGATTGTCTCTCTCCTAAAAGCTAATACCCAATTCTTCTTTCAGTTTTTCCATTCCGACAGAAGCTTTTTCCTGAATAAAAGTCATGTTGTTCTTGAAGCTAATATCAGGTTTGGCAGGATCGATGATATAAATCGGTATGTTATAACCTACGTAGTTAACAAGACCAGCTGCGGGATAAACTGCCATAGAAGTTCCTATCACCACAAAAATATCAGCTTGTTCCGTGATATCAATGGCGATGTCCATCTTAGGAACTGCTTCTCCAAACCAGACAATATGCGGCCGGAGCTGACTGCCCAATTCACACAAATCTCCCGTTTTCAATTCCCAGGAATCCATGTTATAAACAAGTTCCGGATTTTTTGTGCTTTCCGACTTAAATAGTTCGCCGTGTAAATGAAGGACGTTTTTAGAGCCCGCAATTTCATGCAGATTATCAACATTTTGTGTGATAATCCGCACGTCATAATATTTTTCAAGTTCAACCAAAGCATAATGCGCCGCATTTGGTTTTACAGAAAGCGCCTGTTTTCTTCTTTCGTTATAAAAATTTAATACCAGTTCCTGGTTTCTGCGCCAGGCCTCCGGTGTCGCTACGTCTTCAATCCGGTGATTTTCCCATAAACCGCCACTGTCACGAAATGTATTAATTCCGCTTTCAGCACTAATTCCGGCACCTGAAAGAACAACGAGCTTTTTCATATTTTGGCTTTCGGCCGTCGGCGGTCAGCTTTCGGCTCGTTAATAATACAAGATCCGGTTCAGATCATCTTAACTCTTAGTCGTTTTCTTAGCAGCTGTTTTTTTAGCAGCTGGTTTCTTAGCGGCTGGCTTTTTTGCTGCCGGAGCTTTTTCCGCTGCCGCTGCTTTTGGCGCTGCTTTTTTGAAACCGCCTCTTCCGGTTGGTTTATCGGGAGTATCAGCCGCTATTTGCAAGATAGCTTCGTAAGTCAAATCAGCTGGTTCTGTTCCTTTTGGAATTTTTAGATTGCGTTTCTCAAAAGCTACATAAGGGCCGTAACGTCCGTTAAGTACTTTCACATCAGCATTTTCTGCGAATTCCTTAATCGTTTTGTTACTATCTGAAACGCGTTTTACTTCAATGATTTCAACAAGACGATCTTCTGTCACTGCCATCGGATCATCCGTTTTGGCAAGCGAATAATATTTGCCGCCATGTTTTACGTAGGGGCCAAATTTACCAACACTCACAATCATTTCCGAATCTTCAAAAAGACCAACGGTACGAGGAAGTTTGAAAAGTTCAAAGGCTTCGTCCAGCGTAATGTTTTCCATCAGCTGGCCTTTTTTCAAACTGGCAAATTTTGGCTTGTCTTCATCTTCTGCATCACCGATCTGAACATATGGGCCATACTTCCCGATGCGTACTGTGATTTTTTTGCCGGTTGCCGGATCTTCTCCAAGTTCTCTTGACGTAAGACTGCGATCAATCGCTTCTTCTTTTGCTTCGTCTACTTTTTTATGGAAAGGCGTGTAAAAGTCAGTGATCATTTTCTGCCAGGCAAGTTGTCCGTCGGCGATATGGTCAAAGTCTTTTTCAACACTGGCGGTAAAAGAATAATCAATAATATCTTTAAAGTGATTGACAAGAAAATCATTTACAACCATCCCCGTACTTGTAGGGAATAATTTTGACTTTTCAGTCCCGTAAATTTCCTTATTTACAACACTTTTTATTTCGTCATTGGAAAGCGTCATTTCCTTAAATGCACGCTCCGTTCCTTCACGATCTTCCTTGATAACATATTCTCTTCTGATAATCGTAGAAATCGTCGGTGCGTACGTAGACGGACGTCCGATTCCCATTTCTTCCAGTTTCTTAACCAAACTCGCTTCAGTATAACGTGGCGGGTTACGTGTGAAACGCTCCGTCGCTTTCATATCCGAAAGGTTAAGAATCTGGTTGATATTTAAAGGAGGAAGCATTCCTTTTTGCTCTTCGTCTTCATCGTCATTCGATTCAAGATATACCTTCAAAAATCCTTCAAACTTGATAACTTCACCTTGTGCTACCAATTCTTCATTTGTTGTGGAAATGCCAATTGTTGCCGTTGTTCTTTCAAGTTGAGCATCAGCCATTTGAGAAGCAATCGCGCGTTTCCATATCAGTTCATACAGACGCTGCTCATTTCGGTCTCCGCTTCCCTGCAAAGTAGAAAAGTCTGTTGGGCGAATGGCTTCGTGCGCTTCCTGGGCTGATTCATTTTTAGTCTTAAAGACCCTTTTATTATAAAACTCAGGGCCGTATTCACTTGTAATCTGTACCCGTGCTTTTTCCAAAGCTTCTTCCGATAAATTCGTCGAATCGGTACGCATATACGATATCTTACCAGCTTCATATAACCGTTGTGCTACGGTCATCGTTTGAAGTACTGAAAAGCTAAGCTTGCGTGAAGCTTCCTGTTGTAAAGTAGAAGTTGTAAATGGTGGTGCAGGTGTTTTTTTAGCAGGTTTTACTTCGAGGTTTTTTATTGAAAATGTTGCTTTGATACATTTTTCTAAAAATGTCATTGCATCTGTTTCCTCAGCAAAGTTTTTTGGTAATTCTGCATTTAAAACTTTACCATTTCCCAAATTAAAATGAGCCGTGATCTTGAAACTTCCTTTTGATTTGAAAGAATCAATTTCTCTTTCACGCTCTACAATAATACGTACCGCCACAGATTGTACCCGTCCGGCGGAAAGGTTGGTTTTTCCAATCCGTATCTTCTTCCATAATATAGGAGAAAGTTCATAACCCACCAGACGATCCAGGATCCGGCGTGCCTGCTGTGCGTTTACAAGATCTACATCTATAACACGCGGCGTGGCAATGGCATTTTGTAAAGCTGTTTTGGTAATTTCACGAAAAACGATACGTTTTGTGTCATCCGGCAACCCTAAGGCCTCTTTGAGGTGCCACGATATGGCTTCCCCTTCACGGTCGGAGTCAGTTGCAAGCCACACTTCCGCGCCTTTCGCTAATTTTTTTAACTCATTAATGACTTTCACCTTGTCACCTGAGACTTCGTAAGACGGCAGAAAACCATTGTCTACATCGACACCCATATCATGTTCGGGAAGGTCACGTACATGCCCAAAACTGGATTTAACGATAAAGTCTGTCCCTAAATAACTTTCTATGGTTTTGGCCTTCGCCGGTGACTCTACGATCACCAGATTTTTTGACATAATTTTTGAATTAAGATACTAGGTGGTTCTTTGGAGCTCAAATATAGGGCAGAAAGCAGCAAAAAATCAAAGTACTTGTCAAAAGGTATGTTATAAATTTGATTTTGAAGTCCTCTGAGTCATTTCCTAAGTAAGGTAAATTACCAATTAAACCTGCTGTTTAAGAACAAAATCCGCAGCTGCAGGGTTGTATTAACAGGACAGTAGTTCATAATGATGCTAAATAGTATCAAAATACGTCACGAACACTGTCTCATATTATGTAAATTTTGTATTTTCGCACGATTTAATGACAACAGATAATCCCAATTTTGATTAATGAATATTTATAAGGATTACATCAAAGAGATTGAAGAAAGAAAAGCTCAGGGGCTTAATCCGAAGCCAATTGATGGTGCCGAATTGCTAGGTGAAATCATTGCACAAATTAAAGATTTAGCTAACGAGCATCGGGAAGACTCTCTTAAATTTTTTATTTCCAACACCTTACCAGGAACCACTAGCGCTGCGGGTGTAAAAGCCAGATTCTTAAAAGAGATCATTCTCGGGGAATCCGTATTGCCGGAAATTTCGCCTGCTTTCGCTTTTGAGCTATTGTCTCATATGAAAGGTGGCCCTTCCATTGAAGTACTACTTGACCTGGCTTTGGGTGATGATATCTCTATTGCAAAAGAAGCTGCAAAGGTTCTTAAAACGCAGGTTTTCCTTTATGATACGGATGTAGACCGTTTACGGGTTGCATTTAAAGAAGGAAATGAAACCGCTATCGAGATAATTGAAAGTTACGCACAGGCTGAGTTTTTCACTAAACTTCCAGAGGTACCTGAAGAAATCAAGATAGTTACTTTTATCGCTGGTGAAGGTGATATTTCAACCGATTTACTTTCTCCGGGCAACCAGGCTCACTCTCGCTCAGACCGTGAACTTCACGGTAAGTGTATGATTACGCCTCAGGCACAGGATGAAATACAATCCTTGCAAGCTCAACATCCTGACAAAAGCGTTATGCTGATTGCTGAACGTGGCACCATGGGTGTAGGATCATCCAGAATGTCAGGGGTGAATAATGTTGCTCTTTGGACTGGTAAAAAAGCGAGTCCGTATATACCATTCGTAAATATTGCTCCGATTGTTGGCGGTACAAACGGTATTTCTCCGATTTTCCTTACTACCGTTGACGTTACAGGTGGTATCGGTATTGACCTGAAAAACTGGGTTAAAAAGCTTGATGCGGATGGTAAAATTGTCCGTAACGAAAGTGGTGATCCTGTTCTTGAAGAGGTATACTCTGTTGCCACGGGCACTGTTCTTACAATCAATACGAGAACGAAGAAATTATATAATGGCGATCAGGAATTGATTGACATTTCTAAGGCACTTACGCCTCAGAAAATGGAATTTATAAAAGCTGGTGGTTCATACGCTATTGTATTTGGTAAAAAGATCCAGACAATCGCATCGAAGATTTTGGAGATCGAAATTCCTCTTGTATATGCTCCGTCAAAAGAGATTTCTTACGAGGGACAAGGTCTTACAGCAGTTGAAAAAATATTTAATAAAAACGCTGTCGGTCTGACTCCGGGTAAAGTTTTACACGCCGGTTCAGATGTTCGGGTAGAGGTTAACATTGTTGGATCACAGGATACAACGGGTCTTATGACTTCTCAGGAATTGGAGTCAATGGCTGCCACGGTTATTTCGCCAATCGTTGACGGCGCATACCAATCAGGCTGTCACACGGCATCAGTATGGGATAAAAAAGCGCAGGCAAACATTCCAAAACTGATGAAGTTTATGAATGATTTCGGTCTTATCACGGCACGTGACCCGAAAGGTGAATATCACTCCATGACTGATGTGATTCACAAAGTTCTTAACGACATCGTTGTGGACGAGTGGGCGATCATCATCGGTGGCGACTCTCACACAAGAATGTCTAAAGGTGTTGCTTTTGGTGCTGATTCCGGAACAGTTGCGCTTGCACTTGCTACGGGCGAGGCATCCATGCCAATTCCTGAGTCAGTGAAGGTAACGTTCAAGGGCGACATGAAGGATTATATGGATTTCCGTGACGTGGTTCATGCTACACAAGCTCAGATGCTTCAGAAGTTTGGTGGAGAGAATGTATTTCAGGGTAGAATCATTGAGGTACATCTTGGAACACTTCCTGCTGACCAGGCATTTACTTTTACAGACTGGACCGCGGAGATGAAGGCAAAAGCCTCCATCTGTATCTCTGAGGATGACACCCTGATTGAATCACTGAATATTGCAAAAGGCAGAATCCAGATCATGATCGATAAGGGCATGGACAATCACAGACAGGTTCTTCAGGGACTGATCAATAAAGCTGATAAGAGAATCGCAGAGATTAAATCAGGTGAGAAACCAGGTCTTATTCCGGATTCGAATGCAAAGTATTACGCCGAAGTCGTTATTGACCTGGATGTGATTGTAGAGCCAATGATTGCAGATCCTGACGTCAACAATAAAGATGTTTCCAGACGTTACACGCACGATACCATTCGGACGCTCTCTCACTATGGGGGAGATAAAAAAGTCGATCTTGGTTTTGTTGGCTCCTGCATGGTTCATAAGGGAGATTTGAAAATTGTTTCTCAAATGCTTAAAAACCTGGAAGAGCAACAAGGTAAAGTTGAGTTCCATGCACCGCTTGTAGTGGCAGCACCTACGTATAACATCATAGAAGAGCTGAAAAAAGAAGGTGACTGGGAAGTATTGCAGAAGTACTCTGGTTTCGAATTCAACGATAATGCCCCGAAAGTAGCGGCACGTACCGAATACGAAAATATGATGTATCTTGAACGTCCCGGCTGTAACCTTTGCATGGGTAATCAGGAAAAAGCAGCGAAAGGGGATACCGTTTTGGCAACCTCGACTCGTCTTTTTCAAGGCAGAGTTGTTGAAGATTCAGAGCGTAAAAAGGGAGAGTCGCTACTTGCATCTACACCCGTTGTTGTTCTGTCTGCAATCCTTGGGCGAATTCCTAATATGGATGAATATAAAGCAGCAGTGGTCGGCATTGACCTGACCAAGTTCGCACCTCCTGTTAAGCAGTTAAGCAGGTAGAATCTGTTTAGGAAGTCGTTGGTGGTTCGGTTTTTGATACGTGTGAATGTTTAGACATTAAATTAATTACTATGGCTTTTGACTTAGATATGATTAAGGGTGTTTACACCCGCATGAAAGAAAGAGTGGAAGCTGCTCGTAAAATAGAAGGGCGGCCGTTGACTTTAGCAGAAAAAATATTGTATTCTCACTTATGGGAAGGTACACCTTCTCAGGTTTATGAGCGAGGTAAATCTTACGTAGATTTTGCTCCTGACCGCGTTGCGATGCAGGATGCTACTGCACAGATGGCCCTTTTACAATTTATGCAGGCCGGAAGGCCACAAGTTGCCGTTCCATCTACTGTACACTGTGATCACCTTATTCAGGCTGAAGTTGGCGCTGTTGCGGATTTACAGACTGCAAAAGATAAAAATAAAGAAGTGTATGATTTCCTTGCTTCGGTATCTGATAAATATGGTATCGGATTCTGGAAACCAGGCGCAGGTATTATTCACCAGGTTGTTTTGGAAAACTATGCGTTTCCAGGTGGCATGATGATAGGTACTGACTCACACACACCAAATGCAGGTGGTTTGGGTATGGTTGCAATCGGTGTTGGTGGTGCAGATGCGAGTGATGTAATGTCAGGATTGGCCTGGGAGCTTAAAATGCCTAAGCTGATCGGTGTTAAATTGACAGGAAAACTGAGCGGATGGGCTGCTGCAAAAGATGTTATTCTTTGGGTTGCAGGTCAGCTTACTGTAAAAGGTGGTACTGGCTGCATCGTTGAATATTTCGGTGAAGGTGCTGAAAGTCTTTCTTGTACAGGTAAAGGAACCATTTGTAACATGGGTGCTGAAATCGGGGCTACAACTTCTATTTTTGCTTATGATGAGAAAATGGCTGCTTACCTCCGCTCGACAGACCGCGTTGATGTAGCGGATGCTGCAAATGCTATTGCTGGTTACCTTCGTGCAGATGATGAAGTTTATGCAAATCCTGCTGCTTATTACGATCAATTAATTGAACTTGATCTTTCAACGCTTGAACCTCACGTAAACGGTCCGTTTACACCCGATTTGGCCTGGCCTATTTCTAAATTCGCTAAGGCGGTGAAAGAAAACGGATGGCCGGAAGTTCTTTCGGTTGGTTTGATCGGTTCTTGTACCAACTCTTCTTATGAAGATATCAGCCGTGCAGCTTCTTTGGCACAACAAGCCGTTGATAAAAAACTGGTGGTAACATCTGAATATACAATCACGCCGGGTTCTGAACAGGTTCGTTTCACAGTAGAACGTGACGGTTTCCTTGATACTTTCGCTCAAATCGGTGGTGTAGTTTTGGCTAATGCTTGCGGGCCTTGTATCGGTCAGTGGGCACGTCATGGTGCTGAAAAAGGTGAGAAAAACTCAATTATTACTTCTTTCAACCGTAACTTCTCGAAACGTGCTGATGGTAACCCCAATACGCACTCGTTCGTAGCTTCTCCTGAAATCGTTACTGCTTTGGCCATTGCCGGTCGTTTGACTTTCAACCCGCTTACAGATACGCTGATCAATTCTGAAGGTGTTGCAGTAATGCTTGACGAACCATCGGGACTTGAACTTCCTACAAAAGGATTTGCTGTTGAAGATGCAGGATATCAGGCACCAGCCGAAGACGGAACAAAAGTTCAGGTTTTGGTTAGTCCGACTTCTGATCGTCTGCAATTGCTTGAACCGTTTAAGGCTTGGGAAGGTACAGATCTTAATGGATTGAAACTTCTGATCAAAGCAAAAGGAAAATGTACGACGGATCATATTTCTATGGCTGGTCCATGGTTGAAATACCGTGGTCACCTTGACAACATTTCTAACAATATGTTGATCGGTGCGGTTAACTTTTACAACGAAAAAACAAATACCGTTAAAAACCAGTTGACTGGCGTTTACGGTGAAGTTCCAGCGGTTCAACGTGATTACAAAGCGAACGGTATCGGTACAATCGTGGTAGGTGACGAAAACTACGGAGAAGGTTCTTCACGTGAGCATGCGGCTATGGAGCCTCGTTTCTTAGGTGCTCGTGCTATTCTTGTAAAATCTTTCGCTCGTATTCACGAAACGAATTTGAAAAAACAAGGCATGCTGGCATTGACTTTTGCTAATACTGCTGATTATGATAAAATTCAGGAAGACGATACAATTGATATCAAAGGTTTGCAATCATTCGCTCCTGGTGTTCAGTTGACAATCGTTCTTCATCATTCGGATGGCACAACCGAAGAATTCCCGGTGAACCATACTTATAACCAACAACAAATCGAATGGTTTAAAGAAGGTTCGGCTTTGAACATTATTCGTAAATCGGTAGCTGCATAAGCTTCGATTGATAAATTTTTGATAAAAGAGCTCCTGGAAACGGGAGCTTTTTTTGTGGATAATTTCTCTTCATTAAAAACCAGACCGGTCCACGAGATTAAAATTTTATTATTATACGTAATTTCCTTTTTCGGTTATCAAATAATCATTTAGCTTTGGTGATTGATCAATCAGTCGAAATTAAAAGTGAGGCAAAAGGGTAGTGGATTTTGCTTACAGGCAGGTTGAAAGGAATAATTAACCCAAAATGAAAAAAATAATCATAAAAATGCTGGCAGGAATTTTAATTTTAACGGTCGTGCTGACCGGCGCTATATATTTGTTTTTACAACAAGACCAATTTGGCAAAACTCCATCGGGAGCCCGATTGGAAAGAATTCAGAAATCCCCGAATTATCGTGATGGTCAGTTTCAAAATTTAAGTTTTACACCTGATCTTGCGGAAGGTGTAAGTTATTTTAAAGTGTTAAAAGAATTTATTTTTGACAAAAGCAAAAGGATCAAACCGGAATCCGTTCTTCCTTCTGTTAAGTCGGATCTGCTACATTTGGATCCAAACGAAGATCTTTTGGTATGGTTTGGACATTCTTCTTATTTCATGCAGATTGATGGCAGGACGATGCTTGTCGATCCTGTTTTTAGTGGTGCTGCTTCTCCGGTTAGTTTTACAACGCCAAGTTTTGCCGGAAGTGATGTTTATTCAGTCGAAGATTTTCCGGCAATCGATTATCTTTTTATCTCCCACGATCACTGGGATCATTTGGATTATGAAACCATTTTGAAATTAAAATCCAAAGTGAAAACTGTGATTACCGGATTAGGAACTGGTGAACATTTTGAGACCTGGGGATATGATCTTTCAAAAATAAAAGAAAAAGATTGGGATGAAGAAGTGAATTTGGGAGATGGTTTTGTGGTAAATATTACGCCGGGAAGACATTTTTCTGGAAGAGGACTATCGAGAAACCGTGCTATGTGGGCCTCTTTCGTTCTCCAAACGCCGACAAAAAAGATATTCCTAGGCGGCGATTCTGGTTATGATACCCATTTTAAAAAGATTGGAGATAAATTTGGCCCGTTTGATCTGGTACTCCTGGAATGTGGTCAATACAATTATAACTGGAAATACATCCACATGATGCCCGAGGAAGTTGCCCAGGCGGCGGAAGATTTACAAGCTAAAAAGCTGATGCCGGTTCATTGGGCAAAATTTGCACTGGGACAGCACGATTGGGATGAGCCTATCATTCGTGTAACCAAAGCGAGTAAATTGAAAAACTTGCCACTTGTAACACCCGTGATAGGAGAGGTTGTAAATCTGAATGAAGATAAAGTTTTTCCCGCTTGGTGGGAAAAGGTTAAATAGGAGATTTTCGATTCTATTTCAGCAATTTCCACTTGAAGCAACCATTAGCAAATTTCAGAATATTGATATTATTTTCAGGATTGGCATATTGCTTGGTAAGCGATATGTCAAAAGTCCCTTCTATTAATTTTTGTGCAGGATTATATTTCGTAACGGTAAGATGTCCTACATCACCATTGGCCATAACATAATTGCTGGAAATAACATCTCCACCGACCGTTGAATAATAGCCGGCCTGATTACCTTTTAATGGATAGGATCCGATTTCATTAAACTTGATTTTCACCCACAAAACTTCATTTGAATTATTAGCTTTAAAAAGTAGTGTTAAGGTGTCAGAATCTGGTGCCTGCAATGATATTTCGGTAGTTCCAGTCCATTTTTCATCATTTTTTTCTGCTGAAAATAAATAATTTTCCGGAGCGAATGACTCCTTATCTTTTTTGCAGGAGAATATTCCCAGTGCAAAAAATAATATTGCTAATTTTCTCATGTATTTGTCTTTCTAAAACCGACACAAGTTGTTTTCAATTGGTTGGAATCAGGGTTGAAACAAGAAGAATGGAAGTGAATATTTTTACTTACTCATTCTTTATTTTAATATTTTCAATGCCGATTCAAAACTTTTGGAATCGGTGGATAATCTGCCATTCGTGAAGAAAACACGACCGTAAGATGCATAAAATCCAAACGACTCATTTTTTGTACGACGGATAGCTTTATCTCTTTCGTCATTAATGAAAAGGGAATCATTCGAATCTTTTAAGATTGCAGCAATTAGATATCTTTCCTTATTTAAAAGTTTATAAAATTGAAATGAAATAGGATTAAGCGGATTCTTTTCTGTTTTAAATTTATATTTTAAATGTTTGTTTAAATTATGCGTTTAAATTATTTGGAAGTGATATTTTTAATTAACAACTTTGAATCGTAATTACAACAAGGCGAAATAAAAGGAACAATAAAAGTGAGGTGCATAGGACAATCCAGCGAGGAGAAAATCAAGGAAGCTGCAAGGAAAGTATTTTTGAAGAAGGGTTTTGACGGGACCACTTCCAGGGATATTGCGAATGAGGCTGAGATGAATATTGCACTGACCAATTATTATTTCAGAAGTAAGGAAAAGCTGTTTCTTGAAATTTTCAAGGATTTGCTGAACCTGTATTTTCAGGATACAATTGACATTTTTAATAAGGATATTCCTTTAAGGGAAAAGATTATTGAGTCTGTCGATCATACCTTTGAGATGGTTAAAAAAGAGCCGGATCTGGTTATTTTTATTATGAACGAGGTTCACAAAGAGCCAGAACGCCTTGTTCCGGATTTGAATTTTTTACGTCAGGTTAAAAACTCGAAGCTTGCTCAACAGCTTTCCGATGAAATAGTAAAAGGAAATATCAGGCCAATAGGCGTGGAAAATATTCTACCGATGCTTTGCGGGTACATTCAATTTATTTTTATGGGAAAGAATATTCACATGAAAGTTTTTGAAGTGACCGAAGAACAATTTGCAGTATTTGCGGAGGATCACAAAAATATAATTAAAGATATGATCATCAACTATATTTTTCTGCCAAAGTAAATTTTTTTGGCATAGGGTTAAACAAACATTTAAAATATTCATTTTATATATATTCTTCGTAAACCATGAAATTTTCATTTTACAGGGGATTTCTGCTGTTAATATTAACGGCTGGAAGTTCCCAGGCACAGCAGCTCAGTCTCGGGCAGTTGGTCGACCTTGCCATGAAAAATAATTATGCTATCCAGGCTTCTGTTTTGGATGAGGCCAAAACAAACGCAAAGATCGATGAGGTTAAATCAAACCTTTTACCGACTGTTAATGTGACCGGAGATTATAAACGTTATTTCAAAATTCCCGGCCAGGTTGTGCCTGCAAGTGCATTTGGAGGGCCGGAGGGTACATATAGTACTTTCGCTTTTGGTTTACCGTATAATTTGTCGACTACGGCACAAATAACCCAGAAATTATATAATCCATCTGTCAAATACGCACTTAAAGCAGCAGATCTCAATCGCGATCTTACGGCGCTCAGTACGACAAAAACGAAAGAAGATGTGGCCTACAATGTAACCGACGCCTATTATAATCTGGTTACAGTGGTTCAGCAAATGGCCTTTCTTGATAGTAACCTGATTTCAACGGATCGTTTGTACAAGGTCACAGATCTGCTTTATCAAAATCAGCTTGCGCAGCGCGTAGATAAAGACCGGATCATGATCAACAAAATGACTACTGAAACCCAATTGAAAACGTTGAGACAATCGTACGATCAGCTTGTCAATCTTTTGAAATATTATACCGGAATTCCTCAGTCAGATTCGCTTCGTATAGAGATTAAGGTTAAGGATGTTTTGCTTCCGTCTAATGCAGAAAAAGGTAGTTTGAAGCGGACGGATGTGACTTTACTGGAAAGACAAAAAGACCTGAATATCTTGCAGGACAAGAATTTTAAATCTGGCTTTTTACCGACAGTTAGCGCTTATGGTGTAGGGAACCTGACTTATTTTGCAAAAGGCGGAGATAATTCTGTTTTTAAATCCGTTCCGGGTTACTGGGCAGGATTACAAATGAACTGGAATGTTTTTGACGGATTTGCACGAAAAGCACAACGAAATCAAAACAGGATTGACAATCAAAAACTTTCTGTTCAATTAAAGCAGTTGGAAGAATCCATTCAAATGGAGGAAATCAATGCACGAAATAAATTTGCCGTCGAGCAGCAAAATATCAATTCAAAAAATGAGCAGGTGGCTCTTGCAAACCGCGTTTATGCGCAAATTCAGTTGCAATTTAAAGAAGGTTTGGTTTCGCTCTCAGACGTAATTCAGTCGGAACAAACACTTTTGGATACCCAAAGTAACTATCTGACTTCACTCGTTCAACTGCTTCAAGCCGAGCTCGAATGGAAAAAAGCAACAGGGACTTTACTTGAAAAATAATATCAAAATATAGCTGTCAACCTTCAATAGTATAAAATTATGAAACGCCTTTTAATTTTTGTAGCCGTGATTGCTGTTCTGGGCCTTACTGCTGCAAAGCTTTTAACAAATAAAGAAAATACCGAAGCGAAAATATATCAGCCGGATCCAAATCTTAAAGTGGGTGTTAGAACGGCCGTTGCGGAACTTAGGAATATGTCGCAGGAGAACAAATTTTTGGGATCATTTTCACCCAACAGAAAAATAGAAATTCGTCCGCAAGCCGGTGGGGAAATTGTTAAACTTCCGATTGAAGAAGGCCAGCATATTAGTGCAGGGCAACTTTTGGCAAAACTTGATGATGATCAGCTTCGTTTTCAGGTTGAAGCTTTGCAGGTAACGCTGGAAGGTCATCAAAATGATTTAAGACGTTTTGAAGTTCTGGTAAAAGGTGACGCGGTACCGGCTGTTAATATCGAAAGAACAAAGTTGAGTATCCGCAGTACACAGGCGCAGATCAAACAATTGAACAAACAAATTGCAAACACAACGATTTTAGCACCTTTTTCGGGTATAGTTACTTCCAAAATGGTAGAGAAAGGTTCGGTTGTTGCGATTGGAACAGCCATGGCTGAAATAACGGATATTGCTTCTTTGAAACTGGTTGTGAATGTTCCGGAAAAAGCCATTAACCAGTTCCGCATGGGACAAACCATTTCAGTTCAAACGGAAGTTTATCCGGACTCTAAATTTCAGGGAAAGGTTACGATGATTAGCGCAGAAGGAGATGAAGCGCATAATTATCCGGTAGAAATTACGGTTCCAAATACGGCCAATAATCCGTTGAAAGCAGGTATGTATGGTTCTATTGCGAATTTGAATGAGATCAAAGGCCAGTCACTTGCCGTACCTCGCCAGGCGATTATGGGTTCAGCGAAAGAGCCTCAGCTTTATGTGGTTGAAAACGGAAAGGCTGTTTTGAAAAGCGTTTCAATCGGGCTCTCAACCAACGAGTTTTATGAAATTACAAAAGGGTTGAAAGCGGGCGATCAGGTGGTAACAAGCGGCCAGATCAACCTTCAAAACGGAACTTTGATAAGTGCTCAATAATCCTCATTCCTAAAAGTATTTATTATGAAATTTATTGAATCCATAATCAAACGCCCGTCGATGATTATCGTACTTTTTGCGATTTTATCATTGGGCGGGATATTTTCCTACCGGTTGCTGAGTTACGAATTATTGCCGGAATTCTCAGTTCCAATCGTCACGATTACAACACTTTATCCGGGTGCAGCACCGACAGAAGTTGAATCTGAAATAAGCAAAAAAATAGAAGACGCCATTTCAGGACTTGATAATATTGATGACGTAACTTCCAAATCTTACGAAAGTGCGTCACTTGTAATTGTTCAGTTAAAACCCGGAACGGATATCGACAAAGCGCTGGAAGATGCTCAGCGTGATATTAACAACATGGTGAGTGATTTACCGGATGATGCGGAAACGCCTTCGTTGTCAAAAATATCACCGAGTGATCAGCCGATTATGCAGCTTTTGGCAACGTCTTCGCTTCCAAACGAAGTTTTCTACCAACAGGTTGAAGATAAATATTTGCCTGTGATTCAGCAAATTGCAGGTGTTGCGGAAATAAATATGGTAGGAGGTGACCAACGCGAAATCCGTGTGAATGTGAATGACGAAAAACTTCGATACTATGGTTTGTCGCTTTTGCAGGTAACCCAGGCCATCAATCAGGCGAACCTGGATTTCCCAACTGGCAAAGTAAAAAGCACTTCCGAAAATATGACGCTTCGTTTAGCCGGAAAATTCAGTTCACTGGATGATATCAGAAATCTGGTAGTATCTACTTCGAAACAGGGAAGTCAGATCCGGGTCGGTGATGTTGCCGATATTACGGATGGCTTGGGAGAAGCTGAAAGTATTAGCCGTTATAACGGACAAAACGGGATAGGACTTTTTATAAAGAAACAATCGGATGCTAATGCGGTGGAAATCAGTCGCCTGGTACAGCTGAAATTATCAGAAATTGAAAAGGCAAATGCCAAGGATAAAGTACATTTTGCAATCGCTTACGACAGTAGTATTTTTACGTTGGAATCTGTTGAAGCGGTAACACATGATTTGATTTTGGCTGTTGTGCTTGTAGCAGCCGTTATGCTTCTTTTCCTGCATAGTTTCAGGAATGCGTTTATTGTAATGGTTTCCGTACCCGCTTCTCTGGTTTCAGCATTTTTGTTTATGTATGTGATGGGTTATTCCCTGAACCTGATGACTTTATTAGCACTTTCGCTTGTAATTGGTATTTTGGTGGATGACTCGATTGTGGTTTTGGAAAACATTCAACGACATTTGGAAATGGGCAAAAACCGCTGGCAGGCCACGATTGACGGTGTGACGGAAATCGGCTTTGCAGCACTTGCTATTACATTGGTAATTGTTGTCGTTTTCGTGCCAATCACGATGGTGAATTCTGTGATTGCAGATCTTTTGCGCCAGTTTTCCCTGACCGTAGCTTTTGCAACTATGATCAGTCTTTTGGTGAGTTTTACTTTAACGCCGTGGATGACTTCAAACATGGCTCGTATTGAGCATCTGGATCCGAAAAATCCTTTTCAAAGGTTCTTGCTTTGGTTTGAAAGACAATTGACAAACCTTACAAAAGCGTATCACGGAAGTCTGGAATGGGTGTTGTCGCATAAATTGATTTTTACCGGCGGACTTATTGCGCTGTTCGTCATGACTGGCTGGGTGATGGGACTTGGCATTATCGGACAGGAATTTGTTGCGCAGGGAGATCAGGGTAAGTTTTTATTAACCATGAAACTTGATAAAAGCGCATCGTTACAGCAAAATAACCTGACTGCGCGAAACATTGAAGATTATCTGAGAAAAAAGCCGGATGTAACAACCATTTTCGCCAATGTCGGTGGAGCAAGTACAGGTTTGAACAGTTCAGGGCAAGGCGAAACAAATCGTACAGAGCTTACCGTTGAATTAAAACCTTTGGCGGAACGTGGGGGACTGGTCCCAACGGAAACTTATATGCTGAGCGTTCGGAAGGAGCTTGAAAAGAAATTTGCCGGCATAGAATTTAATTCAGCTATCGTTGGTATGGTGAATTCAGGTTCAGCGCCGATAGAAATTTTTCTAACCGGAAATGATCTGAAACAGATTTTAGCTTCCGCCGATGACCTTTCAAATCGCCTGAAAAAAACACCCGGTGCAAATGATGTAAACGTTTCTGTTGAAGCAGGAAATCCGGAAGTGCGCGTTGATATTGACCGTGAGAAAATGGCCAGGCTTGGTTTAAATATTCAGACCGTCGGTGCGACCATGCAAAATGCTTTTGCAGGAAATGATGATTCCAAATACCGTGATGGCGGAGAAGATTATGATATCAGGATTATGCTGGATGCATTCGACCGGAAAGATCCTGACGATGTAAAACACATCACATTTTTCAGTCCGTCAGCAAATCGTCCGGTTCGTCTGGAAGAATTTTCCAATGTTACTTTGAGTACCGGTCCATCCGTTTTGGAAAGAAAAAATCGTCGCTCATCTGTTACAGTTACAGCCAATACTTTGGGACTTGGTTCTGGAACTTTGGTTGCTAATATCCAGGCTGATCTGTTAAAAAATCCGCTTCCTGCCGGTGTGGTGGTAACCTGGGGGGGAGATGCAAAAAATCAAAGTGAAGGTTTTGGCTCGTTGGGTTTGGCTATGATGGCGGGTTTGATGCTGGTTTACTTTATCATGGTTTTGCTTTACGATAGTTTTATTTATCCTTTTGTGGTATTGTTTTCAATTCCGGTAGCCGTTATCGGAGCCTTGCTTGCGCTTGCCTTGTCTTCTTCCAATATCGGGATTTTTGCTCTTTTGGGGATGTTGATGTTAATCGGTTTGGTAGTAAAAAATGCGATTTTGATTGTCGATTTTGCCAATCAGCAGAAGGCAATGGGTACGCCATTCCGACAAGCAATTCTCCATGCGGGCGAAGAACGGCTGCGTCCGATTTTAATGACAACGATCGCGATGGTGATCGGTATGATTCCGATTGCGACCGCGTCTGGCGCGGGCGCAGAGTGGAAGAATTCTCTGGCCTGGGTTTTGATCGGTGGTTTGAGCAGTTCCATGGTTCTGACAATCTATCTGGTTCCGATGATGTATTATCTGGCCGACAGGGTAGGTGAAAAGTGGGCTTCTTTTCGTTCTAAGTCGAATTCTGAACAAGAATCCTCTGTGGCTACTGCTGCCCAATAACATCAAAATATGACAAAAATGAAAGAGCAACTTCTTGAATTATTAAGCAAAAGCACAGGTTTACCGGTTTCTTCTATTTCAGTAGAATCACATTTGATGAAGGATTTGGGATTTGACAGTCTTGATACCATTGATCTGGTTTTGCAAATGGAAGATCAGTTTCATATCGCAATTCCGGACGAAGATTATGATAAACTTCAAACAGTTGGACAAATAGAACGTTATCTTTTGGTCCGAAGCAATTGATTAAACCAACTGGCGTGAAGATAATTAGCAGCAAATTGAAATGAAAGTAATTATAGTAGGTGGTGGATTTGCCGGCATAAATCTCGCGCTGTCACTGGCCCACAATATCAAATTTCAGGTAACGCTCGTAGATAAGAACGATCATCATTTTTTTACGCCGTTTCTTTATCAGCTAACCAAAGGAGTTTTAAAACCTGATGATATAAGTTTTCCTTTCCTGAAATTGTTTTCGGGAAAGGAAAATCTAAAATTTCATTTAGGTGAGTTAGTGGAAGTAATGCCTTCTGAAAACAAACTTATCCTTAGCAACGGCATTCTGGAATACGAATATCTGATATTGGCCACCGGTTCCGTAACCCGGTTTTCTGATCATCAAAATATTGCCGAAAAAGCATTTAGCTTAAAAACAGAGGAAGATGCTCTTGCCTTGAAAAACCATTTGATAAAACAATTTGCGACTGCTGATGTTTCAAACAGAAATCTAAAAATTGTTGTAGCGGGCGGTGGATCCGGAGGCGTGGAAGCATCTGTGATGCTGGCAGAAATACTGGACGATGTTCGTGCAAAACAAAAATTCCCAAATCTCAAACCGGAGATTTATTTAATTGAAAAAGAAGACTCCCTTTTGCCAGCAATGGATTTGAAATCGCAGCAAAACGCTTATAACAATTTGAAAGAATTAGGTGTCAATATTTTGATTGACCATTTTGTGGAAGATTATTCAGATAACTCCGTTTTATTTTCTTCTGGTGAAAAAATTGAGACGACAACTTTAATCTGGACAGCTGGAATAAAGTCAAGGAAGTATAACGGATTTATTTCCGAAGCTTACAATGCGGATGATCGGCTTGTTGTGGATGACTATAACAAGGTCATCGGGACTTACAATGTATTTGCTATCGGTGACATGTGCATCCAAAGAAATCCTGAAAATTTTCCAAACGGTTATCCGCAAATGGCATCTGTTGCAATGCAGCAAGGACAAAATCTGGCGGAGAATTTTCAGTTGATGGCGGAGAGAAAGGCTTTGAAAGAATTTGTGTACAATGATATTGGTACTTCTATTGTAACTGGAAAGAGAATTGCTATTACCAGCTTTTCTAAATCTAACATCCATTTTTACGGTAAGACGGCCTGGTTCATTAGGGTATTTCTACATCTTAGGCCAATGATTCAGGAAGGAAACCGGCTAAAAATGTTATTTCGTGGGGTATATGGGCATTTTGGGAAGGTGATTTTTAATAAATAAAAAAAACTTATCAATTAAAATATTAAGTTTTCCTGTTAAAGAAAATTCCTGAACATTATCCAATAGAAATCTAGGGTTGAATGCTTTCATATTTCTCAACTGCCAGAGCCATTCTTCCTAATTTTAGGATTTCTTTTTCTGAAAGATTTCCTTCACCCATATTCATAAGTTCAAGTATTTCTTCCAAAACCTGATTATGTTCGGATTCGGTTAAAATATTTATTTATTTTTCATAGGTTCATTATTTCTTTATAGTTGGTAACATTAATCCAAAAACCCCTTAAAGTCAATGTGTTTATAAAACGGACTTTGTTTAGCAACATTCATTTCCTCGATATCAAATGTATGTTTCGAGTTCTTGAATAGTCATGACTTAGCGTTTTATCAAAGATACAAATTCTATGTATGATGCTTTTTTGAGTTGGTAAAGGCAAATTAGAAACCAATTAATACCGTTTAACCTTCCCCGGACTACACCCAAATTTCCCCTTAAAAGCCCTGACAAAAGCAGCATCACTGTCATAACCAATAATGGCAGCAACTTCACCAATTGGCAATCTATTTTTCAAAAGTAACTCATGCGCAAAATCCAGTCGTAGTGTTTGTATGTATTTGAAAACGGTTGTCCCAAACAGTTCTTTAAATCCGGCTTTAAGCTTGAATTCATTGAGCAAAAATCTTTTTGATAATCCTTCCAAACTGAGAGAAGTCAGATAGTCCGTGGAAAGAAATTCTTTTAATCCATATAAGCGCTCCTGGTCAATTTTGTTAATAACAACTTTATCAAACGATGTCTTAACCTGATAACCACTTAATGTCAGCAGAATAAGCTCCTTAACTTTCGATCTCAAATAATGGATTTTTAATGAATCAGCAATATCCGGAGATTGGATGTGATGCAAAGTATTCAGCTGCAAATAATTAGTGGCCCGATTGGTTTTGTACAATGAAAACGAATTTTCATTTTCACTCAACTTTAAAATAGTATCATATTCCGATCCGCATTCAAGAAGTACTGAATTGAAAAAATCCGGTTTCAGACCCACACAGATATACTGATAGTTATTTTGTTTTGGAAAAATAAACGTACTGACAGGATCCACACAATTAATCAGATTAAACTGTCCGGCCCCCATTTTCATTCCAGGTTTAAATCCTGAAATGTCGGCATCCGAACTGCCACTCATCTGGAAATGCAAGCTTACATGCGTGGTATCCTGCAATTGCTCCACTTTTACATCTTCATGAAAATCTGACGACAGAAATAAAATGTCAAAGTTTTCATCTCTGAAATTTTTGCTTTTGCAATCAAACCTGTCAGTTAAAAACCCGGACGCTTCATGAACGGAAAATTCTTTTACAAATTCCCGGTTGATCAGATTTGAAAATTCATTTCCTTTTAGCGTAAACATAATCCGTTTCGGTCAATTTTTAATCCGTTTGAGCAAAGTTGCCACCGAATTTAACTTGCAATTTGCACAAATGAAAGATACAATAAACAAGACAAAAATAGACATTGAAAGCTGGAAGAGAAAGGAGCACTTTGATTTCTTTCGAGGTTTTGAACAGCCATTCTGGGGGATTACCGCGGAAGTTGATTGCACGGGTTCATATGAGTATTGTAAAACATATAACATTCCTTTCTCTACTTTTTACTTGTATAAATCGCTAATTGTAGCAAATCGGATCCCGGAATTTCGGCAGCGAATAGAAAATGGATCTGTTTTTGAGTACGAAAAAATTTCAGGTTCTGTTACAGTTTTGAGAGAAAATGAGACTTTTGGGTTTGCCAATTTTAGTTATCTGGAAGACTTTGATTTGTTTAAAAATGAACTGGAAAGTCAAATCTCAGAAGAAAAAAACAGATATGGTTTAAAACCGGATTTTAATCTGAACAGTCTGATTCATTATTCAGTAATTCCGCTTGTCCGATTTTCCAGCTTTGAGCATGCACAGAAAATGGATATTGATTCCGTTCCTAAAATCGTTTTTGGGAAATTTAATAAAATTGAAAACAGGCTGTTTTTACCAATTTCAATACACGTTCATCATGCCTTGTGTGACGGTGTGCATGTGGGGAAGTTTGTAAAGGCTTTCGAAAAAGAAATGATTATGGAATACTGAAAAATCAATTTTCTTCCATAAGTTCTTTGTCTGCAATAACCTCATTTTGATTTTCATAAAGAGGTTTGGTAGCCAAAAATCTTTTGGCGCAATAATAATTGAAATAGGCAAAAAATGGTGCTGCCAGGACATCCATGCTATAATGAACATGCTGAATTAACAATAAAAGACCGACGATTCCTGTGGAAAACAAGACAAAAAGTTTATCGTTTTTCTTTTCAAGACAAAGATAAATAAGGAAAAGTGTTGCAGTATGTCCCGAATAAAAGAGATCCTTGGTAATGAAAATCTGCCCGTAGAAATAATTGCTTAAAGGGTCTCTTAATGGTATCAATCCTTCCGGAGCATTGAGCGGAACCAGTGTAATGGTAATAATCCGGGTAAGACACAAGGCCACGTACGACCACAAAAATCCAAGAAAAATCATCGGATTATATAAAAAGCGAATCGTCGCCAGCACTACACAGGACCAAATAAGGATAAATATAATCTCTGAGCAATCTTTTGCCGGCAATATGGAAAGTAAAATGTCATTTAAAGCAATACCTTCCCTGACTTCGATAGCCCGGAAAAAATGATTTAAAAAACAGGAAATGACACAAAGTATCAAAAAGCCGGAAATCACAGTAGTTTTATATGTTTTTTTCTGCCATGTTTCCTTCCAAATACTGGAAATCATATTTAATTAGGGCTGTCTTATTTTAAAGTAATTGGTGTCTGTTTTTAATCTGTCAGTAAAAAATCCAATTTTTCACTGTTTAGTACTACTGGAAATTATAAGAGTAATCCGAGGTAAAAGTATATAATTTAAAGGTAAGCCAAAGGCTGAATTATCTAAAGGTCAATTATCTAATCAAATTATAATCCGGACACATTTTCAGCTATCGTTTTGTTGATCGATTCAATAAAATTTACCACAAACTTTTCTCTTGTTTCGATACTTAAAAGATCCAGCGACAAATACGGATTCAAATCTTCCAATTCAACTAACAACAAGTCACCACTTGAAGTTCTACACGCGTCTACCCGCTGTATTCCGTGGGTTACTGTATTCCATGTAATAAATCGATCTGCAAAAGTAAGATCATTCGCAGTTGCATCATATATTTCCAGCTCCCATCTTTTGCTCTTGTCAGGTGCATAAAGCGCGTATTGAAAATCATTGTCGATAAAATAAAACGAAACTTCATAAACAAAATCGACAAAAGGTTGAATAATGTTTCCGCCCAGTTCAATTACTACTAAACCTTCCCTGTCAACAACCTGCATACCAATGGAATCAGCTCCATCTTTCAGTTTTATCATGTACTTGTCACTTTCCGGCAGCAAAGGCAAATCTTGTAAATGTTCAATGGTTGGTATCACTGGATAGCCTTCTTTGGTCAGCTTGGCCAAATAGGATTTTCCCTTCATATCAGCCTTGCCCGACATGGCATTGTAGGTTGGTGATTTTTTTGTATTAATCCTTGTAATAAATGAATTAAAGTAATTTTTGTAATGCATAACCGGTCCCGTGTTTCTGAAAATTATCAGATCAACGATTTCCTCAAACTTTTCAGAGTCACAAGGGTGACATAGCAATATATCAAAGTGTTCTCGAAGTCTGGATGTCAGATATAGATCCTCTTCGCAATACTTTCTTCCTTTTGCTTCAAAATATAAATCGGTAAGATATAATATAGAATATTTTTTCGATGTCATGAAAATTGATAATAATTGATACGTTGCAATATAATATTTTGAATTGTAAGCGAACCGGAATTAAAAGGAATAATTGACTTTTCGATTTAAGCTTAAAAAAAGTAACCCAAAGGCCAGATTTTGCTGCTTCGATTTTCAACACATTTTTTCCAATTCATAAAGTCTTAATTCATAAACCCGGGAAATTAATTGCTATCAAACCTTTACCATTATAGATTATATGGGAAATGTTTAATTGTATCTTTTTGTGTTGATGTGAAATTATTATTAAGCAAAAATTAATTTGGTAAAATTGTCCTTTCTAAGGTTTTTATCTAACTTGACGCTGTGAGCGCAGAATATCCTGGTTTTAATAAATTGGCTAAAAAATATCATTTTTCATCATCATATATTCATAAAGATTAGCTAGGACGAATGAAAAGAAGAGATTTTATGCAAATGACGGGTATGGGAATGGGCGCATTAATGTTGCCATCCGTTCCTATATTTGGAAATACTATATCAAGCGAACATTTACTTGAACCAGGCATTGATGCTGCCCTGAAGAAAAGATATGCAGACATTGCTCTGAACGCTACAAAAAGTAAGGGGGCTACCTATACTGACGTGCGGATCGGACGCTATTTGCAGCAATTTGTTTTTACACGAGAAAAACAAGTTCAGAATATCGTTAATGCAGAATCTTTTGGTGTCGGTGTCCGTGTTATTGCAAACGGGACCTGGGGCTTTTCGGCAACCAGTGATGTTACGCCTGAAGGAATTGCCAAATGTGCGGAAACTGCGGTTGCAATTGCGAAGGCAAACTCAAAATTTCAAAAGGATCCGGTGGTTTTAGCTCCGCAAAAAGGAGTTGGTGAAGTTAGCTGGAAAACGCCGATCAAGAAAAATACTTTCGAAATTCCTACTTCGGAAAAAATAGATTTACTAATGAAAGTAAACGGCAAAGCCATGGAAAATGGGGCAGGCTTTGTCACTTCAAATATTTTCTCAGTTAATGAGCAGAAATATTTCGCTTCTTCCGATGGTTCCTATATTGATCAGGATATTCACCGGATCTGGCCGACATTCACGGTAACCGCAATTGATAAAGCAGCCGGGAAATTCAAAACCCGTGGTGCGCTTAGTTCTCCAATGGGTATGGGTTACGAATATCTGGATGGCCTGGCTTCTGAAAAAATTGCGGGTCCAAATGGTACTGTCGGTTATAGAAGCTCCTATGATATGGTGGAAGATGCTATTTTAGCCGCAAAACAAGCAAAAGAAAAACTTACAACTAAATCGGTTTTGCCCGGGAAATATGATCTTGTTCTGGATCCAAATCATTTGGGATTAACGATTCATGAATCCGTTGGCCATCCAACAGAACTTGACCGTGTATTGGGTTATGAAGCCAATTATGCCGGTACGAGTTTCGCGACTTTGGACAAATGGGAATCGAAAAAATTCAATTACGGAAGCAAGCTTGTCAATATCGTAGCCGACAGAATCCAGCCGCATACTTTGGGTGCTGTTGGTTTTGACGATGAAGGTGTACCGGCAAAAGAATGGGACATTATTAAGGACGGGATTCTGGTAAATTATCAGGCAATTCGTGATCAGGTTAAAATAATTGGTGGTAAGGAATCTAATGGCTGCTGTTATGCAGACAACTGGGATTCTGTACAATTCCAAAGAATGCCCAATATTTCGCTTCGGCCCGGAACGGAAAAGCTTAGTGTGATGGATATGATAAAAGGGGTTGAAAAGGGAATTTATATTATCGGAGCTGGTTCTTATTCGATTGATCAACAACGATATAACTTCCAGTTTGGCGGACAGGTTTTCTACGAGATCAAAAAAGGCGAGATCGTTGGTATGTTGGATGATGTCGCTTATCAATCTAACACGCAGGAATTCTGGAATTCCTGTACGCAGATTTGTGATAAAGATGACTACCGGACTTTCGGTTCTTTTTTTGATGGAAAAGGACAACCTTCTCAAATCAGCGCCGTGGCTCATGGAAGTGCGACTACGAGGTTTGATGGCGTGAATGTGATTAATACGGGAAGGAAAATATGATCTTGATTTTCTTGATTTGAAGATTAGCTTGATTTGACTACAATTATTATTAAAAGAGATTCCTGCCTAACTGACTGTTTATAAATTAAATTTTTTCTAACATGGCTGTCTTATCAAAAGAAGAAGCAAAGCAAATAATTGACAAAGTGTTGGCTTTTTCGAAAGCTGATGAAACGAGTGCCAATTTGAACGGCAGTCGTACGGGAAATATTCGTTATGCCAGAAACTCGGTATCTACCAGTGGCGAAACAACCAATCTTTCACTTTCTGTTACGTCGGTTTTTGGTAAAAAATCGGGAACTGCAACAATTAACGAGTTTGATGATAAATCGTTAGAAAAAACGGTTAGACGTGCCGAAGAAATTGCTCATCTGGCGCCTGACAATCCTGAATATGTAGGAATGCTTGGGCAGCAGAATTATTTAGATATTAAATCTTTCGCAGGTAGCACGGCTGCTATTAATCCTGATTTCCGGGCGGAAGCAGCGTTTAAAAGTATCGATCCTTGTGCAAAAAAGGATCTTACGGCGGCTGGATATTGGGAAGATAGTACAGGATTTGCCGCCTTGGGAAATACCAAAGGTTTGTTTGGATATAATGCAGCTACCTCTGTTGATTTTTCTATCACTGTTAGAACCAATGATGGTTTAGGTTCCGGTTATGCTGTTCGTGATGTTAATGATGTTTCGAAACTGGATGTCGCTCTGGCAACGGAAGTAGCGATTCAAAAGGCTCAGGCTTCCTCAAAAGCGAGAGCTTTGGAGCCTGGAAAATATACGGTAATTCTTGAACCGACTGCTGCGGTGGATCTGCTTCAAAATATGATGGGCAGTATGGATGCCCGTAACGCAGACGAAGGCAGAAGTTTTCTTGGAAAAAAAGGAGGTGGAACCCGTTTGGGAGAAAAACTTTTTGATGAACGTGTCAATATTTATTCTGATCCGCAAAATCTTGAAATTCCTGGTTCTCCGTTTGGTGGAGGAGGCGGACGTTTTGCTTTTGGAGGTGGTGGAAGTGATGGTCGTGCTCAGGAAAAAGTTGTTTGGGTTGAAAATGGTGTTGTGAAAAATATGTATTATTCCCGCTACTGGGCGGAGAAAAAAGGTGTGAAAGCGATTCCTCCTCCATCAGGATTTATTTTTGCTGGTGGAAATGAATCACTGGCAGATTTGATCAAAGGAACTGAAAAAGGAATTTTGGTAACGCGGCTTTGGTACATCCGTGCTGTGGATCCGCAGACATTGCTTTATACGGGACTAACGCGTGATGGCACTTTTTATATCGAAAATGGAGTGATCAAGTTTCCTGTTAAAAACTTCCGTTTTAACGAAAGTCCGGTAATTATGCTCAATAACCTCGAAGCAGCTGGTAAACCAATGCGCCAAGGCGGAAATCTTGTTCCGCCATTGAAGATCCGGGACTTTACTTTTACAAGCTTGTCCGACGCCGTTTAAGACAAACGGAGGGATTCTAAGTTTATTTATACAATCATTTATTGACCTAAAAAGGAGGGACTTAACTTGAACCGACGCGATTTTATTCAGATAGCCGGACTTAGCACCGGTGCATTTATGTTACCAGGTTTTGCCAACGGAAGAACGGTTTCTCCCGAAGCACTTTTAGAACCGGGACTTGACGTTGCTGTTAAAAAGAGACTGGCTGATGCAGCACTTAATGCAGCGAAGTCCAAAGGAGCAACTTACGCGGATGTGCGTATCGGACGTTACCTGAACCAGTTTGTTATTACAAGAGAAGACAAAGTTCAAAATATAGTAAATACGGAATCTTACGGTGTGGGTATTCGTGTTATCGCCAATGGCTGCTGGGGATTTGCCGCTGTTGCAGACGCAAAAAGTGATACTCAAATTGCCAAAGCGGCAGAGGATGCCGTTGCGATTGCAAAAGCAAATTCAAAACTAATGAAACAGCCGGTTGAACTGGCTCCCCAAAAAGGATTTGGCGAAGTAAGCTGGAAAGCGCCTATAAAGAAAAATGCGTTTGAAGTTCCTGTAAAGGAGAAAGTTGAATTGTTGCTTGGCGTGAATGACGCTGCGATGAAAAACGGTGCGAATTATGTCAATTCGATTCTTTTCATGGTGAACGAGCAGAAATATTTTGCTTCAACAGACGGTTCTTATATTGATCAGGATATTCACCGCATGTGGCCAAACTTTACGGTTACAGCGATCGATCCGGCATCGGGAAAATTCCAGACCCGTAATGCGCTAAGCTCCCCGATGGGAATGGGTTATGACTACTTGCAGGTAAATCCAAAAGATAAAGTGACTGGCGTAACAACCCGTTATAATATGGGTTATGATATGCTGGAAGATATTACGGCGGGAGCGCAGCAGGCTAAAATGAAATTGTCTGCAAAATCTGTTGAAGCTGGAAAATATGATCTGATCCTGGATCCTTCTCACCTTTGGTTGACAATTCATGAGTCGGTAGGTCACCCGCTTGAACTGGACCGTGTACTGGGTTATGAGGCTAATTTCGCCGGTACTTCATTTGCGACTTTGGATAAATGGCAATCGAAAAATTTCAAATACGGAAGTGATAAAGTAACGTTAATTGCAGATAAAACTCAGGTTGGTTCCTTAGGTGCTGTGGGTTGGGATGATGAAGGTGTAAATACCAAGAAATGGGATCTGGTTAAGGATGGTGTTTTGGTGAATTACCAGGCAATCCGCGATCAGGCTAAAATTATTGGTGAAAAAGAATCACATGGATGCTGTTATGCGGATAGCTGGAGTTCTGTTCAGTTTCAGCGTATGGCCAACGTTTCTCTGGCTTCCGGAAAAACACCGCTTTCGGTTGAAGACATGATCAAGGACGTTAAAAAGGGGATTTATATTATCGGTGACGGATCGTTTTCTATTGATCAACAGCGTTATAATTTCCAGTTTGGCGGACAATTGTTCTACGAGATCAAAGACGGAAAAATCGTTGGTATGTTGAAAGATGTGGCATATCAATCCAACACGCAGGAATTCTGGAACTCATGTGTTCAGGTTTGTGATGATCGTGATTATCGTTTGGGTGGATCTTTCTTCGACGGAAAAGGTCAGCCATCACAATCGAGCGCGGTTTCTCATGGTAGTTCGACTGCCAGATTTGCCGGTGTTAACGTTATCAATACAGCCAGAAAAATTTAATACTGAAATATGTCAGTGATATTAACGGAAGCAGAAGCGAAAGCATTGTTACAGAAGGTTTTGAAGTACTCAAAAGCGGATGAATGCGAGATTAATATATCGGGAGAAAAGCGGGGGAATCTGCGTTATGCACGTAACGAAGTTTCCACGAGTGGTGCGCAGATCACACAGAATCTGATCGTTCAGTCTTCTTTCGGGAAAAAGGTAGGAGTTGCTACAACGAATGAATTCAGTGATGAAGCATTTGAAAAAGTAGTTCGCCAATCGGAAGAACTGGCCCAGCTGGCACCGGAAAATCCGGAGTATGTTGGCGTTTTAACTCCTCAGCAATATAAAAAGTCGTCTGGTTTTTTTGATTCTACGGCTAATATCACGCCTGATTTTCGTGCGGATGCTGTGGCTAAAAGTCTTGAATTGTCGAGAGCTCAGAATTTAGCAGCGGCTGGTTTTTGGGAAGATACGCACGGTTATTCGGCGATGCTTAATTCAAAAAAGCTTTTTGCCTATTATCCAAGTACGGATGTCAATTTTTCACTAACTGTCAGAACGCCTGATGGAACGGGTTCTGGTTATGTGGCGAAAGGATATAGCGACGTTACAAAACTGGATACCGAATCTGCTACCAGAATCGCGATTCAAAAATCAACAGGTTCGGTAGGAGCAAAAGCTTTGGAGCCGGGTAAATATACCGTTATTCTTGAACCAACCGCGGCGGCCGTTTTATTGGAAAATATATTTTTCAATATGGACGCACGCAGTGCTGACGAAGGACGTTCGTTTTTGAGCAAACAAGGTGGGAAAACCAAGCTTGGCGAAAAGATTGTGGATGAAAGAGTTAACATCTATTCAGATCCTGCGCATCCCGAGTTGCCATCTGCTCCCTGGGCAGGTGACGGCCAACCGATGGAAAAGGTGAACTGGATCGAAAAAGGTGTCGTAAAAAACATGGCTTACTCACGTTACTGGGCACAAAAGAAAGGTGTTAAAGCAGTTCCTTTTCCTAATAACATGATCGTAGCCGGTGGTACCGCGACTTTGGAAGAAATGATTGCTTCTACGAAACAGGGTATTCTGGTAACTAAATTATGGTACATCCGCGAAGTGGATCCGCAAACATTGTTGCTTACGGGATTGACACGGGACGGTACTTTTTATATCGAAAACGGTAAAATCAAGCATCCTGTTAAAAACTTCCGTTTCAATGAAAGTCCGGTGATCATGCTCAATAACCTTGAAACATTGGGGAAACCTGAGCGGGTTGTCAGCACGGAATCAAACCAGAATTACATGATGCCGCCGATGAAAATCCGTGAATTTACATTTTCGTCACTATCTGACGCAGTATAAATTTTTATTTGCAGCGGATCACTTTCCGCTGCAAATACTTTTACTTAACCTATGAAACCTTTTTTCTTCACCCGTCTTCAGTATACCTCAGGAAACTGGGATACCGACCAGCGCATGCCTTCAAATTTGCTGCATTCGCTCGTGGAGTATACCACCATCCCCATTGATGAGAAGGAAAAGGTGGTGCTGCTGAGCAGTAATGATATTTTCAAAAGTCCGTTTTGCTACCTGAGCGGCCACAAACTTGTCGAGTTTTCAACGCAGGAAAGAGACCATTTTAAACGTTATGTTCAAAATGGAGGATTTGTGTTTGTAGACGATTGTAACCACGATATAGACGGGTTATTTGCTAAATCCTTTGAGCAGGAAATGTCCAGAACATTTGGTCCCAAAGCTTTACAAAAGATACCCAATAATCATCCGATCTATAACAGCTTTTTCCATTTTGAAGATGGCCCGCCGACCACAGCTTTTGAACTGAACGGCTGGGGAGATGATCTGGTACATGATTATCTGAAAGCGGTAATGATCAATGGGCGCATCGGTGTACTTTACAGCAATAAGGATTATGGCTGTGAGTGGGATTATGATTTTAGAAATAAACGTTTTTTGGCCGTCGATAATACCAGATTCGGGGTCAATATTGTCATGTATGCTTTAACCGCTTAACGATTGGAAACACAGGAACTAACCCATTATAAAGCCTTGGTAGCGAAGCTGCCGCTTCTTAAAAAAGAAATTGGTAAAGTCATTGTAGGACAGGAAGATGCGATAAATGAAATTTTGATATCACTTCTTGCCGGTGGCCATTGTTTGCTCGAAGGTGTACCGGGACTGGCAAAAACGCTGATGGTGAAAACAATGTCCGAAGCTTTGCATATGAGTTTCAAACGTGTCCAATTCACGCCGGATTTAATGCCCGGAGATATTGTTGGCACTGAAATTCTGGAAGAAGATCATGATACCGGGAAGAAGTTTTTCAAATTCAACCAGGGACCCATTTTTGCGAACGTAGTCCTTGCGGATGAGATTAACCGGACACCGCCAAAAACACAGGCGGCACTTCTGGAGGCGATGCAGGAAAAAAGCGTAACCTATGCAGGGACGAATTACGCATTACCCAATCCGTTTCTGATCATAGCTACACAAAATCCGATTGAACAATCGGGCACCTACCCATTGCCGGAAGCACAGCTTGACCGCTTTCTTTTGTATATCAAACTGAGCTATCCGAGTGAACAGGAAGAGCTTGATGTATTGAAAAATACGACGGGATCCAAAGGTGTGGTAATTGACCGGGTGCTTAGTGATATGGACATTATCGAGCTTCAAAAGTTAACCAGACAAGTTCATATCAGTGAAGATCAAATTTCATATATAAACCGATTGGTTCGGGCGACAAGGCCGGATGGAAGTCCTTCTGAATTTGTAAAACAATGGTGTGATTGGGGGGCTGGCCCAAGAGCGGGACAGGCACTTGTGCTTTGCGCAAAGGCAAGAGCGGTTTTAAATGAACGTTTTGCGGTCATTCCGGAAGATATTCATACGCTGGCTTTTCCAATTCTTCGTCACAGGATCTCAATGAATTTCAGAGCGGAAGCGGAAAGTATTACGTCGGATCATGTGATTGGAGATTTAATTAAAACATTGAAATAGCGGGTAGCTATTAGCTTTTAGTACTTGGTGAGAGGTTAACCAAGTCTGATTAATATCCATTTTTGCGAATTGTCAAAAGGCAAATAATACTTATGTCAGAAAAACGTACCGGGCTTCTTGCTTCGGATTTGATCAAACTTGGGAACCTTCAGCTGGTTGGAAAACTGGTGAGTGAAGAACTTATGCTGGGTGTACATGCCAGTAAACGTTCTGGCATGGGGACTGAGTTTGAACAATACCGTCATTATGAACCAGGCGATGACCCGAAACGGATTGACTGGAAATTATATGCAAGGACGGACAAACATCTTGTAAAAGAATCGTCTGCTGAAAGTAACAGACAAATCCGGTTTTTACTGGATCTTTCCGGTTCAATGAATTATGCTGAAAACGGAATGAGCCGTTTGGAATATGCAAAATTACTTATTGCATCGCTGGCTTATCTTGGTTACATACAAAATGACCAGATGAGTCTTTATTCATTGCAAGATGGAAAAGTAAACAGCATGGCTAGCGGAGCTTCAAGTTCTGGTAAACAGGCTTTCAACAAAATATTATTTGGATTGCAAAAAACGACAGCCTCAGGAGAATGGACAACAGATTTTGCTTCAAATGGAAAGTTGCAATTCCCCGAATTTGCAACGAAAAGTCAGGAGCAACTGATTTTTGTAACGGATTTTCTTCAGGTAGGTCAGGAGTGGCTCACATTGATAAAATCCATCGCAAGTCCGCGCCGTGAAATCGTTATTTTTCAGATTTTGGGAGATAATGAAGTGGATTTTAACCTGACCGGTTTTTACCGTTTCAAGGATTTGGAAACCGGAAAAGAAATAGAATTACAGGCAGAGGCTGTTAGAGACAAATTCAAGGAATCTTCAAAAGCGTATTTTGATATGCTCGAAGAAGAATTGCGGATTCCTTATGTAAATCTGGTTCAGGCCAAATTAAGCGATCCGCTGGGAATGGTTTTAAAAGAATTTTTAACAAGAAGGAAAGGCTAATGAATTTCTTACAACCTTTCATGTTTTGGGGCGCGCTGGCGATAGCCATACCAATTTTTATCCATTTCTGGCATCAGAAAAAAGGGAAAGAACTGGACTGGGCCGCCATGCAGTGGTTAATCGATAAAAGTCAGCAGCAAAGCCGAGGCTTTCGTTTGGATGATCTTCCGCTATTGGTCGTTCGTTGTTTTCTAATTTTGATTTTGACGGTTTTGTTAAGTCAGCCGGTTATAAAATGGTTTAAACAAATTGAACATGCTGAGCGGATACACCTGGTTGAACCATCCGTGAATCTGGTTAATAATTATCGTTTTGAAATTGAAACGGCAATAAAAAACGGAGATAAAGTATTTTGGATAAATCCTGAAAGTGAAGAAATAAAAGATCTGTCTTCAATTTCAAACCCAAGAAACAAAGGCGTTTTATATCTTCAGGAAGTAATTAACAAAGTAAGCAAGACGGGAGCGAAGCTTGATCTGTATCTGGTTGGCAATCAGAAATTGCTGGATATGCCAAAAATTTACATTCCGGAAGCTTACCAATTGCATTTGTTAACAGATTCTTCCCAAAATTATTCTCACAAGTTTTTAGACTTAGGAGAAGGCAAAAAGTTGTTTGTCAACAAAGGCCTGCTCACAGCTGCAAGTCCCGGCCAATCGGATAATTTGCCGAGGCTGGAATCTACGCCAGTTCATGCAGGAAAATTAAATGTCCTGGTTGAGTATAAAAACAAAGCCGAACAACAAACCGTCGAGGCGGCTCTTGGTTCTTTGTCCGTAGTATATTCGTTACCGATGGAAATTGACCTTAAAAATATTAGTGATAAGAAATATGATCTCGTATTAACAGATCAAAAAGTAGCCAAAACCAATCCGGAAGTATTGTATGTCTTATCCGGAAAATCGGATACCGGTAACCAAAGTCTTGTTTCAAACGTTGTTCAATTACAGGACTCACTTCGGATCCAGACATCCGAGATGGTTAATTCCGGGCAATTACCAGAATTTCTTGGCGACTTACTTATCTCACACTTTAAACTGAATGAACCCCAAAAGCTGATCAGTCAAAAACAATTAAAGGCACAGTTTGTGCAGACTAAACCTTTGGAAGTCAACATGGAAGGTAGTTTACGTCCCTGGCTTCTTATTCTTTTTATCGCATTACTAATTCTTGAACGCTGGATGGCTTTAAAGAAAACGATACAGAAAAGTTATGTATGAGCTAAAAAAATTAATCAATTCAGTCACCACGCAGCTGTACGCGAATGCATTTATTCGCTGTCTTTTGCTGGCGGTTTCTGCTTTTGTACTGACGTCGGTATTCAAGCAAACTTCGCCGATCGCTCCCGTTTTAGCTTCTATTATTGGCTTGGGAATTGGCGCTTACATCACAAAGTTATATCAAAATAAAAAACCGCAGGCGATCAGTTTGATTCATAAAACGGTTGGTGAATCAGAATATAGTTTGCATTTATTGGAAAAAGACGAGCTGAATATTGCCGAACAATTGCAGTTGGACAGGCTGAGTAAAAATGTTTCCGCAGGTCATTTCCATTACCGGAATCTGTATGACGGAACCATGATGTACGGTCTGATTTTCCTTTTTTCGCTGGTTTTTTACAATTTGTATCCGCACATGAATTTCTCAACAGGAAGTCAGAGTGCGGTTTTGAATACAACGAAAAACGTAGAAAAAGTAAATATTCTTATTGCTCCTTCTTTTGAAACTGCAAGTATTACAATTAATCCACCCTCTTATACGGCACTCCCAACCAAGAAATCTGCTGACTTGAATGTAAGTGCGATCATCGGTTCTGCTTTGAATTGGGATGTTACTTTCAGTCATCAGGATAATTTATCGGTACGATTGGCAAATAATCGTGGTGATGAGCTTTTGTTCAAAAAGGCAAATGGCATTTTTCAATACAAGGATAAGCTGACTGGTTCCGGACTTTATTCGATTAAGGCCTATTGGAAAGATTCGCTCGTTTATCAGTCTGATTTTTACAAACTGGAAGCGCAACCCGATCTTGCTCCGAAAATTGAACCGGATTCAAAAGAATTATATCAATATCATTATCTAAAAGACAATAAAACGATTCAGGTTTCGGCAAAAATGTCGGATGACTTTAAAGTGAAAACTGCTTTTATCGTTGCTACTTTGGCTCGCGGTTCTGGCGAAAATGTTAAGTTTAGAGAAATGAAATTTCCATTATCACCGGGCAATTTCAAGGAAGCCAAGCTAAGTCAGTCAATCGATTTAAAAGCTTTGAATTTCACGCCTGGCGACGAACTTTATTACTACTGGGCAGCGATTGATAACAAAGAACCGGAAGCAAATTTTACAAAATCAGATACCTATTTCGTCGTTTATAAAGACACTGCAAAAGTCGAAGAATCTGAACTCTCGACAATGTCTGTCAATACTGTCCCTGAATATTTCCGAAGTCAGCGTCAGATTATTATTGATACTGAAAAGCTGATTGCAAAAAGGAAAAAAATCAAAAAGGAAGAATTTAACAGTACTTCCAACGAAATTGGTTTTGACCAAAAAGTACTCCGTTTGCGTTACGGGCAATTTTTAGGAGAAGAATTTGAACAAAATATTGGTGGCGGAGGCGGCGCGGCGCATGAAGAAAGTGGCAGCGGAAATATTCTGGACGCTTTTACCCACAAATCCGATTCAGAAGGAGAAGCTGCGGAAAACCGTAAATCTCAGCCGGAAGAATCACATCACGATCATGGCGGAGGTAATCAGGAAAGTGGGTCCAAGGATGCGATGGCAGAATTAATTGAGCAGTATGGACACGCACATGACGATGCAGATGTAAACACATTTCATGAACAATCTACCAAAAGTTTGTTGAAAATGGCTTTGGAACAAATGTGGCAGTCGGAACTGCATTTACGTATGTACGAGCCTGAAAAAGCCATTCCTTTTGAAACAAAAGCGCTTGAATATTTAAAACAAGCGCAGCATAAAGCCCGCGCATTTGTCAAGAAAAGCAGTTACGATCCGCCTCCGATCAAGGAAAAGGAAAAACGGTTAACGGGTGAACTGACTGATCTTAGCAAGAATTTCAGTCAGGAAAAAATGATCAGTCTAACGAGAACCGAGCAGCTGGCAGCTGAGGTTTTGGGTTATCTGGAATATGACAAACTGAGTTCTTCTCAACGTGCAAAATTCCAGATTGCAGGAACACAATTATCGGATCGCCTTATGAATAGCGGACCTTTCAATGGCGGACTTCAAAATTGGTCCGTACTTGGCGCATTGCAGAAATTGATTAGCGGAAAACAAATTTCAGCGACCGAAAAACAGCAGCTCAAAACGGAATTATACAAACGCGCCGGAGCCAACGTACAAAGTGGCCGTTCGTATGTCAGCGAAAAAAAACTCGAAAATATTTTTTGGAAAAAACTAAAATGAAACCGGCTGAAAATATCCGGAACTAGTGTATGATTGCATTTGATTTCAACTGGTCAGAACCACTAAACCTGGTTTTGATTTTATTTCTTATCCTTCTCGGAAGTGGACAGATATGGCTTTTGCTGCGAAGTTCCGGTCCGGATATTTCGAAGCAGAAAATGGGAATCAGAATTGCTTTAAACTTATTATTATGGTTGACCGTCGCCGGATTTGTACTTCAGCCGATCTTTCGGAGTATTGTTTTATCGGGTAAAGTAATGATTGCAGGAAAGGACGTTCCTTCCAAAGAAATAAAAAGAATTCAGGATAGTTTACATATCCGTGAGGTATTTTCAGAAGGTAATTTAAAGGGGAAATCTTTTGATACATTAACGCTTGTCGGACAGGATTTTAGTCCCGCATTTTTTTCAGATCTCAGTCAGCAAATAACGACTTCCGTTATTATTAACCGGATTCCATACTTTTCTGATCATGTTATCCAATCGATTTCCTGGAACGGAATCATTAGAAAAGGACAAGTTCAGCGTATCATAGGCTCGGTTAATTCTTCGGATGCTCAATGGGCAAAAGTTAAGTTTGGCAATCAGACGCTGGACAGTGTAAAACTGGAAAAAGGCAATCAAACTTTTGATTTATCTTTTCCCGTTTTTACGGAAAAAAGGACAAAAGTTGATTTGTATCTGGGCGATGATCATCAAGAGACAATTCAGTTTTTCGCCCGCCCTTTACCGCCTCTGACTTTTCAGATAATACTGGATAACCCGGATTTCGAAAGCCGAAGCCTTGCGACCTGGTTGGGTAACCGGGGGAATTCGGTTGAGATTTCAACCAATTTGTCAAAAGATATCCGAAGCAAGCTGACACTTAATAAAACAGGAACGCCTGATGTAATTATCACCGATCCTAAAAATGCATCCAATGCGGAGGTTAAAAAGGCCCTGGCAACTGGCAAAAGCATTTTATTTATCAATCTTTCTAATGGTTCATCTGATATTACATCAATCAATAGTGCATTAGGTACCAAATTTCAGATTAAGAAGATATCCAATGAAGAAGCGTTACCGGTTATTGGTGAGCTTTCAAAATTGCCCTTTGATTTTGGTAAGTCCAATGGATATATGACGGTTTCCAAATATCCTGTTGCTGTTGAAAAGACCACTGGTAAAGTTGCCGTGAGCTTGTTAAATGAAACATTTCCAACTTTACTTAACGGCGATAGTATTTCTTACGGAAATATCTGGACAAGTGTTATCGCAGCTATCCATCCTGCTTACCAATCAAATGTAGAAGTAAATTCGCCGGTTTATAAAGGATTTAAAACTGATTTAAAATTTAATAATCTTATCAATAATCCTGTTTCAATGGTTCTTGGTGCCGATACGCTGCATCTGAATTACTCGGCGATCAACAAACAAAGTGCTGATGTAAGCTTCATTCCTTCCGAATCCTCCTGGTTGAAGCTGTCCGATGATTCAGAAATTAATATAACTGACAGCCTGGATTTCAATGATTATTATAAGAGTAAGATCGTTGATCAGTTTGTGAAATCGAGATTACAATTACAAGTAGAATTGAATGATGTGGTTAAAGTTTCAGATCAAGCGTTACAACATTTAAATGAAAGCAGAATCCCGGATTGGATCTGGTTTTTGACGTTTGTTTTATGTTTTTCGGCCCTTTGGTTGGAGCCGAAATTTAATTAGATGGTTATCTTTTAATTATTTCGGTGCGCTGCACCTTTTATCAGGCTTCATCGTTTTTTTTGGCTTCAAATATTGGGTGCGTCACACCTTTTTCTGGAATTCCTATATCTGGCTGGCTGCTATTATTTGGTTGTGTTGCCTTTTGCCTGGATTTCAATATCTGTTTGCATTCATAAGGCTACAATTATTAATGGTGCAGAGCACCAAAATACTTGTAGAAAAAATTAATGATTCTCTCATTTCCATAGGTGCGGAGCACCGAAATAATTGAATTTAATCAGCCCAAAATCACTCACAATATTTTAAAATTGTATTCTCTTAATCCTCAAAAACTTTACCCTAAATCAACTACTTTTACGCCCCAAAGAATCTGATTTTTTAATCGTTTTGCTTTATTGTAAAATCATATTGATACAAAAACAAGATTTATGAATAAAAACGGACTTCAACTCAGAACCGTTAATGTGATACGTTATGTGACCCCTTTACGTGAAGGCGGATCACTGCCAGCGATTGCAGAAGCGGATGATGACTTTTTATATGTATTGAAATTCAGAGGCGCCGGGCAGGGTGTAAAAGCACTTATTGCGGAGTTAATAGGCGGGGAAATTGCACGTGCATTAGGATTCAGAATGCCTGAAATTGTTTTTGCCAATCTGGATGAAATGTTTGGTATGACAGAGCCGGACGAAGAAATTCAGGATTTGTTGAAGGCGAGCACAGGATTGAATTTAGCGATGCATTACTTATCAGGCGCAATTACTTTTGATCCTCAGGTAACCACGGTTGATCCAAAACTTGCCTCCCAAATTGTCTGGCTGGATTGTCTTTTGACCAATGTAGACCGGACGGCTAGAAATACCAATATGTTGATCTGGCATAAAGAATTATGGCTTATTGACCACGGCGCGTCCTTATATTTTCATCATTCCTGGACCAACTGGGAGGAACAGGCAAGGCGTCCCTTTGTTCAGATCAAAGATCATGTATTGTTACCACGAGCCTCAGAACTTGATTTAGTTAATGAATCTTTCAAATCTTTATTAACCGATGATTTGATCAATTCTATTGTTTCAATCATTCCGGACGAATGGCTGCTTCAGGATGCTCCTTTTGAAACAGCGGATGAGCATCGTCAGGCTTATGCCAAATTTTTAATTTCAAGAATTTCAGTGTCAGAAGTATTTGTAAAAGAAGCGCAGAATGCAAGAACATCACTTATTTGAGTACGCCGTCATTCGCGTCGTACCGAGAGTCGAGCGCGAAGAGTTTTTGAATGTAGGGGTAATTCTCTACTGCCCGAAACAGGGGTTTTTACAAAGTAAAATCAATCTGGACATTGAACGCCTTAGTGCTTTTTCGGGAAAGCTTGATATTTCTGAAATGGAAGATTATCTGGCAGCTTTAAGCCGGATTTGTATTGGCGGGAAAACGGCCGGGCCGATTGGAAAGTTACCGATTGCTTCCCGTTTTCGCTGGTTAACCGCCACCCGAAGTACTGTTGTCCAAACTTCAAAAGTCCATCCCGGGTTTTGTAAAGATGCGGGCTTGACGTTGGATAAGTTATTTAATGAGATGGTTTTGTAGGGAGCAATCCTGAAAGGATGACATTATTGTAGAATAGCATGTCAAACAAATTAAGTCAAACCCTGAAAGGGTGACATAGTTTAAAGTTAAAATGCTTCGTCCATTGAATTGGGCGAAGCATTTTATTTTACAAAACAGACTATATAACCTTAAAATGCTTTCAAAGTTTTGAATATTTCAGCGTATGGTTGCTCTCCTTCGTAGATTTTTACCAATTTTCCGGATTTGTCATACATTGCCAGGTAAGGAAAAGATCTGATCTGATAATACTTCTGAACAAGGTAACTTGTTCCTTCTGTACCAAGTTTAATGTTTGGATAAGCGGCCAGATTATAATCTTTTTCAAACTTTTTGATCATTTCCATGGATTGAAAAGTAATCATAACCAATTGCTTGTTGGTCATCACCGTATAATTTTTAAGCAGTGCCTTCGTGAAATTCTGGCAATGATCGCAGTCGGGTGAAAAGTACATCAGCACAACCGGACCTGGACCGAGCTGCGAAGAATTAAAAGGTTTTCCATTCGCAAGTGTGATTTGAAATGGAGCTATTTTTTTTAATCCAATTGCAGACTGAGAAAAAGCAGTACCCGCAATCAGGACATACAGGAGTAGGGGAATTATTTTTTTAGACATCGGAAATTTAGTTTTAACAAGGCTGCAAGATATGATTCTTTTTAATAGGGACGAATTTTCAAGTGACGGTTAACAACGAAATAGATGGAAATAAATCTTTTACATTTCATTTACAATCTTTTACACGTGATTCAAGGTCAGCATATTTTCTACTGATACATTTGATTCATGCCCGGTTCCGGGTTTTGTTTAACTTAAATAAAAAGGATCATGAAAAATCTATTTTATCTCCCTTGCCTATTTTTATTAGCCATTACTAACCCATTATTTGCCCAAAACAAATTCACAAACTGTTCCGCTGCTTTTCTAAATGACAAGATGATCGTGACGGAATACAGTACAAAAGGTAAAAGTACTGTCAACGAAAAGGCTACCGGAGAGCTTACCGTATACACCGCCGAACTTGGACCGACTACCAACAAACCAGTTGAGAAAATCGTGTTCAAGGTTGCCATCCGCGACAAAGATTCTAAAACGTTGGTTATGTTTTCCGACCAAGCTTTCAAACAGATCGCTATCCAGAATATTCTAAAAAAATGTAAAAAAGGAGACGCGATTGTTTTAATGACCACAGACAGTCAATACGCTTTGCCGCATAATGAAATTCTTGTTTTATAATAAATCCGTTCCAAAATGAAAAATATAATAACGAAGTTCACGATGGTTCTCATTTGTGTATTCACAATTTCAATTTCCGACGCATTACCTAAAAATGGTACGAGCAATGGTATTTCATTACTTCTTAATGGAAAATTGGCAGAGCCTGAAAATTTTATCCACGCAACAAATGGGCGTTTGACTTTGATCGACATAAATTCGAAATCCGGCCCTAAAACCGAATTGCAATTTTTCGCTTATCTTAGACGAGAGGGGAAAATCGTTGATGTTAATGCTTACGCACATAATTTTTCAGTTCGTAGTATTGAGTTGACCGAGATTTTAAAATCGGCGAAAGTGGGGGATGATATCATTATTGAACCTGCCAACAAAACTAATATTTCGGGTAGGAAAATAATATATGTCACTTATTCTATGTTGTTCCCTGTATTTAACTGGTTTCCATTTTTGAATAAAAACAAGGGAGGATGTTAATTCACGTCGTTTTGCTAAGTTTATAATAAAATTTCGAAAGGATGAATTTCAGAGATGTCAGATTGAAAACAACCGCGACAGTCACTTTTTTAGTGATGATTTTTCTGATATTTTCTGCGCTCGAAAAAGTGACGGGGAACAATGATTCTGTCAGGTTTTCTGAAAAAGTAAATCTTGCTTTGCGCCGCACTGCTCATCTTTTACTTGTTGAAAATGGAGATTCTACATCAGGAATTACGCCGGTTCAACAGCAGGATGCAAACACATTTTTAGTGAGGATTGATAAACTTTTTGATTATGATAAGCTTCCCGATCTGTTGCAAAAATCATTGAAAATTCATGGGATAGATCGGGGTTACGATGTTTCGGTACTTCGTTGCGAAAACAGCACGATTGTTTTGGGGTATAATTTTCAAGATTTAAATCAAAAAAAAGGAGTGCCGTGCAGCGGACGAAAATTGGAAGCTGGTTGTTATAATTTGAAAGTAAGTTTTTATCCGGAAACAAAAACTGCGTCTGCAACCAGTAACTGGTGGATTTTGCCAGTAGGGAGCTTGCTTGCAGGATTGGGTTTTATTGTTTGGAAAAGAAGCACGAAGGATATTAATCCGGTTAATGATCCATCGGACGATTATATCGATAACAAGATAAATTTCGGAAATTCTGCATTGGATATGACCAATTTAATTTTGATCTCAGAACGCAAAACTTATAATCTGACTTACAGGGAAGCCAAGCTTCTTCATCTTTTTACCAATAATAAAAACAAGGTTTTGGAAAGAGATTTTATTCTAAAATCAGTTTGGGAAGATGAAGGAATTGTGGTTGGCAGGAGCGTTGATGTTTTCGTTTCCAGATTGAGAAAAATGCTGGCGGAGGATTTAAATGTGAAAATCAGTGCTGTGCATGGGGTTGGTTATCGTTTGGAAGTTTCCAAATAGCAAGAGCCTGTATCCAATGATTTTTACCACAAAGGACACGAAGTTTTACACGAAGAGCACAAGATGTAATAATCTTACATTGTATTTCGATTATTTCCGGAAAAATTGAAATAAATCTTTGCACTTCTTTGTGTAAAACTTAGCGTCCGTTGTGGTTATTTTTTACCTTATTTCTACAAATTTTGTTTTTTCAATTCTTCCACCGCATGATTAGCGGCTCTTGCCGTTAACGCCATATAAGTAATAGAAGGATTCACACAGGAAGATGAAACCATAGCAGCTCCATCCGTTACAAAAACATTTTTAGCTGCATGAACCTGATTGAATTTATTTAAAACCGAAGTCTTTGGATCTTTTCCCATACGCGCTGTGCCCATGTCATGGATGCCTAATCCCAAATGCGTATCCTGACGATTAAAGCCGGCCACATTTTTGAAACCTGCAACTTCCAGCATTTCAACGGCCGCGTTCATCATATCTTTCCGCATGGCGATTTCATTTTGCCCAAAAGCCGCGTCGAAAACGATCATAGGAATTCCGTAAGGATCTTTTTTGTCTTTGTCCAGAAACATACGGTTTTCCGGATTCGGCAAAACTTCACCAAACCCACCAAAACCCATAACCCAGCTTCCCGGTTTTGTCATATCTTCTTTGAACGTCGCGCCAAATCCGTCTGCTGTAATTCCGCGTTTCCAGTCACTTCTGCTTGCGCCTCCCTGATACCCAAATCCGCGTAAATAATCCCGTTTGTCCGTTCCCCAGTTTCTGAATTTTGGAATATAAAGTGCATTCGGTCTTTGTCCGAAAATGTAATCATCTTCAAAACCTTCCACTGTTGCATTGGCTCCAACACCAAGATGATGATCCATAATATTTCGGCCCACCTGATCACTGTCATTTCCAAATCCCGTTGGAAAACGATGTGATTTTGAGTTTAAAAGAAGCGCAGCCGAGTTCATCGAGCCGGCGTTAAGGAAAATAATTTTGGCAAAATATTCTTCCACAGCCAATGTTTTCTGATTCACAACCCGAACGCCGGTAGCCTTTTGCGTTTTTTCGTCATAAATAATTTCACTGGCAATGCTATCATGCAAAACAGTAAGTTTATCCGTTTTTTTCGCGGCCGGGATTGATCCGGAAAGGGAGCTGTAATAAGCGCCGTATGGACAACCTCTGCTGCATTTGCTACGATATTGGCAGGAAGCTCTTCCGAGTTCTGTATGCCACGGTTGAGGTTTGGTAAGATTCGCAACGCGACCGATGGTGATAGGCCGGTTAAGCTTTTTCATCATCTGTTCTTTGAAATAAAGCTCAGGCGCACTCATGGGCATAGCAGGAAGAAAATGGCCGTCCGGCAAAACTTCCAGATTTTCTTTTTGTCCGCTGATACCTACAAATTTTTCTACATGTGTATACCAGGGTTCCAGATCTTCATAACGAATCGGCCAGTCAATCGCGATGCCTTCTTTGGCGTTTGCTTCAAAATCATTTTTGTTGAACCGATAAGACTGGCGGCCCCAGTGCATGGATTTTCCGCCGGTATGATAGGCGCGGATCCAGTCAAAAGGCCGTTTTTCTATATAAGGATTTTTTAAGTCATCTGTGAAAAATTCACCGGTTTCTTCATTTGCAAGATTTCCAAAACGGCTGTTCGCCCAATATTCTTCCGCTGAATGAATAGAAATTTTTCCACGGTGCTGAAATTCCCACGGACCTTTCATCGCCGTGTCGTAATCTTCAATATGTTTCACTTCCCGGCCGCGTTCTAGCATTAAAACCTGCAAACCTCTTTCTGTAAGTTCCTTCGCAGCCATCCCGCCGGTCATTCCGGAGCCCACCACAATGGCATCGTAGCGGTGGGTTTTATCTACTTTTAAGTTTAAGTTCATGGTGATTTGGTGACTCAGTAAGCGAAAGATTTTTGATTCGGTTTCAATTTTACCATTTCCAGTTTTCCCGGAATTGGTACGTAGTCGAAAGAAGATTTCAGGCCTTCATCTGAGGTGTAATAACCAAGCAAAGTCAGCTCTTTCATTAACCGCCAGAAAGGCAATCCTTTTGCCTGCTCCTTCATTTGTTCCCGGTCGTCATTATCACCCATTTTGGTTTGCTGAACCTGATAAATCTTCATCTGTTCAATCGAATCTGACTCAACCTGTCTTAATATTTCCAATTTCTGCGAAGAATTCAGAGAAAGGAATTTTTTACTTTCAAGACTAGCCAAACCTTCTGAAAAACTGACATGTTCCGGTTTTCGGTAACAATCCTGAATCATCATCACAATAAAATCGGGAACACCGACTTCTTTTGCACCCGGCGTATTTGTTTTTGGAATGATGATTTCTGCAACTTCTGCTACAATTAACTTCTGATTATCTGAAAATACGAAAGCAGCGGGAGATGCTTTTAAATTATTTTCCAAATGATTCATTGCCATCAAAGTTGGCGCTGAAAATGCTCCTCCGACCAGCAAAGCAACATTTCTTATGGCATTTCTCCTGTTCATCATTCTGATATTTATATTGAGGTTACACTATAAATCTAAGGTTTTTAATGTATTTCAATAAAAGATTATCAGTCAATAAAAATACTTTGCAATTTTAGAATCAGATAAGCAGAAAGGGTTCACGCAAAGGTGCAAAGCTAAAAGCGCAAAGGCCGCAAAGCTTTTACTTCGCGGCCTTTGCGCTTTTAGCTTACCTTCTTTGCGTGAAATTTCAGAACCATTTTCGCAGGAGAAAATATTTATTTTCACAAATTTTAAACTGCTAAGCCAAGTTCTTTGTTTATTACAAATCAGACATTGATTACTTGATTTTAAAAGCATGAATTGGATAACATTAACATCAGAAAAAGAAGTACAAGAACTTTCCAACTCGGGAGAATTATCCCTTATTTACAAACATAGTCCGCGTTGCATGACCAGCCTGATGGCGTTCAGGAATATGAAATCGGGATCAGAAAATGATTATACCATTCCATTTTATATGGTGGATGTGATTCAAAACCGGGACATTTCCCGCCTGGTGGCTGAAAAATTCAATATCAGACATGAATCGCCGCAAGTTTTAATCATTAAAGATGGCAAATGCATTTTTGATACTTCACACGAATCCATTGTTTTGAAAGATATCGTGAGCAAGATCAATAGCTTTGATAAAGAGCTGAGCAATTAATTTTGCCATTCCTTACTTGTTAAATTCTAAATTCTCTTTGTGAAAAAAGTACAATTTTTATTTGTCATACTATTCCTGGTAAGCTTTTGCAGCTTCGGCCAGGATGGTTATTTGCGGCTTGATAACCAGAAGAAAATCGTTTATACCGATGTTGCAACACTGGAGAAATCGAAGGATGTTTTATTCCAGAATGCACAAAAGTGGGTTGTGAAAACATTCGGTAATTACGAGAACGCCGTTGCTTCGGAAAATAAGCAATCGGGAAAACTGGTATTGAAAAGTTATACGCCGCTATCCTCGCCATCTTTTGAATATCTCCGTTACACCATGACGGTTGATTGCGAGGATAATAAATATCGGGTTACCATAAATGAAGTGGAAGGGATTTCAAAAAGTCAGTCGGTAACTCCATTGGGGAAAAAGCAAAATGATGAAATTCTGGAAAAGGAAATTCTCCTGAAAACAGAATCTGGCCGAAAGAAAAAATCAATAGCAGAGGAATCACTCAACCAGGCGAAAACAGATAATGATCAGATTAACCAGGCTATGTATAGCTTACTTGCGTCTTTGAAATTAGTTATGTCAGCGGATAGCGATCTGTAAGTAAAGTAGCTTCAACATAGAACACTGCTTATACAAACCAATACTTTTAGCTCAACGCTATCGATTGTGATGGCGTTGAACAAAATTTGTCTGGGCGCGGTTTTGATAATTTCATCAGCCTGATCAACGACTTCATTGATCAGCTTTTTTAGCAGTTCAAGATCCGTCTCGATGTTTACTTTAAAGATCAATTCATTTTTCAGACTTGAATTTTTCTGTGTATAATTTACAAGTCTGCCCGATAATAAATCACCATTCGGAATGATAACCCGAGATGCTTGCGGCGTTAGCATTTTACTGGAACGAATACTGATATCCAGCACTTTTCCTTTTTTATTGGCCAATTCAATATAGTCGCCGATATTGAATGGTTTTTCGAAAATCAGAATAATTCCTGAAACAAAATTGTTGATCACATTTTGGAGTCCAAGCCCGATTCCAACGCTTAATGCACCAGTTAAAACCGTTATTTTATCAAATAGTACTCCTGAAACGGTAATAGCAAACAGAAAGCCCACAATTTTGAAAAAGAATTTAAATGAAAAGGTCAGCAATCTGGTAACCATTTGGATACCGATTGCTGACTTTTATTTTTGGTTTAAAAAACTATTCCATCCGAATCGATTTAACCGGATTGATCATAGCCGTTTTTATACTCTGATAACTCACAGTGAGCAACGCAATGGCGATTGCCAGTAAACCGGAAACTGCGAAAACCCACCATTCAATTGAAATTCTATATTCGAAATCCTGCAACCATTGAGTCATCATATACCAGGCAACGGGCGTTGCAAGTACCAGCGCCACGAGCACAAGTTTGATAAATTCACCAGACAGCAATGCTACAATGCTGCCGATAGAAGCACCCAGCACTTTTCGAACACCAATTTCTTTGGTACGTTGCTGCGCTGTGAAAGTTGCCAATCCGAAGAGTCCCAGTGAGGCTACAAAAATGGTCAGACCAGCAAATATTCCAAGAATTGATCCCGTTTTTTGTTCGGCCTGATAGGTGCTGTTGAATCTTTCGTCCAGAAAAGAGTAAGAAAAAGGCTGTTCAGATTTATATCCTTTGTACTTATTTTCCATATCTGCCAGCAGACCTTTTATTTCTTTCGTTTTTATTTTGACAAGAAAATTTCCTGCGTCTTTTCCAAGAATCATAACCAATGGCGTGATTCTTTCGTGTAAAGATCTGAAATGGAAATCTTTAACCACACCAATGACGCGATACGTTCCTTTGCCGCCTTCATTATTTGTGTTGGTAATAGTTCTGTCCAGCGCATCTTTTTTAAATCCAAGCATAGCAGCCGCGGTTTCGTTCAGAATGACACCCGAAGAATCATTTCCAAACTCCTTTGAAAAATTGCGACCGGCGGCCATTTCCATACTTAATGTCGGAATGTAACTTGCGTCCACATCATATCGAAGGGTTTTTACGAGCTGCATGTTTTTGTCGTCCGGATACACCATGTAATTGTTATTGTTAGAAGGACCGGCTGGAATATAACTCGACGAACTGACGTTAACAACGCGCGGGTCACGCAGCAATTCTTCTTTGAACATTTCCTTGTTTTGTCCGAGCGACCAGGTATCCATAACCAGCACCTGATCTTTACTATATCCCAATTTTTTGTTTTGAATAAAACGTAATTGCTGATACACAACGGTTGTTCCAATGATCAATGTGATAGAAATAAAAAACTGAACAACCACTAATCCACTTCGTAGACTGATACTTTTTCTATCACTGGCCAGTCTTCCTTTCAATACCAAAATAGGTTTAAAAGAAGAAAGGAAAAATGCGGGATAACTACCGGCCAGAACTCCGACAGCAAGACCAAAAAGAATAAGGCCTGGCAAAAGAGATGGAATTGCGGTGAATTGCAGCGTCAGATTTTTACCCGATAATGTATTAAAAAGAGGTAAAGCCAAATAACCGAAAATCACCGCCAATAACATGGCAATGGACGTCAGCAAAATAGATTCAAGCAAAAACTGATACACCAATTCCTTTCTTTCTGAGCCCATAACCTTTCTTACCCCAACTTCTCTGGCACGTTTAGACGCGCCGGCAGTGGAAAGATTCATGAAATTGATACAGGCAATAACAAGCATAATAATGGCAACGGCGCCGAAAATATAGACGTATTTGATATCTCCGTTGTTTCCAAGATCATAACCAAAATCGGAATGCAAATGGATGTCCGTCAACGGTTGAAGATAAAGGCCGAGATTATTTCCGCTTTTTCTGAATTCTTCCATGGTTACACCCATGGCTACCTTCAATTGAGGCGCCATGTATTTTTCAACGGTTTGGGGCAATTTGGCTTCGAGTTTTTTATAATCGTATCCTTTTGGCAGAACCAGATAGGTGAAATATTCTGACGTCATCCAGGACGGTGATTTTGAGTCCGGGTATCCTGCCATGGAGGCAAATATTTCAAAGTGGAAATGTGAATTTTCCGGTACTTTCTCAATTACACCGGTCACTTTATAGGCTGTTTTTTCACCTTTGAAATTTATAACCTGGCCAATCGGATCAGCATTTCCAAAATATTTATTGGCCAGCTTTTGTGTAATAACCAAGGAATTAGGCTCTAACAAAGCGGTTTTAGTATCACCCTTTAATAAGGGAAGTGTAAAAACCTGGAAGAAATTGGAATCGGCAAAAACCAGATTATCTCCGGTATACTGTTTCTCTCCCAGTACAACTTTTGGAAAACCGCCCTGACGTAAACGCGTTGCAGCCAGTACTTCCGGATAATCCGCTTTAAGTGCCTGAGCAGTAGGTGGCATTACGTGGGCTTCGTTTAATTTTCCACCCTGCATTGTCCCTCTTAAAATCACGCGGACGATCTGGTTTGCCTTTTCATTGTAGCGGTCAAAGCTCAGTTCATCAAGCACATACAGGCTGATAAGCATACAGGATGCGAGACCGATGGCCAGCCCGATTATATTGATGGCAGAAAAAGCGCGATTCCGGGCAAGACTCCGCCAGGCGATTTTAAAATAGTTTTGCAGCATGATATAAAGATAGTAAGCCTGATTGCTTATTGCTCTATTTTTATGCCAATAAAATCAGGGCGTTGATATTCAAATAGATAGCTTTTTTTTAATTGTGATTTTGTTCACAAGCGTACTTGAACTGTTCGTTATCGGACACGTGAAAAAAGTACCGGAAAATACTTCAATAAGCTTTTAACCGGCTTAAAGCCTTATTTTTGCAATCTATTTTTACTTGACAAAATGACGGAATATTTAAATTTATTTGATTTTAAACAAAAGGTTGATTACAAAAACGAAATATTAGCCGGACTGACCGTCGCCATGACAATGATGCCGGAATCGCTTTCTTTCGCCATTCTGGCCGGATTTCCACCGCTTACCGGGTTGTATGCGGCATTTATCATGGGATTGGTAACAGCTATCTTCGGAGGAAGGCCGGGAATGGTTTCGGGTGGTGCAGGAGCAACGGTGATCGTGCTGATCGCATTAATGCAATCGCATGGTTTAGAATATGTTTTTGCGGCAGTGATTCTGGCTGGTTTTTTTCAGATTTTAGTAGGGATTTTCAGACTTGGTAAATTCATTCGTTTGGTGCCACAGCCTGTTATGTATGGGTTTGTCAATGGCCTGGCTGTGATTATTTTTACTTCACAATTTGAGCAGTTCAAGACTATTGCAAACGGACAAAAAGTTTGGCTTTCCGGAAATCCTTTTTGGGTTATGACCGGTCTGGTTGCTTTAACAATTGCTGTTGTGCTTATTCTACCAAAGTTGACAAAGGCAATTCCGGCTTCATTAGTAGCTATCATCGTCGTTTTTACGTTGGTTTTAGGTTTTGGAATTGATACTAAAACGGTAAAAGATATCGCTTCTGTGAGCGGGGGATTTCCTCCATTTCATATTCCGTCTATTCCTTTAAATTTGGAAACGTTACAAGTCATTTTCCCTTATGCCCTGATTATGGCAGGAGTAGGATTAACGGAAAGTTTACTGACGCTGAATCTGGTAGATGAAATAATAGGTAATCGTGGAAATGGAAATAAGGAATGTATAGCGCAGGGAAGTGCCAATATACTGAATGGTTTTTTCTTCGGCATGGGTGGATGCGCTATGATCGCACAGACATTTGTGAATATTTCTGCCGGAGCAAGGGCTCGGTTATCCGGCATTATTGCCGCCTGTACAATTCTGGCCGTAATATTGTTTGGGGCCCCGGTTATTGAAAAAATTCCTATGGCTGCATTAACTGGCGTAATGATCATGGTAGCGATCGGAACTTTTGAGTGGGGGAGTTTCAGGATTATAAACAAAATGCCCAAACAGGATATTTTTGTCGGAATACTTGTGGCTGTTATTACAATCTGGCTACATAATCTTGCATTGGCTGTGCTGATTGGCGTTATTATTTCTGCCCTCGTTTTTGCCTGGGAAAGTGCCAAACGTATCAGGGCAAGAAAATTCACAGATGAAAAAGGAGTTAAACATTATGAAATTTACGGGCCGTTATTTTTTGGTTCTGCGATGGCTTTTACTGAAAAATTTGATGTTGCCAACGACCCAAAAGAGGTTATAATCGATTTCAAAGAAAGCCGTATTGCGGATATGAGCGGAATTGACGCGCTTAATAAATTGACAGAACGTTATAAAAAAGCAGACAAAAAATTACTCCTTCGTCATCTTAGCGAAGACTGCCGTTTACTGTTAAAAAATGCGGATTCGGTGATCGAAGTAAATGTGATCGAAGATCCCACTTATAAACTTCCTGTTGAAGGGGATGAGGGAAATTAATAGCGATGTTTATTGAAATCTTATTACGGGCTTAATCAGGCGGTATTTTTAAGAAAGTAAAGTTTTCTAACACTGATAACTTTCCGAAAGTTATCTGAAAGAATGACCGGAACTATTCATCCATCCAAGTTAAGAATAAGCGGAGATTCTTCTGGGAAATAGAAATTATCTTGCTGCCTTTTTTGTTGAGATTTCAATGTGAAGACTTGTAAACTTCAACTTTGTTAAATCAGTTTAGCTAAAAGCAGATAACAGGTTGAAATTCAAATTGTAATAAACGTAATTTCAGGATTTATGGAATACAGGCAACTAGGAGCTTCCGGGATTAAAGTGCCCGTGTTAAGTTTTGGTACAGCTACTTTCGGTGGCGGAAATGAATTTTTCAAAGCCTGGGGAGAAACCGGGGTTGAAGAAGCTAAAACATTGATTAATATTTGCCTGGAAGAGGGCGTTAATTTGTTTGACACCGCCAATGTTTATTCGAGAGGATTATCGGAAGAAATTCTTGGTAAGGCTTTGGGAGGTTTGCGAAATCAGGTGTTGATTTCTACAAAAGCAACATTTCCAATGGGTGACGGGCCAAATGATTATGGCTCTTCCCGCGCTCATTTAATTCAGGCTTGTGAAGACAGTTTAAGACGTTTGAACACGGATCATATTGATATTTACCATATGCACGGTTTCGATGGCAACACGCCGGTTGAAGAAACTTTGCGCGCCTTGGACGATCTGGTGACCAGTGGAAAAGTGCGTTACATTGCTTGCTCAAATTTTTCTGGCTGGCACTTAATGAAATCACTCTCAGCTTCTGAAAAACATGGCTGGTCCAGATATGTAGGGCATCAGGCCTATTATTCGCTTCTCAACAGGGAATTTGAATGGGAGCTGATGCCGCTGGCACTCGACCAGAATGTGGGAACGATCGTATGGAGTCCTTTATCAGCGGGTTTGTTAAGCGGAAAATTCAAAAGAAATCAGCCAAAACCTGAAAGCAGCAGGTTAAGTCAGGGTGGTTCTCAGGGCCCGGAAACCAATTTTGAATTACTTTATAACATTGTAGATGTTTTGGAGGAGGTGGCTGAGGAAACCGGGAAATCTGTTGCTCAGGTTTCTTTAAACTGGTTATTACAGCGTCCAAGTGTTGTAAACATCGTTATTGGTGCCAGAAATGAAGAACAGTTAAGACAAAATCTTGCAGCGGCTGGATGGAATCTAGCAACAGAACAGGTGAAAAAACTTGATGCTGCTAGTGAAGTACCACCGATTTATCCTTACTGGCATCAGAGAGGAAACCAGAAACTAAATCCAAATCCGAAATTTTATTGATTTTAATATAACAAAAAAAGGGCGCTTCAATCGATAGCGCTCTTTTCCTTATTTTATAAGCCTGTTAATCAGGCACTTTGGCCGACCATGTAATATTGATAATATCTCCCTTTACTTCCATAGGCAGCCATAAATATCTGGAATTTTCAAGATCTGTTTTATTCCATCGGTCTGCAATAAAGAGGAACTTGCCGTTTTTGGCATTAATTGGTAAAACGAAGGTTCCCTGGGAAGAAAAAGTAGTTTCGGAAAACGGACCAATACAAGGATTGCCCATAGGTTTCCAATCACCCAATGGTGAGTCTGATACGGCATAAGAAGCAGCATTCGGACTCCAGCCCGTACAAGCTGATGTTAGCAGATAATACTTTTTTCCAAATTTGAACATCGCGGGTGCTTCGCGCCGTTTGCCTTCGGAAATCCTGATATATTGGTTGGTGACTGAACAATAATCATTTGATAACTGATTGATATACATTGTATTATTATCTTCCGAGGCATGTATAAGGTAAGCACTGCCGTTGTCATCCTTAAAAATAGTCATATCTCTGGAATCCTGCCCGTTAGGTTTTACGCTTCCCAGATACCGATAAGGGCCGGCAGGATTATCGCTGACCGCAACACCTGCATGTGCATAGCTGTAATCCTTATAATCTACGTGCATCCACATAACAAACTGTTTTGTTTTCTGATTATAAATAACTTTTGGCCTTTCAATTACCTTGCTGGTATCCAGATCACTTTCTGTATCAGAAACAGTAGCGCTCAACGCTATCTTTTCAAATTTCCAGTTTTTCAGATCTTTTGAAGAATAACAGGAAATACCTGATGCCGGAACGCGATAACATTCCATTTTCTGATCAGGAAGAAGCCAGGTTTTTCCTTTTTTTATTTCACCAAACCAATAATAAACGCCTTGATGATGAAGAATACCTCCGCCATGTGCATTAATGAAATTTCCATCGGTATCTTTCCAGACACCCGCCTGTAACATCTGTTTTTCAGGAAATTGTTTTAGAGATAATTTTTGAGAAAAGGCCGTTGTTATTGTTTGAATCAGAAATAAAAGTGACAAGTGCGCGCAAAGCCAAATTTTCATAGGTGTAGTTTTAAATTCGGTTGAAGTAATGTGGAGGGGATTTAATGATAATTGATACGTAAAAATCGCTTAAAGTAACACGGCAGAATTGTTTGTTAATGCTTTTGGTATAATATGGAATCAGAAAAAAAATAATTTTTTTTCTGATTAATTTGTTTTACTTACATATAAGTAAGTATATTTGTCAGGTTGAATTTTAATTCTATGAAAGCGAGAACGGATACAAAGGAAAAGATTGTAGAACTGGCAACAGATTTAATCCTGGCTGGCGGATATCCATCACTGAGTTATCAGCAGATTTCTTCCAAACTTGGTATTAAAAATGCTGCAATTCATTATCATTATCCCAGCAAAGAAGATTTGGGTGTTGAGGTCGTACGCAAAGAAATAGAAAGGTTTGATGACTTTATGGCCGCGGTTTCAGGTTTTGGCCAATGGGAGAAACTGGAAGCTTTTATGTTGAATTACCGTAAATATCTGGAAAATGAAAACAGGATTTGCATGATTGGTGCCTGTGCATCGGATTACCGCGAAATTCCGGAACAGATCCAATCCACTGCGGCGGAATATTTCCAAATTGTCAAAAACTGGTTCACAGATTTACTGGAATCCGGCAGAAGTGAAAAGGCTTTTTATTTCAGGGGCGAAGCGGCAAATAAGGCTTCTCTGATTTCCTCGGCCATGGCCGGAGGTTTGCAACATGCCAGACTTATTGGTAATGCGCATTATGACGCGGTAATCACTCAAATAAAACTTGAATTACAAGAATAAAAAATTTGCCATTTAAACTTACTTATTAGTAAGTAATTGAAAATAATTTATCATAAACAAAACAAGTCATGTCTGAACAAAAAATTGCATTTATCACCGGCGCAAATCGCGGAATTGGATTCGAAACAGCAAAAAAACTTGGTAAGCTGGGCATATTTCCTGTTATAGGATCAAGAAATGAAGAATCAGGAAAAGCAGCCGTTGAAAAGTTGAAAGCCGAAGGAATTGAATCAGATTTTATAAAATTTGATGTAGCGGATAAAAAGGATTACGCCAATGCCTACGAGTATTTTGACAAGAAGTTTGGCAGACTGGATATATTGGTGAACAACGCCGGACTAAGTTTTGAAGGCGATCCAATGGCTTCGATCGGAAGGGAATTCGCTACGAGCGGTGTTTCAGAAGAAGCATTACGCGGAACTTTGGAAGCTAATTTTTTCGGTGTAGTGTTTAGTACACAAGCACTTTTACCCTTGATTAAAAAATCGGAAGCGGGCCGAATCGTCAATGTTTCGAGTAATCTTGGTTCTTTGACTTTGCATTCTGATCCATCTTCACAAATTTATGCGGTGAAAATGTTTGCTTACGATACTTCAAAAACCGCCCTGAATTCTTTCACAGTCCATCTTGCGCATGAACTGAAAGACACAAATATCAAAGTAAATTCTTTGCATCCCGGCTGGATACATACCGAATTAGGCGGATCCGCTGCCCCGATGACACCACAGGACGGAGCGGATACAAGTGTGCGATTGGCAACACTTCCGGCTGACGGCCCAACGGGCGGATATTTCCATTTAGAGGAAACAATTGCCTGGTAGAAATCATTTTATCCATGTTAAAATACCTGAATCATAGCACTTGATTCAGGTATTTTTTATTTAATGGAATATCAACTATTGATAATTATCTGAAAATAGAAGCCGACTTAAAATATTACTAAGCCCAAATCAGTTATATAATCAAATTTAAAAATCGGGATACGCTTCTTTTTATCTTGACAAAATCAACAATACCTTTATGAATGTCAGATTTATCGGGTTTATCCTGATCTTTTTTTGTGTAGAAAACAGCCGGGTAACTTCGGCTCAGGTGCTGCGGAGTAAGGGAAAAATGAATCAGCAGTTTGTAATGAACGATGAAACTGTCATTGTTAACCAGGCTACCGGCCAGCGGATCAGCTACCATGCTTATGATGAATTGTTAAAGAAAAATCCAGGCCGGTATCGCACCCAGCCGGTTTTTGATAAATTTGGAAAAGCTTCATCTTTTGCCCTGATCCCGAAAACGAAATCCGAAGTTGAGACTGGAATAACTTTGACGCTGGATGAAGACGGAATGCCTGAAATTGGAAAACCAATCCCGCCTTTTGTCATGAACGGACTGGATGGAAAAACGTATGATTCTGAAAAACTGAAAGGAAAATATGTACTCCTGGGATTTTGGGTTAAATATGAAAAACCACTTTACACGTTTGAAAGCACAAAAATTATATCCGATTTCATTGAAGAAAATCGGGGAAAAGGAATAGAAATTGTCTCCTTAGGGACAACGATCAACACCGATGAAGAATGCAGAAAAGCAATACCAAAACGAAATTGCGGCTTTATCCCGGTTCCTGATTCCTTTGGTTTTAACCATCGTTACAAAGTGACAGAAACACCTTTTTTTATATTGGTTGATAAAAAAGGAATTGTGAGAGCTATGGCACCTCACACGGAGTTTGACAAAATCAGGGAACTATCTCTTCGATAGACGCTGCGAGTTATATAAGTTTGACATCTGCAATTGATGCGATAGTCTTATTTGTTGGGATATAAATCGGATCTCCCTTTGATTTTGTTAACTTTGCAGTATGACAAATATGAGAATTGCTGAACTCCTTCCGCCTCCTGCACATTATCAATTGGATGTTATTCCGTTTAGAGCCCAGATTTTCGAGGGGGATGGAACAACGCCTTTTCTACCTTATAACAGGCGAGACTACTACAAAATATGGAGCATAAGCGGTCCTGCAAAACTTCATTATGCCGACAAATCGGTTGAGATAAATAAACCTGCATTAATTTTTTCCAATCCTCTGGTCCCGTATTCACTTGAAGTTTTTTCGGATGACCGTTCCGGGAGCATGTGTGTTTTTACCGAAGATTTTCTGAAAACAAAAGAACGGCTGGATAGTATTCAGGAGTCGCCGTTGTTTAAAATCGGAAGTGATCAGGTATTTTTTCCCGATCGGGCACAGCTTTCCTTTATTTACACACTTTATGAGAAAATGGTTTCCGAGATGGAATCAACCTATATTTATAAGTATGATGTGATCAGAAATTATGTAAATCTGATGATCCATGAAGGTATGAAAATGCAGCCGGCTTTGTCGGATGTGCACCATAACAATGCAGCTTCACGTATCACCAGTTTATTTCTTGAATTATTGGAAAGACAATTCCCGATTGATTCGCCACACTTTGTTTTGAAATTAAGAAAGGCCAACGACTTCGCAAAGAATTTGTCAATTCATGTAAATCATTTGAATAACGCTGTCCGTGATGTTACCGGAAAAACCACCACGGCACATATCACCGACCGGATTGTCAACGAGGCAAAAGCACTTTTAAGACATACCAACTGGAGTATAGCAGATATTGGCTCTTGCCTGGGTTTTGAATATTCAAGCTACTTCAATAATTTCTTTAAGAAAAACGTCGGCGTTACACCTTTATCACTCCGTAAATAATGCTTTGATTTTTATAGTTTTTACTTTGAAAACAGGGATTTTGTCTGACTTTTCGAAAATACCTTTGCTGTATAATTAAATAACAGCAAAATGAAATATAACGTATTGGGAAAGACAGGTTTGAAAGTTTCTGAATTATGTCTTGGAACGATGACTTTTGGAGGTAAAGGATTTTTCAAAGTAATGGGAAGTCTGGGCCAGGATTCAGTTGATCAATTAGTGAGAAAAGCAGTGGACGCCGGAATTAATTTTATCGATACAGCCAATGTATATTCCGAAGGAATGTCCGAAGAACTTACTGGGAAGGCGATCCGGAATCTTGGATTAAACCGTGATGATCTGATTGTAGCCACCAAAGTTCGCGGAGCGATGGGTCAGGGGCCAAATGATCAGGGCCTAACCCGGAAACATATCATGCAACAGGTCGAAGCAAGTTTGAAAAGATTAAATACGGATTACATTGATTTGTATCAAATCCATAGTTTCGATCCAATAACTCCTTTTGAAGAAACAATAAATGCGCTGGATGATCTGGTTCGGAGCGGAAAAGTGCGCTATATCGGTGCTAGCAATTTGTCGGCATGGCAGCTTATGAAAGCGGTTGGGTATTCGAAATATCAGGATAAAGCGAAGTTTGTTTCTATGCAATCCTATTATTCATTGGCTGGCAGGGATATAGAGCGCGAGCTGGTTCCCCTTCTGGATGATCAGAAAATCGGATTGATGGTTTGGAGTCCATTGTCTGCCGGATTATTAAGTGGAAAGTATAACCGCAACGGAGAATCTGAAACGGGCGGAAGGCTTACACATTTTGCTTCATTCCCGGTCGACAGAGAACGCGCTTTCAATATTATTGATGTATTACAGCCGATGGCGGAAGCCAAAGGAGCGACTGTTGCTCAGTTGTCTTTGTCCTGGCTTTTACACCAGTCTGCGGTTACAAGTGTTATTATTGGCGCAAATAAAATTGAACAATTAGAAGATAACCTGCATTCGGTGGACATCGTGTTTACGGCAGAAGAACTGAAAGCTTTGGATGAGCTTAGTAAGCTGCCTGTGGAATATCCCGGCTGGATGCTGGAAAGAAGTAAAAGATAGATGGTTTTTTGATAAATGGATTAAAACGTAGTGTGAAAACAGTACGTTTTTTTGTTTGCAAGAGTTTTTCAATATAAGATTATTAAAACAGAAGTCTTGTCATTCAAAAGATTTAAATTTGAATGAAACCAGCCCTTAATATAATGCCGACTTTGTCAATCAATGATTTATTCTACTCAGCACTGCCGGTCAACGAAATTTCCCTGAGCGATCTGCTTACGGAAAAACATCTTTTTTATAAGCTACCCGACGACTGGCACGTCGTCGTTACCGACGTTAAAAATTCAACACTTGCAGTGCAAAGTGGATTGCATGAGGCTGTAAATCTTATCGCAACAGGCTGTATTGTAGCCGTTTTGAATATTGCCCGGAAAAATAATCTGAGTGTTCCTTTTTTCTTCGGAGGAGATGGTGCGACTTGCATTATTCCGCCTTTAATTCTGGAAGAGGTAATGCGGTCTTTACAAATTCATAAGGATAATACTTTTCAGAATTTTGATATTGACCTGCGGATTGGCAGTATTCCCGTACATGAAATTTATCAAAATGGCTTTACTCTGAACATCAGTAAATTTAAAAATTCGAGTATATTTTCAATTCCGGTTGTTCTGGGAGATGGATTAAGTTATGCTGAGAAATTGATCAAAGGTGAAGATCATAAACGGGATCTGCTGGAATCTGAAAATCAGCTGCTGGATCTGGAAGGAATGCAATGCCGGTGGGACAGAATTGCGCCTCCTGAAAATCTGGATGAAGTGATCAGTTTGCTTGTCATTGCAAGAGAAGAAACGCAGCAGGGAATTGTATTTAAAGAGGTAGTGGATTTTCTTGATAACATTTATGGAACATCGCAAAATCGCCAGCCGATCTCGGTTTCAAAACTGAAATTAAAATCGACATTGGCGAAGATAAATCTTGAAATGAAGGTCAAGTTTGGTCACCTGCGTTTTTTTTATATGCTTTATAATCGCTTCATTATGCTGTTTGGGCCCTATTATTTTAATACAAAAGAAGGTAAATCGTACCTGAGCACAATTGTTGAACTGGCCGATACTCTGGTGATTGACGGACGAATTAATACCGTTATTTCAGGTAATACAAAGCAACGTTTATTGCTGGAAGAAGCCCTCAATAAACTGGAAACCGAGGGTAAAATACGATACGGACTTTTTGTAAGTAAAGAATCGATTATGTCCTGTTACGTGCCTAATGAAGAAAACGCACACATCCATTTTGTAGACGGAGCGGAGGGCGGATATACCAAAGCGGCAGGTATTTTGAAACAAAAAATTCGATATAGTTAATTGGCTATATCCCTTCTGACTTACTGCAATCGCTGTTTTTTAGAAAAATATTGTTTAACTTGTAATGTCAAAATCAGCGTAAATAATATAGAATTCTTTTCACGAATCTCGTTGTTTTATCGCTGATGACATTTGAATTGTTATAACAAATACAATTTCACTATGGGGTTATTAAAATTGCAAATCAACAACCGCAGCTATGAAACAGATGTAGCCGGGGACACCCCGCTATTGTGGGTGCTGCGCGATAATCTGGGGCTTGTAGGGACCAAGTTTGGCTGCGGAATTGCCCAGTGCGGTGCCTGCACAGTCCATCTGGACGGAGAGGCGGTCCGTTCCTGCGTTTTGCCGGTATCGGCAGTGGGGAAAGGAAAAGTGACGACGATTGAAGGTTTATCAGAAAAGGGAGATCATCCGGTTCAGAAGGCATGGGAAGAAATTGATGTACCGCAATGCGGATACTGTCAGGCAGGCCAAATCATGACGGCTGCTGCTTTTTTAAAGAAAAATCCTAAACCAACCGATGCGCAGATTGTGGAGACGATGAGCGGTAATATTTGCCGTTGCGGAACCTACCACCGGATACGTGAAGCAGTAAAATCGGCCGCATCCAAAACCAAATAATCATGCAGACATTAGAACAAACTTCAAGACGTAATTTTTTAAAAATTGCGGCAACGGCTGGTGGAGGATTATTTTTAGGTTTCAGCTGGTCGGGTGCTGCTGCATTGCCAGGCGTGGTCAATCCTGAATCTGCCGGGGCGGGTGCTATTAATTTCAACAGTTTTCTTACGATCGGAACAGATAATATTATCACAATATTTTCTCCAAATCCTGAAATCGGACAAGGTATAAAAACCGCCTTTCCGATGATTGTAGCTGAGGAACTGGACGCTGACTGGAAACAGGTAAAAACGGTTCAGGCAAATCTGGACACGAGCAAATATGAGCGACAGGTAACGGGCGGCAGCGGAGCGGTTCCACATTCATGGGAACGTTTACGGAAAGCAGGTGCGACGGCAAGGTATCTTTTAATTGAAGCCGCCGCGAAAAGATGGAATGTTTCTCCGACGGAAATTACTACCGAGAAAGGAAAAGTTTTTCATAAAGCTTCGGGTAAATCAGCTACTTACGGAGAACTTGCCGGGGAAGCTTCGAAAATTTCGGTACCTAAAGAAATTAAGTTAAAAGATGAAAAGGATTTCACATTAATAGGGCAAAGTGTCCGCAATGTTGATAATCAAAATATTATAACGGGCAAGCCGCTTTTTGGATTGGATTTTTACCGGGAAGGAATGTTGTTTGCCTTAATTCAGCGTCCGAAAGCATTTGGTCTGAAACTGAAATCGGTTGATTCGGCGGAGGCAAAGAAAATGCCTGGTATCGTGGACGTTGTTACTTTTGAAAATAGTGTTGCCGTTGTCGGAAAATCAACATGGCAGGTAAAAAAAGCGCGTGAACTTTTGAAAATCGAATATGAAAAAGAATTCGATCTTGAAAGCTCGGCGGATCATAATCGTATTTTCAAACAATTATTGGAGGGTGGACAAGCCACGGTAAGAAGGAAAAATGGCGATGTGGAAGCTGCTTTTAAAAATGCCGCTAAAATAGTAACGGCTGAATATCAGTGTCCGTTTTTACCGCATAGCCCTTTGGAGCCAATGAACTTTTTTGCGCATGTTCGGGAAGATGGGGTAGAACTTGTAGGGCCAACACAAACACCGGATCGTGCACGGACTGAAGCGGCGAAAATTACAGGTTTTCCGCCTGAAAAAGTTACGGTTGAGATTACCAGACAAGGTGGAGGTTTTGGCAGAAGGCTGGCGGCTGATTATGCTATTGAAGCGACACATGTTTCAAAATTGATGAAAGCGCCGGTTAAAGTGGTTTGGACCAGAGAAGATGATATGACGGGCGGAACCTACCGGCCCGCAGTTCGTTATCGTTTTGAAGCGGCTTTGGATAAAACCGGACAATTAATTGGGTATAAATTACGAGGTGTAGGAATGAACGCCGGTAACCCGACGCGGGAAGATAATTTCCCTTCCGGAGCTGTTGATAATTTGTTAATTGATTCGGTTGATCATAAATCACCGATTACAACCGGTCCGTGGCGTGCGCCAATTACCAATTTTCTCGCTTATGCGGAACAATCTTTTTTGGATGAAGTAGCCGAAGCAGCTGGTAAGGATCCGATCCAGTTCCGTTTGGAATTGTTGGAAAAAGCTAAAAAAGCACCTGCCGGAGAAGTCAAATATGATATTGACCGGATGATTGCCGTGATAAAACTGGCCGCAGAAAAGAGTAATTGGGGCAAGAAAAAAGGCGTTCATCAGGGTTTTAGTGTCTATTTTTCACACCGTTCTTATGTGGCTCAGGTAGGAGAGGTTGTTGTGGAAAAAGGGAAACCTGTTTTGAAAAACATGATTGCAGCTGTGGATTGTGGTATAGTGATCAATAAAAGCGGATCTCTTCAACAAGTAAGAGGTGGAATCGTGGATGGTATTGGTCATGCGATGTATGGTAATCTGACTTTTAAAGACGGAGCGCCGGATCAAAATAATTTCAATGCTTTCCGGTTAATCCGTATGAATGAAATTCCGGAAGTGGATGTGCATTTTGTTGATAATGGAATAACGCCTACCGGATTAGGTGAACCGGCATTACCACCCGCCGGTGCAGCCGCAGCGAATGCTTTTTACAAAGCAACAAAGAAAAGATTGAGAAACCAGCCATTTATGGAAGAGGAAGCGTTTAAGAATATTTCATAAAAAAAACAGAATGATCAGCAGTTCAGCGGGATACAATTTTGTATTTAGCTGAACTGTTTTTTGTTTAATAATAAAATGATTAAAACCTTATTTGGACAATGTCTGGCGTAATATTTGTAATTATCTGTTAAGTGCCTGATCAATAATTTGGTAAAATAATTTAATCAATTTCAAATGAAAACTACCATTGCTATCGTTATTCTGGCCGCCGGAAAATCTGCCCGTTTAGGCCAGCCGAAACAGCTTCTTCCCTTTAAAGGAAAAAGTCTGATATGCCATTGCGTGGAAATAGCCCGGAAAGTCGTTGAAAATGTAGTTGTAGTTACAGGAGCTGAAAGGAAACGTATCGAATCGGAAATAAAAAACAGTGCTGTTGAAATTGTGTACAATCCTGAATGGGAGGAAGGAATAGCTTCTTCGATTCGTTCCGGTTTAGCTTATGTAACAGAAAAAAATCCTGATATAAACGAAGTCATTTTTATGGTTTGCGACCAGCCTTTTGTGACTGCTGATCTTCTTCATAAACTGATTAAGGAGAAAGAACTTTCTACAAAAAGCATCGTTGCAAGCTGCTATTCAGAAATAGCCGGAACGCCGGTGATTTTCGATAAAAGTATTTTTCCGGAATTAATGGAATTAACGGGTGACATGGGTGCAAGAAAAATCATCATTAAAAGTAAAGACCGTATGTCAACCGTAGATTTTCCACTGGGTAATGTTGATATGGATACAGCGGATGATTACAAGAAGTTGCTGATGCAGAAAGATTTGTTGTAATTTTAAAAATGAATGATCCGCAGACGTTGGAATGTTGGCTAATTTTGCAATCCCGAAAGGATGGTATTATTATGAAAATTCGTGGATTTTCAGATGAGCCAAACCCTGAAAGAGTGAAATAATAACGCCAATTACCTCAACTACATCGGCCCCATTCCACAAGAGCCCGAAACTTCTTCACCGGGCAAACTCAAAACATTCTGCACCTTTCTTTTTTTCAAAACCGGTATATTTTGAACGGAACGACTATGGATAACATCCGGTTTATCCCGTAGAAATGTTCCTGGTGTTTTATTTAAAACCGCCTTTATTTCAGCCAAAACCGATAGGGCGATTTCCTCAGAAGTTTCTGCGCCAATATCCAGTCCAACGGGACCATAAATTCTTGAAATTTGTTCTTCTGTAACTTCAATGCCGTCATCTTTCAAATCGGCTAACATTCTTTCCAATTTCTTTTTTGGGCCGAGACTGCCAATGTAAATAGAATTTTTACTCTTCATGAATTCGCGAAGGACGCCAAGATCGTAGTTGTAATTGTGCGTCATTAGAACAAAAACGGTCTGCGTGTCGGAAGGGATTTGGAAAATTACTTCATTGGATTTAGCCACAAATACTTTTCCTGCCAAAGGAAACCGTTGTCTCGTTGCCTGATTTGCACGTCCGTCAACAACGGTAATAGTCCAGCCCAAAAGCGAAGCCATCCCAACCAGCGGAATCACATCATTTCCGGCCCCAACAATCACAAGTGAAACAGGAGGTTTTAAAAATTCAATAAAAGCGGTAAGTTTGTTTCCTTCAAAAGAATAAGTGTTGAACAATGAGTGTTCAGAGCGCAAAGCTGTATCGCTATCCTGAATTACGGTATCAACATATTTGACAAACTGGTTTTCTACAATTAAGTGCTCTTCATCATCAAGCAGAAGCATTCCGGTGCCTGGTTGATCTGACCGGTTGGTCATCGAAAAAAGTGTAACCAGTATAGCATTTATTCTTTGTTTTGTAGCCCGTTCCAGTAAGGCAATCGGGTGGTTTTCTTGATCGACATTAATCGGTTCGAACAAAATATGTACAATGCCGTTACAACCGAGTTGAACGCCGAATTTTGCATCGTCATCATCGTCCATCGTATCATAAGTCACTAGCTTATTGGTTTGCTGCGAAATCGCCAGAAGCGCTTTTCGTAGCGCATCTCCTTCCAGACAGCCTCCGCTGATAGCGCCTGTGAGTTGTCCATCCTCTGTAACCAGCATTCTGGCGCCAGGTCTCCGGTAGGACGAACCTTCCACATGAACCACCGTCGCCAGTGCCATACTTTTACCCTCGGCAATTGCCAGATGATACGCTTCTATAATATCTGTAATTTCTTTCATTTGTTTTTCAAAAAGAAAATATCAATGCATATTGCTGCGATGATTTTCTACAATTGTTCTTATAGTCTGAACCGCGTATTCAATTTGAGAAAGCGTAGTAAATCTTCCAAGACTCATTCGGAACGAACTTAAAGCAAGCGTATCACTTAGTCCAAGGGCCTTTAAAACATGACTGGGTTTAGTTGTGACCGACGAACAAGCTGAACCTCTCGAAACCGCTATTTCACTGCATATTTCTAAAAGCAAAGCCTCTCCGTTGACATGTTCAAAAGAGATATTAGTGATGTTGGGCAAACGGTTTTCCATGCTTCCGTTTTTCTTTGTACCTTCCATTTTAAGCAATTCCCGTTCCAGTAAGTTCCGTAAAACCGCAACAGCACCCGGCTCACTTTCCAATTCCATCTTACAGATTTCGCAAGCTTTACCTAACCCAACGATTCCAGGCACATTCAGCGTTCCGCTCCGCATATTTTTTTCGTGACCGCCTCCATGGATTTGAGACGAAATATTCACTTTGGGATTTCTCCTTCTTACATATAATGCTCCGATTCCTTTTGGTCCGTATAATTTATGCGCACTCAGGGAAAGCATATCCATACCATCTTCATTGACGTCAATCAGTATCTTTCCGACTGCCTGGGTCGCATCTGAGAAAAACAGAATACCATGTTTTCTTGCCAGCTTACTGATTTCCTCAACAGGTTGAATGGTACCCGTTTCGTTGTTTGCAAACATGATAGAAATCAGAATAGTCTGACTGGTAATAGCATTTTCGAGCTCGGTCAGCTCTATCACACCTTCCGGATTCACGGGTAGATAAGTAACTTTTCCACCAGTATTTTCAACCCATTCACAGGTATCCAGCACGGCCCGATGTTCCGTTACACAGGTAATGATATGGTTTCCTTTTTCTTTATAATTTTCAAAAACTCCTTTTATTGCAAGATTTATAGATTCTGTCGCACCGGAAGTAAATACGATTTCCGAAGGATGTGCACCGATCAATTCCGCTACCTGCTCCCTGGCTATATCAACCGCCTCGGAGGCAGTCCACCCATATACATGTGAATTACTGGCTGCATTCCCGAAATTTTCAAGAAAATACGGCAGCATTTCTTCAAGAACTTTTGGGTCCATAGGAGTGGTTGCGGCATTGTCAAGATACACAGGTAGTTTCAATGGATTATTTGACGTCAGTGAATAAATCGTATATCGAATTTGACGCTTTTGACAGAATTTAACAAATATCCATTACTGAAAATAAAACTATTAAATCCCGGCATTGATTTAATAGTTTTATTTTATGAAAAAATATAAAAAATAATTGATAAAATATTTTTTTGTTTAAACGATTAAATTTACTTTTGAATCGATTCTTTAACGCACTGAACCTGCAAAAAGAATAACCTGACTTCCAGCACAATTTTCAATCTGATTGGCTACTTCTTAGCCGGTATTCTCAATTTTTTCTTGTAAAGAAGGTTGGGATAAATGCTTTTTCTATGCTTAATCGATTAAATTATTGATTTAAATCGATTAACAAAATTAGCACGAAGCAATAAGATCAGAAATTGAAAATAGTACGTGTATCAACGTTCAGCTTAATGTACTACTCACCTAAAACATCCAAAGTAAAAATGAATCCATTTCGGAATAACTACATCTAGGCGAGCGATCCGCTGACCGAATTATCATTCTTTAGACCGGTTAACACGGCCGGCTGAACTCTGTTTTGCGTATATATTTATACGTTATGTTTTCCTGTGCTGTTTTTATCAAAAATGGCAACAATAATTATGTGTTGTCATTAGCCGGGATCAAATTAATTCCTGTGTTTCTGCCTGGTTAGATAGGTTTTGCGACTTAGTTCTGGCTGGTCGCTACTATGGGAAACCGGGAAATCTGTTTTCAAACCAATAACCCCTTAACGATGAAAAAACATGTAAAATTTCTTTTGCTCTTATGGCTTTGCCAGATTTCTGTGTCCGGTTTTGCACAAAATAAAATTACCGGAAAAGTTAGCGGTCCGGATAACATGGCGCTGCCTGGTGTAAATATCCAGATCAGCGGAACTTCACAGGGAACAGCAACGGACGCGGACGGGAAATATATATTGAATGTGCCGCCGGACGCTTCGCTGGTATTTTCCTACATAGGTTATATAAGCCAGACCGTTAAGACGGAAAATCGTTCGGTCATGGATATTAAACTGGAATCGGAAGCAAAAAATCTGACGGAAGTTGTTGTTACCGCGCTTGGTATAAAAAGAGAATCCAAAACACTTGGTTATGCCACGGCGACAGTGAATGCGGATCAAATCTCGACCAATCGTTCGCCAAATGTAATGAGCTCGTTGCAGGGGAAAATGGCAGGTGTCAATATTTCAACACTTTCGACCGGACCGGCCGGAACTGCCAAAATCCGTATCCGGGGACAATCTTCTTTCAGCGGCCAGAACAGTCCTCTTATTGTTATTAACGGGGTGCCGATTGACAATTCAAATTATGCGGGTGGCGGAGATTTTGCAACGCGCTCGGCCAATAGTTCGGATGGCGGAGACGGACTTTCAAGCATTAACCCGGATGATATTGAATCCATGACGGTTTTGAAAGGTGCCACGGCTGCTGCTTTATACGGTTCGCGTGCAAAAGACGGTGTGGTCATGATCACGACAAAAAACAGAGGAAGCGGCAAAGGGATCGGACTGGATTATAACATGAATTTTACGACAGACACGCCGCTGGACTACACGGATTTTCAGTACGAATACGGTCAGGGAGAAGGAGGTATCCGGCCAACAACAGCAAGTCCGACTTCCGGAGTGTGGAGTTTTGGAGAGAAATTTCAGCCCGGAATGAAGCAGATACTTTTCGATAATCAGGAATATCCTTACGAGCCGGTTTTTAATCGCGTCCGCAAATTTTATAATGTAGCCACAAATCTGACCAATACCGTAACCGTTTCAAATAATGGAGAAAATGGTGGTTTCAGCATGTCGCTTTCGAATACGGATAATAAAGGAATCGTACCAAATTCAAAATTTAACAGAAAAACAGTCAACCTGGGTTTCACCCAGAATATTTCCAAAAGGCTTACAGCCAGCGGAAATATAAATTATTCCAAAGAAAAAAATACAAATCCGCCGCAGATCGATGCGCAGGATTTTGCTACCCCGACGGTCATTTTTACTTTGGCCAATTCCATGCCTTTTGATGCGCTGGAAAAAAACCAGACTCATGCGAACGGAGACGAATTTGCTTTTTCGAGATTTCTAGTTCGTAATAATCCATATTATTCTGTCAATAAACATTTTGAAAATATTACGCGCGACCGGCTTTTTGGTAATGTCGCTCTGAAATATCAGTTTACAGAATGGCTTTATTTACAAGGGCGTATTGCTCAGGATTTCTATGTTCGAAATCAGGATTATAACATTCCCAACGGATATGCAGCTATCGCAAAAGCGCCGGTTGGTTTCGTAAATGGTTCATACACACAGGATGTTCGCCGAAATACAGAGCGAAATCTGGATTTTATTTTAGGTGGAAATCATAATTTTGGAAAGATCGGTGTGGATGTGACTTTGGGAGGAAATCAGCGATATGCGCGAATGGATTATAACAGTGTGACCGTCCAGGATTTTATTCAGCCCGGTTTGTATACCGTTATGAATGGCCGCGTGAAAAATCCTTTGTACAGTCTTTCCGAAAAGAAAATAAATTCGTTTTATGGTGCAGCAACAATTTCATACAAAGAGTTTTTATACTTAAATGTTACAGCACGAAATGATTGGTTCTCGACACTTGCGCCTGAAAACAGAAGCATTCTTTATCCGTCTGCAACCGCCAGTTTCGTTTTCTCTCAGGCATTTTCCAATCTTCCCGCCTGGCTTTCTTTTGGTAAGTTAAGGGCGGCTTATGCGCAGGTAGGTTCTGATAATGTCAACCCATATTCTAACGCACTTTATTACGCCGTTGATAATAATCTTTTCCCGAATCCTTCCGGCCAGCAGGTTCCGGTTGGCGGGATTAACGCTTCGACCGTTCCGAATAAAAATCTGCGTCCGTTGAGAGTGAAAGAAGCAGAGGGTGGAATTGAGCTGAAATTATTCAACAACGCCATCGGATTTGATTTTACTTATTATCACAAAACAACGGATGATCAGATTCTTGCTGCACAAATTTCTGATGCTTCCTCTTACACAAATCAACTGATTAACGTAGGACGAAGTGAAAATCAGGGAATTGAATTGTTACTAACTGCGTCGCCTGTTAACACGAAGGCATTCCGCTGGGATGTAAGTTTCAACGCTTCCTATAATACTTCGAAAGTTATAAAACTGGGTTTGACAGATAAGGATACCGTAATCACGGTGGGCGGCGGGGGAGGCCGGACGCTGAATGAAGTAGTGGGTAAGCCGATTGGTCAATTATACACTTTTACTTATTTGAGAGATGCGCAGGGCCGTCAGGTTTTTGATAAAAATAGTGGCTTGCCGATGAGAAATAATACTTTGACAAATGTTGGAAACGCGCTGCCAAAATATTTCGGAGGTATTACCAACAGTTTTACCTACAAAGGAATTATGTTGTCGGCATTGATTGATTTCAAATTAGGCTACAAAATGATCGCCGGCAGAAACATAAATTATATGCGTCACGGTTTGTCAAAAAGAACATTGCCTGGAAGAGCGGAAGGTTATGTTATCGGAAAAGGCGTAAATCCGGATGGGGAAATCAACCAGACGAAATCCGCGGTGCAGCCGTTTTATGAGTCGATTAATCCGCTGGGAGTCAATGAAGATTTTGTTTCAAACGCCGGTTTCTGGAAGTTAAGACAAATCACTTTAAGTTATGATTTTGGAAAATTACTACCCAAAGATTGGTTTATCAGAGGTTTACGTTTGAGCGCGGTTGCTAATAATGTTTTGATCATCAAAAAATGGACGGAAAATATGGATCCGGAAGAAGTACTGAATTCTTCGGATAATGCGGCCGGACTGGATTTCTGGCCAGGGTTGCCGCCAACGCGAAGTATTGGATTCAACCTGAATGTCAAATTCTGATATTTTGTAATTTCATCATTTCAAAATTAAACTTTAAAGATATGAAAATCAGGATTTTATATACAATCGGGTGGTTGTTCGCAGCCAGTATTTTTTCTGGCTGCGACAATGGATTTGATAACGTAAATACAAATAAAGTAGATCCAACTTCCCTGGACCCGACTTTTGTGATGAATAAAGCCATCATCAGCACAACGTATCTGGACGGTGTGAGTACTTTGGGTATGCTTTGCTATAATTTTGGCATTGTGCAACAGATTATTACACCTTATGGAAGTTCGTTGTCCGGTGGGAATTACAATCAGTTCAACAATGCAAATACACCGTTGGTCTGGGTCAATTTTTATCGGAATGTGATCAAACAAATCGTTGCCGTGGTTAATCAGACCAAGGATGATCCTATGAAGGCAAATACCTACAATGCAGCAAGAATCTGGAAGGCGTATTCCTTTATGATTTTGACCGACACTTACGGAGACATCCCATATTTTGATGCAGGGAAGGGATATATTGAAGAAATCATTCATCCGAAATATGACACGCAGGAAGTCACTTACAAAGATATTTTAAAAGAACTGGAAGAAGCTTCTGCTGCTTTGGATGTTAGCCAGGCTGCCGTGACCACTGATATTTTGTACGGTGGAAATGTAGCGAGATGGAAAAAACTGGGTTATTCCCTGATGTTGCGTGCCGGAATGCGTTTGACAAAAGTAGATCCCACAACCGCTAAATCTTATGTAACAAAAGCGATTGCAGGCGGTTTATTTGAATCAAACAGTGACAATTCTGTCATTCGCCATACCGCGATCTGGAACAATTATATTGCCAACCATTTGGCAGCCAGGGAGAAAACAAATTTTTATTTAGCTGCGCCTTTTGTTAATTATCTCAAAGAGAACAATGATCCAAGGCTGCCGGTATTTGCGGTTCGTTATGTGGGGGCGAAGGGTGGGCCGGAGCAAACCGCGGCACGAGCGACCTCGGATGCGAAAACGCAGATTGGCATGCCAATGGGTTACAATGACGTGACGATTAATACTGTTTTAGCACAGAATAATGTCGTAAGTCTTTGGGATTTTTCACAGGTTAATTTAACGACTGTGTTGAAACTGGACGCCCCGGAATTTCATGTTACGTATGCCGAAAATCAGCTGTTATTAGCTGAGGCAGCTTTTCGTGGCTGGATAAGTGGCCAACCTGCCGATTATTTTGCCAAAGGAGTTCGGGCAAATCTTGAACAAATGTCTTCCTACGATGTCAGTGCGGTAATTAAAGAGGATGCCATTCTGGCCTATCTCAAAGCACATCCGCTGGATGCAGGAAAAGAACTCGATGAAATAAATACACAATACTGGGTAGCGACTTTTCTGGATGGCGCGGAAGCATTTGCCAATTTCCGCAGAAGTGGTTTTCCGGCTTTGAAGAAAAATCCCTATCCGGGCTCTGAAATTAAAGAAGATTTTATTCGCCGAATGCCGTATCCGGATAGCGAAATTATTGTGAACATTCAAAATGTTAACGATGCAATTGCCAGACAGGGACCAAATGATTTGAATACCCGGGTTTGGTGGGACAAAAAGTGAGTTTCTATAAGCCGCCGTTAGCCGATTTTCAGGCGATGGCGGTTCAATTTATTTTATATCAATTTGTTGCAAATTTTTTGTGAAATATTGAAAATACGTCAAATTTGCAGTTTTGGTGTTATTCTTTGAAAAAATGTAAAAATATTTTAAATAATATTTTTTTGTTTAATCGATTAAACTTACATTTGAATCGCTTTTAAAGATGTACTTTATGAACACCAAAAAGATCTCGTTAAAGGACATTGCTGTGAAAGCCGGCGTATCAACTGCACTTGTTTCTTACGTTTTAAATGGAAAGGAGAAGGAAAGCAGGGTAGGACAGGAAATTGCCAAAAAGATTAAAGAAATAGCCAGCGAGCTTAATTATCAGCCCAATCACCTGGCTAAAAGTTTAAGAAGTGGTAAAACGCACACGATTGGCCTTGTTATCGCGGATATATCCAATCCTTTTTTTGCCAATATAGCCCGGGTTGTCGAGGATGAAGCAAAAAAAAGCGGGTATACAGTCATCATCGGAAGTTCTGACGAAAAGGCCGAAAAGGCCTGGGATTTGTTAAATGTACTTATTAACAGACAAGTAGATGGATTTATCATTGTATCATCCGAACATTCGGAATCACACATTCGTCACCTGAAAGAGCGAAATATCCCCTTTGTATTACTTGACAGGCATTTTCCGGATTTACAAACGGATTTTGTAGCGACGAATAATTACAAGGCTTCCTATGATGCCGGCGTTCATTTGGTAGAAGGCGGCTATGAGCATATAGGTTTAATAGCCTATAAGTCGGACATGTATCACATGAGAGAACGGATTCGTGGTTACCGGCAGGCGTTAAAAGATCATCATTTTGACCTTAATCCAAACTGGTTAAAAGAGGTGAGATTTGAAAATATTGAGAAGGAAGTTAAAATAGCGATAGATGAAATGATATCTTCAAAAGATAAAGTCGATTCGATTATTTTTGCAACTTATGGCCTGGCTATCAATGGGTTGAAGTATATTAACGAATTGAAACTGAAGGTTCCTTCGGATCTTGCTATCGTAAGTTTTGGTCAGGCAGAGGTTTTTGATCTTTATTATTGTCCGATAACCTACCTGAAACAACCGCTTGAAATGCTGGGAAAAACGTCGGTAGAACTCCTACTTGAAAAACTGAAAAATCCGGATGTTGGTATGAAACAGATTTTAATGGAAGCAAAATTGATCGTGCGTGACTCTTCCATGGCGAGATCTTTACACAAGATTTCTTGATTTGAAAAATTGCTTAATCGATTAACAAAGTTACCTGATACTATTCCTAAACCTAAAATATTACCCGATGCAAAGGAGAAATTTTATTAAATCTGCTGTCATGGGCTCGGCCGCTGCAATTGTGGGGTTTCCTCAACTCAAAGCAGAAGCCGCATCTAAAATGAAGATTACAAAAATCAGATATTATAGTGCTCCCGGTTATAACAAACCGCTTTTTAATCAGGCACGTGGTATTGTCGAAATTGAAACAGACGGGGGGATTATCGGTATTGGAGAAGGCGGAAGCAAAGATATGATCGAACAATGTGCGCAAATGATGATCGGGGAAGATCCGTTCCGCATTGAGCATTTGTGGCAATATGTGTACCGGGGAATGTTTTATCCGCCCGGACGAGAAAAACTGCACGCACTCGGCGCGCTGGAAATGGCGCTATGGGATATTAAAGGAAAAGCATTAGGTGTTCCGGTTTATGATTTACTCGGAGGTGCAACAAGAGATTATGTTGAATGTTATGCAACTGGCTTTAAAGCTTCCAAGGCAAAAACAGAGGAAGAGCGGGCGAGAGACTGTATAGAAGCGGGTCTGCGAGCCTATCGTATAGGGCCTACCGGTGGAAATGGAGAAGAGCCTTTTGACTTTTATGATAATGTTAAAAAAACGATAGAATTCAGTAAAAGAATTGATGCGGCTGTGGGCGGAGGCGGAAAATGGGCGATTGATCTGCATACCCGTTTTGATATGACGGATGGTCTGAAAATCTGTAACGGAATTGAAAATCTGGAACCTTATTTCGTTGAAGATATTGTTCGGTCAGAGAACCCGGGCGTATATAAAACTGTAAGGTCAATGACTAAAGTGCCTATTGCCGTGGGGGAACAATTTGGCGACCGATGGGATATTAATGAATTGATAGAGAACAAGTTAATTGATTACACGCGCGTAACGCTGCCCAACACCGGAGGTATTGGAGAATTCAAGAAAATTGCCGGATTGTGTGAAACGCATTACGTCGGTATGATTCCCCATTTCACGGGCCCTTTGTCAACGGCTGCTTTGGTACATACATTGGGATCAAGCAGTCCTTCGCGTTGTTTAATGGAATTGGGAGGAGGAGAACCTGAGCGACCGGCGTACTTCAATGAGGATTTTATCAACTTCAAAAACGGTAAATTATACCTCAATCCAAGTCCTGGTTTGGGTGTAAAATTTGATCCGAAGAAAGCAACATTTGTAATGGAAGTAACAGAAAAAGTTAAATTTCCTCACCCATATTTGAAAAGCCCGGATGGAGCTATTCATGCCTGGTAATCAATAGAATACGATTTTATATTGAGAATAAATTTTAGGAAAAAGTTGATCTTTCGGGATCAGACTTGCCGGATTTAATATCCGGCAAGCTCAGAATTTACTTATTTGTCTTAATTCGTAAAATGATGAAATCTTCTACCGAATCAGGAATTTCACGGCGGGATGCGATACAATCCGTATTGGGCGTTACGGCCATGACTACCATGGTTTTACCTCAGTCGTCCTATGCCTCAAATCCCGGACATTTTCAGGATTACAGCACCGTCAAGATCACAAAATTGGAAACGATTTTGATAAAACCGCGCTGGATTTTCTTGAAAATTCATACCGATGTTGGCGTTACAGGCCTCGGGGAGCCGCTTTTGGAAGGACGCGCTTTAACCATTCAAACGGCTATAAAAGAGATTGAACCATATCTTATTGGCAAAGATCCAAGACATATCATTCATCATTGGCAAGCCATTTATCGCCACGCCTTTTATCGTGGCGGCCCGATTTTGACCAGTGCTTTGAGTGGAATTGATCATGCTTTATGGGATATCAAAGGTAAGCTTTTGAATGTGCCGGTTTACGAACTTTTCGGCGGTCCAACGCGTGACCGGGTTCGGATTTATGGTCGTGCTGCTAATGCGGAAGAAATGAAGCAAAGGAAAAAGGAAGGATATACCGTCATTAAAACCGGAGTAGCGAAAAAGACCCCGGCTAACATAATTGAAAATCCTGCTTTTATAAAATATGCATCCGAAAACTTTGCCTCACTTAGACAGGCAGGCGGCCCGGAAATGGATATTGCGATTGATTTCCACGGAGCCATATCTCCCCAAACCGCAAAGGTTTTGATCAAAGAACTGGAACAATATCAGCCCATGTTCATCGAAGAACCTTGTCAGGCGCAAAACGTTGATATCATGGCAGATATCGCGCGCGGAACACACATTCCAATTGCTGCCGGAGAACGGATTTTTACAAAATGGGGTTTCCGGGAGTTATTGGAAAAACGTGCTGTAAGTATCGTTCAACCAGATCTTTGCCATGCTGGCGGAATTACCGAAGGAAGAATTATTGCGGGAATGGCCGAAGCCTATTATGTTCCAATTGCACCGCATAATCCAATGGGTCCAATTTCGCTTGCCGTCGGTCTGCATTTAGCTGCAAGTGTTCCCAATTTCCTTGTGCAGGAGCAGGTTACGCTCGGGGAAGGGTATCTCAAAAATCCTTTCAAACTGGAAAAAGACGGTAGTGTATTGATTCCCCGCGGCCCCGGCCTTGGTGTGGAACTCGATGAAGATAAGCTTGCTGATAAGATCGGGCATGATTGGAAAAATCCTGAGTCCTACAATCCTTTCGACGGCTCGGTAGTCGATTGGTAATCAGAAGTTCTTGTATTTGAAACCCCTAATTCTTCAATAATAAATCAGTCGAAAATTTTCTTAAATCATTCTGTACTCTTAAAACTTTAAGGTATGAAAAAAGTTGTAAGTCTTGTTTTTTTTAACCTGTTTTTGTGTCTCGGCTTTGCTTATGCCCAGGACGTAAAAATTTCAGGTAAAGTCACCGATGCCGATAATGCAGTATTACCGGGCGTAAACATTCTTGTCAGTGGCTCCTCGCAGGGAACGGCGACAGATGCCGATGGAAAGTTCACAATTAATGCGCCTGCGAAAGGCTCGCTGGTGTTTTCCTTTATCGGTTATGTCAGCCAGACTGTTGAAATCAATGGCCGTTCGATCATTGATATGCAGTTGACACAGGAATCTAAAACGTTGAATGAAGTCGTAGTTGTGGGTTATGGTACCCAGAAAAAAACAGACGTGACGGGTGCATTATCCGTTATTTCCACAAAAGAATTTGCCCAGCAGCCAGTAACTCGTCTGGACCAGGTTTTACAAGGCCGCGCAACGGGTGTTCAGGTAACGCAGTCGAATGGAGCACCGGGCGGAGATTCCAGAATTCGTATTCGTGGTGCCAATTCGGTTTTGGGAAATAATGATCCTTTATATGTTATCGATGGATTTATCGGTGCCGATTATAACTTGCTGAACCCGAGCGATATTGCTTCACTTCAGGTTTTGAAAGATGCGGCATCAACTTCTATTTATGGTAGCAGAGGAGCGAATGGCGTGGTTATTATCACAACAAAAAAAGGAACAAAAGGAGTGAAGGTTACCTACGAAGGACAAGGAAGTGTTTCGAATGTGATCAAGAAATTTGACTTGTTGCCAGCCGGAGAATTTGCAGAAATCGTTAACGCGCGTGCCTCTGCAACAGGTTCAACGCCGCCATTTACGGCAGCGCAGATTGCAGATTATAAGAAAAACGGCGGTACTGACTGGCAGGATCTTGTATATAGAACGGGGCACGGACAGCAGCATCAGGTTACCGTTACCGGTGGAAATGATAAAACAACGTTCCTGGTTTCGGGTAATTATGTCAATCAAAAAGGTATTGTGGAAAACAGCAGTTTTAAACGCTATATTTTTAGAACAAATCTTACTACACAGGTTAATAGTAAACTTGCTTTGCGTTTCAATTTGAATGGAGCAAATTCTTTTAACCACAATACCGATGGTGGCGGAGCTTTAATTGAAGCTTTGCAATGGGCTCCAACCACACCGGCATACGGAGCAGATGGATTACCAACTTATTCGGATCCAACAGGTTCTGTATCAAGAAGTCCGTTGGATAATTTGTATGACAAATCGAATGATTATTTCAAAACGAATGTCAACGCCATCGGCGGATTAAATTACCAGCTTCCAATAAAAGGACTTACCCTGGATTTACAATACGCGATCAATTATCTGGATCAGCAGAATAAGAATTTCAACGGATCAAGAATTTCGAATAACGTGCCAAACGCCTCGCGCTATTCATCTGATCAGGTAACGCTTCAAAATACAAATGCCTTAAACTATAATATCACCATTAAAAACCACTCGATCAATGCAGTAGCTGTACTTGAAACGCAGCAGTATACCAACAAAAATTTCACAGCTAATGCGAGCGGACTTCGTTTCCCTCAGCTTGGTTATGACAATATTGGTGGCAACTCGGCTTCGTCTGTTTCCTCAGGTTTCCAAAAATGGACTTTATTATCCTTTTTGGGGCGTGTAAATTATGCATTCAAAGACAAGTATCTGGTTTCTGCGGCAGTAAGGCGCGATGGATCTTCAAAATTCAGTCCTGCAAACCGTTACAGCGTTTTTCCTTCTGTGGCTTTGGGATGGAGACTATCTGAGGAAGAATTCATCAAAAACCTGAATGTTTTCAGCAATTTGAAACTGAGAGGAAGCTGGGGTATGACGGGCAGCCAGGCTATCAACCCGTACGCTACATTATCTTCTTATAATACAACTTTCGTTTCCTACAACAACAACTCGATTACAGCAGGTGTGATTCAGGGAAATGCAGGAAATAAGGATTTGAAATGGGAAACTACTAAACAAACAGACGTAGGTGTAGAAATGGAATTCCTGAACGGCAGAATCCGTATGGAAGCAGATTATTTCCATAAAAACACAACGGATTTGCTTTTGAATGTTTCTATTCCAAGTTATGCAGGTGGCGGAACACAAACTCGTAATGTGGGTGAAATCGAAAATAAAGGTTTTGAATTCTCAATCGGAGGATCACCGGTACAAGGAAAATTCGGATGGGAAACGAACCTGAATTTTTCGACCTTGAGAAATAAAGTTCAGGATCTTGGTGGGTTACCACGTTTAGGAACCGGTACGGGAACGGGTGGCGGTATGTCCATTACCAACGAATTTATGCTGATGCCGGGTGCACCGCTGGGTTCTTACTGGGGGCTGAAATATCTGGGAACCTTTAAACCAAATGAAGCAGATATTGCAGCAAAACAGGGACGCGTTCCGGGAGATCCTCATTATCAGGATCTAAATGGCGATAATAGCATCACTACGGATGATTTCCAGATTATCGGACATGCATTTCCAAAGATGACCGGTGGCTGGAATAACACGTTTACGTACGGCGGATTCACGCTGAATGTATTTATGAACGCGGTTTTTGGTGTTGATAAATTGAACTACACCCGTGCAGGTGCCATGTCAGGATCGGGTGAAGCGCGTCAGTTTTTATTAACTGAAATTCGTGATTACTACCGTCCTGGAAATGAAACTTCGGATATTCCGGCATTCACAAGTACTTATCAGCCCTTTACGCAATCAAGCCGGTTTATTGAAAACGGAAGTTTTGTAAGATTAAAAAACGTAAGTCTTTCTTACACCATTCCTTCGGCCAAACTTAAAAATGTTGGTTCAATCAGAGTATTTGGAAGCGCTACCAATCTGTTCACCATTACAAAATATTCTGGTCCGGATCCGGAATCAAGTAACGTAGGTTCAGGTACGGATACGGCTATTGGTATCGACCGCGGATCTTATCCAAATGCCAAAGTTTACACGCTGGGCCTTAATCTTTCTTTCTAAATATTCAATTTTTAAGAAAATGAAAAAATATAATTTACTCATGCTTGCTGCATTGCTGTTTGTGGGTGCCAGCTGCAAAGATTACCTGGAAGAAGATACAACAGGTTTGTTATACGGAGCTAATGTTTTATCTACGCAGGATGGTTTGGAATCTGCATTGACTGGTGCTTACAAAGGCCTGGCCTGGCAATGGAGTATGGGTTTTATTCACCCGTCGGCCAACGCAGCTACAATCGGAAGTGATGATGTGACAACGCACCCGGCAAGTAATAAAGCGGACTGGCGGGAATTTGACCAGTTCAATGTTTCTACTACGAACCAACGTTCCGGCGCGGTTTACAATGGGTGTTACAAAGCAATCCAGGGTGCGAATAATGTGATTAATAATTACCAAAAAACTTCGGGTACAAAAGCTACCATTGATATCATTGTTGGCGAAGCTTATTTTATCCGTGCGTTTTCTTATTATTGGTTAACACGTTTCTATGGAAACATTCCTTTGATTCTGGCGGGAGAATATTCTGCTGATCTGTTGACAGTTAGCAAAACAACACCTGATAAAGTATATGAACTGATCGTGGCAGATTTGAAAGTTGCCGAAGTAAACCTGCCTGATACAAAACGCGATCCGGGAAGACCAAACAGAGGTTCTGCCAAGGCGTTTCTTGCCGATGTGTACCTGACCATGGCGGGATGGCCTTTGAAACAAACAGACAAATATGACCTGGCAGCAGCAAAAGCCAAAGAGGTTATTGACAATAAAGATAAATACGGCTTCCAGTTACTTTCAACTTTTGCAGCCGTGTTTGATAATGATCCTAATTCAACCGGAACAGCAGAAGCAGTTTTCCAGTTAAATGGATTTACCGGTGGCAGCGCAACTGGAAATTCAACTTATGGACTAACAACAATGCCAGGTGAAGAAGGTGGCTGGGATGATATGTATGCTGAGCTTAATTTCTTCAACGCATTCCCGGCCGGACCAAGAAAAGACGCCACTTTCCGTACAGAATTCGGTTTGTCAAGTACAAAAATTCCATGGCAGCAGAGTTTGACAAAACATCCATATTACAAAAAATGGTATATCAAAGGTGATATTTCAACCTATCAGGCTTCGCTGCCATCGGTGATGATGCGTTACGCTCACGTGCTTACGGTATATGCAGAAGCGAAAGCGCGGGGTACGGGCGGACCGGATCAAGCAGCTTATGATGCTGTAAATCAGGTTCGTTTGAGAGGATGGGCTACGGGTACAAAAGCATTGTCTACGTCTGATGGACTTTCAGCGACACAATTTGCTGACGCAGTTGTTCAGGAACGCGCATGGGAATTTGCCTGTGAAAGAACACGCTGGTTTGACCTGATCCGTCTGGAAAAAGTGGAAGAGGCGAATAAAAACAAAAGTGCTGATGATCTTCAGCCGATCAGGGCGATTACCAAGGCAAATTACTGGTTTCCTTTGCCTTATTCGGATACTTCTTTAAACCCGAATCTTAATAATTAATGAGTTACCGGGGCGGATCAATGAGTCTTTCATATGAATTGAAAATCGTTGATCCGCCTTATAAGTAAAACCACAATTTGTACACTTTTATCATTGAACCAAGAAATACAGTGATGAAAAAGAAATTTTTAAGCATAGGATTGATAATCAGTCTTTGCAGCGGTGTTTTCACAGCAACCGATTTCCCGGAGGCAGATATTACAAATGGTATCGTCAAGGCAAAATTATACTTGCCTGATGTTAGCAACGGCTATTATCAGGGAACGCGATTTGACTGGTCAGGTGTTATACCGAATCTTGAATATCAGGGACATACCTACTTTGGGAAATGGTTTGATAAATACGACCCTAAAATTCATGACGCTATCAGCGGACCGGTGGAAGAATTTGTTGCTCTGGATTATGCAGATACAAAAGCCGGTTCTGATTTTGTGAAAATAGGTGTAGGGGTTTTGAAAAAACCGGACGACAAACCGTATTCTTTTGCAACAAATTATGAGGTGGTAAATCATGGAAAACGTACTGTAAAACGGAAGAATGACATTGTCGAATTTACCCATGAGCTTACCGATGAAACCGGTTACGGTTATGTTTATACCAAAATTATAAAACTTGTGAAAGGAAAACCGGAACTCGTTTTGGAACATAGTCTTAAAAACACAGGGAAGAAAGCGATTTCGACCAGTGTGTATGACCACAATTTTTTCATGATTGATAATGAGCCAACCGGACCTGGAATCAAGATCACTTTTCCATTTGACGTAGCTGCTGAAGGTAAAGGTTTTGGAACTATTGCGAATGTTGAAGGGAAGTCTATTATTTATACCCGACCTCTGGCAAACAAAGAAAACGTTTTCAGCGCCGGATTGAAAGGGTTAACATCTTCTCCAAAAGATTATGACCTGAAAATTGAAAATGTAAAAACAGGTGCCGGTGTGAAAATCACCAGCGACCAACCGATTGAAAAACTGGTTTACTGGTCGTGCCCGACAACGGCTTGCCCGGAACCGTATATCAAATTGAATGTAGAGCCAGGAAAAGAAGTGAAGTGGAAGATTAACTATGAATTTTTCACTACCGCGAAGAATTAAATAAATCAGGCCGGATGTATAGAATCCGGCCTAAAATAAGAAAACGGATTTCTAGTGTCGTTTATCAGTTCACCGCAAAAGTGAACACGGTATTGTCATGTCAAAAAAATACAAAATGAAATATCTTTCATTAAAATATATGCCGGTCCTGTTGATTTTTCTTGTACTCTGCGGGAGTGTGAGGAAAGAAAAGGAATTTGTTTATAACGAGTCGGATAATCAGGATTGGCCAACGTATGGAGGAAATAAAGCGGGTAACAGATATTCAACTTTAAGGCAGATTAATACGGCAAATGTAAAAAATCTGCAACTGGCGTGGAGTTATGATACAGACGAAAACAAAGGCGGCCAGGAACGCGGAATGGACATTCAATGTCAGCCAATTGTTATCGATGGCATACTTTATGGTACAACGCCTAAGATGAAACTTTTTGCAATTGACGCGGCGACAGGCAAAGAAATCTGGAAATTCAATCCTTTTTCAGATCCCAAAACAAAACAAAGATTTCATCCGCTCCGTGGTGTTGTTTACTGGGGAAAAGGTGCTGATAAAAGGATTTTATATTCTGTCGGGCCTACTTTATATGCGATCAACGCCACAACAGGCGAACAGATTTTAAGCTTTGGAAATAAGGGAGAAGTTGACCTGCGTATCGGGTTGGGCGGTAAAGAAATTTTTGGTCATGAAACGGCAAATCTTTCTATCAGAAGTACAACGCCGGGTGTAATTTATGATGATCTGTTAATCATGGGATCCAGTGTTTCTGAAGGCGGTGATGCACCTCCTGGTTATATTCAGGCAATTAATGTTTTAACGGGAAAACTGGCCTGGGTTTTTCATACGATCCCGCTTCCAGGCGAGTATGGTTACCAAACCTGGATGAAAGATTCATACAAAAAGATTGGCGGCGCCAATTGCTGGGCAGGTATGGTGGTAGACGAAAAACGAGGAATGGTTTATGCCGGAACAGGCTCTCCGTCTGTCGATTTTTATGGAGGGGCCAGAAATGGGAAGAATCTTTTTGCCAATTGTGTGATTGCTATTAATGCAAAAACCGGTAAACGTGTCTGGCATTATCAAACCATTCATCACGATTTGTGGGATCGCGATGCGCCCTGTCCGCCTAATCTGATAACAGTAAAACACAATGGAAAAATGACGGACGCCGTTGCTCAGGCAACAAAAGACGGTTTGATCTTTGTGTTTGACCGCGATACGGGGAAACCATTATTTCCTGTAAAAGAAATTCCTGTTCCGGTTTCACCAGCTTTGCTTGGCGAAAAGCCCTGGCCAACGCAGCCAGTTCCGGTTAAGCCTGCACCTTTTGCTAACCAGGAATTAACCGAAGCCGATATTACAGACCTTACACCGGAAGCTCATGCTTATGTTTTGGATCGGTTTGTAAATAGTAAAAAAGGAAGTAAGTATTTGCCGCCAAGCCTTGAAGGAACCTTGTATTATGGATTTGGAGGAGGAGCGGAATGGGGTGGCAACGCAGCAGATCCAAGTGGGATTTTATACCAAAATTCCAATAATATGCTTTGGTGGCTGAAAATGAGAGATACAAAAATTCAGAATAATGGAGTAGCTTTAACAAGAGGTGCAACTTTGTTTAATACAAATTGTACGGCGTGTCATGCCAATTCAGGAAAGACTCCAACAGCTCAGGCTTATCCAAATCTGACTGACGTAGATAAAAGACTTTCAAGAGAACAAATTACAACGATCCTGGAAACCGGGCGGGGGCGGATGCCTTCCTTTCAGCATATTTCCAAAGATGACAGAAATGCGATCATTAACTTTTTATTGAAAATTGATTCTCAGCCTGTTGCCAAATCGGGGAATCCGAATGATATTCATAACTCAGCATTGCAGGTTTCAAATACGTCAGGGTCAGATTTTCCATACATGCCGCCTTATCTTAATAATGGGAATGTGCAATTTCGTGACCAGGATAATTATCCGGCTATAAAACCTCCGTGGGGAACCATGAACGCGATTGATTTGAATACAGGAGAATATTTGTGGACCGTGCCGCTTGGTGAATATCCGGAATTGAAGGCAAAAGGAATTCCGGCGACTGGCACCGAAAATCACGGCGGACCGGTGGTTACTGCGGGCGGCCTGGTTTTTATTGCCGCTACCTATGACGAAAAGATCCGGGCATTTGATAGCAAGACAGGTAAAGTTGTCTGGGAATATGACTTGCCAGCCGGTGGCTTTGCAACCCCAATTACCTACATGGTTAAAGGAAAACAGTACATAGCCATTGCGGCGGGCGGAACGAGATATGGTTTAAAATCCGGTGGAACCTATGTAGCTTTTGCACTGCCCTGATTTTACTTTTTTTTAAGAAATTATCGTTTCTGCTGATTCATTCTGACAAGTTTTGAGAACCTTAATCCCCGAATCGGTCAATGAAAAATTATCTTTTATGTTGCGACTGGGGAACATCATCGTTCAGGTTGAGACTTATTGAAATTGCTGATTATAAGCTGCTTGGTGAAATTGTTACCCTTGAGGGTATTGCCAGTATTTTTAATGCATGGCAGACAAGTCTGGTGAGCGGAAATATTGGCAGAGACCAGTTTTTTCGGGAATATTTAAAAACACAAATAGATATATTAGCTACCCGGCTGTCTTTTGATATGGACGGAATTGCCATTGTGATTTCGGGAATGGCTTCCTCTTCGATTGGTATGGAGGAAATTCCTTATTCACCTTTGCCCTATCCCACGGACGGAAGTCAGGCGGATATCAGAAGTTTTGAGGCGCCGGACGATTTTCAGCATGAAATCATTTTGATATCCGGTGTGAAAAGTGAAACGGATGTCATGCGGGGAGAGGAAACACAGCTTGTCGGACTTTTAGATCTGGAAGAATTATACGCATTTAGAAATAAAGAAGCCATTTTTATATTTCCCGGAACTCATTCAAAACATATGTATGTCAAAGAAAATCAACTGGTTAACTTTCAGACATTCATGACCGGGGAAGTTTTTAATATTATGACAAATTTTAGCATTTTGAAAGACTCGGTAGAAAACAGAAAAGAGAATAAGTTAACAACATATGAAGTGGCAGCATTTAAAAAGGGTATCGGCCAAGCTGGTTATTCCAATTTATTGAACAGTTTATTTAAAGTAAGAACGAACCAGCTTTTTGATAAGATGTCGAAGAGTGAAAATGCCTGTTATTTAAGCGGCTTGCTGATTGGAAATGAATTGAAACATTTGAAGGAATATAAAAGTAATAAACTGATCTTATGCAGTGGAAATAATCTTTATGAATTATATAAACTGGCCGTTGAAGAGCTCGGACTGTCGGACAGGACTACGACAATTTCGGCCGATTTGATTAACAAAGCTACCATTGCGGGACAAATAAAAATATATCAGAATCAAACATTAAAACTGAATAATACAAACTCATGAGTAAGGAATCATTTTCAGAAGAACTATTTAAGAAGGCACCCATCGTAGGTATTGTTAGAAATCTGTCACTGAATGAGGTAAAACAGATCCTGCCAATTTTCCGAGAGGCCGGGTTGACGACCATCGAAATTACCATGAACACGCCTGGTGCAGAGGATATTATCCGGTATGCTCTGGAATATGAAAGTGAGGGATTGAATATTGGTGCCGGAACGGTTTGTACGAAGGATGATCTTGAAAATGCTTTGGAAGCGGGTGCGCAATTTGTTGTCACGCCGGTTATTAATAAAAAAATTATAAAATCCTGTGTTAAAAAAGGGATTCCTGTCTTTCCCGGTGGTTTTACGCCGACCGAGCTTTATAACGCCTGGTCATATGGTGCTACGATGGTGAAAATTTATCCGGCAACTTCTCTTGGTCCAGAATATATTAAGGATTTAAAAGCACCACTTGACAAGATGAAAGTATTGCCAACCGGCGGAATTAATCTTGAAAATATGAGTGAATTTTTAAAAGCAGGTGCTGATGGACTGGGTATTGGCGGCCAACTTTTTGACAAGAAACTGATAAAAGAGAAAGATTGGGCCGGACTAAAACTGCATTTTCAGAAATTTGTTGAGAAGCTTAATAAACGCTAGTCTTCTGGTTTTGAGTTAGATAAAAATAATATTTCATTCTGGATTTCCCTTGTATGTCTCAATCAAAAACCAAAAATTATCGCTGGATTATTGTCGTTCTTTTGTTTACAGCTACAACAATCAACTACCTTGACCGGCAGATAATTGGTTTGCTGAAACCAATTCTGGAAAAGGAATTTCAATGGACAGAAACTGATTTTGCCAGAATTGTGATGGCATTTACGGCTGCTTATGCGATTGGACTTTTAACTTTTGGATGGATTATTGATAAAATAGGAACGAAGTCTGGTTACGCTATCACCATTATTTTTTGGAGTGTGGCTGGGATTTTACATGCCTGGGCCAAGAGTGCTTTTGGTTTTGGACTTGCGCGTGTCGGCCTGGGATTGGGAGAAGCCGGGAATTATCCGGCGGCTGTCAAAACAGTTGCTGAATGGTTTCCCAAAAAAGAGCGCGCATTGGCTACCGGACTTTTCAATGCCGGAACAAGTATAGGCGTTGTTGTAGCGCTCATGATCGTTCCGTGGATTTTGAATAATTATGGATGGCATGAAGTATTCATTATTACGGGAGCCTTAGGTTTTGTCTGGCTGATTTTCTGGTGGATATTTTACGATGTTCCTTCCAAACAAAAACGACTTTCGCAGGAAGAATATGACTATATAAAAAGTGGTCAGGAAATAAAGGAAGATGGTAAAGTGAAAGTTAACTGGTTGAAATTATTTACGTTACCGCAAACCTGGGCTTATATAACCGGGAAAGGTCTGATTGATCCGATTTACTGGTTTTTCCTGTTTTGGCTGCCGTCCTATTTTGCCTCGACTTTTAACCTGGATTTGAAAAAACCGAGTCTGGAATTAATGATTATTTATGGAGCTACTACGGCCGGAAGTATTCTTGGAGGCTATTTTTCTTCTATTTTAATTAAGAAAGGTTATCCGACTTTGAAGGCCAGGAAAACAGTTCTTTTCATCTTTGCCGTTGTTGAACTTTCCATTATTCTGGTTCAGTTTGCAACGGGCGTTTGGATGGCTGTGGCTATGATCAGCGTTGCCGTGGCAGTTCACCAGGCCTGGGCGACTAATGTTTTTACGCTCGCCTCAGATATGTTTCCAAAACAAGCCGTAAGTTCGGTTGTTGGCATTGGAGGAACCGCCGGTGCACTTGGAGGAATTTTGTTTCCAATGCTGATCGGCAGTTTGTTGGATACTTATAAAGCTGCCGGAAACCTTGCCGGAGGGTACAATATCATATTTACCATTTGCGGATTTACCTATCTGACAGCCTGGTTGATTATTCATTTATTAACCAGAAAATCGGTTTTGGTTGATGTTGAGGAATTGGTTTGAGGTTGTGTCAATCAGATTTATCGAAAATTTTTTGTTCAAATATTGACTTAATAGTGATAAATCATCTCGGACAGGAGGCTCCGAAGGAGCCAGGATTTATGGTACATTTCAAGTTTCTATAAACAAGGAGCTCCTGAGGAGCTATTTTGGCATAATCTCTGTGAGTTTTTATTTTTAAAATTTCCTGGTCTGGCCATAACGGCGTAGGCGTTTCCTGTTTATAGAAAGATATTAGGCACACCAATTCCCTGACTCCATCGGAGTCTCCTGGAATTTTTAATCAATTAAATTTGGGCGAATTAATTTTCGGATAGGAGGCTCCGAAAGAGCCAGGATTTATGGTACATTTCAAGTTTCTATAAACAAGGAGCTCCTGAGGAGCTATTTTGGC
>NZ_SZVO01000017.1 GCF_005280585.1 Dyadobacter frigoris
ATGCTTGCGAATCCGTCCTATCACATCCGTCTTTTAGAAGACGTGGACGGCGATGGTAAGTTTGAAAAAAATCAGATTTTCGCAAGAAATATCCCTTTCCCGAAGGGCGGAGTCTTCTATCAGGGCAGTTTATATGTTACCGAATCTCCGAACCTGATCCGCTACACCGATACCAATGATGATGGGATTTCGGATAAAAGAGAAGTAATACTGACCGGCTGGACGCTAAGCTCTAACGGTGCGACATTGGGTGGCCCGTTTTTCGGTCCTGACGGCTGGCTTTACATTACCGATGCACGGCGTGGGTTTAATATCACTACAAAAGAAAATCAGGTTTTGAAAGGAAAAAGCGCCAGGATATGGCGCTGCCGCCCGGATGGGAGCGGTCTGGAACCGATGGCTGGTGGTGGATTTGACAATTCGATTGAAATCGCTTTTATGCCCTCGGGTGAAACCATTGGTACGATGACTTACTTTATGGAGCCGCAGGATGGACAAAGAGATGCACTCATGCACTGGGTTGAAGGAGGCGTTTATCCAAAACCTAATTCTGTGATAGAAGAGGACGGAATGAAACTGACCGGAGACTTAATGCCGGTAATGACGCGTATGCCCAGGGTAGCGCCTTCCGGAATTATGCGTTACAGGGGCAGTGGATTTGGAGCTGAATTTCAGAATAATTTGTTCAACGCAGAATTTAATACCGGACGTGTTATGCGGCACATTGTTTCGCCCGACGGTGCAACTTTTAAAACGACAGACGAGATTTTTATGAAATCTTTAAGTTCTGATTCGCACCCGACGGACGTGTTTCAGGATGCAGACGGCAGTATGCTGGTTGTTATCACAGGTGGCTGGTTTATTGAGGGTTGTCCGCTGTCTCGGGTGGCCAAACCGAATGTAAAAGGCGGGATTTACCGCATCCGTAAAAGCGGAATCCCTGAGGTAAAAGATGCCTGGGGAAAAAAACTGCAGCTTGAAAAACAAAAACCTGGGGATCTTGTAAAATACCTGACAGATTCGCGGCCTGTGGTACGCGACAATGCGATTGAACGATTAATACTGAGGGGAAATGCGGCTGTGGACCCGGTACTGAAAGCATTGCCGGGCATTAAAGATGAAGAGATGCGGGCCGCTGCTGTGTTTGGTTTGTCAAGGATAAATACGGCCGCGGCCTGGAACGGTGTGCGCAGCGCCATGAATGATAAAAGCAGTATTGTGCGGACTGCCGCGGTAAGGGTTTTGGGATTGGCAAAAGATGTGAAATCTGTTGATAAACTGATGAGTTTGGTGCAGAAAGATGCTGCGCCGGTCCGTCGTCAGGCAGCTACTGCTTTGGGGCAAATTGGAAATGCCAGGGCTGTTCCTGCGTTGCTGAAAGCGGCATCCGATAACAGCGACCGCTTTGTAAAACATGCTATCATCCATTCGCTGATCCTGCTCAAAAGTACTGATCTGATGGTGAACGCATTGGATAGCCCTTCGCCGCAAATCCGGATCGCAGCGCTGATTGCCCTGGACCAAATGGAGGGAAAACCGCTTCAAAAAAAATACCTGCCTGCCGTACTGGCCAGCAAGGACCCTGCGCTGAGAAGCACCGGGATCTGGATTGCCTCACACCATCCTGAATGGACCGACATTGTGATTGACTTCCTGCAAAAGAGCCTTCGTGTCAGTGCCGTTCCTGGTTCAGGTCCGGTCAGGGATTTGATGCTTGCTTTCATTAAAGAACCTGGTTTACAGCAATTCATAGCCGGGCAACTTGGTAATCCAAAGGCTGCTTCTGAAAGAAAATTATTGATGCTGGATGTGATTTCGGAATGTTCATTAAAGGAACTTCCGGATGCTTGGGTTACCGAAATGGGTAAGGGATTAAAAAGCAATGATGGGGCAGTCCGTTACAAAGTATTAGGCCTGATCGAGTCGAGACAAATCAAATCTTTCAATAACATTTTGAACGGAATTGTTCAGGACCCGGATACGCCAATCGACTTCCGGCTTAAAGCACTGAGCGCAAGGATTATGTCGTCTCCGGCGCTTTCAGAGACAGAATTTCAGCTTTTGCTAAAATATATTGGTCCCCAATACGATTCTCCGGTAAGACAGCTTGCGGTAAGGCTATTAAACCATGCCGAGCTGAACGATCAGCAGTTGACTGTTGTTGCCCAAACCCAGATCGGCAAAACAGACGCTTTTCTGTTGCCTGCTTTAATGGAAACATTTGAAGGGAACAGCAATGAACAGGTAGGAAAAGAGCTGCTGACTGCCTTGCAGACTGGTACAGTGCGCCTGGATAATTTATCGGAACCGGATTTTCAACGGTTGCTCAAAAGCTTTCCTGCTTCGGTGCATACCATGGCTGCGCCATTGATCGTGAAGCTCAATGCACAACATGCAGAGCGGCTTTCGCACCTTCAAAAAATGGAAGCCCAGCTAAAAGGAGGTGACGTTGGCGAAGGCAGGAAATTGTTTTTTGGCAAAGCTTCCTGTTACTCCTGTCATGCGGTTGGTTCCCAGGGAGGCCGTTTTGGCCCGGACCTGACCAACATCGGGGAGATCCGTTCGAAACATGATATCCTGGAAGCGGTGGTGTACCCGAGCGCGAGTTTTGCCAGGGAATATGAGACTTATCGTGTAGTCACCAAAACAACAGCGTACACCGGGATTATCAAAGAACAGTTGCCTGAATCCATCGTGATCGAAGTTGGTCCTGCACCTGGTTTACGGATTGCCCGTTCACAGATCACTGCCATTGAGCCGCAAACTTTGTCGATGATGCCGCCCGGTTTGGACCAGCAGTTAACGGCGGGTGAAATGGCGGACCTGGCTGCTTTTCTGGAAGCACTTCCTTACCGTTTGGATAGGATGATCAAAGCTCAGGAAAATAAATAATCCTGAAATCTAACACTGTAAAAATACCTGCAAATGAAAATAATAGGCCCGCTGACGTTCCCCTTTATAATTTCCCTGTTTTTTTTAAATGTAAACTGCGTTGCTCAGCCTGCTGATAAAACCGTCAGGCTTTTCAATGGAAAAAATTTGAAGGGCTGGTATTCTTTCGTTGAAAAACGTGGCCGCAATCAGGATGTAAAAAAGGTATTTACGGTCGAGAAAGGGCTGATCCATATCTCAGGCGAGGAATATGGCAGTATTGTGACCAACAAAGAATATGAAAATTACAAGCTGAAAGTAGAGTTCAAATGGGGCGAAAAAACCTACAACCCAAGAGCAGAAAATGCGCGTGACAATGGGGTACTTCTGCATTCCACCGGCGCTGACGGGGGATATCATGGGATATGGATGTATTCCATTGAATGCCAGATTATTGAAGGAGGCACTGGTGATTTTCTGGTGGTTGGCGACGGAAGCAATAAATATGAACTGACCGCCAATGTGGCCCCGAAAAAAGAAGGTGCCGGCAATGTGTATCAGCCGACAGGCCAGCCAATTACCCTCAATGCCGGGCGTATTGACTGGTTTGGCAGGGACCCACACTGGAAAGATGTCAAAGGGTTTACCGGGGCACACGATGTGGAAAAACCGGTTGGCGGGTGGAATACAATGGAATGTGTTGCAGATGGCGACCGTATTTCGATTTATGTGAATGGAACACTCGTTAACCAGGCTTCACGCGTAAAACCTTCCAAGGGGCGTATCCAGATCCAGTCGGAAGGAGCTGAAATGTATGTCAGAAAAGTGGAGCTGACACAATTAATAGTAAAATAGCTGGCCGGATATTTATTTAGGTTAAACTCATTTTGAATAACAGAGCTATGAAAAAACAAAAAGGAAAAAACCTGATAAACCGCCGGGATGCCCTTAAAATGGGATTGGGGACCGGAATATATTCACTTTCACCGGCCAACACCGACGTAACGAACCCAATTATTTTAGAAAATAAAAAGAAAGGTTCAACAGACTGGCAGCTTACCCGTGTACGTCCGGATCCGGATCATCACCGGACCAGTTTAGTAGAAGGTTATTGTTCCAAACAAAGTGTTAAGGCGGGAGGTCAGCTTGACATTATGGTATCTGCCAACCCGGCACAATCCTACAAAATAGATATTTACCGGACCGGTTATTACGGGGGGACCGGTGCCCGATTGGTGCAAACCATTGGCCCGTTGATTGGCAAGTCCCAGGTGACTCCACAAAAAGGCGATAAAAATATCCATGAATGTGAATGGGAAGTATCCGCAAGCTTAAAAATTCCTGGTGACTGGTTAAGCGGTGTGTATCTTGGCAAACTAAAAACACTTCCTGAAAATGCAGGCGAGCCTTACTGGGAAAGTTATATCCTATTTATTGTAACGGACCAAAGGCCGGTAGATATCCTTTTTCAGTGCTCGGACAATACCTGGCAGGCTTATAACCGGTGGCCCAATAATTATTCGATATACACCCATCCCAAGGGGTCGCAAGGACCGTGGGCGGCTGTAAGTTTCGACAGGCCGTATGGGAGACAGTCGCAATACAACGACATTGTCAATGATCCGTTGTCGTTCGGGTCCGGGGAATTTATATCCTTTGAACGCCCTTTTTCCTATTTTTTGGAACAACATGGTTATGACGTTGCTTATTGTTCCAACAGTGACATGGTCACGCCCGGCCGCGCCCTGAAAGCCAAAGCATTTTTAAGTGTAGGGCATGACGAATATTGGGACATACGCCAGTTCAGAAGTGTGGAAACGTTGAAGGAAAAGGGGGTAAACCTTTTGTTTTTCTCCGGCAATTCGGTTTGCTGGGTGAGCCCGTTTACAACAAGTAAAAGTGGGAACCCACTTGGAAGGATTTTCCGGGCTGGTCCTTACGGTGCCCAAAATAATTATGCGGTCAGCCGGGAAAAAGACCACGGCCCGTTCCCGGAAAGAGGGCCTGATGAAGGGCTTTTAATGGGCGTAAGGAATATCCAGCCCATTAACGGGGGAGGGGATTGGATTATTACAAAGCCACAGCACTGGATTTTCAAGAATACAGGGATCAAAAAAGGGGATTATATACCAGGATTGATTGGCTGGGAATATCACGGTGACGCAGCCGATATTGCTGGCCTGGAAGTGGTTGCCGAAGGGATTGCCTGGATGGGCGGAAAAGTGCCTTCCAAATGGCAGTCCGTGATTTACCCAGGCCCCAAAGGCAACTTTATATTTAATGCCTCAACCATATTCTGGGCACAGGGTTTAAGCAGCCCTCCCGGGCATACACTTCCATGGTCACATTACAATCGTCCGCACGGGCCCGATCCAAGAGTTCAGCAGATTACACATAATCTGCTCAGGAAGGCAATTTTGTAAGATGAAGCGACAACGGGAACTGAAAAATGTTGATATTTAATCGGTGCAGCTACACGCTTTTTCAGTTGCCCCAAACAACTTTTAATCCTGGTTTTTCAATGGGTAGTATACCTCCAAGTGTATCACCCTTTTTTACATTTATAAGGACTCTTTCCAGAAATGCCAGTCCGGATATGTCAGCATACACATCAACAGAATGACCATTCAATGGATCCACTATTTTGCCCCAACGCTGTCCTTTTTTTACTATTTCTCCAAGTTTGATTTCCGATATAAAAATTCCATCGGCCGGGGAAGGCATTTTTCCCTGCAAATAACCGCTTTCCATTCGGTGATCTTCTACCCAATAATATTTTTCCATTGACTGACTTTCAATAGCTTGTTCGATCATGCACAGACTTTTCAGTAGATTTAAAAAGCCATCCTTATAAGCTTTTACTACCTCTTCACGTATGCCGCTGCCACCACCATATTCCAGATAAATTGCAGGAACATCTGCATCGCGAGCTACGGAAAGTGTTCTTCCATTGGGGCTGTAATCCGTTCCCCAAATAATAGGAAGATTGTAAGCCAATGCCATCTGCCGTTGTTTTTCAAGAATTTCGGACGAGGGGTGAAGCATGTAACCTGCTAATGGAGCGATGTCATACGTGGCTCCTCCAGTATGCATGTCAACAAAATAATCAGCTTCCCTAATCAGTTCACTTATTTGGGAAGCGGCAATTTCTGAAACTGTGCCTTCCAAATTACCAGGACAAATACGGGCAAGATCCAATCCATCAGAACCATATCGTGTTGATGCTAAATAAGCACTTTCATTTACTATAGTCACAATCGTAACGCTGCCATTAGCCAGATTTCCGGCAAGTTCTTCGACTAAATCAAGGGTTGCCAGCATCGGTTCGTACTCGTCACCATGAACTCCTGCTGTGAGTAAAACGTTCGGGCCATCTATGCCGGATTTGATATGTTTTTTTTTAATAGAATGAATATCTTCTTGCATAACTTACTGGAAATAAAAACACTGACTAAGCTTTAAAATGTTTCTTTCAACTCATTAATGCAGGAAATATCTGGCTGTCAGTTTTATGGAAACTGCCAGCAAAATATTTCCTGCAACAATGGATTTTCACGAGTCAACTCATTTATTATTTGGTAACCAATCCGGTTACGGCAGCAATACGATCAAGAATATCCTGAACATCTTTGTCCTGCCATTGCGTATTTCCCATACCCAAAGGCGGGTTGGGAATGCCGATCGCAATGCCGTGTTTCAAATACATGGCTTTTTGCAGGAACGTCCAGATATTTGGTAAAACGAAATTGATTATTTCCTGGAAAGTGAGCATAAAACGGCTGCCCAGGTCAAAATTTCCACCTATAAATTCCTTGCGGACAAACTGACATTCTTCTCCCCACAAATTGAAAAAACTACCAATAGCACCTGCGGTTCCGCACAAGGTTGCCTGGCAAAATAATTCGTCAGCACCGCTAAAAAGAATCAGATCATCGCCTGCAAGAATATGCATCAGACTGATCTCATATAGATTTTGTGTGGTCAGTTTCATCCCTTCGATATTTGGCAGGGTCAAGATCTGGTCAATGTAATAACGCGCGTCACCTCCAAAAACACTTTGATTACCCACATGATAAGGGAAAAAAGGTATGTCTATTGAAGAGCTGATCGCCCGGTAATGCGCCAGCGAATTTTGTACACCACCCTGATAATAAATTGGGGCAACGGATGAAATTCCATAAACGCCGGCCTCTTGGGCAGCTTTGGCCAATCGCACAGATTCATGGGTGTTAAGTGCGCCAACCTGGGCAATAACCGGCAGAGAATTTCCGGCAATGTTCATTACCTGCTTCGTAATTTCAATCCGGTCCTTTTCAGAAAAAAGCACGCCTTGTCCGGTAGAGCCGAGCAGGTAAATTCCATCCAGTTGCTGGTCGATGCAAAGCTGAACAATTTTTTCAAGTTCTGCGTATGCAGGAGCTCCCTGGGTATCTACCGGCGTTAAAAGTGCGGGCCAAAGACCTCCGATTTCTAATTTACTACTCATACTGTTGTTTGAATTATTTCAAAAAAATATTTAACCGCTTTGATCAATTTTAATTATAACCCGGGTTTTGTTCCAGTTTTGAATTAAGGCTCATGGTCTGAAGTGTCAATGGCCAGAGCAATAAATACTGGTTTGCATCTTTGCCTTTTAACGATGGTACTTTTTCAAATGCTTTGTTAAACCGGACCAGATCCCACCATCTTTTTCCTTCAAATGCGAGTTCGAAAAGTCTTTCCTGAAGAATTGCTTCGTCGTTGGCAGTCTGGGATCCATTTATAAATGTGTGTTTGCTATATGCTTCACCATAAGCTCGCTGGCGAACTTTATTGATTTCCGGTGATGGATCCTGGCCCAGTGCATTTTTTGCTTCTGCCTTTAAAAGCAACAGATCGGCGTAACGGTAAATGATAATGTCATCCAAAAATCTGCGTACGCCTCCGGTTACGAAGCCTTTTCCTTTTAAAACTATGGAGGAAGAATAAGTAGTGGCTCCATTTCTGGTCACGTATATTTCCAGAAAACTGCCTTTCTTTCTCTTGTCATCTTCTGTAAACTGATTGCGAACGAGCGCAGTGGGTGCCCACCAGTTGTTGCCTCCTCCCGCACCAATTGCAGCGATGACATCCGGTGCAATTCCGTCGCTGGCAGTAGGGGTTGAGGTATACATATCTGCAAAATAATTATCACTGGCTTCCAGATCAGCGAAATGGGAAGCAAAAATAATTTCTTTATTTCCTTTGTTCGTGTAGGCAAAAACGTCTGCAAAATTGCTTTGCAGGGCCAGATCCGATTGTTCCGCTTCGTTAAGGGCAGCCAGAGCAGTTGTGAAATCGGCGGTACCACCTTTTGCACGCTTTGCTGTCCACAGGTATACTTCCGCTTTTAGCATGTTAAGTGCCGGTTTAGACCAAAGACTTCTTGTGGTGTTAAAGTTGTTATTCGCATACAATTCATGCGCTTTGTCAATATCACTTTTGATAAAAACAAGAATTTCTTCCGTCGGCGTTCTTGCTTTATATGTTGTTACAGGATCATATCCCTCCACAGGTTCGGTCATAACCGGCAAAGCGCCCCAGGTTCTCACCATCATAAAATAAACATGCGCCCGCATCGAATACGCCTGGGCGATCATTGCATTTTTGGTTGCTTCATTTTTGAAAGTGATTCCGGGAACATATTTGATCACCAGATTGGCAAAGTTGACAATTTTATAAAGTTGCAGCCAGTTGCGGTCGGCATTGCTCTGAGTCATCGAATTTTCAAAATACTTAATGCGATAATCGGCGTTGGCAGTACCGTTTCCCATTACCTCGCTTCGGGCTTCTCCCAGCAAAATAAGGTCGGTTCTTACAAATGTCCTGAACTGGTTGTACATGCCAATCAGTCCGCCCTGCGCATCTTCTTCTGTTTTCCAGAAGGAATTGACCGATATGACACTTTCAGGTTTTAAGTCAATCAGATCATTGCATGAAAACAGAAAGATTCCTGCAATAAGCAGGCAGATATTGTTTAACTTTTTCATATTCAACTATTTGTGATTAATTAAAATGAAGCTTTTATTCCTGCCGTCAGTACCCGGGGCACCGGATATCTCCCTCTGTCAAGTCCTCCTTCTTCTGGCGCAAGACCAGTATATTTTGTAAAATATTTAAGATTATTGCCTGTGAAATTGACTTTAAGACTGCTTACACCAACCTTTGAAAGGAATTTCTGCGGAAGGGTATAGCTGAAAGTGACTTCTCTCAATGCCATATAATCGCCTTTTTCATAGTTGACAGAATTTCCTGCACCATTATCCAGATTGCGCGGATCGCCGCGCCAGTAATTGGATTGAGCGGCCTGGTCAGCCCAGTAATACCGGGGTACAGCTGTTTTATCACCCTGTTTCAGCCATGATCTCAAAAGGTCTGTTGTGCCGTTCACATCACCCTGGAACTGAGCGTTCATGTTCGCCCTTACATAATTGTATATCGTGTGGCCGAGCGTGTAATCCATTCTTATATACAGGCTCAGGCCCTTGAATATCAATGTATTCGATGCACCTCCGGTCCATTTTGGATAAATATTCCCCATATAAACCCGGTCTTTACTATCAATGATTTTGTTGTTATCTACATCAAGCCAGTTTACATCGCCGCCGAATTTTCTCTTGTCAGTACCTGCTACAAGCTCGTCACGCGGACCGGCTGCGGCTTGTTCATCGGTTGCATAAATCCCCATCTGCTTATATCCGTACATGTTTCCGATCGCGCTGCCCTCCTGTAATCCACCTTTCCAAACATAAGCGCCAGCGACCGGATCATAGACATTGAACCCTCCGATGCGGTTATGCTCGTTATCGTTATCCGGAAGTTTTAGAATCTTGTTTTTGTTCTTCGAAGCGTTAACAGACAGGGTCCAGCTGAAATTGTCTGTCGAAATTAAACCGGCTGAAATTTCCATTTCCAGTCCTCTATTTTCGAGACTTCCAAGGTTGGTAAGAATGCTGCTGAATCCGGTTTCTTCGGGTAGTGCCAGAGTGGTGATCAGGTTTTGCGTATTGCGGCGGTAGTAATCCGCGATCAGCCGTATACGATCTTTGAGAAAACCGGCATCCAGGCCGAAATCCAGTGTTTTTGATTGTTCCCAGCGAAGTGCCGGATTGGCCATTACAGAATATTCCACACCAGCCAGGCCGTCATAACGTGCTCCCACCGTATATTGTCCCTGGGCCTGAAAGTCAGAAAGATTTCCCAGATTGCCGTTTACCCCATAACTTGCTCTGAGCTTCAGATTGCTAAGGGGCGAATCCTGGATCCAGAAGTTTTCATTGTGAATATTCCAGCCTGCGGACATACCAGGGAAAAACCCCCATTTATTTTTATCTCCTAAATTGGATGCACCATCATAGCGTGCGCTCACCGAGAAAAGGTACTTACGGTTATAGTCATACGTAAGCCTTCCAAAGAAACCCAAAATAGCCTGGGACGTAGCTGAGCTGGAAACGCTTACAGGTGTGGCAGACGCATTCAATGTAGAAATCAGGTCCGTGGCCGCACCTCTGCCCGCAGCATCCAGCGAGCGGTTTTGTCTGTCAAAATAAGATAATCCGGATTTGATCTGAAAGTTGTGTGCGTTGTTAAAGGACTTCGTATAGCTCAGTGTCGCATCCATTTGCTTCTGATCCAGTTTGGCATAAGCTGAGCTGGCGTCTCTGGAATCTACAAACTGTACCGGAGTATTAAAATATGACATTTGAAACGCATTACTGTCTGTAACTCTATACAACAGCGATGCAACCGGTTCAAAAATTAAGTTGGGCAGGATTTCCCAATTCAGTCCTCCTGAAACGGTTATAATATTTACCTGATTATTGTTTTTCGTTCTGCCCATGTAATATTCGGGATTGCCCTGGCTCTTGTTTTGCCCCGGAGCGAGGCTTCCATCCTCATATTTATATTTTGCCGTAGACGGAAGGCCAATGGAACGTTCAAACATTTCACTTTCGCTGTACACCGCATTATTTCCAAAGCGGCTCAGGTTGAGCCCGGCATATACAAACATTTTGCTGTTGACCTGAAGCTTTCCGTTCATATTAGCTGTAAACCGGTTATAGTTGGTTTTAATAGCTATTCCATCAATTTTTGTGTAGCCAGCTCCCATATTAAATGTGGCTTTCTCATTTCCCCCCGAGAAACTCAGGTAATGCTCCTGGGTTACGCCCGTCCGGAAAAGTACCTTCTGCCAATCAGTGTCGTCGAAAATGATGGTTTTGGCAGGGTCCAAAGGATCGGGCATACTTTGCCAGCCTTCATCAAGCTTATGCTTGTTGACATCCGACAGGTATTGCGTGGTGTATGCCGTGTTATTGGTCAGATCGTTGCCGATTCCCTGTCCGTTGGCACCTGATAACCAGGGTAAACGTTCGGGATGTTTTTCCCCAATGGCGGCAACTCCCAGGCGCCCGTAATAGATGTAATCCCTGCTTGAAAGCACATTGTATTTTTCTCTCAGTTTGGTAAAACCCAGCGAATAACTATAATTAATGCGCGTCTTGCCGGCAACTCCTTTCTTTAGCGCGACGATCACAACTCCGTTGGAAGCCCTTGCACCATAAATAGCGGTGGCAGCGGCATCTTTCAGCACCTGCATGGATTCAATATCCAAAGCATTGATTCCGTCCATATCTGACCTGAGTATACCATCAATTACATACAATGGCGCGGCACCATTAGGATTGTTAATTGAAGCCCCACCCCGGACGATCACCCTTGGCGATGCACCAGGCTGACCGGACGTTGTTTGAACTCTTACGCCTGAAACCGTTCCCTGTAAAGCGGAGGCGGCATTTGCGAAGGTGGTATTTTCCAAAACCTTCGGATCCAGTTTGGTGATCGAGGTTGTCAGCGTAGATCGGGACTGCGTTCCATAGCCTACCACAACCGCTTCATCCAGACTGGCCGCATCGGTTGAGAGCATAACGTTAATCTCGGATTGAGAACCGACTTCGATCTCTTTAGTTTTATATCCTACAAAACTAAAAATCAGTGTTTGTGTTGTCGAGGCAGCAATTGTAAACTTACCCCCGGCGTCCGTATTAACACCAACTTGTGTACCCTTTACAACCACGGTAACAAAGGGTAAAGGAGTGCTGTCGTCTGTTGACCTAACGGTTCCGTGCACGTTTTGCTGCGCGGTTGCCAGGGTTGTTTTAATCAAAAAGTAAATGGAAATAATTGTTTGTAAATAGAACTTTCGCATCGATTTCATGTAATTAGAAGTTTGGATGATAACTATTTTGTACTTGGATTATCCTTTTTTAGCAAATAATCTTCTTAATTTCATTTGTAGGACAAATGTATTAATACTATTTAATTATCAATACATTTGTCTGAAAAATTTATTGTTATTAACAATTTCTGTAATAAGTGCTATCTTGCGTAATCTTAGTGCAAATCATATTATGTCAGAAGTTAAACACAATACATTAGAACCCTTAGGAAGCCTGTCAATGACCGATAGGGTTGAGAATATCCTGAGAGAATATTTTACGGAAAACGGATTTAAACCCGGTGATTCACTGCCAAAGGAGATGGAAATTTCTCAAAAGCTGAATGTTGGTAGAAATGTAGTCAGGGAAGCCTTAAGCAGGCTGCGGATGCTGGGAATGATCGAGACCCGTCCGCGCAGAGGAATGATCATGGCACAACCCGACTTGTTGGCAGGAATTGAAAAAGTGCTAAATCCTCTCCTCCTAAGTCAGGATAATCTGAAAGATATTTTTGAGCTTCGCCTGATCCTGGAAATGGGGATATCCGAATTTCTCTTTGCCCGTAAAACCGATAAAGATTTAGCAGAGCTGGAGGACATCGTGTCAAAGCAGAAGGACGCTGTTGTTGTTTCTAAAGAAGAAGAAGTAGCTTTTCATGGAAAGCTATATGAGATGACAGGGAATGATACTTTTAAAAGGTTTCAGAATTTACTCATGCCGGTTTTTGAACATGTTTTTACAGAATATTACGATAAGGGGATACATCGCGATATTCCCAATCCTGTGACACATCACGATTTGTTCGTCTATTTAAAGCAAGGTACTCAGGAAGAATTCCGTAAGGCCATGTATCAACATCTGGAAGTGTATTTTAAAACGATTACAGCTAGATAAGGGTTAAAGTTTGGGGGAGACACGATATCACATTGGGGTATCCGGGTAGTAACTTCGAGCTTTAATTATATAGGTTAGAATTGCAACTATTAACGAGAACAAAGTTAGGTCGCAATTTTCTGTTTATTTAAAATTTCTTCAAATTCTTTGGGACATATATCGATTATCTATACCATTACCTTTGCCAGAGATAGTGAGGATATTAGCGTGCAGCGCACGTGTTGTAGAGAATTATTTTAAAACTTTCTCTAAACCTCACCCAACCATTTTACAATTTTCATTTCGACAAATGACAAACGGTTTCTTCTTTATCACTATTATTTGTTGGAGCTGACGGCGTACCCGTAGCAGTCCAATAAATATTTTTTTTTTCATATTTAACAAGATTCAAAGTTGATAGGAGACCTTTTGTCTGTTGAAATTTAATTCGTTGCGTCGATTACGATACGGTCAGTCCAGTCTGTAATTTTGGTAAGGGTTAGGACTTGCGACCATGGTAAGGCTAAAAGTATAATATCTGCATTTGGCAGCTTGGCCAATGACATTTGCAGCAAAGAAGTCTTGACATTTGCCAAGCGAATTCCTGGATTGCTCTCACAAAGTTGGCGATCCGGGATGGTTCTGTGATAGCACATACCGGTAAAATTGCTGGCGGTGTTTTAAAATCCGGCCAAGAAGTATCCCATCAGCCAGGACTTGATATCAACAGATCGTGCTCACCCTGAGTTGGCGTAACCTTATATTGAACCATCGTTTTTGACGTAAAATATAAAATTAATAAGGCATGATCAATTAGACATAACATTAGATCATTTGAGGAGCCCAGTAAGTGCAGTAACCTTGCGCATACACGGGGCCTTTGAAAATCTGGCAGTTACCGCAGTCTTTGCTGTCTTTTTTGGGTAGCCAGAGTTGACAGTTACTGCAATGCGATTCCGGGGAAGGCGATTGCTTCACATAGCCAAGTTGCCCTCGCTTTTTCAATTCTGTTTCACTAACACCTGAAAGTCTGTGCAAGGTTCCAGGTTACCTGGGGCTTTTTTTTCGCTGGAATTTTTCTGGGTTTTACTCTCACAGCTGACAAGAAAAATTCCAAATCCGGAAAGTAAAAAAAACTTACGTCGCGAATAAATAGTGTTCATGGCTGATTTTTATAATGGGGTTGTACTTCCTTTCGAAGCGGTCAAAACCTGCTGAGCTGCTGTTTTTATTTTTTGTGAAGCGTTTTTACTGATATTTTCCAGCAATTTTAGAAGAGTTGGGTCGGATTTAATTTTTGACGTTTTAATACCCTGAGCGGTTCTATTTAAAGCAAAGATCATCCAGTCCTGATTTTTGCTGATGGACGGATCGGCTAATAAATTCAGAAATACTGTCATTTCGCTGTTTTGATTTCTCGCACTTTTTATCTGCGAAAGATCTTTGATGAAATCCAGTTTTTCTGACTCCGCGTTTGAAAAGAATCCGGACACAGCCAATTTTTTTATGAATTCATTAGAAATTCCAGGATCAGAACTTAGAACAGCCTTTCTGAACCAGGCATCTTTGAAATGATTATTAATGATATTTACAAGCGCTGCTCCGGATTTAGAAACAGGAAATTCTCCCAAACTTAAAGTGGCCTGAAATGCTACGCGGACAGGACCGTCAGTAGTTCTTTTTATGATTTCCGGCAAAAGTCCGGGATATTTTTCAGCAGGAATAAGGCCATATTCTCGTACGCCCGGACTCGGATCGTTCACCGCTTTTTGGATTAGCCCTTCATTCAGAGCACTTAATCCTTCCAAAACAAAAAATGCATGAAGTCTGGTGCGAGGGTCGGAGCCGTTGGAAAACAATTCGATAACAGCCGGTACAATGGTTTTATCCTGGCGCTCGAGCAGTATTCTTTGGGCCTGCAATCTGTAAAACTGACTCGGATCAGATAGTAATTTTACGATTTCCAGAGCGTTCAGTCTAGCCGGATTAACCAAAGCTGGAGTTGCTGACCGAGGCGTTTTTGGTGTTATTTTGTAAATTCTTCCTTTATCAACTCCCGCCAGAAAATCCATATCTGTTTTTAAATCTTCGGGAATGGAAACCGGCGTTTCAATATGCTGACGATACATATCAATTACATATAAAGCCCCGTCTGCGCCGGAAGTCAAATTTGCAGGACGAAACCAGGAATCCGTTGAGCTAAGAAATTCTTTGTTCTTTTCATGAATTGAATCCCGGCTAGCTGCGAAAGTTGGACTGGAAGTCAAGGAAGTAATCACATCACGGTGAACAAGATTTCCGGAAACATCGCCTGTGAAAATATTTCCGGAATATTTCTCGGGAAATGTATTTCCTCCATAGAATGTGCCTCCGGTGGCTCCTGTAAAATGACCGTCGGCATACTCGATACGGTCAAGCTGCTGCTCTTTGTATTCCTTATTTCTGCGGGCAGATCTTTCAGCACGCCAGTAGGGCGCCGCCGTCCGCTGAAACATGGTCAGCTCCCCATTGGAAATGTCGGCCATTCCTTTTTGGGAGGGCAAAAAATCATGACGGTGCAAGTAGCGCCAAGGCACAACCATATGCTGGATTCGTATCGTGTTTTGTGTTACAAAGCGGTGACCGAAATCATCAAAAGTATGTCCGAATTGTCCCGGGCCGGTTTCCGGTTCAAACTGATTTCTGTCAAGTCTGAATCGGAAATCGGCATTTTTCATAGGCAGGGCAGGAGAGCCGGGCTTTTTGGAAAACGTCACTTGGCCATCCTGTCCGTGGTTGGAAGCATAAATCCAGTTGTCAATTCCAAACCTTAAATTGGTAATCTGCGCTTCTGAATTACCAGCAAAAAAACCGGTAAAGAGTATTTCTTTGATATCAGCCTTGAAATCACCAGTCGTATCTTTCATGTACCAAATATTGGGAGCTGCCGCGACTAAAAGTCCACCTTTCCAGGGCAAAATGCTGGTCGCTTCCAGGAGACTATCGGCAAAAAGAAAGTACTTGTCCATCCGGTTATCACCATTGGTATCCACCAACATTTTAATTCGACCACTGCCTTTTCCGTTTTCCGGTTTGTAAGGATAGTCCGGCATTTCAACTACAAATGCGCGTCCCTGTTCGTCAAAAACCATTTCAACCGGATCCTTAACAATGGGTTCTGCGGCAAAAATTTCAATATTAAAATTCTCGTCAAGCTCAAAACTTTTTAGCGCTTCTTCCGGCGTTAAGGCATCTGCATAATGTTTTTGCTTGCAGCAAATGCAGATTAAGAGGATAAACATTAAAGAACAAGCTGACAGAAATTTCATATCGGAAAGGTTTTAAAACGGATTTGTAATTTTTACTAAATCCTGAATAATGTGGTCCTGATGTTCAAAACGGGCAAGCGTATAAATATCACCTTTTGCATCAACGGCAATAGAATTTACATAAGTTGGTCTTTGGCCATCCTCGTAAAAAACAGGGCCGTGGTCGATGTACTTTTGTGTTGTTAAATTGTAGGTGATCAAGTGCAGATTTTCAATTCCTTTGGCGGCACCTTTGGCAATTTGCTCTTCACCTTTCAGGCGTTTGCCATTTTCGTAAACGGGCCCTCCGGTTAGATAATAAATCGTTTGTTGATCCGGGCCGAGTTGAAAACCAAGATAACCGTAGCTGAACTGGTCAAACATGCCGCTTTTTTTAGAAGGTTCGGACGTAATCCGGTCAACAATTTCAATCTTTTCATGCCTTGGGTCAAACCGGAACAAATAACCAGAATTCCCATGAACACCATAAGCAACCTGCTCAGTCGGATGCCAAAAAATCTTTCGCCAGTTGTAGGACATACTTCCCGGGCGGGTAGGATCGTATTTGCCAAAATAGTCTAATCTTAAATCTACGTTTTGTAATTTTTCAATAATTCCCTTTGAAGGGTTATAGGAAAAAATATCACCTTCGGCGACCGAAAAATAAACGGTCCCGTTTTCAGGATCTACAAAAAGAGACCGGCATAAGGATCTGAAATCATCTCCGGGCGTACCCGCTTCTCCTTTTTTTGAAACGGCACCAAGATCTTTTAAAACATTACGTTCAAGATCATAATGAATAAAATGACCATTTGGCCAGGAAATTCCATACAAATGTCCCCGCTGCAAATCCATCGTCATCGAAACCATACCCTCCCCGTTTGGTACTATGGCAAGATCCTGGAATTGCCCTGTACCTAGATCGTAGGATAAAAAATGACCACCCTGGTATAATTTATATCCATCAGGTGCCATTTCGGGCAAGCGGTCCATTCCATCAATGAGTTGATAATACCCGACATGGGTAGAAAAGTAAAGTTTTCCATTCCTTTCATAAAAACGAACATGACTTTTTCCCTGCGCTATTGCTTTAAGCTTTTTCTCTCCACAAATCTCCGTCAGGTCACCCAGGAATTTTATGCTTTCATCACCAGGATTAAATACATACATATGCCCGCCAATATCGTATTGATCAGAGGAAAGTACGTAATAAATTTTCCCGTCGCTGGCAGCTGAAATTGCATTATAGGTATCATGAGCTTTATCAAATCCTGAAAAATAATGTTTGGCTATCAATGTTTTAGCCTGTTTTTCAGGTTCAGTTAGTATTTCAGTATCTTTCATAAAATTTATCGGAATTAGGAACTTTCACGCATATATCTTGCCAATCTTATAATCCTTAAATCAAGATCATTTGTGAATTAGTGTCGACTCAGGTTTTGCAACCCGCACTTTTTCGGCCAATTGAATCATTCCATTCATAATTTTGGTTTCTGTATCAGATACCCAGGTAGCAGGTAATCCATAGACAATTTGTGCAAGATCACCTTCATAACCCCCTTCTCTTAAAATTGTTGACGTTGGAATATAGCTTACCACATCGTTGCAATACCCCATTACAAAAATGCTTTGTCCGAATATTCTTTTTAGGTTAATAGCGTACTCAGAAACCAGTTCACCACCTAATGTCATGATTGCCTGATCACCCAGTTTCCATATCTGCAAAGGGTAAGGATAGGTGGTCTGAAAGGGCTGTCTGTTTTTAATTTTATCCAGCATCCTTATGGCCCAGCGCTTCTGAAAACCAGTTTCTTTTTCAGCCATTTTTGTTAATTCCTCTTTCGAAGGAGCAGCGGTTAAAGAAAGATCAATCTCAGTGTAAGCTGTTGTCAGTTTTGGCGAAAGCGCCTTCATTTCCTCACTAAGAACTCTTTCCACAGCCGCGGCAAGGGTTTTTCCATATTGAATAGCAAGTGGAACTGTATTTCTCGGTAAAGGATTTTGATCCGCTCCGGCACCCTGAAAAAATAATGCGGTAGCTTTTGGGTACAGTTTTTCAAGTTCAATTTGCGCAAACCCGGGATAATCTCCCGACCACTGATTGCCATTCAAAACCGTTGGATGACAGGCATATCCAAAAGCAATGGCGATGATATTCCCATTAACATCTGTAACCTTGATAACCGGCACAGAAGGGTCGGAGGGACCCAATAATGCTGTTAAAGTTTCAAGTTTTGCCGCGTCATTATTTCTTCGGTTGACCTGAAAACGTGCAACTCCGTTTTGTCCGTATAAAGAAGCAGGGGCCAAATTTTTGATCGCAGTACCAACCAGATTTATAATTTGTTCTGTTAGCCGGATTGAATTTGCTTCTATCTTCTTTTCATCTTCTTGATTCGTAGGGTAAATATCCGAAAGCGCAGTGCTCAAAACAGGGCCGGAATGCGTGTGTGAGGAATTTAAAATTACTTGTGCTTTGGATAAATGATAGCGGTATTCCAGCGCTTTCCGGATCGTGTCCGAGATCATTTTTGGTAGTCCCAAAAGATCCATGGTCACCAGTACAGAACGTTGCCCATCGGCATCTTCAAGTGCTAACGCCTTTGCCCATAAATCATGAAGTTTTCCTTCTGACGGACCTGTGCGTGAGGCAAAACCTGCCATCCACATCGGTTGTGACGGCGTAATAACCACTTTTGCCACACCTGCTTTCCAGCCTTTTGCAGCATTGGCGGGCACTTTGTTTTGCCCAAATATTTGATCAGGGGAAAGCAAAAAGCTTAGTATTACCAGAAAAAATAATCTCCTCATCGTTTTCCCAGTTTCTTGATCTGTGCTGAATTTTTATGGACTTTTTCAATTGCTGAGGCAATATCCTGCATGTCAGTTTTGCTTCCAAGCAGCATATTCTGGGTAAACCAGACTGCTTCTTCGTTACAAAGAAGATCGTTGTTTGGACATTTATTGTGCTCGTTGTATGTGTTAATATTCAGCATATCAGCAGGATACATTTTCTTGTAATTTTTTGATTCAAAGGTATCTTTCAAATAAGGCTGTGTGTTAAGTGTCGCATAACCGCTTGAACAGGGAACGCCTTCGGCTGTAAGCGCCTTGATAAAAGCTTCTCTTGACAAACCGCTGAATGCATTTTTCTGATAGCGAAACGGAAAAAGATGGAAAGCAGCGCGGGTTACGTTGTCATAAAGTTTATAGGGAATAATGCCGGGAATATCCTTGATCTGGGATTTCAGATAGGCCGCATTTTCGTTTCTTGTTGTGGTCTGGCTGTCCAGTCTTTTTAGTTGTGCCAATCCGATAGCGGCCTGATATTCAGTAAATCTCAATTTTGTCCCCTGGATAATACATCCGCTGCTGACAGCTCCGACTGCGGTTCCATAAGCATAACCGAAATTGTGGTAAGAATAACAGCGGTCTATGAATTTTTCATTATTACTGACAATGGCGCCGCCTTCGCCAATCGGCAGATTTTTGGAGTTTTGAAAACTAAAACAGCCAGCATCGCCAATGGTACCCACTTTTTGTTTATTGATCTCCGCCAAATGGGCCTGACAGGCATCTTCGATCACAAGCAGATTATGTTTTTTGGCGATGGCCATAATTTTATCCATATCCGCAGGAAGTCCCAGAATGTGAACGGGCATAATCGCTTTGGTGCGCGGCGTTATTTTCGCTTCAATTTTGGCCGGATCCATCTGAAATGTTTCAGGATCAACGTCCACAAAAACCGGAATGGCGCCGTTGGATAAAACGGAGGAAACCGTAGCAATAAATGTATAGGGAGGTACAAGCACTTCATCGCCAGCTTTAATGTCAAACTGGTTGAGTGTGATCACCAGCGCATTCGTGCCGTTTACAACCGCCAGACTACGTTTTACTCCCAATGTGGAAGCCCATTCTTTTTCAAACTGGGTTACTACTTCTGCGCGTGACCAGATTCCGCTCCTTAAAACTTCAAGAACCTGTTTTTCATCCGTCGCAGGATTCCAGATTGGCCATTCCGGCCATTTTGAAGTGCTCCACGCCGCTTTCCCACCTAAAATAGCAGGCGTTTGCACCTGACTCAGGCCAGCAGCAAAAACTGGTTTTGAAACAACCGAAGCCAGGACTGCGCCGGCTGCGGCCAGAGAGTTTTTTTTGATAAAATCCCTTCTTGAAAAACTGGGCTTTGATGATTCCATTTTTAAGATTTTAGCTTTTATATCTGTTATTTGGGAAATAGCGGCATATGTTTGCTTACAACAACACCTTGGTATTTCCTCCTTCTTTCATCGAAATGTCGATCGGCTTGTTTGTTTTCCATGATCCTGAAGTAAAATCAGGAACATCAATAGAATTAGAACGGTGCGCTACCGACCACTCACTCAACGGCCCGACCGAGCTCCAAAGTGCTGCGTCATACACATCCTGATCCAGCGGCAATCCGTTACGCAGACAATCAATCGTGCGCCAGTCCATCAGAAAATCCATCCCGCCGTGACCGCCAACCTGCTTTGCCGATTCTCCGATTTTTTTGATGATCGGCGGTGTGTATTTTTCTTCAACCGCTTTATATTCTTCAGCAGTTAGCCACTCATGATCTTTGGAATACCGGGCTGGTTCGGGATATTTCAGCGCCGTTCCTTTGGTACCGCTCACGAGCTGAATCCGGGAATAAGGACGAGGCGAACTCACATCAAACTGAACCATAATTGTCTTCCCTTTATGCGTACGGATCGTTGAGGTATTCATCATTCCGTTAAAATGTCTGCCGACAAAGGGTTTGAAAAACGGATCATCCGCAGCCAGTTTTTTTGCCATTTCGCCCATCACAAAATCATTGTTTGACATGGAAACAAGATAATCCATCTGATCCCCACGGTTGATATTCATAACTTGACAAATCGGCCCAAGTCCGTGGGTTGGGTAGAGATTTCCGGTTCTTTTGGAAAGTTCTTCAAGCTCCCACATCTGATAAAACCGGTCTTTGGAAAATACATATTCCTGTAAATTATGCAGATATGCACCTTCGCCGTGTGTAATTTCTCCAAAAAATCCTTGTCGTGCCATATTCAAGGTCAGCAATTCAGAAAAATCGTAGCAGCAATTTTCTGTCATCATACAATGTTTGCGGGTGCGCTCGGAAGTTTCAACGAGTTGCCAGCATTCGTCAATGGTTTTGGCGGCAGGCACTTCCACACACACATGCTTGTCGTGATTCATTGAAAAAACGGCCATCGGCGTGTGCAATGCCCAGGGGGTGACAATGTAAATCAGATCAAGATCCGTCATTTCGCACAGCTTTTTCCATGCATCGGGATTGCTGTGAAATGTTTTAGGTTGATGTCCCTGTGGGGCAACCATTTTAGCCGCTTCACTGACTTTTTCTTCCCTTAAATCACACAAAGCTTTTATTTGAACGCCTTCAATTTTATTCATGCGCTCCACTGCGGCCATACCTCTGTTTCCAAGCCCGATAAAACCAACGCGAACAACGGGTAATTTCGGGGCAGCGTAACCCGACATATTGAATTTTTGAATATGCTTTTGTACTGCTTGCGGATGCGGAATAAAGCCTGAGGGTTTAGCAAAAGCCGTTTGAGCCGTTGCAAAGCCGATTCCGGATAGTCCAGTAAGTTTTAAAAAGTCTCTGCGATTCTTATTCATAATTAATCCGTTGTGAATAAAATGCTATTTTCCTGTGTACCGGTGATATGGGTAACGCGTGTATTAATAGATGACCGAAGGAATGATACTGATGTTTTTGGGGTAATTTCTATTGCCAGGGATCAAATTCTAAATACAATCACCCAAAAGTGCAGGTTCGTATCCATTGTCCTGTGCCCATTTTACGGCTGTTATCAGTTTTTCACGGTAGTCTGGCTGATAATTGAAGTAAAAGGGATAGAAATACTGTTCATGTACTAAAAGATCAACATACGGCGGTTTGCCACCATTTTGCCCATAATGATCAAGCCATGGACCTATTTCGTCAATCTTTTTCATATCAATGACAATGCTTGTTTTGATAAAAATGACATCCTCATTCATATCTTTCCACACGAAACGTTTTTTGATATGGCGCCTTTCTGCTTCATTCAGATAATAGCTGGCCGGATATTGCTCGTCGTCAATGTTGAAATAACCAAGCTGTCCCTTGTAACCTGCATCTCTTAAAACACGTGAACCTTCTCGTGTCGCCTCGCCCCAGTGAATAGTCGTTACGTTGGCCAGCACTTCTTCGGATGCGAATCGTTTTATTTGATCATTCACCAGATCACAATCTTTTTTTACCGTTTCATAATCTGCCTTGATATAAGGCTGATCGGGGAATTCACCTCTTGCGTGAAAACTCAGCGTTAACCATCCGGCATTTTCTTTCCACTCGTTTTTATATTGATCTGTGAATTCGGAAAGATTAAATCCTTCGGTTTCGTAAAATAAATTCAGATGGATTTTAGTGCCATAAGTATCGTTAATTTCTTTTAAAACAGACAGATAAGGATGCTCGAAAAGCGACTGGTAATTTGCTGTATTTTGTTGGATATCACGCAGAAACCAGATGTTATCATCAATCGATAAACGGTATTTTCCTGCAAAATCTTTCAAGCGATACACTGTCATTGAAATGCTTTTCTCCGAGTCAATATCCAAAGCTTTAATGGTGTTTTCATAGTTATCCAAAACGATTTCAGCCTGATAAAATCCATCTTGAAAAACGGCATTTACACCGTTAACCGTAATCGTGCAATCAGCGGGCGCGGCAATGGTAACTTTGGTTTTTAAAGCATCACCGCTAAGTTCTCCGTCCCATGCGTGCAGCATATCACCATGAATCGGACTTACAAAAAAGATTTCTTTCGCGTTCATAATTACTTAGTAAGTCGCCCTTCCGCCGGAAAGATCGAAGGTGAATCCTGTGGTAAAACTGTTCAATGGCGACACAATATAAGCGGCAAGATTTGCCGCCTCTTCCAGCGTTCCGCAACGTTTCATCGGAATTTTATCCGTCATGTATTTGACCTGCGCTTCGGGCATAACATCCACAAGTGGCGTTTGTATCACAGCGGGAGCGAGCGCATTAACCGTTATACCGTTTTCTGCATATTCTTTCCCCTGCACTTTTGCCATCCCGATCACAGCGGCTTTACTCGCAGAATAAGCGAGCATTCCTGCATTTCCTTCCTTTCCGGCTATGGATGCGATGTGAAGAATCCGTCCGTAATTATTTGCCAGCATATTCGGAATCACTGCTTTGGAAGTATAAAAACTGCTCATGAAATTCAGCTCAAAAACCTTATGAAGATTTTCTGTACTCACCTCGTGACTTTTTAAGTTAGTCTGCCCGGTAATACCTGCACAGTTTACCAAAATATCAATTTTACCGAAACGTGCCAGAATTTTCGATACTGTTTCTTCAACCAGCTGCTGACTTGTTATATCAATACCAACGCACATAACCTGATCAGAAAATTCATCAAATGAACTCAAAAGAGCATTTTCGTTTAAATCCAATAAAGCCAACTGTGCGCCTTCGTTCAAAAGTTTACGGGCAATAGACAAGCCAAGTCCGGATGCGGCTCCGGTTATCATGGCGACTTGTCCTTTAAAATTATCCATATTGTGGTTCAGGAATTGTGTAAAAATTTTGATAACAGTACGCTTTTTGAAGTCGGGTAAAAAGCAACACTTGTATTACCAAAAAGTAAAAAGAAACTGATTTTTTACTTGCTCAAATTTGCTTCGAGCGGCGTAATTCCATACTTCTCATCTTGCAGCAGATCAATGATATTCTGATTTAACTCTTTAATATAGCTGATCGACGAAGCGTCCGGAATGTAGGCTGCCTTACGAGCTATACTGTTGGAAAGCACACCTCGGGCTATCAGCAATTCTTTTTCTGCGTAATGGAAAAGCTCCATATTTTGTAAAGAGAAAAATATCTGGGGCATCACTTTTTCAAAAAGTTCGAAAGCTTTTCTGTTTTCTCCGTTTCTTCTCAGGTCAAATACCTTTTGAAGAATATCCGCAACAGCAAGTCCGGGCATCACGCCACGTATACCGATTGGAATTAATTCAAGCATATAAAGACCACCCCAGCCTTCAAAAAGGCCGATTTTGTCATTTGTGGTTTTGATAATATCATCAAATTTTGGTGCGCAAAGCGGTTCTTCCAGTTTGAGATATTTAAAATTCGGATTTTCATCCATCAGGTTTTTAATAAAACTTACACTGATCGATGAGCCGCCGGGATTAAAATCCTGAATTAAAACGGGCGTATTCGGGATGGCTTGTAAAAACTCCGAAAGATATTCTTTCAAAGAATTTTCGGGAAGGTTGAATATCCGTGGAACCGCCAGTGATATTACGTCCGCGCCTGCCTCTACATTGGCCTGAGCCAGACGTATCGCGATTTTTAGCGACGGGTGGTTTGATTGAGCAACAATTTTTATTCTGCCCGCTGCATGATCGACGGCTACTTTTACCACCCTGAGTTTTTCCTCGTCGGTTAGTTTGTAAAATTCGCTTGCATAAGCTGGAAGGCAAACTGCTTTGATTCCTCCTGCTATGGCAAAGTCGATCAGATCACGAAGCGCGTTTTCATCAATGTCTTCGTTTTCGGTAAAGGGTGTCGGGATAATGGGAACTACGCCGAAGAGTTCGTCTGCGATATTGCTCATAATGATTTAATGGATTGATTTGCTTTTGCGAGATTTTTCTGCTGTGTTTTTGAATCTACGATGGTTAATATTAGTGTGGAGGCAAGGACCAGAAGCCCGCCGATGATCGCTTGTGTTTTTAATGTTTCACCCAATACAAAGGCAGCGATAGGAAGTCCCATCAGCGTGATCAGATAATTGGAAAGTGCAACCTGGGTCGCATCCAGATTTTTTAGCGCTTTAAAGAAAAGCAACATGGAAAGAAAATTATGAAACAGCGTCAGGGCAATCATGCCTGTCCAGGTTTGTGCAGTATATTCGGGGATTTTGAAAAACATTTCCGGCTCGTAATACCAGACCAGCGGGGCGAGAAATATCACAAGAAAAAGATAGGTATAAAACAACATTTCCATCTCTGTGAATTTGTCTGAAATCTTTTTGCAGCCGACATTATAATAGCCGTTTCCAATAATGGCAAGGACAATCAGAATATTTCCCCATGCATATTGTGAGCTGAAATCCAGTTTTTTAAGATCATCTGTCGAGCATAAAACCACACCGATAATCGCAATGCCAAAGCTGATCCAGCGGGCACGGTTCATTTTTTCTTTCAAAATTAAGAAAGCAAAAACCGCTGTGATGACCGGCAGTGCCAGTACCAGAATCGCAGAATTACTGGCCAGTGAATACTGTGTACCGTAAGTCATAAAGACCTGCGAAGGAAATGCGCCTAAAGCGGCCAGCTGAACAAAAATCAGCAGATCTTTAAGTTTCCGGTTTCCTTTTTTAAAATCCTTAACTACAAAAGGTGCCAGAAAGATTGTGGCCAGCAGCATAGGTGCCCAGACCGTAAAATAGGGCCCAACCTGATCCTGGGTTAGTTTGATACACGTGAAGTGAAAAGACCATATCAAATTGCAGACAAAAAGAATGATCCATGACAAAACTGATTTGCTCATATTGTTTTTTCGATACGCCGGTTTGTCTTATATTTATTGATAGCTTCCGCGTCCAGTTCAATGCCTAATCCGCTGCCTGATGGAACTGTTGCCGCGCCATTTTCGAAGTGAACCGGATTTACAATTAAATCGTCCACACGTACCAGCTCTCCGAAAATATCAGAAGGTATCGTACAGTTGATACTTGCCGCAGCGATGTGTAATCCCATGGTTTCTGAAATTCCCAGATCCACTTCGGAGCCGCGCCAGCAGGGCTTTCCTTCCAGATGCGCGATTTCTGCAAGCAGAACTGAATTATAAGCTGAGCCGTTGAAATTATATCCATCCGCCGCATCGGCTCTTACAAAAGTGATCATGTCACGAATATCCTGTGTGTACGGTAGTGAAATATGACGGTACAGAGGCATTTGCAACTTTTCTTGCAGGGTTTTAAAACCCTGCACATCAGCGTGCAAAATAGGATCTTCCAGTCCGAGCATCGTATTTCTATCAACGCCTTCCATCAGTTTTAAAGTGGTTTCGACATCATTCCAACGCTGGTTTGGATCAAGCAAAACCTTTATTCCATCACCGCATTTTTTATGAATTTCTTCCGTCCAAAGTCTGACCGCATCTTCATCGGAACATTTGAATTTGAAAACCTTATGACCTTTTTGCATCGCTTCAAAGGCCTTTTGCGCGGCGTCTTCCGGTGTTCTTCGGCCGGTTCAGCCCATGCAATCAATAGTGTCGCGGTATTTTCCACCGAGTAACTGATACACGGGGACGTTAAGTAATTTTCCAACCAAATCCAGTACTGCGGATTCAAATGCCTCATAAATCCGTTGGTCAGAAACTGGTAATCTGCGCCAGTTTAATTTCAAAAGATCTTCGCCGAGAAAAACGTTTATTGTTTCTTCCAGAAGTTCTTTTGACGCACTTCTATATGTTTCGCCAATACCGGTCAATCCGTTTTTTAATGTGATTTCGACGATCCATTTCGGCTGGTTTGCAAATTCTGTCCAGCTTTCTCCTGTCATGAATTTTTTTGCAAAAGCGGTGTCTTTATCTAAAACCTGTTCGGAGTTCAGACTTCCCGGTTTGGCGGGAACGATCACTTCGGTTGCCCTGATTGCTGTTATCGTCGTCATATTAATGCGTTGCACTTTTTAAATCTTCACCAATATTTTGAGGGTATTTCTCAGCCAGTTTTCTGATATCATAACTGAATTCGGTAAATAGTTTTTCCCACTGCGCAGCCGTTTCAGGCGTGTAGGAATAAAATCCTTTGGCATTACTAACGCCTTTCGCACCATCTGCAACAAGTTTTTCCATCATGGTAGGTGCTACGGCAGTATTGGAAAGTTCAGGGAAAAGATCCTGCATCACAGTCAGGTAAGCCGAGATTCCGGTAAGATCCATGAACCGGAATGGCCCCGCAAAAGTGATCCAGTAACCCAGATCATTCCGCAATGAGCGGTCCACATCTTCGACCGTAGCATATCCGTTTTCAACCAGATTAAAAGCTTCACGAAGCATGGCATACATGATGCGGTTGGTAATAAAACCTCGGATATCTTTTCGTAAAAGAGAAGGTTCTTTTCCCCAGCTTTCCGCGAGTGCAATTATTTTTTTTGCATAAATAATATCCGAATCTTTTCCGCAGATCACCTCCATAAAACGTGTGATGTGTGCCGGTTCAGCCCAATGTATACCCAGCAGACGCTCTGGATTTTGCAACCCCTGCTGCAAAACTGAAACGGGAATCGCAGACGTGTTACTTCCAATAATCGCAGTTGGAGAAATTACAGTTTCCAGTGCCTGATACACTTTTTTCTTTTCATCAACACTTTCAATGATTGACTCGATCACCACTTCATGACCAGCCAAATCCTGCACCTGATCGGTAATGATTAATTTTTCTATCACTGCTTGTGGACTTTCGGAAAGCAACCCTTCTTCTTTAAGTTCAGTAAGAAAATTCAATATTCTCACCCTCGCTCCGGGAACTTCTGCAATATCTTTTACCAGCGAAGTTACCTCGTGACCGGCAGCCAGAATACATGTGGCGATACTGCTTCCCATCAATCCAAGTCCTACCGTTCCAATCCTTATTTTTTCAGTCATAATAATCTTGTCAAAGGAGAAGGTTACTGTGTTTTTATTCTGGCAATGGCATCGATTTCTACCTTTATTCCATCACCCAGCACCGATTGCACGGTAGTTCTTGCCGGTTTTATACCCGGAAAAAAAGATGCATAAACCGTATTGTATCTGTCAAATTCATTGATATCACTCAAATGCGCACTGCATTTGACAATGTCGTCCATACCTCCACCAGCTGCTTCAATTATCTTTTTGATATGATTAAGCGTATTTGTTGTTTCTTCTTCAATGGTGCCGTGAATTACTTCGCCGGTTGAAAGATCCACCGAGCCTTGTCCGCTGATAAATAACCAGCCATTGATCAAAACTCCGGCAGAATAAGCGCCGGTACTCACTTTTTTATCGGGATGTTCTATTTCTATCTTGCTCATTATTTCTTTGAAAGATCTTTTGATAAAGGCCAGTTTTTGAAAGATTTAAGAAAATCAGTTATCGAGGCAGCTGCATTTTCCAGCAAATGTTTTCCCTTTTCTGCATTGGCCAGCTGCGGCTCTCCGCTGCTCCCGTTTGAGGAAATAAACTGCGTCTGTTTGAAAAGTGTGACGCCTCGGTTTGGCTCATCATCTTCCCAGGGAATGTAGCCGTTGCTTTCCGGGCGAACGGGACGTTCCGCTTTTTCCATCCACACTTTTTTAGGAAAAATGTGAAGCATCATACTGGTTTCATACTCACAGGCATGACTCAGTGCGGGACTTTCCATGGGTGCTTGTCCGGCGAAAACCGTACCGGCCGTTTCCCAATAAGTGACCAGGGCGATGTTAGGTGATAAATCCGAATCGTACTTGTTTCCCAAAACAGCCAGCGCCTGTTTTACCGGTGTTACATTCCCACCATGGCCATTTAGCAAAACAATCTTCCGAAAACCACTTTTCAGCATCGATTCAACCAATTCTACAATTACAAGTGTGTACGTATTGATCGTTAAACTGATCGTCCCGCCAAAAGCCAGATGATGATGACTTGAACCATAAGCCAGCGTTGGGCAAAGCAAAATGTCTTCTTCCAGGTTTTGTTCCGCTTTCTGAGCTATCCAGGTAACAAGATCCGTATCCGTTGCAACACCAAGATGCGGACCGTGTTGTTCAATTGCAGCAATCGGCAAGACAATAACTTTGTCTGTAAGCTGGTTGATTTGCGGATAGCTTAAATCTGAAAACTTCATAGTGAACGCAGGCGTTTACAAATACTTTTTTGACTATCGGGTAAATTGCGCTGATTAGTCTCTCGTAACAATATTAATGAATTCTATCAATTATTGTTTACAAAAATATGCATATTTTGTAAACAATAAAATAGTTTTAGAATTTAATTTTAAATCTGATTAGCTAATTGATGCAATTTCTAAAAATCGGGTTTAAATAATTCTTCAAAAGGCTTCGTCGCGATGTGATCCGGGCTGTTTTGTATCCGGTAATCATTTACTTTCAAATGCAGTTTTTGCCATAAAGCGTGCTCAACATCAAATCGCCCCAATATCGTATTCAGCCGGTAAGGTTTGTATTCTGAATTCCAGGATTGTTCATAGGCAGATTTTAATGCACCGTTTTCATCCATCATATCGATAAGCAGTCCGTGGCACAAATAAGTAATGTCATAAACCACGAAATCGTTTTTCTTCTTTTTGAGCATAGAATCATTCCAGCGGTCGCAGACGGTTTTGGCCCACAGAAAACGTGTTGCGTTGTAATGCATTAATCTGGCTGACACCAAAAGGGAATTGATGAAGGGTGCATCATTTTTATCACATTTTTCCAAAGCGGAAATTAATGCTGATTGGGCCTCCTCGCTGTTTTTTCTCGCATTTTTAAAATCTGTCAGATGTTTGGCAGTATTGGAAAGATAATAAGGCAAAAACGGATTAGACCAGCTCTCGATAATGGTTCCTCTTGGCATTCCATTGGTATTTCGGCCAAGGCCTTTGTCAAGATCTTCATTTGATTTTTGAAGATATTCAAAGGCTGATTTCATTTCGTCTGCGACTTTTGGAAAAGCAAGCGAAGCATAATCTGATGCAAATTTCTGCTTATCTGCACTCGTTCCCTGCCAGGCACCAATGCTGCCGTAAGCCATAAAAAGCCAGGATGGACGCACAAAAGGTTCAACAGGATCTGTCCAGACTGAATTGATAAAACCAAGCGTTTTATTTTTGATCCCGGCCTTCAAACATAAGTCAATGTTGGTGTAGGTATAATCTGCGTCCGGATAAATATGGCCCCAGCCCGAAACGGCCGGCTGGATCAGGAATTTTCTTTTTTCGGCCAAAACGGGATTTAGATAGCGGTTAATCTCAACAGTATCAGGTTTATATTCCCAAATAACCGGAATTACGTCCCTTGGTATTTTACCGATAATTTCCGGATAATAATTATTCATATCCGTCCAGGTCATAACCGTTTTGCCCTGTTTTTTTAATTCGGCCTGTACAAAATCAAGCTGTTGGAGCCAGAGTTTTTCTGAACTTATTTTCATATCAACATCATCGGCGATGCGTTTGGTTTCCCAGGTTTCGTCAAAACCAACATGAATAAAAGGACTTTTGAAAAGCCTGGTGTATTGAGTGATCCAGTTGGTTAGCAGTTCATTGACTTTTTGATTTCGTGGATCGAGCTCATGTCCATAATGCCCGATGGAAAGATCCGCATATTTTTCATTTCTTAGTAATTCATGCAAATGTCCGTATAAATTTAAAAACGGAATGACATCCATATGCCGCTGTTTTCCGTAAGCAATAATTTCCGAAATGTCCCTTTTGGAATAACCTGTTTTATATCCAAGCGAAGGAAAACCGTCCAGTTCAATGCTTACCTCATTGTAAAAATAGTATTGATTCGTTTTCCATTTTGCCAGAAAATCAATCTGTTTTTTTATTTCATCGACACTTAAAAGACCACCGTGCGAAAAATCCATCATGATTCCACGGTAACCAATTTTCGGTTTGTCTTTGATAGTAATCAATGGAAGTTTCGCATTTTTGCCATATCCTTGAGCCAGTTGACGAATCGTTTGAATGGCATAAAATAAACCCGTAGAGGTATTGGCTTCAACCTGAATTTTTCCGGAATTAATGCGAAGTTGATACCATTCCCTTTCACTAGTGCCGTTCATCTCACTTACTTCCGGAAGCTCGTGTCCGGTTTCTTTAATTTTATATTGAAAAGTGGCTTTTGGTGAAACCGAAGCTGTTTTTGGATATTTTCCGGTGCGTTCCAGGATAACAGATTTGAGCTCTCCGATTGCAAATAAAATATCTTCGCTGGCATTTTTCGGAACAAATATGGAAATGTTTTCAAGTGGAAATAACCCTTCGCTGACCTCCGCAAAATCGGGGTTTGGCAAAAGCAAAGGCTCTTTTTGTGCAAATGCGCCAAGACTAAAAAGAAAGAAAAACCAGATTTTTATTACTAATTTTTTCATTTTGAAATATTTACAAAATTATTTTCAACGGATCTTGCAGCGACTATCTCGGCCAGTTTTTCAATGGTGGCAGTGGCTTGGAAACATTAACTCTGGCATTTCCCGGAATCAGAAATACCTGAAACGATTGTTTTTTACCCGCAGGAATTACCGCTTCAAATCCAACCAGCGTGGTTCCCGGATTGGGATCATCATAGTCATGCGGCGGATTAGTTGTCCAGGTTTTTATGGAAATTTCAGGGGAATTCGGAATGCTGATTATCAGTTTTTTGCCATTCTGACTTAATTCTGCCTGATTGCCTTTTAGGTCAACTTTCGCCGAAGTAAGCATCGCCCAGCGGACAGTTGTTTCTTTATCCAGATTTTCAATTTCATCCGTTACGATTACAAATTGACCATCCATTAAGGCAATCCCACGCTCAGCCTTTTTGACCTGACCTTTATAGATTGACGAAAGATCGGTGATCGCATTTATAAATTGAGGATTACCGGAATGACTTATGACCGGAGCGTAGCCATTCACACGTTGCAGAGAATCATTGAAGGTTAAGGTATTATGGGAGAAGTTGTTATAACGAAATATTTTCCAACGCTGACCATTTTGTTTGTTTGCCCAAAGGTCAATATTTTTCAATTCAAGCGCGGTATATTCCTGGAAACCAAAATCTTTTGCCCAGCGAATTCCGTCGGCTTCCAAAACAAAAGAACCTGCGTCCATATGTCCATGTGTGACAAAGGGCGAGCCGCCTTTCATTCCAACAAAAACAGCATTAGTATCCGTCCAGGAAGACCGCATTAAAGCCACCGGATTTTTGCCGCCACCGACCCAGATCTTATTTTTCGGCATTGTGATTTTTTCTATATCAATATTTCGTCCCCAGATCATCAGAGCGGGAAGGAGCCTGTCTGTGTTTTTTGCGAGTTTTTCTCTGGTCAAAAAACTACGCTCGTTCCAAAGCAATGACGGGTCCTTTAATTTTCCTGCAAACCACAACATGGCCGGCTGTAAAGTAGATACTTCGGAAGCATCCGAATAGTTAAAATTTTTACCGGTTGGGCCGATCATGTTTTCAAGATAGGACGCTGTTTTTAAAAATCCGGGTATTTTACTTAATTCAAAATCGGTTTTGAAAACTTTTTCAATGGCGTTCAAAAACATGATGTTAAACGTAGTTCCGTAACCCCAATAGGTATATCCTTCGGCAAATGCGCCATCTGGTCCATTGTCTTTCATCGCGATTTGGATACTGGCAATGGAGCGGTTAATTACTTTTTCGGCAAGTGCAGGATGGTCCTCATAAATGGCCAAAGCACCGAAAGAAATACCTGCATTGCAAACTTGGTTCCAGTTATTGGTCACGGAAAGCCATTTGCGGTAATTAGGGTAGGTAGGGTCAAAAGAGGTAGCAATTCCTTTTTTTAGAATGGCCTCTTTGATGATCGAGCGTGATTTTTCGGACAGATCATGATAAAGCCAATCGTAGCCAATGGCGACGGCCATTGTCATTTCTGCGACATCCAGATAATGATCAGGATTCCAGTCGGTGAAATTGGAAACGGCTAATAATTCCTGTTCTGCTCTGTCAAGATATTTTCGTTCATGCGTCATCCGCCAGGCATAGCTCAGATGAAAAACCCGGTTAAGACATTCCCTGGATTTGGCAAGCAGCCTTACGCCAAAAAGAATTCTTTCCACGGGTTTTGTCATCAGCATACTGTCACATTTCTGTAAAATTTCAGCATGAACTCCTTGTGATATACGTTGAGTGGAAATTGCTGTTTTGATATTATTTTCTTCTCCGGCTAATAATAATAGTCGGGGATGATCCGGAATAGGGGTAGAGGAATTGATGAATTTCAGCGAATCTATGTGATGAGGCTGTGCATAGACTGCTGAAAACATTATCAGTAAAAAGAAAAGTAATCCGGTGTACCGCATTTTCCTGTTTTTATAATTTGAAATTTAATTGACCAACAGCACTTGTAGTAAAGAGCTGTTGGTCAATTAAATACTAGTTTTTATCCCACCACAAAGGCGTGGCTGCATTATCGGGTCCGCTTAACATTTTAACGGCTTTGGCAACTTCGGCCGCGTTTGTCTGTTTTTCGGTATCCAGAAATGGCATCCGTCTGATGAATGTACCCTGTGGCAGATCCGTGTTTTCGCTATGTACCACCGTGTAAAGTTTCGGAAGTCCTGACCGTCTCAATTCAGCCCAGCCCTCGGCTCCATCGGGATAAAGAGCCAGCCATTTTTGCTGGGCAATTTGTTTTCTCTGCATACTTTCTGTACCGCTGAAAAGAACCGGGTAATCATTAACTGCGGGAGATTTCATGCCATCCAACGGAGCGATCGGGGTTGCAGTACTGCTGATATATTTAGTGATCGCGGCATTGTCTGTAATTCCCCACTGCGCCATAGAAGCCTGGATCCCTTTTTTGTAAAAATCCTCAGCCGTTCCGCCCATGCTCCATCCGTTAAGTGCGCCTTCCGCACGGAGGAAATAGGCTTCTGCGGCGTGCATGATGTCCTGAGGTGCATTGTACGTGGTTTTCCAGTCATTGTTGACCCAGTTTACCCATCGCGTACCCATGTTGGAATTGAATAATCTTGAATTGATATCAAGGATTTTTTCAGAAGTAAATAATCCGTTTCTTACGCCTTCAAAAGTTCCGGTTGAAATCGCAGGCTGGAAATAAACCGGCAAACGCGGATCGTTGTAGCCTTTTAAAACCGATTCCATCGCAGCACTCATCCGGATATCATCCCAACCCGAAGTCACGGCCAATCCGTTGTATTCGTTATAAGTCGTGGTCGATTTTGGCATGTAGGCATCATCTGAAATATCAGTCAAAACACCCGCTGCAACGGCTGCTTCTGCCTGTTGTTTTGCCAATGTCGGATTTACTTTTGAAATACGAAGTGCAAGTCTGAGCCGAAGCGTGTTGGCAAATTTCATCCAGGCTGTGGCCGGACTGGCATTTTTGTTATAAATCAAATCATAGGTTCCGAAAGGTTTATCCGAAGTATGTGATTTCAGAACGGTTGAAGCTGCATCCAGTTTTTTGAAAAAATCAAAGTAAACAGAATCCTGAGGAGTGTATGCGATATACCGGTTTCCAGAGGCTGCATTAAAATACGGAATCGGTCCAAAATAATCTGTGACCCTGTGAAACATCCAAACCCACCAGATATTGGCCAGCGCATTTTCAGAAGTTTCAGCTTTGGTGCCGGCCATGATTGTTTTCAATTGCGGAGCTGCGGCGGTATAAACCGGGTTCCAGCAAGCGGGCATCCAATCCTGCCTGATCACATATCGATCCGTTGGAAATGACTGGGCAGCCTGTGCAAAGAACTGGGAATATACAGAAGCAATCGTGCCTTCACCCACCTCAAAATTGTCCGGGCTTAGTGTCGGTGTCATCAACGCATAGGCAAACTGAAAAGGATATTCAGTGGCTCCGATCGTGCTGATTTTGGTCGCATCTGTATTGATCGAATTGTAATCGTCGGTACAGCTATTGAGCCCGAGCGCTGCAATGGCTAGTAAGAAAAACTGGTTTTTTATCGTCTTAAACATGATATAATATTTTAGAATGACAGTTTCAGGTTCAATCCTATATTTCTGGTCGAAGGAAGGTTGTAGTACTCAATTCCCTGATAGTTACTATTTCCAAAGCTGACTTCGGGATCAAAATCCATTTTGCGTTTGCCGATTCCCGGAATGTTAAGAATTGCATTGCCACGGTAAATGAAGAACAGATTTCGTGCTACAAAAGATAGCCGGGCCGACTTGATAAATCCTGGAAGATGTCCAAAGGAATAGCCAAAAGTCAATTCACGGACTCTGACATTGGTCGCATGATAAGAGAAAAATTCACCCCATGAATAATCTCCCTGCGCTACGGTTTGCCAGAATTTTTCGGCGTTGATAGCAACTGTATTTGGTGCGCCTTCCGGTGTTACAGCGTTCACTGTCCAGGATCCTGCGTCACGGAAATTTTCAGTGGCCGATGAGGTTCCTGCATAGGCCGTTTGTGCCGCTGTTCCCGATGTGATTATACCGCCGAATTTACCGTCAACGAGCACGGATAGTGTCCAGTTTTTGTAAGAAAAGCTGTTACTGAAACCTGCTGAGAATTTCGGATTGTTTTTCCAAGCTTTTGGATCTCATCGGTTTTTACAGGAACGCCGTTTGTGTTCACTACATATTTCCCGTTCAATGTTTTCCATTTGTAACCGTACAGGTCACCGTACGATCCGCCTTCTTTAATCAGGGGAGTGGCCGTCCTCACGCTGGTTGACGAACCAAGATAAAGCTGGCTCACACCTTCGTAAAGTGAAATCACTTTATTCGTATTAACTGCATAATTCAATCCGAGATTCCAGGTGAAATTTTTGCCGGTTACCGGTTTTCCTGAAAGTACCAGCTCGAAACCTTTGTTTTGAATATTGCCCGCATTGACATTCAAAGTAGAATATCCCGATGAAGCGGGGGCGGAAACGTTAAGCAGCTGATTTTTTGAATTGGTTTTGTAATAAGTGAAATCAACGCCCAGTCGACTGTTGAAAAATCTCCATTCAGTGCCAACTTCGACCGATTGCGTCAATTCAGGTTTTAGATTAGCAATCGCTTTGGTGCTGCTGCTGGCGATGTAACCGCCGAAACCTCCACGTATATACGTATAGTTTTGGCCGAGCAAATAAGGGTCCGCGTCGTTACCAACTTTGGTAAGCGAGCCTCTTATTTTTCCCAGACTTACCCACGAGGGAAGTTTCATCATTTCAGAAACAATTGCAGATATTCCTACGGACGGGTAGAAATAAGAATAAGGCGAAGGAAGCGTGCTTGACCAGTCATTTCTGGCTGTAAGGTCTAAAAACAGATAATCTTTAAAGGAGAACTGTGCCGTTCCATACACGGATTGCAATTCTCTTTTGGTGGTATTGGCTTCTACTTTTAGGGTGGTAGCGTAGCTTAAATCATATTTGTTATTGAATCCAAGTCCGTCAGCAGCATTTACGCGGTGACGAAGATTTCTGTTCAAAACTGATCCCCCGATGTTATAATTGATTTTGAAATCAGAAGTAATCTGGTTGTTACCGGTTAGAAGGACATCAAGGTTTCTTTCCGAGATGAAATCATTTCCTTCCGAATAATAACCGCCCGGCTGTCTTGCGTAGTTGACAGTATTGTTCGCGTATTTTTGGGTGATAAAATCATTGTAACTATCTGAACTTACGCGTCCCTGGATATTTAGCCAGTCTGTCAGTTTGTATCTCAGTACCAAAAGTCCTGTTACTCTGCTGCGGTTTTCATCATGATGTGTATTGTTAATTGTCCAGTACGGATTCATATAAACGGGGTCCGGGCTGGTCCAGAAAGTGGGCGTTTCAACACCGGTAACGCTAACGTTTTTATAGCCTTTTAAAGTTTGCGGATCCACACTGCGCGGCATACGGTATACGTTAGCCACAACCATGCCGTCTCCGCCCACACCGGGTTTATTTTTAATGCCCTGGATCATGTATGTAACCTTCGCATCCGCAGTCAGGCGATCTGTTAGGTTGAACGTTACACGAGAGTTAAAAGTGTTACGGGTAAGACTGTTATGAGGGACAATCCCGTTGATAAAATTGTTGGAATATGAAAAGTAGGATTGTACTTTTTCGGATCCGGCCGTAATACCAACAGAATTATTATTTGAAACAGCGGTGCGGAAAAAGTCTTTTACATTATCAGGATAAGCCTGAAGACTCACCGTGTTTCCTGCCCAGTTTGTAACACTTTGTCCGGCAATTTTTGGCCCCCAGCTGCCGCCAGTCAAAGTGGAATAAGTGCCACCAGAGCCCTGAGCATAAGAATTTTGAAAACTTGGTGTTGTCAATGCTTTATCAAATGTAACGCCGGAATTGAAGTTAACATTGATCTTTCCGGTTTTACCTTTTTTGGTTGTGATGATGATAACACCATTTGCTGCGCGACTTCCATATAATGCGGCACCAGCAGCACCTTTGAGTACGTTAATGGATTCAATGTCGTCAGGATTGATGTTGGATGCTCCGTCGCTGCCGCTTTGTCCGCCGCTGTCGTAGCGAACTTGTCCTGCCGGTGAAGAGTTGTCAATCGCAACCCCGTCAACTACAATCAGTGCGTTGTTGGATCCCTGAATGGATCTGTTGCCGCGCAGTACGATCCGGGTTGCTCCGCCGGGTCCGTTGGCTGAGGGAGTGATGGTTAGCCCGGCTACTTTTCCTGAAAGTGTGTTGGTGAAATTGGCGTCTCTGACTTCGTTGACCTGCTCGCCCGTGATTTTTTGTGTGGCGTATGTCAGCGTTTTTGCGGACCGCTCAATGCCAAGCGCTGTTACCACAACTTCCTGCAGTCCAACACTTTCTTCTGCCAGCGTTATGTTGCCCATATCCGTTTTGTTCCCGATCACGATTTCCTGGGTTTTCATACCAATGTAGGAAATAACAAGCGTGTTTGCGTTTGCCGGAACGGATATATTAAATGTCCCGTCTTTGTCTGCCAACACACCGGAGGTCGACTGTTTTACGATTACAGATGCACCTGGAACAGGGGCGCCCTTATGGTCAAGTACTTTTCCTGTTACTTTTTTTGCCGGTTGTGCCTGTGCAGTGCCAATAAGGCATACGCTGGTCAGCATAAGATATAACAGGAAAGTAGTTAAGCTAAAACGGGGAATACGTAAAGGTTTTGGCTGGAAACCTTCTGGCAGAGGTGACCTGAATGCTTTTGTAGATTTTTTCATATTCTAATTTTTTTCTGAACACGAATGGGTAGTAATGGTTAAAATTCTTACGGCACGAGGCCTGCTTGTCTTTCAAGCGATCTGTACTGGGTTACTGACTTGCGTCGACTTTTGAAATACTTTGGAGAGACAACTATCTTGTCATAGGCAAAATATGGTTTGTTAAAAATAAATGTTTCAGGCTTGTTTTTGTGCGAAGCTTTATTTTGGTTACTATAAATTGCGATATATTGTTAACAAATATATTAATATTTTGTCAACAAAAAAATTGACCAAATATTTTTATGTAAAAATTATATTTTCATACTGTGCAAAAATAAAGAAGCCGGCTTTCAGGGCATCCCCTGAAAGCCGGCTTTGCGGACTTTATATGAATTTGTAATGTTCTTCTTTTAATTTTTCTAGGAAAGATCAATAGAAGCGACTTCACCACGGATTAAATGTTTTACAAGTGCCTCTTCTGCGCGGTGAATATTTTTTTCTTTAATAGCTGATACAATCTCGCGATGTTCCTGGTCTGTGAGTTCATAATCATCCATATGGGTCTGCATTTTTCCAAGCTTTTGGTGAAACAAGGGGATGTTGCTGGCTTTATATAAATCTATAAGTTTATCGTTTCCAGCATATTCAATCAGTGTTTCGTGGAATTTTACATCTGCTTCACAGGCGCCGCCAAAATATCCGCGCTCTACCATCGACGAGAAATCGTCACAGATCCTTTCCAGCTCCAGAATTCCTTTTTCATCGATTTTATGCATCACAAGCCTGAGCGCGCCTACTTCAAGAATCTCGCGAAGCTCGCGAATCAGGTGGCTGTCTTCAACGGTAAGAGTCTTTACGAAAAAACCACCTTTTTCTCCTTGCACGATTAATTGTTCACCCATTAACCGGGTTAAAGCTTCGCGGATTGCGATACGATTGGCGTCAAGTTTTTTGGCCCATTCGTCTTCTTTAAGTCTTGTGCCGGAAATAAGCTGATTAGATAATATTTTTTTTCTCAATTCGATATATGCCTTATTGGATAATGAGTCTTCTTTCATTTTGTGTAAACAAAAAATTAAATTTTAGTTAACTAAATAACGATGTGGTAAAGGTAATCAATAATAGTAAAAAATATTATTTTGTCGTATTATTGAATTTCTTTTTACACTTTGTTTTAAGGTGCAGCGTAAAATATAAAAATCTTAGGGGCTAATCCGCCGGGTGAAATTAAGTAATCAAATTTATTGATGTACTGAATGATTATTAGCGATGTAATCTTCGCAAGAATTCTTGTCCTGAATCCATCAAAGTTTTTCGTATGCGATCCCCGGCATAATTTCTTCGGATCATAAATTGATCAGTGGCTGCTGTTTCTGTCAAAACGTTGAAAGATTCCCTATTCCTTTTCTATTTCATACCAGAGTTCGATCATGCCGTTTTTATAAGCTGTCACGTCTTTCAAGTGCAACGTCTGCTCTTGTCCTATGTGGTCAAAAAATAAGGTACCGGCACCTAAAATAATCGGTAAAACTGATATTCTTATTTCATCTGTCAATTTTAAACGAATGAAATCCTTGGCAAGCATCGCTCCACCTACAAGCCAAACATTCCTGTAGTTTGGTTTTAGTCGTTCGCTCACAAGTTGGTTCAGGTCACCGGAATAAAACTCAATGTTCTGTCTTTCATTTGGCAGGTTTCTGGTGGTTATTACAATTGTCGGTTTATCTCCATATGCCCACCCATAAGATTTTGAAAGTTCCAGTGCATGTTCGTATGTCCGGGAGCCCATTATATAGCAATCGATTGTCTTTAGAAATTCTTCCGGATCTTGTCCTGAAATACCTTTCTCGTAGTTACTTGATGTCTCAAACCACGAAATGCTATTGTCTTTTTTGGCAATTATACCGTCAAGACTAGAAACCATATGTATCGTTAGCTTCATTTTGTCAAGTATCATTTGTTTATAACATGTTGTGGGACGTTGTTAGCACTGTTCATATGATTATCTTAAGTATCGTCCACCGGGACAAAATTTAGATTTTTTTTATATTCAAAATTTTCGGGAAAGCGGGCAGCTCGCCAATTACTATACGCTAAGCGTTTGTTAATGCAGTCTACCTTTCGACAGCTATATAACTTATCGGACTTCAGACATGCAAAAATAATTTATCATTTTCGAATTTACATATTTAAGTTTAATGGTGTAAAAAAAATATATTATAATTAAATCCGAAAGGTGATCTGAGCCGGGAAAACAGGGAATCGGGAAACCAGAGAATTCGGTAATATTCCAGCTTCTTTGGCCCTGTAGTGATGATAATTGGCAGTTTTTTACTCATGTAAACCGCCTTTGTGATGGATATCGAGATATCTAAGGCTGTATGCGAAGGGACAAAATTGACGGCTAAAGAAATTCTTGACGTGTGCATCGCCGCTTGAAAATATATAGTTGAACGTATCGAACTGGCAAAGCTTGTTGCTAATCTTTCATACAGTGATGGCCCGCAAGGCAGCATTTGAAATCCCAGGCCGGGTATTTCAATATTATTCTACCAAAATATTTTTCGGACCAGCTATGTTCCGAGTGGGAAGACATTGTCAGAGATATTAAGTTAAAAAACTCCTGGCGCGATGAAGATGGTAGAGTAATCCTTGGTGCTGTCCCTCATACCTTTGGTCAGATGATGTCTCTCCACGAGTGTCAGTGGGATGGTGGAACTAATCATAAGGCTCTATGATAAAGTGCAGCTGCGATTTTAGTAGAATATTCTTCCACAAAAGTTGGCTGTATAAAAGAATTCAGCAGGCAAAATGGGGTAGTGTTCGTGCGGCATAACTACTTAAACTATGATTATTATTGGAAATTGATGCTGGGCTGAAATCAAGTTAGTTCGCATCTCTGATTAACACTGAATAAGGTGTATAACCATAATATTTAACAAATGATTTAGAAAATTCCTGGACGTTTTTATAACCCGAGGAAATTGCAAGATTGCTAATTGAACACGCCCTGTTTTCATTTAAGAGTTTCAAGGCCCTTTCCATCCGGATTTGTGTGTAGAAGTTTACAAACGTTTTTACGGTAACTGTTTGGAACATACGTCGGAATCTTGGCTTGCTCATTTTGCACATCAGTGCAAGCTCATCTAGGGGATATTTACAAGTAAAATCATTTTGAATTGTCTGTATTATGCCTGTAATTTCGGTGAAATCCTGAATGGTAATTTGATTCGGTGTTATAGGCGGGGGATTTAATAGTCTTACCAGAAATAGGGTGACTATTTTTTTACATTCACCGTTAATTCCAGCTGATTCAATTTGCTGTTGCCCCCAAAAAAGAGATTAAATAAAAAAAAATCTTCTAACTGAGGTGCAAAAGGATATTGGACATTATGATTGGCTTCGAAAATAATACTCCACTTGGACCCGTTTTCTAACTCGAATTCCTTTAAAATGTCTAGAAGATATGCCCTGGAATTATAGAAGCTGGTTTTCGTGTGAAAAATATGCACTTTTTCACACGAAAAACCAAACATCATGAAAATACAACACATACTAACGATACCCGCCACAACGTTTATGTCGCTAGCTTTGGCTGCTCAGGGAGAATCAAAGCAGAATTAGTAAAACTTGAAAGTGATTTGGTTAAAAAAACAGCCTTCTGAGCTGGAAATTCAGAAGGCTCTGAAAAACTATATATGGTTTAATTATCTGTTAATGAGTGATTTGTAAAGTATGGAATACCGGTCGCGAATGTGTTTTCAAGAATGAAGCGGGTGAAAATCATCAGTAATAAAATACGACTGAGAAGCTAACAAGGCTGCCAAGTGGTTATCATGCTGGCAGCAGGAATCCACAACCTTAGGAATTCGTTCAGAAATCCATTACTAAACTATTCGTGATAATCTCTAATGAACTGATCTTTATTTTGGTCAGATTTTCTTCCTTCTTATGTTGGATATAGCCTGGTTTTTCGCAAACAAGAATGAGGTTATTTATCGTAGATTATTTTGACTGTAAGAAGCAAACTTCAAAAGTAATCGCTTTTTTCGCCCCAAGATTTGCCTGATCAGTTTTGTTGTGGAGAGATATCCCCATCTCGTCCACGAATTTTATACGCTGGCACATCTTCGCTTCACGATCTTGTCGCTTAAATACTTCAACCATAATATTCTACACGAGGTCGCTGTAAATTTTCGTAGCGTAAATAAATTAAATTTTATAAATAAATACTACAATTAGAATCAATAGTGTAGAAAAAATTTCACACAAAAGTAGAATTACTTTATTTTGGTAAATTTTTTTGCCTTATATTTCCGATACAGAAAGACTAAACGTCTTCTTACCTACCACAATACAAGATAAAAAAATGAAAACGAAACGATATAAATTACTCCCGCTAGAACGTTATGAAAAACTTAAAGATTATTGGTATAACTCCAATAGAAAAACCTGATGTAAAACTTGCCCTGGCTTTATCTAAGGCAAAGGCTTTTCCGGTTATACATCTGGGCAGAGATCAGAAAGAAGCTGCTGAGGCTATTCGTGAGATGTCCAAAAAGACTAAGGTTAAATTTGGGGTCTGTATTTCCGAATCAGGTTTCTTTGATATAAACTTATCCGATCAAATAACATTAGCGATTATACCTTATGGGTTGACTTTTCCTTTCAAAAGTAAGCGTGTCAAAATTGTATACCAGGTTCACAGTGTCGAGGAAGCGATTGCTGCTCAGCAGGATGGCGCGTACGGGATTATTGTAAAAGGGAATGAGGCTGCCGGAAAAGTAAGTGCAGATTCCTCGTTTATATTATTTCAACGAATTTCGAGAGAGGTTTCCGGGATCCATATTTGGGTTCAGGGTGGAATTGGCGTGCATAGTGCTGCGGCTGTTATCGGGCTCGGGGCAAGAGGTGTGGTTTTAGATAGCCAGCTTTTGCAGTTTTCTGAATGCCAGGCACCTGTCGGCTTGAAAACACTTTGTGAGAAACTTAATGGTAACGAAACGCGTGTGATTGATGGATTCAGGATTTTGAGTCGTCCGAATTCGCCTGCGCTGCCCGAAAAGCCAACGTTTGAGGATCTGGTTCCTTTTCTGGGATCACTGGATCTGGATAAAGGCTATTTGCCTTTGGGACAGGATGTTTGCATCGGGACGGATCTTTATCAAAAATATAAAAAGGTGTCAAATCTTGTATTTGCTATCAGGGAATCTGTATTCGGACACCTTAGGCAGGCTAAAAGTCTTGATCCGATTTCAGAAAATAATGCGCTTGCCCAATCACTGGGGATGCGATATCCTATTGCCCAAGGTCCGATGACAAGGGTTAGTGACGTACCTGAATTTGCTAAAAATGTAGCAGAAGCAGGTGCATTGCCTTTTATTGCTTTGTCTCTGCTGAAAGGAGAAAAGGCAAGAGAGCTCATACGCGAAACAAGTAAACTGGCCGCAGGCAAGACCTGGGGTGTAGGGATATTGGGTTTTGCGTCTCAGGAGCTTCGCGACGAACAGCTGGCCTACATTACAGAAGCAAAACCGCCGGTTGTATTGATTGCCGGAGGACGTCCTTCGCAGGCCAAACCGTTGGAGAAACTTGGAATCAAGACGTTCCTGCATGTCCCTTCCTCTGTTCTGCTGGATATGTTCCTCAAAGAGGGAGCTAAAAGATTTGTATTTGAAGGGCGCGAATGTGGTGGTCACGTTGGTCCTTTGTCCAGTTTTGTGTTGTGGGAAAAACAAATAAACAGACTGTTGCAGGAAGAGCAGCCTGAGCAACTTGAAGTCTTTTTTGCAGGCGGAATCCATGATGCTTTTTCAACGGCCCTTGTATCGCTTATGGCTGCGCCGCTGGTAGCAAAAGGCGTGAAGGTCGGTATTTTGATGGGGACTGCTTATTTGTATACCACAGAGGCCGTTGTTTCCGGAGCGATACTTCCCCAGTTCCAGTCGCAGGCTGTGGTGCATACAGAAACAATTTTACTGGAAACAGCACCTGGGCATGAAACCCGTTGTTTTGATTCTCCCTTTGCGACATACTTTAATGAGGAAAAAGAGAGGCTATTGAACCAGGGGTTTGACAAAAAGGAAATATGGGCTGAACTGGAAAAACTCAATGTCGGTCGCTTACGTATAGCCGCTAAGGGTTTGGAAAGAAAAGGCGATGATTTGCTCGAAATACAGTCGGCAGATCAGTTGGAAAGCGGCATGTACATGATTGGACAGGCTGCTGCGATGCTTAATAAAATAGTAACAATTGCAGAACTTCACAAGGAGGTTACAGCCGGGAATTTCCGCCTTATTGAGCGCGCTGTTTTACCTTCCATTCCAAAGAATAAAAAAGGGGCCTTGAATGTGGCGATTGTCGGGATGGCTTGTATTTATCCCGGTGCCAGAAATGTCGAAGAGTTCTGGTCAAATATTCTTGCCGGAAAGGATCTGGTTACAGAAGTGCCTGATGAGCGTTGGAACAAAGATTTATACTACGATCCAACTTCGACAAACGGCAGTAAATCGCACTCGAAATGGGGTGGATTTATTCCGAAAATAGATTTTGATCCACTGGAATTTGGTATCCCGCCCCAGTCGCTGGCCGCGATTGATCCCACCCAGTTATTGAGCTTACTGGTAGCGAAACAGGCGCTCGAAAACGCGGGATATTCCGAAAATGTTAACCGGGAAAATGTCTCGGTGATCATCGGTGCGGAAGGTGGAAATGATCTGGCAAATAATTATGGTTTCAGAGCGCTTTTTACGCAGATTTTTGGAGAAATGCCAAAAGAACTCGATGAAGCATTACCAAAACTTACCGAAGATTCTTTCCCGGGTATTTTGGCTAATGTGATTTCAGGCCGTATTACCAACAGACTGAATCTTGGTGGTCGTAATTATTCTGTTGATGCAGCCTGCGCGTCCTCATTGGCGGCCATTGATCTTGCCTGTCAGGAATTGATACTGGATAAATCGGATATGGTATTGGCCGGTGGAGCGGATCTGCACAACGGGATCAATGATTATCTGATGTTTTCCAGCACGCACGCCCTTTCGCGCAAAGGTCGCTGTGCAACTTTCGATTCGGAAGCGGATGGCATTGCATTGGGCGAAGGTGTGGCAATGATGGTTTTGAAAAGAGAGGACGATGCCCTTCGGGATGGGGATAAGATATATGCCGTAATTAAAGGTGTTGGAGGTTCAAGTGACGGCAGAAGTCTGGGCTTGACAGCGCCAAGGAAATCCGGTCAGGTGAAAGCTTTGGAAAGAGCCTACGAACAGGCAGGCGTTTCTCCTGTTGAACTTGGGCTTGTAGAAGCGCATGGTACGGGAACGGTCGTTGGTGACAGAACGGAATTAAGTGCGTTGACTGATATGTTGCTTGCTTCCGGCGCCATTGCCGGCCAAACACATTTAGGGTCGGTAAAAACACAGATTGGCCATACAAAATGTGCTGCGGGACTGGCCGGGCTGATCAAAGCGGCGCTGGCAGTTTATCATGGTGTAAAACCGCCTACGATCAATTTATCAGACCCAAATGCCTTTTATAATGCAGAAACAAGCCCCTTTGCTTTCCATACAAAAGCAGCATTGTGGACAGACGAGCGTCGTGTTGCGGGTAATCAGTGCGTTTGGTTTTGGCGGAACTAATTTTCATGCGGTTATTGAAAATGCTTCCGGAAATAAACCCAGGCAATCTGTAATGAAGTCGTGGCCAGCCGAATTATTGGTATTCCGCGGCGATTCATCCGACGATATCAAAGGTTTGTTAAAATCCGTTTCGTCAATACTTGAAAACAAAACGGCTGCGTTGAAAGATATTGCTTTCAGCTTGAGTGAATACAATAAAAAACCAGTTCAGCTTGCGATCGTGGCTGAGAACCAGGCAGACGCTTTAAACAAGGTTAAGCTTGCTTTTGCAGGCACCGAGGGTAAAGGGATTTATCCTGCAAAAGATCTGAAAGGAAAGGTAGCCTTCATGTTCCCCGGACAGGGAAGCCAGCGTGTAGAGATGGCCGGAGAACTTTTTGTCGCTTTCCCTGCTATGCGCAAACTGCTGAAAAGTAATCCGGCATATCAGCAAATCCTTTTTCCGAATGCTGTTTTTGATGAGATATCCTTAAAAAATCAAAAAGAGAGGATCAAAGATACGCGTCTTGCGCAGCCTCTTTTGGGCATAGTGGATCTTGCCATTGCTTCTTTGTTAAGAGATTTTGGTATAAACCCTGATATGGTAGCCGGTCACAGTTACGGCGAGCTTCCTGCACTATGTTTTGCCAATGTTTTTGACGAAGATCAGCTGGTGTCTCTGAGCGAAAAACGTGCAAAGGCGATCCTGGACTCGATTGAAGATGATAAGGGCGCCATGATCGCGGTAAATTGTCCGGAAGAACAACTGACGAAAATTGTTTCAGAAGTAAACCAGATTTATCCGGTAAACCACAATTCACCGCAGCAATGGGTGCTTGCAGGAACAACTCCGGCCATAGAAAGCCTGATTGAAAAACTTAAGGAACAAAAAATATCCTATAAGCGGCTGGAAGTAGCCTGTGCTTTCCACAGCCCGATATTGGCCAAATCAAAAGGCTTGTACGAAAATGCCCTGAAAGACATTTCATTCTATACACAAACAATTCCTGTCTGGTCCAATACTTCAGCCTCGGTTTATCCGTCTGATGCGGATCAGATCAAGGAGCGCCTGACAGAACATTTGATCAGACCGGTCAGATTCTCCGAGCAGGTGCAAAAAATGTACGAAAGCGGAGCCCGTGTGTTCATTGAAGTGGGGCCTGGGAAAGTGCTTACCGGACTGACAAAATCTATTTTGGGCAAGGACGAACTTCGTCTTTATACAGAGGAGAAAGATCAGAATGGTATAAACCAGCTTTTAAATACATTTGCTGCCTATCTGGCAAGCGGCAGGGAGATACAGCTTCACAAACTTTTTGAAGACAGAGATGTGAAACTTCTTGATCTTGACAAACCGGAGCTGTACCGTAAAAGCAGTTCGATATGGATTGTTGACGGGCAGATGGCTTTACCAGTCAACGGCAAATTGCCAAGTCATGGCGCATTACCAATCACAACGCCTCTGAAACTGATGCAAACCCAAAGGCAGCCAGAGCCGGTACAGGCAAGTGGTAATGCAGAATTAATGGTTCAGGAATATCTCAACAGCGTAAAATATCTGGTGCAGGCGCAGCGTGACGTAATTCTTGGATACCTCGGACACGCGCCGGCGGTATCTGCCGCTATGGATTTGAACGGTTTGCAGCATAGCCCTGCATCATTTGATACAAATGTGAGGAAAGAGCCGGCCGTTGAAGTGTTTGCAAAACAGCCTGATGTTTACCTGCCGGTATCAGAGACCAATGTTCCGAAAGTTAAGAAGGATATTAAAACGCTGTTGATGCTGGTGGTTAGTGATAAAACAGGTTATCCGGAGGAGATGCTTGGTCTTGATATGGATTTGGAAGCCGATCTGAGTATTGATTCTATCAAACGCATGGAAATTATCGGTGAGCTCCGCAATCAGTTGGGAGGCTTTGATACATCGTCCAAAAGCGAGGAATCGATTATTGAAGAATTGGCCTCGATCAAAACGCTTAAATTGTTGCTGGACTGGATGTCAGCACATCAGCAGGAAAGTGAGCCGGCCGTGGTGGTTATTCCGCTTAGTTCGCTGTCGGTAACGCAGGACGGTGTTATTGAAGGATGGTCGCAGGAGAGAATCAAAACGATTTTGCTCGATGCAGTGAGCGATAAGACGGGTTATCCGCAGGAAATGCTTGGCCTGGATATGGATCTGGAAGCGGATCTGAGCATTGACTCCATTAAACGCATGGAGATTATCGGTGAGCTCAAAGACAATATTGACGGACTGATCGAAATATATAATAACAAAGGTGAAGAGCTTGTTGAAAAACTGGCTTCGATCAAAACGCTGAACGGACTTATCAATTGGATAGTCAATTCACTTTCCGAGCAGAAGGATTCTATTGAGCAAATCACGGCGGGTACTGGTGACGAGGTCGTGAAGGTTGTTTTAAGCGAAAAAATATCCCGTCTTCGTTTTGAACTGACGCCATTGTCAGCCAATGGCGGCAAGGTTGAGGACATCACGGCCAAACATTTTGCGGTCACAGATGACAAAGGCGGCCTGGCCATAGCCATTAAGAATCTGTTGGAAACCAAAGGAGCAATTGTTACGATCATTTCGGAAAATCAATCATTTGAGAGTTTCGACGGGCTGATTATTCTCAATGTTTTCGCTTCGCCTGAAAGGCCGACGATCATTGAATCTTTTGAGCTCATCAAGAAACTGGATTTTGAAAGAGTAAAATGGGTTTACACGATTTCGGATACGCAAAGTATGGTCTCGGGCGATTCTGATATTAAACTTTTGAGACATTTTCAGGGCTACTCGGGCTTATTGAAAAGTCTTGACAAAGAATATGAAAACACTAAATGCAGGCTGGTAAGCATTACTTCAAAACTTTCATCTGAGGAAATTGCTGCCGTCACACTTTCGGAAATCCAGAATTGCGACGAACCGTCAGAAGTTATCTATAATCAGAAAAATCGGCAGATTCTGAAACTGGTGCCAACACAACTTCCAACCGGAACAAAATCAGATATTGTTCTGGATAAAAAGTCGGTGGTGCTCGCATTGGGAGGTGCGCAGGGAATTACTTCTGAACTGCTCGTGCATTTCTCCAAAGATCATCCTTGCCATTATGTATTGGTGGGAAGATCAGCTGACCCGCGTGAAACAGGTGATCATGCATATTTAGCTCTGAAAACAAAAGAAGAAATCAAGAAATATCTGATTACTCAGGGCGAACTGAAAACGCCGGCCGAAATTGAAAAACGTACTGAGGGGATCCATAAGTCCAATCAGATATTGACTACGATCGCATCGCTGGAAAAATATGGCTGCACAGTAAGTTATCATGCGCTGGATTTGAGAAATGAAAAGGAGCTAAGCACGCTGATTACACAGCTTTATGAACAGTATGGCCGTATAAATGGTGTAATTCATGGAGCGGGTTTACTGGAAGATAAGTTGTTTTACCAAAAAACAGTGGCCTCTTTCGAAAGGGTTATCTCAACAAAAGTAACGCCGTTAAGAGTGCTTGCCGAACAGCTCAGAAGTGATGTGCAGTTTGTGATATTGTTCTCAAGTGTAGCGTCCGTTTACGGTAACCGCGGCCAGACAGATTACGCAGCTGCCAATAGTGTTATGGACCGTTATGCATGGGAGTTGAAGAAAAAAATAAAAGGAAAAGTTATATCGATAAACTGGGGGCCATGGAAAGGAACCGGTATGGTGTCACCGTCGCTTGAAAGGGAGTACGAACGCCGTGGAATTCCTTTGATTCCGCTGCGGGACGGGATGGAAACTTTTGTAAATGAATTGAAATACGGTACAGAAAGTCAGGTGCTTATCATGGCCGAGTAGGTATCCAAATTCATCAAAAGAAGTTTTCAAAATATGAAGAAAAATACAGATATAGCGATCATTGGTATGTCCGGGATTTTCCCGGGAGCAGGTGATCTGCATACTTTTTGGAAAAATATAGAGAACGGAGTCGATGCGATTCAAACTGTTCCTGAAAACCGTATGGATGCTGTTTTCTTCGGGACAGATCATCCGTCTGTTGATCGTTTTTACTGTCGCCGGGGTGGATTTATCGATCAGTATGCGCAGTTTGATCCGGTACAGTTTGGCATTTTGCCGTTGGCTGTTGAAGGTACAGAACCAGAGCAGCTGCTGGCGTTAAGCCAGGCTTACAAAGCCCTGGAAGATGCTGGTTTGCTGACCTCCAAAGAGGGTTTTGACAAAACAGGTATCATCATCGGAAAAGGTAATTATACCGGACCCGGTGCTACCAGAGCGATTGAAATTGTCAGGACGGGCGAGCAGATTGTGCAGGTTTTGAAAGATTTGCTTCCTGATTTGAAAAGCGAAGATCTTGAAAAGGTAAAAAGAGAATTTCAGCAGAAAAAGGGACGATTTACAGCAGACACTGCCATGGGTCTGATCCCTAATCTGGTTGCTTCTCTGATAGCCAACCGCCTTAATCTTGGCGGAACGGCTTACACCTTGGATGCAGCCTGTGCCAGTTCTCTGATCGCGATCGATCATGCCGTCAGAGAGTTGGATTCGCGCCGCGCCGATATTATGATTGCCGGAGGTGTACACGCCTGCCAGAACGCACCATTCTGGAGTATTTTCAACCAGTTGGGTGCTTTATCGAAAAACGAACAGATCCGTCCCTTTGACCAGCGGGCAGATGGACTCCTTATTGGGGAAGGTTGTGGGTTTGTTGTGTTAAAAAGACTTGAAGACGCCATTCGTGACGGCCATCGGATATATGCGGTGATCAAAGGGGTAGGCGTGTCCAGCGACGGCGCCGGTGCGAGTGTGATGAGCCCAACGGTGCAGGGGCAATCCAAAGCCATTCGCCAGGCATGGGAAATGGCGGGTATTAACACCAGTGAAATTGGCTACCTGGAGGCGCATGGGACCGGGACGCCTCTTGGAGACAGGATAGAACTTGAAACACTTGCCAATGTTTTTGGAAAGGGAGAGTCGCTTCTTAAGGCCGGAATCGGTACGGTGAAATCCATGATCGGACATGCGATGCCGGCGGCTGGAATAGCAGGAATTATCAAAACGGCATTAGCCCTTTACCATGGCAAATTGCCGGTGACATTACATTGTGAAACGCCGCTTGCAGCGATGGATCAGACACGTTTTGAGCCAATAAGCCAAACCCGCGACTGGAATTTGTCCGAGCTGCCCAAGCGCGCCGGTGTTAATGCCTTTGGTTTTGGAGGGATTAATGCACACGTGGTCATCGAAGCATTTCAGACGGATACTTTGCAGGTGAATGGTCATCATACCGGAATTGATCTACCCGAATTTCAAAAAGATCAGGTGCTGCTTTTAGCGCGGGCAAGCAAGGAAGCGCTGTTGGAAGCGCTGGGAAATAATGACAGGGAGACAGGTGCCGGTCCGTTCAGACTTGCAGTTTTTGATCCGACACCTGACAGACTGCAAAAGGCGGCGAAAATTGTCAAAAAAAATGCGCCGTGGCGAAACAGACAGGATATCTGGTATACGAATGATCCCTTAATCTTAAACGGTGGAAAGGTAGCATTTCTGTTTCCGGGCCTGGATGGATTGGCCGGTGGGGAGACAGAAAGTGTAGCGAAATATTTTAAGCTGGCAAGATTTGAATCTGACGGAGATCCGGGAGACGAAGGTGTTTTCAGTACAGCCATGAAACTGCTGGAAAATAGCCGCATCCTGGATTCGGCGTTGAAAAAACTGGGTGTAATACCCGATCTTAATGCCGGGCATAGTTTGGGTGAATGGCTGGCTGGTAGATCATCGGGCTTAGCGTCGGAGGAGTCTGTATTACATCTTCTGACGAAACTCGACCCTCAGTTATTTGAGGTAAAAAATACGCGTTTTCTCGCCGTAAGTTCGGGTTATGATAAGTTAATTCCTTTACTTGAAGGTAAAGAAGACATCTATTTGTCCATAGACAACTGTCCGCAGCAGGTTATTCTTTGCGGCACCATTGAAGCCGTGGCCGATTTAGCTGCCATCCTGCTTCAAAAACAGATCTTTCATCAGATACTTCCGTTCCAATCCGGATTTCATTCACCGTTTCTGAAACCAAAACTGGATCAGCTGCTGGCTGGAATGGAAAATATGGATTTTCAAAAAACAGAAATTCCGTTGTGGTCAGCTACAACTTTACAGACTTATCCTGAAAACTTTGATGAAATCAAGGAGTTGAGCATTGAGCATTTGATCAAACCTGTGCGGTTCAGAGAGTTGACTGAAAAATTGTATGAACAAGGCACGCGCGTATTTATTCAGGTAGGATCGGGAGGTCTGGTTGGTTTTATCGACGACACCCTTAAAGGGAAAACATACAGTGCAATTCCTTCCAATTCAAATTTACGGTCGGGACTTTCACAGCTGCAAAGAGTTGTGGCTGCACTTTTCGTAGAAGGGAAAGAGACTGATCTGTCGTTTTTAGGCATTGAAAAAGCTAAAAAACATGGCGGCGCATTGATGTCTTTACAGCTTGGCTCACCATTTGTTTCACAAATGGATTCAGTGAAAGCACTACGGGTTTCACACCAAAATCCTGTTATTAAAAAAGAGCTTGCTTTGGCTGATGTAGCCAATCCGGTTATGCGGGCATTTTCGAATAATCTCAATGAAATCGCAGATATTCAGGCGGAAATTGTCAACTTAATCAACCGGAAAATGCCACAGGCACTAATCAATTCACAGCCGGCTTACACTCCCCTAAAACCAGTAAAACGGGAAAATTTCAGCAAGCGGCTAAATATTTCCCTTGAAAATGCGCCGTATCTGATTGATCACTCGCTTTTGAAACAAAAGCCTGGCTGGCATTGTGTTGAGGATATGGATCCGGTGATTCCAATGACCATGATCTTTGAATTGTTAGGGGAAATAGCCAATGAAAATGCCCCTGAGATGCTTGTTCAAAAGATCATGAATATCAAGGTTTTTCAATGGATGAATGTTGTCTCACCGTTCATGGAGAAGGTGGAAGGCACTTGGAAGGGAGCAAACCTTGTTTACCTGGATCTGGATAAATACGCCAATTCCGAAGTACAGCTTGCACAATCTTACGGAGTACCGGAGGTGAATGCTCTAAATATTGGTAAATCATTAGGTATTGAAATTACGCCTAAACAGATTTATGAAGAAAACATGTTTCACGGACCCGCTTACCAAGGGATCAAAGAAGTCGTGTCAGTTGCTGAAAATGGTATTACCGGAATCATCGAAAGTAATGCCGGAAAAGGTTCTTTGCTCGATAATGCCGGGCAGCTTTTCGGGCTGTGGCTTCAACTGACATTGGAAAAAGACAGGATCGCGTTTCCTGTTAAAATTCAGGAAGTTGAATTTTATGGTGATATGGCAGATCAGCAGGGAACATTTGAATGTACCTGCGCCCTTACCGAACTGACCGAGGAATTTGCGACTGCCAATTTTATCCTGAAAAGAGACAACAAAGTCTGGGCGATTATCCGGGGATGGCAAAACCGCCGCCTTGAAATCGATAACAAGTTGTGGGATGTGTCCATGGCACCTTTATACAACATTCTCTCCGAGGAAGTTGCGCCGGGGATTTTCCTGTTCAGAAATGTTTATCAACGTGTTGTTTCGTGGGATTTTATCCTGAAAAGATATTTCAACCAGACAGAGAAAAAACATCAGCGCTCGCTGCTGCCTAATAAGAAAAAGGAATGGATGATCAGCCGGGTGGCGGTAAAAGATGCAGTGCGGATGCTGCTTCTGAAAACCAAAAACGACCCTTATTTCCCGATAGAATTTGAGGTAAAATCAGACGAGGCGGGAAAGCCATTTTTAGAAGGAGAGATGGTTGAAGGAATTAATATATCACTGGCCCATAAAAATCTGGAAGCGGTTGCGATTGCGCGTTTCGATAAAGCTGTGGGAATTGATATCGAGGAAATCCAGGCAAGAAGTGCCGGGTTCAATGAAATCGTATTTACTCCTTCTGAATTATCATTGATCGGATCGGAGGAAAATGACGAGTGGGTGACACGGTGCTGGGTAGCCAAGGAAGCTTTTGGTAAAATGCTTGGGAAAGGATTAATGGGCAACCCCAAGGCTTATGTGATCGAAGAAATCAAGGGAGAAGAGCTTAAAATTAAAGATACCTGGATTAGCACTATTAAACATAAAAACTTTATAATCGGATGGACCAATTAACGGAGGAACCAAAAAAATTAAGCAACGAAGAGATATTTGATGTCCTTAATCAATTTATAACTGAGGTTATTGGAGAAGAATTTGTCGATGAAATGGATATTACCCAAGATAGTTCTTTCACAAAAGATCTGGAAATGGACAGTATCGAAATTGTCGCTTTCTCTGAAAAAGTAAAAATCCATTTCGGGCAAAATATCAATTTTACAGGCTGGCTTTCCAATATGGATCTTGATGAGATCATCAGTTTGAAATTGAGCGATATCATAAATTATATCCGCCAATGCCAGTAATCGACGTTCAGCGTATCAAACTTCATATTCAGGAGCTCAATCCGCAAGGAGAGGAGACCATCATTCTGATTCACGGTATGTTCAGCAATCTGGCTGTTTATTATTTCAATATAGCGCCGATGCTTGCCGGGAATTTCAGGGTGATACTGTATGATATGCGGGGACATGGCATGAGTGAGAAAGTGAAAGATGGATACGATTTGGCGTCGATGACCGATGATTTATATGCGTTAATGGAGGAGCTGAATGTTGACAAAACCCATCTGGTTGGTTATAGTTACGGAGGGCTTGTTGCTTTGAAGATGGTGATCCGTTATCCGGAAAAAATCAATAAACTGGCTGTGATCGAGGGACCGGACCCTAATGAGCAGGAGACGCTGGCGATCATCGATACATACAGCAGGGAGTTTTTGATCCACTATGTCAACAATTTTGCAGACACCACAAAAATGCAAATGGGTAAACGGCAATTGGAAAGGAATCACCGGATGTATGAATTTTTGTTCAATGAAACGACGATTCGTTCGGATATGGAATCTGAAAAGGATTTCTTTCAGCAGAAACCATTAAGCCAGATAACACATGAGACTTTGCTGATTTATGGTGAGCAGTCCAATTGTGTTCCTTCGGGTGAGACGCTTGCTTCCAAAATAGCAGATGCAAACCTGGTTCTGGTTCCCGGAGACCATAATGTGCCGATTCAGCAGCCCGAAATAATAGGAAGCGAATTGCTGCTCTTTTTTAACAAAGACCTTGATCTGGATATTTATGATTCTAATCTGCTGGTTGTCAATTGACCAGCTTAAACTTAGTTCATGGGGAAATTTGTATTTATAGTACCACCCTTAACGGGACATATTAATCCTACACTGAGCGTAGGAGCGGAGCTGCTTGACAGAGGACATCAGGTGGGTTGGATTAGTCTGGATGAAAATCTTGGAACTCAGCTGCCCGAAGGCGGTCAGCTGCTACTGATCCGGTATGATCAGAACGATCAGGAAAAGAATAACAGCGAGCAGTATCTTGACATTATTACCAAGAAGATTGTATACGGAATCGAGAGCATTAAATTTCTTTACGAAGAAGTATTGGTGCCACTGAACCGGCATATGTTTGATGGTATTGTTGCCCAATTGGATCTTTTTGCGCCCGATGTCGTGATCAATGATCACCAGCTTTTTGCAGGTGCGGCTGCGGCGTATCTGAAAGGTATTCCGTATGCCACGTCGGTAACAGCGCCGGCGGCCGTCAAAATGATGGAGGATCTGCCCAAAATCCATGAATGGGAAATTAATCAGATCATTGAGCTTCAGAAAGAACTTGGCATTGAAGAAATAAAATCCGTCGCGTGTTCGGAACTGCTTACGATGGTGTTTACTTCTCAGGCATTTTTTGGAAATATGGAATTGCCCGGGTATTATCATTTTCCGGGGCCTGTGATCAGTCATCGTAAGAAAATGGTCGCTTTTGACTGGAATAAATTCAATACATCGAATGCGCCGAAGATTCTCATTTCAATAGGAACAACTTTCGATCACGAGTATAAGAAAGACTTTTTCAGTAAAGTAGTTGAAGCCTTTGGTGGAGAAAATTTACAGGTTGTTCTGGTTTCGGATCCTGATCTGTTTGAGCAATGGCCAGCCAATTTTATTGTACAAAGCCGCGTTCCGCAACTTGATTTGCTGCCGCATTTGAACGCGGTAATATGCCATGCCGGACATAACACCGTCAGTGAAACACTTTATCAGGGACTTCCGCTGGTAGTGATCCCGATTGCCTATGATCAGTCGCACGTGGCGGGAAGAGTAGTGGCAACCGGCTGTGGGGTGAGGTTAAACTATCGGAGATTTAGAGCCCATCATTTGAAGGATGCTGTGAGGGAGATTTTATCCGAACCGGCTTATAAAAAAGCGGCGGAAGAAATTGGCAGATCTTTTAAGGAATCAGGCGGAACAACCAGGGCTGCTGAATTACTGGAAAGTCTTGTCCTGTATAAGGAAGCGGCGACAATGGATAAATAAAATACAGGCTTGATTATTAACAGGGCAAAAGGTCCGCCGGAATTATTTTTTGAAAACAACAAAAGCAAGCCATGGCAAATTTCATGTTTGTAGTGCCGCCATTTTTCGGGCATTTAAGTCCAACGCTGAGTGTGGGAGCCAGTTTATTGGTCAAAGGACACAAGGTGGTGTGGGTGGGTATTACAGAAGTTGCAGATAAACACATTCCTGAAGGAGGAAAATTTATTGTACCGCATCAGGAGCTGGAAGAACATCAGGAGCAAATTGCAAAAATACTGAAAAGGCAGGATGACGGGCCTTCGCTTTCGGGGCCGGAGGTGATGAAACTGGCGCTGGAAGAAACCTACGTGCCGCTCGCGAAAATTCTGATGAAAGGACTTTCAAGGGTGGTGGACGAGTTTCAGCCGGATGTCATTATTAATGACTGCATCACTTTTGCCGGTGCTTTATGCGCTTATCAGAAAGGTATTCCCTGTGTAACTACAACGCCCGTGCCGCCGGATGTGATGGGTGATACCAAGAATTCGGCTCCCAAAATTTACGAGTGGCAACAGAACCTTATCCTGGGATTGCAAAGATCTTGCGGTATCTATACGGACGATATTGTTATTCATTCGCACCAGATGAATATTGTTTTTACCTCAAAGGAATTTGCCGGATTTACGGATTCACAGCCTCATATGAAGTTTGTGGGGCCGGTAAAAGGCAGACCGAATACAACACCGTTTCCTTGGGAGCGGCTGGAAAAAGCACAAGGTCCAAAGGTTTTTGTGTCGCTTGGTACTTTGCTGGTCGATATCCGGAAAGACTTTTTTCAAAAACTTATCGAGGCATTTGCAAATGAGCCACTGACCATCGTAGCAGCAACAGATCCGGGAATTATCGAAAATTGGCCAGACAATTTTATCGTGCAGGGTTTTGTGCCTCAGTCTGAAATTGTTCCTAAAATGGACGCTGTGATCTGTCACGGGGGTTTTAATACCGTCAATGATACCTTCCTGAATGGCCTTCCAATGCTCATAACACCCATTGCCTATGATCATTTTCATACGGCTGCGTTAATCGAAAATGCCGGTTGCGGGATCAAACTTCGTTACAAACGGCTCAGAATAGCAGATCTTAAAACAGCGATGTGGGAAATCCTGACAAACGACAAATATAGAAATGCTTCCAAAAGGATTCAGCAGACATTTATTGATGCCGGTGGAAATGACACGGCTGTGGCTTTGCTGGAAAATTTTGCAAGGGAAGTACTCGAAGAAAAAGTTTAAAAACCTGAAAACCTGAAACAAAAATATAACAGTCTGTTAGCCATCGAAAAATGAAAAGAAAGCTACTGTTTTTGGAAAGAGTGTTATACGGAAATGGCTCACAACCTTTTCACGGTGTATTTTCAGTGAAAATTACCGGCAGAATTGTACACGGAAATTTTCCATTGGCCCTAAAAAAGCTGCAAACCAAATACCCAGCGCTGACTGCCTGTATCGAAGAAGACGAAAAGGGGGACCCTTATTTTGTTCAGCAATCGCCCGCACCTGAAATTCCTTTGCGTATTGTAGAGCGCTTGTCAGATCAGGACTGGATCGATGAATCAAGATATGAATGGGCAACTTCTTTCCAGATCAAAACCGGTCCGCTACTGCGGGTGGTCTGGATACGTTCCGATAATGTGTCGGATCTGATCCTGGCTTTTCACCATTGTATGTGCGATGGTGGCTCGGGGATGGCTTTGCTGACAGACTTGCTTGCAGTTTTAGATAACACAGACCACGAAATTGGCACTTCATCAACATTCTCATCAATCGCTGATCTTATTCCCGCTGATATTTTAAATAACAGAGGGAATAAAATCAAGGCGGGATTTTCTTCTGGCCTGGTAAATACTTCGCTGGCATTTATGTCAAAATTTATTTCGGTAAAAAATAAAGTGCTTCCGCAGCGGGCATCTGACTATTTAATAAGCTGGAAGTTAAGCCAGGAAGAATCCTCGGCGCTTTTTGCTGTTTGCAAGCAGCATCAGGTAACGGTTAATACTGCGTTGTGCCTTGCATTTTTGGAGGCGTTTAAAATGGTTAACAAAACCGCGGCGCATGGTAAGGCTACCTGTCCTGTGGATATCCGCAGATACATGCCAGAAGTAAAAAAGGATACCATTTTTGCATTTGGGCTCGCCATGAATATGCAGCTTGATAAAAAACCGACGGCTAATTTTTGGGTAAATGCCCAAAAACAGCAGGTGCTGATTTCAAAACAAATGGAAAAACTGAACCCGTACGAATTTATCATGGGCATGGAAGGCTCTCACAAAGCGGTCAGGCATCTGATAAAATTTCTAACTTATGCCAAAGCCGGAAACGATTTCATGTTTTCAAATATGGGCAGGCTCGACATCCCGTCGAGCTACCGGACCTTTACGATTGAAACGGTTTATAGTCCAACGGTGATTGGCCCGTTTGGGAATCCGACTACAATTATTACCACCACTTTTAACAAACAAATGGATTTTTCGTTTGTGTCAAACGAAACTTTTATGGCGCGTGAAAATGCCATGAAAATCAAACAGGAAGCCATGAAGTTGATGTTTTCTGAGACATTTGTTGCAGATACTGTTGGCGTATGAAAAGAAAAATGAGCTTTTTGGAAGGCTCCATGTTTGCAGGGAGGAATACACCGGTGAATCTGATTTTTACCGTGACCATTGAAGGATATCTTTCGCGGGGAAATCTGGAAAATGCACTGCGTAAAGTGCAAAACAGACACCCGCTTTTAAAAATTGTGGTGTGGCCGGATGAAAACGAAATTCCCTGGTATGTGTCACCGGATAAAATAAGACCTATACCACTACGAATTGTTGAGAGGAACTCCGATAAAGACTGGCAAAAAGAAGCCGAAAAAGAGTGGCATACATTATTTGAGAGCGAAATAGAACCTTTGGCAAGATTGGTCTGGGTAAAATCAGATCGCACTTCGGAGTTGATTCTGGTTTGCCACCATTGCATTTGTGACGCAACTTCGGTGATTCATCTGATGCGTGAAATACTGGAACTGACCGACAATCCGAATATGGATATTGGTTCTTATCAGGCCATTTCGTCAATCAGAGACCTTGTTCCTGTTGAAATTCAAGATAGCAGAGTTAACATTTTCAAAGCTAATTTAGTTGCCGGAGCAACACGTCTTTATCTTGGAGCCGTCAGCTGGATGAAGGAAAAGAAAAAAGATAATTTTTATACAATCAACTGGAAACTGGATAGTGATATTACAAGTGTTATCCTGGAAAAATGCAAAGAGCAGGGCCTTAGTATCAATACCGTATTGTGTTTGGCCTTTTTGAAGGCATTTGAAAATGTCCGGCATCTTTCAACAAACAGACGGGTGTTCTGTTCTGTGGATGCCCGCCGCTTTTTACCTGAGATTGGTAGCGATCATCTGTTCCCTTTTCCGGTGATGATTGATCTTTCACTGAGGAATAATAAATACTCTTTCTGGGATCAGGCCAGGTTTCTGCGGGATAAACTCTACAAAGAGATTGAAAAAACAGACATCCGTAAAATACTGATGTATACAGAACACTTGGTCCCTTTGCTGCCGAAAAGTATCCGGTACGCGAAAGCAGGAAAGGGTCTTCACGATTTTGCCTTTGCCAATTTGGGAAAGATTAAAATCCGTGAGAACTATGAGAATTTTAGCGTTCGAAATGTGTATAGCCCGTCGTCAAGATTTCCGATGGGAAATCCAACGAAAATTTCAACGTCTACATTTCGTGGACAGATTGATTTTGTCTTTACGTCAGAAGAAGAATTTTTAAGCTATAAGGATGCGCTCGTGATCAAGGAAAATGCCATGCAGTTGCTCTTAAACCAGACCGCCACCCACGAAAGCAGTGTATTTTAATATGAACAGAAGATTAATAGTTGGTGAGAGAATTATGTATGCCGATGGGCTGGCACCCGTCAACTGCACATTTACGGTGACCATTAAAGGAGCGCTCAAGGGAGAACGAATAAGTGATGCGCTGCTGAAATTGCAGTTGAAACATCCGCTTTTAAGGGCAAATATTAAACATGATAAAAAAGGGTTTCCATCGTTTGTTATGAACCCTGACATACCTGCTATCCCGGTCAAGGTTTTGGAAAGGTACGATGATGATCAGTGGGAAAAGGTAAGTATTTCCGAATGGGTAGAGCAGTTCGATGCAGGTAACGATCCGCTTGCCCGGCTTGTCTGGCTGAAATCTGAAAATATATCAGATCTTATTTTGGTTTGTGCACATTGCATTTGCGACGGAACAACCTTTGTTACACTCATGAGGGAGTTTTTGCAGAGTCTGGACGAGCCGGATACAAATTTGACAGCCTATCAGTCTTTCACAGATATTCATGAATTGCTGCCAGGCTCTTACACGCAAAAGGGCGGTCTGAGGCTTAAAGCAATATTCTTTTCTGCTCTTGCAAAAGGTTTGTTTTTTATAACAAACCGCAAACCCAAACTGGAAAACGAGCGTTTTTACTTCATAAACTGGAATTTTTCTTCCGGATTTTCTTCCGCTTTGGTGAAAAAATGCAAGGCTGAAAATACCTCGGTACAGGCAGTGCTGTGCGTGGCATTTTTGCAGGCTTTTGCATTTGAGATGGGAAATGGAGCGAAAAATAAAGTGATAAGTCCGGTTGATATTCGCAGGTATATTCCCGATATAAAAAAGGATAATATGTTTGCTTTTGCGCCAATCGTAGAGCTATCGATCCCGAAAAAAGAAAAGGATAATGATTTCTGGACTATTTCGCGAAGTATCAAAAGTGACCTGGTTGAGAAGGTAGATAAGATCAATATGGCGGAAATTATTGTAATGAGTGAGTTTTTTCATTCAACGGCCCGACAAATGATCGGTCATTTGCTATCGACCAGAGGCAGCCATGACGTAACATTATCGAACATGGGCGTTTTGGACATCCCGTCAAGTTATCGGACATTTTCGGTTGAAGCGCTGCATAGCCCGGCCGTGGGTTTTCCATGGAGAAATCCGAATACGTTGGTTGTAAGCACCTTTCGGGGAAAGATTGATTTCTCATTCTCATCCAACGGAGCGTTTTTGCCAGTCGATAAGGCAAGAGATATCAGAGAAAGAGCGGTGGCTATTTTGTCAGAAGAAATTAGCTGAATTTAAGTAAGTAACTTTTTGAATCCCTGATGCGTATTTTTAAATTTCTCTTAGTTGTTGTAAAGCAAATCCCAAATTCTGTACCGATACTTACTAAAATTATCTCAGAATCTTCCAAAGCCTGAATGTTGTTTAAAGCAACATTTCCGGTTAAAAAACTTTTGTAAGCACCAATAAATTCATTTTCATAGTTGAAATAACCTGTAAGTTCTGCACCATCTTTGACGTAATAATATCGAACAGAACCGGTTAAGATAAAACCATAATAATTACAGACTGCTCCGGCTTCTAAAAAATGTTGTTTTTTTTGTATGAGGCATAGCCAAGATATTGTTTAAAAATTTCCCATTCGGTATCATTAAGAGCAACATACTTTAATAGCTGTTGGCGAAAAATATTGAGTTGGGCTGGAGTTGGAATATTCATCTGTTTACATTTTCAAAAAAAAATCATGGGCACTAATATTTGCAGGTGCTTTTTTTCCTCGAAACTATACTATGAGAACTGGCTATCATATAAAATACTCACGATTTGTTGGACAACCCTTGACCAAACTTAAGATTATTTATGACCCTTTTTTATGGGTTTGATAGAATAGTTCGTTGTTGGCCTGATGTCTTCGCAGAGCTCTACATATCCATTTGTTCCTAAATAATTCCATTCCACCATTTGGAGGATGCAGATAAATATATTACTACTTGAGTGTGTTATGATTTAAGATTCCCGCGCTAATGTATACGACAGCATTGGTCCGGGTTTGCCTGTTCATTGGCAGGCGGCCCGTCATAAAAACTGAACGCAATTTGAGGCCTTTACCTTACAAAGGATCTTGAGAAATATGAAATGATACTTTATGTTAATATTTCTTCTAAATATGATAATTTACTGCCAGTTCTTTGTTGTAATATATATTTTCTTTGTATTGTTAAATTTTTAGCGAATCAATATTTACACAGCTTCGGCTATTTTTTATTTCAATTCTTTATAAAGTCAGCCATGGACTACAAAAATGCTTTGGGCGATCAAATTATGAAAATGTATATTTTATGAGCTAAGCGCAAGGTATTCTGAGTTGTTTTAGACATTGGCGGAGACAATTTTTAAACGTATAGTAACCCGATGACCGAGCAGGAGAAAGATTTATGGAAAGCTTTTCAAAATGGCAATAAAGATGCCTTTGAAGAGATTTTGTGTATTTTTTATCGTCCTATGTTTGATTATGGGTTTAAATTTCAAAAAGATCACGATCAGCTTAGTGATGATATACATGATTTGTTCCTAAGTCTATGGGATAGGCGCGCATTCTTAACACCAACGGCTAATTTAAAGCTCTATCTGTTTAGTGCTTTACGAAATCAGATATGGCGGTCTAAAAAAAGGTTACCATTGATGGAAGAGTTTTCGGATGAAGATGATGATTCCCAGTTTCAGGAAACAGACTATGCTGAGACCAAAATAATCCGTAGTGAAGTCACTGACGAGCAGTTATGCCGGATTGATTGTGTGATGCTAAAACTTACAAAACGCCAACAGGAAATACTTCATTTACGGTTTTTCGAGAACCTGACTAATTCTCAAATCGCAGAAGTATTAAATATTTCAGAACCTTCTGTATATAATCTGTTATCTCTCTCCTTAAAACTCTTTCGTAAATTTTGGAATATATATTTCAATGTTTTACCGTCTGTTTTTTTCTTGTGTAATATTTTCATTATCAGGTAGTTATTGTTGTGTTTGAATTTAATTATCAAATAACTCATATTTTTTGGTGAGATAATAACACAAATTGTACCATATATATGTAGGCTAATTTCTAATTGTGCTTAGGTATGGATAAATATAATAATTATCATATAGATTTTTTTCTTGCAAATGATGAGTTTGTAAAATGGGTTCATTCGGGAGAATCTCTTGAAGGCACATCCTGGGAGATTTTAGTTAATTCTGATCCAAATATCCGGTCGGAGTTTGAACAGGCCCGGACGCTTATTCTAGAGTGGAAAGATCTTCCTTCGCAAATATCCGATAATAAACGCTCTTATGATATAAAAAGGATCATGTCAAGTGTAAATGAAAGGGACCATGTAAAAACAACTTTTTATTTTAATGTCTGGTTTAAAATGGCTGCTATTTTACTCTTGACTATTGGATTGGGCTGGGTTGTCACGTTAAAACTCAGGGATGCAAATAATTACACCTACGAAAAACTTACCCGGCGTGTTGGATCTGAATTAATCGAAATCTCAAATGATCATAGCAGTGACTATGAAATTGCCCTGCCCGACGGGAGTAAAGTAATACTTGCAAAAGGCAACCGCATTAGCTATTCAAAGCATTTATTAGCTGATTCAACCAGAGATGTTTATTTAAAAGGGGATGGTTTCTTTAATGTAGCTAAGGATAAAAAGCACCCCTTTCTGGTTTATACCGGTGGACTTGTAACAAGAGTTATTGGTACATGTTTTAAGATATCCACCAACGGAGTGAAGGTTTCAGTGGCAGTAAGATCAGGAAAAGTTGCTGTGTACCAAATGCAGGAGTTTAATAGCAATAGCAGGAATGATGTTTTACTGACACCAAATCAGCAAGCTGTTTTTTTAAGTGACCAAAATCAGATTTTAAGGAAATTGGTAGAAAACCCGGTTGTTTTGAGGGGGCAAGAGGAAAATCTAAGTTTTGATTATGTTGAATCGCCTGTCTCAAAAATATTCGAGTCTCTGGAAAAAGCTTATGGAATTAAAATTATTTACGATCCGGAGTCTCTTAGGAACTGTATCATAACCATACCACTCAGGGACGAACCGTTTTTTACTAAACTTGACATCATTTGCCGGACGATACAGGCAAACTATAATGTTTCTGATAACAGTGTTATTATTTCAGGCAAAGGCTGTAACTGAAATTTTGTTTAACCAAACCAATTTAATATGAATATAAAAATTACACAATAAAAAAGCCGGTGATGTGTCCAGCATCACCGGTTATGTTTACTCCCCATCTCACGCCTAAATGAAACTCTTTATGAAAAAGAGCCAGGGGAGGGTTTTATCTCTATAAGTTCAAAAACCAATGTCAAATTATGAAAAAAAGAATTACGAGGCACGATTGTGTCCATTTAATTATGAAAATCAGCGTCCCGTTTGTGTTGATACTGTTGATGGCGGGCATTACTTACGCAAGGACCGGCCATGCCCAGGAAATGCTCAACCGTAAGGTAAGTATAGAAGCCGAAAGCGCAGAACTTAAAAGTGTATTGAATCAAATATCAAAATCTAGCAAGGTCCGTTTTTCGTACGTTGCAAGTTTGGTTAATAACCGAAAGGTAAGTATTACTGCCAAAAACGAAAGATTGGAAGTTATACTTGAAAGATTGCTGGTACCTTTACGTATAGCATATTCCGTTTCAGATAATTTTATCATTCTGAATAAAGAGGCCGACCAGGAACAAGCTCCGATAAAAACCGGTGCTCAGGAAATGGACGCATCTCATTCATCCGACTATATAGCTACTGTTATCGAAAAATCTGTCTCGGGGCAGGTTGTGGCAGAAAACGGAGAAAAATTACCTGGTGTTAACATTACGATTAAAGGAACTACAACCGGAACTACTACCGATGCCAATGGTAAATATTCGCTGGTTGTACCTGTCGATAATGCTGTTTTGATATTTTCGTTTGTTGGATTTACTTCTCAGCAAATACTGGTAAATAGCAGGTCAAAAATTGATGTAACACTTCTGGTGGACAACAAAGCGCTGGAAGAAGTAGTTGTGGTAGGATATGGAGAGCAGAAAAAGGCAACTTTAACGGGGGCCATTTCTTCGGTAGACTCAAAGGTATTCCAGGATCGCGGGGTGGTATCGAATCCGCTGGCGACCCTGCAGGGGCAGGTAGCCGGTGTGATTGTTACCCGTAATTCGGCGGCACCCGGACAAGAAGGTTGGAATTTTCAAATCAGAGGAGCGGCTTCTGTCAACGGTTCTGAACCTCTGGTCATCGTGGATGGGATTCCTCTTGTCAATTCAAACGCCCTGAACTCCATTAACCCGCAGGATATTGATAATATCTCTTTTTTGAAAGATGCTTCTGCCGCTATTTACGGTGCCCGTGCTGCCGGTGGTGTAGTGTTAATCACTACCAAAAGAGCTAAATCCGGTAAAGCTACCATCCAATACAATGGCTCGGTATCTCAGAAAAGAATGGGTTTGAAACCATCCTTTTTAAACGGTGATCAATACGGGAAGTACATGTTGGAAGCCATATCAAATGCTTCCACGGGCGGTATACCGGATGAAAACTGGATCTGGACGAAATACGCGAGGGCCTGGATCAACAGACCCGCCAGCGGATACATTGATAAAAATACCCCGGAATACATTGCCGGTGGCGAAACCATAGGTTTTACCGATGTAAAAGACTATACTTTTTTTGATACCAATCCGATTGATATTTTATGGGGTAAAGGCAGGGCTGTCTCTAACCAACACGACTTAAGCCTGGCTGCCCGGACCGAAAACCTGGGTTACCGGTTATCTTTCGGTTACCTCAATGACGGCAGTATGCTCCAATGGGGTCAGAACTCCAGCAAACGTTACAATACCCGTCTGGCCTTTGATTATACCTTTTCGCCCCGGTTTAAACTGGAAACCAATATCTCTTTGGAGAAAAATGATGTAGTTGTTCCCAGCCGGCAAGGGGAAATAAACTTCGGTTCTCAGCCAGGATTCCCGGTGGCTACTATTAACGGCAATCCGTATGCCTGGGGTACACAGCCAGCCCGTAACTGGCTGCTCAAATTGGGCGGAGAAAATAAAACGATGAACAACCGGGTTTTTGTTAACACGAAATTGCAATTCAACATCGCCAAGGATCTGAACCTGATAGCACAGGCTGGTTACAACTGGGCAGCGACCGATGGGCAGAACCAGTACAAATACATTTCGAATATCTATAATTATACCGAAACCTATCAATACCAGGCCAATCCATCTCAATCCCAGTCCGGATACGAGCGCTCCCTAAAAAAAGATACTTATTTCAATACCAATGCCTTTTTGGAGTACAAAAAAGTACTGGCACATGATCATAGCATCGGTGTGCTGGCGGGAGGTAATTTTGAGAAGGATGAATTTAATTATTTCTCAACCCGAACCGGTTATCTGGCTAGCAATGATGTTCCTTCCTTGGGCCTTAGTTTGGGTGATAATACGACCCGTACGAACCTGGAAGTGCGTAACCATTGGGCTATTGCTTCTGCCTTTGGTCGTTTTAATTATGCATATAAGGACAAATACCTGTTCGAAGCCAATGCCCGGTATGACGGCTCCTCCAAATTTGACGCAGCCAATCGATGGAAATTCTACTCAGGTCTATCGGCAGGCTGGCGGATAACGCAGGAAAGTTTTATGCAAAACGTCCATGCCCTGGATGAATTGAAACTTCGTGGGTCGATTGGTACGGTAGGGAACCAAACCGGGATTGGTCTTTATGATTACATCCAGCTGACGAATCTTAGTAACACAGGTGCCGTATTGGGTGGCTATACTTCCAGGTCTGTGACTGCTGCGCCTTCCGATACGCTCGTAAGTACAAACCGGACCTGGGAAACCATCCGGAACTCCAATATCGGGGTTGATTTTGCCGTGCTCAAACATAGGTTAACAGGTAGTTTCGATTATTTCTGGAAACAAAACAAGAATATGCTGTTGCCCCAAACATACTCCGCTGTTCTTGGTGCAGTAGCCCCCACGGCCAACATTGGCCATCTGAAAGTATGGGGATGGGAAACATCTTTGGGTTGGAGAGATAAAATTGGCAGCGTTTCGTACCATATCAACGGAACCCTTACCGACAATAACAACAAGCTGGTGAGTTACGGAGGTGCAAACATTGTGACGGCGGGGAAAAAGAATATCGAAGGCTATGCCCTGGATTCTTATTTTGGTGTGAAATACGACGGTCGTATCCAAACGGAGGAGCAGGCGGTTAATTATGCCCTCCTGGTGCCGGGAAGCAGTATTTTTATGCCAAGTGCCACACAAATGATTAAAGGGATCAACATGTACCAGGATATCAACGGGGACGGCAAGCTTACCAATGCCGGTGCCAACCAGCATTTGCTTGGGCAAAAAGATGCGAATGGCAAAGAAATAGGGGACGGCGATGTGGTTTATTTGGGCAGGAGCGATCCCCGCTATGTTTTTGGTCTCAATATGGGTGCGGAGTGGAAAGGCTTTGATTTCTCTGCTGTTTTCCAAGGTGTAGGGAAGCGAATTGTTTACCGCCGTTCCGACTGGAGTACGCCTTTTGGCGACATTTGGCAGGGGCACGCTAACTGGTGGGTGGGTAAAACCTGGACACCAGACAACATAAATGCGGAATTGCCGATATTAACCACAGCAACAAATAAGGGATTTGGCGGCTACGGTGGTTATAACTACCAGATATCTGACTGGTCCATGCAAAACGGTGCTTACGTTCGCTTGAAAAATATAGTACTGGGATACACGCTTCCAAATACAGTTACCCGAAAAGCAAAAATTGAAAAGCTGCGGGTATATTTTTCAGGAAATGACCTGTGGGAATTTACTAAATCACAAGACAAATGGGATCCTGAACAAAATGTAGAGGCCTGGGTTGGAGGGTCTACACGCTATCCTTTCTATCGCCTGTTGACCTTTGGGGTAAACGTTACATTTTAATCCGAAAAAATTAAAAATATGAAAAAGAAACTATTCAACTACCTGACCATCATAATCGTGGCGGCCGTATGCACTGTGGTGCCTTCCGGTTGTAAGAATGCCTTGGATTTGGAGCCGCTGGACCGTGTTTCAGATGCTACCTACTGGAAAGACGCCAATGAATTCAAACTGGCCGCCAGCGCATTTTATGGTTATTTGCGCACATTTGGCAATGGAAATGGAGATGGGCACACCGGATCCGATTTAGGTCCCGACAGGGGTACTATTGCCAGAGGTACGAACACGATCGTGTCCAATGATGATAATTATAATAATGCCTACAAATGGATACGCAATATCAATTACCTTCTCGCAAAAGCCAAAGACTTCAAAAGTCCGGATCAAATAAAAATATCTGTAGCTGAGGCGAAGTTTTTCAGGGCTTATGTTTATTTTGATAAACTGCTTACTTCTTATGGAGGGGTTATTCTGGTAAAAGACGTGTTAACCACCGAATCTGCCGAGTTGAAAGCTGCACGTAATACCCGCGATGAAACAATTGATTTTATTATCGGGGATCTGGAAGCGGCTATTGCCGATTTGCCAGTAGAAAGTGAGATCGCTGCTGCTGACAAAGGACGGATAAGCAAGGGGGCTGCAGAGGCTTTTTTAGGAAGGGTGTGTTTGTATGAGGGTACGTGGCAAAAATTCAGGAGCGGAAATGCAACCAGGTATAATGCTTTGCTGGATAAAGCAATCAGCAATAATAATGCAGTCATTACCAGCAACCAGTATTCTCTATTCAAACCGGCGGTTTTAGGTGATTCCGCGCTAAAATATTTATTTATTCTGGAAAACCAGAAATCAAATCCTGCAGGCATCACTAAGTCCTCCAATCAGGAATATATTCTGGGTGTTCGCTATGAATCTAACAACCTGCTCAAAACAATACCAAATCAGATTTCTTTCTCCTCATTGGGGGGAGACGCAAGCCGGGTAATGGCCGATATGTACTTGTGCAATGATGGTTTACCTATTGATAAAACCACTTTGCCATTTAGCCGTGCCACGCTGACCTCGGAATATAAGAACAGGGAGCACCGCATGCGTTATTTTATGATGATACCAGGGCTTCCTTATTGGCAAAATGCTGTAAACTATCATATAAACTGGGACTGGAGTGCAGCAGACCTGGCGATTGCACGCATTCACAATGCATGGAATGGTGATGTGACCGGTTATAGCAATCAATATTGGTCAGCAGAAAGACAAGTGCCTAATGGCCAGGAAGGTTGGGATTATCCTGTCATCCGCTTGGCGGAAGTGTATCTGAACTATGCCGAAGCATTGTTCGAACGTAACGGAGACATCTCTGACGTCGATCTGGATAAATCGCTCAACCTTGTCCGTAACCGGGTAAATGTATCCATGCCCAAGTTGAGCAATGCATTGGCCAAGGCCCACAATTTGGATATGCAACAGGAAATACGCCGCGAAAGAACAGTGGAGTTACAGGCAGAAAATTTTCGTATGGACGATTTGAAACGCTGGTACATCGCTCACATTGAGTTGGCCAAGGTGTCATTAGGTGTTCGCTGGAAAGGTACGGAGTTCGAAACGAAATACCCGGATAGTCCACCACCTTTAACTGCTGATGGTGATGTCATTGCAGACCCGGTTACTGAAAGAAAATTTTCTGCGAAGAATTATTTGATTCCACTGCCTACGAATCAATTGCAACTTAATCCCAATCTGGTGCAAAATCCGGGTTGGTAATAAACCCACTTTACGTTTACGAATTTATTTAGTGCAGTCATTTCTGAGGGTAAAAGCTTCCCCTCAGAAATGACTGATTAGGATCTTTTTGCCTTTGCATTACCGGAAACTATTATATCTTCTAAATCTAAATTCTATGAATGCTCAACAGTTATTTCATATCTTTTTTTTCGTTTATGCCATAAACAGGAAGCTGAAAACACTTCTTTCAGCTTCCTGTTTATTAGTCTGTCTGCTATGGTGTACAGCATCCCAGGCGCAGACTTTTGTACACCCAGGCGGTCTGCATACCCTGACCGATCTCAACCGGATGAAAGCCAAAGTGGCCGCGGGAGAGCATCCCTGGATAGATTCCTGGAACGTAATGATCACTGATTGGCAGGCACAAAACACGTATACGGCGGTTCCTTATACCAATATTGGCGGTTCAGGGAATCGTCAACGGGCATCTCAGGATGCCCATGCAGCTTATCTCAATACGATCCGATGGTATGTCACCGGAGATGTGAGCTATGCAGATTGTGCAGTCAGAATCTGTAATGCCTGGGCAAACACGGTAAATCAAGTTGCCAGCGGTGAATTGTTTCAGCTCCCCATCAACAATTTCATGCAGGCGGCAGAGCTTTTGCGGACATACCCGGGTTGGGCGGCTGCGGATATTGCTAAATTTAAGACCATGGCACTCACGTATTTTTACCCTGCCTGTCATAATTCACTGGCTCAGTGCGGGCTCCCTTCCAGTTGGGACAGTCCATTTGCATCATCCATTATGGGCATCGGTGTGTTTTGTGATGATGCAGCCAAGTTTAACGAAGCCGTTACCTATTTTAAAACCGGAGCAGGTAATGGTAGCATATTAAAGGTTGTTTCACAGCCATCGGGGCAAGTAACAGAGATGGGACGCGACATGGTCCATGCCAATATCGGGTTGTCCTGTCTGGCGGAAATGTGCCAGACAGCCAAGAATCAGACCAACTTTGGGCTTGATTTGTACGGCTATTCGAGCAACCGGTTATTAGCAGGTTTTGAATATTATTGCCAATATAATCTGAACCATCCGGTTACCTGGGTACCTACGAATACTTGCGACAATGATAACTTTCTAGGTATTTCTTACTACAATGCACGGGGATTTCTGACGAACAACCCCACCTTTGAAATGGTCTACAATCACTATGGTGTTGTGAAAGGGCTCAGCACGCCATATGTTAAAGCTATGGCTCAACTGGCCAGACCGGAAACACAAAATGCTGACTTTTTTGGATATGGCACTTTTACCCATTCGCTGAATGCAGCGGCTTCTCCTTATCTTCCTTATCCCGTTCCCGCAACACCGACTGCTTTGGTCGCAAAACCCGCTGCATCGAAAGTGTATCTGGAGTGGACAGGTCCAGGTGGAGATGTAGCCAATGGGTACAACATCCTCCGTTCCACCACAGCCGGTGGCCCCTATACCAGCATCGGTTCCTGGACTAATAATACCCTGACGACCTATACCGACTGGGCCGTGACCAATGGTACTACCTATTACTATAAAGTGTCGGCCAACAATCAGTCAGGAACCAGCGGTACCTCCGGTGAAGCCAGTGCCCAACCGGTTGCGACAACGGTGTCGTTACCTACGGGATGGACAACCAAAGATATAGGCAGCACCACGACTGTTGGCAGTGCCGGTTATGGCAATGTCGTCAATAATACTTTTGTCGTCAATGGATCGGGAAGTGGTATGGGTGGTACTTCCGATTCCTTTACTTATACCTACGGGATGGTGACTGGCGATTTTATCATTACTGCGCATATGGCGGTAACGAATTGGGCCTGGACCGGTGGTGATAAGGCGGGACTTCAGATTCGCGAATCGCTTGATCCGGGAGCAAGAATGCTCACCGTATATCAAGGAGAGTTAGGTAACCGTTTTACAGGATTTCTAACAAGAGCTACCGCTGGCGTAACTTCAACTTTTCAGGGTGGCAATAAATTCAGCTTTTCGCCGTGGTACCGGTTGCAACGATCGGGCAACATCTTTACCGCCTACCAATCGACTGATGGAATCACTTACCAGATTATTGGAACGAGCACTCTTGCCATAAACAGTACCTGCTATGTTGGGTTGGCAGTATGCGCGGGCGCAACAGGAAGTTTTTCAAATGTTACTTATGAAAATGTGGCTATTTCCGGAGCCACTCTCCAGCCAGTCCCTGACGGAACGTATAAAATTATTGCCAGGCACAGTGGCAAAGCATTGGATGTATCCGGCGCATCCACAGCCGATGGTGCCAACGTACAGCAGTGGCCCTACGGCGGCGGCGGCAACCAGCAGTGGACCCTGACTCACCTGGGAGGCGGGCAATACAAGATCATTGGTGTGGGCAGCGGTAAATCACTGGATGTTGCCAATAACTCCACTGCCGACGGTGCTAACGTTGATATCTGGTCGTACAGTGGTAACAACAACCAGCGTTTCACATTTGCATCCACTGGTGGGGGATATTACCGTATAACACCTGTGCACAGCGGCAAGGCACTGGATGTAGCCGGTATTTCCACGGCCGATGGTGCCAATGTGCATCAATGGAGCTATAACGGGACAAACAACCAACAATGGCTGATCGTGGCTCCTGCCACTGCTACTGCCAGAATAGGAGCAACCGAAGTAACACCAGAGATAAATACCGGCGAGGTCGGCACTGGTCATGTAATTATTTATCCAAATCCGGCAGCAGACCAGGTTACAGTGAGGCTTGGGAAGGATTTTGAGAAAGGGGCTATGATCACAGTTCGGGATAGTAATGGCCGCTTGTTATCCACGTTGCCGGTAAAGGGTGCCGAACATGTACTTAAACTGGGCAAACTCTCCTTTGGAATTTACTTTATAGAAGTAAGTGATGGGACAAAAAGTATAACGAAGAAGCTGCTGAGAAACTAAGAAAAATCAACTTAATAAATTCCTTTTACATCCAGATCCAACGATTATGAGCGAACGGTTATCCTATTTATTTTTTCCCATTCATCCCACAGACAAGAGGCCAAAAGGACTTCTTTGTGCCTCCTGTCTGTTTGTTTGGATGCTATTTTGTGCAGTAACCCAGGCGCAGGCGCAGACTTTTGTACACCCAGGCGGCCTGCATACCCTGACCGACCTGGATCGGATGAAAGCCAAAGTGGCTGCGGGCGAGCATCCCTGGATAGACTCCTGGAACGTCCTGATCACTGATTGGCAGGCACAAAACACGTATACTGCGGGTCCGTACACCAATATTGGCGGTTCAGGAAACCGCCAACGGGCTTCACAGGATGCCCATGCCGCTTACCTTAATATAATAAGATGGTACGTTACCGGCGATACGACTTACGCAGAATGTGCAGTCAGGATCTGTAATGCCTGGTCATCCACGGTAAATCAAGTTGCCAGCGGTGAATTGTTTCAGCTCCCGATCAACAATTTTATGCAGGTGGCAGAGCTTTTGCGAATATATCCGGGTTGGAAACCGGCAGATATTGCTCAGTTTAAGACCATGGCACTCACTTATTTTTACCCTGCCTGTCATGATTTTCTTGGCGCTTGTTCGCGCCCCGCCAGTTGGGATGCTCCTGCCGCATCATCCATTATGGGCATTGGATTGTTTTGTGACGATGCAGCCAAGTATAACGAAGCCATTACCTATTTTAAAACCGGGGTAGGTAATGGCAGCCTCCTGAATGCTATTCCACTTGAATCAGGGCAAATAACAGAGATGGGACGCGACATGGTACATGCCAATATCGGCCCGGCCAGTCTGGCAGAGATGTGCCAGACAGCCTGGAACCAGGGACTTGATTTGTACAGCTATGGTAACAATCGGTTATTGGCTGGCTTTGAATATTATTGCCAATATAACCTCAACCACCCTGTTACCTGGGTACCTGTTAATGATTGTGATCAGGATAATTTTTTAGGTATTTCTTATTACAATGCACGGGGATATCTGACAAATAACCCGGTCTTTGAAATGCTTTACAATCACTATGGGCTTGTGAAAGGGCTCAGCACGCCATACATCAAAGCGATGGCTAACCTGGCCCGACCAGAAGGGCAGAATGCTGACTTTTTTGGATATGGCACTTTTACCCATTCGCTGAATGCAGCGGCTTCTCCTTATCTTCCTTATCCGGTTCCCGCAACACCGACTGCTTTGGTTGCAAAACCCGCTGCATCGAAAGTGTATCTGGAGTGGACAGGTCCAGGTGGAGATGTAGCCAACGGATATAACATACTTCGTTCAATAACCGCTGGCGGCCCATATACCAGCATCGGTTCCTGGACTAATAATACCCTGACGACCTATACCGATTGGGCCGTGACCAACGGTACCACCTATTACTATAAAGTGTCGGCCAACAATCAGTCAGGAACAAGCGGTACCTCCAGTGAAGCCAGTGCCCAACCGGTTGCGACAACGGCGTCATTACCTACGGGATGGACAACCAAAGATATAGGCAGCACCACGACCGTTGGTAGTGCCGGTTATAGCAATGTCGTCAACAATACTTTTGTCGTCAATGGATCGGGAAGTGGTATGGGTGGTACTTCCGATTCCTTTACTTATACCTACGGGGTTGCAACCGGTGATTTTACCATTACTGCGCATATGGCAGTTACTAACTGGGCCTGGACCGGTGGTGATAAAGCGGGATTTGTGATAAGGGAATCGCTCGATCCGAATGCGAAATCGCTCACATTATATCAGGGTGAATTAGGTAATCGTTTTACCAGATTTGAAACCAGAAGCACCACAGGGGGAAGTACAACCTGGCAGGGTGGCAATAAATTCAGCTTTTCGCCGTGGTACCGGTTACAACGAACAGGCAATATCTTTACCGCCTACCAATCGACTGATGGAATCAACTGGGGAACTATCGGGACCAGCACTGTTGAAATGAACAACACCTGCTATGTGGGATTGTCCGTGTGTGCGGGAGCAGCAGGAAGTTTTTCCAACATTACCTACGAAGAAGTGACTCTTTCCGGAGGAAGCGGTATTGTTCCCGCAGCTCCTACGGGCTTGACAGGAACAGCTGGCAACACCAACGTTTCGTTAAGCTGGGAGAGTGTCAGCGGGGCAGCGGGTTACACGCTAAAACGGGCGACGGCAAGCGGTGGGCCTTATACGACTGTTGCTTCCGGGCTCAATGCACTTAATTATACCGATACGAATCTTCAAAACGGAACGACATACTACTATGTGGTTGCAGCAGCCAACTTCGCAGGCGAAGGGGGGAATTCAGCAGAGGCGGCTATTGCTCCGGTACTAAGTCAGGCACCGGTTCCAACTGAGGTGATTGCTTCGTCGGTTTCAAGTTCTCAGATTAAGCTGAATTGGTCACCAAGTTTGAGTGCAGCATCTTATAATGTCAAACGTTCAACTGTCAGTAGTGGGCCGTATACCGCCATTGCAAGTCCCACGACAACCAGCTATGTAGATAATACCGTTACCACATCGATAACCTATTATTACGTAATTTCAGCTGTCAACGCAGTTGCAGAATCTCTGAATTCTATTGAAGTCAAGGCTATACCAGGACAGGCAGCATATTGGAAATTTGATGAAACCAGTGGCAGCACTGCACTTAATTCCTGGAGTTCAGGGCCCGGGGTTCTGGCTTCCGGTTCGGTTTTTTCGCCGGGCTACATTAATAATGGTGTCAGCCTTGACGGTAGTGCCAACGGATACGTTACGCTTCCTAAAGGAATCGTAAGTTCTTTGACCGACTTTAGTATATCGGCCTGGGTGAAACTGGATATCAATGCTGTATGGGGACGGGTTTTTGATTTTGGCTCGGGAACAGGGTCATATATGTTCTTATCGACAAATAATGCTGTCAATTCAACGGTTCGTTACGCGATAACGACAGGTTCGGGCGAGCAGGCGATTGGAACCAGTACAGTGATCGCGCCGGATACATGGACGCATCTGGCCCTGACACAGGCCCGTCAGGTATGTATTCTTTATGTTAACGGCATAGAGGTTGGTCGTAACAGTAATATGAGCCTTAACCCTTCCAGCCTTGGAAATACCACTCAGAACTGGATCGGAAAGTCTCAATGGGCTGATCCTATGTTTGTGGGTAAAGTCGATGATTTTCGTATCTATAGTCGTGCGCTGAGTGCGTCAGAAGTGCAAGGTATGACTGTCGCTGCAGGTCCTCCTGCCTCCCCAACTGCTCTCAGCGCTGAACCAACCAGCAATAAGGTGTCTTTAAACTGGACAGCTTCGGCTGGTGCGACCCGGTATAAAGTCAAGCGTGCCACAGTAACCGGCGGTCCTTATACAACAATTGATAGTGTAACAGTGACTAAATTTGCGGATATAACTGCTATCAATGGTATTGTATACTATTATGTGGTGTCCGCGTCAAATACACTCGGGGAAAGCTCCAATTCTACGGAGGTTAGAGCTAAACCAACTACTGCACCATTAAGTTATTGGCGTTTCGATGAAACCAGTGGCTCCATAGCGGCCGACTCAGCAGGCATTCGAAATGGAAACCTTGCCTCTGGAGCAAGCTGGCAGGCTGGTGTGCTCAACAACGGTTTGCATCTGGACGGTAGTTCAAACGGATATGTAACCTTGCCGGTTGGTGTAGTCAAGACCCTTGATGATTTTAGTATATCGAGTTGGGTTAAAATAGATGCAAATAAAGATTGGAACCGTGTTTTTGATTTTGGTTCCGGTTCTGCTGTGAACATGTTTTTATGTCCAAAAAATGGAAGCACAGGAACTTTAAGATACGCAATTACCACAGGTTCAGGAGAACAACAGATTAATTGCAGTACCGTGATGCAAACAGGTGTTTGGACGCACCTGGCGGTGACACAATCTGGTACCGTGGGTATCTTGTATGTAAATGGTGCAGAAGTTGGACGTAACAACAATATTACACTGAAACCCTCCAGCTTGGGTAATACCACTCAGAATTGGATTGGCAAGTCCCAGTGGAACGATCCTGCCTTAGCGGGTTCTGTGGACGAATTCCGGCTTTATGGACGTGCGCTTACCCCAGCCGAGGTAACCAGATTAGCGACAATTCAGCAAAGCCAGAACATAGTCTTCCCGGCACTTTCCATCAAAGTTTTAGGTGATTCTGCCTTTGTATTAGGGGCCGCTGCAAGTTCGGGTTTACCTGTAACCTACGAGAGTACTGATACAACGGTGGCTCAGATTGTAAACGGGTCCGTTCATCTGTTATCAGCAGGCAGTACCACAATTACTGCTAAGCAGCAAGGCAACTTTTACTATCTGGCAGCCAGTCCGGTCACTCAGACACTAACCGTGGTAAAGCGGTCGCAAAACATTACATTTATTTCTTTGGTGAAAAAACTCGGTGGTGATGCAGATTTTCCCCTGACAGCAACTGCCACTTCCGGCTTACCTGTGAGTTACATAAGTTCAGACACGACAATTGCCAGAATTATAAATGGAGAGGTTCATATTGCTGGCATTGGAAATACAACGATTACAGCTTCTCAGAGTGGAAATGCTATTTTTTCTGAGGCGACTTCTGTTAATCAGATTCTAACGGTGACTCCTCTGAAACTAAAAATTCTATACCAGAATGCTGATAACAATCAACCGGCTAACAATGTGATCAGGCCGAATCTGAAAATCGTTAGTGAGGATTCTATTTCAATTGCTTACAATGAACTTACCGCCCGGTATTGGTTCACAGCCGAGAATTACGCCGGTATCAATACCTGGATTGACTATGCACAGTTAGGCAATAGCAAAGTGAAGATACAATACGTTGCACTTGGTCAGCCGCGTAACGGAGCTTATGGTTATGTAGCATACAGCTTTGATGTTTCGGCTGGTAATCTGGGAGTAAAAGGAAACTCAGGGGAAATCCAGTCAAGGTTTGCGAACACTGACTGGTCTGTACTAAATGAACCGGACGATTATTCTTACCTGGCATCATCCGGTTATGTTCAGAATGAGCACATCACCCTTTATCGCAATGGAATACTGGTTTGGGGAATAGAGCCGGCTGCCACCGCACCGGTTGTCGCGCTCAAAGTTTATTCAGAAAATAAAAGCCCGAATGTGAGTTCAAACACGATCAGCACCTATCTGAAAATCAATAACGAAGGGAATGTACCTGTAAATTATGGTGATGTTAAAGTTCGCTATTGGTTTACCAAAGATGGCATAACCAACCTGAACTACTGGACAGATTATGCAAAGCTTGGAAGTTCAAATATAAGCGGACAATTTGTTACACTTAGTCCGATTTTGACTGGTGCAGATACTTATCTGGAATTGGGGGTAAATCAATCTGTCGGAGCATTTTATCCGGCAAGCAGTACGGGCAATATCCAGTACCGGATCGCTAAAGCGGATTGGTCTGCATTTGATCATGTGAATGATTATTCATACAAACCAAAAGGGGACTTTATTGAAAACGGCCATATTGGGGTGTATTATCAGGGTGTACTCATTTATGGGACAGAGCCTTCAGCAGCTACTGCCCGGTTGTCGGCAGAGACCGCTGATTCGGAATCAATGCCTTTTCAGGTAACGATCCTTGGAAATCCTGTTATCGGTGACCAGGCAATTGCCCAGATACAGGGGGCCGGCGGCCAGTCTCTTCAAATGACGATAACCGATATGAATGGCCGACAGTTGATAAAGCAGGATTTGGAAATAAAATCAAATCTGGAACGTCATACCTTTAAGTTAAGCCGTCAGGCAGCCGGATTGTATTTGCTTCGGATAGCAGGTAAGGGAAAAGCTGTTACCGTGAAATTGATTAAGCAATAAATTCTTATCCGTCGGATGTTTTTTGGCATCCGACGGGTTTAAAGTAAATACCTTCCTACTGTGATTTATTCTATCAGAGATGAGATTGTTTAGAGGCTGCCTTGTTTAGGGTAGCTTTTCTTTTAAATTAATAGGTGTAAAGTGATGTATAAAACAAATTCTAATATTACAGGTCAATTAATAATTTGAAAAATAAAAAATATGAAAAAAATATTCCTGGTATTTCTGCTTACCATAAACCTGTTTGACCATACTTTGCAGGCTCAAAGGCAATACAATTTTTCGCTTGTTGACACAAAAATACAAAGCTGGATAGACTCCGGTTTTTATAAAGGCGCTTCCATTGTCATTGCAAAGGACCATCAAATCATTTTCAATAAATACTTCGGAAATTACAAGCCCGAAACCGTTGCCTACATTGCATCTGCGGGGAAATGGCTGGCCTCGGCAACGATAGCCGCCGTAGTGGAGGAGGGGAAGTTGAGCTGGGATGATCCGGTAGAAAAGTGGCTTCCCGAATTTACTGGTCAGAAAGGTAATGCAACCTTACGCCAACTGTTATCGCATACCGCTGGTTATCCCGATTATCAGCCCCAGGGTGTCCGTCCCGATAATTACCAGACATTAAAGGAAGCGGTTATCAATATTGTCGATCTGCCTGCTGATACGATTCCAGGTACAAAATTCAGATATGGTGGCTTGGCTATGCAGGTAGCCGGACGCATGGCTGAACTGGCTACCGGGAAATCCTGGGAATCTATTTTTCAGGAAAAGATTGCACTACCGCTGGAAATGAAAGACACCCATTTTACGCCGGTTGATGAAACGCCTGGCCATAATCCTATGCTGGGTGGCGGAGCCAGATGTCGTTTGGATGATTACGGACATTTTTTAGATATGATACTTCACGATGGTGTGTTTAAGGGAAAACGGATCTTATCTCAAAAATCAATTAATGAAATGCAAAAGGATCAGGTGAGAGGCGCTGCGGTTAGAAAAGGAGAATATGTTGAGAGAGCCCGCGGTGAAAGACGGAGAGACATTTACGGGCTGGGAGAATGGCGGGAGGAAACAGATGCGTCAGGAAATCCGACTTTGATCAGTAGTCCGGGCTGGGCAGGAGCCTATCCCTGGATCGACAAAAAGAACAATGTCTATGGTTTTTTTTTGGCAAGGATCAGTCATACCAGGAATGGGTTTTCAAGTTTTTATGCAAGTCCGGTATTACCGATGTTGGTGAGAGAGGCGCTGAAATAGCAGTTCGTTTTCAGGTTTTGATAAGTGCGTAATTCGGAGCCACTGATCACAGCAATTCAGAAATTAAGGACATGTTGTTTCGCTTGGAATTGACCAGTTTAAATGATTAACAGTTATTTAATTCGTGCTGAGTACTAATTTGCTGATGGTCAATTTGCCACGGAATTAGATGGTCAACGCATCCGAATTCCCCATGTATGGCCTCTTCCACGACACAATCGGTATTAAAAAGTACTCAACTATTGAACCCTCAATGTAAGGATAAACAGTGATTACACGGATGTAACTAACCTTGTAGTGCAATTAATTGGTTACCAGAATTTTTATTCTGATTTCCAGCTGAATGTATCGCTGAAAACATTAGTTATTGGTACGTGCCTTGATCTAAATGTATATAAGTGGTCCAAAATAGCGGCAGACCTTTAACCGGTATTTAATTTGGCGATCGGTAGTCCTGTGGTGCAAGACCGGTAGTCTTCTTAAAAAGCCGGGTAAAATGCTGCGGATATTTGAACCCCAATTCAAAGGCTATTTCGCTGATTGATTTATCCGGACTCAGTACTTTTTCTTTGGCCAGATCCATTACCTTCAACCGGATATATTCGATGGCTGTTTTACCGGTTTCCTTTTTTATCAGGTCCCCGAAATAATTGGGTGACAGGTGCAGCTGCTCCGCACAGTAAGCGACCGCAGGCAGGCCAATGGTTTGAGGTTTGTCGGACTGAAAATATTGATTAAGTAAATCTTCAAACTTTTCTAATGTATCCTTATTGACATCAATGCGGGTAATAAACTGACGGTCAAAAAAGCGGCTGCAATAATTCAGGAAAAGCTCGATGTTTGAGGCAATAAGTTTCCGGCTGTGTTTGTCTGTTCCCAGTTCAAGTTCATATTTAATTTTCTCGAAACAATCCAGGACGATTTTTCTTTCCTTTTCAGATAAATGCAGCGCTTCCTTGCTTTCATAAGAGAAGAAACTGTAATCATCCATGTGTTTTCCCAAAGCAGTGCCGCGAATTAGATCCGGATGAAACATTAAGGCATAACCCTGTGGCTTGTAATCCGTATTGATGTCCACATTGATGATCTGGCCGGGAGCCACAAATACCAGTGTTCGGTCCTGATAGTCATAGGTATGACGTCCGTACTTCATATCTCCGCATTTTACGTCTTTCAGGTATATGGCATAGAACCCAAAATTCATGCGCGAAGCATACATCTCAGGCGTCCTGCCGTTAAAGTTGATCACGCTCACCAGCGGGTGCAGGTTTTCGTGATGGTAAAAGGCATCGTGTTCGCTTACGGTATCAATCCTTAAAATGGTCTTCATATTCTTTTATGATTTGCGGATATAAATTTACCCGATATTTTTGGCCAACCACATTTGTACTGCGGGATCAGTAAAAATGGTAGGTAAACCTGTAACCTGTATAAGCACAGATTCTCTGAGGTATATGACCTTTGTACTCAGATCATATTGATATAATCGCCCTGACTAACCCGAATTCAACAAAGAATGCAAATTATGGAAGTAATGAAAAATTTCATCCTACTTCTGGCCGCAGGTATCTTAATATCACTTTGTGGCTGCAGCAGGAAAAACCATCAGCAAACCATGTCAGAGCAAACAAGTGCTTCTATTTTCTCAAAAGGCGAACGGTTGCCAGCTTCTTATTTTAGCGGTGATGCGTTTCTTTATCCATTGGTATCCAAAGACAAAAACAATGAGTTTGCACTGGGCAGCGTAACATTCGAACCAGGCGCGAGAACATATTGGCATACCCATCCGAAAGGGCAGGTGCTGATTGTTACAGAAGGAGAGGGCTTTACCCAGGAGCGGGGAAAGCCTGCACGGGCTTTGAAAAAAGGCGATGTAGTCAACATTGCTGAAAATACCGAGCACTGGCATGGGGCCTCTGCTAATAGAAAGCTTGTTCATATTGCGATAGCCAATTACAAGGGAAATGAAAATGTGGTATGGCTTCAGCCGGTGACAGAACAGGAATACAATCAGGTAAATCAGAAATAAAAAACCGGTAATCATGAAAAACCCTGGTTTTATACATGTATACTTTTAGCTGGGTTTCTATTGATCACCATGACAATGAAAGCGCAGCATAATGCAGTCGGAGATTTACTGAATCTAAAAGCACAGTTGAACGCGGTCCTTGATGCAGATACTTCCAGCCAAAAGATCAGCTCTGCCGATATGGGTTATAACCCGCTTCTCAGGACAGTATTTGTGCCGACGCTCACGCATAATACAATAAAAGCTTACTTTATTAAATGAACATAATATTAGACGATCAATAGACATCTATCACGCCTTGCAATATGAAAAAAAGAAAATTAGGTACACAGACTTTGGGAAGTCTTGCCCTTTTTGCGTCCATTTTTTTTGGCGCTTGCAAAAAGGATCATCAAAATGACAGGACATGGTCGGTCTATAAAGCAGATGCTAAAAGTTCAAATTATTCACCTTTGGATCAGATCAATATCTCAAATGTGAGCCATTTAAAGCCCGCATGGACATTTGCCATGAAGGATAATGCAGCTGGAACCCGTCCCAGTCAATGCAATCCCATTATTGTAGATGGAGTAATGTATGCTACTTCGGGAAGTCAAAGGGCATACGCTGTAAATGCAGAAACGGGTGAACAGCTCTGGTCTTTTGATCCTTTCGACGGCAAAGAGAGTGGCGGCGAAGTAAACCGTGGCCTAACTTACTGGGAAAGCGGTGATGACAAAAGGATCTTGTTTACAGCCAATAACAATCTTTTTGCATTGGATGTGCATATGGGTGAGCTCATCCCTTCATTTGGCAGTGCGGGAAAAGTTGATATGAGAATTGGCCTACGTGATACTTCCGAAGATATTTACGTCTCTTCCACATCCCCGGGGATCATTTATAACGATTTGATCATTATGGGTTGCCGTGTGCCGGATGTGTATGGAGCCCAGCCTGGTTATATCAGGGCATATAATTGTTTCACCGGAAAGCTCGTGTGGACCTTCCACACTGTACCGCTGCCTGGTGAGCCTGGCTATGAAACCTGGTCAAAAGATGCCTGCAAGGTAGTGGGTGGTGTCAATAACTGGGCGGGTATGAGCCTGGACAAAAAGAGAGGGATGGTTTTTCTTGCATTAGGATCGCCATCTTATGATTTTTATGGGACTGACCGCAAAGGCGAGAACCTGTACGGCAATTGTGTGCTGGCGCTGAACGCGGCAACAGGAAAACATGTATGGCATTTTCAGACGGTGCATCATGATCTGTGGGACTACGATTTGCCAGCGCCGCCAAACCTTGTCACCCTTAAGCGCGATGGAAAGGATATTGACGCGGTAGCACAGATCACCAAACAAGGGTTTGTGTTTGTTTTTGACAGAGAAACGGGAGAGCCCATGTTTCCAATTGAAGAAAGGAAAGTGCCCGCTTCGAATCTTCCCGGTGAACATTCTTCACCTACACAGCCCTTTCCGGTGAAACCCAGGCCTTTCGCGCGGCAGTGGGTTACCGAAGCAGATCTGACCAATTATTCCGATGCCGATCATGACTCGCTTGTCAAAAAATTTAGGTCCATGCGCTATGAAGGGCTTTTTACGCCTCCTGATCTCAAAGGGACGCTTCAATTGCCCGGTACGCGCGGTGGTGGGGAATGGGGTGGTGCCGCTTTTGATCCGGCAACTAATTTTTTATACATCAAATCAAATGATGCTCCCGATCTTATAACGATCATTAAAGGAGACCAGGCAAAAGCAAGCAGCGAATCCGCATCCAAATCGGGTCAGTCAAGCCAGTTGGGAACCATAGAACGTAACGCACATGCGGACCAGTATTTGAATTCAACGGGTTATAAGACCTGGAAAGATCCTGGCGGGAATCCGGCTATACAGCCGCCTTGGGGAACTTTACACGCGCTAAACCTGTCAACAGGCGAATATGAATGGCAAATTCCATTAGGAAACGATAAAGCTCGGCAAGTAAAAGGAGCACCCGAAACTGGTCAGGAAGGTAAAGCCGGCCCTATTGTGACTGCTGGCGGTTTAGTCTTCATCAGTGGAACTGACGACAAAAAGTTGCGCGCCTTTGACAAATCCACGGGTAAGCTGCTTTGGAAAACAACCCTGCCTGCCCTGGCCAACGCAACAGCATGCAGTTATCAGGTAAAAGGGAAGCAATTTGTGGCGCTTTCGGTGGGTGGTACGAGCGAAAATCCATCGGGCTTTATCATGGCTTTCGCTTTGCCTTGAGTTTATAATGTGGCTGGTACTATGCCAGCTACATTATTCATTTGATTAAGCCAGGCAATATTACCATTTTGAATTTTCCACTGAAACAATTCTTGCCACAGTTTGTTTACGCGCAACTCCTTGAAAAAGATTTAATAATAATTGGGTCAAACTTTTCGCTGTCAAATTTCGTTCCAAACAACCAGTAGTGACGGCCAACAACAATGAAAAGAATAATTCATAAACACGAAGAGCTTTTACAGACTTTCGACTCTGAAAGTGAGGTTGTTATCGGTGGTTTTTCGGTAAAAATCAATGAGGTTGTTAAAAAAGAAGATTTTACCAATGAGCATTTCAGGTCAGATTATATTATCATTTGCATGGTCACATCGGGCAGTATGACCCTGGGCATCGATTTGAAAAAGTATCACCTTCCGGTTAACGGATTTATTCTCGCACCGCCAAATGCGCTGAAGCAATTTGTCCAGGCCAGCGAGAACGCAACCCTTTCAGTTGTCAGTTTCACCGGAGATTTTTTAAACCGCATCGGTATTTCAAATCTTAAAACTGAACTTTTTGAATACTTTTCTACCAAATTTTCGCCATACTGGCAACTGGATCAGACAGCAGCGGACATGATAAAAAATTTGATGCACGACCTGGAACGCCGTAGCCTTACCGCTAACACACACCCGTTTGGTAAAGAATTATTGTATACATGTTTTCAGACTTTTTTATATGAAATTGCAGGATTAAGTAAAATATATTCTGAGCCTGTCAATACCTACCTTTCAAGGAAGGAAAATCTTGTTATGGAATTTTTACAACTTGTTCAAAAGCATTTTAAAAAACAAAGAAGTGTCAACGCCTATGCTGATATGCTGAGTATCACAGCCAAATATCTTACCGAAACGGTGAAGGAAATTACGGGTAAAAATGCAGGTGAAATGATTGACGATATCGTCATGCTTGAAGCAAAATATTTACTTAATGACCCTGCATTAAGCATTGGCCAAACGGCAGATCTGCTAAATTTTAATGACCAGTCTTTCTTTGGAAAGTTTTTTAAAAGACACGCCGGAATGTCACCGAAAGAATACCGGAATTCTCTGTAAAACAGCGTTTTTTCTTTATTGCGAGAGATTGAACAGACGACTTTTTTACCAAAGTAATTTGTTGTCCTGAGTATACAATATAACCATAAAGAATACGGATAAATGGGAAAAGGCTGATCTTTAAATTTAAAACTTTTACATAAATCTGATAAAACCGACTTTTTGACCAATCTAACCGATTTGTGAACCTTTTAAATAGTGGCTGTAATATCAACCTTTGCAAACCAACTTTTAAGGTTATACGATTATTCGAAAAATGAAAAAATCTTACTTTAATAAACCGGTCATCATGCCGGTTTATGTACTTGCCTCTCTCATGATTTTGTTTGTTGGCTGCGCGGCCAAAGAAGAGAAAAAAGAAAAACAAAGCACTGTAAAAGTCACCATACAGCAGATTCAGCATCATGGACAAGCCGAGGAGCTGAGTTTTTCCGGTACCATTGAAGCTGATAATTCCGTTCAGATTGGTTTTTCTGCTTCCGGAACAGTAAGTTCTGTTAAAGTGAACGAAGGTCAGCAGGTAAATGCCGGACAGCTTTTGGCCACCATTGATGCAACCGAATATGATAATGCGCTGCTGATTGCAGGTGCGGGCCTTGAACAAGCCGAAGATATGTATACCCGTTTAAGTGGGTTGTATCAAAAGGGGAGTCTGCCTGAGAAGGATTTTATCGAGATTAAAACAAAACTTGCACAGGCGAAAGCCAATAAAAATCTATCAGTCAAACGTGTTTCTGATACTAAATTGTATGCACCAATGTCAGGGATTATCATAGCAAAATCCATTGAGCGTGGCGCTATGGCCGCCCCGGGAGTCCCAGCTTTCACAATCATTAAAACAGATCAGGTTTATGCGAGGGTAACCGTACCGGAAAGTGAAATCGGAAAGATAAGAAAAGGCCAGCGTGCAAAGGTTTTTATTTCCACTTTAAATGAAATTCTAACCGGGGAAATCGCTATCATCAATCCTCAGGCTGACCCTGTTAGTAAATCTTATTCTGTAAAAGTGCAGCTTCAAAACCCCGATGGGAAACTGCTGCCGGGTATGATCGCGCAAACAAAAATAGCAACAGGCAGATCCCTGGATGCCATTACCATCCCTGCAAGCGCTGTGCTCCGTGATGCCGATGATATTACCTATGTTTTTGTGGCAGGGGATAATCAAAAAGCGGTAAGAAAAAGAATCACAGCGAGCGGTGTTCAGGGAAATGACGTGATCGTTTCCGATGGTTTGAAGCAGGGCGACAGGGTTGTTACAGCCGGTCAGACGCGGCTGAAGGAGGGAGCCGTGCTTACGCTATAACGTGCTGTTTGAACCAAAACCAAAATTCTGAAAGCCTATTCATCTGTGCAGAATCGTTTCTGTACGGAACAGAACCTTAATGTCCAAAATTCCTCATAATCAATGGAAAAGCATAAAATGAACTTTATTGAAGCGGCTATGAAGTATAAGCAAGTGACCATTGTAGTCACACTGCTTCTGGCTTTGCTTGGAATAAATGCGCTGCTGAACATGCCGCGCAGTGAAGACCCCAAGATTGATATGCCCGTTGCCATGGTCATGGCTTTTTATCCGGGTGCGGATGAATTGCAAATGGAAAAACAGGTAACCAATAAAATTGAGCAGTACCTGTTTTCTTTCGAAGAGATCAGAAAAGACAAAACCAAATCTTCAACCAAGGACGGACAGGTATTTATCACTGTGGAACTTCACACCAGCGTAAAGGACCGGAAGAAATTCTGGTCAACGTTGCAGCACGGATTAAATATGAATATGCGTTCAGTGCTCCCACAGGGTGTTTTAGGGCCCATTGTAAACAGTAATTTTGGTGATGTGGTTGCGCAAATGATAACAGTATCCTCTTCCAAACGCTCTTATGCAGAGATTGAAAAATACCTGGATGATCTCGAAGATGGCCTGAAAACCATTCCCACGGTTTCAAAAATAAACAGGACTGGCGGACAAAAGCAGCAGATCTACATCAAGGTCGATAACGACAAACTGCGACAGTATGGCTTTGATGTGAGTACTTTGGCAAGGGCATTGCAAATGCAGAATGTTACCGGTTACTCGGGAGAACTGACAATTGCGGCCAGCAACATACCGATCTTTGCCAATAGCCAGTACAGGACAGAATCAGACATAGCAAATCAGATCGTTTACAGCAATCCGGACGGAACCGTTGTCAGGTTAAAAGATGTCGCCCGGATCGAAAGACGTTACGAAGAAGTTTCTTCGTATATCCGTATGGGTGAGGACAAAGTCATGATGCTTAGTATCGAAATGCAGCCGGGAAATAATATCGTACAGTTCGGAGATGTGGTGCAGGATAAAATAAGAGAAATTCAGTCCACACTTCCCGAAGATGTGAAAGTGACTACCATTGTTGACCAGCCCAAAGTGGTTGGTGACAGTATTTCGCATTTTATGGTCGAGTTTGGGATTGCGATACTCGCCGTTATTTTAGTGGTCATGTTTCTTCTTCCTTTTCGCGTGGCATCGATCGCTTCTGTGGCCGCGCCGATTTCCATTGCCATTACCTTTGGTATTATCAATATCATGGGTATTGAGCTGCATCAGGTTACGTTGGCAGCCCTGATCATCGTGCTTGGAATGGTGGTTGATAACGCGATCGTAGTGGTTGATAATTACATTGAAAAACTTGACGAAGGGGTAACGCCCTGGACGGCTGCCTGGCAATCGGCCACGCAGCTTTCGCTTCCCATTTTCACCGCAACACTGGCCATTATTTTTGCGTTTGCCCCACTGGCATTTTTCCTGGACGGGATTACGAAAGACTTTATTGCAGCCTTGCCGCTAACGATTGCCGTTGCACTGGTTGCATCGATGCTGGTCGCACTTCTTTTGACGCCTTATATGTGTTATGTATTTATCAAAAAAGGCCTGAAACATCAGGTAAGCGAGCGTCCGCCTAAGAAGAGTTTGCTGGATTATTTGCAAAATGCTTTTAATATCGGTGTGGAATTTTGTTTCCACTGGCCAAAAGCTACCATGGCCGCAGCCGTGATTTCTGTTTGCCTTGCTTTTCTGATCGCAGCCAATGTTCAGCAGGAATTTTTCCCGAACTCGGAGCGCAATCAGTTCAATATCGAAGTTTGGCTGCCAAGCGGAGCGTCGCTGCCGGCTACGGAAGGTGTTGTAAAGAAAGTTGAAAATATATTAAAGCAGGATAAAAGAGTCGCAGGATTATCGAGTTTCGTAGGGACGAGCTCACCGCGTTTCCAGATGACCTATGCGCCGGAAACACCCAGACGAAATTTTGCGCAGATATTCATTACGACCATAAGTCCGGAAGCGACCAATGAAATGGTCAAAGAATATCTGGATACATTCGATGGGCTGGTGCCGGATGGTTATGTTCGCATCAAGCAATTGAGTATGCAGGCTGGCTCACCGATTGAGGTCCGTGTGATCGGAAACAATCTGAATGACCAGAAAAAGGTAGCCGCGCAAATAAAAGAAATTCTGGAAAAACAGGAGGGTACCAACTGGGTCCGCAGTGATTATGAACAGGACTACATGGGTGTCACAGTTAAAATCAAAGACGATGTAGCAAACCGTTTAGGGGTTTCCAGTCAGGCTATTACCCAGACGCTTGGCGCGGGTTTAAAAGGGTATTCTGTTTCCACTTTGTGGGAAGGAGACAAGCCGATAGATATTTTCATGCGCCTTGACGATGCCAGCAGAAAGAACTTCAACGATTTGGATAATCTTTATGTCAGCACGCTTTATGGTGGAAAAGTACCCTTGAAAGAAGTGGCGGAGCTGGTTCCTGCCTGGCATACGGGAACCTTGGCGCATCGCAATGGACTACGGACGCTCACTGTTCAATCCGAGGCGCAGCTCGGTATAAAAGCTTCAACGATCATGGCCAGGGTTTTACCTGAAATCCAGAAGCTCGAATTACCGGAAGGAATCCGGATCGGTTACGGCGGAGAGCTGGAATCCAGTGGAGAAAGTGCTCCGGGTATGGGCTTTTCGCTGGGTGTAAGTTTGATTCTTATCTTCCTGACGCTGCTCTTTCAATTCAAAAATTTCGGAAAAACGCTGATTATTCTCGCAACGTTTCCACTCAGTTTGCTAGGCGCGTTCTTAGGTCTTTATGTTACGGGCAATCCCATGGGGTTCACCGCTTTCATGGGCATTATCAGTCTGATCGGTATTGTGGTTCGTAACGGAATTATTCTGGTTGACTACGCCGACGAGTTAGTAATTGACCACGGTTATACGATCAAAGCGGCGGCGCTGGCTGCGGCAAAAAGAAGAATGCGCCCGATCTTTTTAACATCTGCCGCCGCAGCGGTGGGAGTGGTACCCATGATAGTCAGCAAATCGCCGATGTGGGGGCCGCTGGGCAGTGTGCTGGCGTTCGGTCTGATCGTCTCGATGGTACTGACCTTGTTTGTTGTGCCGGTTTTGTATTACCGGTTCATTAAACCAGTACCCGAACCTGAAATGCCCGAGCCTGCAAGCGAGCACATTCAGTATAAACCTTCTCATGCTTAAAAGTTGATTAATTTGGAATATGTAGTGCTTAATCCATGTGGCTGCACCGGTGGTCGTCACATGGATTTTACCAGACTAACTTCCTTTTAATACAATCTTATGCTGATTTAAATCAGCAAAGTCCCGTCACTTAATTACAATAAATCGAAATCGTAGAAAATGGGGAAATATCCTGATATATTAAAGATCATTAGCTCGTCTTTTCTTTGCCTGGTTTTACTTTCGCAGGGGGCCACTGCCCAAAAAAGTATCACGTTGGCACAGGCGCAGCAGATGGCTTTAACACAAAATAAAAGGCTGAAATCAGCGCAGTACAGTATCGAAGCGGCCAAAGCTGCTCGCGAGGGAATCAACGGAGCGGACAAGCCTATGGTGGATGGTTCGGTTATGGGTTTTTATGTTGGAAAGCCCTTGAATACACTGCTTCCTGAATACGGCGTAAGTCCATCCGTCATTGTAAAACAGTCCATTTATGCGGCTGGTAAAATAAAACTGGGAAAACAGGCCGCTGATAAAGGAATTGAGATTTACCAGGAACAGAAAGCAGTGGCAGAATCCGAAGTATTGTTCAATGTTCAGAAGGCCTACTGGCAGGTTGCCAGTGTTAACGAAAAAATTACGCTGGCAACCACTTTTAAATCCCTGTTGGAATCACTGCTTAAACAGCTTACCAATTTGTTTAATGCCGGAATGATTTACAAAAATGATATGCTCAGGGTTCAGGTGCAGCTCAATGATGCAGAGCTTAATCTGAACAAAGCAAAAGACGGGCTGGTTATGGCTAAATTAAATCTGGCACAAACGATTGGTATGCCAGCCGACGCGGAAATTATCCTGGCAGATTCTGTCGTGGGGGCTTTCAATCCTTTGCTTAGTGAAAGTTATCTTAGTGCCGCAGAAAACCGCTCAGAGATCCGGTTGCTAAAAAAAGCCCTGGAGGCTGAGCGGTTACAGGAAAAAATTTTGAAAGCAGATTTTAAACCTACGGTTGGGCTTCTTGCCAGCGGGTTTGCAAGCATCGGGCCAAAAATGAATTTTGAGAATGGTAATAATGTTCTTTCCTCTTATGTTGGGCTGGTTAGTGTGAGCATTCCGATCTGGGACTGGGGACAAAAAGCAAGTAAAGTAAAAGAACAGTCATTTAAAATCAGCGCACAGCAGTTGCAGATGGAAGAAACGCGCGAACTGATTTCTTTGGAGGCTCAAAATGCCTATTTACAGCTAAATCAGGCCGCCAAAAGAATTGACCTTTCCCAGGCTTCTGTGCAGCAGGCAGACGAAAATCTTCGCTTAAGTAATGACCGTTTTAAAGCAGGGACTGTCACCGGGCAGGATGTTCTGGAAGCTCAAACCCTGTGGCAGCAGGCATATAGCCATGTGATCGATGCGAAAGTGGAATATAAAGTAAGCGAAGCCGCCTATAAAAAAGCGGTAGGGAACTCTCAATAAAACGCGTCATGCCGCTAATTTCGAAAACCAGACCAGTCATTCTATATGCCGATAATGAAGTCGGGAATCTGATTTCGTTCCATGCTATCTTTCGCAGGGACTATAAAATAATCTCTGCCAGTTCGGTAAAGGAAGCTTTGGGGGTTCTGGAAAAAGACCGGGTTGAGATCATTATTTGCAGTAAATATATCAATGAAATGAGCGGTATTGATTTTCTGGCGTTAACCCTTTCCTTGTGTCCAAATTGCATACGCTTGCTTGTGTCGGATTATATAAATCAGGATTTAGAAAACAAAGCCAGGATTTTTGATTATCTGATCAAACCATGGGATGAAGTTCAGCTTGGAAAAATCCTTCAAGAGGGACATGAATTATTTATGATTAAGGAACTCATCACAAACAATTTCTGGTAAGAGCCCCCAACAAGCAATTAAATTTAAAATCATGATGATCAGGACAGATCTTTGCATTATTGGGTCCGGGCCGGTTGCTTTGTTTGCCGTTTTTGAGGCGGGACAGTTAAATATGCGTTGTCATCTCATTAATAGCCAGTTCGAACATCAACGTTTAACTGATTTAGAAGACAAACAGTTATCGGAATTTTTACTGGATAAAATTGGCGTTTTTCAACCAAGTTTTTCAGCGGATGAATGGGTTGAAAATATTGAACAGGATGAAAATGGCAATTTCACTGTGATTACCAACAAAAGGACAGAAATATGCTGCAAGTCGCTGGTGATTGCCGGCAATGTTGAAAAAGAGCGAAATTAAGTTTGCAAGCGTGATTTTTACTATTATAAAGTTTAAAGCAGACTGGCTATTGGAATTATCATTGAAAATTAAATCCGTTTTGAGGCAACTGATACAGTATTTAGTATGAATTTGTCTATAGATTTCGGGATTAACTTTGATCGTTTTACTGTGATTATAAGTTATTTTAACTGTTTTACCGTAATGATTTTACCATGCTAATCGAACTCTTTTAAGTTTATATATTTTACTTAATTTTTTAAGTATTTTAAACATTTTACAGTAGTTATTAACACTTTTACTGCTAAACAACCCGGCATTTTCATGAAATTAGCAGGAAACCAGTGGCTGGAACGCATTAATATCGATGATTTTATCGAGAACAGATCCCGGCGAATCCTGAACCTTAAAACATGATCATATCAATGTCCGGTGCGTCACCGGGATTAATGTTGGCAGAAGGTAAAATAGTCCTGCCTGACCTGCTCTGCATACTTTTTGCTGTATTTCAAAAGTCGTGACTTCCAGTCTGATGAGGTCTGAAAGAAAGCGATCAGCTCGTCGGTTGTGCCTGAGCCAAACCTACCGGTTGCACGCAGGTGAGCCGATGCTGAAATTTCGGCAAAGGTTTCGATCACCTCCAGGAGTTTTTGAATATTTCCCTTGCATAGTTTCAGGTTCATCATATCAGCCTGTGGCTGTAATTTTTTTAACACAAATGGTTTGTGCTTGTAGATCAGCGTTTCAAGAACCGGCGGGGATACATTCTGCATGAGATTTTGAATACCTGTAATACGTTTTGCATTGTTTTTCCATTCAGGCTGTAAAATTTCAATGTAGGGTTTAAGGCAGGAAGTAATGGATTCTTTCATATCCAGCAGAAAATATTTTTTCAGTGCTTTGTCTTTTACCAGAAGTACATAACGGTCAAGTCCTAAACTGCCGGTTCCTGCAATCCGGTGGGCGGCGTCATAGACTTTCCAACTTTGATGTTTATGCTTGTCTGCCCAAACAGAGACCAATTCGGTAATGCTTTTCTTTTCTTCAGGCATGATCTTAACGGTTTTACCTTCAATGATTTTCAACAAGATCTTAGATCCCTTCACTTCGGTTCTCTCAGAAAGTAAATCCTTTGATTTTCGTTTCTCAACCGATTTGATGAACCTCCTGATGAGTCCCTGCACAGTGTTTCGTTCAAAGGCCACGGGTTTTCCGGACATTATTACGTCATGAAAAGTTTTAAAAAACGTTGTGGCAAGCCCTTCCGCAGATTTTAAAGGCAAACCGAGTGAATCCACTGCCAGGTATATGCTGGTCAGCGTTCGCAGAATTTCCCAGCTCACCGGTGCAAGAATAGCTTCATCAAAATCAACCACATCAAAATAGACCTGACTGTTAGCTGCCTTATAACTTCCGTAATTTTCAAGATGCAGATCACCGCAGATCCAGGTTTTTGTCGGATCCTCAAAAGGTGTGTTTTTTGAAAGGTCTTCATAAAAAAGATGGCAGCTGCCCCTGAAAAACCGGAAAGGATTTTCCCGCATGGCCTTGTATTTGAGTTCGAGAAAGTCCGGATCTCTTAGCTTATTATACTGGTCTATTCTTGAAATGAGATTTGTCATGATGAGAATAAGTTAGGGAGCAACGCGCCAAATCTTTAACGCGATTTAGTAGAAGAAACAGGGTGCCATTTGCATGGGTAATATACAAAATATTTGAAATAGCGCAGGTTGAACAAATCTGTAAAATACTTTTTCAAAAAATGTATTGGCCGGAAGTTAACCAGCTTCGGCTTGCATTGATAAAGGATTGGCTAATGCACTGCTTTTAAAATAGCGCTTATCTAAAAAAACGGACATAAATGTTCGAAATCGTACATTTTATTTTTTAAAATCTTAGCTGAATTGCTGGAAATTCACTTTGTATGAACTGGTATAGAATTTTTGAGATTTTATTAAGATTTTTAGACCAACCTTTTTGTATGTTACAAAACTACTTCAAAATTGCCGTAAGGAGTATATGGAAACACTGGCTTTTTTCGGTGATCAATATCTTTGGTCTGGCTTCGGGGCTTATGGTTTGTTTTCTGGCCATTGCGCATATCAAGGGAGCTTTGGACTATGACAATTTTCATCCAAATCGCAGCCGCATCTACCGGATTGTGACAGATATCGTAACCAAAGAAAACAATAAAGCAGCCTTTGCTACATCACCGCTACCGCTGGCCGAAAGTTTGAAAAGAGATTACGAATTTGTTGAAAATTCAGCAAGAGTGGTCCGTACTTATGGGCAAGTTGAAGGTAATGGCAAACAGCTGGACTTTCTCACGTTTGCCGTCGATGGTTCATTCTTTGGGCTGTTTGGCTATCCTGTCGCATCCGGGCAGATCCCGGGTGAAGGCGGTACAGCAGTGATCAGTGAGAAAACAGCGGAAAAATTGTTTGGCAAAAAAAATCCGATTGGCCAGGTATTGACCCAGGAAGGTATCGGCTCATCGGTCATCACGGGTGTTATGAAAAATACCAATGTCCGTTCCCACTTACTGTACGATATCTTATTTATACTGCCAAAAGAAAAAATAAGCCGGTTCGCCGGGGGCAAGGACTGGCAAGAATTTTCAACGGGATATACCTATGTTCTTTTGAAACCGAAAATTTCGGCCTCGCAGCTGGAACAGGTGCTATCAGCCATTTCCAGGCGGGAAAATGCTAAGATTCAACTTGAAAACATTAAAGAATATAGTTTTCGCGCGCAATCACTTGCAAGTATTTCTCCTTCAACGGAGGAGCTGACAAACGGCACTTACGAGCCCCCACTCAGTGGGCTAATGGCTGAAATGGGTGTAGGGCTTGTAACTTTGTTGATGGCCGCTTTTAATTATATTAATCTTACCTTGGCGCGTTCTATGAGCCGCGCGCGGGAGGTTGGGATACGTAAAACTTCCGGCGCGCTCCGCTGGCAGATTCTGGGTCAGTTTGTGGCCGAATCCGTAATTCTTTCATTACTTGCATTAGCACTGGCTTATGTGATGCTGGAACTTGTCACGCCTATGGCTTTTGTTCAGCAATGGCTTATCGGCGGAGTAGTCTGGGACTTGAAGTTGTGGGCTGCTTTTGTTTGTTTCAGTGTTGTAGCAGGGCTGCTTGCCGGCTTGATCCCGGCAAGAGTACTTTCAAAGTTTCAGCCCGCAGAGGTGTTACGAAGTCAAAACGGCCTTAAAGTAATCCGGGGAATTTCGCTGCGTAAAACACTTATCGTTGTCCAGTTCAGTATCTCAATGATCGCTATGATTGCATTGGTGACCATGATGCGTCAGCAACAGTATATGGCGACCGGCGAATATGGATTTCGTAGTAAAAATGTACTGAATATTCCACTTGGCAATATCCCTTATGAAAGGCTTGCCGGTGAAATCACAAACCTTGCCGGCGTGGAACATGTTTCCGGGATATCAGAGCCCTTTGGCCATCATGGATCCACTGAGCGGATAAAGTTGAAAAGGGATGATTCCGATCCGGTCATGGCTTTTACATTTGACATCGCCCCTGACTTTATAAAAACGCTAAATCTTTCGCTTGTTTCGGGTAAGGACTTGCCAAAAGGAACGGCTTCGGCTGATCTGATATTGATCAACGAAGAAGCGGTCCGAAAATTCAATTTGGGCGGTAGCGGGGATGCGGTCGGCAAAGCCTTATGGTTGAATGACAGCACTGAAGTTCAGATTGCAGGCGTTGTAAAGGATTTCCGGTTTACGAGCTTTAACTGGAAAATCATGCCCTTAATTCTTCGGCAGCAAACTGGCGGAGTACGCTACATGCAGGTGGCAGTCGCAGATGGTTCGGAAACCACAGTTCAGGCAGAAGTTAAAAATGCATGGACAAAACTTAAACCATATGAATCCTATGAGGGCAAGTGGTTTGACGATTTTCTTTATGAACGTCATGCGCATATGGAGGACATCCGTTTTATGGCACTGCTCCTTGGGATTTCATTTTCAATAGCCTGTCTGGGACTTTTGGGAATGGTAACTTACAGCACCCAAACCCGAATCAAAGAGGTTGGAATCAGGAAAGTAATGGGTGCAGAGGTAGCGCAGATTATTTGGCTGCTATCCCGCGATTTTGTAAAACTGCTCACGATTGCAGCTGCCATTGCGCTACCGCTGGGTTACATGGCCGGCTATGCTTTTCTTATCAGTTTTGCCTATCATGTCTCGATTGGTTTTGAAACGCTCGGACTTTGTTTTGGGGTATTGCTTGTATTAGGTGGACTTATTATCAGCACCAGAACTTACAAAGCCGCTACGGACAATCCCGTAAAGGCATTAGGAAATGAATAGGGAAGTGCGATTTCGAATCCGGCCCTTCATTGAATAAGCTTCAAAATTCCGGAATTTACAGACCTAGTCTACTTAACACTAAAGTTCGATTGATCCTAAGGAATAATCGAGTCGGGTTTGCTCTTTTCCTAAAAGTGCTCGGTTCATCAAAATTGATTCAAAAGAAATCATAAGTCACCAGGGCTTATTATCTGTCAGTTCACGATCGGTAAAGCCATAATCCGAAATTAGTTTTTGGTAGGACATTTTTTCTGCCCTGAAATAAAGTTCCTGATTATTCATCGTGCTCATACCCGAATTGGCTTCTCCTTCACGACCAGTCCACACATGGGTAGCATGTGAGCCCAGCGGAACATTTTTAAACTGTAAACCATGGTTGTTCATATGATGAAACCACCTGACAGCCGTGTCCAGATCCATCTGGCCAAAAAGTATATCCTTGTAATAGGGAAACTGATAGGGCGCTGTTTGCTCCCGGTCAATGAGTGCCGACCACTCATTAAGCCGACATTCAGGAAGTGGCCAGTTTCCTTCATCGTATTTAAAAAGATCATAAATTTCTTTTCTGGGAGCATGATACTTTTGTGCCAGTTCAGAAAATTCTAATGTTGTTGGGCGGTAGTTCAAGTAATTGTCTGATGAACAATGACCAGAAGAATGCGCAGGACAATTCCAGCACATCCCGATAGGTCCGACACCAGCATAGCTTCCACATTCAATGTGATTTAAATACATGCCTAAAATATCGTCATGAAACAGCACATCATTGTGTATAATGTACAGGTATTTACGGTCACTGTTTTCAAAGGCATATTGGTATCTAACCGAGTTCCGGTAGAACTGCCACTTAAAAAAAAGCTTATTTGCCGGTAAAAGTCCATGAAAAAGATAAGGCCGGTAACGGATCACTTTGTCGGGGTAATGTCTGGCTATAAACTTGCCGTTGGCACAAAAAGGTTGTTGTCTTTCCTCGATAAGATAAATCTTGTTAATCCACCTACCCGAATTTTTAAGTAGGGAGCTAATTGCAACAGCAGTCATCAAGGGCTTGCCGTGCATTTGAATAGCAACGTCAACTGAATTATTGCGGAGGGAGTTATTTAAAATTGATTCCATAATATGAAAAAATGTATGGATTAAGCGGAATTGGGGTTCAGCTAAACGATGTGATATCTGTTACAGTTTCAATTGTGATTTTTGTAAGGCCAGCAACTAAACATATATATTGAAGGGTTAATTTATAAAAAGGCTATCTTCAGTAATCCTTGTAATTTAAGTTACAATGCTTGTAAAGATTATAATTATTATTTAGATTTTATAATTAATTGTATTGTACCTACCGGATATTTGTTTAATCATTTAATTTTCATTAAATCTATATTATCATAAGGCTAGAATATCCCATGCTCATTTTAGACTTTTAAGGTTAACCTTGATGATGTGGCCCGCTTTCTGCCTGATAATCCATGTTCTTCAGTACAAAAATTTAATGTGCCCGCCAGGACCAAAATGAAAACCGGATTTTGGGGAGTGCTTATGGAGTATTGGCCGGAAACCGATTCTTTTTTATACATTACCCATCTAAAAAATGGTATATGCTGATAAACTGGTCTGATTGATTTTTTGAATGGAAGAACCGATCATCTTGTTTGATACAAAACCCGGACTTAAACGTAAACTATTTGAAAGATGACCTCTGCAAAACCTTTCACTATAAGCTACAAAAATGACGATAACTGGTTTGCCCAGGTTGCACCGCAACTGAAGGCATCTTTTGATGAAGATAAGTTATCATTTGACAATGAAATCGGGAAGGGAGACTTCTATCGGGTGGATATTGATCTCGGTCTGCGGGTCAGGAAAATAGAAGTGATGTTTCATAAGACCGTAATTTTCAAACGTAAAAGCACGCAAAACCCGGGATATTATGTTTTGGTGTCGAATCTGAGTGAGCAATACCTTGAGACCGAAACCGGAGAGCAGCAGTTCAATCTTGGTTACGGGAGTGAAAATGGTTTGTATTTCAGTTCCCCGTTGTTGACAGCATCGTATACATTTAAACCGGGCATTCATTACCACCTGATCTTTATAATCCTTTCACACGAACGTATCAGGAATTTTATTACCAGGCAACCGGAAACGCAGCAACAATTACTTTTATCCTTTGTTGATAAAGATCGTCCTGTGTATCATGTAGAATGTCTTGATGTCAATTCTATGAATCTTTTAAAAGAGATAGACCGGCATTTGCACGATGACCGGGGCAATAATCTGCTGATACATGCCCGTACGCTTGAGCTTTGTTATCACACCCTGCAACGTGTAGAAAAACGTCAAAGCAATAATCAGCCAATACAAATCCATAAAGACGATGTTTTGAAGCTCAATGAAATACGTCGTTCCCTGCTTGACAGCTATCAGGAGTCATGTCCGCCTATTAGTGAAGCGGCACAACGGGCAACGATGTCACCTACTAAATTTAAAATGCTTTTCAAACAGATGTTCGGACATTCCTATTATCAATTCTACAAAAATGTCAGGATGCATAAGGCAAGGGAACTGTTACTCGTACAAAAAATGAATGTTTCGGAAGTTGGTTATATGCTGGGATATAATAATCTTAGCAAGTTTACCCGGGCTTTTAAACATGTTTTTTCCGTAACACCTGGCAGACTAACCGGCCCTTAAATATTTAATTTTCAAATGTCCGAATGAATTATCACAGGGTCGGAATGGGCTAATTTCATAGGGGGAAGGGCTATACCTTTGTGTTCATAAATCAAATGTTAGATTTCAAAAAGAATGACCATGAAAATCAAAGTAATGACTCCTTATCGCCTTTTTTATATTCTCAGCGCTGATGATTGCCTGTAAAAAATACGAGGTAACTCTAATAAACGAATCTTACCTGCTACAACATATTTTTGAAGTGGGCAGTTGAACACGGTAAGCGGGTTTTTACATATATAATTACATTTTAAGTACTTCAATTTATCAATTCCGGAACTGTACTCTTAAATGCAATCCTCTTTTGAAAATTCTAAAGGTGAAGAGGGTTATGGAAGTCAAAATCGAAGTGATGTATTTCCAGACAGACTGAACCGTTTTTAAGTAATAAGCTCTTGAAAACCAGCTCCAAAAAGGTATTAATGTCTTTTCGGGATATCTCTCTGCCGTTCCGGGCTAACATAGCCGATCTGCGATCAAGTACCTTTGTCATGTTAAAATAAATTTTAGCCTTGACAAAAAAGAGATTCTGATTTATATCATTCAGGCTTAGGCAAGGTATATTTCTAAAACTTGAAAAAAGATGAAAAATGCAATATTGAAATTGAAATTTTGGGTAGCAATGGCAATGACTATTTTTGTGGCTGCCGCTTGCAGTCGAGCCCCCCAGATTGGTCATGACCGCGATGAATCGGTCAATCTGAGAAGTTTCAGCACATTTAAAGTGGAGGCTGAAAAGGAAATAGCAAAAGATCCTTTATTGGGAAGCGAACTTAATCAGAGAAGGATGACAGCGGGCGTTATCCAAGCCATGGAAAAGAAAGGTTATGTTGTTGATGAGCTGAATCCTGAGATTGTAGTCCGTTTTACAGTAGATGTTAAAGATCGCCAGGAGGTAAGCGGCGGCAATAACTATTATCCATACAGACGTTGGTGGAGTACCCCGGGCAATGATATCACAACCTATAACTATCAGGAAAGCAGATTGATTGTTAATATCTACCAGAAAGGGACCGACCGTATGATCTGGCAGGGATGGCTATCCGGACAGGTAAAGCCTGCTGGTAAAAAAGACAATGCGAATGAAACGTTGAAAAATATTGTACTGGAAATCCTTCAGACATTTCCGGAATCGACCAGGATATAAAACAACTGGCGTATGTAAGCTGACTTTGTCAGTATACCGATTTCCGAATGTTGCTTCCTTCTTTTTTATTTTAAGTGATTTTAATTTAATACAAAATGATTAAATACATAAAATATTCCATTCTTGCATGGTCTTTATTTCTGGCAAGTTGCAGTGCAGGATATCACAGTCTGAAAACATCAAAAGAAACGGATTTTACAATCAGTGATTATAGTACTTTTGGTTTTCAACATGACACGGTCGATAGTGACAGTCTTCCCGAACCGTTTTTTAAAAATATAGAGCTTATTAAGAATGCTATTGCGGATAATTTGGTTTCCAAAGGGTTAAGGGAAAGTCAGGATCCTGTTTTGATGATAAATCTTTCAGCTCGAATGGGAGATAAAGTGCAAACAAGACAAACCGATTTTCGAACTGACGGTTTACCCCGCTACACCGGGCAGCGGCGCTATTCCTGGAAAAGCGAAGAAGTACCTGTTGGTAAATACAAAGTAGGGACGCTCTTTTTGGACATATCTGAGACCAGGCAGGACAAGCAGGTCTGGCGTGGAGAAATAGAAAACATTCTTCCGGGAAAAGAAACAAAAATCCAGACGCAGCTTGTAAAAGCGGTAGATGATTTACTGGATAGGATTAAATAAATCGTTTAGGAAGAATTGTGAGGCTGTTCTAAGTGCCCTTAGGATTTTCCGGAACTCTGATTTTCTATGGTCAAAACTGAGAACACCTATCAATTTTATATCTGAAACTGTAAATAACATTATTGCAAAACTTAGCCCAATTTATCATTGAGATATAGTACTGATGCGTTAAATTTTACTCATCAAATAAGTCCCATTGTTCATTGGCATTTTGATTGATTTGACATTCAGTAAGGAGCTCTTTTAAAGGGGTTTTGTCAAAAGCAGATATGCCTGGTATTTGCATGATCTCATATATGGAGAGATTGCTTTTATTACTGGGTTTGTCTGGTTCGGGACATTTAGGTAGACTTGGATCAGGAGATATCGGCTACAAAAAGCAGCCATTCTGCTTGCGCAGGGAGAAACCGCTGCACAGGTGTCCTATGAGGTTGGCTTTGAAAGTCCATCGTACTTTTCACAATGTTTTAAAGAACAATATGGCGTTACACCCAGCGAGTTTGCACACAACTCGCTGGGTGTAAGAGAAGTCGACTTTTCAAAAGCGGCCTCTTGTCTCTATAAATTGGACTTCTTTGACTCAAACTAAATTGTTCATAATCGGCATACTAACTGAGGTGGACTAAAACACACTGAGATTCTGGTTCTGATGCACTAAAAAGCGGATCAATTAATGAAACCTTTTCAGCAGATTCCATTGCGGTATTTTCGATTATGGTTTCAGTGGAGGCGAGTACATTTAAAGATACAGTTAGGAGCGATGGTTTTTTTTAGAAATATTCATCGTATTATTGCAATGAATAAAATATTAATTACCTTTGATGCATGGGAGTTACAAAGACACAGGTTTTCACGGAGAAACAAAACCGTATCGCTGATTTAGCGAAGGCACTGGCGCATCCGGCACGCATTGCGATCATTCAACATTTATTAAAGGAGAAATCGTGCGTTTGCGGTGATCTGGTCGAAGTGTTGCCTCTGGCACAGGCTACGGTTTCTCAGCATTTAAAGGAGCTGAAAAATATTGGTATCCTGCACGGGGAGATCAATCCGCCTCGTGTTTGCTACTGCATCAATGAAACTGTTTGGCAGGAAGCCAGGTTGATTTTTGGTGAGATTTTCGAATCGGAGGTTGCGGCAAAATGTTGCAATTAAACAGGATAAATGCTCATTTTTTATATTTAATTCAATCGTAATATAGCAATGAATAACTTAAATCCAATGAACTGGGAAGCGTTCAAAAATACGCTTTCAGAAAACCCGGACAAGGTCCTTCAATTCCAATATGCAGAGGGACACTTCGTCGATGCATCTTATCACATTACTGAAATCAAGCAGGCTCCGATTGTCTCGGTGGACTGTGGGGGAGTGATGAACAGCTGGACAGAGATTATTGTGCAGCTGTGGGAGCCGTCAGTAGCGGAGACAGACCGTGCGATGAAGGTAAGCAAAGCGCTATCGATCGTGAATTTGGTTGAGAAATCGCTGCCGCTCAATCCGCTTGGTGTAGTTAAAATTGAATTTGGTAATTCAAAATTTGATACCCGCCAGATGTATCCCTCCGGGTTTATTTCGGAAGGTGATTCTTTTACCGTGAAGCTGGCAGCCGACTTCACACAATGCAAAGCCATTACCAGAGGAGGAAGCTGCGGGACAACACCATCGGGGGAAGAATGCTGTGTACCGGCTGTAAATACGGCAGCACCTGTTAAGGAAACACCTGCGCTGGAGATTGTCGGTGCTGAAAACCAAAGCTGCACACCCGGCAGTGGATGCTGTTAACAAGTCAAGCCATCAGACATGAGCACGATACGAAATTTAGAACCTGGTGATTGGCGGGAAGTCCGTGAAATTTACGCGCAGGGGATCGCTACGGGCAATGCTACGCTAGAAACCAGTCCGCCCGAGTGGGAGGTATGGGATAAATCACATACGCAGGAACTGCGCTATGTGGCAATTTCTGATAGCGGCGAAATTACCGGCTGGGCCGCGCTGACACCGGTTTCGGGAAGGTGCGTGTATGCTGGTGTGGCCGAAGTAAGCGTGTATGTGGACGGCAGATTCAGGGGGCAGAAAGTTGGAGATATGCTTTTGAAGCATCTGATCAGGCAAAGTGAAAAGAAAGGGTACTGGACACTTCAAGCAGGTATTTTTTCAGAGAATCTGGCTAGTATGAACCTTCATACCAAGAACGATTTCCGTCTGATCGGCTACCGGGAAAATATAGGTAAAATGAATGGCGTCTGGCGAAGCGTCAACCTTCTGGAAAGAAGAAGTCAGGTAACCGGAATCAATTAATAAGATGAAAAAAATATTAGTACTTTGCACCGGCAACAGTTGCCGGAGTCAGATAGCCGAAGGTTATCTCGAAAAATTTACCGGTGATAAAGCCATCGTATATAGTGCAGGGGTTGAAACCCATGGTGTCAACCCAAGGGCTATTGCTATCATGGAGGAAGATGGTATCGATATTTCAAAACATACCTCCAATAACATAGAAGAATACAAAAACATTGATTTTGATTATGTGATCACGGTCTGTGACAATGCCAAAGAGCGCTGTCCTTATTTTCCTACCAAAGCAAAGAAATTCCATTACAACTTTCCGGACCCCGGCAAAGCTACTGGAAGTGAGCAGCAGATAATGCAGGAGTTCAGAGCTGTAAGAGAAATCATTAAGGGATATTGTTTTGATTTTGTAGCATCGAATCTTTGATTTGGGTAGTGGATTGTCGAAAATAAAAAATTTGTGGAGTGTATTTTGTAGAAATTAATAATTAACAGTAAAATGAATAATTGCGCCCCGGCGGCAAACCGAAAGAAACTCAGCTTTCTGGACCGCTACTTGACTTTATGGATTTTCATCGCCATGGCTATTGGCGTGGGACTAGGTAATTTTGTGCCTTCGATCCCTGCTTACATCAATACTTTTTCAAGCGGAACAACCAATATTCCCCTTGCCATTGGACTGATTTTGATGATGTATCCGCCGCTTGCCAAAGTGAAATATAACAAAATGGGCGAAGTATTCAGAAACACGAAAGTGATGAGTGTTTCGCTGATCCTGAACTGGATCATTGGTCCGGTGCTGATGTTTATTCTGGCCGTTGTCTTTCTTCCAAACCACCCGGATTATATGATCGGCCTTATTTTGATCGGGCTTGCCCGCTGTATTGCAATGGTACTTGTCTGGAATGAGCTGGCAGAGGGAAGCCGCGAGTATGCGGCAGGTCTGGTGGCGCTTAACAGCGTTTTTCAGGTTTTATTTTATAGCTTCTATGCTTACTTTTTCATCACGGTTTTGCCGCCTTTGGTCGGCTTGAAAGGACTGGAGGTCAATATCACCATTGCTGAAATTGCGGTCAGTGTCGGTATTTATCTGGGCATCCCTTTTGCCGCAGGCGTGCTGAGCCGCATAGGGCTGACAGCATTGAAAGGGGAGCAGTGGTATGAGCAGAAGTTTATCCCTTTTATTTCACCAATCACACTGGTTGCGCTGCTATCCACGATTATTCTGATGTTTTCGCTTAAAGGCGAGCTGATTGTGCAGCTGCCGGGGGATGTGTTTTTGATAGCCTTGCCGCTGGTGATCTATTTTGCTATTATGTTTTTGGTGAGCTTTTTTGTGGCAAAATCGCTGGGGGCCGATTATGAACAGAACGCTTCAATCGCCTTCACCGCTTCGGGTAACAATTTTGAGCTGGCAATCGCGGTTGCCATTGGTGTATTTGGCATCAACTCCGGACAGGCTTTTGTAGGGGTGATCGGGCCATTAGTCGAGGTGCCTGCCTTGATTGCCTTGGTCAATGCAGCTTTCTGGCTTCGTGACAGGTATTATAAAACAGCAGTTGTTTAAATTACCACATGGAAGTATTTGATCTGATTATTATTGGCGGTGGACAGAGTGCTTTGGCGTGCGGCTATTTTCTTCGTCGTGCGGATCTGAAATACATTATTTTGGATGACCAGCAGCAGGGCGGAGGAGCCTGGCAGCATACCTGGGATTCTCTGACTTTATTTTCGCCTGCTGAGTACAGCTCGCTGCCCGGCCGGATGATGCCCAAATCAAAAAATGAATTTCCTTCCAGACAGGAAGTGCTGGATTATTTAAGTGCTTATCAAAAACGATATGATCTTTCTATTCAGCATGGTATCAAAGTGACGAATGTTCAAAAAGAAGGGGCCATTTTCACGTTAACGACTAATCGGGGTGATTACCAGAGCAGGGCTGTGATCTCTTCCACAGGCACTTTTCAAAAGCCGTTTATACCAGATGTTCCAGGTAATGATCTTTTCAAAGGAGAGCAGCTGCATTCAGCGCATTATAAAAATGCAGACCCTTTTAGAAATAAAACGGTGCTGATCGTTGGTGCGGGAAACTCGGGCGCGCAGATCCTGTCCGAAGTTTCCAAGGTGACAAAGACGGTTTGGTCATGCCAGAATGAGCCTGAATTCCTGCCGGATGATGTGGATGGCAGGGTGCTGTTTGATGTGGCATCCGCCAAATACCATGCGATGAAGGAAGGTAAGGAGTTTACAGCCTCACAATACAACGTAGGTAACATTGTGATGGTGCCTACGGTTAAAGATGCCCGCAAGCGCGGTGTGCTCAAGACCCGTGAAACCTTCAAGGCTATTTATGAGGAAGGAGTCGTTTGGCAGGACGGAATCCGGCAGCCGTTTGATGTGATCATCTGGTGCACGGGATTCGGGTTTGCAACGGATCATCTGAAAGGTTTGGGCGTCTTGAAAGAAAATGGAAAGATAGATTGCCAGGGTACAAAATCGGCTGACGCAGCAGGTCTTTGGCTGGTAGGTTACGGCAGCTTTACGGGCTTTGCGTCAGCGACTTTAATCGGGGTGGGGCGCTCTGCGCGCCAGACGGTCAATGAAATTATTGAATATTTAAAAATATAGAAACGATGAGAATTGCTCTTTTTTCAGACATTCACGCCAATCTGCCAGCCTTGGAGGCATTTTTTAAAGACGTTGAATCCCGCGACACCGATGCGATCTATTGTCTGGGTGATCTGGTGGGCTATAACATCTGGCCCAACGAAGTGGTAGACGAAATCAGAAAACGGGGTATCCCGACCATCGCCGGAAACTATGATTTTGGCATCGGCAGAAGCAGCGATGATTGCGGGTGCGCCTACAAAACCGATGATGAAAAAGCAAACGGCAAGGTTTCGATATCCTTTACAAACAAAATCATGAAAGATGAACAGAGGGCTTATCTGCGTACTTTGCCTGCCCATATCCGCCTGGAATTTCAACTCAATGACAAGCCGCTTTCAGTGCTTCTCGTTCACGGAAGTCCGCGCCGTATCAACGAGTATTTGTTTGAGGACCGGGAAGAAAAAAGCATGATCCGGATCATGGAGCAGGCCAGTTCCGATGTGATGGTTTTTGGCCATACACATAAACCGTATCACCGAATCCTGGATTCTGTGCAGCCGGAAGGCACACACCATTTTCGTCATGCGGTCAATATCGGATCGGTTGGTAAACCCAAAGATGGAGATCCAAGAGGCGGCTATGTGATCCTGCATATCAACCAGGATGCATCCGTAGCAGACAAAGAAAGTATTGCAGTAGAATCTATACGCTTTGATTATGATGTTGAAAAGGCGGCCAAAGCGGTGGAAGACAGCGTTCTTCCCAACGCCTATGCAGAATCCTTACGAATTGCCAAATGAGAATAGCCCTTCTATCGGATATCCACGCGAATCTTCCTGCTTTTGAAGCGGTACTGGAAGATCTTCAAAAACAAAAACCAGATGCAGTGTATTGCCTTGGCGATCTTGTCGGCTATAATGTGTGGCCCAACCAGGTAATTGGTTTGATCCGCAGTCATGGCATAGCCACCATTGCAGGAAACCATGATCTGAAAGTCTCGAAAATACATCCCTCAAAAGAGACGTGCAGCACAGAAAAAAGCAGTGAGTACGCCTATAAGCTGGTGGGAAGTAAAGAGAGAGATTATCTTTTGACACTGCCCAGGCATTTGAAGGTTGAATTTCAACTCCATGAGGATACTTTGAATATGCTGCTGGTACATGGCAGTCCCCGCAGTATCAATGAATACCTTTTGGAGCAGCTGCCTGAAGACTACATGATTGAAATGGTCAAAGAATTCAAAGCCGATATTTTATGCTTTGGGCATTCGCATAAACCGTATCACCGCATTATTAATTCCCGAGAAAATGGTGCAGATCACTTTCATCATCTGATCAATACGGGCTCGGTGGGGAAACCCAAAGATGGCGATGCGCGGGCCTGTTATGTAATGCTGACTATCGGCCCCCCGGCAAGTACGAAAAGTCATGATGGTGTTCAGGTAGAATTTATTAGAGTAAAATACGATGTAGAAAAAGCGGCCCAGGCCGTTGAGCTTGGTTTTTTGCCTGATGCATTTGCTGATAATCTACGAAAAGCATACTAACTATATCAAAATATGGTTTTGATATAGTTAGCTAGTGGTCAGATTTATAGTTGGTTATATTCAAAAGGTGTGGTTAAGGTCAACATTGCAGAAATTGCTCAAAGTGAATTGATTGCGATGCACTGCTATCAGCAAGTGCATATAAAGATCAGATTGAATAGATATTTTATCTGGCGGGCAGCCAATTGTGGAAAGTAAGAGGTGATTTTTTCAACGCTTACCTTCCATAAAGAATCACTGTTAACCGTTTTACATCAGCTCCTATTTAAACTTAGCCGCCAACGTAATAATATTCGACTGCATTCCTGTTCCCGCATTCCGGTAAAAATGACCATAACGCAGTTCAAGTGATGCAAAATGTCTAACGCCCATAATCCCGCCAGGAGGAGCAAACCTGATTCCCGAGCCGACAAAATGGCTTTGAAAGGCCGATAGATCATAATCGCTGGAATAGTATTCTGCATTTGGATCGTGCTGCATATAAGGTGCAAAATACCGGATCGATGTCTGTGTATTAAACCTGTAAAAAGGACTTACAGAAACAAAGGGCGTTATTTTGATAGGTGTTTCCAGCGAGAACGTATGTGCCTTCATACCCCAGTTATCTGCATAAAACCGGTAAAAAGTTCGCAGGATGATTTTATCACCAAGAAAATAACTTCCACGGAATCCGATTGGCAGTTTGAACCGGGTTCCTGGTAATTTTTCAACCTTCTCCGAACCATCGGTGAAATAAGTCCGGTGAAAAGGGGTACTCAATAATCCTTCCTGATAGGTGGGTTCCACGATCATCAAAACCTGTAAACGTTTGTTTACAATTTGGGATAAAGAGATAGATCCGTTATACGTATTGCGCGGCTTATGGTACAAATTGGACTTGTCACCCTGAGCACCCGAGCTGTATCCGTTGGGCCTCAGCTCTGAGGGAAGTATCGCCGTGTAAGTGTCCTGGTAGGTTCCGGCCTTGAAAGTGATTTCCCGGTTATTATCTTTCGAGGATTTTGAAAAATTGACGTTGAACCCAAGCGACTTATAGTCATATTCGGTGGAGTAGGAGAACATTGCGCCGCGGGTTGTGTGGTTCTGGTCATTTTTCATGTTCCAGGAGATGGTCGGGTAGATATGCGTATCCGTTTTTGAGGCAGACGATATAGTCAGCGGGTCAATATTATCCTGTGATGCAGAAGAATAAAAATCGATATTAAGCTCACCAGAAATCGTATGTACCCGGTTGCGCCTATCCGTTTTAGTTAGTTTTATTTCCAATGAATTGGCAACATCAAACAACTTTTCTGTCCCGATACCACCTGTTATAGCCGAGTTATTTCCGTTCTGATTGTAATAACCGGAAACGAAATTTACTTCTTCAATTTTTAATTTTTTTGCTTTATATCCTGTCGGAATGCTGTCCTGGATTTGCGCAGACACCGAGCCGAACCAGCCCAGCAAGGCGGCCACTGTTAGGGTAATCTTTTTCATTTAATTTGTCTAAAGAAGTGAGTCAATTACATCCGCATCCACCGCCGCTTTTTCCGCCATTCGCGCCGGAAGCTCCCTCACGGTACAGATAAAAACTTTGCTCGAATTTCTCCGCTTTCCTCGCCGATAAATCCATTTCAGAGTCGTTGATCCTGTTTTTCTGGTATTCCTTTACGGATACGCACGAGGCCATACATAAGCCGAGGGCCAAAATAGCCAGGCTCAGCCGAACGGTAGTGGTTATATGAATCATGTTATTTTGATATTTTTAGAGGTAAATATTTTATTATGATCGTCAATAATGATGCACGCAATCTGCTTCATCTGATTGATCAGATCGAGCCCTACTTTTACCCCCAGCACGGTGACCGGCGTGGCCAGCGCATCGGAAAGTTCAGCATTAGGTGAAATGATGGTCACACTTTTGATCCCGGTCACAGGCAGTCCTGTTTTGGGATTTATCGTATGCGAATATTTTCGCCCGTTAATCATGACAAATTTTTCGTAATTTCCAGACGTTGCCACGGCCATATCGCTGATTTTCATGTAGGAAAATGGCTGATCTTTTGAGTCAGGATCCGCAATTCCGATGGTCCATTCCAACCCGCCTGGCTGTTTTCCCCAGGTAGTCAAATCGCCCGATGCATTTACGACGCCACTTAAAGCACCGTTTTTAATCATCACCGCTTTGGCCATTTCCGCAGCATACCCTTTTCCAATACCTCCAAAACCAATCCGCATCCCTTTTTCTTTGAGAAAAACAGTTCTTTTTTCAGGATCGAGCAATATGTTTTTATAATTGATCAGCCGTACCATTGCCTTCGCTACCTCTGATGACGGCAGGGATTTCATACCCACATCAAAATTCCATAACGACTTGTCCACAGACCCGTAGGACAAATCAAAAGCACCCTGTGTTAAATCAGAAATGCGGATGGATCTGGCTATCAAATCAAATACTTCCTGATCTACTTTAACTGCGTCAATGCCTGCTAAATCATTGATCTGCTGCGTTTGACTGCTGTCGTTAAAAGTGGTCAGCAGTTTTTCAATTCGCTGTATTTCTAAAATGCCATAATCTATAATGTGATTCGCCCGGCTTTCATCGTTTCCTACCGCACTGATATCAAACCGGTTGCCCATCAAGCGGACAACCTTTTTGAAGATTTTTTCATCCATATTATTTTTTTGTAACCGAATGCGAGCGAAGATCAGTGATAAAAGTTTCGGTTGAGGGCTGAAATCCTTCCCATTCTTTAACAATATTTCCTTTGCTGTCAATAAGTACCGTCAGAGGGAACAGGCCTTTGGGATTGTATTTCTCTGCCAGAGCTTCATTTTTTTCTATCTGTACTTTATCCAGCTGGTTCTTCTTTTGCCTTGGGAAATCTGCGCGAACCAGTACCAGGTTTTCAGAAGCATATTGCTCAAAGACTGCCGATTCAAAAACTTCTTTTTTTAGTTTAATACAAGGTCCGCACCAGTCCGATCCTGAAAAATTGAGCAATATCATTTTGTGATCGGCATCTGCCTGAGCCTTTGCTTCCGTAAAATTAAGCTTCCAGTCAACAGGCAGCGTTGCCATGAAAGCCAGAACGATTGTGGTTAATAATTTCATATTGATGTTAGGTTAATAAATGACAACCGTATTTCCGTCCGTAGCAACTTTGTAAATCGTCAGTCCGTTTTTTCCAAATGTATTCAATCCGGCACCGGTCAGGCTAAACCTCGCACCATGCTGTGTACAGTAGAATTCCGTTTTGTTAAAAATAATTCCTTTTTTAGGTTCATGCGTACAGGTTTGAGTAGCCGCCACCAGCACTCCCGAGGTTGACTGAGCCACAACAATTCCACTCTGGATAAGATAACCGCCTACTTTTAGCAGCGCAGCATTTGATGAGGATGTTAAATCAATTTTAAGTTTTACACTTGTAATCTTATTAAGCACCTCGGTGGTGATCGCCAGAGAAGAGGGCAGCTTAACGGTAGTACCCGTGCCGGTGATTGCAGTAGCTGTATCAATTATAGCTACCGTTTCAGGCACGGGAGCAATGGTCAGCGCATCGATGACTGTATCTTCTTTGTTGACACAGGACGTTAGCAAAGCCATCAGGGCCGGTCCTTTAAAGCCCATGGATTTCAAAAAATCAAGACGTGTCATTCGTTCAGTTTAGCAGGTTCTTCATTATTATCCATTACGAATTAGTAAACAGGATTGTTGCGCTGATTGAAAGGCCGTTATATCGTTTTGCCAAAATTTGAAAACAAGTACCTAACAGATACTTATTATTTGTGCGGTTTTTGTAAATTATTCGGCAGTTATTTTACTTGACTTTGTCGTATTATTATGTTGATTATCAATTAATTGAATTTGATTTCTGAGTTTAAGTATGCAATTTTTATTTAGAATTGAACCAGTGAAGCATTGATAAAATTTTTCTGTTTTGAGGTAAAATTTTTATGTTTAAAACCCTCAGCCTTCTGCCGTAGCAGGTAACCGGCGTTTCATTTTCAAACTATCCGCCGGTTATGTTGCCTTTAAGGTAGTGATTTTGTTCTTCTGCCCATAACGCTCCTTCGGAATGATGATCAAATACAAAAAGAGTACATTAAAATTTAATTCAGCAGCATACGGATTGGCAAACTACTGAAACAATCGGGCGAAGTGATTTTCCAGGTGGCTGCGCATGGCGTTTCGTAATTTCTCAGGATTTCCGTTTTCTATGATTTCTACAAGACCCTGGTGTGAGACAAAATTCGCAGTGGCGGCATGTTTGCGCAACAGCCCGCTTTTATGAACATAATCAAAAACGGGAAGCAGCAGCCGCTGAAATTTTTTCATCGTTTCATTGCGTGTAATTTCATAGAGCTTGCCATGAAATGCAATCTCATGATCGATCTGGAAAAGCATTTTATCCGAAGAAGAAGGCTCGTTTTTCACCAGTATTTTTAATGCAGCGATATCCTCGGCTGTAACACGTTCCATAATGAAATCGGCCATTCCTATTTCCAGTGAAAGCCGCATTTCGAAAATTTCTTTCAGTGTATTGTCATCAAGTATTTTCGGATTCATACTTTTTTCGAGGATCGAGACCAGATCCGGACTCGTGATCACAGCTCCCCGGTGCTTTTTAGATTCAACCAGTCCCATAAGCCGTAAGCGCAGCATCGCTTCTCTGACCACAGTCCGGCTCACACCCAGCGACTGAGCCAGTTCCAATTCCTTGGGAATAGAATCACCAACCTTGAAATTCTGCTGTATAAATAATTCGATCAGGTTGCTTTCAACCTTGTCGACCAGTGAGCTGGTGTCTATGCTTTTTATGCTTTGAAAGATATCGTCCATGGAATTGCTGATGTATTATGTCTGACAAAAATGGTGGTTTTTACCCAATTCCCAAGTAGTTTTTTTTGTGCAAATATTAAACCCGAAAAATAAATTTTGCAATAAGCTTGGAATCAAGGTTCTAATACATCTACCTTTATTATGTCATACATAATACAAATCTAAACTTAACCTTTTATGAATTTAACAATTACCCGATTTAAGGTGCTGTTCAGCCTGGTCTGCGTTTTCGCAGCAGTGCTTTTGCAGGCCCAGCCGGTCAGGACACTTACCGGTAAGGTAGTTTCTGACGACGATAAGCAGCCACTTCCGAATGTTACTGTTCTACTTAAAGGAAAGAGCGTTGCTGTTGAAACATCAGTAGATGGGATGTATTCGATCCAGGCGGGCGGAGCGGACGTGATCCAGTTCCGAATGGTAGGATATGTGTTGCAGGAAATTCCGGTAGGTACTTCAGAAAAGCTTGATATCTTTTTAAAACCGGACGTTTCTTCATTGAATGAAGTCGTTGTAACAGGCTATGGGGCCAGTAGCAGAACCAAAATCACATCCTCTATTGCCAAGCTGGACTCGAAAATACTGGAAACCGGAATGCGATCTAATCCGGCCCAGGCGCTGGCGGGTACGATTGCAGGGGTACGTGTTTCGACGGCTACGGGTCGTCCGGGTTCTATTCCAACGATTACCCTGCGTGGCGGGACGAATTTCGACGGAAGCGGAAGTCCGCTGATCGTGGTTGACGGACAGGTACGTGCATCGCTTAGTGATATCAACCCGGATGATATTGAAAGCATGGAAGTTTTGAAAGATGCTTCTGCAACGGCGATTTATGGTGCCAGGGCAAGTAATGGCGTTATTTTAATTACCTCAAAAAGAGGAAAATCGGGATCTTCATCCATTACCTTCAAGTCCAAAACCGGGTTTAATTTTCTTAATACTCCCTACGACTATCTGAATGCGGAAGATTATATTAAATGGACCAGACTTGGGGTGGTTGAAGCAATCAAAAATGGTGTGACGACTTCTTCACTTTTAAACGGTGTTGGTCCGCGTAGTACCGGGAACCTGTATAAAGATGCCAATGGAACAATTCTTGATGGAAATTATGATTCCCGCGCGATTTGGAGTACAATGCGTTTGACCGACCAGAACCGGGAGCTTCTCAGCGCCAATGATGGTTGGAAAACAATGAAAGATCCGGTTAAAACCAATGCGGCCGGAGCCTATGACCCGAATGGGACCAATGCAGATCTGATCTTTAAGGATTTTAACTACGGCGATTACGCTTTCAAATCACCTGCCATTTCTCAGGATTATAATATTGGAATGAATGGCGGAAATGAAAAAGGCGGATACTATGCAAATCTGGGTTATTATAATGAAGACGGATTGTCGCTTGGTACCTTTTACCGTCGGCTGACTTTCACTTTAAATGGGGATTACAAGATTAAAAGCTGGCTGAAATCTGAAAGCAGTCTTTCTTTTGCACGCGCCAACTGGCGGGATCAAACACTCCAGAATGGGGAAGCCAGTTATTGGGGCAGGATGCTTTCGGCGCCGCCTACCATGCGGGGTACAAACGCAAACGGAGAATTGATTTTGGGCCGCGATGCCAACGATGGTAATCCCATTCTGAACATCGATAAATATAAACGCAATAACCAGTCAGACAAATTTACACTTGGTCAGGCTTTCAAGGTAGATTTTAGTAAAGATCTGTTTTTCAAGATCGGCGGGATTATTATGTACGATGAATCCGTTGCAGAATCTTTCAACAAAGATTTCCGGATTGGTATAATGAGCACTTCTAATGCGAATACGGGCTGGAACCGTGACAGGGCATCTTCTGCCGTCTTCGACCGTACCATCCGCCAGACTTATAACGCTATTTTGAATTACAAAAAAGCATTCTTTGGTAAAAATTACATTGATGCCATGGTCGGTTCAGAATACTATGACGAAGCCAACAGAGGATTCAGTGCGGCAGGTAAACTTGCCCCAACGGACGATTTTCAGGATTTAGCGTTGACGGTCAATGATGCCAACACCCGTACAATTGATTCTTATCACAGTCAGGAACGCATTATTTCTGCTTTCGGCCGGTTGAACTATGATTATGATGGAAAATATCTGGCCTCTTTCACAGTAAGAAGAGATGGATATTCACGGTTGATTGGTGACAACCAGTTTGGTACGTTTCCTGCTTTCTCAGCAGGCTGGCTGCTGCACAAAGAAGGCTTTATGGTTTCAACACAAAAATGGCTTTCGTTTATGAAAGTCCGCGCAAGCTATGGTAAAAATGGGAATATCGGGATTGGAACAAATAATGGCATTGGCGTTTACGAACTGCAAGGGGCATATAATTCTCAGACTGCCTACAATGGAACCATCGGCTTTTTGCAAACCGGCATTGCCAATCCTAATTTGAAATGGGAGAAAAGCAGTACACTGGAAGGTGGCGTGGAAATGGGCTTTTTCAATAACCGGATCACCACAAATATTGCCGTTTACAACCGCGTTACAACCGATAAAATTGCCAGTGTAATCCTGCCGACTTCGTCCGGAATATCAAGCATTCGCACCAATAACGGAAGTATGCGAAACAGGGGTGTGGAACTGGAAGGTATTTTTAAAATGATTGAGAAAAGTGATTTTAGTGTTCAGATTGGTGCGAATGCGGCCTGGAACAAAAACCTTGTGTTAAAACTGCCTTTTAATGGCAATGAAAATAACCGCCAGGGTGGCCAGCGGATTTACGATCCAAAATCGGGAAAAGTGATTTGGGCGGGAGGCTTGCAGCAGGGACAGGAGTACGGTGAGATTTATGGCTATGTAAGCGACGGGATTATCCGTACCCCAGAGGATCTGGCTAAATATAACAAAGTTGATATTGCCGCCGGCGAAGTCCAGTATGGCGGCTCGGCCGGAAAAAGAGTAGCGAGCGCATCGCTGATTTCCTCACAAAATTTAAGTAAAACCACTTATATCTCGACGCAACTAGGTGATATGATGTGGAAAGATATCGACCAAAACGATACCATTGATACCCGGGACATGGTATCGCTGGGACGGACCATTCCACGGTGGACAGGAGGTTTCAATACGAGAGTGCGCTGGAAAAATCTTTCGCTTTTCGCACGAATGGATTTCGCTTTGGGACATAAACAAATGGATTTTCAACAGATGTGGTCGCTGGGTAGTTTTCAGGGAGAATTTAATGCAACCCAGCTTGTTAAGGATACCTGGACACCGGAAAATCCCAATGCAAAATACCCGCGTTATACCTGGGCAGATCAGCTTAATACAAAGAATTTTGACCGGCCGAGCAGCATGTTCTGGGTGAATTCGTCTTACCTGGCTTTCCGTGAAGTCTCCCTGAGTTATACTGTTCCCTCTTCGCTGCTTCAAAAGGCGAAGATCGCCGGGCTGACTTTCACGGCTACCGCGCAAAACCTTGGTTACATTACCAATAAAATGCTGAGCCTTCCTGAGCGGACCGGCTCGCAAAACAGTGCCTATACTATTCCTACAACCCTTATTCTTGGAGCAAATTTTACTTTTTAAATGATGAAAAAGATCAGATTTTACCTCTGCTGGGCGCTGCTATCGGTGTTGGCGGCCAGCTGCCAGGACGCACTTGAACTAACTCCGCAGGATTATTTCGGAGACAGTAATTTCTGGCAAAACGAAGCGCAGGTCACTAATTTCATGGTAGGCCTTCACAAACAATTCCGTGACAACCAGTTTCAGTTCCTTCGTTTGGGAGAATTGCGCAGCGGAATTTACAGCAGCGTCGACAGGCAGGCAACCTCTCTGAACGAACTTCCAGTCATTGAGCAGCGTCTGGAAGAAACGTCTTCGGGTGTGAACAGCTGGGCAGGATTTTACGGTCCTATTTTACAGATCAATCTGTTTATCCAGAAAGTAGAGACAGTAAGTTTTCTTTCTGAAACCAGAAAAAGTTATATGCTGGGTCAGGCTTATGCGCTGCGGGCTTATTATTATTTCCATCTACTGCGTACATACGGCGGCGTTCCGCTCATTCTGGAAGCTGATGTTTTAAGTGGAACTACGGATGCGGTGCTTCTGCGTAAGGCGCGTACGGTGGAAGCCGAGGTTCTTGCAGCCATCAAAGCAGATGTAAATAAATCCATAACGCTGTTTGGTACGCAGGCTGCCGTGACCGATAAAAGTCAGTGGTCGCCCAATGCCTCACGGATGCTCAAAGGAGAGATTTTTCTTTGGTCGGCCAAAGTTTATAATACCACTGCTGATCTTGCAGAGGCTAAATCGGCACTCAATGCTGTTATCGGTACTTCATTGCTGCCCAATTTTGCCAATGTGTTTGCTTACAATCAGAAAAATAACAACGAGATCATTTTCGCGATCCGTTACCGGGTAGGAGAGGCCGAAATGACGGGTGTGGCGGCTTACACTTATTCTACATTTAACTTCAACGGACTGCATTATAAAGATTCTACGGCCAGCGCGGGCGTAGGGAATTTTTTGGTGGATCCACTGGTATTAGCCGCCAGCAATTCTCAGCAGGTCATTCAGCGGTATGGCTATACTTTTGAGCTTTTCCAGTCTTTTCATGTGGCCGACAGTCGAAGAAATGCTACTTTTTACGATTATTATAAGGTCAATACGGATGTAAAACCTTTCGTTGCAACCATTAAAAACACTGCGCTGGTTAAATTTCTTGGTACGATTGATGCCAACAAACGCTATTTCTCAGACGACTGGCCTGTATACCGTGAAGCGGACAGACTTTTAATGCTTGCCGAAATCGTGAATGCAGAAGGTGGTGATCCTGCTTCCTTTATTCAACCCGTACGTGACCGCGCCTTTGCACCAGGCAAGGATCCCAGACCCTTTGTCAGTGCAGGAAAAGATGCCAATGAACTGGCGATTTTTAATGAGCGTACCAAAGAATTCGTGCACGAAGGAAAACGCTGGTATGATCTTCGAAGAATGAAATATAGTGCTGAACCTCTTATATTTAAAAGTGCAAATCATCCTTATGGACTTTTAGATAAAACCACACAAGCCTACCGCATTTTGTGGCCGATCGAAGCTGCCATCTGGACTAATGATCCATTGGTGAAACAAACGCCAGGATACAATACCGCAAGACCAAATTAAGAATCAGATTTTAATAATAATAATACATTTATGAATTTACAATTAAAAGGCCTCATCGCCGCTCCGTTTACACCAATGAATCAAGGCGGTAGTCTTAACCTGGATTTGATACCGGAATACTATCAGTTTTTAAAACAAAATAACATCACTGGCGCATTCATATGTGGTTCTACGGGTGAAGGAGTTTCGCTCACGGTTTTCGAGAAAAAGCAGATTGGCGAAGCCTGGGCACAATGTGCAAAAAACGATAAAGAGTTCACCATAATGCCTTTGTTGGGCGGAACCTGCATTGCAGATAGTATTGAGCTGGCCAAACATGCCCAACAGATCGGATTACATGCGGTTTCATTTACGAGCCCGTTTTATTTCAAGCCCGCAAACGTTGAAATGCTGGCGGAATGTATTATTGCGATCGCGGAAACGGTGCCTGAAATGCCATTCTACTATTATCATATTCCGGTATTGACAGGCGTTGGTTTCGCCATGTTTGATCTTTTAAAAGCCATCGACGGAAGAATCCCGAATTTTGCAGGAATCAAGTATACCCACGAGGACTTTATGGATTTTCAAACCTGTCTTAATTACAAAAACGGAAAATATGATATGCTTTGGGGACGGGATGAAAACATGCTTTCAGCCCTGGCAGTTGGTGCAAAAGGTGCGGTCGGCAGTACATTCAATTATGCCGCACCACTTTATTATGATCTGATTGAAGCCTTTAACCAAAATGATATGGAAAGAGCTGGTAAGTTGCAGCAAAAATCCATTGATATGATCAGGCTTCTGGGTAAATATGGTGGCATTTCAGTTGGGAAAGCTTACATGAAACTCGTTGATTTAGATTGTGGCAAATTTCGTTTACCGGTAAAAAATATGAGCGAGACGCAGTTTGAAGCATTCCGGGCAGATGTCGCATCACTGGATTTTGATTCTTTTAAATCAGGGCACTACACAGCGAAAACCACATTGTAATGCAGCTCAAAATCCTTATTTTCTCTTTTCTATCTTGCTTACATTTTATGTGGTTACCAACTGCGCACGCTCAGGATCAAAAGGCTAATGAAATTGTGTGGACGGATCTGACCCACTTGCCTTCACCTGCGTCAGGGCAAAAACATCCTGGCGTGGCCGGGGCATTTACCGGCGTTCATAACGGTGTGATGATAGTGGCAGGTGGTGTTAATTTTCCAAAAGGAATGCCCTGGGAAGGTGGGAAGAAGGCGTATCAGGATGCTATTTATGTCTTAAAGAAAAATAGTGATTCTTATGAATGGATAGCTTCTAAAACAGCTCATTTGAAAGAAAAAACAGCCTATGGTGCCAGCGTTTCAGTAACGGACGGCATTGTTTGTCTGGGTGGAGAGCAGGAAGCAGGGATGAGCAAATGTGCATTTTTAATGCAATGGGATGCCGTAAAAAATGATGTTATTTTTAAGGCATTGCCCGATATGCCGGTTGCGCTTGCCAATGCAGGGGCAACCAGTATCGGCAATGTGGTTTATTTGGCCGGAGGAGAAAGTAACGGAAAAGCATCGAATGGTTTTTTTGCATTAAACCTGTCGGAAACTAGTCCCAAGTGGCAGATTTTACCATCACTTCAGGTTGCCATGTCCCATCCGGTGGTTGTAGCGCAAAATAATGGCAAGCATTTCAATATTTATGTGATTGGGGGCAGAAGCGCTACCGCAACCGGAATAAGTGATTTGCATAGCAGCAATTTTAGTTATGATCCGACAGAGAGGAAATGGCAGAAACTAAGTGATATCGGTGATGGGAAAACGGTTACTACCTGGTCCGCCGGAACGGGTGTTGCCAACGGTGCTTCTTACATTGTCCTGATCGGAGGCGACAAAGGCAATGTGTTCCATCAGATCGAAACCTATAATGCCCAAATTGCAAAGGCTGAAACAGTAGAATTAAAACAAAAACTGCAAGCTGAAAAAGTAAAGTTGCTGACTTCTCACCAGGGTTTTAACAAAGATGTTTATTTGTATAATACCATTACAGATGCCTGGGCGAAGATTGGCGAACTTGCCGGTCCTGCCCAGGTAACAACCACGGCGGTAAAATGGGGTAATGATATTTTTATTCCCAGTGGTGAAATCAGACCCGGTGTTCGCACACCAGTGATCACCAAAGGCAGCATTCAAAACAAACCGTTTTTCTCCTGGATTGATACCGCTGTTTTGGTGATTTGTTTTCTTTTAATGACGGCCGGCCGCTTTATTTTCACGGGTAAAACAAACAATACTGACGATTATTTTAAAGGTGGAGAAAGGATTCCGCAGTGGGCTGCCGGCATCAGTATATTCGGAGCCAAACTAAGCGCAATCACTTTCATGGGTATTCCGGCAAAAACCTATGGTACAGACTGGACGTATTTTTTTCTTCTCATGACGATTATCATGGTGATGCCGCTGGTCGCAAACTATTTCATTCCTTTTTACAGAAGGCTTCATGTGACATCCGCTTACGAATACCTGGGAAAACGTTTTAATTACGGCTCGCGCGTGATGGCTTCGGCTCTTTATGTATTGCTTCAAATTGGCCGGATGGGCATTGTGGTGTTGCTTCCAAGTATTGCGCTGACGCTGGTAACCGGCATTGATATTAATATTTGTATCATCATGATTGGTGCAATCAGTATTTTTTTTACTGTAAAAGGAGGAATCGAAGCGGTGATCTGGGTGGAGGTGATCCAGGTTTTAATCCTCGCATCCGGCGCATTGTTTTGTCTGTTTTACCTGCCTTTTCATATCAAAGACTGGAATTCTGGAATCACTGCGATAAATAATGCTGAAAAACTGAAAGTGTTTGACTTCCGTTTTGATTTTACCGAGCCAACTTTCTGGGTGGTGGTTATCGGTGGACTGGCCATTAACCTGCTCACGTACGGAACAGATCAGACGACCGTACAAAGGTACCTGACCACCAAGTCGGAAAAAGAATCGATTAAAAGTCTGAAACTTGGAGCCTGGCTGACGTTGCCTTCTACGCTCGTGTTTTTTTCGATCGGTACATTGCTGTTTTTATTTTTCCGGGAACATCCTCAGCAGGTGAATATGGCTTTGAATGATCAGGATAATATTTTTCCCTGGTACATTGTAAGTCAGCTCCCCGCCGGATTGTCGGGGCTATTGATTGCGGGAATTTTTGCCGCAGCCATGAGCAGTACCGAAGCCAGTATGAACTCGACTGCAACACTTCTAACAACGGATTTTTACCAGAAATTAAGACCGGAAGTAACGCCGAAGCAAACGTTGTTTTTCGCCAGAACGGCGACGCTTTTTCTGGGTATTTTCGTTACCTGCATTGCGCTCTATATGGCTCACAAGGGGGTTTCATCGCTTTGGGATAAGTTTAATACCATTCTTGGTTTGTTTACAGGGTGTATTGGAGGCGCATTTATTTTGGGAATTTTTACCAAGAAAGCGAGTGGAAATGGTGTCATGGCAGGTATGGCAATCAGCTGCGTGACACAGATAGTCATTCAGCAGTATACCGACATTCATTTGTTGATGTACGCTTTTACCGGACTTTTAAGCTGCGTTATTTTCGGCTACATTTTCAGCTTGTTCATGCCCGCAGAACGCGATCTCTCCGGGTTAACTATATATAAGTAATGGGAAAAGTCTTGCTTTATATCGCGATGTTCATTTTTTCTGCTGGTTTTGTCAGCGGACAAAATACAGGGAATAACGCGTTGAAACTAGGTTCTGTTTTCTCGGATCATATGGTTTTACAGCGTAACAAGCCCATCGTAATTTATGGGAAAGCCAACGCTGGCGGACAAGTTAAAGTGCGTTTTTTGAACAAAACATTGATAGTGAATGCAGGAGATTTGGGGCAATGGAAAGTTGTTTTTCCGGCTTTGAAACATGGCGGGCCTTATGAAATATTTGTTTGGGCAGAAGATCAGAAAATTGTTTTAAATGATGTTTTGATCGGTGATGTCTGGATTTGTTCGGGACAATCGAATATGGATTTTCAGCTGAAAGATTCACAAACCGGTCCGGAAGAATTGAAACAGGCAGATTTCAATTCTAACATTCGGTTGCTAAAAATGGGCGGTCTTGTTTCAACAGGTGACGTTTCCTGGGATTCGGCGACACTGACAAAAATTAATCGGTTTGAGTTTTTCTCGGGTAACTGGAAAACGCTGAATGCGGCTTCTGCGGCTACCTTTTCTGCTGTTGCTTATTATTTTGGTAAAAAGATCACAACGGAAGAAAATGTGCCGATTGGCCTTATTCAGGTCGCGTTGGGTGGCTCGCCGACCGAATCCTGGATCGATAGTAGCTTGCTCGAAGGTGATGATCAGTTTGCTGAAATGCTGAATAATTGGCAAAATTCACAGGAAGTAATGCAATGGTGCCGCGAGCGCGCCGCTGTGAATGTAGCTAAAGCAAAGTCAGTGGTACAAAAACATCCCTATCAGCCGGGTTACAACTTTCAGGCTGGCATCGCGCCGCTGATCGATTTCCCAATTGCTGGTGTGATCTGGTATCAGGGCGAAAGTAATGTGCACAATGTGTCTTTGCACGAACGCCTTTTTGAAATGCTGGTGAAAAACTGGCGAAAAAGATGGGGTTATGAATTTCCCTTCTATTATGTGCAACTGTCTGGTATTGACAGGCCTTCCTGGCCGGAATTCAGAGATTCTCAACGCCGCATGTTAGCGACAATTCCAAAGTCGGGTATGGCCGTAATTTATGATCTGGGAGATTCATTGAACGTGCACCCGATTCGCAAAAAGGAAGTAGGAGAGAGGCTTGCCGCTATTGCACTTCGGAACATTTACCATAAAAATATCGTAGCAAACGGGCCAATTCCAGAAATAGCATATCAGCAGATTAGTGAAATTATACTTGATTTTTCATCTGCCAAAAAGCTTTTAACGCCGCAAAATATGCCTTTGATCGGTTTTGAAATAATTAATCATGAAGGTAAGCGGCTTCCGGCGATGGCGGTAATTAACGGAAATAAGGTAAGCATTGGGATTCCGGTCAGCGAAAAGATCAAAACCGTTTTGTATGCCTGCCAGCCTTTTACACGGGCTAATCTTTACAATGAAGCAGGACTGCCGGCTTCTACTTTTTCAATTTCTGTACAATGAAAATTTCGAAATAAATGAGTTATACAAAAAATGATCTGGAAAAGCTGGGTGCTTTTTACAGTCAGCAGTTGCTGGAGGATACCGTTCCTTTTTGGTTCCCAAGGTCGTTGGATCCGGAGCATGGCGGGTATTTGTTGATGCGCGATCACGATGGGACGCTGCTCGATGATGATAAGGCCGTGTGGATCCAGGGCCGTGCCGCCTGGTTATTAGCAACTTTGTACAACACGGTTGAGCCTGGAAAAGAGTGGTTGGAAGGTGCCAAATCAGGTATCGACTTTCTGAACAAATATTGTTTCGATACAGACGGACGCATGTTTTTTCACGTTACAAGATTAGGGGAACCAATCCGTAAACGACGGTATTTTTTCTCGGAAACCTTTGCTGTGATCGCCAATGCAGCTTATGCAAAAGCAAGTGGTGATCAGGCAGCAGCTGAAAAAGCGCGTGAGCTGTTTGGGAAATGCATTGATTATGCGACCGTTCCGGGGTTGTTGGAACCCAAGTTTGCTTCAACGCGGCCAGCTAAGGGAATAGGCGTTCCGATGATCCTGATGAACACCGCTCAGCAGCTTCGCGAAACTATTGGCGATCCGCGTTGTGACGGGCTTATTGAACAGTTTATCCGGGAAATCGAAACTGATTTTGTTAAAGACGATATCCAATGTGTGATGGAGCAGGTAGCTCCAGACGGCAGCATTATTGATCATATTGATGGCCGCACGCTGAATCCAGGCCATGCCATTGAAGGTGCCTGGTTTATCTTGCATGAAGCAAAATACCGAAATAACGATCCGCATTTAATTGAGCTTGGGTGCAAAATGCTGGATTATATGTGGGAGCGTGGCTGGGACAAAGAGTTTGGCGGTATTTTCTATTTCAGAGATGTTTATGATAGGCCCGTGCAGGAATATTGGCAGGATATGAAATTCTGGTGGCCGCATAATGAAGTAATTATTGCTACCCTTCTGGCTTATACCCTTACCGGAAATGAAAAGTACGCGAAATGGCATCAAATGGTTCATGATTATGCCTATGACCATTTTCACGACAAAAAAAACGGAGAATGGTTCGGTTATCTGCATCGCGATGGCAGCGTAGCCCAAACTGCAAAAGGCAATTTATTTAAAGGTCCTTTTCATTTGCCAAGACAGGAGTGGTATTGCGCTCAGCTTATGAAAGAGGTTACCGGAACCGGTTTTGCCAGGGATATTTTTGAAATTGAAAACAAAAGCATTGAAATATGAAAATCAATAATTTAACTCTGATCACTTTTTTAATCTGCGGGGTAACACTTCATGCTCAGACGCCTGTTTTTATCTCCGGGACAGAAGGTTACAAATCGTTCCGTATACCTGCAATCGTTCGTGTGTCAAACGGAGATTTGCTGGCATTTGCAGAAGGAAGAGTAGCCGGGAGCGGTGACTTTGGAGACATTGATATTGTTATGAAGCGCAGCAAAGACAAGGGTAAATCATGGTCAGCTGCGAAAGTAGTAGCGGGCTATGACAATCTGCAGGCAGGTAACGCGGCACCCGTGATAGATCTGACAGATCCCGCATTTCCGAAAGGCAGGCTTTTTCTGTTTTTCAACACAGGAAACAACCACGAGGGAGAGGTCAGGAAGGGGAAAGGATTACGGGAAGTCTGGTATAAAACTTCGGTAGATGCAGGTATAAGCTGGTCTGATCCTGTAAACATTACAACCCAGGTCCACAAGCCTAAACAGTCAGAGGTCAACGCGGCTTATAATTATAGTGAAGACTGGCGGAGTTATGCAAACACGCCGGGGCACGGAATGCAACTGATGGAAGGCCCATACAAGGGCAGGATTTACATCGCTGCCAACCATTCTCAGGGAGAACCAAAACCCAAAGGGGCGGACTACCAGGCGCATGGGTTTTACAGTGATGATCATGGAAAGACATTTAAAATCAGTGAGACGATTTCCATTGAAGGTTCCAATGAATCCACAGCGGCGGAAATTTCGGGCGGGAGAATTATGTTCAATGCACGTAACCAAAAAGGTGATGTGAGAGCTAGAATTGTAGCTATTAGCAGCGACGGCGGAGTAAAATGGGATACTACTTACTTTGACCGTAATTTGCCGGATCCGGTTTGTGAGGGAAGCATCCTGACTATCGGAAAAAATAAAAAACAGAATATTCTCGCTTTTTCTAACGCTGCAGACACAAAAAGTCGTGATAATCTCACCTTGCGCATCAGTTTTGATGACGGCAAAACCTGGAAAAAACACTATGTAATCGATAAAAGCAGCAAAGGTGAAAAGGATTACACCGCTTATTCTGATATTGTCAAAACGGCTAAAAAAAGTGTCGGGATTTTATATGAATTTAATGATTACAAATCGATTGTTTTTAAGGAAATGACTTGGGGAAATAAATAAGTACTTATAAAAAAACTGTATCACTGCTTTCAAAAACCTCAAATAAAAAGTATTTTGTAAGATCTCTCAGACTGTATCTGCTTGTCGGGGTTTGCGTTACGGTTTCCATACGTGTTTTTCTTTTTGGAGGTATTTAGCCCGGGCATAAAGCGCATCGTAAACTTTAAGGCCAACTTCAAGCATTTGATGGTCATCTGATATGGTATGCGAAAGACCTGCTGAAATAGCCCACAGTCCGGCAGCCTGCGGGGCCATTTCAAAGCGGTCGGTGTCGGCCGCCCTGACAATTATTGCAAGTTGATGGATTGCCGGATCCGTGATCTTGTGCCTGGCAACGATGTAATCAAAACTGCACTGGTCACCATAATGGGAATACTCAGCGCCGTCTATATGATAGGGGATTGCATCCGGTTCTGATGCTTTATCAAAAACCTGGTCTTTGGGGACATAGTAAAATATCGCCTCCGGATCCACGAAATTCTTTACCAGCCAGGGGCAGGCGATCCTATCGATTTTCGGACGTTCGCGGGTGATGCATTTCATTTTGTCAGTGCGTTGAGTGTGTGCCTTTTCCTGATTTGCCAAGCACATCCAATGCTTCCCTGAAACCTTTGGCCAGTGTGGCGGCCGGTCCGCGCCCATAATAATGAAGGAAAATAATCCTTGGGTTTTCTCCGAACATGTGGTTATGGAGCGCTACCACTTCCAGATTATTGATGCGCAGTACTTTGATAACAGCGTTTACTTCTTCTTCCAGCATAGCGATATCGCCAGCCACATGCGCGCTATCTTTGTTGCCGGCAAAACTTGCCCAGGAGTTCAGACCTATGGCAGCCGTCATTTCTGCACCCATGGCCATTACCGTGAGGTCATCCCGTCCAACTGTATATTTATAGGTTGGTCCGTTCACCGTTCCAGTGTATTTGACAATGCCATCCAATGCGGGAATATCAAATAATTCTTTTCCGGTAGTGGTAGGTGGTGCGGAAGGTGCAGGCTGGTTTGCAGGTGAAATCTTGGCATCTTTAATGGTTGACGCAAATTTTTTGGCCAGCTCTTCCGGCGTGCCCATGCCATGCATGTGCATGTAGAATATGCGTGGCTGTTCATAGAAAAAGTGATTGTGGATAGCCCCTATTTCAAGGCCGTTGGCATGCGCCGCTGAAATCAAGGGATTCACTTCTTCTTCCAGCAAAACAGTATCACTCATCAAAACGGCTGATTTTCCATCCACTGTTTTTTTGATAGATGCCCATCCGCCAAAACCAAATGGGATTGGAACAGGTTCGCCTTTGATGGTAACCTTCAAATCGTTGCGCGGAAGTGGAGTGGTATGAACCGCCTGTCCTTCATTGTAGTTGCCTTTTTTACCCATGGCGGCTTCAATCGCTGCAATCTCTTCCTTGGTCAGTGCAGGTGTTTTGGCAATCGTCGAAGCTTTCACAGCTTTCATACTTGCCAATCCGGCAACGGTAAAATAGGTGCTGGTTTTAAGCCAGTTTCTTCGTGAAAAGGAGTTGCTGTTCATCATATGGTTATTAAAAGTGTGATTTAATTATTTTTTTGAAGCTAAAAAATGAGCTGATTGACTTTATCCACTATTTCTTTTCGGGCCAGACTATAATCCTTGGCGACAGATTAGATTCCAGTCCATGCCTGGGTTTGATGGAATTTTATGACTTCAAATCTCTAATTGAGAGAATAATTTCTTTCTTCGGACCATTTTGAAAATACTCCAACTAATTTTTGACAGGCTTTGCAATAACCGAAACATCTGCCTTTAATTCCTCATTGGCTTTTAGTACCAGCGTATCTCCGGGCATGATATTGCCAAATACTTCAATTTTGTCTCCCAGATTAAGTCCCTGGTTGATGTCAATCCACTCCGTCTTTCCCTGCTTTATTTTAATGGCAAACTTCTTTTCTAAAGTGGTTACAATAGCGGATGATGGTAAGGTAACGCCTGGTTGCGAACGCTGAACAACTAGCCTGGCATCAGCATACATGCCTGCTTTCAGTAATTTATCTGGGTTGAGTACTTCAAATTCCCAAATTTCACTCCGGGTGGCATTGTCAATATTTTCTGATTTACGGACCAGTTTGGCATCAAATACCTTTTCAGGCATCGCTTTGGTTGTGAATTTGATGCTTTGCTTTTTCAAGCTGGTGCCAGTATATACCTCCGGAACAGCTACCCGAAGTCTTAGCCGGGAATTATCTTCAATTTCCAAAAGTGGAAGCTCACCGGGGTTTCCCACAAAAGTACCCTCATGCGCATTGCGCCTGGTTACCACTCCGTTAAAAGGTGCTGTGATCGCCAGATAATTCCCCATTTGCTTGTAAGTAGCAGCAGTGAAGATAGCGGCTTTATAATCTGCACTGTCTGCCATAAAGAGATTTTTAACTTTATCCAGCTCACTGGCCGCAATGACACCGTCGGTTTGAGAAGCAGAATAAATACGCTCAAAATTGTCTTTACTGGCTAAATATTTAGCTTTGGCAGACTGGATTTTTTCGGTAACCTCGCTTAGACGCGAAGCAATTTCCGGTGCATCGATAAGAGCTAATAATTGCCCTTTACGCACCCTGCTTCCGATGTCAACGTTTATCTTTTTCAAATAGCCTTGAATCTTTGAACGGATTTCTACCCGTTCATAAGGCAGCAATTCACTAGGTAAAGTGATTTTTTTTTCGACCGAATCACTTTTTGCAATGTAAATCGCTACCGAATCTTTCCCGTCCGGTTTAGTGTCAGCGGTTTTGGCGCCTGATTCCTCTTTGCTATTGCAAGCATAGAAGAGCAACATGCAGACGGAACTGCAAAAGAAAATTCTAATCATATCATTCGTTGTTTTACTGGCCAAAGTTTTTGCTTTCATTGTCATCAGGATCAAGGGAAACGTCTACGTAATTTTTGTTGCCAATCCAGGCGTTATAGATCAGGGGCGTGATCAATAATGTACTTATCGTTGAAAAGATCAAGCCGCCGATAACAGCTACACCCAAAGGTGCCGTTTGCTGGCCGCCTTCACCGATGCCAATTGCCATCGGTATCATACCTGCTACCATGGCAATAGCGGTCATCAATATAGGACGAAGCCTGGTTTTTGCTGCCTGAATACCTATATTTTGTGAAGATAATTTCTCCTTTCGAATGGCTTCTGCATTGGTTACAAGCAGGATTGCGTTGGCTACAGAAACCCCGATGGCCATGATACAACCCATAAAAGACTGAATATTTAAACTATGTCCCGCCACAAAAAGTAGCAGCAACGAGCCGGTTACCACGGCAGGAATAACCGATAACACGATGAGCGGTATTCTTAGTGATTGAAAATAAGCCGATAACATCAGGAAAATTACCGTCACTGCCAGCAGCAGGCCAATGGACAGTTCGCTTAAAGTTTGGGTCAATAAATCAGACTGTCCACGCATATAGACTTTCATACCATGTGGCAGTTCACCAAGTTTGGTAATGGCCTGGTTCACCTGCTTTACAGCTGCGCCCAGATCCTGGTTGTAAATATTTGCTGTTACAGTGATAAACCGCTGTTGGTTCATCCGGTCGTACTCGCCCACTGAATTGGTTTTTTTCCAATCAGCAATATCACGTAGATACAGATTGTTTCCATTGGTACTACTGATAGGAATTTGTTCGATCTGCTCAGGGCTGTTCATCATATACTGCGGATATTCTACCTGCACCTGAAAAGAATTACCACCTGCCTTGTCAAGCCAGTAAACAGGCTGGGTATTACGGCTCGATGAAACGGCAGCAGTGACCGACTTTCCGGCCTGTTCGATCGAAAGACCCATTTGCCCCATTCGGACCCGGTCATAATTGATCTGAATGCTTGGATAATCCAGGGGGATGCCAATTTGTACGTCCCGTAAAAAACCAATTCTTTGCATTTCAGATTTTAGCCGTTCTGCGTAAATCCTCCCTTGGGTGAGATCCTTCCCCTGCACCAGTACTTCAACGGGCGTGTTAGATCCCTGGCTCATCACCTGGTCCACCAGATCGGCCGGTTCGAAAGAAATTGCAGCATTGGGGATCTCTTTGACTACCTTATCCCTGATCTGTTCTTTCAACGTTTCAATGTTTATGCCTGAACCTTTCATCAGGTTCACTTTTAGCAGGGCTTCATGGGGCCCGCTCGTCCAAAGAAAAATCGAATTGATCGCGTACGTAGATGGTTGCAGACCTACGAAGCAGGAAGTGATGGCAATATTCTCTTTTCCCGCCAGGCCGCTAATCAGTCCAAGCATTTTTTTTGTGGCATCCTCTGTTCTTTCGATCCGTGTCCCTGTCGGCATCCTTAAACGTAGCTGAAACTGGCCGCCATCGATTTTGGGAAAGATATCTCTGCCTGATACATTGTACAAAAGAACCGCAGCGCCAACGAAAAGGATGATAAACAACGGAGCGATGAATTTTATAACGCCAGAACGCATAACCGTTTTACCATATTTTTCACTAAACTGATCAAAGGAAGATTCTGATTTTGTTGTTATTTCATTCTTAAAAAGCCAGTTAGCTAAAATGGGGACCAATGTCTGCGACAACAGAAAGGATGCGATCATGGCAAATCCAACCGATAAGGACAAGGGGATAAACATCGCTTTGGGTACACCTGTCATAAACAAAGCGGGTAAAAACACAGCGAGTACACTAAGCAGGATCAGTAGTTTAGGCGCAGCAATTTCCAGGCATGCATCCAGGATCGCCCTTGATGTGGATTTGGACATTTGCTGATGCCGATGGATGTTTTCAATGGTTACGGTGGCTTCATCAACCAAAATTCCGACTGCCAGTGCCAGTCCACCCAGCGTCATCATATTGATGGTCTGCCCAGCCAGATAAAGTCCCACGACGGCTGCCAGCAATGCCAGCGGAATGGTGAGTACGACAATGAGCGCGCTTCTGGCATCACGTAGAAACAGCAGTACGACAAGTCCGGTTAGGATAGCCCCCAGACCACCTTCAAAAAGCAGACTTTTTAAGGAATTGATCACATACCCTGACTGGTCAAACTCGTAGGATACTTTGATGTCGTCGGGAACAGCAGCCTGCATTTGTGGAAGGTTTTCTTTAATATGCTGCACAACATCCCAGGTTGAAGCATCAGCCCGTTTGGTAACCGGAATATAAATGGAACGCTTACCGTTGATGAGCGCATAACCGGATGTAATGTCTGCCCCATTCTCTACAATGGCCACATCCCGAACAAAAACAGATGTCCCGTTTACCTCTTTTACGGCGATCTGTTCCAATTCCTTAAAATTATCAACCACACTGTTGGAGGGCGTGATCAGTGTTTGATCACCAATACGCACATTACCGGCGGGTAGGAGTACGTTGTTTTTGGCGATGGTTGCTACCAGTTCATCGGGTGAAATATTGTAGCTTCTTAGCCGCTCAGGGTTTGCTTTGATCAGGATCGTACGCTGATTTCCTCCCAAAGGTGGTGGTGCCGAAACACCTGGCAAGGCACCAAACATGGGCCGCACTTTGAACAATGCCAGATCCTGAATTTCATTCAGTGAACGGGTAGCACTGCTGAAAACCAGCTGGCCAACCGGAAGTGAGCCTGCATCGTAGCGCATTACAAAGGGCGGAAACGTCCCTGCGGGCATAAAGGAGCGCGCACGGTTAACATAGGAAATGGTTTCAGCCATGGCACCCGCCATATCGGTCCCTTCGTGAAATTGCAATTTAATGAGCGATACGCCCTGGACTGATTTGCTTTCAACGAATTTGATGCCGGTGATGTACAGGAAATGATACTCGTAATAGGAAGCAAGAAAACCTTCCATTTGTTGTGGCGATAATCCGCCATAGGTCTGTGCCACATAAATAGTGGGCGTTCCCATTTTTGGAAATATGTCAATGGGCAGTTTTCTGATGGCCAGAATGGAGAAGAATAACATTCCCACAATGGCAACCATGATAAGGACGGGTTTCCTTAATGCAAAACGTATGAGTTGAAGCATAACTTTCTATTTCAGTTCATTTAAGAATATGTTGATATCGCCCTGTGAGACAGCCTTGTTCAGCAGTGCTTTCCAGATATACCAATAAGACTGCCTGGAATCGGTTTCTGCTTTTAAAAGATTATACTGGGCTTGAATAAGGTCACTGAAATTCACCAGACCGGTATTATATCTGATTTGCATTGCTTTGAAAGCATACTGAGCAGATTGTAACTGTGTAGCTGTTTCGGTAGCGATCAGAAAGGCATTGTTGTAAGTCACCTGGCTGATCTGGTTTTTCTTGTCTAGAATAAGCAGGTTCTCTTCCAGTTTTTGATGAATGGACTGCGTCATCAGGCCCTGCTGCTGGATTTGCAGGTTTCTATCCGAAAATTTTAACAAGGGATAAACGATTTGGAAGCCCAGACCGTAATTGAAACGGCTAAAGCCCAGGCCGTCAACGGAATTCGCGGTACCATCATACTTAATTCCGGAACCACGGGCATAGGCAGTGCTCCATATGTTTATCTTAGGTAGATAGGAACGTTTGATTAACTTCTCTTTCGCCAGGCTGTAACCTTCCAGGCTTTTCGGATAGTTTATATAAGGGTGAATGCTAAAATCGGATGAGATTGTTGAACGCGTTTGTGGGAACTGTTCAAAGAATAGACTATCCTTTGTATCAACATCTTCAACTGTTGCCAAAAACTGAGAAAGTAATATTTTTTGGGTGTCAAATTTCTCCCTGGCATTCAGCAGGTCAATCCTGCTTTTGGAAAGCTCCGATTGAAACAATGCCGTATCAACACCCGGTCTGAGTCCTTTACTAGTTAGTGTGCGTGACTGGATCAAAGCAAATTCAACCCTTTTAATATTTTTTTGGTTTACGGCAATCAGCTGCTTTGCCAATGCAGCATCCAGATAAGTATTGGTCACATTGGCCAGATGTCTAAACAATTCCATTTTCAAGTCTGCTTCCTTTTGAGTGACCCCGGCGGCTGCATAGGCGGTTTGCGCTTCGCGCTGACCAAACGTGATGGCCTGCCAATTCATCGAAAACCCGGCAGCGCTGCCAAAAACGGGCTGATACTTATTCTCGGCGGAAGGTGGGCCGCTGATTGGAAAGATACCCGATGGATTAAGCATTCCCGTAATATTGTTATAAGTTGCCAGATTTGCCTGGTAGCTTAGATCCAGTGAAGGGATAATCGTATTTCTGCTGAGCGCAACGTCCTTTTTTGCCGCTTCTGTTTCATAATGCTTGGATTTAAGCAACGGATAATTCTTTTCAGCAAGCAGCAATGCTTCACGTAAGGTAACAATTGTATCTGCTTTTTGTCCATAGACTAAATAGGAAAATAACAACAAAATGAATGTGCTCGTTATTTTTAAGTATGGCATAAATGGTAAACTTTTTGTAAGACGAAGACGAAACTATTTATTGATTTTGGAGAAACTTTGTAGGCTTGGGTATTAATTGAAAAATACTGTGATGCGGTGTTCAGCTTTTTCATATTTATATTGAATTCTGAGCTGGTGTAACTGGGTAATTTGTTTGACCAATGCCAGCCCGAGTCCGGTGGTTTTAGATGCATCGTCACCTTTTTTGAATCTTTCAAAAAGTTGCTCAGGATCGCCTTTAACCTCATTTCCTGTGTTGGCAATCACCAGTTTTTGGGTATCCAACTCCACATGGATACTGCCGTTGGCAATATTATGGACCACCGCGTTAGCCACCAGGTTACTGAGCAGGATTTCAACCAGAGAAAGATTGGCAACGGTGGTGATCTGTGGCTGAATAGATTTTGTCAATGCCGGGAAATTCTCATAATGTTGCTGGTAATTTTCAAGTATTTTTTCCAGCACCAGTGAAATATTGACCTGTTCCACTTGTGGGAACTGATTGTTATCAATCTTGGCCAGTAACAGCAGGTTTTTATTTAACTGGCTCAATCTCTCATTCGCAGCTGTAATGTCGGCCAGTAAAGCTGCCGTTCTTTCGGTTAAAGCCGGATCATTGATAAGAAACTCAATTTTTGATCGGATAATGGCCACAGGTGTCTGCATCTCATGGGATGCATTTTCAACAAATTGTTTTTGATTCGTATACACTGTGTTCACTTTTTCGACCAGCTCATTCAGCTCATGGTTCAGTTGATTGAATTCGGTAATTCCGGTCCGGGAGTCCAGATGCATCGAAGGATTACGTACTACATCATACGCAGCTGCTTTTTCTAGTGTAAGAAAAAATGGCTTCCAAAGCCTTTGTGAGCTCCTTCGGTTGACAAGTACGATGGCCAGAAGTAGAAATAAAAGGATAACGATCTCCGCAAGGAAGACCTTAATAATTAAGTGTGAAACTTCTTTGGAAGAAACATAGGTGGTTAGCCCATAGGGTTTCCCCTTCCAATTCATTTGTCTTGTCAGTATTGCAAATTCAACGAATTGTTTTTTTTCGTGATCAAATAAACTGGTATCGCGCGGCTGATTAGGCAGATCGTTTCTAATACGCTTATCTGCATCGATATCATACTCGCCTGCAATATGCAGAACCATAGATTCAGGGTGTAGCGTGAAAGCTTTCCATATGTTGGCTTGTTTGAGGTCCAGCTGCTTTTCCTGCATATGGTGCGCATGGAAAACAAGCATAACGTAAAATAATATTGAGCCAACAAGCAGCACAAGAGGCAGCCATATCAAAAGATACCGGGTATTTTTTTGTTCCAGCGTTTTGGTCATATCGAAAGCTTGTAACCTAGTCCGTACACCGTTTGAATCAAATCGCCACATCCTTTTTCTTTCATTTTTTTCTTCAGGTTTTTTATATGTGAATACACAAAATCAAAGGAGGCGAGATTGTCGGTTTCTTCTCCGTATATATGTTCAGCAATGGCTTGTCGGCTGACTACGCGATTTTTATTGGTGAGCATAAAAAGCAGCAGGTCATATTCATTTTTGGTAAGAACCACTTGCTTTCCAGCCCATTCAACAGTTTTTAAAAGTAAATCCACTTTCATATGGTTGATTTCAAGTGTATCCGAACCGGACGCATATTTGCGCCTGATCAGTGATTTGACCCTGGCAAACAGTTCGGACAAATGAAAAGGTTTTGTGAGATAGTCATCAGCGCCCAGATCCAGGCCAGCAATTTTATCATCCAGTGAGCTTCGGGCAGAGATGATAATCACCCCTTCGCTTTTCTTATTTTTTCTCAAATATTTTAGGAGATCCAGCCCGCTACCGCCAGGAAGGTTAATGTCCAGAATAATACAATCGTATTGAAAGTCTTCCATCTTCTCAATTCCCTGCTGAAAAGAACCGGCTCCTTCACACAAAAAGTCTTCCAGCGTAAAGTATTCAACGATACTTTGCAGCAAGCTTTCTTCATCCTCAATAACCAGTAATTTCATCTCAAGAATTTTTGCTAAGGTACTGGACAATTTTGGAGAAATTTTGACGATATGAAGTTCTTGGTAATGTATGTCACTTACTTTTCAAAGTATTTATTTATTATTCTTCCTCTAATTTTGGATATATATCGTATCTATGATAACAACAGAATTTAGAGTTTTTCCTATAACCCGTAGTATTTTCGTATAATCCAAGCCAGGATTCACCTTCAATTCTATTTTTGAGTTGTAGCACAATCCAATGATTTTAAAGTACAGTTTAGTGCTACACAGAATCTAATTACAGAAAATTATAAAAATATATTTGTAGCTGTAATTGAGAATAATATCTGAACGCGTATTTTCCAGAAAAGTGGACTTAGCAAAACTCTAAACAAACCAATTTAATGGCATGTCAGAACATTTTTTGTATTTAACATTATAATTAGGGCAAGAGCTTAACCGGAATCTAACAAATAAATGCTTTTGAGCGCTTTAAAAGCACTTTTTATAAAGGATAAAAACAAAAAATGCCCCTCGCTCATTGGATTGGACACCTGTATTAAGAATAGGATTAGAGCACTTAAAATAAAACCTTACAACAAAGGTTCATGAGTTTTATTTGACGACTTTTGTACTGACAAATTGAGGGAAAATGAACGACAAAAGCTTAAAAATAATCCTGACGGGAGCAACTGGTTTTGTAGGAGAGGGTGTACTTCTTGAAACTTTAAACCATGCCAATGTTGAAGAAGTGTTGATGGTAAACCGAAGGCATTTTGACCTGCAACATCCCAAATTGAGGGAATTGATAGTGCCTGATTTTATGAATCCGGATGCGGTTGCAAAACATTTGTCGGGCTACGATGCCTGTTTTTTTTGCGCAGGAATTAGTTCTGCCGGCATGAATGAGCTCAAATATTCACATATCACATACGAGACGACTATGCAGTTTGCAAAGGTGCTGCTGGCATACAATCCGGATCTGGTTTTCAATTTTGTTTCCGGAAGCCATGCCGACAGTTCGGAAAAAGGAAAGGTAATGTGGGCGAGAGTGAAGGGGAAGACTGAGAATGGGTTAATGAAATTGCCGTTCAGAAAGGAATTCAATTACCGCCCGGGAGCCATGTTACCCTCGGAAGGTCAAAAGAATGTCAAACCTTTTTACGGTTTTATTGTCAGGACGATTGCTTTCTTATCACCAAAACGTGCGGTTACATTTAAAGAAATAGCATATTCTATGGTCAATGCTGTCGTAATTGGTTATTCTAAGCAGGTGTTGGAAATAGCGGATATAAAAGAATTGGCTAATATAAATTGAGCCAAACTGCTATTAGAAAACGGGCCAGATGACATGCTGCTAAAAGTGGATAAAGAACCCATGTTTCATTTTGTTAAGCTTGATTCGATGGATCTTTTACTCAACTACCGTTCCAAAAAAATCACCGGCATTCCATTTTGGTCTATTGGTTGTTTGCGCAATGGAGTAGCTGATCAGAAAATTGAGCTGCACATATTTTTTTGCGGCATTAAAATCAAAGCTGTTGGTGATTTCATCTGATGGCTTATGATAATTGGCGTCTCTCCATTGCTTCGTAAATTTTACAAGATCGAAAGACGGATCCATGGTTTTTGTGCCATACTTGATATGCAGTGCAGGTATACCTTCCAATACAAAGCTGTACTGGTCACTACGGACAAACCTGGCTTCTTCGGGCATAGGGTCTTTTTGTTTTTCAATACCCAGCTGAGCACATGCAAAATCTACACTTTTGTCCAGACCGGAATGCTCCGCACCTAATGGAGCAACCGATAAAAGCGGAGCAATGAGTGTAGGCATATCGGTATTTATGTCAGCAACGATTTGTGATTTCGGTACCGTAGGATATGCTGCAAAATACGCAGATCCCAGCAGTCCCATTTCCTCGGCGGTTGTCATTACAATCAAAATCGAGCGGCGGGGTTTCACACCCGTCTTTTTATAGGTTCTGGCAATTTCCAGCAGACAAGCCACACCGGATGCATTGTCGTGTGCCCCGTTATAAATGGAATCGCCCTTTATTGGCTGCGCAATACCTAAGTGGTCCAGATGTGCGGTGTGGATCACGTATTCGTTCTTTAGCTTTTTATCTGTTCCTTCAATTTTCGCAATGACATTATAGCTTTCCATATCTTTATACGCACTTGAATACTGTACAAGGATAGATAAGGGAAATTCAAAAGAGGATGATTTACCTTGCTCCAAAATTGCTAAAACCTGTTTAAGATTTTTTTTCGAATTCATAAAGATTCGTGCTAGTTCACTGTAAGGTACACGCGCGCTGAGTTGAAGTTTTCCTATCGAATTACGGCCTATTGCCGAAGTTCTGGCGGTATCCATTGCGAGCGTCACGCCGCTTCCCAAAGTGCTGGCCGGGCCGGGAGTATCTGTGCTCATGATGATACCAATTGCGCCTTTGGCTGCTGCGATGCGCATTTTGGCAGCAGGATTGCCGAAATGCGCCTGGATACTTGAAGGTAACTGCAGACTTTTAGGAGCACCAGACAAGACAACTACAATTTTTCCTTTTACATCTATTCCGTCATAATCCGAATATTTGCCCGGAACATCGATTCCATAGCCTGCAAATACCAGCGGGGCTTCTGCCAGCACTTTATTTTGCAGTGCATTTGGAAATAATGTAATTTCTTTGCCAATGACAAGTGTATCCTGATTGCCATTTTTGTCTTTGAGTATCGCTGATGATAGGCTGGTATTAACGGTCGCTTTGCGAAGAATCAGTTTTTGCAAAAAAGTCCCGTTGTCTCCTGATGGTATCAATCCTGTTTGTTTAAACTGCTCTACCACATAATCAACAGCCATTTGATAACCCTCTTTTCCGGGAAGTCTTCCTTTCAATTTATCATCTGACAGATATGTAATGTCTCTTTTTATTCTTGCCGTGTCCACTTTGCTTAAAGCGTATTTTGTGTTTTTATCCAGTTTGAGATCCTGAGACAAAGCCGGGATGAACGAAATGAAAAAAGCGGAAATCGAGAGAAAACAGGGGATTCGCATAGATTGTAGTCTGAGCTCAGTTTAAGAGTTTTAGTTCAGGTATTGTTGATAGTGCAAACCAAAAACCGAATGCTGTTAAAATTGGTAGTCGGCTTTTCATGCATTTGGTAATTATCTCAATATAGCGAATTTATAAATAAAGGAAATTTTTGGTAATGAGATCCTGCCAAAAGTAATTACACGTCCGGGGTTAGTGGTTGTTCATAATCATTTAATTTTAAACAGGTCTACGGCGTTATCATGCAGAATTCGCCTGGCTATATTAACCGACTCAGCTTCTGTTGTTCCTAACCGCTTGAATCATTGGACCAGTTTGCAGCCTCAAACGAGAAACAGAAATGGTATCAGAAATGATTAAGAATGTACGCCTGACCAGCTATACTGACTTTCAACCAGGCATTTCTGAGATCTCAAAGTTAACTTATTCCCAAATTGTTTTAAAACAGCCAGTTCCAGGCTTCAGCAGTAATTACTTCCGCCTGTCTTGGGAAAATTTTAGTTGTCAAAACGCGGTGGACTTCTTCGTCCGCGTCAGCACAGCAATCGGCGAGTACGGTCAGCCGATAGTCTTTATCAGTAGCTTCGCGAAGGGTGGACAATACAACTCCACTGGTAGAAATTCCGGTCAGTACAAGATGTTCGATCCGTTTTGCTCTTAAAACCACTTCCAGATCACTTCCTGTAAATGCGCTGATACGGCGTTTAGTGACGGTTATATCGCCTGGAAGAGGCGCCAAGTCCGGATAGACTTTCGTGAATTCTTCCATATTGACCTCTGATAACATCGGACTGGATGCAGTAAAGCCTTTGTTGTTCGTACTGATTTCAGGCAGTCCTGCTCTGAAACCCAGCGTTACGTAAATGACAGGAATTCCATGGCTGCGGGCGGTGGCAATAGCATCCGCCACATTGCCGATGAGTTTCTGCTTATCGGCCAGCATCGCCAGGATTCCTGTCTGTAAATCCATGACCAAAAGTGCAGTATTTTTTGTGTTTTGTTCCATTTTTATCATATAAATCTGAAAACTTAAACTTTGTCTTTACGGGTAAAATGTATTGAAGACCAAATGCTTATCAGTGCAAAGCCTGCGAAAAAAAGACCTGTTGAAAGATTGTCATCCGTTGAAACTTTCCCTAATTTGATAAGAAAACAGGCAGCGGTTAGATTAAAAAATGCCCAAAGAATATTGATCAACGGCGAAGATAAACCTTTTCCTGGCGGGTTTGAAAAAGGTGTTGGAAAAGTGTCTCCGGTTATTCCTTTGGTAAAATGAGGGACAAAATTTGCCAGGAACATACCGGCCCAAAAGCTGCTGAAATAGTGATACCATGCCATAAATAGGAGTGTTTTAGATGAAAGATGTGACTGGTTAGAATGGATTTATTTTTCTGCTTTTTTGTCATTCGGTCTGGTTTCGCCGAATTGTTTTAATATATATTTTGAAAAGATTGCAGCGATAATCAGGGCGAGTATTCCCTGGTAAAACATGGTTAGCGGAGCGGAGACTTTTTGAGAAACCATCCCGACAAGCAAACTCCCCAAAGGCAGCATTCCAAAATAAGCCATCGCGACATAACTCATCACGCGGCCGCGCATTTCGGGAGCAGACTGCATCTGTATTATCGTAATGCCGGCCGTCATCGGGGAAAGCGATCCAAATCCTATGACAATAGCAAAGGGTATCGCGGCCGGTAAATATTGAATGCGGGAAAAAAAGATCAATCCTGCCCCCAAAATGGCAACACTTACCAGCAGTACCAGTTTTAAGTGGCTTACCTCTTTAATGGATGCCATAAATAAACTGCCCATAATGGCACCCAAACCTATGAAACTGCTGATATAACCATAAGTAGCCGCGTCGCCTTTATAGATAATTTTGGCAAAAACGGGCATCATCGTATCATAAGGCAGGACAAAAAGGCTTAATAGGACGAGCATCAGCATGACCAGGCCAATCAGCGGTGTGTCTTTCAGGTAGGCAAATCCTTCGGCAAGCTCGGTGATGACTTTCTTTTTTATTAATGGCGGTTGAAATGCTGGTAGTTTCATCAGCAGAAGTGAGCCGATTACAGCAACAAAGCTTACCGCATTTACTGAAAAGCAGATGCCTGCTCCAAATTCATTTAGCACGATGCCTGATAATGCCGGGCCTACAAGCCTGGCAATATTGACCATGGCCGAATTGAGTGCCAGCGCATTAGGCAAATCTTCCTTGTTGTTGATCATGTCGTGCACCATGGGTTGTCTGGCCGGTACATCGAAGGCGTTGATGATACCAAGCACAACACTTAGCGTTAATATTTCCCAAATCACATAATGATTTTGAAGGATTAAAGTGGCCAGCATTACCGCCTGTATCATGGAGGCAGTTTGGGTAACGAGCAGTATTTTATAACGACTGTACCGATCGGAAACGATTCCGCCGAAAAGGGATAGCAAAAAGGAGGGGAACTGTTGGGCAAATACCGCCAGACCGAGCATAAAGACCGAGTGCGTCATCGAATATATGACCCAACTAACAGCAGTGCGCTGCATCCAGGTGCCAATCTGTGAAACCGATTGACCGCAAAAAAACAATGTATAATTGCGGTTTTCAAATGCGCGGAAGGTGCTTGTTATACGTTCTGTCCTCATGATTACCAAACATTATATATTTTTAAACTTTTCGACAAAATTTATCATTTTGTCGAAAAAAGAGCAAAATTTTTTATTTTTTTAATCCTTGTATCACCATTGTTATTAATACATCCATGGAAGAACCAATTCTACTAAAATCATTTTCAATGACCATCTCACGTTTAATTCCGTGGATCGTTGCCAGCAAAACAAATTGTATGGATTGCTGCTCGTTTTGGTCCATAACGCGCAGTTCCTGATTTTCAATTCCTTCCTTTAAAATCCGGCTGACCATATCATTTTCCTTATCCATGATCCGCTGGCGAATTGCTTGTTTGGCTTTGTTGTAATCCGAAAGTTCGGCAGCGTCCATGCCCTCATCGATCGTGCTGAAAAATGATCTTTTATTTTGCGCCGCAGTCAGTTTGGTCAGGCAAAATGCGCGCAATTTTTTTTCGGCAGTAGTTTCCCTTTCGACGGCCTGAGAAATGGTCATAAGCATATCGAGGATTTCGGCATCAACGACCGCTTCAAATATTTCTTCCTTGCTTTTGTAGTAATAATAAAGCGAACTTCTTCCTTTTCCGATAGCCTTGGCCACATCATCCATCGTAACCTTGCGCAGGCCATATTTCTGAAAAAGCTGCTTGGCCGCCAGAAGGATCTGCTGCTGAATGACTTCATCTTTGGCTGGACTACGGACGATCATTTGACGAGGAAATTAAATAGACAATTGTAAAATTAAAGAAAGTAAACATAATGTCAAATTTTGTCGAAATGTTTAATTAAATTTTAATTTCAAAAACTCACATATCATTACCACAGCTATTAAGCGCGTCCTAAGTTGCCGTACAGTCAAATCCGGAACGGCCTGTTTTTCTCTTTTTTAATGAGATCACGAGGTTCAGCATTATTTTTCAAACAAATTTATTGGGCGAAAGCTGTTATCTTTCACACCAATTTTCGATCTGTTTCTATGGACAACTTCGGAAGGAATAAGGTTTTAAAGGGGATTTTACTATAAATTTAAACTAACCCAATTTTTATGCGACCAGTGTATTTTCAGGAATTTGTCAATTCCTTTTCAGACATTCTTTCCTTTAACGAAGAATTCGTAGCACTTGCAGCGGGAGGCTCATGGATTGACGGGCGAATGGACCGGTATTCAGATATTGATCTGGTCATAGTGCATAAATCCGAAACACTTCCTTTGCCGCAAAAAAAGGCGCTGGCCGAATCAGCCGGTGAATTACTTGCATGTTTTACGGGAGAACATGTTGGCGAGCCGCGTTTATTGATTTGTCTGTTTAACAATCCTTTACTTCATGTCGATCTTAAATTTGTTCACCTCGGAGATATGGCTATGAGAGTTGAAGATCCGGTCGTGATTTGGGAGCGTAACAAGGTACTGACAACTTTACTTAGCAAATCCGATGCAGAATTTCCATATCCCGATTTACAATGGATCGAAGACCGGTTCTGGATCTGGATTCATTATGCGGCGACAAAGATTGGCCGTGGAGAATTTTTTGAGACTACGACATTTTTATCTTTTATCCAGCAAACTGTATTAGGACCTTTGGCTTTGATAAAAAATAAGGAACTTCCCAAAGGTGTAAGAAAACTTGAAACGCTTTTACCAGAACATGATTTGCAGTTCATGAGCAGTACCATGGCAGATCATAACCGGGAATCGTGTTTAACCGCTTTATATAACGCGGTTCACTATTATCGTATTTTAAGAGAATCGGTCAGTTCGTCATCACTTGAATGTAACAAGCCGGCTGAGAAGGCTGTGATGGACTATCTTTCCGAAATATCAGTCTGACTTATTTCTGGCAGTTTTAGTGCGGGTTTTATACTTATTGTGTTTTTCGAAATTTAAGGAAATAAGGCTCTGTCTGAAGATATTACAAGTTTATGAAATCCGCTTTGGCCATTTATTTTCCAAAAATGGGTTCGGCAAAAGCCGGGTATAAATATTCATTTTGTCGGGTTCTGGCGTGCGAATTGTATTACTTTTACACAGTTCAGTTTGTTTCTGCGCTGACAATAATTCAATATAAAAATAGCCATTATGAGTGAAGTGAATTTTAGTGAAGCCGTAATCAGGTCTGAAAAAATAAGGGAGCTATATCATCAGTTGGAAATGAAATACCACGGCAGTGAATGGAGCGTTCAGGAAGATGCCCTGGCTTTTCTTACCGATGCCGGACTTGTTGGCCGGTTGGCCATGGCCCGGCAAAACCGCTGGCCGAAAGGAGATAATACTGTCCCGGAATTAGAACATAAATTGGGAGAATGCATTTGGTGGCTAATTGTTTTGGCAGATCGAATGGATATAAATATTCACGATGCATTGGATGGCTTTCTGAGTAAAACGGAGAAGATGTTGGAGAAGTAGACGTTGAAATTGGAGATATTCAAATATTCCAATCGAAATATAAGAGAGCCCTTATTTTTTAATTTGATTAAAGAATGCTTGTGATCTTATTAATTGGTCTTCCTGTAATTCCATATCGCCCATCCATTCAGGACTGCCGCAAAGCCGACCAGATATAAAAACTCCATTTTTACATCGTCAAAACTGCTTCCTTTCAGAATGATCATCCGGTCTGTTTTGACAAAATGTGCCACGGGTGTCATATCGGAAATTACTTTTGCCCAACCCGGCATTCCGTCTGTCGATGTGAAAAAACCGCTCATTAAAATGAAGATCATTATGAAGAAAAAGGCGACAAACATCGCCTGAACCTGATTGTCGCTATAAGTCGAAATGAGAAGACCGAATCCCAGCAGCGCAATAAGATATACTGCTGCAAAGGCATAAAGGGTAAGAAAACTTCCACGCGGAACGATCCCGTAGACAAGCCAGCTGATGGTTAGCCCTAGTGTAAAAACAATCATCCCAATCACCCAAAAAGGAATCAGTTTGCCCAGGATGAATTCCCATTTTTTTATTGGTGTTACATTAATCTGCTCAATGGTTCCTACTTCTTTTTCCTTGACAATATTTAACGCTGTCACAAAGCCACCGATCATCGTCAGCAGTAAAACCAGAATCGCAGGAACGACATTGTATTTGTATTCGGCTCTTGGATTAAACCAGTTTGTATACCTAATATCGATCGCTCCCTGCTGCTCAGGTGCAATAGCTCCGCGAAGATTCATGTCAATATTGACATTAAAATCGGTGATAATCGAATTCAGATATTGTCCGCCGATTCCTGCTTTGGTGCCATTTATAGCGTCTACTGAAATTCCAATTTTCTGGACACCCTCACGTACCAGGTTCCGCTCGAAACCAGCCGGGATTTCCATTACAAGATCGGCTTGCCCTTTTTCAATATAGGCCAATGATTTTTTAAAGGAAGTTTCGGCGCTTACTACTTTGAAATAACCGGACGAGGCAATTTTTGAAATAAGTTTCTGGGAATAAGTACTGTGATCGTTATCGACAATTGAAATATTGATACTTTTTACATCAAAATCCATTGCAAGCGGAAAAATCACGAGCTGGATAATTGGGAGCATAAACATAATGCGCAGGATCGTCGTGTCGCGCCGGATCTGCCGGAATTCCTTCTGTAATATAAAACCAAGCACTTTCATTGTAATCTGATTTTAAAATTTTTCAAAGCAATACCCAGCAAAACGACAGTCATTCCGGTTAATATCAGCGTTTCTTTCCAGACGTATTTGAAACCAAGTCCTTTTAACATCACCGCTTTGACAATAATGAAATACCAACGAGCCGGAATGATGTGCGAAATAATCTGAAATGGCAGCGGCATGTTTTCAAGCGGAAAAAGAAAACCTGTAAATATCAGTGTCGGAAGCATCATTCCCATCATGGAAAGAAGCATTGCAGTTTGCTGGGAATTGGTAATATTGGAGATCATTAAACCCAGTGAAAGACAGGTAATAATAAAAAGTACGCTCTCAAAAAACAATAGAAAAACGTTGCCCTTGATCTGAACATCGAGTAAATAAACCGCCAGCAGCAAAATCATGATGACATTGATCATCGATAAAAGAAGGTAAGGGATGGCCTTGGCAATTAATACGAAAACAGGTTTGAATGGTGAAACAAGTAATACTTCCATGGTTCCCAATTCCTTTTCCTTCACCACTGCAACTGAGGTTAGGGTGGTACAAACGATCATCAAAACAAGCGCCATTACACCCGGAATGAAATTCAGCGAACCGTTTCCCTCTTCGTTGTAAAGCATTCTTGTTTCAGGAATAATCCGGTATGATAAAGCAGGGGAAGGAGCAATCAGTTGCTGATAGTCTACGATAATGGCTGTCAGATAATTGACGACGGTTTTTGCAATGTTTGGGTCAGAGCCATCTGCAATAATCTGGACCTGAGCCTTACCCAAATGCAGCAGATCATCACCGAAATGTGCCGGAAAGATAAGCGCACATTTGACGTTTCCTTTCTTAAAAGTCTTCTCTATATCGTTATAATTCAGAACCGATTCCTGGATCTGAAAGTAAGAGGAAGCCTTGATTTTATTGATAATCTGCCGGGAATTAATGTCTTTGGCATTATCCAAAATAATGATCTCAATGTTTTTCACCTCATTGGTCAAGGCAAAGCCGAAGAGGATTATTTGTACGACGGGCAGGCCGAACATGATTAATAGCGTTCTCCTGTCACGGAATACGTGAAAGAATTCTTTCCTTATAAAAACCAATAGCTGCTTCATAGTATCTTTTTTCAGGTTACACAGAGAACCACGGAGCGGAGGCCGCGCGGGTAAAAAGAGAGCCACGGAGTTGTCTGCAAATAAATCTCTGTGTCCCTCTTTTTTACTCTGTGAACCTCCGTGTAACCTTCATTCTCCGGAGCGTTTTGCCCCACGAGCCAGTTGATAAAAAACCTCATCCATCGAATTGACCCCAAACTCCTTTTTTAAATTTGCAGGAGAATCCAGTGCTTCTAACTTTCCGTCCACCATTACCGAAATCCGGTTACAGTATTCCGCTTCATCCATATAATGTGTGGTCACAAAAATGGTGATGCCCGAAGCGGCTGCCTGGTAAATCATATCCCAAAACTGCCGCCTTGTTACCGGATCCACTCCGCCGGTTGGTTCATCCAGAAAAACAATTTGCGGACGGTGAAAAATGGCTACTGAAAATGCGAGTTTTTGTTTCCAACCCAGCGGCAATTCTCCGACCAGTTTTTTCGCTTCGGACTGCAACCCCAGCGTCATGATTAATTCATCGCTTCGTTTTTTTATTTCTTTTCCGGGCACACCATACACACCGCCATAAAATTCAATGTTTTCAAGCACCGTCAGGTTTTCGTAAAGAGAAAACTTCTGGCTCATGTAGCCAATGTTTTTCTTGATACTTTCCTGCTGTTTGTAAACATCAAAACCAGCTACCGTCGCTGTTCCGGAAGTAGGGTAGGACAGTCCGCACAAAATCCTCATCGCTGTGGTTTTTCCAGCTCCATTGGCACCCAGAAATCCAAATATTTCCCCTTTTGCAACTTCAAATGAAATCTTATTGACAGCATAAAAATCGCCAAACTGCTTAGTTAGATCTTTGCAAATGATGGCTTTATTATCTTCCATAAGGTTAGAAATTAGTGCGTTGGCTTCTGTGTTTTCTCTTGCATCAGACGGATGAAACTGTCCTCAATTCCAGGTGTAATTTGCTGTATAAAAATATCGTTATGACCTTTTTGAGCAGCAAATTCTTTCAGATCTTCTATATCACTGCCGCCATTTTCTTTCAAAGTGATATGAAGAAATTCACCAAAAGCATAACAGCTATCCACCTTTGCGTCTGACCGGAAATCGTTCAGCAGTTTGTAAATGTTTTCCGATTTTGCAGCAAAAAGCGTAGTAGGGAATGACTTGATAATATTTTCTGGTGTGTCCACGCTCATGATTTCTCCATTCTGAATCAGGGCAATCCTTTCGCATAAATTCGCCTCGTCCATGTAAGGGGTTGACACCAGGATCGTGATTCCTTTCTCCTTCAAAGCTTTTAGCATAGCCCAGAATTCTTTACGTGAAACCACGTCAACGCCCGTTGTGGGTTCATCCAAAAGCAATACTTCCGGTTTGTGGATCAGCGCGCAGCAAAGTGCCAGTTTCTGTTTCATACCGCCGGAAAGTTTTCCGGCGCGACGGTCACTGAAAGGTTTGATCTGATCATATATATCCTTGATCAGCTCATAATTTTCATCAATGGTTGTGCCGAAAATGGCAGCGAAAAATTCAAGATTTTCCTTTATTGTTAAATCCTGATACAAAGAGAATTTTCCAGGCATATAACCAACCCGGTTACGGATCTGCTGATAATCTTTTACCACATCAAAACCGGCCACCGTTGCGCTGCCGCTATCAGCCAATAAAACAGTTGTCAGAATGCGGAACAGGGAGGTTTTTCCAGCTCCATCCGAACCAATCAATCCAAAAAGTTCTCCTTTTTTTACTTTAAAGGAAACTTCATGCACTGCCCGGAGCTTTCCCTTATCGTAGGTTTTGGAGATTTTATGAAGTTCTACTGCGTTCATTTTTAACTAAATAAAGATAACTTCCCCATACATACCAATTTTCAAAAAGCCATCATTCTTAACCCGGACCTTTATTGCATAAACCAGATTTGCTCTTTCGTTTTTGGTTTGAATTGTTTTTGGAGTGAATTCTGCCTTTGACGAGATCCAGTAAATCTGTCCGGCATAAGTTTTATAATCCTTTTCACCTTGGTCAATCCGAATTTTTACCGTTTGGCCGTTTTTAATCTGTGACAATTTATCGCCTGTGATGTATGCTTTTAAAGTCAGCGTATCAACGTTGGCTATTTTATAAAGCGGTTTGCCAATTGCCGTCATTTCGCCTTTCAGAGCATAACGGGTTAAAACTAATCCTGTTAACGGATTGATGATTTGTCCCCGGTTGATCTGCTCCTGATATTGTTTTGCAGTCACAGCCAGCGGTGATTGTTCACTTAAAATTCCACGATTCTGTGTAGCAGAATTGTAATTGTAAAGCTTGATTTGCTGACGTGTCACATTGATCTGCTTTTGCATCTGGTCAATAGCAGCGTCGATATCATCGAGTTGCTTTTGTGTTGCCGCGTCCGCTTTCACCAGGTTTTCCGTGCGTTTCCTTTCACGGATTTGCTGCGCCAGCTGTGATTCCTGCACGGCCAATTGTCTGGATGCGACTTTGGTCTGGTCTTTTGGGCTGCCGGTTTTTTGCTTTAAGGCGGCGATTGCAGCTTCAGCCTGCTGCTTTTGAAGTTCCGGGATTTTTACATCAATCTGTCCAATGTTTTCACCTTCTTTCAGCTGCGCTCCTTCCAGAACTGAAAATGAAAGCAACTGCCCCGTTTGCTGTGCAGAAACGACAACCTCATCCGCTTCAAAGTTTCCTGACGCGTCATAATCATCCTTGGTTTCACAAGCAGCCATCAGGAAAATGGAGGCGAGTCCGTATAAAATACTTTTTCTCATACTAAAATATTTTCTAGTTTTCATTTCCTGAAATGTGATTGTGTTTATATTCTGCCTGCAAAAGCTGGATGGTGTGCAGGATCATGCTTTGGCGGGAGGTATTTTCAGAATTAAGCTGCGAAATATATTCATGGACGGTAACCACGCCATTTTCCAACTGTGCCAACGATGATTTTTTTACAGATTCCCGAAGCTGAATCACCGCTTTATCCTGTTCAATTAAATTCCTGTATTTTTGAATGTCTCCGTTTTGCTGACTTAATGTTAGGTTGGTATTGTATAGAAAAATTTCTTTGTCAACATCGACACTTTGTCGGCTGATGTGAAGATTTTGCCTGTTGTTTTTAAGTGAATAAAGACTGCCAAGATTCCAGTTCAACCGCAGTCCGGTGACAAACCATGGGCCAAATTCATTTTTAATAATATTCAGTGTCGGGCGGCCATACGCTCCCTGGAAAAATGCACTGACTTTTGGTGTGAAAGCAGACTGCAATTTTCTTTCCTCCACATCGTAAAGGTGTTTTTGCAGATCATAAAATTTTATTTCCGGTCGGTTAATTTCGTTTGAAATAATTTTCTCGCCAGGCATTTGCAGTTTTGTTTCCGTATCAACTTTTTTATCGATAATAATAGACAACATTTCCAGATAAGCCGCCTTATTGGATCTGAATTCGATGCTGTTCATATCTACATTAATAAGTTCGGCTTTCAACTGATCCACATTGCTGCGAAAGGAGGTTCCGTTTGCAAGGGCGGCCTCGGTTTTGTTAAGCTGGCTTTGCAGTTCAGACTTTCTAATTTCGTTTTGTTTTAACTGTTCATCCATTAATATAACAGCGAAATAAATCTGGTTAACCCGGTCGTTTATTTCTCTGAGATTTACCTCAATATTTTGCTCTTGAACAGCCTGATTGGCTCTTATCGCAGCTTTTTGGTTATTGATATCACCCGCATCATAAATAATCTGGCTGATATCGGCCTGTATCTTGTACTGATCCTTGCTGAGTGATGGAAAATTTATACCCGGAATTGCCGGGATAACCTCAGAAAAATTAATCGTTTGGGATTGATAAGATGCCTGACCACTAACGGCCAGCTGGGGCAGGTATAATTTTGAAGCATTCTGCAATGAAAATCCGCTGCTCTTGCGGATCAGGTCATATTTTTTAATCAGCGGAAAATTTTCACGTGCCAGTGTATAACATTCTTCAATGCTCAGATTTGAAACCGGCTGTGCATGAAGCGCTGCTTGCAGAGAGAAAAAGCAAAGAAAAAATAGCCGTATTTTAGCCTTTTTAATCATCTTGTTTAGTCTTTTAATTTAATCGTTTGATTAATCGCTTTCAAAAAAAATGCCGTTAGTTTAGCATCGTTTTTATCCACATGGGTATCAGTTCTTTACGCTGTTTCATGAGCGTGTCATATTCTTCTTCATTTTTAATAAGTTTTGATAAAACAGGTCTCGCCACGAATGGAAAAACGGTGATTCCTAATAAATTGATCAGAATATGAAATGGACTGACGCTTAGTTTACGGCTCAGTAACTGTTTCATGAAAACGGATTTGGTAACACGTTCCTTTGCGTTAACAAGCTGGGCGAATTTTTCTGGCCTTCGGCGGATTTCACTCAAAACGAAAATCGGCAGATCCGGATTTACCAAAAGAAGATCGATATAAGATTCTGCAATCTTGTCCAGTTTTTCTTCCAGTTCGGTTGTTTCATCGCTTAAAATCGGGATGATCGTACCAAAAAGTTTGTTGACCTTTTCAAGCATTACAAGCTCAAAAAGCTTTTCCTTACTTCTGAAATAGTAATTTAACAAAGCAAGATTAATACCGGATTCTTCTGCTATATCTCTCGTACGGGCCGCTGCGTAACCTTTTTCGGTAAACACTTTACGAGCCGCTTCCATAATTTTCTCCTCAGTCGATAAATCCAGATCTTTCTTTCCCTTTGCCATACCTGTGTTTTAATGCAAGGCAAAGATTATTGATAAAATTATTAAATCAAAATATTTAATCAATTGATTAAATAAATATCACAATTCACACTTTACCTAACTCAATGTGCCTTTTTTATCCATGTTTTTAGGGTTGACTGAATTCAGATTTCAGCCATTTTAAATTCGGGAAAAATTCAGAATTGGCGGGTAGGTTTGCGTTTTTCACCCCAAAATATGAAAACGTTTACTGTACTTCGTTGATGTATGCCAACGAAGTAATTGGAAATATTCGGCAGTCTTATCCGGTGGAGGCCATTGTCACTGTACTGGCTACTATCGCAGTTGTTTTTCTTCTGAACCCGCTATCAGAAAAGCAGGCAGCTATGCAATCGTTAAATACAGATCACTTTGGATGCTTGGTTACTTGTTGATTATAGCGGCATTCTATTTTAGACAATCAAATAAAGCAGTTCTCAGACAATACCTATGTGAACGAGCTGGCTGGAAACGGTCTTCTTTTTATACTGGCTGCCAAAGAAATTGAAAAAACAGTGAAAATGGGGAAACCTATTTTTGCCCATATCATGATAACTTCCAACCACCGGCCGTTTACTTATCCAAACGGAAGGATCGATATACCTTCCCGGCGCGACAGTCTGGTGATTCTTAAACCCCAGCGTATTGTCAATACGTTTATTCCAGATTTCAAAGACGGTTCTGCAAAACCTGTTCAATCTGGTGAGATGTTAACCCAGGAAGCTATTTTCTGGCATCAGACAGCGAGTTATCAGTTTAAAAACAGGCTTATGAAGTGATTTGTTTCATTTTTTTTTGATAAAACGCTTCAGATATTTCTACCTGATATTCCATTTTAATCGGCTATCGCAAAATTGAAACTTTTCAATAAAAGCTAAAAGATTGAACGACGGTAAGTATCTGATTGCAACAAGAAACCACTCGTGCATATTATCATTTTGTTAACTGCTTCAAGCTGAGTTTTACATGTTTAACTTTGTGATGCTATTCAATAGAATAGTATAAATCGCTTAAAGTTTTACCGGTTTTGATGATGAAATGGATTAACAAAAAAGAGTGGTTTTATGTCGCTGCTACTTTGCTGCTGCTTTCAGGCGGACTCATTTATTTTCTTTTGCAGCCACAGTATGATGAACACTTTATTAATAAACTGGACAGACCAAAAAGTTTCAGGGTTTTATCGGAAAAAGAAAAAAAGGATTCCATTTTCATCCGTGTCGATGGTTTATCAACGGCAAATTATGGCCTGAGACTGGAACTGTACAGTCAGGATGAACACAGGAAAATTTACAGACGGTTTTATTCCGAACTTATCAAAATACCAGCAGGCGAGATTCATGCTGCTTTTAAAAGGAAGCTTTCGAGAGATTCTTCCGGCGCGCAGGTCACCTACATTCCGGAGCAAAGTAAAAATGCCGCAGGGCAGATTGTACTGAAAACGGGCTTTTTTTGATGCATTTACCTTTTAACTTAGACAAATATTTTTCATGTCACGTCTCTTTTACCTTACGCATTGATCTTATTTCCTGCTTTGGCTTTTTTACAAAGCGAAGTCCATCACATGGAAGGAAATCGGGATGGCTCAAAATCAAAAAAGTTTTATGTATATATTGCAGATATCACAACCGATATAAGCAGGACCCATTGCGCTTCGGTTGATAAAGGACATTTCAAATCAATATTATACATGCCAATAAAAATAGATAATACTTATCGCAAGCAGCAGTATGATAAGAAAGATTTATGGATACTATCAAATGAAAGGATACCAGGCTTCTTTTCATTTGATAGTAAAGTTCTCCCTTTTATTTTTGGTCTGATTTTAATTGGATTAATTAGTCCCATTCTTCCTCCAAGATATGGTTATAGTAATTGGGAACCGCCAGAATCTGGTTATCAATATTTGAGCAACATGAAAGAGGCGATAGTCATTGCTTTATTTTTGAGTTTTTACGTTTTCCTGAATTTTGTATTTAATAAAATTCGAAGCAAAATCGATCTTGATCTGGGTTTTAAACGCATTGGAAATTTTGAAATTTCGAGAGTTATTGTATTTCCTAAATTAAAAATTCTGATTTTAAGTAATCAAAGTTTATTTTTCCTGAAATCTAGAAATTTGCATTTCACTACGGTTAAGCGGAAACAAATTATAACACTAAATCGAACAGGAACTTATAAAGTTTTGGATTATAGCATTCATAATATCGAAAATTTATAAGCTTCTTTTACTGTAAATTGAATTTCGGATAATTGGCACATTTGGAAGATTAAGGGTCGAGGATTTAGCCTTGGAAGCTTTTAAAAATATTTAGTCAAATAGAAAATTTCTTAACTAACAAATTCCTGACATGAGCTTAGATAAACATTCTTTGGAAAGCGAAATTATTGAGGCGGTTGTATTGAAGCTCGGAGCTTCCCGTGAACTTTCGGAAAAAGCAAGGAACAGAATTGCTAAATCAGCTGGCAAACTCGCAGAAAAACTCATTATCATTTTCGAAAAGCAGCAACGGAAAGCTGAAAAGAAAGCGAATGAAGTGACAGAGGAGCAGCAAGATCCGAAAGAGGAAGATGACGAAAAGAATGAGGACTGAGATCAACTAAACCTGAAAGGAAAAGTCCGGAGGGAGTTTAGTGGCAAACAAAAAAAATGGCGACCGGTATATCGGCCGCCTGTAATCTGCAACAGGAACCGGGCGCTTATTAGCTGGTACGTTCCTGTGGTCGTGGACCAATCTATACAGGTAAACCTGTTATTTGCATAGCGCTCATTCTTTTAATTCATGGAAAACGGCAGTACTTTACGATCTGCGTGCTGGTCGGCCAGCGTTCCATCGAGATGGTTCCAATAAAAGAATGAAAGAGATTACAGCTGTAAGTTAGCATTAATTTGGATACAACGCAGCTCATAAATTGATTTAAAACTTCATTTATTGAGCTGTCCGTTTTTGTACAGGAAACGAAAACATAACAATAATTTAAAATTACAGTAACAATCAACAATTATCTTTGATAAACTTATTTGATGCTTTTTTTAATTTAGATAGCGATCTTGAATAAAGTCTCTTCTTAGGAAAACGAAGGTCCGGAGCTAACTTTCACCGAGATTCACTCAAGGCTGCTGCTAAAATGAACAATTTGAAAATCGAGAATAATATCCAAAAGTGCCTTTTGACCATTTTTCTATGCCTTCCTTTTTTTGTAGGTATTGCCTTCACGCAGACTCCCGAATTTTATGCTTCCATAGATTATAATGAGTCAAAGACAAGTTCAGGTTTAACAAGGCCTGATTCAATTCTTTTGGTACTTAAAGAAAATTATAATAAAGCAGTCGCAGCCAATAAAGAGCTTGAAGCCGCAGGTTATTTAAACCAAATGGGGAAACTGTTGTTCGTTTCCGGGCACTATCCGCAGGCTTTGGATTATCTCCTTCGTGCAGATAAAATCTACCGAAGCCATAAGAATTCCAAAAGACTGGCGGAAAATCTTGTTATTTTGGGCGAACTCTATTACAGGAGCAGACAGCCTGCCCTGGCCAGAAAACAGTTTAACGAAGCTTTACTTCATTACCAGCACTTGAATTTTGGATCAGGAAAAGGACTTGTATATGGCCATATCGGGCATTTGTATGAAAAGGAGCAGGATTATGACAGCGCATTTTATTTTCAGAATAAAGCATTGCTTGCTTATAAGACGGTCAAAGAGGAGCAAGGGATTGCGAAAATCTACGAAAATATTGGCAGTGTTTATGAAGATCAGGAAAAGTATGATTCTGCTTATGTCTATTTCAACAGGGCATATTTTATCAATAAACATAACGGGAACCAGAGCGCTCAGATTGAGATTCTGAACAACTTAGGAGATGTACTCCGCAAAACCGGCAAGTATCGCCAGGGTCTTGCGCTGAGTTTTCAGGCGCTTGATCTGGCGCGCAAAAAAGGGGAATATTATCAGCTTTCCGGAGCGAGTAATGATATAGCCAAAGCCTATAATTTCTTAAACAAAAACGACAGTGCTTTTTATTATCTCTCCCAAAGTCGTCAGTATCTGAACGATATCTATTCCCAGGAAAGCAACAAACAGCTGGCTTTGCTTCAAACATTATATGAAATTGAGAAAAAGGATAGCGAAATAGAAAGCCTGGTGCACGCACGGCAGACCGATCTGCTGGTCAATATATCAGCAGGTATTGTTGTTGTGCTGGTTCTTCTATTGACGGGTTTAATAATCAGCAGACAGCGTCTTAAAATTAAGAACGAACAGAAACTGCACGCCCGGAATAGCCAGGTTTTTCAAACCCAGGCTCAGCTGATGGAAGCGGAGCTTGAAAATAAAAGGCTTTTGCAGGAAAACCTTACCCAGCAGCTGGAAATAAAAACCAAGGAACTTACCAGTTATACCCTGCATGTAATCCGCAAAAACAAACTGCTGGAAGACTTGCAGTCGCAGTTGGAAACGATGGTAAAAGAAGAAAAAAGAGATCAGAAAAAACAAATCAAACAGCTGTCGCTTCAAATCAGCGAAGGGCTTAGCGATGATCAGCACTGGGAGGAATTCAGAGGGATTTTTGAGCAGGTGCATCAGTCCTTTTTTGACAGACTTCAACAGCAATGCGATTTGCTCACTTCAAACGATCTTCGGCTGATCGCTCTGATTAAAATGAATATGATGCCTTCGGATATTTCCACGTTACTGGGCGTTTCTCAGGATAGCCTAAGGGTGATGCGTCACCGTATTCGAAAGAAGCTCAATCTCACGCCAGGCGAAAATCTTTCTGCCTTTATTCAGACAATCTAGCTCCTTAACATTTGGTTAATAGTATCTTAACAGAAGCTTAATGGCTTTTTGTTACTTTGTAATCTGCTTTATATCAGTGTTTTAAATCAGTAAATCAATCTTTGTTTCTTTCTTGTAACGCTTCAAATCCGGCTGTTTCCTTTTTGTAACGCGCCGTATTTGCATCGCGGCTATTTGTTTGCCCAACTTCGTATCCGGATCGGAGAAAGCAGATAAATGCTTCGATTATTTAACGCTTGCGAATGGAAAACATGGTTTACAGATTTTATTTTTTAATGGTGGTTTTGCTGTTTCCGCTTTCGGTGTCCGCAGGATCTTTAAAAGGAAAACTGCTCGAAGCAGCTACCGGACAGCCTGCGCTTGGCGTCGTAGTTATGATTGAAGGGACAAACTTTCAGGATGTATCAGGACTGGACGGAAGTTTTGCTATTGAAAACATTGCCGGGGGGAATTACAAGCTTATTATACGACACATTTCCTATCAGACCATCACCAAAGATTTTGTAATCTCCCAGGCTCAGCAGATGCACCTGGATCTGTTTCTGGAACCGGCTGTGGATCTAATGCTTAATGAAGTGGCTGTTATCGGTAAAAAAGATAATACAACCGATCAGGCGGCACGATCGATGGAACGCAGCGCGAGTCAGGTTATGAATATTGTCTCAGCCAAAACGATTCAGATTTCACCGGATCTTACCGTGGCGAACGTCATTCAAAGAATGTCCGGGGTTTCTATTGAAAGAAACAGCAACGGAGACGGGCAATATGCGATTTTACGGGGTATGGATAAAAGGTATAATTACACGCTGGTAAACGGTGTGAAGATTCCAAGTCCCGACAATAAATACCGGTACGTTCCTTTGGATATTTTTCCTTCGGATTTGTTGGATCGCCTCGAAGTATACAAAGCCCTGACGCCGTCCATGGAGGCGGATGCTATTGGCGGAGCTGTAAATCTGGTTATGAAAGATGCTCCCGACCGTTTTATGTTATCGACCAATGTTTCAAGTGGTTACAATGAGCTTTTTATGCAGCGTGATTTCCAGCGTTATGACTACAAAAATATTCAATCCAAATCACCTTACGAAAAAAACGGAAGCCAATATAATGCGACTCCTTCGGATTTTTCCAAAGCACCGCTGCAATACAGCTCCAAGTCACCGCTGCCTAATTTGCTGGGAAGTCTGGCGATAGGAAACCGGTATTTTGACCGCAAACTGGGCGTGCTTCTGGCAGGAAGTTACCAAAATACCTACCGGGGGAGCAATAGTTTATTTTTTGATTCTGAAACGGTTGACACACTCAGAGGTGAGACACTTACCAAAAGAAATGAAAGACAATTTTCCGAGCAACAGACCCGGTATGGCCTTCATTCCAAGCTGGATTTTCGTATCAATGACCGCAATAAAATTCAGTTTTACAACGCTTTAATGAGCCTGACCAATGTTCAGATCAGGGATGTTAAGTCAACTCAGCTGACCATTGGAGGTTATGATCCGGTCCTTGGTAATGCGACTTTGGGCTATTCGACCCGTTCCCGCTTAACCCGTCAGAAAATTTTTAACAGCACGCTTCAGGGAAAACATCAACTCACCGGGCATTGGGGACTGGACTGGTCGGCTGTGTATTCGAAGGCAACAAATGAAGTTCCGGATAATGTAACAATTCCTCTTTTAGGAATAAGAAAGAATTTTGTTGATAAGCCTACGACGGTAGATGATGCGACTGTAAGATGGGAACATAATACAGATCGCGACCTGGCTGCTTACCTGAATATCAACTATAAACAAACTGTGGGAACAACAAATCTGGAATGGATGGCAGGAGGGCTTTTCAGAGATAAAAAGCGAACAAATTTTTATAATAATTATCAGTTAAGGCCTGCGAATCTGTTTGCTGAATACGGCGTTGATTTTACCGATTATGCTCAAATTGATTTTACGATTCAAAATCCGCGCGGCTCAGTTGCTACCGCACTGAATTATGATGCCACGGAACGGATTAAAGCAGGTTACTTACAATTGAAAGCAGAATCTGCCTTACTTGAGGTACTCGGCGGTGTGCGTGTGGAAGCAACTGATCAGGGTTATTCTATGCTGTTTCCAATCGGAGAGGAAAGACCTAAGGGCAGCCAGATTTATACAGATTTTTTGCCAAGTCTGCATTTGAAATATAAAACAGGCGGTAATGTGAATCTTCGCGCTTCCTATTTCCGCTCGTTGAACAGACCTGGTTTTTTTGAAATTGTCCCTTACCGGATTGTGAACGAAGAATATCAGGAACGAGGAAATGCTGATTTGAAAAGAGCAGTCGCTGATAATATTGACCTGCGGTACGAGCTTTTTTCCAAACCTTCCGAGCAGTTTATGGTGGGCCTTTTTTACAAACATATCAAAGACCCGATCGAATACACCTTGCAGAAAGACGCCATCCGAGGGCAGGATATATTTTATTCTCCGGGAAATTTCGGAAACGCCAATAACTACGGGCTTGAACTGGATTTTATCAAGTATTTCAAAATGTTTGGTGTCAAAGCAAATTATACCTACACACATTCAAAAATCACCACACCAAAATCCAAACGTATACGCAATGAAAGCGGTGATCTTGAAACGATCAGCGTGGAGCAGTCCAGGCCACTTTACGGACAATCAGCTCATGTGGCCAATCTTTCTTTTTTGTTTAAAAATGCCAAAAAAGGGATTGATGCCCAGTTGGCCGGTGGCTTTACAGGCGAGCGGATTAATACAGTCTCGCAGTTTTTGAATAATGATTTATGGCAAAAAGGCTTTGTACAGCTGGATGCATCTTTTGAAAAAACACTTAAAAATGGGCTTGGGCTTTTTGTGAAAGCTAATAACCTTCTTAATACGCCTATGGAGGTATTTATGAAAAATTTCAGTGCGGCCAATAAAGATATTCCCGATCAAAACAGTCAGAAAACCACCTTGATGCGGCGGGATTATTACCAGCGGTCTTACCTGATCGGAATACGTTACAAATTTTAAAACTTTTTATAAAATTAATTATCAATCTTCAATTCAAATGAAAAATCTATTTATCTATTGTACGCTGGCTATGTTGGCTTTGGCATCTTGCAAGGACGACAGTGATGATACTACGCCGATTGATGTTCCTGTTGTGCAGGAATCTGTGGCAGGTGAAGTTTCCGGTGTTTGGACCAAAGGCGGAACTTATAAAATCACAGGCCATATCCAGATCCCGAAAGGAAAATCGCTGACGATTGAAGAAGGAGTTACTGTTCTTTTTAGTGACTCGGTTATAAAGCCTGAGGTCGTTATTTTAGGGAGTTTGTATAGCTTGGGAACCGCTGCGGCTCCTGTGAAATTCACTGTGCCTGATAGCTGGAAAACGGCTAAAAATCTTTACGGAAACCTTTGGGGTGGTTTGATTGCGGGTCCTGAATCGGCAGAATTTGTTTTAAACAACACCATTCTTGAATACGGTGGCGCGGTGACAACCGAAGAATCACCGTCAGTGAAAGCTGGTTTGTACAAAGCAGTTGCGGGCGAGCATGTTCCTGTGCTTTATTATCCGAATGTTAAAGGCAAATTAGTGGTTACCGGCAGCACGATCCGTAATTTTAATGAAGATGGTTTTTATATTGAAGGTGGTCAGGTCATTATTGCCAACAATTATTTTTATACAACAGGTGTGTCTGGCGGTGATGCCATCAATATCAAATCGGGTGTACAGGCTGATGTCGCTTTCAATGTTGTGTACAGTCCTAATACGAATGCACTTAAACTTTCCAACACGGGTGACCGCACTCCGCAGGCTTATATCGTAGGATATAACAATACGATTATCAATGCAGGTTGGAGAAGACCAACGACCAAAGGCGGGTCGATCTGGCTTGAAAAAGCTGTTCGTGCAGATCTTTACAATAACCTTTTGGCTAATGACCGCTACGGCATTAAAAGAGATGCAGGAAATCCGGAAGATGTGAGATCGGTTATCAGCAATACTTTTTATTATGGTTATGACCAGACTACTGCAAATCAGTTCCAGCCTTCCACTGAAATTGTTAAAGGCGTAAATGACATTATTTCTGCCAAAGCGGGTGAAAATGATCCGAAATTTGTCGGCTATCCGCTAGTTACGTCTAATGCAAATGCTGCCTATGATAACACCTGGGATTTTCATTTGCAGACTGGCTCACCGGCACTTACAAAAGGAAAAACTGATTTTACCCGTCTTTTTGCCAATGGCATTATCGTAAACGGGATTACCTACAAATCTCCTGCTCCGGCTGATTACATCGGCGCGCTGGGTATCAAGTAATGTTTTGACTCCCGGGAGTGATACCATTTCCGGGAGCTTTTTAATGATTTATCAATGATTTCGGTGAAAAATCTGATCTGCCCGATTGCCATACTGACGCTGCTTGTTTGTGGCTGCCAGGAAAAAAAGCAGATGTCTGAGGCGACTCTTTCCGAAGAGAAGCTGGTATCTGTTATTGAACCTTTGTTTGAATCCGACACAGTCGCCCATGATTCGGATGATCCGGCAGTCTGGATTAATCCGCAAGATCCGGCCCAAAGCCTGATCCTTGGGACGGATAAAGATCAAAATGGAGGATTGTACGTTTTTGATCTGGAAGGAAAGGTCAAAAAGGATAAAGTTGTCCGGGGACTTCAACGTCCCAACAATGTTGATGTTGAATATGGGCTGATGCTGGGCGGTAAATTAACCGATATCGCCGTTGTCACGGAACGTTTTACACACAAACTCAGAATATTTTCCCTGCCAGATATGAAGCCTCTGGACGGGGGAGGTATTGATGTTTTTGTAGGTGAAACAAAAGAGGGAGAACGTGATTTGATGGGCATTGGTCTTTATAAAAACGAAGCTGGAAAAATCTATGCCATTGTGGGAAGAAAAACAGGTCCGACCAGCGGGAGCTACCTTTGGCAATATCTTTTGGATGACAACGGAAGCGGAATCGTTAAAGCGAGTTTGGTTCGTAAATTTGGATCTTACAGCGGTTTGAAAGAAATTGAATCCATTGCCGTGGACGATCAGCTTGGTTTTGTATATTATTCTGACGAAGGAAAAGGCGTCCGTAAATACTTTGCTGATCCCGAAAAAGGAAATAAAGAACTAGCTCTTTTTGCCACTACTGGTTTTACCGAAGACCATGAAGGAATATCGATTTATAAGCTGACCGACTCAACAGGATATATTCTGGTATCAGATCAGGGAGCGAATCAATTTAAAATTTTTGACCGCCTACCGGATCATGATAGTTCAGGAATGCAAAGGTTGTTAAAAACTGTGAAGGTAAAGGCAAACCATAGCGACGGTTCTGAGATGGTATCTATTTCTTTAAACCAAAATTTTAAAAGCGGACTTTTTGTGGCGATGAGTGATAACAAAACGTTTCACCTATACCGTTGGGAAGATATTGCGGGGAAAGAATTGTTGAAAATCAGGAGTAAATAAAGCCTGATCCCATGCGGAATTGGAACTTCCGGTTATCAGATACAGGTTGATGAAGTGAGCGACAAGCCCGTTACTGAATATGGAATCGTATACACGGCTTATGTCCGTGGGCAGGGAGATCATAATTTCCAGCCTACTATTGCGGATCATAAGATAGTATTTACTGACTCGATTGCAGCTGGTTTAAATACATTTATCGGAACGGTACCAAACAACGGACAAACATTTTATTATTACCGTGCTTATGGCATCGTAGATGGTATTCCTGTTTACGGTACTTATTTAGCTTATACTGTCGAAATTCCTTTATTAAATAAGTAGCTTAACAATCTCCAACACAAAATCTTAGGATGTCTGTGCTGGAGTTTTTTACGCTGGATATAAACTGAAATATCAAGATGGAACTGCCGGCTCCAAGCGCTTTTTTGACACCCACTTCTTTAATACGTCGAAATATTAGCTACTTTAAAATTTAATTAACCGGTTTAATCGTTCCTTTGGCATGGATAAAATCACCATTAGGCAATGTCCAGTTCATATAAACGATCTGGTTTTTGTGATCCTGAATCTGGGTTACCGTATTACCACTGATTTCTTTCCAGGTGAGTATAAAAAGTTTGGATCGGATTTGGGTAATAATAATTTCAACCGTTTCAGATTCATCAACTTTGATGCCGTTTTTTTCGGTGATATGAAAAGTTAACGCCGTTTGACTTTCAATGTCGAGCACAGCTTTGGCTCCAAAATCCACTTCAAACTTTTTTCCAATGATTTCCATATTTTGATATTCAAAATTAGTTTTCAACATAATCTGCTAACTTTTCGAGCGAAGAAAGTGTGCCCTTTTCATTATTTTCAGGTTTGATTCCGGCCGGAATATTTTTGGTCGGTTTCAAATTTTATCGCTTCGATGGTATGATGCGGCGGGCCAGGCTTTATAAATCTCGACGTAAAACGGTCTTCTGAGCCGGAAGTTTTTCCGTTTTTGTTTTCATTTTCAGGGTAGAAAAGTGTCATGCTCTAACCGCCGTTTTCTCTAAGATCGTAGTCACGTACTTTTCCAGTCATATCGCCCGGGACCCGCCATGTTTCAATTCCTTTCGGATCTGTCAGGGCTTTAAATATTTTCGCTGGCGATGCTTTGATTATTTTAGAATTTCGTGTTGTTTGTGCCATAATAATTAGTAGGAATGTCAGTCGGCAATAGTCATAAACAAAAGTAGAAAACGTTTCAGAAAATAATAATGTGCAACCCGGACAAACAGGAGGGTGTTTTAAGCCAAAAGATTTTACAACCTTCTTTCCTGGTCATTACTGGCCCGAGCGTCTTTCTCCGATCTGCTGTCTCCACATGGCGTAGTATAATCCTTTCTGTTCCAGCAAATTCTGATGCGAACCGGTTTCAACGATTTTTCCTTTTTCCAACACATAAATCACATCAGCATGAAGAATTGTCGACAGTCGGTGGGCAATTAAAATAGTCATCTGCTGTTTGTTAGTAGAAATATCCCGGATCGTTTTGGTAATATCCTGCTCCGTCAAAGAGTCCAGAGCGGAGGTCGCTTCGTCAAAGATCAGTAGCCGGGGTTTTCTTAAAAGTGCCCTTGCAATCGAAATTCTTTGTTTTTCACCGCCCGAAAGTTTCATGCCGTTTTCCCCAAGCATAGTTTGGACGCCATTTGAGGCCTTGGCAATTAGTGCGGATGCGGACGCTTTTTCAAGAGCCAGCGTAATTTCAGAATCCGTGGCTGAGGGTTTGGCATAAAGCAGATTCTCTCGTATCGTTCCCGCAAATAACTGAGTATCCTGCGTTACAAACCCGATTTGTCTTCTTAATGGATTGTAACGAATGGTTGACGAATCATCTTCATTAAAATAAATATGCCCTTCAACAGGCAAGTAAAGTCCGATCAGAAGTTTCACGAGCGTGGATTTTCCAGAACCCGAAGGCCCGACAAAGGCAATAGTCTGGCCAGATTTTACACTGAAAGAAATATTATCAATGGCATTGTAGCCTGCCGACTGATGCCGGAATATAACCTGATCAAATTTAAGACTTGTCAAAGGGCCAACCTCCACGGAATTTTCGGGTCTCTGCTCAATGGATTTATTCATCAGCTGATCAAAAACCTTCACCGAAGCGTCTACTTCCCTGAATTGTAATATCAAATTACCCAGATCCTGCAAGGGGCTGAATATCGCGGTAGAAATGAATTGCATAGCAATCAGCTCGCCCGTGGTAAGAATCTTCCTGAAAATCAGCCACAACAATATAAACAGGATCGATTGCTTTAAAAGATTCAGTGTTACACCTTGCAGAAAAGTAAGTATCCCGACTTTCCGCGCCTTAAACATCTCTAACTGAAAAATTTCCAGTGTTTGCTTGTTGAGTCTTCTGATTTCAGAAAAGGTCAGTCCCAGACTTTTTACAAGTTCAATATTGCGCAGACTTTCTGTAATGATACCCGCCTGGGCATTGGTTTGTTTATTGATATTTCGCTGGATACTTTTTATTTTCTTTGATAATAAACCTGTAAGTGAGCCCAATACAAGTACACCGATCAAAAAAACAGGGATGAGCAGCCAGTTCTTGTTGAAGCTGTACCAAAGCAAAAATCCTATGGAAATCAGTGAAGAAAATAGAATATTGATAAACGAATTGGTAAAACGTTCTGTGTCCGTTTTTACTTTTTGCAAAACCGATAAGGTCGTCCCGCTTCTGTTTTCTTCAAATTCCTGAAAAGAAAGACGGAGTGTTTGCTTCAATCCGTCATTAAAGATGTTCATGCCAAAATGAGCGACTGCTTTTCTGGTAAGATATTCCTGATACGATTTTGAAAGTTTGGCAGCGACCGCAATACCAACTGCTATCCCGAGCCAATACAAAACGCTGTTAATGAGTTCTTTTTCACTAAGGTTTTTAGGGTTGCCTGCATAATCATCAACAATCCTTCCAAAAATTAAAGGGTCTAACAGTGTTAACAATTGGGCAAGACCAGCCAGGAAAAGTGACAAAATAATAAGCCGCTTCTGTGGCCGCAGATATTTCCATAGAGTTTTCATATGAGATGTAACTGGACTTTTGCTGTTTTTAAGGCCTGTACAAGTTAATCACAAAATTCTAAGTTAGTCGAAGATTCTTTAAACGGTTTGTAACCTTCTAAAAAGTGAAGTTGCTCCGGATTTAACGCATAGCAAAGTCATCGTAATGAAAGTCGCGCTTATCGAAATCATAAGCAGAAAGTCCTGTGAGAAGGCAATCGGCAAAATCGGCAGGCCCGCAAAACCAGACGCTCACATGCTGAAAACTGCCGACGACTTCATGAAGCATCTGCGCGGTCAGGTATTGTTTTTGAGAGGAATTTAAATGATAAAGAGTAACACCGCTTTGCTGACATAAATCTTCCAGTGAATCAGGAAACATCGTTTGCTTGTCTGTGCGTGTTGAATACCAAAAATCAATGGGCTGTCGAGTTTCTTTCTGATTGGCCAGTTGTTCCAGTCTTGCTAAAAACGGCGTGATACCGATGCCACCGGCAATCCAGATTTGCCGCTTTGAAGAAGATTGAAAGACAAATTCTCCATAAGGCCCTTCGACCTGAACCTGTTGTCCTGCCTGTATTCGGTCTGTCAACGCGGCGGTGAAATCTCCAAGTGACTTAATGGCAAAACGAAGCGTATACGGATCATCGCCCGACGAGGCGATTGTGAAAGGGTGCAGCTCGTTGTCATGCTCAAATCGCAGGAATGCATACTGGCCTGGCCGATGAAAAAACGGCTTTTGGCCGGTTGATAGCCGTAAGTCCAGAATCCCATCTTGCGGATTTCCCAGTTGGCTTATAATTGCATTAATTTTACGGGAAGCACCGATCCTTTGAAAGAGAGAAATAAAGGCGGCGGCAACACCGATTGCGACTAATAAAAGTAATAAGTAGCCGCCGGGTGTGGTTAACCAATGTTCTTTCAACTGGGCTGTGGCGCCGTGATAAGCGGCCAGAAGAAATACTGCCGGAAAAATCTTGTGGGTTTTGCGGAAAATCCGGTACGGGATTTTCTTAAACAAGGCAATGATTACCAGGATAAGCACAACGTAAAATATCCATTCGACCAGAATCACTCCGCTTTGAAAAAGCCCGATTTCCATATCTGAGAAACTGCTCGAATCTGTTAATTCACCAGGATCCGCAATGAGCCCGGATTCAACCAGCCAGTGTGGCACTTTTTCGCCCAGCCAGTGAAAAACCATTAGGATGGTTGTGAAAATTCCTGTCCATTTGTGCACGACATAGGCTTTATCAAGACCCTTCATTTGATGGTTTACCCACGGAATTCGAACAGAAATAATCATGGATAAAACCATCAGAGACAAAGCGGATACGCCGGTCAGAAAAACAAATTGCTCCCGTAATTCCCAAGCGCCGGGATTATCAATAAGATGCCCGGGGCCAGGAGAAAGGGCAAATATTATCCCTGCGATCACCAGCGCGCCGGTGATCCATTTAATTGTGGATTTCATGAAATTATTGGATTGATTGGAGTCGTTCAGGTAGTTGAGGACCTTACCGAAACATAGTCCCCAACTGAATTTGTCAAAAATGTAACAATAAGAAGGTCAATTCATTTCAATAACCAGCCGTTTACCGCCGGGTATAACCATATCATATACGGATTCAATCTGATCCAGCGGGACATTGACTGTCTCAATGCTGAGCTGACCATCTGCCGCCAGCTTAAACATTTCCGGAAGAATTTCACTGAATAGTTTGCCTATATCCTGGCGGGTCAGGCTTCCAAGTCCCGAGCCTGTTAAATGCAGATCAACGCTTCGTAAAGTTGAAGCGGATAATTGCAGGATATCGCCCGCTATGCTTCCTACGGAAACAAACCTGGTTTTTGGAGTAAATGAACCTTGCTTTTTTAAGGAAGAGAGAGTCAGTTCCGCGGAATGTCCCCATAAATAATCCATGATAACATCGAAAGGAGTCTGGTTATGAATGGTTTGAAGTTGCTCTACAAAGGAATCATCCGATTGTTGCAGTGAAATTACTTTGTCCGCTCCCAATTCCAAAAGGGCTCTTAATGATTCAGGATTGCGTCCGGTAGCAATGATTTTTTTTGCTCCGTAATGCCGTGCAATCTGTACAGCTATGCGGCCTGTAAAACCTGTTGCTCCATTGATCAGCACCGTTTCGCCCGGTTGCAGATCTGCTTTAAAACGTAAGCCCATCGCAGCGCCGATCACCGCATTGGGCAGGGCGGCCGCAGTGACAAAGTCCAAATTATCAGGTATAATGACCATTCGGTTTTTCTCGATCACAGCCTGCTCGGCGACCATGCCATTCATACTGATCGCATAAACACGGGTGCCATCAACCAGCACGCCCGCGCCATCGCTTCCTATTATTCTGGCCTTTGGCACATGGCCGGTTTCACTTGAATAATGGCTTCCGCTGGCTATACTGCGGTCAACATTTTTAATCGCCGCGGCTTTAACCTGCATCAGTAATTCGTCCTGTCCGGTAGCGGCAGGTTCAGGCCATTCTGTATATTGTAATATTCGATCTTGCGGATTCATGACGGCTGCTTTCATCTTATTATTGTTTAAATGTTTGATGAAGCAAAAGTAGCAGGCGATCATGCCCTTAAACGATAACATTTGTTACCAAATTTCGAGTTTTGTCATTTTCCCCGGGCCAGCTTGTTTTTAATCCGGCTCAAATGCACACGGCTGATTCCCAGATATGAAGCGATGTAATGCTGGGGAATGCGCTGAACAATATAAGGCTGTTGATTCAGCAGGTTTTCATACCGTTCCTGCGGAGTATCGCGGACAAAAGACAGAAAATGCTTCATGTAGTGCAGGGTTCGCTCAAAAAGTGTGTTCATAATTTGATTTCGCATGGAAGCAATTTCACTGACTTCTTCCAGCATACTGTCAACATCGGTTTTATCAATCCACCACAAAGTGCAGGGTTCGATGGTTTCGAGTGAAAACAGGCTGGGAGTGCCTTTTTTAAAACTCTCAATAGAAGAAACTGTGCTGTTTTCAAAAAAGAATTGAAACGTCACTTCATCGCCTTTGTTGTCAAACCATACCCGCAGACAGCCTTTTTCGATCAGGTAAGCTTTTTTTGAAATCTCACCCTCGCGCAGTAAAATGGTCTTGGCAGGAACCTGTATGCGTTTAAAACGGCTTGTATAACCCTCCCATTTCTCAGGTGGGACCGGAAATTTATCCCTGAATTTTTCAAGTATTGTTGAAAGGCTAACTGAGAAAGCAGGTTTGGCAGACATATGAAAGGATAAAATACGGTGGGGTTTCGAGGTTAGATTTCAAACCGATAATACCTAAAAGTAAGTAACAAAGATAAAGTTAACAATTGTCTGCTCTTAGTTTTAATTGCTGTTATGTTACCTGAAAAATTCAATCTAATGCAAGGTTGAAAGCCAGCCTTTCATTTAAGAAATATTTGTTAGATAAACCCTGATATTTGTAATGAAATGCAGATGTAGCAAATTTCGACTTAAACCTCTGATAAATAAATGAAGATTATTTTTATTTCAATCCTTTTTTATCCCTTCCTTTTATGTGCCCAGACTCCAACCGTATCGGATGCAGACATCCATAAACGTTTTCTGGAAGCAAAAACAAAGTTTTCTTCTTTTGAAAAAGTCCACGGACATTTTATTGATACAAAAAATGTAAGGCTCCATTATCTTTCCTGGGGCAGCCCGTCGGATACACCACTAATTTGGTTACATGGAAGTTTTAGTACCGCATATGAATTTTTGCCCTTTGCTGATCAGCTGGTAAAAGCGGGTTATTATGTCATTGCCATAGATTATTATGGTCACGGGCAGACTAACATTCCCGATCAGGAAGTATCACTGTATCACTTAGCAGATGATGTTAAATTTTTAATGGATTATTTAAAGATTGATAAGTCTGTGATAGGAGGGTGGTCCAGAGGCGGCTTTGTCGCCACTGCTTTTTATGATGCTTATCCTGAAAAGGTACTTGGTTTAATTTTGGAGGATGGAGGATCGGTATCAACCAATACATATTATCATAAAATGGATTCTACGGCACTGCTGACCAGGCTCAAAGAATATGCTGAACAGGTCGTTGCGGATACGTCCTATGCATCAGAATTTGAAGCTTATAAAGCTTTTTTTGATAAAACTCAAAATGAAGACCAGTTTGAATTATTGAATTGGACAAAACAGGATAAATATGGGAAATGGCTATTTGGGCAGGGTTTGTGGAAGTTATTCAATATGAGCACTTTCCAGGAATCTATGGATAATATTTTCCGGCCAACACGTGCCCCGCTTTTTGCAGAATCCATGTCTGTCATTGAACCCAGAATTGTCTACCGGAATCTGCAAATTCCGATGATCATACTTGATCCGGTTGGTAAAGACGATTTGTTCCCTTTTGAAAAGGAAAACGAAGCCTTGAAAAGACAACATCCTGATTTGATCAGCCATGAAATATTTGAAGATACCGGCCATAATATCCATTATCAGCGTCCGGAAAAGTTCACTGAAAAAGTCGTCGGTTTTCTTCAAAGCATAAAATCAATGCACAAAAAATAAACATTTACCATACTGTTTTCTTTATCAGGATTAACTTTTTTATTAACTGATTTTGCCGGAAAATTAAATTAAAAGAAGATTATTCATTGAGACTTTGTCTTCAACAGCGTTTTGTAGAAATTAAAATATGCACGAAAAACTTAGAGTACATATAGAAAAAATAATACCGCTTAGTGATGAAGAGTTTGCATTTGTGCTGACTCATTTTATCTCTAAAAAGTTTAAGAAACATCAATTCCTTATTCAGGAAGGTGAGGCAGTAAAGTATCATTACTTTGTAGTGTCCGGACTTTTAAAGCTTGCTTATACCGATGATACCGAAAAGCAGCATATCGTTTCTTTTGCAATGGAAGACTGGTGGGAAAGTGATTTCTATGCTTTTTACACTCAAACCGAAGCGACCATGTCGCTGGAATGCCTGGAAGATACCCAGGTTTTATGCCTTTCGCTTGAAGACTATAAAAAGCTTTGCGATGGTCTGCAAAAGATGGAACGTTTCTTTCTGGAAAAGGCAAATTTTGGTTTTCTTGGATCACAGCGACGTATCATATCCTGGCTAACATCTAACGCAAAAGAGCGTTATGAACAGCTTCTTAAACAATACCCCTCACTTATTCAGCGTGTACCCAAAAGTCTGATTGCTGCCTATCTGGGTGTTTCCCGCGAAGCCCTAAGCAGATTATCTCCCTAGTGTGACAAACCTCACTTTATATTTGTGAGTTTTGTCAAGACTCCGTTCCGGGTGTTATTTAGAACTTTGCATTGTAAATTTTAAACACTGTGCCTGAATAGGCACACACGCAAAGCTCAATAAAATGGAAAAAACAATCATTAATCCCTGGCAATGGCAGGATAAGCGCAGTTATGTGCAAGCAGTTGAAGTAAAACATGTTGAAAGTACGCTCTATATTTCCGGGCAAACGGCTATAAATCCGGATGGAATATCAAGTAATGAAGACATGAAATCCCAATTAATTCAGGCGCTGCAAAATCTGGAACAGGTGATCAGCGAGGCTGGCTACGAATGCAAAGATATTGTGCGGTTAAATATCTACACAACTTCGACAGCAGAACTTTGGCCTCATTTTGATATTTTTCAGGATTGGATCGCTAAACATGACATTAAGCAATCGCTCACACTGCTGGAAGTGAAAAGTCTTTTTGAAACATTAAAAGTCGAACTAGAGGCCACCGTGGTGAAATAATCAGGTAAAAGAACTGTAATTGTTAACCTCAAATTTGTGATGGACTGAATATATCCATTGCCGGGTTTTATTATATTTATTTTCAGATACTATTGGAATTTAGAGAGTAGTGACCTGCCGGATTTGCCTTTTACTGTGCAATCATCCATATTTAATATAGACCTTATGCTTATCGATAGAAAAACATTTTTAAAAGAAGTTTCTTTGTTAGCCGGCGCGTCTATGATTTCCGCAGATGTTTTGGCAAACTTAGGTCAGCCAATAAAAAGTGATATTAAATTGGGATTTGTCACCTATCTGTGGGGCAAGGACTGGGATGTTGCTGCTCTTATCAAAAACTGCTCGCAAGCCAATATTCACGGGGCAGAACTGCGGGTTGACCATGCCCATAAAGTGATGCCGGAACTTAACGCTGCGCAGAGATCTGAGGTTAAAAAACAGTTTTCCGACAGTCCCGTACAAATTGTTGGACTTGGTACCAATCAGCAATATGACTATCCTGACCAGGCCCAGTTGAAAGCATCTATTGAGCGTACCAAAGCGTTTATCCGGTTAAGCGCGGATGTTGGTGGTTCGGGTGTCAAAGTAAAACCAAACGGGCTGCACAAAAAAGTCCCGGTTGAAAAAACACTGGCTCAGATCGGAGCATCACTCCATGAGCTGGCCAAATACGCGGCAGATCTCGGGCAGCAGTTAAGGCTGGAAGTGCATGGGGAAGAAACCCAGGAGCTTCCCAATATCAAAAAGATCATGGAATACGCAGATCACGGCAATGCGAAAATCTGCTGGAATTGTAATCCACAGGATTTAAACGGGAAAGGATTTCAGTACAATTTTGATCTTGTAAAACAGTATTTCGGAGACACTTGCCACGTCCGTGAATTGGACAGAACTGATTATCCCTACAAAGACCTTCTGGCCAATCTGAATAAAATGAGCTACAAAGGCTGGGTTCTTTTAGAATGTCACACCAATCCGGATGATAAATTAAAATCGATGATCGAACAGCGCAAAGTTTTTGATCGAATGATTTAGATGATCGTGAAAGTTTTTTTTTACCGATGAATAGCGGAAGAGATTTTTTGATGTGAGGCTCCATGAATTCTTTGCTACGGTATGGCACCTTACTTCATTAAATTTAATGTCTACCCATCTTTCTGCACTACCGCATAAAATCCTCTTTTTTGCATGAATAAAAAAATACAATGAGAAGCTTTTGTTGTATTTTTTATAGAATTATGTATTTTTTAATTAAGGCTACCTAGATTGGGCATTTTTAAAATGACTAATAAAATATCCGTAAAGTAAGTTTCTATTTTTTATAAAGGTAGAAACGGTTCTCTTTGTCATACTTTTTTATTTGCCTATATCTTTGATGGTCAGATTGCTGCCGGTAATTAAAAAGCAGTTGTAGCGCCATGGCTTTTTCCAAGTGCAGGCAGACTCCTAACAAATATGAATCCAGCACCTATGAGCGATAGTAACAAGCGAAGACTTAAAATACTGTTTTTGCTATTACTGCCTGTGCTGGGTAGTTTGTTCTGGTATGTTGTTAAGGTATTTCAGTTTCAGAGCAATCAGGAGGAATTTAGTGACGGTATGCTCGCTTTACAGCTTAGCAGAGGGTGGCTTGATGGCCGGCCGGTTTTGCATGATAATTTTTATGGAGACCATGCGCAGCAGCACAATTATTACTTCATTCTTTTTACTGGTTTATTTACCAAATTCACGGGTATTTATGGACTTTTCCTTGCTTATCTGACCCTTTTTTTAGTTTTTTTTTGGCAATGGTTTGGTGGTTTCAAGCGGTTTGACCGCTCACTGTGGACAACGAACTGGCTGGCTGTCGTCTTTTTTGTGTTCGGCCCGATGGCCTATTTTATTTACCTTGATTATTTTGGCTGGCATACTGAGCATTATTTTCTTCCGCTAATGGCGCTGCTTTCGCTAAGTCTGGCCAAGCGGAAATATGTTATGGCTGCGGTTTGGCTGGTGCTCACTTTTCTTGTAAAAGAAACTTCCAGTATTCTGATTTGTAGTCTGTTACTTTTTTGTTCCGTAGTTGATTTAGTGCTTGCTGATGCTTTTAAACCGTGGCTAAGTTATTTTATCAATAAAAGAAATCTGCTTATTATAGCGGTTTGCCTGGTACTTTTTTGTCTTAGCATGTGGTGGCTTTCGCACTTAAACGGACCGCATCCCAGCCGGTTGAGTACCGCACTTTCGCGCATCGGACAAAGCGCAACGCCGGACAAATTGGTTTTATATTCCTTGCTATACCTGGGCATTGGTGCAATCACGCTGCTTATGGGATTATTCCCCTTTAGTATCTGGCTGAAATCATCGCCAGGAATAGGGGTGCTTCTCTGGACACTGGCAGGTTGTTACAGTCTGTTATTTGTGGTGTACCTTTTCGAAACGCTCTATTACTTTCCAACCATTTATCTGAGTGTGTCTTACCCGGCAAGGATAGGTGGATTATGGGCGTTTCTTTTAAGTTCATATATATATTTAAGTTACCGGTTCACTCAGGCAGGTATGGTGGCTTCCGTCCATGCAAGGAGCCGGATTCTTACAGGCCTGATTCTTCAATTTATTTTGAGCTCTTTTATTGTTTCACATCGTTTCAAGATCGACTCGGATTCCCGTAGCCTGGGTATTGCTGCTGCGGATTTTATAAAAACCAAATTGGGGTTAAACCCTTATACCAGCGGTATAGCGCATGAGCTTTATGAGCTGGCAAAGAAGCTTCCGGAAGGTTCTGAGGTCATCGTTCCCAATCAATATATTTCCTATTTCCAAAACATTTATCCGGGCTCCTGGAATTATGATGAGAAGACTGCAAAGCTTTTGGGGAGACCTTTGCTTTATGTTTATGAGAAAAATCTGATTGGTAAAGTCAGCTACTACAAATTTCCACGCGAGGGATATCTTGTTATTCCAAATGATCAACTTCTAATTCTTGCAGATTCAAAATGGTACAATCAACGTTTCAAATGAATGGAGAGCAAAGGGAAAAATGGATCCAAAAAAATGATTATTACTATAAATGTCTGACCCGTTATTTGAAATTTATTGTTCCGGAAGGATCCTCGGTACTGGAAATAGGTTGCGGCACCGGCTTTCTTTTAGAAAAGCTTAAACCTTCCCGGGGCGTTGGAATCGATGTGTCGCCAGAAATGATCAGTTATGCAGCAACCCATCGTGGAGAATATACATTTCATCTCATGGATGCTGAGAACATTTCGCTGGATGAAACCTTTGATTACGTTATTATCAGCGATACGGTCGGCAGCTTTATCGACGTACAAAATGTCTTTGAACAGGTACAAAAGGTATGCAACGCACAGACGCGTCTGATTGTTACCTCTACCAATTTTATTTGGCGACCGGTGCTAAATCTGGCAGAAAATTTTGGTCTGAAAATGCCGCAGAAAAGACAGAACTGGCTGGATATCGGCGATACTACAAATCTTCTTGAGCTGGCAGGTTTTGATGTGATTGACAACTACAAAAAGACTATTTTTCCGAAATACATTCCTTTGGTTTCTACATTCCTGAATAAATATGTCGGCAATTTACCTTTGTTTAATGCCTTGGGACTCATTACCTGCCTGGTCGCCAGAAGCAAAAAGCACCAGCCAAAGCCGGCATTGGAGATCAGTGTCAGTGTTGTAATTCCTGCCCGTAACGAAAAGGGTAACATCGAAGCACTTATCCGAAGAACGCCTCAAATGGGAAAACACACTGAAATTATTTTTGTAGAAGGAAATTCAACCGATGACACCTGGGCCGAAATTCAGCGTTTGGGCACTTATTATAAGGAATTTTATGATATCAAATGGATTCAGCAGGATGGTAAGGGGAAAGGAGATGCGGTTAGAAAGGGATATAGCATTGCTACCGGCGATATTTTAATGATTCTGGATGCGGACATGACTGTGGCTCCCGAAGAGTTGCCCAAGTTTTTTAACGCAATTGCCTCTGGAAAAGGAGAGTACATCAATGGGACGCGGCTTGTATATCCGATGGAAGATCAGGCGATGCAGTTTTTAAATTTACTGGGAAATAAGTTTTTTAGTATAGCTTTTTCATGGCTGTTGGGTCAGGATTTGAAAGACACACTTTGCGGGACCAAGGTTATGAGCCGGGAAAATTACCTGAAGCTGGCCGCAAACCGCTCTTATTTTGGCGAATTTGATCCTTTCGGGGACTTTGACCTTATTTTTGGATCAGCAAAGCTCAATCTTAAATTTATTGAAGTCCCCATCAGGTATAAGGCCCGTACGTATGGTGAAACCAATATTTCACGCTTCAAACATGGCTGGTTGCTTTTGAAAATGACTTTTTTTGCGCTCAATAAAATCAAGTTTATTTGATCGGTTGTTGAAATCTGATAGAAAAAACTTAAACTGCCAAAACTAACGACATTATATTTCACCGTTACATTTGTCCGTTTCAATCAAAAAGCGTTGCCGATAATAGCTTTTGGTTTACTAATTTTAAAATATGAGACCATCGCTTCCAATTCAAAACCTTCACCGGCTGACGCTTTTGATGACTACTTTCATCAATTTATTTGTGTTTGTTATTTTGTTGATCAGTCATGTTGAAACGATTACTTTTGTTATCGGCACATTCTTTCGGGGATTTGTTTTGATTTACCTGCTGGGCCTTGCCAATATTTTCACCTTGCATCTTGTACACTCAAAATATGCCGGGTCTGCAAAAAGGGCGAACCTGCTGAGGTATTTATTGGGAACGCTTTTGTGTTTTGGTATTTATGTAATACTTACAGTGGTATTTGCATATTTGTCAGGCAGACAAAATGAGCTGTTTGACCAAAAAATTATCACCATTCAGTTCATTTCCTACGTTATTTTTACCACGTTAACCATAGTTATGCAGAATCAGGTGCTTTTGCAACATAGCAAAGCGCAGGCGGAACTTGAAAATATGCAGCTGAAAGCAGCAGTTAGTGAAGCTTCAAACCTGCTTTTGAGACAGCAAATACATCCTCATTTTCTTTTTAATTCACTGACAATCTTAAAATCCCTTTATAAGAAAGATGCGGCGAAAGGCGAGTTTTATTTAACAATGCTGGCCAGTTTTCTCAGAGCGTCCATCTCCAATCACTCTTCAAGGATTTCTGTCCTTCAAACTGAGCTGATGCTGTGCATGGATTATATGGAAATGCAGAAAATCAGGTTTGGCAGCGCCGTTGAATATCATGTTGACGTCTCTGAGCAGGCAAAATCGAAATTTGTACCATTTTTTGCCATTCAGGTTTTGCTTGAAAATGCGCTTAAACACAATGCTTTCACGGAGGCAGATCCGTTGAAAATCAACGTTTCAGATCATGATGGATATATAACCGTTGAAAATAATCTTCAGATAAAACTGAATAAGGAAGTATCAACGGGTCTGGGACTGGCAAATCTGGCTGAACGGTATCAGCTTTTATCGGGTGATCAGATCAGTATAAAGCAAAGTTCAGAAAGCTTTTCAGTAACGATTAAGATGTATGAGAATGAAAATTGTAATCATTGAAGATGAAAAGCTGACGGCAGAAGATCTGGCAGAAACCATTATTCAGGCAGAGCCGGAAAGCCAGATCGTTGCCATATTGCAGTCAGTGAAGGAATCAACCGATTATTTCAAAAATAATCAGGCTCCGGATTTGATTTTTAGTGATATCCAGCTTGGCGATGGACTCAGCTTCGAGGTTTTTTCGCAGGTACATTTGACGACTCCGGTGATATTTTGCACCGCCTTTGACGAATATGCTATGAAGGCTTTTAAAGCTAACGGCATTGATTATTTATTAAAACCATTCACATTAACTTCTGTGCAAGCTGCTTTGCAAAAATTTCATAACCTGAAGCGTCCGGTTGCCGGTGCCAAAGATAACTACCTCCAGGACTTTATTCGGGAATTTTCAGTTCAATATCAGCCCAGACAGTCTTCCATTCTGGTGTATTATAAAGATATGATCCTGCCGATTAAAATGGAAGATATAGCTTTGTTTTATGTTGAAAATGAAATTACACATCTTCTAACCTTTGACCAGAAACTTTATTATCCCAAAAACAATCTGGATGAGCTCGAAAAAGTAACCGGCAATCAATTTTTCCGGGCCAACAGACAATGCCTTTTAAGCAGAAGGAGTGTGGTGAATGCATCGAGCTATCTATCCAGGAAATTATCGGTCGCTGTTTCGGTTCCGTTTAATGATATTATTACTGTTAGTAAAGAGAAAACTCCGCAGTTTCTGGCCTGGTTATCGGGACATTGAATGTTATGTCCCAGGTTTTTAGCTGTTTGGCTGCTTTTTTATGTATTTCTTGATGCTATAAATGAAAGGAAACATAGTGACAGGCATCCATTATGCCGAAGGGGAATTATCCTGGTATCTTGAAGTTTTGATTTAAAACCGGCGGTAATTCCAGCTCAGCCCGCCTTGCCAGCCAAGCCATGCCTGTGCGTTCTGGCCGACTTTAAACCGAAAAAATCCTTTGTCGGCAAAGGACTGGTAATCGGTTTTGAATTCTTTTTGTTGGGAAGAAAAAAGAGAAAATGATGGCCCCGCGTTCAGTGAGAATTGCTTGCTTAGCTTAATATCCAAACCGGTTTGAAGGCGATAAACGATTGGCTGGTTTGTCCATTTTCCCAGATAAATGCTCTGATGGGTTATTTCAGTATTGAATTTCAGGTTTTTGTTTAAAATAAATTCATGGCCAAAACCAAAGCCAAAGATGTTTGCTTTATGTCTGATATTCATAGACGAGCCAACAATGAAGATATTATACAATTTGCTGTTTCCTGATTTCCAGGCTATATTCCACGGTACAAGTTCATTAGCGTAAAGGGAAACCTGGCCACTTCCTTTTTTTACAATATTGAGAAAACCAATGCTGTAACCGGAAGAAGTGTCAGAAAGGTTAACCATTCCGATCTGAACGCCTTTTAGATTTTTAGCATAATTAAATACCGCAGCCACTTGCAAGCCTCTCATGTTTTTGCCGCTGATATTGCCCAGCGAGCTTATTTGTGCGCCATGGATGCCACCTCTGGCAAAGTTTCCGGCACCAGAAATTTGAACACCCTTCACAAGGCCATGGACAAAACCTCCAGCTCCGGATAACTGTACTCCGCTCAATGAGTCCATAATCTGGTTATAAATGCCCACGATTTGTAAGCCTTTGAAATTTCCGGCAACAGCATTAAATGTCGTTGCCATCTGTAAGTACCTGGCGTCTTTTTTGGATATATTAAAAAGCCCACCGATCTCGACCCCATTCACACCGGCCGTGTAACCTCCATAGATATTTAATGAAAATTTGTTGGTTATCTGCGGGCTTAACCTCCCATGTGTGCTTAAACCAGGAGTCAGGGAAGCCTGGAATGGAAGAGCAATAAAAAAATTGCTCAGGTTACGACTTTGCGCACGCAGGCGTGATGAAACCAATAATCTTGCGAGCCAAAAATGACTTTTCTCTGAATTTGTAATAACCAATGTATCCAGATCAATGGCTTTTGGGTAGATAAAAACCTTGATACCTGAATCGGTTTCAGAGTTAACAACGATTGAAGTATCCGCATAACCTATTTTGCTGAATGTCAGTGTATACGGGAAAGTTCTGTCGTGAAATCGGAGTTTAAATAAACCTGCGTCATCAGTTAAATCGGAAACCAGTTGCTGTTTGGAATATACGCTGGCATAATCCACTTCTTTTTTTGTTTCAAAATCAAGGACCTGACCAGTAATATGGTAATATTTTTCTTTCGGTGCTCTTTGAATAATAATATAGTTGCCCTTCTCCCTAAGCAAATATTTCCCCTGCAACATAATTTCCAAAACCCGTTTAACAGATACAGATTTTACTGAAACCGATACAAGGCTGTCGCCGGGCACTATGTCACTATTGTAGCTGAATGCAAATTTACCCTGCTCTTCAATCAATTTTAAAACTTGCGCAACAGGCTGGTTTCTTACCGAAACCGAAATATTTTCATTTAGTAATTTCTGCGCGTGACAAGCTGGTAACAGAAAAAAAAATGTTACCAGTGCAGTTAAACAGAAAATAAGGCAGAGTCGGTTCATATAAAAAGGGCGCTATCAATAAAGCGCCCTTTTTCGTGATATTTGTTTCGGGTCGCCATTCAAAGTAAGCGAATTTTAATGAATCTACTATTTAATATGAATGGTTCTATGCCTTGTAAATCATAAGAGCTTCGGTTTGCGGTTGCGGTTTCTTTGCAAACCGGACAATCAGCTTTTCAATGATCAAATACATAGACGGCACTACAAAAAGCGTTAGTAACATTGAGCTGGTCAGGCCGCCTATGATCACCCAGGCCATGCCGTTTTTCACTTCCGAACCTGGTCCGCTGGCAAGTGCAATGGGCAGCATCCCCAGGATCATCGCAAGCGTTGTCATCAGGATCGGACGCAGCCTTTCCTTGCCTGCTTCAATCAGCGCATCATGCGCCGAATGCCCTTTGCTTTTGAGCTCATTGGTGAAATCTACAATTAAAATGGCATTTTTTGACACAAGCCCAAGCAGCATGATCACACCGATGATAGAGAAAATATTAAGTGTTTCCATTGTTAATGCAAGAGCCAGAAATGCACCGATCAAAGCTACCGGTATTGAAAATAATACGACAAACGGGTATATCAGGCTTTCATAAAGCGCTACCATGATCAGGTAAACCAGCAGAATAGCAGTCACCAAAGCCGTTCCCAGGCTTCCAAATGCATCTCCCTGGTTTTTGGTATCACCCAAATATTCGATCGTAACACCCTCTGGCAGTTTTATTTTGGCGGCTTTCAGCGCTATCTCGTCGGAAACAGATCCAATCGGCCGGCCTACGACATTGGCATTGACGGTGATAGCGTTCAGACGGTTGTTGCGCTGCAATACACTTTCTCCCAGGCCATCGCCGACCTGGGCAAACTGGCTTAATACAAAGCTTTGCCCGTCACTATTGGCAAAAGAAAGGTTTTTAACATTGCTGATCTGGGAGCGGTTATACTGGTCCAGGCCAATTTTGATATCATATTCATTGCCAGACTGCTTGAATTTACTTTTATCATCACCGCTGAAAGCGTTTTGCAGGGCACCGCCAACCTGGCTTGCATCAAGACCCAGTAATGTCATTTTTTCACGGTCAAGTTTTACATCCACTTCCTGCTTTTGATCCTTCACAGACAACTCAACGAACTGCGTTCCGGGAATGCTGGCAATGGTATCTTTGAACTGAGCTGCCACTTTTCTTACCTCGGCCAGGTTTATTCCTTTAATGGCAACCTGAATCGGTGCTGAACTTTGTCCGGATATGCTTGTAGCCGCAGAAGATACTTTGATTCCCGGAATGATTGCGCTGATTTCCTGCTGCATTTTCAGCCCAAATTCACCCGGCGTAAAGTTCCTTTCCTTTTTATCGACCAGACTCACCGTTAATTCAGCCAGATTACCGTTGTTGGCCGCCCCTGAAACACTTCCCGATACAAAACCAATACTTGAAAAAACATTGATAACCTCAGGTTTTTGCATGATCATTTTTTCAACCTGCTGTGTTACCATATTGGTCTGATAAATACTGGCAGAAGGATCCAGCTCAATTTTCATGATCAGCTCTCCCTGGTCTGCGGCAGGAATAAAAGTCGCACCGATAAAGCCTTTGCCAAGAAGCATCAGGGATCCGGCAATAAGAATGATCACACCCGAAAGCAGCCAGCGTTTTTTTCCAAGCGCAATTTCAAGAAGATAAGCATAATCATCTTTCAACTGGTCAATAAAGCGCTCAAAACCAAGGTTGATCTTTCCCCAGAGCGTTTTTGGATTCATCACTTCAATCTTTCCAAATCTGCTTGCAAGTAGTGGTGTTACGGTAAAGGAAACAAAAAGGCTCATCAGTGTGGAAATAACCACAACCAGTGAAAATTCACGAAGAATGGAGCCGATAATACCACCAGAAAGTGCCAGGGGAAGAAACACAACGACATCTACGAGCGTAATGGCAAGGGCAGTGAAACCGATTTCGCTTCGCCCGTCCAGTGCTGCCTTTTTTCTGTCCGAACCCATTTCCAGATGCCGGTAAATATTTTCCAGGACCACAATGGAATCATCCACCAAAATACCCACAACTAGCGAAAGCGCCATCAGTGACATCATGTTCAGCGAAAAACCAAGAAAATACATCACGATAAATGTTGGAATAATCGAGCACGGAAGCGCGATTAAAACAAACATGGAACTTCTGAAGCTATGCAAAAATGCAAGCATGACAAGTCCTACAATGATAATAGCCAGCACGAGATCCTCCATCACCGCATGGGCGGATGAAAGTGTATAGGTGCTCTGATCGCTGGAAACTTCAAATTTTATGTCCTGGGATTTAAACTGGCTTTCCAAAGAAGCGAATTTTTCTTTCACCAGCCGGCTGACGTCAACCGCATTGGCATCAGACTGTTTAATCAGCTGTATTCCAATGGAAGGGGCACCGTTAATATGATTGATAGCGGTCGTCTTAGCCGTAGCATCCACTACTTCGGCAACATTTTCAAGATAAACTTTTCCACCTTTCCGGTCGTTTGAAACGATAAGCTTTCTGATCTGCTGGACTGAATTTACATTAGCATCATAACGGATCGAAAACTGCTGGTTTTTGGTTTCAATCTGACCGGCCGGAAAGGACTGGTTTGCCTTTGCCACGGCCATAGTGACCTGGGCAATGCTTAAATTGTATGCTTTCAGTCTGGCCTGATCAACATTAACCTGTATTTCCCGCTCATCACCGCCAATAATATTAACCTGGCCAACACCCTGGATGTTTTGCAAAAGCGGGCGCACCTGAAGATCAATCAAATCGTACAATTCCCTCGGCGCAAGTTTTGATGTCACCCCGGCTTTGATCACCGGAGTTTCTTCCAGGCTAATTTTGTTAACAATAGGCTTGTCGATATTATCAGGCAGCTCATTTTGGGCCTGATCGGCTTTACGCTGAATGTCGCGCTCGGCTTTGTCTACATCGGCATCACTTTTCAGCGTTACCGAAATCTGGGATACTCCCTCCTGGGACGTCGAGCTGATCTGGTCAAGACCTTCAATGGAAGCAAAGGCGTCTTCAAGCTTTTTGGTTACCGAACTTTCCACTTCTGCTGCCGAGGCTCCCGGATAAAGTGTGCTGACACTGACGACGTTGACCTGGATTTTTGGCAGTAAATTGTAGTTGAGCTGAAAATAGCTCTGTACGCCAAAAAGTATAAGTACAGTAAATATGACAACGATTAATAAGGGCCGTTTAACGGCTATTTCTGAGATTGACATGCCGTTTCGATTAATTTGATAAACTGACTTCGCTTCCGTTTTTTAAGTTGATCTGTCCGGAGGTAACTACGCGGTCTGCGGCTTTCAAACCGCTGATAATTTCAATAAATCCCTCCGTTTCTCTTCCGGGCTGCACGGATTTTAAGGTTACCCGGTTATCTTCTCCGATGACATACACAGAGGCATTTTTTACACTTTCAGTAAGTGCTTCGCGGGGAATAACCAGGATCGTTTGTTTTGACTTACGGGAAAAATCAGCGTAAACAAAGGTTCCGGAGCGTAGCGGCGACTGTGAGGTATTGTCGATCATAATTTCTGCTAAATAGTTATGCGTAGCATCAGCCTGAGGGCTGATAAAACTAACCTTGCCCGGAAATACCACGTCAGGATATACGTCTGTTGTGATTTTAACAGATTGACCTGTTTTAATTTGATAAACCTCTGCTTCGGTAAGGTTTACCTGCACTTTGGTCCGGGTAAGATTGATGATGGTTGCTATCTCTGAACCCGCATTTGCGAAGACCCCTTCTTCCATATTTTTTGTCGAAATAGTGCCGCTCGTTGGTGCTTTAACCGAAGCATCTGCCAGCTGTTTTTTAATCTGATCAACCTGGACCTGCGCATCATTATAATTTTGGCGGATCTCTGATAGTTTTTCCCTTGTGGTTGCTTTCCCTTCCAGAAGTTCAGTATAGGTTTGTACATCTGCTTTCAATTTGGCAAGAGAACTCCCGGCTTTTTGAAGATCAAGCTGGGCAGTTCTGTTATCCATAACGGCCAGCACCTGTCCCTGACGCACCTGATCACCAAGTTCGAAACGTACTTTTTGCAGAATCCCGCTGCTGGTTGTGATCACTTTTGATTCTTTAAAAGGAGCCAGATTCCCTGTTTTGATAATGCTTAATTCCAAAAGCTGCTCTTTTGCCGCAGCATATTTAACCGGGATTTTAACTGCTATTTTTTTCTGAGGCGTATTATTTTCATCGATCTGCTTTTTGTTGGCCGTGAGTTTATAAGTGATCAGAAGAATCACCGCGAGAAGGCCGATTGATATAATGTATTTGCGTTTCATGATGTATTTTTAAAGCGAGTTATGAAAGGTTTTTAAAGTGCCATTCGCCTTTTCAAGATCGATTTTGGCTATTAAAAAATTATAGAGAGAATTCAGGTAATTGCTTTGCGCCTCTTTGAGTGAGTATTGTGAGTTTAACCAGTCTGTCAAACCGGTCACACCTTTCTGGTATTGAAGATCTGTGCTTTTGAAGACCGACTCGGCCAGTCCGATGTTTCTTTTATCATTGTCCAGACTGCTTTGCGCTTTAATCAGTTTGGTACGGGCATTGTCAAATTCCAGATGAAAAGTTTCCTGGTCTAATTTTAGATTTTCCCGTGCATTGACCTGTTTAATCCTGGCCTGGTTATATTGTGCGTTGCGTTTGAATCCATCAAAAACCGGAATGGCAAGTTTGATACCGACAGCAGAATAATCGCTTAAACCTGATATCGATTCGTTTAGTTTATCTCCAAACCCGATGTAGCCATATTTGGCATAGGCTGTCAATTTCGGAAGTGCCGTGGCACGGATCCTTGCCTGGTCAATGTCCAAAAGTGCTATGTTAACCTCGGACAATCTGTAATCGATTCGGTTGGCAGCATTAAAGGAAGCAAAGTCACGAAACATAATTTGCGTTTGGTCAGCTGCCGGTTCATCCGGAACAAAATTCTGAATTTGAAGTGTATCGCTTAGTGAATAACCCATCACATTCTTTAACTGGTTTTGGGACAGTTCCAGATCGCTTTCAGCTGCCAGTATCTGGGAGCTGGTATTGTTGTAGTTCACCTGAATCTTATTGACATCCGATTCTATGGCAACTCCCTTTTCCAGTTGAAGCTTCGAGATATTCAATTGCTGCTGATAGGTTTCCCGGTTGGATTGCAAAAGCGCCAGCTGCTGACGATAGACAAAAATCTGGTAGTAAGCATTGCTGATGTTGTAGATGATCGTTTCATCGTTTTGTTCGCTGTTGAGCTGAGCTTGCTGTTGGGCAAACTTGTTAGCTTTCAGGCCAGTAATCAGCGATTGGTCAAAAATAGTCTGGTCCACCTGGGCAACAACATTGCTGTTGAATTTCTTGGTAAATGCTACCTTAATATCCGTGGGGCCAAATACACCGGCAGGAATCACAGACTGCTGCACTTTGAGGTTATCATCAATACTTCCATTGATGTTGACCGTTGGTAAGTAAGCAGCCTTTGCTTCTTTTGCCTTAAACTGCGCAGCATCCTGGTCATTTCTATATACAATGGTGCTGCGATGATGTTTAAGACCGTAGTCAATACATTGTTTTAAACTCAGACGCTCCTGTGCCCGGGCTGAAACGGACAGGGCTGTGATTAATATTAGAAACAGATACTTTTTCATTTTGGCTTGAATTTGCACATCCTGTGCATGTTTGATAAGCCAAAATTCAGTCTTAGCCAGATTAAACCTTAGTAGTTCATCATTGAGACGGACAAAATCATGGTTGAAAATGATGAGGTGTTGGTATTGTTATATTTTTTGTAAATTTTAGTTAAAAATTCAAATCAGAGCATTGTATTTTTCAGGATTTAATTTCAACCTGATTTTTGTCCGTTTCAATCTAAGAGTATGTTTTGGATTGTATTAAACTAACAATGAGAGCCAGTCGTTAAACTTGTTGAATCTCACCTCAAACAAGTTTTAATGAAAACGAATTTCACAGAAATGACTGACTCTCAATGGCAATTTGTAGAAAAAATAATTGACAACAAAAGATCAAGAAAACATTCCTTGCGAACCATAGTAAATGCCATATTATGGTTAAATGAAACTGGTGTTCAATGGCGGAATATAGATAGCAAATATCCTGCTTGGCAGACAATTTACTATCATTTTAGGCAATTTAAACTACGTGGGATT
>NZ_SZVO01000018.1 GCF_005280585.1 Dyadobacter frigoris
GAAAGCGGCGTAAAGCTGTCATGCATGGAATTGACCGAGCCGGTTGAGATGACGGTGGTGGCTATACTCCAAAAGGCAGAAGCTGTACTTCCAAACCTGACTTCCTTACCTTCCATGGCACCGGCACCGTTATCAATACCCATGGCGGTGATGGCGTGATTTCCACCGTTTTCCCAAATGATTGTAGGAACAGTAAGCAGTAAAAACCCGATTGTCATGACCCCAAAAATCATCCAGCTCATTTTTCTTCTTTTCAAAAAGAAGCCAAAAGCAAAAACCATCGCCATTGGAATGATCATTTGTGCGATCATTTCAACGATGTTAGTCAGATAATTAGGGTTTTCAAGCGGGTGCGCAGAGTTGGCCCCGTAATACCCGCCGCCGTTGGTACCCAAATGTTTAATCGCAACAAATGCTGCAACCGGGCCTGTGGAAACCTGAACGGTATCTCCCTGCATGTTGACGATCGTATCTTTTCCTTCAAACGTCATCGGCGTTCCGTTGAAAGCCAGAATAGCAGCAACAAGAATAGAAAGTGGAAGCAGGATTCTTGTACAGGATTTAACCATCAAATTGTAGAARTTACCCAGTTTGTCCGTTGTGCGTTCGCGCAAGGCCATAAACAAAACAGCTGCTGCGGCCATACCTGTTCCCGCTGTTACAAAGTGAAGGAACATCAGAAATAGTTGAGACAGATAACTAAGCCCGGATTCGCCGGAGTAATGCTGCAGGTTACAGTTTACGACAAAGGAAATACTGGTATTAAAGGCCAGATCAGCCGTTTGTCCGGGGTTTCCGTCAGGATTTAGCGGCAGCCAGCCCTGGTTCATTAATACAAACATGCCCAGCACAAACCAGACCATGTTGATGGTGATCAGCGAAAACATATGTTGTTTCCAGTTCATTTCGGCCTTTGGGTCAATACCGCTGATTTTGAAAAACAACTTTTCGATAGGATTAAAAACAGGATCGAAGGAGGTTTTTTCGCCTGCGTAAACTTTTGCTATGTACTTGCCCAGCGGTATTGCAAAGGCAATCGTCAGGACAAACATGGCAATGATTCCAAATAATTCAGTGTTCATTTTTTTATTAATTTAAATTCGATTTCGCTTTCCAGAAAATGATGTAAACCATCGATAAAACAACCAGCCATACAAAAACAATGGTGAGAACCTCCCACAGCCCTGATTTGCTTTTGTTGTCTTTACCGTGCGTTTCCATGACTTTGGGATTAGAACTTTTCAGGTTTGATCAAAACATAACAGATGTAACCAAACACACATATTGAGACTATAAAGAGCGCTGCCATGATTAGATATTTTCAAAGAAGTTTACTGTTTTGTAGAAAAGCGCGAAACATAAAATTCCGGCAGATAATAAGAGGATTGTGATCATACTATTTTAAAATTAAGGTGTTAATAAGCATTGATTTGTTTGATGTACTCGGCACGAAGTGCAGCAGGGAATATTTTCTGTACATCGATGTGGTGCAGTTCCAGAATCATCGAAAGGTTGTAGACATACACGTTTGTTATGGCGTTTCTGGTTTGGTAGCTGCCATTCAGGTATAGTTTTTCAACCGCGTTCAGGCATCTTTTTGTCCTTTCTGCATTGCCTGACAGTACGAAGGTGACCGTCAGGGCCGCGAATTGCTGCATTTGCTTGTAAACGCTATTTCGAAGTTTGTTTCTCATGATCTTTTTCGGCTATTTATAAGGCTGCATACCAAACATGTTCCTTGATTTTTGTTTTTTAATTAAATAGCTGGAAATCAAATTTTTATAATTATTTTCGCTGCTTCAAGGTTGAAATTAACACTATCAAAATGATAAGGTTTATCAAAATGATTGGCCTTATATCCCAGCCGCTTTGCGTTAGCGGATGCCGTACTCTTCGATTTTTCGGTACAGCGTTGCGATACCAATTTCGAGCAGGCGCGCGGTTTCGGCTTTGTTTCCTTTGCTGTAATTGAGTACTTTCTGGATATGCAGCTTTTCGATACTGGCCATCGAGAAAGCGGACAGGTTTTTGCCTTTGGCCTGCATAGTCTGCTGTATGTCAAAGGGAAGGCTCTCGGTCTGAAGTTCTCCGTCACTAAGGATCACCGCTCTTTCAATCACATTTTTAAGCTCACGGACATTGCCCACCCAGGCGTAGGTTTCCAGACGTCTGAGAAATTCCCTGGAATAATGAAGGTCCTTTTTATTGGTCTGCTCCGCGAAATGGGAGATGAAATGATCTGCCAGGGCCGGTATATCCTTAACCCGTTCACGGAGCGGCGGAAGTGTGATCTGAAAGACATTGAGCCGGAAGTAAAGATCCGGGCGAAACCTTTTTTCTTCGGACTCGACTTTTAAGTCACGGTTCGAGGCGGCAATCAGCCTGAAGTTCGACCGGACAGGCTTTGTATCGCCGAGTTTAATAAATTCGTGTGTTTCAAGGACCCTTAACAGTTTTGCCTGAAGTTCCAAAGGCAGCTCACCGATCTCATCCAGGAATAAGGTCCCCTGATTGGCTTCTTCAATAAGCCCTTTTTTATCTTTATGAGCACCCGTGAAAGCGCCCTGTTTATAGCCGAATAATTCGCTTTCAAGAATTTCCCGGCTAAAGGTGCTGCAGTTCAAAGCGACAAAGCTTTTATCGCCCCGGCTGCTTTCATGATGAATCGCCTGTGCGAATACTTCTTTTCCGGTTCCGGTTTCCCCGCTTAAAAGAACGGCTGTATCAGTCGGGGCTACTTTTCGGGCCATTTCGATGGCTTGTAAAAAGGGACCAGATCTGCCGATGATCGAGTCAAACGAAAACCGCTTTGCGACGATCGTTTCGAGCTTCCTGATTTTTTTTTGCAGTTGGGATTTTTCAACAGCACGTGTAAGCAAGGGAATAATTTTGTCATTGTCATCCCCTTTGACGATATAATCCAGCGCCCCGTTTTTGATCGCTTGTACGCCGTCTGCAATGTTGCCATAGGCGGTCAAAAGAATGATCTCAGCGAGCGGGTTTTTGGCTTTTAAAAGTCTGATCATTTCAATACCGTTGCCATCGGGTAGTTTCACATCGCATAGAACCGCATCGATTTCAGGGTTTTCGATCAGTTTCAGTGCCGATTTACTGTCGGTAGCCTCGATTACTTCATATCCTTCTGCCCGGATGATCCTTGTAAGCAGGGATCGAAGTTTGTCTTCATCATCAATGATTAATATCGTTTTCAATCTGAGAATTTTAAAATGTTGATGCGTGAAAGAAATGCGGGGTAGGTTTTTTGTTTGCTTTATGGGCCACCTTAGCACGATCAGAACGATAGCAAAGATCATTCCGCAGGCTGGCTTAATGGTTGTAAGTATCTGATTATAAGTATATAGTATATTGGATTTGGATTTATGCTATCCTGGATACTATCAAAATGATAATACGGCTTACGGTGAAAGGGCTTAGCCGTTGTAAAGCTTCCAAAGGAGCTGGCTGCATCAGCTAAAATCGCAATGACAAGTAGGGTAAGGACTTAGATCGCTGTTTGCTTTTAAAAGATTTAAGCTACACTGAGTGCTTTCTGGCTGATCAACGGATCAAAAAGCTGAAATGCCCGCCAAAAAGCATTTTTTTGGGTTTAATCCATGAAGCCTATGGCCGTTTCTTAGCTTTTTTTTGATAGCTATCAATTTCCCGTGCTGTCATCTAAGCGCTATCATAATGATAATCCTTCTCATTATGATAGTGGTCGCATGGACTTTCTCTTTTGGTAAGGGGAATTTGTTTTCTTCAATATATTGTAAATTAACCAGTTATGTATGCATCACGAAAGGTTCTTATTTTGGGTATGCGTTTGGTAATGTGGCAGGTAACTTTTTAAGTAAACCAATTATTATACCCGTGTCATGTTTATTATAACCCTAGCAGCCTGTCGGACTTGAACGTTTAGAAATAGTTTTGTATCTTCAGATTATGAAACATTTTGTAGGAGCTAACCGCGGGCAAACGACATTTATGCCTTATGATCTTGAAGAATGGTTGCCACAGGACCATTTGGCCCGATTCACCGTTGAGATCGTCGATAAACTGGATTTTACTAGGGTCTATGCACAATATCGTGGTACTGGCACTGCCGCATATGACCCAAAATTACTTCTGGCTTTGATCTTTTATGGTTATTCCACAGGTGTTTTTAGTTCCAGGAAGATAGAATATGCCACGTATGATTCCATCGCCTTTCGTTTTATTTCAGGCAATCAGCACCCTGATCACGACACGATTGCAGGTTTTCGTAAGCGTTTTCTTAGCGAAATCAAGGGTTGGTTTAAGGATATATTGCTTATTGGCAAAGAGTTAGGCTTAGTAAAGCTAGGGAATGTGTATTTGGATGGTACGAAAATTCAAGCAAATGCCAGCAAACATAAGGCAATGAGCTATGAATATATGAAACGGCTGGAAGAGCAGTTGGAATCTGAAATAAGTAAACTCCTTGCGATTGCATCCAGCACGGATGAAACCGAGAAACCTGAAAAAATGGACGTTCCTGCTGAGCTGAAGCGGCGTGAGGATCGTTTAGAGAAAATCAAACAGGCTAAGGCCGCAGTCGAAGCCCGGGCTACCGAGCGCTACAAGCAAGAAAAAGAAGAATATGACAAGAAGATAAAAGCACGCTGCGAAAAAGAAGAAAAAACTGGAAAAAAGTCCAGAGGAAAAGTCCCGAAAGAGCCAGAAAATAAACCAAATCAGACCGATCAATATAATTTCACTGATCCGGAATCTCGAATTATGAAGACTCCATCAGGATTTGAACAATGCTATAATGCCCAGGCTGCTGTTAACGAAGATATGATTATCGTCGGAGGCTATAGTAATGAACATGGAAACGATAAATCTGAATTTCTGCCTTGTATAACTTCCGTTCCAACAGAATTAGGCGCAATAAAAGTAGCTGTGGCGGATGCGGGCTATTTTAGTGAAAACAATGTGACAACTCTGCCGGAAGGCATTATAGCTGTTATTGCTACATCCAGAGAATCACATAACAGCTATCTTGAAATTATCTTAGACCCAAAAGAAGAAAGGGTTGGGTATAAAGATATTCAACAGCCCCAAGAAAACTTGACAGTAATTGAGCAAATGAACAGACGTCTAAAAATTCCGGGATACAGTGCTATTTATAAAAAGCGAAAGCAAACAGTAGAGCCTGTTTTTGGGATTATTAAATCAGTTTTAGGCTTCCGACAATTTTCATTAAGAGGACTATTTGAAACAGACAACGAATGGAGTTTGGTATGCTTGGCTTACAACATAAAACGTATGTTTAAGATGTCAATGACATCATAAAAAAGATGCTAAATTAGGACAACACCCAGCAAAAAAATGATAGCAAAAAAGAAATTTTAAAATTCCAAAAGAAAAATCTCACACACAAAAGAAAGCTAAGAGCGACACACTCCTAGGAGTTTTCGTTATTATTGCCGGTTTTACAGTGACCAGATCCATGTCCCCTGTATCCCGTTTTTCACAGGTGTTTAAAATAGCCGGAGCCTGCATGGTTATCCTGGGTATGCTCTCCTCAGGAGTGCGTCAGATAGATGCTGGTACGATTGGGGTCAAATCACTGTTTGGAGAAGTCAGCCCACAGGTGCTTGAAAATGGGGCTCAACTTTGTGAATCCGCTCGCAGAGGTTGCAATATTCGATACAAAGACCCAGAATTACACTATGTCTGCCCAAACCAATGAGGGCGAAGTCAAAGGTGATGATGCAATCCGGGTTTTATCTGCTGATGGGCTTGAAGTGGTGATTGATCTGACGGTTTTGTATAAGATTATGCCTGGCAAAGCACCCGATATCTACAAAGGAATTGGCATTGATTATAAAGACAAAATTGTAAGGCCCATCACCCGTACGCGGATTCGTGATAATGCGGTGTATTACGATGCTGTCGCACTGTATTCCAAAAGAAGGGACGAATTTCAAAGCCGTATTTACCAAACCATCGACAAAGATTTTAAAAGCCGGGGCCTGATTTTGGAGCAGCTCCTGATACGGAATATCAACCTGCCGGAATCTGTCAAAAAGACGATTGAATCAAAAATCAATGCAGAACAAGATGCCCAGAAGATGGAGTTTGTCCTGCAAAAAGAAAAACAGGAAGCCGAACGTAAAAGGGTAGAAGCCAGAGGTATTTCGGATTATCAGACCATTATCGCTCTAAGCCTCACAGACCGTCAGCTGCAATACGAAAGTATTAAAGCCCAAAAGGAACTCGCCGCATCGCCAAATGCCAAGATCATTGTGCTGGGATCCAAAGGAAACGTGCCCCTGATCCTTAATGACAAATAAATACCTGCATTCAACGATTCCTCATAGGATTGCAATAATATAACGTTTTAAAGCCTACGTAACATGTCATAATAAGGCGTCTTCACATGGAAGAATTCTTCGATTTTCAGCTTTATTCGGATGAAACGGGGATGTCTAAACCGAATTGAAGACTCTTTGAGCTTATGGTTGAAAAAATTTATAAATATGCCAAAGTTAAAAATATTGACTTAAATGAGATAATTCATATCGGAGACAATCTAAAGGCTGATATCGAAGGTGCCCGTTCCATCGGTATCAGGAGCCTTCTGATTAATTCCAATCATACACCTATTTTATCTTTGGTCAGCTGATATATCTTACTTACTCATTGCATCAAGTGAATGCAATGAATAAGATCAGCTTAGTGACTTTTGTAATTTCAATGGCTAATAATTAGCCTGGTAGGCTGTTCCCCAGGTGCAGCCTACAAAAAAGGCCGCTGTAATTGGTAATGTGGACTATACAATGTGTGGTGGGGGTGGTGGCTGGTTTGTTCAAGTGGGTTCAGCCGGGTATCAGGCTGAGATTGCAGCACCTTACAACAAAGAAAATAAATCTGTCTGGATTCGTTTCAAAAAAAACGAAAGTGACGGGAATAAAATAAATGGTAGGTGGATTGTTATTTCTTCAATACGGGACCGGGAATAAATACTACGTCTCAGATAATGGATATTCCTCTCTATACTTTCACAGGAATATCTAAGATGACGTCGGTTTTTTAAAAAAGCAATCCAGTAAATGACATCCACTAGCTTTCCGATAAACCAGGGTTTTTGTGCAAATAATCATAAATCCAGAAAACGTAAAATAGCAATACAAGAAGTGGCTTGACCAAAGAAATGCGCTCGCCGATATCGTTGTATTTAATGGTGATATGAAAAAAAAGGTTTCAGCAGAACACTGTTCGATGTGGAGTTGGTAATGAAAGACGGGTTCATTGAATTCCGTAAGCCCCATTAAAAAAGGATTTTCGAGTGCGTACAGTGTGAATAGACCGGCTTGACTGGATTACTTATGGGTTAATTGCTTTAAAGTTATTAGTAAAAAATAGTTTTTGTTGTATAAAATTTCTCAAATGAATCTCTCTGTCCCAAACCGAACGACTATCGTCCGTTTTTGAACATTTTGATTGGTATTATTTTAGGTAAATACTTTATAGTAAATTGATTAGCAAAAAATTACTTTCATGGCATACTATTTGATTACCGCATATTAATGTGTTAGGTTTGGCATTGGGAATTACAAGCTGGTCATCTGCATATTCATTAAATATGAGTTGCGTTTTGGCCCGTTTGATATTATCAGTTCTGAGGATTCAAGAGGTGATGTGCATCGATCCTTCTCATCGTGCTTTCTTTTCAATATTTAACATCAAAAGTCCATGATCCGAAACTACCTGAAAATTGCCTTCCGTAACCTGGTCAGGAATAAAGGTTATTCTGCTATTAACATTGGTGGACTGGCTGTGGGAATGGCCGTGGCTGTGCTAATTGGTTTGTGGATTTATGATGAATTGTCATTTAATAAATACCACAAAAACTATGATCGCATTGCCTTGGTGAATCTGAACCAGGTTTTTGGAGACGAAATTCACTCTTCGGCCTCGGTCCCATTTCCCTTTGTCAATGAACTCAAAACCAATTATGGTGAGAATTTCAGGCATATTGTTCCGTCTACATTCAGAACAGAGGCGGTCCTTACAGCCGGGGAAATTATGTTGGCAAAAAACGGACAATTTGTAGGTTCGGATGCGCCTGAAATGTTTTCCTTAAATATGCGCCGGGGCTCCTGGGCCGCATTGCAGGATCAGCAGTCAATTTTACTGTCGGAATCTACTGCCAATGCTTTGTTTGGGAAAACAGATCCAATGAATAAGCTGATCAAACTGGACACCGACAACGACCTGAAAGTTACCGGTATTTATAAGGATGTTCCGCAAAATTCGCAATTTCATGATCTTCATTTCCTTGCTTGCTGGGATTACTTTGTTGCTAAAAATCCATATATGTCCAAAAAACAATGGGATAATCATGCACTGCTGATGTATGTGGAAATAAAACCGGAAACCAGCTTTGCAAAGGCTTCTGCTGCGATCAGGGATTCAGAACTCAAAGTGATCAGGAACATTGATAATATGAAAAATGAAGCTGCAACCAATCCGCAGATGTGGCTTCATCCTATGAAAAACTGGCATTTGTATTCTGAATTCAAGAATGGCATTGCCGCCAACGGACCGGTTCAATACGTGTGGATGGTTGGTCTGATTGGTTTTTTTGTACTGCTTCTTGCCTGCATCAATTTCATGAATTTAAGTACGGCCCGTTCGGAAAAGCGTGCGAAAGAAGTGGGTGTCCGTAAAGCAGTTGGCTCGTTGCGTGGGCAGTTGGTCGGACAATTTTTTACCGAATCGTTTTTGGTTGTTTTTATATCCTTTGGCATAGCACTGGGTTTAGTCCAGTTTTCTCTTGCCTGGTTTAACGAGTTATCCGCCAAACAGATGACAGTGCCTTGGAACAATATATACTTTTGGCTTTTTGACCTGAGTTTTATATTAATAACAGGATTACTGGCAGGGAGCTACCCAGCTCTTTATTTAACCTCCTTTAAGCCGGTTAAGGTGTTAAAAGGCACGACAGTGCAACTGGGGCGTTACGCTTCGCTGCCACGAAAGATTTTAGTTGCCATGCAGTTTACCGTTTCGATAACCCTCGTTATTTGCACAATTATCATTTATAGCCAGGTACAGTTTGCCAGGAACCGGCCGGTTGGATATTCCCGGGATGGTTTGATGATGATTACAATGAAGTCGGACGATTTTTACAAGAAATCTGATTTGATAAGAAATGAACTGAAAAACACAGGGGTGGTAAAGGAAGTAGCACTATCGCAAAGTCCTGTAACCGATGTCTGGTCCTCTAATGGCGGTTTTAGCTGGAAAGGAATGACTAACGAGAATCCGCCGAGTTTCAGTACGCTGACAGTCTCTACTGAATATGCCAAAACAGTGGGTTGGCAATTTGTTTCCGGAAGAAATTTTTCAAAAGAATTCGCTTCTGATTCTTCCGGTTTTGTGATCAATGAAACAGCTGCAAAGTTGTTTGGATTCAAACAAGCTATCGGAGAGCAGGTGTGGTGGAAAAGTCAATGGATGACCAACAATATCCAAAAACGGTTTACCATTTTGGGTATTGTAAAAGATATGGTCATGGAGTCACCTTTCGAGCCTATCGCACCAACTGTTTTCTTTCTGTCCGGCGGTGCTAACTGGATCAATATCAAGATTGACCCGAATGTCAGTACTACTGCCGCATTACCAAAGATCAAAGCAATATTTGAAAAACTAACTCCGACGGTTCCCTTCGACTACAAATTTGCTGATGAAGAATACAATGCCAAGTTTCGGACGGAAGAAAGGATTGGCAAACTGGCAACGTTTTTTACTATCCTGGCCATTTTTATTTCCTGTTTAGGGCTTTTCGGATTAGCATCTTTCGTGGCTGAACAACGCACCAAAGAAATTGGTATCCGGAAAGTGTTGGGAGCTTCCATAGCGGACCTTTGGCAAATGCTTTCAAAGGATTTCGTGGTTCTGGTCATTATTTCCGCCATCATTTCAACACCAATTGCCTGGTATGCCATGCAGGAATGGTTGGGGAAATACAACTATCGAACGGAAATTTCCTGGTGGATTTTTGCCGCATCAGGAATCGGAGCATTGTGTATTACTTTATTGACCGTGAGTTACCAGGCAATCCGGGCAGCGTTGCTGGATCCGGTGAAATCCTTGCGAAGCGAATAGGAGAGGAGATGTGAAATGGTCATTGGACTGGGCATGTCGCTATAAAGCTTTCAAATACTTAAACTAACTCACCGGATAGATTGAGCGTTTTACCTGTTAGCCAACAGCCTTTCCCCATTGACCCATTTCAAAACGACCATTCTAATCAATTATCTGAAAATCGCCTGGCGCAACCTGCTTAAAGAGCATCAATTTACGCTTTTGAACCTGGTTGGGTTATCGACGGGTTTAGCATGCACACTGCTCATTTTACCTTTGGGTGAATGACGAATTGTATGTGAACAAGTACAATGATAAGGATGAGCAGCTTTATCAGGTGATGGCTAATTACAAAACGGAACACGGTGTTAAGACCATCAATCGGCGCTATTGACGGTAAAAAAAGAGACAGCGGCCCAATTTGAAAGATATATCCAATGATATGCTTCCGTTTTTCGGGGTTAATTTTTGTCACAAAAAACGGGAAATTAAATCGTTACGGGTCGTTTGGTCACCCTATATAAAGAATGTCGAATCTTACCAATTCAAAACCCTGGTTTTTCTGCCAATTATTAATCGAACTCAGGTTTTAGCGATGAATAACAGAAAACCGGGTAAAAAACAGGTTGATGTTGCTGTTGATGAGGCTTTGGAAGCCGTAGGGCTAAAAGAAAAAATGACCCGATTGCCAACCGATCTTTCCGGGGGACAGCGTAAACGAATTGGTATTGCCCGTGCATTGATTCTCAAACCCAAGATCATGTTATACGATGAACCAACTTCGGGGCTAGACCCGGTCACGAGCATCGAGATTAAGGCATTGATTAGGGAAAGCAGCAGTACAATACGAGTTCAGTGATCATTACACACGATTTTACGTGTGCAAAAAATACCGGAGATCGCATAGCAATGCTTTTGGATGGTAAATTTCAGCAGACCGGAAGTTTCGAGCAAGTATTTAACACGAAGGACAAGCAGGTCGAAATTTTCTATGATTACAATTTTTTGGAATAGTTAAGTGACAGTATTTGACCTGGTTAGTGGCAGTTTTTCGGTCGATCAACTCGGTTTATTTTTTGGATTTCCAAAACCTGCTTTTTCCATCTGCTATCCATTCCACAGCTTCGTCTAATCTTTTTTGCCTTGTCTCATCTGTCTTGGCGTCCGAAATCCATAAAATGTATTCTTTGCGAAAAGAGTTTGACTTGCTTTCAAATATCTCTTTTGCTTTTGAATTGGATGATAATCTTTGGAGAAAATAATCGGGTGTTTCTAAAATCTGTGGTTTGTCCGATTTTTTTGCTGGCACTTTAATGCCTTTTTCATTCAGCATTATGGCCTCTCTAAGCAGTGCAACAAAGTCGTTGTCGGCTGGTAAATCAGAAAGCTGGGTTATTTTACCCAAAAATCTTTGAATTGGCTTTAAAACTTTACTTCCTTTCAGGCGTGGGTCATTCATTATTTCTGCCTTTATAAATGTGAAGGAACAATGACTTTTATAAGAAGCCATTACACACATAAAATCTGCTTTGTAATCAAAATGTGGTATTCCCCACTTGATTGCTTCAACCACTTCCGGGCAATTTTTATGAATGAGTTGTCGCCAATGTTCTAAAATTGGCTGGGCAAACTCTGCTGAATTACTAATGTATTCCGTTACGTTTTTATCTAATTGTGCCATGGTTCTATTTGTTAATCGTCAATAGTAGAGTATCTAATCGGTCAAGTGTAGACGCTAAACCTTCTTTTAAACCCATTTGGATTACGGTTTCCAAATCTGCAAGAGAATTATAGGTTACGATGGTTTCAACTGGCAAACCATTGGTCAAGTAATTCGCTTTTGGTGTAGCAGTCCCATACTAGTGTTAAGTAAATACTAAATTGACGGATATAGTCTTTTTGATTTTATTCTGGCGTCTTCCTTTTTAAACTGCCGGTTTATGGTAGCTTCTTTGTTGTTTTGATGATTTTGCCAGGCGTTTACTTCTGTTTCAATTTTTTCTCTGGTAGAAATATGTCGATTCAGGCATTGTCCAGTTAGAACATGCAGTTCTATGGCCCCGGCCATCCGGTTCTGCCATATTTAACCGCACGGGCGGCCCCGCAACTGCCGTGCTTTGGAGTATAGATAAATTCAAATTTATCGGCACCGGCCGCCCGGCATAGTTTTTTTGCTTCCTCTGGTTCGAAAGCCTCATAAAATGCGGATGGGTCGTGGGTCTTAAAGTTGTCCATGACCAACGTGATTTTTTGAGCATTGAGACATAATTCATCGGATATACGCTTTATGAATTTAGCCCATTCCTTTTTCGTTTTGAATTCTGTTACTTCAACAAGGCGCCTTCCTCGCAATGGCTCACTGGCCATAAAAATATTAGCAACTCCATGCCTGATATATTCGTAATCAATTTTGGTTTCTTGGCCAGGTTTCATAGGAACTGAGATTCGGGCGTCTTGGATCAGTTGCTTGGGCGACTAGTCCATACATATTACTGGAAATGATTCATTATAAGGCCTTTGATATACATCAAGCACCCGTTCCATGTGTGCTGCAAATTCGCTACTTCGTTCGGCGGCTATCACCGCCCGGCCATCCCTTTACTTTTCAAGGCTTAACGGGGCAGCCCGGCGGCTCATTTTTTTTAGAACGTTACCTACTGCTACATGTGAGATACTTTCCACATATTTTAACTCCACCATTTTATCTGCTAAAAGCCGTAAAGACCATTTGTCAAATCCTGCCGGGGGACTGCTGCTGCAAAGAGACACCAATTTCGCTTCCATTTCCCCATCTATTTTTGGTTCGTACATCCGGGTTGTTTTTCGACGCTCTAATGATGCTTCAAAACCATCCTCGACAAATTTCTTTTTGATTCTGTCTATTGTTCTCATCCCAATCCGTAACACATTGCTAATTTGTTCATTGGTTACCTTCTGAGAATACTCGCCTTCATCGCTATTTATAAGAACGTATGCTGCTCTAAATGTTTGTGTGGTATGCGAGCCTTTGTTGATAATTTGCATCAGCTCTTCAACCTCTGTCTTAGTCAATTTAATGTGATATCGTATCATAGTCGATTTTTTGACTAGATACGAAATTATTACGTCATATTATAATTAACTTAACACTAGTCTGTTTTTACAAGAATCCGTTTCCAGGTTTTGGTATCTCCAATGATTAAGGTGTCACCTTTTAAAATAAATTGACGTGGTTGGTCAGTGTCAATATACCAAGGTAAAGAACCTCCTTTAACGTGATGTGTCACGATAGATTTATTAAAATCAACTGTGTATGTTCCAAAATATCCTAATGAAAAATGGGTCACCCAATTCAGCAAATTAATATTGTAGTTTTTGGCTGAATCTTCTGAAATTTTCAAAGGTGTTTCAGCAGAAATGTTAAGATTGAGAATACCGGATTTGGTATATGTGAAATATCCTTTTGGATTTATTCCATATCGATATGTCCACTTTGAGGTTACAGAATCTAAATCTGCAAATTCGATTAATCTCCAGGTGCCTATTAACTTCTCCAGTTGCGTCGTTGGAATTTTAGGCTTACTTGATTTTATTGTATTTTGTCCAAACGAATTGGAAGTTTGCAACAATGCGAATACCAACAAAAAATATAACTTTTTCATGTGTCAAAGTTTATTATTGTGAGCGTCATAATGTTTTTGTCTTGCCTAGAATGGCAGTCCGTTTAAAAACCCAAATTAATTTTCATTCGAACCGATTTTGGCTTAAATATAGGCCATTTAAGCGGTTAAAAAGAGCTGAATTGTGATAACTTACGCTGGTGTTTTGTTGAAGAATAAGAATATCTACGGCTTTAAAATAACTTTATATCATCAAAAACAGCAAAGCAAGTGCGCTTAGATACTTTTTAAGCACATTTTGGTCAATAATATTGGATATGCGGCGGAGATTGAATGCTATAAATATCAGTCCCACATCAACAGAAGCTCTTTTTATTGTTTTCCTGATACTGATGTAGTAGAAATTCCATTGTTCTTGATTACTCCGAAAGGATGTTCAGCTGCAAAACGTAGCCCTTGGACTACGTTTTGGCACCATCTGTCTTAGATCGATTTCAGTTTCGAGAACATGCTTAACTGATCGGAGACCTATGACTCTCGACCGTAGTCTCCCGGCGGCTACGCTCAACTAGCATTCCGCAGGATTGTTTTAGCCCTTCTTACCTTGTTTTCCATGGCCTTGCTGTCGTTTTGGTTGTTTACCTTAAAATCGATTGGGATGTTGTGCTTTGCATCCACGGTAGGCAGTGACTCCAAAATCTCTTCAATAGGTTTGTTTTAACCACTTTTTTACATGGAATTACCATGCCCACTTTTGTTCAAATACGAACGTCAATTGTCCGATTTTGAACAATTGCTATTTAATATTCCGGATACAATAGCCATTTCGGGAGCGGGGTGGCTATTTTCAATATCCGGCACATGATTTGTTATACAGAAACAGATTATATAATCTTAATTTATTAAATATCCCTTTATCAATGAGACGAAGCGATTTAGGAGAGTTTGAAGAAGTGGTGTTGCTGGCAGTAGCGGCTTTGTCGCCCAATGCCTATACGGTTGCCATTGCTGAGGAAATTGAACGAGAAACTGGGAACGTAGTTACCTCCGGTGCTGTGCACGCAGCCATGCAACGCCTTGAACAAAAAGGGTATCTGCGGTCTGTCTGGGGTGAAGCAACGGCGGAAAGGGGTGGTCGCAGAAAACGGCTGTATACGGTAACAGCCTTGGGTGGACGAATTCTGGAAGAATCAAGAGCGGTTCGCAATCGGTTTTGGGACCGGATAATGCCTGCTATTCGCCTGGAATGGAGCTGATCATCTCTCAAAGCCATGAAATCAGAACAGTCGACATCAGGTCAGCCGCCCGGGTATCTTACCAATTTCATAAAAATGCTGGTCAAGCCGCATCTGCGTGAGGAAATACTGGGTGATTTACATGAACGCTATATGCGGAGGGTAAAGACGCAGGGAGTAGCACGAGCCAGGAGAAGATACTGGCTGGAATCTCTGGCCTACATGCGCCCGGCGTTTATCAAAAGACAAAAAAGTGAATATCGGTCAACCTTTTTACTGAATCCAGCCATGATTAAAAATTATGTCAAAATCACGTACAGGACTTTTGTTCACAATAAATTGTATTCAGTCATCAATGTAGGAGGGCTGAGTATCGGGCTGGCGGCAGCAATGCTTATCATGCTTTACACTAAAGATGAAATCAGCTACGACCACTTCCATGAAGGGGCCGGTCAAATTTACCGTGTGGACAGAAAAATGATAAAATCGGAAGGTAACATCGCAAACAGTGGTTACACAGGTTATTTTCAAGGATCTCGATTTTCGGCAGGGGTACCTGAGATTTTGGCTTTTGTTCGTTTGCAACAGGCTCAGATGGAAATGAAAACAGGTAACGACATTCACACTCAATCCGTCAGCCTGGTTGATTCCAATTTTCTATCAGTCTTTTCTTTTCCGATGATAAGTGGTAACGCCAAAACCGCATTACTCGACCCGGCTTCGGTGGTCATTACCGAGGAAATGGCTCAAAAGCAGTTTGGTACAACAGATGTTTTGGGGGAAACTATGTTTTTAAAAAATGGCGCCGGGTTCAATCCTGTTACCGTGACAGGGATAGCCAAAAATTGTCCGCAGAATTCATCTATCAAATTCCAGATGTTACGGCCGTTGAATGTTTCAGCCAGTGAGGAAGGCCTTAACGAAAATTGGTTCAGATTTTTCCTGAATACTTTCGTTGTTCTTGCTCCGAGTGCGAACCTACAGACCGTAGAGGCGAAGATGCAAAAGGTGTTTGAGGCAGATGCAGCAGAATCTATCAAGATGATCCGCGAAAAGTACGGTATAGCAAATGTGGGCATGTCGTTTTTTCTGCAGCCCCTTACCGATATCCATCTTAGTAAGAATGTTTCGGCAAGTGAAGGCCTTTCAGATGCCGGTAATCCGGCTTATTCCTACATCCTTTCTGGTATTGCCCTTTTTATACTGATCATAGCCTGCATCAATTTTGTAAACCTGATGGTGGCGCGGTCGATAAAGCGCGCCAAGGAAATTGGGATTCGAAAATCAATAGGTGGTAACAGAAATCAGCTTATTATACAATTTCTGGGCGAGTCGTTTCTGTTGTGTCTGGCAGCTTTTGTACTTGCAATCTTGATGGTGCAAGTTGTTCTCCCGGTGTTTAACCAATTATCTGGTAAGGCGCTGGCCCTTTCTTATCTTGTTGATTTTAAACTCATAGCCGGATATAGTATTCTTTTTATCAGTACTGTATTGCTTGCAGGATTTTATCCTGCGTTGATTATCTCGGACTATAATCCCGTTAGTGCGCTTAATGCCAGGTTTACTTTGACCGGAAAAAATTACCTTCAAAAATCTCTGGTGGTTTTACAGTTTGGGCTGGCCTCATTTCTAATCATTTCTACGCTCGTAATTTTTTCACAATTTGATTTTCTGACCAACGAAAAGCTGGGTTATGAAGACACCAATTTGATAACCGTGCAGAAATGGGGCTTAAAACATCATGATGCAACTTTGTTTAAGGATGAATTAATTAAGAATCCAAACATTGTGGATGTGGCATTTAAGAATAATGGTTATTCGGGCAACACGGTAAAGGTAAATGGAGAGCACCGGGTAAATGTCACGTACGAAACTATCGACGCTTCGTTTATCCCATTATTGAAAATTCCGGTGATAAAAGGGCGAAATTTCTCTCCCATTTACCCTTCCGATTCAGTGCATTCGATTTTAGTGAATGAAACATTTGTGAAACAGGCCGGCTGGAAGGAGCCAGTCGGGCAGGAAGTTGCCTTTTTTGATATCAACGAGAAATACACCGTCGTGGGCGTGGTGAAAGACTATCATTTTAAACCACTTACCGAGAAAATCGAACCCCAGCTATTTACAATGAATCCGGGGAGCGACTATGGGATGCTCTATATCAAAATTAAACCTGGCAGTGAAACAAATAGCTTAAAATACATTGGAGAAACTTTTAAAAACATGTTTCCGCTCGATTCTTATTCTTATGGTTTCAAAGACCAGGAAAATCTAAAAAGTTACGAAGCGGAAGCAAGATGGAAACAAATATTGTTGTTCGGAGCTATTCTAACCATTTTCATTTCCTGTATTGGGTTGCTGGGGTTGTCGGTGCTTTCTGCCGAGACCCGGACGAAGGAAATCGGTATCCGGAAAGTATTGGGCGCATCAGTAGCGGCGATTGTGGCCAGTTTGTCAAAGGATTTTTTGAAACTTGTCCTGATAGCCTTACTATTGGCAGTGCCCCTTGCCTGGTTGGCAGCAAATAAATGGCTGGAGAATTATCCATACCGGATCGCACTAAACGGGTGGTTGTTTGCCTCTGCGGCCATGATTGTTATTATGATTTCTTTGATAACCATAAGCTTCCAAAGCGTAAAAGCCGCACTGGCGAACCCGGTCAAGAGCCTTTGCAGCGAATAAGCGCCATGAAAGAAACCCAACCGCCCCGACAGCTTACCCGCTTCATCAACTGGCTGTTTGCGCCGCATCTGCGCGAGCAGATACTAGGTGATTTGCAGGAGCGATATATCCGCCGTGTGAAGGTACAAGGAGAAGCCAGTGCCCGGAGGCGCTATTGGCTGGAAGCATTGGCCTACATGCGCCCTGCATTTATCAAAAGACAAAAAAGTGAGTATCCGTCAACTGTTTTTTATAATCCTGATATGATACATAATTATTTCAAAATCGCGTTTCGCAACCTTTCGAATAATAAAGGGTATTCCGCTATCAACATTGGTGGCCTGGCAGTGGGGATGGGCGTGGCCATGCTCATTGGTCTTTGGGTTTATGATGAATTGTCATTTAATAAATACCATAAGAACTACGACCGCATTGCTGTAATACTTCAAAATGAAGATATACTTGGTGAAAAACAAACCTGGAAATCACTGCCATTCCCGTTTATCAACGAGCTGAAGGCCAATTACGGAGAGAATTTTAAACATATTGTTGCCTCCACACAAACCGGAGGCAGCCTGCTGACAGTAGGGGAAAAACAAGTCACAAAGACAGGGCAATTTGTCGAGCCTGATGGACCGGAAATGCTTTCTTTGGAAATGGTTTCAGGCTCCTGGGCAGGTTTACAGCAGCAGCAGTCGATCCTGTTATCTGAGTCCACCGCAAAAGCTTTGTTTGGAGACTCGGACCCCATGAATCAGATTGTTCAGATGGACACGGATAAAAATGCCAAAGTAACGGGCGTATACAAGGATATTTCCCAAAATTCCGAATTCCATAATCTGCAGTTCCTGTCCACCTGGCAATATTTCCTTGCGACCAACGCGTACATGGCGCAGAAAAAATGGGATAACCATGCGCTTTGGATCTACGTTGAGATCAAGCCTGAAACAAGTTTTGACAAAGCCACAGCGGCCATCCGGAACTCCGAGCTGAATGTTATCCGGCATATCGAGAACATGAAGGAAGAAGCAGGTTACAATCCACAGATGTGGCTTAACCGCATGAGCAACTGGCATTTGTATTCCAATTTCAAAAATGGAGTTGCCGATCAGGGCCCTGTGCAGTACGTATGGCTGGTTGGGGTGATCGGTTTTTTTGTACTGCTTCTTGCCTGCATCAATTTTATGAACCTGAGCACTGCAAGGTCGGCAAAGCGTGCTAAGGAGGTTGGGATACGCAAAGCAGTGGGCTCTTTACGCGGGCAATTGATCGGACAGTTTTTTAGCGAATCCTTTATTGTTGTCATCATCTCATTTCTTATTGCCCTCACGTTGGTTTATATTTCTCTGAGCTGGTTCAACGACCTTGCTGCCAAGCAGATGCTCATTCCTTGGACAAACTTATATTTCTGGATGTTCAATCTGGTTTTTATCTCTATCACAGGCGTTTTAGCCGGAATTTACCCTGCACTGTATCTGACATCCTTCCAGCCCGTAAGGGTACTGAAAGGCGCAACGGTTCACTTGGGACGGTTTGCTTCGCTGCCCCGTAAGATATTGGTCTCGATGCAGTTCACCGTATCAATAACGCTTGTAATCTGTACGCTTATTGTTTACAATCAGGTCCAATTTGCGAAAAACCGTCCAGTAGGCTATTCCCGTGACGGTTTGATGATGGTTTCCATGCAAACAGAATTTTTTGAAAAAGCCGATGTACTTCAGTCAGAACTGAAAAATACCGGTGTTGTCTCCGAGGTGGCGCTTTCGCAGAGCCCAACGACGGGCGCCTGGAGTACTAATAATGGGTTTACATGGCGGGGAAATGAGATGGGTACAGATGAATTTGCGAGCCTGAGCATATCGCCGGAATACGCAAAAACTGTGGGGCTGGAATTTATAGCGGGAAGGAATTTTTCAAAAGAGTATGCCTCTGATTCGACTGGTTTTGTGATCAACGAAACAGCTGCCAGGCTGATGGGTTTCAACCGTCAGCAGGTGGCGGAAGCAGTGGGCTTTCCCGTCAGATGGAAAAGCAAATGGATGACCGGTGATATACGTAAGCAATTTAAGGTCCTTGGAGTCGTAAAAGATATGATAATGGATTCGCCGTTTGAAAAAGTTAAACCCACTGCTTTTATGCTTTTTGGAAACCCAAACTGGATCAATATAAAATTACGCCCACAGGTAGCCACCAGCGTTGCTTTGCCAAAAATTGCGGCTGTTTTTAAAAGATTCAGTCCGTCCAGGCCATTTGAATATCAGTTTGCAGACTTGGAATATGATGCCAAATTCAGGTCGGAAGAGCGGATTGGCAAACTGACAAGTTTCTTTGCCAGTCTTGCCATTTTTATAAGTTGCCTTGGGCTTTTTGGGCTGGCGTCTTTCGTTGCTGAGCAAAGAAAGAAAGAGATCGGGATCAGGAAGGTGCTAGGTGCTTCACTGGTAAATTTATGGGTCATGCTTTCCAGGGATTTTTTATTTCTGGCAACCATCGGCTTTACGGTCGCCACACCGCTCGCCTGTTACTTCCTGAATACCTGGCTGGCCAAATACGACTATCGGGCTGAGCTGTCCTGGTGGATTTTTGCTGCTACCGGGGCAGGGGCGTTAGTGATTACGCTGGTGACTGTAAGCTTTCAGAGCCTGAAAGCTGCATTGCTCGACCCTGTGAAAAGTTTGCGTAGCGAATAGCGCCATGAAAGAAATCCAACCACCAGCGTATCTAACTTGCCTTATTAACCGGCTTATTGCACCGCATCTGCGTGAGCAGATACTCGGCGATTTGCAGGAGCGATATATCCGCCTCGCGAAGGCGCCAGGAGCCGCCAGCGCCAGGAGCCGTTACTGGCTTGAAGCATTGGCCTACATACGGCCCGCATTTATTAAAAGACAAAAAAGTGAATATCCGTCAACCGCGCGGCGGTCCGACCCTTTTTATAACTCAGATATGATACGGAATTATTTTAAAATCGCATTCAGAAGTCTATGGCACAATAAGTCCATGTCGGCAATCAACTTTCTTGGGCTGACATTGGGCCTGACTTCAAGCTTACTGATTTTTCTATGGATCAGTGACGAAATTAGTGTGGACCGCTACCATGCCAATGGGCATCAAATATATCGGCTGATGTGGCGGCAGATATCAGAAGGCAAACGGATGGCTATGGGGTCAACGCCCGGGCCTACTTCCGTAGAGTTTAAAAAGAAATATCCGGAAATTGTTCGTGCTTCAGTTTTTACAGCCAGAAGTAAGGCTATGACATTTCAAGTCGGAGATAAGGTCGGCAAGGAAACAGGCGACTGGGCCGGACCTGAGTGGTTTAAAATGTTTAGCATAAGATTGCTGGTCGGTTCCACGGAAACGGCATTGAAGGCCCCTTATAGTATCTCAATTTCTCGGAAACTGGCACAAACGTATTTCGGAAATGTTCAAAGCGCTATAGGGAAATCCATCCGGATCGAAAACAAGGAGGAATTTCAGGTTACCTCAGTTTTTGAAAACCTGCCTGAAAACACCTCACAGAAATATGACTTCTTGCTTCCGTGGGATGATTTTACGAGACAAATGCCATGGGCAAAAGAATGGGGGAATCCAAGTCCATGGACATTAGTACAGCTGCGAACAGATACAGACATAACTGCTTTTGATGCTAAAATTAAACATGCGCTACGCGGATACCTGGGTATAAATTCCAAAAATGCCAAGCAGTTTGATGTAGAATTGTTCCTTCAACCCTATGAGGATATCTATCTGCATTCGGAGACAGACAACGGAGAAATTTCAGGTGGAAGGATTGATTACATTAGGCTGTTGAGCATTGTTGGCGTTGTGGTGCTCTTGATTGCCTGCATTAATTTTATGAACCTGTCAACTGCACAATCTGCTAAAAGAGCGAAGGAGGTCGGTGTACGAAAAGCGGTGGGAGCCGACCGGTGGCGACTTATTATTCAATTTATAGGAGAAGCCCTTTTGCTTACTTTGGGGGCTGCTTTTGCTTCGCTGGGATTAATCATGTTACTGTTACCGGGTTTTAACCAGCTTACCGGAAAAGCGATTGTGATGCCCTTTACAGACTTTAATTTTGCGATGGGTATGCTGATTATCGTAGCGGTAACAGGCATTTTAGCAGGTAGCTATCCGGCCCTGTATTTATCGTCTTTGCGTCCTATCAGTGTTCTGAAAGGCATTCTAAAGTCCAAACGGTCTGCCACAGTACTACGCGAGGCTTTGGTTGTGATTCAGTTTACTATTTCGATTGCGCTAATCATTGGAACGTTTGTCGTGCACCGGCAGATGAGCTTTATCAATAAGAAAAATCTGGGATTTGACCGCGAAAATCTGATCTATGTTCCTATGGAAGGAGCACTGTTGGAAAGGTATGGCACCTTAAAACAGGAACTGCAACATATGCAGGGCATTCAGGGGGTTTCCAGGATGGATTATCAGCCCAGTAGTATAAGCAGTGGCACAACGCAGGTTGATTGGACAGGGAAAGATCCTTCTGCAAGTATTGAGTTTGCACAGGTTTCTGTTGGCTATGATATGGATAGTGTCTTAAAAATGAAGCTGCAAGACGGTCGTTATTTTTCTGAGGCGTTAGCCTCGGATTCAGCCGGATTTGTTATTAATGAACAGGCTGCCCGAAGGATCGGATATAAAAATCCGGTTGGCCAACCATTGACATTATGGGGAAAGCCGGGTAAGATTCTCGGGGTAATGAAAGACTTTCATTTTCAGTCGCTCAGAGAACCGGTCAAACCGTTGATCATGTGGTTTGGAGAAAATAACAAATATGGCAACCTGCTTGTGAGAACGCAGCCAGGACAAACCCGGCAGGCTCTGCTCAGTCTTGAAGCAGTTTGTAAAAAGCTCAATCCCAGCTTTGTTTTTACTTATAACTTTGCAGATCAGGAGTATGAGAAGATGTATAAAAGCGAACAAGTTGTTAGCACATTGGGCAACTATTTCGCGGTTTTGTCGATTTTTATAGCCTGCCTTGGACTGTTTGGTCTTGCTTCATTTATGGCTCAGCAACGGATAAAAGAAATCGGGATCCGCAAAGTGCTTGGCGCAACAGTGATTGGTATTGTTAAGCTGTTGCCAAAGGATTTTCTCAGACTTGTTTTTATAGCCCTTCTGATTGCCTGCCCCGCAGCTTGGTGGGCAATGGATAAATGGTTGAATGGCTTTACATATAAGGAGCAACTGTCATGGTGGATTTTTGCTGTCACAGGCGGTTCGGTTATCGCAGTAGCATTTCTGACGGTGAGTTTTCAAAGTGTCAGAGCAGCACTACTGAATCCGGTGAAGAGTCTTAAAAGCGAGTGACTAATTGACCGGAAGATTATACCTCAGATCTTCCGGTCCGAAATCAAAATAAAATGATAAAACCAGATGCAACCGTTTCTGTACCGTTCCTGGTTTGACGCTCCTTTATTGGTTTTGGGTTCTGCGTTTACTCGAAGCCATTGAGGTGTAATTTGCGTGACTGCTTTAACTCACAGCTCGGACGGTTTGGGAAAGGGAAACCTGAAGTTTTATTTGCCGAAGTTTTGGGATTTTAGAAATGGAGATACATCAAAAGACAAAACGCTTGCGGAGTAGCTATTCTTTAACCATTTTTTTGCCATGATATGATACGAAACTATTTTTAAATCGTTTTCTGCAACCGGATAAAATGAACGAATGTATTCGCAGATCAACACTGCTATACTGGCTGACTTTCATTGGACTTGGAATGAGCTGTCCTGACAAATCCTTCCATAACTTCGAAACCCGACCTATGATGGAATAGATTGGTATCCAGGTTCTGTTACAGGTAAGCTTTGCATGGCGGCTTTCTGTGAACAAAATAGCTTTGGCGGATCATTTGAACCGTCTGAAAGGTAGATAGTTTTGATAACCGGGAATGGGAGATTCTTTGAACATCTGGCCGAGCTATTGGAGTTAGCTGAGGAAATTTTCTCAAAGCAGCCCAATTGAGATAAATATACATTTTTCTCGTTTGACTTTGCTTATTTTTGTAAACAGAAGAATGGCTCTGGGGTTACCGAAAATATTGATAAAATGTTAATGATTGACAAACTTGCCTGGATTGAGATAAGAGATAAAGCAATTCTCTCAACACGAAGTTATGGTAAAGACAAATTTTATATTCCGGGAGGCAAACGGGAAGCCGGTGAAACGGACGCACAAGCCATAATCCGTGAGATAAAAGAAGAGCTTAATATTGACTTAAAAAGCGATTCTCTGCAATTTGCAGGTATTTTTGAAGCGCAGGCACATGGACATGCTGAGGGGATTATTGTGAAAATGACGTGCTATACTGCAGACTATACCGGAGCACTGCAAGCAACCTCGGAAATCGAGGAAATAAGGTGGCTGAATTTTGCTGACCAGGATAAAATCTCGGATGTTGATAAAATCATTTTTGATTATCTTAAGGCGAAAGGACTGCTGGATTGAACACAGAAATTCCGCTGTTGACTGCTCAAAGTGTCACTGTGAACCCCGAGATATGAAGCCAGCATTTTTTTTCGCTCTAAGCGAGTTCATTAATATGCAATGGATTCCTTACTTTCTTTTTCAAGTTCAGAACCAAGATGTTTATTTCTCACCAATCAAGGAAGAATCATGTTCAGTTCCATAAAAAATAACGATAATAGTTATATCATTCTATTGCAGCACGTTTGTTCCGCCATACTCATTGTAATGTAATGCTCGCACAACTGTTATTTGTTTGTCAAAACAACAGCTAATTGCAGCCGATAAATGGTACGATCAGGCTATCTTTTTGTTTGGCATGTTCGGTATGGTATTCATCGGAAATTATCAAGTAAATCCTCTTGGAAAGTTGTGACTATCCCCTAATATTCTAGTCTCCCAAGACATTGTTTCATAATGATTCACCCTTGAAATGATTGAATTTTACAATATGGAAGCTCCGCCAGGAAAAGGCGTAAAGACTGGCTTCATCTGTTGGGTTTTTGACATGCAAATTAGGGTTATCACAATTCTATTTAACCCAACTGGTTAATAAAATAAAAATATAATAATTGAATGAGCACTCTGCTGAATAAATTAGCCAAAAATGGACACTCTTGTTCACTTTTGAACACGCATACCGGCGTCCCATACTTGCATCTTTCTTATAATGAGAAACATACAAAACTAGCATAGTATTTGAATGATCAGTGACGTACCCGGGATCAATTGCGGTTTTTAGAAATTCTCTTTTTTTAAACACGTCTTTGTGGCATTCTCAAACTAAACTATCCTTATGAAGAAAATTTTCTTGTCTGCAATCCTCGCGTTGTACCTTTTTACCAGTGGTAAACTCTACGCTCAACGGGATGTCCTGGCCGGGCGTCTGGATTCGCTCATGCGGGCGGCCCAGCGAACGGGCGTATTCAATGGTAATGTACTGGTAGTGAAAAAGGGCCAGCTTATCTACAAAGCCGCAATCGGATATGCGGATGGAAGTAAAAATTATCCCTTGACACCCGATAAACGTTTCGACATAGGCTCGATTGCCAAAGAATTCAACGGTATAGCGATTATGCTGCTTGCACAACAGGGGAAATTGTCATTAACCGACCGTTTGCAAAAGTATTTTCCCGAACTACCTGCCTGGGCCGACAGCGTAGAAATATCCCACCTGCTCAATTACACCAGCGGACTACCTGTGAGTTCCGGCAATTCCGATGAAGGGATAAAAAAAGAGCTCATGGCTTTAAAGCATCTGACAAATGTGCCGGGCCGTTCCTATGTCTATAGTTACAGTAACGTTTATCTGCAGCAGCGGATTATTGAGAAAGTATCCGGGATGCAATATAATTCTTTCATCGAAAAACATATCCTGAAGCCTTGCGGAATGACGCATACACTAATGGACCTGCCCATTAGTGATACAACGATGGCCATAGCCTTTAACAACAAGTTCGTCAACGAAAAGCCACGTCAGACGCCCACGGGTTGGCCCCGCTTGACCATTGACGATCTCTACCGTTTTTTATCCGCAGCCGACAGCTACAAATTAATATCGAAATCATCTATGCAACAGCTGGCGCAGAGTTTCGGCGAAGGTGAAAGCAGTTTAGGGAATGCAAAGTTTGAAAATGGCGAACTTACCTGGCACCAGCACCACGGTTCCAATTATAATTACGAGGCCCTGATGACACATGATTTAAAGCAGGATCTTTATGTTATTCTGATGACCAACAACCAGAATTTTAAGGTCAGGCCGTTGACTGAGGCCATCATAGCCGTCCTGAACCAGAAGCCTTATACCGTACCAAAACGGTCACTGTATCTGGAATTACGCGAAGAGGTGCTGGCTGATTTTAACAATGGTATTGCCTTTTACCGTCTGGTCAGGGAGCAGAAAAAAGATCAGTATGATTTTTCTTTCGAGATCGGAGACCTGGTCAATACGGGTAAATTTCTCATGCGCCGAAACCGTCCGGACGATGCCGTCAAACTGTTTCAGCTCGGGCTGCTGCTCGATCTTCAGGATAAAGATTATGCCATAGCCTGTCAGTTCATTGCCGAAGCTTATTCCCAGCAAGGAAACCGTGATCTGGCTATTTTATATGCACAAAAGGCGGCCCGAAAAGATCCGGACAACAAGATTGTCCAGTCATTTCTCGAACAGGCATTGAAATGATCGGCGCTGCACCGGACTAACTAATCACCACTTGACAAGTATGTAACTATCTATATTTAAGTAATTTAAATTATATATTTTGTTGTTATTCTGTAAAATTTGTTGGTTTTGGAATCAAAATCTTGCAGAATAAAGCTAGCAAGGCCGAAACAAACACAGTAGTAGAGTTTCCTTTTACCTGGTCTAAAAGAGCAACTATCAAGTAAACATCCTCTGTATTTCCTGGCAAATCAGGTGGACTGGTCTTTTTTTGATGGGCACGTCAAAAAGCATTATAAAGAAGATTCTGGACGGCCGACTCTGTCGATCCGGTTGGTGGTATCCTTATTAATTTCAAAGCATGTGCGGAACCTGAGCGATGAAAACATTGTAGAGCAGTGGGCTGAAAAAGCTTATTATCAATATTTTAACGGTGATTAGTTTTTTACTCCCGGTCCACCTTGTGAGGCAAGTGGCCTTGCTGGTTTTCGTAACCGGATTGGAGCAGAAGGAATAGAATTGATTTTAAAGGAAAGCATTCGCATTAACGGTAAGGATGAAAAGGAAGACAGGGCAAGTATAGATACGACTGTTCAGGAGAAAAATATATTTTATTGGGTGATAGTTAACAATTTGGGCACAACCTGTTTGTTGAATGCTTTTTACATCAATGCTAAGGATGATATTACTTTAAATTTCAGTGGTACCTGCAAAAACTGTCCGAATTTTAATCCAAAACGTCCATTTTCGAACGTTTGAATATTGTTTATCCACTTAAATTTCATTGCAAAGCAATATTTAGATCATGGCATACTATTTGTTATACATTTACAGAACTAATAAACTTGCGTTTATAAATCGCTTATAATTCGGGAAAAGCGCTAATTAATCCGGTTAAATGCATACATAAGTTTTATGAAAGGGACATACCTGGGTGAATTCGAAGAAATTGTACTGCTTGCCGTAGCGATACTGGCAGGCGGTGCTTATGGAGCGGCCATTACTAATGAGATCGAACAGCAAATGGGCCGTACCGTAAACCTGGGCGCAGTCCATGCGGCCCTGCATCGCCTGGAAGAGAAGGGTTTGGTAGCATCGCAAATGGGTGGCGCTACCAAAGAACGAGGGGGAAGACGTAAGCGTTTTTTTCTGGTTACTGCCCCTGGAATCAAGGCACTGAAAAACATTCGTCAAGTCCGTAACCAAATGTGGGATGATATTCCTAGACCTGCCGGAGCATGAAAGATGACCAGCGTATCAAGCCTCCGAAATGGGCCAACAAGCTTCTTCATTTATTCTGTGCTTCACATTTGGTAGAAGAGATCGAAGGAGACCTGCACGAGTTGTTCGAAGAACGTGTGCAGTACGCTGGCGAACAAAAAGCCCGCTTTCGGTATATAATAGATGTTTTTAGTTTGATAAGACCATTTGCCATAAAAGAAAAAGAATCTCTGTATCCAAAGCCACCTTTATTTCAACAAGCCATGTTAAAAAATAACTTCAAAATTGCATTTAGAAACCTTTGGAAACACAGGACCTTTTCATTTATTAATGTGACTGGACTCAGCGTAGGCATGTCAGCATGTTTTCTGATTGCCATGTACGTTCACTTTGAGCTGACTTATGATGCATTTAACAAAAAGGCCGACCGTATTTACAGATTGGCAACGGATTTGAAAACGCCATCGGAAACGCTCAATTACAGCATCAGTTCCTGGGCATTTGCTCCTAATCTGAAAAATGAATTCCCGGAAGTTGAAGCCTTTACAAGACTTGCGACCAGAAATTATCTTGTAAGAAAAGGGGATCTTAAATTCAAAGAAGAAAAGACCGTCTTTGCAGACAGTTCTCTTTATGAGGTTTTTGATTTTGTATTGATAAAAGGAAATCCGCAAACTGCTTTAAAGGGTCAAATGAGCGTAGTTTTCACTGAAAAGACTGCCAAGAAATATTTTGCAGATGCTGATCCGATGGGGCAGACCCTGCTTTTGGGTGACGAGGGTATTCCCGCAATTGTTACCGGTGTGATGCAGGATCTTCCGGCAAATTCTCAAATCAAGGGCGATATCTTCGTTTCGATGAGCTCTTATACACAACGTTTCAACAAAGGGGTAGATGAGAATTGGGGCGATTTTGGTGCGATAACGTATTTGCTACTCAAACCAGGCGCTGATCCAGGTAAATTTTCAACTAAATTTCCGGCTTTTCTCGAAAACCATGCCGGGAAAATGATGCGGGAACAGCAAATGAAGATCTCACTGATCATGGAACCATTGCTGGACGTTTATCTGCATTCAGCACGTGAAGCAGAGGAATCCGGAAACATCAGTAATGTGTACATATTTTCAGTCGTCGCCATTTTTATCCTGCTTATTGCGTGTATTAATTTTGTTAACCTCACTACGGCGCGTTCGGTTGAAAGAGCCAGGGAAGTGGGGGTCAGGAAAGCAGTGGGTGCACCGCGATCAGTTTTAACCAGGCAGTTTATCATTGAGTCCGTGCTGTTATGTTTGATTGCCTTTGTTTTTGCCGTATTGTTATCGGCTATTTCCATACCATTCTTCAACGAACTTTCAGGGAAAATTATAAGCAATGGAGTTATTGAAAGTATGCCATTTGTGGGCGGGCTGTTTATAGTTGCCGTACTAATTGGGTGCATTGCAGGAATTTACCCGGCGTTCGTGCTGTCATCTTTTGATCCTGTTGTTGTTCTTAAAGGACGGTTTTCTACAAGTGCAAAGGGAATTATGTTACGAAAGGGCTTAGTAACCGCTCAGTTTTCCATTTCGATAGCATTGATCATCGCTACTATTGTTGTATATACCCAGGTCGATTTTATGCGCAGTCGTGATCTTGGCTTTTCCAAGGATCAGATGTTGGTTATTTCGGCCGAGACAGGAGCGAAACGTAACGCATTCCAGGAATCTTTGCTCAGTTTGAGTGGTGTGAAATCAACAGCCGCTTCGACCCGTGTGCCTGGATCAAAGAGCAATCAGGCTTATTCTGAGATGGAAAATGTAAAAGGCGAGATGCAAACCGGTAATCTGGAAGTGTATAGCGTGGATTTTAATTTCATTCAGCAATTCGGTTTGAAAGTCGTAGCCGGAAGGACCTTTTCGAAATCTTTTGGTTCTGATAGTTCAAAAGCATTGGTCATTAACGAAGCAGCTGCAAAAATGCTTGGTTATCAGGCACCCCAGGAAGCTGTTGGTAAAAAATATAAGCAATGGGGCCGTGAGGGAGTCATTATTGGCGTGGTTAAAGACTTTCATTTCAAATCTTTACAAGAAAATATCACACCGCTCACATTCCGCTTTCTTGACTGGTGGAATGGCAATCAGGTTTCGGTTAAAATAAGTGGCGGAAATTTTAAAAACACACTTGCCAGCATTGAAAACCAATGGAAGCTGCAAAACCCGGATCGTCCGTTTAGTTATTATTTTATGGATGAATTTTTTGACCGGCAATACGGCAGCGACGAACGATTTGAAAAGCTTTTTTTTGATTTTTCCATTCTCGCAATCTTCATTTCTTGTCTGGGTTTGCTTGGATTGGCTTCATACACAACCACGCAACGTACCAAAGAAATCGGTGTTCGAAAAGTGATGGGTGCATCTACGGGAAGTATTGTCAGGCTTTTATCATAGCGTCGCCTTTGGCATGGTATGGAATGAATACCTGGCTTAAAAAATTTGCTTATCAGACGGATATCCAATGGTGGGTTTTTGCAATTGCCGCTATCCTTTCCGTAACTATTGCTTTCGCAACGATTAGTTTTCAGAGTATCAAGGCTGCGTTAATGAATCCTATTCAAAGTTTGAAAACAGAGTAAAAGGGCTTATTTTTCGTTGCAGATGTGGAAAAAGGCTTGGACAACTCCAGTAGTCCAAAACTTATCCACCTTGTGAATGTACCAGATATCGCCTGTTACCAAATATGCGTGTACCAACACCGAGAGATTCATTGACCAGCTGGCCGGGCTGTTGGAACTTGCCGAGAAAATTTTCGATAAGCAGCTCCACTGAGATAATGCAGGCTGCCTTGCCGCACGTCCAAAACTGGCTCGATCACTGACAAAATATAATGGTGCTACTATCTCTTACAACAAAGAATTTACTTTATTATGCCATGCCAAAATTCCAATACATTGGAGCGTCTTATCCCAACAACATAGTTGGCTTGGTTGAGAAACGTTGACGACTTCGATGTAAAACAGGTCAATCCAGCTTGATGAAGCTGAATTGACCTGTTTTAAAGATTGACATAGTTTAATAAAATCATTGATTTATTTAATGATTTTTTATGTGCTCATCCGTCAATCCAAAGAAGATTTTAATCAATCTTTATACTGTCAATGGCTTTTTCCATCGCATGCTCTTTTACGTCCGGGACTTTTAAACCTTCAGCTCGGAAAACCGTAAGGTCTGTCATGCCCAAAAAGCCAAGGAAAGCCTTAAGATAAGGAGCAACAAAGTCATTAGCTTTACCTGGGCCTTCCGAAAAAATACCACCGGAAGACATTGCTACATAAACCTTCTTCCCGGTAACCTTGCCGACAGGGCCATTTTTCCCATACCCAAATGTTATTCCGGCCCTTGTAACATGGTCGATCCATGCTTTTAGTGCTGTATGGATGGTAAAGTTGATAAGCGGCGCACCAATAACGATGATGTCTACAGCCAATAACTGTTTAACCAGCTCATCAGAAAAGCGAATGGATTCTTTTTCCTCGGCTGTAAGCTGATCTCCGGGAATAAAGAATGTACGAAGGACAGCTGGGTTAAGATGCGGGATTTCCGTATCAACCAGATTTAACTCTTCAACTTTACTGTCCGGATACTTATCCTGAATTTTTTCAATAATTGCGTGGCCGAGCTTGATGCTGTAAGACTCATTACCTTGTAGGCTTGAGATTAAATGAAGGATGCGTTTCATAAGAAATTATATTAATTACTATAACTTTTAAATTTCGAGGTAATGGACGGGCAGCGTAACATTGAGTATTTAGTCACCGGCTTATTCTTTTTGTTACGATGCAAGCTTTCTACGCTCGAATGATCATTGACAAAAGTATTGTTACGAAGTGATCAAAAGTTAGTAGTTACCCAAAGGAAAGCGGTTACCTTTAGGAATGTGCTTATCTTTGTAACTATGAAAATCACAGTAGATGACACGCTTCCGGGCATTGCAGAATGTGCCGGTTCGCTTAAAAATGTAGTTGATGCGCTGTACGTGCTTAACGGAAAATGGAAGCTGCCTTTGATCCTTAGCCTGGTGCAGTCTTCGAAGCGTTTTAATGAAATTCAAAATGAGATTGGTGGGATTTCCTCCAAAATATTAGCTAAAGAGCTAAAGCATTTGGAATTGAATGATTTTATCACACGCAACGTATATCCAACCACGCCAGTAACCATCAGGTATGAAGCGACTGACTACAGTCGAACTTTGCAAAACGTAATGAGGGAACTCAGTGCATGGGGTGGACAACACCGGGAAAAGGTGAAGCAAAGTATGCGGAAACAACCACAAGTGTGAAATTGGTGCAGTTGCTATATTCGATTAAAAGACTTTCTAAAGACGTTCGGTGATAAATTGGTGTAGCGCTTAAATAATTTATTGAAAGACTGCGGGTGTTCAAAACCCAGTTGGTAAGCGATTTCGGCGATAGTCAGCCGGGTGGTGCCTAAGATCACTTTAGCCTTTTCAATTAGCCTGTCATGGATATGCTGTTGTGCACTTTGCCCGGTCAGTGACTTGAGCATATCCGTAAGGTACCTTGATGAGACATTGAGATGTTTCGCTACCTCAAGAACCGTAGGTACACCACCCAACTGCTCTGCGAAACGACTTGCCAAATAGGTATCCATTTGACTGATCAGGTCATGATGAATTGCTTTGCGGGTAAGGAATTGCCGGTTGTAAAAACGATTACTATAATTAAGCAACAATTCGATCAGGGAAACCAGTACATCATGGCTAAAGGTATCAGTACTGTTCTCCAACTCGGAAGCAATGTTTTCAAACAAGTCAACGAGTACTTTTTTCTCTTTGTCCGAGACGAACAACGCTTCGTTCACTGTGTAAGTGAAGAAACCATACTGGTCAATGTTCTTTCCCAGCTGGTAATTGCGGATCAGGTCGGCGTGAAAATATAAGTTATAGCCGTCTTCATAGCAGCTTTCCTCATTCGACATGGTTATTAACTGGTTTGGCGCAAAAAAAGCGAGGCCGCCTTCCTCGAAGTCATAATAATCCTGACCATATTTCACGTTGCCGTTGAAATCTTCCTTAAATGAAACTTTATAGAAATCAACCAGAAAACTCCGTCCGGCGTTTTTACGGCTTATTCTGTCGCTATCATATTTCACCAAAGCGACCAAAGGGTGTAACGGTTTAGGCATACCCAAATCCCGCATATACGCTGAGATGCTTTCGAAAACGTTGGGCTGCGATTTAACTTTCATGATTGAGGATAATTTAAGATTTATTTCGTAAAATTAATTGAACCACCTACTAACTTCAGCTTTCTCCTGCCAGTCGAAATTCCCGATTCTCTTCGCTATCAGCCACCTGCAATTCTCTCGAACATATTCATCCTGATAAGTAGCGCCTATGATGGTCTTTATTTTTTTGCCATTTTCCATGCCGATCAATGTGACCAGACAGTAGCATGTCCCAGTAGCATGATCGCCATTTATCGTCAGCTTCTGCTGTCCGTTAAAATGGTATACAGTTTCGAAATCTTTAAGAAAATCTTCAAACGCCAGCTCTATTTCTTTTCGGCCCATCAGTTTTAATATTGACTTACCTTCGGCAAAGGTTTCTGAGATGGCGTTTAAAGAAAACAGTTACACTTCACTATGAAAATCTTTCTTATCCGCCAGGATGGAAACGTTATCAGCTAGTTCTTTGAGCGAAGCCCTATCCGCTAATTCTTGAATACTTATCATTTGTGCTTTTAATATATTTTGTGATAAATAGTTAAAACAGGAGGCTGTCTGACATAGAGACAGCCTCCTGTTTACTTATACAACGGTGAGTACGATCTTACCTTGGATGTGACCATGGGCAGCTCGTTCATGCGCCTTCCGAGCATCGGCAAGCGGAAACGTGCTGTCGATACCGACTCGAACCGTTCCGGCATCGAGCAAGCGACTGAGTTCCGCAAGCTGCGCACCGTTTGAGCGCACCTGGGTAGCGGAGATTGTGACACCCAACTTCTCGGCCTCCTGGACGCCGGAGAAGCCTAATGGGAATATAGGGAATAATGCGCCGCCACGCTTGAGTGTACGCAAGAAACGACCGGTTGCCGGGCCGCCAACCGAGTCTATGACGAGATCGATGTCACGGACGACATCCTCGGGTGGGGTCTTGGTGTAGTCGATGAATTTGTCGGCGCCGAGGTCGCGCAAAAACGCCTCGTGCTTGCCAGATGCCACTGCTATCACTCGCGCGCCCCTCCACTTGGCTATTTGCACCGCGAAGTGACCCACGCCGCCTGCTGCTCCGTTCACGAGAACGGTCTTGCCCTCAAGCGGTACCGGCTCATGCCTGTCGGGCTGAAGCGGGTTTTGTTCATTGTGCCCTGGTTCGATCAGGAACTGCCACGCGGTGAGACCTGCCATCGGTGCCCCTGCGGCGTGAACGTGATCGATGCCGGTCGGCTTGAGCGCAACTTCCGACGCTGGCACGCTGACGTACTGGGCATAGGCCTTGCTGGGTCCGAAGCTGGGAAAGCGAACCATCGAATACACTTGGTCGCCGACGGAGAAGTCCATAACATTATCGGCGACTGCCTCGATGACGCCCGAAATGTCTGTCCCCAGGATCACGGGGAAGGGCACCTGTGGCTGCCACTCAGGGGGAAGCATCTTATAACCGTCGCGCAGGTACCAGTCGGGAGGATTGATTCCGACCGCGTGAACGCGAACGAGCACTTCACCCGACTTGATCTCGGGAATTGGTGCCTCCTCGTAACGCAGTACATCTGGGCCACCAAACTCGTGCAGCCGGATAGCCCTCATCACGGGTGCATTTTCAATAATTTCTATTTTGTTTTCAAATTGTTTCATCTTTTCGCACTTTTATCCCGTAAATTTTTATTCAAGAATTGGTTTCATTGGGATAACAGAAAAAGATTGAACTTCATCGGGTTTGCCATGGATATCCCGATATATTAACTCCCAGAATTCATTCTTTACTAAAAGAACCTCTTTCTTCTTGTGTAGTACAAAGGTCCGTAAAGATGTTAATCAAAAATTAGCCTAAACTGTAAAAAGTGTAGTCAGAATTCCCGGTACTGAACAAGTAAGAAAAGGCAAAGAAAGATTCGTCAGATAAGAAACAGGGAGCTGAACGTAACTGAACCATTGAAGAGGTATCGTTAAACTTCGGCAAGAAGCTGTTGGAACCGTAGTCGATTTCGGAACTTGGGATAAATGCCCGGGAACAGTAATCTATCGTTGTCTGGGTACTGATGTATATTGAACGATGGCTCAAATCGGGAGTTCTTCAAGAGAATGGAATGATTCAGGAGAAGGGCACCCTGCAAGGTTCAGTGATCTCACCACCACTGGCCAACAATAACCACTCCTAGAGTGGAATATGCATTATCTGAAAACGGACGTCAGATACACCGAGTATTTGGACACAATAGCACCTATTTTAATTGGATTAGGTCAATAGTTACTTTTTTTTAATTTATAATTGTTTTCGATTTATCAAAATTAACGATGAGCCCAATAACTCCAAAATCTCTTCAATAGGTTTGCTTTAACCACTTTTTTACATAGAATTTACATGCCCACTTTTGTTCAAATACGAACGTCAATTGTCCGATTTTGAACAATTGCTATTTAATATTCCGGATGCAATAGCCATTTCGGGAGCGAGGTGACTATTTTCAATATCCGGCACATGATTTGTTATACAGAAACAGATTATATAATCTTAATTTATTAAATATCCCTTTATCAATGAGACGAAGCGATTTAGGAGAGTTTGAAGAAGTGGTGTTGCTGGCAGTAGCGGCTTTGTCACCCAATGCCTATACGGTTGCCATTGCTGAGGAACTTGAACAGGAAACTGGTAACATGGTGACGTCCGGTGCTGTGCACGCAGCCATGCAACGCCTTGAACAAAAAGGGTATCTGCGGTCTGTCTGGGGTGAAGCAACGGCGGAACGGGGTGGTCGCAGAAAACGGCTGTATACGGTGACAGCTCTCGGCGGGCGAATTATGGAAGAGTCCAGAGCTGTACGTAACAGGCTTTGGGACCGGATTTTGCCGGCTATTCGCCTGGAATGGAGCTGATCACCTAACGAGACCCACTTCAATGAAATCAAAAAAGAACGAAGTAAACAAGAGGTCACACCAGCCTCCCGGCCAGCTTACCCGCTTTATCAACTGGCTGGTCGCGCCACATCTGCGGGAAGAAGTACTTGGTGATTTAGAGGAGCGTTATGCCCGCCGGGTGAAGATAGAAGGGAAAACAAGAGCTAAGAGGCGATACTGGCTGGAAGCATTGGCCTATATGCGTCCGGCATTTATCAAAAGAAAACAAAGTAAATATCCGTCAACCGCGCAGCGGTCCGATCCTTTTTATAACCCTGATATGATACTTAATTATTTTAAAATCGCTTTCAGAAACCTTTCAAAGAACAGAGGTTATTCTTTCATTAACATTACCGGACTTGCTGCGGGCATGACCTGCACGGTTCTGATTTTCATGGTTGTCAGGCATGAAACGGGATATGACAAAGACCTTGCTAATGGTAATCGTATTTACAGACTTGAAACCGAAAATATCAAAGAAAAACATACTTCCCCGGGTACTTATACAGGAATGGCACAGGCCCTGCGCACCGATTTGCCAGAGGCTGAACTTGTTACACCTTTGCTTCAAACTTATGGAAGCACGTTCTCTATTCCTTCCGCAGATAAGCGCTTTAGGGAATCTGTGGTATTTACTGACAATTCAATATTTGGCTTGGTTAATTATCGATTGGTTGCTGGTAATGCGAGTAAAGCATTGGGGCAGCCAAATTCGGTGGTTCTCACGAAATCTTACGCGATAAAATATTTTGGAACGGCAGATGTAATGGGTAAAACCATACGCATCGATAATAAACAGGATCTTGTAATCACCGGTATTCTGGAAGATTTGCCTGTTACGACGAGTTTTCCATTTAAAATGCTGGTTTCATTTTCTACGCTGAAAGTGATCGATCCGGGACTTGATTTAAACAGGTGGAATGGCTGGAATGACAACTATCAGGTATTTGTTTTATTGAAAAAAGACGTTTTTCCGGCACAGTTGACAAAGCGATTTACAGCAATTGCAGCAAAATACATGGGCAAAGAAGCACTGCCTGAAAAAAAAATTAAACTAAATCCATTGTCAGAAATACATTATTCCCCAAACCTGAGCGGGCGGACCGCAAACGTCAGTTTGCTGAAAACTTTGTCTTTTATTGGTTTACTGGTATTGCTTATCGCCTGTTTCAATTTTATTAACCTGAGTACGGCACAGGCTTTTAAACGTGCCAAGGAAGTTGGGATTCGCAAGGCAATTGGCAGCAATCGCCGGTCACTGATTTATCAGTTTTTGGTGGAAGCCGGGCTCGTAACTTTTTTGGCGCTGTTACTGGCGGTTTTGGTTTCACAACTCAGCATGCAGTCTCTGGCTGATATACTCGCAATTCCCCTCTCATTAACCGACTTATATAACTGGCAAACGGGGCTTTTTATGACCGGTCTGGCAATTTTAACAACTTTATTGGCGGGTGTTTACCCGGCGTTCCGCTTATCAGGAATGGCTCCGGCCTGGGCGTTGAAAAATCATGGATTGACACAGGGAAAACAATGGTTTTCAATACGTCAGGGCTTGGTTGTTGTTCAGTTTACCGTTTCGCTGATCCTGATTAACAGCGCTTTTTTGATCAATCGGCAACTTGCATTTTTCAGAAATGCGGATCTTGGTTTTGATAAAGCGGCCATTATTACGGTCGGCCTTCCGGATAACAAACCTGAGAAATTGCAGGCGCTTCGCAATCAGCTTACCGGTACTGCGCAGATTCAGGATGTGAGTTTTTCGTTTAACAGCGCTTCTTCTGAAAGCAACTGGATGCAGGGAATGGAATATCGCCAGGGTCCATCGTTTACACAAATTAAAACCCAGATGAAAATGGGCGACTCGCATTATCTGAGTACTTATGGCATTCAGTTATTAGCCGGAAATGCTTTAAAGGATTCGGATACGAGCAATTTCAGGGTCTTGGCGAATGAGGTTTTTATTAAAAGAATGGGTATAACCAGGCCTCAGGATGCCATTGGAGTAAAAATCTATTACGGTGACGGACAGCAATTTGCGACGATAGCAGGCGTAACTAAAAACTTCCATGTCAATTCGTTACACCAGAAAATTGACCCTGCCCTGATTCAGGTTGTGCCAAATAATTTTTACCAGGCAGGAATTAAACTGCAAAGCGAACGGCCTGATGCAGAAAGTTTAAAGGCCGCTTTGACACAAATTGAAAAGGTATGGATAGCAACATTTCCGGAACACGTTTTTGAATACAGTTTTCTTGACGAAACACTGGCTAGGGCTTATCAGTCTGAAATAAGGACTGCGAAATTAATTGAAACGTCAACCTTTCTGGCTATTTTGATCGCCTGTTTAGGTCTATTCGGCTTAGCTACTTTCACTGCCGAACAGCGGACCAAGGAAATTGGTGTACGGAAAGTTTTGGGTGCGTCTGTTGCCAGTCTGATGGCTTTGCTCTCAAAAGATTTTTTTAAGCTCATTTTGATAGCCATCATCATCGCTTCGCCAATTGCCTGGTTAGCAATTGGCCAATGGTTACAGAACTTTGAATTCAAAATTGAAATCAAATGGTGGATGTTTGCGGTGACCGGCCTTTCAATGACGGCAATCGCGATGTTGACGGTCAGCTTCCAAAGCGTCAAAGCTGCACTGATGAACCCTGTCAAAAGCCTGCGCAGCGAATAACATCATGGAAGAAAATCAGCCCAAGTATCTGCTCGCGCCGCTGCGGCGCGAGCAGATACTTGGTGACTTGTAAGAACGATACGAACGGCGTTCGAAAGTACAAGGAGAAGCCAGTGCCAGAAGGCGGTATTGGCTTGAAGCACTGGTCTACATGCGGCCCGCATTTATCAAAAGACAAAAAAGTGAATATCAGTCAGCCGCGGGGCGGTCCGCCCCTTTTTCTTAATCCGGATATGATCCGTAATTATTTCAAAATCGCATTTCGTAACCTTTGTATTTATGCTGAATTGTCATTTAATAAATACCATAAAAACTATGAGCGCATTGCTGTAATACTTTTAAATAAGGACATACTCGGTGAAAAACAAACGTGGAAATCATTGCCTGTTTTGTGCATGGATGAATCACCCAAGCAAATGATTAAGGAAACCAGGGCTGCTATCGAAATGAAACCTGCCAGTGATACAAAGCAAGATTTCGAATATGCTCGCTGTGGAGTAGCAAATATCTTCTTGGTATCAGAGCCATTGACTGGTAAAAGATACGTAGAAGTGACCGGAGCATGGCAGTTGCGGGGCCGCCGGTGCGGCTAAATATGGCGGAACCGGGTGGCCGGAGCCATACAGCTAAATGTACTAATGAGGCAATGTCTAGATCGTAGGATTGATAATATAGAAACAATTGAAAAGGAAGTTCTTGCTTGGCAAAACCACAGAAATAATAAGGAAGCTAAGATCAAATGGTAATTTACATGCGATGCTGCAAGGGTGAAGTTAATCAAATTCTACCCGTCGATTAAAACGTGATAAGACACTAGTGTAAAAAAGTAATATACTCAGCAAAGGCTAAATCGATCCCGTCACTCCAGCGAAAAAACTTCCATAATTATCAAACTTGTCCGGGTCGATTGGTAATTAAACTGAAATAACATTTGCGGTTAAAAACAAATAAGTTGTAATTATAGCCACAACTATATGGATATTCTAGTTCTTGCTCGAAACGCACTGGAAATATTTATTGTGATTTTATTTTTCAAAGTAAAGCCAGTCTAAAAAGAAAAGTCCCGTTTTTGATTTGTCGGGATTCGAAAAGGTAATGTACAGATCATGTATGGCAGAGGTCGGCTTTATTTCAATCTCATATTCCTTCCATTCTGTTTTGAGATCTTTCACCTGTCCCGGATCAATGCGGAGACTTCCAATAATTTCACCGCGATCCGTATCTTTTCGCAGCTCGATCAGTCCGCCTGCTCCTTCCTGTTGAACCCTCATTTTAATTTTTGAAATATGGTTCATGTCAATTTTTTTGAAACTGACAAACCTGCCGTTTCTGGCCCAGATGGAGGAAATGTAACCGGTGTTCAGCGTGGCAATGACCACGTTGGCACTTCCTTCTTCATAGTCTTCCATTTGTACCAAAGCATTTTTTAAAACGATATGGCTGCTGGCTGCTAGTGGTTCAATGCCATGGGCACCTTTGTCAGTATAAGCGGCCTGAAGAACGTAGGCGCCCTGCGTGCCTTGTCCGATGTGCTCTGTCAGCCGAAATTTTCCCTGCAAAGAAAGCTGCGGGTTTTGCTCACCGAACGAGAGAATATAGCGGGCAATTTCTTTTGCCTCTTTCAGGGAAAGATCTGCATGAGGCGGCATGGGGTAGCTTCCCCAGTTTCCGCTTCCGCCCTTAATGATCTTTTCGGCAAGCTTCTGCTCATAGCCGTCTTTGCCCTTATATCTTTTAGAGATTTCATTGAGGGGCGGGCCAATGGATTTGGTCTGCGGCGTATGGCAGGCTTTGCAATCCAGCGACACATACAGCATTTCGGTTGCAGCGTATTTTAGATTCCCGTGATTTGCTCCTGAGAGCGCTGAGGCCAGATCTTTTCCAAAGGGCATGTAGGTGAAAGAAGCCTTGATTTTGGAAGGTTCTATTACTTTATCTTCCCGGTCTTTGACGTGGATCGCGTAATCAAACTCGGTATTGTCCCAGTAAAAGCTGCGGTTGGCACGACTGCTTATAGCAATATCCGGTGGCGTGTTCCCTACTTTTATCTGCACTGTGGCAATCCCTTTTCCGCCATGCTGATCGGTTACCGTCAAAGAAATATCATAAATGCCAGGCTTTGTAAACTGGTGTTTTACCTGCGTGGCAGGTATTATTTTTGATCCGATCTTCCACTCAAAACTTAGCTTGTCCCCCATATCGTAATCTCTTGATTTGTCCGCAGACAACGTCACTGTGAGCGGGGCGGCTCCGTATTTTTTATTGATAGAAATATCAGCAATCGGATTGCGGTTCCCTTCGGAATATTCTATTCGGATCAGTCCCGCATCGGTATTTTTGGCAAACCAGTTTGTTCCGTAAGCAAGCATATAGACTGCGCCATCGGGTGCTATCTTCATATCCATCGGCGCGATGACTTTCAGGTGAGGCAAAAAGGGTTCCATAGAGACATAATGACCGTCCGGGTCCAGTGTTACAGCCATCATCCATTTTCGGATCCAGTCGTAGATCAGCAGTTTTCCATTGTAATAGGCGGGTAGTTTATATGGAGCATTCGTATATAGGTCGCTGTAATAAACCGGCCCGGCCATCGCGCTTGCGCCGCCTTTGCCCACCATCGGCCAGTGTTTGGATTCTCCTTTTCCATACCAGATCATTGCAGGCTGCGCCGCTGGAAGCTGTTTGATCCCGGTATTGTTGGGAGAATTGTTGATCGGATGAAGCGCGTCCTGGCCGGGCCCTTCCTTTTTTGTAGCGAAATCGTATTTGGGAAATCCTTCATTATTTCCAAGAAAATAAGGGTAGCCGAAAAAGCCGGGTTTTCGAGCCTGATTGATTTCATCATAGCTAAGAAAATTTTCTTCTGCCGGAACGTTGGTGTCCGGGCCGACATCCCCCCAGTAAACAAAGTTATTTTTAGGATCTACAGACATGCGGAAGGGGTTCCGGCAGCCCATCACATAGATTTCGGCATATCCCTGTGAGCCGTCTTTGGGAAAGAGATTGCCTTCCGGAATCGAGTAGGTGCCATCAGCCTCGGGTCTGATGCGAAGAATCTTGCCACGTAAATCCCTGCTGTTGGCTGTGGTTCCCTGATCGTCCGATAGTTGCCTGCCGGGGCGCTCGTCTGTCGGGTTATGCCCTTCAATTTCTTCGGCATTGGTATTATCTCCCGTTGAGAGATACAGCAGCCCGTCAGCTCCGAAAGTCAGGTAGCCCGCCGAGTGGCAGCAGTAGGTTCTCTGCGTAGGAATTTTAAGCAGGATTTTTTTTGAGGCAAGATTAAGCTGGCCTTTGATGAGCTCGTAGCGCTCCAGATGACTTACGTTCTGATTACCGCCTACACCGTAATAAAAATAGATCCAGTGATTTTTATCAAAAGCCGGATCAGCGGCAACGCCAAGTAAGCCGTCTTCAATGCCACTGAATACATTCAGGTTGGCGATCGTTTTAATCTGTTTTTCTTTTGCATAATATAGTTTAACCGCTCCTTTACGCTCCACGATCATTACATTAAGATCAGGCAGCAGTGCCATCTCCATGGGCTCGTCAAGTCCCTGCACCAGCATCATGTGGGTAAACCGGCTGCTGTCCGGGGCTGATGTTTGCAGGGCCTGCATCTTCTTAGGGCGGCTGGCAGGCGCATGGTGGCCAGCCAACAGGTGGGAGCTTGTTTTTAACGTATTTTTTTCTGCTGTACTGTTTGTGAAAACCGTGGACGCTCCTATGCATGCCAAGGCGCTTGTAAGCAGCGCGCTGCTGATCAATTTAAATGAAATCAATGGTTTCGGATGGTTTATGGATTTAGGATATGGCAAAAATAAGAAAACTTAATATTTTATATTACTTTTTGATAAATAATTAAGTGTTAAATATATTAAGATCCGGGCTTTCGGTACTTGTCTAACAACATGTTAAATATATGTACGAATCGTCAATCGCAATGATTTGGTGAATAATCATTCGACGTTATTACCGGGCAAAGCAGAAAATTAATATCATCCTTTCATTTAGTTTTTGTGGAAGGCAGTTTGTTCTAGGATTTTAATGGCACGGATCAGGGCAATGGAAGTCTTGTCTTTGACTTAATAAAGTGGTCTAAACTGGCTATTTTACAGACTGTTCCAAGAGAATTGTATTGAGGTCAGACAAATTTAACCTCATTTTTCAGTGATTAAAAATGGGCTGTTTTCCTGTTGATTGCGAAAGCGGGTGTGGTCAAAACAAATAATAAAATATTTTCTTCGTGTTTTTCTTGCTTACTTAATAATTATACTGTTATTTTGACTTAAACAAAATATTATAAATAATTAAGTATTCGAATTGGCTGACATTTTACGGTGTCACCCGGATGTTTGAGCTGGTTGTATTCGGGCAGGGGACGGACTAAGATTTCAGATCCTGTGGGTTTTGACCGGTGAGCGTTCGCACTAAATAGTTGCTAACCCTTTCATCCTTAGAGTAAAGATTTTTTCTATTCATTTAAATGAGCGTGGATCTAATGCAGCTTGAAAAATACACATCCTTATACAAATACACCTTACTGGATAATGTCATACCATTTTGGCTTGAACATTCGGCTGACACGGAATTCGGTGGTTATTTTACCTGTCTGGACCGGGTTGGGGATGTTTTTGACACCGATAAATTTGTCTGGCTGCAATGCCGTCAGGTCTGGTGTTTTGCAATGCTCTATAATAAGGTTGAAAAAAAACAGCAGTGGCTGGACTTTGCGTTGCAGGGGGCGGCATTTCTTGAAAAATATGGAAGGGATAGCTCCGGGAACTGGTACTTCTCTTTGAACAGGGAAGGGGCGCCTTTAACACAGCCTCACAGTATATTTTCGGATTGTTTTGCCTCTATGGCCTTCGGACAGCTTTACAAAGCGACAAATCAGCCCGGGCACGCAAAAATCGCGGTGGATACCTTTTATTCGATTTTGGCAAAAAAAGACAATTCAAAAGGTATGTATAACAAAAGTTTTCCCGGCACCAGGCCACTAAAAGGTTTTGCGCTTCCGATGATACTTTGCAATCTGGTTTTGGAAATCGAGCATCTGCTAGATGCAGATCTGGTAGAAAAAACCATTCAGGATGGCATTGACACCATACTGGGTGAGTTTTACCGGCCCGATCTGGGCATTATCCTGGAAAATGTGACACCCGATGGAGGCTTTTCAGATTCTTTCGAAGGTAGGCTGGTTAACCCAGGGCATGGCATTGAGGCGATGTGGTTTTTAATGGATCTGGCTGAGCGGTCAAATGATAAGGATCTGGCCCGGAAGGCCATGGAAATTACCTTGAACATGCTTGAATACAGTTGGGACAAAAAACATGGAGGAATTTTTTATTTTATGGACGTCAAAGGCCTGCCTCCGCAGCAGCTTGAATGGGACCAGAAATTGTGGTGGGTGCATATGGAGACTTTAATAAGTCTTTTGAAAGGATACCTGCACACCTCAGATGAAAGATGCTGGAGCTGGTTTGAAAAAGTACACGCCTACACCTGGCAGCATTTTTCCGATCCGAAGTATGCGGAATGGTACGGGTATTTGAACCGCCAGGGAGAAGTATTATTACCTTTGAAAGGCGGTAAATGGAAAGGTTGTTTTCATGTGCCGCGCGGACTGTATCAGTGCTGGAAAACGCTGGAAGCGATTGCAGAAAAAAAATCAGAAGTTCAATATTTATAAGATGGCAGCAATTCCTGTAAATACGGTTTCGATCGCCGAGCCGCTCGGGCAAAAGAAACAAAACTATACACCAGCTTTACTTGCCCTGGCGGTGTTGTATTTTATGATGGGCTTTATTACCTGTTTGAATGATACGCTGGTGCCATTTTTTAAAAAGGGTTTCACGCTCACTTATTCGCAGTCATCGCTGGTGCAGTTTTACTTTTTTCTTACCTACGGAATCGCCTCAATTCCGGCAGGGAAAGTAGTTGAAAAAGTGGGATACAAAAAAGGAATGGTGCTGGGTTTTTCCATCGCCGCTTTTGGAGCCCTGCTCTTTTTTCCGGCTTCGGTGGCGCATCAGTATGCCTTGTTTCTGGCTGCATTATTTATTGTGGCCATCGGGATTGTTCTTTTGCAGGTGGCAGCCAATCCTTACATCACGATTCTTGGACCTGCCAAAACAGCATCTTCCCGCCTTACGCTGATTCAGGGTGTCGGCTCGATGGGCACGACAACAGCGCCTCTTTTTGGAGCCTATTACATTTTGGCCCCGCTACAAAATTCAGCTGCTTCCAGTGATGCTGTGAAGTATCCTTATCTTGGGATTGCGGCGGCGTTGATTTTGATAGCGCTGATCGTTAGCAGGTTGTCACTGCCGGTCTTGAAATCAGCAGATCAAATGGTGCACGTTGACAAGGAGTCCGCAAAAGGTATCTTTTCTTTTCGGAATCTAAATTTCGGAATTATTGGCCTGTTTGTTTATGTGGGAGCGGAGGTTTCGATTGGGACTTTTCTGACCAATTATACCGCGGATCTTTTGAAAATATCAGAAAGCGCGGCTAATACCTACGTTGCTTTCTACTGGGGTGGAATGCTTGCGGGGCGGCTGATCGGATCGGCCTTACTAAAATCACTCAAAGCTTCGCATGTTTTGAGTGTGTGTGCGGCAGGTTCCGTTTTTTTGATTTTACTGTCTGTTAATACGAGCGGCCTTCTGGCTGTGTGGAGCATGGTGGCCGTTGGCCTGTGCAACTCGATCATGTTTGCGATTATTTTCTCGCTTGCCGTGAACGGACTTGGGAAATATACTACGCAGGCTTCCGGTCTTTTATCAACGGCAATCGCCGGCGGAGCTTTGATCTCTTTTTGCCAGGGTTTATTAATAGACCATGCAACCTGGAAAATCGCCTTTATGCTGCCGCTGGCCTGTTATGTATATATCCTGTTTTACGGGCTGCATGGCTATAAATCAAAATTTAGCACCTTATGAAAAAGTATATTGTTTTAACGTTTATACTGGTCAGTGTTTCTCTCAATATGTCTGCGCGAGATAGATCAAGTCTGCGTTCAAAGATTTTGTTTATTCCGCTCGATAACCGTCCGCCCTGTCTTAAAATGCCCGAAAAAATGGGGCTGATTGCGGATGCTCAGGTAGTTTCTCCGCCTGAGGCGCTGCTGGGAAATTTACAGCAGCCGGGTCAGTGTGAAAAAATCAATGCGTGGATACTAGCCCAGGACCTCAAATCTTATGATGCGGCCATTATTGTTTTGGACATGGTGGCCTATGGCGGTCTGGTCGCCTCACGAAAGTTTATGTGCGAATCATCTGAGGCTCTGAGCCGAATTCAGGTAATCGAACAAATCAGGAAAAGGGCTCCGAAGCTGAAAATTTACGGGCAAAGCGTGATCATGCGTCTGGCCCCAAGCGCGGATGGTAAAAATGAGGCCTACCGCGAAAAGCTGGCAAGCTGGGCTAAAATATCTCCGGATCAGGATGAGAAAACGAAAGCACAGGTTTTAAAACTTGAAGCGGATATTCCCGCTGCCGTACTGGCTGACTACAAAAAGGCCAGAGCACGTAATTACAGCACGAATTTAAAAGCCATCGAAATGGTCAAAACCGGCCTGATCGATTATCTGATCTTATCCCAGGATGATGCATCGCCCAAGGGCGTTCACCTGGTTGACAGGGAAAATCTGATTAAAAGACGTGATCTGTTAAAATTAACCGATCGGATTGCGATTCAATCGGGCGCTGATGAAGTTTCGATGCTGCTGTTGGCAAGGGCGCTAAATAAACAATATCGTTTCTTTCCAAGCATTAAAGTCGTCTACTGCTCAGAAAAATTAAAAAATACGGTCATGCCTTTTGAAGACAGGATATTGTCAGAAACAGTCAGTCATCATATCAAGGCGACCGGTTCTGTGCAGGTGGAAAATGAGAGCCAGGCCGATATTTTATTTTATGTATATCCCTCGCGCTATGAAAGCGGTGGTGCCGAAACATTTGCTGATGAAATCCAGCAGAAAATAAAGGCGGGAAAAAGAATTATCGTGGCTGATATTGATCCTGTGGGAAATATTCAGGGTGAAGATTCACTCTTTACTCAGGCGCTGCTTAGTCGTCATGTTTTCTCGGGGCTTTATGGTTACGCTTCCTGGAACACGGCAGGCAATACCATCGGAACAGCGCTGCCCCACGGAATTGTTTATGATCTGGCTGCAACAAAATTATCAAAGAATAAGGCGGCAGCCAGCCGTATAAAAATTGCGCAAAACTGGTTTATGATCAACCGGGTCATGGATGATTATTACTATCATAATCTGGTCAGGGCCAAAGCCAATACGTTTTTATCTGGCAAAAAATTACCTAGCGCTACGCTGATGAGCGGTCCGGACAATCAAAAAGTAGAAAGCTATTGTCTGGGCCTGCTTGAAAACCATATGGATGTTTTTTTTAAAAGTTACTTTACACAAAATGAGCAGCTCCAAACGCAGGTTAAATGCCAGCCGCCGACGGATTTAAGTTTCAAACTACCCTGGAACCGTACTTTTGAGGCCGATATAGATTTCAGCCTGAGTTGTCAATGAACCCTGGTAAAACTGAATATTCCTAAACCCAAATAAATTTTAGTACGTAATGCTGAGTGTCTTTCCGGTTTTTTACCGGCCAGAAAAACGATGTCCAATTAAACCCCAAAAATTCACCAATGCAAAATTTTACCAGGAAAAAACGACGCATGAGCTGGTGGCTCTGTGTGCTATTTACGATTTGCCAGCATTATTATGGTGCTGCGCAAAGTCAGGATCTGCGAGGTAAGGTGACTGAAAGTACCGGAGGAACCCTGCCCGGTGTGACAGTTTTGATCAAAGGAACATCAAGCGGAACGACAACCGATGCGGAGGGGAATTATAAACTCCCCTTAGCGCAGCATACCGGTACCGTTGTTTTCTCTTTTATGGGAATGGTAACGCAGGAAGTTGCTTTCAATGGTCCTTCTGAGATAAATGTGTCGCTGCTTTCGGATAGTAAAACGCTCAATGAACTGGTTGTGGTAGGTTACGGCACTCAGAAAAAAGTAAACCTGACAGGTGCTGTTTCAGTGATCGACGGTGAAAAACTAACCAGCCGTCAGGTGGCATCCACTTCTCTGGCTTTGCAGGGAGCTGCGCCGGGTGTAACGATCACCCAGCAGTCGGGAGTACCGGGGGGTGATGCGGGGACAATACGTATACGGGGTATCGGTTCGATTAATGCAGGGCAGAATCCGCTTGTTTTAATAGACAATGTCGAGATGAACCTGGATGCGATTGACCCAAATAATATTGAAAGCATTTCAGTTTTGAAAGATGCCGCTGCTGCCGCTGTCTACGGCTCACGCGCTGCGAACGGGGTCATTCTGATCACCAGCAAGCGCGGTGCGAACGGGATCAATGTTAGTTATAATGCCTATGTCTCCAACCAGAGCCCGACGGATCTGCCTGAAAAAGTGAATGCTTTACAGCACATGAAATACTGGGATATCGCCCAGACCAACAGCGGTCTTCCGGCCGCTTTTACCAGCCAGATCGCGGCTTATGAGAAAAACGGTCCGGACAATTTTTCGCTTTTCAATACGGATTGGAAAAAACTGGTACTGACTGGAAACGGCATGATGCAGAATCACAACCTGAATATTGCCGGGGGCACGGATCGCATCAAGGTTTTTGGCTCCGGCAGCTTTCTGGACCAGAATGGTCTAACGGCCAACACCAATTTCAAGCGTGCCGATTTTCGGTTTAATACAGATATTGCCATTTCCAAAAAGCTTTCAGCTTCAATGGATCTGGTCTTAAACAGAAGCGACAGGCTGTGGCCGGGGCAATCCACACCGCAGGCAATTATCCGTCAGATGCTGGGTCTGCCCGCTACAACTCCGGGGCGTTATGACAGCGGTGAGTGGGGGGAAGGCTGGTCGAATGCGAATCCGGCCGCGCAGGCTCAGGACGGCGGTTTTGCCAGAAGTATTACCAATTCGCGGATCATAAAAGGCACGCTGACCTATAAACCTTTGGAAGGTCTTGAGATTCTGACGACATACAGTTCCAACTATTACACTGCGCATGGCAGGACTTTTACAGATCAATATAAGATTTACAATGCGGATCCCAGCAGCAAAACCTTGGTGCTGGCCCGCCCGTGGCCGGCGCTCAACTCGCTGACTGACAACAATTCGGAGAATGCCCAGAATCTTTTCCGGGCTCAGGCGACGTATAACAAGACTTTGGGTAAACATAATTTCACTGTGCTGGGCGGTTTCAGTACAGAGGATTTCAGCACTTCGAATGTCAATACGTTCCGTCAGAATCTGCTCTCCCCGGACCGGCCTTATTTGGACAGCGGAGATCCGCTTGGCCAGACCATCAGCGGAAGCGCAAGTAAGTATTCGATGGTTTCAGCATATGGCCGTGTGAATTACAATTACAATGAAAAATATCTGCTGGAAGTTAATGGCCGTATGGATGCCTCCTCTCGCTTCAGACAGGAAAACTGGTGGAAACTGTTTCCTTCGGTTTCCGGGGGATGGAGAATGTCCCAGGAAAATTTTTGGTCGGGCCTTAGCCATATCGTCAATGATGCCAAGCTGCGTGCATCCTATGGAACGCTGGGTAACCAGAATTTGATCCGCAATGACGTGCAGGATTACTATCCGAGCTACTCCACCTTTTATTCGGGAACAGCCTATAACTACTATTTTAACAACGTTGTCAATGCAGGGTATGCGCTGACAGCTGCTGCTAACCCGAATATCAAATGGGAATCTTCCAAGATTTTGGATATCGGAGCGGATTTTGGTTTGTTAAGAAATAAACTAACAGTAACGGCCGACTATTTTCAGCGCGATATCAGCGATATGCTTCAGCTTGTGCCGATTCCTGCCTACGTGGGGCTGGCCTCACCTTTTGTTAATGTAGGGTCCATGAGAAATAAGGGCTGGGAACTTTCGCTTGGCTGGAAGGACAAGATCAGTGATTTTAATTACCAGGTACAGGTCAATGTATCGGACGTGAAAAACAAAGTGCTTCAAAACGGCGGTACACCCATCATCAACGGCGCTACGATCCAGCAGGAAGGTTATGCGCTGGATTCTTACTACGGTTATCAGGCCATTGGTTTATTTCAATCCGGAGAGGAAGTTAAAAATGCCCCTTTCCAGTATGGAAACACCGCTGCCGGCGATATTCGCTATAAAGATATCAGCGGACCTAATGGCGTGCCTGATAACAAAATTGACAGTTATGACCGTACAATTCTGGGGAACTACTTTCCCCGTTATGAATACAGTTTCAATCTGGCGGCACAATACAAAGGTTTTGATCTGACCGCTTTCTTTCAGGGTGTTGGTAAAAAGGATAATTATCTTTCCGGAACCGGATCTCAGCCTTTTTATTCCTCTGATTTTCAGGGGTCCATGTTCAAGTATCAGCAGGATTTCTGGACACCTGAAAACAAAGGTGCGGCCTATCCGCGTCTGACTGCCAACAGCATCCCCAACAATTATGTAACCTCGTCTTACTGGGTTAGATCCGCTTCTTATCTGCGCGTCAAAAACATCGTGCTGGGTTATACGCTTCCAAAGCTGCTGACCCAGAAAGTGAAAATCAAATCGGCGCGTATTTATTTGAGTGGGCAGAATTTGGTTACCTGGACGAAATTTTTCCCCGGATTTGATCCTGAGCAAAGAGATACAGGCGGACAGTTTTATCCGATCATGAAAACCTATACAGTCGGTATTAACATCAAGTTTTAAGAATATGAAAAACAAATTGATCTATAGTATTGGCCTTTGCCTTTCACTGCAACTATTTGCCGGCTGTAAGGATTACCTCGAGCAGGCTCCGCTGGCAGCGCCGGCAACCGGGCAATTCTTCAACAGCCAAACCGAAATGAATGCGGCCTTGACTGCGGTTTACAAATCGGCCTACTGGAACACGGGCACTACGCCTTACCAATCGATGATGGACGGCTGGACTGATATTGCACTGCTGCGCGCACCGGACATGGGCGAGGGGAACTTTGATGTTTTCAATGCCAATGTAAAATCGATCTGGACACTTGCCTACACAACCATTCAACGGGCCAACACGCTGATTGAGGGTATGGAAGCTGGCAAGGTAAATGTGCCTGTGGCAACCTTCAACCGGATGCAGGCTGAGGCCAAAGGGCTGCGGGCATTCGCCTATTTTTTTCTGGTCAATATGTATGGAGATGTTCCTTTGATCACAAAACCTTTATTGCCGGCGGAGTTTTATGCACAGGTGCGCGCACCGAAAGCGGATGTGATCAAATTCATTTATCAGGACCTGGACGCAGCGGCACAGATTCTGGACTGGTCGCCGCTGGACCGGGGCCGGATCTCAAAGGCGGTTGTTCTGGGCATGAAGGCGCGCACGGCTTTTTACAACAAAGATTATAAAACGGCTGCTGATGTAAGCAAGCAGATTATCGACGGGGCGGGGCTGGGGCTGAATCCGAAATTTCAGGATCTTTTCACCAAGGCGGGGCAGGCGCCTAATGCGGGAAAAGAAATTATGTTTGAAATTCTTTACACCGATGCCGATGCCAATTCGATTACTTATCTTCCTTTGGGGAGTATTTCAAGAACGGCAGGTGGGCAGTCGGGGCGTTTTCCGCAGCAGCGTCTGGTGGATATGTTTGAAGCAAAAGACGGAAAACGCATTGACGAGTCGAAAGTATACGATCCTAAAAACCCGCGTTTGAACCGGGACATGCGTCTGAAATATACCGTGGCGATTCCGGGTGATACCGTAACGATGAATCAGATTACATTTGTCTATGATATCTACAAAAATACCACTTCGGTGAAAAATGCAGACGGAACCTGGGCTGTTAAGGCAAATGCTGATTTTGACAATGCCTATGGGCCTTCCAAAAGCGGCGTGGGGCTTTTGCATGCTAAGTACACTTTGACAGGTGAGAACGCTTTTGCGGCTAGGGTGAATTTTATTCTGATGCGTTATGCCGAAATTCTGATCACCTACGCTGAATCAAAAATTGAACTTAATGAAATAGATGGATCAGTAATTAATGCCCTTAATCTGATCAGGCAACGGGCAGCTCAGCCGGTGGTTGAAGCCTCCATACAAACCGATCAGAACAAACTAAGGCAGCTTGTTCGCAGGGAGCGTACTGTGGAGCTGGCCATGGAGGGTTTCCGCTGGTTTGATATCCGCCGCTGGGATATTGCCCCGGTGGTTATGCCCCAAAAAATTGTAGGGATTGCCAAGGATCCGGCAATTGGCGCGGCCAGTCCGGATTTTAAATCCAGTGCGTTAAGCGATCTTAATAATATCCCAACCTATACGGCCAGTGAAAGTACCCGGATGCTTCGCGAGATCCGTTACTGGTATCCCAAACTAAATCTTTTGCCCGTACCGCAGTCAGAGCGTGACATCAATTCTAAGCTCACCCAGAATCCGGAATGGTGATATAGTAATCGCTGCACACAGTGTGCGAAAGTAAAATGAGACGCGCAGCGTTTCAGTTAAGAAAATTTATAAGATTCTGCGCGTTTCATTTTGCCTCCATGGTTCTGTATAGCCCTGTTAAATCCGGGCAACCTTCATTACATTTGAATTATGAATCGTAGAAATTTTATTGAAAATATTGCTTTAACCGGTAGTGCAGTGGCTGCTGTTTCTGCTTTTATCCCTGAGAGCGCACAGGCCGCTGCAAAGCAAGTTATATACCAAAAAACAAAACTTCATGCAGATGTAGTCATTGCAGGTGGCGGTCTGGGCGGTTGCGCGTGCGCCTTTGCAGCACTAAGAAATGGCTTATCGGTCATTGTGACTGAGGAAACCGACTGGATAGGCGGGCAATTAAGCCAGCAGGGTGTGCCGCCGGATGAACACGACTGGATTGAAACGCACGGGGCCACGCAGCTGTACCGTGATTTTCGCACGGCCATCCGCCAGTATTATATCCGTAATTACCCCTTAACCGAGTCAGCAAAGGAAAGGAAAAACCTGAATCCGGGTGACGGCTCGGTTTCCAAGCTTTGCCATGAGCCGCGTGTTGCAGTGGCTGTTTTGCATGAGCTGTTTGCGCCTTATGTGAGCGCAGGCAGACTGACTCTTCTGCTTGAACATAAGATCATCACGGCCACGGTGGAAGGTAGTCAGGTCAAAGCACTTGGTGCGGTCAGTTTGAAAAGTGAGGAAGAGCTTATTTTAACAGCACCCTATTTTGTGGATGCAACCGAAATGGGCGATCTGCTTCCGATGACAGGGACCGAGTTTGTCACAGGAGCAGAATCAAAAAGTGAAACCAATGAGCTGCATGCACCTGAAAAGGCTGATCCAAGTAATAACCAGGCCTTTACGGTTTGCTTTGCTATTGATTATGTGCCCGGAGAGAATCATGTGATCGAAAAACCGAAGCAGTATGATTTCTGGAAGAATTTTGCTCCGAAAATGAGTAAACCCTGGTCGGGAAAACTGCTTGATCTGTCGTATTCGAACCCGAAAACACTACAGCCAAAAGCGCTTGGTTTTCATCCCGAAGGTGTGATGATGGGCCAGACGCTGAACCTTTGGAATTACAGAAGAATTATCAACAAGGAAAATTTCAAAAAAGGATTTTACACCGGCGATATCACCATCGTGAACTGGCCGCAGAACGATTATTTTCTGGGTAATCTGATTGGGGCCAGCCAGAAGGATTTTCAAAAATATTTCGAAGGTGGAAAGCAGCTTAGTCTTTCGCTTTTATACTGGCTTCAAACCGAAGCCCCGCGGCCGGACGGAGGGAAAGGCTGGCCTGGGATTCGTTTAAGAAAAGATATCATGGGTACCAGTGATGGTCTGGCCAAATATCCTTACATCCGTGAATCGCGCCGTATCAAAGCTGTTTTTACAATAAAGGAAGAGCATGTCGGCGCTGAGAACCGTGCGCTTATCACGGGTAAAAAGGAAAATACAGCGGCTGAATTTTATGACAGTGTTGGCGTTGGTTATTATCATATTGATCTGCATCCCAGCACAGCCGGAAACAATTACATCGATTTTGGTTCACTTCCTTTTCAAATTCCTTTGGGGGCGATGCTGCCAGTAAGAATGGAAAATCTTCTTGCTGCCAATAAAAACATTGGGACCACCCATATCACTAACGGCTGCTACCGGCTGCATCCGGTGGAGTGGAGCATTGGAGAATCGGTCGGACTGCTGATCAAATATGCCCTTGACAAAAATATAATTCCAAAGGCCGTACGTGAGAAGGAAAGTGAATTAAAGGAATTTCAGGCGTTTATCCGAACGCAGGGCATTGAGACTGAATGGCCAAAAAGCTAAAAAAATAATCCAGCAGATATTAAAATTGATTAAGTAACGATACTTTCCTTCTACTTACTAAAATAATTGTCAGAAAAGTGTTTTCATTTTACTGATTCCTGCTCGATAATACAAATAGTATTAACGAAAGTAAGTAAGTTTGAAAGAAAGTATCAGTTTTAAATATATGAGTCGCACGATTCGATTAACAGGTGTTGGAGGTAAAAAAGGGGATCCTAAAAAAATAATTCTTGGTTATTTTGCAAATCATGGAAATACCACCATTCCCGATCTTAGCAAGGAGCTGGAAGTGAGCGTTCCGAAAGTAACTTCACTAGTCAATGAGCTGATACAGCAGGGGCTGATCAGGGATTTTGGCAAGATCGAGTCGACCGGTGGCAGAAAGCCAAATCTGTATGGCATTGTGGCGGATTCTGCCTTTTTTATTGGCGTTGATGTCAAGCAAAGCCATATCAATATTGGTTTGTCAGACCTTCAGAAAAATCTGGTGAAAGTTTCCGAGAAATTGGTTTACCAGCTGGATAATACACCTGATTCGCTTGAATCGCTTTGCAGCTATATTCAGGATTTTATCTCGGAACTTGACGTGCCGGCCGGGCGTGTTTTGGGTATTGGAATAAATCTGTCGGGAAGAATCAATTATACAACCGGGCACAGTTACAGCTTCTTTCATTTCGACGAAAGCCCGCTGGCAGAGATTATTCAGGGCCGCGTGGGAATTCCTGTCTTTTTAGAAAATGATTCCAGGGCGATGGCTTATGGTGAATTTTGTGCAGGGGCGGTACAGCAGGAGAAAGATGTGCTTTTTTTGAATCTGGACTATGGCATTGGCGTAGGAATTCTTTTCGACGGACAGCTCTATTACGGGAAATCGGGGTATGCAGGAGAGGTAGGGCACATGCCTTTTTTTGATAACGAACGCATCTGTCACTGCGGAAAAAAAGGATGTCTTGAAACCGAAGCCTCAGGCTGGGCGCTGATACGAATGTTCCGTGAAAAACTAGCCGGCGGATCTTCCTCTGTTGTGACGTCGAAAAAAAAAATCCGCCCCGAGGACATCACCATGGACGACATTATTGAAGCGGCTTTGAATGATGATGTGCTGGCCATTGAACTGCTTGCCAAGGTAGGAGAGAACCTGGGAAGAGGTATTGCTGCGCTGATCAATGTGCTCAATCCTGAGCTGGTTGTTTTAGGAGGAAGTCTTGTTTTAACGGGTGACTATTTGTATCTGCCAATAAAAACAGCATTAAATAAGTACTCTTTAAGTTTAGTCAATAATGATTCACAGCTTAAAATATCCAAACTTGGCGAGCGGGCCGGTATTCTGGGTGCGTGTTTGCTGGTAAGAGACCGCCTGCTTGATATCGGGTAAATAAAAGGACAGTTGCAATACTCCACCTACCTTCAGACCCGGAGTGGAGCATTGCAAAAAGAAAAATTAGCCAACCATTACTTTTTGTTATCCCTTACCGAGCATCGGGCAATGTCGCAACAGCTTTTCCCTTCATTCCCTCATTGACCAGATGGCCCAGAAAGGCAGCAAAAGGTTCAATGTTCTGTTCTACACTGGCTCTTTCTAATGCCTGCATGTATTCGTCGCGACTTTCTACAGGTATTACCGTCCATAGATATCCTCCTGAAGCCAGCATAGCGTTCATCAGGAATCGCCCCATACGTCCATTGCCATCCATATAGGGATGAATGAACACAAATATGAAGTGTCCCAATACCGCTCTTACCGATGCTTCGGGTTCTTCTTGCAGAAGATCGAACAATATGGGCATAGCATCTCTCATGGCATCAACATTGAGCGGAACGTGTTTGGAATTGCCGATATATACCTGATGGTTTCTATATCCTGCAAGGTCTGCTGCCTTTAAGATACCTGCTGTTACACTTGGATCAAACAATTCCCTGTACCATTTTGAGTGATCTATATCAACCTGCGTTCCTGCATTTTTACCTTTCAGTATAGCTTCGATACTCTCCTTTACAGACTGGAAAGCCTGGTAGTATCCTCTGGCAGCCATTGCGTCGCGTTGTTTACGGTCTTCTTCATTTTCGTTGGCATCCCACTCTCCTGAACTTACCTTGGCAATTAGTTCGGGTGTTACGCGGTAGCGTTCAATGGATAGCGAGTGATAAGCGTCCGTTATGTAGATGTCGTCTATGTTTTTCAGAAACGCCTCATGGTCATCAGGAATTCCGGGCGAAGCAGGAAAGTTTGCGATCACAGCCTTGCGCATCTGCATCCACATCAGGCGTATTCGGTTGGCGTATGGCGAGCGTTCACGTGCAGACAATTTCAGGTCGAGCTTGCTCTCAAATGGATCTTCTTCGCGGATATCATAATCGGCCTGCTTAAAGGTATCAACAATCTGGTCAGCTGTTCTATCCCTGCCAATATTCCTGAAAGCTCCCGCCAGACGTCCCGCTAATGTGGTGTGTCCGTTTTCCAGAAGTATTGGCAATAACTCTGATGCATCTCTTATCAACGACAGCGTTGTACGGGCGTCAATAGCATTACGGGTATATATAGTAGCAGAACTATAGACCAATGCTGCTTGCAGGTTATACATGCGGATGCCGTTTGCTGTCATCGAAAGTTGATCCGCCTGCGGCAGTTCGCCCCGCATGTTGAACAGCGAGGTTTTATGCGGTAGTGGTGTAGGATTGTTGTTTCCCTGCGGAGATCGCACAAGCAGCTGTTGGGGAACCACTTGGTTACCTGCATGGAGCAGTAGCGACTGATCGGCAGATAGGGACCAGTTCTCACCATACCTGTGTTCCAGGAATACGGCAACAAAATCCCAGTAGGAACTGTACCATGCTGTGGTTTCGCCATCCTTTTCTTCCGGATTAGTGGCGATGTACCAGCCTTTCGTTACTTCCCGGATAAATCCGTTTTTGGAAAGTATTTCCCGGTATTTACGGCTGGGCATGTCATTTGTATGAATGCCCACACCCCCTTTTTGCTGCAAATCGTGCAGGAATTGGAGGGCTTCTACAAATCTTTCACGTGGTGTTGCCATATCATATCAGATTTATTAAATCAGCAGTGGTGAATTTATTAAATGATGATGTACTAATATTATTAAATGCTGCTGTTGTAAATATATTAAATATTGCTGTGTTATTTTAATTAAATTATGTTGTGTTAGTTCTATTAAATCGAGACAATTATAAATAAAGCTCTTTGTGATAGATGGCTACGTATGCATATCAGTACATTGCTACATTTGACATTGAAATGTACTTGACACAAAATGGCGGGATAACACTTGCCCGCCTGATTATTTTTAATCTTCCTGTTTACTACTGATAATCTAATGGATAGGTTAGCTTAGACAGTGCACTTAAACCAAAAGAAGTACTATCATTGGGGATTACTTTCAAAAACATAGCCAGACCGGCACCGGCATCCACCCGCTTTCTTCAACGCATTCGGCAGGACTAGATGAGACTCGCCTATTTTCTGTTTCATCATGCTCTGATTTTTCCAAACTTTCAGTGCGGCGGCCGCTGCGGTAGTACTGTCCATAAAACTTATTCCTGTACACTTACCTAAACCCTTCTTTTTCAAAAACATGGCCATTACAACAAAATAACGGCTTTGCACTTCCACAAAACGATTGTAAGACAGAATTTTAGGAAATAAGTCTGCCCAATGATCTTGTACTATTTGTTGGTAATAATGTTTAAATGTTTTGTGTGCTCCTAAATGAAAACAAATCAAAATCAGTAGGATTAGAGAGCTTTATTTTGGTTGACCACTCACTTGGAGTTCCAATTTTTATTGGCATAACACTTGCCCTTGCTTTCTTAAAACGGTCCTTTCAATTGAATTTCAATCGATTGGAGAGCATTTGCGTTCATACCTTAACTTTTCAGTTTCGTTCATAAGATATTTACTACTACTTATAACTCATCCTCCAAATAATCGTGTTTCTGTCTGCTTATCCCTGGGATTGCCCAGGGCATTTGCTTCTGAATCAATCCCTTTCCATACCATCGTATGCGGCCGATTGCCTACTCAAAGTTTAATCTTTTAGAGCAGGTATGCGGCTACCCCGTTCCATAATTCTGTTTTGCGTTGAACTTAGATTCCTGCTGTTCACCGGGAATGGACTGGTATCAATCTGAACTTTGATATTTTCAGATAGTCTGATACTACGCACCTTTTGGTGATAGCGTAATGAGTCCCTTTCACTATTTTTCCATCCTCATTACGATGATTCGGACGCAGGTTTCTCTCGTAATCATATTCAACTTTGCTCGAAGGGGCTGTGGACCGAACTTGTGGTTACCACCTTTTAACCCAGGCTTGCATAGATATGATTGTCAGGCCATATTCATGTGGGTTATGCTTCCATCCCGATACCAGGGAGATTGGAATCGCTCAAATACAGAACTATAGTTAAACGCAAAGGTTCGTATTTTGGAGAAATATGATCCTTTGAAAACCTCTCATGATGATTTGCTTTTACCGAACCAGAAATACTTGGATTAAAAAAATACCTTCGAGGTTAAAAAGAAGATCGCTTACGCAGTCAATTGCTGTAACAAAATGCAACAGGAATATATCACCCACATTGCCAAGATACAGGGGGGGAGCCACGTTGCCCGACATAAGTTCGCGACGTTGGCTGGTGATAAAGTGCCGCTTCAAATGCTGCAAAAGCTTCACATACCAGGGAGCATTCTTCCGGAAACGCCGTTATTATTATGGGGGATTTAAATGCGCATTATGGATTTTACTGTGACAACATCCGGTTACTAAGTTCCGAAAACGCACTGAAAGACGTCTGATGTCCCAAAAACGAAACGATGAGTACCCGGTACCTTCCAGAGAATTCCCTTCCGACAATATTCCGGCAGTTACCGATACCTGCGAAACCATTGACAAAATACTCTACCGCATCAATGATGAGCTTTTTATTCAAACTGTTGACCATCAATTCGAAAGAAACCTTTTTTGTAACAAAGAAGGACTGCCTTTGGCAGGCCACCATCCAGTGAGCGATAGGTTTTGAGACTGAAGATCCGACAAGAATTCATCATACTCAGGCTCTTGGCAATTAAGTTGTTACGCCTGAAATTGTTTAATACAGTGAAATATTAAACACCAAACTTTCTCAGATTATAGACAAAACTTATCAAAAAGTATCGTTTCAGCACCTGACTGTGAACATCTTCAATGTAAGAATCACCCGTATTGCGGACAAGACTTCGGTTTTGGTTGAATAAATCAAAAGCCTGTAAACGGATCTCGGCCTGCTTGGTTTTTTGGAATTGCCATGACAAAGCGGAATTCCATAATGTGAATTTTTGATTGTATCCTGCGGACCTTCCCGATGTTGCATTGTAGGTGAGCTCGCTGGTCAAGACAAAATTCAACGGCAGGCGCCAATGCAAATCAGCTGTTGCATACTGTGACCAAAACGCTGTATTTTGTTGAGAAAGAAGCGTGTAGGTGGCTGTTTGATAGCTGATTATCGCCTGTGCACCATAGTCAAATCTGCCGTTGTAGGCTGATTGCAGTCGGATTCCTTGTCCGAGAACTATGTTTTTAGAAATATTGCTGCGGTCATTAACCAGACTGGCACTTTTTGTAAAACTTCCATTGGTCATTAGATTTAGCGTCAGGTTCGGTGGGTGGATCTTACGGCCGATGGATAAAAAACTGCTTACTGCCAGATATCCCTTTGTATTGACCGGTTTTGTTGTCTGAATTCCTTCACTACTGATGCTGGCAGACGAATTAATGCGGTTTTCACTTTGATTAAGATTGGTATAAAAAAAGATGCTTTTACTGCCTGATACTGAAGATTCATTGAAAGTTAAATTGACCGAATTATAGTATTCCGGCCTAAGGGAAGTATTGCCAATACGGATATTCAGTGGGTTAGTATTGTCCGCTACCGGCTGTAACTGGCTGATGGATGGCGCTGTCAGTCGTGATCTGTATTGTAGTTTCAGCGTTTTGCTGCCGGGAAACGTAAAGCTAAAAAGCGCGTTGGGAAGCAGGTGAGTATAATACTTATTGGCTTTTGAAGACGCAGACAGATTATTTACATCCAGTTCCGACCGCTGCACATCAAAACCGATTGTGTAGCTATACCGCAATCTGTTTGTTTGAAACACCGTGCCCAGCTGATGTGTGTTAAAAGAACTTGATGAGCGATTGCTTAATGCCTGATTTTCCTGATCATATAAGCCGGTAAGTTCATTGAAATCAAATGCGAACCGATTGCTCCGATTCCGATTTTTTGAAAGAGTATAGGTGAATCCCAACTTTTTTGAAAGCGATAAAAGTTCAGTAAATGAAAGCTTGGCGGTATTCTGAAAAGAATGACTGTCCTGGTCGCTTAGTTGATCCAGCCAGTTAACATTTGCCGGATTCACAGTTGATGAATCGTAAAGCGTATTGGTTGATTGATTTAGAATATCGGTTTCTCCGTTTGACAACTGAGAATTTATATTTAGTGAAAGGGAGCGTCCTTCCCGTTGAAACTTTCTCATAAGCAGGATGTTGTTATAGCCGGTTAAGTTATTAGCCGTTGAACCGGTTTTTGTGTTTCCCGAATTAATGGAATCTCCCGTCATACGATAAGACCGGCTATTTATTTTACCGGAATAGGCCGAAGTTTGCCAGGAGAGGTTGGGTGTAAACCGAATGCTGGTCATAGAATCAAGGGGTATATCAAAACGGCCGTTGAACCGGTGGGTCGTTTGGTTGTTTTTTGAGTAATTATTTTGATCCGTAATAAAAGCATTTTTGGGCAGAATGTTTTCCCGTCTGCTTTGCTGATCGGTAGTGGTGACGGCTTGATTTACAAAATAACTTGCCGCCATTTCAGGACGTTTTCCCCATTTTAATCTCGATCCCTCATTGCGATAATTAAGGCCGGCCGCTTTTATTTCGATGATATTGGTCGGGGAGTTATTACTGCTGCCAGAGGTAACGGCCCCAGCGGGCCCGCCGCCAGGTGTCGGTAGATCGCCAAGGGTGAAATTCTGCTGATTCAGGTTATTGGCCTGACCGATCAGAGAAATTTGCTGACCCGGCCCGTTGTTTCTATTGTTGAACCGGTTTACATTCAATTTGCCCAGATAACGGGTGGCACTGCCGTCGGCGCTCCTGCCAGCTCCCGCGGCATTTTGCCCGAAATACCCTTTTCCTTTGTCTTTTTTGATGGTAATATTTATTGTTCGTTCACGGTTGCCGTCATCCATACCTGAAAACTGCGATTGGTCGGAAGACTGGTCATACACCTGCACCTTGTCAACGATATCGGCCGGCAGATTCCTTGTGGCCATTTTGGGGTCGTTTCCAAAAAAAGGCTTCCCGTCCACCAGTACCTTCACTACCGGCTGCCCGTTGGATTTGATACTGCCGTCCCTGCTTACTTCCATGCCTGGTAGTTTACTTAATAATTCTTCTACTTGCGCATTAGGTTGTGTTTTAAATGATCCCGCATTAAATTCCACTGTATCCTGTTTTACTGTTATCGGAGCCCTTTCCTGCTTAATGACCACTTCATTAAGCGTGTTGGTTTGTTCGGTCATACGAATTGTTCCGATATCCACTTGCGCATTTTCAACCACAACAACCGGTCGGGAAATATTCCGATAACCTATAAACGTAATTAAAACCCTGAAACTTCCAGACCGGATATTTTTCAACAGAAACTGCCCGTCGCCGTTGGTAATGGTTGATTGGACATAGGAAGAATCAGCGCCGGTAAGCAGTGAAACAGATGCCATCCGAAGCGGTTTCCCGCTGGTGGAATCCACAAGTTTACCAGAAAGCCCGGATTTTTGTGCGGATGTTTTTACGCAAAGGCTGATTATTATTAAAAGTGACAGAAATAGAGTTTTCATTATTACAGAAATAAGAATGCAGTTTTGGCGAATAGTGAGATGCAATGGCTGTTAGTTGCGCTCCTGGATCATTAATTGCTGACGGAAGTCGGCCATGGCCTTTTCTCTGATATCGGCAAGTTGTTGAGGTGTTGTCGTTTGTGCTTGCGTAGGCGGCTCTACATCCTTTTCTTTGATTGCGGATAAGTTTACTTTTGTGGCCCGAACCTGTTCTCTGCTGCTTTCGATCAGTAATACCACGCCTTTTTCAGGTGTGAGCTCATGAATGGGCGAATAATTTAATGGCAGCTCAGTGGTAAACCAAACAGAACAGCTTTCTTTTCTAAAAAATAAAGTGGCCTTGCGGCATGTATATCCGGCAATTTTACGGGTTTGATCTGTCAGCTGCCAGCCTTCTGCTCGCTTCAACGGGGACTCGCTTTTGTATATTTTTGTCTGTTCTTCTTTTCCGACTGTCAATAGCGTAATAAGTTTTGAAGCCGTAAGGTCAACGAATATCTGTTCTTCAAACGGTCTTCCCATGTTTGGTGTTTGCGGTGCTCTGTCCATGCCGGGGTCCTGGACCAATGTCCTGATCATTGTATTTTGTTCATCACGATTTTCCTTTACAAATTTTTCTGTAAACAAAACCTTCTGTCCGAAAGTACGCGTGTCGGGTGCGTCGGAGGGGAAATTGGGGTCACCAGGTTTTACCTGTTCCCCATTGACCATGATGCGCATACCCGACGGATCAATTTTACGTACAATTTCATACGTTATTTGCCCGGATTGTTGCCCGAAAGCTGCACAAACAGCTGCAAATTGCAGGGATGCAGCTAAGATAATTTGTAATTTCATAACACATTCGTTTTTTGTTTGATACTGTTTTAATTGACGCTTCAAAGGTCAGGCGATGTTTTGTAACGTACTGCTATTTAGTGTTAAACAGTGTTAAACCTGCGGGAAATGGAATTCGGTAATGTAGTTTTGTAAAATGAACCGACGTATAAAATATATATTCTGGTTGATGACCGCCTGCATCGTCGCCATTAATGCTTTTCAGGGTTATTGGCTTTGGACGAACTATTTGTTGAATCGTCAGCGGTTCGAGCAAACGGTCCAGGATGCCTTGTTTCAGGTTCTGGAAGGGCGGCAGATTGCTCATGCGAAAGGGGTGGTTAGCAGAGAATTGGGGAAGCGCAATCTCAATCAAAACCGGATTTATATAAGAAAATACCACGTTACGGGTAATGAGGGGAGCAGGATCATTTTTGACAGACGTAGTGATTCTGTGAAGATGTCCGGGGATAGAAAAACGGCAATTGGCAAAAAGATCATCTACAATTTTGGAGATGACTCCCGCACAGAAAAAATTACAGTCGAACCGCCTGATACAATGGCAAACAGAATTTCGAAGTTATTGCTTATGGATTGGTCGGAAAATGGCAGTACCAACCTTGCCAAAATTGACACTGCATATCGTTTCGAACTAAAAAGGAGATCCGTGGAAGCTACTTTTACACTTGATACTTTGAGGATTACACCCGAAAAGTCGGGAGATGATATTCTGGTTTTTGATAACAGAAATATGAAGTCCGGTGCTGATGGGAAATTACAGACTTTGCCGGTTCCGGTAAATCCAGTAAACAATGTATTTGTACAGGCAACATTTCTCAATCCGTCTTTTTATGTGCTGCAAAGGATGGCGTGGTTACTTGCTGCCTCTGTTTTTCTTTTAATTCTGACGACGGGATGTTTTGTTTTTATGCTTAATACGATTCTGAAACAGAAAAAGATCTCTGAAATAAAGAACGATTTTATCAATAACATGACCCATGAACTCAAAACTCCGATCGCTACTGTTTCAGCGGCGGTGGATGCGCTTTTGAATTTTGGTGTTTTAACTGATGCTCAGAAAACACAGACCTATCTGATGATTTCAGAGACCAATTTGCAAAGGTTATCAGATATGGTCGAAAAAGTACTAAATCTGGCAGTTCATGAAAATCACGAATTGAAGCTGAACCGAGAACCAGTTTACCCCGCCGAATTGATCAGCGAAGTGCTAAGCAATCATAAGCTCAATACAACAAAACAGGTTGAATTTAAAATAGGTGTACCAGCGAAAACTGTGGTGAGTGTGGACAAAGTTCATTTTGGCAATATACTCAGCAATCTGATAGAGAATGCTATTAATTATTCATACGATAAAGTCACCATTGCAATCGAATACCGCAGTGAGCCGGATGGATGGCAATTGACCGTGTCTGATAATGGTATCGGTATTCCTAAAAGCTATCATTCTGCTATTTTTGACCGGTTTTTTCGGGTGCCAACCGGAAATTTGCATAAAGTTAAGGGCTTCGGTTTGGGGCTTGCTTATGTCCGGCAAGTTATGCAAGGCCACGGAGGCAGCGTTGCAGTATTTAGCGAACCAGAAAAAGGGAGTACATTTATTTTAAAGTTTTAGCCTATGGCCACTGTTTTACTGGTTGAAGACGAGCCTGCTTTGGGCATGATCGTTAAGGATAGTCTGACTGTGCGCGGGTTCACTGTGATCTATGCATGTGACGGCGTGGAAGGCCTTGCTTTATTTTTTGAAAAACGACCGGATATTGTTGTCACGGATGTTATGATGCCGGAAATGGATGGTTTTACCATGGCAGAACAGATTCACAAAAGTCAGCCCTATGTTCCGATTATTTTTCTGACAGCGCGTTCCCAAACAGCCGATGTCGTTCATGGTTTTGAACTCGGCGGAAACGATTACCTCAAAAAACCATTTAGCCTCGATGAGCTTATCGTACGTATCCAGGCACTGCTTCGTCCGAAAGCAACAGCTTATTCATCTCTCGGCAAATTATTGACGATCGGGCGTTATCTGTTTGATCCGGCAAAACAAAAACTGGTGCTCGATGAGCAGGAAATGTTCTTATCACACCGCGAAGCTGAACTGCTACGGAGATTATATGAGCAAAGAAATCAGGTGTTGGGACGAAACGATGTTTTGTTGGAATTGTGGGGCGACGATTCTTTCTTCAATGGGCGAAGCCTGGATGTATTTATCACAAAACTACGCCGCTATCTGCGTGGAGATTCTACGATTCAGATTGTCAATATCCGAGGAATAGGTTATAAACTGATTGTTTAAAACGCTCAGATTCTCCTTTGTCGCGACTGATCGTTAATCCACTAATACGATGCGCAATACTTGCTCAAAATCGTCATGGAGTAAGACGTGCTATCTCTCCAAAAAATACGCGGGATAATTTTGCTAAATTGTGAATATCTGGTTATTTAATGGAATAATATCAGATATTGTGGCTAATTGGAAAGCCTGGCAATACCTGAAAATATATTTTAGGCCATCCGTCGGCCGAAAGCTTGCCAATTAAAATAATCTCTTAATGGAAACATCTCTGAACAACCGGCTTTTAAACTGGGTCGCCGGGCGATTGAGCCATCCAAATGACCTTTCAACCGCCGAGCGGCCCCGCTGCCAGCGATTCTTTTGAGGGACAAATCCTTTGGACTGATTCTGGTTTTTGTGCAATTTCAACTTCCCATTTAAAATTATTTTTTGTTTGTTCAACAAATGTAGTTTTGTAACGAGTAGATGACCGAAACTTGGTGGAAGATTTGTAATAATGCCAAATCTTTTGCATCATTTTCCTGACATTCCGGCCGGACGACTTTGTCGAAAGGAATTCTCCCTTATTAACAGGTCTTGAAAGCGTTTTGTTGTTTTCTATGTCTTACGGAGGTAACGAGTTAATATGGTTTACACATAACTTTCGTTCATTAATCGTACAACAGGTGTCCGTTTTCGGACACCTGTTGTACGATTAATGGTTTTAAATTGCTTATTTATAATGATTTGTGGTATTTAGATTTGCCTGGCAAGCTATTTTATCAGCAAAGACAGATATAATTGAAAACATGAAACGAACGTATCTGGGAGAGTTTGAAGAAATTGTATTATTAGCTGTTGCGGTATTGGGAGGCCAGGCTTACGGTGTCAGTCTGATGCATGATATTGCTAAGCAGACCGGACGCGAGCTTCGGCTGAACCAGGTGCATTCTGCCTTACAGCGCCTGGAAGAAAAAGGAATGGTAAAATCAACCCTGGGAGAGCCAACGGCAGAACGTGGGGGAAAACGAAAACGCCTCTTTTTGGTAACTGCGCATGGACAAAGATCATTACAGGAAATTCAGCAGGTACGGCTTAGTTTCTGGGAAAGATTGGCAAACCCTTTCAAACTGGGCATCAATTTATGAAGCAACAAGGGCATAAGGCCATAAGTCCTCCGGAATGGGGCGTTCGTTTTTTGAGATGGTTTTGTGCGCCAGATTTGGTCGAAGTCATCGAGGGGGACCTTTATGAAGAGTTTATCCGGCAGGCCAGATACGCCGGTGAACGGAAAGCACGCTGGCTTTATTGGTTTGAAGTGCTCGGATTTCTGAAACCCAGATATATCAAAAGAAATCATTCAGATTTTTCAACATCTTCTTTATTCAGTCATGATATGATCCGTAACTATTTTAAAATCGCTTTCCGCAGCCTTTCCAGAAACAAAGGATATTCTGCAATAAACATTGGAGGATTGGCTATTGGAATGGCTGTGGCCATATTGATAGGCCTTTGGGTCTTTGATGAAATTTCATTTAACAGATACCATCAAAATTATAAAAAGATTGGTCAGGTAATGATACACAATGGTTCGGAGCGAAACGGAACCTATGATTATCTTCCTATACCGCTGGCCGGGGAGTTGAAATCTTCTTTTCCGGATGATTTTAAATATGTTGTTTTATCAAGCGGAAGCGAAAACCACATCATTTCTTCCGATGATAAGAAATTTACCCAAACGGGCAGTTATATGGAGGCAGCTGCTCCCGATCTTTTGACCCTTAACATGCGCGGCGGCACACGCGCCGGACTTATTGATCAAAATAGTATTTTACTGGCAGCGACTCTGGCAAAGAAATTGTTCGGTAATACAGATCCCATCGATAAAATTCTGACCATTGACAACAAATCGAAGGTTCGGGTTACAGGTGTTTACGAGGATTTGCCCAATAACTCTACTTTTAAGAATCTGACTTTTTTGTTGCCTTGGGAATTAATGGTTTCTACCAGGGATTGGGTCAAAGGCGATCTGGGCAACTGGAACGACAATTCATTTCATATATTTGTTCAACTTGCAGAAAACGGCCACACCCCAAGGGCCTCCTTCTCTGAGATTTCTTTACGTATCAAGGATCTCGAACGGCGGTACATCAGTAAGGAAAAAGCGCTTTACAGACCTGAACTTTTTGTGCATCCGATGGACAGGTGGCATTTGTATTCCAACTTTGAAAACCGTGTCATTGTAACAAGCGAATCGCTCAAATTTGTTTGGTTTTATGGCCTGACTGGTATTTTTGTGCTGCTGATCGCATGCATCAATTTTATGAACCTGAGTACGGCGCGGTCGGAGAAACGGGCCAAAGAAGTGGGCATAAGAAAAGCTGTTGGCTCGTTACGCAGCCAATTGATTAACCAATTTTTTTGTGAATCATTGCTCACTGCCGGCGTATCCTTCCTGCTTGGAATTTTGCTGGTACTTGGAATATTACCTTGGTTCAACAGTGTTGCAGACAAGACGATCTCAATACCTTTTACAAACATTTGGTTCTTGCTTATGTGCCTTGCATTCACAGCGATCACCGGTATTCTGGCAGGCAGCTATCCGGCGCTATATCTGTCGTCATTCAATCCTATCAAAGTATTGAAGGGTAGTGCATCAGTTCTCAGACTCCGTATCGGATCTGTGACTGCCGTTCCCAGAAAAGTCCTGGTTGTATTTCAGTTCACAGCTTCCATGGCCCTGATTATTGGAACGATTATCGTATACAAGCAGATCGGTTTTGCGAAAAAACGGCCTGTTGGTTACACCAGGCAAGGTTTGATGCAGATCAGAATGGGAACGTCCGATTTTCAAGAGCGCTATGAAATACTGGCTTCGGAACTGAAGAATTCTGGAGTAGTATCACAGGTTGCCAAGTCATCCGGTGCTGTTACGGGAGCCTGGTCCAACAGCGCAGGTTTTGAATGGAAGGGTAAAAATCCGTCTGACAACCAGGATTTTGTCATGGTAGGTATTTCTTATGAATATGGCAAAACGATTGGTTTGCAGTTCACTGAGGGCAGGGACTTTTTTCGGTCTTTTGCGTCGGATTCCTCGGGATTTATAATCAATGAAGCAGCTGCGAAATACATGGGGCTGAAAAATCCTGTCGGCGAAACGGTTAAATGGAATAATTCAGGTGAAAATATCAATAAGGATTTTAGGATTCTGGGTGTAGTCAGAGATCTGGTGATGAACTCTCCTTTTGAAAATGTCAAACCTACCATTTTTTATCTGGCAGACAGGCCAGGCTATATTTCCATCAGGATCGACCCGCAGGTTGGCATAGCCGCGGCCCTTCCAAAAATAGAAAGTGTATTCAAAAGTCTGATCCCGTCAGCTCCCTTTGACTATTCATTTGTGGATGATGTGTATGCTTCGAAATTCATTGCTGAAGAGCGTGTAGGTAATCTGGCCGTTTTCTTTTCGGCCCTGGCCATTTTTATCAGTGCACTTGGCCTGTTTGGCCTTTCGGCTTTTGTGGCCGAGCAGCGAACTAAGGAAATTGGCATACGGAAAGTCTTGGGTGCTTCGGTTACCAATCTGTGGCGGCTTTTATCAAAGGATTTTGTGATCATGGTAATTGTATCCTGCTTGATCGCTACACCTTTTACCTATTATTTTATGGATGAATGGCTACAAAAATATACTTACCGGACTGAAATTTCCCCGTGGATATTTGTCTTGTCGGGCGCGGGTGCTTTATGTGTTACACTTCTGACAGTTAGCTATCAGGCAATCCGCGCTGCTTGGCTGGATCCGGTCAAAAGCCTGAGAAATGAATAAGTCAATCAATTGACATAACTCGGGACGAAATTCATCCGCAGACAATATCCTGAACTATTGGTCAGCGGTGCCAAATGAGATTAAGGCTTGCAGTATGACGAACTGACCTTAATATACTATTGTAACGCACCAAATTTCATAATTACTAACATGAGAAAAATAACATTGCTCATTATTTGTATTTTTTCGATGCAATTGGTAAACGCGCAAACCGCAGCAAATTCTCTAACATCCAAAGACAGCATAACGCTGCGCATCGCGCAGGAAGCTAAGGTCTTTATACAATCTAAAACAGCGGTAGGCATTTTCGTCGGCTTGTACCGTGATGGTCGCATTTATACCTATAATGATGGCTCTGTCTGTAAAGATGTAAATTAATTGCCTAACACGCATTCCATATTTGGCATAGGCTCAATTAGTAAAACATTTGCCGTATTACTATTAGCAAAAGCGGCCATAGAAAACAAGGTAAAGCTGGATGATGATGTGCGCAAGTATCTTGACGGTGAATATCCAAACTTGGAATACCAGGGACAGCCCGTTAAACTTTTTCATTTGATCTCCCATGTTTCCAGGCTACGAATGTGGCTTTCTGGCCTGGCCGAAAAACCTGGCTATACTTATTTGTATTTAAAGATGGAAAAGTTAGTACTATTATAGCCTTTGTAGAACCAACAAAAAAGTAGCTTTTTGAATGTAAAATGATCCAATGATCAGGTGAAATAAGATTTCAACTGATCATTTTTTTTATTAGCCCTTTATAATCGTGGTGAAGAATAACGAAACCGAAATGCATGAGCACCGATATATTTTAAAAGTATTTATTCAAAGAAGTTGAAAACAGAAAAGCCACTCTCGCGAGTGGCCTTCTGATCAGTCAACACCATTAATCATCATCAAAACCCCTGGGCATCCGCAGAAACTTCTTTCCATTGGTCAAATTTCGCTTGTTTAGCTGTATGAGCCTGTTGCACAAAAGGATAAGCTATATTACCCAATAAGAAATGTAAAGGTGGGTTTTCGCTATCGATCAGCTGAAGTATCGCTGCAATGGTCGCCTCCGGTTTACCGAATATGTCCGGGGGCGCGGCTCAACAAATGCTTTTCTGACCGGCTCATAAGCTTCAATCGGTTCCGCGTGGAAGGCAGAAGCACCCGCCCAGTCGGTTGAGAATGCGTTAGGTTCAAAGATACTCACATTGATGCCCAAAATAGTTTCACTTCGGTGGCCAGTGTTTCACTCAGGCCGTTAACTGCATATCTGGAAGCGTTGTACAATCCGAGTACCGGCAAGCTGGCTAAGCCCAGCGTACTGGAAACCTGGATAATATACCCGCTTTTTTGCGCACGAAATATAGCGAGCACAGCCTGTGTTACCCATAGCAGGCCGAAGAAATTGGTTTCTATCTGCGCACGTGCCAGTTCTTCGCTTGTTTCTTCAATTGCGCCGAAAACGGCGAAACCTGCATTATTGATCAGAACATCGATCCGGCCGAAATGATCATATGCTTTTTTTACCGCCGCGAAACTATCCGCCCGACTGTCTATATCCAACTTTACAGGTAATACCGCGTCACCATAAGCTGCTACCGGTTCGTCCAGATCTTCCGGTTTTCTTGCTGTTGCAGCTACCTTGTGGCCACGTTCCAAAAGTGCTGTAGCCCAGATTATTACCGAAACCGCGTGAAGCGCCGGTAATGAAGAATATTTTTGCTATATTTTCTTTGTTAAATTTTAATAACAATGGTGTCCGGGCACCATCCGGAGGGTTAGCACAAAACACGGAATGATTAACACATATTAAGAATCCGGAAGGTATTTTAAAAAGAAGTTTCCGATTACTCATCACCCGGCAACCCGGCAGCAATACCTATAAGTCCAATATTGATAAGGCGCTGTACCGTTCAGCTTTTTAAATGAGCGGCAAAAGTTGGACTGGTCGCTAAAGACCATCAGGTAACTGTTTAAATTTATTTTGAAAGCAAGCCACCGCCTTAGCGACTTCCGACCGCCAGTAGATCTTTTTCTTTCTCCATCTCGCGTAAGCTCCATTCTCTCACATGGTCGATGAATGGGATCAACTCTTCACCCGTACACGTTAATGAATAATCCACCCGAGGCGGCACCTGGTAAAACATCTCCCTGTGTACCAGTTTATCATTTTCAAGCTCTTTCAGGGTCTGGGTAAGCATTTTGGTTGTAATGTCAGGCAGCGCGCGGCTCAGTTCGCCATAGCGCAATACAGTATCCTTCTTGAGGTACCACAAAATGCGGGCTTTATACTTGCCACCGATTCGCTTAAATCCGTAATCTATAGGACATACTTGAAAATCATCAGAATTATTGTCTTTTTTTTTCATGATAACAGACTAATATACAGTTAAACGTACTTTTTGGTAGGTACCATACTAAAAAGTACATACTTGCCACAAATATAGCAATGGTTTACGTTTGTACAGAATTATTTAAACAGCACATGAAAGCAATAGAATTAATCGCACATGGCGGCATTGAAAACCTGGTTTTAACTGACCTGCCAATGCCGGAATTTACGGAAAATGAAGTACTTATCCGAGTAAAAGCGATCAGCATAAATCCTGCAGATACTTATATCCGCAAACTTGATGCGCTTGATTATGTATTTGCAGGCGAAAGGCCAAGGATCATGGGCTGGGATATCTCGGGTATTGTAGTTTCTGTAGGGACTGTAGTAACGGGTATCAGTGAAGGCGATGGCGTATTTGGTACTATTAAGTATCCGGGGCATGACAGGGCCGGACATGGAAAAGGCTACGCGGAGTTTGTCGCGGCACCTGCTGGTGATCTCGCGTTAAAGCCATTGAATATATCACATGCCGAAGCAGTGGCAGCAACGCTGGCAGCCCTAACCGCCTGGCAGCCATTAAGCAAAGCAGGTATTAAACCGGGTGACCGGATATTTATTACTGCCGCAGGCGGCGGTGTCGGGCATTTTGCCATTCAGATCGCCAAATATTTCGGTGCTTATGTTATAGTGCTGGCCTCGGAATCGAAAAAAGATTTTGTTCTGAGTCTTGGTGCGGATGAATTTATAGATTATCGTTCGCAAAAGTTTGAAGAAGTTTTACAGCCGGTAGACTTTGTATTAGAAGCACTCCGGGAAGATCATATTGCAAGGACCATCGAAGTTGTTAAACCGGGGGGTAAACTGATCAGTCTTTGGTCTGGTGTTGCCGGTACACCATGGGAAACCAGAGCTGCCGAACGGGGAATCCTGGCTTATTATAACGCGGTCACTTCCAGTGGTGAAGACATGAAAGAAATTGCTGCCCTGCTTGAAAAAGGTCAGATCCGTTCTCATATCGCCAAGCGATTTGCGTTGGAGGATATTGGCCTCGCACATCTGGAGCAGGAATCTGATCATGTGCAGGGTAAGCTCGTTATCACCTTTGACTAAACAATATCAAAAACTTATGGCAGATCAGGAAACCACTATCAAAGCGCTTCAAGAGACGGAAAACATTAAAAAACCCTTGGCACGTTATTGCCGTTTTCTGGATACCAAACAATGGACTGCATTTGGAGAACTGCTGACCGAAGATGTTCAGCTGACTTTTAAAGATACTGCCGGAAATATCATATTTCAGTTCTACAGCCGGAAAGAAATGCTGGACCTGACCGCCCCGATGTTGCAAAGTGCCGTAACGATACACTACGTGAACCAGCCAGAAATAACGGTTTTGTCTGAAACCGAGGCAAGTGCGATCTGGGCATTGGAGGACCAGATCATTTTTCCGGAAGGCACAGCGGGTGCACCCTACCGTGCCATGCACGGGTTCGGAATTTATCACCAGACACTAAAAAAAAGCGATAAGGGTTGGCAGATCAGTTCCTTTATTCTCGACCGGCTTAAATTGGACATCACAAATTAATTATAATTAGATTCTTAACCATTTAAATATTAAAAAAATGAACTCAAAAATACGCGTCGGCATCATTGGCGTAAGTGCTGAAAGAGGCTGGGCCTCTATTGCTCATATCCCTGCACTAAAGGCATTGCCCGACTTTGAAATTGTTGCCATCAGTAACCGCAACCCTGAAAAGGCAACGGCAGCGGCAGATGCTTATAATATCCCCCAGGTCTTTCATAATAATCTCGACCTGATCAATTCGCCGGATGTAGATCTTGTATTGGTCACCGTGAAAGTACCTGAACACAGGGAACTGGTTGAGGCTGCCATTAATGCCGGTAAACACATCTATTGCGAATGGCCGTTAGGAAATGGATTTGCTGAAACACTGGAATTAAACGATCTCGCTGACAAAAATGGCATTCTTACGGTTATCGGCTTACAATCCCGCGCGGTTCCGGCGATCCGGTATGTTAAAGACCTGATCAAGAGTGGTTATGTTGGTGAAGTCCTTTCTACCACCCTGACAGGTTCAGGTATAATTTATGGGGCTCTTACTGAGCAGGCTATGGCTTATGCGGTTGATGCTAAGAATGGGGCAGGCATGATCTATGCCACATTCGGACACGCAGTGGACGTGTTATGTGACACATTAGGCGAATTTAAAACGATTGGCGCAACTGCGATTAATCGTCGTAAGACCACCACCCTGGTTGAAAGCGGGGAACAGATACCGATGACGGCCTATGACCAGATTGCTGTGAATGGCGTCTTGACAAGCGGAGCTGTGGCATCCATTCATTATCGCGGAGGAATGTTACGGGGAACTAATTTCCAATGGGAGATCAACGGAACCGAAGGCGACCTGATCATTACTGCTGATGGCGGTCACCCAGCTATATTTCCACTTACGATCAAAGGTAGCAACGGTGAACAAACCGGGCTGGAAGTTTTGGAAGTGCCTGGGCAATACCTGACCGTAGAGGCGGATGGGCTTTATCCTGCAGCATTGAATATGGCTTATCAATATCAATGGTTACATAAAGATCTGACAGTAGGAACCCGGTTAAGTGCATCCTTCGATGACGCGGTTTTAAGGCATCGCATGATCGCCGCGATTGAACTTGCAGCTGAAAGCGGGAACCGCCAGAATTTTTAAATTAATTGTCTCGACGATGGGCAATTTAATTAACAATATCGTCGAGGCTTATGGAGGGCTTGACCGCTGGAATCAATTCACCAAACTCAGGGTGACATTGATCAGCAGCGGCAGACTTTTCGACTTACGTGGATTCCCGCAAGATCCAACTCCGCGTGAGATGTCGATTTACCTGCATGAGCAAAGGGAATCTTTACAATCATTTGGCGGACCCCGACATTAAAACTGATTTTACACCCAACCGGATAACCGTCTCTTTCAAAAAATGTCGTTACTTTAATAGTTAAGCCTTCATTTGATTCGATCGATAAAATGTAATACTTTTAGCCCTTGCAACATTTAGAATAAATACAATAAAAAATTGAAATCTGCTGCGTTAATACTATTTATTTTACTTATATCATTTGGCTGTTCCCGGGAACAACCAAAACAGTTCACCATCGGGTTTTCTCAATGTACGGGCGGAGACAACTGGCGCAAAACAATGTTGGAAAATATGCACCGCGAATTGTCTTTTCATCCTGAAATTGACTTCGTGATGAAAGATGCAGCCGGGCAAAGCCTGAAACAAATTGATCAGATACAGCAGTTGATGGATCAAAAAGTAGATCTGCTGATTGTCTCACCCAATGAAGCCCAAAGGATTACGCCCATTGTTGAAAAAGCGTATCAAATAGGAATTCCTGTGATCATCGTTGACCGGCGGACCATGTCGGATCAGTATACCGCTTATGTGGGTGCTGAGAATATTGAAGTGGGCAGAACAGCCGGGATTTATGCCAATACGGTACTTAAAGGAAAAGGTAATGTTGTAGAAATAAGCGAGCTGCCCGGATCTTCTGCCGACATTGACCGTCATAAAGGATTTGTTGAAGCTATCAGCCGCTTTCCCGGAATTCGCCTGGTAGCTAAACTTGACGGCGACTGGGATAAATATTCATTTGAAAATGATCTGACGGCGCTATTAAAAAGTGATCGTCTGATTGATTTCATTTACTGTCAAAACGATCGGCGTGCAATCAGTGCTTTTGAAATTTGCAAAAAACTGGGTCTGCAAAAACGTATCAAAATTATCGGCGTTGATGGTTTAAACGGTAAAAATGAAGGGATTGATCTGGTTGACAGAGATATTCTGAATGCGACAATTATTTACCCGACAGGCGGAGAAGAATCTATTCGTACTGCTATTAATATTTTAGGAAAACAACCATTCAAGCGGGAAAATCGTCTGCAAAGTACGCTTATCGATTCTTCAAACGTCAGGATCATGAAGCTTCAAAACCAGAAAGTGATGGCCCAGCAGGAAGATATTGAAAGAAGACAGCGTAAAATAGAGGAGCAAAGAGCTATTTCAGAGAATCAATCCATCATCATTTATGCGATTTCCATCACGCTGGCACTGGCGTTGCTTTTTGGAGCATTATCCTTTTACTCGCTGAGGGAAAATAGAAAAATCAACAAAAGGCTTGAAAAACAGAATCATGAAATTTCGGATCAAAAAGATCAGATCTCGCAAATGGCTGAAAAAGCTACCGTTGAACATGAAGCCAAACTGAAATTTTTCACCAACATTTCTCACGAGTTTCGCACGCCCCTGACCTTGATTTTAGCACCTGTTGAGGATTTACTGGACAATGGAAAAATCAAAGATTCCCTGGTTAAACAGGAACTGAACCTGATCAGGAAAAACGCTTTCCGGTTGCTTCGTCTTGTCAACCAGCTTATGGATTTTCGTAAAATCGAAGGTCATAAAATGATGATCAGGGCCAGTGAGCAAAATCTTGTCGGGTTTTTAAAAGACATTATGGCCTCGTTTGAAAAAATGGCCGTCAAAAGAAAAATTGATTTTCGTCTGATCACTTCCGAGCCACAGATTGCAGTTTGGTTTGACGTCAATATGCTGGATAAAGTAATATTCAACCTGCTCTCCAATGCCTTTAAATTTACGCAGGATAAAGGACGTATATACATTTACGTGAAGTCGGTTAGCGGATGCAGCGTCAAAATTACGATTGAAGATAATGGTCATGGCATGACCAAATCAGAGGTCCAGCATGCTTTTGAAATCTTTTATCAGGGTGAAGGAAGTTATAAGACGCTGGGTACCGGTTTAGGATTAGCGCTTTCAAAAGAACTCATAAACCTGCATCATGGAAGAATTTCGGTAGAAAGTGAGCATGGGAAAGAGACAAAATTCACCATTGAACTTCCGCTTGGAAAGGAGCATTTTGAAGAAAATGAGATATGGAACGAGCCGACCGATGAAATATCGCTTGTCAGGAGTATGGAAATACCGGAGGAAAAAATGACAGAAACACCAGACACAAAATCGGCTGTACATCATGAACAGACCATACTGCTGATTGAAGACAACGACGATCTGATCCGCCTGGTTGAACAAAAACTGCAAGACAATTATCTGATTATCAAATCAAGTAATGGAGAAGAAGGACTGGAATTTGCTTTTGACCAGATCCCTGATCTGATTGTTTGTGATATTATGTTACCAGGAAAAGATGGATTGCATGTGGCATCCGTGCTAAAATCGGATTTCCGCACCTCGCATATTCCAATTATTTTACTCACTGCCAAAAATACAGCAGAGCAGCAAATTGAAGGAATTCAGACCGGTGTCGATGCTTATATTACAAAACCATTCAATCTGAAATTTGTTGAGGAAACTATAAAAACGCTTCTCCGCAACCGCTCCATACTCCGCGAACACTATACCAGTGAGCTGCCGATTGAGACGACATCAGCAAACAATCCAAATAAACTCGATAAGAAATTTGTCACAGAATTTACCGCTTACATTGAAGAGCACTACGGGAACTCTGATCTGAATGTGGAGGATATTGCCAAGGATATGGGCATGTCACGTGTTCAGCTTTACAGAAAAGTAAAGGCGCTTCTGGGTTTCAGTGTGAATGAATATATCCAGCAGATACGTTTGAATAAAGCGCGTTTTTTACTCAGGCGAAATGATCTGACCGTAGCTGATATTGCATACAGCGTTGGGTTCTCTTCGCCTACTTACTTCTCGACGGCCTTCAAAGCCAAGTATAACCAGACGCCTCTGGAATATAAAAATGCCCGAACTCTTTAAGTTTTGTTTCATCCTTTCCATGCATTGTACCATTTTTAAAAATGAAACAACGCATCATGTATCATTTTTGAAATCCGGTGTATCAAAATTGAAATAACTGCGCTGCAATTTTTCCTTGAATTTATTATAAAATGCTGATTTTGATACGTATACCAAAAAAGGTTACACTGTATCAAAGTTTAACTTTTTTGAGATATTATTTAGTTATTCATAGCGTCTTCATAAAGTAGTTTTGATAAAAAAATCAGAACTACGAATGAAAAATAGCAAAGTATTGGTTTGGTCAATCGTTGTGGCACTGGGAGGTTTCCTCTTTGGATTCGACACGGCGGTGATCTCAGGAGCAGAAAAAGCGATCCAGATCCTATGGAAGCTCACAGCCGTTGAGCATGGCTTCACTGTATCCATTGCCCTGATTGGCACAGTCGTCGGGGCGATGCTCGGCGGCATTCCGGCGGACAGGCTGGGCCGGAAAAAAACTTTATTCTGGATCGCTGTATTATACCTGGTATCATCTCTGGGTTCAGCTTTGTCCAATGACTGGTATTTGTTTCTTCTGTTCAGATTTATGGGAGGTCTTGGCGTTGGCGCTTCCTCGGTGGCTGCACCTTTGTACATATCTGAAATTTCACCCGCCCGTTCACGTGGAAAGATGGTGGGCCTGTTCCAGTTCAATGTAGTTTTCGGTATTCTGATCGCCTACTTTTCAAATTATTTTATGCAGGATATAGGAGAACACGCCTGGCGGTGGATGCTGGGTATACAGGCAATTCCTTCGCTGATTTTCCTTTTAGCCATCCTTTACGTACCGGAAAGCCCGCGCTGGCTGGTTATGAAAAAAGGCAAATTGGACGAAGCGCGGCAGATACTGGAATTGATCGATCCGGGAGCAAGCCGGGAAACGCTTTCTGACATTTTAAAAAGCACAGCAGATACGCAAAGCCAGCCCAAGGCGAAATTATTCTCAGCCAAATACAAATCACCGGTCGGACTGGCCGTAATGTTTGCAATCTTCAACCAGGTATCGGGCATTAATGCAATTATTTATTACAGTCCCCGCATTTTTGAAATGACAGGACTTGGAACCAAATCCGCGTTTCTTTCCTCTGCGGGCATCGGTCTGGTCAACTTTGCATTTACACTATTGGCAATCAATTTTATAGACCGGTTCGGAAGAAGGACCCTGATGCTGATCGGCTCTGTCGGACTCATTGTGACACTAAGCCTTGTTGCAAGAGCATTTTTTATTCAGGACTTTTCTGGCGTACCTGTTTTCCTTTTTGTATACATTGCCTTCTTCGCTTTTTCACAAGGCGCTGTGATCTGGGTATTTATCTCGGAAATTTTCCCCAATGAAGTACGCGCAAACGGCCAGGCGCTGGGAAGTTTTACGCACTGGTTTATGGCCGCAGTGGTCGCCTTCTCATTTCCAATCATATCAGAATTTCTAGGCGGCGGTATCACCTTCTCGTTCTTTGCGATCATGATGGTTTTACAGCTGATTTTCGTCTGGCGCGTAATGCCGGAAACAAAAGGAACCTCTTTGGAGCGGCTCGAAAAAACAATGGTTTTACACTAATCCAACCCGTTAATATGACACCTTCTATTGTAATTTTTGGAGAAATGTTGTGGGATATGCTTCCATCCGGTAAACAGCCCGGAGGAGCGCCCATGAATGTAGCGATTCATTTAAAAAACTTTGGCCTGAATCCGATCTTCATCAGCCGCGTAGGAACTGACGATCTTGGTGTAGAACTGACCGATTATCTTAACCGGAAAGGATTGTCAACAGAATTTGTGCAGATCGGAGAAACGCATTTGACTGGTATTGTAAAAGTAAACCTTACTGATAAAACAGAAGTTGCTTACAAAATTGTCCAGCCCGTTGCCTGGGATTATGTTCAGCCTGATCCACGACTAGACGAAGTGGTTGCCAAATCAGATGTTTTTTTATACGGTAGTTTAGCCGTTAGAAATCAGCAGACCAAGGACACCTTGTATCATTTGCTGGACAAAGCACCGCTGAAAGTATTCGATGTGAATCTACGTCCTCCGCACTATGACCGTCCAACGATAGAATATTTACTATCGAAAGCGGACATCGTAAAAGTCAATGAACACGAACTGGCCATCGTAGCCGGTTGGTACGGAATCCTTCCGGATCCTCAGACACAGATGAAATTTCTGGTTGACAAATTCAAGCTCCAAATGATATGTCTGACGCTGGGTGCTAATGGAGCGATAGTACTTGACGAAAATGGTTTCACAACGCAGGGCGGATACCAAGTGGAAGTGCAGGATACGATCGGCAGCGGAGATTCATTTCTGGCCATGCTGCTCAAACACATTCTGGCCGGCTCTCCTGTTTCGCTGGCACTGAAAAATGCCTGTGCCGTGGGTGCACTGGTAGCTACTTATCAGGGTGCCACGCCTTCGATCTCGGATCTTGAACTTGAAAAATTCCTTAATAACTAATCGATTACATTCTATAATTTATGAAAAAACAACTACGATTGGTGGTACTGTCCATCCTGTGCTCAATGCAAATCGCCTGGGCACAAACCAAAGGCCCCCTTACAGGTACTGTCAAAGCTTCTGACGGGTTGACCTTGCCAGGCGTGAGCATTCTTGAAAAAGGAACGACCAACGGTGCGATCACAGATGTTGATGGAAAATATTCTATTGCTGTTTCCGCGACTGCAACCCTGGTATTTTCCTATGTGGGCATGATCGCACAGGAGCTTCCGGCTGGCAACAGCTCCAAACTGGATGTCACACTGCAATACGATTCCAAAAACCTGGGAGAGGTGGTCGTGGTCGGTTATACATCTTCCAAAAAAGAAGATTTAACCGGAGCGATTGCGGTCGTTGATATGGCGCCGCTGAAAAATATCAGTTCAGGAAACCCCATGCAGGCTTTGCAAGGACGTGTTCCCGGACTATATATTGAAAAAACAGGCTCACCAAACGGTACGAATTCAAGGATTTTGATCCGGGGAGCAAACACGCTGGGAAATACCGATCCGCTTTATATTATTGACGGTGTACCAACAAAAAGACCCGAAGTTTTCCAGGGATTAAACCCAAATTCGATCGAATCAATCCAGGTTTTGAAAGATGCTTCTTCGTCTTCGATTTATGGCTCAAGGGCTTCCAACGGGGTTATTATTGTGACAACAAAAAATGGCGCAAATTCCAATGGCAAGATCAATATTGATTTTAACAGCAGTATTTCCGCACAGTCTGAAAAATACGCGCGGTTTAAAATGCTCAACGCGGTAGACAGGGGCAGGGCCTTGTGGAAAGCATCGGTTAATGACGGCGCGAATCCCGAAGACGGTTATGGCGCTCTTTACGCATTTGACTGGAACAAGGATTTTAAAAATCCGGTTTTGAACAGCGTTAAGGTTCAGCCTTTCGTGGGTGGGAACCAGAACATGCCTGCCGGTGATACGGATTGGCAAAAAGAAATGTACAAAACCGGAATTGTTACCAACAACGAGCTGACGATTTCAGGTGGAAACAAGACATCTTCGCTGCAAGTTAATCTTGGGTACTTCAAAAATACAGGTATGCTGCGTTTTACAGATTATGAGAAAATCAGTGGCCGTATCAATGCTTTAACCAGCGCTTTTGATGGAAAACTAAAAATCGGCGCTAATGTGCAGCTGGCTACCTCCAATGAAACACTGGCTTCCACAGATATTGGCGGCGCGCTTACACCCGGCCTGGCCGTGACACTTGCACCCACAATTCCGGTTTATGCAAAAGACGGCTCTTGGGGTGGAGCGATCGGTTCGGGTTATTCCGATAGAAATAACCCGCTTCACATGCAGGATATTAACAAATGGGATAACACCAACCGCATGACGCTTTTCGGTAATGTTTTTGTTGAAATCCAGCCGGTTAAAAACCTCTTTCTGAAAACAAGTTTAGGTGCTGATAATGCCAATTACCGTTTTAAAAATATTGAACAGGCTTTTGAAGAAGGCTCTTTCGGTCGTACCAGCAACAGTTTGACACTGGATGAAAACCGCTATTTAAGTCTGACCTGGTCCAACACGGCAAGATATAACCTGGATCTTGGAAATCATCACCTGAAATTTCTGATCGGTACCGAGGCGATCAAAAATACGCTCGATAACCAGATTGCCCGAAAAGAGGGATTTGGCGTGCAAACACAGGATTACTTTGTACTTAATGCCGGAACGGGTAATACGAACGTGACCGGAACAGGATCGGGAAGCCGGCTATTATCACAATTCGCCCGGGTTGACTATGGTTTTTCAGACCGCTATCTGGCTGCAGTGACGGTTCGACGCGATGGTTCCTCACGCTTTGGTAGTGAAAACGCGTACGGTATTTTTCCGGCAGCTTCGGTTGGATGGAGAATTGACAAGGAGAATTTCTTTAAAAATGTAAGGAAGATCAGTAATCTGAAAGTAAGAGCCGGTGTTGGCCGCGTTGGAAATCAGGAGATCGGAGACCTTGCCCGTTTCGGTTTGTATGACACGCGTTACGGCACAAGACAATCGCAGTTTTCAAATGGTCACAACAGCTTTTTTGATCAGTATTACAACATCGGAACGGCTTATGATCTGAATGGCGCCAATACAGGAAACCTTCCATCGGGTATTGTTTCCATCCAGGGCGCGAATCCTAATTTGAAATGGGAAAGTACTAATGAGGCAAACCTGGGTGTAGATTTCGGGTTTCTTGACGGAAGTATCCAGGGTTCTTTCGATTATTTCACCCGCAAAACCAGCGATATTCTGATCACACCTCCTATTGCATCGGCTGTTGGGGAAGGACAGTTGAAAGTGGTTAACGGCGCTGCAAAATCTAATCAGGGATTTGAGTTTTCGCTGGGATATTATGCCAAACCAAAAGGGGATTTCACCTACAATATCATGACCGGTATTAGCCGCTTCCGCGACAAAATCACCGAACTGCCCGAAGAAGTTAGAGCTGCCTATGCAGGAAATGTAACCAACACGATCCTTGGGCATTCGCAGTTTGATCTTTTCGGCTATAAAACGAGTGGCCTTTTCCAAAATCAGCAGGAGGTTGATGCTGCACCAACACAGGTGGGTGCTGGCCCTGGCCGTATCCGCTACGTGGATACCAATGGAGATGGAAGAATTGATGATCTGGACCGCGTTTTCTTTGGTACTACCTTGCCTGCATTCGAATACAATCTGAAAGTGGAAGTGTTTTATAAAAACTTTGATCTGTCTGTTTTTGGTTCAGGTATCGCCGGCAGAAAAGGGTTTGATTCCTATACTTTTTACAACAATTTTATAAGAGGCCGTGACAACGTGGGGCCGGGTGTATTTGATGCGTGGTCAACGACCAATACGGGTTCAAAAATCCCGGCGCTTTCCCTGTCTGATTCCAACAATGAAACACGAACATCGGATTACTTCAACGTTAATACATCCTACTTCAAGCTGAGAAATATCCAGCTGGGATACGCGATCAATTCAGCTTTTGTAGAAAAAATCAAGCTGCAACGCATCCGGGTTTATCTGATGGCTGAAAACCTGTTCCTTGTCAAATCAAAAAGTTTCCTTGGACCTGATCCTGAACGCACCGATATCAACGCTATTCCGATTCCCCGCACGCTTACTGTTGGGCTAAATGTTTCATTCTAACCTCTTTCGAACAATGAAAAATAAACTTATATATTCCTTAGTACTGGCAGCCAGTTTGATGATCACCTCATCCTGCAAGGATTATCTTGACTATGAGCCGCAGGGACTGCTTTCCTCTGACAATGTTAAGTCTGCATCCGCCGCTGAATCGCTGGTGACGGCCGCTTATGCAGGCATTGGAAATGATGAAATGATCGGCCCGATGACCAGCATGTGGGTATATGGCAGTGTCCGTTCGGATGATGCTTACAAAGGTGGTGGTGGTGTTTCAGATGTTGCAGAGGTGGACTTTTACGAGCATTATAATCTGACAAGGCCGGATATGACCTTTATGCATCCATATACCTGGGAAAATTTTTACAAAGCCATTTCCAGAGCCAATGCGGCACTGACCAGTTTAAATGCTGTGACCGAAGCTGAATTTCCTTTAAAAAATACACGTGAGGCTGAAATGCGTTTTTTGCGCGGACATTCACATTTTATGCTGAAAATGTTGTTCAAAAATATCCCTTACATCACCGAAACAATGGGCACTGAGGATATTTTGAAAGAGTCGAACGTCAGATATAAAAACGACGAATTATGGAATAAAATCGGAGAAGATTTTCAGTTTGCCGTTGATAATCTGCCTCAGAAACAAAGTCAGGTCGGCAGAGCTAATAAACTATCGGCAGCTTCATATCTTGCAAAACTAAGACTATACCAGGCTTACGAGCAGGATTATACCCACAAAGTAACAGGCATCAATAAAACCAGATTGCAGGAAGTTGTTACGCTCACACAGCAGGTAATTGCCTCGGGGCAGTACAGTTTGCAGCCGGATTTTGCAGAAAACTTTATTGCTGAAACTGAAAACGGCCCGGAATCGATTTTTGCTATCCAGTATTCGATCAATGATGGCACAGCGGCTGGCAGATTGAGTTACGTGACCGGGCTGAATTATCCGCATGGAGCGCCTCAATACGGATGCTGCGGTTTTCACCAGCCCAGTCAGAATCTGGCAAATGCTTATAAAACCGATGCTAATGGCTTGCCCTTATTTGATACATTCAATGATAAAAATGTAGATTTCAATACGGAAACAGTCGATCCGCGTGTGGATCACACCATTGGTATCGATGGCCATCCATACAAATATGATGCGACTAAACCATTCAGCAACAGCTGGATCCGTGATCCAGGCGTTTATGGTTTTTTCCACACGATGAAAGAGCAGCAGCTTGCGACCAGCTCCTCTTATCACAAAGAAGGCCCATTTATTGGCTCATCTAAAAACATTGATATCATCCGCTACGACGATGTAATCCTGATGCAGGCCGAAGCTTATATTGAACTGGGGCAGCAGGCACTTGCACTTCCATTGATCAACCAGATCAGAAGACGGGCAGCGGCAAGTACCGGACGGTTGAAAAAAACAGACGGAACCTTGCCATCAAAATACAATATCAAAGAATATGCATCGGGCTGGACACAGGATTTTGCAAGAAAAGCATTGCAATGGGAAAGAAGACTGGAATTTGCCACAGAAAGCCCACGGTTCTTTGATCTAGTCCGCTGGGGAATTGCCGAAAAAACGCTGAATGCTTACATCGATAAGGAAAAAACCAGAAGACAGTTTTTGTCCACAGCGAAATTCACTGCCGGCAGAGACGAATATCTTCCGATTCCACAACGTGAGATCAGTTTTACAAAGGGTCTTTACAAACAGAATCCGGGATTTTAAAAAACGGGACTGCACCTGAACCAGGCGCAGTCCTGTCATAATCTGACCTACAAATCTTAAATCCTAACTCATGATTAAATCCATAGGGATTGCCGCCATAGCACTGGTAACATCGTGCGCACTTTACGCTCAAACTTCTCCGAAAGAACAGTATCGACCGGCTTATCATTTCACCGCTCCGCAGAACTGGATAAACGATCCCAACGGACTGGTTTATCTGGAGGGGGAATATCATATTTTCTACCAGCATAATCCTTTTGGAAATGTTTGGGGACATATGAGCTGGGGACATGCGGTGAGCAAAGATCTGCTGCACTGGCAGCACCTGCCTGTTGCGTTAGAAGAATACAAAAATGCTGACGATTCCACTCAGACCATGATATTTTCGGGTGGTGCCGTTGTGGACAGCGCCAATACTTCCGGCTTTTTTGAAAAAGGGAAAAAGGATGGTATGGTTGCTATTTACACTGCTCACAAACATGCCAATCTGAAAGGCTTGGCCCAGTATCAAAATCTTGCGTACAGCTCAGATAAGGGCCGCAGCTGGAAACATTATGACAAAAACCCGGTGCTCGACATTGGTCTTACTGATTTCCGGGATCCATTTGTATTTTGGTATGCACCCGGTAAAAAGTGGATTATGTCCGTCGTTAAAGCACTCGAATATACTGTCCAATTTTATGAATCGCCCAATCTGAAAGACTGGAAACTTTTGAGCGAATTCGGCAGGCAGGGTGATGTTTCTAAAATCTGGGAATGCAGTTCGTTGTTGCAGGTTCCGGTTCAAGGTCAGAATCAGAAAAAATGGATGCTGATGCTTTCCAGCGGTCATCGTCAGAAGGATTATCTGGCCATGCAATATTTCGTGGGCGACTTTGACGGAAAAAACTTTATACCTCAAAAACAGGATGAAGTGTTGTATATCGATGAAGGAAAAGATTTTTATGCCGGAATTCCTTTTGGTAATCTTCAATCTAAAAAGCCGGTGATGATCGGCTGGATTAATGATTGGGAGTATGCTAATAAAATACCGACCGAGAAATTCAAAGGCGCCATGTCGGTGCCGCGCGAGCTATCACTAAAAAAAACAGACGCGGGCTACCGGCTTATACAAGCACCCATTGAGCTGTCTTTTATAGACGAAAAGGGTATTGACCTGACGAATATTAAAGTGAAAGAAAATCTACCACTGAAATATAAAGGTGAATCCTACGAATTAAAGGCAGAAATAGAGATTGGAGCCGCAAAAACGTTTGGTATAAAATTATTGAAAAGCGAGGGTGAAGAAAGTGTCCTCATATATGACGCTGCCCAAAAGAGACTGAGTTTTGACAGAACAAAGTCTGGTAATATAAGTTTCAGTGACCGCTTCCCAAGTGTGGAATCTGTTGTCGTAAAACCGCAAAATGGCAAAATTACATTGCAATTGCTTGTGGATAAATCGATTGTCGAAATCTTTGCAAACGGTGGCGAGCAGGTGATGACTGATGTTGTTTTTCCAACCAAACACGAGGGAGGAATTGAGCTGTTTTCCGAGGGTGGTTCAGTTGTTTTCAAAAAACTTATTATTCGGACGGTTGTCAAGAAAAAATAATGAATATCACATAGTGCCATTAGGTCCTTAAAAGTACTGTTTTCAACAAACACTAAGCTAGAAGCAAAGGAAAAGAAAGATCCCTATGGGTAGTGCAGCTGCTGCTCCGGAACGAGATGGGAGAAGTGGACTGTGTTTATACTTTCCGAAGAACTTTTTACAAAACGGCAGCTGCCCCCTTGTTCTGTGTTTGATTGGTTAATATAGAATGGTAGTTATGGAAAATTTCAGACCCGGTTTCAGGTTTTGTTATACATTACCGAATGCAAATGGACTAAATAAAATTTGCACTATTTCATAATGTGTATAATGATTTATAAGTATTTCTAAAAAAAACACCACTGGTTACAACCAATTTGAAGCTAATAACATCATCAGTAAGAATCAATCCTAAATCTGGTATGAAAAAAGACTTTATTTTTGTAATATGTATTCTTCTGTCACTACTGGCAGTTGGGTGTAGCACAGACAATCCTGGTCCAGAAATTACTGGTCCAGAGCCTATTCCTTTCATCAAGTTCTTAGGACGAGATAGTATTTCAGAAGGAAACTACCGTGGTATTTCAATCAATAGTTCATCTGACGATGCTTTCACAATACTGGAAGATTATCGTGCGAAGAATATGATTACCTATCTGGGAGGTGTTAACAATTTTTTTTCTGATATTACAGATATAGAAAACCGGATACATCTTTTCGAATGGCTTGTTCTTGATGAAAAATTTGACACTGACTCAGGCGTACAACTTCAACTTGAATCCGGAAAGGTGAAAAGCATAACACTGAATAACCGTAAGGAACTCAGCCAATGGCCGGAAACAGTAAATAGCAAGGAAGCAGTTCAAATTGGAGATCAATCCGATGTACTTTATAACAAACTTTTGGTATTGAGCAAACAGACAGAATTTTCAAAAAAATTCGAGCGTATTGTACTCTTAGACCGGTATACATACGCTTTATATGATCCTGAAAAAGCTAGTCTGCCATGGACATTTATATATCGCACAGAATCGCAAGCTGCCACAGAGGAAGTTCGTATATATTTCAAAGATAAAAAAGTAGATTATATCATCGTAGATCACTTTGAACAAAAGTAAAGTGAAAAAGGTACTTTTCTTATCCCCAGACTCAGTTCTCTATTTTTCGTAATAGCTACGTATGCCGGAGCCTTGCCTTGGCAACACTCCGGCATTTTAAATTTCATCATACTGGCTAAAAAGCAAACATAAAGATTAACAGCAATAACAAAGATTAATGTCTTAAAATTTAAAACCTGTTTTTTTTTGCTGCTCTTGTTTCGGAAATACTTCCTTTTTTTTCTTTGGTTAAATTGTCTGCATTTACAATGTCAAGCTAATATTACCCGTACAAAGTCCGATCTGAAGGTGATATTAGTTTCGATAAACAAAATATTATGTGAAGTAAATAAATGTCAACTAGCTGATTTTTAATGTCTTTATATGGTTTCTTCGCATTATATAAAAGTAATGATAATTGAAAATGGTTGGTCCAGCTGTAAAAAGGAAACGGTGCTTTTGTCTGACAACCGGCGCTTTCAGTATCTGGGTTGCCAAAGAGTCTGTTGGATCCATATACCTTATCAGATCTTCGACTTGATCATTTGTAAGACCGGTCAACTTGTTATGCTCCTTAGGAATAATCCATATTGAAAAATAGATCAGAAAGCCTATAATCAATGCCGTTATCAAATAAAGACCTGTAAAGCATTGGTATCGCATCCTAAAAAGCCATTTTTATTTTTAAATTTATGGATGATGACCTTGGTGATTTTTCATTTTTAACTGGTTTATGTGGAAAAGGGGTATGCCCTTTATTGATCAGTAATTCAAAGTTAATCCTACGCCAAATCCCATATCACTATCATAATGCGCGGTAACGCCCGCATTCCTTGTGAAAATATATTTGATTGCTGCCATGTACTCTTTATCGGTGTTGATCATCAGGTTCATTCTTAGTCTTTTAGAAACGGGTATATCCATCCTTTCCAATTGAAACCTGACAATTCCATCCGTGAAAATCTCGGCCTGGGCGGAAACAAGCATAGGGAGCGTATAATTTACACCAGCACTCAGGATGGACCGTTTGTCTTTTGTATTGCGCTGGCCAAAGAGATTGGTCTCCACTTCATCCATACCCATTTTTCTATACCGCCAGTCAAATCCGATAAAGGGCATAAGCCACTGCATTTTACCAATGTAGCGCCCAATATGCGTTTCTACCTCGTATCCATGATGCTCGTTATAACCCAGACGCCATTCGGTCCCAATGCTCCACCGTGTATTTTGCAGCATAGCTTCTCCGTCGTTTCCGTTTGTGGCAATATCGTTTTCAGCCATGAAATGAAACGCTCTGTCGTCGGCAAAAAGTTTACGCTGTGCCAGTTTGGGATTGGGTATTTCAGGGTTTGCAGGTGAATTCTCGTAGGAGAAAACCCTTCCCATTCCACTCATCATGTGATAAAGAATATGACAATGAAAAAACCAGTCTCCGCTTTCGGTCGCTGCAAATTCGAGCGTATCGGTTTCCATGGGCATGATATCGATAATGTTTTTCAAGGGTGCATTTTCACCCTGCCCGTTCAAAACCCTGAAATCATGGCCATGCAGGTGCATCGGATGGCGCATCATGGAATTGTTGTAAATGACCATACGGACATTTTCTCCTCTTTTAATCAGGATCTTATCACTTTCGGAAACTACCTTATTGTCGATACTCCACACGTAGCGGTTCATGTTTCCCGTCAGCACAAACCGCAGCTCTTTTACAGGTGCATCTTTGGGAAGCGACGTATTGACAGCTGATTTGAGCATGGCATAATTCAGCGTCGTTATCGATGACAAGACGTTGCTGTTATACATATTATGGTCGGTATGCCCGCTTTCCATCGGCTTCTTTTTATCGTCCATTTTCATGCCGTCCATCTCAGCGGGTATACCCATTTCTTTAATTTTCTTACCTTTCAGCGGGCCTGTGATTTCAGGATACATGACCAGGTTCATATCCATTTGATTCAGGCTCATGTTCATGCCCATATCATCCAGATCTCCGTTCATTTTCATCATGCCATTCATCATTTTCATCCCCTCAAAATATTTGAGTTTAGGCAGTGGCGATGCAAGCTGTTTGATTCCTTCACCCACATACAGGGATGCAGACCTGGTACGGTCTTCCGAAGTGACCAAAAACTCGTATGCCGTGGGTTTGGCTCCCGGCTTTACCTGTGGGATTGTAAGAATCACATCATAGGTTTCCGAAACGGCAATAATAAGTCTGTCCACTTTTATGGGCTCAATGTCATTGCCGTCACTAGCCACCACAGTCATTTTTCCTCCGGCGTAAGTAAGCCAGAAGTAAGTGGATGCGCCTGCGTTTGAAATTCTCAAACGTACTTTCTCACCGGGCTTGAACAGTGAAAGCTGGCTTTCGTTTTTTCCGTTTATTAAAAATTTGTTGTAGTATACATCGCTCACATCCATGGCCGTCATCCGCTTCCACTCGTTGGCTACTTTGGTTTTAAAATAGCCTTGTTTAATCGCTTCCGCGTAGCTTTGAGTGGTGCCCTTTTTGATAGCAAACCAATCACTGGCATTGTGCAGCATCCGGTGTACGTTTTTAGGATTTATATCCGTCCATTCACTCAAAACGATGGGAACTGTCGGAATAACCGGTTCTTTTTTCTTGTTGAGAATCATCGACCCATACATGCCGATCTGCTCCTGCAATCCGGTATGGCTATGGTACCAGTGTGTCCCGTTTTGAATAATGGCAAACCGGTACAAATGAGTAGTATGCGGCTTGATCGGCATTTGGGTCAGATTAGGAACCCCATCATATTTGTTTGGCAGGAACAGGCCATGCCAGTGCAATGAAGTTTCCTCATTGAGCTCATTATGTACATAAATCTCAGCAGTATCACCTTCGGTGAATGTCAGTGTGGGCATGGGGATTTGGCCATTTACCGCGATCGCTCTTTTTAATTTGCCTGTAAAATTTACTGTCGTGTCTTTTACGTACAGGTCATAGCGGACTATTTTCTGTGCATATAGGGTATCAGAAAACAAAAGGAAAATAATAATGGTGGAAATAGCATTTACGCCAGGAATTTTACTGAAATCCATAAGGTGTTTTGCGTTAAATAATAAAGAATATTCTGTCCTGACAATCAGTTGTAAGGGCAGAATCAAAGCATGGCATCAAAGGCCTGCTTTTGTTATTTAATGGTTTCGGTGGTTTTGCCACAGTTTAACATCTGCGCCCCGTAGTACGGGTTCTTGATAGCCGGTATCTGGCTTAGCCAGTTTGCACCCTTGCCCTCTTTGGCCATTGGGCAATGCTGGTAATAAACCGGCTCAGATGGCTTTGCAGATTTTATGAGTTTGTACATATTATCTGAAAGTGAAGAAAAATGGTCTCTCTGGTGGCTCACTTCTTTGGTTTCAGCGATATGGTCTGCATCAAAATCAAGATCTTTCATTACTTTCATCCAGACCATGTGCTGCTCAGAAGCAAGTTGATCCATTTTAACCGCCTTAATTGCTTTTACAAGACTGGTTGCCTTTGCTGAGGCCGTATTTCCGTCAGAACTAACCAATGCATCTTTAACCGCATAATAGGCATCCAAAACGGGCTTTAAGGGATCGGCATCGGCCGGTGTAGTTTTTTCAGCACTTGCCATAGCTTCATGCTGATGCTCAGGCATTTTTTTCTCTGCCATAACTTCTTTTTTGACAGCCCTGTCATACTTACAGCAATCCGCAAGTTTTGCGTAAGCATCATCAGGGGCCAGATAGCTATCATTGTCATAACCGGCCAACGCAACTTTTTTAAGAACCGCATCAATCGAAGTTTTCTTATTGTCGTAGGTGACCAGGGCCATTTTAGTATCCCTGTCCCAGCTGGCTTTTGATATGTTTTTATCAAATGCGGCTGTTTCGATGCCTTCTTTGCAAAGAGCACAGGATCCTGAAATTTTTACATTTTCGGTAGATACATTTTTAATTTCTGCTTTCGACAGAAGGGCAGATAGCAATAACACGACTGCCATCAATATTTTTATTGATTTCATCTGATTAAACTTAAACTGTTGGTAATAAATTGATCATTCAAAAGCAAAAGATGCTTTCGAAAAGACGCACTTATGGCGTCGGGCAGCTTAACAGCTTATGTTTGGAGGCATCCAAAGTGACAGGTATACCGGTTTGGGAGTAGATTCTTTGAAGAACCAGGAATTAGGCTGGGTAAAAACAAAAACAGTTTTGTTGATCAGGGTGGTATGCTGTGTTTTTAGTGCAAATATCCAAGACCCATGCACGCAGCTGCATCCGGATCCATCACAACTGTGGCCGCACATTTTCTTTTTACTGCCGGATTTTTGATGATCAGATGCACTGCAAACGGCTTTTTTCTTAGAAATCTGCTTTATTTCCTTTTTGGAAGCTGTATGCTTACTACTGCATGAGTAACCATAACTTACCGGCAGAACCAGAAAGCACGAAATCAACAGCATCATAAAAACAAAACCTTTCATACAGAAATATACGGTTTTTAACGATACAAATATCGCAGTTCGTTTGACTTAATTTTTACACAATTGTGGTAATCTCTTGCATAATTATGGAATTACCCAACCCGGGAAGGTAAAAAGTTAACATTGTTGCTTTTTAGCTTAGTCGGGCTTTTACTTTTTTTAAATTGAAATTTGAGAATTATGCTGCTATCTAAAATAGGAATGATCATGGTTATTTCAATAATGCTGATCTTTCAAAAAGATCTCAGACCAGTTGATGCTATTGAGACAGAGCAAAATTTGGGCGTGGGAAGTCAGCCTGAAATTGTCATTGACCCCCAAGGTATTATCCGTATCGTTTACGGGGTTAAAAACGGGAAAGAAAGAGATTTATATTATGTATCATCCAGCGATGGCGGAAAGTCTTATTCCAAGCCGTTTATGCTGGGTAATTTTGCTCAAATGGGCTTAGGGATGGGCAGGGGGCCACAAATTGCCGGTTCAAAAGATTACACTGTTGTTACAATTGGCGATCATCATGGGGATCTGTTTGCCATAAATCTTTCAAACGCTACCAATCAATGGTCGGCTCCAATCAAAGTGAACGATGCCGATACCACGGCCAAGGAGGCGTTATCAGGACTAGGTGCGGGCAAAAACCATGATGTTTATACAGCCTGGCTTGATACCCGCCTTGGAAACAACAATTTGTATGGAGCATTTTCTGCTGATGGCGGATTAACCTGGGGCAAAAATCGGCTAATTTATAAAGGGGAGCAGCAAGGTATTTGCGATTGCTGTAAGCCGTCGGTTTTTTTTGATCAGAATGGGAAGATAAACGTCATGTTCCGAAATAAGCTCAATGGCGCCCGTAACATGTATTTGATCACTTCAAAAGATAAAGGGGAACATTTCGGGCAGGCGCAGAAGCTGGGGACAGGGGATTATATGATCAATGCGTGTCCGATGGATGGCGGTGATTTGACGGTGGATGCTGCTGGAAAGGTGACCACCGTATGGCGGCGGCAAATGGATGTATATGTTGCCACGCCTGGAAGTCCGGAACTTAAATTGGGCGCCGGACGCACGCCCGTGACACTTCAGACATCAGAAGGTGTTGCCATTGCCTGGGAGCAGGATCGCACAATTCAATTTCGCAGTGCTGATGGTGCGAAATTATCTTCATTGGGTAATGGTCAATATCCAAAACTGGCCTTAATCAAAAAAGAGAAACGGGCTGTTTGTGTGTTTGAAAGAGAGGGTAACATCATTGTTAAATCGGTCGCGTTGTAGGATTTGCTTTTGAACTTTGTGAATCCAAATAAACAGAGTGGTGCAGTTTGTCTGAGAACTCACCACGCTTTGACTAATATATCGATACGATTTTTAAAATGCCGGTCTCGTACTTCAAGTGACGCCAAAAAGGTTCTGGTCATATTGTTTGACGATGCTACCCGAAGGTGGATTTCAATTTCGTTGCGTGTTACTTTTGCAAATCCGTCGTGGTGACAGGGAACAATCAAGCCTAGTTTGTTATATAGAAGCTAATCGATTTACCGCTGGATTCATGTGCAACACGACCTGTTCATTTGAATGGGCGGGCATTTTTCAGAACCATAACTGCAAAACACGCAGCAGTCTCCTGGGATCGGTTTCAATAGTTTCTTGCAATCGGTGCATTCGTAAAAGTACATGCAGGCATCAACCGGCATTTTTTCTGCATGTTTCGCACTGCAATGAGGGCAGGTAATAACAGAGTCCAGTATCACATTCATAATTATTAATTTGTTTCAACAACTTTGTAAGATACTTCGATCTGATGTATGCCTTTTAACTTTTGTACTTCCTGTTTAACATGATGTTCACAACCCTCAAAGGTCATAACTTTAATTCCGACATTAGCGGGGAATTTATTATTTTTCATAGTACCAAACTTTTTTGACTGGAAAGATCTGCAAACAGTTTGTTTATGACTTCTGTCTGGTCAGGTACGATCGAATAATATATGGTCTGAGCTGCTTTTCTTGTGTTGCTACAATTTCTCCTTGTCTGGTTAGCCTACTTACAATTATAAGCCGTTGTTTATTGCACCAGATAGCACGCCCGATGCCTGAAATTTCAGAGACACTATACTACTTCAATTACTGGCCCGGATTCCTGAATTTTTAACTGTCCAAAAGAAATCAGATTATAGCCTAGTTCCGCGAGTTTTTGCTCAAATTCTAAAGTGAAATCTTCACTGACAGCAACGAGCAGGCCACCGCTGGTCTGCGGATCGGCAAGAATATATTTCTGCTGATCGGTCAACACTGAAATTTTAGGACCATAACTGTTCCAGTTACGCTGGGTTCCGCCTGGGAAGCATTTTTGGTTCAAATAATACGGCAAACTGGCAATGACGGGTATTTTGTCAAATTCTATTTCTGCACGCAGTCCGCTACCTTCGCACATTTCGCAAAGATGACCAAGTAGGCCGAAGCCAGTTACATCGGTCATCGCCCTGACGCCCTGCATCTGTCCGAATACTTCTCCCAGTTTATTTAACGTAGTCATACTTTCAAGGGCAATGGCTGCGTCATCGGGTAACAGCAGCCCTTTTTTCTGAGCGGTGGAAAGGATACCTACGCCAAGGGCTTTTGTCAGATACAACCGGCAACCTGCTGTGGCGGTGGAATTCTGTTTGAGCTCAGATATATTGACCATTCCGCTAACGGCCAGCCCAAAAACGGGCTCGGGACAATCGATGCTATGACCGCCTGCCAGGGTAATACCTGCCTGCGCGCATACTGCCCGCGAGCCTTCGAGCACTTTTTGTGCAACTTCCGCAGACAGTTTATCAATGGGCCAGCCCAAAATGGCGATAGCCAGTACAGGTTTTCCACCCATTGCATACACATCACTAATGGCGTTGGCAGAGGCAATTCTTCCAAAATCGTATGCATCATCAACGATCGGCATGAAGAAATCCGTCGTTGAAATAAGCGCTGTTCCATTTCCAAGGTCAAGTACTGCGGCATCATCACGCTTGTCATTGCCGACCAAAAGTCTAGGGTCAGTCTGATGCGCCACGGAGCTATGCAATATCTTGTCCAGAATGGCGGGACTTATTTTGCAGCCGCAACCCGCTCCGTGTGAGTATTGCGTCAGTTTTATATCTTTCGTATCCATAATTATTGCACTGGAGTGGGAGGTATCGTGTTTGAAAAATTCAGAATTTGACTGGCATTAGCGGCCGGGTCCAGCCTGGCAATATCCAATAAAAGAACATGGTCAGTTTGTCTTTTGGAAAGACTGGTACGATATGTTTTATCATAATAGACCAAAACAAACCTGATGAACTCTTCCATTCGGTTTTCTTTGATGGCTGCGATCGCATTTTTGGTTTGCACGGGCCCGAGACGCTTGTGAATTCTTTCGGTACAGCTGATCAGAAACTCCTTATCGAGTTGCCCGTATTCCTTTACCAGATTTGCAACCCTTTGATTCAGGTCAACAATCAGATCAATTAAAATGGCCTGGGTCATTTGCTTCCAAAGAGGGTTGGGGATGGAAAGCTTCCCGATGTTATGACTTTCATCTTCCAGCCATATTTTGCTTGAAATATCCAGGTCTTTTAATTTATAGGCCAAATTATTTTCAAACTGCTCCTGGGTAGGCTGCACCATTTTATTCATGGTGCCAAAGCTGGATCCCTGATGCTGGGCAAGCTCTTCGAGATCGATCATCTGTTGATCCAGATTTTGCAGTTGCTGTAAGATCCTTGTTTTGCCTGAACCGGTCATACCACCTAAAATGACCAGCTGATAGGACTGTTCAAACTGATCGAGCACCCATCTCCGGTAACGTTTGTAACCACCTTCTATCAGGTAGACTTCGAACCCGTATAGATCAAGTGCCCAGGCCATGGCCCCGCTGCGCATTCCACCGCGCCAGCAGTGAACGGCTATTTTTTTATCTGGAGCCATCAATAAGGCATCCTTAATAAAACCCGACCACTTAGGCCCGGTCAGATCAAAACCCAGCAGGATGGCTTGTTCCCTTCCAATTTGTTTGTAGGTTGTGCCGACAAGGACTCTTTCTTCATTACTGAAAAGGGGTAAATTAAATGCCCCTGGTATGTGTCCGTGCGCAAATTCAGCGGGTGTCCTTACATCGGCAAGTACAATAGCTAACTTGAAAAAATCACGGATTGTTATATTTTTAATCATGCTGGTGCCGAAGGCCAAATCGCTTTTTGCTTATCAGAATCTGAAAAGACCTGTTTTGCTGGTAAGGTAACTATATAATGGGTGATCAAAGACAGGATTTAGAAATTGGTGGTAGTTTGCTTTAACTTTTTAAAGCTGCAAAAGATGAATTCCTGCGTGGTATTAAAGGGAGTCAGATGGTTTTCACTAATACATTTAATCCGCTGAAAATCGGAGCCAAACAGCTGCGGTAATGTGGTGTCACTATATTGTTTAATATCAAGGCCACTGCATTGTGATGGGCCGTTTTGAGAGAAAGTACCCATCAGCATGAAACCTTTAACGGCGTTTTTACAAATAGTTTTATACTTATTGATTTGGTCGTCATGGGTCAGAAAATGAAAGGTAGCCCGATCATACCATAGATCATAGGATTCGGTAGGAGAGAATTCTGTAATGTCGGAAACAATCCATTTTATTTTCTCCGCTTTATCGCCGAGCCTGTTTTTTGCCTTATCAAGTGCCCGCTGTGATATATCCAAAACAGTTATATCGGTGAATCCTGCTTCAAGCATAAAATCGGTAAGTCCGCTATCACCCCCTCCGATGTCAATGATTTTAGCGGAAATCGGGAGCTTGAAATCGGCGATAAAATCAATCAGGGATTGTGGTTTCTGCTGCGTCCAGCTAACCTGATCCGCTCGTTTTGTCTGATAGACATGATCCCAGTGATCTTTTTTTTGTGAATCCATCATTTTGGTAGTCCTTTAGTCTGCAAGCCTGTTTTCGGCTCAGTTCATGGGGTAGCCTTTATCAATCCAGTTTACTTTCAGGTTTTGAGAAAGGTTCAATAACTTATGATTCTTAAATCCCATCTGGTTAAGTAAGGTAAATGCAGGACGGATATTGGGACAATCTTTAAAGGGGCAACAGCCGCAGTAGATTACCAGGTTCCTGTCTTTGGGCTCTTTTACAAGCATTGCGCGTAGCTTTTCAAGGTTTTCTTTTTCTTTGGCGGGATTGGCTGCAACAGCACCTTTAATCAAACCTGACGGGCCGATACTGATGATCAAAGGCTGTGGCTGACCCGGGTCTGATAGTATTTCAGCCAAATTCCTGGGTTCCATAAGCTGAAATGGATTCCAAGGTTCCTGGCTGGAAATGATGAAACTGACAAACAGCACGGCTGAAAGCGCAGCGCTAAATAAAATTGTTTTCCTGTTTTTCATGATGAGAATGTAAAAGCGTCGTTTAATTTTTTATGCTGCTGAATTTTGTTGAAGTACCCAATCCGGAAATCCATCTTCAAGACGGACGGCCGAAAAGCCCATACCAATTAAATGCTGCACAACTTCGTCTGCATAAACGCAAAACCACCCCCGGAAATACACAATGATCTGTTTTTCTTTGCCAAGAGACTCCATTCGTTGAGTTTCGGATGCAGATGTGGGATTGCGCCGGTGATATGGCCCATTTCATACTCATCAAAGGGCCGTATGTCCGGCAATATAACCGCATTTCTGGTAGCCTGTTCCAAATGTATGTATTATTATTCAATGGCTTTCAGAATTCCTTTTCCCCAAATTCACTGGCCGGAAGTTTGGCCTTTTGCGAAAGCTGGTTGAGATTGTAGCTGATATTCAGTAAGAAGACATCGGTTTCCTGAATGTAGTTTGTTGTCGTAAAAAAATCTTTACCCAAAGTGGTGATCCGCTGACGGTTGGACCCCAGAAGTCCTAAATCCATATTTTGCCATTGGAGCGATGCTGCCATTCGCCCTTTTAAGAATGTTTTTTTCGCCGACATAGCCGGGACAATGAAACGCGAATCTTCACCCTGAGCTGTAACTCTTTTTGAAAGATAGTTCAATGTCCATTGAAGTTGGAAAGATGACCAGATTTTAAATGTGGTGTTTGCATTCAGGGAGTAGACCAGGCTGGACGTATTTACATTTACATTTTTGTCAAACAGGGCCCCTTTGATCTGGTATTGATACATGTTGGCCCCGGCATACCACTGCCACCGTTTGGTAACATTCAGCGATGTGCCAATTTCCAGTCCCCAGGAAGTTGCCAGGCCTGCATTGGTATAGATACGGTTTAATATAGTGTCATTGTAAACGCTATTGACCCGGTTTACAACATTTTTAATGCGCTGATTATAAAGTGTTGCAAAAACGCTCCCTCTCTGAAAATCTTTAACAACACCAAGTTCAGTCAGGTCGATAAACTCCGGTAATATGTCAGCATCTCCTGATTCGAGTGTCTCGGAATGTTCTCGCTCCGGAAACGGGTTGAGCTCACTATTTGTGGAACGTTGAATTCTTTTACTGTATCCTGCTTTTGCAAGCAGCGACTTACTTACCCGGTATTGTAAATTCGCTGAGGGGAAAAAATTTGATAAATCCAGGTTCCGTACCGGCTGGTTTGCTGCTGTAAACGCTCGGGTTGAATATTCATAACGAAGCCCGGCTACATATTCGAGTTTGCCCTGACTGGCTGAAAATTGACTATACAGCGAGTGAATGCGGTTTATTACTTTGGTATTACTACTAAATTCGGGGACAATAATGAACAAACCGCTGGCAAGATCTAAATCCATGTATTGGAAATTTCCCTTTTGGATCTGATTACGATATTGATAACCGGTTTGGAGCTTTCCTTTGCCAATAGTAACCGTATAGTCAGCTTTCAAACGAAAAGCTTTCAACGGATTTGCGCTCGGGTTTCTGGTACTCTGCAAAACTACCTGGCGATTGGGTTGGTCCAGATTGATGTTGGTGGTTAATCCATCCAAATCTGCTTTTTCCACTAATGCTGATAGCGATATAAAAGACTTATTTGTAAAGCTGTGCAGGTAATCTAAATTCCCCAGAGTAATATCGGTCGATTTACTGGCTACATTTGAATTAAAGTAGGTAATTCTGCCAATCACGTTACCATTGGAAAGATTTGTTTTGGTATTATTATAGACAATGTCTGCGCGGCGTGACTGGGAGCGGTAACCTTTATAAATTCCTGCTGAAAAGGTATTGTATTGATCCGGTTTGAAAGAAACAGAGGAGCGGACTGTATAATTTTTTCTGATAAAGCTTCGCTCTCCGTCTGATGGGAACTGCGTAAAGATGTTATCAATTGTAGTATTTACATTTCCCGTCCTTCTGCCTGTAATGTCGCTTCGAAGATAACTTGCGCTTAGGCTCGCATCCCATTTATTGGCTTGCAGACTAAGTGTAGCATCACTTCCAAAGCGTAAGGGATTATGCAGATTATTATATTTGTGAATGGCGGGAAGACCACCTTGCAAATTCACAGAAAGGGATTTGCTGCCAGGCTGCGTAGCTTTTGTCGTGATATTGATGATGCCCGCTTTTCCATCCGGGTCAAAACGCGCTGAGGGAGAGGTTATTACCTCAATATTTTCAATGCTATTGGCCGGGATTTGATTTAAGACCAGGGTCGGGTCGGTCTGCACAGGCTTTCCGTTGATGAGCACCAAAAAACCTGAGGAGCCCCGCATGGTAATATCACCTTCACTGTTTACGGTTACTGAAGGTGTATTTTTCAGAACATCAATGGCGGTGCCTCCCAGGCTATTGAGAAATTTATCGGCGCGGTAGACCTGCCTGTCTATTTTATTTTCGACCGTTTGCCGCTCAGCTTTTACGTTTAGTTCTTTCAGGGTTCTTGGATCAGCTTCAAGCAGTATCGCTGGCAGGCTAATTACAGACTGATCAGATTTTAGCGTTGACAGATTATAAAAAAGCTTGCTGTATCCGATATATTGAGCTTCAATATAATATTGACCCAAGGTGATATTATCAAATTTGAAATTTCCTTGTTCGCTGGCCAGCACACCATTGACAAGACTCGAATCACTGCTCTTAAAAATGGCAACCGAACAGTAAGGTAATCCTGTCCTGGTTTCTTTGTCTGCCACACTGCCGGTGATCGTTATCTTATTTTGTGCGACAGCTGAGAAAATGGATAGAAGAGCTATCGCAAGAAAGCAAAATAATTTCATCTGGATATAAAAATGCTTGTTCGGTTAATTTAGACAAGCAAAAATAATCCTATATGGTCGCTAGACTTTGTACATTGTTTCCGAAAACTGGTATATTCAGGAAATTCCCTTTCGATAAATGCCTGGCAGAACCCCGGTTTGCCTTTTAAAAAACTTGTTAAAATGAGATGGATCTGAAAAACCAAGTTCGTAAGCCAATTCTGTTAAATTAAGATCTGAATACAGCAGCAGTTTTTTTGATTCGGTCGTGATCTTCTCGTTAATGATGATGCCAGCTGTTTTGTTTAAGTATTTCTGACAAGATATATTCAGTGTTTTTGAAGTAATATTTAGCTGCCCGGCGTAGCTGCTCACGTCACGATTTGTCTTGAACTGGCTTTCTAATAGCGAAAAGAAATTCGATAACGTTGCCGGGTAAGGCGTCGACAGAGTCTGTCCGCTTTGCCGGTCCAATAAATTAAAGAGCAGCTGAAGATAAGTGAGTATGACTATTTGGTAGTTGCTCTGACGAAGGATATATTCGGTTTCAATACTGTTAAAAATGCCTGCAACCGTTTGGTGTATTTGTGCTAAATCATAGTTACCTGCGTAGGAGGCAGGAAAGGTTTGAAACAACTGCTTGTAAAGAGGATGAGCCAAAAGAAAGTCCTTTTGTAACATCATTACATAGCCTTTTGGAATTTGGGTTAAGTCCCAGCTATGTATCTGTCCAGGTGCGATCAGATAGAGGTTAAATGGGTTTACCTCATATCTGTGATGATCAATCTGATGTATTCCTGCACCCTCTTGAAGGTAAATAATTTCCAGATATTCTTTATGTCCGTGGGGATTGGTGCTTTTAATGAGCTCCTTCATCCGTTTGATTCTGAATAATTCGTTTTGGTCAAGTTTGTTTTTGATCGGAATTTGCATCTTGGGAAATAATAAGTTCGTGGCGCCATCTGTATCGATGTTGTAAATTTCTATATTTTTTTCTTGACCATGGGCAGTACTGCACTGTTTTTCTTTGCAGCAAAACCATATGAAGACATTCCAATTCTCCATTCTGGCGATATTATTTGTTTTAAACTGCTTTACGCTGGCCGGTAGCGTCTATTTAATTTTGATATAAAATTTATAGAATTAATTTGGGTAACCTTCCGGATGATCCTATGAAAAAGTTGTATTGTGTTAACCAGAATTCTTTGTGAAAGTGAAATACATTCTGGTTAAATCAATATAAATATATTTTTAAATAAAAATAACTATATAAAATATTGAATTATTAAAAATAATATGTAGATTTATTTCTAGTATTAATTTAGTTTTATTCCTATAATTTTTGTAGTATAATTTTACCAAACATTGGAAGTATGAAACGTTATTTACTCTTCTGTCAGCTCGCGCTGCTGTACTCTTTTAATGCCCACGCTCAGTTTACTACCGGTAGTAACGGGCTGTTCACCTCGCCGGGAACGGATGTCTACATTTATGGCCTGACCTTTAGGCCTACGACTGCGTTTTCAATAACCAACAAGACTTTGACGATTTCGTCGGTAGCCTTGGCGGGAACTCCTCCCAGTATAACACGGGTATTCAATTTTGATGCACCCTTTGGTTTTGTGGGCAGACTCGGACTTTTTTATCTGGCTTCTGAGTTAAATGGCAACACAGAGACTTCACTGCAAGTTGTGCACAAGGACGTAGCCACGATAATTACCACAGGCAGTGTTGTGAACACAACGACGCATTATATCTATAACGATCTGGCTTCGCCGATCACCTTCAGTACAGCAACGGCTGCCCAGCCAGGCGCTTTGCCGGTCACTCTGGTTAGTTTTACCGCTAAAAAGGAGGGGGCGGTGGCCAATTTAAACTGGTCTACATCGGCTGAATCCAACAGTGATTATTTTGAAGTACAGCATAGTAATGATGCCAAAAGCTGGTCATTACTCTCAAAGGTTGCGGCTGCTTCTGAGAGCAGCACCCTTAAAAGTTACGGATATACACAAAGCAACCCTGGCGGCGGATCAAATTTCTACCGGTTAAAAATGGTGGATAAGGACCAATCCTTTGCTTACAGCAGGGTTCAGGAGCTTGTTTTTACCAGGGATTTGAACATGGCACTCTATCCGAATCCTGTCGTTGAGAAGATAAATATTCAGGTTGACAACTGGAGCGAAATCTCGAGCTTACAGCTTTTAAACAGTCAGGGTATTTCTTTTTTTGAATCAAAGGGAAAAGTTCTTTCCCGGGAAATCGATATGAAGCGCCTTCCTGCTGGTCTTTATCTGGTACAATTAAAGAAAACAGACGGAACTACCCATGTCATCAAAGTGATCAAACAATAAAACTTTAATTCATTGTATCTATGAAAACCATATACAAAAGTGGTAAAGAGCACTCACTTAGAGCGCCTTTTATCAGAGAAATTTTCTATTCACTTTGCCTGATGATCCTGTTTTCCATAACAGCAAGGGCCCAGGTCGGAATCGGGACCATCACACCTGACGGAAGCGCGCAGCTTGATGTGACATCGACCTCCAAGGGTGTCCTGGTGCCGCGCATGAGCCTGTCGGACAGGAATTTGATCGCTTCTCCGGCAACGAGCTTATTAATATATCAGACTGATAATACCCCTGGTTTTTACTACTATAACGGCACAGCCTGGATACCGTTTATTTCCGATGCCGGCTCTGCCATAATCCCATTCTCATCTGGCCTTCCGGTCGTATTGACCACAATAGCCGGTGGATTAGTCGGAACCACCTCACTGGTTGGGTTCGGCTCTTCGGCCACAGGCGTAAGTGTTGTAGGGGGTAACATTGATTTGACGGGTGCTGCCGGCCTTCTTCTAAACCAGGCTTTCTCTGCGCCCCGCTCGGGTACGATTACTTCTTTGGCTGCTTATTTCAGTACGACGGCTGCTCTGGCTTTGGTAGGTTCCTCAGTGACGGTTACAGCTCAGCTTTACAAATCTTCGGTTCCAAACAATACTTTTACGGCTATACCAGGAGCTACGGTTACGCTTGCACCTGCATTAACCGGAATTATATCTTTGGGATCTATTTCAAATGGGCTAACGACAGGGCTTAATATACCCGTAAACGCTCAGGACCGGCTGTTACTTGTTTTCTCAGCAACTTCGGCGGGACTCTCACTTATTAACGTGGTGGCGGGCTATGCAAGTGCTGGTTTATCTATTAAATAGTTGGCAAGTACCCATTAGCTCTGTTCACATCGTTTAAAACACACATTATTAAATCTTGTACTGTCCGGTGTAGCGATAAAATTATGCCCGGTAGCGAGGAAAGGGTTAGCATCCAGTGGTGAGTTTTCATTCACCTGCAACGATTAGACACTAAAAAACATAAGTTTTTTAGATGGTGAGAAGTTATATAGAAACGCTGGGATCCAGTGTTTCTATATCGTCAAAATAATCGTTGCATTGTTATCCATTTGATCTATTTTAAACCACTGGGAGTAACTTGAAAATTACTCCCAACGTGGTCAATCCAACCAAATATGCCGTTGCAGGACAATTTTATTCAACTAAGGGTCTCAGAACTTGGCAAATGTTTTTGTAACCATTTTATTCTGATCTGTAACGCTTATTATGTATAGTCCGACAGTTAGGTTTGACAAGTCGAAACCATTAAGATAATAACCGTCCTGTGAAGAAACCTCCGTGCTTTTTAATATATTCCCCCGATTATCAGTTAGCTGTATCCTTACTTTTGCGTTAGTTGTTGCCCCTTTGTAAGCAATATTTACCGGGCCTGAAGAAGGATTTGGATAAATAATCAACGTATAAGGTTCTGAGGTGAATAGACTTTCGGGGATATAAGCACAGCCAGACCGTCCTTCTGTTGTTAAAAATAGGTCCTGAAAACAGCCTGACTCTGCAAATATTCTTGCAGTTGCTATAAAAGGTTTGTCCACCTGTAACGCTTGCTCTAAAATTAAGCCTGAATTTGGCATTGCACTGGCAGAAGTATAAAGCGCTGTTCCAAGATAAGTCGCACCAGGTGTAAGATCAAAATGCTGGTTTTGGTTATAGCCAGACAGGCTTAGTTTTACGACGTTATTTTGGCAGTCAAATTTAGCAGTAACCTGAGGTTTGTCAATGCATTGAAAGCCAATATCAAGATCAAGAATGTTCTCTCCCGGATTTTTAGTCAATACTGAAATGGAGGCGTAATCAGCAGATGTTATTGCTGCGTCACTGTCAAGCTCGCGGGAATCACCAGCTGATACCTGGGTAGGAGACAAAGTACGGCCCGCCTGATTTAAGGGGATCCGTACCTGATAATTTGTTCTTGATTTGATAGACTCTCCTACATTTCCGGCATTGAATGCATAGCGGCCATCATTGCCCGATACGGTACTGCCCAGGTATTGGCCGTTACGGTATAATTGTAAAAGAATTCCAGGCGACGCTGCTTCATCTGCGTCCTGAAGACCATTTCCATTATTGTCGGCCCAGACACGGTCGCCAATTTCAATGGGCGGCAGCGGCGTTATAAGCTCGATGTCTCCTACATTGTTTGGCTTCCAAAAATAATTAGCACGCATGCTTGTGGGAAAAACTGCAAAAGCATCCATAGAAGCACCTGTTTCATTATTGAACCATCTTGCTCCACCGGTGGTATAGGAATCAGGCTCACGGATAGAAACCATAACACTTTTACTGGCAGGTAAAATGGCAAGTCCGCCGGTTGCACTTTCCTGGTGCCACTCGATGTTACCTGAAACAAAGTTGTCCTGGTAGTAAAATTCTCCGCCTGCGGGCCCTTGCCCGTTATCTTTACCAAGAGAAACGTTAGCTCCCGACTTACCATTTTGCTCCATGTGATAACCGGCCACATCCTTGTTAAGACGAAGTACATCACCTCCGGAAATTCCGGTGGCAGAAGAGAAATAACCTTCTTTGTTACGATAAGGTGATCCGTTCCCTGTTTGGTGTCCTAACCGGTCCATCAGACTGATAATTAAAGACCCATCCGAATCAAACTCGATATCTGCAAGCATTGGTTGCGGATAAATCATCCATGTCGTATGGTATGGCGGCACGGTTTGTTGGTAATTGTCTGTCCACGGAAACCATCCCTTTACATTATAATCAATATAGCCGCGCGGATAGTCCAGTGAAAACCTGGTTACTTCTTTGAAATTTGCCGCTCCTGAACCAATCTCATCGGCCTGAATTTCATAAACGTAAGCCATGAGGTCCGTTGCTTTTTGTGAAATCTGCGCATCACAAACCATACCCACATAGACTTTTCCATTATAATATTTCACAGCAAAAGGTCTGGGCTCACCTCCGGTAAAACCGGTAAGGGGAAGTGGGAAGCGGATTACATCATCCACCTTGGGTGGGCTGGCATCTACACTTAATTTTATTCGGTATAAATGACGGTCATATAAATTAACCGTGAATAAATATCGGCTGTCATCTGAGATGTCAATTCCTCCCAGCCCTATTTTTCCAACCTGAGAAAACATCAGCGAGTCATGATCTGCACCAGCAAGTTCAGTACTCAACTGGCGGTCAAGGGGGAAAGGAACAGTTTTGAAGCCCAGTGCATCTAAATTCACAAAAGGTCTTGTCTGGTTATTATCTAAAAAAGTCGCATATATACCGCCTGGTCCCTGGCTTCCCAAGGCGCTGTGACGCTTTGCAAGGGACGAGGAGAACAGAATTCTTCTTTGGCGATCGTATGCTAACCCCCAGACGGAACCGGTATTTTTCACATGCGTTATTGCGGAATATATCATGCCGCTATATGGAAAAGCGGAATATTTCACCAATGAAGAAATGGGTTCCGGCGTTTTTGTCGACAGATCTCCCGAGGCAAAAACGGTCTGAACAGCAAATGGATGGTCTCCGCTGAAAGTGGCAGGATGGTATATGCCTAAGGAAATTTCAGCGGGCGAGGTAACAAACTGGGTTGTTGCCTTAGCCAGTGCCGTGACATATCCTTCGGGAATGTCACTGAATTCCACTCTGACATGCTGGCTGCCCGCAATATCCAGTTTATAGCTGCCTGAAGCGTCGGTTACTGCCGAACTGATCATGTTGCCCGACCGGTCAAAGGCTTTGACACGAATCTGAGCCTGAGGTTTTTCAGACGATTCTTTAATACTGTTGGCATTATAATCCTGCCAGGTTAGGCCGGAAATTTGTGCGAAGCAAAGCTGCGTGACAAACAGCAGGGTGAGTGTTTGAAGTGATAAACGGTAAAAATTCTTCAAGGTAAAGGTAGGTAATTTGTTACTAAATTAATTTTGATCCATCCGGTAAACTTGGCCGTTCCATTGCAGACGGATGCTTTTTAATATGGACCTGTCTTGTCGAAAAATGTTAAATTTTTCACGCAATATCGAATTAATCTCTTAAAATATTGCAGTTAAGTGTGAAGAAGTTACTTGACGGGCAGGTTTAGTAACTTCTATATGATCACTGGATTTAATCAGGGCATTTACTAGGTTTTTACCAGATATTGATAGAAATGCACTTGCTGAGCCTTGCTAAAAAATTGGTTGAAAGGCATTTCTCCCTGATGAAAAACATAATGTTAATTGTTTAATTGGCGCAAAAAGGTTCAATAACCAATTTTCTGATCCTACCCGCCAGGTGATCCTGCTTTGGTACGCAATCATTTATTAAGTAGCTGTTTATTAGATAACAAAACCGTAACGCAAGGTTAATCCCCGCTTTTTATCAGTTTAATACCTTTGCCTTTAAATGACAATAGCAGCAGGCTTGCCTGTTGCTATTGCGGCTACTACTCACTAACAAAAGGTATGAAAAAACGACTACTGGCGGCAGCTTTTGCCTTGCTTTTTACGGCGTGCTTTTCCTTGAAGCTAACCGCCCAAAACATCATCATAAACGGTAACGTAACCGCAGCAACGGGCGATCTGCTCGCTGGCGTAAGCGTGCTGATTAAAGGCAGCAGCTTGGGTACTACCACCGATGCCAAAGGGGCTTACAGCATTAGCCTTCCTTCTTTAAATTCAACACTGGTTTTTTCTGCCATTGGATTTGTTTCTCAGGAGCAAGCTGCCGGAAAAAAGAGTCGTATTGACGTGGTATTATTGGAAGATACCAAAATTCTGAATGAAGTTGTGGTAACCGCTTTGGGTATTAAAAGGGAAGAAAAATCCCTGGGATTTGCCGCTCAGACGATTAATGAAAACGCGGTTAAAGATGCCAAGTCCAACAACTGGGTCAATGCACTTTCAGGTAAGGTTGCCGGGCTGAATATCCAGGGCGCTGGCGCGGGGCCGATGGGTTCTGCACGTATAACCCTGCGCGGTGAGTCTTCACTGAATCTGGATAATAACCAGGCTTTAATTGTTGTGGATGGTGTGCCGGTAAGCAGCAGAATTACGGGCACAGGTTTTTCCTCGCATCTTTCAGCGGACAGTCCGGTAGATTACGGTTCAAGTCTGTCGGATATCAATCCGGACGATATTGAAAAAGTGACCGTTTTAAAAGGCCCCGGTGCTACGGCATTATATGGTAGCCGCGCTGCGGGCGGAGCCATTATTATCACCACCAAATCCGGCGTTCGTAAGGATAGGGGCATCGGTGTTACAGTCAATTCCAATTTCAGCGTAGACCAGATCAACCGTTACCCGGATTATCAGCTGGAATACGGAGAGGGCAGAACCAGTAATTATTATTCGTATCTGGATAGTGCCGACGGCCCCAACACCGGTACAACAGTGGCAGCCGGACGGGCCTGGGGACCAAAATTTAACGGACAGTCTTATTTCCAATATAACCCTGGCTCACCCGATGGGAAGCCAACAGAACGGACGCCCTGGGTAGCGCAGAAAGATTATATCTCAGGTTTCTTTCAGCGCGGAACTACATTTTCCAACAGCGTTTCTTTGGAAGGCGGTACGGAAAATAGTTCAGCGCGTTTGTCGGTTACGCATCTTAAAAATAAATGGATCATTCCCAATACAGGTTTTGAGCGGTTGAACGTCGCACTTTCGGTGAGCCAGAAAGTATCCGATAGACTGAAAATCAACGGCAAGGTTAATTATTCCAACAAGAAAAGTGACAACCTGCCGATGGCGGGCTACAACAACCAGTCGCTGATGTATTTTCTGATTTTGGGAACTACGCCCAATTTAAAACCCGAATGGTTTAAGCCTTACTGGGAGCCGGGACTTGAAAATATAAAGCAAAGAAATCCTTTCAATCCTACACCGGATAACCCTTATCTGGGCATGTATGAGATGCTCAATAAAATGAACAAACACGGCGTGATCGGCAATATTTCTGCATCTTATCGGCTTTCGGACAAACTGGATTTTCAGGTGCGTACTGGTCTTGATATGGCTTACGAGTTTCGTTCGCAGCAGCGCCCTTTCAGTATGACACGTTACCCGAGGGGTATGTACCGCGAGCAAAATGTATTTAGTTATGAGTCTAACACGGATTTTCTGTTAAATTATAAAGACAAGATCAGCGGAATTATTGACGTTACCGCTTCGGTTGGCGCCAACGCCATGCGTCAGTCTTACGATTTTGCCGGTATTTATGCAGATCAGCTTGCACAGCCGGGAATTTATCAGATTTCCAACAGTCTGGACCAGGCAGTAGCGGATCCGCTTAAAACCAAAAAGGCGATCAATAGTATGTATGCTGCCACGCAGTTTTCTTATGATGAGAAAATATTTTTAGACGTCACCGGCCGCAATGACTGGTCCAGCACGCTTCCTTATGGGAACAACTCGTTTTTTTATCCGTCTGTAAGTTCCAGCTTTTTGATAAACGAGATTTTTAATCTTCCCAAAGCGGTCTCTTTTGCAAAAGTGCGGGCCTCGTGGGCGCAGGTTGGAAATGATACAAGACCTTACCAGACGGCCCGCTATTACGACAGGATTTACGGTAACAGCTTTACGAATTCTTCCACGCTTTTCAATGCGGATTTAAAACCGGAGATAACAGCCAGTTACGAGTTTGGCTTGGATGTGCGTTTATTCAAAAATCTGATCGGTGTTGATTTTGCTTATTATAATAATAAAAGCCGAAACCAGATTCTTGCCATCCCGCTTGATCCGGTTTCAGGTTATGCCAATGCGGTTATCAATGCCGGGCTGATCAATAGCCGTGGTATGGAATTGAAACTAAGCGCAAAGCCCGTTACCAAAAAGAATTTCAGCTGGAATACGACATTGCTGTGGTCGCGGAATCGCAGCTTCGTACGTGAGCTTGCCTCGGGCATTACCAACCAGGTGATCTATGCCCATAATACCAATGTAACAATTGAAGCCAGAGTAGGTGGATTAATGGGAGACATGTACGGCCGTGGTTTCCAGCGTTCACCGGATGGACAGATTATTTATTCTTCTGTGGGACTTCCTGCGGCGCTTGATCCTGCAACCAAAAAATGGGGAAATGCATTTGCTGACTGGAAAGGGAGTTTATCCAATGAATTTACCATCAAAAATGTCCGGGTTAGTATTTTACTGGACGGCCAAAAAGGGGGTAGTATGTTCTCTCAGACCAACCATAAAAACAACACGCTGGGAAAAACCAAGGTTACATTGCCAGGCCGTGAAGATGGTATTGTGGGCCAGGGTGTTGTCAAACAGCCGGACGGGACATTTACACCGAACACGGTTAAAGTTCCTGCCAGTTCTTACTATGACAATTACTACCAGATCACCAATGCGGAAACCAATATTTTTGATGCTTCTTTTCTTAAAATCAGAGAGATGCGTGTGGAATTTAACCTTCCGAAAGCACTTTTGGGTAAAATCGGTGTAGCTCACAGCAGTCTTGCTGTGTATGGAAGGGATCTTTTCAATTTTACCAAATTCCCCGGATTTGATCCCGAAGGCGGCAACTTGAATAACGGAACACTGACACCGGGCGTCGAGCTGGCACAGTTCCCTTCTACCCGCACGATGGGCATGAACCTTACTTTGAAATTCTAACAAACACAGCTTATGTTTAAGAAAATATATATTCCTTTTTTGATATTTTTCGCTTTTTTGCTATCCTGTACGGATGGTTTTGAAAAGCTAAATACCGATCCTAACCGCCCGACAGAAATCACGCCGGGTGTCATGCTGGGCCAGCTGCAATACCAGATCGTTAATAGCACTATCAATGCCAGCCGTAATTTTACCCATGAGCTGATGCAGGTGGATGCCCCGCGAGCCAGTGCCGGCGGTGGCGGACTTCACCGTTATCTGGTCAATCCGGGCGCTGGTGTGTGGAGTAATTTTTATACTTATCTTAATGACATACAGGATATTTATACCATTTCAGAAAAGCTCGGCGAGAATAATTACAAAGCCATTGCACTGGTCTACAAGAGCTGGAGTTATTCGATTTTGACAGACTTATACGGTGATGTACCCTATTTTGAGGCTACGAAGGCATTGGAAGGAAATTTTAAACCTTCTTTTGACAAGCAAAAGGATATCTATATCCAGATTTTAAAAGATCTGGAAACGGCCAACAACTTATTTGATGAAACAAAAGCGTTAACCTATGCAGGCGATATGCTCTATAATGCCAATGCTGTCTCATCAGGCAAAAATCCGGGGATATTAAAATGGAAGAAATTCTGCAATTCCCTTAGATTGAGATTGCTTTTGAGACTTTCCAAAAAAGAGGGCGAGATTAACGTGAAAGATCAGATCACCGCTATTTTAGCCGATCCTGCGAAAAATCCTGTTTTTACCGCCAATACCGACGAAGCGATTTTCAGATATCCGGGCACCTTTCCTTTCTATAATCCTTTTTATAACGCCAGGCAAGTAGACTGGCGAGATGGTAATTATTATACCAAATTCTATATTGATAAAATGAATCTGATTAATGATCCGCGCAGGGCCGCTTGGGCAACGCAGGTAAAATCAGGTACGGAAAATATCTACAAAGGAATCGAAAGCGGTTACGCCTCCACTTTGGAATATGCCGTAGGCAGCAATTCAAGTTATGCAGATGCTTTAAAAACATTGCCGCAGCTCGGGGTGATGATGACGCTTGCCGAGGTTGAATTCATCAAAGCAGAACTTGCTTTGAAAGGATATACGACCGGCTCAACTTCGGAAAAACATTATGAATCCGGCATAACCGCCTCGATGATTCAGTGGGGCGTGACAATGCCTGCCGGATTTTTAAAACAGGCGGGTGTTGTTTTTGATGTAAATTCGGCTGCTGACAAGCAGCTGGAACAGATCATTTTACAAAAATATTACGCCTATTTTTTCGTGGATTATCAGTCCTGGTTCGAAAAACGCAGAACCGGTTTTCCGGTGTTGCCACGCGGGGCGGGTATTCCGGCTGAGAATAAATTCCCCTACCGTGTGCCGTATCCGACTTATCTGCAATCGCTGAATCCGCAGGCACTCGCAGGTGCGGTGGCTTCCATGGGCGGCGATAATAGTGATATCAGGGTTTGGTGGGATAAATAATCAGATGCGAATATTTAATGGTTTTAATATGAGAATTTTAGATAATAATAAGTTGAGAATTTTGTTTATAAATGTATTGCTGCTGACCGGATTAGTTGCCTTTACAGCTTATGCTCAAAATAGAAAAGTTGTCATGCCCCAAAGAGGACTTTGCGCACATAGAGGCTGCATGGACACGCATCCGGAAAATACTTTGCCTGCTTTTGAGGAAGCCATCCGGCTGGGTGCGCATATGATCGAGTTTGACATTCAGCTTACCAAGGATAATGTGATGGTGCTCATGCATGATGATACCGTTGACCGTACAACCAACGGAAGCGGTAAAATTTCGGATCTGAGCTTTGCACAAATCCTCAAACTGGATGCCGGAATAAAAAAATCGCCAAAATTTACAAATACACCTATTCCGACTTTTGAACAGACCCTGGCAATGATGCCCCAAAACGTTTGGCTTAACTGCCATTTGAAAGGTGATCAAGAAGTAGGAAAAGCAGCTGCGGCTTTGCTTTTGAAATCGGGAAGGCTGCATCAGGCATTTCTTACCTGTTCTGAAAAAGCTTCAGCAGCAGCCCGGCAGCAGGTTCCGGGTATTTTGATTTGTAACGGTGAGAATACTTACCGCAGCGACACACCTAAATATGTGCAGCAAACCATTAAAATGAAAGCCGGTTTCATCCAGCTATTACGTCCGGTAGCAGGAGAAGATAGAACAGTACAAATGAGTGATTTGAAAAATAATCATGTGAAAATCAATTATTTTTATGCTAAATCACCAGACGAATTAGCCGGATTGTTTGATCAGGGCGTAGACTTTGTACTGGTTAATAATCTTTCCGGTTTTCTTGATGAAGCAAAGAAAATTGGGATTGCCGCCTGGCAGCCGAAAAATTAAATTCAGACAATCCATTAAATTTTTGAATTAAAGAAAAATGAAAAATATTTTGGCAAAAGTAAAATTGACAGGCCTTGCCGTTATTGTTTTTACAGTGTTTTTAATCCCTGATTTATTCGCACAGATCAAAGACCAGCCTGCTAAAAACAAAACGCTGATTGTGTTTTTTGATGGGTTAAGGCCTGATTATATTACCCCGGAGCAGATGCCTAATCTGTTCGGCTTTAAAGAAAAGGCATCTTATGGCAAAGCGCATCACAGCGTATTTCCAACGGTGACCCGCGTTAATTCTGCTTCCTATGCAACGGGCTCTTACCCGGGCACGCATGGTCTGCTGGGCAACGCGGTTTATTTTCCACAGGCCAATAAAACCAGGGCGCTGGGTACCACCTATGAGGATCTGACTAAAATTGAAGGTGCCATCTCTGGTCCGCTGCTTACGGCGGTTTCTTTGGGCGAAGTATTGGAATCGGCCGGTGAGCGCATGATGGTATTTAGCTCAGGTACGACAGGGCAGGCTTATTTGCAAAATCATAAAGTGGGAAGGGGTGCTGTGATTAATCCGGATCTGATCTTGCCGGAATCTTCTAAATCTCAGGTACTGGCAGAAATCGGAACGGTTGCCCTTAGCGGCCCGGAAGGCAATGACCGTCACCGCTGGATTACCGATGCATTATTAAAATATGGTTTTGACAAGCAGGGACCATTGGTAAGCGCCATTTGGTTTTCTGATCCGGATGGCGCTGCTCATAAATACGGGATCGGCTCTACGCAAGCAGTTTCGGCGATTCAATATGTGGATGCGCAGTTTGGAAGAATATTGCAGGAGATGAAAACAAAGGGAATTTCTGATCACTACAATATCATCATTTCAACCGACCACGGTTTTGTCACGCATACCGGACAGCAAAACCTGGTTGGTTTTTTGATTCAGGAGGGTTTTAAAAAAGATAAGGAATCTGACGATATGGTTATAGCCGAAGGCGCTATTTATGTTAAAGACCATAATGCTGATGTGGTGCAGAAAATTGTAGCCGCACTTCATAAACAGCCGTGGGTTGGCGCTGTTTTTACCAGATCAAAAAAAAGGGGCGAGATCAATGGCTGGGTTGAGGGAACATTTTCTTTTGATGCAGTGCATTACAACCATGAGCGCTCCGGAGATATTCTTATTGCTCCGAATTGGAATGATAACAAAAATGATAAAGGGTATGCCGGTACTGATTTTTCGGGCGGAGTAGCCGGTCACGGAGGATCGAGTCCGTATGAGGTACATATCGCCTTGATGGCTGATGGGCCGGATTTTAAAAAGGGTTTTCAGGGAGAGCTGCCGACTTCCAATATCGATATCACACCAACGGTTCTTGGTATTTACGGCTTGCCGGTGCCAGTGCAAATGGATGGAAGGGTAATGCAAGAATTCCTGAAAAAGACAGAAAAGACTAGCCCTAAATTTAAAAAGCAGACGCTGGAGACCCAGGTTAAGTATCCCTGGGGAGTCTACAAACTTTCTTTGGAAATGTCAGTGCTGGACAAATACCGCTATTTTGATTATAGCAAAACAGAGAGAATATTTAACTAGAGCCTTAAATAACGCTTTAAAAGTGGGGCAGCTTCCCTTTTTGCATTTCAAGGATATACGGGGGTATTTGTTTATGCTAATTATGTTGAGTTTTGGACGGGCAAGCAGACCAGGGAGTACGGGATGCAGTATGAGCCAGGCCGCTAAGGGGAAAATTTAAATTGGAGCAAACCGTAATCCATTGGCTGACGGAAAATGCGCCTTAGCATGTTAATGCTTTTTCTGATCTGACTGCCTGGAATCAAAAAGGTAGGCCTGCTGCACTGCGCTATGCTCCTAATTTTTGAATCAGCACCTTACCTGTATTAACAAAGTGTTATACTGAAAATGGTACTTTTAAGTCCTGGATGTTTGCTGTTGAATACCAGTATTCATAGTAAATTAAAGGCCAAAAAAAAGTAAAGACTACTGTAATGCCGCGATTCCCGGAAAGAAAGAAAAAAAGTGCGCTCACAGCAAATCTTAGGGATTAGAACGAATAACCAGATAGCCGTTTGTTTATAACAAATTCATATACCTGCTCATATATAATTTTTTTTCTATCCATCACTACTCCAATACATTCGGCTATCTTTTCAAGAGATCTCATTTTGGTTAGAAACCTATGAAACCCGGCGTTAGAACAAAGGCTCATCCGGGAATATTGAGTTTCATTACTAAATATGACAATACAATTAGCTTTGTAATCCTTTTTTATTTGTTTTAAGAACACCATATCTGCGGTATTAAGACTGCCATTAAAATTGGCAATGAAAAGATTTGGTATAGGTCCTCCCAAAACATCCATAAACTCTTTTTGATTAGCAAAGCCTGTCATATCAAAACTTAGAAGGCTATTTTTTAAAACCTCATGAATACCGCGTCGAAAGACAGCATGTTCATCAATTACAACAATGTTGATCATGTATTTTCAAAATAAGGTAAATTAATTAAACTGATTTTATCAAAACAAAATGGTTCAGCATAACCGGGAATCAGGCTGCGAAAAACTAAAATGCTGCATGAGAATTCATAACTATTCATTGCTAACTATATATAATATACGTTAATTGTGCTGAGTAGTACACCACATGCCGGTGAATAATCTTCGCTCCACTGGCCGTAAACGTTCGATAACGCTTACGGCTGGATTAGCCTTTAGATAACAGCCTCTCAAAACACAGCGCAGCAAGTCAGTCTTCTAACATTTATTTTAACCAGGCGTTTATTTGATCTTGCCAAAAAAAGCAAGGGTGTTTTTATATCATGGCTTATGGTTCCCAGCAGCCGTTCAAGCATAAACATTTGCCCCATGAGTTTGTCCTGCGAAACTTCCAGCGTTATTTGCAGTGTTTGCGTACGTTGGGCAATTTCGACTTCCTGCAACCTGTTTTGTTTTTGTAAGCTGTTAATTCTGTATTTAACAATAAGAAACAGTGACACACAAATCGTCAGTATTGCTACCAGTCTGAACCACCAGGTTTCATAGAAAGCATAAAGAACATTCAGTCGGATCTCTCTATGCGTGAAATTGTTTCTTCCAAAACCATTCTGTTTTCTAATCATTATTTTGAAATCTCCGGACCCCAAATTTTGGAAATGAATAATGCCATCGTTCCCGACAAGATCCCATTTTGGCATGACATCTTTATTGACAATACAATATTGCAAATGTATATTTTGAGACGGGCCATAATTGGGCGTTGATAATGATAATGTACAGCACTGAAATTAGGTTTTATAGTGATCTCGTCGCCCACAGCAACGCTTACATTGTCGGCCTGGATTTGATCAATAAACAGTGTACAGCCAGGCAGTTCACTGATGAGCTTTTCGGGATTAAAAAAAACGAGCCCATTCAAAGATGGAAGGGAAAGTCGACCGTTTGCCAAAGGTGCCGGCCAGCAAAATAAATCTTTTGCCAGCGTTGCCGCATGAAATAACTAATGTCCGAATCAGAAAATGTCGCGATTAAATTATATCAAAAGATAAAACGGACCAAAATATCTCTTTCGAAAAACGCTTAAATATTCAATGGAAATTGATTATATAACAATATTTTCTTCGGTTAACCTCCGGGTAGTTCTCTCAAAGAAGCGTTAACGGATATGCAGACTTTGAGCAAACTAATTTACGAATTAAAGAAACAGTTAAAATTAGAGAAAAAGGTGGCCGACAGCTGCTGAAACAAGCATACTATTCGGCCTTTGGCTTTTTAAGTTTTTAAAATATCATCCCAGCCGCTTATCAAGGCTTTACATTAAAAACAAAAAACGCAGGTGAAACAACAGGTTTATTGCAAATTTTTTATTCCTACGCATCTTTGTTTATGAAAGTATAGACATTATAACTGTCTGTCATTCTGCTAGCTATCCACTATTTTATTCCAAAGCTTTTTGAACTTAACTATGCAATTATACTTGATTTTAGAATATTTCACCGGATCTGATTCTCCGATCCGGTCGCTTATTTCTTCTGTTTTAAAGCCCCAATAAGCCCAGCCCATAATGATTTGACGACAGGGAAGACACATCTTGTCAAGCAATTGTATGATCTGGCTCAATGTCTCGGTGGATTCTAACTGCTGCATAATATTTTGCTTATCGTCTGCATATTCCGGTAAACTGTCCATGTAGTCGATCTTGTTGGCCGCGTGATGGCGGAGATAATCAACAGCTTTAAAATAAAATATTTTATAGAAATAAGTTGACAATTTGCTTTCACCCCGGAAGGTTTCACTTTCAATATGTTCTAAAACAAGTAAGACCGTATCTGTAAAGATATCCTTTAAAATGCTTTCACTTATGCTTGTTTTAGAATGCAACTTGTGGATGTATCCTTGATAATCATTTATAAGTTGGGTGACATATTTGTTTTTATTGGTACCTCCATTTTTGATGGCAGCTATAAGTGCATGTTCATCGGACTTTATCTTTTGTGCATCAGTCATGGTCGGGACAGTATTGATAAGCGGTAGTATATGTATGGCGACTTGACTTATCCTTCTGCTGGATAAGTTGTCACGACATTAACGCTGTACTCGAAAATTTAAAATCATAGGGATGAACCTTCCGTGAAGTACGCGTTGCCCACCTATAAAAAGGGATTCATCAAACAGACTTTGCTTTACCAAAATCCAATGCGATAATGAAATGCCTGGGCAAAAAATTTATAGAAAGAATTGCAAGTTGTAATTAAGGCAGGATTTTTCATGATAAAGGATATGAAGGACATTGCACACGGTAATCAATTGAACAAGCGCAAATGTAACGGGATTAAAAACAAAACAACGTTATAAAAAACAAAAATATTCTACATAATATCAGAGATAAAGTAGTATAAATCGTACAGTTTGTATCCATATGGCCAGTATAAAACTTGCCTTATCAGGATATTTTATAAAATGTGTTAATTTAATATACTGTAAATCAGTACTTTGTAAATATTTTCGATATTTATTGGAAGTGTTTTACGATATCTTCGTTTGAAATACGACTAATGTAATACCAAAAGGGGTTTAATATTTTGAATTCAATGCTACTTAACAAAACAAATGAAAAATAATTTATACCCGCAGCTTAGTTCCGTGCATATATTTTCCGCTCTTGCCAACCCGGAAGAGCCCGGTATCATCAGCCAAAAACCTGCGACACAAGGGCCAGGATCGTTAAATCAGCATAGAAAGCGTATCTAACTATACCAAAGTGGTAGTTTTGAAACAGGCTATATCCGTAAGTAGAGAGCAGTTCCTACACCGGCTATCCTTGAAAACACCATAGCTTACCTTGGAAGCTGCGGGAGTTGATAAGTTACCGAATGATTATAAAAGCTAAAGTAAATAACGCAAATTGAGACTGGTTTAGAGCGTACCAGCCCAGCGGTTATGTGAGGGAAAAAGCCTTGTGTTGTTTACTTTAAAAGAAAAATGCCGGGTTATCCATACCAAAAGCTTTACAAAAGGGCTTGGTTTCTTCCATAAAGGGAGGAGTGAAAACGTATGCTATATACGTTATTGGCTTTCTCCGGTTTAATTGATTTTTTTCCAGCCCGTAACCAGTTTCGGCAAGTAGGGAGAATACGTTTACAGAGAAATTGCAAAAGCGGACACTTCCTTATTTTGAGTTTGGAAGCAGTTCAGGCATGTTTGTTTTTGTAACAACCTGCTTTGTGTAAGCGCTCGCAGCTTGCCGCTGAAAATAAACTGCCGCCTCCATTTTTGAACAGGGGTAAGCAAAGCTTCGTCAGCCATCTGTTTGAGATGAACTTTGCCCTAATGATAAAAAAGACAAGCAAAATCGCAAAGCAAAATTAAAGACCCGTGCTGGTGTTTTTACCGAAATGATATATCAAAAAGGCTAAAATATAATCTTTACATTCTTGCTTTGTTGGGCGCTATAAAGCCTTGATAAGAGAACCAGAGGCGCTTTATTACCCTTTCCTTTTTTTACTTGGGTCTTTTTTATTGGCTCAGACAGAGAATGGGGGAGAATCACCACTTCAAACAGCCAGCTCAGAAAGATCAAAATTCTTATTGGTTTGTATTCGGCTTACGTTCTTCAAAGCTATCTTTTCAAACTAAGCAACTGGCTGTACCAGCGATCCCTTACATGAATTCAAGTTTTACTTTTTCGAAAAGATCACAGATTTTCAAAGTTAATTCTTGACATTCCTGAGGGCTCATCTGATCAATGGAATCAACGGCCGCATTTCTGGTATTCTTTATTTTATTATGCCGGTTTGGCTCTGAGATATTTAATGTTTTAGTTATATTCAGCCATTCTCCGGAGAGTTTAGCGGAAAAATATCTGATAGGGATTAGCCCAAAACGACCTGCCTGGGATTTTAAATACTGTTTGGAACGAAGTGGATTTAAAGTCAGGTTTTCAACGAGCTTGTCCAGCTCGATGTACACGAAAATATTGGATTGGGGTTTCACTTTTAATTGGGTAGGTTTACTTGATACAATATAAGTTAATTAAATGGCTTTTCTGCCAGTCCTAATATTATTGACTCAGGCAAGCTGGATGATTTGTGACCATCAGACTCTTAAATACTGATGAAAACTTATTTTGGGGTAGGTAAGTTAATGGTTAAGTGTTTCATTGTTAGCTTTTAGTTGTTTTTTGTCATAGGCTTTATCTCTGGATAATATGGAGAATTAAATAATATTTTTTTCATTTTTCCGAATATAATCTTCCATAAACAACCGTCATTCGTTCGATCCCGAAGTAAGACGCCCACCAGCCATGAGCTCTTTTTACATCGTTTAGATACGCACATTGTAAAAATCTTATGCCCTCTAAAGTGTCTGTAAAATATGCCTGTTATCACTGGAAAGATTAGCACGCACCGGTGAGTTTTCATGCGACACTCTCATTATTATTTCAGCGAAAAAAAGTCAAGGTGCTGCTGTTTTGACATTTATATTTTGAAAGATTCGGCGCAGCATTTAAATGATGTTGGTATGTATTTTTTAGGACAAACCGTCAAATTGCTTAAATAACACCAATTTTTGGCGGATACTGCCGACTCTTGCAGATTTATAGCTGTTTGCCATGCATGGTAGTAGCTGCCTTTGTAAATCAATTTTTGCCTAAATACTCCCTGACGGCTTTTACAGAAGTACCTTCATTATGGTTTCTGGCTGGGAGAGGACTTACAAATTTGAAAATCAATTTCGCAACGAATCAAATTATCAATTTTGTAAAAAAAAGTTCGTTTTAGACAGTACAATAGTTTTCAGATCAATCCAGAATTTAAAATGCCGGAATTTATAAAAAGAGGTTTATATTTCTAATGGTTATGCGGCGTAAGTGAATTGTGATTTAGCTGTAAAATTATTTTATAATCTTAAATACATTCTATCATTTTTTATGGTTGAAATCTTTCAAAATATCCGTAAAATCTATGATTTCGTATTGCCATTTGAAGAATTGGCAGACTTTATAGAATTTTTTGCGGAATCTTCTACGGAATTAACAAGACGGCACTTCGAAAACGAGTGTTTTACTGTAAAAATGTTTGCTAGCTGGACACCCACTTTTTATATAAATTTAGGTTCACCTTACTATATTGATTTGGCAAAGCACCGCTATTTGGTAAAAGCTGACCAGGATATTTTAGTCCTGCGAAACTCCACCATTGAACGTATCAATCAACCTTTTGATAATATTTTTACAGTAAAATTTTATCCTGGTGGATTAGAGGCGATCTTAGGACTAAGTCAGCTAGGAGTCGTTGATAAGGTAATTAACTTAAAAGGAATACTTCCAGACAGCTTATTGGTAAAAATGAAGCATGCCATTAATTTTACAGAACGTGTTGAATTGATGCAATGCTTTTTATTAAATAGTTTCCGTAAACGACGGAACAATGATCATTATCTTGCAATGGTTAGGGATGCAATTGGCGAATATCATGCGGCAGATTTTCAGTTGAACACTTCGGCTGTCGCCGAACGGCTATTTATTACTTCAAAAACCATTAACCGATATTTTCACCGGGTTGTGGGCGTATCACCAAAAAGTTATTTTTCCATTCTTAGGGCCCGGAATGCCTTATCGCACTTTATTGACAGTGAGAAACAGTTTGAGCCGGATGATTATGGCTATTATGACATGAGTCATTTTTATAAGGATCAAATGAAATTTACCGGTCAGAAACTAAAAGAGCAAGGCATTTAAATTGTCCGTTTTTTACTTTTTAAGTAGGAGATTGATTTCGAGCTTTGTAAAAAAAACGACATGAAATTATATTCCTTTAGCCTTCTTTTTAGCTTTGTTTGCTGTCAGCAATTGTTCAGCCAATCGTATACGCCAGTCATAGAATTGGCTGTTTGTCCGATTAAAACCGATGCGCGTTTAATCGTTAAATACGGTTATCTGGTGGTACCCGAAAACCGCAAGAAAGTCAACGGGCGAAAAGTAAAAATTCCATTTTTCTTCGCGCGCCAGCCCAATCATGACGCTAAAAAAAATGTTTTTCTTTATACTACCGGCGGCCCTGGTTATAGCGCAATTGATAATACAGACAGTGTTGGTTATGAATCCGGCTTGTTGAAATATGGCGGTTTAATACTTTTTGACCAAAGAGGAACAAAACTGGCAAAGCCCTGTCTGGATTGTACAGAAATACCCCTGGCTGTAAAGCGCAGCTATGAAGAAGGACTAAATAAAGACAGTTTGGTACTGATTGCTATCAAGGACTGCCGTAAGCGTTTTGTTAGCCAGGGTATTGACCTTTCGGCTTTTAATACAATGGAAAGTGCCGAAGATATCAATGATTTGAGACTGGCCTTGCATTTGGATTCACTGAATCTTGCAGGCGTCTCCTACAGTGGCGGGCTAATGCTCAATGTGTTACGTAACCATCCGGAAGCAGTACGCACTTTAATGCTAAATTCGCCTTTGCCCAGTTATGCGCGATATGACGAAGATGGTTTAATCAATATCAATGAAGCACTAAATCAGGTTTTTACCAACTATGAGGATGATTCTTTAATGAGCAAGACTTCTATTAATTTACGGGAACGATTTCAACGTTATTTTACAGATATTACGGGCAAGATATTTCAACTCAATTATCTTAAAAGGAATGCACGTGACAGCACCAGGATCTATTATACCAAGGGTGAATTACTGGACATAATAGTGAACCGTTTAAACGGTGATCAGGTAAAAACTATTCCTGCTGTTATTGATGATCTTGTTGCAGGTAAACACAGATCTTACGTAACCGAACTTATTGATGGAGGTTTCTCGGAAGATCATTCGGTATCGCTGGGTATGAGGTATTCGGTTTACTGCACAGAACAAATAGCATATTCTGATCCGGTATTGGAAAAGCTACAAAATACAGTCCTGCCCTGGCTGGCGGGTTGCTCGTTTAATGATGTTAGCAGGACTGTTTGTGATTGCTGGAAAGTTAGACCGGAGCCTGAAATAGTTAGAAAGCAGGTATATTCGAAAGTTCCTGCTCTAATTGTTGGCGGAGATATCGATCCTTCATGCAGGCCATTTTACAACCGGCTTATTAAACGCTATATGCCTAATGCTCAGCTCATGCTTGTGCATAATGGAGGGCACGGGCCGGGTTATGTTGTTGATGGTATTAATTACGCGACATTATTTTTTGAGAACCCCAATAAAAAAATTGTCTCTCAATCCAAAAATCTGATTATGGAATAGCTTAGTTCATAAACGGAGTAGATATAAGAAACTAAAAATTGTATACAAGCAATTTGTCAGCTGCTCTGGTATTGTACCACCTGGCAGCCCAGCCCGAAAATTTAATGCGGCAAATTCGCTTCGGAGAAGCCGGGCTTTGATCAAATTCACGGAATTTGTCTTCAATCTATTAAATTAACCCGGATTGCTGTCTTTTCATAGTCTTAAAGGCTACATGTTAAGCGGAAGGAAAGTTTGCTGAGCCGCTTATTATTTAGATCACCAATCGGCAGGCCAGAGCCTATTTGACCGGTCTGATGCCAGCTTTCAGCCTGATGTTTGAAGCGAGCCGGGCCACGAATCAAAATTTAATCATTGGCGTATTTAAATTGCATTGTTTGTGGAATTAATTTTATATATTGTATAAATTGTCATAAATAATGAGCTTCTTTTTTTGATAACAGACGATCACTGCCAATCAAGGAATTGTATAACTTTTCTCAACATTCCTTTCCCAATTAAATGAAACACGCTGTTGTTCTGATGGTTATTTGGGTGTCTTTGCTGAGCTTGGTTCATGCACAAGGTCTAAAATTCAATCATCTTACAACAAATCAAGGACTTTCTCAAAGCCACATCTGTGCAATACTTAAAGACAGACAAGGCTTTATGTGGTTTGGAACCGAAGACGGATTGAATAAATATGATGGATACAAGTTTTCGCACTATAAACATGATCCTTACGACAAAAACAGCATAACAGATAGCTACATACAGGATTTACTCGAAGACAAGCAAGGTGATTTGTGGATTGCCACTTCTAACGGGCTGGACAGATTTGACAGAAGCAAAAATAGTTTTATTCATTATCTGACCCAGGATATTAACGACCTTTTTGAAGATAGCAAAAACAGAATTTGGCTGGCTACTCAGGAAGGCCTTTTTTTGTTTGACCGGCAAAAAAAATCATTTCGACTGTATTTGGATGCCGGTCAAAACAACAGTAGTCAAATTAAAAATTCGATCTACCGTATTGCAGAAAATAAGGACGGTTCACTGTGGCTGGGAACTGAAAATGGTCTTTATCAAATTACCGTAAACAATGAAAAATACACCAGTCGGCGCGTCGGTTTGGAATGCACAAACTGTTTGGTTGCTCCTCCGGTCAGAGCTTTATGTACGGACCGCCATGGAAATTTATGGATAGGGACCAAAGAAGACGGTTTGTTCCTATACAGCCACAAGGATCATTCCTTCCGCAATTTTCTTAACGATCCATCCAATACAAATTCTATTGCCCACAATGACATTCTTTCTATTGTCGAAGCCAGGGACGGCAAAATATGGATAGGGACCGAAAATGGAGGTATCAGCGTTTACGATGCCCTGAAAGTGCAATTTGTTCATTACGAGCACAGGCCGAACGAAGCTGCTACATTAAGCAATAATTCTGTGTATTCGATCTATCAGGATAATGCTGAAAATATTTGGATAGGTACCTACGCAGGCGGGGTTGATTTTCTGCCGAGGTTTGGAGAGAAATTTCTCTCATACAGTCACATTCCCGGAGACCCGGGTAGCTTGACTAATAATGTGGTGCTTTCAATATGTGGCGATAGTGCCGGTAATAAAATATGGCTCGGTACAGATGGTGGTGGGCTGAATGTATTTAACTACAATAAAAATACTTTTTCCAATTACAGGCACGATCCCCGAAATGTCAATTCAATCAGTAATGACTATGTGATTTCGATGGTGGGGGTTTCCAGGGACGTGCTGGCACTGGGTTATCACAACGGTGGTTTCGATTTTTTTAATACTAAAACCGGCATTGCAAAACACCATTTACCAAATGCTAACGATTCAAACAGTCTGTCGGTTTCAGATGTTAACAACCTGCATAAAGACCGTCAGGGTAATATCTGGATAGGGACCTGGGGAGGCGGATTGAATTATTACAACATCAAAAATGGAAAATTTAAACATTATCGCACTAATCCCAGGGATAGCACCAGTATTAGCTCAGACATTGTCACGGCTGTTTTTCAGGATAAAAAGGGCCAGATCTGGGTAGGGACATATAACGGACTGAACAAGCTGGACAGTACCTGCCGATATTTCACACGATACCAGTACGATCCCAAAAATATCTTATCTCTATCGCATAATAAGGTACAATGTATCCGCGAAGCGCAGGGGGGCAATTTATGGATAGGAACAGTCGGCGGTGGACTCAATTATTTTGACACCAGCAAACAAACTTTTAAAGCCTTTACCGAAAAGGATGGCTTGGCCAGCAATGTAGTTTTTGCAATCCTGGAAGATCATCATAAAAACTTATGGTTAAGCACTAACAAAGGCATTTCTCGATTCAATCCCAAAAATAAAACTTTCAACAATTTTGGAGTTAAAGATGGGCTTCAGGGCAACGAGTTCAGAGATAATTCCTGCTTTACTACCGAAAGCGGGCGAATGTTTTTTGGCGGGGTGAGCGGTTTAAGTACCTTTCATCCAGACAGCATTAAATATAACAGTTTTATTCCCCCCGTTTTTCTTACTGATTTGCAGATTTTCAACAAGACTGTTTCGGTAGGTGATAAGTCCTCCGTGCTGCAAAAAGATATCAGTCAGACAAGCTCGGTCACACTTTCTTACAAACAGTCTGTAATTACGTTAGAATTTGCTTCGCTTAATTATACAAACCCCGAAAAAAACCAGTATGCATACAAACTTGAAGGGTTTGATCCAATGTGGAATTATGTGGGAACCAAGCGGACGGCAACTTATACGAATCTGGATCCGGGGACGTACATTTTCAAAGTTAAAGCATCCAACAATGACGGGGTGTGGAATACCAGGGGCAACTTTGTTAAAATCACCATTATCCCGCCATTTTGGCTAACCTGGTGGTTTAGGCTAATTTCATTAATAAGTTTTATAGGCCTTCTGATTTTATTTTATCAGCTCCGTACCGATTCCAGCCGTAGACAGAAGAAACTGCTGATAACAAAAGTAAAACAGCGTACAATGGAGCTGGAAGTTGCTATGCAGGAAGAACGAAAGGCCAAGCGCATCGCAGAGATTGCTATTGAAGAAGAGAAAAAGGCAAAGCAGCAGGCAGAGCTGGCCAGCCGTGCAAAAAGCGCATTCCTGGCTGTGATGAGCCATGAAATAAGGACTCCTATGAATGGGGTAATTGGAATGGCTTCGCTGCTCGCAGAAACTGACCTGGATGAAGAACAACGCAGTTACACCACAAGTATACAGTCCAGCGGTAATAGCTTACTGACGGTGATTAATGATATTCTTGACTTTTCTAAAATAGAGTCCGGTAATATGGAACTGGAAGAAACCCCATTCAATCTTAGGAGCTGTATCGAAGAAGTAATGGATGTTTTTATATCAAAGGTGGGGGAATTAAAAATCGAGCTGCTTTATAAAATTAATCGCGATGTCCCTGAGCAGCTTATAGGTGACAGTCTCAGGCTTCGTCAAATCCTAATCAACCTGATAGGAAATGCAGTTAAGTTTACCAAGGATGGAGAAATTATCTTATCAGTCCGTCTGGATGGCAGCTTAGATCAGGACATGATCAGATTATACTTTGAAATCAAGGACAGCGGGATTGGTATTTCTGAAAAAAAGAAGGATCGATTGTTTAAGGCATTTTCACAGGTAGACTCCTCAACAAGCCGCCAGTACGGTGGTACGGGCTTGGGCCTTGCCATTTCTCAAAAACTGGTAAGTCTGATGGGTGGAACTATTGGCGTAATCAGCCAGGAAGGACAGGGTAGTATTTTTCATTTTTCGATCCTTTTAAGAACTCAAACTGTTTCGGATCAAAACATTTCGGAGTATAGCCACGATTTTGGGAGAATCACGATATTGGTGACAGACGACAACCAAAACAGCCGTGAGATCATTGCAGACCAGCTGAAAGATTGGGGGATAACTTCCTTATTGGCAAGTAACGGCGCTGAGGCACTTGAGGTACTGGCACTAAATAAAAACATAGGGATGGTTATTACCGATATGTACATGCCATCTGTGGACGGGATACAGTTAGCCAGGCAGATACATGAGCATTATCCTCAGCTTCCGGTTATACTTTTAAGTCCCAAGGGCACAGAACTGCCTAAAGTCCAGAAAGAACTATTTTGTGCTTTGTTAAAAAAACCGGTAAATAAGAAGATCTTTTTTAATAGTATCTATGAGCAGTTTAAAAATAAGGATACTGCGGGCGTAGCGTCTCAGCCTAAGGTATCAAATAAGGTACTTTATTCTGATTTTTCAAAACAATATCCGCTGCATATTTTAGTTGCAGAGGATAACAAGGTGAATCAAATTGTGATCTTGAATGTCCTCGGCAAGCTTGGATACGAAGCAGAGATGGTTACAGATGGGGCCAAAGCCGTAGTGAAGACGACGCAAAAAGTATTTGATATAATATTAATGGATGTACAAATGCCCTTCATGGACGGTGTTGAAGCAACCAAAATAATCAAGAAAAGTAATCCTGCCCGGCCTTATATTATCGCCATGACGGCTAATGCCATGCCGGAAGACAGGAAGCAATGCCTTGCCGCAGGAATGGACGATTACATCAGCAAGCCAGTAAATCTGGAAGAATTAATGGAAATGCTAGAAAAATGGTCAAAGAAAATACAAAACCTTGCGCATTAGAAATTTAAGACGTTTGTTTTGATCGATCAAGCTATTTTGGATATTTCCGGGCAAACAGGGTTCTTGGTCACTGATGGTGAGCTGCTGTGATTTGGCTAAGACCATCTTCCTTGATTGCATATTCCGGGAAAATTATAGAGTGGAATATGTATTTTTGCTTGTCTACGCCTGAGGCAGTGCGAAAATGATCTTGCCCTTAAGTGAATTTTGCACTGGCCAGTGCTTTTTTTTATAGGCGATATTCCTGATGTTTAAATTATTAAGCACCCGAAATTGTTTAATTATTCAATGTCCGGTTAAAGGTCAGATGGGAGAACTGGATTATTTACTATTTAGCCCAACTATTATTCTGATTACTTATCCAGTCCCAAGTGCATTACATAAAAGCCTATTGACGATAAATCATCCTTGTAGTTAACCCTTATTCGCTCTTGAGAATCTCCACCGGATTACTCCTTGCTGCCTTCAACGTCTGCGATCCGATCATAATGAATGCGATCAGTAATACCGCCAGCAAGCCAATGGATAGCTCTGCGATTTGCACTGGTGTATGATAAGGGAAATTAGTGAGCACAACTTTTTCGAAGAAAAGGTAAGTCACGGGCAGAGCGATAAGTGCGGATATGGATAGTAGCAAAAGAAAACTGCGACTCAGTAAGTATACAAGGTTACCGGAGCTGGCGCCCATAACCTTTCGGATGCCGATCTCTTTTAGTCTCGTCTCGGTTGTGAATACCACCATTCCGAACAATCCCATCGATGCAATAGAAATAGTTAGAAATGAAAGGAAGCCAATGATCTTGATCATGGTCGAAAATTCGCCGTAGGCATCTTCTATTGCTTCTTCATAGAATTCTGCCTTAAATGGATGAACATGATCGATCTTCTTCCATGTGGACTCGATTTTGGCCATCGTCGCCAGCATGTCAGTGCTTTGTATTTTGGCATTAATGACTGCCCGGTCCTCAGGTGTCCAGAACATGAATGCTACCGGCTCGATGAGGTTGTCGACCTTGCCATAGTGAAAGTCCTTCATTACCCCAACAATGGTCATCTTGCGTGCTTTAATTCGAAAACTACTGAATGTTACTTCCTTCCCGATTGCTTTCGCGGGGTCGTTGGTACTTATGTTAAATCGCTTTAAAACCTGCTCGTTAACGATCACCTCGCTGGCAGCCTCGGCTGTGGAGGGGCGTGCAATAAAATTTCCGCCTGCAACGAGCTTGTATCCATGCAAGGTCAAATAATTTTCGTCGACGTGGTTGGTCAAGACCAGGGCAGAGTCCCCAGAATCTTTGTATTTCATATGGCCGCCCAGGCATTGCCAACGCTGGTGATAATCAGTGACCGGGATAGTGCAGCTACTTCCGGCATCTCGCTTAGTTCCTTAAGAAGCGCATCGGGTTTATTACCCTGCATATTGATATTCAGGATGTTTTCTGTGTTAAATCCCAGGTCGAATGCAAGTATATTTTTATACTGCACATAGCCCACCGTGGTTGTTGTGATAAAGATCAGTGTGACAGTATACTGAGTCACCACCATAGCGCGTCTGAGTGTTCCCTGTTTGAATGCTTTCACTGACCGGTACGCCGGAGCGGACACATTCCTGAGCGCATTGATCGCGCTAACCTTCGAAAAGAATATTGCAGGCATCAAGCCGGCAATAACCCCTACGGCGACCGAAAAGAAGATAAAGGCTACAACTACAGCCGGAGTGAGATCGAGCTTCACCATGCGCTGCATCTGGGGAGCCATGTTTATGAGCTGCGGTCGCAATGCGAGAAATATGAAGTATGAAAGAAAAAGGGCTGCCAAAGAGATCATGATCGCTTCCGCCAGGAACTGTTGCCGAACCTGGCTCTTTTGGGCGCCGATAGCTTTGCGAAGACCTACTTCCTTCAAGCGGCGCATGGCACGCGCTATTGAAAGATTGGTATAGTTGAAACATGCAGACAATATTACAACGAATGCAAGGCCACCGAGTATCCAAAGCACGGCCGGAGGCATGTGAGGGCCGACGGAGCCAGGGCCACCCTCGGAGCTACGGAGATTCTCTCCGACCACGATGTCATATAAAGGAAGAAGTTCGAGCTGTATCTTAGTTTGTTGGTCGGTGAGATTTTCCTCCTTTGCAATTGCATCGAGCTGCAACTGGATTGAAGCCATGTCGGCATTTTCCGGTAGCAGCAGGTACACCGAGTTCGAAAACATGTTTGTCCAAGCCTCAAAACGTTTATCGGCTTTACCATTTTGTTCAGCCGTTGAGAACGATATCAGTGCTTCGAAGTTGATATGCGAAAAGAAGGGAACGTCCTTGATGATACCGGTCACCTGGTAATCGAGTGTATCGAATTTGATCGCTTTGCCGAGAGCAGATTCGTTACCGAACAACTTTTTCGCTGCGGTCTCCGTCAGAACGATCGAGTGAGGATCTTTCAGTGCCGTTTCGGGATTGCCTTCCAGCATCGGAAATGTAAATATCCTCAACAGCGACGGCTCCGCCCAGAAGCCCTTGATCGGAAGAATTTTGTCGCCAACCTTAGCATCCTGTGAAAAGTCATTTCGCATAATAGCTACTTCTTCTATACCGGTTACTTTCTCCCGGATAAGCTTTCCGGTCTTTATCGATGTCGATGCAAACTTGCCGCCTTGTTCACTCTGGAAAGTCGCTACGTTGGTGATCCGATAGATCCTCTTACCATTCTTGTGGAACTTGTCGTAGGAAAGCAGGTCGAAGACAAACGCGATCAGCAGTAAACCAACAGACATACTGATGGCAAGGCCAATAACATTGATGGATGAGAACAGTTTGTTGCGCATTAAGCTGCGTCCCGATGTTTTGAAGTAACTTCCGATCATATCCAGTGGGTAAAAGGGTCTACAAATTTTGGTATTCGAACTGCATAAGTTTGTTTTAGTTAATGAATTATACAGCAGCAGCCTGATCGGCTACGAATCGGTATCAAAGGTCTTTGTAACATGAAATCGCTTCACTATATTGTAAGGTAAATGATGAATATTGACTTATATTTTATTACTGATCAGAAAAAATCATGCCTATATCATAAGTGTCTTTAAATCAAATAATTAACATAGTTATTGTCGCTGATACTGTTCGTTAACGAACAATTTATCTTGTAATCGTACATTTTTTCAAATCGAAAAATGCAACAACCTCTCTTCTTTTCGTTCTTATGCATCTCCATTACTTTTGAAGTCAGAAGAGTAAAGAATGTATTACACGGAAAAGTGCAGTAGCAGTATAACTAGAAATGTACACTAAATAATACATTTTGTAATGTAACATGGATTATGTTTGCGGAGGCTTGCGGCATGGTAGAAAGTTTGTGAACTTCATTATGCATCCGTAACTTAGTATTGTGGTAATATCAAGTTACCTGATCAATTCATTGTTAGTAAAGTATGACCTTGGGATTGACAGAGAAACAGGAAAATGGAAATCAAGACTTTAAATCATAACGATGTTTCATCGCTGGTCAGCTTGCAGCCGGACGGGTGGCAGGATATAACACTCAACTTTAATTTTTATACAAAAGTCCCTTTTTGCTTTCCAATTAAAGTAATTATTGAAGGGGAGATTGTTGGTGTCGGGGCGGCAATTATTCACAGTGACGTTGCTTGGCTGGGTCACATTATTGTTCATCCGGCTTATAGGAATAATGGAATTGGAAACCGTATTACACAGGCTTTGATAACTATTTCAATGAATAATAAATGCGAAACTATATATTTAATTGCAACCGAATTGGGAGCACCGGTCTACCAAAAATTGGGATTTATTACTGAAACAGAATACTTGTTTTTTAAAGACATTATTATTGCACCAGCATTAGCAATATCAACTAATATTGAACCCTATCAGAAAAGATTCAAAAGGCAGATTGCCATAATCGATAAATTAAATTCCGGAGAAGATAGAATGTTTCATCTTGAAAATTATCTAAAACAAGGACACCAGTACTGTAAAAATAACACGACTGAGGGATACTATATGCCAACATTTGGTGATGGCTTAATAATTGCAAATACCGTATCAGCCGGAATTGCGCTTTTGAATTTACATTTAAATACTAATGACAAAGTAACATTCCCAAAAGAGAACCAGGGAGCAATGGATTTTTTGTATGGTAAAGGTTATAAAGAGGCCCGTACGGCACGGCGCATGAGATTTGGTAAATATACTTTCAGCGTCAGTGGCGAGTGCTACATGTAGAGCTCAGTGGTACCTTCTGTATTGTAATATTGAAGAAGAGTTGAAAATTCATCTTTTTCTGAAATATGTACTCATAGAAATGGGCCCCTTGGACGCATATTGATAGGTTTCTTCCTTTGTAGATACTTATACCAGCCGCAACGGAAATTTTTGAATTGCAACAACCGGGATTATCAATGAATAAGATTTCCAAGCAATTAGGAGCAGCTTATGGAACCGTCTATAATCATCAAAACTAAAAGCATAGTTGATTAACGTATGTTTCCGCCCATTTGTAAGAAAAACCTCAACGTTGCGGCATTTGTGAAGGCATGGCAATAACAAACTGTCAGCCTGGTAAAATGCTGAATTGAAAAACAAATGCACTCGTTAGCGGCTTGGCAGTCGTTATCAGTTTGCCCGTTGAATATACTTAATCCAGTTTCCATAGTTAATTGTCTGAGTTGTATTGTCATTGTCAAAAAATGGAGTAAGCTCTTGGTCTAACCAGCTTTCAACTTGCTCATAAGTTGTTTGATTTTTCTCCACCGCTGAAATGATGTTACTCTGTGTCGTAAAATATAAAGCAAGTTGCTGTTTGGTTAGTATTATTGAATTCTTAAATCTCTCTTCGGTTATAAAGTTGAAATTCTTTGGATTTAAATTTTCATTTGTCCAGGCGTAAGCACTATTACGAGGTGGAGAAGGAAATTTTTTTAAATATACATTAGGAAACCAATCGGTGAAATTGTCATTGCCAACCATTTCAGCAATAAAGTGATTCTCGTACAGCACAAGCCAAGATCTACTTTTTAAAAGTCGGTTGGCTTCTATTAAGAACTTATCTATGTCAAACCAATGAACACCCGAACTAACCGTGATTAAGTCAAAGATATTATCCCCAAACGGTTGTTGTTCTGCCAAAGCAATTAAATAATGAATTTTGTCGGAGTGTAATGCAAAATTCAACATTTCTTGCGAAGTGTCTGTACCATACACATTCGTTGCAATTTCTAAAAGCGCTTTTGTTGAAAGTCCTGTCCCACAAGCAATATCTAATGCGTTATCGACTTTATTATCAAGATGCAAGAAATATTTGATGTGCTTTATAGTGTTGTTGTGGAAGTCAGGTCGTCCTTTTGAATAACGTTCTGCTGCTGTCTTTGGGTTAAAGTATTTCATTGTCTGGTGCTGTCACTTTTGCCTTGCCGCTAACTTTGTAAGTAGACGCAACTTTTGTGCGCTATTACAAGAGTACAAATTTGTAACTGATATTCCAAATTGATATTATTTGCACTACTATTTGATTGATAGTAAGCTAATTGTATGTAGTTTGTATTGAATTGAAAGATTGTACAACAAGTACCGTCTCCCACCAATAAGCTTTAAAAATGACATTTTTATCGGGTCTCAATCTAGTCAACAGACTTTGCTGTTGGCATAATCTCCAGAACTGGACCTAAGCATATTGATTTATCTTCAATGATGCCACGGAGAATTTGAATACAGCTCACGGTGTATCAACCCAATGGCGAATTATCACCACCAATGATTGGAACGTAACGACATAGACTGGAAGATCAGGACAGGATCTTTTACATTGTGTCAGAGCCGACTTAACAGCCTAATTGGCCTTCATGTCAGAAGTTGGATTATGAAAAAAGCACCGAGTCTTTACGGTGCTTTTAAGTGATAGCCTTTACGATAAATTTATTCTGAACGTAAACTTTTTACCGGATTTATCAAAGCTGCTTTGATGCTTTGAAAGCTGACTGTCAGCATGGTGATCATTAAAGCCCCTGCGCCTGACACTGCAAAAATCCACCAGGAAATTTCAGTACGATACGCATATTTCTCAAGCCAACCGGTTAGAAAGTACCAGGCTGTTGGGATAGCAATTCCCAGGGCAATGACGACCAGAAACACGAAGTCTTTGGAGAGTAATCCCCATAGATTCAGGACTGAGGCGCCCAGCACCTTACGCACACCAATTTCTTTGGTACGTTGTTCTGCGATGAACGAGGCCAGTCCGAACAGACCCAGGCAACTAATGAAAACGGCCAGTGTTGCAAAAAACAAAGCCAGCTTGCTGATCCGTTTTTCATTACTGAACTTTTTAGCGTATTCTTCATCAACAAATTTGTAATCGAATGCCGCCGAAGGGACTACTTTCTTGAAAATGGCTTCGATTTTTGGCAGGGCCTCGTTCGCGCTAACGATTGGTTTGATTTTTATGTCAATTTGGCTGGCGGCATCATATTTAGCATCTAAAAAGAAAAACGCACGCTTCTCTGGCTCATAGGGCGAGGTCATGACCATATCCTTGATCACACCAATTATTTGCCGTGATTTTTTGCCGTCATAAAATTTTATAAATTCTCCGACAGGGTTTTTTAAACCAAGGTATTTAGCGGCAGATTCATTGATGATCATTTTGGTACTGTCAGTGGCAAGTGCTTTGGAAAAATCCCGGCCAGCAATAAACTGCCAACCCACGAGCTGACCGAATCCATAGGAAACATCAGTTATGGAAAAATCGTCCGCTACTTCGGGGTCTTTACCAGCCCAGCTGAAACCGCCCATATTGTTCCAAACGTCTGTCAATGGGCTTGATGACAACTCCACGCCGGCCACCGTGCCGGTATTCAACAACTCGCTTCGCAGCACATCCAGTTTACCCTCATAATTGGGATCATTTTTTGGAATTGTAATCAAGCCTTCCCGGTTATAGCCCACAGGTCGATCCTGGGCAAACTGAATTTGTTTGTAGACGACCAGGGTGCCGATAATTAGAACGATCGAAACGACAAATTGGACAACCACCAGGATTTTTCGAGGTAAAGCCGCAAAACGTCCTAAATGAACCGCGCCTTTCAGGACTTTCACCGGCTGAAAAGAAGATAAGTAAAACGCAGGATAAGCGCCTGCTAAAAAGGCGGTTATGGTAATAAAAGCGAGACTGGTTAACCAAAAAAGTAAGCTTGAAAATGGCAGCGATAAATCTTTGTCCGCCACTTGATTAAACCAGGAAAGAGCAATTGAAATCAACAACATTGACGCCACAAACGATAAGACAACCACCAGGAAGGATTCGCTTAAAAACTGGAGAACAAGTTGATTTTTCAATGAGCCAATGGCTTTGCGCACTCCTATTTCTTTGGCTCTTTTTTCACTCCTTGCTGTACTCAAATTCATAAAATTGATACAAGCCAAAAGCAATACAAAAAGGCCAACAATACCAAAAAGCCAAACAAACGTGATGCGTCCACCGGCGGGCCTTCCATTTTTGAATTCCGAATACAAATGCCAATCCTTCATCGGGTACAAAAAAACTTCGTAATTGTATTTTGCCGCCCGTTCGGCCATGTCTTTTGGCGTACTTTTCTGATAAAAATCTTTGATGCCTTCATTGGCTGTTTCTGGCGAAACATTAGGTTGCAGCTGCACATAAATGGAAAATGAACTGTTGCCCCAATCGTTTTCATTTTGTTTTATCCAATTATTTGAAGCGACCCATAAATCCCATGGAGAAAAAAACTGCACTTCGCTAAAACGAGTATTCCTGGGTATATCTTCATATACGCCCGTCACAACCACGTCAATACGGTTATTAATCTTTAGACTTTTATTGATGGGGTCTTCTTGGCCAAAGATGGCTTCCGATGCTGATTTTGACAGCACAATAGCGTGCAGTTCATTCAACGATGCATAGTTTCCCCTCAGCATTTTCAACGAAAGCATTTCCAAAGCACCTGCTTCGATAAATTCGCCTTTTTTCGGCATCTTTTTGTTTTCGGTCGAAAGCGTATATTCCCCGACCCACCAAGCCATCAAAATATGCTTAAAATATTGATGGTAATTGCTTTTTAGGACGGCACCCATTGGAAGCTGCTGAGCATCTGTTCCATCCGTTTTTTGGATATTGGGGTCTGTATACAATCTCCTTATCTGGGCGATGGTATCATAATTTTTATGGTAGCGGTTAAACGAAATTTCATCGTAGATCCAAAGCCCAATGAGCATCGTGACTGCCATGCCCATCGCGAGCCCCGAAATGTTGATGAACGAGTACACCTTGTTTTTGGCAAGGTTACGAAAAGCGATTTTGAAATAGTTGCCTAGCATATCAGTTAGTGCTGGTTGTGGATGTTTAGAAAAGGGTTTACCGGTACCGCGCGGAGCGTGCCGGAGCGGTTTATGAAAAAAAGGAGTGAGGCATTGCAGCGCCGCCCAGCCGTACTCGCGCCGGGCGCGGCTCAGCCCTGCCTGCTCAACGCGCTTGTAGAATACTTCGTGCAAATCCCCCTGTATGTACTCCAATAGGTGCGGGGCCACAAACCATTCCAGCAGACGGTCAGCCCAGCGAGGGGGGCGTGAGCCAGCATAGGAGGGCTCGTTCGGGTTAGATTGTTTTCTCATAGTCCCAGTATTTCAAATTTTCCCTCAGGTATGTCCTGCCAGAGCTGGTGGCGCATCTGCTGAATTTCCAGTAAGACCCGCCCACCGGCCGTTGTTAAGGCAAACAGGCGCTTACGACGGCCTCCTCGCTCGGTAGTGGCCCCGCCCACTGAGGACGACAGAAACCCTTTTTCTTCAAGTCGATACAGGGTTGTATGCACCGCACTGGTGGTGAAGCTCCGGCCGGTCCGGAGTTGAAGTTGTTCCGTAACCGGAACGCCATAGACATCTTCGGTGCTTGCGGCCACAACCAGCAACACCAGCTCTTCCAACTCCCCCAGTATCGTCTTTTTCATGAGAGTGTCTGATTGTTTGATTAGATACAATATCTTAAAACAAATCTTGTGCCAGCATTGAAAAGCGTCTTTAAACCAAATACAGCTTGGTAATAGTAAAAGCGATGTCCAAAAACGGACGAATCATTGTCCAGTTTTGGACAATGATTGTTGAGCTATTATTACACTGTCCGGTAATTACGAAAAGCAGCCATGTCCATTACCTCCATTTCTTTAATGAAGGCCAAGGTTAAAAGGGGGATAAAGGAAATGTGGGAGAAAAAGCAGGCAGGATAGCACAGGCTAGTTCTTTGGCCGAAATTGATTTATTTTCGAAGATTTTTACCATCTTAAAGCATTCATTTCTAAACCATCGCCGCCCAGTGAAAAAACTCCTTGCTCTGCTGATCTGTTTATTTTATCTTGAAAACCAACCGACTTTGGCTCAGAATTTACCCCCGATATTTGGAACGAACGTTATTTCTGAAAAAGATGCCAGAATAAAACAGTATCTGACAGCGACAAGAATTGTCTGGAAAACCAGCGGAACGGGCATTTCAGGTGAGCAGAACCTATTAAGACCCGGTACAGGACAGGCGGATCTGGTGCATCAGAATATCTGTACACTTACAAGTAAGGAAGGCGAAAAACCCGGACTAATTCTTGATTTTGGAAAAGAAATACAAGGCGGTATCCAGCTGGTCACAGACCAGCCTTCGGATCACCGCCCGATAAAAATAAGACTGCGCTTTGGAGAGTCCGTCAGTGAGACCATGTCCGAAGTCGATACGGTAAGCGGCGCGACCAACGATCACGCCATGCGTGATTTTGTCATTGAAGTGCCCTGGCTGGGTGTGATGCAGGCAGGTAATACAGGCTTTCGTTTTGTGCGTATTGATCTGGTCGATGATAACCGCGAGCTGCAATTAAAGGAAGCCAGGGCTATTTTTGAATACCGGGATCTTGACTACGTGGGTTCTTTTAAAAGTAATGATGAAAGACTGAATACCATCTGGAATACCGGGGCTTACACAGTACACCTGAATATGCAGCAGTTTTTGTGGGATGGTATTAAAAGAGACAGACTTGTCTGGGTAGGGGATATGCACCCGGAAATCATGACGATCAATAGTGTTTTCGGTAAAAATGAAGTCGTGGCAAAAAGTCTTGACCAGGCCAGAGATATCACACCGCTTCCGGGCTGGATGAATGGTATCAGCGCTTATTCGATGTGGTGGGTACTGATTCACCGGGACCTTTATAAATACCAGGGCGATAAGCAGTATCTTAAAAAACAGCAGAAATATCTGGTGGCCCTGCTGGATCTTCTGCTGAGCAAAATAAAAGATAACAAGGAGAATCTGGACGGAACGCGTTTCCTGGACTGGCCTTCGAGTGAGAACCCAAAAGCGATCCATGCCGGGCTTCATGCGATGATGATCATGACCCTTGATGCGGGCGCAGAGCTTTGCACGATTCTGGATGAGCCGGCTCAGGCGCAGAAATGCAAAGCCGCATCCACAAACCTGAAATTATACGTTCCCGATGCAAACGGGTCAAAACAGGCCGCTGCGCTGCTTGCACTGTCCGGTCTTGTGCCTGCCCAAAAAGCCAACAGTGAGGTACTGGCTGTGGACGGCTGCGCGAGAATGTCCACCTTTTATGGCTATTACATGCTTCAGGCCAGAGCCAAGGCAGGCGATTACCAGGGTGCGATTGATTGTATACGCAATTACTGGGGCGGAATGCTTGATATGGGCGCGACAACCTTCTGGGAGGATTTTGATCTGGACTGGACCAAAAATGCAGCCCCGATCACTGAAATTGTGCCCGAAGGAAAAGATGATATCCATGGTGATTTTGGCGCTTATTGTTACAAAAATCTTCGCCACAGTCTTTGCCACGGATGGGCTTCGGGGCCAACGGCCTGGCTGAGCGAGCATGTACTGGGCGTGACGGTTTTGGAAGCAGGATGTAAAACGATCCGCATCCAGCCAAATCTGGGTGATCTTAAATGGGTGGAAGGTACATTTCCTACGCCTATGGGCGCTGTTAAAATAAGACATGAAAAGCTTGCAAACGGAAAGATCAAATCAACAATCGATGCACCCAAAGGAGTTAAAGTGGTGGACGGTAATTTGTAGGTGGTTTTTGTAGGTGACATAGAGGTTGACAGGGTTAAAAAGAGGTACACAGAGGATTACTTCGAGGCTGAAATGGCGCCTCCTGACTACCCATGACAAAACCTGACGATAAATGGCAATCCTTCACCAATCCTGACATTTCCAGAAAATCCTGTAAATCAAGATTGTCACCGGTATTATATTATTGTTAATTATCTTTCATTTTTGGATGGAACTGTCTAACTTAGTACTCTGTAAACCAGTTTGTTAGTACAGTGTGATCCGTGAGAAAGATGTTTCGTTATTTAATTCTATTTCTTTCATTTTTATTAATATTTCAAGCAGCCCTCGCTCAGGAAAGCAAGCGTGCCAATGTCTGGTATTTTGGATATGAAGCCGGAATAGATTTTAACAGCGGAAAACCAGTTGCCTTAAACGACAGCAAAATGAACCAGTGGGAGGGGACGGCTTCCATTTGTGATGAAAATGGAAAATTGCTTTTGTATACAAACGGGGTACAGATATGGAACAATAAACACAAAGTTATTTCAGGAGATGCTGATTTAGGTGGGAATGATTCTGCGACGCAATCTGCCATTATTGTTCCCAAACCAGGAGATGCTAATATTTATTATGTCTTTACCACTTTTAGCCGCTTAACCTGTATCATCGTAGATATAAGATTAAATCATGGAGAAGGCGGTATCGTTTCAATGAATATTTTAATGGAACATTCCACTGAAAAATTAACGGCAGTTCAGCATTGTAATGGTAAAGATTTTTGGATTTTAGCACATGAAACCGGGAATAATAAATTTAGGAGTTACTTACTTAAAAGTGATGGTTTAGAGAAAACTTATGTTGAAAATAAAATTGGAAACAACGCATCCAATTCCTTAGGATATCTAAAATTCTCTCCATCAGGAACTAAGTTGGCCGCTGCTTTATTCAGTAAGGGTATTTTTGAACTTTATGATTTTAATAACAGTTCAGGTTCAATTTCTAATCCTATAGTTCTGACCCATCATGATTTTAAAATGGCATACGGTCTGGAATTTTCTCCCGATGAAAATTTTCTATACGTTACAGAAACGCTCCAAACAGCCAGTCGTATTTTTCAGTTAGATATATCAGACAAAAAACCAGTTGAGATTTTAAAGTCAAAGACTACGGTTGGACATACGAGTGAATCTTTCTTTGGAGCACTAAAACTTGGTCCGGATAATAAGATATATGTGGCGAAAAACAGAATGAAAAGCCTGGGTGTAATTAATAATCCTAATAGCAAAGGTTTAAGCTGCGACTACGTCAGTGAAGGATTTGTATTAGGAGCGGCAGGTGGTATCGGGCTTCCTAACTTTGTTTCAACCTTTAATTTACCAAAACCGTCATTATCTATTGTTGAAGAAAAAAACTGTAATGACATTACGCTTACTGCAAATTATTATCCTGTTTCTAATAATAATTCATATCAATGGTATGTTGACAACTCGATCATTAAAAATGCAAATGAGGTAGCGTATAGGCCAAAGAGTTCCGGGAAATATTCAGTGATTGTAAGTAATAAATGTTCTGAGGAAAAAATATTTTCTGATGTAAAAGAAATTAAAATACTTAACGCAGAGCCAAGAGCAATTAAGATAAATTGCGGTTTTTATAAACTGATTGCCAATGCCAATTCTGATTTTCAATGGGCTGGACAAGATATTAAGGAATCTGATTTATATTCAGATTCTATTATCTTAAGCGGCTCCGGAATGAAAACTTTTAATTTGAAAGTATTTGACATAGATGATGCCACCTGTTTTATAGAAAAACAATTGAACGTTGATTTTGGAGTCTGTGACGCCAGGGTTTTTATACCTGATATTTTTACACCGAATGAGGATGGAATCAATGATACATTTAAGATTGTAGTCATTGGAGGAACCGCTCTCAAACTTGATATTTTTAACCGCTGGGGCTCACTGGTATTTACTGATTCTAGTCCTGCGGCTGAATGGAGCGGGAAAGTCAATGCGACCCATTGTCTAAATGGCGATTATGTTTATGTTTTTAAATATAAGACTGAAATGGGGGAAGAGTTTGTGAGGAAGGGGAGTTTTTTGCTCCAGAGATAATTATTTCAGCGGTCGTCGCACCGTTGAAAGCTGGCGTCACATGATCGGGAATGGACGTTGGGAGTTTGTATTTTGTGATTGGAGTTTGGGTTCGTAATTTTGACCAGGGCACTAACAGAAACGGTCACGAAATTTGGGTTTCATAACCATTTCTGTATGGGTTTCTTTTTTTTAATTAAATCAGTTTTTTGATGCACACTTCGAGGCTGTCTCGCCAGTATGGAATTTGAATTCCAAAAGTGGTTTTGATTTTGGTTTTATCCATCACAGAGTAGGCAGGCCTTACTGCCCTTGTGATGTATTCTGATGTTTTAACCGGATTAACTTTTACGGTGGTATTACTGATATCAAAAATCGTTCTGGCGAAATCAAACCAGGATGTTACGCCTTCGTTACTGTAATGATAGATACCGTATTCAGTACTGCCCGACTCAATAATATCTAAAATGGCACCGGCCAAATCAATGGCATAAGTAGGGGAGCCGGTTTGATCCACAATCACACCCAATTGGTCTCTCTCGCTCCCCAAACGTAACATCGTTTTTACAAAGTTATTTCCATACTCGGAATACAACCAGCTGGTACGTAGGGTGAAGTGTTTTTCCAAAACATCAGAAATGGCAACTTCGCCTTCCAGTTTGGTAAGCCCGTAAATATTCTCTGGTTCTGCCGGATCTGTTTCGGATAAGATTTGTGGAACGTTGCCTTTAAATACAAAATCGGTAGAAACATGAATTAAAGTTACATTGTGTTTGGCACAAGCCTTTGCAATGTTTTCAGCCCCGTCTCTGTTCACCTTCCGGCAAATATCAATGTCATCTTCCGCTTTATCAACAGCAGTATAGGCAGCACAGTTGATGGCAAATTCAGGTTTTTCTTTTGTGAATAATATATCAAGTAGATTGATGTCTAATATATTACCTTCTTGCTCCGATGGAAAAGAAATGTCTGTATTGCCTCTTTCCTCGGAAACCTTTTTAAGGCAATGGCCTAGTTGTCCGGATGCACCTAGTACTACTATTTTCATTTTTTAGTATTAATGTTTCGCAGCAAAGTTAGAATATTAGATTGTTATTCTCTTTGACTGTTTAGATAATTCGTGTGGTATTGTCTAAGCTTCTGATCCAGTTGATATCCTGTGCGGTAACGTTCACCAATCTGAAATCCGCGAGTATAGGAGTATTCAAAACGGTACTGATCCGTTGTCCGTAACCGGGCATTACGTCCTTGTAAAATCTTCCCGGGCGGAATTGGAATTGCAAAATTAAAGCCGGCGGTAGAACCATTTTTAGTTTTCATGGCATAAAGACCAATTTCAACGTTTGTAAATTGTTTGATAAAATCAACTCTCACACCACGGTCTTGCCACAAGTATTGTCCTCCGGATAATTTCAGCGTTACGTCAGGCCTGGCAAGTCGGTAGGCAATATCTGCTTGCAACAATAATTGGTTAAAACTGCTATAATGAATGCCATCCTTCGCATAAAAATATCTGCCAGTGTAGCCAGCTTCCAGTCCATAAGACAATGGAGTCGTCATATCCGTGTGCCGATATTGTACATTAACGCCATATTGATCGTTATAAAAGAACCCTGCCGAAGCGTTAACAAAGTTTTTCCCAATTGCAAAAAACTGATTCAGAAAAATAGGGGCAGGGCGGATTATTTTCGGATTACCATCCATGTCATTGGTAATGGGAAACAGAATTCCGGCATTTAAAACCATTCCCTGCCATAGATAAAATTGAGTCTGCAACAGTACACTGGTATTGCTTTGTACTACCTGCTCTCTATATCCAAAAATGGCTGCGAATGCAGGCTGAATCCAGAAATCAAATTTGTAGCGGCCTGGGTGTGGTAAAAACTTTATACGTTGAGTTTTACGCTCCTCGGAAGTTGGTACAGCAGCAGTTATTTTAGACCCAAGTTTATAATTACCTATAATAATTCCCTGAAACATCGGAAGATACTCGTGAATATTATTGTCAGCAAGGGATTTACGCATTTCCCATAATCCATACAATGGGTTACGGTCAAGACGTTGTTCATAATATATCTTCCCATTCGCCGGATCGAGGGTGGTATTTTCGTAATTCAGCCAAAGTGACTTTCTCTGGGCTTCTGTTTCTTCGGTCTGTGCGAAAACAGGGGACATGAGAAACATCATAACGATGCCTGAAAGCAGTTTACTTATTTTCATTCGCTTTTTTCAGACGCTTGGGAAGCGCTTTAAGATTGAGGGCATAAGAAGTGCCAAAGGTTACCTGATCAAAATTTATAACGCCTGCTTGTATGGTCCACTTCTTGAAAAGTTTACCATAGGCGCCAATATTAAAGTGTCTGGAATCCCATTCGAGCATTACTCCGCCTTTATTTTGATAGCGTAAATTTAGACCGCCAATAGGGCCGGATAAATATTTATATCTTTTATCCGTATTCTTGTTTTGAATTTTCAGGTTACTAAAAATATTCGAATTTTCTTTTTCAGAATCACCTCTTTTGATATAAACAGGGCTTCCATAACCACCCGTTACTTCTGCAAAGAAATTATTACTCAACTTGAAAGTTTTAGTTGCAACCAAAGCATTTGTAGTAAAGGAGTTGTCAATTGCAAATGGCATTGATAAATATAGCGCCAATGAGGGTTGGTATTTCTTTTCTTTTAATATCAGATATTTTAAATCCAGCTGTCTGTCTCCTATACCTTTGTCTTGAAAACGAGTTTCGCCATTCATTCGCATCAGGTTAAGATTGAGATCAAGCCTTGAGAGAATTGTTAAGTTCACATAATAAATACTTTCAGATTGAATTCCATTTCTTCTAAAACTATATTTTACCGGATTATATGCATATCCTGCAATTAGAGAGCCGCTTTTTGTTTCTATGGCTGTGGGAATATTGAGAAGCCCTGGTTTACCAGAAAAATTCATTTGAGCAAAAAGTGGAGTGTTCACAAATAAAATTAGCAGGAAAGGCAAAAAACTGCCCCTCCTGCTATTTTTAACGTAAATCTTTCCAACCAATATGTCAAATATGACGATCAGTCTTAGATTCATATTGGATGATTAGTTACTTCCACCCTCATTGTGACAACTTGCAATTGCGTCATTTTTAAGCTTCGTAGCTGAAGCCAATGCCGTTGCATAAGCAGCGTCTACAAGCGCTTGGTTTGCATTTTTTGCAGCTAGTGCATTAGCCGTAGCAGCAGCTGAAACAGAAGTACAAGCTTGTTTGTCAGCAAGTTCCAGGGCGTTAATTGAACTCAAAGCATCTAATAGAGCAATATTAGTAAGTGCTTTCACAAGATCATAACTACTTCCCAAAGCAGCCTTTGCATTTTCAATATCGGCAAGAGCTTTGGTTCCCTGAGCATTTACAGTAGCTCTGGTAGCAACATATTTTTCAGTAACCGAAGAAGTACAAGTAGCTGAACTTGGAACTGCGGCAAGTGCAGTATTATATGCAGCTAAAACAGTTGCAGTTTGAGTAGCCTTTGAAGCATCAAGAGTTGTTTTTACTCCGTCAAATGTAGCAGTTGCGGTAGCGACACATGCATCGTTTACCAATACCTTCTCTACTTTTTCAACAGCATCAACACCAGCAATTTTATCAATAGTCGTAGTTCCAGCAATACGTGTTCCATTTAAAGTTACACCACCAACACTTGGAAAAGTAAATACTGGCAGATAAGCAGCCAATGCAGGGTTTGCTCTTGCTTTGTCTAATATCGCTTTGATATCTGCAGGAACAGCACCTCCATTAGATACTGACGCGATCGTAGAAGCAGATACAGAGTTAAGAGCAGCAACATCAGAAGCTGAAACAGCTCCTGAAACGGCAGTAGCTGCGGCAGTTACACTTGCAGGAACCACACCAGTTGATGCAATGTCACCCAAAGCTCCGTTTACCGCATTGGCTTGAGCAGAAGTGGCAAAGCTTGATGGGGTTGAAACTACCGCTACGGGCGCAGCCGGAGTAACCGTAGCCATGGTTACCGCTTTAAGAGCGTCTGTAATCCCTTGATCAGGTGTCGTAGGATCAGTGTTGTCCTTCTTACAGTTGAACAGGACCGCGGTCATCATCAGACCAAGTACTGCTAATTTAATTGTACGTTTTTTCATTGCGAGTAAAATTGATTTGTGGAATTAATAGTTTACATTATTTATATAAATAAATACAAAAGTTCAAAACACTCAGAGGTGGTTCCAGTACTATTGTTGGTTTACTAAAATAGGACTCAGATCACTGTCCTCTGCCTAATACCATGACCTGCATTGTTTTAAAAATGAGGTTGATGTCTTCGAGTACGCTGTAAGTTTTTAGGTACTGTAAATCGTATTTCAATCTTTCAACATTTTTTGCAACTGTATCTGCGTAACCAACATTAATCTGTCCAATGGATGTGATACCAGGTTTTACAGTTAACAGGCGTTGAAAATCATGTGGTTCAGCTTCCATTAACATATCGACGTCATATTTGTACAAAGGACGTGGACCCACAACGGACATATCACCTTTTAAAACATTGAAGAATTGTGGTAATTCGTCAAGTCTTGTCTTACGCATAATCTTGCCAATTGGTGTGATCCGGGGGTCGTTATCTCCAGTGGAATGCTGCCCCATTTTATCAGCATTCAGGCACATACTGCGAAACTTGTAAATCTCAAACATTTCACCCCACTGTCCGCAACGTTTTTGACGATAAAAAACAGGTCCGGGAGATGTGATTTTTACCGCAGCCATCACAGTAAGGAATATGGGCGCACCCAGGATCATAACGATACTTGAAAAAATCAGGTCAAACGAGCGTTTCAGTGTTTGCTCATTCACACTAGAAAATGGCTTTGTGTTAACCTGAATAATCGGATACATGTCATGGTATTCAATCGTCGCCATATTAGTCATAAATCCACGAAAATCAGGAACCAGGCGAATTTGTGTTTTTTGACGCTCTCCAAGTTTAATAACGCCCCTTACCTGCTCGTCAGACATTTCAGATAGGCAGCAATAGACATAATCCAGTTTCTCATTGCTCATTAAAGCTTCGAGTTTTTGAAGTTCGTCCCGGTGATCATTAAATTCAAACATGCCACAGAACCGGTAACCCAATTCTTTTCGGTCGCTATAAAAGCCACGAATAAGAGTGGCCAAATCACCTTTACCAACAATGGCATAGCGGTTGTAATTGTACCCAGCCTGGCGGTAAAGTTTTAAAAACAAAACCGTTACAGCTCGAACAGTAACGGCCAGAATAACGAACATGCCATATGTCATTACAAACTGCTGTCTGGAATATTCATCTCCTTTTTGTGTAAGATACAAAAAGGCCATAATAGCAGCGGAGTGTATTAGGGTAGCTTTAAAAAGATTACCAATCTGGTTATTGAAATTGTAAGAAAGTCGTGTAAACAGATAAGTTTTTAATGAGTAGATAGCGAAGATCCAAAGTAAATTTGATACCAGTAACAAATTAATATACTGATTTTCAAATAGGTTTGATAGATCACCAAAACGTATGGAATAAGCAAAAAGAAAAGCTCCATTTAGGAGGACAAGATCTGTCCAGAGGTGGGCCTTGGGAAGGAGCCCGGGATAGCGGTTTTTCATGATTTTAAAAATAACGTTGAGTATGTCTTTGTATTGCTTCCTATTTTGCCCTAGTGGACTATATACGTAATATATTCGTGCTTATCTTAACAGATCATTTTCAATTTGTCTTTACCGGCATCGTATTTATAATAGATATTTGTAGTATTTATTTCATAACGATTGTAGTTGAATAGTTTTAACAAGTTTACGACAAATCTTTGGTAAATCCCAATCAAATAAAAGTAAAATTTGTTTAAGTTTCAGATAGCCAAGCAATTAATATTATAAATTAACTAAATAAGTCTAAACATTCTTCTTAATTTTCTATTTTTATTATTTTTTTATGTAGTACAACGAGTAGATTTACACTGAGATATAATTAAATTTTAAGAGAATTAATTCAGTAAGAAGTTCCATAATTTCAGTTAAATTAAGAAGTGTAGATCAGCAAGAAAGAAAGTAAAATTCACTTATAGGGATGTAATTCTGGTGACCTCTTTGAAATCTTTTTTTGTACGACTGCTTTAAATAAAAGCCATATAAATGAAGAATTAGTTATTGCATATCTCTTAAATAAACGTTTGGGTTCCTGGGTTAACCTATATAGCCATTCAAGACTTGTTTTTTGTAGCCATTCAGGAGCCCGTTTTTGTAGTCCTACCATAACTGGTAATGCACCTCCTATGCCTATCATGGGCATCATAATACGCCCTTTCATACTTGCCATCCACTTTTCCTGTTTTGGACAGCCTAATGCCACAAAAAGGATTTTAGCTCCACTTTGATTTATCTTTTCAACAATATCATTTTCTTCAATTTTTGTAAGTTCACGAAAAGGTGGACTATGTAAACCAGCAAGAACCGAGCCCGGATACTTCGTAATTATGAATTGTTTAGTTTTATTTAACATTTCCTGAGTACCACCGTAGAAATACACTGGAATTTGTTTTTCCGAAGTCTCCTTAAGTAAATCGGGTAGTAAATCCATGCCGGCAACTCGATCTTGTTTTATTCCGTGAAGAATATTCATACTCCATACCAAAGGCATACCGTCAGGAGTAGTCATTACAGATTTATTGACAATTGATGCAAATCTGGGATCGTTGTAGGCCTCCACAAGCATATGTACGTTGGCAACACATATGTAACAGGATGTAACATCATTGATCAGGGCAAGAATATTATCGATAAACATTCGGTAACTTCCTGTTGTGATATTGAGACTGATGATTGCTTTCTTCATATGAATAAAGACTTCTCCTTATTGGCTATAATGTTGATTAACAAAGTTTTACTGAATTAATATTTGTATATTAGAATACTTAGATATCACGATAGATCGACATATATCAAAACTTTCTAACAAAAGTTTATCCGCTAAATCTAAAATGTTGTTTTTATATTTTATGAACAACGGCCTTGCTTAATTTTCTCAAAAGGATTAGCAACAGATTTTTTTGGTGTTGCACAAATTATATTATTCTCTAGTACTAATCCTGAATAAATAAAAAATGCCAACATTATTTAGTATCAGTTCAATGCGTATGCTTCATTAGTTTACAAACTATCACGTACGCTGTGAATTAATGAGACCTAAGCAAATCTGTCACTATTGATGTGTAATTATTTGCAAATTCAATAGTTCGTAAGCTTTGCTCGTCAACCTTATGGTATGCTTGATCAATAGTGGAATTTGTCTCATGCCATTTGTGGATTAAAATCGCTGCCAATTCTTCTGGTTTGTCGGGATCGAAAAAGTCGCCACTAATAGAAACTTGTTCTTGGTGGACAGGTATGTTCGAAAGAATAAGGTCTTTTTTCATACTTTTTGCCTCTTCGACAGTGGAACTCCATCCTTCAAAATATGATGGATTTATTATTGATAGTGAATGTCGCATGAATATAAGAACATCACTAAAAGGAATTAGTCCCAATAACATTATATTGGCGTTTAACTGATTTTCATCAATAAACTTTATTAGATTCTGTATATGATTATTATCTCTTTTATCAGAAAGTAAACCACTACAAATCAGCTTTATTTCGGGAATTTGTTTTTTTGCAAGCAATATGGCTTGAAACGCAACCTTATGATTCTTATGAGCCCAGAATTGGTTTGGAAGGAAAAAATACTTACCCGTAAATTTATACTTTTTTTCTAAGTAGCCGAAATTCTTATTTTCAAAGGAAGTAACTTGTGAAACAAAATGGATAACACTCGCTTTCGATACAAATTCTGGACAAAAACCTTTAAAATCACTGAGAGCATCGTAACTACTCAAAATAACTTTATTGCTAAATTTAGCTAATGATTTTAATCTGAAGTCTCTAACTATGAGGTGCAATCGAGAATATAACTTTGGTAGTCTAAGATGCTGAAAATCGGGTATCCAATTGGCCGTGTAGCAGTTAATGTCAGGTCCATAAATATAAGAATGACTGAAAATATCAATTCTATTTTTTTTTATAATTTGATTTATAAGAAAATTTCTTTTCAAAATATCTCGCATAAATGTATAAACAAACCATTTAAGGCTATATCTATCAAATAAGGAATCCCTTTGTATCTCCGCTAGATCTTCAAATTGTTTGATGAGCTTTTCATCCGTATTATTTCCAACAAACAAAATAGGTTGTATTTGTTTATTTTCAAGTTGTGAAAGGGCAAATAGTAAATTTTTTAAGTAATTTATTCCACCCATCCATTCAACCTTACCGTCTATTATTGTGAATCCAACTCGTATCATAAATAATTTTTAAACCATTTAACATAATTTTTTATTCCCGTTTCAATTGGTAAAGTAGGTCGCCAACCAATATTCAATGCTTCTTCAATACCTGCATGATAGAATTTGGGATCACCTTCTTTTACCAGACCATTGAACACAATTTTAACGTCCTTTCTATCTAATTCTAGTACCAACAATTCCAGAATATCTTTTACAGTCGTTTTGTTACTACATCCGCCATTTAAAACCAAAAATGAAAATTCAGTAGATGCCAAATGTCGTACCAATGATGCAACGTCCTTAACATGTAACCAGTCCCTAGTTTCGTGTCCAGTTCCATAAAACAACACATCTTTATCTGCATTAATAATTTTGTTGCATGCGTCCCATAAAAGTTGTTTGGTCAATCCTTCTCCATATATTGAAAATAGCCTTACAATCGCCACTTTAATTCCAAAGCATTGGGAATACGATTTGCAAATTGATTCAGAGGCCAATTTATGGAATCCATATGGTGACACAGGATTGGGATTGTCTTGTTCATGAATAATTATATCTTCTTTTGCACCGTAAATTGCTGCACTTGAAAGGTAAATAATTGGAGTAGTAGGAGTGTGCAATCTTATATACTCTAATAATTCAAGCGTAGAGTTGACTGTTTTGTGATAGTCGAGATAAGGATTATCTATTGACTTTCCAACTGTACTTCCCCCGGCACTATGTACAATGAGATCCGGTCTTTTGGTGATCTTTAATAGAGCAACCATTGAAAGATCTGACTCATACCATTCGTCAATACCCATACTTTTTAATCGAACTGGAGATACGAAACCATGTCCAATTCCAATGACGTAATAATTGTTTTGTTTAAATTCTTTAGCTATATTTTGACCAATAAAACCGATGGCGCCGGTTATTATTACTATTTTATTCATGAACGTTGAGATTATTAATTGCCTAATTCAGGATTACTTAAGATTCTTAATTACGCGTGCCGGATTACCCCCAACAACTGTAAAAGCTGGAACATCCTTTGTTACAAGTGATCCTGCAGCAATGATAGCTCCGTCTCCTATGTTTACGCCTTTTAGTATGATACTATTAAAATTTATCCAAACGTTGTTGCCAATTATTATTGGAGCGGTATTTATATTGACAGGCCCTTTTGGGTATCCAACATTAATCAGATGCACGAATCCTTCGGCTCTTTCTATATGATCCATTTCATGAGAATTTGTGTCTATGATATTTACATTGTGTGAAATTAGAACATCATTTCCAATACTGATTTTATTGCCCGACCAGATTCTACTTCCTTCTCCGATAAAACATCTGTTGCCAATAGTAATTTCACCACCATACCCAAATACGTGTAACTCACCTCGAACAAAAGTTTGATCTCCTACTACAATTTTAGTTGGATCATTTAAGAGGTTGAATACTTTTGTACTTAGATAAAATACAGCACTAGACGAGGCATTCATTTTACGGCGGATATTAACACTCAAGATACGTCTAATAAGATATTTGACTTTTTTGATTAAATGCATTTTTTAAGAAAAAAGATGGTCACACATAATAAAATTACTATGGACTAATTGGTTGTAAAATAAATCTAATTTGCCTTTAAAAACGAAATATCCTAAGTTATATAGCTTTTTGAATTCAAAGCTTATTGAACACGGTTAGGAACAAACCAATCTATGTTTAATAAGAAAATGAGAGATGAATGAGGTATTTTAGTTAGGAATATAATGATTTTACTGGATCTTTAAAATATATTTTAAAGCATTAATTATTACAAAAAGTTTTCGAAACCGGAGTATTTTAATTATTTTTTTTCTATATGTTAAGGACTCTTCAATTATATCTGGGAAATGAAACTCATAATTTTGATCTTTAATTCTGCTGGGTAACTGCAAGTAATTTTTTGAATTTTCGCCACTACCATCAAATCCAATTTGATCTATTAACGTTTCTGTGGGATAAAGAGTTAAGCCATTATTTTTAAATATATTCCAGTACCAAACAATCCCCCATGACTTCACAATCCCCTTTTTATTATCATTAACTAATTTATAGTAATTGTATGAATTGTTGTAATTGAACTGGTATTTCAACTTAGAATCATTATGCAAGGATTCGATACCAGTTAATCCATCTGAAAACTTAATCCATCGATCAGACCATGTAGCCCAACCCCATGTACTTGAAATTTTTAGAAAATATGATTGATTTTCTAGGGATATACTTTTTGTATTTATATAAGAATATCCAGTTATCTCGTGTACGTCTTGCTTGTTTTTATAAAGGTCTAGTGACTTATTCATGTACTCCAAAAATTGCTTATGGGTAATTAGGTCATCTTCCACTACAATTATTTTATCGAATCTATCAATAATATCAGTGACTCCTTCTGATATTGATTTTACAAGACCATAATTGATATCGCGTTCAATAATTGTTATGCTTTTGAATCCACTAATACTCTTGATGAATTTTCGTACTTCCTCAACGCTATCATTTGCTAACTCGTTTTTTGGAGCATCTGAAAATATAAACAAATCACTTTCTTTGGCTAAATGATTAGTCTGTAAAGCGCTAATAGTCCTAATTGTGTGGTTAGGTCTATTGTAAACAAAGAGGGCTATGGGGGCGTATCTGTTCATGAAATATATTTATAGTTATCCTTAAAGAGACTTATGACTTACATCTTGTAGTGTGACTTTTTATGAGCCAATGAAACATTTTCCAAGAATTCATAATCTATATACTGCGCGTAAACTTTAAAATAAAATTCAATCTCTCCTTAATGATTTATTATTATAAATGGTACTTAACAAAGTGTACAATAGTGTTGTTGGGGATAATCTTAAAAGATCTGTTTTTAATAAGTTATTGAATTAAAATAATTCTCTTTTTTTTATCAATTAGTTGGGCAGTATCAGAAAAGCTGCTAAAGGGTGAACAAATAATTGTATGGGCATTGGCTAAACAATACAGCTCTAACACGGCATCATGTATTCCCTCTTTTGTATTTCTATTTAAGGAGCTTGAAAACATTTGTATTTTTTCTCCAAAAATAAGTTTCATCTTTTTCTTAACTTTCTCTTCGTCCGTTGCTAAAAAAAATATAGAATTGGAATCACTTTCTAGTATTTTTTCTATTGCAGTTATGTACTTTTCCAATGGGCTATTTTTTAAAGCTTTTGAGTTATCTGTACCTCTGAAATGAATTCCGAAGTACGATTCTCCAAGATTCTTCTTCAAAAGAGATAAATCCTCGCTCAAACTTTTTTTAAGAAGAAAGTTATTATAATTAGGAAATTGAAAAAAAGGATAACATGTTGAAATAAACAAATTGTGTTTATCTTTTACGATTTTTATATCAATATCTCCGTTAAAAGATTTAATATTCAAATCTAATAGCACCTTATCATAAAGCAGCAATCCAAATGTTGAGTAAAGAGATGGTAAATATTTTAAAAGCTTATAACGACAGAAATATTTATAAAAGTTATACTCGAAAAGCGTTTTTGGTTTCGAGTAATCAATTCCGATACTCTCAAAAATGTCTTCAAGATTACAACCTAAATCGTCGTTATTAATCCAGATAACTTTTAATTTATAATTGAATTGATGACAGAAATAAATTGCCGATTCTAAAACTCTCATTCTATTCCCTAGACCTCCTTGCGGTAATATAGTTAGTTTATTCATATTGATTTAACCGACTTTCAATAATTATTTTTTCATAAAGTTGAGCATATTGTAAAGAAATTTTAGTAGCACCATAATGCTCCACCGCGTAATCCCTTAATTTTTCAGGAGGATAAAAGTTTCTTCTATCAATAATATTGATCATTGCCTTTGTTAAATCGTCTTCGTTTTTTTCTACCAAAAAACCACAATCAGGGCTTATAATATCTTCTGGACCGCCGGACTTTGTAGCTATAACAGGTAGGCCGCAAGATAGTGCTTCAATTAAAACTACCCCAAAAGTTTCAATATCACTAGGTAGAACAAAGCAGTCACAGGTTTGCATCAATTGCCTAACCTCTTGCCTATCAACAGATCCCAGAAAGCTAACTTTGTTGCTTAAATTAAGATCGTTTACTAGTTTCATAAGGCCAGGCTTTTCTGTACCTTCACCAGCAATAATTAATTTTGAATCATGCCCTTTCTTTATTAGTTCTGAAAAAGAATTGATCAATCTGTCTATTCTTTTTTTTGTACTCAAATGACAAACAGTAAGAAAGATAAAATTTGCATTTACCGGTTTCAATTTTAGAGGACTAAAAAAATCTGTATCAATGAAATTAGGAATTACCGATACGATCTCTTTATTTAATCCAAGTACTTTAGAAAGTAATTCCTTGAAAGGTGAACTCACAGTGATTACTTTGCTTGCATTTTCAAATACTGCCTTTAAGGTTTTTTTTTCTTGATTAGTTAAAGTTGAATTTTGATATAGTGTTAAGTGTTCAGTTATAATGTAAGGTATTTTATATTTTTTATAGAGGTACATCGCTGCTATACCAGCACCAATCGCGCAATGGGCATGAATAATATCGGGTCTTCGGTTGCTGTTTAACAATCGCTCTGCCATTTTCATTACTTCTGATATCCATAACCTTTGTCCCAAAGAAAGATCAAACCTAGTTGGTAAAAGATTCCAGCGATGTTTACGATAAACTTGTAAGCCATTCTCTTCATTTTTTGAATACTGGAAGTGATTTTTAATTAACCCTTTTAATGAAATGTCACGAATGCTTCTTGATTCTGGATATATTAAGGTAATATTTTTAAAGTGTTTGGATATGGCTTCTGCCTGTTCTTTAAAGAATATACCTCTTAAGGGATAATCTTCAGAAACATAAAAAGATGGGATTATCCAAATAATTCTATCACTTATCATGGATTATACTTAATGTTTGAAGACTTTTAAATTTCTCTACTAAGTTGTAAATTGTCAGCGCAATCCTAAATTCATTACAATGGACTTAGTTACTTTTAAGCTAAGCCTTCGAGCTAACTGATTTTATAAGAAATAAATCTTTTCAAACTTGCCTTAAATTTTAATTCGATTTTTTTTGTATTGTATGTTTTCTTACTTATTATATTATTCATATACTTTATTTTAAGGCTTTCTAAAAGTCCTATATCACTTCCTGATACCCCTCCAACTGTGAAATTGGCCAATATCCTATCAATAGTGATAAACTTAATTCCATTTTTTTTTATACGTAGCATAAAATCGTAGTCAGCCGCCGATTTAAAACTTTCATCAAAAAGTCCATTGAGTTCATATATTTTCTTAGGAACAAAACATGTAGGATGCTGAATCATTTTTTCATTTAAGAAGTTAAAATGACTTCTTTCAACTAAATATTCTTGATCAAATTTTATAATCCTCATAAATCCATAATGAATGGCTTCTTTGTGCTGCAAATAAGAACTTACGACTGTTTCAACTGCGTCTGTTTCGTACCAATCGTCACTGTTAATGATTCCAATTAATTCCCCCTTTGCCATATTGATCCCCTTATTCATCGCATTATAAATTCCTTTATCAGGTTCAGATACTAAAATGAAAGAATCCTCTGAACTGTTGGTCATAAATTCTTTAATGATAGGTAATGTTGAATCACTAGACGCTCCATCTATAATTATGTATTCGATATTGGGATAACTTTGATCGAGTACAGATTGTATAGTTTTTTTTATGGTTTTTTGACTATTAAAGCAAACAGTAATTATAGATACTAGTGGTTGCATCATTGGATATTATTAGGGTTACTTTTTTTAGTATGATTTTGTTATTTTACTGGTCTTATATCTTATTTCTATTTTTTTTTATTAATTGCTTTGCGCTCTAATCATTTTTCTTGGAATTTAATAAAGGATGGTTCAACACATCTTGAAAAATTAAGTAACCCTATATTTGATTAACCTCTGTTTCCCAGCAATTTTTTTCTTTTCAACTATTATCGCTAACAAAAGAATTGGAATAAAAAAATGTGGCTGAAGGAATGTATTTGAAGTGAAGGAAGAAAAGGCTCCAATAAGTATTAATGATAAAATAACCTTTGATATATTTAAGTTTATTGTATTGTAAGAGTACCTACGAGCCAAAACAATAAAAATATTGACATAAAAAAACGCTCCAATATATCCCATTGTTAGAAAAAGCATAGACCACACTAAATCTGGTGTATATACTTTTACAATATTACCGGATATTGGATCAGGTAGACCATATCGAAGAGGTAAAGTAAGTACTTCTGGGGCCTTTTCATCAACCAAACCAATTCCAAAAAGCCAACCTAAGGGAATATTATTTATATACGATAAACGTTCAGTTAAATGGTTTACTCTGTATAAAAAAGTATTACTATCATAAATAACACGATTTGAAAAAATGTCACTGAGTATTGATAATTGGTTAATTGCTTCAAAAACCCTGGATCTTAAAACCTCTACTGACAGAATTATAATTAATAAAAATCCTAATAAAATTACGTATATGATTTTTTTAGTATAGCTATTATAAATCAATGAATGAATAGCTACTGTTAGGAACCATGCAAACATATATCCTCGATGCAATGGTGCCAATACGGCTAGAACAAATATGAATATAAATACGAAACGAATTTTTTTAGAATACCCAAAGGGAAACCAAAACAAAGTTATCGCTAGGGATAAATCGAGCAATTTAGGTGTATTGTAAAATCGGGTATATTTTAAATCATTTACCAATAACTCCTTAGGTCCTTGTAATAAAGTCTGTCCCGTAACTACTTGTAAAAGAAATAGTATTGATTGGACAAACGTGATTATTAAAAGTACTTTAAGTACGCGGATTAATTCAACTTCGCTTATTTCAGTGAACATTAAGAAGGACAGTAAGAAAATATATAGTCTTGCTCCTTTAAATACATCACCAAATGAATAGCCAATTAAAAGGCCATAAATCACATTGGATATTAGAATAAATATAAATATAAAGATAGCTTTGGCGAATTTTGTTTTCCTGACGGCATTTTTTATCCAATAGTTACCCCTAAGAACAAATAGACCTAAAAATACTAATAGGGAAGCATCAATGGACGATCCCGAAAAAAAACCAATAGTTAATATATTTAATGGTATCACTTGAAAGCCTTCTAGCAATAAAAAAAAGAAGATTAGCAAGGAATAAAAATATTCTTTTCTTATGTATTGAGCTATACTTATTACTACAAGCAAATAACAAATCATATTATTCCCTTTTTTAAAAATTTCGCAGGATTACCTGCCCATATCTCATCTGGCGGTACGTTTTTCGTAACAACACTACCTGCTCCAATTATTGCACGATCTCCAATTGATACACCTTTTAGTACAATTGAATTTGCACCAATGAAAACGTCGTTCCCGATAGTAATCGGGAACGATTTTATTTTTTTGATATTGTGAATTCTCCTATCTGCATATTGTAAAGGATGAAAGTCAGTATCCCAAATACAAACATTTCCCCCACAATTAACGTGATCACCTATTGTAATTTTTGTCATACAAAAAATAGAAACACCCGAAAAACCAGAATTGCTTCCAATAAAAAGTGATGCATTTTTTTCAACTTTAACAGTACAAGCTTTATTTAATCCTACCCAGTTTGATTCAATTTCATTATTGAATATAACATTTTCTCCGAGCTCTATAATTCCTTGATTGTTTAAGTACAACCGTCCTCTAATTTGTGGTTTACTAGCATACTTTACTTGCCAAAATTTAAGTTGTAAATGGCCTCTTATTTCATTTACGAAGTAATTGTAACGTTTTAGTATATAATATGGACTTCTAGCTATTTTCTTTAACATCCCGATATTATTGAAGTTTTTCAAGAATTCCATATTCCTGATACTTCATTGTTTAGAACCTTGTTTGTTTGTATCCATAAAACTACATTCATGGCTACGAAAATTATAACATTAGAAAAAACGACTCCTTGAAGTCCAAAATTTTTACCAAGATATATGCCAAGTGGAACATTTATGACACTAACTATAATATATAAATACAACTGTATTTTTAACTTTCCAACTCCGTTTAAAAAGAAGCAGTTAAGAGATAAACAAGTATAAAATATCACGTAAAGTCCCATAGCAATAGATAAATTAAATGGAATACTTACACTATCATTCAGCCATATTTTGAATAGATAGTCCGAAATTACGACGATTAATGGTACAATTATAATCGCGATAAATGCCCAGATTTTTCTTAATGTAGTCATGCTTTTTTTCATCCACAAAAAATCTTTTTTTGCAAACGCATCAGTGAAAGCACTCCAATAAGGGGTCATAATTATTGTAAAAGCCATAATTACAACTGAAAATAGTTTGTAAGCTACATTGAATTGAGTCACTGCTTCTGGGCCAATTATTTTTGTTATTATAATATTGTTCGTCTGAAACAATATTAAGGCTCCAATTTGGATCACAAAGAAAGCACCTCCAACTTCTAAAATATTTCTAGCATACTTAAAGTCAACACTTTTTAGGGAGGGAGCAAAGTGTTTCAGTTCTGTAGCGTAAAGAATTATGCTCGCAACTAGCAGAATTAATATTGGAACAGCGGTTAACGCTAAAACTAGAACTTGTAAACTACCAGGTAAAAAGGTATTTTTTAAAATAAAAATTGTCAATAATAACATAACTTGACCTATAAAAGATATCAGCCCAGCAATCGCGGGTTCATGTATAGAAGTCAGTACCGTATTAATTAATTGTATAACAAATTGCAAGCAAAAAGAACTAAATACTATTAGGATCACAAGATTAATATTGTCACTGACTGACGTAGGGATATTTAGAAACTTACGCCAATCAATATGAGGATTAATGAACCAAAATATTATGAATAACAATGATGAAATTATACATAATGTTGCATAAGTCGTACTTACATACTTTTTAGCATTGTCGTATTCACCGAGTGCAATTGAAGTAGTCAATTTATTCCTAAGGCCATTGCCCATTCCAATATCAAAAAAATTCATCCAACTAATGATAGAACTCACAGTAAGCCAAATGCCATATTGGAGAGGATTAATGTAATTTATTGTCATTGGAACCAATAACAGACCAATAACAATGCTACCTCCCTTTATACCTACAGACATTAAGATGTTCTTAATAATTTTTTGAGAACGTTCGTTTCTCTTCTCAAAAAGATTACTAATTTTTAATCTATAAGTGCTTATCATGGTAAAGGTATTAGATTATGTAGTATAAACTTTTTACTAATGTTTCCCCTTAGAAGTTTAAGAGGAAACATTGGTATTATTCAAAATAATTCAAAACCCCAAATCCTTCTTTCAACAACAATTGATCCTTCTGGAACAAACGTAAATCAGAAGTAGCCATATCTTCAATCAGCATATCCAAAGTATGTTTTGGTTTCCATCCCAGCTTTTCGTCGCATTTACCAGGATTTCCAATTAGCAATTCAACTTCGGTTGGACGGTAATATCTTGGATCAATTTTCATTACGGTTGTTCCCAGCTTTAAATGGTCGCCGGCTGTAATGCCTAGTTCTACCAGGCGAGCAGAATCAACGGCTGAAATTGTTGCAACTTCACTTTCTTCTGTTCCTGTGAAGGTTAATTCAACACCCAGGAAAGCAAATGTTTTACGGATAAATTCACGAACACGGGTTGTCACACCTGTTGCAATAACAAAGTCTTCTGAAACTTCCTGTTGCAAAATAAGGTACATGGCTTCTACATAATCCTTGGCATGTCCCCAGTCACGCTGCGAATCGATATTACCCATATATAGACAATCCTGCAGGCCCAAAACGATCTTGGCAGCTGCACGGGTGATTTTACGCGTTACAAAAGTTTCGCCGCGCAATGGAGATTCATGATTGAACAGAATACCATTCGATGCAAACATACCATAAGCTTCACGGTAGTTAACCGTTATCCAGTAGGCATACATTTTAGCAACGGCATATGGAGAACGTGGATAAAAGGGCGTTGTTTCTGATTGGGGAACCTGCTGTACCAAACCGTATAATTCAGAAGTGGATGCCTGATAAATCTTTGTCTTTTTAGTTAATCCAAGTAAACGAACTGCTTCCAGTATACGAAGTGTTCCAATTCCATCCGCATTTGCAGTATATTCAGGCATCTCAAAACTTACCTGCACGTGGCTCATAGCGGCCAGGTTATAGATTTCGTCCGGTTGCACTTCCTGGATGATACGGGTAAGGTTCATTGAATCCGTAAGATCGCCGTAGTGCAAAATGAATTTCGCATTGTCAACGTGAGGATCCTGATACAAATGATCAATACGATCCGTGTTGAATAAAGAACTTCTGCGTTTTAGACCGTGTACGGTGTATCCTTTGCTTAAAAGAAGTTCGCTAAGATAGGCGCCATCTTGTCCTGTTACGCCGGTGATAAGTGCTACTTTTGACATGTTACTTGAAATTTTGCTGTCGGCTTTCGGCTGTCGGCGGGTTAGAGTATATTTTTTAACTAAACTGTGTAAATTTCCTGATTTTTTAAGAAGTCCTGGTAGGCGAGGGAAACGCCTTCCGGAAGTTCTATGGTATGTTTCCATCCTAATCCGTGAAGTTTGGATACATCCATTAGCTTTCTGGGAGTTCCGTCTGGTTTGGTAGTATCCCATTTGATTTCGCCTTCGAAACCTGTGGTTTTCGCTACAAGTTCTGTCAATTCTTTAATAGCTAAATCTTCTCCGGTACCAATGTTTACCAATTCCCGGCCATTGTAAGTTTCCATAAGGAATAAACAGGCTTCAGCCAGGTCATCTGCAAAAAGAAATTCTCTTTTCGGAGATCCTGTTCCCCATGCTTCAACAAAAGGTTTATTTTCTTCTTTTGCCTCATGAAACTTGCGGATCAAGGCAGGTAATACGTGTGAGTTATTCAAATCATAATTGTCTCCGTACCCATACAAATTTGTTGGCATAACACTGATAAAATTGCTTCCATACTGATCGTGATAGGCTTCGCAAAGTTTAATACCTGCAATTTTTGCGATTGCATAAGGTTCATTTGTTTCTTCCAATAATCCTGTCAGTAAATAATCTTCACGTAAAGGCTGAGGTGCCAGTTTCGGATAGATGCAAGACGAACCCAAAAACATCAATTTTTTAACACCATTGACATGAGCAGAATTGATCACATTCGACTCCATGATTAAATTGTCATATAAAAACTCGGCACGGTAAATGTTATTAGCTAAAATTCCGCCCACCTTGGCAGCCGCTAAAAAAACATAATCCGGTTTTTCTTCTGCAAAAAAATCGACAACAGCCTGTTGGTTACGAAGATCCAGTTCCGCAGAAGTACGCGTAACAATATTTTCAAAACCCTTTTTAGCCAATCCTCTGGCAATAGCCGACCCCACCATCCCGCGGTGCCCAGCAATATATATTTTTGATCCCTTTTCCATGAGTTTTAGCTTTTGGCTATTAGCGTTTAGTACTGCTCAGAACTTTCACAGCCTAAACTTACTTCTAGTTTAATCTTTCCTTTTCCAACATTAACAATTAATCGCATCGGCGACCCGGCCTTAACAACTAACCATTATCGAACGAGTTCCGGAATCTCTCTCTCCAACCTCTCATAGATTTTTTTTACGTCTTGCGAGTTACTTTTATCCAGAACCAGAATTGCATCCGGTGTTTCGACAAGCATCAGGTTGCTTACACCCAAAAATTCAACATGTTTTGTTGATCCAACGACACAGTTGTTCTGTTTGAAATGGTGAACTTCTCCCTGATTTTCCCAGTGTTCCCAGATGGATTCAAAGGAACCCAGATCGGACCAGCCAAAGGTGGCTTCAACCACCTTTATTTTTTCAGAGCGTTCCATTACTGCGTAGTCAATACTTACTGACGGAATCAACATCGTTTCTGTTTCCGGAAGAAAGGCGTTAGAGCGAGCTTCCCAGGTTTTTAGGGAAGTTTCATAAATCTCCGGTTCGAAGTTTTTTAATTCTTCCAGGTATATACCGGCCTGGAAGCAAAACATACCACTGTTCCAAAGGAAATTACCCTGTTCCAGAAACAATTCTGCTGTACTTTGATTTGGCTTTTCCCGGAAAGCGATTACTTCATTTCCATTATGCTCAATGTAACCATACCCTGTTTCAGGTTTAGAAGGTTTGATACCGAAAGTGACCAGGTAACCTTCCTTTGCAAGTTGAATAGATTCTGCTATGGCTTTTGCATAAGCATCTTCATCTGTGATGATATGATCTGATGGAGTTACAAGAATGACATCATCACTTTTAAGATCAAAGGCTGCGAAAGCAATGGCCGCTGCGGTATTACGTGGAGCAGCTTCTATCACTTCCGTGTATTGATGCACACCTGCACGTATCAGATCTGCCTGCGATAATAGATAATTGTCTTTATTCCCTACAACCAGCGTTTGATCAGCTAAATGTGCATTTCTTTCTGCTGTAAGCTGAAACAATGACTTCTCTCCAAACATAGGAATATACTGCTTGGGCATTGACTTCCTGGAAACCGGCCATAACCGGCTTCCGACACCGCCTGATAGAATTACATGAACAACCGCCATATTTTATTTTTTATATCTGTTGAGTATTATTGATTAATCTTGATTTAAGCAGTCACTTTCGAGTCAACCGATTCCCGGCCTATGCTATAATATGTAAACTGATTTTCACGCATTACTTCCAGTTCATATAGGTTTCGCCCGTCGAAAATTACTTTTTCTTTCATAAGTTTGGCCATTTTATCAAAATCCGGTGTCCGGAATTGGGGCCATTCGGTAAAGATCATTAAAGCATCAGCATCGTCGAGTGCAGCATATGCTGTATGGCAATAGGTTAGATCAGGCAACAGTCCTTTCACATTGTCCATCGCCTCGGGATCGTAAACCGTAACATTTGCTCCTGCTGCCAATAAGGCTTTTATGTTTTCCAAAGCAGGTGCTTCACGTATATCATCGGTGTAAGGTTTGAATGCCAGTCCCCATACTGCTATCGTTTTTCCTTTTAAATCACCGTCAAAATACTCTGTGATTAAAGGGAGAAGGCGTTTTTTCTGGTCATCATTTACGGCCATAACTGATTTCAATGTGCGGAAGTCGTAACCATAATCATCAGAAGTTTTAGCCAGCGCTTGTACATCTTTTGGAAAGCAACTTCCGCCATACCCAATACCTGCAAATAGGAAACGTTTTCCAATTCTGCTGTCTGTTCCAATTCCTCTTCGAATATCGTCCACGTTGGCGCCAACCTTTTCACATAGATTAGCAATCTCATTCATGAAAGTAATTTTCAATGCAAGGAAAGAATTCGCTGCATATTTCGTCATTTCAGCAGAACGCTCGTCCATGAAAATAACAGGATTACCCTGACGTACCAATGGTGCGTAGAGTTTTTCCATCACCTTTTTCGCTTTTTCGGAAGTGGTTCCTACGACAACGCGATCAGGTTTCATAAAATCTTCAACGGCAACACCTTCTCTGAGGAATTCGGGATTTGATACAACGTCAAAATCTACTGTTGCATTCAGCCTAATTGCTGCGCTTACTTTTTCTGCGGTTCCAACCGGAACTGTACTTTTATCGATAATCACCGCGTAATTTTCAAGGATTGGCCCAAGATCATTAGCCACGCCCAAAATATATTTCAAATCCGCTGACCCGTCTTCACCAGGAGGGGTTGGTAAAGCCAGAAATATTACTTCGGCACCCTTTATCCCTTCTTTTAGATCTGTTGTAAATGTCAGGCGACCTTCTGCGATATTTCTATCAAAAAGTACCTCAAGACCAGGTTCATAAATAGGGATATCTCCTTTTTGCAAACGCGTAACTTTGTTAACATCGATATCAACGCAAGTAACCTGATTACCGGTTTCTGCAAAACAAGTACCTGTGACAAGGCCTACATAGCCTGTACCAACAACTGCGATTTTCATATCAGAATCAGCAATTAAAATGAATGAAAAGGAGAGGCTCTAACTTTACATATGCAAAGTTAAGAAACTTTGAAGGAGTATAATAACAGCGACCTTCAGGTCGGATTTGGGAAGATATTATTTTTTTCATATAACGTTGAGTAAATAATTTATTACAGGATAATCTGTTTTAGAATCGTGTAACTATAATTGACTACTCAATTTAATGCAATTTATTTTGAGTATCAAGCTTTTCTTTAAGTTCGTGATATAATACAAAAAATACTGGGTTCTATATACTGGTTGCTTGTATTATATTGAAATAGTACTGAATAGTAAAAAGTATTTTAATCTGTACATATAAATATTATACCAATAATATTGAACCTTAGTAACAGCTCGTTACATCACAATTCTTAGTATAAGTGGAGAGTATTTCGGCAATGTGTATAAAAAATACTCTCCAACTTCTGTTTTAAGCTTTACCAACCATTTTTCTTAGACGATAGGCAAGTCCTTGAACTTTATTTTCTTTGTCATCTCCGTAATATCCATATCCGTAACCGCCATAACCGTATCCGTAGCCATAACCTGCACCATAGTTAACGCCGTTAAAAATTACTGATAAATTAGAGAAGCGTTTGGCACGCTGAAGATCTCCTATGCGTTTTAGGTGATCGACCATCGTATAATTATAACGGACCAAATACAAAGTAGCATCTACATGTTCTGCAATAAGAGAAGAATCCGTTACTAAGCCATATGGTGGTGAATCGATTAGGATATAATCATAGTCTTTACGAAGTTCATTTATTAATAAAGGTAATCGTCCGTTACTCAATAGTTCTGATGGATTCGGAGGTATAGGACCGCTTGTCAGCACATCAAATTTTGGATGGACAATGGTTGTTTGAATGAAATCAGAAGGTTTGCCTTGACCGATAAGACAATTTGAAGCACCATACTGATTGGGTACTTGAAGCCTTTCATGTAACGTCGGTTTTCTTAGGTCAAGTCCTATAAGCAATACTCGTTTGTCCGAATAGGCCAAACTTGCAGCGAGATTTATACTCACAAAACTTTTCCCTTCTCCACCAATAGACGATGTAAACATTAGAACTCGACAGCTTCCATCTCCCAGATATTGCAAATTTGTTCGCAACGCACGAAATTGTTCTGCTACTGCGCTGCGACTAGTCATTTTGATGATGGCATCTTCCCCGGGTTCACCTTTTTCGGTTTTCATGTGCCCTATTTCGCCCAAAATAGAAACATGAGTTGCCTTTTCAATTTCTGCTTTACTTTGAACCGTATTGTTAAGCAAAAACAATAGGTTTATTAACAAAAATGGGATAGCTAGGCCAGCTGCGAAAGACCCACCCCAGATTAGGGAACGTTTCGGTTTAATAGGATTATGGGATGAAATTGGTGCATCAATCAAACGGCTGTCTGTTACTGTGGAGGCATACATTAATGCTGTTTCTTCTCTTTTCTGTAACAAATAGAGATAAAGACCCTCTTTGATGCTTTGTTGCCTCTTAATTCCCACAAATTCACGTTCCTTTTGCGGGATGCTGCGAAGACCAGCTGAGAAACGTGTATTGATCCCCTGTAAATTTTGCTTAGTAACATCCATCCCACGACGCAAATTCTGAACATTTTCGCGAATTGCCTGCCTAGTGCCATCTAACTGCGTATTGATAGTTTGTAACAGTGGATTGTTTGTAGTCGTCGTACGTGCATATCTTTCGCGCTGTAATTCAAGTTCATTGAATTTTGTTAGGAGTGAAACCAAAACTGGATCATTAATCATATAAGTGGCCGGTGCTACTGCGCCGTCTCCAGCATCCTTAATGTAGCTATCTACACTTTCCAGAATACTTATTTGAGTATTGACTTCATTCAATTTTGCATCATTATCTTTAATATTTTCTAGAAAGAGTTGAGATTCTGCACTAATATCCGTAATGCCCTTGGTTGTCTTATAAGATTCTACATCTTTCTCAACATCACCTAATTCTCCGGTAATCAACCCCAAACGTGTTTCAATAAACTTTAAGGTATTGCTTGCTTCACTATTCTTGTCACTTAAGGATGATTGAACATATACGTCCAATAATTTATTTAGTACATCTTTTCCTCTTTGAATGGATACATCTTCATATGAAAGTTCTATAATCGTACTTTTAACATTAGGCTGTTGTACGTTAAGTCGTCCTAGCATATTTTCAGCTAAATTTTTAACATCTCCAAAACTCACATTAATATCTCTATATTCTGCATTTTTTCCCTTTGTTACAATAAATGCACCCCAGACATTATTGAAGCGCTGACCAAACGTATGTAATTTTTCTTCATCGTTGAATCTGAAATGTGCACTGTCTACTAAGTGAACGACAAGTGGCTCTTGCAGCCCATGGTCTGTAATAATTTCGGGTTTTACAATTATCGGACTTTCATTATACAAATTAATAGTTCTCAATCCGTCTTTGGTAATGTAAGAGACATCGAGATTTAAATCCTTAACAACTTGCTCCATTAAAGTCTGCGATTTGAGAATTTCAAGTTCATTTTCGACAAGCTTATTCCCTCCAAACTGATTACTCAACTCAGACAGCATATCTCCTTGGGATCCTCCCAATCCCTTTTCTTCATCCTTGATAAGAATACTTGTCTTTGCACTATATACCGGCTGTGTAATCTGTAGGTAAAAAAATGCAGCGGTTAGTGCAAGCATAAGGAAAATAGGAAAAAGATACCAGTATCTTAAATATCTGCGTATGTAATCCTGTAAATGGAATTCCTGCTGCTCTTCCTCTAAAAATTCTTTTGACATAATGTTAATTCTAGTCGTTGAAAACGATGATTAAGAAAATCATTTATTTACTGATATTTATTATCAAAATTCCAAGTGTACTAATTCCTCCGACAATAGTAGCAATTAATGGCACAGTTCGAACGCGACTGTCTGTGTCAAGCATTTTTGATTTAACAGGTTCAACATAAATTACATCGTTTTTATGAAGATAATAATATGGAGAATTAAATATGTCTCTTGCGGTAAGATTTATTCTTGCGTATTCGCGTTTTCCATCTTCCTCGCGAATGATCATTACGTTACTCCTATTTCCATAAATTGTCAAGTCACCTGCCATACTTAAAACTTCTGGAAGAGTTATTTTTTCATCAGGTATTGTATAAACTGCCGGTATTTTAACTTCCCCCAAGACAGAAACTTTGAAATTTAGATTTCTAACCACTACCGACGGTTCTTTTAAATAGTTTAATAGTCGCAGATGAATCGTATCCGCGGCAACAGTGGTAGTTAGGCCTTTAACCTTGACTTTACCAATTAGTGGTATTTCTACATAACCATCTAAATTAACTAAATAACCTAGAGGTTGTAACTTAGCACCAGCTGCGGTTGAAGAATAATTTGTACTTGCGGTCATCGCAGTATTAGCCACATTGAACATTTCATTGGCCTCGGAATTTAAACTTCCAACCACAACAGATAAAAGATCGTTGCTCTGTATCGTAGGTATATAGGTTTCGGTAACCGCCTGTGAATAATACCTTGAACTATCCCCTTGAAAATACACAATCGACTTAGGTGAAACACAAGAAGTGGCTCCTCCCCATATCACAAGATATAATAAAGCAATAAAGGCACTGTAACCGGATATTTTTGAAAAGGTATTCTTCATAAGTCGATGTAAAAAATCAGTTTGTGAAAATTAAATTGTTGATGGTAAGTGGCTTAAAATGGTTTGTTAGAAAACTGGTTTTGTCTTATTTAATTTTTTGAGCTTTATACTATTCTATTTCAATTTCTGACGAATTCTTGGCAAAGTTATATAAAGTTATTTTTAATACTACTATTTATTGTCGAAAATTTCTAATTGAAATGTAGAATAAGTTCTATTATTTCAAATCAGGCACTTAATAGTTTTTCGTTTTGGAAGTCGTATTTTGTTAACCACGATGCTTTGTCGCCTTTGGAAATTAAGTCTAAATGTTGCATACGATGGGCGTCAGTGCCTAAAAACGTGATGAGACGGTGGCGTAAAAGCCAGTCTGCCATTTTATGAACATTGTCGCCATAGTAACCGCCAAGAGATAAAATGTTCACCTGCAACTCGCAGCCCTGGTCACTTAATTTTTTGAAAACGGAAGGGTCGGAATAGAAATAGGTGTAACGTTCCGGATGTGCTAAAACCGGTTGGAATCCTTTTTCGATGATTTTGAAAAGAGTTTCGGAGGTATTCATTAAAGGGGTGGAGTAGGGAAGTTCCACCAAGAGCCTGTTTCCCGGTAAAGTTAAAAGCCCCTGTCCGGTATTGAGGGTTTCAATGAAGTGTTCGTCTATGAAATATTCAGCGGCTGCGTTGATCTCAACGGTAAGTCCTGCAATCCGGCAAGCGCTGCGGACATCTTCCAGTCCGGATAATATAACTTCGGGGGTGTTGCGGTAGCAATCCCACATCACATGGGGTGTGGTGTAAATTTGGGAAAAGCCAAGATCCTGCATTTTTTGAACCATCGCCACGGATTCTTCGATGGTTTCTACGCCGTCGTCAATACCCGGGATCAGATGTGAATGGATATCCATTCCAATCCTTTCGAGGTTCACTTCTTTCTTCTTCTTATCGAATAACCAGTTGAGCATATATTTTATAAGTGCCCCAAAAATTTCCTTACCCCGGATGTTCGCGATTGGGTAGTTACTTATTTCAGGAATATTGTGTATCTAAGGGTAGGGCAAATTTAATGTAAAAAACGGCACACTTCACAGAATATTGCTTGGAATATTTCAAGTTTAATACAAAATTCATAATTATTTGATTTGTTTATCAAAATTCCGTTTTTAAAATGGATTATATTTTTTTCTATAAGGCTACCAATATAAATTCGATGGGGTTGTAGACGAAAATTGATGTGGCGGCGGTCGGCTTTCAGTGACGAGCGATTGAAAGTTTTGGTTATTGATCATTTTAAGAAATCTCGTATCCTGAGGTGCTTGATGGCAGGTTTTGAATTTCGACTCTTGACATTCATTTTTAAGCAAGCATCTGACAGCCGACCTCCGCAGGCCGACCGCCAATCTCCGATAGCCCCAAAATATAGCCGCTTACTACTGCAACAGGTTACGTCTATCCTACGTAAGGATAATTGAACGCTTTTTCAGGTATTTGATCCTTTCACTTGGTTATGGGAAAAATTCTATTTTTGACGGGACTTGTTTTCTGTTTGTCGGTAAGACTGTACGGGCAAAAAGTAGATTGCGGCAACATTGGTTTTGAAGAAGGCAGTACCAATGGCTGGATTTTAACAAACGGAACCGTTGAAAACGTTGGAACGTCAGTGGTTTACACCAACGAAACTGTCGGTATATACGCAAATGGTCATCTGGTTACAAAGGCGACTGATGGCAATGACCCCAAGATCACAGCAGAGGCGATACCGATGGTTGCACCCGGCAGCAATTATTCGCTGCGGATTGGAAATACATTGATGGGAAGCCGCTTTGACAGAGCCAAGACTTCTTTTGTGGTGGGGCCGGATAATACTTTGTTTCAGTACAAGTTTGCCATTTTATTAGAGAACCCGACCAATGATCACCAGCCATACCAAAAGCCTGGTTTTAATATCCGGATCTATGATGCGAGCGGAAATGATATCGCGTGCAGCAATTATGACATTCAGCTTGAAGCGGACAATACGGTGGATGGTTTCAAAACGCAGGGCGATATCCAGTACCGCAACTGGACGACGGGCGCTATGGATTTGAGGGATCACATCGGAGAAACGATCACGGTGGAAGTAACGGCGCACGGATGTACGAAAAAGAAACATTTTGGCTATGCATATTTTGATGCACAGTGCACGAAATCGGAAGTGAGGCAGGCGGCAAACTGTCCGGACGACGATGGCTACCTGACCCTTGTGGCACCAACGGGTTTTGGAAAGTATACATGGAGCAACGGCGCAACGACTTCGGAGACGAAAGTAAAGGCGAACCTGGGTGATAAATATTCTGTGAAGCTGGTGCCGGTAGGAAGCCTGGATGAATCCTGCGAGCTGCAAATGGATTATACGATTGAATTCAAACAAAGTGATACGACAATTGTCAAAACGATTTGTGATGGAGAAAGTGTGGCCGTAGGAGACACCACCTACCGGACGAGCGGAAATTTTACCAGACACATCAGTCATAGCAACGTATGTGATAGTACCGTTAATCTTCAGCTGACTGTAAATCCTGTTGCCAAATACACGCAGAACATTACGATCTGTGAAGGGGATAGTCTGGCGGTTGGCGATTCACTTTACCGTGCCGCCGGTACTTATGTCAATATACTGAGCACAAAACTGGGTTGTGACAGCACGGTAACTACGGAATTGAAAGTAGATCAGCTGAATTTGGCTGCGATGCAGAATTTGTACATAACCCAGGGCGATAGTGTGGAGCTTCATGCGGTAGTGGATCCGGTGGGAAATTACAATTACGTTTGGCAGCCACCGGCAAGTCTGCTATGTCCGACCTGCGCAGATACCTGGGCGCAGCCCGCATCCACGACGCTTTATACGTTAAAGGTTTCGGATATAAACCAGATTTGCAGCCGGAATGGGAAGGTGATTGTGGAAGTCAGGCCGTGTGGCATTTATCCGCCAACAGCGTTTTCGCCGAATCACGACGGAGAGAATGATGTATTTTTTGTCTACGGAAACAGCTGTGTGAACCGCGTCAGAAAAATGGTCATTTATAACCGCTGGGGTGAGGTGATTTATATGAAAGAAAATTTTGCAGCCTCGGAGCCGTCAAATGGCTGGGACGGAAATTACAAAGGCCAGCCGACCGAGCCGGGTGTTTATCCTTACAAAATCAAGGTGGAGTTCAAAAGCGGGGAGCTGGTGGATTATAAAGGGATTGTGACTTTGTTGAAGTAGTGAGAGGTTTCCCGTCGGACGGCTTTTTCTGCCGTCCAACGGGTAATGAAAGTCGCTATGATCGTAAAAGGTTGAAGGAGCTTTTTCTGTTTTTGCTGAGAATGAAAACGGTTTTTTACCTGTCCGACGGCGAAAAGCCGTCGGACGGGTGGCTCGTTCCATCGTCTGGCTTTTTGTGATACCTGCATGAGACAATCCATCACCCAACCGATTCCCGCTCATCCCTTCCCATCAAATCCGAAAAGACCTGACTACTTGCCCGAAGATCAGCGTACGTTCCTTCTTCAATCAAACGGCCGTCTTTTAAAATGTAGATATAATCAAACTTTGGCAGAAGATGCAGCCGGTGCAGCGCGGAAAGCACCGCTTTTTCTTTGAATTCGGTGAACATATTATCATAGATCAAAGCTTCTGTTTTCGGGTCGACGCTGCTGGTGGGTTCGTCCAGAAGAATAATATCACTGCTCTTGGCGGCCAGAACGCCACGGGCGAGAGCAAGCCGCTGTTTTTGTCCACCTGATAAATTCACGCCTTTTTCCTGGATGTTGGATTCTATTCCGTTGGGCAGTTTGTCGAGCACCGTGCTGAACTGCGCGGTTTCGCAGACGTGGTTTATTTGCTCGGCAGGGAAAGGCAGTCCGAGCGTGATGTTGTAGGCGATGGTATTTTCAAAAATTTCAGGATACTGCGGAAAAAGGGTAACCGTATCCGCCAGTATTTCAAGAGGCAGGTTTTCGGATCCGTCCACGCGAAGCTGTACATCTTTTTCAGCATCGTATAAACCGCGTAAAAGCGCCAGCAGCGTACTTTTGCCACTTCCGCTTTCACCAATAAAAGCAATACGCTGGCCTCTTTGGATGCGGATATTCAGTCCGTGAAGGCTATGCGCCTTTTTTTCTGCCTGGTAAACAGCCGAATGTGAGAAATTCAGGTTTCTGATCTGGATTTCTTTCCAGTTTTCCGGCAGAGAATCCGCGATTTCCGCGCTGTGAGAACTGGCGTAGGCTTCGCCAATATTGCGGGCTGTTTGTACCTCGGTATTGTAGCGGATGATTTCAGTGTACTGCCAGGCGACATCCTGAAAAACGCTGGTAAACTGGTTGACGTAGCCCAGCAGCGTTACCAGTCCGCCGACCAGAAAAATGGTTCCGGGAATATAGTTCTGGTAAATATAACCGACGGTAATCACCACGTAAATAAGTCCGATGAAAAGACTGGCTACAAACCATTTCCATTCGTTAATAATAACAGTTCTTAAAAACGGCGGGAAAACATCTGCAATTTTCATTTGAAGACTCACCTGCATTCGTTTTTCAAGCCGGAGTGTGATCACGGTAATGATATTGGACAGGCTGTCGAAAAGCGTTGAGGAAACAATGTGTTCTTTTTCATTGGTTTCGTCTAGCGCTTTTATAAAAGGTTCATCAAATTTAAAAATCACCCAAACCGTAATGATCCCGATCACGACACCGATACTTCCATACAAAGGAGAGAAATAGACGATTGCGGCAAAAGAAAAGACGAATTTAGAGAAGGCGTGCAGGAACATAAAACCGTTTTGAAAGAAATCTTTCAATGCTTCATAGGCTTTTCTGATCCGGTTGATAGTCGCACCGCTGTGGTGATCCTGATGCCAGCGGATGGGCAAATGCAGCGACTGGTGGTAGAGTTCATCCAGAAAATTCCGGCTCAGATCAAAGGCCAGCTTTCTTTCCATCACGCGTGCGGGTCCGTGAAATGCCCATTCCAGCAAATTAAGCCCGATGTAAGCACCGGCATACCACCATACATTTTTAAGTACTTCGGTGCCTTTTGTTTGCAGTGATTGTACAAACCAGCCGTACAAAATAGGTTGCAAGGCCAGTATCAGGTTAGACATGATAAACATGCCGTAAACCAGAAGGTAGCGATTTTTCTGCTGGCGGGCATAACGCCAGGAAGTGGCCAGTAGGGATATATAAGGGTTACGCATTCAGATTGTTATTTCAAATGTAAAGATAGCTGGATTGTTTTTCCTGTAGAAATGCAGTTATCGGATCTTAACGGTAGAATATTATTTCCTGGCAACAGGGAGTAGTTTTTAATAAATTTTCTTCTTTTTATAAATAAAAACCAACATTTAATCTAAACCGTGTTAAGACCCAATCTTATGAAGAAGACAATAAATTTATTTTCGGCGCTATTGGCCCTTACGGTTTTAATCAGTGCTGTTTCAGCCCCCAAACAAGACGGATGGATTTCTATTTTTGACGGAAAATCTTTGAAAGGATGGAAAGTCGGCAATAATGCAAGTTCTTTCTCGATCGAAGACGGCGCTATTAAGGTGAATGGGCCGGTGGGTCATTTGTTTTATGAAGGGCCGGTTAAAAACCATATGTTTAAAAACTTCGAATTTAAAGCGCAGGTGATGACAAAACCGGGAGCAAATTCAGGAATTTACATTCATACCACTTATCAGGAGACGGGCTGGCCATCCAAGGGATATGAAGTTCAGGTGAACAACTCGCACACGGACTGGAAACGGACAGGAAGTCTGTATGATATTGTGGACGTAAAAGAAACCTACGCGAAGGACAATGAATGGTATACCGAATATGTAAAAGTAGAAGGGAAACACATCACCATTAAAATCAACGATAAAACCGTAGTAGATTACGAGGAAGCAGACGCGGATAAACGATCGCCTGATCATAAAGAAAGATTCCTAAGCAGCGGAACATTCGCCTTCCAGGCACACGATCCTAAAAGTATTGTATACTTCAAAGATATCATGGTAAAACCGTTAACGGAATAAAGTTTTAAACGCAGAGTTAAATGAGTTTGGCGCAGAGTTTCGCAGAGCGTTTTTTATTGGAAGCAGCGTAACTCCGTGTTTAACTCATTTAACTCTGCTTTTAAATTTCAAGCGATAGCTTCCTGAATTTCCATAGCCAGCTGTTCGATCGAATTTTGTTTGGTCAAAACTTTTTGGATCATCAGTCCCACTTTATCCTGAATTTCGAAACTTGGTCTTGAGCCTGAAAGTATATAAATGGGCGTTCTGTCAATCCCGGGGATTTCGCGAAGAGCCTGTATGCATTCAATGGCATCCATGTAAGGCATACTCCAATCCATAAAAATGAAATCCGGAACGGTGATTACCTGTTTCTTTAAAAAATCAATTGCGTCAGGGCAATTGAAAACATAATCGCAGGTAGCATTCGGATCTGCAATTTTTAACGCATCCGCGAAAATGATATGATCGTCCTGATCATCATCGATAAGAAGGAAGGCTCGATTTTTCATATCCCGGATTTATTAAATTGGAGTTTTTGAAAATATTCAAAATATCATTCCACAACAAATATTTTTGTACTTTTGATTATAGATGTCAACAATGTAGAAGAATTTATACGATATGGATAATACAAAAACTGTTCATCTGGCAGACGACGACGAAGACGACAGAATGTTATTTAAAGAAGCTTTGCAGGAAGCAAATCCGGAAGTTAAAGTTGTGGAGGCGCAAAACGGCAAAGAACTTATAGAAAATATCAAAAATGCAGATGATCTGGATGATACGGTCATTGTGGTGGATATGAATATGCCAAAAATGAATGGTATCGAGACGATCAAAGCGATAAGAGATGATCTTCAACTATCAGAAGTGCCAGCGGTTATGCTGTCAACATCCAATAATCCGGAGCTTAAAAAGAAAGCAATCGAAGCCGGCGCCACCGACTATTTTACCAAACCAAATTCTTTCTTGGCACTCATTGATATAGCCAAAAAAATATTCTTCAAATTTTTAAGATAACTCAAAACGAGACAAAATAACCTCACTATTTCTCTAAAAATCAAAAAGAACAAAACTCAATGCCTCCACGCAATTACTCCCTAAGCCAGCGTTTAAAACCCTATTTTTCTTCGTGCAGACCAGAAACATGCCGGTACTGCGAAGGCGAAATTCCCTCTGATTTTTTAAATTGCCTTCCAAAATAATTCAGATCCGAAAATCCGAGCTGATAACAAACATCCGAAATCGTCGCCTTTGAATCCGAGAGCAGAGACTTTGCTTTTTTAATTTTTTCCTTCAAAATAAACTCCACCGGACTGATGCTGAATTCTCTTTTAAAAGCCCGGTAAAAGGATGCGCGGCTCATACAAGCTTTTTCGCTGAGCTGCTCCACCTGGATTTTTTCTCCGATGTTCGTCCGGATATAATGCAGCACATAAGCCAGCGGACTGTCATGTTCGTGATAAAGACCTTCCTCTGCCGAATGAAGATGCTGGGTTTGGATGATGTGCACTATCAGTTCCTGCAAAGTAAGATCAGCCAGGATATCCTTTCCAAGCGCACTGCCTGAGCAGATATGAATCAGTTTGTTAATGCTTTGGGCAAGATCCAGATTGTTGAGAAAATGATACTGGTTATGATGCAGCTGCCAGTATTGATCCTGGCCTTCACGCGGATACTGCTCATTTAGCCGGTCAACAATTTGCTGGATTTTTGTTTGGTCCAAAGCCAGGGCAATACACTGGGTCGGGTTCAGTTCAGTCGCTTCGGGGAAATCAATCTTCATTGTCACATGTGCTGGCACCAATACTGTTTCGCCCGGCAGATAATCAAAACCGGGCTGATCAAATAAATGCATCACTTTTTTTCCTCTGAGCATGCTGGTAACCACAAAATCTGAAAAACTCAAAGGGACCAGCGATGAAGTCTGCTGGGTTTCAAACACATTCAGCTCACAGTTTTGAAGTGTAAAAGCGCGCCTGTTTTCAACCAGCGTTTTCATTGATTTTTGAGAAGAAACAGCAATTTGGTTTAACTTGAATCCGGATGGCATAGGAGTAACGGGAATAAAGTATGAACTGGGTTTGGAGCGGTCGGCTATCAGTTTTCGGCAATCGAACGTTGGCTAACTGCTAACTTACTAACGCCAGAAATCTCCATAAAGTTATCGATTATTTTATTTTTTTTGAGAATATTATCCTATTATTTGAATCAATAGTGCCAGTGTAAAACAGGTCCGACCCGTAAGTTTGCATCAGTTATTCACGAATCAAAATTGATAAGTCTATGGAAACCCTGGAAGTAGAAAAAAAATCAGAAGTGAGTTCAACCATTGCAAAAAGACCTGAATTTAAGGCCCAATATGAAAATTTTATAGGAGGTAAATTTGTGGCTCCACTGAAAGGAGAATATTTTGAAAACATTTCTCCTATTGACGGAAAAGTATTTACCAAAGCGGCCCGTTCAGGGAAAGAAGATGTGGAGCTGGCTTTGGATGCTGCGCATGAAGCATTTAAAACATGGAGTAAAACATCGGCGACTTACAGAAGTAACCTGATGCTCAAAATTGCGCAGGTGATTGAAGATAATCTGGAATATTTGGCTGTTGTTGAAGCTATTGACAATGGAAAGGCAATCCGTGAGACAAGAGCGGCCGATTTACCGCTATGCGTAGACCATTTCCGGTATTTTGCAGGCGTAATCCGCGCGGAAGAAGGGGGCATTTCTGAGCATGATGAAAATACAGTTTCTATTGTTTTGCATGAGCCCCTTGGTGTGGTAGCCCAGATCATTCCCTGGAATTTCCCGCTTTTGATGGCAACCTGGAAAATTGCACCGGCATTGGCCTCGGGCTGCTGTGTGGTGGTAAAACCTGCCGAGCAAACACCGACATCGATTATGTGCCTGATGGAGCTGATTGGCGATATTTTGCCAGCTGGGGTTCTGAATATCGTTACAGGTTTTGGAACAGAGGCGGGAAAACCGCTTGCATCTTCACCAAGAGTTGCGAAGGTTTCTTTCACAGGAGAAACAACGACAGGGCGTTTGATTATGCAGTATGCTTCTGAAAATCTGATTCCGGTAACAATGGAGCTTGGCGGGAAATCTCCTAATATTTTCTTTGCATCGATAGCTGACCAGGATGATGCCTTTTTTGACAAAGCCGTTGAGGGGGCTGTGATGTTTGCTTTGAATCAGGGAGAGGTTTGTACTTGTCCTTCGAGAATCCTGGTGCAGGAAAGTATATATGACAAATTCATGACCCGCGTCATTGAGCGTACCAAAGCGATCCGGATGGGACACCCGCTGGACAGCAATACTATGATGGGCGCTCAGGCTTCCAATGATCAGTATGAAAAAATACTTTCGTACCTGAAAATCGGTAAAGAGGAGGGAGCGGAAGTACTTTGCGGAGGCGAAGCGCAAAGTTTTGAAAATGGAATTTCGGGAGGTTATTATATCAAACCGACGCTCTTTAAAGGTCATAACAAAATGCGCATTTTTCAGGAAGAAATTTTTGGCCCGGTAGCGTGCGTAACTACCTTTAAAACAGTTGAGGAAGCAATCCAGATTGCCAACGATACCATGTATGGTTTGGGAGCGGGCGTGTGGACAAGAGACGCACATGAAATTTATCAGGTGCCGCGCGCAATTCAGGCCGGCCGTGTGTGGGTGAATAACTACCACGCTTATCCTGCCCATGCGCCGTTTGGTGGCTATAAAAAATCAGGTTTTGGCAGGGAAAATCACAAAATGATGCTGGGTTATTACCGCCAGACAAAAAATATGCTGATTTCCTATGACCGCAATGCGTTAGGATTTTTCTGATCGTAAAAATTAAAAGCTGGCCATGCGCGAATAAAGATAATTCCGTTCGTCTGTGGCCGGCAACTTTTTGGTTTACTGGTTATATTATTAAAAATCAACACAAGATGAAAACTCCCCGTGTGCTTATTACGGCCGAAGCAGTAAAAGTTGTAGATCAGCTGAAAGAGCGGTTTGGCGAGCTGATGTTTCATCAAAGCGGCGGATGTTGTGATGGCTCCCAGCCGATGTGTTTTGAAAAGGGAGAGTTTAAAACAGGTGAAAGTGATGTTTTGCTGGGAGAAATTGCTGGCTGTGAATTTTTCATGAGCCGCGATCAGTTTGAATACTGGCAGCATACCCAGCTAACCATCGGTGTGACACCGGGAAGGGGATCAAGTTTTTCGCTGGAAATCCCGATGGGAATCCGATTCATTACACATTCGAGAATGTACAGTGCGCAGGAAGAGGAGAATTTGATTGAGGTGCGCAGTGGCGTAACGACGGCATAAAATCGAATATTTCTCACAGTTTCAATATAAACGAGTGAGCCTGCCAAGAGACTATTGTCCGGGCAGGCTTATTTTTTTAGATTTCTACCACTTTTTCTTTTTAACCAGAAGTGGGAGCGTGAAGGATCATTTATCTTAGCACTGATACTGTCAGCTTTTCAGGCGGATTTTACCGAAGCCGACCGTTAAAAGCCGCTATTTAAAACACGCTTTCAAATTTCCGCTTTTTTCAAAACGATCTGATTTCCCCACGCCGTAATGGACTCAAGTACTGCAATAAAGGACTTGCCAAAATCTGTTAAACTGTACTCAACCCTGATTGGCGGCTTTTTACCATAGACTTTCCTTGCTACCAATCCGTCTTTCTCCAACTGTTTTAACTGCAGGCTCAATGTTCTTTCGGTAACGGCGGGCATTTCTTTTCTTAATTCGCTATACCTTTTTTTAGAGTCTTTCAAATGGTAGAGGATAACAGCTTTCCATTTGCCGCCCACCAAATCCATAGCGAGACTAACCGTGCACGGATATACCGTGCCGTTGTACTCAATAAGATCATTTTGACATTCTAACTTCATCATTGTCATTCTGTTGTCGTACTATCCTTATGGATAGCTCTTGCAAATATAATAAGCTATCAATAGTTTTGCTACTATAAAATTGATAGTTTAATAAATTGATACGGACATGGCAATAATTATTTTAGCACATCCCAACTTTGAAAAATCGGTAGCAAACAAATCCATCATTGAAAATGTCCGGAAGTGCAATCCCGATATAGAAATTCGGAACATATTTAGTTTGTATCCGGATTATAAAATTGATGTGCAGGCAGAGCAGCAAATTCTGTTAAAACATAACACCATTGTATTTCAATATCCTTTCTACTGGTATAACATGCCTGCAATTTTGAAACAATGGTTTGATGTAGTTTTTGAATACCAATTCGCCTATGGCTCGAAAGGAGATAAATTAAAAGGCAAGAATTTTTTGCCAAGTTTTACCGTAGGTGCACCTGAAAGCGGTTACCGTACTCTAGGGGATCACCATTTCCGGGTTTTGGAGTTCTGCAAAAATATGGAGCAGACCGCCTATTACGCACAAATGAATTACATAGATCCCATTTATTTTACCGGAACTTCCCTGGCAGCGGGGTATACAGTAAAACAAGTGACTGACAACGCTAAAAACCATTCCGACAGATTAATTCAACATCTGGATAAGCTGCAATAGAGTTTTAAATTTACTGATTTCAACCATGGACGGCTTTGTGTTATCGGGCGCCGGAATAATGGGCCGGTAAAATTATTAACTGGTTTGTTTATTTATCCTCATTTCAAAGTCTTTGATGATTTTATTATTAAAGGGAGGCCAGCTGATCCAACGGCTTATGGTGATTTAAGACACGGATCTGTATGAGACCGGTCATCTTTTCAAAGCCTGCGCGGAGCTAACTTTGATCATCTTAACAAATCCCTAAAACTTCTTTTAAAGCTGGTTGGCAAAATCGCTGTTCATCACTTTTTACATCACAGATTTTTAGTTCATACTTATGGAAAATACCAATGAAAACAAGCATGCCTATTTTGTAGGTGGCGGGCTAGCTTCACTTGCCGGGGCGGTGTACCTGGTGCAGGATGCAGGATTTAAAGGGAGAAATATTCACATTATTGAGACTCTCCCCGTCATTGGCGGAAGTAATGATGGTTCGGGCAGTAAGCAAAATGGTTTTGTATGCCGCGGCGGCCGTATGCTTAACGAGGAGACTTATGAGAACTTCTGGGAGCTTACCAGCAGGATTCCCTCACTGGATATTCCCAATATCTCGGTTAAAGATGAAATCCTGGCTTTTGATCATGCCAATCCAACACATGCCAACGCCCGGCTAATTGATAAAGACGGCAAAATCCTTGATGCCCACGCCATGGATTTCGACTATGAAGACCGCATGAAATTGCTGAAACTTTTCTTTACAGATGAAAACGAGCTAGATCATCTTACCATTCGGGAATGGTTTGATGATCACTTTTTTACAACCAATTTCTGGTATATGTGGCAAACTACTTTTGCCTGGCAACAGTGGTCTGGCTTATTTGAATTTAAAAGATATATCCATCGGATGATCCTGGAATTCTCCCGGATCGACACCCTGGAAGGTGTAACCCGTACGCCCTACAACCAGTATGAGTCGGTCATACTGCCTATAAAAAAGGAGCTTGATAGGTACGGCGTTGACTTTACATTGAAAAGGACTGTTACAGATCTTGAATTTGAGATGGGCGAGACTATCACCGTAACCGCTATTGAATACAAGGATGCTGACGGGCATACAGGCCAAATGAATCTGAATCCGGGCGATCTTTGTTTTTTTACCAATGGGTGCATCACTGATAACTCCAATAATGGTGATTATCAAACGCCGGCGAAATATCTGCCGGAAAATCCCCCATCTTTTACTTTGTGGCAAAAAATTGCAGCTAAAAAAAGTGGGCTGGGCAATCCATCGCCTTTTTTTAGTAAGCCACAGCAGACCAAATGGCATTCCTTTACGGCTACTTTTAAGGGCGATCAAATGCTGAAAATGATTGAAGCCTATTCAGCCAATAAACCCGGAAGCGGGGCGCTGATGACATTCAAAGATTCATCCTGGCGGATGTCGATTGTTGTCTCTGCTCAGCCGCATTTCAGATCTCAACAAGAAGATACGACCATTTTCTGGGGCTACGGGCTATATCCTGATCTTATGGGTGATTTTGTAAAAAAGCCTATGATCGATTGTAGCGGAGAAGAGATCCTGACCGAATTGATCCATCATTTACACCTGGAAGAGCATGAATTTGAGATTAAGCAAGGTGTGGTCAATGTCATTCCGGTGATGATGCCCTATATTGATGCACTCTTTCAGCCTCATGCAAAAACAGACCGTCCGCTGGTGGTGCCGAAGGGCTCGACGAATCTGGCAATGATCAGTCAATTTGTGGAGATTGCTCAGGATATGGTCTTTACCGAAGAATATTCGGTGCGGGCAGCCCGGACTGCCGTGTATTCACTACTGGGTATTGACAAAGCAGTCGAACCGGTAACAGCCCACGACAAACGCCCGGATGTACTGGCGAAGGCGGCGCTTACTGCCTTCCGCTAGGACTTTGCCAGATATTCAGTTGTCTTGATTTAATCCTTGGGTATTACATCATGTATGCATCATATCCGCAAAACAGATATGATGCATACATTTTTTAGATTCAGCCTTGATCCGGCGCAGTACCTGTTTTATTTTCTTCATAAGCCGAAATGACCTTGCGTTTGAAATTGTCGACAGATCTTTCATATTCATTTTTCAGGTCTTGAAGATCCTGAAGATAATCTTCTCCTTGCTCGCGGATCCTTCTCCTGGTCCGGGTACCTTGTTGCGGCGCGAATAAAACGCCGATCGCAGCACCTGCAGCGGCAGCCAGCGCAATGCTTAAAATTATTTTTGATGTTTTCATGACTCGGAAGTGGTGATCATTTATTGTTTCATTTTCATATCCTTATGCTGCTTGTCCATTTGCAGACAATGCAAAGCACACGCCCCATACTGCTTGTAATTTTCGTGTACTAAAAGAACGGTCTTGCCCTTTGCATCCTTTACTTCACAGGTCCCGTTCATCGGAGCAGAAACAGTCAGTTTCTGGTTTGAACCCGCCGGGAAGTGATAGATATAATTACCATTTTTCTCTGTTTTGCCCAGACTTTTTCCTGTTTTGGCATCAATGACATCTCCGTTTGAATCCATGTGGGCAATTTTTGTTCCCGATGCATTTTTGATCAATCCGTCCTGTGTGACCCATCCGATGTGTTTTCCGTCTTTATCTGTAATTTTCCCCTTCGCATCGATGGAAGGAACCGGTTGTTTATAATTTTGCCCTAAAGACATAACAGCAGTAACGATGATAAAAAATAAGGCAGCAGCCAGCAATTGAAGTTTTCTCATGATCAGTTCTTTATTTTGGTTATTCAAAGATAATTTCTAGGGTTAGCTCGAAAACTGACCTTAATCATCAATATAACTGATCCTTACAGGAGCTGATCAATTGATTAACGCTGAACTGGGTTGGGGCGTCTTATCGTTTTCTGTGATTATCTTGCTTTGAGCTTACTATCGCTTTTTCTTAGTAACCAGCAGGTGGGAAAGTGAAGGATCATTTAAAATCTGGTTCATCTTGTAATCGTAGATATTTTGAATGTCATCCTTAATATTTCGGTAGTTTTGAAGTACGATCGGGCTGTCAACCCCCCGGACTTTGGAAAGAGGAATGTAATGGTCTGTTTCATTTTTTTAAGCCTTGTGATCATTTTTAATCTGGCTATGAAAGGCTTTAAGCTCAATTTTGCTAAGCGGATCGATCATCCGCTGCGATGCCCGGATCCAGCTGCTTGAATTCCTCTTTGGTGTATTGTTTTTCATGTGCTTCTTCGACAGCTTGTTTTAAATGAATCGGGAATTCTTCCAGTTGCCACATCATCGTTTCGTTTTCCCGGGCGGCTTGTGATTCGTCATCATCCTGGTCATTGGCACTGAAAGCAGTAAGCTCGGAGCTCGGTTTACCTGGCTCCTGCAGGATACTCGTTTTCAATTTGTTTGGGTTTGACATATGCACCCGCTGCTGTGATCGGAGGGCTTTTCCAATAGGCAAGTTTGGCTTTGAGATTATGCCGGTAGAAGATAAAACCGATGAGAAGGTAGTAGTCGGCATGTAGCGGCCCAACGACCGAAACATAGATTACCCAAGGATTAGTTGTGAACATAAGACATCTGGTTTAATTGATAACTTAATCTGCCCGAGCCGCCTGGATTTCCCGCTTTTAGGTTAAGTCATAGCCCGGGGAGGCGCAACTGCCCGTTGTAATGATGTCACAAAGTAAATACGCAGACAGGGTAGCAATAAAGTCCAGCTTTTTTGGATCCTTTTAGGATGGTCGTTAGTAATTCGGAAGAAATTTGCATTTGATCCGGCCTGATTACCCGTTTTCTACGGCTATTATTGGGCAAATCATGGCGAAGGGTAGTAAAAGGGTAGAACTTCTTTGGGGGCCTTTCTATTTTATTAAAATGATTTATGCAGTATTTAATTGCCGGGACAAAGCAAAAAAAGCCTTGGCGAACCATCGCCAAGGCTTATAAACAGGAAGTTTTAATGGCAATGCCTACGCCTGTTGCCGACTTCCTTCTTTAATCTGCGTTACAAAATCGTCAGAAGGTTTAAAGTGAGGAATTGTATGTGCAGGGACTATGATGGTTGTATGCTGAGAAATATTCCGTGCTGTCTTAGCTGCTCTTTTTTTGTTTGTGAAACTTCCAAAACCACGGAAATAGATGTTTTCGCCGCTGCTCATGGAATCTTTTATCGTCACAAAAAACGACTCCAGTGTTTTTTCCACGTCTTCTTTTCGGATTCCTGTTTTTTCTGCAATTTTTTGAACGGTGTCTGCCTTTGTCATAATCATGTAATACGTTTATTGCGAGGCAAATGTAGTGCAGTCTGGTTTATAACAGAAAAATAAATGAGTTAAAGCCGTTGGTCTTCATTTGCGTTTAGTGCGATTTTTTCAAAATAAGCTTTAAACCTTGTCAAATCGGATTCGCAAAGCCTGTTGAATTCCGCTTGGGTCATAGCTGTTTGATAGGCCAGATCCGGATAAGATGCACTGGTAAAATGAATTATAACGGGATGATGCTCCTTTTCATTTAGCATGTCTATTTCATACTGTTCAATTTTAAATATATCAATCCCTGTTATTTTGATGATCATTTTTCGGATACCTGATGTTTCAAAATCGCTGTTATTCATAGGGAAAAGGTTTTGTTGAGAAGGAAACCTGTTATGCACGGCCAAAGTAAGATTTTTTTTTCTTGATAATCATATTTCGATTAGGAATAGGGTTATTGCATCAAACATAAAGTTAGTCAACTTTGTGAAATGGAGGTATTAGATTTATTGAATTAGGCACTTGCTAAATAAATATAAAATGCTTAAATTGATTGATAATAAGCACTTTATATGGAAAAAAGATTCAAAAGTTTGTCGTTATTTGAGTTTCAGACCCGGTTTCCTGACGAAGATAAATGTAGGGAATATTTGGCCAATTTGAAATGGGAAAAAGGTTATAAATGTCCCAAATGTGGACACGAAAAATATTGTTCTGGGATTAATAAATTTGACCGGCAGTGTACAAGTTGTAATTATCTGGAATCGCCCACGGCCGGCACTCTTTTTCACAAGAGTAAACTGC
>NZ_SZVO01000019.1 GCF_005280585.1 Dyadobacter frigoris
CAATACCTAAACGGCAAATTAGTCTGTTCCATGACCGTTCCGGCCCGCAAACTTTTACGGCTGTGGCACTTTTTACACTCAAATTTGTAATCGGTCTTCCTGAAATAATGCTCTGTACAGCCACATTTATGACAAACAACTCCAAGTTCCAAACGTTTGTTCTTAAATGCTTCAACGCAACTCGCTTCATCAGGGTATTTCTCGAAAAATTCACTCAGATTCATAGGAATATTGCGTTCAATTTAATACTACAATATACCTATTTTTATTCAATAGTACAAGTAACGGACAGTCATATATATTTATTCTAACACCAAGGTGCAATTAGTATGCCAAAGAGCATATTTTGAAATTTTGATCATGTTTGTTAAAATAGAGAAGTCAACTTTTTAAAATTGACTTCTCTATTTTGTGTTTAAAATCAGCAAGTTATAGACTTTTACCCTGGATTCTGAAAGCATTCAGAATCGCAAGCAGTGCAACGCCAACGTCAGCGAAAACAGCTTCCCAAAGTGTGGCAATTCCACTAGCACCCAGCAGCATTACCACAACCTTGATTCCCATTGCCAGCATAATATTTTGATAAACAATGGATTTTGTAATTTTACCGGCCTTAATGGCTGATACAATTTTGGAAGGCTGATCATTTTGTATCACAATGTCGGCAGTTTCAATAGCGGCATCCGAGCCAAGGCCACCCATAGCTATTCCAACATCTGCCAATGCAATTACGGGTGCGTCATTTACGCCGTCACCAACAAAAGCAATATGTCTTCCCTGATCTTTTAGTTCCTGAACGATCCTTACTTTATCTTCCGGCAACAAATCACCATAGCTTTTGTTAATCTGTAAACTTGAAGCAATTTGTGAAGTTATCGCTTGTTTGTCGCCCGAAAGCATGATGGTTTCAATCCCAAGTGCTTTAAGATCTTTTACGGTTTGCAGAGAATCTTCCTTAATTTCATCTGCAATGGTAAGATAGCCGGCATAGCTATTATCGATGGCAACAACGACAATAGTTTCTACAATTTTTTCTAGCTCATCCGGAAAGCTGACATCGAATTTTTTCATCAGCTTCGTATTGCCGCAAAGTACCAGTTTATCCCCAACTTTACCTATTAACCCCAGTCCTGAGATTTCCTCAACATCAGTAGGTTTTGTTAGATGTTTAGCACGGGCAAATTGCACAACTGCTTTGGCAACAGGATGTGTGGAGTAATTTTCAAGTGAAGCAGCCAGACTGATAAAGTTATCACGGTCAAGGGTAGTTTCAACTTTTTGAACTTTGAAAACTCCTTTGGTAAGCGTTCCTGTTTTATCAGAAACCAGCGTATCAATTCCTGTGACAACATCTAGGAAATTGGAGCCTTTGACCAGAATTCCATTTCGTGAAGCCAAACCAATTCCACCAAAATAACCTAATGGAATTGAGATCGTTAAAGCACACGGACAGGCAATTACGAGGAAAACCATTCCTCGGTAAAGCCACTGCTGAAAGTCATATTGGCTGACAAAAATCAAAGGAACCAGAATTATCAATAAGGCAAGGCCAAATACAATCGGAGTGTAGATTTTTGCGAGTCGGCTGACCATCAGCTGTGTAGGAGCTTTACGGGCTGTCGCATCCTGTACCATTTCAAGAATTCTTGAAAGTTTGGAATCCTTGAAAAGTGCACGAACTTCAATTTCAACTGTTTTTTCGGTATTGATCATACCTGCAAGAATCTGCTCATCTTTTGATTTTACGCTTGGTTTCGATTCTCCTGTCAGCGCAGCCGTATTAAAAACACCCGAAGCCGAAAGAAGAACGCCGTCCAACGCAACTTTCTCACCGGCTTTCACCAGAATGGTCTCGCCGATCTGGACTTCCTGCGGCGACAGAACTAAATCTTTATTTTCCCGGATGACTGTAACGGCGTCTGGCCTTACATCAAGAAGTGCTTTGATTGAACGTTTCGATTTGCTAACGGCCAGATCCTGAATTAGTTCTCCAATTTCGTAAAAGATCATAACGGCAACGCCTTCACTAAATTGACCAATATAAAAAGCGCCAAGCGTTGCAATCGTCATTAATGTAAATTCATTAAATAGATCCCCCCTTTTGATTTTGCGAAATGCAAGAGCGATCGTTTTATAACCAGCCAACACATATGCCGAAAGCATCAGAGCGATTTCGGCATATGTGTTTATTCCAATTTTTAATCCGTACGTTACAAAAAGAAAAACGGCCAGAATTGTTAAACTAAGCCAGAGGGGCCAGCGGCCAAGAAACAAGCCTGTATTTTCACCGCCCTCATGGTCATGGTCATCGTGACTGTGGCTGTTGTGGCTGTGATTATCATGATTATGAGACGGAGCCTTGTCATGATCACAGCATTCTTTTTCGGTATGAATATGTTTTGTACGTGTTTCGTTTTTCACGAGCGGGAACGAGGACCAAATGAATTTTTAAATTCTTTTAGTCTTTATTTTAAGTATGAGTTTTTAGCAAATTAAATATGTGCAAATATACTCTTTAAAGACGTGCAACAGGGTGTCAAGTACTGTAAATCAGATAGTTGCACTATTGTTGCAGCGAAAGTATCTTCGTGATCCTTCTTGTAAAATTTTAATTTTGAGAACGTTACACGATTTGAGCCGTTTAAATATTAGCTTTCAAATCTGTTAATTTTCTTAAATACTAGCTCATCCCTTCAACCAGTTTTCCCAACTTTTGAATACTTATCCTGATTTCCTCGTTGTAAGGTGTACCGAAACTAATCCGAATGTAATTTGTAAACCGGGCATCAGTACTGAAAATTTGTCCTGGTGAGATACTTATGTTTTGCTTTAGTGCCTGTTGAAATAGCTCAAACCCATTCACTTTTTTGTTCATTTCAATCCATAAAACATAACCTCCCTGCGGTCGGCTAACTTTTGTTTCTTTTGGAAAATAATCTGAAATAGCCTGAATGTAACGCAAGCATGAAGTGTGAAGCGCTTTTCTCATTTTGCGCATGTGCAAATCATAACGGCCCGTTTCGAAGAAAAGTCCTATTGCAGCCTGAGTAGGTGTAGCTGAGGAAACCGAGTGCGTCAATTTCAGACTAATTACCTTATCAATAAATTTTCCGGGAATACACCAGCCAACTCTGTAACCTGGAGCCAGCGTTTTTGAAACAGAAGAGCAGAGCATCACCAAACCTTCTTTATCAAAACTCTTACAGGTTTTAGGCCTGGTTTTTCCAAAATACATTTCACCATAAATATCATCCTCAATGAGTGGAATCTGTTTTTTTGCCAAGAGTTCTACAAGCTGTTTTTTACGATGATCCGGCATAATTACTCCCAACGGATTTGCAAAATTGGTTACAAATAAGCAGGCTTTCACTGGAATTTTTTCTATTGCTTTTTCCAGATATTCAAGATTTGCTCCTGTCTCTGGATCAGTCGGAATTTCAAGGACTTTCAAGCCCAGACTTTTCATCGCATTAAAAATACCAAAATAAGTTGGACTGTCAATTGCCACTGTATCTCCGGCTTCTGTGACTGCTTTCAGACAGAAAACCAGGGCTTCCATGCATCCCTGTGTAGTGACAACGTCATTTTCTGTGATATTTCCATTCCAGCCGAAAGCGTGTTTTGCAACTTGTTTTCTCAATGTAAGATTACCTTGAATTTCTTCATAACCTGTGCAGTTCGTGGGGCTTTTTCGTATGGCTTCCATCATCGCTTTGGATAATTTGGCTACCGGAATCAGCTCAGCTGAAGGTACTGCCTGCGAAAGTTTTACTACTCCTTCCTGGCTCATGGTTTTGTGAACCATCCTTAATATTTCATCCACACCGACATTTTCAAAACTGGTTTCAGTCTCAGGTTTATCCAGCGGCTTTGGAATTTTGGAAGGGTTGTATCGAACAAAGTAGCCGGATTTTGCCCGTGCTTCTATAAAACCCTTATTCTCCAATTCAATATAGGCTTTAAAGGCCGTACTGATACTAATGCCCTGTTCTTTGCTCAATGCGCGGAGAGATAAAAGCTTGTCCCCTGTTTTTAGTATATTGTTTTCGATCTGGGTTTCGAAGCGTTCTGCTATTTGAGAATATAGAAATTCCTCTTTTAATATGGTTCCGTCCAAGTTGTTTGCTTAGTTGAAATAGAAATTATAAATCTGTTATGCTGCTAATTTAAAAAACTGAATCTGTTTTTCGATATAAAAAGCTGAAATTTTGTAAAATCATTTTGAATTAAATAAATTATGAACAAAGCGGATTACATATTTCTTTATCAAAGAGATCTTAAAAAGCTAAGGGCCGAGATTTTTGCCTATCATGAGGAGGATCTACTATGGATAAAACTTCCGGGCACATTAAATTCCGGGGGGAACTTGTCCCAGCATTTAATCGGCAATCTCAGGACTTACATCGGTTTGACTCTCGGCCATTTTCCATATGTCAGAGATAGGGAAGCAGAGTTTTCTTCCAGACTTTTCTCCAAATCACAATTGTTGGAGGAATTGGATTTTCTACTTGAAATAATTCCGGAATCACTAATGAAACTTACTGAGAGTAGGTTTTCAGAAGAATATCCGCATGATATTTTATCCATTTCCGAGTCACAAAGTGTAGGACTAGTTCTTACTCACCTTTCCATGCACCTGGCTTATCATACCGGTCAGATTAATTACCACAGAAGAATAACCCACGAAAAGTTTGATGGAAATAATTGATTATAAACCTGAATATCAGATATATTTTAAAGACCTGAATCTTAGTTGGCTTGAAGAATATTTTACCGTCGAGCCGTTTGATCAATATGCTTTTGATAATCCGCAAGAAGCGATTTTAAAAGATGGAGGTCGAATTATTTTCGCAGAAAATGAAGGAGAGATCATCGGAACAGTCGCTCTGAAATATGTGAAACCTGGTGTTTTTGAGATGGCAAAAATGGCCGTTAGAAAAGATGTCAGAGGCCTCGGTACCGGAAAGTTGCTTTGTAATTCCATAATAGAAATAGCCAGAAATATGAATGCTGAAAAGCTGATCTTGTATTCCAGCAAACAACTGAGACCGGCTATTGCTATGTACCTAAAATTGGGTTTTATAGAAATTCTCCTGGAACCAGGACTATACAAAAGAGCAGATATTAAAATGGAGTTAGTTTTATAATCAAAATATAAATTGAATTTTATGATCGATATGAAGCAATTTTCCAACGAGTGGATTGAAGCGTGGAATGATCATGATATAGAAAAAATTCTAAGTCATTATTCGGAGGATATAGAATTTTATTCTCCCATCATCAAACAGTTAGGGACGAATTCGGAGGGAGTTATCAGGGATAAAAATACTTTGAAGGATTATTTTCAAAAGGCGCTTGGGCTTTATCCGGATCTTTTTTTCAACCTGCACGAAATCTTGGTTGGTACCGAATCACTGATACTATTTTACAGCAGTGTAAACAATAAAAAATCGGCTGAATTTATGCAGTTTGATCAGGAAGGGAAAATAAATTTTGTCCGTGCACATTACAATTAAACAATGAATGAAATATTAAAAAATGACCTTGACAACATTTCCTCAATTTTAGAAGAAATAAAAAAAGACAGTATTGCTTTTCTTAATAGTATTGATGAAATACCGACGAGCCATACGGATCAAAAAACAGATTCTTTTCACTTAATGGCTACTGGGCTGGGAGCCAGCGGAGCACTAGACCTTTTTAATTCTCACTTCAGGAAGCTCATCGTTTCCAGTGCCGGACCCCGATATTGGGGATATGTGATAGGAGGGACGACCCCCGCGGCGTTGGCAGGTGACTGGCTGACTTCGGTTTTCGACCAAAACACGCAAAGTACTCAGGGAAGTGGAGATATTTCTGCTGTTGTAGAGTTGCAGTCGATCAAGATGATGGCTGAATTATTTGGCCTCCCTGATCATTTCAACGGAGGTTTTGTGTCTGGCGCTACGTTGTCGAATTTTACATGCCTGGGTGTGGCGCGGCAATGGGCAGGTGTTCAATCAGGGAAGGATATTGCGAGAAATGGAATGTCAGATGAAATTGTAATTTTGGCAGCAACACCGCATTCTTCGGTCATTAAATCACTTTCCATGCTTGGTTTTGGAAGTAATAATATTGTCAAAATAAAGGCTGATCAAGGAAGAGAGCGCATTGATTTATTTGATCTTGAACAGAAATTGATTGAGTTTTCAGGAAAGCCGGTTATTCTCACTTGCAGTGCGGGGACGGTGAATACGGTTGATTTTGATGATTTTCAGGCAATTTCTGTTTTGAAAAAAAAATACTCGTTCTGGATGCATGTCGACGCTGCTTTTGGTGCTTTTGCTGCTTGTTCAGATAATCACCAACATTTGTTAAGCGGGTGGGAAAATGCGGACAGTATTACCATTGACTGCCACAAATGGATGAATGTCCCATATGACAGTGCCATTTTCCTGTCCAGAAAGGAGCACCAAAAGCTTCAGGTTCAGACTTTTCAAAATTCCAATGCGCCATACCTTGGAAATCCGGCAGAAAATTTTTCATACCTGAATTTTCTGCCCGAAAATTCACGCAGATTCCGCGCTTTGCCAGCTTGGTTTAGCCTGGTGGCTTATGGAAAAGAAGGATTTAAATGGATTGTGGAAAACAGCATTCACTGTGCAATGCTGCTGAAAAATTATCTGGAAGCCAGTGCAGATTTCGAAGTCTGTGGAGCAGTGCACCTCAATGTTGTTTGTTTTGCTTTAAAAGAAAACAGTAAAACATCTGATTTTCTGGATATTTTAAACGGCCATGGGAAAGTGTTTATGACACCGACGATATTGGATGGTCAGCTTTGTATTCGTGCAGCTTTTGTTAATTTCCGGACTACAAAGCAGGATGTCGACATTGCAATTCAGGAAATGGAAGAGGTACTGGAAGGGCTGTGATTATGTTGCAGTGACTTGCTCCGAATATAAATTTTTTCGATTAAAGTATTTCCGGTTAGCCGGAAATACTTTAATCTTGTTTTTAACCAACCAATGCTTTTGGCTTACGGCCAACTTTGGTTTTGTTACGGATTTTATCCGGACGCGGCCTTATTTCAGCATCATCAAAATAGCGGGTTAGCGCTTCCAGAATAATATCTTTTTGTGTGAGGCCTTCCCAGTAACCATAATCTTTCATTTTTTCCAAAAGCGCATAATCACAATCAAAAGTGACTTTTGTCGGTACGCCGTTACTTTCGGTCTGTGATGAGTTAACTTCAATATCGTCGTTGATGTCAGAGACAATGGGTAGAGGTGCGAAATCAAATTTCCTTTCCTTTGCCATATTTTAATTGTTTATACGTTCGAGAATTTCCTTCGTTAATTTATAATAATCTTCGGCGCCGTTACTGTTAGGTGCGTAGTCGAAAATATTTGTACCACTAGCCTGCGCTTCTGATAAAGCAATATTGTCACGAATATAGCTATTCATAAACACGTCACCAAGTTGCTCCTTCGTAGCACTGATTAGTTCATGACTGATCTTCTTTCTTATTTTTGGATTATACCTAGTTGCGAATACACCGCCAAGGTTTGTTGTCGGGCTGATTTTCTTAATTTCAGCAGAGTAAACCAGGAAGTTTCTAAGACCTTCATAACTTAAAAATTCAGCCTGAAGAGGTACGTAATATTGGTGACAGGAAACAAGTGCCATTCTTGTATTTCCGTTCAGGGCAGGTGGACAATCAATGATCACAAAGTCATACTTGTCCTTCACTTTTTCCAACGCAATTTTTAAATTAAATGGAAAAATTGGAGCCGACTTGATCGTATCTTCTTTATGACTCATCTCGGCCGAGCCAGGCAAAATATCAACGTCTCCAACCTTTTGTACAATTTCTTCAAAAGCATATTCTCCGGTAATAAAAGAACCGCTGTCTTTCTTCAGGCCACTGTGAACAATCCCAAAACTTTTTGTCAAACTGGCCTGGGCATCCAGGTCAATTACCAGCACACGCGCATTAGCAAATTTGGCAAGACCTGCTGCAATACTTTGTGCGGAAGTAGTTTTTCCAACACCACCTTTGTTGTTGACAATACTGATGATTTTCATTTAAAAGTATTATATGTATTAAAAGTTACAAATGAATGATCTGTCTGATTTGTAAATAAACGGAAAATATTCTTAGAACTAATAATATAAAATAATAAGGTTTTAAAGATCAATATTAATTAAAAGTATTTATAATATTAAAAGTAATTTAAATTATTCTTGAATTAATTTATAAGTTACTGAATTACAGAAGGTGAAATAATGGCGAGAAAATTGAGAGCAAAAAAAACTCCTGGATTGGAGGTTTTTTTAGACGTGAAATTTTTATACTTCTTTTTAGTTAATCGGATTGATCAAGCTGCTTCTTTTGCTATGGACACCGGCTGTAAATTATTTTCTTCTTTTTTGGAGATGAACTGATACAGATTATACATTAAAAAGACGGTTAAAATCACGGCCAGGACTACTACATTTCCTAGTAATCCATAATTATTAAGGTACCCCGTACTGGTTTCTGATACGATCATGCCTGCAATAATAGAGGCAAGCTATTTGCTGGATTGAAGCATTAATTCCCATAAACGCACCTCTGTCCTGAGGTTCCGGAACGGCAGTCATCAATGCACTTGCAGCTATCATTCTTCCGCTGATTCCAACGAATAACAGGATATTGATGATGATAATTATCCAAAGTGGAGTTACGTCGAGATTACAATAGATTAATGTCATTATTGAAGTGATGGAAGATCCGATTATGAATATTTTAAACTTACCAATCTTGTCGCTCAATTTTCCCATGATCGGGCTGGCTACCAACATACAAACGCCTGTAATCATGTATAGATAGGGAAGTTGCTTTATATCAATTCCTAAATTATGAACGCCGTACGCACTGCCAAAAGGCATCAGCATAAATCCCCCGGTAGCTAATAAAGTGGTGGCCGCAAAGGCACGAAGATAGTTGGACTGGGCAAAAATTGAAGTTAAATGCTTAAAAGCATTACCGGTTTTTTGAAGTTTAAGGTGGGCATCAATGGGCTTCATATAAATGAAAATAGACAAAGCCACGGCAATACTCAGCCCGACGATCATCAAAAACGGCGCATGCCAGTTATAAGTATTTGCCAAAAACAAACCCAAAGGAATGCCTAAAACCTGGCTGCTGGCGAAGGCCATCTGAACAAATCCCATCACTCGCCCGCGGACCTGAATAGCGAAAAGATCTGTAATAATAGCGAAACTGATTGAGCTCATTACGCCGCCGAAAATTCCCGTTACAACTCTTGCCATAAGCAGAAATTCGTAGTTAGGAGAAATTCCACAAAGAAAAGTGCCTGCTATAAAACCGGTATAAAAAAATAGTAAAAGTTTCTTTCTGTCGAACTTGTCGGCAAAGCCAGCGGCGAGTAAACCCGCTGCTCCGGCACTGAATGCATAGGCCGAAACGACCAGTGCAAATTGCGACGTTGATATAGAAAGTTCTTTAAGCAGGATGGCTCCCAGAGGTGAAAGAACCATGAAATCAAGGATAACCGTAAATTGCACTATGGCAAGAATGGCGATGACGAATTTCTGGTATTTGGTAAAAGTTTCAGGTTGTTTTTCAGACATATAAAGGACGGTTTAATCAATTAGTTCTTCGCAGGCATAACCTTCCTTGGTTAGGATGGCTATCATTTCTTTGGTATGCGGACCGTCAGATTCAATACGAAGTACATTGTCGCAATCGGTGAGATCTACATTCCAGCATATAATTTTCTTCTCTGCGTTAAGCACAGGTTCTATTTTCTTCATGTCTTTAAAGTGCAGGTTGGTTTTGAAAACAAGCACGTATTTATCATCGGGGTATTGCGTTTCCATAGCTTCTTTATTTAAAGAGTGAGTCAAGATAAATTTTAAAAAATCAGATTTTACTCTGGAAAACGGATGAAAATCAGAATTACTTTAAATTTAAAATAAAAAGTTTTAAGGTTTTAAAGCTTTGATTACCAACGATAATGTCAGGTTTATTTTCTCATCATCAAAAACAAATGGCGGCCTTCCAGGCATACTGGTCTTTGAAATGTGAAACTTTACCAGCTGATAAAGCGGCCCAAAGGCGATAGACCAATAAATTTCTACTGGCAGGGGAATGAGTTCTTCTCTTGCAATAGCTGTGTGAACAAATTTCGACATTGCATCAATGAATCTTCTTTCCATCACCGAGCGGTCAACCATCGGAGAGTGTTTAAACTGTTCCATGAAAGTCATGCTGATTTGATTTTCCATGCAATAATTCATCCGGTTCAGCCACTGCACTTTTAAACCTTCATCAAAATGAGATTCAGGATCGAAATTAATAAGGGTCGCATCTGCCAGTTTTATACTTTCTTCTTTATAAAGTTGTTGAAGAAGGCTTTCTCTATCCTTAAAATAAATATAAATCGTAGCCACAGAAACGCCGGATGCTTTGGCAAGCTTATGCATACTCAAACCGTCAAAGCCTTGGCTGACAATCATTTCAATGGCCTTCTGTTTTATTACAATTTCTTTATTTGCATCTCTTGTTCTCATAAGTAATGCAAATATAAATGAACGTTCGTTAATTTATAAATTATTTTTCAAATTTATTTTATCAGAGTTATTGATTATCAGAGAGATAGTGGTTTGTTAAGTAGTTTGTAAGTGACAAGTTGTTTCAGATGATGTTCGAGATGCCCGACATAATCTGTGATGTAAAAATGAAGAGGCAGTTTTTGACCATCACTGCCAGTGCCGAAGCGTTGCAGGTTACTGTCAGAAATTAAATTAAAGATTTCAACAAGATGCTGATTGTAGCTTTTCCAGAACTTAATCAAATGTGACGCGCTCATATTTTGATAGTTGCTGAGTTCGTTCCACTTATTTTGATCATAGAAAATGATGGGTTCATTTTCATATTGAATTCTGATAAATCGATGGTGATTGTTCGTCGCGCTGTCAATTAAGTGGCCTAGTATTTCCTTTTTGCTCCATTGGGTAGGAGAAGATTTAAATGAGAAGTCGGTTTCTGATATTTTTTCAAGCAGATCCGGAATGGTTTGAATTAGAAATGTTAGTCTTTCTGATGCCTGTTTAACGGTTTCCATTATATATCGGTTATGACAAAATTTTCAACCACTTTTTTATTGTAACCTTTATAACCACCTTGAAAGTCCCGACCGGAAACAGCTATGAAATCGGCCATTCTTTGGGAGTTTAACTGGGATAAAATTTTATAATACAAAATTTTATGTTCTCCATCAACGTACATTTTCCATATATATGTGAGACTGAGTTTCATCGATTTCTTTCAAAATTTCATAATGTTCGTTTACTAGTGTTTTTTTTAGATTCTCGTCTTTTATATTTAACAATTTATATTTAATTTCTTCGTGAATTATTTTTAATTTTTCTAACTTCCACATACGTTCATGTATTGGCAACCAAAGATTTAACTCTTGAATTATATATTTTGCTAAGGCATTATTTTGATCACGAGCTTTAATTTGACCATTTTGTGTCCTAAAAAACAATAAATTGTAATCATTCGAACAAGGATCAACAAAACCAAGATAGCCATCGTTATGTATTGATGGGTCTTTCGTAGGCCATTTGTTTGTTTTGGCAGAATTGCAATATCTGCAAGAATACACAAGATTGTAATAGTTATTGTCTTTAATATTATGGATAAAACCTTGGGGGTTTTGAGGTATAAAGTGATCTATTGTAAAACTTCTAATACGATAATAATCGTTATCATCGCAATAACCGCACCGTTTATTAAAATCTACTCTAAGAGTTCTTAAGTAAGATGAATATTTTTTACATTCTGCCCTTTTGTCTCTCCTTTTGGGTGTAAGATTTCTAAAATTAGACATTACGAATTATTAAGATTATCAAGCTTATTAAGAAGAAGTGACGTTTTCATAATCAGATCATCAAGTTTTTGATTAGTTTTTTCATTGTAAAATGTTCTTGACAGCCGACCTTTTGCAGATGTTGTTTTGTCAACAAAGCTATTAAGGTCGACAAATTCATCCTCTTCACTTGGAGTAAGCCCATCCAAAAGCCTTTTCTTTTCTAAAGAGAAAAGACGTGACATAGAATCATCTAACTTAACTCTGTAATCACTTGCAATTTTTTTGATTTTCTGTTTTAATATTGGAATTTTAGAATTTGAATCTCCACTAAGCATATCTTTTCCATTGATCAAATTAGCATTCTCAATGTGATCCAAAGCGTCGGATTCATATGATGTCAGTATTATCATTGGATAAAAGAAATTCAGTTCTTTTATCTTTTCGACAAGACTGTCTGCGTTAAAGTCTACAAGGCCTGTTTCATCTAGTCTGAAATCGATAACAAGCATGTCTATTGATTGTTCGAAAATTTCATTAACTAGCGACTCTTGCGTGGTAGTTTCTGTAATATCGAAAAGTACTACATCAAAGTCGTCCTTGAAATATTGCCGAAAAGTGTTCCGCCAACCGTTATCTTCATCAATATATCCTATTTTAAACATTTTAGTTGAGGTTATTTTTTCTCAATGCAAATTTTACTAAAATACAAAAGCCTTCCTGAACAGGTGATAACATTACACCAGCTCCATTGTAGTCATCAATAACCAATCTAGCAATATAAAGGCCCATACCGGTCCCTATCTTATTTCCTAATCGGTCTCTTTTCGATGATTCATTAAATTCAAATATCTTTTCTGGCTCACTATTATATTCTTTAGCCAAACCATTGCCATTATCAGAAAATTTAATTTCAACATAATCTTCAAGTGCACGCCACTCGATAGTCACTTCCCTTGAATACTGTCCTTTCTTTTCTTTGAATGCACTCAGTGTGTTTGATAATAAGTTATTAAATATAGCATCAAGATCCACTTCAAATGCTTGTATTATATTATTTGAATCTTTACTGCCTATTAAAGTCATTTTTACCTTTCTTTGATTCAATGCCATTCGCCAATTTATCTCAAAACTCTCAAAATATTCACCCATGTTAATATTGGTTCTTGTTCGCTTATCCCGCTTTAAGGTACTTAAAGAATAATCTAACCAATGTTTAAGTTTTATATCTTCTTCCTTAATTAGTTGTAGCATGTAAAAAGGATTATCTTCATTATGCACAGAAAGAAGATCATGAGCTTTAATATACTTCTTTAGTTCTGTTGTTAAAAAGTCAGTTCTAGGAACTAATCTTGATCGAAGGCCTTTTAATTCATGAGCAAAGGAAGAAATTATTAAGCCTACACTTGCTAATGCTCTCAGCATTTTTATTTCTTCGTTTTTGTCTTGTAGTTCTTTTTCATAAATTTTTGTCGCTTTTGCTAACAGAACCTCAGTTTCTGTATTTTCAGTTGTGAAATTCTTTTCTAAGTTTTCAGAGGGACTTGAAGTTTGTAAATCCTTATTTGTATTTTCAGAAAGTTCTTGTTCTCGTAAAATTCTTTCAGCTTCTAATTGAGCCCTTTTTAATTCTAAACTTGCATTGAATTGAGTTTTTGCTAGTTCAGATAAGCTAAACATTAGAACATTTCTATCTCTTTCAAAGATGGATATAATTTCAATTAAAAGATTTCTGAACAATTCGAATACTTCGTTTTCTTGAATTCCCTCCCGTCCTGATTTATCTTGGAAATTGGAATTAGCAATACGGGAAATTCTTACGGTACCTGCTATTTGGTTCGGACGAATACGAAAGCCTCCAAGTTTTTGTCCAGCACCTCCCGGGCTTCTTGCCTGTCTTTCGCCTAATTTTAACCAGTCTTGACCATCTTCTCCATAAGGTCTTACTCTAAAATCGTCTCTAAAAATTTTTACTCCACCAAATTTACTGAGCCACGCCTTTCTGTTTGCTTGGGAAATATTTTTATAAGGAAATTTATCTTTATCACTCGCATCAATTCGATTTTTTAAAAAATAAAAGGTGAACTCAAATTCACCTATTTTATCTATTAGTTCTAAATCAACGCTTTTTTCAAAACCTGGAAAGTCAAATATTTTACGTTTAATATTAAATGTTTTCTCTTGGACAGTTTTTAAATCGTATGGAAAATTCTTTAAAAGTTTATTGTTAAATACTTCTAAATACGCAGTTTCTAATTGTTTAATATCCAATTCATTTCTTGTAACGCTTATATCTAATGTGTAATTTTTATCTGCCAAATATTTAGTTACAATTTTGTAATCGTAATCATCGTAGTAAGCACTATTTACTTTTCCAAAGTCATCAGGATAATTTGTTGAAAATAGGTATAAATTAAATTCAGGTTGCTCATGTGGTGGAATCAAAACTTCCAAATTATCAAATAGACTCTTTATAGATTGTTCATCCCATCTGTCCTTAACCGAATTAATTTTGAGAATCGTACCAGAGGAAAATTCGATACTTTTTATATAGCATTTAAGTTGGATAAAATTTGGAAAAGACTTGAATAATTCTTTCTTTATGTCTAATATTTCAATTTCATTTAAGTCAGCTTCAACTTCGTTTATAGAAACTCCAAACCTATCAAAGTCACTCCATGTAACGCTCCAAAGGAATCCGGTAACTGAACTTTTAGGAAGAGTTTTCATCTCAGAAGATAGCCCCAGGCGGTCAAGAGCAAATCTTCCTATTCCTTTGGCTCCTGTTTTTACCCTTCCTTCGCCGGACTTGAAATTTTGCAACTTATCATCAGTTCCAATTTTCATCCATTGGTTTTCGATGACTTCATTTGTCATTCCAGTTCCATTATCAATAATATATATTGAAGAGCTAAAACTATCTGAATTATCAAAAACGATGATGCAATTCTTTGCGTCTGCATCATAACAATTTTTAACTAATTCGATTATGGCACCTTCTGCATTAGCAAAATTCTCTTGACCAATAAGTTTTGCAGTGCGTGCAGATACAGAAAAGGAAATTTTAGCCATAATTTGTATTTTTATAATAAAAATTGACTCTTTGGTTTTTTGGCACTATTAAAATATAATTACATATTGAGACCCTTAGAAGTAAAACATCGCAAGGGTTACAGCAAAACTATATTAGGTAATTCAGTCTGTGGCAATTACAAAATCTTCAAGAACTCGTTTTGTTAATCCCCTCCACCCATGTCTGAAATAACGGCCTGTTACATCTAAATAGTCTTCCATCTCTTTCGAATTTAATTTATCAAGGAGCCACTTATAGTCACCGTCAAACTTGATGTAATAACCAGAATAAACTAATCCTTCTGGATTTTGAGATATAATAAAATTAGGTTTTTTTTTCATTGGAGAAAAGACTATTTTTTCTCCAATGGACGAATCCATACTTTGAGTCCTTCCGAATGCGTACCAGGCCACCGGATTTTCCTTTCCCTTATCTCTTTCTTGTAACGATTCTTTATTTTGGAGAAAGTATTCATATGTCAGTGGATAATGTTTTTTTAAAAAATCCTCCGAAATTATTTCGCTTCGCCCATTGCTGTTTTTAAAGTAAGGATAGATAATAAATTCAGTAATGACATCGTCAGTGGATTTTAATTTAGATGCCTTAATTATAGGTTTCAATATGGCTTTTTCAATCAGGAAAGTTTTGCCTCTTTTGTTTTCAATTTGGGTAACTTTGGTTGAAATAAATTTTGTAACCTTAACAATATACGCCCAATCTGCTAGTGTTGCTATCCCAACTGAAATTTGGCATATATCGCCTAGTCGTTGCCCTTCTTTAATTTCTAAAAATTCATTAGATAGGGTTAAATACCAAAATTTTCTTCCACTTAAGTGTTTAAAAGAAATTCGCTTGCTTTCATATTTAAAATCGTCATTACTTTCTTGATACAAAAAATCAGAATGAGTAGAATTATCGAAAATTGTTATTGCTGAATACGTTGAAGCGTCATTAAAAACTAATTCGTTTTTATAATTAGTAATTTGAAGGATGTTTTTTTTCTCTTCGAAAAATTTACGTAACTGATATGCACTGTCCGAAACAAAATATGAGTTGGGAGTTATATAAGCGCATTTACCATTCTTTTTTAGAAGTTTAGATGCCAATTCAAAGAATGCGATATATAAATCAGTAGACCCTTTGGAACAGAATTTATAATTAGCTTTTAAAAAAAACCTTACATCTTCTGTTAGGTTTTGTACTCTTACATAAGGAGGGTTGCCAACAATATAATCGAATTTTGAATGTAATAAGTGGTCAAGTGAATTACCTTCACTTATATTCCATTCAATTTTAATATTATGGGGGACAAGTAATTCGTTCAAAGAGTTTCTACATTCCTGCACAGCAGTTTTGTCTATATCCCAACCGTAAACATTGTGTAATGCTTCTTTTAACTTATTAACAGGAGCATTGCTAAGTATCCTTATTACGATTTCTTTTAAAAACTGCCCGTCACCACAGGCTGGATCAACGATTGTTTTATGTGAATCATCACCTATGAAGCCAATGTCATTTAGTATTTTTTCGACTATAAAATCGGGTGTATAAACTCTTCCAAAGAGTTTCTTTTCTATATTCGTTTGTGATTTTAAAACTGACAACCAGAATAAATTTTAATGAAAAATGCTTTGTTTAACCTAAAGTTTTATGAACAGCAAGTTATATAAAATATTCCTCAACGGTCATATTAAGATTTAAATAAAGCCGCATATGTTTAATTGTTTTATTTGAAATTTTTATTTCGGTAATTAAAGAAGGTATTTGATCCTAAACCCTTTCAACCCTCTCACATACTCGGTAATTACCGGTGATTCGATATCTTTTAACAAAATTTCATAAGTATCCTCATGAAAAATAAACGAGCTATTATCATTTCGGATACGGTCAGTTCCTTTTAGGAACAAGGTTCCAACTTCACCATTCATCAAAGCTTGTTTGTCAATAAAACCTAAAAGAGAGGCGATGGTGCCTTCACTTTCCGTCTGATGGAAGGAAATACAGAAATAATGAGAAGTTTTTGAGCCTACCTTATGAAGTTGAAATGCGGGAATGTTGAGTACATAATCTGCTGAAAGATTTCCCGTTCGCCTTTTCATCGATTTAACGTCCAGTGAAAAGGCGTATTGCTCAGAAGTGATCAGGAAATCCTGTCCCCAATCCTGGCCGTTTGTCGCACCGAAAGATTTGGCAGGTCTGGGAAGGTGATATGTATCGGCAAAAATAGTTTCACCCAGACTTCCCGTGTACCGCATGATTCGGGTTTGGGAGAACCGCTCATTTTGATTATCCCAAATGTTTGCAATTTTATGATGACGGAGGGAATACTCTACAAGTCGGCGGGCATATTTCTTCTGCTCGTCAGTTACTGAGATTTGTATGTATGATGTTGTGCTCAAAACATTTTGCTCCACGCAAATCTTATAAGCAGCAAAGTTCCGACAAAACCGACGATAATATAGGCAAAAGGTACATAGGTAAATGCTACCAGATGGAGCCGGTCAAAGAACCACATTACTCCGATGAGTGCTGCAATGAGGGTTAGAAATCCGGATAGTTTTCCAAAACCGGGAACAAGCGAAAATGGAATTTTTTGCTTGATGATCATCAAAGTCAAAGCCATTGAAATGATTGGCAAAAATTGTAAAATGATATTAGCCTGCCAAACGCTTTGACGTTCAAACAGGAAAAGATAAATATTCAATGTGACGGCGAAAATACCCGGAATGCAAACCGCATAGACCAGAACCGAATAAACCAATCCCCAAAATTTAACATCACGACTACCAGTAGCCACTTGGCCGACAATCCATGCAATGCCGGGTAATAAAATGAAATACAAGGCGACCGGCCAGTAATTTGAAGAAACATTATTGAATAGATCGTGAAGTGTCATTGTTTTTCAAGTGAAAACGGAAAAATACGAAGGATTAACCCTTCGTATTTTTCCGTTATTTCAGTTTTTAATTATAATGTCAAAAGAAAACCAATGGTAAAGTTAGCATCCCAGTCGAAGACAAATTCTTGACAACCCGTTGCGTCTGCAACTGCTTTGTAAATATTCACTCCTGCTTTTGACTTCGCATTAGTCAATTTTGTATAACCAGACGGCGCGCTCAAAACAGTATAACGTTCTTTATCTTTACGTACTTCCTTTGCCATTTCAAAAGGTACACCGCCGATGATAAATGCTGTTTTTCGCAAATCAGAAGGGATTTGTTTTGCTTTCGCACCCACTTCGTCATAAACTTTTTTGTCGTCAGTGCCATCCTGAAAATACTTTGCTCCGTAAGATTCAAGTGCCTTAATTCCACTTCCTGCTATCCATGAGATCTTGGTATTTCCTGAGCCGATATCTACAACAAAAGCTTTGTTAGCGTAGCCTGCTGGCAGTACAGATTTAAGTCCCAATTGGCCTTCCTGCTCCGGAGTTACCTGGTTCACAATATAACCAAGCGACTTCAAAGCACTTGTGATCTTTGTAGTTACATCCGCTTTCGCAGCACCGGAACTCACTACGAAATGGATATCTTTTTTACCAACGCCATAGTCCAGCATTGATCCGATGTATTTTTTCAAACCGATACGAACATCTTCATCGGTTGCCATATTTTCTGTAACAAGGCTGTTTCCGAATTCTGATTTTTCAAGTTTCCAGCGTTTCTGGCTATCGACTTTGATAATGAAGGAGTTAAAGCCACTTGCGCCAAGTTCTACAACACCTTTCAACTTTCCATCAACCGGTTCCGGAGATGTATAGGAAAATGACTTTGAAGATGCCTCAGTTGCAGGATTTTCGTTTGTCGCAGCGGCAGTACCTTCACTACTTTCGGTAGTGGTCGCAGTTGAGTCAATTTCAGATTTTTGTTCTTTCGCCACTTTTTCAAGGGCTTGCTGGCCGCCAAAATATTTATAGCCAACGAAGATGGCCGCAATAACCAGTGCGGTAATTAATAATCTTCCGGCAACAGTTAGTCTTTTCATTGTTTGTCAAAAGGTAAATTGAAAAATGTAATTGTAATAAGCAGTTTAGTCCAGTAAGCCGCGGTAGCTCGAATCCTTCGGCAGATCGATAGAGCGGGAAGGCTGATTAGGCGAGTCGAGTTGAATCAACTTAAAATCTCCTTTGTTATAAGCTTCAAGCATAGCCTGGCCTTTATCCGACAAGAGTCCGTTTTGAACATCAACGCCATTGATAAAGTCCATTGAAAGATCCATAGCGCGTTTCATTTCACCCAGTTTCAGGCTCATGTCGTCCTGGATATATTCCATAGACTCATCAAAGTAGAACTTTTTGTCAGGATTTCCTTTGAAAATACTTACAGCAGTACGAAGCGCGTTGGAGCTTTCTTTAACAATTCTGTATTCTGCTTCTTTAAGTTTTACTTTGATTTCTGTTTCCTTGATAATATAATCCGCACTTTTATTCACTTTTTCCATGAATTCAAGAATGGTCTTCATATTACGCTGCAGCGGAAATAATTTTTCGTTCATTTCCTGTAAACCGGCACCTTCAATAGTTGCCAGAGAAGCAGTTTCCTTCATGCCCGGACGATCAGTCATTTGGCTGGCTTTGTTTGCTTCGGCAAATTTCTGTTTTATTTCTTCGTTATTCTCCGTGATTTTCCGGTTCAGTTTCACAAGTTGTCCGGCCAGAATATTGATCTGTCCCTGCATTTTTTCACGTTTTTCTTTCAGATCGTCAATGTAAATTTTCATGATCGCAATCGGATCCAGTTTGATGATCAAACCGGTGATGTTGCGCATCAATGTTTTAAAAAGAAAGAAGACTGCCGTGCGTACATCTTTACTTGTAAATAGAAAAACTACTACTGCCAGCAAGGCAAGTAAAAAGCCAAGATATAGCGTATTCTGGGTTACTTCGATTAAGAATGCAGCCAGTTTGTTCCAGTAATATAATGCCGCAGCGCCTGCCGCTCCGAGAAAAAGCAGAGAAGTAATCCCTTCCGGCTTGCTCCAATAAGATCGCTTGGAAGCATCTTCCTGCGAGCCGCCGATTTGAGTAAAGTCTGGTGATGCCATGGTTGAAGGTCTTATTTTAGATATTGATTAATTTTGCTGAGATCTGAATTTATTTGCGAAACAAAGCTTTGGTATGTTACCTCAAAGCTATCTTTGTTCGCATTGATTTTGGCACTTTGTTCGGAGATCTCACCCGAAATTTGTCCCAAACGGTTTTTATTATCGTCTATCTTTTTCTGAAGATTGGCAATCTCCTGAATATAAGCATTATTATTGTCTTCCAGTTTTTTTAATTCATCGTTCAACGTGCCAACTCTTTCTTTAACAGCACGTTCTACGTCTTTTAAAAACGATTCACGGTCTTTTCCCAAAATGGAAAGATATTGATCCGCCGAAGTTTTCAGGATAGAATTATCAGTTATTCCTCCCATGGCCTTGAAACTTGCCCAGGCAGCCTGAAACTGTTTTTCTTCTCCCAACCCTAAACCTTCCATGCTTCTCAGCGCCTGTTTATATTCAAAATAGTCGGGCCCGGGCAAGTTTGCTTTTTCAAGCAATTCCACAAAATGCTGTACAAATTTCCGGTCAACTTCTGCTGTTCCGGCTGCATTCTGTACGGTTGGAGCGGAAGTTGGTTTTGGCTGTTCAACCGGTGCTGCAGGTGCTGATGCTGTAGCAACGTTCGTATTATCTGCCGGAGAAACTTGTGTAGGCTCTGTACTTTCCTTGATAAAAAAGCTCAGTATCTTCTTACCGATACCAGGTTCAGAATCTGCCATGTTTTTAGTAATAGTTTAAATTTAAGTATTGAAAAGATAAGCTGTAATGTCGATTATTCGCTGTTTTACTGCTTTCTTATGTCAATATTACTAAAATTCATGTGATTTATACATGCAGGATAGTTACAAATGGTAGCGGGGATTGATGACTGAATTTTTTAAGGGATGAATTTTTTCGATAACTTAAATAACAGAGCTTTCTAAGGATTTACAGTCAAATGAGAATAATGGCAACTTGTCTGATTCAGTTCTTAAACCGTTTGCCAAAAGATTCTTCATAACTGGACCCGATCGGGATTTCTTCACCCGCCAGACTGATTATTTTGTTCCGTACATTTTCAATACGACTAAACGGGATAATGAAAGAGCGATGCACTCGAATAAATTCCTGTTCGGGAAGTTTTTGTAACATCGCTTTCATCGTCATTCTCACTACGAGCGGCTTGGTATTTTCGATATGGATTTTGAGGTAATCATCAAGTCCTTCGATGAAAAGTATGTCTGAAAAAGCGATTTTGTGCAAACTGTAATCGGCACGAACCAGAAGAAATTTGGACGCAGGATTTTCAACAGGATTTTTGAAATTATAGTAATCTTTTGCTTTGTTTGCCGCTTGCCGGAATCTTTCAAAGGTGAAAGGTTTCAATAAATAATCTACCGCGTTTAGATTAAAACCTTCGACTGCATGTTCTGCATAGGCTGTTGTAAAAATGACCATAGCTTCATGCGGGATAGCCTGATAAAAATCAAGTCCCGACATGGATGGCATATTGATATCCAGAAAAATCAGATCGACGGGATAATTTTCCAGATAATTCATCGCGTCATCGGTTCGGCTGAAAGTTTTCGGTAAATCAATAAAATCAATTCTGCTGCAAAAATTGGAGATAATTCTTAGCGCCGGAGGTTCGTCATCAAGTGCAATAGCCTGGATCATGAAAGGTTTAGTTTTAGGTCGATGATAAAGTTTTCGGCATTATCCTCTATTATTAATTGGTGTTTTGCCGGATAAAGTAATTGTAAACGGGTTCTGGTATTATTTATGCCAATGCCTCCCGATGATTCCTCTGAATGATTTATCCGTACCTTATTATTACAAACATGAAGAATCAGCTCATCACGATCCGCAGTAATAGTAATTTTTATCAAAGATTTCTGTTCGGGATTTACGCCGTATTTAAACGCGTTTTCAATAAAAGAAATAAGAATCAGCGGTGCAATCTGCTTATTTAAATAGTTACCATCTACTTGAAATTCAATCAAAACGGTATCATCTAACCGGAATTTTTGCAAGGACACATAATTTTTTATATACTCAATTTCTTTGTTGAGCGGAACGAGACTTTCACTGGCGTCCCGGATAACATAGCGCATCAATGACGAAAGCATAACCACGGCGTCGGCAGTCCTGTCAGATTTTTCGATGGCCAGCGAATAAATACTGTTCAGCGTATTGAACAAAAAATGAGGATTAATCTGGGCTTTCAAATAGGACAACTCCGTAGTTAGCTTCTCCTGTTCAGAACGTTTCAGTCTGTCATTAATTCTTAACGCAAATGAAACCACGAGACCAACCAGGAAAAGAAATAAAGTCTGGCTATTGTCAAAACCTGCGGGTGGTTTGTCAAATCGCATAGCGTGAGGCGGACGATGAGGAAAGGGTCGGGGAGCGCCAGGTGTTTTATCAAGTGTGTAAATGAAAAACAGTATGATCAGGAAACTGCCCAGTATAAAAGTAGCGTAGGAAATGTACTTTTTGTTGAAATAAAAGCGGGGTATTAAATAGTAATAATTGGCGTAAAAAAATGCTAGCATGAGCAGATAAGAAACAAAATTGGTCCGTTCATGCGAATTCCTTTCCAATTCTGCCAGTCCCGGGAAACCGGTTGGAGCAAAAATATAAGGTAATGCCAAAAAGGCAAAAACCAGAAAAACATGAATAAAAAATTGAATTCCGGATTGTTTCATATGCGTCAATTTTCTGAAATTTACGAAACCGGATGTTTACTAAAAAGCCTTTGCGGTATTTGCCGGGAATGTGTCGGTATTTCAGGTGATTTGAAATGATATCCTTAATTTTACATTTGAAAATGCCTTGAAGATTTTATGTTTTCACGATAGTTGATTAAATATTCTAATCCCTTTTGTTATGCTTAAATTAGGTTTTAATAGTGCGATATTAAGTGATTTTGGTTTTGACCACGTGGTTAAATTTGCCGGTAACCACGGGTTTTCATGTATTGAAATGATGTGCTGGCCGACCGGAAATGCCGATAGCCGCCGTTATGCGGGTGTCACCCATATTGATGTAAATGCGCTGACGGAACAAAAAATTTCAGAAATACATTATGCTTTGAAAGAAGCACAAGTGTTTATATCGGCGTTGGGTTATTATCCCAATCCGATGGATCCCGATCCCATTAAATCTGAATTTTATCTGGAACATATCAAACAGGTTATTCGCGGGGCTGCCAGGCTGAATATTCCTGTGGTTACTACATTTATCGGGCGTGATCCTTCAAAAAGTATCAAAGAAAATCTCAAAACTTTTGCGGACGTCTGGCCTGCGGTTGTAAAAGTGGCTGAGGAAAATAACGTCAAACTGGCTATTGAAAACTGCCCGATGTTTTTTACTGATGATGAATGGCCGGGCGGGAAAAATCTTGCGATCAGTCCTGCTGTTTGGGATCGAATGTTTGAAATAATTCCCAACCCGGTTTTTGGCCTGAATTATGATCCTTCACATATGATCTGGCAAATGATGGATGAAATAAAACCGATTTATGGCTACAAGGATCGTTTACATCATGTGCATTTGAAAGACGCAAAACTATATAAAGAGAAACTGGATAAAGTTGGTATTATGGCTAATCCGCTGGAATATCATTCGCCAAAATTACCTGGCTTGGGTGATGTAAACTGGCGCGGCTTTTTTGGTGCGCTTACAGATGTTCGTTACCGTGGACCTGTCGTTATTGAGGTTGAGGACAAAGCTTACGAAGGAAATATTGAAGATGTTCAAAGCGCAATTCTTACCAGCCGGAATTATGTAAAACAGTTTTTTGGCTGATAATCAAGCTATTAATTATGAAAATCAGCGTTGGTCGAATTGCGTTAACGCTGATTTTATTTTCTCCCGGCTTGTTTGTCAGGGTTTGCGTTTGTAAATCCTGACTCCTTCAATATTTTCGATCAGAGAGTAATACTTATTTACGTAATTTCTGATTTGCGGTATATTGTTGTGCGGAGAAAGAATTTTAGCAAAGGTGGAATAACCTTCCGGCTGGGTAACATCTACAAAAACAGACGGTTTGTTTTTTCTAATATCGTTTAAAAAATCGGTGGTCCAGTACGGAATTAATCTTGATTTCAGGGCAAAATGAAAACTGTGTGCATCACGATATCCCATGGGTCTTTGAGCCCTGACATACAATTGATCGCGCCATCCCCAGACAACAACCGGCTCGTCGTGCCTCGAATTTTTTCTAATGCTGGCTATTATTTTTTGATCAAGATGCGCGTGAATGGCAAGCAGGCTTTTTTCTTTTAAAAGTAGATTTTTACCAGCTATAATTGTTCCGCTTACAAGAAAGAAAAGCAGGCAATATTTTTGGACGATTGCAGGTGATATTGAAATAATAATTCCTGTAAAAAGGGTAACCGGAACCCATAAGTACAACTTGTAATGACCGAAAGAATTTCCCGATTGTAAAATGGCATACAAACAAACAAAAATATAGAGTAAGGAGAAGAAGAAGAAATTTTTCTGCCGTGCAGAGGTAGGCTGGCGTTTAATAACGTTTGCGATAACGCCAAGTGATATGATGATCGTTGCAGCTAAAAAGTACCATTTTGAATCATCATAAAAATAAATAAACCTGAAAATTCTTACCAGATTGAAACGGTCACCAATGGGAACATCTGAAAATTGGGTTGTATAGGCATAGTAGAAATAATTCCAGAAGTAATTATTCCAAAAGATCATCAGACTTCCTTGCGAAAAGTAATACAGATTGATCAGGATAGTAGGGAGAAGTCCTCCGATAATAAGAATTAAAGCACTTTTCCAGCGTTTTTGTATCAGTATTTCAATTAAGAGTGCCGTGGTAATAAAAATTCCCATGGGTACATTTTGGAATTTTACATAAACGAGACTTCCCATTAGAATGCCAAATACCAGTAGTCCCGGATTGTTTTTCCACTGACCATCACAATAAGACAAATATGCATAGGTAGAAGCCGTGAGCATCAGAACGCTTAGCTGCTCTGAATTGTAGGCAGTGTAATCAGAAACGAAAGTAGTTCCAATTAGTAAACAAAAGCCCCAAATTAGAATGAGGCTGGTTTGTTTTGAAAGAAAAAGATCAAAAATTTTATATAGAAAAAATGTGGTCGCCAACCAGAATATAAGTCCGATGCATTCCGAAACAACATAACCCACATTTATTCCAAGTTTGGATACAAGGACAAGAGGAAGAACCGTTAACGGGCGAGAATCCGTGTAATTCAAAAGTGTCCAAAGCCAGGCGGGGTAGTGATTTACTGTATGCATTCCACTAAGCCAGGTGCTGGTATCAATATTGGATTCAACTTCTTCCATATAAAGAAAGCGGATCAAAAAAGTCAAAACGAGGAAACCAACAACGAAAAATTCAGGATTACTGATTGAATTTTTGTTCGGTTTTAAATAGGATTTACCAAGCGAGAATGTGATGAAAAGTAATACCGAGAATAGAATTAATTTAAAGTAAAAATTATATATCATAAAGTATAGAATGCAGGTTTCGCAAGAGTAATATAATCGAAATTAGATTACAATCATACGAATAATAATACTTTTTATCCAATGGCACAAACAGTAACTTATCAAAAAAATTCTATTTCTTTAATAAAGGTTTTATTTATCTGTCAGGAAATTTAAAAGCGGTTTTATGAATTTGTCAAAATCTTCTATGTGAGGAAGGTGACCGATATCATCCAGAGGAACCAGTTGACTATTTTTTATTAAGGTATTTGCCTTTTTTCCAAGTTCGGGATAATTCCCAAGTGTTTTCTGATCTTGTAGAGAGGCCAGATTCTTCCCAACTGAACTCCGGTCTCTCTGACCGATAATCAGCAACGTTGGAGATTTGATATTTTGAATTTCATAAATGACGGGTTGCGTCATAATTAAATCGTAAGTCAGCGCAGAGTTCCAGGCGATTCCTGGATAGTCCTTATTTAAAGTCCATCCTGCGTACAGATTTGCCCAATGGGTATAAGCTTCTTTCCACTTCCCATCGTAATAACTGTTAAGCTGATATGTTTTTATGGTTTCAAAATTGCTTTTCAATTCTGTGTGATACCATTTGTCAACAGGTTGATAAGGGATTTTTAACTTATAATCTTCCAAACCCAAAGGGTTAACAAGCACCAGTTTTTCAGCCGTTTCAGGATACATTAAAGTAAAACGCATCGCAACCATCCCACCCATGGAATGTCCCAGAATCGTGGCTGAAGAAATATTTAAGGTGTCGAGGATTTTTTTTGTATTTGCCGCCAGCTGCTGAAATGAGTATTGAAAATGCACAGGCTTGGAAGATTTTCCAAAACCAATCTGATCAGGGATGATGACCCGGAAACCTGACTTTGTTAACGCTTTTGCTGTTTGTTCCCAATACGCGCCATTGAAGTTTTTGCCATGAAGTAACACAATTGTTTTTCCATTAGGTTTTTCCGGCAACACGTCCATATAAGCCATTTTTAATTTTTCTCCCTGTAAATCAAGGAGAAGAAATTTAACAGGAAACGGATATTGATAGTTTTCGAGATTAATGTCCAGATTTCTTAAAGTATCGTTTTGCGCATGTATATGTAATGCCAATAAAAAGCAAACAATGGTAATTAGGGAAGTTTTCATAATTGGAAAATAAAAAAAGCCAGGATGACTAAGTCATTATCCTGGCTAATAAAAATGTACCAATCTATATTGAAACCTGTTCAATCCAAATTATTGGATCAGTTTCGCTTTGGAAGATAAAAGTGTCGTACAAAAAGCTAACATAGCTACAACTGCAAATGAGAAACGAAGATCAGCCATCTGTGCTACGATCCCGATCAGTGGAGGCCCGATAAGGAAACCAATAAAACTGATCGAAGAAACGGCTGCCAAAGCCATTCCGGCAGACATCGTTGTTGATCTTCCGGCTGCGCTATATACAAGCGGAACAACCGATGAAACTCCAAAACCTACAAGTAATAAACCGAAAGTTGCAGTTGCCATGTAAGGTAACAAAACTGCAATTCCTAAACCACCGGCCATAAGTAAGCCACTGATTTGAAGCATTTTCTTTCTTCCGATTTTATTAGCAAGCCAGTCACCAGCGAAACGTCCGCCTGTCATTGTCCCCATAAAAGCAACGTATCCCATTGTTTTCATGGATGCCGGAACTTTTACAACCTCCATGAAATATACACCAGACCAGTCAAACATAGCACCTTCACAAACCATGGCACAAAATCCGATCAGACCAAGCATCAAAAGATCACGGTCCGGTTTTACAAACATGGGCTGCTCTTCATCACTATTTTTCTCGCTGTCAGGCATTGTATGCTTGTAGGCTGTAAATATGATGGCAAAAGCAATAACCGCAATTACCATAAAATGGATTTGTGGCGGAATATTTATTGATATGAAAAAAGTACCGATCATCGCACTTACAAATCCCGCAAGGCTCCAAAGTCCGTGGAAAGAAGCCATGATGGATTTGCCATAAACCTGTTCCACCGCAACAGCTTGTGTATTTACAGCAATGTTACAAAGGTTTCCCCAAAGTCCGAAAGAGAAAAGAACAATGACGAGTTGTTCCGTTCTGGTTGCAAAACCGATGAAGGTTAAAGTAATAGCATAAAGAATAGCTCCGAAAAGTACCATCTTTTTACTGCCGTATTTCGTAACCATCCAGCCCGATACAGGCAAACTCGCCATCAGTCCAAGTGGTAAAGCAAGTAATACTGTTCCCAAACCGCCTTCGGTCAGGTGCAGCATGTTTTTAATATCCGGAATGCGGCTAGCCCAGGCAGCGAAACTTAATCCCTGAACAAAGAAAAAAGCAGCAACGGCCATCCGGAGATATTTTTTTGACTGCGAGGGTGCTAAAATTGAATATGACATAGGTATTAGAGTTGCTCTGTGATTTTCTTAAATGTTATTGGATAGAAAAAATATAACATTTCACAGAATTTATTAATTTCTTTATGGTGTTAAATTGACCGGGCCCAAAACTAAAATTGCCTCTGGTTGATATAAAAACAATATCTGTTCAAATAACATTCCATTAATTTGTATTATTTCAATAATAATAAAAAGCAGTTATTGTATTTATTGAAGAATTTAAAATTTTTCTGAACGATTTTTTTCAAAAGCCACTAAGAAATTAAAAGACAACAAAAAAAAGCCGGCGCTAGAAGCACCGGCTTTTCAGTTTTTAGTTTGAAGTATATTAATCGACAGTAAGGTAACCTAAGGTGTCGGTTTTGCTTTTCAAGTTTGCCACTTCTGATGAAGTGCTGCGCTCAGCAATATTTGGTGTTTTATAATTCCTTGGTGAAATAAGCGGATTGATGTCAACAGCTTCCTTTTTGTACGTTCTTGTAACAACAAGCGGGGTTGCACGTGGCGCATACTTGGGCGTTGTGCTCACATAGCGGGTGTTCTGCTGTTTGCTGTATGACTCAATTGTATTAATATTTGAAACAACAATTCCGTCATTTTTCAAAGCTTTCGCCTTGGCAGCTTTATTAGGATGTTTATAGTTGTGCGTTGACATTCCTGGATCAACAATGCTGGATTGCGCATAAACTGAACCGGAAATAAAACCTGATATAATTATTGCGGCGGATATTAAGAATGATTTTCTCATGATATGGGATGTTTATTGGATTAATGAACAACAATCGCCAAAGGATCAATCGCAATAAACATCAAATTTCAGAGAGTTCTAAATCATGAAAAAACCGTCATTTTTGGAGAAATTTACAAATTGCATATCAAAATAATGATAGAATTGAGAGAAAAGTGCTAATCAAGAAATATTATGTTTCAAAACAATATGTGATTGCCGAAAAAACTGAAATTTATTAGAATGAAGGGAAAATATGCACTTACTTAAAACTTTTTATTTAATGTAAATTTTAATCAGTTTCTAATATTTGACATTAAAATTGTATTAAAAATCTATTTCAACAACGCGTTTGCTGAAAGCTGAATTCCTGCACAAATCCTATCAATTGGCAAATCATTTGCGTCTTCTCCAAAGGGATCTTCAATTTCTTCGGCAATAACTTCCAGGCTTGCCAGGATATAAAATACAAACATTACAAACGGTATCACCAGAAAATGCAGGCTGAAAACGTAGCCGATTGGCAATGTTATACAGTATATGAAGATGAATTTTTTGATAAATGAACTGTAAGATAAAGGAATGGGCGTATTTTTTATGCGCTCGCAAGCACCACAAACATTTGTAAAAGTTTCTAATTCTACATTTAGTACTAAGAGATGCTCGGGGAGGATAAACCCTTTTCGTTGTAATTCAACGGATTTACTGAACAAAGCCGCCGCGATCTGATTTGGAATATGGTCCTCTAAATGTAAATCAGATAGTTTGAATGTGGAAGTCTCGGTAAAACTTTCGGAAAGGAAATGGCCTCTCAAATGATTTTTAAAAGCAAAAGCATAATTGGGAATCATAAGTCGAAAAAACTCCCGTGCTTCTTCATTTTCTTTATCAACCAATGAATTTATTTTTAAGGCAAGATTTCGGCTGCAATTCATTAGCGCGCCCCATTGTCTTCTACCTTCCCACCAGCGGTCATACGCCGTATTTGTCCGGAAAACCAGTAGCATAGAAATAACAAAGCCAAGCAAGGAATGCATCAGGGAAATATTTTTCAAATCCGTGTTTTCACCAATGCGCCAAACTTTAAGGATTAAATAGGACAGGATGGTAGTGTAAACCATGATAGTTAAGATCAATGGCATCAATTTCCTGACCGTATCCGCTTTCTGAAAATAGAATATGTATTTAAACCATTCTTTTGGATTGTAATCAATCATACCAGTTTTACCTTATCTATCAGTTTAAAGAATTCCTTAAAACAACGCGCTGTTAATTGTGCATCTTCCAGTGCATTGTGCGTTTCATCCTCTCTTTCAAAACCAAAATAACCTGAAACCGAACCAAGGCTTAACGAACGAGGAACGGATTGTCCGTTCTTTTCCAGAATTTTGAAGAAAAGATAGGAGACAGTATGTAAGTCAATTTGTTTGTTAGAAAACGGCCAATTAATCTTTTCATTCCGATACGCGAAACGGAGGAAATTGATATCATACACAACACTTTGGCCACAAATAATTACGTTTGAAAGGTTTGGTTTGCCGGAATTTAGTTTTTTGATCCATTTTTCAAATTCCGGAATTACATCAAACATCATAGGTGCATCTTCCAGATCGTCAATTGAAAGTCCATGTACTTCTTCCGATTTTGCGGTAAAGGCTTCTTCATTTTCAGGATAAACGTTTTGAAGATAAGTTCCCATCGAATGCCACTGATCGTCAAAGAATTCAGCCCCGATTTGTATTATTTCATTCCAGCCTGGCTCCGGGCCGGTCATCTCGATATCTAGTACAAGGAAGGGCATAGTTCTATATTATTAATTTGAAATGAAAAACGTAAAATGCAATTTTCGCAAACCAATCTTTTACTTTTGTACGCAAATGTAAATAAACATTGCTTTTAGCTCATTGATTCATCGCTCATTTGTTGATAAAAATGCCAATCGATTACACAAATATCCCGTCTCCCTGTTTTGTTTTAGAGGAAGAATTACTCAGAAAAAACCTTCAATTAATAGATAACGTGCAGAAGGCCGCCGGCTGCAAAATTATTCTTGCGCTCAAAGGTTTCTCAATGTACAGTGCTTTTCCTATTGTAAAAGAATATTTAAGCGGTGCTACGGCGAGCTCATTAAATGAAGTAAAACTGATCAATGATTTCATGGGATATCCGGCACATACCTACATGCCAGCTTACCTTGATAATGAATTTACCGAAATTATGGAACGCAGCAGTTTCATTACTTTCAATTCGTTCAGTCAGTGGGAACGTTTTAAAGAACGAGTTGAGGATTTTAAACTAAATAATCCTGATCATCTTTTATCCTGTGGAATCCGTGTGAATCCGCAGTATTCCGAAGTGGAAACGGATATGTACAATCCGTGTGTTCCGGGTTCACGTTTGGGCGTGACACGAGATAAATTGCCGGATACTTTGCCTGACGGAATCGACGGAATCCATTTTCATTCCCTTTGTGAAAATGATTCTTACACATTAGAAAGAACGTTGGAAGCCTTGGAAACCCGTTTTGCAGATTTATTACATCAGGCAAAATGGCTGAATATGGGCGGCGGACATTTGATGACAAGAGAAGGATATGATACTGAAAAACTTATTGATCTTGTTCAGAAAATCCGTGCTAAATATAATATTGAAGTAATTCTGGAACCCGGTTCTGCTATTGCGTGGAGGACTGGAGAATTAGTTACAACAGTTTTGGATGTTATGGACAGCCAGGGAATTGATGTAGCAATTCTGGATACGTCGTTTGCAGCGCATATGCCTGATACTTTGGAAATGCCTTACAAACCCGTTATTCGTGGCGCTTTTCATGAAGCCCAACGGGGAAAACCAACATACAGAATGGGAGGGATGACTTGTCTCGCAGGTGATTTTATAGGGGATTATTCTTTTGATAAACCGCTGGAAATAGGTGATCAGATTATTTTTGAAGATATGATCCATTATACTATGGTAAAAACGACAACATTTAACGGCGTTAACCTTCCTTCCATTGGTATCTGGCAAAAAAACGAAACTTTTAGATTAATCAGGTCTTTCGGATACGAAAGCTTCAAAGATCGTTTATCATAGGAAAAGCTGACCTTACAGGTGTTAACTCCATCTGTAAGGCCAGTTTTTTAAGGAAGCATTGGGAATAATTTTCTGATTTCTTCGGTTGTTGGCTGCTTTCCGTATTCACATATCTCAAAAACTTCTGCCTGTTTTATTAAATCTGCTTTTTCCTTTCCATACCATTTGTCAAGCGAAACTTTAATTTCCGACGTCACTGCGGACCGCTTTTCCATAGCAGCAAACAGCCACTTTTTACGTTCAACGGTATCTTTCGGAACATTTTCAAGATCCTGATTTGTCCATGGCAGCCATTCATAAAACTGAGAAACGTGAGCATCCAGGCCATTTACTTTTTGTGGTAAGGCAGCAGTGATATCAATAGCAATGTCTGGTCTGAAAGGATTTGGTTTTTGAAAACGATCCCGGAAATAAAGAAATACCGGATTTTTTCTCAATGGTGGTACATCACTGGCAATGTTTGGAACGATGACCAGATATGCTGCATCCTGAACAATCACACCCGTATTTCTGTGATCCGGATGATAATCATTTGTACGGGGCGCAATGACGATATCGGCATTCCATCTTCTTATTTGGCGAATTACTTCCAAACGGTTTTCCAGGGTTGGAAACAATTCACCATCATTATTATGCAACACCTCATACTCTATTCCAAAACGTTTTGCAGCTTCCTGTGCCTCTTTCTGACGGCGGTAATAAAGTTTTCCTTCGCTCATAGTTTGATGACCTTTATCGCCGTTGGTCAGTGAAACGAATTTTACTTTATGGCCCATAGAAGAATAAATCGTTGCAATGCCGCCAGCGCCTAAATCACAATCGTCCGGATGCGCGCCGAATACGATGACTCGGATAGGAGCAGAGACTGACATCTTTGTGTTTTGTGCAAAAAGATTGGTTGCAGACAAAATTGCTAAAACAAGTACAAGATATTTTTTCATAAATTATTTTTTCGTTAAGAAATGGTTTAGTATATGCTAAAATAGTAATAATAATTTATTTCTGAGAGTCCGTCAGAAAGACGTATAAATTGATGGAATTGTATTTTTAGGTTGATAAATAAGGCTAAACACATTCACGGAAATGTTCAAATAATATTTTTTTCATGCTTCATCTTAAAGACTTCCAATCCTTTACAGCACCGAATAGAAATATTTAAGTGGCAAACGGTAAAAATCTGCCTTTTTTGCTGTACTTTTGTATCCCGTAATCATAGAAAAAAAGCAAAGTCTTATGGCTTCCAAAGCACGAAAGACCGCTAAGTACATTTTCGTTACGGGCGGTGTTACATCTTCATTAGGTAAAGGGATAATAGCATCTTCTCTTGCTAAATTGCTGCAAGCCAGAGGGCTTTCAGTTACAATCCAAAAATTCGATCCATACATAAATATTGATCCGGGTACAATGAATCCTTACGAGCATGGCGAATGCTATGTAACGGACGATGGTGCTGAAACGGATCTGGATTTAGGTCACTACGAACGTTTTTTAAATGTCAGTACTTCCCAGGCGAACAACGTCACTACGGGAAGGGTTTATCACAACGTAATCACAGCAGAAAGACGCGGAGATTTTCTTGGTAAAACGGTTCAGGTTGTTCCTCACATCACAGACGAGTTGAAAAGAAATATGATGTTGCTGGGCCAAACCGGTGATTATGATATTGTTATCACAGAAATCGGTGGTTGTGTTGGTGATATTGAATCGCTTCCGTTTTTAGAAGCTGTTCGTCAGATCAAGTTTGAACTTCAACACAATGACACATTAATTATTCACCTGACGCTTATTCCTTATTTGAATTCGGCAGGAGAATTGAAAACAAAACCGACACAACACTCGGTAAGAATGCTGCAGGAATCAGGTATTCAGCCGGATATTCTGGTTTGTCGTACAGAACATCCTTTACCCATTGAACTTCGTAAAAAAATTGCGTTGTTCTGTAACGTTCAGGTTAATTCGGTAATTGAAGCAATGGACGCAGATACAATTTATGCTGTTCCATTATTGATGTTAAAAGAAAGATTGGATCAACGTGCGTTGTATATGCTTGACATATATAATGACAAAGATGTGGATCTCGATGCATGGAAAACTTTCCTGTCGAGACTGAAAAATCCGATTGATGCGATTAAAATCGGTCTGGTAGGAAAATATGTAGAGTTACACGATGCTTACAAATCTATTGTTGAATCTTTTATTCACGCTGGTTCTGCCAATGAATGTAAAGTAACTATCGAATGGATTCACTCTGAGAGCCTTACGCCTGAGAACGTAGTTGAAAAACTTGCAAATCTGGACGGTGTTCTGGTTGCTCCGGGTTTTGGAGAAAGAGGTATTGACGGAAAAATTGAAGCCATTCAGTATGTGCGTGAAAACGGAATTCCTTTCTTCGGAATTTGTCTTGGTATGCAAATGGCGGTTATCGAGTATGCCCGTAACGTGGTAGGACTTGAAGGCGCGCATTCCGTTGAAATGGATGCTACCACGGAACATCCTGTGATCAATTTAATGGAAGATCAGAAAGATGTTTCTAACAAAGGAGGTACAATGCGTCTGGGCGCTTATCCTTGCCGTTTGAAAAAAGATTCTTTGGCAAACCGTATTTACGGAAAACTAAATATCAAAGAACGTCATCGTCACCGTTATGAATTCAATAACAAATATCTGAAAGCTTTTGAAGACAAAGGTTTGATGGCTACAGGTATTAATCCGGATAATAATCTGGTTGAAATGGTTGAGTTACCAGGGCATCCTTTTTATGTTGGTGTACAATTTCACCCTGAATTGAAAAGTACTGTCATGAATCCGCATCCGCTTTTTGTTAATTTCGTTAAAGCTGCGCTTACTTATTCACTTGAAAAACGGTCTGTTATATCCTGATTTGATCTAATCATGTAATCAGGAAAGTCAATCAGGAAAAACTTATTACCTTTGCCCTCCTGATGGGGCAATATCTTCAATAATTTTTAGTTAAGAATGGATAAAAATTTTATAATCGGCTTAGTACTTATAATGCTAATGCTGGTAGGTTATCAGTTTCTGGTTCCAAAACCGGTTGAGCCCGCGCCGATAACCCAAGTAAATAGTGACTCTGCAAAGTCCGTAACTGTTAAGGGTGCACTGGCATCAGATTCTACACAAGCGGTTGCATCAGCTGGTGATACTTCAGCAGTAAAAATTGCCCCGCAGGATCTTGTTATCGAAACAACGGATTCTCGTATTGTTTTCACAAATAAGGGTGGGATTCTGAAGGAAGTTATGTTGAAAAAATACAAAACTTTTGACCAGAAACCGCTTTTCCTTATTCTTGAAAACCATAATAAATTTCAAATTGAATTTCCTACTCAGGCGGGTAATGTAAATTTGGCTGAGCTGTATTTCACAACCACGTCCACCGGTAAAACACTGGCTGCAAAAGATTCTGCCATTATTTCTTATCGTACAGATTTGGGTAAAGGCCAGTTTGTGGAGCAGAATTACGTTGTTCATGGTTCTGGTTATGTTATCAATTACGGCATTAAGTCAAACAGTCTGGTTGCAGGAGATAAGACAATTCAGTTTGACTGGAAAAACGATCTTTTGAAGCTTGAAAATGACATGAACGAAAACCGCAAGGCGATCACTGTCAATTATTACACAGACGGTTTGCACAGCCTTTCGCAAAGCCCCACTGCCAATGAAGAAGCAAAAGCAGAAGAGCCTGTTAAGTGGTTTACGATTAAACACAAGTATTTCCTTGCCGGTTTGATTGCTGAAAAACATCCGTTTACCAATGTTGATGTAAAAACAATAGTAAATGTAAATGACACGACAATTGTAAAAACGGCAAATGTTGCTGCTTCCATACCCATGTTGGCCGTTCAGAAAAACGAAGCCAATTTCCAGTTTTATATTGGTCCAAACGATTACCATATCGTTCAGACAGTTAAGGCTGAAAACTTCGATCAGAACGTTTACTTGGGATATGCATTCCTTAAACCGATCAACAAATTCTTCCTTGTTCCTTTGTTTAACTTTCTGGAAGGGTTTATTTCTAACTATGGTTTGCTGATTATCTGTCTTGTATTATTTGTAAAAACGTTGCTTACGCCGCTGACTTACAAATCTTACATCAGTATGGCGAAGATGAAATTGCTCGCGCCAGAGCTGGAAGAACTGAAAGCAAAAAATCCGGATGATGCTGCAAAACAACAGCAGGATCAAATGAAATTGTATCAGGAAGTAGGTGTTAGTCCGTTAAGTGGCTGTATTCCGGTACTTGCTACGATGCCAATTTTGTTTTCGCTCTTCTTTTTATTCCCGAATTTAATTGAATTGCGGCAACAGCATTTCCTTTGGGCAAGCGATTTGTCGACATATGATTCATTCATAAAACTTCCTGTTTCGCTTCCTTTTTATGGTAATCACGTAAGTTTGTTTACCATCATGATGACGATTTCAAGTATCGGATATGCTTATTATAACAACCAGATTACACCAACACAGCCTGGGCCGGTTAACATGAAAATGTTGAGTTACATCATGCCGTTGATGTTTATGTTTGTTCTTAACTCATTCCCTGCCGGTTTGACGTTCTACTATTTTGTTTCAAACGTCGTTACAATCGGTCAGCAGTTGTTGATCAAAAAGTTTGTGAACGAAGATAAGATCAGAAATATTCTGGAAGAAAACCGCAAGAAAAATGCGAATGGTGAAAAGAAGGAAACCAAGTTCCAAAAATATCTTGCAAAGTCTCTTCAAGCTGCCGATGAAGCGAAAAAGAAACAAGCTGACTTAGAAAAACGTACGAAACGTAAGTAATAAAGGGTTTTTACAAAAGAAAAGAGGGCAATGTTTCGGATGGAAACATTGCCCGTTTCTTTTTCCCTTAAAACGGTTTTCGTAATTTGACCCACCAAATTCAACAACGACTGAAAGCCCAATGAGAATTTTCGTTCTTTTAATAATCATTATCAGTTCTGGTTTTAGCAATTTTTCATTTGCTCAAACTGCCGATCTTAATGAAAACAAATACAAAGCAGCTGTATCAGACCTAAAACAAGGTCGTTACAGTATTGCTATTGAAAAATTTGCTCCCTTAACAACAACCAATATCCAGGCGCCCTATTCTCCATATGCCCATTATTATTATGCATTATCCGCATATCAGCTGAAAAGGTACAGGGAAAGTAAACAAATGCTTCTTCAGCTTGTGAGCCGTTATCCGGGTTGGAACAAGATCAACGATGCGTATTATCTGCTTGGTGCGAATAATCTTGCAACGGAGCAATACAAAGAAGGACTTGGTTTTTTACAGCGAATTAAAGAGTCTTCATATAATAAGGATGTGCAAGGTTTGAAGCAACATTATTTTGGCGAAATTCGTGATCTTGCAAAACTGAGAGATATTCAGAAACAATATCCGGAAGATCGCGACATTGCCATTGCTTTAATTCAATCCATTGAACACGCTCCATCTTCTACGAAAACGGATTTGATGCAGGCAAGTCAGCTTAGTGCAGATTTCAAAGTAAGTGGAAAAGAGAAAATCGAAAAAACGGAAGGGCCTGAAAAAAGTATTCCGAAACGTGAAAATCAATGGGAGAAAGGTTATTTCAATGTAGCGGTTTTGCTTCCATTTCGTCTTGACGAGTTTGGTAGTTCTAAAAAACGGACCAATCAATTTGCTTACGATTATTATCTGGGTCTTGTTCAGGCTAAACAGCAGCTGGATACAGAAGGAATTAAAGTAAATCTATGGGCTTATGATGTCAGCAACGATGAAAAGTCCATGAAAATGATTGTCGGTAATACCGACTTTCAGCAATCGGATCTCGTTATTGGTCCTTTATATCCAAACACTTTTGAGGTTGCAGCAAACTATGTATCAGGTACAAATTTGTATATGCTGAATCCGCTTTCAACAGATGCTAATGTGGTAAAACATGGAGAAAATACTTTTCTTGCACATCCTTCCATTCCTTTTCAGGTTCAAAAGGCTGCTGAATGGATGAAAACGGTTGCTCCGGGTCCATCCGTAGCAATTTATTATGGAGGAAGCGCCAAAGATTCCATGATGGCATTTTCTTATGCCAGTGAATTTACATCACGGGGTGGTAAGGTGATACAAATGCTCAAAATTATCCCGGATCGTGAATGGCTGCAAAATAAAATTTCATCTTTTGAAACCAATAAACCTTCTCACATAGCACTTTTTTCTTCTGACGGAAATTCGGGTGCTCCGTTAATTGAAGTGTTAAATGATCGTAAATTAATCGCAATACCTATTGTAGCAACATCAGGAAGTTTTAATACGCAGCAGTCGCGCTTGGGCAAATACGGTTCTCGTTTATATTTAATTGAAACAGATCATATTGACCGCGAAAAAGAAAATGTTCGTGAATTTCAAAAAGCTTATTGGACACAAACAAATACTTTTCCGTCGGCCTATTCTTATCAGGGCTACGATCAATTGCTTTTCTTTGGCCGAATGCTTGCTAAATATAAAGATGGGTTGAAAAAAGGCCTTGAAATGAGACGGTATGACGATGATTACCTTCTTTCCGGTTTTGATTTTACCAAATCACGCGAAAACCAGATTTCACCAATATTAAAATATAGTGGTACCAAATGGGTACCTGTCAGATAATCACATGATGAATATTTCAACAAGTCAGGCCTTATTTGAAAAGGCACAGCATTTTATTCCGGGTGGTGTAAATTCGCCCGTTCGTGCATTTCGTGCGGTAGGAGGCTCGCCGATTTTTATCAAATCAGCAAAAGGACCTTATGTTTATGATGAAGACGATAATGAATACATAGAATTAATTAATTCATGGGGGCCGATGATCTTAGGCCACGGAAATGAATTAATCCAAAAAGCGGTTTCTGATGCCATTCAGCATTCTTTTTCTTTTGGTGCACCTACAAGAAGAGAGGTGGAAATGGCGGAATTAATTACTACCATGGTGCCTTCCATTGAGAAAGTACGAATGGTAAATTCCGGTACCGAAGCTACGATGTCAGCAATTCGCGTTGCCCGTGGTTTTACGGGTCGTGATAAAATCATCAAGTTTGAAGGTTGTTACCATGGTCACGGTGATAGTTTTTTAATAGCGGCCGGTAGTGGCGCCGTAACTTTCGGAACTCCCGATAGTCCCGGCGTTACAAAAGGTGTTGCGAATGATACGTTAACGGCTCCTTATAACGATCTGGCGGCTGTTCAGAAACTTGTTGATGCGAATAAAGGCCACATTGCAGCGCTTATTCTGGAACCTGTTGTTGGTAACATGGGTTGCGTTTTACCTGCGGAAGGTTTTCTGGAAGGACTTCGCAAGATTTGCGATGAAGAAGGTATCGTTTTTATTTTTGATGAAGTAATGACGGGTTTTCGCCTTTCCAAAGGCGGAGCTCAGGAAAGATTTGGCATTAAACCGGATTTAACGACGCTTGGAAAAATTATTGGCGGCGGTATGCCTGTTGGCGCTTACGGTGGAAAAGCGGAAATTATGAACTGGGTTTCTCCGTTGGGGCCGGTTTATCAGGCCGGGACTTTATCAGGAAATCCTATTGCTATGGCTGCTGGTTTAACGATGTTGAATTATTTAAATGAGCATCCGGAAGTATATACAAAACTGGAATTGTCGGGCCATAAGCTGGTTAACGGTTTTACCAATTCGATGAAAAAACTTGGATTGAATTACACGATCAATAGCATCGGATCCATGTATACTTTGTTCTTTACGGATCAGGCTGTGACGGATTTTCCTTCTGCGAAATCGTCAAATCTTCCATTGTTTGGAAAATATTTCCACGCCATGCTGGATCGGGGAATTTACATGGGACCATCTCAGTTTGAAAGTATGTTTTTGTCTACCGCGCTGGAAAACAGTCATATTGATAGAATTATTGAAGCAAACGAAGAATCGCTTAAAGAAGTAATTGGATAATATGCGTAAATATTCTGTCATAATTCCTGTGTATAATCGTCCTGATGAATTGCAGGAATTATTGACTTGTCTGGCTACCCAGGCTTATAAAAACTTTGAGGTAATTATTATTGAAGATGGTTCGAAAGTAAAATCGGATCTCATCGTTCAGTCATTTCAACAGAAACTTGATATCCATTATTTTTATAAAGAAAACGGCGGACAGGGTTTTGCAAGAAATACCGGTTTTGAAAAAGCCAGTGGTAATTACTTTATTCTCCTGGATTCTGATGCGTTGATTGAGCCTGATTATCTGTCGGTTGTCGATCAAAAATTAAATTTGGATTTTGTCGATTTATACGGCGGGCCGGATACGGACCATCCTTCTTTTTCGCCAATTCAAAAAGCAATCAGCTATTCTATGACTTCCTTTATCACAACCGGAGGAATTCGTGGAAAAAAGAATAACATGGGCGGGATCTTTCATCCACGCAGTTTCAATATGGGCCTTTCACGTGCTGTTTACGAACTTACGGGAGGTTTTCAAACGAGTAGGATGGGTGAGGATATTTTATTCAGCATAGGTGCCTTACGTCTGGGATTCCGGTCCGCATTAATTCCCGAAGCTTTTATTTATCACAAAAGAAGAACCGAGTTCGCACAGTTTTTCAGACAGTTGAAATTTTTCGGCCGTGCACGGATTAATATTGCCCGTTTCTACCCTGAGGAATTAAAACTCGTTCATACCATTCCATTTCTTTTTACGGCCGGTGTGATCAGTATTCCTTTTTGGTTCTGGATTTTCAAGCCCTTTTTTTATCTGGGTATTGCCGGTGTTTTGTTGATTATAGTGGCTTTGTTTTTTGACGCATTGCGTTCAACAAAAAGTGTAAAAGTGGCTTTTTTAGGAATTATAGCTGCTTTTGTACAGCTATTTGGATATGGAACCGGTTTTATTCAGGAAGGCTGGACGCGTATTTGGGAAAAAAAATCGCACCGGGAAACCGGCGCGACTATTGAATATCCTTCATGATTTATTGAAAGCAGTAGCACAAAATGCTGCTTTCAAACTTCAATTCTATTTTTGACAGAAATAAACTATTTCCTGACTTGGCAACGAATAGCGTTTTACTTCCGCAGGCGTTAATTGATCCATTACAAAACGGTCTTCTTTAACCGTAAATCCGCCTTTCTCTAATTCTCTTCCATAGTTTCTTCCAAAAAGTCGTAAATGATCGTTTTGAAGAAAATGTATTTCACGTTCACGGGGATCAGTGATGGTAGCATCTTCGTAAGTAAATTCGTACCTTAAATCCTGCGGTGACTGGATTAACGCCCAGCCTCCCGGTTTTAATACACGGTGTAATTCACTCATGGCTCTGATATAATCGTCCACATGTTCCATCACGTGGTTACAAAAGGCAACATCGAACGTATTGTCAGGAAAAGGAATATCATGGATGTCCATTTTCACTTTTGCAAGAGGAGATTCAATATCCCCCGTTATATAATCAAGATTTTTCATGTGCTCGAAACGGTCGATAAAACAGTATTCCGGAGCGACATGCAAAACTTTAAGATCTGCGCTAAAAAAGTTGGTTTTGCGTTTTAAATATAAACCCATTAAACGATGTCTTTCCAGAGATAAGCAGTTGGGGCAAAGTGCATTATCTCTGCTGGAAGTGTTTCTCCCATAAGGTAAAAACTGCCGGTAATGGCTGTTGCAAACGGGGCATTCTACCTTATTTCCAATGTAAAAAATGCTCAAAAAACGAGCTACCCAGTGGCCGATTAGTTGCAGATAGGGACGAGGAATATAACGTAAAACTAAACTTATGATGGCTTTCATTAAACCAATTGATTAAAAATTAATAATTTTATGTTCTTACGAGGTAACAATTACTTAAAATGATCCCAGATATCAACCCAAAACCGCCAGGAGCACAACTTATTAAACGAATGTCAACGCGTACCAAGTGGCTTATACTTGCTCCGCTCGGACTTGTTTTATTCAGTTTTGGCCTGTGCGTACTTAGCGAGGCCGCGCATCAGCGTCGTATTGGCCAGCCGGCACAGGTGTGGGTGTTGCTGGGATTGTATAGTCTGGCATTAATAAATACCGGACTTGTTTTTTTCGGCGAGGCTTTACGGTTTCGTATACTTTTGGATGTTCGCCGGGAGACCCGTCGCAGTATGCGTCAGCTCCTGCGGAAAGTTAATGCAAAAGCACTTCGCAAAGAACCTGTCCGAAAAGGCAAATCCGACAAAAAAACAAAAAGCCCTACCAAAACAGATTGACAGGGACTTGTTGATAACTTTGTATCGGAGAGGCGATTTGATTATTGCTTGTTAGCTTCAAACTGTGCTTTTATTGCCTCAACATCGACGTTTCTTACTTCTGGCTTACGCAAAAGATTCTTGATAGTAGCTGTACGATTATTTGCCACAGCTTTATTTCTACGACTCTTACGTTTTAATTCCGTAACTCCCATTTTAAAATTATTGTTTTGTGAAAGAGCCGCAAAATTAGTAATAATTACGTAAATAAAGTAGCAAATAGTCATAAAAATTGCATAACCTCTCTAACTTTACATTTTTAAATGCTGGTGCATTTGATTTAGCAGCCCCGATTTTCGACTGGATTTGTTATCTGTCAGTCAAAAATTGTATTCCGGGGAACTAAACTTTTATGGCAGCCATTGACTATTTGAAGAATTTAGAATTAAATGAGTAAACCAAGCCTTGCCCGCGGCACCCGTGACTTCGGTCCCGAACAAATGGTGAAACGCACCTTTATATTTGATACGATCCGTCGCTCTTTTCAACGTTACGGATTTCAGCCTCTGGAAACGCCGGCTTTTGAAAACCTTTCTGTTTTGATGGGGAAATATGGCGATGAAGGAGATCAGCTTCTTTTCAAATTGTTGAATTCAGGAAATTTTAGTGAAAAATTAACTGAAACGGATTTGAATGCGGGGTATAAACCATTGACTACCAAGATTTCCGAAAAAGGTCTGCGTTATGATCTTACCGTTCCTTTTGCCCGTTATGTGGTGATGAACCGCGGGACTTTGGTTATGCCATTTAAGCGTTATCAGATTCAGCCGGTTTGGAGAGCAGACCGTCCACAGAAGGGCCGTTACCGGGAATTTTATCAATGTGATGCGGATGTGGTTGGGACGGAATCTTTGCTTTGTGAAGCAGAAATTGTTTTACTGCTGCATGATATTTTGCCTCAGTTAGGCATTGACGATTTTACGGTTAAAATCAATAACAGGAAAATCCTGACCGGAATTGCGGATATGATCGGTGCGCATGGAGAGGAAGGGACACTTTGTGTTGCGATTGACAAACTTGATAAAATCGGAAAAGATAAAGTTGTTGATGAATTGCGGGAACGTAATTTTTCCGAAGAGAGCATAAATTTACTTGATCCGGTTTTTTCTATAACTAGTGGAGAAAATCCGTTTGCTGATCTGAGAAGCTGGCTTGCTACTTCTGAAATTGGATTAAAGGGTATTGATGAACTGGAACAGGTTTGGCAAATGGTTGAATCGCTTGGTTTGAAAAATCCACGGATTCAGTTTGACGTAACACTTGCCAGAGGTTTGTCGTATTACACAGGCGCAATCTTTGAGGTGAAGGCAAATAATGTCCAGATCGGCAGTATTTGTGGTGGAGGACGATATGATAATCTTACAGGTACTTTTGGTGTTCCCGGAATATCAGGCGTTGGAATTTCTTTGGGCGTTGACCGGATTTATGATGTGATGGAAGAATTGAATCTTTTTCCTGAAAATCAGACGATCAGTACCCAAGTGATGATTTCAAATTTTGATAAGGAAGCTTTCAAATATGGTTTGTCTGTTTTGCCAAAATTACGCGAAGCCGGACTGAATGCCGAGATGTATCCCGATTCTGTCAAATTGAAAAAACAGCTGGATTATGCTGATCGTAAGAATATTCCGTTTGTAATCCTGATCGGGTCTGAGGAAATGAGCACTGGTCAGCTTACATTGAAAAATATGAAAACAGGTGAACAGCAAAAAGGAACGATTGAAGAATTGATCGCCGCTGTGAATTAATAGATTTAAAAATAACAATAGAATTTTAAGCTGATAGCCGCAAACGCCCCAGCCCAATTTTAATAAAAACATGGATAATATTTTAAGAATTGCAATACAAAAATCAGGGAGACTAAGTGAAGATTCTTTGAAATTGATCAAGGAATGTGGTATTCGTTTTGATAATGGAGCCGGAAAACTGAAAACTTCCGCGACTAATTTTCCTGCTGAAATTCTTTTTTTACGCGATGACGATATTCCGGGTTACGTGGAAGATGGTGTGGCACACCTGGGTATTGTTGGTGAAAATGTTTCGGTTGAATCGGATCGTGATGTAAATACAGTTCATAAACTTGGTTTTTCGAAATGCCGTCTTTCAATTGGTGTTTTGAGAGAACACGATTATGCAGGTGTTCAGGATCTGGAAGGAAAAAGTATTGCAACTTCTTATCCGAAACTTTTGGGTAAATATCTTGCCGAAAACAATGTTACGGCTCAGATTCATGAAATCAGCGGTTCGGTTGAAATTGCGCCTAGTATTGGTCTGGCTGATGCGGTGTGTGATATCGTAAGTTCGGGAAGCACGTTGCTCAGCAATGGATTGAAAGAGGTTGAAACGATTTTCAAATCGGAAGCGGTAATGATCGCCAGCAAGCATTTAACGGCCGGTCAGCAGGATCTGCTTGATCAGTTGCTGTTCCGTATCAAATCTGTTCAGGTTGCTAAAAACAACAAATATATTTTATTGAATTGCCCGATGAGTGCAGTGGATGAGATCACAAAATATTTGCCGGGAATGAAAGCACCAACAGTAATGCCATTGGCGACAGAAGGCTGGTGTTCAATTCATTCGGTGATCAATGAAAACGATTTCTGGGAAAATATCGAAAAAATAAGACAGGCAGGAGCGGAAGGGATCTTGGTAATTCCTATTGAAAAAATGATTCTTTAAATGGCTATCGGCTGGCGGCAATCGGCTTTCGGCTTGGCGATGAATAATATCAGTTATGAATATAATTTCTTATCCTGAAAGAAGTGAGTGGCCAGAGCTTTTGACGCGGCCGGTTCAGGATTCTTTGGCTATTGAAGGAAAGGTTTTACCTATTCTTGATTTGGTAAAAACAAAAGGAGATGAAGGTTTGCGTGAACTGGCAAAGAAATTTGACGGCGTTGAGCTTGCTGAATTTGCTTTTTCACAGCAGGAATTTGATGCCGCGGAAGGCCAGTTGGATGAAGAATTGAAAGCTGCCATCCGTCAGGCTTACCAGAATATTTATACATTTCATAAGGTCCAGTTGCAGCCTGCTGAAAAGATTGAAACCATGCCCGGTGTCACCTGTTGGCGCCGGAGCGTAGGAATTGAGAAAGTCGGAATATATATTCCTGGCGGAACGGCTCCATTATTTAGTACGGTTTTGATGCTGGGTATTCCTGCGCAATTGGCTGGTTGTAAGGAAGTTGTTCTCTGTACGCCTTCTAATCACCCGGCTATTTTATTTGCTGCAAAATTGGTTGGTGTCACTTCTGCTTTTCGCATTGGTGGTGCTCAGGCAATTGCTGCTATGGCGTATGGAACGGAAAGTGTTCCCAAAGTTTACAAGATTTTTGGCCCTGGAAATCAATATGTTACTACGGCCAAGATGCTGATCAGTAAAGAAGGTATAGCGATTGATATGCCGGCTGGTCCATCGGAAGTTGCGGTTTATGCGGATGATAGTGCTGTTGCTTCTTTTGTTGCTGCTGATTTATTATCTCAGGCTGAACATGGTGCTGATAGTCAGGTTTTGCTGGTTTCTACCAGTGGAAAGTTTTTGACAGCCGTAAATGAAGAATTAGCTACACAGCTTGAAGCTTTGCCACGCCGGGAACTTGCTGCCCAGTCTATTGCAAATAGTAAAGCTATTCTGGTTAACTCGACTTACGAAGCCATTGATATTCTGAACGATTATGCAGCCGAGCATTTAATTCTGAGCGTGAAAGATGCTGAATTGATCTCGGATAAAATTTTCAATGCTGGATCCATTTTCTTAGGAAATTACACTCCCGAATCTTGTGGTGATTATGCTTCGGGTACCAATCATACATTACCAACAAATGGATATGCACGTGCTTACAGCGGTGTTTCTGTGGATAGTTTTGTAAAGAAAATTACGGTACAGCATATTACCGAGGCGGGAATTAAAAACATTGGTCCAACTGTGGAAATCATGGCTCATGCAGAATCTTTAGATGCACATAAACGTGCGGTTACGGTTCGTTTAAATTCTCTTTTGTAAAAATTGATTGAGAGTTTTCTATAATTGAGAAAAATGTCGTAATTTTGATAGACTAATTTCCGGTCTCTTAAAATAATAGAAAGATGACAGCATTTATGGTTAATGAGCTTTTGGGAGGTTATAATGTCCTTCAACATTCTGTGAAGAATGATTTTGATCTTGCATACCTTGCCGAAAATGGTATTCCTAAAGTAGCAATTCAACATCTTGCGGATTCCGCAGGCCTTGAATTGAAGGATGTAATTTCACTCTTGCCGGTTACGCCAAGGAATTTACAGCGATATGAAGATAAAGATCTGCTTAGTAATGTGGTTTCTGATCATCTGATCGCTCTTGCTGATTTGTTTTCAGTAGGAACCCGTGTTTTAGGAAAGGACTATTTTTTGGATTGGATGAACAGTAAAATTTTGGCATTAGGCAATGTAAAACCAATGCAGTTTCTTCGTACCCATGCAGGTATCGAACTAATTAAAACGGAACTGGGTCGTATTGAGCACGGTATTTTTGCATAATGGAGTTATTCAGAATTACAAGGTCCGAATATCAGCATGATTTGACAGGAATAGGCGCTTATCGGCATGGAGGAAGATGGAATACGCCTCAGAATTCCATGCTTTATACATCTTCACGCCGTTCGCTGGCTATGCTGGAAATCATCGTTCACTGGCAGCAGCCGAATCCTCCGAAAGACTTTGTAGTTGTTGTTTTGTTTGTGCCGGATAATACGCCTGTTTACAACCCTTATCCAATTATTGATTGGCATGAAGATCCGCAGTGGAGTAAGGAAATGGGAGATTCCTGGTTGAAGGAAAATAAAACGCTGCTTATGAGTGTCCCTTCGGTTGTGGTGCCTTCTGAAAAAAACTATTTGATTAACCCGTTACATGCTGATTTTGGCTCTGTCAAGATTATTAATACCGAGCCTTTTCAGTTTGACAAAAGATTATTTTAATAATTACAGGAGCAAAAGAAAATCGCATAAAACCGGAAGATTGCTCTCAAATAGATAGTACAAATGAACAATTCCTTCGACCTGAATTCGGTCATCCGCCCGCACATTTTAACACTGGCTCCTTATTCGTCGGCACGTGATGAGTATACAGGACATTCAGGTGTATTTCTGGATGCCAACGAAAATCCTTACGGATCCGTAACCGTTGAAGATTATAACCGCTACCCGGATCCATATCAGGCTGAAATCAAAGCGAAATTAAGTCCGATAAAAAATATAGATACCAAAAGAATTTTTCTTGGAAACGGAAGTGACGAACCGATCGATTTATTAATCCGGGCTACCTGTACACCTGAAAAAGACCATGTTATTATTTTACCGCCAACCTATGGCATGTATGAAGTAAGTGCTTCCATACATAACGTACAGATTGATAAAGTTTCGTTAACAGCTGATTATCAAATTGATGTTAATGCTGTTTTAAGAGCGATCACGCCGGATACCAAAATAATATGGGTTTGTACGCCTAACAATCCTACAGGGAATGTGATGCAGGATGAGGCTATTGTTACGCTTTTGAATAATTTCAATGGTCTGGTTGTAGTGGATGAGGCTTATGTTGATTTTACGGATTCTGTCTCCTGGATCTCGCGTCTGGATGAATTCCCGAATCTGGTTGTTTTGCAAACTTTTTCAAAAGCATGGGGACTTGCAGGTATCCGTGCCGGTATGTGTTTTGCCTCTGCGGACCTGATCAAAATCCTGAATAAGATAAAATCGCCGTATAATATCAGTCTGCCGGCTCAGCGTGCTTTGCTTGAAGGTTTAGGTGCGGTTGAAAAGAAGGACGAAATGGTGAAAGAAATTCTGAAAGAAAGAGCTTCTTTACGTACGATGCTGGAAAATTTATCGTTGGTGAATAAAGTATTTCCATCCGATGCGAATTTCTTGCTTGTGCATTTTGATGACGCAAGAGCTGTGATGGCTTATTTGATCGACGAAGCCATTATCGTTCGCGACAGATCAAAGGTACATTTGTGTGAAGGATGTTTGCGAATTACTGTGGGTACCGAGCAAGAAAATGAGGTTTTGATAGAATCTTTAAAAAAATATCAGCAAAATAGCGTAATTGCATAAACACTTTTAAATCACACTATAACAACAATCCCAGCACCAACCATTTATTTATGAAGAAATTAGCACTTACTTTTATTTGTATACTTTCCTTTGGACTTGCTCAGGCGCAGGACAACAACTGGGCCGTTGGTTTTAAATTAGGAGAACCCTCAGGCGTTAACTTCCGGAAATATTTTAATAACATTCATGCCCTGGATGTAACCATTGGCACTTATGGTGGTGTATTGTCAAATGAGCGCAGTTACCGCAGCGGAAAATATAAAACAACGGGTTTGTCTGTTCAGGTGCATTATTTGTGGACGACACCGCTGTTTAATTCAGAGAATGTTCATGTTTATTACGGACTAGGCGGACAGGTGAATAGCAGGAATTATTACCCTGATAACAAAAAATTACTAGCTCCTCCGGGAGATCGTGAGAAAACGATTTCTCTTGGCGGATCAGCGATTGGTGGTGTTGAATATTTTATTCCGGACAACAGAATGTCTGTGTTTTTGGAAACAGGCGCTTATATTGAATTGCTTCCAAGACCATTTTATCTAAGTCCGAATCTTTCAGCAGGCATTCGTTTTAATCTGTAAAAATATTGTAAGACAAAATATTGAAAACAGGAAGAGCAGGCATTTAGCCTGCTTTTTTTTGTAACTTGATTTGCTGTTTTTAACTACTTTTTATTCCCAAACTAGAAAATTCAAACGTGTTTAAAGTATATAGCTCATCCGCTGGTTCAGGTAAAACTTATACACTTACCAAAGAGTATCTCAAACTTGCCTTGCATTCCAATTCTGATACCTATTTCCGGCAAATTCTGGCGGTAACCTTTACAAATGCCGCCGCAAATGAAATGAAAGAGCGGATTTTGTTAATGCTCAGAACTTTCGCAAACGCCATGTCGGCCGAGGGAGCTGAGCATCCGATGCTAAAAGATGTGATCACTGAATTATATCCGGTTACGTTGGAAGATACTGAGCTTTATTCAGGAGCGAAAGAACTGATTTCAGGCCGCGCGCAACTGGTTTTTCGTCAGATTTTGCACAGGTATTCTGACTTTTCAGTGATGACGATTGATAAGTTTACGCAGCGGCTTATCAGCAGTTTTACGGACGAACTGGGAATTCCATTTGTATTTGAAACACAGCTTGACGGACAACTACTGGATGATGCCGTGGACCGTTTATTGGCGAGAATTGGTCAGGATGGCGAAGAGGTTTTATCTGACATTGTTGAAAAATATTACAGGGAAAAAGCCGAAGAAGGAAAAAGCTGGTCGTCATTACCGGCACAAATAAGGGAAACGGCCGGCACTTTGTTAAGTGAGCAAAGTTATCTGAAAATGCAGCGTGTTGCCAATTTACAGATGAGCGACTGGGTGTCGATCCGTAATCATATGCGGACTTTTGTGAAAGGCCGTGAGGAAGCTATAAAACGTCTTTCGCTAAGTGCTTTCGAACTTATTCAGGCGGAATTATTATCGGATAAAGATTTTTATCAGGGAGCCCGGGGAATTTATGGTTATTTCAAGGACAGGAGCGAAGGTAAAAATACCTGGACAGCGCCTAATTCTTATGTCAGCGGAAAAACGATTGGGGAAGAAAACTGGTATGGTGCAAAAACTGCCGCCCCTATAAAAAATAAAATTGAAGCGATAAGACCTGAACTGGAAAGGTTATATTTTGAAATTGAAAAAATCAGAGACGGAGAATCTGCAAAGATTACTTTATATATTCAGCTCGACCGCCACCTATATAATTTATCGCTTCTGGGAGAGATCAGGAAGGAATTTGATGCACTTTTGAAACAAAATAATCAGGTTCATATCTCTGATTTTAACAGGAGGATTCTTGAAATTGTATCAAAGGAACCGGTTCCGTTTATTTTTGAGCGTCTTGGTGAAAAGTATAATCATATTCTGGTTGATGAGTTTCAGGATACTTCCAAATTACAATTTGCCAACCTGCTTCCTTTAATAGAAAATGCGTTAGCAGACGGTTATTTCAATCTGATCGTTGGAGACGCAAAACAATCCATTTACCGTTTCAGGGGTGGCGATATGGATTTGATCCTGCATCTCGCGCAAAATCAGGTAATGCAGTTAATGCCAATTCTGGGAGATAATATTTACAATGAGGAAAGATTATGGAGTGTTGACAGCCATCTTGAAATAAATCACTTACGAACGAACCGAAGAAGTTTCCGGGAAATAACGACTTTCAATAATCAGTTTTTTGGATTTATTTCAGAAACAGTGGGGGAGGAATATCCATTGATCCGCCATGTTTATGACGAGAATTTCCAACAGGAAATTCCTACTGGCGTGAATGAAGGAGGGCATGTTCAGATGGAATTTATTGAAATGCAGGAATTCGCCGATGAGTTTTTGGAAAATCAAACAAAAAACGATGCGATCGTGAAAAGAAGCGTTGAATTGATTACTGAACTTCGTGATTCCGGGTATCAATGGCGTGATATTGCCATTTTATGCCGCAAAAAGAAAGAGGCTACGGCGTTGGCAAATGCTTTAAAAGAATCCGGTTATCCACTTATTTCAGATGATGCGCTTTCATTGGCTTATTCGAGATCCGTGCATTTTGTGATTTCATTTATGCAGGTTTTGCATACGGATCAGCGATTAAAACGTTATGAGGCGGCTTATTTGTTCCACAGGATTATTAGAAAGGAAAATCCAAGTGCGGAAGAGCATGAGGCACTTCGTACACTTTGTACTAAAAAAGGACTGGATTCATTTTTGAGTTATTTTTCGAAATGGAATATTGAATTAGTTGCGTTCAGAATACGCCAGTTAACAGTTTTTGAACTGTGCGAGCAATTGATGCAGATTTTTGGACTTTTTGAAAATAAGACTGAAAATGAATATTTGTTCCGTTTTCTTGACGTTGTACTGGAATTTGGAACCCGGAAAAGTAACCACCTTGGTGATTTTCTTCAATATTGGGATACTTCAAAACATAAACTTTCCATCACAATTCCGGCCGATACGAATGCATTGAGGATTACTACGATTCACAAATCAAAAGGTTTGGAATATCCGGTCGTTATAGTTCCGTATGCAAACTGGAAAGTTACACCGAATGCGAAACTTGACAGATTATGGATCGATCTTGACGATGTTCCGTACGACGAACTGGTTTTGACAGAAAAAGAAAATGAGCTTTTTCCTGTTACTAAAAAATTGAGAAGTTCGCTGGTTTCGGTGGTTAAGGATTTGGATAATACCTTGGTTTCAGATCAGTATCAGGAAGAGAAAACGAGGACCATGGTTGAAAACCTAAACTTGTTGTATGTGGCTTTTACGAGACCCATTCAGCGCCTGTATATTTTGGCAAAACGTGAGAAAAACTGGAAACAATCGCAGCAGGTGAGTTCCTGGCTGCACGATTATTTAAGTCGGGCGGATTCGCAACCAGCTTATGATGAGCTGGAAAGTAAATTTATTCTTTCTCAGGGAAATCAGGATTGCTTTCACGCACATTCGAAAAATAACGCAGCAACTTATCTGATAAATGATGTGATCAGCAATGACCGCACAGATACCTTGCGCCTGAGAAGAATGGCTGAGCGCATTTTCGATATCGAAACATTTGAAAGGAAAAAGGACCATCTTCAAAAAATGAGGCATTTGTTGATCAAAATGAATGTTGAAGCCGATTTGTCACAAACGGTAGGGCAGCTGGTTCGTGAGGGGATTGTTGTAAAGGAGGAAGCCAGGATCTTGTACGACCAGGTCAAGACTTTGTTGAAAAACGAATCTTTGAATAATCTGTACAATGAAAATGTCAAAGTTCAGATCAATAAAGAATTATTACTGCCGGGCGGAAAAATGCTGCATATAGATAGAATCGTTCAGTTGCAGGATGATTCTTATGTGTTTATGACTTTTATTGCGGGTAGTGGAAATGAACAGCCGAAAAATCATTTGAAACGTTTGGTCAAAGTTTTTGAAAGCGAAGGAAATGAAGCGAGGGCAGTTTTGATAACCCTTGAAAATGAAGTAATTGAGTGGATAAGCTAGATTTATTTAAAGTTTATGAGTATTACAATCAGAGAAATTCAACCGGCAGATAATGCTGAACTTGCGCAGGTGATCAGAAAAGCACTGGAAGAATTTAAGGCAAATAAGCCCGGAACTGTTTATTTTGATGCGAGCACGGATCATTTAAGTGATCTTTTTCAGGTTGAAAACAGTATTTATTTTGTGGCCCTGGAAGATGCGACATTACTTGGCGGAGCCGGTATTTTCCCGACAGAAGGCCTGGGGCCTGATACAATTGAGTTGGTAAAAATGTATCTTAAACCGGAAGCCAGAGGAAAAGGCTTGGGCAAAACGCTCATTCTGAAATGTATTGACTATGCAAAAAGTAAAGGCTACAAGCATATATATCTTGAGACAATGAATGAACTTGATAAAGCTGTTAAAGCATATGAAAAGTTAGGTTTTGAGTTGCTGGGCCATCCTTTGGGAAATAGCGGGCATCATTCCTGCGAGTTATGGATGGTTAAGAATATTGATTGATTTATTTTTAAATTAATACGATATTCTATTGATCTGATCACATCTAATTGTAATTCATCATCAGGGAAAATTTATATAAATCCCGGATGATGATTATTTAAATAATTTGTATAATATCAATATTTACCATTCCTTTTCTCTTCTATAAATAAATTTAGTCACACCGTAGAAAAAACTCGACCCATTCTGTGGCGAAATTAGGATCATATCTAGTTCCCCTTCATTTTTTTGATGATATTCACGACAAATTTGGATAATTGTTTCGTAAATACTCTTCGTTATTTTATAATTTATGCGTTTTTCGTTTCAACAACAGGTCTTCACTGGCATAATTGTATCCATTATTCTTGTAATAATCGTAGGTATCACTTCTTATGAAGCTATTCTGCTACAACAGGAAAATGCAGGTTGGGTAGACCACACCAGGGAAGTGATAAGATCTTCTTCCGAAGTCAGAAATCAAGTGCTTACAGCCGAAACTAATCTTCGCGGTTATGCACTTTTAAATAACCATGCTTTTGAGAATGCTCATCAAAAGGCGAGCAATAATGTATTAAATCAATTTAGTCTTTTACAAAAACTGGTTGTGGACAATCCAGTTCAAATCGCCCGCCTTGATAGTCTGGCGCCTGTGTTGCACAGCCGGTTAAACCTGATGTCGCAGCAACTTGATTTGATAAAATCCGGTAAGAATTCTCTTGATTCGTTAAAATACATGATTGCAGCAGGCCAGAAATTATCAGCACAGCTGACACTTTATTTTGACCATATCGAAGGTATGGAAAATAACCTGCTGAGAATCCGGGAAGATCAGGCACTTGTGAGTTCGTCGAGAGCAAAACAAATTATCCTGGGTGGAACAGCTGTTTTTATGCTGGTTATTTTCATTCTTTTCTATTTTATAAGAAAAACATATTTGGCTCAGGTGTATTCTGAAGGGGAAGCTTTAAAAGCCAACGCAGAGCTGGAAAAGCTGTCAATTGAAGATCAACGTAAAAACTGGATTTTGTCTGCTGCGGTAGAAGTAAGTATTTCCATTCGTGGTGAGCCTACGGAAGCTGAGCTGGCAAAGAAATTTTTGCATAAAATGGCAAAACTTACAGATGCTTCAGGAGGACTGTTATACGTGGTAAATCGTGATGCAAGTGCCTGGGAACTGGCGTCTTCATATGCTGTGGATATGCGTAAGGATATTCCCGAATTCATTTCAGTTAACGACGGTCTGTTTGGACAAATAATTAAAGACAAACAAAGTTTAAAAAAGCTGGAAGCAGCTCCCGGGTATTTGAAAGTCAGTACCGGGCTTGGAAATACAACGCCTGAATCGGTTTTTGTGAAGACCATGATTCAGGAAGGAAAGGTAATTGGATTGCTGGAACTGGGTTATCTGAATAAACCTGATGATAACGTGATTAAACTCCTGGAAAGGGTCACGGACGGTGTAGCCATAGCATTTATGGCTGCAAGAGAGCGCCAACTTATGAAAGAACTGCTGGATAAAACCCAGCTTCAGGCAGAAGAACTGGAAAGTCAGCAGGAAGAGCTCCGCGTTACTAATGAAGAACTTACCAGGCAAAGCTCACTTCTTCAGGTATCGGAAGAAGAGCTTCGTGTGCAGCAGGAAGAGCTGAAACAGATTAATACGGAACTGGAAGAAAAGGCATTTCTTTTGGAAGAACAAAAAGGTACACTGGAAGAAGCGAGAGACCAGATTCAGATCAAGGCCGATGAACTTGAAAAAACAGGTCGTTTTAAAAGTGAATTTTTGGCGAACATGAGTCATGAATTGCGTACCCCGTTGAATAGTATCCTGATTCTATCACGTATTTTATCAGAAAATAAAGCGGCTCGTCTTAGCGATGAAGAGCAGCGTTACGCTGCTGTTATCAATAATTCCGGTAATGATTTACTGACACTTATTAATGATATTCTGGATCTGGCTAAGGTCGAATCCGGAAAAGTTGAACTTCATCCTGAGGATATAAGTACAGAGCTACTTCTTGTGGAAGTAAGAAATACTTTCCAGAAAATTGCTGAAAATAAAGGACTTGAACTGGAAATGATCAAGGCGGATTCGTGCCCTGCAACGTTGTTTGTCGATCATGTCAGGATATTGCAGGTTATCCGCAATCTTCTTTCGAATGCCATAAAATTCACTTCCGCGCCAGGTTCCGTTTCTCTCATTATTTCCCAAAGTGAAAATCAATGGCACTTTGAAGTTTCGGATACCGGAATTGGCATCCCTAATAATAAACAAAAAGCAATTTTCGAAGCCTTTCAGCAGGCAGATGGCTCAACAAGCAGAAAATACGGTGGAACAGGTTTAGGTTTATCCATCAGCCGGGAACTTGCCATTTTGTTTAAGGGATCAATTTCTTTGAAAAGTGAGGTTGGAAAAGGTTCTTCTTTCACTCTTTCTATACCTGTTCAAACCAGTAACGGAAATGTTGATTTTCCTGAAATCGAACCACATGTACCGGTTGAAGAGGTGAAAATTAAAATGCCGGAACCAAATAAAATTGTTGACAATTTCAAAGAAAATCGTTTGCTGCTTATTGAGGACGATCCGATTTTTGCAGAAGATATGGCCAGCAAAGCACGTGACAGCGGTTTTGATGTACTTATTGCTTCGACGGGTTATAGCGGATTGGATATGGCAAAAAGTTTTAAACCAACAGCCATTATTCTGGATATGCACCTTCCTGATATTTCGGGGGAAGAAGTTTTGAAGGAACTGAAATCAGATTCAAAAACCAGCCTTATTCCGGTTCACACCGTTTCTGCCGGTGATGAAAGTATTGCACAAATGCTGGAAGAAGGTGCAATTGGTTTTATGCAAAAACCTGTTGACAAAAAATCAGCGGAGTTTATTTTCAATTTGTTAAAACTGGAAGGCTCAAATTCTGAGAAAAAACGAATTCTTCTAATTGAGGATGATGCTTACCAAAGTCAGTATTTTGGTGATTTTCTGGAAAATAATAACCTGTTTGTTTTATATGCCTATTCAGGTGCAGAAGCGTTATCATTATTATCCAGGGAAACGGTTGACGGTATTATTCTTGACATTCGTTTGTCTGACATGAACGGTCTCAATTTGCTTGACCAGATAAAACAGGATCCTAAATGGGCCAATTTACCTGTCGTTGTCAATACGGCTGAGGATCTTTCTCAGGAAGATTTGTCAAAAGTTATGCGCTATTCACATCCGGTTGTGATGAAGACACGTAAGTCTAACGAACGTCTGCTGGATGAAGTGAATTTGTTTTTGAAAAAATTTCAGCCCAAACAGGCGCCTTCTATTCAGAAAGCACAGCAATTCAGCAATCCTGTGGTTCATGCAGAACGTGTTTTTGTAGGGAAAAAGGTGCTTTTGGCTGATGATGACATGCGGAATATTTTTGCGCTGAGCGCGGTTTTGGAAGAAGCCGGATTTGCTATCGTTATAGCAACGAATGGCCGCGAGGCAATAGAAAAACTTGGAGAAACAAAGGATATCGACCTGATCCTGATGGACGTGATGATGCCCGAAATGGATGGTATCGAAGCAACGAAGCTTATTCGCAAAGAGCAAAAATGGAACAATTTGCCAATTATAGCGGTCACAGCGAAAGCGATGCAAGGGGACAGGGAATTGTGTTTATCGGCCGGGGCCAATGATTATATATCAAAACCTGTCGACATAGATAAATTACTTTCTCTGATTAAGGTCTGGCTTCATTCGTAAATTATGGTATTGTTGGAATATAAGGAACTGGAATTGTTAATAACACGGGTAAGGGAAATATCTGGATTTGATTTTTCAGGTTATGCGCGACCGTCTTTGCTGCGCAGAGCTTCCCGTTATCTTACAAAACATACCATGAATTTGCCGGAACTGTACATTCATATTGAACAGGGCGGTAAAGCAGTTTATGATTTTATTCAGGAAATGACGGTCAATTATTCTGAGATGTTCCGGGATCCGGATTTTTTTATATCCGTGCGTTCCGAGATTTTGACATATCTGGAATCCTATCCGGCTATTCGCTTATGGATAGCTGGCTGTGCATCAGGAGAGGAAGCCTTTTCGATGGCGATATTATTAAAAGAAGCCGGTTTGTTTGACAGGTCGCTGATCTATGCAACAGATTTGAGCGAACGTGTGCTTTCATCGGCTCGTGAAGGAGTTTTTAGCTTGGGACATATGCGAACGTTCTCGGAGAATTATATGCTAGCAGAAGGCAAGAATTCTTTGTCGGATTATTATCATGTTGCTTACAGTAAGGCTGTTATGGATCATAATTTGAGGAAAAACATCGTTTTTTCTTTACATGATCTTACCGGTGACGGCGTTTTTAATGAATTTCAAATGGTGAGTTGCCGGAATGTGATGATCTATTTTAATCTGGAACAGCGCCGGAAGGTCTTTAAACTATTGTACGAGAGTCTTGGTATGTTTGGTTTTTTATGTTTGGGAAAACGAGAAACGTTAAGGTATTCAGGATTTGAGGAAAATTTCAGGATCATCAATGGGCATTTGAACATTTATCAAAAAATCAAATGACAGAGCTGAATCCTAATCCGCTGAATTTGGTACTGATGGGTGGTTCGTCGGGAAGTTTTGTGATTTTTGAACAAATCGTGAAGCTGGCTACCAGGCCTTTATCCTGTGCTGTGATTTTTGTGATACATCGTGGAAAATCCAGTCTGGCTAATCTTCCGCATTTGTTTAAAGCAAAAACAAAAGTAAGAATGGAAGAGCCTGAGCACCTGGATCCTGTGGTAAATGATTGTATTTATTTTGCTGTACCGGATTATCATTTGCTTGTTGGCCCGGATGCGAGGTTTTATCTGGACGATACCGATAAAGATTTTTTTTCCCGTCCATCCATTGATGCGACGTTTATTTCGGCAGCACAGTCAGGAATTAAAATCCGGGCTGCCATGCTTTTTTCAGGTGCCAGCAAAGATGGAGCATCGGGATTGAAATTAATTGCGGAAAAAGGTTTTGCGACTTATGTGCAAAATCCTGATTTCGCCGAGGTGCCGCGGATGCCTGCGGAAGCGATAAGTCAATATGGAGGACATCAAATTTTGAATGAGAAAAATATTTTTGAAGAAATTAGCAGTGTACTTTACAGTTACTCAACGTAGGCCATGGAAAAAACTAAAATTCTGCTTTTAGACGACAGAGAAGAAAATCTAATCTCTCTGAAAGCTGTACTGGACAGAGATGATATATCCATTTATTCCACCACTTCTCCGAATGAAGCTTTACGCATTGTCTGGGAAAATGAAATTGCCGTGGCTTTGGTTGACGTTCAGATGCCGGGAATGGATGGATTTGAATTTGCCGAAACGCTTGCTTCAAATCCTAAAACGAAGGATATTCTGATAGTTTTTGTAACTGCTATTTCCAAGGAAACGACTTACGCTGTTCGGGGACTGAAAACCGGTGCGATTGATTATTTATACAAACCGCTGGATCCCTATATAACAAATGCCAAAGTTGATTCCCTGATCAGGCTTGCCAGAAGTCAGCGGGAAATTCGTGAGAAAAATAAACTGCTTGAAAATTATGCAACCATTGTTACGAATTCTCCGGATATTATAGCAACAGTGGAGGCAGACTCCGGGCGGATTTTGTCCATCAATCCATCTGTTTTTATAATACTTGGATTGCATCCGTCCTCGCTGTTAAATGTTTCCATGCTTGATTTGCTGGTGGAACCTAATCGTTCAGGTTTGCAGGGAGTTTTGGTCGACCAGACTTATATGGGCGGAGAAACGATCGTTGTGGAAGACCGGTTTCATGGAAAACTTCATCAGCCGGTTTGGCTTGAATTACGGATTATGTATAAAAATAAACTTTTGTTTATCAATCTGCACGATATTGAAAAACGTAAAGCGCATGAACTTGCTCTGGTAGAAGCACGAAGCCTGGCCGATAAATCCCGGAAAGTGAAAGAGGCGTTTCTTGCTAATATGAGCCATGAAATCCGTACGCCTTTGAATGGAATAATTGGTATCGGTAATTTGCTGGAAGCTACGGAATTAGAACCCAATCAGAGGGAATTGCTCGACATGCTGCTACATTCTTCTGGTTCTCTGCTCAATATTCTGAATGATATTCTTGATATATCCAAAATCGATGAAGGTAAATTTTCCATACTTCCCACGCCCACTAATTTACAAGCATTAGGAAAAGGAATTATTGACCTGATGCGTTTTAAAGCCGACGAAAAGCGACTGGAGTTATCATTGATTGTAGCAAAAGAAATTCCTGAAAGCGTTTTGGTAGATGGTATGCGCCTGAATCAGATACTGATGAATCTGGTTGGGAATGCTTTGAAATTTACACATACAGGTTATGTTAAACTCCGGATAGAATACGGGGGCGTGGAAGGAGTTCACCATCGGATAAGATTGGCGGTTGAAGATACCGGAATTGGAATTTCAGAGGATCGTCTTCAATTTATCTTTTCAGAATATGGACAGGCTACTGCCGAAACCTCACATAATTATGGAGGCACAGGTTTGGGGTTGACCATTTCTCAAAAACTAGTTTTGCTTATGGGGAGCGAGTTGAAGGTTACCAGCCAGTTTCACAAAGGAAGTGAGTTTTATTTTACTTTGCTGGCGAAAGATGTGAATCAGAAAACAGAAAAGAAGAAGCCGGTTGTTTCTTTCAAAACGCTCAGCCCGTTTTTTGGAAAAAGATTGCTGGTGGCTGAGGATAATCAAATCAATGCATTGCTGATCAACAAATATCTTACAACCTGGCTGATTGATACAACTTTGGTAGTAAATGGAAAAGAAGCCGTTGAAGTCCTTCAAAAAGAGGAATTTGATCTGATTGTTATGGATACCCGGATGCCCGAAATGGACGGTTATGAGGCGGCGCAACGTATAAGGAAATTGGGTATTAACACGCCAATTCTTTCACTTTCGGCAACGGTATTAGAGGAAGATACCAGGCAGGCGATAGATTCAGGCATGAATGATACTTTATCAAAACCGTTTGAGCCGTCGAAACTTCATGAGAAAATTGGTGAGCTGCTCGCTCAGCAGGTTTATTGACTAAATAATCAGGATTTACAGTGTCTAATTTAAAAGTTGATTGTATTAAAGTATCATTAGATGCAACGAATTTTTCTAATTAATCGTAATGATTTATAAATGATTTCGTTTAATTAAAGTCGAAATTTAGTGTACTTAAATAATAAAATGAAAAGTAAATCAAACCGCTGGTTTCTCCTCTCGTTAGTAGTGCTGGCAGGGTGTAGTTCATCCAAAACTATTCCTGTTGAATCAAAATGGAATGCCCCTTTTACTTATGTTGACGAAATAAAACCGGATCATAAAGACCAGGCGTCCAGACTTGCCTATGGCATAATAAACGATGATCACTATCTCTATTTGACCATGTCAACACGCGATCCGCAAACGATTCAGAAAATTCTGGGTAGCGGATTGAAAGTTTCTTTTACTCCTGAGGGACAGAAAAAAGATTCGTATTCCTTAATGTTTCCGGTTGTTTTAAAAGAAGATCGGAAGGCTTTGCGCCGTATTGATACAGATCTGCCAAACAGTCTTGGACTTAATCTGCTGATGGATTCTTATAACAAAGAAGCCGTTTGGAAGGATAAACAAGGTCAGCATTTTATTAATCTGGTTGAAGCCGATGGTAGCATCAAATCTCGTATCAGTATGGATCAAAACGGTGAACTTACCGAGCAAATTGCAATTCCTTTTAGTCTTCTGGCTTTAAACACAAAGGAATCTTCAATGCTTGGCATTAATATAAAGATAGACGGCGCCTCATCTCAATCGGGATTTTCACCAAGAATCGGGATTGGTTTGGGCGGTGGCATTGGAATGGGAGGCGGAATGGGTGTTGGGATTGGTACCGGAAGCGGTTATGGCCGTTACGGCAATGCTGATCGCGGTGTGGATATCCGTCTGGCAGTTCAGCTTGCCCGTGGAAACGGTTGAAAAATAAAAGACATAAAAATTTAATAAACATGCCCGCTGGTTAAATTCGGCGGGCATGTTTATTATAGCAAATTTGAATTATTGGGTCTGGTATAAACCAGCTGCATTACACTGATGTTCCGGCTTGCAAAAGCTGCTTCGCAGTAACATAGATAGTAAGTCCATTTACGGACAAATGAATCATCAAAACCGAGCTGCTTTATTTCTTCAAGTCGCTCGATGAATTTGCCGTACCATGCATTTAGTGTGTACGCGTAATGCAGTCCCAGCTCTTTCAGATCCACCAGGCTCATTTCACTGGTTTTGTTAACTGACTGATTTATAGCGGCCACAGAAGGAAGTAATGATCCCGGAAAAATATATTTTTGAATCCAGTCGACGCCGTTTCTTAAACTATCATAACGTGAATCCGGGCAAGTAATTACCTGAATAGCCAGAATTCCATCCTTTTTCAAAAGTGAATTACATTTGCTAAAATATAGGTCAAGATATTGGTGGCCAACGGCTTCCAGCATTTCAATCGAAACTATTTTATCAAATTGCCCCTGAACGTCACGATAATCCATTAACAATACCTGAACCCTTTCAGATAAACCGGCTTCCTCTATACGTTGTGTCGCAAGTTGCTGTTGTTCTGTGGATAAGGTCAGAGAAGTTACTTTGCAGCCATAATTTCTTGCCATATAAATCGCATTCCCTCCCCAGCCGCTACCGATTTCCAACACATGGTCGGAAGGTTGTAAATGAAGTTTTTGACAAAGACGATCATATTTTTCCAATTGGGCATCTTCCAGGCTCATTCCTTCATGCCGGAAATAAGCACCGGAATAAGTCATTGTTGTATCCAGAAAAGTAGCAAAAAAATCATTGTTCAAATCATAATGCTCCGAGATGTTTTTTCTTGATCCTTCCAGCGAATTGGATCTCATGCCGTGCGTCACTTTGTTAAATAATCTCAAAATATTTAAAGCAAAATTTTGAGATTTACTGCCTGAAACGCCCGGAGCATTTTCAACATTTAAAAGTACCCAGCTGATTACATTGGTGATATTGTCCGTTTCCCAAAGCCCTTCAACATAAGCTTCGCCAAACCCAATATCGCCAAATAGAGTCAGTTTTTTGAAAAAATCAGTGTGTGTAATGGTGATACAGGCAGTCACATCATGACTTCTGTCACCGAAGAATTCTGTCTTGCCATCTGGCAAAGTCATTTTTAGTTGACCCAAAGTCATTTTCCTTAACTGACTGAAAACGAGTTGCTGATATAAGCCAGGTTTTGCGTCAGCCAGTTGTGTGCGATTTAGTTCTGAGCGGGTTCTTAGCATAATGATGATAGTGTCTGGCCTATTAAGATTTATATGGTCTGAAAACTTCCGTTTGCAATTCAGGGTTATTTGCTTTTTTGTAATATTTGATTTTTTTCGACCACAGCTTAAATGCTTGCCAGTGTATCAAAAAAGTTATCTTTATGGTAATCAGCGGTATACTGAAAAAATATCGAATCATATTCCTGTCTGTCAGCTCTTCCCGTTTGCCGAAAAGTTTACTTAGAAAAAATAGTTTACCCAATTCATTATGGTCATTAACGGCAATATTTAAATTCTCCTGAGGGATTTTTAAATTAAAATCAAAGTAATTATCAAGCTCCGTAAACGGTGAAACGTAAAACTTCTTAAAGGTGTAAAGATGAAAATGATCCTTATTGAAAGTTTCCGCCCCCATGAAATACAATTTAATTTCCTTATAGGTATTACAAATTTCTGCAACAGAACAAACGGGATTGTCATTTTCATCAAAACAGAAATAAAAACAAACCGGATTAAACTGATAACCCAAAGTACACAAATTGGTAAGAAGCATAATTTTACCGATACCGATTTCAACTCCGTTTTCCGACAAAAACCGGGTAATATGTTCTCTCGTACTTTTGCTTTTATCAGGCTTTTCGCGCGGTAGCTGCATGTGATCGTTGTCCCTGAAATTGAACAGGTTAAAACGATTATAGCTCAGCCATTTGAATTTTGCAGTAATCACATCCAATTCAGCAAGGTCAAGGTAAAACATAAAAATGTCATACTTGAACTGATGCTTTTTCGGAAGAATCCTGTGATGCATGACACTAGCCCTGTACATGCAGGAATTTAGCGTATCCTGTTTCATACAAGGATATACGACAAAATAATTTCAATAGATTGTCGTGCCCGAAATTTTTACCTTCTTCAAGCTATCACACAATTCTACTGCACTGGTATATGCGTCTTCGTGGAAACCATATTTGAAATAACTGCCGCAGAAATAAACCGGCCCGTTTTCGTTTAACAATTTCAAACAAGCCTGGGCATGAATAGCAGGCACGTCAAAAAGCGGATGGTCGTAATCGATTTCTCTGATTATTTTTTTCTCATCAAGATCGTCATGCGGATTGATCGAAACGAAATAATTTTTCTTTTCAGAAACCTGTTGAAGCATATTCATCCAATATATAGTGCTTGGGATCAGCTCATTATTTTTTTTCTGAATATGATAATTCCAGCTGCTCCAAGCCAGTTTTGCTTTCGGCATAATGCTTTCATCGGTATGCAAAACCGCTTTGTTATATTGATATTTAAATTTTGATAAAATATCCTGTTCCAGATTCGACGGATTTTCCAACATCAAAAGCGCCTGGTCAGCGTGACTGGCGATTATAACGCGGTCAAATATTTCGGAAGATCCATCCGCTGAATAAACCGTTACTTTATCATACTCACGGCACACTTTTACCGCTTTTCGGTTTAAATGAATTTTATCTTTGAATGGTTTGATTAGTATTTCTCTATAAGCCTGGCTGCCTTTATCCAATGTATACCATTGATGCTGTGTATCCAGCCCCAGAAAACCATGATTTTTGAAAAAACGTATCAACGTTACAGCGGGAAAATCAAGCATTTGTTCCATAGGTGTGGACCAAACCGCCGAGCTCATCGGAACCAGATATTTCCAAAGCATATCCTCACTAAACCGGAACTCTTTAATGTACTGTCCGATAGAATAATTGGCGTAATGCGGATCATCCAGAATTTTAATACTTTCCTTATTAAATCTTGAAATCTCCGAAAGCATTTTCAGATAAGAAATATTGAAAATGTTTTTTCTTTGGGCAAACAAATGATTCAGGCTTGATCCGCTGTATTCCAGTCCGGTAGGTTTGTGCTGAACACTAAATGACATATCCGTTTTTTTGATCGGAGCGCCAATTTCTGTGAATAATTTGCAAAGATTAGGATAGGTTTCAAAATTGAAAACCATAAAACCTGTATCGATATAAACCGGTTTGCCGTCTTCATCAACGGTCACCGTATTGGTATGTCCGCCAACGTAATCGTTTTGCTCATAAAATGTAAGGTCATGTGTTGAATGCAAAAAATGGCCGCAGCCCATTCCTGCAATGCCTGTTCCGATAATTGCTGTCTTAGTCATGGCTGTTCTGTTACAGATTTTAAAAAATACATGATAGCGTATGTAGAAATTTGTCCGCCGGGGCCGTACAAATTATAATCAAAAGCATGTGTTGCCCAAGGAAGCGTTATCAAATAATGCTTGACACCATTTTCTTCAAGCTTTGCATTTAACCGCTTACTATGCTCGTAGGCGACCAAAACATCGTTTTTCCCATGAATCAGAAGCGTAGGTGGCGATTGTTTTGTTACAAAAAGAAGAGGAGAACTCTTCTCGAATTTTTCCGGATGTCCGCTGTAACCTCCTCCCAAATAATCCTCCATTACCTTTCTGGAATCCATAATGAGTGGATTTGAAGGAATGGAATATCCCCAAACCATATCTGCCGGGCCATATAAATCTACAATGCCTTTCAGTCCCGGTTCTTTCAAAGAATATCCGGCGAGCAAAGCGATTTGTGCACCAGCGGAACGACCCAGCAAAATAAAATTAGTGGTATCAATATTCCACTCAGTTGATTTTTCTTTCAAAAAACGAAATGCATTACTAATATCTTTTACCGGCGCGGGACTTTGAAATTCGGGAGCCAGACGATAATTAATAGCTGCTACATGGTAACCGTTTTTAGCCAGATAGCTGTTAAGTTCTGGTAATTGCTGGCTGTCACCACTTTTCCAGGAACCGCCATGAACAATTATTACGCACGGTTTTTTACCTTTTATTTGTGAAGGATAGAAATCAAGCTTTAGATCTGTTTTGCCATTTTTGTAATAACTAACAGATTGACAAGGCGTTTTTTCTTTTGGTTTAAACATTTGCGTATATGAAAACGGACGGAATTCAAACGCACCTTTTTTAATTTCTTTACCGAAAGCAACCGCCAGGTTTTTCTCTAATTCCCTTCCCACCAAATAAGATCTGAACACGGGCGAAAGGTATAAGCCAAGTGAAATGATAGCCAGAATCATCGTTGGCAACTGATATGATGACGACCTGAAATTTATAAAAATAATGACCAGAATAATGGCAGCGAAAATCCAGGGGAATTCATCAACCGCAATAGCAAGCAACCATAAATAGAATGCGGGAGCCGGTAAAACGGTCAGTAACGAAATCAAAAAAAGGATAATCGTTAAGATAAGCTTTACCATATTTATGGCGTTTTATGGAAAAGATAATGGCTTACCATCCACTCGTTACCATGATTGAAATTCCATAATTCTGCGCACGACATGAAGAATATACGCCAGTAAACCCACCATTTTACAGCCTGATCTTTTCCGTAAGTTGTTTCAAAAAGAGGTATTATTTCTGCTTTGTGTGCATCCATGTTATCCAGCCAGGCTTCGGATGTTTTGGCATAATGCGTTCCATTTACCAGCCATTGCTGTTCGATCTGCATATCTTCATTAAAATAAAGAAACAAATCGTTGCTTGGCATAACCCCTCCCGAAAAGAAATATTTACTCATCCAGTCGGTTTCATCTTTTACTTCAAAAAGATAGGCATATTGTTTGTGTGTGAAAATGTGAACAAACAACTTTCCATCATCTTTGAGGAAAGAAGCTACTTTTTTCATAAGCAGCTGGTAATTACGCATGTGTTCAAACATTTCGACAGATACCACGCGATCGAATTTTTCATCGATCTCAAAAGTATTCATATCCGCCGTGATCACTTTCAGGTTTTTGATATTTCTTTCAATCGCCTGCTGATCAATATATTCTTTTTGGGTACGCGAATTGGAAACGACTGTGAAAGAACTTTCAGGATATTTTGCCGACATGAAAAGTGACAACGAGCCCCAGCCGCAACCCAATTCCAGCACTTCCTGACCGTTTATGAGTTCAGCTCTTTCACAGGTTATTTCCAGCATATCCGTTTCAGACGTGTTGATATCGGTAATACCTTCTTTCCAAAAACCACAGGAATATTTCAGATTTTTACCAAGACAATACTGGTAAAATGGAGTCGGTACTTCGTAGTGTTGCTCGTTGGCGTCGGCTGTATTAACGGCTATTGGAAAGGTTTTTAATTTTTCGACAAAATTCAATAAATACAATTTTTGAGAAGTTGCATCTCCGTGATTTTCATCTACCAGACGCTGCTTTAAATATTTTCGAATTCCTAAACGTATTAAAAAATCGGGAATTTGGTCGTTTATTAATAACTGATCGTACCACATGGCAAATAATTAACGGGTTATAAAGGGAATTTGAAGAATGTACGTCTGTGGTGCCCCCTTGGATTTATACCAATAAAATTTATTCGGGGAATTGTAATTATTTCCTTTTAAACCAGGGAAAAAAGGCACTTGTAGTCTGCTGATATTGAACGTATAATTCTCCTTTGGACCGAATGGATTGTTCCTCTGTTGCAGGAATTCCTGTTACTTTAAAAAGTAAATAAAGGATAATGGCAGGACTGATAATGGCGAGAAATCCATAAGGCGAACCCAGTGCAAAAATGAAATAAGAAATCCAGATCAGCCATTCGAAAAAGTAATTGGGATGGCGTGAATAATGCCATAAACCGGTATCACAGAGTTTCCCCTTATTGTCAGGATCTTTCTTAAACTGATCCAGCTGCCAGTCGGCTCTTGCTTCGCCGAGGATTGCAATAACCCACAGACCTAATCCGACAAATTCAAATATGGACAATTCCGGTTCTTTATTTTGTGTAATGATAAAAAAGGGAACAGATAAAAAGACATTGGACAAACCCTGTGCCTGGAAAAATGTAAAAAATTTCTGATCCGCCTTTGGCGCCCACTCTTTTCGAAGTTGTGTGTAACGGCCTTCTTCTTCATGCAAATGTTTAATAACTCTCCGGCCCAGATGAGTACCCAGGCGACTTCCCCAGATGATAACCATTCCGCATATCAACCATTTTCTTGTTTGAAATCCGTCCGCTAAAATGAGAAGTAAAAGAGCAATTACAGGAAAATTAAAAGACCAGAAAATGTCAACCACACCGGCATTATTAATTTTTTTTGCCCATAACCAAACAATGCCCATAATAATGACACAGACAATGATACATATTAAAATGGTCAACAGGAGGGAATTAAGCATGTTTTTTAACAAATAAATCCGTAAGTCCTTCACCCGGTTTCAGACGGAAAAGTTCGATTAATATATAAACGCAGCTAGCTATACTTCCCAGAAAAAACATAAGCAAAAGCCACAGGATTTTTAAGAATATGCTGGATTCTTTATAAAAAATCCATAGATAAATGATGAGCGCATTGGTGTAAAAATCCCAAAGTGTTGCACGCATCCAGGGAATTGATCCCAGAAAATCCCATTCTGTAAAAAGATTACTTTCAAGGCTTGTACATATCACCACATAAATCATCCGGATCAACAGGACTGTGAAAATTATTTTAAGTGAAGCAATCATAGGTCTTGGTTTGTTGATGAAGTGTATTTATAAGCGATTGACCGTCATTGGAAGTAAAGTGAAAATTAATCGACAATACAACCCGGTTTAATCAAAAGAATCGTTGTTAATGAAATGCCTTATAATTTAGTAATACGTTTTTTTCGTCAAAACGGATTGAGCGATGGCTGTTTTGCTTTAAAAAGATGTTAATTTGGCCACAAAAGAATCAGAGTGAAGAATCGAAACATTAAAAAATATTACAATTTCCTAAAATTCAAGCGTGACTTTACGCGGTTCAGTTTGGATAAAGTCAAGAGTTATGAAATTGTAATGTTCTGGCTTAAAAGTCTGTTGACACGTAGTCAGTTTTTGATTCTGTCGGGTATTCTGGTAGGCTGCACGGCTGGTCTTGCCGGCGTGGTTTTAAAATCACTGGTGCATTATATTCACTATGTTATCACCTACAAAGTTCATTTTGAAGACCAGGTTTTTTTCTATCTGATATTCCCTTTTTCCGGGATTGTAATTACTTCGCTTGTTGTAAAGTTTTTTTTCAAAGGGCTTGATAAAAAGGGAATTCCGGTAATCTTGTATGAAATCGCGCAGAATGCCAGCAATGTTTCTCCTGTAAAAATGTACTCCCAAATCGTCCAAAGCGCTATAACGGTTGGTTTGGGAGGTTCGGCCGGTTTGGAAAGCCCAATTGCTGTTACCGGCGCTGCCATTGGTTCAAACTTTGCACAAACTTATAAACTGGACTACCGCGAGCGGACTTTGCTGCTTGCTGCGGGAGCAACCGCAGGTATTGCATCAGCCTTTAATGCACCAATTGCGGGTATGATGTTCGCTTTTGAAATATTGCTGACTGGAGTAGTATTTTCAGATTTTATCCCGCTCGTAGTAGCGGCGGTTTGCGGGAGTTTAATTTCCCGCATTTTATTAAAAGAAGAGGTTCTTTTTCTTTTTCATACCCGCGACGCTTTCAATTATCATAATCTCCCTTTCTATTTTATCCTGGGCATTTTTTGCGGCTTGTATGCCCGGTACTTTCTTGTAATCACGCGCTACATCGAAGAGTTTTTTCAGGGTTTGAAAATGTCAAGGCTGCAAAAAGCAATGCTGGGCGGAGCGATTTTGTCATTTCTTTGTGTACTTTATCCGCCGCTATTTGGTGAAGGATATGAGACTATAAAATCCTTTACCAACGGCGAAATTAAAGAGGTCATTTCAAACAGTTTTTTTAGTTTTATAGCCTATCGGGAATGGGTTGTTATCGTTTTCGTTGCAGTAATTTGTCTGTTAAAAGCCTTCGCGACTTCAATTACCATTTATAGTGGAGGTAATGGCGGGAACTTCGCTCCTTCACTTTTTGCGGGAGGTTCACTTGGTTATGTGATGGCATTGCTTTGTACACAGGCGGGCATTACAGATGTACCTATGACGAATATGATCCTGGTTGGCATGGCTGGTGTGATGAGCGGTGTTTTATATGCGCCTCTGACAGCTATTTTCCTGATCGCTGAATCAAGTTCGGGATATGATCTCTTCATTCCTCTGATGGTGGTTTCGGTAATATCGTTTTTAATGGCAAAATGGTTTTCACCCATTTCTCCTGATTTGGAAAAGTTGGCAAATCAAGGAAAAATCTTTACCAGAGAGCACGACAGAAATCTGCTTTCACTTTTGCATACACTTGATTTACTCGATAAGGATGCTCAGGTTATCAATGAAAATGCATCTTTCGAAGAATTACTGGAAGTCGTAAAAAATGGTAAAAGGAATCTGATTGCCGTTTTAAATGATAATCTAACGTTGGTAGGAATTATAACTTTGGACGATTTAAGGCCAATTCTTTTTAACAGGGATTTGGATGGGACTATGACGGTGGGTAATTTAATGAAAGATCCAAGAGCTGTAATCGTGGAAAATGATTCTGTGGTTACTGTCGCCAGGAAATTTGATGAAACCGGTTCCTGGCATTTGCCGGTGATTAAAGAGTCCGGGAAATTTGCTGGTTTTATTTCAAAATCAAGTGTCCTGAATAGTTACAGACAATTGTTGCAGGCACATTCAGGATAGGTTTTCTTTCAAATCGTTTGTAACTAAAGAATCCTGTTAAAGTTTGGTGTCAACTTTAACAGGATTTATATTTTATATTGACTGACAATTACTTAGCTTTTCTTACATAAATATTGCCATTCATATTTTTCATCATTACTTCTTTTCCACCTCCGTTAACTTTTCCCTGAACCCAGTCAGAAATACTTATTTTGTACAAACCGTCTTTGGCTGTTTTGACAGCTTTGGGCTGGGTTTTATCGACGTCAACATCATAGTCACTAAAAATCTCTCCGCGGTCAGATTTCAATTTAACATCAAATTTTGCAGCAGCAGGAAACGTAATGTCCACATTACCATTCAGTGTAGAAAATGCCATCGGAGATTCCGGATTTATGGATTTGAAAATCGCTTTCACATTCCCATTGACCGTATTGGCCACAACCGACCCGGAAATATTTGTAAGCATAATGGCACCATTGACGTTTGAAATTTCAAATTCACCGTTTACGTTATCAATCACAATATCTCCCTCATTGATAGCACCTACTCTCAAAGTAAAATTTTGAGGCACTTTTATGGTGAGATTAATAGGGTATCGCGGCATACCAGGTTTGATTCTCACATTATTTTTCTCTTCTTCAATCGTAAGATCCAATCCGTTTCTACCAGAACTTATCCTTTTCATTCCTTTGGCAGCTTCGTCTTTGGGCTCTTCATTTTTTTCTACTGCACCTTTGCTTGTTGCGTCAATGATCACTTCTTTTCCCGCATAGCCAACGATGTGAATAGATCCCCGGATCAGTTTTACTTCAAGTGATCCGCTTTTTGACGGGTCGGAAAGAGGAACCGTAATTTGTTCTTTAATGTCGTTCTGAGCGAGCAAGGGAAGTGTTTTTGTACTTGCAGCCATCACTAACAAGATGGCTAATACTTTATGGGTTTTCATATAATCAGGATTGTTTTTTAAGATAAATATTTCCGTTAAAGGTTTCGAATTTGAAGATTTGGCCTCCTTTTCCGATCCTTATGGCAGTTTCTGCGTTTACTTTATAAGTGGTTTTATTATGATTGGTTTCCTGGTTTTTGACCAGTTTTACCGGCAAGGTTTCTGTATCAGGAAAATCGGTATAAAATTCGCCGTTGAAACTTTTAAACTGACAGTCTGCCGACAAACTTTGCGGGTAAGTGATCGTAATGTTGCCGTTCAGGGTTTTGAATTGTGATTCGCCCGGAGGAACTGCCAGATAATTTGCATCCACATTTCCGTTAATCGTTTTTACTTCCGCAGCGCCTTTTGCATTAGTCAGTTTGATAGCGCCATTAACGTTCGAAACATGCAATAAGCCTGCGATGTCTTCAACAAGCACATCACCGTTGTTAACCGTAGAAACCCGTAAATCCATGGCAAAAGGCACTTTTACCGTATATTCCAAATTGTAGTGATATTCAATTTTCTTTTCATTATTCCAGTTGTGGTTATTTCTGTTCGGCCGGGAATCGAATGGAGCAGAAATATAGGCGAGCACGCTATCCCCCTTTTGTTCAAAATTTACCTTGAATTCATTTTTTCCTTCATCCAAAGTTTCTTTATCGTCTGCTGTGATCGTTTTATCAACTTCAATAACAACTTTGTCGCCATTGTAACCTTTTACTTTTATTGATCCGAAAATATTATAAATGGCCAGCGTGTTTTTTGCAGCGCTTTCTTTAATGGTGAATTCTTTGCTGAGATGTTCCTTAAATTCCAGTTTTTGTGCTGGCGCCTGGGTACAAGCGAACATCACTCCCGCCAAAAGGGGGATTATAATTTGTTTCATGGCTAATTGGGATTAATTGATTGTTTAAGAGAGATCTTTGATTGTCTGTTCGATTTTATTTTTCACCAACTCGTTCAGGTTTTCCTGCCGGAGCATTTTTCTGAACGTTTTGATAGAGCGTTTTTCCTGCAATTTTACCATCACATCCGCCAATGCAACCTGAACCATCGGAGAATCCTGCTGTGCCAGTGACTGAACCAGTTTTTCACGAACCAGCGGATCAGCGGCAAATTGTGTGATCGCTTCAAGTGTCACCAGGCGGACATTTACATTCGGGTCGTTATCCAATGTTGAAAATAGAGCGTCAATAACTTTATCGTTTGCATCCGTAATATCATTAGTATAACTCACTGCCCTAAGGCGTTCCGTAGCCGATGGATTTTCGATCAGAGCAAGCATCATCGTCTGGCGCATTTCCTGAATTTGTGTTGCCAGCGTGTCAATTTGCTGTGTATAAGCTGTTTCTGCATGTTCGCTTCTGTTCATTCTGAATCCGATAATCCATCCAAGTCCAACCAGTAAAAGGCTGAAAGTCAACTGAATAGTCCATTGCGGAAGTACAAATTGCCGGATTGCATCAATCAGATTATCTAGTGAATATTTATCTTTTGTTCTGACTGTTTCTTTAAATTCACCAAGCATCGCGTTGAAATTAACACGCATTTTCTCCGTCGGAACTTCCACCTTCACCTGGCCCATCATTTCCCAAAGTTGTTTGCTGGAAGCAAATTCTTCCTGGCATTCAGGACATTCGGCAAGATGTTTGTCGATCCGGATACGTTCCGGGTCAGCCGGATCTTTATTTAACCAATCCGTAAACTGAGCTTTTGTATGTTCACAGGTCATGTGCTTTCTTTCGGTTTTCACTTGTCAAAAAAACTTTCTTCAACTCTCCTAATGCCCGGTGTACCCGAACCTTCACGGCTCCTTCTGTAATGTTCAGTATTCCAGCGATTTCATCATATTTCAATTCCTGGAAACGACTTAAAACCAGTATTTCACGATGATCTTCACTTAATGTTGCCATGACTTTGTGAAGTAAATCGGCATCCTGTTTTTTCTCAAATTCAAAATCAGCAGGAATTCCTCCTCCGATTTTATCAGCCAACTCGTTCACATTTTCATGATACTTCGACTTATTCTGCTTGATCGAGTCGTTCAGCACATTTCTGGCTAAATGATACATCCACGTTCTGAATTCACCTTCACCGGTGAAGGTATGTCGGTATTTCAGCATCCTGTAAAAAACATTTTGAACCAGATCTTCACTCGCATCAGTGCGGCCCGTCATGTGATAAAGGAAAGAAAACAGAGGCCTGTGGTACCGCTCAAAGAGCAACCCCATTTTATCCAGGTCTCCGGATTTCACCCGAAGCATCAACGAATTATCGGTTAGTGCGTTCAAGAATCTGTTCTTTTTTTAGTGATCTTGTAGTGGAAACTGCAAGGAAGAAAAAAGGTTACAGAAAAACAGAAAAATATTTTATTTTAAAAATATTTGATTGATAAGGAAGTGATTATGACAAAAAAAGCAGGGAGAATTGCGCTATATTGAAGATGAAGTTATGATATGAACTGAAATAAAAAATCCCTAACATGCGCCAGGGACCTTTACAAATATTTCTCACCTCAAAGGCGTTAACACGTCAATGATTAACACAAAGTTGAGAAATTTAAATAACTTAAATTATGACGAAGATCAGTTTTTTGAAATAATAGAAAATAATATCAAACCTCTGTCGGTTTTGGCCTTATAATCATAATACATTTTCATTGAAATGCGAATTATATTACGATTGTAAGGCGTATTTCCTCTGATCATTTCTTTCTAAAATATAAGAAATTGTCAGATTCATTTCCTGCAATAAGTGATTGAGAGTCATAATGTACCCAGCCGTTATTTTCCATAAAATTAAGGACATGGCCCAATGAATTAAATCTTATTTTTTCACCGGTCGCTTTGTTGGTTATCCTGTTTAGAGCCTTCTTATTAGGCTGTCCATAATCAAGTGTAACAGTATTAGGAGATGCGAGATTGCGAAAAGAAGAAACTGTAACCTGGCAGACTTTTACGGAATCCATTTCATTAATATTCACGCCCGAAACAAAGACCTGGGCAAAAGAAAATGTCGAACAAAACATAAAGAATGCGGCAGCAATTGAGGTTTTCATTTGTCAGGATTACGTATTAAATAATAGTTACAATTTTCTCCTTTATCACAACTACGCGTGGCATAACCCCTATGCCACGCGTTATTTTATTTATAGAATGGTTATAATTCTTTCGAGTTCATCGTCTGAAAACGACAGATTTTCAAGACAGGCCAGAGAATCAAGTAGTTGCGGAACTTTGCTCGCACCGATTAAAACAGAGGTTACTCTTGGATCTTTCAGCAACCATGCCAATGCCATTTGTGCAAGTGTTTGTCCACGTTCGAGAGCGATAGTATTCAGCTGTTTTATTTTTTCGATCACTTCCGGCGTTACCTGATTTTCCTGTAAAAATCCTTCCGGTTTTGCTGCCCGTGAATCAGCTGGAATTCCGTGTAAATATTTATTGGTCAATAAACCCTGGGCAAGAGGGGAAAAGGGAATACAACCAACGCCTTCACGTTCAAGGACATCCAATAATCCTCCTTCTGCCCAGCGCTCAAACATGGAATATTTGGGCTGATGTATCAGACAAGGTGTTCCAAGATCATTCAATATTTTTATCGCTCTATCGGCTTCTTCGGCCTGATAATTCGATAATCCTACATAAAGCGCTTTTCCCTGACGGACAATTAAATCCAGAGCAGCCATGGTTTCTTCAAGAGGCGTATCAGGATCCGGGCGGTGATGGTAAAAAATGTCGACATAATCCAGACCCATTCTTTTCAGACTTTGGTCAAGACTGGCCACAAGATATTTTTTCGATCCCCATTCTCCGTAAGGTCCCGGCCACATCAAATAACCCGCTTTGGAAGAAATAATCAGCTCGTCGCGGTATGATGCGAAATCTCTTTTCATCAGCAATCCGAAATTCTCTTCGGCGGAACCTGGAGGCGGCCCATAATTATTGGCAAGGTCAAAATGGGTAATGCCGTGATCAAAGGCTGTTGTGATGATGGCGCGGTAATTTTCATAGATATCTACGCCGCCAAAATTGTGCCATAGTCCAAGAGAAATAGCGGGTAATTTGAGGCCGCTTTTGCCACAACGGCGGTAGGTCATCTGATCGTAGCGACCAGGATTTGCCAGATAAGTCATTTATTTATAATCGGATTTAGTATAAAATCAATTCGAATGGAAAAGATAATTGTTTTATTTAAGCCGAAAAAATTACATCCAGCACAGTGGTAGTAATAAAATATAAGTGGCTGACAGTGATCAGATTTTAAGTTAATGAAATAACTACCTGGAAAAGTTAATGTTTTAATGATTCAGCTTTTTGGTATTTCCCTTTTGTTTTCAGTATTGAATCAAGCTATTTTAGAAGAAAATACATACATTGTTCATTGATTCCTGATATTTGCGAGGCAGATAACGATTCGAATTAGTAGTGCAATCTCATTTATTTAATTTATTCAGAACAACGCCGTTTAAAATCTCCTTTTCCGTATATGGAATTTTTTTTACTCACTTTCTTCCTGATTCAGTTTATTCGCAAGAGGCTGGAAACTGCCACTAAACTGCCGGAATGGGATAAATTATTGATTGGTGCACGGTACGTATCCATAGGCTTAATGGCGGCTTATTATGTTTTGGATGAATCAAAACTGGTTAGTTGGCTGTGGTATCCTTTTGTAGGTTATATTTTATGGATAATTTTCACGAAGGACGAGTTTAAACCCGTCCGTTCGCTTGCCCAGGGCTCATTTCCATTTATTGCTGTTGCACTTTTTGTGAGTTTTGCTGAACTGATCGTTCCGGCAAAATTATATCGCCAATATAGCGACTATCTCGTAACAGCGAAGGTTTTTGCTTTCATCTGGTTGTTTGCTGTTTGGTATAATTCACAAAAGCAGCAACGACTTTTGGATAAAGAACGAGAAGCACAACGAGTAAAAGATGAAATAAATCAGGCTAAAAAAGAAGCACTGGAATATCTGGTTACCGAACGGACAATTGAATTGACCAGACAAAAAGAAGAATTGCAGAAAACGCTGGATGAGTTAAAATCGACTCAGGCACAGCTTATTCAAAGTGAAAAAATGGCGTCTCTTGGAGAACTTACTGCAGGCATTGCACATGAAATTCAAAATCCTTTAAACTTTGTTAATAACTTTTCGGAAGTCTCCGTTGAACTTTGTCAGGAGCTTGAAGAGGAAATTCAGAAAACGTCTATTCCGGATGCTGATAAAGAATATATCGCTGGAATTATTAGTGATTTAAGTCAAAACCAGCAAAAGATTACGCATCACGGAAAACGTGCGGATTCCATTGTAAAAGGTATGCTGCAACACTCGCGCACGTCGTCCGGACATAAGGAGCCGACTGATATTAATGCGCTTGCTGATGAATATATGCGGTTGGCATATCACGGTTTACGTGCTAAGGATAAAGAATTCAATGCGTCTTTGGTAACAGATTTTGACCCGACAATTGGAAAAGTGGATGTTTTGCCGCAAGATCTTGGCCGTGTTTTTCTTAATCTTTTTACCAATGCTTTTTACGCAGTAGCAGAAAAGAAAAGGCTGAATAAAGAAAATCCTGCGATGCCAGATTATAAACCGGAAGTAAAGGTAATTACAAAATTATTTGCTGGTAAATTGTATATCCGGGTAATAGATAACGGAACTGGTATGCCGGAAAGTGTGAAGGCGAAAATTTTCCAACCGTTTTTTACTACAAAACCAACGGGGCAGGGCACAGGTCTTGGTCTTTCAATGAGTTATGATATTGTCACAAAATCTCATGATGGATTGCTGGATGTTAGTACGGTGCCTGGAGAAAGCACGGAATTTAAAATTACGATTCCTGTTAATGGATAAAGAAGTTTAATTGAAAAATAGTTGAAGCTCCTATATGAAAATACTTGTCGTAGATGACGAAACGGATGTTCAGGCACTTTTTGAACAAAGATTCCGAAGAGAGATACGCAACGGAGAATTCCAGTTTTCCTTCGCTTTTTCGGGAGAAGAGGCATTGAATTATCTGGAAGGGCACGCGTCAGAAATTGTCATGATACTGTCCGACATTAACATGCCGGGAATGAGTGGTATTGAATTGCTGAAAACAATCAGAAAAGGCCATCCGCTGGCTCCGCCGGTTGTGATGATGATTACCGCTTATGGCGATACTGACAATTATAGCCAGGCTATGAAATTTGGTGCAGATGATTTTTTGACGAAACCGGTGAATTTCACAGAACTGAAACAAAAATTACAAGAACGTTATGAAGGCTAAAATCCTTGTGGTTGACGACGAACCGGATTTGCAGTTACTGATAAAACAAAAATTCCGCAGACAGATCCGTGAGCAGCAATACGACTTTATATTTGCAGAAAACGGTGAAGTTGCCCTCCGGATGATTGCAGAAAATCCCGATGTTGATATGGTGTTGAGCGATATCAACATGCCCGAAATGGATGGTTTGACGCTGCTCATCAAAATTAGCGAAGTTAGTCCGCTGTTAAAATCTGTCATTGTTTCGGCCTACGGTGATATGGAAAATATCCGTATGGCGATGAACCGCGGCGCTTTTGATTTCGTATGCAAACCAATCAATTTCCAGGATCTGGAATTGACAATGGAAAAGACGCTTAAATACGTTGAGCAGTTGAAACAAACATTGAAAGCAGTCAGGGAAAACGATATTTTGAGAATGTATGTAGATTCCTCGGTACTGCAATTTATGACAAAAGAAGCTTTTGAAACGTCACTTACTTCCAGTGAAAATATTGAAGCGACGGTTGTTTTTATGGATATGTGTGGTTTTACCTCCATTTCTGAGCGTGAGCCAGCCGATCAGGTTGTTAAACTTATCAATAAGTATTTTGATATCATGGTGAAAGAAATCCTTGCTCATGGCGGCTTGGTTGATAAGTTTATGGGCGACGCCATTATGGCTGTTTTCAAAGGCGAATATCATCTGGATCGCGCGATTGAAGCCTCACTAGCGGTAAGAAACCAGATCAATGGATTTAAGGAAGAACTTCATAATCAGACTGAATATTTTCCCAATGTTTCAATAGGAATTAATTCGGGAGAAATGGTGAGTGGAAATATTGGTTCTGCTACTTTACGGCGACTGGATTACACTGTAATCGGTGACGCTGTCAATGTTGCACAGCGTTTACAAAATGCGGCCGGACCAGGGCAAATCATCGTGCCGGAGTCAGCTTATCAAAAAATTAAGGAAGCATTTCAGTGTAAAGTGATTGGTGAAGTACATTTAAAAAACAAACGTGACGCAATGCAGATTTATGAAGTTATTGAATAAGGTATTTTGATAATTTATTAGTAATTAGCTATTTAAGAAAATATGGATAGTGCCGCGTCAGAAAATTACATTTTAGATTTACTGGGTAAAGAATTATCAGAAACACTGTTTTATCATGGGCTTCACCATACGTTGGATGTTGCAAACGCGGCTTTAATTTTGGCGAAAGAAGAAGGAATTGAGCACGAGGAATCATTTGGGTTACTGAAAACGGCAGCTTTTTTTCATGACAGCGGTTTTATCAATACTTATAAAGATCACGAAGAAGAAGGTTGCCGGATTGTCCGGTCTTCACTTCCTCTATTTCAATATACAGAAGAACAGATTGAAATAATTTGTGGTATGATCATGGCTACCAAAATACCGCAAAGTCCAAAAACACATCTTGAAAAAATTATTTGTGACGCGGATCTTGATTATTTGGGCCGTGATGATTTTGAACTCATTGCGGGAACTTTATTTCAGGAATTATTCATTAGAAATCTTATTCCAGATGAGAATACCTGGAATAAGATTCAGGTTAAATTTATAGGTGCGCATTATTATCATACGAACTCTGCGATAAAAAAAAGAGAAAGTAGAAAGCAGGAACATCTAAATAGCTTACTGGCCTTAATCAAGATATAAATCAAAATGCCATCGGGCATGACCGACATTGTAGCCCCGGGTTGAAAACCCGGGGTTTTGTGTTATCAAACGTATTGATAAAATGCCATCGCCATGACCGATGATATTAATTTCATATCTAAACCGCAGCCCTCATTTTTTCATTCTGAACCCGTATCCGCTGACAAAGAATCCGTAAAACGTTTCTTAAAATTTCATCACGTTCTTCCATAAGCTCGAAGAAATCTTCCTGATCAACACGGAATAATAATACATCCGATTCTGCAACGGTTGACGCAGAACGCGGCTCAGTATCAAGCAACGCCAGTTCACCAAATATTTCACCTTTATCAAAAAGTGCCAGTTGTTTTGGGCCATCGTAAATCCCGATTTCACCGGAATAAATGATAAACATACTATCACCCGGATCGCCCTTGGCAAAAATTTCCTGGCCTTCCTGATAGATTACTTCCTTCATAATCGGCGCGATCGAACTAAGTACATTTTCAGGCGTTTGGGAGAAAAGTTTTGTATTTTTCAATACAATAACTCTTTCCATTTCAGAAATTTGCTGGGCATTTTCGGCGTGTTTCATTGTATTTAATGCTGTGGTACTGAATGAATAATTCGGGAATTTCAGATAAGCTCTTTGCACGGCTTCACGAAGCAGGCGTACAGGATGACCTGCAAAGGTTTCGAGTGTTGCGATCTCAACGTTTTGCGGCGTCCATTTTTCAATGGCAAGGGCGATTGTCCAGGAAGTGAAATAGTTTTCTTTTTGTTTTAAAACATAAGAAATAAAAGATTGACGACCGTCCTGGATGTTCAGATACTGCCTTAATGCTTCCAGTTTTTTCGCTAGCGGAATGTCTTCGAAAAGTGCCCTTAATGACGGATACAAATCGCGGGGAAGAAGACTTTCAATCATTTCCAGCGAATTGGCTCGTTTTTCCTGAGAAGCATGTTTTATACCTTTCCACGCATTTTGAACAGTATCCTTGTCGTACAAAAGCATGAATAGATGGAACAAACGCTGATTGGTCTGTTGTAATTCATATTGCAATGATGATTGCCAGATCAGGTTTTCTGTTTCATTTTCTGTCGCGCTAAGAATCTGGTACGCATGACTTAATTCAACTTCCATAAATTCCTGAAGAGGAAGTTTGTATTCGTCATTCAAAATATAATGCGTCAGCGTACGCAAAGCTGCGGTATGAACCCGAAGTGTCAGCGGCGAGCCTGCGTTTGAGTTTTCTTTGCTTTGATAAATACGGGTGAGCAAATTAAATAATACCGGAAGTATTGCAGGATTCGGCTGTTTCTCGGCTGCTTTCAAAAATGAAAGCAGATCTTTCTGAGAACTTGTACGGTTTAGCCATTCCAACAAAATCATGGTGCCCGTTTCACCGGATTTCACCAATGCCAAACTTGTTGTTTTGGACAAAGAACCTGTGAGAAATGGTTGCAGATCATGTACCATCGCTTTGTCACCACTTATTCCTATTACTTCGATGGCTCTTTTTTGAATGCGTAAATTATCCTGTTTCAGCGCATTTTTTATTTGAATCCGGTAAGGTTCAATGTCAATTGATTCCACACAATCCAACGCCGTTAGACGAGCATCTTCGTTCAGTGAAAGAAAAAGATCGTTAATGGTCTGGCGTAAAAGTGTCGGTGACTTACCAGATTGGCGTGCACCCATGACTGCACCTCTCACAATATCCAGATCGGAGTGAGAGAGGTAATGAACTAATTTTTCACTTGTTAAAGAATCCGAAGCTGCCGCAATTTGTACCGCAAGCGTTTGGGAAGGCGTATCCGTTTCGTTTTCAATGTAATTGTAAAAGGACTCCGTTGGCTGGTATTTTCCGGTTTGTACAAGCGCTTCCAAAGTTTTCAGCCTCACAAGTTCAGACGGATTTTTTAAAAGAAAGTCTGTATTTTTTGAAAATGTTGAAGGTTTATTTTTGACAAGCCAGGCTATGGCATTAATAACTTCTTCCTTCTTTTCACTTTTGAGATTTTCTCTGATAATCGGGAGCGCCTCGCCAGGCGAAGCCATTTCTCCGCTTTTGAGGAATCGTTTACTGATCGCGCTTTTCAATTCCAGCACATATTCCCCGTAAGCCTTTCTGAAAATCAGCAGAGCAGCAAGTGAGAAAAATAATGACAAATCAAATGTCAAGCCAATATTTGACCACTTCATCGTATAAATCACCCAAAGCAAAATTCCTGCTATTAACATACCAAGCGGTTCATAAAAGCCTTTGGCAAGCGTGTGTCCTTTTAAACGGTTTTTTGTAGAAAGTGGCTGGAAGAATACCAGAAAAACCGGATCGAAAAGTGTACGACGAACGAGTTCAAATAGTAAATAAGCAATACAATAATAAACCAGTAGCGATGGTTCGTCAGTTCGGAAGTAGGATGATATAATTAATCCAAGCGACGTGAAAACCGTTGTCAGTGGCAAAAGGTATAAGGTAAGTTTTACACCAAAACGCTCAACTATTTTTCCGGAAAATAATAATTTTACAAAAGTTGAAATAACATAAGTAGCCGTTAAAAGCGAACCGATGAAAATAATCGTGTCGTGTTGACTATGAAATTTATATTTTACATTGACAAAAAAGTGATATTCGATCCAGGTAGCGGCTGCTGCAATAGCAATAGTTCCAAGACATAAAGCGGTTAGAAGACGATTCCCGCTAAAATATTTCTGAACAAATTTTGAATCCGACAAGCCCGATTGTCTTGGTCTGGCGTGGTGCGGATTTGGAATAACGGTATACTTGAAAGTCAGTTTTTGGGTGTAAAATGCAAGGGCAAAACACACCAGCGAAACGCCAAGCAAGATCATCAAAACTGATGGCGAATGAATAATTACAGCCAAAACCGCCCCAAGCGCTTTCGCAGGCATATCACCGGAACCGATTACACTAAACAACCTTTTACTCTGCCGAACATCAAAAACGATCGCAGATAATCCCCAGAATTCGAGGTTGATAAGCAAATAAATAATCCGGTAACCAACCATAATGGCAATAGCTGTTGCCATTCCATGTCCCGCCCATAGCAAAATCATTACGACCAAAACCATGAACAGAGACGACAACATGGTACCCAGACTTAGTTTTTCAAGTACCAGATGATGTTCGTAATGTTCATAAATTTGTCCGGCAACCATCACCGCAAGAGCGGCTGCAATGTAGGCAAGAGGCAAAGAAGATTCAGGATGATTTTCAAGCAATAATATATTGGACGAAACGTAAACAAGGGTCGTTCCGACATTGATAAAAAAGTTATGAAAAAAGAAGAGAAGCGTCTGTGGGTTTACTGTATTAAAAAATCTACTTTTTGTAATGGCTGATATCATATTTGTTGAAAAGCTAGTCACTCATGTAAAATAAACACTTATTCTGCCTTTTAAAAACAGAAACTGTTCAGGAAGTCATGATTTTTGCAGAAATTTGAAATTACGGATTTTCACTTCTATAAAAATTAGAAACTGTTTAGCAGGATTCTGATGAAAAATTGAATTAAAATATACCCAGTTATGAAGATTAGTTTCAAACGGATTGATCACGTTATGCTTTGTTTTCCGGAAGGGCAGGAAAAAGAAGCGAGAAGATTTTATGAAGAAGTTTTAGGTCTGGAAGAAATCATTGATCCCGACCGGCCACATTTGAGAGGAGCAATTTGGTATCAAATGGGAAATATACAGTTGCATTTAATGACAGATCATGGCAGCAATTCTTCGGAACGTCATCCTGCTTTTGAAATTGATAATCTGGAAGAATCACGTCAGCTATTGGAAAGCCATGGTATTGCTGTAAAAAATTTAACACCAATCCCAGGCAGAAACAGATTTTCATTCCGTGATCCGTTTGATAATAGAATCGAATTTCTGCAATACGTGGACTAACTGTTGGCTGTTAGCTACTAGCGTTTAGCATGTCGCCCGGAGAAATGAACTTGATAAAAGAATTTTGTTTTTCTTAACAAAAAATGCCGAATGAGGGAACTCATCCGGCATTTTTCAATTTTTAACCATTAACCATTAACCATTAACCATTAACCATTAACCATTAACTCCATAAACGGTCGTGAGAACGTTTGTCGTTCCATTGATCAGTAGGGGCGAAGTAGGATTTGTCTTTTGGTGTAAGATGTTTTTTGACTTCTTCATCTACCAGCTCAATGCCTAATCCCGGTGCTTCCAAAGGAACATTGGCATAACCTTTTTCAATCAGTTTTCTACCGTCTGTTGTTTTAACAATACTTTCCCACCACGGCACATCTACCGAGTGATGTTCAAGGGCAAGGAAATTCTGTGTCGCAGCAGCGCAATGTACGTTGGCCATAAAACTGACAGGAGAGCCTGCAAAGTGCATTGCCATCGCAATGCCATGATCCTCAGCATAATCGCCAATTCTTTTTGTTTCCAGAAGTCCGCCTGATGAGGCAAGATCCGGGTGGATGATGTCAACTGCACGTGCTTCAATCAAGGGTTGGAAACCTTCTTTCAGGAAAATATCTTCGCCTGTAAGTGTCGGTGTATCAAGCGCTTCTGAAATTTGTTTCCACTGATCAGTATATTGCCATGGCACCATATCTTCGAGCCATGCCAATCTGTATTTATCCAAAGCTTTTCCTAGACGAATGGCGTTATTTAAGTCAAAGTGACCGTAATGATCGGATGAAATCGGCATTTCGTAACCAACAATACTACGGACATCTTCCACTACTTTTGCCATTTCTTCCAAACCTTTTGGTGTGATTTGAATGGCGGTAAAAGGATGTTTTGTATTAGCATAAGAGTTATAGTCACCCGACCATTGTGAAAATCCACCGCCCCATACTTTATTATTTACAACCGAACCCTCTTTACCTTTCAGCATACCAATTGAAATATCCATTTTCAACCAGGTATAACCTTGTGTTTCGGTACGGAATTTTATCTTTTGTTTGAATTCGTCCAGACTTTCAAATTCCGGGGTATCAGCATATAATCTTACTTTATCACGGTACCGACCGCCAAGTAATTGCCAGCAAGGAACGTTATAAGCTTTTCCGCAAAGATCCCAAAGCGCCATTTCTACACCGCAAACACCGCCAGCCTGGCGACCGTGCATACCAAACTGTTTGATGGTTTTGAATAGCATTTCCACGTTGCATGGATTTTCGCCTAAAAGTCTGCTTTTCAGCATCAGCGCATAACGTTCATCCGCACCATCACGAACTTCACCCAAACCATAAATTCCCTGATTTGTATCAATACGGATAATAGGGGTACGTCCAACGTTTTGAATAACACAATAGCGGATATCGGTTATTTTTAGTTCAGAAGGTTTTGAAGCACGGTTTACTTTTGAAGTAGCCTGTGCGACAGTATCTTCAATCGACATTGACATGAAACTGCCCAGCGCAATGCCGCCAACGGCTGATTTTCTCAAAAAGTTACGGCGACTATCCTTCGTTGCCGGATTACTTATTTCAGTTTGTACTGCAAGCTTTTCAGCTTTTTCAACTTCTTTGTTAGATGCAATGATCTGCTTTAAGATACTCTTCATGATATAAGATATTTAGGAAATTAATATTTTAAAAGTCCGAAAGCCGATAGCTTTTTTTAATAATTGCGTTCTTTCAGATAATCGTCAAGTTCTTTTTTGCTCATTGGAAGGCGGCCCGGATAGGAATTAACCCATTTCAGGAAATCTTTTGAAATAGCGTCAGTCCATTTGGTATCGATTTCACCCGGTGTATATTTTCCTTCTCTAAGTCTTTGATGACCAAATTCATCACGAAGCGCAGTTACTTCGGAAGTCAAAACCAGTTCTTCTACCAAATGCGCGGGGATGAAAATAGTACCATATTTTTTTGCCAGAACAACATCGCCTGGTAACACAATTGCGCGGCCAATTCTGATAGGAACGTTAATCCCCGAAAGCATCATTTGCTGGATATACGAAGGATCAGAACCCTTAATCCATGCATTATATCCTTTGATTTCGCTTAGACCTTCCACATCACGAACCGAACCGTAGAATATGGTTCCTCTTTTGGATTTGGCATAAATGGAATTCCCAAGATTATCTCCGATCAGCGTTCCGTCTGCAATTTTTCCGTAGCCGTCGGCTACGTATACGTCGCCATTTGTAAGCACATCAATAGGCCAGGAGTTTGTTCCGCCCGCAGGATTGCGGCCTTCCTTTTTACCGGTTTCCTTGATGTAATCCTGCAAATCAGGACGAAGCGGTACATATTGTGCAGTCACAACACGACCAGTCATGGAGCTGTCAGGATGAATTAATTGCCAGTCACCTTCGTATTGATTTTGATAACCTTTATTCCGTAAAACGCCCCAGGCTTCTTCAATGGAGATGTTTTTCAAACGGGCCAAGATTGCATCAGAAACTTTTGGACGGCCATCTGCGGACCGTTCACCTTTCCAATTTGCAGTTAAAGCTTTAATCTGGTCAGCGGTTGGAGAAATGGGTTGTGCATGACTTAAAAAGGAAGCAAATAAAAGTGCCGGCAACAGCATTGTTTTTTTTAACATAGGTAAGGTAGGTTTAAGTAAAAATTAACTGATCAGGAACACAGGCGGTTTTGGACACCGCCTGTGTTAATTATTGCAAGATTATTTATCCCAAAAAATATGAGTGCCCAATTCATCAGCACCCTGACGAGCAATTGCTTCATTATAATTTACCGTATTCACAGATTTTTCACGAACCGGATAAACCAGTCTGCGAATAAAATCTTTCACCGAAGGATCTGCTCCCGGATATGGATTTTTAGTAAGTGCCGGGAATCCACTTCTGCGGAAATTTGCCCAGGCTTCCGCACCATTCAGGAATGAAGAAACCCAGTATTGTGTGTTAATCAGGCTTAATGCATTAGCCGCATTAAATGGATTGGAGACCAGATAAGCATCCTGGCTGGTCGTTGGAATGACGGCGGAAACATCAAACTGCGCCATTTGATTCATGTGAGCTCTTACACCTGCCTCGTAATACGTTTTTGCATCACCCGAAATATATCCTCTTGTCGCAGCCTCAGCTAACAGCAGCTGTGTTTGAGAATATGTAATTAAGAATTCAGGAGCATCAATTTTACCTAGTGTCCGACGGTTTATTTGTGAGTAATTGAAAGCAGAACCTGTTTTCCCCGGAAATCCGGGTGCAGTCGCGATCGTTGATTCGTTATAGCCGTATGGCATGCCCAACTGATCGGCTGGCTCGGTATTTTCAGCTCCGGCAGTTGCCAATGGATTGGCAGGAATTGCATATTTTACCGAAAGAACTCTTATCCGGGGATCAGAAGTTGTTTTTAAATAATCGATAAATGGTTTTCCAAGATAAACGTTTGCTCTTTCAGTTCCCTGGAAAAAGTTTGCATTCGGATTGTTGAAAGTAGTGTTGAAAGCAATGTAAGCGTTATCTGTGTTAGCAGTCATTACGCCGCCGTTTGCGGGATCAACAGCTCTTGTGATATAAGATTTTGCTTTTGTTTCATCCACTTTTATCAGGCGCATCGCGGCACGGAGTAAAAGCGAGTTCCCAAGTTTTTTCCACTGGGCTATGTTTCCTTTGTAAAACAAATCGCCGGTTTCAATACTTTTTGTAGCGTCCAAAGCTTTTGTTGCTTCATCCAATTCTTTCAAAATATCATCGTAGATCAATTTTTGATCGTCATATTTCGGAAGATTTATTCCATCAGAATAACCTTTTGCAGAGTCAAAATAAGGAACGTCACCATAAGTATCAACCAAAACCATAAACACATAAGCTTTCCAGATTCTTGCCATTTGATAAATGTTGGCCCGAAGAGGATTATCTTTTGTTAACGTCATAATCGTTTTAAGCAAATTCACTGGTCCGCTTCCTGTGTTTGTTCCGATATACATCGAATTGAACAAAGCATTGGTGTTTGGATCATAAACGATATTATGATTTCCACCTTCCAGAACGCCTGTATATGGCGTATTGATTTGCTGAACAATTTCACTCTGATAGTAAAAAGTAGGAACCGCAGCGCTGAATTGTGCATTGGAAAAAAGATAGGCCGGATCGGTCGTCGTTGCCAGTACCGGGTTTTTATTTACATCTTCAAAACCGCTGTCGCACGAACTTGCGCCAAACAACAAGCCCACCACTGTAAGGTATATTTGTATTTTTTTCATGTCGGTCTTTTAAAAAAGTTATAGCTTGATGTTCAGGTTTAATCCGTAGCTTCTTGTTGTAGGAAGCGTGTGGGTTTCAATTCCCTGAAGATTATCAGATGAAGAAACTTGCGCCTCAGGATCAAGGTTATCAATATATTTCTTGATCAGCCAGACGTTGTTTACCATTGCCGAAATTGTCAATCCTTTGATAAACGATTTCTTAACATAACGGGAAAGATCATATCCGACAGAAAGTGTTCTCCATCTCACAAAGCTTCCATTGTACATAAAAGGCGTTGCAATGTTTGTACTGCGGTAAGCGGTGTAGAATTGTTCCGCTTCAACTTTCGTCGTATTAGGCGAGCCATCAGCATTTACACCATCAAATAAAACACCGCCATCACGACCAACCAGGGAAGGTTTTGACAATCCTTCACGTAAAAAGTTAAGGTTGGAGTTCGACATGATTTTGTATCCAGCCTTGAAATCAACCTGTGTTGTAATACGGAAGCCTTTCACATTGAATGTGTTAAGCCATGCGCCAACCCATTTTGGAATAGCACTTCCAAAGGTTGTCAGGTTACCTTGCTGAGGCAAACCACCAGCGGTCAGAATTCGTCCCTGTGCATCACGTTTGTAGTCAAATCCTCTTAGAGATGCCAGCGGTTTCCCAACTTCGTGAGAAACAATTCCAAAAAATTCACCCGTCCCAACGTCAAAACGTGGCTGGCCTTGTGCCAATTCGATTACCTTACTGATGTTATAACTTGCGTTAAAACTGGTTTCCCAGATCAGATTTTCTGTTTTAACCGGCACGATGGTCAGCAAAAACTCAATCCCTTTATTTTGAAGTTTACCAATATTTACTTTGGTACCTGAGAATCCGGAAGCATTTGAAACGTCAACATTCAGGATTTCATCCACAGTGTTTTTACGGTATACCGACATGTCAAGATTTAATCTGCTGTCAAAAGTTTTGAATTCAAGACCCATTTCGAATTCTTTTACTTTCAGCGGACGAAGATTTGCATTCGGGCTCACGTTGCTGGAAATACTTCCCAAAGCCACGCCGTTGAACGAGTTCGCATTCAAGGCATAGTATAAGTTGTTCGAATAAGGATCTGTATCACCGCCCACTTCCGCATAAGCCGCACGAAGTTTACCATAATTCAACCACGAAGGAAGCTGATTAAATGCCTGGCTGAAAACAAAACTCGCACTAACCGAAGGGTATAAATAACTGTTAGATTGAGGATTCAATGTTGAGAACCAGTCATTTCTTCCTGTTACGTTAACATAAAGAAAGTTTTTGAACGAGAATTCCGCCGCTCCATAAAGTGAGTTAACTTTCTTCTTGCTGTAATTGTAGTTTGGACTTTTGATTTGTCCGTTTCCAATTGTGTACAAATCACGGATATAAAAGTTGGTAACTGCTGTTGAAATATTGTCGCTCACCTGAAGAAGCTGGTTTCCACCTAATGTTACATCAATTCCGAAATCACCGAAAGTATGATTTCCACCAATCAAAAAGTCCATATTTCTTTCCCGGAAAGTAGAAACATCCTGATAGTAGTATCCGTTAAATCCTGTTGTTACAGCACCAATAGAACGCGTTCCTGTTGGTCGGTCATAATTGTATGGTCTTGTGTAATAATCTTGTCCGATACGGGCCTGGGCATATAACCACTTTGTGAACTCATAGCGCACGGAAGTATTTCCAAAAATCCGGTCGCGTCTTACATTTTCGAAGCGATCATAGGCAACCCAGTATGGATTATTTCTATTGGTGAAACGGGAAAGTGGTGCTTCATTGCCATTGGCATCTTTCCGTTGTTTAAGCCATGGAACCGCAATACTGGTTGCCAAGGTGTAAATAGTAGTGTTGGCATTCATATCCTGAAGCCCGATTTGCGGAGGATTATGATTGTATTCGTTTGAATAATTGGCGTTTAATTGAACTGAAAGTTTTGGCGTGAATTTATAATTCAAACCCAGGTTAAATATTTTTTTATGGTAGTCAGAATTTGGGACAATTGCGTTAGCGTCCGTATTGGCGAAAGATAAACGGAAATTTCCCTTTTCATTGCCTCCTGAAAGTGCCACAGAATTGGTAAAACTTGTTCCGGTACGGTAAAAATCCTTGATGCGGTTTTTGTTTGCTACATAAGGCTGCATGGAACCGTCAAATTGAGGCGTCGCTTTGCCATCCATTTTTTCTCCAAAAGAAAATACGCCTGAGCTTTGTGCTTCAGCAGTAGTGGTTGGTCTTTTTCCAAATTCTCCCTGACCGTAGTCATATTGAAAATTTGTGTAATCCAAAGCCTCCTGTGCCTGGAAATTTGAATTGACTTCTACACCGATACCCGTGCTTTTTGTACCTGTTTTTGTTGTTATGATAATCGCACCATCCTTCGCACGAAATCCATAAAGCGCAGCGGCCGCTGCACCTTTCAATACAGTCATCGATTCAATATCATCCTGATTGATACTTTGCAAACCATCACCTGCATCCGAAGACCCACCTGTTGGGTTACCCGTACCATTTCCGGCTGATCCACCCGCGGATACACTTGTGTTGTTAATCGGTACACCGTTAACAATAATCAAAGGTGAGTTGTTTCCACCAAAAGAAGACTGGCCGCGAATACGGATTTTGGTAGATCCACCGGGTCCACTCGCTGGCGGTGAAACGTTCAAACCGGCAACTTTTCCCTGCAAACTGTTACCCAGGTTGGTCGTGCGGTTTGTTTGCAATTCTTCTGTATTTACAGTGGCTGTGGAGTAACCCAGTTTTTTTGCATCACGTTTGATACCCAAAGCCGTTACCACAACCATTTCCAGATTTCTAACATCCGGTACCATAGAAACGTCCACATTTGAGCGGTTGCCCACGGTAACTTCCTGCGGCGTATATCCAACATAGGAAAAAATCAAAACCGCATTATCATCCGGTATGCTTAGCTGATACGTTCCTTCTGTGTTTGTTGCCGTACCGTTTTTGGACGATTTCACGACCACACTTACACCCGGCAGAGGTTCTCCTTTTTCGTCAATTACTTTTCCGCTAATGTTTCTGTCAATCGACGAAGGAGTTGTCGAAGACGCTTCATTATTGAAACTGCTGGGTGGGTTCGCGCCTTTAACCAGAATTACCTGTTTTCCATCCAGCTTATATCCAAGGTTCATCGGGCGTAAAAGCTCGTCCAGAACATCAGATAGAGGTTTTTCAACCGCTTTCAGAGTCACTTTTTTTTGCGTATTTATTACTGCGGAACTGTAAGTAAAACGTATTTGCGTTAATTTATTAAGTTTGTTCAGGACACTTTTCATATCCTGGTTATTTACTTCAATGGTTACTTTCTGATTGAGTATTTCCTGAGCGTCAACCACCGTAGCGGAGGCGATACTAGAGAAGATATAGGCCAACATTAATTGGTAAAATGATATTTTCATAACACTACATATTAGCCGAATCGATTGTCGGTTTTTTTTCATAGTTTTGATTGTTTTGTTCTGGATTCGTGAAAAATTTGGACAAAAAGTTCCCCTCACATCTTTTATCGGATGATGCCTGCAAGCGTGGGGACGCGTAGAGTCAGTGATGGCGCAATCATCGCTGGCTCTTTAAATATATTGGAGGTTCATTTATTTCATAGGCACTCTCAATTGTTTGGATTAGTTACTGGTACCAGGTTATTGTGATTTATTAATTTCGTTTAGTGGCTGCAACCTTTGCTGTTTAATATGATTTGACCATCAACAACTTCATAAGTCGCTCCGATTGCCTGACAAATAGCATTCATCCTTTGTTTAAGATTTTCTTCTTTGAAAATGGTACTGATAGGGCATTTTGAAAGACTTTCCTCGTCAAATAAAATAGCAATGCCGTACATTTTTTCCAATGTCCGCAATACCTCTGCTACCGGCTGATCATCGAAAATTAATTCCTGGCTTTGTGCAGATTCCGAAAGCAAATCTGGGTTTTCTACTATACCTTTTTCCAGCCGGTTTTCTTTTTTATTAAAAACAACCTGCTGATTGGGATGAAGAATCACGCCGGAAACTTCATGGTCATCTTCATCGGCTAAGGTTTCATACTCTTTTTTTGGATAAACAGACACCTTCCCGGTCTTTACAAAAACCATTACTGTGTTTGCTCCCTCAGGTGCTTTTATACGAAAACTTGTTCCTAAAACTTTGGTAACTGTCTCGTTGGCAAAAACCAGAAAAGGTTTTGTAGGATTTTTTGTGACGTCAAAAAAGGCTTCTCCTGTCAGAAACACTTTCCGTGTGTCGCCTGAAAATTTATTAGGAAATCTCAAAGTGCTGCCTTTTTTCAAAGTAGCCACACTTCCGTCACTGAGCAGGACAGTCATTTCCTTATCAGTAATATTTCTTTTAACAAGCATCGAAGCGTAAGAAGCCACTTCTGTTTTTTCGGCTAAATGATTCCGGTTATAAAAATATCCAAGTCCTGAAATCAATGTAATTATTGCAGCGATCCGCCAGAAAGGATTATTTAAAAAGGAAAGTCGGTTTTTGTTTTTGCTGAATTCTGCTATTTCAACCATTGCGTTGATTTCGGCCTGAATACTTTCCTCACTTAAATCGTCTTTGTATCTTTCATGAACACTCAGAAGCAATTCTGTTGCCTGGTTAACCGCATTATGACGATCCGGGTTTTGTATCAGCCAGTTTTCCCAGAAAAGGATTATCTCGCCGGAGGGATCAAGAATCCATTGCCGAAATTTTTCATCGGTAGCGAATTCTTCAACAGAATAATTACGATAATTGATCATAAAATTTTAGCATTAGGAATTATTGTCAGGTTTGGGAGTTGTGTGAATAGTGCAAATGAAAATTTACATTTCACAATTCTTTTGATGCTTTTAGTATGTATGTCTGATTTTTGGTCATGGATAACCAAAAAAATCAAAATATTTTTTGAAATAATACTATAAAGTTTGTGAGAGGTTGAAAATCAGCAGAATGCGATGATAATAAGTCCCCAGAAAAATTCTGCGGGCATCCAGATATCCTTGATTTCCTTGATGGTACGGTATAAAAGATTGGCCACACTTTGGCGGCCCAGGCTCATGATCTGAGCGATATCTTCATTTTCCAGATTTTGATAAAAGCGCAGATAAATGATTTCCTGCTGTCTTTTCGTAAGGTGAGAAACGATTTGGTTTAACCGTTTGATCTGATGTTTCAGATGTTCATTTTCAATGATGAGCGACTCAATGGAAAGATCGGCTTCATCAGCATCAAAAGATAATTCTTTCGGTTCTTTAAAGCGTTTTAAACGAACACTTTCTTTAATCAGTTTGTGGCGTAAGGCTTTTAACAGATATGATTTGACAAATGCGGTTTCAGATAAAAACGACCGGCGTTCCCAGAGTTCCAGATATAATTCCTGAATGCAGTCACGAATAAATTCAGGGTCGGAAGAGAACTTTGTAGCATAATTGTATAACGCACGGTAGTGAACCTGTGCCAGTTCACCAAAAGCGGCCGCGTCACCCGACTTGAATTTTAGCCACAGGTTTGCATTTAGATCTGAGTTGCCGGATATGTTTATATCATTATTCAAATTAAAGTCTGATAAGTAATGTTTAAATAAATCAGCAAATTGTCATATTGAAAAAATGGTACTTCTTTATCTTCTTTTGTTTTTCATTTACTTTAAAATAGATCGAAATATTGGGGCAGGGGGGTAATCAAAATAATTTCCCTGCCGTTTGACCGGTCAGGGAGATTAGGAAATGTTTACTTAACGACTTTCAATTTTCCCTGCATCAGCATGTAATGTCCCGGGAAAGTGCACAGGTATTGATAAACACCAATTTGCTTCGGTGCTACGAAATAAATGGATTCTGTTTTTTCCGGTTCAACAATATTCGTATGGAAGAGTACGTCATTTGTTTTTGGAACGTAATTCATTTCTGTTCCTTTCAAACCAAGATTTAATCCCAGTTCACCAACCGTATTGGCTGTACCTGGTTTTACAACCACCAGATTGTGCAGCATATCATCATTGTTGTTCAAATTAAGTCTGATCTTGCTTCCCGCTTTTACCTGAATTTCAGAAATATCGAATTTCAATCCTGGAACCGTTCCGATATTAATTACCTGATCAGGGCCATTTGTCCAGGATGCAGGCATTTCAGTAACACGTTTGGCAGAATTGGTTTCAGTACCTTTTGAGTCGGAAGCCGTCATTGCACCCATATCATGTGACATAGTAGGTTTTGAACTTGCTGTGTACTGAGAACTTGTCAAAGCGGCACCACCTGCAATTTCATTTAAAGTATAATAGCCGATGTTGTGTAAAAGCGAGAGTCCGTCTGTTGACTGGACACCTTCTGCTTTTAATTCGTGAATATATCCTTTTCTTAAAGCAGCTGGATCAAGCACAATACGTGCGCGAAGTCCGTCTTCTGATACTGCTATTCCTTTGATAGCCAACTCATTTGTATTGATGATCGGGCTGCCGTAAATATGGTGGTATTTGTAAGTGAAGCTGCTCAGTTTGTAAGATTCAGATTTAGAAGCCGTTGCTTTGTCAACCGGAGAAGTGAAAGTTACTTCAAAACCATCCGGCATTGAACGTATGTTTTTCATCTCGAAAGGTGTTTGACCCGTCCAAACCAAACGCTGAATACCAAAATCTGCTTTCCCGGTTGCTGACCAGCCACGACTTGTTTGGCCAACAAACATAGAACCATCCAAGCCCCAAACCATACGGATAATACCGGATTCAAAACCTTCACGGAAAGGGAAACATGCGCCTTGATAAACGCCATTTACTTTTTCCATATCCACACGCATCACCTTGCTATGGCCCTGATCACCAACAAATACTTGTCCGGCAAAAGGTCCGAAAGCTCCGCCTGTGGTATCTTCTTTAAAATCAGATGTTGAAATTCCCATCAAAGTATGCGGAAACCATACGGCTGGTGGCTTGATACCAGGGACACGTTTGGCGGCATCATAAAGTGGTTCTCCTGTGTCCGGAATATCTTCGGGTTTCAATTTTACGGGTGAACCCGGTTCGCTGCTCCATCTTAAACCAGCAACGTTTCCTGCAAAATCACCTTTTTCCAAATGCGTCATACGACCTGAACCAACCCAGTCTCCCTGGTTTTCAGTATAAAAAATATCACCTTTATAAGAACCAAATCCGGCAGGGGAACGAAGACCCGTTGCATAAGGAGTCAGTGAGCCATCTTGTCCAAGTTTCAGCATCCATCCTCTCCATTTGGATTGACTTGCACCACGTCCGATCCAGTCCAGGTTAAGCGTTACCAGCATTTCTCCGTTTGGCATTGGAATAGGTCCATAAGAATACTGGTGATAATTTCCCGACAATGGCCAGCGTGCAAAGGAATCATAAACATCCGCAACGCCATCGTTATCTGTATCAACCAATCGGGTTACTTCTCCGCGCTGTGAAAGCAAAATATCTTTTCCCCGGTAAAATAATCCCAAGGGCTCATGTAATCCGGAAGCAAAACGGTGAAAAGTTGGTTGTCCGTCGCCTTTCATATAAGGATTTGAAATCATCCATACTTCTCCGCGGCGTGTTGAGGCGGCCAGTCTGCCATCAGGCAAAACGGCCAGTCCGCCTACTTCCATCTGGATATTTTGTGGAATCGGCATTGTTATGATCCGATAATAATCATCTTCGGTTTTTGCTTTGCTCTGCGCCTGTGCAGCAAGACAGCCAAGAGAAAGCAGTGTTGTTAAAACTATATTTTTCATTTACTACGATATAAAATTTTTAGACAAAAAGATAAAAAGAGAAACTACCAGAACATGGAGTAACTGCTTGCATTAGAAACCGGCAGCAGTAATTCCTGTCCGTCGCCGGAAGTTCTCAAAATCACTTTTGCCTTTTTATCAATTTGTATATAACAACGGTTATCGATCTGATACAGACCTTTTTCAATCATCTGAATTTCTTTTCCGCTGGCAAGCAAAGAATATAACGAACCGGCTGGCGTACCTTTTACATCATACGTAACAGTAAGCGCATCATTGGTTGCCGTGATGTGATCGCCCACTGTAGCAGATGCAATAGCATAACGGATTGCGGGATATCCCTGTGCATCAAGTGTATAACCAAGATAATTCACATTGGCGGAATCAGGCCAGGCTGCTTTTTCATTTTCAAGAATGGCAAGATTGCTTTTTCCTGAAACAGGAACTTTCAAACCGGCTGGTTCAAGTAATTGCGGTTCGCCGCGTTCGTACCACATTTCGGTAACATTGGCAAATTGTCCTCTCCATGCTTGTAATATAGCACCGCGGTTAAGATCCATTGTGTAGCTCCATCCGGTAGGACTTCCCACAGAAATGCAATGGGTACGTTTGTATTTTTCGCCATCCAAAAGAATAAAAGAACGAACCATTTCAGGACGTAAATCAGGATTTACACCGATGTATGGTTTTGGCTCAGGCTCAGGCAGTGAAGAAAGTACATGCAGGTCATAAGTACGAATTCCTGCTTTTTGAACTCTCAGACCCAAAGCTGGTTGGCGCCATGGGAAACGTGAATAATGAATTTTGAATTTATGCGTGCCTTTGGTAAGATTCACTGAACCTGAATGCGATTCCTGAGAAGTGCTTTCTCCGGCAGTTACGATCGCTTTTCCGTCGATGTCAAGTGTAAAAACATTACCGGAATAAATCGATGTAAAAACATAATCGCCATCTTCTTCGGCCAGCATTTCACCTTCATAGATCAGGTGAAATTCGCGCATTCCGTTTGTTACTTCCTGAGTCAGACTGCTTGTTTTATCTTCCTTTTCGAGTTTCGAATAAGTAAGAGCGTCCCATTTGTCAGAATACAATTTATAACTCAGATTATGTAAAGTCAATGGCTTACGGTCATTCAAAAGCTGGTAGCCGATATTACGAAAGGCAATGGTGCCTTTTGTAACTTCCAAACCCACCGACTGAGCATCGCTAATCGATTTTGACAAGGGCAGATAGACGCTTTCCAAAACAATAACGTCGTTCAGTTTCAGGGAATTTAAACGGGCAGAATTTTTTACCGTTGCCACAGAAGCATCATAAGCAAGTTCTATGGTTTGCCATAAACCTGGTGCTTTTGAAGCATTTTGAATCGGAAATTGTCCGATATAACCACTGGTAAGTGCACTGGTTTCCAGTTGCTTATTGTCGGCAAGACGAACGCGTTGTCCGCCGGGAAGAATTATATTTCCTTCTGCTCCCGGAGAAAGCATAAATTCCGCATAAAAACGCAGATCCTTTGCTTTCACTTTTGTAGTAATGGCTGCACCGGCCGTGCCGACCAGCGTACCTTCACCATTTTGGGTTTTGGCAGCTTCGGTTTTTACCGGATGCATTGAAATATTTCCTTTGACGGACCAGTTTGAGCCGGTATTCTCGAAAGAAGATAAGTCTTTTAACGTAATGGGCGAATAATTTCCCTTTCCTGTTTGGGCTGTAACCGCGAGGGGAAAAGCAAGGAGGAAAAGACAGAGTTTTTGAATGGTTGAACGCATTTTAAATATTAAGTGTAATGTTCACATTTAAAAAGCGAAGTACGGGTTTTTTTCTACTATTATATTATGATTTATTATAAATTTTTTTAAACTGAATATTCTTAAAAACAAAATGGGCAGATTGATATTTTCAATCTGCCCATCTTAAAATGATATTAATATTTATTCTTGTTTTCACATACCGAGTTCCGGCATTTTTATTTTTATCCTTCCTGGTTTTCTAAAATCAAAAGGTTAATCGAATTCAAAATTAAATTTCCGCAGACGTTATGCTGTCTTTGGAAATTTAATTTCAGTGCATAATAAATGTTTTATCAACATGTTCAAGTGAAGTCCCTTTGGTTTCAGGCATAATGCGCCAGACAAATATCAGTTGCAAAACCATCATGAAAGCGAAGAACGAAAAAGTAATTCCGCCTCCGAGATATTCTGCGATGATCGGGAAAGAAAATGCGACAACGGCTGCCATAAACCAATGTGTAAAACTGCCTAATGCCTGACCATTCGCCCTGACTTCGTTTGGAAATATTTCAGAAATGAAAACCCAGATAACGGCTCCTTGTGAGAATGCAAAAAATGCAATGTATACAAAGAGGAAAATTGGAACGCCGGTAAAATCCTGAATGAAAAAGGCACGGGCAACCATACTTAGTGTGATAATCAATCCAACAGAACCAATCAGCATTAAGGTACGTCTACCGAAACGGTCGATGAAATTGATAGCCAATAAGGTAAAGGCAAAATTGACAAATCCGATTCCGGCAGAAGATAAAAACGCTGACTTGGTACCAAGTCCGGTCATTTCAAAAATCCTTGGACTGTAATAGATAATGGCATTAATTCCGGAAACCTGGTTGAAAACCGCAAATGTAATAGCAAGCCCGACGGGTGATTTATATTTCGCAGAAAATAATCTGGCTTTTGGCTCATTTTGAATATTTTTTGTTGCGGTTAAAATATCAGCGAGCGTTTCTTCACTGGTTTCTTTATCTATAAGTTTGAGAATTTGTAGTGCTTCATCTATTTTACCTTTTTTCATAATCAGCCAGCGTGGACTTTCCGGAACAGATAAAACGGTAAAAAGGAAAATGATGGAAGGAATTGCTTGGACGCCTAACATCCAACGCCACGCATTATCGCCCAGGTCCTGCATGAAATAATTTGAAAAATAGGCGATAAGAATTCCGAAAACGACATTGAACTGGAACAATCCAACCATTTTTCCACGGGATTTTGCAGGAGAAATTTCGGAAATATACATTGGCGCTGCAACCGAGGAAGCTCCAACACCCAGACCGCCAAGAAAACGGAAAATCAGAAATAAATACCAATCGTTAACCAAAGCTGAACCGAGAGAGGAAACAAGATACAAAACAGCGATCCAGACCAAAGTTTGTTTTCTTCCCAGGCGATCAGCCGGAATTCCACCTAACATGGCGCCTATAACGGTTCCAATCAGGGCAATGGAAACTGTAAAACCGTGTTCAACAGCTGTGAGCTGCCATAGAATTTGAATCGCTTTTTCTGCTCCTGAAATTACGGCTGTGTCAAAGCCAAAAAGAAAACCTCCAAGCGCAACGACAATCGACCAGATCAATACTTTACTGTTTTTCATTCGTAGTTTAAGTTTTTTGTCAAATTACGAATAAAATTGACTTGGAAAAGTAAAATTTAACCTTGTCAAAATTCAGAGATTAGGTTGTAAGCTATTTGATACAAGATTTTATTTGAAATAACAGTTGCAATCACAAACTGCCGGATCCTGATTGTTGCGAAAAGTATAATTGATTAGAGAAGAATCAGCGGGAGCAGTATAATTAAAAGTCAATTCCTGACCGTCTTTTGATAATTTACCGCTAACAAAAATTGGCAAATTTGTTTCTGATTTTCCTGATCGTGTATAATAAGTGTAAGAACCGGCGACTGAAAAAGAAGTGTTTTTGGTGAGGTTGAATTTTTGAATTGTAACATATTCGCAACATCTTCCAGTATGGACAAATTCTTCTCCTTTTGTTTCAAAAGTAGCACAGGTACCGTTTTGAGTCCAAAAGACAGGAAATACAAAATCAGATTTGCAGGAAATAGTAATGAATAGGTAGAGAAAAAGGCTTGTAAAAATTTTTATGGACGTTGAGGGTGCTTTAAGAATTGAATAAAAGCAATGGGAGAAATAACAATGAAAGATACAAATTTTCATGTTTTTATTGTGATAATATATTATTGAAATGACACAGAAACCGGATATTACGTTGTAATCCTTTTACATTTTTACTTCTTTGATCAGCTTAAAACAATACCTTTGAAAAACTGATTTTGAAAAACAAATGATCTCTTTCCGGCATGAAGTTTTTTTTGAGGTTGCTATTCATCTGAGCTTTACAAAGGCAAGTCAGGTGCTGAATCTTAGTCAGCCTGCAATCAGTCGCCATATCAAATCATTGGAGGAACTATATAAAACCAGCTTGTTTGAGCGGGTTGGAAATGCTATTAAACTGACTTTGCCCGGTAATTTATTACTTGATCATTTAAGGCAGGCAAAAGAAGTACAAATCCGTTTGTCGTACGCACTGAGTACCCATCAGGACGAATATAATGCTAAAGGAGAATTGCGTTTAGGAGCCAGTACCACCGTTGCTTTGTACATCATTCCTGAAATTTTATCAGCTTTTCGCCAAAAATATCCCAATGTCAGGATCACACTTTTGAACCGGAATTCTGAAAATGTTTTGAAAGCTTTGGGGAATAATGAAATTGATCTGGGTATTATTGAAGGGCAGACCAAAACAACTTCTGTGAGTTACCGGTACTTTCTTTCGGATGAAGTAATTGCCGTTTGTTCACCAAAAAGCGAACTCTGGTTTCGGGAATCTATTACTTTGGAAGAATTGAAAAATTATCCTGTTGCACTAAGAGAGCGAGGTTCCGGAACGCTGGATTCGGTAAAAGCGGCTTTGGCAGAAGTGGGAATGAAAATTACGGATCTCAAAAATAATATATCACTGGGCGGAACTGAGGCTCTGAAAAACTTTTTACTGGTTGATAATTGCCTTGGGTTTTTACCGTTGCGATCTGTTCAAAAAGAATTAATGTCCGGCACTTTGAAGCAGGTTTTGATTGAAGGACTGCATGTTCAGCGGCAATTTTATTTTATACAGCGACATGGTTCTGAAAGCGATCCGTTCGGTCAGGCTTTCGTACGTTTTGCTTTGCATGGTCATAACAATACGTTATAGCGTATATTAAAATAGCATTGGTTTTGCTATAATTGAAACTATACTTTTGATAAAAAAAATCAAAAGCATGGAAAATACGATGACGCTAACTTCGCATGTAACACACCTGGAATGTGCAATAAGTAAAAAGAAATTTGATAACCGACAGGTACAGACTTTCTGCTCCAATGAGGCCGAAGGCTGGAAGGCTCCCCTGTTTGCCAAATACGATTTTTTAAATTATGTTGATAAAGAAGTTCTTTTAGACAGAGAAGCTTCTTTATGGCGATATTTTGAATTCCTGCCTGTTCTGGATCCTGCAAATATTGTAACGCTGGGCGAGGGTATGACGCCGCTTTTGCATCTGGAAAATCTTGCCAAAGAATTCGGGATCAACAAATTACTTTTAAAAGACGAATCCCTAAATCCTACCGGATCTTTCAAAGCACGCGGCCAGGCTGTTGCCGTTTCGAAAATGAAAGAATTGGGAATCAAACAATGTATTGTACCAACCGCGGGAAATGCTGGTGGAGCTTTGGCTGCTTACGGAGCAAAAGCAAACATTGAAGTTACAGTTGTGATGCCGCGATTGACTCCTGAAATCTTCAAACAGGAATGCCGTTATTTCGGTGCTGAACTTATTCTTGTCGATGGTTTGATTAACGATTGCGGGAAACTGGTTGCAGAAATGAAAGCCGAAAATGGCTATTTTGATGTTTCTACAATGAAAGAGCCTTACCGTTTGGAAGGAAAGAAAACGATGGGTTTTGAAATTGCAGAACAAATGAACTGGGAGTTACCGGATGTCATTTTCTATCCAACTGGTGGTGGAACGGGATTGATCGGTCTTTGGAAAGCGTTTGAAGAAATGAAACAAGCGGGCTGGATCACCGGGAAATTTCCAAGACTGGTTGCGGTTCAGACAGAAAACTGTCAGCCTATTGTGTGGTCTTATGAAGGCAAACATAAAAATGCTTCTGCTTACCAGGCTAAACCTTCCATGGCAAACGGCTTGGCCGTTCCGTCTCCTTTCGCAGAAAGACAAATTTTGGAAATCCTTAAAGAATCCAATGGGTTTGCCATTTCGGTAAGTGAGCAGGAATTACTGGATGGTGTTAAAACTTTGTCAAAAAGAGAAGGATTATTTGTAGCACCCGAAGGAGGCGCGTTAATTCCGGCTATGAAAAAGGCACTTGAAAACAAATGGGTCAGCCGTGATGAAACGATTTTACTATTAAACACAGGAAGCGGCTACAAATACGCCGAAAACCTGCTATAACATTCCTATTTCTAAAACCTGTCTTTGAAAAGCAAAAGCGGCCCAGAATATTTCTGCGCCGCTTTTGCTTTATTAGCCTGAGAGTAAATAATCACAATAACTCTCAACTGAAATAACTATTTCAAAATCCACATTACCCCATTAATATCATCATTACCAGCAAACTGACTTGTTAATGCTGCTTTGTAATTAACGGTATTGGCAGTTCTTTCGGTCGCAATGTATTGGAAGCGTTTTGCGATACGCTCGCTATTTCCTGTTCCTGGTCCGGTTGTAAAATTAGGAACGCCTGTACGACGATAAGTGAAATAAGATTCCAAACCGGAATGGCGGAATAAAGCCAGATAACGCTGGTTCAATATTTCAGTCAAACCCGCAGAACCTGCTGCATACTTCACAGTCGATTGAGCATAATAAGTATCGAAAGGCGTGTTGACCGGATAGCTGTTGTAAACCGCCGTACTTCCAGGACTTCCGGAACTAATGAAATATGCAGAAAAAGATCCCGACGCAGGAATGCCATAAGCAGCCCAGGAAGCCAGGATTCCCGCTTTGTAATAATCCTCGGCAGTTCCTGATGCGCCTTTAGTTGCCCAACCTCTGTTGATTGCTTCGGCAATGTTGAAACACATTTCAGGATATCCGATCTGAACACTTGGTTCACCGGTATAAGTCTCGTAATAATGCTTGCGGTTGATAAGAGAATACTCACCAGCGTTTGCTTTTACATACATAATACCCAAATCTTCACCCGGATCAGCACCAAGAAATGCATTGAAACTTGTAGGACTTGTACCGGCAGAAACCTTCGCAGAAGCAGGTTCGGTTGTAACAAAAACCCGTGGATCCATCAATTTTGTCAGCAAGCCAACGTAGGTTGCCGATGAGTTTTCGCGCAATGCGTTAAAACCAAAAGAACCAGGATTTTCAGGATATTTATTCGTTGGGTTGATGTAAGTATATTGAAGATTATCATCCGTACTTGTCATCAAAGGATATTTTGTCGGATTTCCTAAAATGGTTGCGAACTGAGTTTTGATATTCAAATCCGTATCACTTTCTTTTTTGCTTAAATGTACCAAAAGTCTAAGACGGTAGGCATTGACCGTTTTCTGCCATTTGGCTACACTATTACCGAAGTAAATATCACCAGCCAAACGGCTGTCAGACTGCGCAACCAAAGTTCCGAGCTGCGTATTTGCTTCGTCAAGCCATTTCAAACTTTGGACAAAAACGGTTTTTTGAGAATCATAAACAGGATTCAGGTTTGTACCTCCCAAAAGTGCTTCCGTCATAGGGATATCTCCCATCTGAAGGCTCATTTGTGTGAAAAAATAAGCTCTGAAAAATTTCCCCAACGCAGCATAAGGATTGATGTCCGTTGTATAAAGTTTCGCCGCTTCTTCTTCCATTTTGATCACGTTTTTCAAAGTGGAATACTTATCCTTGCCTTCTCCAAATACGTATTGGTTATTCCCATAATAATCATAATTGATCAGGAAATATTGGTCCCATTTCTCATAATCATCAGCCGGAGCATCGTATAAATCATTCAGGATACCTGTCAGAAGTAAAGAAGGCGGAACAGTTGTAGGTTTGTTGGAGTTTAGGTTGAGTTCGTCAAAATTCCCTTCACAACCTGCCAGCAGGATCAGTGCCACCAGGGGCAATAATCGTTGAAGTGCTAATTTTTTCATTTTTTTAAAGTCTATGATGTTAATTAAAATAACATGTTCAGATTGAAACCATATCTGCGTGTAGTTGGTGACTGCAAACTTGTTCCCGTTTGAGAATAGTTGTACTGGTCAAGATCAACATCTTTGAAGCGTTTATCTTTGTAGAAATAAAGCAGATTACGTCCAACCAAAGAAACAGTTACTTTTTTGATAAATGAGTTACCAAGCACTTTTCCAGGAATGGTATATCCGAAAGTTACTTCGCGAAGTTTGGCATAAGTTTTACTCATCAGGTTAGCTTCTGTAACGCCGTAATAAGAACTTACCCACGATTGTACGGATTTGACACTGGTATTAGGCGAGAACTGTAATTCGCTGTAATTTAATATTTTACCAGTTTGAGAGTCAATATTGATTGCTTGTCCGTTGGCGACAACAACGCCATCCCCAACATAACTACCTTTATAATTAGGATCTCCCGCATGTTGATCGTCCAAATCACGCGCAACACCCAGAGCACCAGAAGCAGTTTCAATATTTCTGCCTCCACGCATTGTTTTATTATGCATGTAATCGGATGTTTTTCCACCAACACGGCCGTCAAACTGGAAACCAAGTGAGAAGCTTTTGTAGACAAACTTGTTATAAACACTCCATGCAAATTTTGCATTCAGGTAACCAAGGAACTGTTGTACCGAGTTTGCCAAAGGAGATCCGGAGCTGTTGTAAATTACTTTACCATCATCTGTTTTCAGGAAAGCGCTTTCATAGAATTTATCAACGCGATCTCCTTTGTGGAAATATGTTTTGTAAACAGATTGTCCTTCCGGAAGTTCATTATATACTTCTTTGAAAGAACTGTAATTGACAAGAATGTCCCAGCTGAAATCACCTGTTTTGATAGGCGTTCCTGTAAGCGAAACTTCGTAACCGGTTTTCTTGGTTTTTAATGCATTCAGGTAATAATAGCTATATCCCGTTGCAGAAGAAATAGGGTTTTGCAAAATCTTCGGACCATCAAGATATTGGAAAGCAGTAAGGCTTAGTCCTAAACGATTTTGTAAAAACTTGGCATCGATACCACCTTCAAAATTTACACGGTTGAATGTTTTAATCCCCGGATCGTAAATATTGCTGGTGTAATATGCCGCAGTCTGGCTGTTGTAAGGCTTGGCAGTAGAGTAAACCGAAGACAAAGAAAAATCCGGCCCGCCATATGGTGACTGATAATTACTTCCGTAACCTAACGGATAATCAAACAATGAATTTCCGGTAGGACTTGCGCCAAGAGCGGTTATGGAATTGAAAGGCGCAACACCAACATTTGGATCCGTAGCATCTCCGTGAATTGCAGCAAAAGATCCTCTTACTTTAAGGAAAGAAATAATTTCCGGAAGTTTGATATAATCAGAAATTGGAGAAGCAACAGAAACACTTGGGTAAAAATAACTGTTTTTGCCGCTTGGCAAAGCAGAAGATTTGTCAACACGGCCTGTAAGTGCAAGTGTAGCATATTTACCAAAAGATGCATCCATAGAAGCATATCCGCTATAAACTCTCATTTTGGAATCGAAACTGCTTGCCTGAATTGCATTCAGCGAATTACTGAAACTGTAAACACCCGGAACACTCAGATAATCGGTTGAGGTAAAGCTTGAATTATAAGTGAACAATCTCGCATTTCCACCCACAAAACCGGTAAGATTGAAAAACTTACCAATGTTATAGTTGTAGTTAAATTGTGCGTCCGTATTGTTTTCAAACAAGTTTCTGCGGTCTTCACGATAATCACCTTTGTTTTGGTCACGTCCGTAAGGGTGAGCAGAATAAGGCATTTTTTCTGTCCGGAGTAAATTGTATGTTGTTACCTGGGTGCGGGCATTAACGTTAAGGTGTTCGTTGATTTTGAAATTCCCCGAAACATATCCGAAAATATCAGTTTTGTAATGACCTCTTGTCCATTCTTTAACCTGGAACCAAGGATTGTGATAACGTTGATATTCAGCAAAAACAGACTGTGTTCCCACTTTTCCTTCCTGCCAGATTCCTTTAATATCCGGAGATTCAACATCCCAGTCAGCACCTGTCCAAACGGCAACGTTGTATATCAAACTGTTAGGGCCGTAATCAACATCCGGAAAGTTTGGAGAATATTGACGGTTCAGGTTTAAGTTAGCATCAATTTTCAAACGTGTAGTTGGGTTAAAAGACCCGAACATATTAAAGTTCGTGATATTAACCGCATTGTTTGGGATAATGCTTTTCTGTGTAGAATGCGAAGCTGAAAAACGCAGGCTGTAATTATCACCGCTTGTACTCAAAGAGATATTATTTGTGCTTTGGAAACCTGTTTGTAAAAAACGTTGCAGGTTATTCTTTCCACGGGCTACATAAGGCGTAGGCGTGACGTGGCCTTTCCATTGGTAACCACCAGGAAATGTTGTTACAAATTCCGAGTTAGGGTCATATTTTCCATCGTATTGGGGTATTAACTGTCCACGGAATTTCGGCCCCCAAACATCATAATCATTGTCATTAAGTCCGCCGCCTTTTCCGTCACCGAATGCATAAAGCTGATTTTCACCACCGCCGTATTCATCCTGAGTTCTTGGGAAAGCAAGAAAACCTTTGTCGATAGCATTCGTTGAATTGAACTCAACATTCCATCCTTTTTTCTTGTTACCTTTTTTAGTTGTGATCAAAATAGCTCCGTATTGTGCACGGCTACCATAAAGTGCCGCAGCAGTAGGACCTTTCAAAACAGTATAAGTTTCGATGTCATCCGGGCTCACGTTCCAGGTGTCTGAGCTAATTGGCACACCATCAACAACATAAAGGCTGATTTCGTTACCTCTCAAAATAACGGTTGGCTTTCTTAGCATTTCGGCAGAAGCTCCAACAGACAAGCCAGCCACTTTCCCGATAAGACCTGTGATCGGGTTCTGGTCACGAGCCATGGTAAGGTCTTCCCCTTTTACTTCCTGTACCGCGTAGCCCAGCTTCCTTGTTTCTTTTTTGATACCAAGGGCAGTGACAACAACTTCCGATAATTCACGGGTGTCTGTCGCTAAATCGATATCCATTACCGACTTATTACCAACCGCTGTTTCCTGTTTCAGGAAACCGATCGCTGAAAACATAAGTGTGCTGCCACCATCGGCAACACTGATCTTGAAATGCCCGTTTTCGTCTGTATTGGTTCCGGTTGTAGTACCCTTCAATACAATGGAAGCTCCGGGAATAGGCTGGCCGTCGGAAACTGATTTTACAGTTCCCTCAACAGTACGCACCTGAGCGAACAAATCCGGGACAAAACACAGCTGGATCATAAGCAAAGCAACCAGGACCTGCCTCCAGGGCAAGAGCATCCTGTTTCGCAATCGTAAAGATCGTTTCATAAAGTGGAATTGTTAAAAAGTGAAAAATTTTGGGTAAAAGATTTTAGGACATAAAAAAGACTTGAAAGGGCCTGAATTATGAAAGCGTAAACTTACTTGTATAGTATTACTTAATTATTAATGAATTATTAACAAACCAAAATACGGGTAATATTTAGATAATCAAATTATTATTTCGTTATTTTTTAATTGCAAAGAATTAATAATGAGTATTATATGGAAAGGTGTATTAAGTAGATAATTTAAAATCATAAGCTGAGAAATCAAATCCCAGTGCTAACTTATGTTTACAAATTTTCAATAATTTATAAAAGCATAAAAATTTCGGGAAATTCTATAACGCAACTTTATTTGTAACTAAATGGTGATTTAATTTTCAATTTAATGAAGCCGGAAATTCATGGCGAAACCTATATTCCGTAATTGAAAAAGAAAGTATAAATTGAAATGCGTGGAAGCGTAATAGCTGACGGGAATATTGGCAGATAATTGCTTTGCAACAGAAGCTATATACTGGTGCAGGCTTAAACCTGATAAATATTTGTCACAAAAAAGCCTGGTTTGTACTGTAAATACAAATCAGGCCTTTTATTTTTATTATAATTTTGAAGCTTAAATTAATGTGCCTCCAGCCAGTTGGCTCCGATACCAATACCTGTTTCCATTTTAACCTTTAATGGAATAGCGGTACGCATAAGTTCGTCTACCTTTTCTTTCAGGAAATCAACTTCATCACGATGCACATCAAAAACAAGTTCATCATGGACTTGTAAGATCATACGGGATCTTAGCTTTTCGTTTTTGATAAAATCGTGAATGTTAATCATCGCGACTTTTATCATATCTGCCGCAGAACCTTGTATGGGTGCATTAATCGCATTTCGCTCAGCAAAGCCGCGGTTCGTTTGGTTGCGGGAATTGATATCCGGCAGATATCTTCTTCTTCCTAAAATGGTTTGTACATAATGAAGATCACGCGCGTCAAGAACCACGCGGTCCATGTATTGCTTTACAGCCGGGAATTCTTCAAAATAAGATTTTATAATTTCAGAAGCTTCACCACGAGGTATTGCAAGCCTTTGTCCAAGACCAAAGGCAGAAATACCATAAATGATACCGAAGTTGACCATTTTCGCTTTGCGCCGCATATCAGAAGTCACATCCGCCAGGTCAACTTTGAATACTTTACTAGCCGTTGTAGCATGAATATCCCTGCCTTGGTTAAAGGCTTCGATCATACTGGTATCTTCACTGAACGCTGCCATTATACGCAATTCAATCTGTGAATAATCCGCTGATAAAATCTGAAAATCATCATTATCCGGAATGAATGCCTTGCGGATTTCCCGTCCTCTCGGCGTGCGGATTGGAATGTTTTGAAGATTGGGATTTGTTGAACTTAATCGCCCCGTTGCCGCAACTGCCTGATTATATGAGGTATGAATTCTTCCGGTACGTGGACTTACCAGCGTTGGCAATGCATCCACGTAGGTCGATTTCAACTTTTGAAGCTCGCGGTAATCCAGAATTTTTCGTGCAATTTCAAACTGCCCTTCCAGCTCCGAAAGTATTTCTTCGCCGGTAGCATATTGTCCGGTTTTGGTTTTCTTTGGTTTGTCAATCAGTTTCATTTTATCAAACAAAACCTCACCCAATTGTTTGGGAGAACCAATGTTGAACGACTGACCTGCAATTTCAAAAATTTCAGATTCCGTTTTACGTAAATCACCTTCCAATACCAATGACATATCAGCCAAAGCACCAATGTCAAGTCTTACACCTTTATTTTCCATCGCAGCCAAAACCTGAACCAAAGGCATTTCTACATTTTGGAATAACTTTTCAGCATTGTATTTAGGAAGCTCTTTAACAAAAATATTATTAAGCTGTAAAGTGATGTCAGCGTCTTCTCCTGCATACTGCGTTGCTTCGGGAATAGAAACGTCACGCATATTTCCCTGTTTCACACCTTTTTTTCCTATTAAAGATGTAATGGAGACCGGCTCATAATTCAGGTAAGTTTCCGCCAGAATATCCATTCCATGACGTTTGTCCGGTTCCAGCAGATAATGTGCAAGCATAGTATCCTGCAACTTTCCTTTTACTTCAATATTATAATTTTTCAATACCAGAATATCATACTTTACATTCTGACCAATTTTCTCAATATTTTCATTTTCAAAAACTTCCCTGAAATATTCCACGATTTCCTGCGCAATCACTTTATCGGCTGGAACCGGCACGTAGAAAGCCTCGCCCGGAAGATAGGCAAAAGATAATCCCACCAGTTCAGCATCAATTGTTTCCAGTGCCGTTGTTTCAGTATCAAAACAAAAAGCAGATTGAAGGCTCAGATAATGTGCCAGACTTTTTAAAGTTTCAGGTGTGTCAACTGTATGATATCTGTGGAAAGTATTGTCAATCGTCTTTTTTGCAAGAAGTGGAATATCAGATTCTTCTCCTTCAAAATTACCAGATGAGGAAGCTTCAAAATTTGTAATATCGGTTGTTTGCTGTGTTATAACGGTTTCTGCAACAGCATTTCCAAACAAATCATACTGACCTTTTTTGTCAACAACTTTTGTCTGCGGAGCCGGAGCGGAGGCCATCGCGCTATCATTCCCTAAAATCCGCTGACGAAGTGTTTTAAATTCCAGTTCATCAAATAATGCATTGACTTTATCGCGATTTGCTCCGCAAATAGTGAGGTCTTCTGCATCAAAAGGCACAGGAACTTGTATGTCGATCGTAGCCAGTCTTTTGCTCAAAAGTGCCTGTGCGCCATGTTTACGTACTTTTTCACCCAATTTTCCTTTTATTTCATCCGCATGAACAAGAAGATTTTCTATCGTATCATATTCAGCAATAAGCTTTTGTGCTGTCTTTTCTCCTACGCCCGGAATACCCGGAATATTATCAACTGCATCACCCATCAACCCAAGCATATCAATAACCTGGTCAATACGTTTGATTTGCCAGCGTTCCAATATTTCATTGATGCCAAGTTTTTCCGCGCCTTTGCCCATGAACGCAGGCTTATATATATGTACATGTTCCTCTACAAGCTGGCCAAAATCCTTGTCGGGCGTCATCATGAAAACTTCGAAATTTGCTTTGGAAGCTTCCTTTGCGATGGTGCCAATAATATCGTCGGCTTCAAAACCATCCAGAATCAAAATTGGAATACACATGGCATCCAATAATTTCTTTACATAAGGAATGGCTATACTGATATCCTCTGGCTGTGCTTCGCGCTGCGCTTTGTAAGCAGGATATTCAATATGCCGGAAAGTGGGTGCAGAAGTATCAAAAGCTACACCGATGTGCGTTGGTTTTTCCTTTTGCAAAACTTCCAGCAAGGTATTTGTAAAACCAAATACCGCACTGGTATTCAGCCCTTTTGAAGTAATTCTGGGCGCTTTGATAAAGGCAAAATGAGCACGGTAAATCAACGCCATGGCGTCGAGCAAAAATAGCTTCTGGGTGGGTTTCTCCATAAGATTCTTTTATAAACGAAAATCAAAGATAATGTAACGCAGACTATTTTGTCACTTCCTGACGTAAATGCGGGTCAAATTTTGCTTATGATTCTGCAAATTGGCATCTTCGCCTTATTTTTTAGGCAAGACTTATCAGTAATTAGAGAAAATGGAAGCAATGAAAAAACAATTTACGTTAGCAGTTTTGTGTTTTGGTTTGATAATGATGCAGGCTTGTAAAGGACCGGAAGGCCCAGCTGGGCCAGCGGGCGTGGGAACAACAGGTGCTACCGGAGCAACTGGCGCGGCAGGAGCGGCAGGAACAGCCAATGTATTTTATTCAAGCTGGGCAGCTGCCGGCGCATGGACTGGAATAAATTTTAACAGTGTTCAACGTTCTTATATTGATATTCCGGTTGCGCGTATCACACAGGATGTTCTCGATAAAGGTGTTGTACTAGTTTATGCAAAACTGAACCTGGGAGATACCCAGATCCGCCAGCTTCCGGTAACTGTTAAATCAGGTTTTACAGAGGAATTGATCGATTTTTCGCTGGCATTGAACACATTAAGAATTTGGTCAACTCCCTTTGATGGAAATGCACAGCCATCAGCAACGTATCAATTTCGTTATGTGGTAATCCCTGGCGGACAAGCGATTCGTATGATGAATTATGAAAACCTGTCTTATGAAGATGCTGTGAAATTGTTTAATATCCAGGATTGAAACCTGATTTTAAATAAGCAGAAGATTAGCTGAAAATATAAAAGCTGCCGTTCGTATCACGTGGACCGGCAGCTTTCTTTTTTGTTTTTAACCCCAAATTATTATGCAAAAACGAATTATTTTACTCATTTTCGCCGTTATCTTTTTTTCCTGTAACCATAGTAAAGAAGTGAATCAAATATACAAGTGGCCTGATGTAAAACCTCCTGTTGCAGATCAAAAACCGCACGAAACGGGAATGCACGGTGATAAAAGAAATGATGAATATTACTGGATGGCTGATTTTTTTACCAAGGGGCCTGATAGTGACAAGGTAGTGGAGTATCTGAAAGCAGAAAACGGGTACACAGATACGATGATGGCTGCCACAAAACAATTTCAGACGAACCTTTTCGGTGAAATGAAAGGACGGATTAAGGAGAAAGATGAATCTGTTCCGGTCTTTAAAAACGGTTTTTTCTATTATACCAGAAGTGAGGAAGGAGAACAGTATTTTAAATATTGTCGTAAAAAAGGTAGGTTGGAAGCTGCTGAGGAAGTTTTGCTGGACGTTGATGTCATGGCGAAAAATCATCCTTATTACTCTGCATCCGGTTTTAATATCAGTCCGGATAATAAACTTTTGGCCTATGGAGTTGATACGGTTTCAAGACGACAATACACGATTTATGTCAAAAATCTTGAAACTGGCGAAACATTTAAGGACGCGATATTTCCAACAAGCGGCGGTTCTGTCTGGGGAAATGATAACAAAACTTTGTTTTATACGGCAACAAATCCCAAGACTTTATTAAGCGAGGAAATCAAAAGACATACGCTCGGTGATGATGATAAAAAGGATGTTGTTGTGTACAAAGAGAAGGATAACAGCAATTATATTGGCGTAGGGAAAACCAAATCCGGGAAATATATTATCATCGGTTCATCGGCTACGGTTTCTTCGGAATACCGGATTTTGGAGGCAGATAAACCGGAAGGGAAATTTGAAGTTTTCCAGCCAAGAATGAAGGATGTTCTTTATGACATTGATCATCAGAATGATAAGTTCCTGATCGTTACCAATAAAGATGCGCTTAATTTCAAATTGATGGAGACACCGTTGAACAAGACCGGCGTTGAAAACTGGAAGGAAGTGATTCCGACAAGCAAGGATGTTTTAATTGAAGGGGTTGAAGTATTTAAAAAATTCATGGTTGTTACAGAACGGAAAAACGGTCTTCTGCAATTAAGGATTAGAAATATCGAATCAAATTCAGAATACTACGTCGATTTTGGCGAACCGGCTTATGCAGCTTACGTTGGCGCTAACCCGGAATACAATTCCGAAACATTACGTTATTATTACACTTCGCTCACTACGCCTGGTTCTACGTATGACTACGGAATGGTGTCGAAGGAAAAGCAATTGCTGAAACGCCAGGAAGTAGTGGGTGGTTATGATCCGGAACAATATGTTACGGAAAGGTTATATGCAACTTCCCATGACGGACTGAAAATTCCGGTCTCTCTGGTGTTTAAAAAAGGAACCAAACTGGAAGGAAACGCTCCGTTATTATTGTACGCTTACGGTTCGTATGGAAATAGCATGGATGCAGGTTTTAGTACAAACCGTTTGAGTTTGCTTGATCGTGGATTTATTTTTGCGATTGCGCATGTCCGGGGTGGTCAGGAAATGGGGCGTCAGTGGTATGAAGACGGAAAGTTGTTTAGGAAGAAAAATACCTTTACCGATTTTATCGATTGCGCTGAGTTTTTGATCAAACAAAAATATACTTCCACTGCTCATTTGTACGCGGAAGGCGGAAGTGCAGGTGGTTTATTGATGGGGGCAATTTCAAATATGCGTCCGGATTTATGGCACGGTATTATCGCTGATGTTCCTTTTGTTGATGTTGTTACTACAATGCTTGACGAAAGTATTCCGTTGACTACCAATGAATTTGACGAGTGGGGGAATCCGAAAAATAAAGATTCATATGATTATATGAAGTCTTATTCTCCTTACGATAATGTTGAAAAAAAAGAGTATCCGAATATGCTGGTAACAACCGGACTTCATGACAGCCAGGTTCAGTATTTTGAACCGGCCAAGTGGGTAGCGCGTTTAAGAACACATAAAACGGATAAGAATATTTTACTGTTGCAAACTAATATGGAAGCCGGTCACGGCGGTGCTTCCGGGCGGTTTGAATATCTGAAAGAAATTGCCCTGCAATATTCTTTTATGTTTGCATTAGAAGGAATTGATAAGTAAAAAACAAATTGCCGGGATGCTTTTGCACCCGGCAGTTTGTTTAAAATAACGCTGAGCTTAGTAACTAACTCCAGCCTCGGTTGCTTCTTTTACTTCAATAAGTTGTCCTGATTTTACGTCATATACAAATCCGTAAACGGGAATATCTTTTGGTACAAGTGGATGTGATTTTATTCTTTTCACATCTTCTGTTACACTTTCTTCCAAATTTGTAAAAGTTAGAAAAGGAATAAAACGAGCTTCGTCAGATCCACCTTCTTCCTGTACATTATGCCAGCCATTTTCGTCAACAGCTGCTGTTTTTAAACTTTTTGATAAAAGATCACGAATGATTTGATCTGTAAATAATACCATTCCACAATCGGTGTGATGGATTACAAACCATTCTTTTGTTCCCAACAATTTATGCGAAATGATTAAAGAACGAATGGCATCGTCACTCGCACGGCCACCGGCATTTCTGATTACGTGTGCGTCTCCTTCCGCTAATCCTGCGTATTGGGCCGGATCCAGACGTGCATCCATACAAGTAAGTATAGCAAACTGTCTTGCAGGCGGAAGTGTTAACTTTGATTTATCTCCAAAATTCGAGGAGTATTTTCTGTTGGCCGAAAGTACATCCTGAAAAACCGTACTGTTTGGTAATGCTGACATAAGATTGTTGTTTGGAATAATGATTACTTATAGAACTGCATTATGGAAGAGCGGGTAATTTTTCAAATGTACTAATAAGAATATTATGTATATAGAATTTATAGTCTTTTATTCTGAAATATTTTTTTCATACCAACAAGGAAAACAACAGGCAAAAGCGATTACGGAAATTTAATTGTCGTAATCGCTTTTGTTGCTGATTTGTTCCAACAAGTTATTCAAAATCAGCTCTAATTGATTTTGAAGCACGTTGTCAGTCAGTTTTCCTTCGGGACTGATCTTCTGTTTGATATTCGGGATCGATAGATATGATTTTTCATTTTTCAGCGTGCCCAGCGCGGTTAGCGTGAGCAGGAGAGAAGCAAGCGCCTTGTCTCCGCCGGTATTCAAAGGAGATGCGCTGATGGCGGCAACAGGTTTGTCATTAAATTCTCCCGAGGAAACCGTCCAGTCCAGGGCATTTTTTAAAACACCCGGAACACCAAATGCATACTCCGGCGTACTGAAAATTACTCCGTCCGCTTCTTTGATTTTACTTCTGAAAAGAGCCACATTTTCATTATTCTCATCAACGCCCGGGTTGAAATGCGGAAAGGTATCAAGTCCTTCTAAAATTTGAAAATCAACGGATTTAGCACTCATTTCACCTATGATTTTCAGAATATTTGTATTGGTTGAACTACTTCTCAAACTGCCGGAAATGGCTAAAATCTTAATGATTTTCATGTTTTTTAAAATTGATAATTTATCTATCAGTGTTCAGATTATTCAATTCTGACATCAAACTCTGCATATCCTGATTAATAGAACGGATTGTGGATTGTAACTGATTAAGCATGGTTGCTCTTGTATGGAGATTTTCGGCATCATAAATTCCTCCGTTTTTAAACAAAATATTAACTGTTGTACTGTCAATATCCTTATTCAGCTCAAATTTATTCCAACGGTTTTTGATGGTTTGTACTAACGGTTCTTGCTTATTATTACTGAATCTTTTTTCTTTTAGCATATACCAGATAAAAGGCGGATAAACTGTTGATTTTTCGGGGGCAAACCAGATATCTTCCAGTACATTACGCTCATGTGTATAGCTCATTTTTTTGCCATGCGGTTTTATGGTCAACACAGCGAGTCCGGCAGAAAGAACACCACCTCCAATAGTTATTCCGTTTTGTAAACCGTTGTTGTTGACCATGACGGCAGCTACCGTTGCAAGTGCGGCAATCACGATTGAAGCGCCTGTCAAACGGGCTGTCTTTTTATCGTTCAGATCGTCCAGATAGCCTGCGAAAAGGTCTGCGCGTTCGCCTTCGCAGTCTAGTTCCGCAGCAATTCCTGAAATTTCAGTTGTTAGCAAATGCAGATGATTTTGAATTTTATTGCTGATTTCCAAACGATTTATTCGTCCGTTCAGCGTTGTATCTTTTTTTGAATCAATAAGCTGATTTACAAGAGAAAGTATACCGGTTGCATTCGCCATCAGGATATCATGTTCGGACAATTTTCCCGATAAAGTTTTACTGTTTACCAGGATGGAATCAGTATTGTAAGAAGGTATAAACTCAGGATTGTAAGTGTACGCTATCGTTGGGGCGCAATATTGACTGGAAACATTTAATTTTAAATGGCTGATAATGTTGGTATTGCGACATGATAAAAATTGGGAAGCAGCAATAATTACATAAATAATTCCTGATAAAGTTTTTTTCATTATAAAAAGATGAAGTGATTAACTCTCAATATAATAATTCATTAACTATTACGAAATCAGGACGATTTCAGCTTTTTCATGAATGTTCCAAAAGCCGGAAAAAACTCCTCAAACAAAGGTGTATTTTTATTTTTGATCATCACTTCACTGAATAGTTTCAGTCCGATCGCAAATTCGGTGGCCTGGCTTTCTTCACTAAAAAGATTCTTCTCTTTTAGAGTTTCAATGATCGCGAAAATATTGTCATGATTTTCGAAGTCAATTTCGATTGGTTCCGGTAAAATTGCGTCTTCTTTGGTGCTTGAAAGATATTGCAGATTTAACCGGTATTTGTTGGTGCGTTTTTCCATTATTTAATAAATTTAACTGGATAATTTTGGTTTAGCAGAACTCAGGAAATGTTTAAGTGTTTGGCTATTTTACAAATATTTTTTTTGAGCAATTCCGTCAAGCTTGCCGGTTGCATAATCTCCCCATATTCGGCAAACATCATAAACCATCGTGAAAAACTATCCGGGTAAGCAGTCAAAAAAGTGAGTTCCATTTTATCTCCCTGACGCTTTTCGGAGATAAAACCATAGTAATATTTCTGGTTCTGGATGTAGGGCATAATGTGCCGTTCCACTTTGATTACGACTGTTTCCAGGTTTTCATATTTTGGCGCGTTCGCCAGATATTCTTTCAATGAAGCGTGTTTCTGGCTGAATGTTTTATCAGTCAATTCAATATTATTGATCCGGTCCGTCCTGAAATTCCTGTAACTGTTTCTCAGTAAGCAATATGCGATAACATACCAGTAATTATTTTCATGATAAATTCCAACAGGTTCTATGGCTCTTTCTGTAATTTCTTCTGATGCAAAAGTAGCGTAATTGATTTTTGCGACTTTTTTTTCAGCCACACTTTTCAGTAATATTTCGAGTGTATTGTTTAATGTTGGATTGAAAAGTGTATATCTCTGCCGGATTTCAATATGCTGTTCCATATCTTCCACCAGATCTTTTTCAGTACTTTTCAAAACAGCCTTTACTTTAAACATAGCTGACTGATAATGCGATTTGGTAGAAAGATCCGTAAACTTTTCCATCAGTTTTTCGGCTGTTATGAAAGTCCTGGCTTCTTCTTTTGTAAACATAACCGGCGGCAATCGGTAGCCGTCCATGATAGAATATCCTATACCGGCTTCTCCAATAATGGGGACTCCGGCCTCTGAAAGGGTATTCATATCTCTGTAAACCGTTCGGAGGCTGATCTCAAATCGTTCGGCCAAATCCTGAGCTTTTACAATTTTTCTGGATTGCAGCTGAATTAAAATGGCGGTGATACGGTCAAAACGGTTCATAAGAGAGAATAGGAAAAGCAGGTTTCAGTGCACTAAAGTAGTCAGATTAAATGCTTCTGCCACCAATTCGAAAGAACGTTTTCTGGATTCAAAGCTAGCGGACATGGATGAAATAACAATTTCGTCTACTTCGAAATCGTTGGCAAGTTTTGTAAGCTGTTCTTTCACAAAATCTTGTGTGCCGGAAATGATCCGACCGCTGTTGTATTTTAATCGTTCAAGTTCGCCGGGTGTGAAACGATAATTTCTTACAATTTCCGGATCCGGGAAGGGTCCTGATTTTCCCTTTTCAAATTCAATTAAAATATAATCCATCATTTTTCGCATTGCCATGGCTTGTTCTTCGGTCTCTCCGCAGATCACGAAAATAGAAAGTATAGCTTGCGGGGTTTCAAATTGTGCCGATGGTTTAAAGTTTTTCCGATAGGTTTCAACGACGTCAGGTCCAACAAAACCGTTAATAAATTTGGCAACAGCAAGTCCCATGCCAAACCTGGCAGCAATTTTACTGCTACCGCCGCTCGAACTCAAAATCCATTGCATGGGAGTTGTGATAGATTGCGGAGTGGCATAAATAAATCCTCGTTCTGTGCCTGCGGTATCACCGAAAAAATGCTGTAAATGTTCCAGCTGTCTTAAATAACTTGACTCGCTGAAATCGTTGGAAGGATTTAAAATTGTGGAAGTAACGCGATCTGTACCTGGTGCACGTCCCATGCCCAAATCAATTCGGCCGGGAAAAAGCGTTTCCAGCATCCTGAAATTTTCTGCAACTTTTAAAGCACTGTGATTCGGCAGCATTATTCCGCCTGAACCAATCCGGATATGACTGGTTTCATCTGCCAGTTTTACCATCAACACTTCCGGTGTGGAGCCGGCAATAAAAGTTGAATTATGGTGCTCTGATATCCAGAAACGGCTGTATCCAAGCTTTTCGGCCAGTTTTGCTGTTTCAATAGTTTCGAGAATGGCTTCTCTTACATTATTTTCATGACGAACAACAGACTGGTCAAGTATTCCTATTTTTATATTATTCATGGTGATATTTACTCTTTTTAACAGAACAACAGGGGTGACATTTCTATTCCAATACGGAGAAAAGAAAAACCAGTGATTCTTGAAATTGTAAAATGAAGTCGTTTAAATTAAATCGATTCAACCCATTTCAAAAAATAACAACATAGCAAAAGGTTATTTCAAAACACGTATCCCACCATCACTATTCAAGTAATCTCAGCAGGCATTTTTCGATAACAGAAAAACAGTCATAGCAGCCTTCCAAGGTAGCCTTTGAAACAGCAACCGAACTATGAAAAGTCATATAGAGTTGTGCGGCGACAGTACTGAATTCTTTTGGTAATTATATTGTCTTCAAACCAATTTAAGACTTTTTATTTTAATCGTATTGGTATTATTTTAGATTTTCCCTGAATTTCAAATGCTGTTTCCTGGAAATTGGCTGCACGTGTTGCAGGGAATACATTATTAGAAAAACCATATTTTTCTTTTGGTATACCTAAGAAATTAAGATCCATTTTTCCATTATTGTTTTCATCCAGATAGATCGAAATTCCATATTTCCCATCGGGGATGTCATCAAACGGTATACTGATTTCGGATAAATTACGGACGTCAACTTCCTTCTTAAATTCAGGATTTTTTCCTGCGAAAGTTTCCTTGGAACTATACCAGCCAATAAATAGCTTTCCTGTTTTATTTTCAAGGTTGCTGATCAGCAAAGTTTGTTTGCTGTTAATGCTCAACACAAAAGAGGAGAAAAGAAAAAAAGCAAAAGTGGCAGTGTAAATTAATTTCATAATGTGCTTTGATAATGTGTTTAGTTATTTAAATGGTGAAGTTTGAATTATGAATTGCAAAAAACCATACTCAACCTATCAGGAAAAGCGGCATGGGAACACTAAACCAGAAATATTTTAACCCGTTTCCGTCGCAGGTGCTTTTTTGATAATCAAGCTGATTGATTGCTACATAAATGTTGGCAGGTAAAATGGTGATAAAAAAGAGTATTACAGTGAAGTTATTTTGAAAATTGAACTGTTTTGTATGCAATTAAATGATACGTAAATCAAAGGTTAACTTCTGGTTTATTTTGGAATTTAAGAATTATAATGGGATTGACTCTATTTCAATTTAATAGATGAATTATAGATTAAAATCAGGCACAGTTTTTATAAAACATAGTTTGAAGATTACACTTATCATCTCAAACATCATGACAGAATTTCAATACAACGACTTGTTCAACTCAATAATGAGCGAGTTTCCAGGGACTCAACTTCCTGATAGTTATCCGAATATAGGTAATCCAACAATTATGCCTCCAATGAATCCGACTCCGGATATTCCAGGCCCGGATGCTCCCGAAGTAGTTCCGGGTACAAATGTGGAGCCACAAACGGAGGATGGAGATGACGTACCAGCCAAGGATGGCAAACCATCCTGAGTAAATTAAAGAGAAATAAATGTATTTATCTGATTATTAGGTAGATATATTTATTGCTGCTGGCTATTTTATGACTTTCATTGCTATTATTTTGACAGGCAATTTAAGTGTCTGATTTTTCTCTCCATCTCCTGTTTCCCTTACCTGAATTTTTTTAACTACATCCATACCGGAAATTACCTCGCCGAAGGCAGCAAAACCTTGGCCGTCAGGATTTCTTTTTCCGCCGAAATCAAGTTCAGGCTGATCATTTATACATATAAAAAATTCCGATCCGGCAGATCCTGGGATATTTCTGGCCATGGATAATGTTCCGTTCAAATGTTTCAATCCGGTAATATTCGTTGACTCGTGCTTGATCCTGGGGAAGTTTTTGGTTGAATCATCGCCCAGGCCACCCTGGATTACCTCAATTTTAATTTTCTTATTTGCCTGATTATCCATACGCACCACCCGGTAAAATGTGGCTCCGTCATATCGATGCACATTTACATATTTGAGAAAATTGCTGACAGTCAGCGGTGCCTTTTCCGGGTTTAGTATTAAAACAATATTTCCAATTTCAGTCTCGACTAAAATTTTTTGAGCAGAAACGACAGAAGTGGAAAATAGGAATCCAGTCAAAAGCAATAAGATATTTAGTTTGAAGCTTTTCATTGATAGTAAAATATTAAAGGTTAATGCAAGTAGTCAAAATTTTGTCTGGGAATATGTTGATATTGGTTAATTTTTATGAGATTGATTTCTTTTACATAAATTGGGCATGTGAAGAAATCCCTCGTTACTTTTACACGATAGTAACACAGCTAAAATATTGATATGAATTACCCCCTTATTGCCCAGCAAACCAGCATTTCAGAAAAACAAATTCGTAATACAATACAATTATTTGATGAAGGAGCAACGTTACCTTTTATCTCCCGATATCGGAAAGAAGCAACCGGCGGTTTGGATGAAGTACAGATCGGAGCGATTAAAGATGCCTACCAAAAACAACAGGAAGTGGAGAAACGCAGGGAAGCAATCCTGAAAAATATTGAAGAACAGGGAAAGCTTACTTCAGAGTTAAAAAAACAAATTTCCGGCGTTTTTTCACTTGTAGAACTGGAAGATCTTTATCTGCCGTATAAACAAAAGCGAAAAACCCGTGCTTCAATGGCTATTGAAAAAGGCCTGGAACCACTTGCGAAGCTTATTTTCGAAGGTCGGGAATCTGATCCGGAAAGAAAAGCATTATCCTATTTGAATGATCAGGTTGAAAAAACGGACGATGCTTTGCAAGGAGCGCGCGATATCATGGCGGAATGGATCAGTGAAAATCAGGATGCGCGAGGCCGGGTTCGTTCCATTTTTCAGCGGAATGCACTAATCACATCAAAGGTAAAGAAAAAGAAAGAAGAAGAAGGCGTTAAGTATCGCGATTACTTCGAGTTTTCTGAGCCGCTTTCCAGAATTCCGTCGCATCGTTTACTGGCATTAAGAAGGGGAGAAGAGGAAGGTTTTTTGAGTGTGGACATTTCTCCGGATGAAGAACAGGCGATCAGTAATCTGGACAGGATTTTTGTAAAAGGTACACCAGGAAGCAAGGATCAGATTGAAACTGCGATTCGGGATAGTTATAAAAGATTGCTCAAACCGGGAATTGAGACTGAATTTACAAATCTTTCCAAAGAAAGAGCGGACCAGTATGCAATCCAGATTTTTACAGAAAACCTGAGACAGCTGCTTCTTGCATCTCCGCTTGGACAAAAAAATGTTCTGGCCATTGATCCAGGTTATCGTACAGGGTGCAAAGTTGTAGTGCTGGACAGCCAGGGAAATCTCATTTCGGACAAAGTCATTTATCCATTTGATAAATCTAATGAAGCAAGTGCGACTTTGTCTGATCTGATTCAGAAATTTAAAATTGAAGCAATAGCCGTTGGTAACGGAACAGCTGGTCGCGAGACAGAGGACTTTGTTAAAAAACTTTTGTCTGCAATTAAGAAGTCGGATGAAATCGGATTGTTCTCAGTAAGTGAACAAGGTGCGTCTATTTATTCTGCGTCGGATGTAGCCCGTGAAGAATTTCCTGATAAGGATGTTACCGTTCGTGGCTCAATTTCAATCGGCCGCCGTTTGATGGATCCTCTGGCAGAATTAGTGAAAATTGATCCGAAGTCAATCGGTGTAGGGCAATATCAACACGATGTTGACCAGAAAGCATTGAAGAATGCTTTGGATGTAGTCGTAGAAAGCTGCGTAAATTCCGTAGGCGTAAATCTCAACACGGCAAGTAAGCATTTATTGCGCTATGTTTCGGGTCTTGGACCCGCTTTGGCGCAGAATATCGTGGATTTTAGGTCGAAAAACGGAGATTTCAAATCGCGTCAACAACTTTTAAAAGTGCCGAAGTTAGGAGCAAAAGCTTTTGAACAGGCTGCCGGGTTTCTTCGTATTGAAAATGGGTCTAATCCTTTGGATAATAGCGCGGTACATCCGGAAAGCTACCCGATTGTCGAGCGTATGGCCAAAGATGTTGGTGCAACCGTCAAAGATCTTGTTCAAAAATCAGAATTACGCAAGGAAATTAATCCGTCTAAGTATGTATCTGATGCCGTGGGACTTCCGACTTTGAAAGATATTTTGCAGGAGCTTGAAAAACCGTCACGCGATCCTAGAACGCCTGTGAAAAAGTTTGAATTCGATAGTTCTGTCAGAAAACCGGATGATCTTCGGATAGGAATGATACTTCCGGGAATTGTTACGAATATTACTGCTTTTGGTGCTTTTGTTGATATTGGTGTTAAACAGGATGGACTGGTTCATTTGTCTCAGCTGGCAGATCAATACGTCAAAGATCCAAATGAAGTTGTGAAGCTTCAACAAATTGTTACAGTCAAAGTAACCGAAGTTGATTTGGGGAGAAAAAGAATTGCGCTTACTATGAAAGGTATCAATTAATTTGGCAGTAGAATAGATAGAATTTTATTGATTCTTCCGAAAGTAGAAACTAGAAATTTTTAACAAAGCAGGGCACCATTGTTTATCCGTTTGATTAAAATTATTCAAAACTTAATTTCTATACTTAGTTAATGCAAGAGTTATATTATACGCAGCAGTTACCAATTTCTCTGGAAGAAGCATGGCAGTTTTTTTCAAATCCGGCAAACCTGAAAGAAATTACTCCGCCGCATATGGGTTTTGTTGTTACTTCAAAACATTCCGGAGAACAAATGTATGCCGGACAAATTATTCGCTACATTGTCAAACCGGTTTTTGGAATACCTTTAAAATGGTGTACGGAAATTACACATGTAGAAGATAGAAAATATTTTATTGATGAGCAGCGTTTTGGCCCATATACGTTCTGGCACCATCAACACCATTTTACAGAAGTGGAAGGTGGAGTTTTAATGGAAGATATTTTAAATTACAAATTGCCGTTAGGGTTTTTAGGAGATATCGTTGATTCCGTTTTTGTCAATAATGAAGTAAAAGGTATTTTTAGTTATAGAAAGAAAATATTGACTGAGCGATTCGGCTCCTGAAAAATCAGCGAATTGATATTTTATAAAAAACCGGGCTTGGAGATTAATTCCAAGCCCGGTTTTTTAAGCCAGCGCATTAAAAATTATATTGAACCCTGCCCGTAAAAACATTGTCTTTTACATCTTCGGTAAAACCTGTCAAACCTGACTTTTCATTTTTGACAAAGTCATAATAAAACATAAATTTCAAGGATTCGTTGGCGCGGTAAACATAGCCAACGCCAAGTGTATTATACCGTAGATCGGCTTTGCTAAAACCGTTTACAGTGGCCACCTCTTTTCCGGAAATCTTTTTATTGGGATCATACCAGTCATATTTGAGAACAAATTGGTGGTCCAGACTATTGAGATTTTGAAGGAAATAAAAGTAGGCTCCGTCAAAACTTCTTGTATATAATGGATCTTTCAAACCATTGGTAGCGGGATAAGTTCCCGGAGTTTCGCTGCTGAGAGCCGTTGCAGTTTGTTCTCCTTTTATGTATTCTGCCCGAAATTCAGTTTGTCCGCGCTTGTTAGGGATTACAAACTGGATGTCAGCACCGGCATAATTTCTGGGTGCAGCTTTTCCAAAATTACTTTTGGAGCTGTCGCGCACCATCTCATAACGGTCACTTTTTTTCTGAACCTTATACAACACATTTGACTGACTGGTTATCCCTCCGGCATATCCGGAAACTGCCGCTGAAATTAATACGCGTGACGCCGGATTGATTTTCTTCGGCTTCATACTAACCCTTGCTATAACATCTTTATGGCTGTCGTAATCTGTTGGCCCCGACATTCCCTGACCGTTAAATACCCCAATATCCAGTTTGAAATCCGAAGCACGCCCATTTTTATTTCTTTTATTTACTGTCAGCATCATACCAATATCACGCTCTGTTTTCATCAATGTTTGTGACATTCTGCCCCTTTCAGGAGATTCACGATTTGCCGAAGAAAGGTTAACTTCATAGCCAAAAGGCCGCGCGAACATACCAGTTGTGAGCGCAAACAGTTTAAATTTATTTTCATAAAATCTTCCCCAGAAATCACGGATTGCAACGCCTCTTTCTGTCCCGTCAAACTGAAAAACGAAGTAAGAAGTAGGTTCTCCCTTTTCATTTAAATGTGCATAATCTACACGAAGTCTGCCACGTCTGAGCATAAAACGATTGCTAGAAATTTCCGAAAAATTTCCGCCTGCGAAACTTTCTGCACCTTTGGAATTTGTAAACTGAAACTGTGGTTGAATATAGCCACTGATCCGAACGCGGTTATAACGTTCATAAATTGATAACATTCCTTTTCCCATGGTGTTTGTAGTATCCACAAGATCCATTAAAAAACGCTGGGCAAAAGTGATGTTGGGCTTTAAAAATACAAGAAGAAATACGAACCCTAAGATCCATTTTTTTGTGAATTGCAAAATTTTTCTTTTTTATGGTGTCAGCAGATAATTGAAAATTATCTCAATTGGTTGTATATAAGCATTTTGTGTTTATATACTTTTTAGAAGTATATTTTTTGATAATACTTATTGTGCAATATTATAAGTATTTTTAGTATCAGAAGTATAGTACTTACTATAAGTAAAATATGAATGTAACATAAGAAATGTATTTATGATGAATGGTGTCAGATTAAACGTGCAAGGTACATCAATAATTAAGACTTCAATGTTAAGCCAATGTTAAATAAAATTGGTTGTCAGCTACATTGGAAATTGTATTTTTTGTCCAGCTGTGTTCGTTAAGGAAAGTAAGGTCTTGGTAATATAAGACTCCTTTTATTTAAAATTAAACCTGACTGATTACATAAGGATTTGTATTGTGAGAGTAGAATTTAATTGAGTTTACATTGAATTTTGTACCCTATTCTGAGGTGACTTTTGAGAATAATTTTCTAAATTAAAAGAGTAAAAACCGGTACCAAAAACCGAAAATGGCAATGGTACCGGTCAGATTTTTTTAGTGCGTTTTTAATTCAAGGATCTTTTTCAAATGAGTTAAAGTTTTCATCCAGTTCTCTTCTGCTGCAATTACTTTGTCATCGTCTTCAATATTATCCTGTGTTACGGTCAGCGTTGTTTCGTCATCATAAGGGGAAATATGATAAGTGATGACTGCATAGTTATCTTCAAAATCTTCTGTTCCTGACAAAGGGCTCCAATAGGTATAACTCAAAACTCTTTCCGGAATTATTTCGACAATTTCACCTTTGTCGATGTATGGAACACCTTCCCATTCGCCTCTGAAAGTAATCGGCGTGTGAAGTTCCCAGGTTGCCTGGGTTTCCGTTCCGTGCATATATTCCTTGATTATATCGGGATCAATCAGTGCTTTCCACACTTCAAGAGGGCTTGAAAATATTGAAATGGACGTGGTGGCTATGAGTTCTCGGTTCATGTTTTCCTGATTTTGGTTAAATATTTCTTACAAAATACAAAGAAAAATCATGCCATTTGATTCAGGTTTCAAGTTATTAAATCGTGTTCAGCAAAGAAAAAAGAGGTCTATGGAAATTTCCATAGACCTGATCGGGCATTTGTTATATATTTTCAACCTGGTATTAACCAATTCGTACAGAAGTCATTGTTAAAGAGCCCATTACGGCTTTGTCATTGAAAATGGCAGCCTGTTCCTTACTATTTTGTAACCCAAGAGAATAAAGTAAAGGATAATAATGATCGGGAGTCGGTATTGCATATTGTCCCGCAATGCCAAAATGCTGATAATTGATGATTGGCTCATGATTTCCGTTTAGAATCAGTTCTTTAAATTTAGCATTTAATTCAATCGCCCAATCAAAACCATATTCAGGTAGCTGCGCTTTATCCCATGCGATCATCCGTAAATTGTGGATCATATTTCCACTGCCAATAATCAAGACACCTTTTTTTCTTAAACCAGCCAGTTCTTTCGCGAGTGCATAATGATAAGCTGCGGGTTTTCCATAATCAATACTTAACTGTAAAACAGGAATATTAGCTTCCGGATACATCTGACGAACCACCGACCAGGTTCCATGATCCAAACCCCATTCATGATCAAGCCCTACATGTGTGCTTTTTATTAGTGAAGCAGTTTCCTGAGCAAGTGTGGGATCTCCAGGGGCCGGGTATTGTACATCAAATAATGCTTGGGGAAATCCCCCAAAATCATGGATCGTTTTCGGCGCCGTCATGGCTGTTATCTTCGTTCCTTTTGTTAGCCAGTGGGCGGAAATACATAAAACTGCGGTTGGTTTTGCAATTTCGTTTCCAAGTTTTTTCCAATATTCGGTAAATTCATTGTCTTCAATGCCGTTCATGGGCGACCCGTGTCCGGTAAAGAGAACTGGCATAAGATCGCTGCTTTTAAAATCGTCTGTTATGTTTTTCAGATCGTTTAATTTCATTGTATTTAGCGTAAGCGGTAAAAGCGAAATTGCTTTGATAAAATGCGCTCTATCCATCAGCATTATTTGTAGATCAAAAACAAAAGGACTTGAAAATGTTCAAAACTATCATCCTTTTGTTTTTGAAAACATGATTAATTCGAATGATCAGTACGCAGTAGTGAAACGCTTTTTGATGAACTTTGGTTGCTCCAATTCATCAACAATTGCCATACACATATCCTCAACTGAGATTACGCTACGGCCATTTTCATCAAAAACCGGACTGTTCTCGCCGATTCTGTAAACACCTTTACGAATGCCGGCAGTTCCCTGATGCATTTCAATAGCAGGACTGATAACCGTCCAGTCAAGTTCAGTTTCATTCTTTAAAATATCATAATATTCACGGGCAGCATTTGCGCCGGGTTTGATTTCTTCCGGGAAGCCCGGGGTGTCGATAAGTTGCACGCCAGGAGCAACTTCAAGGCTACCTGCGCCACCTACGGCAAAATATCTTTTTACTCCGGATTTCTTTGTTGCAGATTGAATTGCTGCTGATCCTTTAAGAAATTCAGCATAAATATCGGGATTTGTCCAGCCAGGGTTGTAGGCACTAAGTACTACGTCATTTCCCGTCAGTAAACCGGCAAGTTTGTCTTCATTAAAAACATCTCCCTCTACCACTTTAAGCAACGGACTTTGTGCTGTTACTTTCTCAGGGCTGCGAACAATGGCAGTAACTTCATGCCCGCGGTTTGTCAATTCTGTTACCAAATGTGAGCCAACAAATCCAGTTGCTCCGATTAATGCTACTTTCATTTTGATTGATTTTAAAGTTAAAACAGGTATTACTGAAATGAAAATTGTTACAGTTTAGTTTAAATAAATTAACTGAATTTTTGAAGAAATTCTGCCAGTGTCATTTTATCCAGACTTTGCATTAGAGCCCGCTCTGATTCCCGGTACAGATCATCCAAATGCTGATTGATTTGCCTTCCAATTGTACAGGCAGGGTTGGGTTCATTAATACTTTTGCCGAGGAATTGTTTTTCGCGAACGGCATCATAAATGTCGGACATGGCAATTAGTCCTGCTGATTTTGCCAGCGTACTACCGCCGGTTTTTCCTTCTTTACTTATAACTAATCCATGATTTCGTAAATTGACCAGTTCCTTGCGAACTAACACAGGATTAATATTGATACTGCCAGAAAGATATTCTGATGAACAATATTGTTCTGGTTCGCTTGCAAGCAATGTTAGAATATGTACTGATATCGCAAATCTTCCGTTACTCATACTGTAATTTTTATTATTACAGTACAAAGTTATATTAAGTTATTTGAAAATAAAACTTATCGAAGAAAAATAATTGGTTTGAACAGGAATAGAATTGGTGTGCAATTTTGATTGATATATTTATCTAAATTAAAAATTTAATTTTTTTATAAAATATTAGTAATATGAGTGTTATAGTTAAATATATTATTACTTTTAGTATTTATAAACCATATTATTAGTATTAATATTACTGTATTTTTAGTATTATCAATATATTTTATAAGAATCAATTTCGAATATTATTTTATACTTTTTAAATTCATTAAAAGTATTTAATGAATAATACTTTTAGTATAAATAAATAATATTTAAAGTTAAATAATTTGATAGCTTTCTATAAGTGTTATTAATATTAACCATTAAATGTTTCCCTGTCTGTTGCGTTCCAGTACAGCGTCGACAGCAAAACAGTTATAGGACTTTTCAAAGGTTAGTAAAACTGAGAAAAAGGCAGCATGAATTAATTGTGAAGGAATAGCTCCCCATTCTTCAATCATGGAACTACCAAAAATGAGGGCGATCATTACAAGTGAACCTGCTATTAGCGTCTGTTTGGTAAAGAGGCCAATCAATAGAAATATACCTACCAGTAATTCGGCAACAGGAAGGATATAGCTGAACGGAGTAACGACGATTTCTGGTAACATGGACTTTTCGAATTGCCCAACCATCCAGTTACTGAAACCATGAAGTTTGGGAAGTCTGACCAGTCCATGGCCAAACATGCTCATACCAACGGAAAGTCGGGCCAGAAGAAAAGATAATTGTTGTGGTGAAGTCATCATGTAGAGTTTAGTATAGAGAATAAAGAATTTGAATGTGTTGTTTGAACAAATCGAATTTTTAAAAATCCGTTTTTGAGCGATTGTTTTATAATTTGCCCTTTCATGATTTTACGAAAAATATCATGCTTAGAGCAAAAATCATTTTGGAAAACAATTATTTCAAAACGGTCAATCCACCTTTATATGTCCTTTTAGTATATTTTATGACATAATAGTAGTATCCTCCCGAAATGTCATTCGGGCACCAATCTTTGGTTTTATCTTTTGAAAAATAAATCTGTTTGCCCCAGCGGTTAAATATCGTCACATCTTTAAACTGATCATTACACGTGCCCGCAGGAAGTTCCTGAAAAACGAGACAGTCATTTTTCCCGTCGCCGTTTGGTGTAATTACATTGGGTAAATCAATTTCAGATTCTGTCTCTAAATCACGCAAAGATATGGTAACAGAGATTGTATCAAGGGAAGCAGTGCAACTCTTGTCCCTGGCGGTAAAATCGATGGTAAATAACTGGCTGCTGTCGCCATTCATGAGGGAACAGTCGGGATACCATGAAAAATCTGAAATTAACTGCTTGATCCCGGTCTTGTTTTCGAACGAAATGCCAACAGATTTCAGCTCAAAACCTCTTCCCGATGCACTGAGCGAGATTGTATTGGTGTCCGGATCTATGGCTTTGACTTGAAAAGTAATGCCTCCATGTGATCCCAACATATAGCTGACATCCGAAGTTACAAGAGAGGTTGTAATTGCCGGCGAATGGTTTGGAGATTGGTCAACGATGAAATATATGGTTTTAGAGGCTTTCAGGCCACTTCCGGCACATCTCAGATCTTCGGCAATAAAATCGACTTTTAAAGTATCTCCTTCAAGGGCATTACACGGCGGCACCCAGTTGAAATCAGATTGAACTGATGCTTTTCCGCCCGCAGTTTTGAAAATCATCGATTTTGAAGACAGTGTGAAATTTTCCCCCGCTCCTGATAAACTCAGTGTGTCTGAGTCTGAATCTTTTCCGAAAACTGTAAAACTTACTGCTGTTCCGGCAACAACATGTACATAATCGGTTTGTAGTGATGTTGTTACAACAGGAGGGTTGTTGCCGCTGCTTTCACGCCGGATGTAAATAACCAGCGTATCCATCAATGGAATCGGGCAGCTTTGATCCTGTGCAATTAATTCGATTCGAATAGGACGGTTGTCGTAAGTAATGAAACATTCATCCAGACAAACCTGAAAACGCATGGTGTCATTGGCAACTGTGGTTTTGTATTCGAGCGGAAAAAGTGAGAAGTAATCATTGGTTTGGTTAATTGCATGACCCTGAACTTTGATCAGGTCATTGATCGTCGGATCGGTTACCATGACTTCAAAGCAATTCGGGTCGCCATCTTTTATGGTGACGATCTGGTTGCTGTTATAAAATGAGCTGCTACCTTTTTGTTTGAAAAGTATTTTGGGTGCACTCATTTTCGGGCAGTCAACAACTTTCAGCTGGAAGTCTCTGGTTAATGTTCCAATTTTAACACCATTCCTGAATTCGTCAATCTGAACTGCAAAAACGTAGAGACCTAAATTTCCTGGTGTTACAGAGAGCATACCGGTTTTTGGATCCACGGTTAAGGGCTTGCTTCCGGGAATAATGTTGGCATTGGTGATACCATCGATCCAGGTTAAAGTGGGATAACTGGAAGAGCCTATTGCCTGAATACCCGGCCTGTCTTTGGTGGAATATCCCTGCAAAGGCGTAATAAGCCGGTATGTCAGGCTGTCTCCGTCAGCATCCGTTCCGCCAAAATTGAAATAGAAGGGAGAGTTTACGCAGGCATAATCTCCCTGGATGGCGGGGAAAACCGGCGAGGAATTTGAAAAAACTTTATTGTTTTTTACGATCGGCGGAAATTCCAGATAAAACAAACTACCGGCCGATCCGGGTGATTTTATATTGGTGATTGCAGCATTTCTGCAGCATCTGTCCCAGACCATATAATAGCCGCCAGGATCGTTAAAAACGGTAGATTCAAGCAGGACATCACTGGCATAAGAGATCATAATTGTCTCGGTCGAAGATATTCCGCATAGGGGATTTGCGTAGGTGACGTTTTTTCGTTCTATTTTTGGGGCTGAAACGTAACCTACGGATGCATTATCTCTTTTTCGGAACACGTAAATGTAGGCAACATCGTCTTCGGCACCGGGATTTCCGTTGAGTGCATCGAAGTACATGGTAAGCCCGATCTTGTAATTATAGGAACTGTTTTTGTTTTCTGTGATGAAAAGTTGCCCGCCAACAATGTGCGTGGCTTTGGCTTCAAGAATGCATAATAGAAGTACGAAGGATAAAATCAATCGGTTTTTCATAACGGACGCTTCAGTAAAAATTAGGCGATAGTATTAAAGTTTAGAAATAAAAAGGGAAAAAATGTCAAAGGGTACCAGGTATGAATACGTTGAAATTACTGATTTCGCGGCAGAAGGCAAGTGTATATTTAAATCGGAAGACGGGGTGATTTTTATTGAGGGTGACGTGGCGCCGGGTGATATTGTTGACCTGGAAGTGGTGCGGACCAAAAAGAAATTAAAGGAAGCTATTGTAACAAAAGTACACGCATATTCTTCATTGAGGACTGAGCCTTACTGCCAGCATTTCAATGTTTGCGGTGGCTGTAAATGGCAGCATATTGGCTATGAGCATCAGCTTGGTTTTAAAAGACAACAGGTTATTGATCATTTTCAAAGAATCGGTAAAATTAAAAATGTTGAGATTAATCCAATCCTGGCAGGACCGGAAACTACTTTTTACCGCAATAAACTGGAATTTACTTTTTCAAATTATCGCTGGGTAACGAAAGAGCAGCTTGATTCGGGTGAAAAGTTTTCGAAAAACGCTTTGGGTTTTCATGTACCAAAACGCTTTGATAAAATTTTTACCGTTGAAAAATGCCATTTGCAGCCAGACCCTTCCAATGCATTAAGAAACTCTCTTCATGCGTTTGGGGAAGCGCAGGGTATTCCATATTACGATGTGAAGTACAATGTCGGAATACTTCGAAATCTGGTTGTAAGGACGGCAAATTCGGGCGACGTCATGGTTATCGTTCAGTTTGGTGAAAAAAATGATGAAGCGATTGACAAGGTGATGAACTATATGAGGGATACGCATCCTGAAATTACCTCACTGAATTATATCGTCAACCTGAAAGGAAATGATTCGTATCAGGATCAGGAGGTGGTTAACTTTTCCGGAGAAAGAACGATTCGTGAAACGATGGAAGATCTGACCTTCTTGGTTGGCCCGAAATCATTTTATCAAACCAATTCTGAGCAGGCTTATAATCTTTTTAAAGTAACAAGAGAATATGCAGGGCTGACGGGAAATGAATCCGTTTATGATTTGTATACGGGCACGGGAACGATAGCAAATTTTGTTGCCAGGCAAGCCAAAAAAGTAGTAGGTGTGGAATACGTTGAGGCGGCGGTTAAGGATGCCAGAATTAATTCTGCTCTAAATGGCATTACGAATACCGAATTCTTCGCCGGAGACATGCGCTGGATCATGAACGAATCGTTTTTAGCAAAACATGGAAGACCTGATGTGATCATCACCGATCCTCCGCGGGCAGGAATGGATGTGCCGGTAATAGAAACTATTTTGAAAGCTGCGCCGGATAAAGTGGTTTATGTAAGCTGTAACACGGCTACACAGGCAAGAGATCTGGCGCTGATGTCGGAAGATTATGAAGTAACAAAAGTGCAGCCTGTGGACATGTTCCCTAATACACATCATGTAGAGAATGTAGCGCTTTTGGTTAGAAAAGACAGATAATTCGAAAAGTACTGAATAGAATTATTTCTATATAAATGCTGAAATTATTTGCCATTAATACTTAAAAATATTGTATTATTTTAATAAAAAGAAAGTCGCCGGAGAAATTTCTCCGGCGACTTTCTTTTTGAATATTTGTATGAGTTTTTGATGTTTTATATCAAAACGGAGGTTCGCTGTCGGGGCCTTTGTAATCAAAATTGTTTAAATCATTGGCACGGCTTCTAAGCGTTCCGCCCGTAGCCGGATTACTTGGTGCCGGATTATTTCTGCCCTGGCTTTCAAAAGAAGAAATCGGGTTAGCATTTGTTATCGGACGGTCAACAGAAAAAGGTGCAGGTGCAAACTGGGCATCGAGATCGGCAAATTTGGTGTATTTACCTATGAATCGAAGCTGAACAGTTTCCAGAGATCCTGCTCTGTTTTTTGCAATAATCACCTCACCGACACCGGCTACTGAATTTCCGGTTTCATCTTCTGTAATACCATAATATTCAGGACGATAAAGGAAAATAACCATATCGGCATCCTGCTCGATAGATCCGGATTCCCTTAAATCTGAAAGTTGTGGTCTTTTTTCTCCACCGCGTGTTTCAACGGCCCGGCTTAGCTGTGACAGCGCTATCACCGGTACATCAAGTTCTTTTGCGAGGTTTTTCAATGAACGCGAAATCATGGCAATTTCCTGTTCCCGGTTACCAGCGCCTTTTCCACCCGTATCGCCTGTCATTAGCTGCAAGTAGTCAATTACAATCATTTGAATATCGTGCTGTGCCTTTAACCGGCGGCATTTTGCACGAAGTTCAAGAATCGATAGGGCAGGCGTGTCATCGATATAAATCGGGGCATTGGTAAGTCTGTGAATACGGTGGTGCAATTGTTCCCATTCATGCGGCGCAAGACTTCCTTTTCTTATTTTCTCACTATCAATTTCAGCTTCTGCCGATATTAGACGATTCACTAACTGAACCGAGGACATTTCAAGGGAGAAAATGGCTACTGCCATGTTAAAATCAACCGCAGCATTTCGCAGTGAGGAAACCACAAACGCAGTTTTTCCCATACCGGGACGCGCTGCAAGAATAACGAGTTCCGTCTTTTGCCAGCCAGAAGTAATTCTATCCAGCGCGCTGAAACCTGACGGAACGCCGGTTAATCCGTCTTTATTATTTTTCTTTTTATCAAGTTCATCCAGGGCTTGGCGCATCAGCGTTCCCATGTCAGAATAGTTTTTCTTGATATTGGATTCCGAAATCTGGAACAGTGCCTGTTCCGTTTTATCAAGCAGTTTGAAAACGTCCGTAGTATCCTCAAAAGCTTCTTTTTGAATCTCGGAAGAAATCGTAATTAATTCCCGCCTGATGGAGGCCTGCGTGATGATCCGGGCGTGGTATTCAATATTGGCCGCCGAATTTACCTTTGAGGTAAGGCCGATAATGTACGACGCCCCGCCTATGATTTCAACTTCGCCGGTGCTCCGTAACTTGGAAATCACGGTAAGCATATCAATTGGCTCAGAATCAGCAAATAAGGTTAGTATCGCTTTGTATATCCGCTGATGAGAATCTTTGTAAAAACTTTCAGGTCGCAAAATATCTACAACCGCAGTTAATGCATCCTTTTCGATCATTAAAGCGCCAAGAACCGCTTCTTCAAGATCGGTTGCCTGGGGTGGTAGTTTGCCATAATTTTGGTCAAAACTTTGGGTGCGCGTGTTTGAAGATCTTCCATTGGAAGAACCTGTTTTACTACCTGTCTTGCTGTATTGATTTGGTGCCTTGTCATTTTCCATGTAAGACAAAATTAATCATTAGGCAGCTGTGAGAAAAGGAACTTGCAACAACTATTTTTTTATTAATTCTAAAATAGACCTGTATGACTGATACTGAAATAGTTGATCAGGATATATTTATTTAACGACGTTAAAATGAAGTCCGAAATTTTTAATTATGCATCATAATCGAAAATTTGTTGGTTATTATTACTAAATTTTATGAGAATTTAATTCACGCTAAAACGATCATTCATTTGCTAGAAAAAATCATCACGCTCGAAGACGTCTCTATGGTCGATTTTTTGGGCATTCACAATTCGAATATTAAAGAAGTGTCCGCTGCTTTTCCAAAAAGCAAAATTATTTCCCGCGGAAATGAAATCCGTATTCAGGGTACTGCGCCAGAAATTATGCGCATTACGGATATACTGGAATCGCTGGTTGCTCACTACCAGAAATACGGAAAAGTTACCAATGAAAATGTTAAAGTTTATTTAAACGGCATTTCAAGACCAGCCGTTCAGAATGCAGAAGATGATGCGGATGTTATCATTTATGGTAATAAAGGTCTGGTAGTCAAGGCGAAAACGGCTAATCAGAAATTGCTGGTTGAGGCTGCTGCAAAGTTTGATCTGGTCTATGCAGTGGGGCCGGCAGGAACGGGAAAGACCTATACGGCTGTGGCTATCGCAGTGCGTGCACTGAAAAATAAAGAGGTTAAGAAAATTATAATAACACGTCCGGCCGTTGAAGCAGGGGAAAATCTGGGTTTTTTGCCTGGTGATTTAAAAGAAAAAATAGATCCTTATTTACGGCCGATTTATGATGCGCTGGACGATATGATCGCTCCGGAAAAGCTGAAATTGTATCTGGAAAACCGGACGATAGAAATTGCACCGCTCGCTTACATGAGAGGCCGGACACTGAACAATGCATTTATTTTGCTTGATGAGGCCCAAAATACCACACCAATGCAAATGAAAATGTTTTTGACACGTATGGGGCCAAGTTCCAAGGCGATCATTACTGGCGATAAATCACAGATTGACCTTCCCAAAAACCTGAAATCCGGTTTGATTGATTCTCTGACTATTTTGAAAGGTATTAAAGGAATCAGTTTCGTTGAACTTGACGGATCTGACGTTGTACGCCACCGTTTGGTTAAGGACATTCTGGCTGCATATGAAAAATCTGAGAGCTAAATTAAAACTTTTTATTGGTTTTGGAATAATAGGATTTTTTAATCCTGTACATGTTGATGCGCAAGTGGCCGATTCATTATTGATCCGCTGTGTAACGCATGAGCGGGATATTATCAGAGAAAGGAAAAATCCTGATTATCAGCAATCTAAAATTAAGACAGAAGAAGCAATACAGGAATACTTGAAAAATAACCGGTCGCAGCTTCGTAAGTCTGCGACCGATGAAATTATAAGAATTCCAATCGTGGTACATGTTGTTTATGATGGTGCAGTTGGTAAAATCGGTGGTGAAAACAATCCGAATATATCCGACGAGCAAATCCGTAGCCAGATTGCCGTGCTTAATGAGGATTATCGTCGTAAGTCAGGAACGAACGGCTTCAATACTGATCCTGTTGGCGTGGATGCCGGTATTGAATTTTATCTGGCAGAATACGATGACAATGGGAAAAGTACAACCGGAATTACAAGAACTCAATACACCGAAAGAAGTCTTTTTAATCCAATAACGGACGACGATTTGCTTGCCAGTATTGTTTATTGGCCTTCTGACAAATACCTGAATATCTGGATTTGCAGGTTCATAGACAGCTATTTGGGTATTTCTCAATTCCCGTCCGTAGTAGGTGTTGACGGATTGTCTACCAAAAATGAAATCTATGAAAAAACAGACGGAGTCATTATTGATTTCCGCTATTTTGGGCGAAATGGACCCGCAAATACAAGCAAGATTTACAATCTCGGAAGAACCACCACACATGAAATCGGCCACTGGCTTGGTTTAATTCATACCTGGGGAGATGCATTTTGCGGGGATGATTTTTGTACTGATACACCACCCGCTGAGGGATCGAACCAGACTACCGTCTGCACCGATAAATATTCCAATTGTTCTGGTTTTAGAACACGGAATATGATTGAGAATTATATGGATTACTCTCCTGATTCGTGTATGAATATTTTTACTGCGGACCAGTTGGCCAGGATGAAAGCAGTTTTGGCTCTCAGCCCACGAAGGATTAAATTGGTTGAGTCAGCCAAAATTGGCAGGCTGGATCCTTCTGATAATTTACTTGTTGATGTTTTTCCAAATCCGGCCATTGCAGAAGTTAATGCCAATATTCGTTTTTCTGACTTTCAGAATTTTTCTGTTACACTTTATGATCAGTTGGGAAATGCGCTTCAATACCAGAATTTTACAGACGTTTGGAGCCGGAAAATTTCAGTCGACATTAATAAATTTAAAACCGGATTGTATTATTTAAAAGTGACCACCAACAAAGAAACCGTCACAAAGAGGATCGTAATTAAATGACAGTGCAGTATGCTGCCACGTGTTCCCTTTGTAAGTTTTGTACTGGTTTTCGTCCTTGGTATTATAGCAGGAGATTTCTTGATCTCCCGGAATTTATTTGATACTTTTTCAATTTCCTATGTGGAAACGGTTGTGATCCTGGCGATTGCAGCCGTTTCTTTTTTGTTTTATCAAAAGAGAAATTATTCAGGTTATGGAAAATGTTGTCTGTTTTTTCTATGTGTTTCCGGCATGTTATGCATAGGCTTACGCAATAGTGATCTGAATAAAGACATTGAAAAACTGACTGTAAATAAATATGATTTTTACGAAGCCGTCGTAAGATCTTTACCCGAAAAACGGCTGAAATCTTTACGGATTGAAGTGTTGATTCAGCGGATTTATACCAATAAAAAATGGGTTAGAGTTGATGTTAAAGCACTTTTGAGTATTCCACTTGCTGCTTCCCTGGTGCCTTCTGCTAATGATATTTTGATTGTGAAAGGAAATGCAGAGCAAACAAAACCACCAATGAATCCGGAAGAATTTGATTACAAAATATATTTGTGGAACAAAGGAATTGTCTGGACTGACTATCTTCCCGAAGGGTCTTATCAGGTTGTTAAAAACCAAAATATTTCCGGAAACATAAAACTTTGGAGTATACAGATTTCAGAATGGGCGGACCAACAATTCCGGACAAATCTCAAAGATGAGAAGTCTTACGGATTAGTAAAAGCAATGCTTCTCGGCCGCCGCGACGATCTCCTCTCTGATCAAATTGACGATTATACAGCTTCCGGAACAGTTCATATTTTATCCGTTTCCGGTATGCATGTTGCAATTATTTTTATTGTCCTAACCTTTTTGCTGGGCTGGCTCAAAAAGTTAAAAGGTGGGAAATATCTCTATCTGTCAGTGGTGATTTCACTGCTATGTTTTTACGCTTTGGTTACAGGCCTTCCACCTTCTGTTCAGCGGGCGACGCTTATGTGTATTGTTTTTGTGCTGGCAGAAGTTTTTAGCAAAAAGAACAATGGCATTAATACACTTGCACTATCTGCTTTTATTATTCTTTTGATTGATCCGCAGGCATTATTTGATGTTGGTTTTCAACTTTCGTATTTGGCTATGATAGGAATATTTCTGCTGTATAAGCCAATATATTCAATTTGGTCACCATCTGGTAGGCTGCTGAGATATTTATGGCAAATTACTGCACTTTCTTTTGCGGCTCAGCTGGCGACATTTCCTCTGAGTTTATATTATTTTCACCAGTTTCCATTTTACTTCTGGCTGGTAAATCCTTTTGTTATAACGTTTACCAATGGACTTTTACCTGCCGCGCTTTTATTGCTTTTAACATGCCTGGTGCCGTTAACCGCTCTACACTTGATGGTTGGCTATATCGTAGATTTTCTATCTTACCTGACCAATTTTTCTGTTGCTGTCCCGAAAGCATTACCGGGTTATCTGATAGAGAATTTATATCTGGACAAAGCTGAGGTTTTGATCCTCTACGCGGCATTATTTATGTTCTGGTTTGCTTATAACTCACGGGAATTCGAAAGGCTGAAATACGGTGTTTTACTTATTTTAATATTCATAGTTTATTCCTCTTCCATAAGCATTCAGACTTACGTCAGCCCAAAAGGAATGATACACGCAGTTCCAAAACATGCCGTGATGAGTTTTAGAGAAAGAAATAAAATGTATATTGCTTCGGATAAAGCATTTGAAACAGATACAAATGCGTACAAGTTTTATATTAAAAATTATGCTGTAAGTGAGGGAGTTAAAGATATTATTTTCCTGAAAAATGGTATAATCAGTCGGACTGAAAATCTATCAATACGACATCTTGATTCTGGTGATTTATTTTCATGGCGTGGAAAAATAATTTATAAGGGAAATTATATTCCAACGAATTCAGCCATTGATTATGAGTTTATTATTTCACCGCGTTATCCAAAAATAAAAATAGTTCAGGCACATCTGAACACCATTTTTCTACTAAGCGGAGAAATAAAAAAGAAGACACAAGAACGGTGGACGGATCTAATTTCAAAAGGAAATCACCACGCTCATAATCTTCTTTCTGAGGGCTCAATCTTATTGCCTTGAATAAATATCCAGAATTTCTTTCGAAATTTTTCTATCCCAGGCCGCCTGTTCACCGGCATTTAATCCATGACCTGTGGCATTATCATACGCTTCCTGTTCGGTATTCATTTCACGGAAAGCTTCCAGAAACTGATACTGAATTTCGCTGTCGTAATCTTCTATGGTAAGCTCCGCAGCTTCAAGCCGTTTTTTAAAACGTTCAACAACAATTCTGGTAATGTCAAAATGCAGCTGCTCATGACGTAAAGTTCCTGCGTTTTTAGCTTCTGCCAGCCCCCAGGACATACTTTTAACCATAAAAGTTTTTAAATCAAGCTGTAAAACGATATCATTATCTTTTGGATAGGAGTGCCCTTCATACGCAAAACTGGTAAAAACAGCAGCAGCATAGCGGCTTCCGGGCCTGTTTTTCTGTCCCTGGAAATCGCTCCAAACCAGTGGTCGGCGTATACTGTAAAAAACCGTATCTGATTTGTCAGTGGATGTTATTTCATTAAAAACCAGTTTCAGATTTTTCGCAAGAACAGGATTTTTTCCGGTATTGGTAACCATCCATTTCTGAAAATGTATTAAAGCCGGATCCAGTAATTGTTTTATCAGTTTGGGGTAATCAAAATCCTTTTCCGGGCGGGTATAGACAGCGGAAGTCTGGTAATTGGTTAATTCAACAGGAACCGTATTTCGGTAATATCTGAAAGTCACTTCCAGTTTTATATCACCTGTCACTTTGTTGGGGCCGGTACGTTTCTCACTGATCTGAAAATCTTTTACAGAAATATAGAGCGGTAAAAAATCATCATTTCTTTTTGGAGCCGAATAGGACCAATAAGACAAAAGTTCTTTTTCAACGGTATTGCCCAAAGAAACAGGCTTTTCTTTTCCAAAAACAATCAATTTTCCAATACCTGCTCCTTTTATTTTTCTCTTATCTTCGACATTTTGAACAAAAAATTTGTTCGTTCTGATAACGGACGATGCATCTTTTGGGAGTGCAATAATTTCAGGGTCATTTTGGGCAAATGACAGTAATGATGATGAAATAAAAAGGATCATCGGCAGGATACTTTTAAGCATATTTGCCAATCTATATTGAATCCAATTCATGCTTTATTTAAGTTTGCAGGTAATTTTAAGTTTAAAAATCGAATGAGTTTAGACATAACGAAAATCAGGCCGGAATTTGATGATATATTTATGGAGCTGGCTAAAAATTTAGCACAACGCTCTCATTGTATAAAAGCTCAGGTTGGCGCGGTACTGACAAAAGATACGCGGATTATTTCAATTGGTTACAACGGACCACCGGCCGGAACCCACAATTGTGACGAAGAATTCCCGGAAGCAGGTTGTCCCCGTGATGCAAAAGGAAGTTGTTCGCTGGCACTTCACGCAGAACAAAATGCAATTCTTTTCGCCGTGAAAAATGGCTCAAACATCGAAGGTGCAACACTTTTTGTCACCTTGGCACCGTGTATCGCATGCGCCAGGGTAATTTATACAATGAAAATAAGTAAGGTAATCTTTCTGCACTCGTACGCAGCGTACAAGGGTATTGGAAAAGAAGAAGGTGTTGAGTTTTTAAGAACTTTTGGCGTGGAAGTCGAACAATACTTCAAGTAATGATCAATTATTAATGATTAATTGTTAATGAGCCACTAACACTAACACTAACCATTAATAATTAATCATTAACCATTATCAGTGGTGATGTCCGCCTTCGCCGTGAACGTGTCCGTGGCTAATTTCTTCATTAGTAGCAGGACGGATTGAAAGAATTGAACCTGCAAAGTGCATTTCTTTTCCAGCCAACGGATGGTTGAAATTCATCACAACAACATCATCTTTCACTTCAACAACTTGTCCGTGCATCCGTTCGCCGTCTTCATTGGTCATAGGAACGATATTTCCGATTTCCAGAAGTTCATCCTGATCGATATCATCCGACTGGAAAACAGCCTTTGGTAATTCAACGATTGCTTCCGGATCAAATTCGCCGTAACCTTCTTCCGGAGCCACTGTGAAGTCGAAGGTATCGCCAACAGCAAGTCCTTCAATTTTGCCTTCAAAGCCTTCCGGAAGCCCGCTGATGCCCTGGATGAAATACATCGGATCTTCTTCCGTTACTACTTCTACGATATCCATTTCGCCGTCGTTGTCAGGAATTCTAAGGCTATATATGAGTGCTACAACATTATTCTTTTCGACTTTCATTTGCTTGTTTGGTTAAAATATTGGTTGTTGTAAAATAATTGTTCCATGTTGAAATAGGAAAAACAAACGTACGGGAATTTTGCCAAAATGTCTTTTTTTATGAATTTTTTAGCGCATTTATTGCTTTCCGGGGAGAATGAGGAGGTTATAACAGGTAATTATGTCGGGGATTTTATAAAAGGCAGATTGTCCGGGGAAAAAATTACGGGTTGGAGTGCTGATTATCTGCTTGGTTTAAAATTACATCGCCATATTGACATGTACACCGATGAGCACCCTACCGTTCGGGAAGCGAAAAGAATGGCTGCAAAAGTTTTGGGGAAAACGGCCGGAATAGCAACGGATATTTATTTCGATTATTTTTTAGCCAAATATTTTTACCAATTTTGCGACGAGTCGTTGAAATCATACAGCGATCGTATGTATCGGATCATTGAAAATAATGACAGATTAATTCCTGAACATATGAAATCTATGGTAAGAACTATGATTCGTCAGGACTGGCTTAATACTTACGAAACGCTGGAAGGGATAAGAATCACATTTAGCCGTTTGTCCGGACGCGCCGATTTTCTGGATGTATTGGTATTGGCTGAAGGCGATCTGGCTGAAAACGAAGCATTTTATCATGACAAATTCAATATCTTTTTCCCTCAGTTGCAGGCAGAGGCGGCGAGATTTATTCAAGAAAACCAAGCGTAGAGTACCGCGTTTAAATTATACTATTTTCAAATTTTAGATTAAAAAAATGGCTCAAACGCCTGATATTGTTCTTAAAGAAATTAAAGCCAAGAAGTTCAAACCTGTATACTTTCTTTACGGAGACGAACCTTTTTATATTGATGCCATTTCAGATGCGCTTGAAGCGCGTGTGGTATCTGAGTCAGAAAAAGGCTTTAATCAATTCGTTTTGTATGGAAAGGACACGGACGTGGCCGGGGTGATTGGTTATGCCCGTCGATATCCTTTTATGTCTGAACGTCAGCTGATTATTGTAAAAGATGCGAATAAACTTGGCGGAATTGAGCAGAAAGATTACCAGGCGAGACTAGAAGATTATGCTTTAAACCCGCTCCATAGTACCGTGTTGGTTTTATGTTTTCATGCCAATGCGGATGAGCGTAAAACTTTCGTGAAGGCATTTAATACGCATGGTTATGTGGTGCAGTCCAAAAAGATGTACGACAATAAATTGCCGGATTGGGTTGCATCGTATTGCCAGGGTGAAGGCGTGAAAATAAGCCCCAAGGCAGTACAAATGATGGTGGATAATATTGGAAACGACCTGAAAAGATTAACCAATGAGATCCGCAAAATCATGGTCAATCTTCGTGTTGATCAGGGAATTGATGCCGAAGTTGTCGAACGCTTTGTCGGAATCAGTAAGGAATATAACGTTTTTGAATTTCAAAAGGCTTTGCTGATGCGTGATGTTATCAAAGCTAACAGGATCGCATCTCATTTTTCTGCTAATCCGAAAGACAATCCGCTGGCTCCTGTTCTAATTATTCTTTTTGGCTTTTTTTCCAAGGTTCTTCTGGTACATGTAAGTCAGGATAAATCTGAAAAGGGTTTGGCCGCGGCGCTGAGCGTTAATCCGTTTTTTGTGAAAGATTATTCACTGGCGGCAAGGAATTATCCCTTACCAAAGGTCGCTCATATTATACATTATCTGCGTGAATGTGATGCGCGGATGAAAGGACTTGATGGTGTGAGTACACCAGAAGGAGAATTATTAAAAGAACTGGTTTTTAAAATAGTTCATTGATAATATCCTACAAATCTAACGATGATAGTTTATCTTACTTTGATAGTTATTGTGAATGAGTAAATTGAATACAGAATTACAAAAAATGCTTGCCGGTGAGTTGTACGATGCTTCGGATGCAGCATTGCTGCAAATGCGTATTACGGGACGTCAGATTTTTACCAAATACAACCTATCAAGATATATATTCTAACTCAGTGCATCATGAAAAATGATGCCTAATGTGCAGCGGTTTCCTTCATGAACCTCACTTACGCCATGTTTCATATTTGCCCTGTAATAACCTTTACTTCCTTTTACGGGGCGATAATTTGTAGTGAAAATCAAAATGTCTCCCTTTTTGGGTTTCAAAACAATAGCTTTTGATTGTGCTCTCAGTGTTTGCTGAATAAGTACAAATTCACCGCCCTTGTAATCAACCTCCGGTTCGTTGAGAAAGAGTACAAGCTGCATTGGGAAAAATATTTCTCCATATAAATCCTGATGTAATGTATTAAAACCACCTTTGCCGTATTTGAGAATAAGAACAGTCGGCTTTGTCTGGTTATTATCGTGACAGAGTTTTTGCAGTTCAGAAAATGAATCGGGGAAAGTTTTGTCAATATGCAATACCTGCATCCATTTGTTGGCAATGAGAGCCAGTTTTGGATAAATACCTTCACGAATGCTTTGTATGAGCTCAGGAAGTGGATATTGAAAATATTTATATTCTCCCAGCCCAAAGCGGTAACGTTCCATGAGAATGGTTTTTCGGTAAAAAGCTGCCTTGCCGTAGTCCTGAATTAATTGATTACATGCATCATCATTTACTATTTTTGGCAGCAGACAATAACCGGTTTCGTGCATCTTTTCGGTAACGGTATCCCAATCAATTGTTTCTAAATTTTTATAATCAGCCATTTTTAGATTTTGTTTTTGACAGGACAAAAATATTAAACCCCTGAAAGCTGAAAAACCTGAATCTTGCTCAGTTGAGCAGGATTCAGGTTTTTCAATGTGAAATTTTCCCGTTTTAAGATTGAAGCGCGTGCGTATCTTTTCTCTCTCCGATCTGCTGGCGCCACATGGCATAATAAAGCCCTTTTTCTTCGAGCAGAGCGTTATGGCTTCCGGTTTCTATAATGTTTCCCTTTTCAAGAACATAAATCCTGTCAGCGTACATAATCGTTGAAAGTCTGTGTGCGATCATAACCGTAATATGCTGGCGTTGGCTGGTGATACTTCTGATGGTCGTAGAAATTTCTTCCTCGGTAAGAGAATCAAGCGCGGAGGTAGCTTCGTCAAAAATCATCAAATGCGGATTTCTCAGAAGTGCCCGGGCAATGGATAAACGCTGGCGTTCACCACCTGACAATTTCAAACCACCCTCACCAATAACGGTGTCAATTCCATTTTCTGCTCGTAGTAAAAGATTATAACAAGCCGCCTTTTTCAAGACTTCGGTAATTAGTTCGTCTGTGGCAGAAGGATTTACAAACAGCAGATTTTCCTTAATTGTACCAGAAAATAATTGTGTATCCTGAGTCACAAATCCGATCTGATGTCTTAATTCATCAAAATCTATACTGTTGTCGCTGTGGTTGTTATAATAAATATGGCCATTGTTGGGATGATATAAACCCACAAGCAACTTAACAAGTGTCGTTTTTCCGGAGCCCGACGGACCAACAAAAGCAATTGTTTCTCCACGTTTTACTTCAAATGAAATTTCCTCCAGTGCTGGTTTTCTCGCTGTTTGATGCTGGAAATGTACATTTTCAAAACGAAGGGATTCAACGGCATCAATTTTTTCAGGATGTTCAGGCTTGCGTTCAATTGGTCTGCTTAGTAATTTTTCAAGATTAATAAGAGAAGCTTCTGCCTCACGATACGACAATATTACGTTTCCCAATTCCTGTAACGGCGTGAAAATGAAGAAGGAATAAAACTGCATCATCATCATTTGTCCCACCGTAATTTTTTCGTGAAAAACAAAAAACAACAATGAAAACATAATACACTGTTGCAGGAAATTTACGAAAGTTCCCTGTATAAAACTTATAGAACGAATGCTTTTAACCTTTTTCAATTCCAGCCTAAGAATTTTAAAAGTGGTAGCATTCAGACGGCGGATTTCCTGTTGTGTTAGTCCAAGACTTTTTACCAGCTCGATATTTCGCAGAGATTCAGTTGTTGAACCAGCGAGCGCGGTCGTTTCTTTGACAATATTTTTTTGTACTTCTTTTATTTTTCTGCTTAAAACACTTGTCAGCAAAGCCAGTACGATGGAGCCAATTAAATAGATAACCGGCAGCATTGGACTCAATTTAAAAGCAATAATGGTAACGAAAACGATACCCACAAGTGTAGCAAAAAGTACATTAACGAAGTTTGTGATGAATTTTTCACAATCTGCCCGCACTTTTTGAAGAACGGATAGCGTTTCACCACTTCGCTGATCTTCAAAATCCTGATAGGGCAGGCGCAGCGCATGGCGAAGACCGTCTGTATATAAATCCGCTCCAAATTTCTGGATTACGACATTGACTACATAATCCTGAAAGGCTTTTGCGATTCGGGAAACCATGGCTGCGCCGATGATCATAAGCAAACCCATGGTGATGCCACGGAAAAATTCATTGCTTAGTCCGTTGTCACGGAAATGCTGCGCTTTATTGGCGAAAGGGTCAATTAATACATTTCCTAAAATGTATGGATTCAATAAGGAAAATACCTGATTAATAGATGCAAGCAAAAGTGCAAGGAGTATAAGCCCTTTGTATCGGCTTAAATATTTTAGTAATAATTTCATTTGTATTGGTTTGCAGAATATAGGCTGGTACAATGATCAAACCGAAAAGTGTGACATTTAATTCTGTTAAAATAAAAAAGACATATTACTAATAATGTTTTGAGTGAAATGTGAAATCAATTTTGTTGATTTTTTCATTATACGCCTGCTGTGTGAAGTGTAAGAAAACCCAAACTTCAATTAAAACCATTACTTAACTTAATTGCTGAATCTTTTTTTGAAAGAAAAGCCGGGCAGAAACATCGTTATTTCGTTCTTGCTTGTTTCAAGTTGTGCTTCTGTGGCATAAACAAGCATTTTTTGTTCATAGTCCCTGATGGCTGCTTCTATGGTTTCAAATTTTCCGTTCGTTAGGTTGTCCGATAAAATTAATGCGTCCGTCAGCCCTATATTTACGCCCTGACCAGCAAAGGGAGGCATTATATGTGCCGCATCTCCAATAAGCGTTACAGGCAAAGGGCGGTTATTTTTCCAGGGTTTTTCCAGCGGTATTTTTCGCGTTGGCCATATAACAAAAGAAGATGTTGAACGGAATAATTGCTTGTAAGATTCATGCCAATGAGGGAATCTGTTTAAAAGGAACGTAATAATGCTGTTGGTATCCTGAAAGTTTAATCCATTTTCCTGATCCCATTCTTCAGGCTTTTTAAACATTACACCGTAGCTCAATATGCCTCCGTTCCTGGGGTTTGCAACTAATAAATTGCCTTCGGTTGCAGTCATTAGTATGTTGTCGTTGCAGAGTTGGTAAAACTCTGAACATTTCATTTCCGGCTGAGGTACTTCACCTTGTAAAATAAGTGTTCCGGTGTATTCGATTTCAGCGTCGGTAACGTGTTTTCTTGCTTTAGTCATTCCCCCGTTAGCGCCGATAACAAGGTCTGCTGTTGCAGTCACATTATTTTCAAAATGCAAAAGCCATTTTCCGTTGTGTTCTTCAAGTTTTGTAAATTTTCTGTCCCAAACAACTGTATCGCTTGTTAAACTGTCTAGCAGTATTTTTTTTAAATCGTTTCTGTTGATCTCAGGATTGTCATATTGATCTTGGGAAGTAGGTTTTTTAGAGAACAATACTTTGCCTTGTTCGTCAGCCACGGTTCTTCCCATGGGTATGGCCATTGCATAGTAATGTTCCAGCAATCCTGCCTTTTTCATTGCTTCCTGGCCCGAACCTTTATGCAGGTCAAGCGGACCACCCGAAATTCTTGTTACTGCGTCTTTGTCTCTTTCGTAAACGGTTACATCTATTCCTTTTTGCTGTAATAATTTTGCCATCGTCAGGCCAACTGGTCCCGCACCGATAATGACTACTTTTTTATTTTGTAGTAACAAGATTTTGCATTGTTTAATTATGAAACACAAAATTCGGGAATGCTCCTGGGTTAGGCTTGTATAAATGCGACAAAATTGCTTCAGCTCTTACTTTCTTGGATTTTCGCTCAAATTCCCTACCCTGGTAGGGGCTGGAATATCAAAAAAACAGCATACTTATCGTGCTGTTTTTTTAATATTCTAGTTTTGTAGTAGCGGATTAGTATTAAACAACCTTTGATTGCTCTACTGTTAAGGCTCCCACAACTCAATCTTGTTGCCTTCTGCGTCCATAATATGTACAAATTTTCCATAGTCGTAAGTCGCAATGCTATCAAGTATGGTTACTCCGTTTTCCTTGAGTTTGTCTACCAATCCTTCAATATTCTGAACCCGATAATTAATCATAAAATCTTTTTTGGACGGAGCAAAATATTCATCTCCTTTTTTGAAGGGACTCCATTGAAGAGGGATTATTTCCTCAGGTTTGTCAATATCTCTGTATTCAAAACTCACAGAACCCCATTTATTGACATCAAATCCTAAATTTTTGGCATACCATTCTTTTGTATCCTTCGGATTATCCGAAAAAAAGAAAATGCCGCCAATTCCTGTCACCTTTGGTGTTGTGTCAGCCGATGAAGTTGTGTTTTCTTTCGGGTTTTTGGGATCTTCCATATAGTTTATTTTTTTAGTTGCTGTGTCACAGCTTGAAAGAAGTACTACAAGCGAAATCATGATCAACAATCGTTTCATCCTGTTCTATTCGTATAGGTTTGTACTGAATTGTTGTGAATGATGCCACTAACTTCTGTGTAGAGGCCATTAAATTACTGCAATCGGGTTAATTTTGCAAGATTGGAATCCAGCTATTTTACCAGCTGGTATTAAATCGGCAAAAGTAAGTTTTAAAATGCTTTTATTGCCTCATGGTCAGGCTTATTGCGGGCAATAAAAGCATATTTCAAACAAATCGTATGGAATTAAGCAAGTTCGCCTTGTCCGCCGGTAACAAAATGATTATGTCCGGTGATATAGGAAGCACGGTCAGAAGCAAGAAAAGCAATCATTTCAGCCATTTCCTCTGCTGTACCGGCTCTGCCGTTAAGGGGGATTCTTGAAAATAACTGCTCCGGGGTAGTGCCCATTGCGGCAGTCAGCAGCTTACGGCCTTCGTCACCTCCGGGGGTTATGATCGCTCCCGGGGTTACCAGGTTTACACGTATACCCGCCGGTGCCAGTTCTTTTGCCAAGGATTTGGTATAACTGTTCAGCGCTGCTTTGGACGCCCCGTAATGTGCCAGAAAACCATGAAAAGGAAGTAGGCCACCAGCCGATATATTTACAATAGCACCGGAACCGCTTTCACGAAGTGCATTTAATAACGGATTGGTGACGCGTACGGCGCTCATAAAATTGATCATCAGGGATTCTATCCACGCATCATCTGGAATTCTTTCAATACCCGGAAGTTTTGCAGTAGCCGCGCCCGCGTTATTTACCAGGATATCGAGGCCGCCAAGGATTTTCAATGCTTCTTCTGCGACAGCGGTTGCACCCGCAAGTGTACTTATCTCACCTTGAATAAATGTTGCTCCCGGCGGAGTTTGCTCATGAATTGAACGTGCAGAAACCACTACGGTAGCACCACCGTCAAGCAGGCGTTGTGCTGTTGCTGCGCCAATTCCACGTGAACCTCCTGTTACAAGGGCCTTTTTTCCCTTGAACTCATTTGCGTAATCTTTCATTGTTATCTAACTTTTATACTTTGTCTTGATTGACAAAGCAAAGGTCAGATAAGCGGCTGAAAGAAAGTGTGAAGTAGGTTACCAAATGACTGTGAACTGGTTCACATACTTTCAGATCAGCTCTTTGAATTCATTTTTTGATTGCGAATTTTAGAGAGAAATTCCCGGGTCATTCCCAAATAGGAGGCGATGATATAAAGAGGAAACCTCTGCAGGAATACCGGATATTTTGCCGCGAATTCTTCATATCGTTCTTCCGCTGAAAGACTTAATTGTGATATAACCCTTCTTTGTATCATAACAGCAATTTGCTGGGCTCTTTTCATCATAACCATTGCGAACTGCGGTATTTCTTCCAGCAATAATTGCTCACTTTCATAACTCCACTGGATAAGGATACTATCTTCCATGGCTTCAATAAATAAAGTTGCCGGCTCTTGGTACAGGAAACTGCCGGGATCGCCTATCCAGCCGTCATCCACTGCCAATGAAATAGTATGTTCCTGTCCGTCAATACCTATAAAAAAACCTCTGAGCGCGCCTTCGACTACATAAGTGCGATACTTTGACACATATCCGGGTTGTTCGAGGAATTGTTTGCGTTTCACTTTTTTAATACTCAGCACCGAAATAAATAATTCCTTATCGTGTTCATTAAGCGTGATGTGAGGCGCGATATGGCTGAGTATTGAAGAAAAATCCTGCATAGTTTTTAAACAGATAATTGATCCGGAAATCATATGTTTCCTTTTTACTAAGTTAGTCAAAGTAAAGCGATCAATCTTAAAAGTTCTTCAAAAGCTTCCTCATCCAGCCTTCTGGCGTGGTACCCAAGGTACTCCTAAGCAATTTTATGGTGGCATAAATGTCCGGAACCACCCAGCCGTTTTGTGCGAATTCGAGTCTGGCTATGATCTTATTGATATCGCTCATCTTTGTTTGCTTTCAGGTTGTGGATCAGGCAAATTTAAGACAAACGGAGTACTGGTGCAGGGGCATTTGCGACAATATATAGGTAATTTAAGACAATGTGGATGTTTGCGAATCGAGGATAAACATTATTTACTTATACTTGATGTTAAAGCGAAAGTAGGTTCGTGAAAATTTTGGTTTTTTTGGTTATAAGTACCTGTAATACATTAGATTATGAACTACTGCGTCGGTGCTGTGTTCAAATATAACTTCGCACAAACATTAAACTAATTGTAACAAAATGAGGAAGATCAGAATCATGGAACACATCTCACTGGACGGCGTGATTCAGCACGAAGATGGTGAAGGCTTCGCACATGGCAATTGGACGGGACCATATAGAACTCCGGCTGGGCTGGAGGCCGTAATGGAGGCACAGGGCAGTATCTTCGATCTGTTGCTTGGCCGCCGTACCTACGATATCTGGGCTGGGTTCTGGCCGAATGCCGGGAATAGTCCGATAGCCAATGGCCTGAATGCTGCGAGGAAATATGTCGCGACACACAGGCCGGACAGCCTCGGATGGGGCCCGGTCGGACACTTAGGGGCGGACATCATTGAGGGTATTCGCGGCGTCAAGTCAACAGATGGTCCTGACCTGATCCTATGGGGAAGTTCAACGCTGACGTCCGTCTTGCTTGATCAGGGATTGGTCGACGAGGCTGTGCTGCTTGTATACCCGGTCTTGCTGGGCCGTGGCAAACGTTTTTTTTAGGACAATGCCGTCCCGCGCGAACTCGCTTTCGTCAGCACGAAGGTTACCTCCACGGGGGGTGCTCATAAACACTTACCGGCATGTGGGATCGCTGAAATGCTAAGTCTGTTACTGAAAAAGGGAATAGGTTTGTCTTCTGTCAATCAGGTTCCGGAGCAATTTTATCGCCTTGTTTACGATGCGTTTAAATGCTAAAAGGCAACTGTATCGGTATTCCTTTTGCGAATAGCTTCTTCGGTTCTTGGAATAAAACTTTCTTTTACATTTAGTTCAGCAGTGGCTTGAACTTCTTCAATAAACGGACGCAGATTTTTATTGTAATCCTGAAAAGCCAGTTCAAAATTTCTGTCATGTTTTTCCAGAGCATCCGCTAATGCAGCCGCCCCAATTATTGACAACGATGCACCTATTCCCGCTGCTGGCGAAGCGCAATAGCCTGCATCGCCCACCAACGCCACTCTGCCTTTTGTCCACGACGGCATTTTTATTTGACAGAACTTATCAAAGTAAAAATTTTCCGAATTCCTTATTTCTGCCAGTAATTCTTCGGTTCTCCAGCTTTGCCCGGCAAACTGTTCCAGAATAATTTTTCTTTGTTGCTCTTCATCACGATAATCGTAAGGAATTTCTTTTTCTGAATTAAAACAAAAAATGATATCAGTCTTATTGTTGTAAGCATTAAGCATAATAGCCTTGTCCGGCACATTATACATTTGCATTGTTTTTTGTTTGATCAATAATTTGTTCAGGATTGTGATCGAAGAATAGGCTTCAAGAAAATGTGAGTATTCCGATTCGTCACCAAACCAGATTTTTCTTACACCCGAATGTATACCGTCGCAGCCAAATACGAGATCAAACGCATGTTCCGAACCATTTTTAAAAGTAACTTGTATATCGTCTTTTGTTTCGTTTAACGCTGTGATACTGTTGTTGAAAATAAATTCAATATCATTTTTTAGTTTATAAAATAAAATATTCACGAATTTATCCCGTTCAATTTCGATATCATCATCGGGAAGTTCGGCGCCCTCGTTGATCAGTGAAATTGAACCTTCCGTGATATCTTCGGCATTTTTGAATTCTATCATTTCCACATGCAACCTGTGTGATTTTATTTGCTCAAAAATTCCCATTCGTTTAGCGGCGTCTGCGGCAGTTCCCTTTATATCAACAGCCCCACCGGCAGTTCGGGGTTCGTTTGCAATTTCAACAACAGTTACTTTGTAACCTATCTTATTCATCCACCAGGCGGTTGAAAGTCCGGCCATACTGGCACCAGAAACGAGTACGGTTCGCCGCGCAGCGGTATGCCGCCCAACATTTTTTTCTTTTAACGATTCCATTTTTATACGATTTATTTGTAGGTGCAAAGCAACATCGTATAGCAAGGATAAAAAACAGCAATACAAAGTATATATTGGACTAATCGCGGTTTTTGTTGCGGAAAGCCAAAGCAGTCATTTCTGTAACTTTGGTAAAGAGCCTGGAAAAATAGGGGTAGTCGTCATAGCCCAATTCAGCAGCAATTTCTTTAACCGATTTATCGGAATAATAAAGCAAACGTTTTGCTTCTAAAATTACACGTTGCTGTATGAGATGAGAAACGGAATAACCTGTCGTGTTTTTAACACATTCGTTCAGGTAGGATGTAGATATATTGAGGGTTTGAGCGTATTCTGTCGGTTTTTTGGCAGTGATAAAGTCACGTTCCAACATTTCCCTGAATGCTTTGGTAATAATTTCAAATCTTGAAAGTCTGTCATTTGATTTAGATTGCTCTAAGTATTGAGAAACAACCAATGCGACCAATGCGTTGCAACTATCTTTTAGCAAAGAATGATATAGTTTGTCATTTTTCCTTTCAGAAAACTTTATACCCAGTGATACCGCTTCTGAAATAATGGAGAACGTTTCTTCATCTAACGCTAATGGTTTTGCCGGTGTGATATCTTCCAGCAATTTCAGATATTCAGGATTCAGATTTTCATTATTGATTGCCCAGCTGCTCACTGTTACATTTTCAAATGCTATCATACGATGCACCTGATCCGGGTGCATGTAGATGACTGACGAGGGCATAATTTTATACTTTTGAAAATCAATTTCAATGGAAACTGTCCCACTTTCAAGAAGGAAGAAAGAATGACGGTCGTGTCGATGTGATTGTTGTGCATCTTCAAAACTGTTTTCGGATGCTTTTTCCAAAGCGCGTAAGTTGATAACAGATATCTTTTCAATGGAAATATCTCCGCCGAAATTGTCGGTCATCGTATTTACAGGTATGGATTTGGTTCTTTTACGCATGATCTGTTTACTTCACAATGCAAATTTACTGGTTTGAATGGCTGCTTGCTGATGTGAAAATCCTCCGGCGTTAAGGTTGTACAAATTCGATAAAACCGTTATTTAAAGCCTGTTTCTTTGCTTTTCGCGCAAATGCCGCTGGCGTGGTGCGGCTATAACGTTTGAATTCCCTGCTCAGGTGGGATTGATCCGTATAACCCAGCTCATGGGCTAATGCTGCAAGGTTGGAATCAGGATCAAGCCACAATTGGTTTCGCACCTGCTCAAAGCGCATCAGACCGGATACGTCTTTAACCGTATAGCCGGATGATTGCCTGAATTTCCTTTCCAATGTACGAACCGTCGCATGAGCTACCGAAGCCACCTGGCTTACCGGCATGGTGCCGTTCGCTTCCCTCATGGCAGCTCCCGCTTTGAACAGCATACCGTGGGTAGCAATCCGGGACCGCACATTCAGGAAATACTGTTTTACCTGAGTCACTGCTTCATCTATCCTGCCAGCATTGATACACTCATCCAAAGTAGATTGAAGCTGGGCAACCGGATGCTCAAATATGCGCACTCCATCTTTACCGGACGGTAATCCCAGCAAATCAAACACGGTCCAGGGAAAGCACCTGATTCCAATGATTTCTAAACGGTTTTTCGAAGTTAAGAGAACAGGCTGGTTGAGCAGCCCCATCAGAAACGGGGAGGGCAAAGGTTGCAAGCCTGCATTGGTAGAAATGCCGCAGGCGCTGCCAAAATAAAAAATGATTTCAGCGTAGCCATCAGGTATCACCTCAAAACCAGATTGGAGCTCTCCGAAGTCTATACTTGTGTACCAAAAGCAGGTAATAATATCCCGTAGCTCTTCTGGAGGGTCAAATTCTTGGTGCCGCATTTTCAAAGATAGCACATTTGGGATGTATTCTATTTAAGTAGGAAGGAAAGTAACGTCAGTCGAAGGCAATGAAATCGTCTTGTCAGTTAAACGTTTGCCGAAACTCCAAAGGAGAAATGTTCATTTTCTTTTTAAACAGTTTGTTGAACGACTGAGGATATTCGAAACCTAATTGATAAGCGATTTCTGCAACTGATAAATTTGTTGCTGTAAGATATTCCCTGGCTTTTTCAAGGAGTTTTTCCTGAATATGCTGCTGAGCACTTTGTCCTGTAAGTGACCGCAGCATATCACTTAAATAATGAGGTGACAAATTGAGGTTTTTTGCCAGAAGTTCAACCGTCGGAAGTCCGTTCCTAAGCGTTTCTTCCTGTTCGAAAAATTCACTTAAAAATTTTTCTATTTTAGTCAGCAAATCATGGTTTACGGCTTTTCGGGTAATAAACTGCCTTTCGTAAAACCGGTTACTGTAATTTATCAATAAATCAATTTGAGACAGAATAATACCTTGTGTATGCTTGTCTATGTGCTGATATTCTCCATCAATTTTTTGAAAAATCTCTACAATGTTTTTTTCTTCCTTTTCCGAAAGATGCAGTGCTTCATTAACGGCATAAGAGAAAAAACCATAATCTCTGATCGTTGTGGCAAGCGGATGTTTATATAGAAAATCGGGATGGAACATCAGTACATACCCCGTTCCGGTTTCCTGGTTTGTAATATTAGTTTCCGGAGCATCAAGGCCATGAATCTGTTTAGGAGCAATAAAAGTCATTACGCCTTTGTCATAATCGTAATATTGCTGACCATATTTTACTTTTCCTAAAACATCTTTTTTTAATGAAACACAATAGAAATTCAAAGAAAACTGTTCCCAGATCGCATCGTCGGCAAGACGCATATCCTGAACGCGCACCACGCTTACCAGCGGATGTAAAGGCTCCGGCAGGGATAGCAAACGATGAAACCGGGATATAGAATTAATGATATTCATTTTGATTTTTTTATAAACTTACAACAGGCAACTGTCTTCTGAAGTTGCCTGTTTTTTATCAGCTAGCCAAGAATCTGTTTCCTGATCTCTTTTCTAAATTCTTCGGTTCCTATTTCCAAACGTCTTGCGTACAACGCTTTTGCGTCGTTGCCTGCTATGTAACGAATCTGGTCTTTGTCATCCGTCGCTGCTTCGTAAACAATTTCAGCAATTTGTCCGGCAGTTGAAGCTGAATCCATCATTGAATCTACAATTGAGAATAATTTATCCTCAATTTCCTGATATTCAGGCTTTGAGTTTCTGTCGAGCGACCGGCCTATAAAATCGGTTGCTATACCGCCCGGTGCAATGGTTTTGATTTTTATATTTTGCAGGCCGAGTTCGAACGACATACTTTCCGACCAGCCTTCTATGGCAAATTTCGTGGCGTGATAAATTGAATGTAGCGGAAATGCAAGAAGTCCGCCCATGGAAGTGGTGCTGATAAACAAGCCAGCTTTCTTTTCTCTAAAATAGGGGATAAATTCATGCGTAACACGCAATACACCTATAAGGTTTGTATCAATCTGTTTTAAAATCTGTTCATCACTAAACGCTTCCATGGCACCCATTAATCCATAACCTGCGTTATTAAACACCACATCAATTGCATACAGAGAAATGGCTTTGGCTACCGTACTTTTAATTTGTTCAGGGTTGGTAACGTCAAGGGGGAAAAGAGTAACGTTTGTCAATTGCGTGAGTTCTGTTTCCTTTTCGGGATTTCGCATGGTGGCAATAACATTCCAGCCTTTTGACTGAAATAATCTGGCAGTTGCCTTTCCCAAACCTGTTGATGCGCCTGTAATGAAAATTGTTTTTTGCATTTTTCTGCTGTTTGAATTTTACAATGCAAAAATCAGACAATAAAAAATGCCCTTTGTTTCCAAATCGCGGTTAGTTGTTTCCAAATCGGAGGTAATACAGAAATTATAACTTTTAAATACAGTAGGGGGCTGTGTTTCCGGAAAAAGCCGGTTGGAATTTTAGTTATAATAGTTTTTAGGGCAAAAAAAAATGGCAAACCAAAAAATTGATTTACCATTTCTCGTAGCGGGAAGCAGGATCGAACTGCTGACCTCAGGGTTATGAATCCTGTGCTCTAACCATCTGAGCTACCCCGCCGGACTGTTATTGTGGTGCAAAAGTATGTTAAATAAATTTATGACGCAATAGTTTTTGGTAAAATCCTGTTAAAAAAGTAATTTAAATTAAAACGAAAAAGTACATTGCTGCTTTTTATTAGTGAATTATGCTATATTACAACTTTTAAGATCAGCAGGTTAACTTTCAAGAAATGGACGCACCATTAAACCCAGTCAATATGGAAAAATTTAAATTTATTACTGAATTTGAATTACGCTCATCCCCAAAAGTTTTATTCCCATATATATCCACGCCTTCCGGACTTGAACAATGGTTTGCAGAGAAGGTAATTGTGATGCCAAATCAAAGATTCGATTTTCAATGGGACGGAGATAGCCATGTTGCAAAACAAACCGGTTTACGAATTAATAAAGGTGTCAAGTTTGAATTTGAAAATACAAGTCCTGACGAGCTTGACAATAATCACCTGGAAATGAAGTTAGAAGTAAGTGAATTAACCCAGACAACGTTTCTGAGAGTTACGGATTATTCCGCAAATCGGGATGAGGCTGAACTATTATCGTTATGGAATGGGTTTATGGATAATCTAAAAGAAATTGTAGGGAGTTGATGAAAAAGCTGGATAAGCTTATACTAATGTCCTTTTGGGGACCGTTTTTGGTTACTATGTCGGTGGTGGTTTTCATATTTCTGATGAAGATCATGATTTTTTACATTGACGATTTTGTGTCTAAGGATTTAGGCATTTGGGATTACTCCCGGTTATTCTTTTTCTTTAGCCTGATCACTGTTCCCACCGCTCTTCCGCTCGCGATGCTGCTGTCTTCACTTATGGCTTTCGGGAATCTGGGCGAATTTTTTGAATTGACGGCTATAAAAAGCGCAGGAATATCTGTTGTGCGCGCTATGGCTCCTTTATTTATTGTGGCCGTCGCGATCAGCATTTTTTCTTTTTATTTTAATGACCGGATTTCTCCCTGGGCAAATCTGAAAGGGTATAGTCTGCTTTATGATATAAAAACGACCAAAGCAACGCTGAAAATTAAGGAAGGAATATTCTACAACGATCTTCCTGGTTACAGCATCAAGGTTGACAAAAAAATGGCCGATGCCCAATCCATGAAGGGTATGGTGATTTATAAACATGATAACCGTTCTTACGAGCATGGAAATACAACGATTATTCTTGCCGATTCGGGGAAAATGTATACCATCAATGAAAACTCCAACCTGGTCATTGAGTTGTTTAATGGCACGATGTACACCGAAGATAATGACAATGGAGGGCGCCCTGCCTATATTGTTTCACCGGTAGGGCAGGCTCCGCCAGCGCATACAAAATTTACAAGAAATATTTTTGACCATTACAAATTAGTTGAAAGCCTTTCCTCTTTTGGCATGAAACGGACGGACGAAGGGCAATTCAAGTATCATGAGTTCATGAAGAATATCAATGATCTGAATCATACTTCCGATTCGATCAGGACTTCATACAATGAGACAAAAAAGAATTTGTTACCGAACAGTCAGCAGTATTTTTCCTACAACTATAAGCAGGGAACGGATAAAAAACTAAAATCCGGCGTCTGGATTGATTCTTTGCTGAATAAGCCATTATCTGATAGTTTGAAAAAAGAAATACTTACAAATGCCAAAAGTTCCGCGGCCAGTATGCAGAGCTATGTAAAATCCAACGCGGATTATTTGCAGGCCAAAATTAAAGATGCCAGTAAATATGAATTGGAAAAACATCATAAATATACACAGGCACTTTCTTGTCTGGTGATGTTTTTGATCGGCGCTCCGTTAGGCGCCATTATTAAAAAAGGAGGATTCGGTGTTCCGGTACTTGTTTCGGTTCTGTTTTTTATTTTACTATATGTGCTTATTAATCAAGGCGATAAGTGGGTAAAGGAAGGGCTTGTTATCGTTCCGGTTGGTGCCTGGCTTGCCAATACTGTTTTATTTTTGGCAGGAATGTATTTCATCGACAGGGCGCGCAGCGACTCCCGTCTTTTTGATAAGGATGTTTACCAAATGCGTATTAAAAGAATTAAATCTTTTATCGCAAGTAGATTCGGTAAAACGCCGCTTATCAATTCATAGTAAAATTATATTTTCTTTATATTAAAAGAATTTGTACTTTTGCGACCTTGTTTACGGTATAGTGCTGTAAATGTATTCATTTATTAATCTGTTGTTACAATCATGTATTTAACTACGGAAAAGAAGAGAGAGATCTTCGAAACCAAAGGTTTTAAGAAAGAAGGCGGAGACACAGGATCGGCCGAATCACAAATTGCTTTATTTACGTACCGTATCAATTATTTGAACGAGCACTTAAAGACGCACAAAAAGGATAATGACACTCGCCTTGGACTACTTAAAATGGTAGGAAAGCGTAGAAGATTATTGGATTATCTTTTCAAAAACGACATTTCTCGTTACCGTGCGATTATCGCGGAATTGAACATCCGTAAGTAATTTTTTAGATCAGGGAACTTGCAGCATCGTAAGTTCCCTGATTTTTTGCGGAAATTGACAGAATTCACAGGAAACGTTCTGGTGACGTTTTCACAGCTACCAAACATTACATATTCTATGCTATTTAACATAGTGACCAAAACGATACCATTGCCTGATGGTAGAGAAATTACAATTGAAACAGGAAAATTAGCAAAACAGGCAGATGGATCGGTCGTGGTACGTATGGGTAATACCATGCTATTAGCTACTGTTGTTGCCAATAAAGATATTAGAGAGGGAATTGATTTCTTGCCTCTTTCTGTTGATTATCAGGAAAAATTTGCTTCGGCAGGTAGAATTCCCGGAAGTTTTATGCGTCGTGAAGGAAAACTTTCAGACCATGAAGTTTTGGTAAGCCGTTTGGTGGACCGCGTTCTTCGTCCTCTTTTCCCTGACGATTACCACGCAGAAATTCAGGTTAATATTATGTTGATCTCTGCTGATGCTGAGGCTTTGCCTGACGCATTGGCTGCATTGGCTGCTTCTGCTGCTATTGCTGCATCGGATATTCCCTTCGGCGGACCTGTTTCGGAAGTACGCGTGGCTAAAATTGACGGACAATTGGTGATCAACCCAGGTTCTTCTGTTTTGGAAAAAGCTACATTGGAGCTTTTGGTAGGTGCTACTTACCAGGATATCACAATGGTTGAAGGAGAAATGGACGAAGTTTCGGAAGAAGAAGTTATCGAAGCTTTGAAATTTGCTCATGAAGTGATTAAACAACAGTGTCTTGCTGTTAAAGAATTCGAAGCTGCTGTTGGAAATACAGTAAAACGCGATTACGTTGGAGACGTTCAGGATGAGGAATTGGAAGCACGTGTTCGTGAATTCTGCTACGATAAAGTGTATGCAGTAGCCCAATTGGGTTCAACAAATAAAAATGTTCGTAAAGAAGCTGCAAAAGCAGTTCTGGCCGAATTTCTTGAAACGATTGGTGACGAAGAAGAAGTTAGTCTTTCTCTTGTAAAACGTTATTTCCACGATTTGGAATATGACGCATCCCGTCGTTTGGTATTGGATGAAAGAAAACGTCTTGACGGGCGTGCATTGGATGAAGTTCGTCCGATCGCTTCTGAAATTGATTTCCTTCCAAATGCACACGGTTCTGCTTTGTTTACACGTGGAGAAACTCAGTCGCTTACAACAGTAACGTTAGGTACGAAAAATGATGAGCAGATTATTGATACGCCGTTGAAATATGGTTACAGCAAATTCTTGCTTCATTATAACTTTCCGGGCTTTTCAACTGGTGAAGTAAAACCTAACCGCGGGCCGGGACGTCGTGAAGTGGGTCATGGAAACCTTGCTTTGCGTGCTTTGAAAAAAGTACTTCCCGCACCAGAAGATAACCCATACACAATCCGTATCGTTTCTGATATTCTGGAATCAAACGGTTCTTCATCTATGGCAACTGTTTGTGCAGGTTCTTTGGCACTTATGGACTCTGGTTTGAAAATCAAGGCTCCTGTGTCAGGAATTGCAATGGGATTGATCTCGGATGAAAAAACGGGTCAATACGCTGTGCTTTCAGATATTTTAGGTGATGAAGATCATTTGGGAGATATGGATTTCAAGGTGACTGGTACTGAAAAAGGTATCACGGCTTGTCAAATGGATATTAAAGTAAACGGACTTTCGTTTGAAGTATTGTCAGAAGCGCTTTTGCAAGCAAAAGCTGGTCGTCTGCATATTTTGGGTGAAATGAATAAAACGATTAAAGAACATCGTCCTGACCTGAAACCTCACACGCCTCGCGCCGTCATAATCAAAATTGACCGTGAGATGATTGGAGCTGTTATCGGGCCCGGAGGTAAAGTTGTTCAGGATATTCAGAAAGAATCTGGTGCTACTGTTTCTATTGAAGAAAAAGATGGTGCAGGTTATGTAAGTATATTTTCGGCAGACAAGACTTCAATGGATAAAGCGGTTGCACGGATTCGTGGAATCATCCTTGTTCCTGAAATCGGAGAGGTTTATTCCGGTAAAGTGAAGTCTATTATGCCTTTTGGTGCGTTCGTTGAATTTTTACCAGGTAAAGACGGATTACTTCATATTTCAGAGATCAAGTGGGAGAGAATTGAAACGATGGATGGTGTTCTTGAAGTTGGGGAAGAAGTGCAGGTAAAATTGGTTGAGGTAGACAAGAAAACAGGCAAGTATCGTCTGTCTCGCAAAGTGTTACTTCCAAAGCCAGAGAACAAAAACGCATAAAATTGTGTTTTCATCAACAAGGGCATTTTTTAATGTCGTTATTTATACATATTAATATTTGAATTTAGATGAGACAGCTAAAGATCAGTAAGCAGATCACCAACCGTGAAAGTCAGTCGTTAGATAAATACTTGCAGGAAATCGGGAAGGTAGATTTGTTAACGCCGGATGAGGAGGTGACGTTAGCTCAAAAAATCAGGGACGGGGATCAGCTAGCATTGGAGCGATTGACTAAAGCTAACCTTCGTTTTGTTGTTTCTGTTGCGAAACAATATCAAAATCAAGGTCTTTCTTTAGGAGATTTGATCAATGAAGGTAACTTGGGATTAATTAAAGCTGCACAGCGTTTCGATGAAACACGCGGTTTTAAGTTTATCTCCTATGCAGTTTGGTGGATCCGCCAGTCTATTCTTCAGGCGCTTGCTGAACAATCACGTATTGTACGTCTTCCATTGAACCGTGTTGGTTCTTTGAATAAAATTTCAAAGACTTTTTCTGAGCTGGAACAACGTTTTGAGCGTGAGCCATCTCCGGAAGAGTTAGCGGAAGTATTAGAAATTTCTTCTTCGGAAGTTGTTGATACTATGAAAATATCCGGAAGGCACGTATCCATGGATGCGCCTTTCGTACAAGGTGAAGAAAACAGTCTTTTGGACGTTCTTGAAAATGATTTGGAAGACAAACCGGATTCTGGTTTGGTTAACGAATCATTGCGTAAGGAAGTACAGCGTGCACTTTGCACATTGACACAGAGAGAAGCTGATGTAATTGCCCTTTATTTCGGCTTAAATGGCGAACATGCGATGACTTTGGAAGAGATTGGTGAGAAGTTCAACCTAACCCGTGAACGCGTTCGTCAGATCAAGGAAAAGGCTATTCGCAGATTACGTCACGTATCAAGAAGCAAAGCTTTGAAAACTTATTTAGGTTAAGACCTGAAAATCCTTATTTTAAAATTAAAATGGCCTCTTTTTGAGGCTATTTTTGTATATAATCGAAATGGCAGTATTACAGCCCCTCATTGATCTGGCCGAAGTTTGTTATGCGCAAGGCATACGGCATGTAGTAATTTCTCCCGGTTCGCGAAGCGCAGCGCTAACACTGGCTTTTTCGCGCCATAGAGGCTTTGAAAAGCATGTGGTGATGGATGAACGCTCGGCGGGCTTTATAGCGCTGGGGATGGCGCAGCAATTAAAGCAAACCGTTATTTTGATCTGTACTTCCGGAAGCGCAGCCTATAATTATGCTCCGGCTGTTACCGAAGCATTTTTCCAGCAAATTTCTTTACTGATATTAACCGCAGATCGACCTCAGGAATGGATCCATCAGCTGGACGGACAAACGATTTATCAGGCGGAAATCTATGGAAAACATGTGAAGAAATCTTTCACAATTCCATCTGATTATGGGCATAAAGACGCCCGTTGGCTGATCAACAGAACTACTAACGAAGCCGCTATTTTAGCATATTCACAACCTTATGGACCGGTGCACATAAATGTCCCGATCCGTGAGCCTTTTTATCCTGAAAATGAAGAAGAATTAAGTCCGTCAGCGGATGTACGTGTTATAAAAAAAGTAGAAACAGAAGCTACATTATCCGTTGAAACCTGGCATGAATTATTGAACGAATGGGATGATGCTGAACGTATTTTGATCGCAGGTGGACAGCATGAAAACAGTGAAAAGCTTAATATTGTTTTATCAAAAATAACCGAAGAACTGGACGTTCCCGTTGTTGGAGATTCTATATCGAACCAGAAGGGGAATCAAAGTTTTATCACGTTCCAGGACTTGTTTTTGGCTGATGCAGATACCGGGAAATTACAGCCGGATCTGCTGATTACATACGGATTGTCTTTCATTTCAAAGGCATTTAAACAATTTCTTCAAAAGAATCCATCGATCAGACACTGGCATATCAGTGAAGATAGCCATATCGTGGATACTTTCTTTTCATTGACCCAAATTATACCGGTTTCTCCGGAATATTTTTTTAATAATACTTTTGAAAAGATTGATTATCAGTTATTTGTGCAAGGGTCGGATCCGGAAAATGATTCTTCTTATAAGACATCGTGGACCGGATATGACCTGAAAGCGAAAGCATTATCAGCTGAATATCTAAAAAATCTATCAGTGTTAAATGATCTAACATCTGTTAATTCAATCATAAATTCACTTCCGGAGGGTTCACAACTGCATATTGCCAACAGTATGCCGATCCGGTATGTGAATGCGTTAGGGAGCGGAGTTTCTCATCTTGAAATTTTCGCAAATCGTGGCACGAGCGGTATTGATGGCTGTGTAAGTACAGCCATCGGAGCAGCTTTGGTTAATAACAAACCTACCTTTTTATTGGTAGGCGATGTAGCGTTTTTATACGATAGAAACGGATTGTTAATTCAGCCTTTACCAGGTAATTTAAAGATCATCGTTTTGAACAATAGCGGTGGAAATATATTCAGAATGATCGATGGTCCTGCCAGTTTGCCGGAGCTTGAAAACTACTTTGAAACACGTCATCCTTTTACTGCCAAACGGACATCAGAAGATTCGAAAATTGAATACTTTCAGGCGACTGATTTTGATGGTTTAAAGACGGAATTGTCAGCATTCTTAGATACAGATAAAATCAGTTTGTTAGAAGTATTTACTGACCCGGCAGAAAATGCAAAATCCTGGAAAGGATTGAAGTCTTACATACGTTCAAATTGGTAAACTATTTGCAGTTTTTGGCAAATTCTTCAATAGCAATGGAATCTTTCAGGATCGTACCTTTTTTCCAGATCTCACAGGCTTTTGTTTTGTCTTTTTGTTTGAAATAAAGTCTTCCCGTAAAGCCATAGAGCATTTCCACTGGTTCAGCCATCTCCATGGCTTTATTGTATTCCAAAAGCGCCTTATCCGGCTCATTTGAGAGGTCATAATACATTCCCAGATTTCTCAGTGCATAGCCATTCTTAGGATTTGTGTCCAATGCTCTTTCTATGAGCTTTTTAGCGTCTTCTAAGGCGCCTGTTTGTAATAATACATATCCTTTATTATTTAAAGCCAGCGCATCGTCTGGATGGAAATTCAGGATTCTGTCAAAATAGAAAATGGCGTTTTTCCACTCTTTGTTATTCGTCGCAATAAGTCCAAGATTATTTAATGCTTCGGGTTGGGCTGGATTTAATTTAATCGCCGAAGCAAAATCTTCCCGGGCAAGACGGTAGGAGTGAAGTTTGTAATAGACCGCACCACGATTTACAAAGGCTTCGGTATTTTCTTTGTCAAGCAAAATGGCTTTGTCATAATCTGCGATTGCTTCGGAAGTCTGGCTCATAGCATCCATCAAATTTCCTTTTATCAAAAAATATCGGGTGGAATCTGCATACTCCTTCGAGATTTTTTTTAAATCTTCTTCCGCACTCTTTAAATCACCCAAACGCAGCGAAGATTCCGATCTTACGAGAATTGCCTGTATAAGTGTAGGGTCGAGCTTGATTGCTTCTGTCAAAACCTCACGGGCATCATTTATTTGGCCCATTTTCATTAATGTGATGCCTTTGTTAAGATAAGCATCCGGGAAATCAGGATTTTTGGCGATGGCCTCATTATACAGACGAAGTGCTTCGGTATAATTGTTTTGTATAAAAGCTACATTACCCTTTAAAAAAAAATCTGCTGAATCTTTTTTATCCTGACCACCACAAGATAAAATATTTAGCACTATAAATATTAGTAATATACTATGTTTTGACATTGAATTCATCCCAATTTTGAATTGATTACTTTTGCAAAAAAATATTTACCTATGCGATATATAAAGGATATACCCAACCAGCACTTCAAGATTAGTATTTACCAATGGAATAATAAGTACATTATCAAGATTGAAACTGGTATGTTCGAGCAAACTTACAAAATCGAAGAATACGAGATTGCAAACGTTGAAGAAATAGAAAAGAGTATGGATATTGAGTTCCTGGAAAAGGTATCCGCCAGATTCTCTGGTATGCAGGACGATTTTGCGAATACATTACACCGTAATGATGTTATTTTTTAAAGTTATATCAAGATATTAGATGTTGCTTTTTCTCTATTTATACGCTTTCAAAGGCCTTTTCGTTTATTACCAAATAGTTTTAGCAGGTAGGAGCCGAACAGCTTTATCTTTTAATTACATATGATCGCAAACAATAAATCACCACAAAAATCCACAAAACGAACCCCTATGCTTTTAAAACATAGCACTTATGCGCTCGGTTTAGGCTTATGCGTTGGTACGTATACGGTTAATGCTCAGAGTACTTTGAGTTATACGGCACCGGAAGCGCATTTTCGTAATGGCCTTGAATATTATGAAAAATTAAACTTTGTTGCCGCCAGGCAGGAGTTTGGAGACTATTTGAATGCAAATGATAATCTGTTAAGTACGAGTGATTACAACAAAGTGACAGCTGAATATTATGTAGCAGTTACCGGTTTGTATTTAAATTATCCGGAAGCAGAAGTTCAGGTGGACAGATTTGTGAGAAATCACGCTGAACATCCTAAGGCTCAGCAGATTTATGGAGATTTGGGGAAATATTACTACGAAGCCGGAAATTACGAAAAAGCGATCACCTATCTGGAAAAGGCGGTAAAACTCCCGGGTAATGGCGGGAAGAAGATGGAAAATACATACCAGCTTGCCATGTCTTATTATAACACCAGGCAACTTGATGCGGCTTTGCCCTTATTTAATCAGGTAAAAACGGATCCTTCCTTTACTAATGCCGGAGACGCTTCGTTTTATGCGGGAGTTATCAATTACCAGAAAAATAATTTCGAAGAAGCTTATCAGGATTTTGTAGCCGTAGAAAATCATCCCAACTATAAAGAGGAAGTTCCCAATTGGATCATTTCTTCTTTATATCAGTTGAAACAATATGACAAACTACTGGCCTATGGGGAGAAAATTCTTGCACAACAAAGAGGCGGAACGAAAATTGCCGAAGTGGCATTGTACGTAGCAGAAGTATATTACGAAAAAGGTGACTATGCTGCTGCTGTAAAAGCATACGAACGATATAATAAAATGAAAGCTGGTTCTGTTCCTCCGGCAGTTGCTTTGCATTACGGACATTCTTTGTTTCGTACAAACAACTATAATGGAACGATTTCTACACTTAAAGGTGTTGCAGTGGGTAAAGATTCTGTATCGCAATACGCTTCATACCTGCTCGGTGTCAGCTACTTAAAGACAAGTAATTTAAGTTATGCTTTAACAGCACTTGACAATGCGTCAAGGTTAGATTACAATCCTGTCATCAAAGAAGAAGCAAGTTACAACCATGCAAAAGTACAATTGGATCTTGGCAACAATAATGACGCTGTAAAAGAATTCAATGCCTTCATTGCTAAATATCCAAACAGTAAACATCAGGAAGAAGCTACGGAATTGGTTGCGGAAGGATACTCCGGAGCAAGCAATAATACAGGAGCAATAACTTATATTGAAGGTTTAGCAAAACGCAATACCAAAATCAATACTACCTACCAAAGACTTACTTTCAATCAGGGCGTGGTAGAATTCAATCAGGAACGTTTTGAGCAAGCGCTTGCTTTCTTTAACAAATCGATCAAATTCCCGATTGACGAAAATATTTTTGTAGCTGCCACTTTTTATAAGGCGGAATCAAATACCGGATTAAAAAAACTGGATGATGCTGTCGCTATTTATACTCAACTCTCTAAAAATTCCAAAGCCGGCATCTACACGCGTAAAAGTCTTTATGCCTTGGGATACGTTTATTACAACCAAAAGAAATACAGTCAGGCTCTGGGTTACTTCAAAGAGTTCACAAACAATACGGAAGGTATTGACGGAAACATTATTGAAGATGCTTACGTGCGACTGGCAGATTGTTATCTGGCTGCAAAAAATTACAACGAAGCCATTGGTACGTATGACAAAGTTTCGGCGAACGGAAAAGTGGACAAGGATTATGCATTGTTCCAAAAGGGGCGTGCCTATGTTTACATGAACCGTGAGCAGGATGCGCGCAAAAACTTTGAACAATTGATCAGTCAGTTTCCTGGATCGCGATATTTGGATGATGCCTATTTCCAGATAGCTGATATTGATTTCAAAAACGGAACATACTCCGCGGCTGTGAAGGGATTCACGCGGATGATCAATGAAAAACCTAAAAGTTATCTGATCCCGGCCGCTCTTTTACGTCGTGCCCAGTCGTATTACAACTTACAGGTTTACGAACAGGCGATCGTTGACTTTAAGAAAATTCTTTCAGATTACCCGGATTCACCATCTGCCAGCAGCGCGCTTGAAGGGATTCAGGAAAGTTATACAGCCGTGGGTCGTCCGGAAGAATTTACCCAGGTGCTTGGTGTTGTGCGTAAAAACAACCCTGGGAACGATAAACTTGAAGACGTTGAGTTTGATAACGTTCGAAACCTTTATTATGCAGAAAAGTATGATAATGCGAAACAGGCCTTGCTTGAATTCTTAAATAGTTATCCATCAAGCAAATATCAGTATGACGCAAGATATTTTGTAGCGTCATCTTTTGACAAAACAGGAAATGTTGCCGAAGCTTTACAATATTACAGCAAAGTTGTTCAGGAAAACCGCTCCACATTTGTAGCTGCGGCTGCTCAGCGTTCTGCTGAACTGGAAATTGGAAGAGGTAATTTCAACAATGCCGTTACGAATTTCAGAGTTCTTCTTCGTAATTCAGAAAACAAAAAAGAGCAGACACAAGCCTGGATTGGTTTGATGGATACTTACTACAATCTGAAAAGCTACGATTCAACGCTTTATTACGCAAGGGAAATCATCAATGTAGGAAATGTTGTTCCGGGTGGTTTAGGAAAAGCGCAGCTTTATTTGGGTAAAGTCCCTTATGAAAGAGGAGATTTGACAAAAGCTTCTGAAGAGTTTAAGAAACTGGCCAGCACGTCAAAAGATGAATACGGAGCAGAAGCAAACTATATGGTTGCTACAATTTTGTTTAAAAATAAGAAATACAAGGAAGCAGAAACGGCTATCCTGGATATGAGTAAAACCTTCGAAGGGTTTGATTACTGGCGGGTTCGTTCATTCATTTTACTTGCGGATGTGTACATGGGCATGAAAGAAGTTGGACAGGCCAAAGCAACGCTGAGCTCGATTATCGACAATTCGGATGATCAGGAAGCAGTGAAACTTGCGAAAGAAAAACTGGCCCAGTTTGAAAAACAAAAATGATAAATTCCTGTCGAAGCAAACAGCAAAAAATATTTCTTATGACGCATTCAAGAACAATTCGTACATCCATATTTTTATTAACTCTGGGTTTTTCATCTAATCTGGCATTTGCTCAGAGAGGGGAAATTGAAAGCCAGACTTATGAAATCGTAAAGGAGAAAAGCATTGAGTTTGCCCCGGCAAACCGGCTTTTTGATAAGGTGCAGCCGGTTCAGGGCACATCGAATGAAAAGAAAGTGAATTACCAGATCCTGGATCCACAGATTAATATAGCATCTCCGAAAATAACACCAACTGTAGCCGCTTCTTCTGATGAGAAAGCACGCCAGGATCAGCCAGATGCTTTAAATAATTATATCAAACTTGGAGCTGGTAATTACGGCCGTTTTCTGGGAGAAGCTTTTGTAAGCGGTCGCCGTGCAGAGGATCTTGTTTTTACCGGACAACTGAAACATTTATCAGCAGGTAACGGTCCGGTGGATGGTAAAAATTCTGCCAACGCCAACACGAATATTAAAGTAGGAGGCAAGTACATTATGAGCACCTATAAAGTGGACGGCTCTTTGGAATACGATCGTAAAAACTATTATTTCTACGGTTACAAACCTCAGATAGAATCTTACGTTGTTAACCGCGATAGCTTGCGCCAGACGGTCAATAATTTTGGTTTCAATCTTGGTTTTGAAAATACAGATCCTTCGGTTGCAGTAGATTATTCGGTAAAAACAAGTCTGAATACTTTGCATGACCGGTATAACGCGTCTGAACTTGACTGGGGGACTACACTAACCGCTTCGGTTCCAATTTCAAATTCGTTTCATGCACAGCTGGAAGCAGGCGCTTTCATCTCGCAACGTGTCGATGCTTTAACATACAATCGTAATTTGTATCGTGTTAAACCTACGTTCAAGTATACATCGGATATTTTCACAATTACAGCGGGTATCAACGCAGTGAACCAAACGGATAACCAGTTGAAGATCAACAAAACGAAAGCATTCCCGGTATTAAATATTGACGTAAGCCCGATTGATGGTATTCATGTATTTGGTGGATGGAACGGTGATGTGGTCAGAAACACGTTAAAGGGGATGTTAGGCGAGAATCAATGGTTAGGGCCTAATGTATTGATTGTCAATACAGAAAAAAACTCTGATATATTTGCGGGTGTTAAAGGAGAAGTTGCCGGTGGCTTTAACTATGAAGGTAAAGTTTCTTATACTTCTTATCATAACTTCTATAACTTTAATAACTCTCTGGCAGATACCTCGAAATTTTCGATCATTTATGATCCGCAGAAAACAAAGGTGTTGAATATTTCCGGACAGGCCGGATATGCTTACAACGATTTATTCAAGACATCCCTTAAAGTTAATTACTACGATTATTCGATGGGATCGGTTGAAGAAGCCTGGCACCGCCCGGATCTTACTTTGAACTGGTTTAATGCTTTGACGATAAGTAAAAAGTTATTTGTGACTGCTGATTTTTATATGTTAAAAGGAATTAAAGCGAAAAATTTTCAGAGTGGGGTTGTTACCAAATTACCGGTAATTGCAGACTTGAATTTGAAGATAGATTACCTGTTAACCAGGAACTTCTCAGCTTTTGTATCGATCAACAACATATTGGGTAAACAGTATCAGAGATATCAGTACTATCCGCAGCAGGGATTGAACTTTGTTGGAGGATTATCTTTTTCTTTTTAACTTCGCTTCATTCACCTCAAAATGCACTTCATGATAGCTGTTGAAACGGTAATAAGAAAACTGGTAACTGATTACGAATTTGTGATCATTCCGGGCTTTGGCGCGCTGCTTTCTCATCAGGCTCAGGCCTTTTATAATGCAGAGACAGGTATGTTTTCTCCACCGGATAAGCGGTTGGCTTTCAATGAGTTTCTGAAACTTGACGATGGATTATTAGCTAACTATATTTCCCGTCACGAGCAGATATCCCATGCAGAAGCAGTTATCTATGTAAAGAGCTACACGGATAAACTTCGTGTTTCTCTACAAACAAATGAACATGCTACGATTGAAGGAATAGGCGAGTTCAGTATGAACGTTGAGGGGAAACTGGTTTTCGAACCTAATACAGACAGATATTTCAAAGACGAATGGTACGGTTTCAGAAGTACAACAGCCAAACTTGTTGAGAAACGGGTTTCAGTTTTAAATGCACCGGTTGTTCATGTTCATGACGAGCACATTGAAGTATTTGAAAAGGAAGAGCCAAGATCTGTTAAAGTAAATTGGATAGCCTGGACATCGGCTGCAATGATTGCCGGTTTGATGTTTTATTTCAGTTTGTTTTATGTTTCTTCAAATGGTGAAAACAGAAGTACGCTGAATCCTTTTACCAGCTTTTTTGATAAAATGAGGAACAGTAGTGTTCCTGTGGCAGCAAAAAAAGTAACAGTTCCTGCAAAAAAAAGAATTGTTTACGTTGTTAGAAAACCAATCGTCGAAAAGACTGACAGTGTTTCAACACCAATAGCTGAGCCGGTTGAAAAAGAAAAACCGCTGGAAGTTAAGCCAGAGGTTGTTGTGCCTTCAATAGCAGCTTCTGCTTCGAGTAAACAATTTTATTTAATCGCTGGTACTTTCAAAGGAAACAAACAAGCGAATGTTCTTTTGGAAGAAATGAAGAAAAAGGGTTATGCTGATGCAATTGTAATTGAAGCGGATCAATACAGCAAAAAAGTTAAAGTAGCTGTTGAAGGTTTTGAACGTGAAGGCGATGCTTACCGCGCTTCGGCAAAACTTAAAAAGATCATAGGAGAAGAGGGCTGGGTTTACAAAAAAAGATAGACCAGGTTTTAAGATAAAAGTACCGGGAAGGAGCCAAAAAGGCTCCTTCTTTTGTATTTATACGAAAATGACATATTTTTACGTTCAACACGAAATCACAAAAAAATTAGCCAATGTTTGAATTACAAGCAGAAGATCGTCAGAGAATAGCAATATCCTGGGCTATGTCTATCGGCATAACGATGGCCATGCTTGGACTTTTCTTCTTCATACGTCTCAACAGTTCTATTCCGAAAGTAGAGCCCATGGAGCTTTTTGTTGAGGTCAATTATGGTACAAGCAAAGTTGGAAAGGGTGATATACAAACTTTCAATAAACCAAGTAATTCGAAGGTTAGGGAAAATATGCGTGCAGAGGCAGAAGAAGTGAAACAGCGTAAATCTGTTTCTCAGCCTAAACCAACGCCGCCGACACCTCCAAAAGTGGAATCAGTAAAACCTACAAAAACCGTTGCTGAAAAACCTGTGATCACTTCAAAAGCGGAAAGCCCGGTTGAAGCTCCTGAAAAAACGGAAACAAAAAAATCAGCAGGGAGTGCTACTTCTTCGGCACCGGTAAGCAAACCTGCTCCTGAAAAAGCGGTTAATAAAGATGCACTTTTCACTAAATCTTCAGGAAGTAAATCGGGAAGCAATGGTACTAACGGAACAAAAAGCGGAGTTGGCGGAAATAATAATGGAGATGATGCGGAAGGTGTAGGTGATAAAGGCTCGAAAACAGGGAGTTTATTTGCAAAAACATACAAAGGTGAAGGAGGCGGTGGCGGAACGGCCGTAGGGCTTAGTTTATCGGGCTGGAAATGGTCTCGCAGACCAGTTGTTAATGATAAATCTGATGCAACGGGTTCAATCACTTTCAAAATCACGGTTGACAAGAACGGTCGTGTAAAAAATATCATCACACAAAGTACCACGGTTACAGATTATGCGGTAGTGAATCAATACCGCAGTGCTGTGAGAGAACTTACTTTTATCTCACAATCATCAAACGTTCCTGAGGAATCTACCGGAACGATCACTTTTAAAATCAGTTCGCAGTAACACAGATAATGAATTATCAGGAAACAATCGACTATCTGTATAGTCGCCTACCAGTCTTTCAAAATATCGGGGCCCGTGCTTTTAAGCCGGGCCTTCATACTACCCTCCAATTGTGTAATCATCTTGGAAATCCACAGGAAAAATTCAAAACAATTCATGTAGGAGGTACCAATGGAAAAGGAAGTACCTCTCACATGCTCGCGTCTGTTTTGCAGGAAGCAGGTTATAAGGTAGGACTTTATACTTCGCCTCATTTAAAGTCATTTACAGAGCGTATACGGGTGAGCGGAGCTAGTATTGACGAAGATTTTATCGTAGAATTTACCGCTGTTAACAAATCTTACATTGAAAGTTTAAGTCCTTCTTTCTTTGAAGTGACCGTTGCTATGGCATTTTCTTATTTCGAAAGGTGCCAGGTTGATGTTGCTGTCATTGAAGTAGGAATGGGCGGTAGACTGGATTCAACCAATATTATTACGCCGGTCCTTTCTGTGATCACAAATGTGAGTTTTGATCATGTTCAGTTTCTGGGAGACACGCTTGGAAAGATAGCTTTTGAAAAAGCGGGGATTATAAAGAATGAAGTTCCGGTTGTCATCAGTGAAAAGCAGGAAATTGAAATTTCTAATGTTTTTGATCAAACTGCATCAGAAAGGAATTCTGAAATTGATTATGGTGCTGATTTATTTGAGATATCAAATGCGAAACATATAAACGGTGCGTTGTCTTTGAATATAGTTTCAAAGGTATCCGGCCAGCTTGTTTATCCTGATTTAAATCTGGATTTGGCTGGTGAGTATCAACTCAAAAACATTTGTGGCGTTCTTGCTGCCATCGAGAAATTACAAAATGCAGGTTTTGAAATTAGTAAGGATGCGCTTTATAAGGGCTTATCTCACGTGCAAGGTAATACTGGTTTGAAAGGGCGTTGGCAGAAATTGTATGACAAGCCTTTGGTTTACTGTGATACCGCTCATAATTATGCAGGTGTATCAGAAACAATGAAGCAATTCAATAGTTTGGTATCAAAACAAAAGAGATTTGTGATCGGTTTTGTATCAGATAAAGATATATCTTCCATTCTTAATTTATTCCCCGGAGAAGGGATATATTATTTCTGTCAGCCTTCTAATCTCAGGGCGCTGGATGCCTCAGAATTACAGCAGGAAGCCTTTAAATCAGGTTTGAAGGGGAATGTTTATCCCAATGTTAATTTGGCTTTGGAGGCCGCAATTTTAGAGTCAGATCAGGAAGATACCATTTATGTCGGCGGAAGTACTTTTGTGGTGGCCGATCTGGATCAGTTATAGTTTGTTGAATTATATTTTAAGCATGTCAAGAAGAAAATTATCCCACTATCAGTTTAGCGCAGAAGCTGCAAATGTTATCGAAATTGGAAAACCACTTTATACCGGGATTAAAGGTAAATGGAATGAGCTTTACTTTAACAACAATAATCCCGTCGTTTTAGAGCTGGCCTGCGGAAAAGGTGAATATACTGTGGGACTTGGAAAGATTTTTCCGGAAAAGAATTTTATCGGAATGGATATTAAAGGAGATCGGATTGCTCGTGGAAGTCTGGCAGCAACTGAATCCGGCTTAACCAATGTCGCTTTTCTTCGTGCAGGAATTCAGTATTCTGAAGAGTTTTTTCAGGAAAATGAACTGGACGAGATCTGGCTCATTCATCCGGATCCACAGGTAAGAGATCGGGACGAACCGAAGCGGTTAACAAATCCTTCGTTTTTGAATAATTATGCCAAATATTTAAAGAAGGGTGGTTTGTTTTGTTTGAAAACGGACAGCACTTTTTTGTATGAGTACAGCCTTGGTACGTTGGAGAATTCTGAAAATTATAAAATTATTGAGCACACAGACGATTTGTATCACTCTCCGTTATTGGAGGAACACCATGGAGTAAAAACCCATTATGAAAGTATTTTTGTGGCAAAGGGCTACACGATCAAATTTATTAAGTCTGTGGTGGAATAAAAAAATAAGCCGTTATGAAATCTTATCATAACGGCTTATTTTTTAGTAATACTAAATACTAATTATTTGCTTATTAAAGTAGCAAAGTAATTAACAGTACGAACTAACTGAGAAACGTAAGACATTTCATTGTCGTACCAGCTCACAGTTCTTACCAATTGAGTATCTCCGATTTTTTGAACTTTCGTCTGGGTAGCATCGAAAAGTGAACCATAGCTGATACCGATAATGTCGCTGCTCACGATTTCGTCTTCTGTGTAACCGTAGCTTTCGTTCGCAGCAGCCTTCATAGCAGCGTTGATTTCTTCTACCGTCGTTTCTTTACCCAGGATAACAGTCAATTCAGTAAGTGAACCCGTAAGAGTCGGTACACGTTGCGCAGAACCGTCTAGTTTACCTTTCAATGAAGGCAATACCAATCCGATTGCTTTTGCAGCACCTGTACTGTTAGGAACGATGTTCTGAGCCGCTGCGCGAGCTCTTCTCAAATCTCCTTTTGGATGTGGAGAATCCTGTGTATTCTGGTCGTTTGTATACGCATGGATGGTAGTCATCAAGCCGTTTACAATCCCGTATTTTTCTTCTAAAACCTGTGCCATTGGCGCAAGGCAGTTAGTAGTACAAGATGCTGCGCTGATAACTGTTTCTGATCCGTCAAGGATATTGTGGTTTACGTTAAACACGACAGTTTTAAGATCACCGGTAGCAGGAGCGGAGATAACCACTTTCTTGGCACCAGCTGTAATGTGCGCCTCAGCAGACTCTTTGCTGGTAAAGAAACCCGTACACTCAAGAACTACATCAACATCATGAGATCCCCAAGGAATTAAAGAAGGATCTCTTTGAGCATATATAACAACGTTTTCGCCATTAACGACGATTGAATTTTCAGTTGAAGTTACTTCTGCATTAAATCTGCCTTGTGCAGTATCATATTTAAGTAGGTGAGCAAGCACTTTAGGACTTGTAAGGTCATTGATAGCTACGATATCGATACCCTCCATGTTATAGATTTGGCGATAAACTAGACGGCCGATACGCCCAAAACCATTGATTGCAACTTTAACTTTTGACATGTGCTTATAAGGATTATGTTATTACGAGGGCAATATTAAGAAAAATGAATGCCGATTTAAAGTATTTAACAGAATAATTGAGTCCTAAATTCCATTAGACAAACTTACGATTAACAATAGTAAGTTAAAACCTATAAACTAAATAAATTAGTATTTTACTAAACTAATTTATTTAGTAATTTTCATATTTACTAAATTGAATAGTTAGTTTTATATTTACGTTTCTTATTTCCCTGATTGGTATTTATTCTATTTTGTCTTAGCCTTTTTATACTTTAAAACTTACTCTTATTGTTTTATATTTGTACCTAGGGGTAGGAGTGTTATAAAGATTTTTAATTAAATCGTTGTATTGTTTATCATGAGTATAATAAACAGATAATACTTTCATTAAAAATCACAACTTACTGCCTTTCAGTTAATTAAATACTTTATATTAATCAATTACTTTAACATGAGCCTTAGTACTCAAATTGAAGATCTCTGGTCAAACAGGGATTTACTGAAAGAGCCAGAAAACATTGAATTCATCAAAAGCATTATTGAAGAAATTGATAAAGGGAGACTTCGTGTCGCAGAACCACAGGAAGATGGCACCTGGTTAGTAAATGAGGCGCTGAAAAAAGCAATCATTCTTTATTTCCCAATCCAAAAGATGGAAGTACTTGAAACTGGGATTTTCGAGTATCATGATAAAATGAAACTTAAAACCGGATACGAAGCACTAGGTGTTCGTGTGGTTCCACCAGCCGTTGCACGTTATGGATCTTATATTTCCAAGGGAGTTATTTTGATGCCTTCCTACGTAAATATTGGTGCCTACATAGATGAAGGAACCATGGTTGATACCTGGGCTACCGTGGGTAGTTGCGCACAGATAGGAAAGAATGTTCACTTAAGTGGTGGCGTTGGAATAGGGGGAGTTTTAGAGCCTGTACAGGCGGCACCTGTTATCATTGAAGATGGTGCTTTTATTGGTTCCCGCTGCATCGTTGTTGAAGGCGCACATATAGGTAAAAGAGCTGTTCTGGGAGCTGGTGTTACCATCACAGGAAGTTCCAAGATCATCGACGTTACAGGGCCTGAGCCTGTCGAATATAAGGGTTTTGTTCCAGCAGATTCTGTGGTTATTCCCGGTACTTTACCCAAGAAATTCGCTGCTGGTACATACCACGTTCCTTGTGCATTGATCATTGGAAAGCGCAAGCCAAGTACGGATTTGAAGACTTCGCTTAATGATGCGCTGAGAGAAAATAACGTTACTGTTTAACTTTCTGCATCGTTTACAATTGCATTTATTAACTTTCGATATTTAATAAATTATAATGCGATATTCTTAATTGAGTATCGCATTTATTTTAAGTTTACATTTGTAAATAGTATAATTCATTATATTTAACTGATTTTAACCAAATTTACATTGTTAAATTCATTAATGTAATTTACATTTGTTACTTATTAATAAATTAAATTTTAATGTTTACAATTGTGTTGTTTACATTAATAAACTAGTTTATATTTGTATGTTGAGTTTTGTAAATATTAAACTGTTTAATAATGTATCCGACGATGGATTTGAACGAAAAGATAAAACAGATACTTGTTGACAAAAATATCTCTCCGTCACACTTCGCGGATGAGATTGGTATACAGCGTTCGAGCATTTCTCATATCATTGCCGGACGAAATAAGCCCAGTCTGGACATTGTTCAGAAAATCATTCGGAGATTCCCGGATTTAGGTATAAACTGGATTTTGGAAGACGAAGATTTACCCGAATCTAAAAGTGAAATAAAGCCTTTCAAAGCAGACAATTACACCTTGAATAATGCTCAAAAATCAGGCATTGCAAGCCTTGCAGAATTGCGTAAAAATAACGGAGCTCAGCAATATCCGGTACAGGAAAATGTAAGCAGCACAAAACCGGCAGTATCTGAAGAGAAAAAAGTAGAGCGAATTCTTATCTTTTATTCGGACGGAACATTTCAGGAATTCAAGTAAATTATGGAGACCATTTATTAACTACATATATAGTTGCTCTTTGTATTTTTGATTTATGAAACTACCTATTTTAGAGCGTTCCGAGTGTGGTCCTAACTTGGGCATAGCAATCGAACCTGATCTTCTTTTTATGGATTTCGGCCAAAGTCGCCCTTGAAAGATAAAAAAAGAGAATTCCACAGATGTGGTAAAATATTAATAAGAATTCGAAGCGGATGTAGTGATCTTTCAATTGAAGAACGTATTAGTTTAATACTAAAAGAAACATCATCCCTTTCAATTATTTCTTAGTACAATTACGAAAAGCCCAATCCGTAATTTATTCTATCTCTAATTCTACACAGAATTTTCTCATTTGAGAAGGCCCGCACATTAGATCTTTTTAGCTACAAAGCAACCTTGATAAAAAGATCTCAAAAAAATATAACAATACAAAGTAAGTAAATGTTTATTTACTTACTTTGTATTGTTATTGAGTCTTTCAATAACTGCCAATATAATTTCTCCCATGAGACCCAAAAATTTAGAAAAAGAAGAAGCAATCCGGACTATTGCTTTACAGATTATTTCAGATGAAGGTCTGGAAAATTTAAGTATGCAGAAACTTGCTAAAGCAGCGAATGTATCGCCTCGAACCATTTATATAAAATACGAAAGCAAGGAAGATTTTCTGATAAAGCTTTTCATTGACGAAGTTTTAGGCTCTTATGAAAAAGGCGTCTTAGAGAATTTCGATGAAAACATGGACTTTTCTGAAGGTGTAAAAAAGATTTGGATGAATACTTTCCGGTATCTAATCCATAACCGGCATTCCTTTGCTTTGCTTCAATATGGAAAATCTTCACCCTTGCTAAATAAGGCATTTCAAAAAGCCAATATCAAACAAGGACAATTCTTTGCACCGATTCACAAATTCCTAAAAATGCATGTCGCAACCGGGAGTATTCGTGACTTTCCCAGCGATGTACACCGTGCTCTTTTGTTCTCACCGCTGCTCGATCTAGTCAATGAATACTTTGATTATCTGGAAAGGCCAGAACAAATTATCACTGAAAAGATGATTTCTGAATGCTGCGAAACTGTGATAAAAGGGATACTGAAAGATTAAAATCATAAACTTTTAATACGAAAATGAGACTTCTGAAAAACAAAAAAATAGCAATTATTGGCGGCGGCCCGGGCGGATTAACGCTCGCCAGACTTCTCCAAATGAACGGAGCTGACGTAAAAGTCTACGAAAGAGATGCCCACAGACATGCCAGAATGCAAGGAGCAACACTGGATCTCCATGAAGAATCGGGCTTAAATGCTCTCAAAGAAGCAGGGCTAATGGACGATTTTTGGGCTAATTACCGTCCAGGCGCTGACCGGCTCAGGATCATAGATAAACACGCAGCTATTATTTATGACGATGCCGTCAACAAGGAAAACGAATCATCACGTCCTGAAATCGATCGCGGGCCGCTTCAAAATATTCTTTTGGATTCATTAAAGCCGGATACCGTTGTTTGGGATAGTCAGTTTCTATCACTTTCAAAACAGGATGATTTCTGGAAACTTGACTTTAAAAATGGCACCTCAATCGTTGCAGATATCGTGATTGCAGCAGACGGAGCGAACTCCAAAATCCGTCCGTATATTACTTCAATTAAGCCTTTTTTCGTTGGAATTACAGTCGTAGAAGGCGCCGTATATAATTCTCCAACCATCCATAAATTGTTGAACGGAGGCAAAATATTCGCGATGGATGATGAGAAAACTTTAATCGTAAGCTCAAAAGGTGATGGCAGTCTGGTATTCTACACCGGAAATAAAACGAATGAAAACTGGGTTCTGGATTGTGGCATTGACTTCTCGAACAAGACTCAAGTGCTGGCCTGGTTCAAAAAAGAATATGTAGGATGGAATAGTGCCTGGGACGAATTATTTGAAAACGCAGGTTCTAATTTTATCCCGAGACCGCAATATTGTATGCCTCTTGACCAGACATGGGAGACTTTACCAAATCTGACCATGTTGGGTGACGCTGCGCATTTGATGCCGCCGTATGCAGGCGAAGGTGTAAATATGGCTATGCAGGACGCTTTGGAATTAAGCCAATGTTTAATAAGTGATAATTTCCCGGATCTTCATGCCGCCATTGCTTCATACGAAAAACAAATGCTAGAAAGATCATCCGAAATAGCGAAGCAAACTTTGGGGTCTACCGAAGCTTTGCATGCATCAGGAGCTATTGAATGGTTCATTTCAATTATAAGTTGAAATGGGAGAAGTTAAGAGATATTATCTATAATTCAAATGGAACAACTATTTGAATTATAGATAATTATATAAATAAACATATTGTAAGGTTAATATGTTAAATACTTTTATTCAGTAAATAAAAGTAATATATGTACCTAAAATATAAATATGTATCAAGCTTTCTTATATTAATAATATGTATAGAAACTAATTTACTTTATATACATATTATTAATATACTACATTTTATATAAATAATACTTTTAAATAATATTGTTTATATTATATCTGACGGACTTCTATGCCCTTTGCTGAATGTTTTGGGGTAGCACAGATGCAAAGAAATTTTCAAGCAAGGGATTCTTCCTAAGCAACAGGACTCCGTGCGAGGCCGGCTGAAACACCTCGAAAGCATACTATATATAATATTCCCGGTGTCCTTGATTATTATAGACTTAGATAAAACGAATCGTCAATCCGTGTGAATATCCCCTAAGACGCCGCCAAGAAGGTAGTATGTTAAAAATAAGTAAAGTATTAGGATATGTTGTCGCATATACTATATTTGCGACAACATAAAAATATATGCGATGAGAAAATTAGAATTTGCATCCCTTCAAGTTAGGGATCTTGAAACCTCGAAAGAATTTTACACCACAAAATTAGGGTTTGAGGAAGCAGGGATTTCCAACCCACAGGCATGTGTTTTTAGATACAATAAGGGTGAGGCAAGTTTTGCCATTAGAACTCCCATTGGAAACCTGGAAGGAAAAGAACTAGGTATTGGAGCCTCACTCTGGTTCGCAATCGATGGAGAAATCGATGACCTGCAGACTCAGTTATTAGCAAAAAATGTGATATTGCTGGGACCGGTCCAGGTAACACCTTTTGGGAAAATCATTATTGCCAAAGACCCCGACGGATACAACATTACCTTTCTGCAAGCAAACTAATCGTATCGATATGACCGGGGATACAAAATACTGGATCATCGTGGCATCGAAGGACCATGTCAAAAGCGCGCAGCCCCTGGGCATTGCCCAGGCCTGCCATGGAAAGGTATCGCCTTTGAAAAGAATGCGTAAAGATGATTTCATTATCTATTATTCGGGAAAACAGACACTGAGAAGACCCGAGGTGTGCCAGGAATTTACCGCTATAGGAAAGGTTATGGATGATGAAATTTATCAATTTCCAGTGTCCGAGGATTTCTGCCCCGCAAGACGTAATATTGAATTTTTGCCAAGTGGAGATGTTTCCATTTTGCCGTTAATTTCCGGACTCAATTTTATTCACGACAAGAAAAACTGGGGATATCCATTCCGTTTTGGTCTCCTTGAAATTGACAGGCATGACTTTGAACTGATTTCTTCACAGATGCAACAACAAGACTATGCCCAAAAGAATTGAATTTCATTTTAAAAAGCCAGAAGACAGTCCGGGTTATCTTCTGGGTCAGCTAACCATGTTATGGCAGAGAAAACAAAAGCGTGTCTTAGATCCTTTGGACCTGACGCATACCCAGTTCGCACTACTCTGTGCGCTAGCTTGGTTATCCAGGGAAAATGATAAGGTTACGCAGGTGGATATAGCCAATCAGGGAAATGCTGACAGGATGATGGTGTCAAAGGTATTGAGGACATTGGAAGAGAAGAACTTCATCACTCGCAATGAGCACCCGACAGATACCAGGGCGAAAACGATCAAACTAACCCCGGATGGAGAAATGATACTGCAAAAAGCCATTATATGTGTGGAAACTGCCGATCTTGATTTTTTTCACAAGTTCGGGACAGATCTGACGACCTTTAATTCAACGATGGCGGCACTTATCGAGCAGAACAACAAAGAAGTGTAAATTAAAGTCAATAGGATTAAGCAATTGGAAACTATGTTTGTTTTGCACCGAATAACAAGAATACTGATAATCAGTATTTCATGGAGCAAATTGGACTGGCGCAATAACCTAAGTTATATATTAATCAGGAAGGTTTTTTATTACTGCCTCGGAACTTCCTTATTCGGCATTCTGCCAAATTGATTTATTGCAAGATCTGGCAATAAATTTAAATCAGATAATCATAGCATAATAAAAAATGTACCATTGAGTAATTAAAGCTCAAAAGGTCAAATTTACTCTGTTCATAAAATAACTCATAGAATTCAACGCAAATGCTCTTATTTTTAAGTATAATATTCAAGCAGCCATCATCATTATACATATAAGAATAGATAATTTTTCATACTTCCAAATTTTTAAGATACAACGGAAAAGTCCTTTCTCAATATAAATTGGTTTTACAACCAAACGCAAATCACTCAAAATTAGATAAATAAAATCTTAATTAACTTCATAAAAGTCTTATTTAAAGATAGATACAATAAAGTACTTATAAGAGTATGTTTTGGATTGTATTAAACTAACAATGAGAGCCAGTCGTTAAACTTGTTGAATCTCACCTCAAACAAGTTTTAATGAAAACGAATTTCACAGAAATGACTGACTCTCAATGGCAATTTGTAGAAAAAATAATTGACAACAAAAGATCAAGAAAACATTCCTTGCGAACCATAGTAAATGCCATATTATGGTTAAATGAAACTGGTGTTCAATGGCGGAATATAGATAGCAAATATCCTGCTTGGCAGACAATTTACTATCATTTTAGGCAATTTAAACTACGTGGGAT
>NZ_SZVO01000002.1 GCF_005280585.1 Dyadobacter frigoris
TTGACTAGTCGTCTAAATCGTTTACATTCATGGAATGGAATTATTTCTGAAAATTTTATTCTGGCTTGTGCTTATTGTCACATTGCTGTTTCTCTTCATTTGGTTTTGCTTCATAGGGAGCGGGCACAATATTCCCAAGGAAACAAATAGATCTTTTTATTCAGGGGCATCGATCCTTTTAGTCGCATTATTAACAATATCTTTCCTCAAAAGAAGGTCAAAAGTGTGAGCGATCTTCACCTTTCAGTGTTTGTCTAAACTGGACGCTTTGCGACGCAATCCAAGTGGTTATATAGAAATTCCAACGATCACTTTCTCTGCAACGGCTCCAAATTCAGACGGTGTTGTCACAGCTATCATGACTGAAGTTCCTTATGCAACTTACAACTGGTATCTGGATGGAAATCTTGCACTGAGCGGTATCAGCAATGTAGAAGATATTAACAGCGGAAATTGTGGCACGACACATTTTATCCATGCTACGGTAAAAATGCCTGTGGCACTACACCGATGAGTAACAAAATTTCTTTCAGCTGGCAGTGTACACAATCAGGACTTAGTGTATATCCAAATCCGGCCAGAGATGTGATAAACCTGGATTACAGCAGTAATTCAAACAAAGAAGTGCAGCCAAAACAAATTGTTTTGTACAATGAAAGATCGGATGTGGTTCAGACTATATCAAACGTCAATACATTAAGTGCAAATGCTTCCAACAGCAGCAAAACACAGCTGGATGTTAGCAGCCTGCCACGGGGAACGTATTATTTATATGTAATGCCACGTGAAGGCTCAAACGAAAAAGCAGACGTTAAAAGAATTTTGTTTCAATAATATTACCTGGTCAGATAAACTGAATAACATGCCGTCAATTAAAAGTTTATCTTAAAATTACTTAAAAAGTAAATGCAAAAAGGAGGCGAACAGCCTCCTCATTAATCCGGATTATATCTTTTAAATTTCAACCTCTGGAATCGTCCACAACATGTATTCGTCGATCTGGTTCCAGGAATATCTGTAAATAATTCCGCGGGGCTCTTCGATAAAATCACTCCCTTCAGCATCTCTGCGTCCCAGGCGCCATTGTGTAGTATTTTTTATTCTAAATTTCACTATTGAACCAGGTTCAGGCAGGTCTTCTTTCGAAATGATCTTCACTTTCATAATACACAATCTTTGTTTTCCTTTTTAAGGTACGACATTTTTGACCATTCCGGCTTTTTATTAAAATCCAGGATCAGTTTTAGTCCTTAATTCAGAATGAAATTCCTGATAAGATGTGCAGAATCGGGAAACAAAAAAGAACCCCGAAATCTCCGAAGTTCTTATAAGTATTATTTCTACCTAACTCACAATTTGTAAGTTTTGGCAAAAGTAAAACATTTGTAACTATTAGAATAATTAAAAAAGAAAAAACTGTTTGGCTTACAGGTTTTTGAAGTGTAGATCCAAATGTTTCAATTCGCTGCAATTCCCATAAATGTGCGCAAAAAAAGACCCTCAGAAAACCCAAAGTTCTTTTAACAAACACCTATCTAATCGTCGTATTGAGTAATAAGACGTTTATGCAGACAGCATGAACAATAAAATAATCAGGCCAGAACGCATAAAGAAAAAAGGACTTCGCAAATCACAAAGCCCTTTTAAAAACTACTACTCAACGTTACAAGTAAATATAAGCTGAATAATAAGTACAAAATAATTAACTTATTTAATGGCAAAATGCAAAATTCGTGTCTCATTAGGCACAAAAAAAAGAACAACGCCCGAGAATCCCTTTCCTCTGATGAATTCATATTTACAACAATTTATGTACCGCTTCACTAAACTGTTTGCAGCATCGTACATATAAATCTTTATTTCCGGCATTGATTTTCCAAATAAAAGAATCAATTTCTCTCAGGTAAATCCTGGCAAAGCCAGCATCATTTTCTACAATTGAACTTGTATTATCAATAATATCAGCATACTTTACGGTCTGACAGTAAGGCTTTATCTTCCATAATCTTTGCGCTTCAAAACCTTTTCTGAGTTTGCGGTTAAACTTGGGATAAGCTTCTTTCGTAAATTTATCTGTAAGGTCATTCACGCCCCTCAATATTGTGTCTCTACCTGATTTGTCGTAGCCAAGGTTTATCAAATACCCATTTAATAGGTCAGGAGTACACATTGTATCTTCAAACAGATCGTGACATAAAGCAATTTCTATTTCAAAATGAATGGTAGAATAGTCACTCACAATATTGGCCACTGACAATAGATGGGTCCAGTAAGGTTCTCCTGTGTATTTCCGCCTTTGCTCGCCATGCTGCTCTTTCACGAAATCAAATAGCTCCCACTGCTTATCTGACAATTCCATTCAGCTCTCCTTTTAGTTTATCGATAATGTCACTTTCGAACACAAGATTTATCTTTTTTATAACAAATGCCAGTTTATCAACGTCAACGACATAACAATCAACATATTTTACAAAATATTCATGATATCAGGATCAGAACTTTCCTGATCATCCAGATATTCCCATTCCCTGATTTCCTCCGCAGCATAACTGATTCCGCTATCTTCCGGCCCTTCATCACCGATTTTTTCTACAAAAGCATGAATAGCGGAATTATAAATTCCTTCGTGACTTAATCCCGACAAATCCGTAAAAAGAATAGGAAGATGATCGGAGGGCAAATTTGTGTTTTCCATATTTTCTTTTTTTTAAATGATAACAGAAATTAACAAAAATCAATCCAGGTTTGAGGAAGTGTATTTTGTTTGATGGTTGAATTAAGCCTAAAACCGATCTAAACCGAATAATCCAGATTATAAAAACAAAACAAATATTATGAAACTGATTGCGAGCGAAGTTGAATACGGAAAATTGTTAGAATGGATTGATATTCAAATCAATAACAAACCAAATTCTGACAGTAAAGAAGGAATTATTTTACAAAATGCTTTAAACCGCATAAAGGCTTATGAAGATATTCATTATAAAATACCACTGCCCGAATGTGATGATCGATGATAAGATGATTATTTCCCAAGGCCCGAAATAATCATCTTAGCCTCTGCATTTCTGGTATCCAACACCAGGACTTTCTGTGCATATTTCTCCGCGCCTTCTTTGTTTTGCATTTTGAAATACAAATTGGCAATCTGTAAAAAAGCAGATTTATTGGTAGAATCTTTTGAAAAATCTTTTTCAAGTTCCATAATTTTCACTGCCGAATTTCTTACCGGATTTAAATCAAAACGGGAAGTATTGTTTGCAATCGCATAATCCAGATAGAGAATCGCTTCTGCGGGTTTATCCAATTTCAATAAAATGACAAAAAGATATCGGGCAATATCAAAAGTCGGGGAAAGTGCAAACACCTTTTTGAAATTAAAACCCGCCCTTTTTTCATCTTTCATTTCGCCGCTTAACATAGCCGATTTCAGATAATATTGCGCGTCGGTTGGATATTCCAAAATCAGTGTTTCGACCGTTTTTCTGGCATTTAACAAATCGTGATTTTCAACATAATAATTATAAGAACGATCCATGGCATCCAGCCAGGAAATTTTCCGGTTAGCCAGTTCATAAGCCGTTTTTTCTTCAAAAGAATTTATTTTAAAAGAATCCGAATGCATCGTTCCGGTGAAGGGCCAGCTGCTTTTCAGCTTTGCTACTTTGTAAATACCCGACAAAGAATCGATTTTGGTTATCGGCATTTCTTTTAACAAAACATCAAAACTCATTTTTTCACCGACTACTTTGATGATTTTTTGTTTTTCGATAACAGTAAAAAAAGCATCCGACATAAGCGCGTAACCTATTAAATCCGGATGAACATGTTCCAGAATTAATTCATCTCCAACAATCTGATTTGCTGAATGTGCTTCAAAAATACTTTTAGTATCTACCAGATGTGTGTTGGAATATTTTGTTGTTAACTCCGTCAAAATAGTGTTTAACGCCTCAGGAGCCCTGAACCGAAGTCCATCCAGATCTTTTGCCTTGGAAAAATATTGCTTTGCTGCGTTGTAATTTTTGGCGGCGTAGGAAAGTTTCCCCAGATAATAATTACACTCCGCATTTTCAGGATAACTTTTATTCGCCGCTTTCAGGAAGTTGTAAGCTGAACTGTAATTTTTGTTATTGAATGCTTTTAAACCAAGTTTATAATTAAGCGAAAAACCAGGAAACTGTATACTGTCAACCGGAAAACTTACAAATGGTTTCAGATCTTTTTCATTACTGACAAGATTACTGATCAATACCGGAATATGGCTTTTGCTGAATAATTCAAGCGTTTCATCCATATTAGCACGAAATTGTTCAACGCCTCTTTCATACAAATCCGACTGGTAAGGAATTCTTTGTTCCGATACCATACGCTGCATACGCGTACCATCGGAATCCTGATTTTTGGATGCAGTAGCCCTGATTATTTTTTCGTAGAAATTATTAATCAGCTGCGTGATTTTCAGCTCCCGTAGTTTCAGAATTAGTTTAACTAGAAAACGATTTCCGCCAATATTTTCAGTAGATCCAACACCTAACGCTCCATAATACTCATTATGTCCGGTGTAAATAAGAATAGCGTCCGGCTCGTAATGAACGACTTCCTTTGCAAAACCTGCAACCGTGTACGAATTAACAGCGGTGAGGGAAATATTAACGATTTCAAACTTTTGATCCGGATAAGAATGTGTTAACCGGTATAACAGCCAGCGATGAAAAGAACCGTTGTGAAAGTAAGGATAACCTATGGTCGTGGATTCGCCAAGGACGAAAAATCTTAAAGTGCCATTTTCCTTTTTCTTTTTAAACGGCTCAACATTTCCGGTTGTCGCGTTTTTCTGGTTTGAAAAATATCTTTTTGAAGCGTCAGGATTCAGGAAAAGATAATTTTCATCCTGCGGATATTCGATAAACAAACTTAAATCATTTCCGTAATGAAAAGATCTCAAAGCAATCTCTACGAGAAACAACAGCAAAAAAGGAAACAGAATACTGATCACCCGAAAGGCAATGATCCGATCCGGTTTCCTGACCGATTTCTCTTTTAAAACTTGTTTTTTACTCATTTATCAGAACGGATAATATAGGTAACCTGAAACTTATTCAAGCCAGATTTCCTGGTCAGAAGCCTAACAGCTTTTCGCTAAAAGCCAACAGCTCTTAACCAGAAGACAAAACAGAAAATAGTTTAACCATGCCGAAGCATGATTAAACTATTTTTATTTCAAAAGGTTGGTTTACGGTTAATAACCCGCATTTTGCTGCCATTCCGGATTTCTTACCATTTCGGTATAAGGAATCGGCGCAATATATTTCTGGCTAATATTCGTACCGGTCGGAACTGGATTTTCAACTGTATTTCTGCTCGCAATTACCTGAGGCAAGATTTGCAGCCTGACAATATCAAACCATCTCACGCCAAATTCCCCTGCGAATTCATACGCCCGTTCATAAACGACAGCATCCCGAAAAGCAGTTTGGGAAAGCCCGGGTGCCAGATCGGCCAAGCCTGCACGTTTCCGAACAAGATTGATCGCAGCATAACTATCTGCAGTCGGTGCCGACGCCATGGCGGAAGCCTCCGCATAACAAAGTAAAACAAGCGGATAACGAATAATATCTGTCGCTTTATTGGTACTTGGCTGGATTGAAAGTAACTGCGTATCCGTTTCTTTTACGCCATCACCATTTAGTCCGGCCCGGAATTTTTTGTAATACGGATGTTGCGCATGTGTTTCGGCCGAGCTCCACGGAACGAGTTTGAAGGTAGTTTTATCCGCTTGCCTTAACTTCAAAGTCGTATAAAAAGTCAGGTCTGTACGTGTACATTTCGGTGCATTTTGGAAAAAAGTAATTTCCGGATATACATCATCCCAACCACTCGATCCATCAACGGCAACTTCGTCCAAAGGAATATTGCTGGACCCAAAACGACGATTAGGGAGTCCGCCGCCAATATTATATTGTAGGGCAAAAATAGACTCTGTACTGTTATTTGTTGAAAAAACCTTGTCGTACGGCGTATTCAAATTGTAAACATTGGCATCAATAACCGATTTCGCTTCGGAAGCGGCCAAGGCATAATTGGAAACCTGATTAAGCGGCCAGCCAGCCATATTCAGATAAACATCAGCTAAGAGTGAGCTCGCTGCGTATTTATTAGGTTTTCCTTGTTCCAGTTTCGTGCCCAAAAGTGTTTTTGCCATTTGTAAATCACTTATAACCGCAGCATACACTTTCGCCACTTCATCCCGTGGAGGACGGTCATTCACGTCAATTGTTCCCAAAATCACAGGAACCGGCCCAAAAGTCCTTACCAGATAATAATAGCAAAGGGCTCTCAGGAAATAAGCTTGTCCGGCAGAAGCATTTTTCAATTCAGCAGTTGAAGTTACTTTGTCATAATTGGTGATGACATTGTTGGCCTGATAAATTGTTTCCCAGGGACCTTGCCATTGCGAAACCATACTTTGGTTGGTACTACCTCCTGCCAGTTTATCAAAATCACGCATATCCTGCTTGTTCAGGCCTGGATCTGTTGTGTAATCGTCTGAGCCAAAATAGGAAGTTTCTTTGCTTGTGAAACCCCAGCCACCGTCTCTGGCAAGCCGGATATACATCGCCGTAACGGATGCGTCAAGGTCACTTTGTGTTTTGAAATAAGTAACCGGCGTTAAAGTACCCTTCGGATCTTCGGTAAGTGACTGGCACCCGGCAAAAATCATCAAAGAAAGGATTACTGTCAAAATTGAATATGTTGTCTTCATTTTATATTCTTTAATAAAATTTAGAATGATTGGTTACAGCAGATTTAAATTACAATCCAAGCCTGACGCCAACTGTGTACGTTCTAGGATTTGGGATAACACCGAATTCCTGGCCTTGTGAAATGGCGTCGTTTCCGTTTTCAACCTCCGGATCATAGCCTTTGTAAGGAGTGATCATGAAAAGATTTTGTCCGCTGACATAAACTTCCAGACTTCTTACTCTGATTTTGCTTAACAAATCTGTTGGAATGCGATAAGAGATCGCTACGTTTTTCAGTTTGATATAACTTGCGTTGTAAACATAACGGCTGCTCAGATTGTAGTTTTTCCCGGTATTGCTCCAGGCAGGATTGTTGGTTTCATGTTCTGGCGACCACAAGTTTTCAGGAACAGCTTCTACCGTCGTTGCATTTTTCATATCACCCAATCCACCCCACAAATAAGCTTGCGTCTGAGAGAATTTCTGGTTTCCCTGCGTCCCCTGGAACATAAAACTTAAAGTGAAAGCTTTGTACGAAACGTCATTGATAAATCCGAAACTATATTTTGGTGTACCATTTCCAATCGGCACATAATCCGCGGAGGTGTACGCTTTGTCGCCGTTCACATCCCTGTATTTTGCGTCGCCCGGTTTCATACCAAATGCTGCTGCCTGTGCGGCTTCGTTTGATTTCCAGGTTCCCTGAAAGTCAAAACCGTAAAATTCACCAAGCGGCATTCCTACTTTCAGAATTCCCTGGTTGGTAACGCCGCCGGTAATTACGTTGTCAAGTCCGCCGAGATCAAGTACTTTGTTGCGGTTGAAAGCGATGGTAAAATTGGTATTCCAACGCAGATTTTCAGTAACAAGCGGCGTTCCGCCCAAAGCAAATTCCAAACCTTTATTGGATACACTACCGATATTCCGGCTGTAAGTACCTCCGCCCAGATAGAAAGGAGCCTGATAATTATATAAAAGATCGTTGATCGTATTCTTGTAAGCATCTGCTGTAAATGTCAATCTGCCATTCAGGAATGCTGCATCAATACCAACATCATAGGATGTTTTTACTTCCCATTTTAGTGAAGGAGAAACGGGAGAACCTAGTGGCGTGGCTACGCTTGGCGTACTTCCGTCAAAATAGTAGGAAGGCTGTGTACCGCCTGTAGAAATTACCGGAATCGTTGAATAAGCTGCTACTGCCTGATTACCCGTTTGTCCGTAAGAAGCTCTCACTTTCAGGTTGCTGACAATTCTCGAATCTTTCAGGAAATCTTCATTGGCGATATTCCAGCTTACGCCGACAGATGGGAAAGAGCTGTATTTATCCGTTAAGTGAGACGAACCGTCGGTACGGATACTGGCTGTTACGAAATATTTTTCTTTGAACGAATAGTTAACCCGACCCATATAAGACCGCAAAACATCGGCCGAATAAGTAGAAGAAGTTTGCTGTGTTCCGCCCAGACTCAAATTATAATAGCCAAGTGCATATGTCGACAAGTTTTTTGCCAAAGCCTGAACAGCAGTATTTTGTCCGGACATTACTTCATACAAACCTGTTACGGTAAGTGAGTGATCACCGAATTTTTTCTTATAGGTCAAAAAGTTACTGCTTAGAAAACTGTGCGACCTGTTGGAATTAATCTGAGCATAATCCGATTTGGAATCGTAAGCTCCGGTTCCCGGCCCGAAAACCTGCTGGCCAAAACCAGAACCAAGCGAGTAAACATTTGTAGAAGTAAACGTCAGATCGTTCAGGATTTTATAAGTAAATGTTCCTGTTCCTGAAACGTTTGTACTTGTATTGTCAACTCTTTGGTTATTGGCCTGAGCAATTGGATTGAACTGAATCGAAGCGTAAGATGAATGGGAAATATAATTTCCTGTCACCGGGTCACGAACAGGCGATGTCGGGTCCCATTCTACTGCCTGGTTGAAGGGATCCCCCAAACCTCCACCATAACTGTTGTTATGATTTTGAGGAATTGTGGCCGCTACAATGAACTTGATATTCATCCGGTTATTAATCTTTGCATCGATATTAGAACGGAAAGATGCTCTCTTGTAAGATTGATTTAAAATCACACCCGGCTGATCAAGGTATCCGAGAGAAAAACGATATTTGACTGCCTCAGAGCCACCTGAAACATCCAGCTGGTAATTTTTAACGAACGGTTTTGTGTGTAATTCATTCTGCCAATCCGTACCGCCATTTTGTTTAAATGCCTGAAGCTGCGTTTCATTAAAAGCCGGCGTACTTCCGGTTGAAACAAATTGAGAATTTACCGAGCGGGCAAAATCATAGGCATTCATCAGTTTAAGTTTTCTCGGAATGGATGCCTGCTGAACCCAGGATTCGAAATTGATCTGCATTTTCCCCGATTTCCCAGACTTCGTGGTGATCATCACAACGCCATTGGAACCTCTTGAACCGTAAATCGCAGTCGAAGCTGCATCTTTCAAAATCTCGATCGATTCAACATCATTAACATTGACATCAGAACCCGAACCGATATTTCCATCAATTACATAAAGCGGCTCGTTACTTCCCGTGATCGAATTTGCACCCCGGATTTTTACACGAAGTCCTTGTCCCGGCTGACCGTTCTGGCTTACTACCATCACCCCGGCCGTAGTTCCCTGCAATGCCTGCTCCAATCTGGAAAGCGGGCGTTTTGCAATTTCCTTGGCAGAAACGGTACTGGTGGCACCGGTTACTTCGCTTTTGCGCTGCTCACCATAACCTACCACAACGATCTCATCCAGACCACGTTCACTTACTTTCAGATTAACGTCTAAAGAAGTTTTTCCACCAACAGCAACTTCCTGACTTTCATACCCTACAAAGCTGAAAATCAAAACAGCACTTGCGACTTGTGCGTCCGGAATATCAAGCTGGTATTGGCCGCTTGCATCCGTTGTCGTTCCGGTTTGTGTGCCTTTTACAACGATACTGACACCAGGAAGTCCGGCATTTTTTTCGTCCGTTACTTTTCCTTTTAGTCCAATTAATTTGATTTCAGAACTTTGCTCAGCCGGTTGATTTGTTGCGGAACCAGAATCAGATTCCGGTTCATTTGCAGGTACCTGTGTTTGTTTCATCGACTGCTTCAACTCTTTAATCGAATTGGAATCAGCATCTTTTGGGAAAATCGCGTAGATCTTTCCGTGTTTTTTATATTCCAGTCCGCTGGCCTTCAAAACGCGGTCAAGAGTGGCATCTACATCTTCACCCGCTTTTAAAGGATACTGAACCTGCATCGATTTTATCTTTTCATTTTGATACATGAAATAAATCGAATGTTTTTTTTCCAGGTCCTTCAAAACCTGATCCAGACTTTTATATGTTGTTTGAGCCACTGGTGCTTTTTGAGGTACTTGTCCGCGGGCAAATATCTGAGCATCAGCAATGGAATGACAAAAACAGGTCAGTCCCATTATGAGTAGACTAATTTTTTTCATGGGGATTCAATTAAGGTTTTAGTGGAAATTTTGATTTAGTTTAGTACTATCGGTTCCTGATGGTTAAATGGTTTTCATGGTGCAGAATTGTTATTGGTAAAATACTTTCAAGTGAACTCAGCAAATCATCCATATTGTCGGTTGGCACTACTCCGCAAAATTTTTGGCGGCGAAGCGAATCTTCCTCAATGGTAACGGTTACTCCATACGTCTCCCGGATCAGATTGGAAATTTCTTCCAGGGAGGTGTTATTTAATGTCCACCGATTATTTTTCCAGGAGAAAACGGGTGTGGCATCCTTCAAATGCCTGACAAAAAGTTTTTTATTATTTTGAGAGAAGTCGACCAGGTCACCGGGTTTCATCCGGATTTCATTTTTCTCGCCGATTCCGCACAAATAGAGATTGACGCTACCTTCGCTCAACACTACCTGCGTCTGGCTTTTTCTGGTATTAACATTGAATTCCGTGCCCTTAACTTCAACATTCAGATCAGGCGTATGCACGACAAATTTGACCGGAATGCCACTTTTCTTTAATTTGCTCACACTAAAAAATGCTTCACCTTCCATCCAGACCTCCCGTTCTTTGGCTACGCCCCATCGGTCTGAGACACGTAAATTGGAATTTGCATTGAGCGTTACCAGCGAACCATCCGGTAGTAATAATCTCCTGGATTCTCCGAACGCCGTACGGTATGTCTGGCTTTGTACACGTTTGTAAAAATATCCGGTAAAGGCAACGCATAAGATAGCAACAGCAGCTGCGGCTTTCATCCAGAATTTTGTACTTTGAAAAACATATATTTTGGTTTCCTTTCCATTCTGAATACCCTCCCAGATTTTATCAACAGTATATTGAGAGGGAGAAATTTCGTCGTCGCAGGTTGCAACTAATACCAGCTGCCGTGCTATTTCTATATCCTTATTTTTGCCGGGGTTATCATTCAACCAGTTACGCCAGAAAGTTTCCGATTCCGGTGTAGGTTCCAGAACCCACCGGTAGAAAAATTCATCCAACGCAAAATCCTCCGGTTCAAATAACAAATAATTCATAGAAAATCTTGTTTCTCTTATTCATCAACCAAATGGGATATTTCGAAACGGATTACCCTAAGAATTAAACTTTTTTTTGAAATATTTAAATTATATCAAAAACCGGATCTTACTTACCGAAACAAAGCAGCGTAACTGCGCATAAAATGATCTCGGCATAATCGGAAAGTATTTCCCGTAAACCTTTCATAGATTTTTGAAGCGTATTATGCACCGACTGGATCGAAATATTCATAATATCTGCAATCTGCTGGTGATTGAATTCATTGAAAAAGCGGAGGTTAACAACTTCCTGCTGGCGTGGAGGTAATTGCAGCAAAGCTCTGCTCAGCATCTTTTTTCTGGTACCTTCACTTTCCGTAGCAATTAACTGACTTTCAGCAGAACCCGAAAAAAACTTTTGTTCCACTGCTTCGATACCGCAATCTGTGGTTTTCCTTACTAATGGATTTTGGGTGATTTTTCTTCTAAGAACACGAAAGAGATAAAATTTGACAGAATCAGTATCAGACAATCTCTGACGACTGTTCCATAGTTCAATAAACATATCCTGAATTGCATCTTCAACCAGCTCAGAATCGATTGTAAGCTTATGCCCATATTTGTACAACACTTCAATATAAGTTTGATACAACATGGAAAAGGCATGATCATCTCCACTTCGAAAGCTTCTCCACAAGTCAACGTCATTCATATGATTTTGCCAAAAGGGTTAAAAATTAACTATGGCAAACTTAGAATTACGGTCTTAAGAAAATCTTAATAAACGATTAACAGAGGTGGTTTTTAGGTATTTTTTGAAACAATTTCAATAAAAAATAGATTATATTGATGTTAATGTATTATTAATCCCCCGGGTTGAAACCCGCGGCTACAAAATCGATCATGCCGATGGCATTTTTTTGATTAATGCCGTAGGCACGCCTGCGCGACCCGGACCGACATTGTGGCGCGGGATTTCAACCCCGGGAAAAAAAATGCGGATGTTATGGTTTCAACAACGTCCCGTCGCTTTTCCTGACAGTCCATCTTGATTTTGAACTGATCGGATATTTCGCCGCCTCTTTTTCGTTTATATCAATCCCAAGTCCGGGCGTTTCATTGACATAGTAATAACCGTTTTTTATCGTCGGGCAACCCGGAAAAACTTCCTGGACTTTCTCGCTGAACTTCTGGGATTCCTGAATTCCAAAGTTCCAGATTACAATGTCAATATTGTTATTGGCCGAATGTCCTACCGGCGAAGTATCTCCCGGACCGTGCCAAGCTGTTTTTACATTAAACCATTCTCCCAAACGTGCGACTTTCATAGCAGGCGTAATTCCACCGAGCTGGGAAACGTGACAGCGGATGTAATCAAATAGCTGATTGGCCATTGGTTCGCGGAATTCGTTGATGTTATTAAACAATTCGCCCATCGCAATTGGTACCGTAGTACTTTGGCGAAGCTGCTTGAACCAGCCCATATTTTCCGGAGAAAACGGATCTTCAACAAAATAAGGACGATATTCTTCCAAACCTTTGATCATATTGATCGCGTCCATCGGCTCCACAAGTTCATGCATATCATGTAAAAGCTCGATATCCTCACCACATCTTTTTCTGACAACATCAAACATTTTAGGGACACGTTTCAGATATGTTCTCTGATCACTGAAATCATCCGTTGACCTTCCAAAACCGGCTGTTTTGAAATCCGGTTTTATTTCTTCCATGGCTCCTACTCCACCATAACCACCTTGCTGAATTCGGATATGACGGAAACCTTCGGACATATATTGCTGGACTTTATCCGCAACAGCTTCCGGTGTAGGACCGCTCGCATGTGTATAAGTTTCAACGGCCATCCGGGCTTTCCCGCCTAAAAGCTGATGAACCGGCATGTTTGCCCGTTTTCCTTTAATATCCCACAAAGCCTGATCCAGGCCGGAAAGTGCATTATTCAGCACCGGCCCATTCCGCCAATAAGAACTCACATAGGTAGATTGCCACATATCTTCAATGTTATCGACATCCTTGCCCACACAAAATTCATTCAGATAAACATTGATTGCAGGAATTACGACCAATGCTCTTTGTGTAAAAGTAGCACAGCCCAAACCATATAATCCAGGCTCGGAAGTTTCCACTTTTACAATTACAAGATTTGATCCGCCAGGCGCAGTCGTGATCGCCCGTACACTTTTTATTGTAACCGGCGCCATCGCTTTTGCATAGGCAGGTGTCACATATTTTTCGGCTCGTGCAACCGGACTTTCGAACAAAGAAAACAATCCGGCGGTTGATCCGGCAGCTAATAATTTCAGCGCATTACGGCGACTGTCCTCCACATTTTTTTCTGATTTTGACATAATTCTAACGGATTAAAGGTTTATTATTTCAATGCAAAAGCGATATAATTTCCACCAATTTTTTGTCCCCGCCCACCACCGGCAGCAATGACGATAAATTGTTTTCCATCAATTTCATAACTGATCGGTGTAGCAAATCCACCGGCCGGAAGCTGGTATTCCCAAACTACTTTTCCTGTTTTTTTATCAAAGGCCCTGATCTTTTCATCTTTCGTTCCGGCGATAAAAACAAGACCGCCGGCTGTTGCCAGGGGACCGCCATAACTATCTGTTCCGGTTGTTGGAATTCCTTTTTTTGCCAGTTCCGGATATTCTCCAAGAGGCACACGCCATAAATATTCGCCTGTATTCAGGTCAATTGCGTTCAGTGTTCCCCATGGCGGTTTTATGCCGGGATAACCATCCTGATCCGTGAATCTTTGCCAGGTTTTACTCACATAGGCAGGTGTATAAGGAAAACCACCTTTTTTCACTGGTACCTTCGTCTCTCTTTTAGCAATAGTTTTCTGGTCTGATTCTGTATTTAACAAAAACGAAATAATTGCATCATGTTCTTTGTCGGACAAATGAGAAAAAGAAGGCATTCTTCCACTTCCCGTTTTCAGGATGCTTTTAATAGAAGCTGCATTCAGTTTTTTACCAATATCAACCAGCGATGGCAGTTCATTTCCACTTCCTTTTCGATCCTGCCCGTGACAGGCTGAACAATTTGTCATGTACAACGCATTTCCTGCCGTCCGAGGGATATCCGTCTTTTTCTGAGCCGCATCCATCATGATCAACTCCCATGGTTCTTCGTTTGCATTCTGATAAAAAATGCCATCAGGATCAACCGCATTTCCACCCCATTCCGCGCCTCCGCTATATCCAAAAAGTAAGGTACCAGTCGTACTGGGCGGTGCGAATTTGTTGTCTGTTTTTATTTTCTGATAACGCTCTTTTACGTAAGCATGGGCTTCCGGCGAAAGATCCGTAATATCATTTTCCATGAAAACCTGTCGGGATAACGGAAGTGGTTTTGAGGGATATCTTTGGGTTGGAAAAGGATGTTCTCCGGGAAGCCCTTTCGTAGGAACCGGACGTTCTTCAATCGGAAAAATAGAAGTCCCTTTATCTCTGTCTAATACATAAACCAACCCATCTTTTGTCGACTGGACAAGCACATCCACCTTTTTCCCTTTGTGTTTTATCGTCGTCAAATTAGGCGGACTTGGATGATCTCTATCCCAAAGATCATGATGAATGGTTTGATAATACCACTTCATTTTACCTGTTTCTGCATCCAGAGCCATGATACAATTGGCAAATAAATTAGTCCCTTTTCTGTCTCCACCATAGAAATCCGAAGCCGGCGAACCGGTTCCGAAATAAACAATTCCCCGTTTTTCATCCAGACTCATACCACTCCAGTTGTTAGCAGCACCAATCTTTTTGTAAGCATCTTTGGGCCAGGTATCATAGCCAAATTCTCCCGGTTGCGGGATGGTATGGAAAACCCATTTCAACTTTCCGCTAACTACGTCGAACGCACGAATATGTCCCGGAGCCGCATCGCCAGACTCAGAAACTGCCGAACCCAGGATAAAAGTATTCTTAAAAATAATCCCCGGGCTTGTCGCATTAACGGACAAAATGCTGACATTATGATCCATATTGGTTTGCAGTCCTTCATGAATATCTACCTTTCCATCCACACCGAAACTTTTTACAATTTCTCCGTTTTCTGCATTAATCGCATACAGGCTCGAACCAACTGTATACAATATACGCTTGTCCGTTCCGTCTTCCCAATAAACCACACCACGGTTCGAATTCAGTTTATCACTTTTTGAAGGTTCGAATTTCCATAGCTGTTCTCCCGTACCGGCTTTCAGGGCAAATAATTTTAATTCCGGCGTTGTTCCGTATAAAACTCCGTTCACCACAATCGGCTGGCATTGAATTGCCCGGTTTCGTGATCTTCCCGGATTATTGGGATCTGGTTTTTCCGAAGCGTCATACATCCAGACAACTTGTAAATCCCTTACATTTCCCGTGTTAACCTGATCCAATGGCGAATAACGATTCCCCGCTTTGTTTCCTCCATACGTTGGCCAGTCGGTACCCGGACCGGAATATTTTTCCCTTTCGCGTGCGCTAAACATCACAATGCTTAGCAAAAGCTGGCCGATTAATAAAATCTTGCGCATTTGCCCGAATGATAAAATTTTATAAAATTATTTAGTATTACCTGTGATGAAATTGACAATAACTTCCGGTTCTTTATTTGTAAGAAAATGTCCTTCACCCCGCCGGATCAGCACTGTATTTTTCCCTCCGAGTTTTTTATAAAGCTGCTCTAAAACGTTGGTATTTTCTGCTAACCATGGATCCAGGCTACCGCTTACTGTTAAAAGTGGAATTTTTGCTTTTGCCAAAGGTTTAAGATTATCAAGCAAAATCTGTTTTGACATCAAACTGTGCATTACAGGATTTTCTGTGTAAATGGCACTTACCTTGTCAGGATTGTCAATCGCCCAGGCAAAGCTTTCGCCTGCTGCGGCGCCTTTACCTTCCAGGCTTGCCTTTTTGGAAAAACCATGTTGGATCATAAAGTGGTAGGTTGAATCCCACTGGCTTTTTACAGCGCCGGACTGTTCCGTTAATGGAGCGATTACAATATGATAACCTTTCGCAAGTAATTGCTGATCAACAACATCATTCCTATCAATATTACTGGCTTTGAAAATCCATGGTTTTCCCGGAGCAGCCTTTTCAGGGACAATAATAGCCATACCTGTTACACCCCACTGACTGTTTCTTTCCAGATCATAACGCTTATAAAATCTTGTAAAACCCGGACCCCGGCTTATTGCATATGTTTTTTCCTCAGGAAGATAATGGTAGGAATTTTCGAGACTGTAATAATAGGATTTGATAAAATTAGAAGCGGCAAAATCTGGTCTTTTTTCAGGAGTTAATTTCATATTGCTTTCGATCCAGTCAGCAATGAGTTTTGGATTTTTGATGGAATGCGGATGGTGTGGAGGGCCTTCTTTTATCATAATGGTAATTCTACCACCGAGTTCCTGATAACGTTTTTCAATGGCCAGTGTATTTCTTTCAAGTAAAAAATCAGCTGATCCACAGATATTTAAAAGTGGAACATCATTTTTGGCCAATTCTCCCAATTTCATAAAAGCAGTGGATCGTATGGCTGGATTGTCTGCATAAATACAGGAAACTTTATCAGGATTGTTTGTCGCCCAGTCATATTCATTTACTCCTCCTTTACTCATACCTACAAAAGCTGGCTTCTTTGCCAGACCATATTTTTCTGTCAGGAATTTATACCAGGCGTCCCATTCTTTTCCTGGATCGGGTGTGATGAAAGCTATAAAAAAACCTCTTTTTAAAAGTTCTGCTTCTGTCTGTGGTTCATGATCCCAGTAGCATCCCTGCCAAGACCAGGGATTTCCGGCTGCCGCTTTTTGTGGAACTACGATGATACATCTGCGCTGACCTTTTTCTGGTGCTTTTACGGCATTTTTTTCATCTGCGTCGGGTTTGAATGGGGTTATTTTAAGGGTTGCTTCGTCCATGATGAAATCGTATCGGTCGAAGCCGTGCCAGGAAGTTTTTTCGCCTGTGAAGGTTGACTGGGCACTGATTTTTCCTGTTAGGAAAATCAGGAGGATTAGGGGCAGGAATTTATTTTTCATGGGTGGCTTAGGATTTATTTATTCACGTGCATTTCTTCGGGCGATCGACCGTTGGGGCGACCCTCGTGGTCGCCCTTGGAACAATCAATAATATTTCCATTTATCTATAATCGAATCTTCTAAACTGGCTTAATTTTATTGGACCACGGCCTTCTCTCGAATTGATTTGGTTGCGATTTGGGACAGGGCGACCACAAGGGTCGCCCCTACAATCCTGACAATTCCGATAATGTCCAGGCATTTTTTCGGCCGGCGGTTTGTTCGCGGACGGTTTTTACTTCTGCGGGACGGATTGGCGGGGCGTTTACAAATTCATGACGGACGTAACTTAATACGGATGCTATCCATTCATTATCATTATCTCCCATCGCCGGCATTTCACTTGGATAGGTTTGTCCGTCAATTGGACCTGAAAGTCCGTGCAGCAAAATCCGAAGTGCCATATCTTTTCCTTTTCCAAGTCTTGATGAACCTACAAGCGGCGGTGCGGTTTTACTTTGTAAACCTTTTCCATCAACTCCGTGACAAGCAGTACAAAGCGATTTGTAAATAACTGCCCCGTTTAAGACAAGTTTCCTGTCAACTTCATCCAAACGGCCTAAACGTTGCCCAAACTTCTTCACATCTTCATTTTTATCAATACTTTTCTGAGCTCGGGCTAATACTTCGTTTCCATTTGAAGCGGTAAGCATTTCATCAATCAAGCCTTTTGCTTTCGGCGATTTACTATACGACAAGGACAAAATCAACTGCATTTTCACATCATAACTGCCATCCGTTTTCAAACTTGCCAAATGCTCAATCATCTGGTCATCTTTTTTCAAATAATCTTCGGTCAGCCGAATTGCTGTTTTTCTTATTTCAGGGTCTTTATCTCTGAGACCTCCAAGAACAATTGCACTATCCAGAGCTCCTAAACCTTCCAGCGTCCACAGCGCATGAAGCCGCCCTAATGAAGAAGTTGATTTCACTGACTCATTCTGACTTTCAGCCATAATTTTCAAGGCAGGAATTACAGATTTATCATTTCTGATAATCAGTTCTTTTTGCGCATTATCACGCCACCATCCATTGGGGTGATTAAGATAGGAAACGAGTTTTTTAGATGAAGCATCCAGCAAATCCGGTTTTGGTCCAGGTTTCATTCCATCGTGAACCAGACGATAAATACGGCCGTGCTGAATATTTTTATCAAGACCCAAACGTTTAATTTGTGGCCTCAGATAACTTTTCGGCCCCGTCCAGTTTCCTTCCTGAATAATTCCGCGGTTCATATCCACCAGATACAAACAGCCATCCGGCCCCGTATACATATTTACAACCCGGAAATTCATATCGGTTGAAGCAATAAATTCTTCTTTTTGATATGCATTTTCCAAAGTAATTTTTCCGCCTTGATCCATCACTTTGGCGCGACGGATCAAACGGCCAACAGGCTCACTGATCAGTAAATCTCCATCAAGATCTTTTGGCAATCTGTCTCCCCGGAAAATTACCTGTCCGCAGCTGGCAGTAAAATGGTTTAGAGTAGTATCTGGTCTTAATCTTTTCAATCCGCCCTCAACATCCGGCGTTTTTATGATTGGCCAAACTTCATTGAATTGCTGGGTATACTGATCGTTAAATTCCATTCTTCCATAAATCGGATTGATCTGAAATCCAAGTGCAGGCACTTCTCCACCAGCCGAAGAAAAGAAAAGCCGCCCAAAATTATCATGCGTCAATCCCCATTGTCCATTAGATCCGCTTGGAATTGAATCTGGTACTAAGATCCCTTTTGTGTAACGAAAACGTACCGGATCGACGGTTGTATAAATGTAATTATCCAGATTCCAATCCAGACCACTACGCTGATGTTCAAGATTTCCCGGCGCTTTTTTATTCGGGGTATAAACTGGTCGTTTATCATCCGCCACACCGTCTCCGTTGGTATCTTTGTAGCTGTAAATATTGTAGGTATCCGTCTCATTAACAAGCAATTCATGACCAACACATAACAACATTCTTGGCAAAAGCATCTTGTCAATAAAAACAGAACTTTTGTCCATTTTTCCATCATTATTGGTGTCTTCCAAAAGCATAACACGGCTTGTTTGGGCATGCTCGTTGCTGCCTTCCACATCCTGCATGTAGGTATTCAGTTCAGCCACATACATGCGCGCATTCCCGTCCCAGGCAATAGCAACCGGCTCATGGATCATCGGCTCACTTGCTACCAGTTCCAGATGATACCCTTTTGGCAATTTAAATGTTTTAAGACTTTGCTCTGGTGTTAAATGTTCCGGCGACGGATTTGAGGTAAAAGCAGGAATAGCAGCAACGGATGCGTCTGTTGTCCGGAGCGTATTGTCGGTTGTCTTCTGGCGAGAAACCTGACACGTAATCATTATAAAAGCTGTCAGAATGCAGACGATCCAAATATGTTTTTTCATGGTGGTGGTTAAGTTATTATTAAAGGGTCAGTGTATAAATTTTTCCTTTTTGTGTTTGGAAATCATAAAGCGATGTTTCTTTGATATTTAATTTATTGATCGTTGCAGCCGGCGAAATAACAGGTTTCAGAACATCTTCCGTTTTGTAAAAAATATTTGGATTTTCTCCCGTCACGGATTGTAAAACGATTCCTTTTCCTTGTAAAGTATTCGGCAACCGCAGACGGCAATTTCCACCCAGATTAGACTGAATAACCAGTTTTGAAACTTTGCCATCTTTCCATTCCAGCGCGACAATATCAAAACCACCTCTGGCCCGCAGTCCGCTAATGCTCCCTGTTTTCCAGCCATCCGGAATTGCCGGCAATAAATGAATGGCACCATCATGACTTTGCATTAACATTTCAGCAATTCCGGCGGTACAGCCAAAATTTCCATCGATTTGAAATGGCGGATGGGCATCAAAAAGATTTGTATAAGTCCCGCCACCGCCTTTTTTTCCAGGTGCATTTACAGGCGAAAGTTGATCGGTAATAAGTTTATAAGCCCGGTTTCCATCCTGCAATCTCGCCCACCAGTTTACTTTCCAACCCATTGACCAGCCAGTTGAGACATCACCCCGATGTTCCAGTGACGTCCGAGCCGCACTGAAAAGTTCAGGCGTACGGTAAGCAGAAAGCTGGTGCGAAGGATACAAACCATATAAATGTGAAATATGACGGTGTTTGTCATCCGGATTATCAAGATCTTCAAGCCATTCCTGCAATTGACCGAACTTCCCTATCTGCATCGGAGCAAGTCTGGCTCGTTTTTCTTTTAATATTTTTACAAATTCAGGATCCGTTCCAAGGGCTTCGGCAGCTCGTAAAGTGCTTGTAAAAATATCATAAACAATCTGGTTGTCCATCGTATTTCCTGCACCTATCGTAACATCCGGACGTGAAGCCGGTGCATTTTCTGGCGACATACCCGGAGCTACAACCAACCATTTGTGCGTAGGTTCTTCGATCAGAAAATCGACAAAAAACTGAGCAGATCCTTTCAGTGCAGGATACACCGATTTCAAATAATTTCTATCTCCCGAATAACAATATTTTTCCCAGGCATGCGTACTAAGCCAGGCACCACCCATAGGCCACATGGCATAAAAAATCGGATCCACCGTACCAGTAATTCTCCAAAGATCTGTATTATGATGTGCCACCCAGCCATTGGCGCCGTACATGACTTTCGCTGTTTCTTGTCCGGTTTGTGAAAGATCATTAACCATCTGAATTAAAGGATCATGCATCTCAGTCAGGTTGGTTACCTCAGCAGGCCAGTAATTCATTTCAGTATTAATATTGATCGTATACTTACTATCCCAGGGCGGACTCATTTCTTCATTCCAAATGCCTTGCAAAGTCGCAGGTTGTCCAACGGGCATTCCGTTTTGTGCAGGTTGGGAAGAAGAGATCAGCAGATATCTGCCAAACTGGAAGTACAAGGACACAAGCTGCGGGTCGTTTCCTGATGCAAATTTTTCTATCCGTTCGTTGGTAGGAAATTTAGCTGCCTCGGTAGTTCCGAGGTCAAGTTTTACACGGTTGAAATACTTTTGATAAGAGATAATATGTCTGGCAAGAATATCCTCGAACGTCTTTTTTACCGCATTGTTTAAATATAAATCTGCCTTTGTTTCAGGATTGGCAGTCAGTGTTTTGTAATCAACAAAATTAGTACCGATTGAAATATAAATTGTAACTGCATTAGCTTTGTTAATTGTGACAGACGTGTCGCTGGCGCTTAATTGCCCACCCTCATTTAATACTTTTACATGCGCATTGAACACAACTCGTCCTTTTAAACCTTCATGATCACCGCTCATTCCGGAAAACACGAGCTTTCCGGTTTTATCTGTTTTTCGCCGGCCTTTTTGCGGGCTTGTTAAAAAAGAAGTAAAATTCAGTTTGCCTGGTTTATCAGCAGTTAACCGGACTGCAATGATCTGATCCTGAACCGAGGCAATTACTTGTCGGGTATAGCGCACGCCATCGACTGTATAAGATGTTGTAGTAGTGGCTTTTTCCAAATCCAGTTCACGGTAATAATCTGTAAAAGATTCATGGCCCGGGAATGTCAGATTGAGATTTCCCACGGGTTGATACATCATGCCATTGGTCGTTTTGGACTCGATATTCTGTGCGGCAAGCTTTTCCGCTTCTGCGTGTTTTCCTTCAAAAATTAATTTTCTGATTTGTGGTAATGCAGCAAGTGCATTGGGATTATCATTACGATTTGGCCCGCCAGCCCAGACTGTCGACTCGTTAAGTTTTATAACTTCCTGTTCAGGATTTCCATAAACCATGGCACCCAAACGACCGTTTCCAACCGGCAGCGCGTCTGTCCAGATTTTCCCGGCAGGTTTTTTATACCAAAGTTTTAATGCCCCAGCCTGCTGAGCAAACGCATTGGAAATAAACAAGAAAGCGGTTAGGATGCGTACTATATTTTTCATGAAAATGATTGGTATATCTTATCAAAAAGTTGTGATGGAAAATGAAAACCGGTGACACTTAGATAAGAATCAAAGAAGACTACTCTAATCATGATTGTTTGTAAAAGTTTTAGAAAGAATTGAATCCCGGCCAGCAGCTAAATGAATTCTGTGCAAATTAGGCATTCAGGATTAACAGAATGATTAATAAAACATTAATCAAACCCTTTTTGACTATTATTTTATTATATAATCAAATAAAATAATCCTAAAAATAAAAAAGCCCGGGAGATAGGGTCATTACCCAACATCCCAGGCCCTACCCTGATTTCCAGTATTTCTTAATTGTGTTTCAAAACATATCTTCCTTTCGCTTTTCCGTGCAACAATGCATCCAGCTTTTCCGGTAATTCTTCCAAACCAATTTCCCGGATCATTTCATTCAGATGGAGTGGTTTCCATTCTGATGCCAGCGATTGCCAGACTTTCTTCCTCAATGCAATCGGAGCCTGAGCTGAATCAATTCCTGTCAGTGTAATTCCCCTTAAAATAAACGGAAAAATAGTAGTATTCAGTTCTGCCGAAGAGACGTTTCCACAGCAGGTAACCATGCCATATTGCTTGACGGATTTCAAAATTCCCGATAACGTTGGGCCACCTACATTATCGATTCCGGCAGAAAAATCGGATGATGATAAGGGCTTGTTATTATATTTTTCAATAAACTCATTCCGGTTAAGAATTTGTTTTGCACCAAGCGTCGATGTAAGGAAATCGTCTTCACTTTTCCCCGAAATGGCTACAACTTCAAAACCTAGTTTTGACATGATTGCCGTCGCCATACTTCCCACGCCACCGGTTGCTCCACTGACAATAACAGCTCCCAGGTCCTGAGTTATCCCGGCACCGATTATTTTTTCAACCGATAATCCAGCGGTCAGTCCCGCCGTTCCGAAACTCATTGATTCCTTTAAAGAAAGTCCTTCCGGCAAGGCAACAACCCATGGTGCCGGAACGCTTATATATTGACCAAAACCGCCCCAGGTATTCATCCCAAGATCAAATCCGGTAACCAGAACTGAATCACCTTCCTGAAAATCCGATGTATTGGATTTTACCACAATTCCTGCTGCATCGATTCCCGGAACGTGTGGAAATTTCCTTGTAACGCCTTTATTTCCAGACGCCGACAACGCATCTTTATAGTTTAAAGACGAATAACTGACCTTAATGAGCACGTCATTTCCCGGAAGATCGGCGGTGTTTAATTCTTTAATTTCCTTTTTGAAATCTCCTCCTTCCTGGCTTATATATAAAGCTTTAAATACCTTTTGCATGATTTTTCTCATTAAAATTTGTGCTATACAAAATCTTATATCCCTTACCACAACAGACATTTTGTATAGCAATGCTGAATATCAACATAAAATTTTTACCGAAAAACAGAATTCGGAAGTTTCATGAAATGTCTTTTATCCTGCAAAATAACAGGTAGGGAAATGACTAAGCTTCCTTTATTTACCGGACAGAAAATGTATTATGAAAAAACTAGTATCCCTTGCCATCGGGTTAATCTCACTTTCTGCTTTAACTTTTGGACAAAATAAAAAGCCAAATATCGTTTTCATTCTGGCTGATGATCTGGGTTATGGAGATTTGGGTGTTTACGGACAGAAAATAATAAAAACGCCCAACATTGACTGTTTGGCCAAACAGGGGAAACTTTTTACCAATTTTTATGCCGGCACTACCGTTTGCGCACCTTCCCGTTCTTCCTTATTAACCGGACTGCATACAGGCCATACCTACATCAGAGGAAATAAGGAAATCCAGCCGGAAGGCCAGGAACCGCTTCCGGATTCGGTTGAAACATATGCACAATTACTTCAAAAAGCTGGATATGTCACAGGAGCTTTTGGCAAATGGGGATTGGGCATGGTAGGAACTTCAGGCGAGCCGGCAAAAAAAGGTTTTGACCAGTTTTTTGGATATAATTGTCAGCGCCAGTCGCACCGCTATTATCCTACACATCTTTGGGAAAATAACAAAAAAATAATTCTTCAGGGAAATGATTTAAAGCATAAGGCAACTTATGCACCAGAATTGATTCAGCAAAAAACATTTGCTTTTATTGATAAAAATAAAGACAAACCGTTTTTCCTGTTCGTTCCAACCGTTTTGCCACATGCTGAATTGCAGGGGCCGGATGATGTTTTTTTGAAAATGTACAAAGGAAAACTGACAGAAAAACCTTATAAAGGCAATGATTACGGGCCGGATGCGACCGTTCCCGGTTATGCCTCAGAGCCTGATGCACACGCTACCTATGCCGCCATGGTAAGCCGGATGGATTTCTATGTAGGGGAAATTTTGCAAAAACTCGACAAGTTGGGATTAACGGAAAATACGATCATCATTTTCAGCAGCGATAACGGTTCACATCGTGAAGGTGGTGCTGATCCTGAATTTTTTAACAGTTCGGGCGGATTGAGGGGAAATAAAAGGGATTTGTATGAAGGAGGAATTCGCGTCCCTTTTATCGTAAAATGGCCAGGAAAAATTAAAGCTGACAGCAAAAGCCAGTTTGTCGGCGCATTTTGGGATTTGATGCCCACATTTACAGAGCTAACCCACGCAGCAAAACCAAGAAATTCAGATGGACTCTCGATTGTTAATGAGCTGCTTGGAAAACCGAAGCAGAAACAACATGAATATTTATACTGGGAATTTCATGAAGGCGGCGGAAGGCAGGCCGTTAAAATGGGGAACTGGAAAGCGGTAAGACTTGAAGTTGATAAAAATCCAAATGGAATTCCGGAGCTTTACGATCTGGCAAAAGATCCTGCCGAAAAAAACAACCTGGCTTCCCAAAATCCTGAGATTGTTAATAAAATGGAAAAATACATGGGCGAAGCGCATCGTGAAAGTATTTTATTTCCGTTCGCTAAAAACTGAAAATGAGATCTGAAATACCTCACTTATAAAAATGGTTAGATCAATCCAGAAATCAGATTAACCTAACCATTTTTAAATCGACTACTAATCCAGCAAATCTTCCAAATGTTTGTAATTGGATTTTACGGTATCTAAAACTTCTTCAAATTTTCCGCCAAGCATTAATTTGGTCATGGAAAGTGCCATGCCTCCAACCATTTTCATTTCAATTTTCGGAGGCATTGCCAATGCATTTGGATCGGTCATGACGTTGATCAAAACAGGGCCATTGTAAAGAAACGCTTCCTGTAAACCTGCTTCCAGATTGTCCGGATCGCTGATTGTTATACCTTTTATCCCCATCGCTTCGGCCACTAATGCAAACTCGGGATTGACCATATCTGTTTCAGAATCAGGCAATCCGGCTACTTCCATTTCCAGTTTTACCATTCCTAAAGAACGGTTGTTGAATACCACAATTTTGATCGGAAGATTGTATTGTTTGATAGTAGCCAAATCTCCCAGTAACATAGAAATTCCACCATCCCCGCACATTGCAACAACCTGACGGTCAGGACAGGCCAACGCTGCACCAATCGCATGAGGCATGGCGTTAGCCATCGATCCATGTGTAAAGGATCCGACCATGCTCCGTTTTCCAGTCGCTTGAATATACCGGGAAGCCCAGACACAGCACATGCCGGTATCCACGGTAAAAATGGCGTCACTTGTTGCCAATTTATCAATTTCAGCTGCTACCAATTCCGGATGAATTGCATTTTTTGAGCCCTTATCCTTCACATACGTTTGCAAATGATCTTTTACCTTTTCATAAATATGAAGCTGGGCTTTCAAAAAGCTGTCGTCTTCTTTGATTTTTAAAAGTGGGAAAAGTGCTTTTAATGTTGTTTTAGTATCGCCATGCAAACCCATTTCAAGTTTTGCTCTTCTTCCTAATCGTTCAGGTCTGGTATCGATTTGTACCAAAATTTTGTCTTGCGGAATGAAAGGCGTGTAAGGAAAATCGGTTCCTAGTAAAATTACCAGCTCGCTTTCATGCATGGCGTGATAGGCGGAAGGCAATCCCAGCAAACCCGTCATCCCAACTTCATAGGGATTATCATACTGAATTCCCATTTTTCCTCTAAACGAATATCCTACCGGAGCTTTCAATAAAGCCGCCAATTCTACAACTTCATCATGCGCATCAGAAGCCCCGATTCCACAGAAAATCGTAATTTTTTTATGTTTGTTGATCAGATTGGCGAGCGCCTGAAGTTCCTCATCGCCAGGTCTGATTAATGCTTTGGAAAAATAATTTTTGTCGGCAGTCACATTTTCAACCGCGTCCATTGCGCTTACATCTCCCGGCAAACCTAATACTGCAACACCTTTTTGCTGGATAGCATGTTGCAGTGCAGCTTGCGTCATTCTTGGCAATTGCGCCGGTGTGGCAGCAATTTGATTGTAATAACTGCAATCGTCAAAAAGCTTGATCGTATTTGTTTCCTGAAAATATCCGCTGCCAAATTCCACCGTAGCACAGGTTGACGCAATCGCTAAAACGGATGCTCCGGCGCGGTGGGCATCATAAAGTCCGTTGATCAAATGCACGTGTCCGGGGCCGCTGCTTCCTGCGCAACAGGCCAAACCGGTCAGTTCCGCTTCTGCGGCGGCGGCATAAGCTCCTGCTTCTTCGTGTCTTACATGGATCCATTTAATGGCCGGATTTCTTCTTACCGCATCATTCAATTCATTCAGACTATCGCCCGTCACCGCATAAATCCGTTTGATACCTGCCTGTACAAGCATATCCGCCAATTGTTCCGCTACTTTCTTTGACATATCAATAGGTATTAGTTTTTTGTTATTGGAAGTGAATCACTTCTGACAGAAAAGACTCAACTTTCGTTCCAGCTATCCTGATGTTGATCAATTACACTTTAATGTACTAATGATTGTTGGGAATGCGCAATTATAACAGAATCGTTATTGCAAATTTCAATCGGAGCTATGAGAACATCAATGGACTTATGACGGAATTTGAGGTAGATATATGGGGTTTGGGTTTGCTGGTCTTTTTGGTCTTTGGTTTTGGCTGGTTTTTTACCCGTCCGACGGCGGAAAAAGCCGGCGGACGGGTGGCTCGGAGAAACTTCTGTGGTAACTTATAGATTTTGGTTTCTTAATTTTATTGTCCTAACCAGTTTTTAAACGCAGCCATTTTTTCACGACTTATCAAAATATCGTTGTCAGCGGAATTTTCAAGCTGGATTTTCAGGCGACTGTTTGAGTAGGTGAAAACACCTTTTATCGCACTAACGGAACTGATGTATTTTCTGTTCAATCTGAAAAATAATTCAGGATCAAGCAGATTTTCAACTTCGTCAAGCGTATAATCGATGATGAATTTTTTACCTTGTTTGGTCATCAGAAAAGTGACTTTGTCTTCACTGTAAAATATACCAATTTCGTCGATTGCGATTGTTTGGATACGTTCTCCGATTTTTACTAAAAACCGGTTTTTGTATACTTTTTGAACGGGTTGTAATAAAACACGAATTTGGTCCAGCGTTATTTCCGGTGCTTTTCTTCCCGATTGAAATTTATTTAAAGCGTTTTTCAGCTCTTCCGGATCAACTGGTTTTAATAAATAATCAATACTATTCAGCTTGAAAGCTTTGATTGCATATTGGTCAAATGCTGTGCAAAAAATAATGGGCGAGGTGACTTTTACATGTTCAAAAATCTCAAAACTTATTCCGTCAGCGAGCTGAATATCCAGGAAAATAAGATCTGGCTGTGGATTATTATTAAGCCATTCTACGGCAGAAGTAACCGTATCCAGGTTTCCAAAAATCTCACACTTTGGTATCATATCGTTGATCAGTTTGATCAGACGGCGTGCCGCCATATTTTCATCCTCAATGATCAGTATTCGCATTTTATCTTAAATTTACTGGCTGCGTTATAATTGCGGATTTTCTAGTAGCGGTAGTTTTACAATGAAAAAATCATTTGTTTCTTCAATTAAAACCTGATCATTATTAAGCAATTCATATCTCTTTCGAATATTGGAAAGACCAATTCCAGTCGATTCTTCTGATAAACTGCTTTTTAATTGAAGATTGTTTTTAACGATTAATTGTTTTCCTTCCAACAGAATTTCAATAAATAATGGATTAGCCATGGATGCGATATTGTGCTTGATCGCGTTTTCCAGCAACATTTGCAGCGACAGTGGCGGCAGGTAAAAATCAGTTTTCAGATTTACATTAATTTTGTATTGCAAACCTTCTTCAAACCGTATTTTTTGAAGTGAAAGAAAGTTTTCAGCAAATTCCATTTCGCTGGAAAGTTTAACTAGTTTCTCTTGCTGAACCTCCAAAACATAACGATAGATTTTTGATAACTGTCGGATAAATCTTGCCGCTGTATCCGGATTCTCATAAACCAGATTGCTCAAAACATTGAGTGAATTGAACAAAAAATGTGGATTAAGCTGATCCTTTAACGTTTGATATTGTTGTGCATATTGCTGCGTTTTCAATTGTTCAGCTTCAATCGCCGACTTTTTCCATTCCAGTAAAAATGAGCGGCTAATAAGCAAAAATGCAATAATTACAGAAATCTGCATGGGTAATTTTGTGTGGACCATCAGCCATTCCCAAGGAATATTGTCCAACGAAAAAGACTGTCTTACCAGAAATTCGATTAAAAATGTAATGGTATAACTAGTAACAAAAACGTACAGAACATAGCTGATACTTTCTAAAATCAGCCTTTTGACAGGATACTGAATCCAGGGCATTTTCTTGTCAAAGTAATATTCGGCCAGGAAACCGCCGTAACTCAGAATACATGACAAAACGAAAGAGTAGAAAAAGTCATTGGCTGCAGACAACAATCCTTTAATTGAGGTAAAACAGGAAGGACAGAATATAACCGTAAGTACAGCGGCAATAATCAAATTCACACCAATAAAGGCCGGGGAAAAATTCCAGAATTTTTTTGAGCCTCTTATCGAAGATGTCATTTGATTAAATTTGTTTTTCTAATGTAATGTTTCAACGTATTACTGACAAGCTTTTGCGGATTTTTCGGCAAATGCTCTTCCCCAGGTTGGCGCCAGTTTTGCTTTTAAGGCTTCATCATCCTGGGCTGCAAATATAGCCTGACTTTGTTTTACTAAACCACATGCTTTTTCAGTACCCGATTTAAAAAATCCGGCCATTCCAAATTCCATTTGTCCCATTAAAAGTGATGCTCTTGGATTTTGAGGATCCATTTTCATCGCTTTCCCAAAAGTATACATTACCGTCCCCGACAAGCTTTGTCCGCGGCTGGCAGGATCGGCACTTACTTCTGCCATTATTTTAAAGCCTTCAAGTGTTACGATTTCTGAATTATTCGGTGAAATTGCCTCGGCCTTTTTGATCAGTTCTTCTGCTTTTGCCAGGGCTTCATCTTTTTTGTTCAGGTCCAAAGAATTGTCCAATCCCTGGTAAACGTAAGCAAGGGCGTTGTAATAATAGGGCTGCCACTCATTTGGATTTAACTGGCTGATACGTGCGAAACCGTTAGCGGATTGCTGATATTTACTCAAAGAATCGGCTATGTTAAGTTTATCAATTTCTTTTTTCATAGCTTTTTGGTAAGCAGAATCCTGTGCGAAAATTGATACAACAGTACAAAGAATTAAAGCGATGGTTAACAGAGAATTTTTCATATTTTTTGTTCGATTTGAAAGTTGGGAAGCAATTGTAGAAACTTGATTAATACTTATATTTTGCACCATTTATTTTGATAAAAACCTGTTTGTCAATACATTTTTAAGATTACAGATTATTCAGCTGATTGGCATTTTTATCGTGGGAAAGCGTGATAAACAAACCAATAAAAGCCATTCTGGTCGCACCTTGTCCAACAGGAATTCTTGAAAACGAACCTGCTTCATCAGGCTGTGTTGAATATTTATAACCAAACACATTATTCCTCCCAAGAATATTTGAACAGGCAGCGTGCAGGATAATATTCGGTCTTGGCAGATAACTCCAGCTGATACTGAGATCGCTATACGCTTTTGTTTTACGCTGCATCTCACCCGCAAGGTTTGGATCGTTGTAGGTGTACCCATTATTCCAGGACCAGGAAGTTCCAAGCTGTGATTTCAAGGCACTTACAAAATGTTTGATAACGACTGATCCATTATGTTTCGGAGCAAAAGACGGCTGTACTTTTGTTTCAAATACTGAATATTGGCGTTTGCTATCCACGAAACTATATGTAACCCAGAAATCTGTGTTTTTAAAACTTGTTTTATCCCGGTAGAAGAAATCGGCTCCTCTTGCAAAACCAGAACCATTTTGCGTGATGTTAACCGGCGCCAGGTCTGTTCCGTTGTAGGTTGACAGGTTGTTGTAAGTTTTGTAAAATGCCTCCGCGCGAAATGTCCTGTTATTGTTGACAATGAAATAGTTAAGAATATAATGACTGGCTTCTGCATTTTGCAAGTTGTTTTGTAATACTCTCAATTTTTCATCAGGAAGCTGGTGAAATTTTCCGGCTGCGATGGAAAATTGTCCCTGATTATTCAATTTATAAGCCAATGAAATCCGTGGATCCATCCAAAATTGTTTAGCGGCTGTGCTGTATCCACTTCTTAATCCACCTCTGAAAATCAAACGATTACTGAAATAATAATCTGTCTCAATAAAATGGTTAAACTGATTGTCCATAATACTGCGTTTCAAATGGTCATCAACCAATTCTTCCGAATACGATTTCAAATAATACTCAATTCCGTTTTTTAATGAAAACTGAGGACTGAAATCTTTCACTGCCACTATTTTCGCATGTCCCAGCTGATTTACCTGGCAAACCGGAACATAATTTAAATTGATTGCATCCCGGTTGTGTGAATAAGCAAGTCCGCCGTAGAAAAACCAGTCACGCTTTCCAGCCTGACGAAATGAAAGATTTCCGTAAGAATAACGGTTATTGATATGAACCCGGTCACCACGGCCCAACCCACCCGCAACCGGTTGCCAGATCGTCATGTTGCTTCCTTCTGTGTGCGTATAAGCTTTCAGAAAACCTGTTTTGCCCCATTTATGTCTTAAAGAAACCTCAGTATCCCAGGTAGACGGACTCTTTTCCCAGTCAAATTTTTGGTTCACCAGTGATTGATACGGAGCAAGATTGTAATAATTGGCTGTCGCTGTCAGCGCATTATTATCTTTTACCAACGTTTGCGTATAACCGCCGCCCAGCGACATAATGCTCAAATCACCCTGATTCCGTAACGGAAGATCCAGTGTATTTAAGGCGAGCGCAGAAGAAAGCGCCTGACCATATTCTGCTGAATAACCACCGGTACTGAAAAACGAACCTTTGAATAAATTTGGACTGAAACGATTACGAGTCGGGACGTTGGTTGCTGTACTTCCGTAAGCATTTCCAACTTGTAAGCCATCGATAAAAATCGAGGTTTCGGAAGCGTCACCACCTCTTACAAATAATCTTCCGTCGTTGCCAACCGTTGAAGTTCCAGGCAGTGTAAGTAATGCAGCGGTAATATTTCCCATCGCTCCCGAAGTTGTTACAATGTCCAGTGGCTTCAGTACTACCGCTTTTTTGGTATCACTGGCTTCCATGGCTCCGGCTGTGATGGTTACTGCTGTTAATACATTGATACTTTCGGCTAATGAAATCCGGAAACTTAACGGTTGACCTGCGCATTCGATTTCCCTTTCCTGCGGTTTATAACCCAAAGCCTGAAAAACCAGCATATGCTTTCCGGTTTCGGACGTTTCGAATTTAAAATTTCCGTCTGCGTCTGAGGAAGTTCCGTCGTATGTTCCTTTCAATAATATATTGGCCCCTGGCATTCCTGCGCCTTTTTGATCAGAAATTCTCCCGGATATTATGGTTTGTGCTTCTGCACTTAACATCAGAAAAAATATCGTGAAGGAAATTAATAACATTTTCATCCTGGCTGCTCATTAGATTTAAGTCAAAATTGGCTGATAAGAGGGTACTGAAAAATTGAACTTTACCGAAGCGCAGAAAGTGATGGATGAAGTACAGAATTATCCTGCCCAAGTGAATCAATCATTTACTCAAAAGTCTGATTATTCACTGGAATAATATTTTTAACACTTAAAGATAACAATCTTCACATCTGATATTTAAACAATTACACCATGAAAGCGCTGAAACATTTCTTTATCATCACAATATTGATTATCCCGACTGTTGGCTTTTCTCAAACCCAAAATGTTACTAAAACGAAAACTTCTAAAAGAGTTACCGTAATGGATACTTCCAAAAGAGTGAATTTGTCAAAAGACCCGGTCATAAAAGAAAATGCTCCCGTTTTGAATGACAACGGAAATGTCAATACCAATGGGACAATTGACGGAAGCAGAAGCAGTACCGGCCGCCCAGGTGCAGATACAACGGCCGGATATACGGTTAGGAGAAGAAAAAGAACAATTACGACGGGGGGAGTTGTGTATCCGGATACGACGACGGTGAAAAAGCCTTAGGGATTTTGAAATAATTTATCTGATTAAAAAGTTGATTCCAGTGTTGTGATAAGGAATCAACTTTTAATCCCATTTGGTTTAAATTTTATATGTTAAAATTCAAAACCTGCAAAATTCTTAGTAAAATTTCCTTGACGTTTAATGCGACCATTTCTATAAACGGTTCATTATCTCCATCCATTTGTGCAATTTCCAAAACCTGATAATATTTCAACCGATTTTCAGAATCTCCTTTTAATATTGCAATTGGATATCCATGCTGCAATAAAATAAGATTCATTAATAAACGACTTGTCCTTCCGTTTCCATCGATAAAAGGATGGATAGTCACCAAGCGTTCGTGAATTTCAGCAGCAAGAATAACAGGATGAATAGAATCCTTATTGTCGTAATACCATTTAAAAAATCCTTCCATCAATTCATCAACCATAAATGGCTGTGGCGGAATATGTTTTGCGCCACTAATCAAAACTTGTACTGTCCTGAATTTTCCACCATTACTGTTGTCAACTCCCTGGAGAATCAATTTATCTATATTTAATAATTCATGCTTTGTTAACGGCGCTTTTTCACTAACTAATTCCTTTATATAATTTAACGCAAAAGAATGATTTATAGCTTCTAAATGTTCATGAAGACTTTTTCCACTAATAGTTAGCCCCTTTTCAATAACCAATACCGTTTCCTGAAGCGTTAGAGTATTACCTTCAATCCGGTTACTCTCATAAGTATACTCCATTTCAAAGGCCTTAGCCACTTTCTCACCTTGAATATAGCGAAGGCGATTTAGCTGCTCTTTTAGATTGTCTATTTCTGCTAATAACTCTTTCATCAGGCTTTTGCTGCTTCACAATGGGCTTTAAAATTTCACCAAACCTCACATTATAATTTTTAATAGGCAAGATATGGAATATCTCACTTGATCCTCGTTTAGTTGCGCAAGCGGATCACCGGCATAAAAAAAATATGAGATTTTAAATAAAGAAAAAGCGTTAGTTAAAGCTGTTCACTTTTGTTATAATATCAATACTCATGTACCATAGAAAAATCCCCATCACACTCAGCTGCGGTCTGGATCTGATCAGAGAAGTACTGTATGGAAAATTCACATTATCCATTACATTGGAAATGGTGCCTTGCGTCCTACGGATATGCATAAAAAAATCCCGGAAGCAACCCGCCGCGTGCTAAATATTCAATTGAGACAATTGGAATTACACAACATTATTAGCAAAGAAGTATTCCCGCAATTACCACTAAAAGTTGAATATAGCCTAACTGAATTTGGGAAGACACTTTTGCCCGTAATTGAAACGATGTGAAACTGGGGTGATGAACATCAGGCCCACCTGCGCGAAGTAATAACCTCATCAGTATTTTCGGAAACGGAAGAAGCGAAAAAGTAGTTCTTTTGCCTTTTTAATCTGATCATTACCTAAAAATGGTCATAAATAAAATAAAGGCAATCAAATTTTACAATCTTAAAGTTATTCCAAGTAGTTTTATAGCATTATATCGTATTAATACGACAAATACATCTTTTTTCAACAGAACTTATTTAACGGTTTGGGCGGCACAACATAAAAAACTAACCTTGTGTCACCATTTGTTAACTGAACACATATTTCCTGGATCATAGTATACACCCGCTAAAATTATCAGAATTGGTGATTCTGCTTGTAAATAGAAGAGAAAGTATTTTACTATTACCTCTACAATATTTGGAATATCATGGAGAATTCGCGTGACGACCAGCCTGGTTATGCAGGCCGGTGGAGAATTATTGTTTCATTAATTGCATTTTCAATACTTGTTCTTATCCTTTATAATATTCTGGAATATGTATGGTGGTGAAATTTCCGGCACTTTTTATTGTTTAAATTTTTCTCTGCAAAAATTCTCTCTGGCTAAAATCAATTTCTAATCCGGTCATTACATTCCTTATTACAAATAAAAAATTATATTCATTTTCGTAAAAATTTGGCACAACATAGTATTCTTACTACGTAAGATGCTTTTATTTGTAATTCTCACCGCAATTCGAATAAAATGCCGTCAAGAAAACGAAAAAGTGCCAGATTTAAAAAAGTTGCAATTGAGTGGCTTAAATGGATTAGTGCAATTGTACCAATTTGTGCTTTTTTTTACATTCTCTACTATTACAAACAACTGGATTTTCTTCAAAAAGATAAAGAAATCGAATCGGTAACCACTGTTTTAGGTCAAAAAGATTCCCTTAATCTGGCCGACGCCATGATGAAAAGCCAGGTAGAAAATGAGCTAAAAATTATTGAAAATGAATGGCATTCCGTTGGAGGCATAGCAATTCACAATTTACTTATTGAAAACAAAGCAGACAAGCCTGCCAAGAGTGTAGAAGTGGAATTTAAATATTTATCCGACACACAGGAAGCGCTTACCACAAAAGTCATCACGATAAAAAAAGATCTGCCAGCCGGAAAATCTACCCGAATTACGGACGTGAGTGTCGGGTTTGTAAACAATGGCGCGGTAGGCTGTGATACGAAAGTATTAGGAGCCAAATTCTGATTAATTTCTTGTTGGGCTTTTCAATGGCCTCATCTTGATTTTTAAACTTATTAAGCACTTTACTGGTCCAGCGAAGTGAAATATATCTTTTTTTATTAATATTTAAAATATAATTTACAAATAACTACCTCATTATAAGTAAATTAAATACAATATCAAAATATTTCAAATTTATTTTTTTCCTAGTGATCTAAAGGTGATAAAAAAACGTAGATACCGCGGAAGGTATATACGCCTACAAATATTTCTCACATAAATTTTATAAAGATGTTTCGATATCTGACAAAATAATATCTAATCTCGTTGAGTAAATTTAAAAACCCCTAAGACTATGCCTAAGGGGTTTTTTGTTACTTCACCATAACATTTCTTACATTAAGGATAAAGCAAATATTTCTTCCGCATATTTTTATAATCCGTTAGTCCAGGCTCCCAGCTTTTTCTTATTTCAGCTTCCGGAGTCCCGGCAACAATTTGTTTTTTAAGATTTTCAGTTCCGGCAAGTTTATCAAAATTGCCCATTTGCTTGCTCTGCGACATATCGAAAAATTTCTCCTTGTCCGGATAAGCTTTATACATCTCAATAAGCCATTTCAGATTGATCTGTTTACTTTTTCTTAAAGAAGTAATAGCATATTTCCTCAAATCCAGCCCATAACAATCCTGATTCTGATGCAACGGGGTTTCACTCATTCCCTGAATACTTTTTGGTATGAAAGAAAATTCATATTTTCCTTTTAAAAGAGGCGCACCCAGAACAGTAAATGGCATGTAAGTTCCCCGACCCTGACTAACAATTGTTCCTTCGAAAGGACATATGCTTGGATACAACAAAATCGACTGCTGGCTATTCAGATTTGGCGATGGGAAAACGGGTAAATCATAAGGCGTATCATGGTCATAGTTAGCTACTTTAATAATTTTTAGTTTGCATTGCAACTGGCCCGGCAACCATTTTTCGCCATTCAGCATTTGTGCAAATTCACCCATTGTCATACCATGTGTTATTGGTATTTTGTGCATACCAATGCCCGAATGTAAATGATCTTCCAGAATCGGCCCGTCCACAACGTAACCATTCGGATTTGGACGATCTAATATCATCAGCTCCTTATTATTTTCAGCACAGGATTCCATTACATGATCCAGCGTATTGATATACGTGTAAAAACGACAGCCAACATCCTGAATATCAAAGATTACAAGGTCGACATCTGCCAGATGTTCTTTACTCGGTTTTTTATATTTTCCATATAATGAAACAACTGAAATACCCGTTTTCGGATCGGTTTCATCGCTCACTTTGGCACCATTACTGGCATTTCCACGGAAGCCATGTTCCGGACCAAAAATTCTGACAATGTTTATTCCAAGTGCCAATAAACTGTCCACGCTTGGTATTTTGCCAATAATGGAAGTCTGGTTGACAACCATGGCAATTCTTTTCCCTTTCAGATATTTCAGATATTCCGATGTTTGGTCAGCACCGGTTATGACGGTTTTGGCAGCCTCCGGATTATGATTACCTAAGGAATCACCAGTGGCCGGAAAGGGACTTTTATTACCAGATGTGCTGGCGCAGCTCGTCGTTATTGCGCCAATCGAAGCGATTAAACTCAGGCCCAGAACTATTTTTTTCATTTAATATGGATTTAGGAAATATTCGAGGTAAATAAAGATTTTTTCAAAACAATTTCATCTGTCCGCCCTTTATAAATAGCGACTTGTCAAGCTCTTTTGTCTCTCTGCCGGCAAAATATTTGCGACAGGCAAAATCATGCAATTGCCTGATATTTTCAGCGAATTTGCCTTCACCACTCATACGAAGACCGTAACGGGAATCATTCAACTGGCCGCCGTGACATTCTTTAATCTGGTTTAAAACTTTGGACGCTTTATCCGGAAAATGATGATTGATCCATTCTTCGAAAATCGGCCCAATTGCACCATTTAATCTTACAACGGTATAGCCCGCCCAAACCGCACCAGCTTCTGCCGCAGCCTGAATGATGGAAGGAATTTCATGATCATTTAATCCGGGAATTATCGGTGCAGTCATCACGCCCATTTGAACGCCTGCTTCGTGCAATGTTTTCACTACCTGCAAACGACGTTTTCCAGTTACGGTTCTTGGTTCCAGTTTCCCTCTCAGATCCTCATTCAAAGACGTTATTGAAACCGCGCCATGCACAAGATTTAGTTTTGCCAGTTTTTCAAGAATATCAAGATCCCGAAGGATCAGGGCATTTTTTGTAAGAATACTAACAGGATTTCTATACTTCAGACAAATTTCAAGCATCTGTCTGGTAAGCTGATAAACTTTTTCAGCAGGCTGATAACAATCTGTATTTCCTGAAAAGAAAATCGTCTGAGGTTCCCAGCTTTTTGAATTCAGCAATTTTTCCAGCAATTGAGGTGCGTTCTTTTTTACTACAATTTTTGTTTCAAAATCCAGTCCGGCCGAAAAGCCCCAATACTCATGAGAATTACGTGCATAGCAATAAATACAGCCATGTTCACAACCCCTGTAAGGATTAATGGAATTGAAATTACGAAGATCCGGGCTATCCGATTTGCTCAGAATCGACTTTGAGATTTCCTCAATAAACAACGTTTTGACATTTTTTTCAGGCTCTTCCCAATTCTGCCAGTCTTCGGAAGTATATTCAATTTCCTGCTTACGAAATTTATTATCGGTATTAATTCCCGCTCCTCTGCCCCTAGCCCGATTGTCCATGTGATGAAGTGTAAAATGTTTTCAGAATTTCAATTTCGCCTGCTTTACAAAAGGAAAAGGAATAGGGTTTTTGTTACGCTATTCCCTTTCCCAATTCCCGACTTCGTTCAGCTCAATATTATTTTATGTACCTGAAATCCTCATTTCCTTTCAAAGAAAGAAGCACATCGTACATCAGTTGAATTACATTCTGAACATCGTCCTTATGTACCATTTCAACCGTTGTATGCATGTATTTCAATGGAAGAGAAATCAATGCGGATGCGATTCCTTCTGTTGAATAAGCAAATGCATCCGTATCTGTTCCCGTTGAGCGGCTTACCGCCTGGCGCTGATATGGAATACTTTTTTCCTCAGCGATATTGATTAACAGATCGCGCACATTATTTTGAACGGCTGGTCCGTAACAAATAACCGGTCCGTTTCCACATTTCAAATCACCTTGTTCTTTTTTGTTATACATCGGCGACTGGGTATCGTGCGTCACGTCTGTACAAATCGCAAGATCCGGTTTCAATCTGCGGGAAATCATTTCTGCTCCGCGCAAACCGATTTCTTCCTGAACTGCATTGACGATGTAAAGCGTAAAAGGCAGATTGACATTGTTTTCATGCAGCATCCGCGCTACTTCCGCAATCATGAAACCACCCATACGGTTGTCCAGTGCACGACCGATGTAGAATTTTTCATTCAATTCATCCAGACCGTCAACAAAAGTTGCTACCGTTCCCACATGAATTCCCATTTCCAGCACTTCTTCTTTTTTTGCTGCGCCCACGTCTATAAAGAGCTCATGCACTTTTGGTACCTGATCTTTGGCGGTATCACGCACATGAATTGCGGGCCAGCCAAAAACTCCTTTTACAATTCCTTTGGCAGTATGTAAATTAACACGCATCGAAGGCGCAATAGCAGCATCCGACCCGCCATTGCGGCGAACGTGAATATATCCGTCATCCGAAATGTAATTTACGAACCAGGAAATTTCATCGGAATGCGCCTCAATAACAACTTTGTAATCTTGTCCGCCTCCAATCACACCAACAGCCGTTCCGTAAACATCAATAATTTGTTCTTCAATATAAGGCTTGATATAATCCAGCCAGATCTGCTGTCCGGATGCTTCAAAACCCGTTGGAGAAGCATTGTTCAGGTATTTGTATAAAAACGATTTACTTTCTTCAGTCATACTAATTTAATTGAAATGTGTAATCACTCTTTATTTCCGGGGTTACTTTTCTTTGTCACAAATACTTTAAAAATGCCCAGAATTTCCGGTTCACAAGATATTCAAATTCGCGCTCATTTGCATAAGCTTCGCGCTCAAAAGAAATATTAAAATAAGCCAGATAATGATTTTTGTATTGAATAAGCCGGATCAGATATTCCAGAAAATACCAAATGTAAAAAGGCACCAAACCCATTTCAAGCTGTTGCTTCAAATGAATGGTTTCATGGAACAAAAGTACTTTTCCGGGCGCTTTTGACCTCGAAAAAATAAAAGGAAAAATAGCCATACCTTCAACCCAAAGGAATGAAAATGTAAGCAAATAACCTTTGAATTTCATATTGGCTTTCTTAATCTTATTCCAATGTTAAATAAAAAATGTTGAATTAGTGAATGAATAAACATCCAGCAATTCAACATTCTTTTTGTCGGTTTTATTTAGAAATAAAATAAAATCTGTTTATCCAAAAATCAGGACTCACTAAACCGGCTGATATCCAAAACTTCGAATTCCATCATTCCGGCGGGTACTTTTATCTCCGTTGTTTCGCCCACTTTTTTACCCAATAGACCTTTCCCGATGGGTGAACCAACCGAAATTTTTCCGGTTTTCAAATCAGCTTCTTCTTCGGAAACAAGCGTATAAGTTACTTCCATGCCGTTTTTACGGTTTTTGATTTTCACCTTGGAAAGAACGGCCACCTGTGAAGTATCAATCGATGATTCATCGATCACACGAGCATTTGACATGATCTCTTCCAGCTTGGCAATTTTCATTTCATGCATTCCCTGTGCATCTTTCGCCGCATCATATTCTGCATTTTCACTCAAATCACCTTTGTCCCGCGCCTCTGCAATTTGTGCAGCGATAGCGGTACGGCCTTTGGTTTTCATATCATTCAACTCATTCTTCAGCTTATTTAATCCTTCTTCGGTATAGTATGAAATTTTAGCCATGACTTAATTATGTTTAAATATTCTTAAATTTTTAATTGGTGGTTTGGGTAAAAAAAAAGAACGGCTCAAAGACCGTCCTACAAGAGTTTGTTTTAACCCGTAGTAGAGGACTAGAAAACCTTAGCTTTTCGACAGCAATATCTTTTTATCTTTTCCATTGTTTTTTAATATCAACGACAAAAATAGCAATATTTGTAAATGGTAACAAACCAAATTGTTAAAAGCAGATACAATCCATGCCTGATAAATTAAGAATTATTTTTATGGGGACGCCAGAATTTGCTGTCCAAAGTTTAAGAAGTCTGGTAGAGAGCAATTCTAATGTAATTGCTGTAATTACCGTGCCAGATAAACCTGCCGGACGTGGACAAAAACAGATGTCATCCCCTGTCAAAATATATGCAGAAGAACAGGGAATCCAAGTTCTTCAACCAGAAAAACTCAAAAATCCCGAGTTTATTGCTCAATTAAAGTCATTAAATGCAGATTTGCAAGTAGTCGTTGCATTTAGAATGCTTCCTGAAATTGTATGGAGTATGCCAAAATACGGAACATTCAATTTACATGGCTCTTTATTACCGCAATATCGCGGTGCAGCGCCTATTAACTGGGCTGTAATTAATGGTGAAACGGAATCGGGAGTCACTACTTTTTTTATTGAAAAAGAAATTGATACCGGGAAAATTATTTTTCAGGAAAGAGATCCGATTACTCCTGATGACGACGCAGGTTCTGTTTATGAAAGGCTAATGCACATAGGCGGGAAACTGGTTGTAAAAACAGTTCAGGCCATTGAAGAAGGAAACTATCCGCAGGAACCGCAGGATGAGTCGAAAGAAATAAAAATGGCCCCGAAAATCTTCCGGGAAACATGTGAAATTGACTGGACGTTACCGGCTGAAAAAATCCATAATTTCGTCAGAGGACTTTCTCCGTATCCGGCTGCATGGACGACTTTGAATGGTCTTTCGTGCAAAATATTTAAAACAAGTATTACCGAAGATACAAGTGAAGGAAACCCGGGAGAATTTAAAACGGATCATAAAACATTTTTACATTTTCGGGCTGGCGATGTTTGGCTGGTGATTGAGGTTTTGCAATTGGAAGGGAAAAAGAAAATGGAAGTTGGGGATTTTTTGAGAGGGGCGAAATTGTAATAATTTGATTAAAATTGTTTGGTTGGAATTTAGTATTGCGGTGCGCTGCACCTTAGCAAATCGCGAGTTATTACCTATTCTACAAATATTTTGGTGCTCTGCACCTATTCATCGCCGGTACAAAGCACAGAAATATTTATAGCAAGCAAATTTGCCAAATTCCGAAATCCAAGGTGCAGCGCACCGCAATATTTGTAGAAACCAAAATCACCAAATTCCGATTAAGAAGGTGCAGAGCACCGTAATATTTGTAGAAACCAAAATCACCAAATTCCCATTAACAAGGTGCAAAGCACCGTAATATTTGTAGAAACCAAATTTGTCAAATTCCCATTAACAGGGTGCAAAGCACCGTAATATTTGTAGAAACCAAAATCACCAAATTCCCATTAACAAGGTGCAAAGCACCGTAATATTTGTAGAAACCAAATTTGCCAAATTCCCATTAACAAGGTGCAAAGCACCGTAATATTTGTAGAAACCAAATTTGCCAAATTCCCATTAACAAGGTGCAGAGCACCGTAATATTTGTAGAAACCAAAATCACCAAATTCCCATTAACAAGGTGCAAAGCACCGTAATATTTGTAGAAACCAAATTTGCCAAATTCCCATTAACAAGGTGCAAAGCACCGTAATATTTGTAGAAACCAAATTTGCCAAATTCCCATTAACAAGGTGCAAAGCACCGTAATATTTGTAGAAACCAAATTTGCCAAATTCCCATTAACAAGGTGCAGAGCACCGTAATATTTGTAGAAACCAAAATCACCAAATTCCCATTAACAAGGTGCAGAGCACCGTAATATTTGTAGAAACCAAAATCACCAAATTCCCATTAACAAGGTGCAGAGCACCGTAATATTTGTAGAAACCAAATTTGCCAAATTCCCATTAACAAGGTGCAAAGCACCGTAATATTTGTAGAAACCAAATTCACCAAATTCCCATTAACAAGGTGCAAAGCACCGTAATATTTGTAGAAACCAAATTCGCCAAATTCCCATTAACAAGGTGCAAAGCACCGTAATATTTGTAGAAACCAAATTTGCCAAATTCCCATTAACAAGGTGCAGAGCACCGTAATATTTGTAGAAACCAAAATCACCAAATTCCCATTAACAAGGTGCAAAGCACCTTAATAATCAAATTTAAACTACTTCAACCTCACGTTTATTTCATTCAAATAAAACATTACCCATAATAAATGCTTCTTTCCATCATTGTTGCTGTTTCCGAAAACGGCGTTATAGGACTCAACAACCAATTAATCTGGCGTTTACCGGACGATCTTAAACGATTCAAAAAACTTACTCTTGGCCATCCCATGATCATGGGACGAAAAACTTTTGAATCTATTGGAAAACCACTTCCGGGCAGACAATCCATTGTCATAACCCGTGACAAAAACTTTTCTTTCGAAGGTACAATTGTCGTCCATTCCTTGGACGACGCTATTGAAGAAGCAAAAAAAACAGGGACAGATGAAGCCTTTGTAATAGGTGGTGGAGATATCTACAATCAGGTTCAGAAAATTTCCAACAAATTATATATAACAGAAGTAGATACTAAAACCGAAGGTGATACATTTTTCAAAATAGAAAATCCCGACTTGTGGGAAGAAGTTGAAAGAGAGCACCATTCCAATGATGAAAAGCATGAATTTTCATTTTATTTTGTCGATTTTAGAAGAAAAACACAATTTGACAGTACTGTTAAATAAAATCCACAAAAAACATTTCATGCCACGGATACACAAATGTTCACGAATTGGCTTAAAACATTCGTGAAAAATTTGTGTATTCCTGGCATGTTTTCTTTTGATATTCCTAAATCAAAGTAGTCAGATAGAAAAAATTCGCTAATCTATTCATTCAGTTACTATTCGTTACAAAAATCTTGTAAATTTGACACTTATATTGACCCAGTGTTATTTTAAAGAATGCTTACAGAAATAGATACATTAAAGGAAACGCTTACCATAACGTTAACAACACCGAATACAGACGATCGCCCTATTTTTATAACGGGTAATTTTTGCAAGTGGCTTCCCGATCTCCCTCATTATCAAATGACCAAGGTTGGTTCGGGACAGTATACTTTTCAATTCCCCACAGACCTTGATTTTGAATTCCCTCTGGAATACAAATATACGCGTGGTGGATGGGATCAGGTAGAACTGGATCGTTATGGCCAGCCTTATGGCAACCGTTTTATTGGAGAGGATGAAAAGGATGTGTCGGATTACGTGATAAGATGGCAAACGGACAAGACGAAAAAACCGGATCTGATACCGATCATTGAAGTTCTTTCCGAAACTTTTGAAATTCCTCAATTACAAAGAGAAAGACGTGTACACGTTTTGCTGCCGCATGATTATTACGAGCAGCCTGACCGTCGTTATCCCGTGTTATACATGACGGACGCACAAAATCTTTTTGGCGAAGGTTCTCCTTATGGAAACTGGGAGATAGACCGCAAACTTGCCACCCTTGCCGGAGAAGATAAAGCAAATGTGATCATCGTTGCTATTGACCACGGCGGAGACGAGCGTGTTCAGGAATTTTCTCCCTACGACAATCCGAATCTTGGAAAGGGTTTAGGAAATCTGTTCCTGAAATTTGTTACAGAAACATTAAAAAAACATATTGACAATCAATACAGAACATTACCCGATCGCCTGAATACAGGTATGGGAGGCAGTTCTGTGGGTGGATTATTAAGTATGTATGCGGCTCTGATGTATCCCAATATTTTCGGCAGACTGATGATTTTCTCGCCTTCGCTCTGGATTTCACGTAAAATATATTTTGATGCAATTCACTTTTTCGAACCTTTCGAGACTCGTATTTATTTGTACGGCGGTGGAAAAGAAGGCTCAGAAATGATTCCTAATATTCAAAAATTGCAGGAAACACTTGTTAACCAAGGATTTGGTTACAGCCGTGTCAAAATAAAAACGTCCTTGAATCAAAAAGGAACACATTCAGAAAGCTGCTGGGGAGAAGAATTTCCGAAAGCTTTGAAATGGTTATATTCAGGAGAATAATATTTTATCATTAAAAAAATGTCCCTAACCAGAAGTAAAACTTCGATTAGGGACATTTTTCATTTCAAGTGTTTTACAATATAAACTGGCTCAAATCTCTGTTTTTTACCATGTGAGACAGTTTTTCGCTAACCATTTCTGCGGTAATAACAATTGAAGAATCCGGCCCGATCACATCAGGAATGTCAAACATAAAATCATTCAGAAGCAAACTCATTACCGTTTGCAAACGACGGGCTCCGATATTTTCCACTTCACTATTCACTTCAAAAGCGATACGCGCCATTTCACGAAGTGCGCCGTCTTCAAATTGTAAATCCACACCTTCCGCTTCCATCATTGCTTCGTACTGTTTTGTCAAAGCGTTTTTCGGCGTTTTCAAAATTTGATAAAAATCACTTTCTGTCAAACTGTTCAATTCCACACGAATTGGAAAACGGCCTTGAAGTTCAGGAATAAGATCCGATGGTTTTGCTACGTGAAAAGCTCCGGCTGCGATAAAAAGAATATGATCCGTATTAATTACCCCATGTTTGGTATTAACCGCACTTCCTTCCACAATCGGTAACAAATCACGTTGCACACCTTCACGACTTACATCCGGTCCACTTCCACCACCAGAACGGCTTGAAGCAACTTTATCAATTTCATCAATAAAAATAATTCCCAGATTTTCCGCTTTTTGAATGGCTTCTATTTTCACTTCGTCCATATCAATCAGTTTTCCTGCTTCTTCATCCAAAAGAAGTTTTTTAGCTTCTCCAACAGTAACCTTGCGTTTTTTACCCCGGCGTGGCACCATATTGCCAATCATTTCCTGAATGTTCATCATCGAAACGTCATCCATAGCACCACCGATCATTCCAACACTTGGTGACTGGTTTTGCTGGATTTCAATTTCGATTTTACGGCTGTCCAATTCTCCGTTCCGGATTTTTTCACGGAAACGCTCACGGGTGCGCTGGTTCAGTTCATTATCGTCTTCGGGAATTGCACCATTTGATTCTGCATTTTCAGCACGTGGTTTTAAAGCATTATTTCCATGAATCGGAGGAATCAGCGCATCCAGAATAATATCTTCAACAGCCTGTTCGGCTTTAATTTTCACTTCTTCTTTCTTCTGAGTCCTGACCATCCCAACGGCTTGTTCAACCAGGTCACGAACCATACTTTCAACGTCACGTCCTACATAACCTACTTCGGTAAACTTGGAAGCTTCCACTTTTACGAAAGGTGCGTCAGCGATTTTTGCCAAACGACGTGCTATTTCGGTTTTACCAACACCCGTCGCCCCGATCATCAGGATATTATTTGGTATAATTTCTTTTTGAATATCTTCCGGACTATTCATGCGTCTCCATCTGTTCCGCAAAGCAATGGCAACATTACGTTTTGCGTCATTTTGTCCGATTATATACTGATCCAGTTCAAAGACAATTTGTCGTGGAGTAAGGCGGTTCAAGTGTTCAGTCATAGTGGGATTTATAAAAATACTTTTACTAGATAAGCTAAATGTTTGCTTTGAACGAAGAGAAAACCGATTTCTTGTAAAAAAAAGTCGGGATACTGCATGGCATAAACGTTTTCGTACCAGCTTATAAAATTCTCTGTGCAAATATATTCTTTCCTTGATACCATTTAAAAAAATGATACCACAGTTAAATAATTACTGACGTTCTTTCCAACTAAATCTTTTTAGTAAATTGCCGTCCGAAAACGGCAGCCCTGATTAAATTAATCCTGTTTATTCAATCTATAAGGAAAACTAAAAGGATTTAGCGCCTGATCACTATCTTTGTTTTACTGCTACCATAAACTCAAAAGGATTTCCCTTGACATGAAGAAAATTATCTCCTGTATCGCTTTTTTTACCCTGTTAACACATTCCTTCGTTTTTTCCCAGACCACACCGGCAAATACCAATCTGGTTGATCTGGTAAATCCGCTGATGGGAACCCAGTCAAAATTCAGTTTGTCGTCCGGCAACACTTATCCTGCCATTGCAATGCCCTGGGGGATGAATTTCTGGATGCCGCAAACCAGCAAAATGGGTGATGGATGGAGCTATATGTATGATGCCGAAAAAATCCGTGGGTTCAAACAAACACACCAGCCAAGTCCGTGGATCAACGATTATGGCCAGTTTTCGATAATGCCGGTTACCGGTGCATTGAAAATTGACGAAAACGAACGTGCCAGCTGGTTTTCACACAAAGCAGAAGTTGCCAAACCAAATTATTACAAAGTTTATCTGGCCGATTATGATGTCACTACGGAAATAGCACCAACAGAACGTGCCGCTCAATTCCGGTTCACATTCCCGAAATCGGATAGTTCTTATGTTTTGCTTGATGCTTTTGACAGAGGATCTTATGTAAAAATCATTCCATCGGAGCGCAAGATTATCGGTTATACTACCAAAAACAGCGGCGGAGTTCCTGCCAATTTTAAAAATTATTTTGTATTGGTTTTTGATAAAGCTTTCAAATTTTCATCCGCTTGGAGCAAATTTAAGATCACAAAGGATACGCTTGAAATCAAAGCAAATCACGTAGGTGCTGTGGTCCGTTTTGAAACAAAAACAGGTGAGAAAATTGGCTTGAAAGTGGCTTCGTCTTTCATTAGCTACGAACAGGCGGAAAGAAATTTAACAACTGAGCTTGGTAAAGATACTTTTGACCAAACGCAGGAAAAAGGCCGTAATATCTGGAATCAGGAGCTTTCACGTATTAAAGTTGAAGGTGACAACATTGATCAGATCCGTACTTTTTACTCTTGCCTTTACAGAGTTCTGCTTTTCCCGAGAAAGTTCTACGAATTTGACGCAGCGGGAAAGGTAGTACATTACAGTCCTTATAATGGTGAAGTTCGGCCGGGATATATGTTTACAGATAATGGATTCTGGGATACTTTCCGTGCCGTTTTTCCTTTCTTCACGCTGATGTACCCGACCATGAATGCGCACATCATGGAAGGTTTGGCAAATGCTTACGACGAAAGCGGATTTTTGCCTGAATGGGCAAGTCCTGGTCACCGTGATTGTATGATTGGTTCCAACTCGGCTTCGCTGATTACTGATTCTTACATGAAAGGAATACGTGGATATGATATCGAAAAACTATATTCAGCGATTATTAAAAATACAGAAAATGCCGGCCCGGTAAGTTCCGTTGGACGTTTTGGACATGAATATTATAATGAACTGGGTTATGTTCCTTACGATGTTAAAATCAATGAAAACGCAGCCCGTACTCTGGAATATTCATATGCTGATTTTTGTATTTCCCAATTGGCAAAAGAATTGAAAAAACCACAGAAGGAAATTGATCTATATCTTAAAAGAAGCCAGAATTATCGTAATATTTTCGATCCTTCAACAAAATGGATGCGCGGAAAAAACCAGGATGGTAAATTCCAGACGCCATTCAATCCTTTCAAATGGGGTGATGCATTTACCGAAGGAAACAGCATCCATTATACCTGGTCGGTATTTCAGGATGTGAAAGGTTTGGTAGGTTTAATGGGCGGACGCGAAGCTTTTGTTCAGAAACTGGATTCTGTATTTACGATGCCTCCAATTTTTGATGACAGCTATTACGGTTTCCCAATCCACGAAATCCGTGAAATGCAGATCATGAACATGGGAAATTATGCCCATGGAAACCAGCCGATCCAGCATATGATTTATTTGTATAACTATGCCGGTGCACCTTCAAAAACGCAATTCTGGTTACGTCAGGTTATGAAAAAATTGTATCAGGCAACCCCGGACGGATATTGCGGAGATGAAGATAACGGACAGACTTCGGCCTGGTACGTGTTCTCATCATTAGGATTTTATCCTGTAACACCTGGAACAACGCAGTATGTGATCGGTTCGCCACTTTTCAAAAAAGCAACGATCACTCTGGAAGATGGTAAGAAATTCACAATCGAATCGCCAAAAACAAGTGATGCCAATATGTATGTAGACGGTGCGACCATGAACGGAAAACCTTACGCCAATACATATCTTGAACATAAGGACATCCAAAACGGCGGAACACTTCAATTTAATATGACCAACGCGCCTTCAAAAGCCTGGGGTATCAAACCAGAAACTGCTCCATTCTCACTAACAAAATAGTGAGCGTTGCTTCTGTTTAGTTACTTTTTTACAATTGCTATATTTGCATATTATTCCACTTTTTGGTTTAACTCCAAAGAGTGGAATATTTGTTTATAGCATAAATCAGTCAGTTAAGATGACTGGCAAAACTTTGACTAAACCTATTACTTTTATGAAGTACAGAAAACTCGGAAACTCGGATCTTGACATTTCAGTAGTAACATTCGGCGCCTGGGCTGCCGGTGGGTGGATGTGGGGCGGAACCGAACGAAGCGAAGCAGTAAAAGCCATCCAATCTTCTTTTGACGCAGGCGTAACATCCATTGATACAGCGCCGGTTTACGGACAGGGACTTAGCGAAGAAATTGTAGGCGAGGCGATAAAAGATATCCCAAGAGATAAAGTACAAATCCTGACAAAGTATGGCATGCGCTGGGATCTGGCTAAGGGAGATTTAGCTATGCACAGCAAAGACAATAACGGAAAGGATATTGACATTTATAAATACGCCGCAAAGGATAGTATCATAAAAGAGTGTGAAGACAGCCTGAAGCGCCTCGGCACCGATTATATAGATCTATATCAAATTCACTGGCATGACAAAACGACTCCTATTCAGGAAACAATGGAAGCAGTTTCCGTGCTTATTGAACAGGGAAAAGTCCGCTATGCGGGTGTTTGTAATTATGATGCTGAATTGATGAAAGAAGCCGCCAGCTATATTGATCTGGTTTCTAATCAGGTTCCTTACAGCATGGTAAAACGCGAAATTGAACACAAAACCGTTCCTTATTGCATTGAAAACAACAAATCAATCCTGGCTTACAGTCCGCTTGAAAGAGGATTGCTAACTGGAAAAATGAAACCAGGCTATACATTTGGAGCTGATGATCACCGCGCCGAAATTTATTTTTACAAGGACGAAAACCTGAAGCGTGTCAATGCATTTCTAGCAAAAATAAAACCGCTGGCTGATGAAAAACAGGTGACTTTGGGACAGCTTGTTATTCGCTGGACGGTTGAACAGCCTGGAATCACTATCGCCTTGGTGGGAGCCCGGGATGCTGATCAGGCAATCCAGAATGCAAAAGCAATGGACATTAGTTTATCTGAGGACGAAATTAGCCTTATAACAACCAATCTGAATGAATTGGAATTGGTTAAATAATAAAACTCAATCCCATATCCTTATCTTTGAACATTAACTATCATCTTGAACCTATGAAAAAGAAATTTTTATCATTAAAAAGAAATATACCGCTTATGCTGGGCAGCATGTTATTGCTTGCTTCCGCAGGTTTGATGAGCAGTAACTTTGCATTGCCGGAAAAGAAAAAAGCAGGAATATCAGAATCTGATTTGAAAGTTGATACTCTTGCCAAAGGTTTGGAAATGCCATGGGCAACTGCTTTTTTGCCTAACGGAGATTTGCTGGTAACGGAACGTGTTGGTAAATTACGTCTGGTGAAAAACGGCGTTTTGGATCCGACACCGATTTCTGGTATTCCGGAAGTTTATTACAAAGGACAAGGCGGTTTGCTTGACGTAGCGCTTCACCCGGATTATGCAAAAAACGGCTGGATTTATATCAGTTATTCTTCGCCCAAGAAAGAAGGTGAAGAAGGTGATGACGGCGGAGCAAACACAGGTTTGATGCGTGCCAAGTTGAAAGACCATGCTCTTGTTGAAATTCAGCAATTGTTCAAAGCGATCCCGAATGTGAAAGCCAATGTTCACTTTGGCGGACGTATTGTTTTTGATAAAAAAGGATACGTCTTTCTTTCTCTTGGCGAACGCGGACAAAAAGAAAACTCCCAGAATCTTGGAAAAGACCAGGGAAAAGTGGTTCGTTTGCATGAAGACGGAAAAATTCCTACCGATAATCCATTTGTAAAAACAGAAGGCGCAAGACCAGAGATCTGGACTTATGGCCATCGTAATCCGCAAGGAATGACGATCCACCCAACAACCGGCGTGATCTGGGAACATGAGCACGGTCCACAAGGTGGGGACGAATTGAATATTATCGAAAAAGGTAAAAATTATGGCTGGCCCTTGATCACTTTTGGTATTGATTATGACAACAGCATCATTTCAAAAGATACCGCCCGCGCAGGTTTGGAACAACCGGTAATTTACTGGAAACCATCCATCGCACCTTGCGGAATGACTTTCGTAACAAGCCCAAAGTTTAAAGACTGGAATGGCGACTTGCTTGTTGGCTCTTTGAAATTCGCATATCTGCAACATCTTAAAGTAAAAGGAAATAAAGTTCTAAGCAGAGAAATTATCTTTGAAAAACTTGGCCGCGTTCGTGATATTCGTCAGGGACCGGATGGAAATATTTACGTTGTTCTTGAAAACTCAGGAAAGATCGTTCGTATCAGCCCAAGGGCTTAAAATAAAGGCAATTATTCACATGAAATCATTAGTAATACTTCTTTCCGGAATCATTTTCTGCTCAGCGATTTTCCCGAAGCAGGATGATGACCTTGAAAAAAGCATCGCCAGAGGAAAAGGAATTTACGCAGAAAACTGCATGACCTGTCATATGGGCGGAGGTGAAGGTGTGCCTCAAACATTTCCCCCGCTGGCAAAAGCTGATTACCTTACGCAATCACCGGAAAAAGCAATTCACGCAATAAAGTTTGGCTTGCAGGGAAAAATTAAGGTCAACGATCTGGAATTTGATAATCAAATGCCATCTCCAGGATTGGATAACGAAGAAATCGCTGATGTGATGAATTATATCCAGAACTCCTGGGGTAATTCTTCTGAGAAAAAAATTGTAACGGATAAAATGGTGGAAGCGGTTAAGAAATAGTAATTTTCAACATTTTAAGATAGGATCCCGGACCATTGTCCGGGATTTTTTTGTTTAAGTTTTGTCGTTTTTTTAACAATTTCCAGATTCTTCCTCCCTCCTGATAATAAGGAAATTGTGTAGGCTGACACACCTTGAAATTCTCAATTTTAACTAATTATTTTTAAACATTCTAAATAATTACTTGCATGAGATACAATCTCACTATACTTTTGTCATTAATTACATTTAGTCTAAATATCGATTGCTATATTCAAAACATTAATACTCAACCAGAAAGATTATTTAACCACGATAAAAATGAAAAAAATCTATTTATTTATGTATTTTATGATTCTGTCGGTTTGCTCCTTTGCGCAAACAGGAAGTATCAAAGGGCAGATTACCTCATCAGATGGAAAACCTGCCCAACATGTTTCTGTCGGTATGAAAGGGCACAGACTTGGCGCAGTTTCCGGGGAAGATGGAAATTTCCTGATTCAGAAAGTTAAGCCGGGAACATATACAGTTTTGGCAAGTTATGTCGGACTGGAAACTTTGGAACAACAAGTGGAAGTCGTTGACGGACAAACGACTACGGTTAATTTTAATCTAAAAGAAACGGCTAATGAGTTACAGGAAGTTGTCATAAAAGACGCCAGCCAATATAAAACCAATGAAGTTTCTTCAAGTCTCCGTTTGATGACACCGATTCAGGAAACGCCTCAGAATATTCAGGTTGTCACTTCCAAAGCCTTGTCTGATCAACAGGTAATCAGCATGAGTGACGGCCTGATCCGCAACGTCAGCGGTGCCGCAAGATTGGAACACTGGGGCGATTTATATGCCAACATTACCATGCGCGGATCTCAGATTCAGGCATTTAGAAATGGATTCAATGTTGTAAGTTCTTATTGGGGACCACTTACAGAAGATATGAGTTTTGTTGATCATATCGAATTTGTAAAAGGACCGGCAGGTTTTATGCTTGCCAATGGCGATCCAAGTGGTTTGTATAATGTAGTTACCAAAAAACCTACCAGACAAACGAAAGGAGAAGCCGGTTTTACAATGGGAAGTTATGGTTTGTACCGGGCTACATTGGATTTGGATGGCAAATTAAGCAAAGACGGAAAATTCCTGTATCGCCTTAATTTGGCAGGACAAAATAAAGCTTCATTCCGTCCTTATGAATACAACGATCGTTACAGCGTCGCACCGGTTATCTCTTACCAGATTGACGAAAAAACAAAGTTGACGGCTGAGTATACCATGCAGTATGCAAAAATGTCGGATGTTGGATCTTACTATATTTTCTCTCCAAAAGGATACGCAACTTTACCACGCGATTTTACAACCATGCCTCCGGGACTTGAACCGACTAAAATCAAGGATCAAAGTCTGTTTTTGAATTTACAGCATCAACTAAATGCTGACTGGAAATTAACGTTTCAGGCTGCTTATTTTAACTATGCACAACGCGGTTCAAGCATGTGGCCTTCCACTGTAAATCCGGATGGAACGATGATCCGTTCCGTTGGCATCTGGGATGCAAAAAGTGAAATGACACTTGCTCAGGCTTTTGTAAACGGAAACGTAACGACAGGTGCTGTCAAACACAGAATTCTGGGCGGAATTGATATTGGAAACAAAGATTACATGGCGGATTGGGGACAAAGTCATGACTTGGATACCTTAGGTGCAGAATTCAATCCTGCTTCACCTTATTATGGAACTCCGGTGAACGGATATCCTTCTTTTGACAGAACAACCAGTCTGGAAGCACGAGCTGTGATTGCCGGTGGTAACATCAGTCAGAAATATACCGGAATTTATGCACAGGATGAGCTTTCCTTTTTGGATAACAAAATCAGACTAACCCTGGCTGGCCGCTATACTTATGTCAGCATGTCGGCTTGGGGCGGTGAAGCAGAAACTGCAAAACATTTTTCACCACGTATCGGTCTGAGTGCTTCTATTGATAAGCAAACGTCAATTTATGCACTGTACGATCAGGCTTTTTTACCGCAATCGGGCCGTTTGGCAAGCGGTAGTGTAAAACCGATAACTGGAAATAATACAGAATTCGGTATCAAAAAAGATTGGGCTGACGGAAACTGGAATACAACGGTTTCTTTCTATCGGATCATGAAAAATAACGAATTAACCTCCGATCCGAACAGTCAGCCAAACTCAGGTTTAAGTGTTGTGTTAGGACAAAAAAGAGCACAGGGTATTGAATTTGATTTAAGAGGTACAATCCTTCCGGGATTAAATCTTGTGGCAAATTATGCCTATACGGATTCAAAAGTAACAAAAGTGACCGAAGGCGTTACAGATATTGCCAAAGGTGATGTCATTCCGGGATTTGCAAAACATACTGTAAACAGCTGGCTAAGCTACAAAATCCAGAAAGGAGCATTTAAAGGAACAGGTTTTTCCGGCGGTTTCACTTATCTGGTGGACAGAGCGATGTCTAATTGGAGCACAACAAATACCAGCACGAACCTGCCTGACTACTTCAAACTTGATGGCGGTGTTTTCTGGGAAAAAGACAAAATAAGACTCACCCTAAACGTCTTCAATGTGTTGGATAAAAATTTGTACAGTGGCGGATATTACACGTATCTGAACGCCTACTACTGGCAGGCAGAAGCGCCGAGAAATTACAGATTAAGTATTTCTTACAAGTTTTAATTTTTATTAGCCGTCGTTTTCATTTGTTCCCGTTTGGGAACAAATGAAAATTAAGATTTCTTAATTCAATAACCCAACTCATTTTAAACAGTAAAGATTAACTACTACTATGCCTTCTTTAAAATTAAACAGTATTACCTACCAAAGCCGCTCGTTTGACTTTTCAATGCTAATCTTACGTTTGGGCTTTGGAATTTTAATGATGCCGCACGGTTATGCCAAACTAATGGGATTCGCTGAAAAATCTGACAAATTTATGACTTTCATGGGTTTAAGCGGACCGGTATCTTTATCACTCACCATTTTTGCAGAATTATTTTGTGCCGGACTTGTGGCCGTTGGATTATTCACGCGATTGGCTACTATTCCATTGATCATCGCCACAATTGTCATCGTCTTTGTTGCCCACGAAGGCGATATTTTTGACAGTGCCTCATCCGGTTTCTTTTACTTATTGGCCTACACAGTCCTGTTTCTACTCGGCCCCGGCAAGTATAGTCTTGATTATTCAATTGGCAAAAAGCTTAAATAAATTTATCTGGCAGTTCAACTGCAATCATCAATAACTTATCTACTCCCCTTTTAATTTAATACCTTATGAAACGTACCATTTCAATTTTGATCCTCTTACTGATTGCCGTTTTAGGAAAAGTTTCTGCACATGCGCTATGGATCCAAACCAGCACTGTTGGAAAAACAGGCCAAAAGCAGATCATCAAAATCGTATACGCTGAACCTAATGACAAACCGGAAAAGATAGCCGACTGGTATTCAGATGTGAAAGATTTTACCTTATGGGTTACAGGCCCTGACAAACAAAAAGTTAAACTTAGTACAACGGAAGCAGCAGATCATTTCACCTCCGAATTTACACCAGAAAAAGATGGCGTATACACGATCAGCGTAAGTCATACTGCGAAAGAACTTGGAGGCAAAACTAAGTATCAGTTTAATGCAAGCGCAGTGGTTGCGGTTGGAAAGTCTGTCGTTGGAAATGACCCCGCACTTAACCCGAACGACATCAGCGTTTTTGCAGATGCAAGTAAAATTTACAAGATCAACAAACCCTTTGCCGTAAGCGGTTTTATCAAAGAAAAACCTGCCGACAATTTACAGGTAGCCGTGCATTCGCCTAGTGGATGGAATAGAGAAATCAGTACAAATACGCAGGGAATTGCAGAATTCATCCCAATCTGGCCGGGAACATATAGTATTGAAGCATCAAAAAGTGAAAAAGAAGAAGGCGAACATAACGGAAAAAACTACACTTCTGTGTGGCGCTGCGCTACCATTTTGCTTGACGTCAAATAATAAAAATCTTCATCAACGTTATGGCGGTCCGGATTCGGATGATCCAAACGGGCCGCCACCTATTAAAACCACCTTCAGGCATATGTTTGTAAGGTGGTTTTTTTATTTAAATAGCTATATCAATTGTTTTCTATTCCCGCATTGGCCAGTACGCCAATTGACGATTTTCCGAATTTCTCATATACCGAAACATACTCTTTATGTACTTTTTTGTCAACTTTAAAGATTGTGCTGACCGGTGTAAAATAGTCCAGATCCGATAATTTTTCAACCACACCCAAAGCCTTCAACCCCATCATGGCCGCTCCTACGGTTCCTGTATCAACAGTATCATTCAAAGCCACTTCAATCCCGAAAACATCAGCGAGCATTTGTACCCATAACGGACTATGTGCAAACCCGCCGTTGGCATAAATTGTTTTAACCTTTTGTGTTTCAAGCAAAATTTTGCCAATGCTGTACAAATTCAACAAAATGCCTTCCATCACCGCTCTTGCAAAATGTGGTTTTGTATGCTGAATATCCAGACCAAGAAATCCGCCTCTAACTGCTGAACTCCATATCGGTGCACGTTCACCCAAAAGATAAGGATAAAACAAAAGTCCGTCTGAACCCGCGTTGATTTTTGCAGCCTCATCAAACACCTGGTTAAAATCACTGTCTGCAAAAAAGGTTTCTTTCAACCATTGAAAAACAACTGCACCGTTATTTGACGGCCCGCCAACAACGTAAGTATCCTCATCAAGAATATAACAAAACGTCCGCATATTGGCATCCAGATAAGGCACGTCAGAACAAATTCTGGCAGCTCCGCTAGTACCAATTGTGATTGCCATAGTTCCGGGAAGAATGGCTCCGCTTCCCAGGTTTGCCAGACAGCCATCACTTGCCCCCATGATCAGGGGAATTCCAGCAGAAAGTTTAAAACCATTATTGGCTGGCAGTTTTTCAATGTGATATGGCGAAACAGCTTCTGACAAATAACTTTCGTCCAGTCCGATTTGTTTCAGCGTCCAGTCATCCCATTTTTTATCTTTTATATTGAACAATCCGGTTGCAGAAGCGATGGAATAATCAATAACAAAGTTGCCGGTGAGGCGATAAACGATATATTCTTTGATTCCTATAAATCTTTTTGCAGCCTTGAAAATTTTCTTCTCATTTTCTTTCAGCCATATCAATTTACAAAGCGGCGTCATCGCATGGATCGGCGTGCCATTGTTTTGATACATTTTTTTGCCCTCGTCCGATGCTCTCAGTTTTTCAGCAATTTCAGCGCTTCTGTTGTCAGCCCAAATGATGAGATTTGTTAATTGCTTCCCGTTTTCATCCATTGCCATAATACTATGCATGGCTGTGCTGAAACAAACGCCAATAGTTTCTCCCTGTGGTTTACAAGTTTCACTGACAACCTGAATAGAATGGCAAACGGCATTAAAAATATCATCCGGATTTTGTTCACTCCATTCCGGCTGTGGATGGAGCATCTCATAACCTTCACTATGGGAAGCCAGAATTGCGGCCGTTTTTGTGTCAAAAGCAGTGGTTTTAACGTTTGTTGTACCTATATCAACACCAATTATAAATGACATTTTAATGAAGCGTAAATTAAATTTTATAACCTGACAAATGTATTATATTCTGTCGCTTTGTCCTTTGAATTTCAGACGAATAATTAAAAATCTATAAAAATCCGCTTTATCTGCATCCTTGTGGTATCAGCATTCACTAATTTTTATTATTTTCGCAGTAGTAAATCAATACTATTAAAATTTCTATTGAACCATGGCTGACGACGTACACGTACATAGCAAACCTGAAGGAGTTTCACTTGGTGCTTCTATCACAATATTTTTATTGTTAGTAATCATTCTCGCAGTATTTGGAGATCTTTTTACTTTTATCTTCGGACTTATCGGTCTTGTAATAACATTTGCTGCATTTTACACGGATCACTCCGCAGACGATCACTGAAATTTCTTATTTCCCTGACAGGAAATATCAGATTATATATTTAACGAATGGCCAATTCCGGAAGTGATTTTAAAATCTTCCAATCGAGTTGGCCGTTTTTTATTGTCCATTCTTCTTCAAAAACACAGGTATCTTCCAGGTCAATATATTCTGCAATGGCTTTGTCTTTATCCAGCTGCAACTTCACAAATCCGTTATAGCCAAGCTTATATCGCCCTAATTCCAGTCTGACACGGCGGTCGTATAAATGTATTTTTGCAAGATCCGTTTCATTATCCGGCATTTTTATTTCAACCGGTAAACCTCCATGTCCCAGACAGCGACCAAATGCTACCGGGCCTTTTCCGTTTACATCTTTGTTGTAAATAACAAGCCGGTGATCATGTCCCCAAAACCAGATAACCGGTCTTTCAAATTCTCCCATTAGTTCACGAAGCTGAGCCCCCGGCCTGGTATATTCTTCCCTGAATGCCGAAATATAGGGATGATGGCTCAAAATAATCAGCCCTCTTTTGTCACCAGGATTTCCTAATTTCACAACATCACAAAGCCATTCAACTTGCTCTTTTTTCAAATGACAATCAGGAGGAGAAACAATTTCGAGTAATGGCCGACTTACGGAAGTATAACCGGTATCAATTCCGATAACACGCCAGTACTCATTTTCCAGACAGAAAAAACCAGCCTGCTGTGTTTTCCTTATCTCTCCTTCCTGTACATACATAGCAGGCAACAAATGCTGAAAAAAGGCATTTCCATTGGAATACATTTCATGATTTCCTGATAAAGCCAGACTTCCCGAAGCACCATAATACCAGGATGCATACGGTGCCGTAAAATTTTCTTCCACTTCTTTGGGTGTTCCGACGAAGTAAATATCACCCAGGTGAATCGTATAATCAGGCGCATAACGCGAAACCAGATGCGCTACTTTATCGGATTCAGCTGTGTCACTAGCCCAATCGGAAAGCAAGGCGATGCTGATTTCTTCGCGGCTCGGAATAGAAGATTGTAGTTGATAAACACCCGTGTCTCCATTTCTTGGATAAGCCTGATAAGGATGCCTTGGCCCAAAACGACTTTTCAGATAATGCCAGGCAAAACCGAATAGATTGGTTTTAAAAAATTCAGAAATGACGTTAGTAACCGAAGAAGTTTCCTTTACATGTTTTTCGTAAAGCTCTTGCTGCGTTTTCGCATGATTTTCAGCTTCACTATGTCCTAACGCAAGAAATTTTTTTGTCCGCTCTTCTGATTTTTCCTTCATGTAATGATTAAATTTCTAAAAGCATAAGATAGTTAAAAATTCAGTCCAAGGTTTAAATTAAATCGTATCTCACCAACATGTAAGTCGAAAAAACTAATCAGTATCGAAAACTAAAATCAACTAATTAACTCATTACAAATAACTTAAAAATAATAACGTAAGAAAAATACCGTTCAATCTTTGAATCTAAATAAACTTCAACGTATATTCAAAAGTATTTATAACTAACAAAGCCCAATAAAGATGAAAAAATTATTACTTTCTGCCATGCTGTTTTTTACAGCCCAGACCTTGTTTGCGCAAACCGCAACAATTAAGGTGATCGCTGATTTTGAAAGAGCGAAAACCTATACAAAACAGTATCTGGATGCGATGCCGGAAGACGGATATGCATTTAAACCAACGCCTGAAATGCGTTCTTTTGCTGAGCAAATGGATCACCTTGCTGATGTTAATTATGCCTTTATTTCAGCCGCAACGGGTAAGGCCAGCCCATTTAAAGAATCATTGGAAAAAGCAGCAGACCAATCCAAAGCCGCTGTAACCAAAGCGACGCTTGATAGCTACGATTTTATCATCAACATCCTGAAAGACATGAAAGATGCCGATCTCGAAAAAGATGTTAAAGTTTTTGGCAAGGACCTTAAAGTGAAAACTGCTTTTGAAAAAGACTTTGAGCATCAGACACATCACCGCGGACAGACAACCGTTTACATCCGTTTGAAAAGTGTTAAACCTCCGCAGGAAATGTTGTTTTAATTTATTAAAACTTAAAAATACAACTCCGTCATACCTGTTCATGGCGGAGTTGTATTATTTTTGGGCTTTCAGAATTAAAAATATTTTTTGTGAAAGATCAGCTAAATTCCAATAACAAGCCATTATTCCGTGTTCCGAAAATTTTTACAGGTTTTACTAATCTTGTCACCGGTGAAAGTACGCGTCACGGCGGCGTCAGTCCGGCTCCGTACAATTCGCTGAATCTTGGCGGATCGACAAAGGATACTCCTGAAAATGTTCTGGAAAATAATAAACGGTTTTTTGAATCGCTGCATATTGATTTTGAAAAAGTAGCCAAATCACATCAGGTACATGGTGCTGAAATTCTTACCGTTTCTACTGCCGGCCGTTATGAAGGTTACGATGCATTAATGACCAACATTCCGAACATTCAACTCGCGGTCACCATTGCCGATTGTACACCTATATTGATTTTTGATCCGATAAAAAAAGCAGTGGCCGCCATTCACGCCGGGTGGCGCGGAACTGTTCAGGAAATTGTTTTAAAAACGGGTTTGGCTATGCAAAAAGAATATGGAACAAACCCGGAAGATTGTCTGGCATATGTTGGAACTTGTATTGATGAATGTTCTTTCGAAGTTGGTGAGGATGTTGCAGATAATTTTGATTCGATCTTTAAACGCTGGGATGATCAGAAAAATAAATTCTTTGTCGATTTAAAATCAGCGAATAAAGAACAATTATTACGTTTTGGTATCAAACCTGAAAACATCGAAGTTTCGTCATTTTCAACGGTTTTGAATAATGAAGACTATTTTTCATACCGTTATGAAAACGGACTTACGGGAAGAATGCTCGTAACGATCGGGTTAACCGAATAATCAGTTAATTTTTCACAACAACCACTTTTCTTTTATATTGAGCCTTCTCGCCGGTTGGATCAAAAATATCAATTAGAATCAAATAATATCCGGTTTCGACAATGTCACCATTTTCATTTCTTCCATCCCAGGAAATTGCCCCGTCTGTTCCCAGCAGCTGATTTCTTAGTAGATTCTTAATCAATCTACCAAGGATATCGTAGATTTTAATCGTTGCTATTTTCCCTGATTGCAAGAGTTTATATTTTATTTGGGTAAAACCTGCGGCTATATTATCCGGGCTAAAAGCGCCTGGTTCTACCTCAAAAGTATCCTTTTCTGTATTCGTTTTTATTTGCGAGTTGGCATAGCCCGGTGTGGCATTTCCTGTGGTAGCGGCAGCGGAATGCCAGTTTGAAATAATTTCAGAAGAAATACCGGTATCTGATTTTTCAAGAGAAACTCCTTTTGTATCAGTAATTAATGGGTCGTGCATAGCCTCGTTATAATCAAAACGATCATAAATCTTTCCTTCCGGATTTTTAAAAATAACCCCACCTTCTGCGTTTGAATAAGCTGGCAGCGAACTTAGTTTAAGAAAATTCCCGGATTCATTTGCCGGATAATGTTCTTTAATAACTTCCGGATTCGTCGTTAACGCCAGATATCCGAAAGGTGGCAAAATATAATTTTCAGTTGTTATGATCCCGAAAACATCAGGCTGGCCATCCTTCACATTTCCTAAAGACCAATCTTTTAGATCAATATATTTCCTGGATCGATTATAAATTTCAACAAAATCAACACCACCTTCCGGTGGATTGAATAAAATTTCGTTTAAAACCACATCCCCCGAATCCGCTTTCGAAGGCAATCCAATAGTATAATCTGCCTGACGTAAGATATTTCCGGTGCAATCTGAAAGATTTTTTATTGATAAATTGTATGTTTCACCCGCCAAAAGTGAGAAACCCAGCGTAACAACCAAATTATGGAAATGTGGCGGTTCCAGTTTTCTCTTAACAATTTTTCGCCCCGACAATTCAATAAGAGTACCTGAAACTGCGACTAAACTATCCAGCTTTTCATTAGCAACAATCCTCAATTCGGTCGGTGAGGTTACATCAACCCGTTGAATTACAGGAGGCTCAAAATCTGGATTACTTCTTTGGGTACTATTTACTTTTGCAGGTGTTCCACCGCGTATATCGTTCGAGATCTCCCAGTTGCTTTGTTCACCGCAAGGATTATCCGTATCTGTCATTTCAATTGAATAACCGCCTGCACGTTTATCAGACGGCCACCAGCTATTTTCATAGGTGATTGAAAATACAAGACTATTTCCCGGGCTGTACAAGGAAATTGTTCCGCCCTCATTTGGAAGTAAAAACGTCGAAAGCGGAATTATTTTGCCAAATCCTATAAAATTGCTGGCATTTACTTTATTACAAAGCACCACATATTCGTCGGGTAGAATAATCGAATCGGGAAAAACTGCGGATCGTGTACCAATTGTTAATTTCCAGTTTTTCAGAAATACCGCTTGTCCGCTTCTATTATACAATTCAAGATATTCGACGGTTGGCAGGCCAATTGCAGGTATCGGATTTGCCATGATTTCAGAAATAACGATGCTGTTATAACTTTGGCCAAAAGAACTGAAATGAAGCACAAAAAATATCCCGACGACAATTCTTAAACTTTTCCAATTTATTAAAGACATATTTCCGCGTAGCAAGACGTTAAATAGTCTATACGGAATAAAATTGCTATGGTAACTAACAACCAAATCAGCATTGAATTAGGAAGGTCTTAAACAAAAAAATTCAACCCGTTTCTGAGTTGAATTCGACCTGGTATCTTTTAAAGCAATGCTGATTTATTTGCTTTCTTCTGTTTTCACTGGTTCTGTTGCAACAGCTTTAACGGGAGCGGCTGCTGTTTTTGGTGTCGTCGCAGCTTTTGGAGCAGGAGTCTTGGCTGGAGGAACAGCAGCCGGTTTGGACGAAGCCGAAGCTACCAATGTAGCTACTTTTTCTGCATGTTTCTTTTTATCCTTTTTAGACTCTTTTTCTTTCTTTGGTGATTTGGCTTTTTTCTCCGCATTTTTAACTTCTTTCTCTTTTCTCTTAGCTTCATCTTTTATGAACTTCGAGACTTTTTTAGCCAATTTAGCAGCTGCTTTTTCAATTGACTTTTTTATTTTTTTTGAATCAGCAGTCACCGCATCAAGCTTCGTAACAAGTGTTTCTGCGATTTCGGTAGTAAGTTTTTTCGTTGCGGATTTCATATTTTAAAATTATTTTTAATAATAAGACAGGATTCTGACCGGCTAATATTCTTATACACAGCCGCTTGATAAGTGAGTCATGCTCTTGTCTTTCAACCTACAAATACCGTCTAATAAATCCAGAAGAACAAATAAAACGTGTTATATTTATGTTAAATTTTTCTTGATAAATTCCCATAACACGATTCCCGCCGATACTGACACATTAAACGAATGTTTGGTACCAAATTGCGGTATTTCAACACATCCGTCACATACATCAATTACGTCATCCGCCACGCCTTCTACTTCATTTCCAAATACAAATGCACAGGGTATAGCAGGTTTGGGATCAAAATTTTGTAATAATGTACTGCCTTCCGCCTGTTCGACAGCAAAAACCTGATATCCTTGTTCTTTCAATTTCAAAACGGCCTGTAAAGTACTTTCTTCCTTTTCCCAGATCACCGCATTTTCTGCACCCAGTGCACTTTTAGTAATTTCCCGGTGCGGTGGATTTTGCGTGTAACCACACAAAATCATTTTCCTTGCCCGGAAGGCATCTGCCGTCCTAAAAAAAGATCCAACATTATTAAGGCTGCGGATATTGTCGAGCACAATAACAAAAGGAAATTTATCCGATTCTTTAAATTCTTCAACCGACAAACGGTTCATTTCTTCAATGAGCAGTTTACGCATTGCAATAGTTTTCGATAAAAATATGATAATAATATAATGACAAACGTACAACGAATTATTTAAAATGTTAACGTGCATGGTGGCGCACCTGGTTTTAAACATAGGGCAACTGTTTATCAAGCATTTAAAAATTAAATAGCCCATAGTACAATATTCTACTACTATGAAATCAAATTATTACTACATTTAATAAGAAATTATAACAACGAGTCTGGTTTTTATCTTATCGTTACTTGCAGCACAATCTGACGTCTATTGGATAATTAATCGGATTGTTATTAAAATTTTACTCTAAAAATAGTGAAGAAATACCTGGTGCTCCTCGCAATTTTACTAATCTTCGCAAGTAACAATTACATTTTTGCACAATCGCAAACAAATGAACAGAACGCTTACACAGTACATTATTATACTGAAGATAACGGGCTTCCTCAAAATAGCGTTAAAAACATTTCGGCTGACTCAGAAGGCTTTATATGGCTGACCACAGAAACGGGACTGGTAAGATTTGACGGAAAAAACTTTTTCACCTTTGATAAATCTAATCTGCCGATTACCTACAACAGGTTTTCCATGCTTCAGCCAAGCCTTGAAGGAGGAGATAAAAATAAAAAATCCAGGAAATTATATGCCGTTGCTGAAGGCTATCAGTTCGTTCGTATAGAGGCCGGAAAGGCTACAATGGATTCTGTATATACTAATAGAATTCGTTCGATTCCACATTTAAAAAAGTCGGGAGAGAATGTGCTTATGTCAAATGGCGCTCCTAATTATTTAAGAGACTGGCTAAATCCGGATTATTATGTTATTGCGGTTCCCGAGGGCGAAGGAAACTTTTTCATTTGCGAACGTCAAAAAATTGAATATTATTCAAACTGGAAAAAAAAATACGACTATACATTCAAAACACCTTTACCATGGAATTTTTTCACAATACGAAAAAGTCTTTATGCTTATACCAACAATGAATTCACACGTATCGACAAAAGCGGTTTAACAGACCTTTCCGTCACCGGTGATTTAGTAACGGATCACAATTATGTTCCGGGGAAACAGAATGGTAAAATATACTGGAACAATATATCCGATCAGGTTTTCCTATACCTTGAAAAAAATCTTTATGCCTTAAAAGAAGTGCCCGGAGATAAATTCAAAACAACGCTGCTCATCAAAGATTTTGACTTTGTTAAAAATAATATAACCTCTATCCATTATGACACGGCCAACCGGCGATTTTTCCTTGGAAGCGTTACAAAAGGTTTATTTGTCTTAAAAAACAAGTCATTTTATACACTGAGAACCAGTGGAAACAATCTGGAAAACGTTTTTTACGGACAAGCCATATTTGACTCAAATTCCGTCATCACTCCAAAAGGATATATTCTTGGAAAATCATTGAAAAGTAGTAAGATCAATCTAAAAAACTTTCCATTAATTCATTCTGAAAAATCGGCTGATGGATACGGGATTCTTAGCGACCGAAAGGGAAACATATGGAGAAAAAGCGGAGATGTCGTTTTTTGTTACAACATCCAAGGCAAAAAAATCATTGGTGAATGGGATTTAAAAACGGAGGTTAATCATCTTTACGAAGGCGATGACGGGACTATCTGGATTGGAACAAGGAGTTCGGGCTTGTTTTACATCAATTTATCGGATCCAAAACCAACACCACGGCAGTTTATCAAGGGGCCTTTGGATCGAATATCATTTGTTCTTCAAAAAACACCTCAGACACTTGTTATTGGTACCGCTCACGGACTTTTCTTTCTCAATCTATCATCTAAAAAACTTGTTTTTATTAAGGGTACAGAAAATTTTTATATCCGTAGCCTGTATATTTCTCAAATTACACCAGCCGGAAAAAATCCGGATGAAAAGGAAATCTGGATCACTACCTATGAAGATGGTTTCTTTCTTTTTTCGAAAAACAAACTCATTAAATTCCCGTTGGACAAACATAAATATCTCAGCGGGACACATTGCATCTTTCTGGATAAGCTTGGTTATTTCTGGCTTACAACCAACAAAGGCCTCTTTCGTATAGCCAAAAAAGATTTACTTGATTACGCCGGAAGTCATTTTGCTAACGAAAATAAAAGTATTTTCTCCCTGCACTTTACAAAAGAGCAGGGATTTTACACCAATGAATTTAATGGCGGTTGCCAGCCCTGTGCACTAAGACTGCCCAATGGTTATGTTTCACTGCCTTCACTGGATGGACTCGTCTGGTTTATCCCTGAAAATATAAAATCAGAATTGCCTGAAAAAAATATCATACTGGACCGTTATGAGGTCCGGGGAAAGAGTATTGCCGCATCAGGTGACTCGATCATATTCCCACTCAATCCTCAGCAAATAAAGATTTATCTGACGACAGCTTACTTCGGAAACCCGGCTAACCTGAATATTTCCTATGCCCTGCTGGAAAACCCGCAGTCGAAAACGATGCCCGATGAATGGCTTGATCTGGATGGAACAAATACAACGATTCCAATTGGAAGCCTTACTGCCGGGAATTATACGTTATTCATCCGAAAGAGTAATGGCTTTGGGAAAGATAATTATACGTATAAAAAAATATCCATAATAGTACCGCCGGACTGGTATGAAACCAAATGGTTCAGAGTGGCTGCTTTGCTTGTTTTCATGCTTGCAGTTTACCTTTTTATTCGTCTAAGATTACGTATTATCAAAAAAGAAAATCGTTTACTGGAAATTAAAATAGCAAGGCGTACCAGAAAACTTGAACATACATTTAGCGCTCTGGAAAAATCCGAACGGGAATTGCACCGGCAAATGCATATCCAAACAAGACTTATCGCCTCTATGTCGCACGACATAAAAACGCCTCTGAAATTTGTTTCCAATGCCGCCGGCAGAATTGAGGATATGCTGGACAATGAAAAGATAGACGCCGTGGTCAAGCTTGGAAAAACGATCGAGCATTCGACCGATCAGATGTATAATTTGCTGGAAAACCTTATTGCTTACGTTAAAACACAAGTTTATGGAAGCAAAATAGAGTTTGAAGAAACCAATCTGTTTACATCTCTGTCTGATAAATTTGAAATTTTTGAGCATGTAATCCGCGAGCGCTCCAACCAGTTTAGTAACGAAGTAGATACTTTGGTGAATGTTGTTACCAACGCCCAGCTACTGGGTATTATCGTGCACAATCTGATTGATAATGCAAATAAATTCTCTTTCAATGCTGACATTAAAATAAGAACAGCAATAATCGACGCTAAAATACATCTGATCATTTCCGATTCTGGCCCCGGAATGCCTGACGAACTAGTCAATTGGCTCAATACTTCTTCAAAAACGGATTCTTTCGAAAAAGCTAAACTATTTTCCATTCATTATAATGGATTGGGACTAACTATTGTAAAGGAATTGTCGATGTTACTAAAATTAAATTTATTGGTTGAAAAAAATCAGGGTACACTAGTACACCTCATTTTCCCATAAAATCAATAAGTGGCAAATTAATTCAAATCCAGGTCCTTGGATTTATAAAGTTCCAGTTTTTTAAACATTTCAATAATATTGGCCACTTCCAGTTTCTCAAAAATCCGTGCTTTATAAGTGCTGATCGTTGTCTCTTTAAGATTCAGCAATGTAGCAATTTCTTTGGTCCATTTCCCCTGCGCCAGCAAATGCATTACTTCAAGCTCCCGTTTGGATAGATCTTCAAGTGGATTAGAACTTATATATTTACTATCCAGGATATTTTTCACCATTTGCTGCTGAACCTTGTTGCTGATGTATTTCCCGTTGTTAAGTACTGCTGCAATAGCAACCTTATATTCCTCCTCAGAAGCACTTTTGGACAGAAATCCGTTAGCACCGGCATGGATATAGTGAAGTGCATATATTTCTTCCTCCGAACCGGAAAAAACCAAAATCCTGACACTTGGCTGAATCGCCCTGATTTTGTTGATCATCCTGCTGTTTTCACCTCCCGGAATATTGATATCCAGAACAATCAGATCAAATACATTTTTTTGAAGAAACCCCAGTGCAGAAGTAAAATTAGAAGCCTGATGCACTTCTACTGGCTGAAACAATTCAGTTACAAGAAAATCTATACCCATTCTTACAATAGCATGATCTTCTACGATTAAAATTCTTTTCATTATACGTTTGAGTAAAACTCATCATTGAATTGAAAATCAAATACCAAAGGTTACAATGCCTATTTTCTGAGCATTGATTACCATTCATACGTTTAGTTCAAATCCAGTTCTGATTGTGAGGGTATCCTTAAATTATAACAAAAGAAGCAGATACCTGATAAAATCACCGGAGTATCTGCTTCTTCAAAATATCAAAATACATGTATCAACTGTCTATCAACTTAATTTTAGTAATCAATTCCACAATATTTTTAACGCCCATTTTTTCAAAAATACGAGCCTTGTAAGTACTAACTGTTGATAATTGCAGACTTAGCTTTTCTGCAATTTTTGCAGTTCCAAAACCTTCTTTCAACAAGTTCATAACGTCCTTCTCTCTTGGAGAAAGACTAACGATTGGATCCGGAAGAAATTCCTTTGGATTGATAAGTCTGTTGATATTGATCTGCTGCATATCAGCGCTCATATATTTCTTGTTATCGAGCACACTCAGCACAGCAGTTTTAAATTCATCTTCCGCTGCATCTTTGGATAAATATCCATCAGCACCAGCCTGAAGATATAACAAACCGTACAATTGCTCATCGTAACTTGAAAACATAAGTATACGAATATCAGGACGCTTTATCCTGATCGTTTCAATCATTTTGGTATTATTCCCACCGGGAATGTTGATGTCTAATATGAGAAGATCAAATGTTTGGTTGCCCAACTCCAGCAAGACCTTCTGAAAAGTATCAACCCCCGTAATCTGAGATTCAGGAATAAGGGACTTTAAGAGGTGTTTGGTTCCGATGCGAACCACAGCGTGATCCTCGGCAATAAGTATGTGCTTCATGAAAATTTTATATACTAATTATAGTAGAAATAGTATTACCTCAAAGTTAGAATTAATTATTTATCTAATCACTAAGTTACCAGATAAATTCTAATTGCTTGGTACACAGATATGGTAACTTTAAAAATAATGATAAAATGAATTGGCTAAATTAGGTTTAAACTGATGTCTGCACGTATCTCCTTCCGAAATGACAAGTGTAAAATTTTGAAAATCAAAAATCTCATCTCAAATATTACAGGAAACAAAGTCCAACTAATCGAATTACCCGGCTCCTTTTTGCAAATTCGGTGGTCATTTTTTACTTAAAAAATAATTATGGCTATAATTTACAAAGATAATTGACAAAAAAACCAATAAATCTCTACAAATAAACAAGAAATGATGCTACAAAGAAAAAAGAATATATCTACATTACGTTGTCCACTTACTAATTTGTTAATATACAACTCATTATAATTTATTAAATAATTAATAATTCTAATATTTTAAATACATTTATGGCTATTGAAAAACATATATGAAAATCATACCAAATATCTTCTTTAAAATATTTTATAAAAAAAATTAAATTTAAAATAAGTAATTTATTCTAACTAAGACATTAGACTAATGAAAATCTGATTAGTAACCATTCAAGCCGACATTTTTTCAGAACTGGGCAAATACACACACAATTATTCTAAAATTGGAAAATCCGGATTTTAAATGGCTTGAAAACGATCTGGAGACAAGACTGTATATTCAGCATTCCATCACTGGCATTCAACTATCTTTCGAGGCTTTTTTATACCAAACCAAGCATCACCTGAATGTCCAAAGCAGTAATAAATATTTCTCCTTTTATCTTTTCCGAACAGGGCAAATCCCGTCGGTCGCCTGTATCCATTTTACCAAAAACAATACAAATTTCATTTCTCCTCCACGGGCTCCTTTTGGCGGAATTCAATGTGATGAAAAATGTAACGCGAATGAAATAAACTGGTTTTTGCGATGTATTAACAACTGGTTTTTATCGCAGGATAACTATGCTGTAATGATAAAAACAGCACCATCTTGCTATGATGATGTCAAAACAAACGAATTACTTACCAGTGCTTATGAGTTGGCCGGATATAACGTCACTGATAAATTCATAAACTATCATATCCAAATTTCACCTTCTCCATTTTTTGAGAATATTACGGCTGCGGAGGTAAGACGGTTGGCAAAATGTAAAAAATCGGGTTTTAGGGCAGGCTTATATTATAATCCGGACGTTAAAATTGTATTTGACTTCATTGAAAAAAGCCGGGCTGCGAAAGGGTATTTGATGTCGATGACATTTGAACAGCTCGATATATTGATAAATAAATTTCCGGGGCAATGTCAAATCTTTGTTGTAACCGACGAAGGCACAATTATCGCGCTGACTGTAACAATTGTCGTCTGTAAAAAAGTGTTGTACAATTTTCTGCCCGCGGATCTGCCTGCCTATAAAAGTTTCAGCCCAATGGTTTACCTCACCGAAACGGTTTATAATTATTGTCAAAAGGAAGAAATAACTATTCTCGATCTTGGTATTTCATTGGACCATGATGGGATTGAAAAGCCGGATCTTTTAAAATTTAAGAAAAATCTTGGTGGAAAAAAATCTTTAAAAGTCACTTTTGAAAAGAAATTAAAACCCGGACATTAAATTCCCAGACAATTTCCGTCCTTATAAAAAACTGTAGAGCAGCTTTCATGACCAACAATTGGTAACATTCCACGAAAATCGATACTCTTATACCCTTTGCCAGTCATAAAGTCTTTCGCAGGCTGATACCATTCCCGCTCCGAATTGTCCAGAATTAATACGCCATCTTCTGTCAGAAATTGTGCGGCGAAAGCGGTGCATTTTACCCGATTTCTGCCATCAACAACGATAATGTGATATTTAATATTTTCGTTTTTTACAGCTTCAATATAAGTATCACCTTGTGGCCGGGAAAAGACAGTAGAATTAGAAGGAAGTTTTGGTTTAACAATTTCAATCCACTGCGCATCGTGTTCTACGGCAGTAATACTTTTAACACGTGCACCATACCACCGTGTCGAATTTCCCGATCCGTATTCAAAAACCTGGAAATGCGATTTAATTCTTGGTTCCAGAAAAAAGATAAAGGAATAAGTATACCAGGGCAATGGATTTCCGGCAGCATCAACCGATTGTTTGGAATGGAAACTTCTGAACCACCCATATTCCTTTAAAGCACTTTTCAAATAAAGTTGCACGGCTCCGCCAAAACCAACTGAATTTAGAAGTCCCCAACTTTGCTTTTTTAAAAACTTAACCATTTTATCCGCTTATTCCAAAAGATATTTATGACAATTTTAACCCTGAAATATTCTGATTTCCGGTGTTACTCCGAAACTCCAATTTTGCATAGGGGGTGCAAATATACTACATTAGCACTCAATTTTAATATTTGTATTGATAGCGGGAATAATTTCAAAATCCCTCAGTTTTAGAATGAAATTAAAAACGATAAAGACGGTTCTGGGCCACCCTTTAAACAAAGACAGAAAGGTAAAAGCATTGATGACGCTCTTCAAAAGAGGCCTGGTCATTCGCTTACATAAACATCCGATGGTCTATCCGTTTGTTGAGCATGTTTCGCTGGTTGTGGATAAGGGCATGTCGAGCGCGGAACTGCAAATTTATACCGGCTTATACGATACAAATGAGATGCTTTTTGTGATGCATTACCTGCGTCCGGAAGATACATTTGTGGATGTGGGAGCTAATATCGGCGTTTATTCAGTTTTGGCATCAGGCATTACCGGTGCGAAATCGTTATCGTTTGAACCCATTCCTTCTACGTTTGCAAACCTGAAACGGAATATCAATTACAATAATTTGCAAGACCGCTCAGAGCTCTATAATCTGGGTGTTGGGGATAAAGAAGAAACTTTGATTTTTTCCAATTCACTGGATGCCATTAATCATGTTATTAATGATAATACATTTGGCGGTCCGGTCACCGAAGTTCCGGTAAATTCCCTTGATAATTTATTGGTTGATAAAAATATCAATCTTTTAAAAATTGATGTGGAAGGTTTTGAAGCCAACGTAATTAACGGTGCTTCAAAAACACTGGAAAGACCGGAGTTGAAAATCATTATTATGGAAACCAATGGACTTTCTGATCAATATGAATTCGGGCAGAATTACATCCATGACAAACTTTTGAGCCTGGGTTTTGTCCCTTACAATTATTTTCCTTCCGAAAGAAAACTGACCAAAATAACAGCGACGAATCCTGAAAATACGATTTATATCCGTGATCTGGCCTTTGTAGAAAACCGTATCAAAACATCAAGAAAAATAAAATTGGGAGACGACTTAATTTAGAATCTATTTCAAAAATCTTTTCTGCAAACCGGTAACCAACTCATTTATTTCTTCTGAAATTCTGAATTTCACCACGAGCACTATGAAGAAAATGATGATAATTGAAGATCGCACGGCCGTCATCAACATCGCAGAAAAGATGGTTCTGTTGTAATCAGGAGTTAGTAACGTTAACGCATACAAAATTCCAAGGATGACTGCAACCTGCAAAGTTTTATTTGTAAAGGGAAGAACGCCAAACTTCCACCAAACAAAAGTCATTCTGGCGATGGAATAAACCAAAGTTGTAAAAGCAGTAGCGATTGCGGCACCTACAAAACCGTGAATCGGGATTAACCATAGGTTCAAAAAGAACCCTAAAACGGCTGAAGCAATAATAAATAATGTAGCGAATTTGAAAAACTTTGAATACATGATGATTTCTGTATTCAGACCGGTCGCAATGTCAAAAACTTTTACCAAAGCCAGAAAAAGCACAACATATTTTCCTTCTCCATAAGTACTTCCCTTTGGTATCAAAAAGAAAATATCATCAATGCTCGCCCAAATTAATAAAAACACCACACCACCTGCAATAAGCTGATTCAATGCCGATTTTTGATTCATTGTACGAACATGATCATAATCACCTTTCACCAAAGAAGCTGCCAGTAAGGGAATTGAAATTTGCGCGATCGCTTTTTTCGGAATTTCGATAACGCCTGCGATGTAAGATGCTATAATAAAAATCCCGGCGCTGACTAATCCTTTTTCACCAGCCACCATCGTTCGATCAATAAAAAGCATCAGGTTTACGCCTACTCCACCGAGCAATGTAAAACCCCCATAACCAAGCATTTGTATAATCAACGAGCGGGTCAGTATTTTTTTGTCGGGGAGCCGGAAGTATAATCTGCCAAGCTGTTTGATATAACCCAGCAAAATTACGATTGCCAAACCATACGAAGCCACGTACAGATAAAGCATTACTTCAAAGCTCAACCAACCAAAGCCGAACATCAGTATCAGCAAGACATTGGCTAATTTAAGGTATACTTCTCTGATAAAATTGGGAACTGCAATTCTGGAATTATTCCGACAATATGCTTCCAGAACAGAAATGTAAATCCAGAATGTAGTTAAGGGAATAACCAGAAAATGATATTTCAACAACATCGGCGATTTTTCCGCGAAATACGCATGAATCGCCGGTGTAAATACGAGGTAAATAATGCCAAAAATTACAGCTCCAATGAATGGAAGAAAAAGGAGAAACGCCAGAATTCCGTGATGTTCTTCCTCGTCATTCCGGAAAAGACTGAAAAACTTATCCGCTATAAAAGGAGTTCCTAAATGTGCAAAAGCCGCAAAAAGCAAACTGTTTTCAAACAGCAAACGGGAAAGTCCTAACTGCTCTACGGATAGAAATTTTGTAGAAACGTACATCTGGTTGATGATACCAATTCCTACTCCAATGTAAGATCCTAAACCTGCTTTAAGACTCTGACGAACAACGATTCCCACTCTGAAAGTCTAGTTAGCGTATTTTTGTATCAATATTTCAGCGATACGTTCAGCGGCATGTCCATCCCAAAAAGGAGGAATAACGCCTTCTTTCACTCTTCCTGCCAAAATATCCTGCACTTTTTCAGCAACAGAAACCGGATCCAGATCACTTAACAAAATGTTGGTTCCCAATTCTACCGTAACCGGGCGCTCTGTACTTGCACGGAAAGTAAGGCAAGGTACTTGCAGATACGTTGTTTCTTCCTGAATTCCACCAGAATCGGTGATGATCAAAGCAGAATTTTCCATCAAATGTAAAAATTCAAGATAACCCTGCGGTTCCATCAAAATCACATTTTCAAGACCTTGCAATTCATCCAGCAATCCCCAGGTTTCCATATTTTTCAGCGTTCTTGGATGAACGGGAAAAAGTACGGTTTTATTTTTTGAAGTTTCTTTGATGATTTTCAAAATATTAGCCAATCCTTCCTGAAAATCCACATTGCTTGGACGGTGCATCGTCATCAACACATAAGATTTTGGCTCTAAACCAAGATCTTTCAGCAGCGTTAAAATCGAAGCTTTCTGGCGATAATATACCAAAGAATCGATCATCACATTTCCGACAAAATGTACTTTTTCGTCCGGAATGCTTTCTCTTTTCAGATTATCAATACCCGCTTGTTCGGTAACAAAAAGATCGTCAGCGATGCAATCCGTCATAATCCGGTTGATTTCTTCCGGCATTCCACGGTCTCCGCTTCTTAAACCTGCTTCCACGTGAACGACTGGAATATGTTCTTTCACGGCTACCATTGCGCAGGCAATTGTTGAATTGACATCCCCTACCACCAACACAACATCCGGTTTTTCAGCCAGCATAACCTGCTCGAATTCGATCATGATCTTAGCTGTCTGCTGCGTATGCGAACCGCCGCCGATACCCAGGAAATAATCCGGCTTAGGTAATTCCAGCTGATTAAAAAACACATCCGACATACGGGCATCGTAATGCTGTCCGGTATGAATGATTTTAGAATCTATTTCAGGATGCTGTAAAAAAGCGCGGTGCAACGGAGCCACTTTCATGAAGTTCGGACGGGCACCAACAATACTCAGGATTTTCATTTTTTAATCAACCAGAATTTAAAACAGATCAGTGCGCCAGAACATAATTGAAGGCAACCATGTATTCTTTCAGCACACTGTGTATATTGATTTCTTCTTTTATTATTCTCAATGAATTTGCACCAAAGGTGCTGATTTTTTCGGGATCTTGAAGCAATGTTTTCATTTTCAGGTTCAGACTTTCCTGATTCCCGTTTTCAAAATAAAAACCATTGTATCCTTCTCTCACCAATCGTCTTTCCGTGCCATCCGCAACCGAACAAATGACCGGTTTGGCAAAACACATCGCATCATTGATAGATAATCCACCCATTCCGCCCAGTAAATAGATTGACGAAACATGCAGATATTTACCCAGCGTCAGCGCGTCATACACACCTCCGACAAACTTTACATTGTCACTGACACCAAGCTTTTCAGCCAACTTTTTTAGATTTTCCTCTTCAGGGCCAAAGCCCACAACGACCAGTTCAATATCCGGGAAAAACCGTTTCAAATCCTTTACCGACTGGATCAGCATATCCACGCGCTTCCATTTCACCAATCTCCCGACATGAATAACACGGTGCGGATTAGCTGGCAAAATGTCCGGTAATTTTAAAACTTCCTCAAACGCAGCCAGTAATTCGTCTGTATCCGGAGAATTAGCGGCGATGAATATTTTTTCTTTGGGCACGCCATAACTTCCGATGATATCGCGGCCTTCATCATAATAATTGATATGCGCGTCGGCCAACGGAAGATACAATTTTCGAAGCCAGGTTATTGCCCGGAAATAAAGTGCGCCTTTCCAGTTCTTTTTATTCGCGTCAAGATCTTCTGTAATGTTTTGTCCCGAATAATAATACTCCTGGCTTTTTCCCCAATAGGCAGTATTAAATGGGATATCCCGGCAAATCAATTTTGCACCAATTTTTTTCAGTTTGAAATAAAAAGGAGGATTCAATACCAGTTGAAGAAAATATGGCCAGGATGACATCACAATAATGTCCGGCTTTATTTCTTGCAAAGTCGGGATAAGATTTTCGAAAAAAGACTTTCCGTACCAGGTTGTAAACTCGGGAAGTTCCACCAACCGGAAGTTTGCAGCTGATTTATCTTCCTTCACGCCGGCACCTAGAGCTTTGCTTTGTTGGGTAGGTTTGACGAGAATAACTTCGATTCCGTAGTCGGAAACCATTTTATTCAATATCAAGGCAAAATAATGCGGCAACCCCGCCATAACAAAACAAACTCGCATCCGTCAAAAATCTTGTGGTAATTCCTGCAAAAGTACACATTCGCAGACAATTTTTAGAGGGGAAGAAATGTTTCGCTTACTTTAATGCAATTGAGATAATACCGAAAGCGAAAATTTGAAAGTCTTTAAGAAGAAAAAAACCGGAATCATTTCTGAATTGATTCCGGCTGCAGGTATTTTCTATAGTCGTGAATCGACCGAATCTTTTGGCAAAGTTGATTTCAAATCAAAAAGCACTGAATTCGTATTTGTAAAATCTGTCAGGTTCAACTCCTTGAAAGTATCGTGTGCAACAGCCAACACAACGGCTTCATATTTTCCATTTGGTTTATCTGCCAGGGCGATGTCATATTCATGTTTAACCTCTTCCGCCGAAGCCCAGGAATCATACACATCAACCTCCATGCCGAAATCTTTCAATTCCTTATAAACATCAACAACCCGCGTATTTCGAATATCCGGGCAGTTTTCTTTGAAAGTAATGCCCAAAATCAAAACACGGCTGCCTTCAATTTTATGTCCTTTTTTGATCAGAAGTTTGACCAGTTTGTTAGCAACAAAAACACCCATCATATCATTCACACGGCGACCGGAAAGGATTACTTGTGGATAATAACCAAGTGATTCTGCTTTGTACGCCAGGTAATAGGGATCCACCCCAATGCAATGTCCACCAACCAAACCGGGTTTATATTTCAGGAAATTCCATTTTGTTCCGGCAGCTTCCAGTACTTCCGTTGTATCAATTCCCATCCGGTCAAAGATCAACGCCAATTCGTTAACGAAAGAAATATTCACATCGCGTTGAGCATTTTCTATCGCTTTTGAAGCCTCCGCAACTTTAATACTGGATGCCAAATGCGTTCCGGCTGTTATAATGGTTCCGTATAAAGTATTGACAAATTCTCCGATTTCAGGTGTAGAACCCGAAGTGACTTTTTTGATTTTAGTAAGTGTGTTGACTTTGTCGCCCGGATTGATACGCTCAGGAGAATATCCGCAGAAAAAATCAACATTGAATTTTAAGCCGCTTACTTTTTCAAGAACAGGAACACAATCTTCCTCGGTGCAACCCGGATAAACTGTGGATTCATAAATAACGATATCTCCTTTTTTCAAAACTTTACCAACGGTATCACTCGCTTTCAAAAGTGGGCCAAGATCCGGTTTTTTATAGTTATCAATTGGCGTCGGAACGGTTACGATAAAAATATTGCAGGTCGCCAATGCTGACAATTCATCCGAAAATTGCAGATCCTGAACACGTTGTAAATCCTCCGAAGAAATTTCCTGCGTTCGGTCGTAGCCACGCTTCAATTCAGCAACGCGCTCTTTATTAATATCAAAACCAAGTACTGAATATTTCCGGCTGAACTCTACCGCCAACGGCAGACCAACATAACCAAGACCAATAATTGCAATTTTACTTGCAGCAATTTCTGACAACATTTTGGTAAAATTTAAAACGAGGACATAAAACTAGCCATATTAATTATGATCAGAAAATTTTGGGAGAATCTGTGGTGTTTGGGTTTGTGAAATTATGAGCAGAACCGAGATTCTTTAAGATCACAAATTGTGATCTTAAAGAATGGCAAGAAGCCTGATTCGGATACAATTTTCAAGATTCTAAAACGTCAATAGATGTAGATTTTCCGATGGTTTTATATTTGAAATCACAAAACCGTAATACCATTCTCTAAGGTCACAAATTGTGACCTTAGAGAATGGTCGAATAGCTGTGACCTAAAACCAATTTCTCAGTATTCTATACAATTTCAAAAACTGAATTTATGGAACTGATCGCTATACAAAACAAGGTGTTCACGCTTCGTGGACAGAAAGTTATGCTGGATTTTGATTTGGCAGAAATGTATGAAGTTGAAACGAGATCTTTGAAACAGGCTGTTAGAAGGAATATTGATAGATTTCCCGAAGACTTTATGTTCGAGTTAACTAAAACAGAATTAGAAAACTTGAGATCACAAAATGTGATCTCAAGTTGGGGAGGTCTCCGCTTTCTACCCTTTGCTTTTACCGAACAAGGAGTGGCTATGTTATCCAGTGTTTTAAAAAGTCAAAAAGCACTTCAAGTAAACATCACCATTATGCGCGCCTTTGTAATGATCCGTCAATATTATTCTGATTCAACGGAGTTGAAACAGCGTATTGAAAGTCTGGAAAATGAGATGCAGGTTAAATTTAAAGACATTTACGAAGCCCTTAATTTTCTACTAAATCCACCACACCCAGAACGAAAAGCAATAGGATTTAAAAATAGCCACGAATAACGGTTCCATCTTGAGGTCACAGTTTGTGACCTCAAGATGGACGAAGATACCAATTAAATTCCCCCACCTGCATATTTTTAAAGACATCTTAATTCTGAAATTGTAACTTTGATCTTTCTGCAAAGTTTCGAATAAGCATAATCTGTTTTTTAACTATATGAATGGCCTGACGGATAAAGAATTTTGGTTGAATTATTGGGAAAGTAAAACCGGACTGGTTTTTAGTATCACTGATAATTATCCATTCTTATCTCTTTTAAAAAAACTGGTTACGACAAATCAAGTAAAGAATCTGCTTGAAATCGGTGGATTTCCCGGTTACTATTCCGTTTGGGCGTTTAAGAATTTAAAGATTAAAACCGATCTGCTGGATTTCGTCATTCATCCAAAGATTTTGCATGACCTTGAAAAAGCGAATCAAATAACCGAAGGTTCGGTTGGGACGATTGAAGCGGATTTATTCAATTATACTCCCGTTGGCAAATATGACCTTGTGATGTCAAACGGATTGATCGAACATTTTCAAAATACAACCGAGATTATTGAGAAACACACCCAGTTTCTTTCTGAAAACGGGATACTTTTTATCTCCCTGCCAAACTTTCAGGGATTAAATGGTTGGTTTCAAAAGACATTTGACCGCGATAATTACGACAAGCATTACATTGAAAGTATGGATCTGGTCTATCTGCGGAATATTTGCCAAAATCTCGGACTGAAAGATATTGAAGTTTATTATTCCGGCCGTTTCATGCTTTGGCTGGAAAATGAAAATAAACAGCCTGCCTGGGTGCAGGCTTTCCGCAAATCGACCTGGTTTACGCTTAAAGTTTTTTCTAAATTTTTTCCGTTTGAAACAAAGACGTTATCACCTTACATCGTCATAACGGCCCGTGCATGAACGTAGTTTTTATCAATACCAGCGACAGTAGCGGCGGCGCAGCCATAGCTTGCTCCCGGCTTCAAAAAGCTTTGGAAAAACATTCGTCCATCAAAGGCGATATACTGGTTCAGGAAAAAAAAACGGAAAATCCGGCTGTTACCACAATCGCCAATACTTCATTAAAAAAACAATTTGTCTGGGCGAGATTTATCGCTGAAAGACTTTTGTTTTTATCCTATGAACGATCAAAAGAAATTCGTTTTTTGTTTAATCGCGGTATCGTTGGTGTCGATATAAGCAAACATCCACTGGTTAAAAATGCGGATATCATTCATTTACACTGGGTTAACTTTGGTTTTTTATCAACCGGTTCAATCAAAAAATTATTGGCATTAGGAAAACCTGTCGTCTGGACTTTCCATGATATGTGGCCTTTTACCGGCGGTTGTCATCATAGCGGCGAGTGTGAAAACTACCAGATTGAATGTGGTAACTGCAAGTTTTTAAAAAATCCCGGTGGAAATGACATTTCCAGGAAAGACTGGTTTTCCAAAAAATCAGCCTATCAACCCAATCATTTTACCGCAGTGGGATGCAGTCAATGGTTATCAAAAAGAGCCCGAAACAGTAGTTTACTTAATGGATTTAAAATTGAATCAATCCCAAATCCAATTGACATAACTGTATTTTCGCCGATCTCAAAAGCAGAAGCGAGACGGCAATTAAATTTACCAACTGACAAACACTTGATTCTTTTCGCAGCCATGCGTATCAATGCGCTGATGAAAGGATTTTCATATTTTCAGGAAGCGTTAAATTTGCTAAAAGACAAACATCCTGAACTATCGCAAAATATCGAGCTTCTTGTTTTCGGTCAGGCGGAAGACGAAGTGTTAAACCAACTACCATTTAAGACACATAAACTTGGACATTTGTCCGATGTAAAACAGATCGTATTAGCTTATAACACAGCATCCGTTTTTGTCACACCTTCTTTGGAAGAAAATTTACCCAACACCATCATGGAATCCTTTGCTTGCGGAACGCCGGCCGTTGGATTTAGCATAGGCGGTATACCCGAAATGATTGATCATCAGCAAAATGGATATCTTTCAGATTACAAATCCGTTGAGTCGCTGGCAACCGGAATTCAGTGGGTTTTGGAAAATAACAAGGACGGAGAAATTTCTCAAAAAGCACGGGAAAAAGTATTGGGAAGTTACGCGGAAAATATTGTCGCGTCTCAATACGAAACACTGTACAAATCATTGTTGAAAAATAAATGACGAGGCAGTTTACATATTTTCCGCCTATGTCAGAAAACTCAAATACCGAATACAAAAGCAGTTTCAGTGATGCTGTAATTGAAACGCTGGTTGCCTTTGCCAATACCAAAGGCGGACAGATTTTTATTGGTCTGAACGACGATGGAGAACTCGTCAAAAATTTCGTAGTCCGGGAAGAAACTGTTCAACAATGGCTTAACGAAATCAAACATAAAACGCAGCCATCCGTTATTCCGGATTCTGAATTAATTGAAGTCGGGGGAAAAGAAATTATTTCGCTTTCGATTAAAGAATTCCCAATCAAACCAGTAGCCTTTCGCGGACGTTATTTCAAACGCGTCCAAAACTCAAATCATCAATTAAATTTGAGAGAGATTTCGGATATGCATCTTAAAACTTTCAACACGAGTTGGGACAGTTATGCAACGAATGATTACAAACTGGACGATATTTCGCTGGAAAAAGTAAGTTCGTTTATAGAAAAATCCAACAAACTTAAAGAAAGTCCATTGCAGGATGATCCGTTAACGGTTTTGTACAAATTTGAATTGATCAAAGAGTCAAAAATAGTCAACGCCTGTCATTTATTATTTGCGAAAAATGATGTTTTTTTGGCAACGATTGAACTTGGAAGATTTTCTGCTGCAACCTTAATAAAAGACGGCTTAACGCTCCGGAGTGATTTGTTTGCTCAGGTTGAAGATATACTAACATTCATCAAAAAGCACATTAATAAAGAATATATTATTACCGGAAATCCTCAGCGGGAAGAGCGCTGGGAATATCCTTTGAATGCTATTCGTGAGATTATTGTTAACATGATCGTTCACCGCGACTACATGCATTATGGTGATTCGTCTGTAAAAGTTTTTGATAACTATATCGAATTTTTCAATCCAGGTTCATTACCACAATCGATTTCCATTGAACAATTACTTAGCGGTGATTACACCTCACAGGCAAGAAATAAAAAGGTATCTTCGATTTTCAAAGAAGCAGGTGTTATTGAAAAATATGGTTCCGGTATCAAAAGAATTCAAAATGCCTTTCTGAATTACGGTTTGGAAGCGCCTGTTTTTGAAAATTTTCAGCACGGGTTCAGAGTTATTGTTTCTACACAAACTGTGCACAAAACTGTGCTGAAAACTGTGGAGGAAACTGTGGAGAAAACTGTGGAGAAAACTGTGGAGAAAACCGATGAAATGATTCTAAATCTGATCAAATCCGATTCTCGCATTACAACCAAAGCGATTCAACAAATTACCGGATTAAGCAGACGAGGTATTGAATGGCAAATACAAAAGTTAAAAGATCAAAAAATAATTAATCGGATCGGGCCTGATAAAGGTGGCCATTGGGAAATAATAAAAGAATGATTCTGATTCATTCAAAAATTGAAACAAATGCCTTTATTAACAATTGTCACCATCACTTACAACGCAGAACGTTATCTGCCCCGAACGCTGAAAAGTGCTGAAAAGTCATTGGCAAAACTGGCAGATAAAACAGCTGTTGAATATCTTATCATTGATGGCGGATCAAAAGATCAGACATTAACCATTGCCAGTCAATTCGATTTCATCTCAAAAGTAGTTTCTGAACCAGACCGCGGACTTTATGATGCGATGAATAAAGGTTTAAATCTAGCTACCGGAAAATATTTATGGTTTTTGAACGCAGGTGATGAAGTTCAGGATGAGAACATTTTAAGTCAGTTAATTTCCACTTTTAAAGGTGATGCCGATGTTTATTATAGCGACGCTTTATTAGTTCGTGAGGATGGCAGCGAAGTTGGATTAAGAAGTAAATTTACTCCACACGATTTACCAAAAGATTTAACCTGGAAAGATTTCGCACTGGGAATGAAAGTTTGCCATCAATCTTTTATTGCAAAAAAGGAAATTGCTCCGGCTTACGATTATACAAATCTCAGTGCTGATATTGACTGGGAAATTTCCTGTCTGAAAAATTCAAAAAAAACTCAGTATTTAGAGTTTGTTCTTTGTCGTTATTTAATGGGCGGACTGTCGATACAAAATCACCGACGTTCCTTGTTAGATCGTTATAACGTTTTGAAAAAGCATTTTGGATTAATTCCTTCACTTTGGAATCACGGATTAATTTTTTGGCGGGGATTCTGGTTTGCTAGAAAAAACGGGAAATACTGGTAGACTATTTCAACCTATCCAACCTTGCATACATTTCCATCATCGCCGATTGATCGATCAGGGTTTTAGCCTCTTTTATTCCAATTAAACCCTTTTCGTCTCTTTCATTTTTCCAGATACGCTCAGCATCATCAACAAAAAACTGCCATTGTTTTTTGTTTTTATTGACTTTATAAAGCTCTTCATATCCTCTCAACAATACAACGTTAAACCAATAATTACCTGGCAATTTCTTATTTTTATAAAAATACTTTTCCGCCGATCCCGCGATCAGTTCAGCTTCATCAAGATACTTTTTCTCTTTTGTAATCGTGTACAACAAAACGTTGGATTGAAGCATCGTCCCGGTATTATAAGTATACTTTGCCGAATCGATTTTCAAACTTGGAATCTTGATCGCGTCGTAAAATATGCCGTCGGCTGAACGCAGGTTTCTATTTGTCCAATCGTACAATTTGATCGCCGCTGTCAGGTATTCTTTCTTTTTGGTAATCTTGTATAATTGCAAAGCCACCAGAATTCCAGGGCCATTTGAGCACGTATTTTTCGTGTTCTTTTCATCTTCCTTCCAGTACAATCCCCCACCCGATTTTTCGTCATAACCTGTCATTTGAAACCGGTATATTTCCTCGGCAATATCCAGATAAGATTTCTTTTTTGTCCGGTTATATGCATCCAGACAGGCAATCGCTATCCATTGGTTATCATCATAAAAACGGGAATCTTTTTCTTCTTTCGTCACATACGCCTGATAACCCGGCGCTGGCGGATTTGTATTATGATATTGAGCGATGGCTGCCAAAACCGGCTTCATAAATTCCTTTCCCGGCTCTGTTTGTTCAGCTTCATTTGTGGCCTGAACAAGGGCGCACAGCGGCCACAGATAGGAATGCGGTTTGTTATTTTTCCCGTTTGTCTCCTTATACAATCCCGTTTCAGATTCGTAAAAAACAGAATTTATAGATTTGCTTAAAGCATTTACACGGGATTTATAGTCAGTCTCAGCAGGTTGCGCATTCGCTGTTACTGAGAAACAAAGGATAAAAAGGAATAGAAATAAGATAACCCGGATCATTGAGAATATCGTTAAGTTAGGAACTGAATTAACAAAGTTACAGTCTACGATTGTTATACTCTTTTGCCACAAATTTTATATCCTGTCATCTAATTTTATCACAATTGTGTAAAGAAACAGAATAAACTTGCAGAATAACATAATTAAATTTTGATATTCTAATAACATTCAAAATACTATTTCATATAATAGCTCCATTACCTATTTTTGATTCTACGATGTCTATTTTCAACAGAATTACTATTGACTCAGATCTCCAAACATACCGATGATTCAATACTCTGGGACAATTTCCGGAACGGGAACGAGGCAGCTTATACTGAGCTCGCCACTCGTTATTACCGCACATTACTTCATTACGGTTTAAGATTTACACCGAACGTTCAAATTGCTGAAGACGCCTTGCAGGATTTACTGATCCATCTATGGCTGAATCGTCAAAATCTGAATGACACCCCCTCTGTTAAATTCTATTTACTGAAATCCTTCCGCCACAGAATTATCAAAACCTTAAAACCTTTTTCAGGAGAATTGGAATTGACCGGACAGTTTGAAGATATTTCTTCCGAATTCTCGTCTGAGGAAGTATTTATCCAAAATGAAAATGAATTAAATCTCAAAAACCAGGTAAAAGAAATGATGACCCAGCTCCCATCCCGTCAACGGGAAGTGGTTTATCTCCGGTTCTTTCAGGGATTGAAATCAGAAGAGATAGGTATGTTGCTTTCAATAAAACCGCAATCCGTAAGTAATATCTTACAACGAGCTCTCACTACCCTCCGCAATATCTGGCCAATCAGCCCATCTTTTTCTTTTATATTTTATTCATTTTTCGAAATAATATTATAATTTTTCAAGAATATTAAAAATTAAGTTTGGCAAGTGAGTATCCGGACAGATTAAAAAGATAATAACAATATACAGGTCGAATTATATTGTTGTTTATGAATCACAGGCGCAATGCACTTTTTCAGGATTTGATTAAAAATCCGGTTTTCATAGCCTGGGTGCTTGAAGATAGTTCTGAGCTTGATCAATATTGGAAAAACTGGTCTTCTGGTGATATTACCCGCAAAGAAGCATTGGAACAGGCAAGATTTAGCTTGTTGTCGTTCACCGATGAAACCCTCCGTATTACAGACGAACACATAGCATACAAAGTCAGCCAGTCCCTTGAAATTGCAAAAAGAAGGGAAAATGCTGCAAGAATTTCGAAAAGCGAATTTAGCTGGCTGAAACATAGCAGAGCAATGGCGGCATCCATTTTTGTACTCCTTGCAGCCGGACTTTTTATTTATATAAAATATCCAAACCGAACCATTTTTACAGAGAATCAGCAACAACTTTCTTTTAATCAAAAAGAGGAAGTTATTATTGAAATTGCCAACGAAAATAAAGAGGTAAAGTATGTACAGCTTCCTGATGGAAGCTCAGTAGTACTCCGAAAAAACAGCCGTATCAGTTACAATAAAAATTTTGGTCAGATAAAACGGGTTGTCGTGCTTTCCGGAGAAGCATTTTTCGAAGTAACAAAAGATCCTGAAATCCCCTTCTTTGTGTATGCCAATGAACTGGTTACAAAAGTTTTAGGGACCAGTTTCAGCATCAAGGCCGACGAAAATGGTAAAAATGTCCTGGTTGCTGTAAAAACCGGAAAAGTTTCTGTTTTTACCAAAACTGATCAGCACGCAAGGGAATATGAATCAGGCAAAAAGTTATCTGCTCTTTTACTGACCTGCAATCAGCAGGCTACATTTGAGCGCCACATTTCAAGGCTGGTAAGGTCAACGATAACCGGTTCGATGCTTTTGAAGATCCCGATTGAAAACCAAAAGTTCACCTACAATGCAACACCGGTTTCAGAAGTTTTTGCTTCACTTGAAAAAGCTTATGGAATTGACATTGATTATAACGAACAAATAATGTCCCGTTGCAGCATTACAGCGACATTGGGCGACGAGCCACTGGATAATAAGTTGAAATGGATTTGTGCAATTCTTGAAGCAAATTATCAGATCAGTGAAAATAAAGTAAGTATTACCGGAAATTCTTGTCAATATTAATTTAAATCCTAACCCGTAACTATTTGAAAAAAACAAAAAAGGTGAACGATGTGGCAACATCATTCACCCGTAAAAATCCCCACCTATGTTGGCACTAAGATGAACGTCCCCTGAAAAGGGACAAGGGAATTATTTTGCTGATTTTTTAACAACCATCAAAACATTCAAAAGTATGAAAAAAACCTTACAATGGCCCCAATGCCTTTTTAAAATTATGAGAATCAGCCTCATACAATTGTTTATAGTGATACAATTTTCGGGCATGTCTTTTGCGATAGACAGCAACGCTCAGGAAGTTCTTAACCGCCGGTTAACGATTAATCTGAAAGAACAGAAAATTGGCGTGGCTCTGGAAAAACTGGGCAAATTGTCAGGTGTGAATTTCATGTACAGTCCTGAATTGATCCAGTCGGAACGTAAAGTAAATCTGAATGTGAAGGACGAAAAACTGGAAGCGATTCTTGAAAATTTCCTTACGCCGCTTAAAGTAACTTACGAAGTTTCGGGCAAGCAGATTTTATTGAAACGAATTCCCGGTGCGAAAACTGCCACACCTTTAATAGAAGGTATGGGAACATCGATCCAAACAATAAAACCGGCACTTTTCCCTATCAAAGGAAAGGTTATTGATGCTACGGGAGCCACCGTTCCTGGTGCAACGGTGGTGCTTAAAGGAAGTTCAAGTGTAGGAACAACTACGGATGGCGAAGGAAGTTTTTCGTTGGAATTACCGGATGGCAGCACGACTTTGGTGGTTTCCTCGATCGGTTTTTTAACGCAGGAAATTAATATTGCCAATAAATCGATGATTGAGATTACACTTCAATCCGATGTAAAATCATTAAGCGAAGTTGTTGTTACAGGTTATTCTTCTCAATCAAAAAGAGATATTACCGGTGCAGTTTCAACGGTTGATACTAAGGAATTAACCAAAGTTTCCGCGCCTAACGTTGCACAGCAATTACAAGGACGCGTTGCGGGTGTAACGGTAACTTCCAATAATTCTCCTGGTGGTGAGGCTACCGTTCGTATCCGTGGATTCGGTACTGTTAACAACAATGATCCCTTATATGTAATTGACGGAGTTCCTACAAAAGGTGGATTGAATAGCATCAACCCTAATAATATTGAATCAATGCAGGTTTTGAAAGATGCTTCTTCGGCTTCGATCTACGGCTCACGTGCTGCAAACGGGGTAATCATTATTACAACTAAAAAAGGAAAATCGGGCGCGCCTCAGTTTACTTTTAACAGTCGTTTTGGCGTACAAACCGGAAAAGTAAATCTGGATATGATCATTGATCCGCAGCAATTTGGAGATCTTTTGTGGACACAGCGCAAAAATGCCGGTGTGCTTACAAACGGAAATCCTTCACATCCGCAATATGGTAATGGTGTTAATGCAGTCGTTCCGGATTATATTCTTGCTGGTGCTCAGTACGGTTTATCTGAGGGAAATCCTGCTACGAATCCATCACTTTACAACTATAACCGCACAGGTTTTTACCAGATTGTAAAAGCAAATAAACAAGGTACCGACTGGGAAAAGGAAATCCTGAGAAATGCTGCCATTCAGGAATATAACGTTGGCGCTACCGGCGGCAGTGAAACGGGCAGATATGCACTTTCCCTGAATTATTTCAAACAGGATGGTATTTTGAAAAACACGTCTTTCAACAGATATTCTTTACGTTCAAACACTGAATTCCTGTTCAAAAAGAAAATCCGTTTTGGAGAAAATCTGGAAGTAAGTTATACCGAAAATAAAGGTTATTACAGTAATAACGGTACTGCAAGTTCAAGCAACAATCAGGATGGAAACCCGATCGGAAATGGATTCCGTATTCCTTCTATCATTCCGGTTTATGATATCATGGGTCATTTTGCAGCTACCCGTGCTGCTGGCCTTGGACCTGCTACAAATCCGGTTGCACAATTGTATCGTACAAAAGACAATGCAGTTAACACATTCAGAACTTTTGGAAATGCTTATGTTGAGGTCGACGTTTTGAAGGATCTTGTAGCAAAATCAAGCATCGGTGTTGATTTTACGAATGCCAACAGAACTTCTTATACTTTGCTGGATTTGGAAGAAGCGGAAATTGAATCAAATAACTCTTTGACAAATGCGTATGCTTACGACGTTAACTGGACCTGGTCTAATACGCTTAATTACACTAAAACTTTTGGGACGAGCCATAAATTAAATGTTTTGGCAGGAACTGAAGCAATTAAGGGAACAGGAAAAGATTTTTCTGCAACGCGTACTGCGTTTTATTCTGAGGATCCTCAGTATATGTATTTAAGTGCTGGTTCTGCGGGTATTAATAACACTGGTGCGGGTTACAAGTGGTCACTTTTTTCAATTTTTGGAAAAGTAAACTATGCTTTGAAAGATCGTTACTTACTCGAAGCGACAGTAAGACGTGACGGTTCTTCCCGTTTCGGAGCCAACAACCGTTACGGAACATTTCCTGCGTTCAGTGCAGGGTGGCGTTTATCTGAAGAGTCATTCATGAAAACCGCCACATGGATAGATGACTTGAAACTGAGAGCTGGCTGGGGGCAAACGGGAAACCAGGAAATCGGAAATTACAACGGTTTCAGTACCTATCGTTCTACGCTTAACCAGTCGTCTTACGCAATCGATGGCTCAAACAGTTCTGTTCAGGCGGGTTTTGATACGCAGGCTTTTGGAAATCAGAATGCAAAATGGGAAACTACAACACAGACGAACGTCGGACTTGATGCAACTTTCCTGAAAGGAATGTTTGGTCTTAATCTTGATTTGTACAACCGTACAACTTCTGATATGTTGTATCAGGTAAGTTTGCCGGCTACGCAAGGTGTTGCTACAATTCCTTTTGTAAATGTTGGTGAAATGAATAACAAAGGCGTTGACCTTGCTCTTGACTTTAATAACAAAGCGTTGGATGGTCAACTTACCTATTCGATTGGCGCCAATATTTCAGCTTACAAAAACAATGTTGTGAAACTGAATAATAGTGCGACTGCTGTTCTTCTTGGACCAACAATCCGTAGTTATACCTGGACACGTTCGGTTGCAGGAATGCCTTTGTATTCTTTTTACGGTTTGCAGATCGACGGAATTTATCAGAATCAATCAGAAGTTGATGCCGGACCAACTTATCCGGGTTATGCCGCTATTGGAAAGTATAAATACCATGATACAAACGGAGATGGCGTAATTACAGATGCTGACAGAAAATTCCTTGGAAATCCACATCCTGACTTTACTTATGGTATCAACCTGAATTTAGGTTACAAAGGATTTGATCTTTCTGCTTTCTTCCAGGGTGTTAAGGGAAATAAAATTATCAACATGGTGAAACGCTGGACTGATTTCAACAACCAGGCCGGTAACAGAAGTCTTCACATGCTAAATGATTCCTGGACACCTGAAAACCCGAACGCCTCGTTACCAATTCTTGATGCCAACGACAGCAGAAGTCAGCAGCCATCGAGCTATTTTGTTGAAGATGGTTCTTATTTCCGAATGAAAAACCTGACTATCGGCTATACATTGCCTACAAAAGCATTGTCAAAATTGAAACTGACAAGTGCGAGAATTTATGTGCAGGGACAAAATCTGTTCACCATTACAAAATATACCGGAATTGATCCTGAGGTAACCTCGGTAGGTTCAACACCGGGCACTACTGTATTGGGTGTGGATCAGGGAAACTATCCAAGATCTAAAATGTATCAGGTTGGTATCAACTTTGGATTTTAACAAAAACAAACCGACACAGATTTTTTAAATCAAAAAATATGAAAAAGAAAATTTTAATATTTACAACATTGGTTTGCATGGGAATGATGAATTCCTGTAAAGATAAATTTCTGGAAACTACGCCGCTTGGCGTTGGGAACGAAACGATGCTTGCCAACAAAACGGGTGTAAATGCCGTATTGATAGGCGCTTACAGCTTATTGGACGGCGTTGGTTCTGGTGGCACGTATTTCTCGGCCGTAAGTAACTGGATATACGGAACCGTTGCCTCAGACGATGGTTACAAAGGAAGTGACGTAGGTGACCTTGCCCAAATAACAACGATTGAAAAATATATTCCGCAGGCAGACATTGGTGGTTACAACGAAAAATGGGTTGCATTGTATGATGGCGTTTCACGTTCCAATGACGTTTTGCACCTGATCGCAAAAGCTACCGATATGACCGAAGCTGAAAAATTGCAGGCAACCGCAGAAGCAAGATTCCTTCGCGGCTGGTACCATTTTGAAGCAAAAAAAATGTGGAACATGGTTCCTTATGTTGATGAAGCCGTAACCGATTATATCAACCTGCCAAACGATAAGGATATCTGGCCAAACATTGAGGCTGATTTCCAGTTTGCTGTGACCAATCTTTCCGCTACCAAAGCACAGGTGGGAAGAGCCAGCAAATGGTCTGCGAAAGCCATGCTGGCGAAAGTACATATGTACCAAAGCGACTACACAGCAGCAAAACCTTTGCTTGTCGACATCATTTCTGCTGGTCCTTTTTCTTTGGTTGCGAATTATCATGACAATTTCAGAATTGCTACGGAAAACAACAGCGAATCTGTTTTTGAAGTACAAATGTCAGTCGCTGACGGTGGTAGCGGGGAAAACGGAAGCTGGGGTGATAACCTGAACTTTCCTTACGGATCAGGTCCCGGCGGATGCTGCGGATTTTATCAGCCTTCTCAAAATCTTGTGAATGCATTCAAAACGGATGCCGCAGGTTTGCCTCTTCTGGACACTTTCAATGATACAGATGTTAAAAATGACGAAGGTTTAGCGTCAAGCGATGCGTTCACTCCGTATGACGGAACATTGGATCCAAGATTGGACTGGACGGTTGGCCGTCGTGGTTTACCTTTCCTTAACTGGGGAGTTCACCCTGGCAAAAACTGGATCCGTGATCAAAGCTTTGCAGGACCTTATACCTTCAAAAAGTTTTTTGCTAACAGCGGTGATAACGCCGGCGCAGAATCACCTCGCGCCAATGCTAACAATTACCGTGCGCTTCGTTTTGCCGATCTTCTTTTGATGCGTGCTGAAATTGCAGTTGAAGAAAGTGATCTTACTACCGCTTTGACAATCGTAAATCAGATCAGAACACGTGCTGCAACCGAAATTGTGAAAAAAGATGACGGAACACCGGCAGCAAATTATCTTGTAAAACCTTACTCAGCTTTTGCGAGCCAGGATTATGCAAGAAAAGCAGTACGTTTCGAACGCCGTCTTGAATTGGCAATGGAAGGTCACCGTCACTTTGATCTGGTTCGCTGGGGAAATGCAGACGTTGTTCTTAACGCATACATCGCCAAAGAAAGCAAGAAAAGAACATACCTGACGGGTGCTACATTTAAGAAAGGGAGCAGTGAATATTTCCCGATTCCGCAGGCACAAATTGATATCATGGGATCAACTATCCTGAAACAAAATCCATAATAAAACAATTTGCCGGGTGCGGACCAGTACCCGGCGAATTAATTAAAACTATTCCTACCCTTAATTTTTACTATTCCTATTCATAACTACTTCCCTTAACAAGGAATTACAATATCAATTAAATGCCGGTCTTGGAAGAATTCAATGGCCTGTAAATAATTAAAAGAGTATATCATAATTTTCTTCTGTAGTTATGAAAGTGCGTTTCCTGTGGGAGCGCACTTTTTTAATGTTTTATGAAAGAGAAATTACTAATCAGGCCAAGTGACACTTTTACGAAAATCCGTATCAAGGTTAGGAATTTTTCGCAAATTTGATGAAACATAGATTTTACTTCGATACATCTGTTTTTGGTCGAGTATTTGACACTGAGTTTGAAAAGGAGTCAATAATTCTTTTTGAAAAAGTCAATTTAGGACAGATTCAATGTATCTATTCTGATTTGACGGAAAATGAAATATCAAAGGTACCAGAAAGAATAAGAGCATTTTTTCTTGACTTAGAAGAAGATCAGAAACAATTGGTGAAAGTTACACCAGAAGCTTTTCAACTTGCACAAACCTATATTTCTAAAAATGTTGTTGGGCAAACTAGTTTAGATGACTGTATTCATATCGCAGTAGCAACTTTAAGTAAAGTAGATGTTTTAGTAAGCTGGAATTTCAAGCACATTGTTAATGTCCATAGAATTCATGGTTATAATTCTGTAAATTTACAGCTAGGACACAAAATCCTTAATATTTGTTCACCCAAAGAAATAATTGGCGATGAAACCTACAAATAGTAAATTGAAGGAATTTGACACGGTCAAAACATTTCGAAAAATCAAAGACAAAATCTCAAAAGACATACAAAATATGTCCTATGACGAATTGCAGTCTTATTTACTTAAAACAAAACTAACAGCATTGAACAAAAGCTAACTTCTATTACGCTTCGAAGATCCCCGCACGATCAGCTCCGTTTTCAGCACCTTTTCATTAGGTAAAATCATCTCTTCCTCCGACTCTATTAACTGTAAAACCCACTGCGCCGATGTTTTACCGATTGCATGGGTTGGCTGTCGTATCGTCGTCAATCCGGGACCAATGTAAGCAGATTCAGGATTGTCGCTGAAACCTACAACACCCAGTTCATCCGGAATCCTGATTCCTTTTTCCAAAGCCATCAGCACAATTTCAATGGCAGAAGAATCATTAACAGCAAAAATTGCATCCGGCCTGCTTTCCAGATCCAGCAAATATTTTCCATAAATCCTGGCTTTTTGCTGCGAAAACATACCCTGGATCACCATATTCTCCTCAATATTTTTTCCATATTTTTCCATCGCCGCCCGATACCCGCGCAAACGTTCCCTGCTCACAAGTAAATTAAGCGGGCCGCCTAAATGAGCAATGCGTTCATAACCGTTCAGGATCAAATGTTCCACAGCTAAAAAAGATCCTTCAAAATCGTTTACAACCACTTTTGGAGCCGATACATAATCGCAGACCCGATTGAAAAGTACAAGCGGAATTCCCCTTTTCTCAAACACTTTCAGGTGATCATAGTTATTGGTTTCCTGCGTCAGGGAAATCAGTAAACCGTCAATCCTGTTGGCAAGCATTGCCTTGGTATTGGAAACTTCAATCGGATAAGATTCGTTCGACTGCATGATCGTGAGATTATAACCTGCTTCCGTCAAAAGCTCATGCGCGCCAATAATGATGTTTGGAAAAAATGAATTTGTAAACTCCGGCACAATCATCCCGATCGTGTTGGTCCGGCTTTTTACAAGATTGTAGGCCAACTGATTTGGCTGATAATCCAGCTGCGCAGCCATTTCCAAAACTGCGTTTCGCGTTTCCGGGCTTATATCTGCATGTCCATGCAACGCCCGGGAAACCGTAGAATTCGAGACACCCGTGGAACGGGCAATATCAATAATGGTGGTTTGATGCCTTCGGCTGTTTTTTATGGGCGCGATTTGATCCGGATTTGAAAGCGTAAAAAAGTAATTGCAGTCTTTACAAACATAACGCTGTTTGTTCCGCACATAACCTGCTTTCATTATCGATCCTACTTCGGAGCACTTCGGACAAGAGATCATTGTATTATTTCAATATATCGTCAAACAATCATAAAAATACTTCTCAAAGATATTAAAAATACTTTCTATAAAATTTTCATATAAAAAATAATCATAACCATATATCGGTAACGTATCCGCAAACGTTACCGATACTTTTTGTGATAATCCGTGATATTTCAGCGTTTTTTTACTCTTGACAAAACTTTTCTCCTTCCTATATTCAAGTAATAATTCCTGTTTTCAATCAAAAAAGGCATTCTCCTGAATCTTTTCCGACTTAGAAAACATCAGCCATACAACCAAACAAATTGAACTATTTCAATTTTACGCTACTATCAAAACCCTTTTAACTATGCTCAAAAATTTATGTAAAATCACTTTTCTCATTCTTCTGGTCATGGCGGCATCGGGGAAATTCCTATATGCACAGGATGGGACTGTCAAGGGGAAAATTATTGACGAGACCGGTCAGCCTATTCCTGGGGCAAGTATTACTGTGAAGGGATCGCAACAGGGAACCCTCTCCAATGTCGATGGAACTTACTCATTGACCGCTTCTGCCCAGTCAACGCTTGTTTTCTCGTTTGTTGGTTATTTAAAAGAAGAAGTTGCGGTGAATAATAAAACAACGGTGGATATTACTCTAAAAATAGATCAAAAAGCGTTGGACGAGGTAGTCGTTGTAGGCTATGGAACACAGCGAAAAATTGAAACCACGGGTTCAATTGCTTCCGTAAAGGCATCAGATTTGGTACAAACTCCCGTTGTAAACATTGCTCAGGGATTGCAATCCCGCATTTCCGGCGTTCAGATTAATCAAAACTCGGGTTCTCCCGGTGGAAATATCAGTGTAAGAATTCGTGGAACAAACTCCATCAACGGAACTTCTGAACCTCTGTATGTTATTGATGGAATCCAGATTTCAAACAGTGGGGGAATTACGGATGTAAGTCCTCTTTCGACTATTAATCCAAACGATATTGAGTCGATTGAAATTCTTAAAGATGCTTCATCATCAGCGATTTACGGTTCAAGAGCAGCCAATGGCGTCGTACTTATCACAACAAAAAGAGGTAAAACAGGGGCGACACGTGTAACGTATGATGGCTATTATGGCACACAGAAAGTTAGAAAAACCTTACCTGTTTTAGACGCTTCACAATTTGCACAATTGGAAAATGAAGTATTTAAAAATAATTACTACAAGGATCCGGCTTCACTTGGTAAGGGGGTTAACTGGCAGGATATTATTTTTAGGGAAGCACCTATTCAAAATCATCAGCTTTCTATCAATGGCGGTTCGGAAAAAACGCAGCTGGCACTTTCTTTGAATTATTTCAATCAGGATGGTATCATTATAAATTCCAATTTCAAAAGGTATTCTTATCGTCTGAATGTTGATCACAAAGTCAGCAAGCGTATCAAAATCGGCACCAGTATTCTGGGAAGTTACAATGTCAACAATGGAATTACAACAGGCTCGGAGACCATTGGCGACGCCGGTGTGGTAACAGGCTCAATCCTTGGCTCTGCCCTGGGTGCACCTCCAACCTTGCAGCCTTACCATGCAGATGGCAGTGTTTTCCCTTTTGGAGAACAAGCCGCGGGGCAATATCGGGAAGTAACAAATCCATTAAATTTCGCTTCCATGCTTAACCGTACCGCCATCAACCGTACGCTGGTTAATCTTTATGGTGAAGTTTCTTTGTTCAAAGGATTGTCATACCGTGCGTCTTTTAATGCTGATTTGCAAAGCAGTTTGCAGGACCGTTATTCGCCAAGATCCATTATCGCGAAAAACGATTTAAGTGATAATTCAGGTTCTGGTTACAAGAAAAATGCTAATTCGAAATCGTTACTCCACGAAAGCATCCTGACTTATGCCACTCAGCTCGCCCCAAATCATTCTTTAAAAGCAACGGCGCTTTTTGCAACACAAATTGAATTATTTAATCAAAATGAAATTAGTGCGACAGGTTTTCCAAATGACGCTACTAGAAATGAAGCACTTCAGTTGGCTTTAACCCGTACCGTTACCAGTACCCGCAACAGCCAGCGACTGGATTCCTACATGGGCAGGATTAATTACGGTTTTAAGGATAGATTTTTTGTCGATCTGACAGCACGTGTGGATGGTTCTAGCAAGTTTGGAGCCAATCATAAATATGGAGTTTTTCCGGCAGTATCTGCCGCTTATCGTTTGATTGAAGAACCCTTTATCAAAAATGTCACGTGGCTTTCTGATCTGAAAATTCGAGGAAGTTATGGTGTAACCGGAAATGCCGGTGGTATTAATCCTTATCAATCTTTGGCAACGGTTTCTGCGCAAGGTGCTGATTATAATATCAACCATACTTATATAACAGGGATTAACCCATCCGGTATCTCAAATCCGGATTTGCGCTGGGAAAAATCCAAACAAGCCAATATTGGTATCGACGTCAGTTTGTTGAATAACAGATTAAGTCTTATCGCCGATGTTTACCAAAAACGGACGGATGATTTATTATATGTAAAAGCCTTACCGCTTAGTTCAGGTTACGCCAACATTACCGGAAACTTTGCTTCTCTTCAAAATAAAGGTCTGGAACTTGCTGCTAATGCCAGAATTCTTGACGGCGCTTTCACCTGGAATGTTTCAGGAAATATCACTTTCAACCGCAATAAAGTACTAGGCCTCGACGGCGGACTGACGCAGGAAAGATTCATTACAGCTTACACCGTTCTGAAAGTTGGACAGCCGCTTGGTTTGATCAAAACCTATGTTTTCGATGGAATTAATCAAACCGGAGATGCTATCCTCCCGGGCTACGACGGCAGACTTGGCGGACATAAAGTAAAAGACGTGAACGGTGATGGGAAAATTTCGGCTGATGACCAGGTTGTTACCGGAAATCCAAATCCTAAATTCATTTACGGCTTCTCAACCAACGCCAGTTACAAGCATTTTGACCTGAGCGTATTTATTTCTGGTTCGCAAGGAAATGATATCTATAACGCAAGTCGCCTTTCTTTCGAAAATCCGGGTGGAGGCAGAAACATGCTGGCCGGTTTGGCAGATCGCTGGACACCTACAAATCCTAATAACGAATATGCCAGCGCATACGTCAGCGGACGTCTGCCGGTAACCAATCATTTTGTTGAAAACGGATCTTACATGCGTGTCAAAAACATTTCTCTTGGGTATACTTTGCCAAAAATAAAGGGAATTCAGCAGATCAGGATTTACGCCAGTGTCAACAATTTACTCACAATTACAAAATACAGCGGCTTTGATCCCGAAGTGAATACCTATGCAGGTTCCAATACCGTCATCGGTGTAGACAACCTTGTCTATCCGCAGGCAAAATCACTTTTAGGTGGTCTGCAAATCACGTTCTAAGCCTTATTTCCCTATTTAAAACTGAATCTGATATGAAACCGTTGTTTTCATCCAACATAAAATTTTCCTCTGCCGGACTGTTAATTTGCATGTTTTTACTCAATGCATGTCAGCTGGACGAGACAATCTATTCTTCTATTTACACCGAAGCATTTTACAAAACGGCTGCGGATGCCGAAAAAGGGCTTATTGCCGCTTACGATCCTTTGGCTGATATGTATTCCGGGCCGGCTTGTACGTTAGTGCCGGATTTCAGCGACGACCAGACCTATCCCCGAGGCGTTGTAGGCAGAAATACGCTGACACTTTTCACGTACGATGTCAATTATACAACCCAAAAAACAAATTCCAGGACAAGTGAATCTCCGCAACAGATCTGGGCTTCTGGCTACGATGGGATTGAAAAAGCAAACTGGATCATTGCCAAAGTTCCGGCTGCAACGATGGACGCTACCCGCCAAAAACAAATTATCGGGGAAGCCTATTATTTACGTGCTTTTTACGAATGGACTTTGACAAAAAACTTTGGTGATGTTCCTGTAAAAATAACGCCCAGTTATTCGGCTGACGATGCTGTTGTAGGTAAAAGTCCAAAAGCCGATGTGTACAAACAAATTTACGCCGATCTTGACCAGGCACTAACGGCCGGACTTCCATCCTACCCGAGTGTTGACAAAGGGCGCCCGTCCAACGAAGTGGTAAATGCACTTTATGCCAAAGCTGCTTTATATAACGAAGACTGGGCCAAGGCACTGGAAAAAGCAAAAACGGTGATCAATTCCGGAAAATATTCTTTGATGCCGGACGTCCGCGACACTTATCGTTACGACAAAGAAGATGCTGCCCGCGCAGAAAATATGTGGGCTTTTGAAGTGGATCCGTTAACACAAACCCGTTCGCATCAGCTGACAAGTTTAATGGGCCCAACAGGTAGCGCGGCACCGGAATATGCGAAAACATCATATGGTTCCATGTTTGCCTATCAGTCATTTTACAATTCTTTCAGTCCGTCGGATAAGCGCAGATTGTTGCTTGACACGACATATACAGACAAAACGGGAAAAACAATTGCTCAAAAAAATATCACACCAATAACAACTGACGCGGTTTTGATCAAAAAATATCAGGATCCGGTTTCTACGGTTGGGATGATTCCTAACATTCCAATTTTTCGTTTGGCGGATATGTATTTGATCGCTGCAGAAGCGGAAGCAAAGTTGAACGGAGCTACGGGAGTTGCTTATGGATTTATCAACATCATTAGAAAACGTGCAGGATTAGCTGATCTGCAAACAGGATTAAGCAAAGAAGCATTTGTTGACGCAGTTATACAAGAACGTGCCTGGGAATTTTTCGCAGAAGGTGACCGCTGGTATGATTTAACACGTACAGGGAAATTTATGACAGCGATTCCAAAAGCCGTAAACAGTGTTTATCCGGTTCGCACGCCAACCGCCAAAAACAAATATTTCCCGATTCCGCAGGACGAAATTTATGCTAATCCAAAATTGGTACAAAATCCCGATTGGCAATAATCCAACAGATTTATAAACTATAACAGATGTCTGTAAACATTTCCCCAAAAGTCTTTTCTTAGGAAACCAATCTTGAAAATGAACTACCTGTTTCTTCCTTTCCTAATGCTCGTTTCTTCTTTTTCCCTGACCGGGAAACAGTATAAAAACGGTCTTGAAGTGTCAGTAAAGACAGAGATAAAGTTTAATAAAGAAATTCGTGAGTTCAACATTATCGAAAATGATACGCTTCAATATACTTTAAAACTGAAACTTGATGATTCCGGAAGACCCCAATATTTCTTCCGGAATATTTTCACACCGGTTTGTTATACCAATGAATGCAAACCGGTGCATATTAATTTTTATTGGGATCTTTTAGGGAATTATATAAGGTATGATTTGCCAGAAGGAAAAGTCCTCACCAAAGTTGATCACGAAGAGTTCAAAGCCGAAGATTACGAAAAATTACAGGATATTCTGGCCAAACAAAATTCCATTTTTGCTGATTTGAAAATGGAAGATCTCATCACAAAAGGAACGGATGAATTGTCTGATTCGGTGGATGCAAAAACCGGAGCAACTCTTAAAACAATCAAAAACGAGGTTATTGACGGAGCGGTTTATACCTGTTTTACCCTATGGAAAATTGCTTATGGAAAGGCGGTTGCGGAAATGCTAAAAATCACAGAATCATATAAAAACGACGAAATGCTTCATGCTTTTCTGGCTGATAAAAATTATCATTACCAGTATTGGGCGATGGAAAATGTGATTCAAAAAGATGGCCGTGTCTTAAAATCTTTCGAGCCGGATATAGAAAAAATTATTGCCGGAAAAAATCTTTTTACTGCGAGAACAGCTTTGCAAAAAACAGGTAGTGATTTTTTTTCAAAACCACTAAAACAAAACTGGCTTTGGGAAACATTTCAGTCAGCCACCTATCCAATGCAGATCGCAATTTTGAAAAAACTTTCGACTATTCCTTTAAACCAAACCTTGACAGAAAAGATCGCAAACGGCCTGGTTGTATCGAATGACGAACAACGAAAGTTAAAACTTGATCTTTTGAAAAAGCAGACCAAACTCTCGGATAAAAGTCGAAAAATCCTGGCTGGAACTATTGATGACTAAAGTCTGGAAAGTGAGAGACCTCGCCACACCCAAGGCTAAAGCCTTGGGTTAATAAAAGGCTCCACCTCGAAATAGTGTAAAAGCTCCTAATCCACCGCACAAGACTTCGATTTGAAGTTATAGATGACTGAAACTGGGGAAGTACGGAGACCGGGCCGAAAATGCAGAAATTGATTTTATATGTCCATTAGCCAAAATCCACAACTAAGGTTTCAACCTTAGACAAAGCACTAACCCAAGGCTTCAGCCTTAGGAACAAATACTAACCCAAGGCTTCAGCCTTAGGAACAAATACTAACCCAAGGCTTCAGCCTTGGGGCGAATCAACAACCAACGATCAGCATTCAGGGTTTCAACCCTGAATGCAGGAAACAAATCAAAAAAGTAAAAAATAAATCTGATACCAATGAGCCAGGAAATCGAAAACTAACCTAAGGTTTCAACCTTAGGCATAACACTAACCCAGGGCTTCATCCTTAGGAACAAATACTAACCCAAGGCTTCAGCCTTGGGGCGAATCAATAACAAACGATCAACATTCAGGGTTTCACCCCTGAATGCAGGAAACAAATCAAAAAAGTAAAAAAATAAATCTGATACCAATGAGCCAGGAAATCGAAAACTAACCTAAGGTTTCAACCTTGAGCATAACACTAACGCAGGGCTTCAGCCTTGGGGCGAATGAACGACCAACTATCCGTATTCAGGGTTTCAACCGTGAATGTCAGAAACAAACTAAAATACATATGAGAAACTACCTAACCCTATTTCTTCTACTATTCACCTTGCAGCTCTCCGCGCAAAACCACGTTTTTGTTGAAACAGAATCCTTTGAAGACAAAGGCGGCTGGGTTATCGATCAACAATCTTTTGTGGTGATGGGCTCGTCTTACCTGATGGCGCATGGCATGGGCCGAGCGGTAAAAGATGCATCAACAACCATAAAATTCACAAAAAAAGGAAAATATCATATTTGGGTTCGTACCAAAGACTGGGCACCATTTCCAAAAGGACCGGGAAAATTCCAGGTTAGTATTGATGGGAATCCTCTAAAGCAAGTTTTTGGAGAAAGCGGCTCTGATGAATGGAAATGGTATGATGCGGGCGAAGTCGACATAAAAACGGAAACAATCAAATTATCCATGAAAGATCTGACCGGTTTTAACGGTCGCTGCGATGCAATTCTCTTCACGGACGTTCCAAAATTCACCCCGCCGAATAAACTTGAAGAATTATCCGCTTTCCGTAAAAAACTTTTAAATCTGCCTGATTCACCGGTTGCTGCCGGACATTTTGATATGGTGATCGTGGGCGGCGGCGTTGCCGGAACGTGTGCAGCTGTTTCGGCTTCGAGAATGGGATTAAGGGTAGCGCTGATCCAGGACCGCCCGGTTTTAGGTGGTAATAATAGTTCGGAAATCCGTGTGCATCTGATGGGTGATGTTGATAAAAATTACTATCCCAAACTGGGAAGAATTGTTAGAGAAATGGACAACGGAGATCCGGGAAATGGAAATCCTGATGCAAAAGAATACGGCGACGCCAGAAAAACTTCTATTGTAAAAGCAGAAAAAAACATTTCGCTTTTCCTTAATACTTATGTGTACAAAGTTGAAAAACAAAATGATATTATTACCGCAGTAGTAGGAAGAGATATCATCACGAATAAAGAAACCCGCTTCGAAGGCTCGTTCTTTGCGGACTGTACAGGCGATGGAACCATCGGATATCTGGCCGGCGCAGAATTCCGCATGGGAAGAGAAAGCAAAGCCGAAACGGGTGAATCACTTGCCGCAGATAAAGCAGATAATTTCACCTTGGGAACTTCAAATCTCTGGGCTTCGCTTCCTCGTGATACCGTTACAACTTTTCCCGAGACACCCTGGGCACTACAATTTTCAGATGAATATCACATCGATAATACCAAGGCAGACTGGGAATGGGAAACTGGTTTTGGCAATTTTAACACCATAACGGATGCCGAAAAAATTCGTGACCATAACCTGCGTGCGATTTATGGAAACTGGTCTTATTTGAAAAATCACAAATCACAGAAATATGCCAAACAGGAACTTGCCTGGGTGGCTTATATCGGTGGAAAAAGAGAGTCGCGCAGAATTATTGGCGACCATATCCTGAACCAGATGGATATTCAGGAAGGCAAACAATATCCGGATGGTTCGGTAACGGCTACCTGGACAATTGATCTTCATTTCCCCGACGCTAAAAACAGCAAATATTTTGAAGGCCAGGAGTTTTTTGCAGGTACCAAACATATCAAAGTAGCTCCGTACACCATTCCTTACCGCTGTCTTTATTCCAAAAATATCCAAAATCTTTTCGTTGCCGGGAGAAATATCAGCACTACACACGTAGCGTTTGGCAGTACACGCGTAATGAGAACCTGCGGTATGATGGGTGAAGTCGTGGGCTTTGCAGCGTACCTGACCACAAAATATAAAACCACGCCAAGAGGAGTTTATCAGGATCACTTACCTGAACTAATGTCAATTCTAAAAGGAGAAACCATTGAAGCTCAGCCGTAATATTTCTAACTATTAGCCATGATCAAAATCATCGGATTTTTCCTTTTCATCATTTCAACTTTGCTATCGCCCAAAACTGCGATGGCAAATTGTTATGACCTTCCGATGATATCGATTCAGGGAGAAGCGCAGGGTACGACTTATCATATCAAATATTTTGACCAAAAACAGCGGAATATTAAAATCGATATTGATTCCATTTTACTGGATTTTGATACATGTCTGTCACTTTACAGATCAGATTCCGAGCTTTCCGATTTTAATAAATCAACCTTTTATCAATTTAAATCTCCCTATTTTTTTCCTGTCCTTAAAAAGTCAAAGGAAGTTTACGAAGCTACAAATGGTGCTTTTGATCCTACCATTTTGCCTCTTGTTATTGCTTATGGTTTCGGCCCAAACAAGAGCAAAAATCCGAAAAATACCGATATCAACGCTTTGTTGAAACTAATAGACTTTAAAAATATTCTATTCGATTCCATAGCTGTCAAAAAAACAAAACCTGGTATTCAGCTTGATTTCAATGGTATCGCACAAGGATATTCTGTTGACATAATCGGCGATTTTCTGGTCGGCCTTGGTATCAATCAATTTATGGTAGAGATCGGTGGTGAAATTCTTTGTAAGGGATACAAAGCCGACAATAAACCATGGGTTACAGGTATTGAAAATCCATTAAAACCAGGTTCTCTTTTTTGTTCCGTTCAACTTTCCGACCGTGCGATGACAACCGCCGGAAATTACAGAAACCATTTTGAAAAAGACGGACAGGTTTTCAATCATATTATCAATCCGAAAACCGGTTCCATGGAACAAAGTTCTTTGCTGAGTGTGACGGTTTTTGCCAGCGATGCCATTACCGCCGACGGTTATGATACCGCATTTTTCGTCATGGGACTTGAAGAAACCAAGCGTTTTTTGAGCGAACGAAAAGACATAGACGTCTGCATTTTATACAGCGACGACGACGGGAAACTGAACACTTATTTAACCGACGGAATAAAAAATTTAATCAAAGTATTGTAAACGTTTTCTCATGAGATATTACCTGACGATATTTTCCTTTCTGATTTCTATCCTTACCGCTTTTGGTCAAATGCCGAAAACAGTGACACTGGGTAATAAAACTGTGCAAATTGTCTGGCTAAAAGCTGCGGAAGGTTATCGTATTCAAAAAGTGGCCGTTAATAAAAACGGAAAGTGGATCTCAGATTTGACTCCTTCCGGCGAATACACATTATTATTTTCAGAATCGAAACCTTCATCCGAATCGGCAGAAACTTTTGACAAAATAACAGGCGGCAAATTCCCGGAAGATGCCTACCATTATCAGCAGGAACAATGGAAAGAAAGCACAACAGCAGTTTCTTTGAACACCGCTGGGAAAGCCTATCATTTTTTCCCTTCTAAACTAAAAATAATTAATAAAAATCATATTCAATTTACACAGGAAACAGAAATCGCCACCATCATCGCTGATTGGAAACTGGATGAAAAATATGCTTCCGATATTTATGTATCTCAAAAACTAATTCCAAAAAGAAAAGGATTTTTCTCTCTGGCAACACCAACATTAGCGGTTTTGGAAAAGGAAAAAATGAGCTGGGTTTCTGTTCCCGGTTATTTTCAGGGGAATTTTATGCAGGAAAATTTTGCTTTGGCCTATGCTTACGGCCATGGAGTTCCAAATCGGCCAGTCATTTATCGTGAGCGCTGTGCGAGTACGTTGAGTCCGCTCATGAGTAGTAAAAGTGGATTAACGTTATCCATTATCCCCGAACCGGGTTTGGCGCGTGATCCCTGGGCGAAAGACAAGATAACCCAGACTGACTGGTTTATTGGTTTATCTCACATGAACCGGAAAGCTGGGTTATCCCCTACTTTGTATTATCCTGTTTTAGGTGAAGAAAAATCTGAAAGGGAAATTGGGCAGGAAATAAGTTACGGATTTCGTTACAGTTTAATTTCAGGCGACTGGTTTCAGGCACTGAATCATGCCATTTACGATGTCTATAATTTCAAAGAAGGACTGGCGCTTCGCCAGAGCACCCAATCTTTGTCGGATCGTATTGAAAAAATGCATCAGTATCTGATTGATCCGAAAACTTCGCTTTGGAATATTGAAGAATATAAAGGCAAACAAATAGGAGCTCAATCTTACCTTGGCGGTGTTGTCGGTTCGAATAAAGATGCCATGAAAAATTCGGATTATGGTGCGATGTGGATGCTTGCGCACGAAACCAAAGATTCGGAGCTAACCCAAAAAGTGCTTCCGCCGGCAGAGAATTTCAAACTGGTTCAACAAATAACGGACGACGGTTTTTTCAAAGGTGCTATTGAAGGACAATATTACCTGGCAAAAAGTAAAAAGTTTGTCGAGGAATGGGGTTCGGTTGTTGAACCCATTGGCCTGACCTATTACATCATGCTGGACATCGGGAACATGCTGCTTTTTGAACCTGATAATAAAGAATTAAAAGACAGATTAAAACTCGGCGCGGAGAAACTTCTTACATGGCAAAAACCAGACGGAAGTTTTGCCGTGGCCTATGACCGGAAAACGGAAGAAGAAATATTCAAGGATATTAAAGATGTACGTCCTACTTTTTATGGTTTGCTGGTCGCTTACCGGATTTTGAAAGACGAAAAATATCTGAAAGCAGCGCAAAAAGGTGCCGACTGGTTTATCAAAAACGCTGTTGAAACGGGTTCGTTTCTGGGTGTTTGCGGTGATGCGCGTTATGCACCGGATTTTGCAACCGGACAATCAGCTCAGGCCTTGCTTGATCTTTTTGATAAAACAAAAGACGAACGCTATAAAAAAGCCGCTATAACTTCTGCAAAAATTTATGTCGGTTCAATTTACACCCACCCAATTCCTTCCCGAAAAATCAAGATTATTAATGGTGTTGAACGGGAAGACTGGGAGATAAGCCAGGCCGGGTTAAGCTTTGAACATGGCGGGATATTTGGCTCTGCAACGCGTCATGGCCCTATCCAACTAGCCAGCCACGCCGGACTTTTTATCAGAATGTACAAAATTACCGGTGAACAGATTTTTGCTGATCTGGCAAGATCAGCCGCTATTGGGCGTGATGCTTTTGTTGATCCAAAAACGAGTGTCGCTTCATATTACTGGCAATCAATGAATAAAGGTGCCGGGCCTTATCCGCATCACGCATGGTGGCAAATCGGCTGGATTACAGATTATTTATTGTCTGAAACTGAATTGAGATCTGATGGAAAAGTTAGTTTTCCGAGAGGATTTGTGACACCAAAAGTTGGCCCGCACCAGACTTATGGTTTCGAAGCCGGATCGATTTATGGTGAAAAGGCAAATCTCGTAATTCGTGAAGGTTTTATCCAAAATGACAAACCGATTGTTGATTACATTCTGGCAGAAAATGGACAAAAAAATGAAGCATTTATTATCCTATTGAATGATCGTTCGCAGCCTACATCCGGCAAAATCACTTTAAATTCAGAAAAGTGGATACCCGGAAAAAAGATATCAAAAATCCGGAATCTGAAATCAAACCAAACAATCACAACTTCTGACAATTCCATTCCCTACAACATTCCGGGTTTTGGTATTGAAGTGATTGCTGTTCAGTTTGACTAAAAAATCAGTTTAAAAAATTTAATTCACATTACACGCCTGAACGCTTGAACTCACCCATTGATACCGCCGTCATTTTTATCTTTTCGGCCTTCGTTTTATTTATCGGAATGCTTTTCGTCCGAACAGGCCGGAATATGAAATCTTTCTTTGCAGGAGGAGAATCCGTGCCCTGGTTTATAGGCGGTTTATCTCTTTTTATGAGCTTTTTCTCCGCAGGAACCTTCGTGGCCTGGGGCGCCATTGCTTATAAATATGGCTGGGTTTCTGTCACCATTCAATGGACGATGTGTATTGGTGCACTGATCACGGGAATCTGGCTGGCACCAAAATGGAAAGCAACAGGCGCATTGACAGCCGCAGAATTTGTGAAAGAACGACTGGGATTAACTGTACAAAAAACGTTCATCTACATTTTTACACTGGTTTCACTTTTTATTAAAGGTTCAGTTTTATATCCGGTTGCCAAACTTGTGAGTGTTTCCCTTGGATTTCCATTAATACCAAGCACCATTGTTTTGGGGATTATGATGATCGCTTATACAGCCGTTGGCGGATTATGGGCGGTAATGGTGACAGATATTCTTCAATTTGTAATTTTAACAGCAGCCGTTTTTATTATTTTACCCTTGTCATTAAATGCTGCTGGTGGCTGGGAAGCGGTAACGACAAAAGCGCCTGATGGGTTTTTCGATTTGTTAAATGGTGAATACACGTTCGGATTTATCATTGCTTTTACGCTTTACCACATTTGTTATATAGGTGGAAACTGGACTTTTGTGCAGCGTTATACCAGCGTCGACAGTGGTAAATCAGCCAGAAAAGTTTCCTTTCTTTTTGCAGGTTTATATCTGATCAGCCCGATCATCTGGATGTTGCCTCCGATGATTTACCGTACTATTAATCCTTCCCTGGTAGGTCTGGATACTGAAAATGCTTATTTAAAAGTTTGCCAGCTGGTTTTACCTCCGGGTTTAATGGGACTGATGCTAACTGGTATGTATTTCTCAACATCGGCGTCCGCCAATACAACTTTGAATGTCGTATCAGCCGTTTTTACAAATGACATTTATAAGGGAATGATCAACCCGGGCGCTTCTGACAAAAAGCTGATGTCCATTGCGCGTTTATCATCACTGGTATTCGGAATCGGGATGATCATTATTGCGCTGCTTGTCCCTGCCGCTGGTGGAATTGTTGAGGTTGTTTTAAGCATAGGCGCCGTTACTGGCGGCCCACTTTTAGCTCCTGGACTTTGGGCTTTATTTTCAAAAAAATTAACCGGAAAAGCAACGCTCCGGATAACGGGTTCTACCTTATCGGTCAATTTACTTTTCAAAATCATTTTGCCTTTAACGGCAGGCTTCAAATTAAACCGTTCTGAAGAAATGCTTCTGGGCATTGGTTTGCCAATCATTTTATTAGCACTTAATGAATGGCTCATAGCCAGAAAAACAGCTGCCAGTTCAGAATACGAAGTTTATCAAGCCGTGTTGGCGCAAAGAAAATTTGATTATCTGGAAAGCTCAGACGAAGAAAAAACGGAGGCGCGCAGACAAAATCAATTTGGCTTACGGGTAATTGCAGGAGCACTTGCTTTCACCGCTTTTTTGCTATTTATTCTAAGTGCGTTAACAACGATCGGCTCTTCCCTAACAGCAGCGATAGCATTTGGAATTCTTTTAACGGCCATCATTCCCTGGCGGGCATCCCGAAAAATCAAGCTCGTTTCTACGGAAACAAAAGACCAAACCCTCCACTCCTAAAACCGTAAATCACTTATTATCATGTCAATAAAAAAAATATTTCTATTCCTGACGTTATTATTATCATCAAACTTATCTTCTTTTGGTCAATATAAAATCAGTCAGTCAAATGCCATTCCCCTGCACGGCGAATGGTCTTTCGCGCTGGATCCTGCCGAAATGGGACAGATTGGTAAATGGTATGAATCCAAAGTGGAGAGCAATCGTTTTGACAAAGTAACCGTTCCTCATTGTTTCTCCGCAGACCTGAGATACCAGTTTTATAACGGAACGGTTTGGTACAGAAAAACTTTTCCATGGAAAACGACTGCCGGAAAACGCATCATTCTGCATTTTGATGCCGCTTATTATAAAACCAACATCTGGCTAAATGATCAAAAAGTGGGTGTGCATGAAGGCGGTTACACGCCATTCAGCTTTGATATTACAGACTTTTTGAAAGACGGAGATAATCTGCTGGCTGTTTCTGTAAACAACGATACCTGGAAAGTTGGTACTATTCCGGGAGCAAAAGATAACAACAAAATCAACGACGCCTTTATGGGCTGGGTTAATTACGGCGGACTGATCCGTCCGGTTTATTTAACCGTTGAACCCGAAGTTTATGCGGATAATGTAAAAATTGAAGCGGTGCCGGATCTTGCGAAAGGAACGGCCGTATTAACTACAAAACTGAGAATTAAAAATGCATCGAAACAGACAGTTTCTCCAAAAGTAAATTATGTAGTTCAATTCAAAGACAAAGTCGTTGCACTGAATTGGAAAATTAAATCAGCCACCATTTCAGCTGGACAAACGGGTATTATTGAAGCGGAAACAAATCTTTCCCCGGCGCAGATAAAACTCTGGAATCTGGATGAACCAAATCTTTATAATCTTACCGCTACGGTCGGCTCTGATACAATCTCTTCAAATTTTGGAATCAGAAAAGTTGAAATAAAAAATGCGCAACTGCTGCTTAATGGGAAATCGCTTCGATTGGGCGGTGGAAATCGTGTTGTCGATTATCCGGGTTTAGGGTCAATGGAACCCGATTGGTTGGTGGAAAAAGATTTCCGTTTAATGAAAGAAGCCGGAATGGAATTTCAGCGACTGACGCATTATACACCTTCCGAATATTTCTATGAGCTGGCGGATAAATATGGAATGCTGATCATCTCCGAAGCAGGAAACTGGCAGCTTACGCCCAGACAAATGGACAATGACAGTATGCGTACAAAATTTCGTTCCCAGTTTCGTGAAATGGCCGAACGCGACTGGAATCATCCAAGCATTATTGCTTACAGCGTTGGAAATGAGTACGAATCAAAATCTCCTGCCGGACTAAAATGGACCAAAGATATGATCGTAAATGCAAGGGAACTCGATCCAACCAGACTATATACTTTCGCCAGCATGTTTTTAAATACGTTTCCAGAAAAACCGGAAGACGAAGCCAGTCAGTATGTCGATTTTATTTCTTCCAATACGTATGGAAATCATGCAAAAGTCCTTGATCATATCCACAAATTATACCCCGAAAAACCAATCCTGATTAGTGAATGGGGCGCAAGAGCAGATAATAAAGATGGTGAAATTGGTCAGGCGCAGCATGTACGTGATGTGATAGCGGAAGTAAGAAAAAGACCATATGTGATCGGGACTTCCTGGTGGACTTACAATGATTATCAAAGCCGCTACCACGGAACAAATGCCAACGGATACCGTCCGTGGGGAATTGTTGGCCCGGACAGATCTCTACGACCCGCCTATAAATCTTATCAGGAAGAAATGTCACCAGTTTTAATTGAAAAAGTGAATTTTAAATCAGGTGAACAGGGTTTACATCAACTGGTTCTGAAACTGACTGCCCGTAATGATTTCCCATCTTATGCAATCCATGGTTATTCATTGAAAACGTCAAATGGAACCTATATTATTCCTGATCTAAATCCCGGAGAAAGTAAAGAATTTACAATTCTGCTGACTGGATTTGACAAAAAACTATTACTAACGCTCATGAAGCCAACTGGTTATTCTGCCGGAATTAAAGAAATCGAGCTAAAATAATTCAAACTATAAATACGACTGGGAAATAATGATTCAAGGCCGAATCCCCACCCTAACGCTATTAACCAATGATAAGAGAAGAATTCATCTACAAAAGATCACCAAAAACCATAGCTCTTGAAGCAGATTTAGTAATCGTCGGAGGTGGATTGACGGGAACCTGCGCGGCGATCACCGCGGCACGGACAGGAATGAAAGTAATTGTTGTTCAGGACAGACCGGTTTTGGGCGGAAATGCGTCAAGTGAAGTCCGGTTATGGGTTTTAGGCGCCACTTCGCATATGGGAAACAACAATCGCTGGGCACGGGAAGGTGGTGTGATCAATGAAATCATGCTGGAAAATATTCACCGGAATCCCGATGGAAATCCGCTGATTTTTGATACCGTTTTGCTGGAAAAAGTGGTGGAAGAAAAGAACATTACTTTACTTTTAAATACAGCTGTTTTTGATCTTGACAAATCTTCGGAAGATACAATTTCAGCCGTCCACGCTTTTTGCAGCCAGAATAGTACGCAGTACAAAATCAGCGCTCCTTTGTTTTGTGACGCCTCCGGCGATGGAATCGTAGCCTTTCTGGCAGGCGCGGCATTCCGTATGGGTGCAGAATCTCAGGAAGAGTTTGGTGAAAAATTCGCGCCGGATAAAGCATATGGCGAACTTCTGGGGCACTCGATGTATTTCTACTCGAAAGATGTTGGTCGACCGGTGAAATTTACGCCTCCGTCTTTTGCCTTGCAGGACATTACCCAAATTCCCCGTTACAAAACGTTCAATCCAAAAGATTTTGGCTGTCGGTTGTGGTGGCTGGAATATGGCGGACGGCTGGATACCGTTCATGATACCGAAACAATTAAGTGGGAATTATGGAAAGTGGTTTACGGCGCCTGGAATTATATTAAAAATTCCGGCTTATTTCCCGAAGCCGAAACCATGACTTTGGAGTGGGTTGGTACCATTCCGGGAAAACGGGAAAGTCGCCGTTTCGAAGGCGATTATATGCTTAAACAGCAAGATATTGTCGAACAAAAACAATTCGAAGATACGGTTGCTTTTGGTGGATGGAGTATTGATTTGCATCCGGCCGATGGAATTTATAGTGATCAGGCGGGTTGTAATCAGTGGCATGGAAAAGGCGTTTTCAGCATTCCTTATCGTAGTTATTACAGCAAAAACATCAATAACCTTTTCATCGCCGGGCGTATAATAAGTACGACACACGTGGCTTTTGCTTCCACGAGAGTAATGGCTACGAGCGCGCATGGCGGACAAGCTGTGGCTATTGCTGCTTCATTGGCAAAGAAATATAGCATTTCACCAAGAGAAGTTGGAACGCTTCATTTGGAAGAATTGCAGCGGGAATTGATCAAATCAGGCCAGTATATTCCACATTTGAAATTATCAGATTCCGAAGATCTTCTTCAAAAAGCGATCAATATCCAGGCAAGTTCAACTTTAAAATTGAAAGAGATTCCGGGTGTTGATCACTGGGCCCCTATTGTCCATTCGGTTGCACAAATGTTACCGGTTACCGTTGGTAAAATGCCTTCGGTTACGGTTTCGGTTGATGCTGATGAAGAAACGGAGCTGGCAATTGAATTGCGAAAAAGCAGTAAACCGTTCAATCATACACCGGATGTTACGCTTCAAACGAAAACGGTTTCATTGAAAAAGGGAAAACAGGAAATTACGTTAGACTGGGAAGTTGAGTTCGATCATTCGTGTTATGTTTTCGTTTGTTTTATAAAAAATGAAAATATCAAAATTCAGTATAGCGAGGCGCGGATTTCAGGGATCTTAACAGTTTTTAACGCAACAAATCCTGCTGTTTCGAATTATGGAAAACAGGAACCAACGGAAGATATTGGGGTGGATACCTTCGAATTCTGGTGTCCGCAACGCAGACCCGGGGGAAGAAATATTGCCATGAAACTGGGTGATGAGATAAATCTTTTTGAAACCGAAAATTTAAAAAACGGACTGCAACGTCCGATCGAAAGTCCAAATGCCTGGGTTGCGGATTATGCCGACAAAAACCCAACTATTAATATCGATTGGGCAGAGCAGACAAAAATCTCAACCATCGAATTTGTCTTTGATGCGGATTATGATCACCCGATGGAAAATGTTATTTTCATTCATCCCGAAACCGTCATGCCCTTTTGTGTTACGGAAGTCAAAGTTTACAACGACAAAAACGAACTCATCGGATCGATCGAAAATAATCATCAAAACATTAGAACAATTACGTTAAGCGAACCCGCTTCGACGCAAAAACTCAAAATTGAACTGGCTAATTCAAATGAAAATACGCCTGTTTCGTTGTTTGAAATCCGGTGTTATTGAGTCTGGATTTTTAGTGTATAATCGTTTAAAAAATGACGGATCTTCGGGCCCGTCATTTTTTGTTCTTTGAAAGCTAATATTTTGATGCTAAATTTGCACCTCATTTAGCAAACATTAGTTTGCTATTTTATTAATACTTTACTCTATCATAATACTATACTAGATAGACTTTGAAGGACGCATCAGAATCATTGCCCTCATTAGAAGTTAAGGAGCCAGTTAATTGGGAATCCCTGGAAGTCGCTTACATTGCAAGTGGTGATCCTGAGGAAGATCGCCGTTTGGCTGCTATCGCAAAGGAACAGGGGAAAGTTGTTTTTCTGCCTGATTTACCGGAAGAATCGGATTCCCGTTTCAATAAGGTTATGCAAAAGGTTGAACAGCAAAACGCTGCTTTTGACGCACCTAAGAATAATCCAAAATCATCACTTTCCTGGGATACCATTCAGAACAAGATCTGGGCTGCCACATTGCGCAAAAGAAGCCGAACAGAAATTGGGATGAACTTGTTCGCAGCCATCGCTTTGATGATTGTCGGCCATTTGGTTTTTACCTATATCACCTACGACAGACTTTCCGTTCTTTGGGATGAACTTGAACTGAATGAAAGCTTTTTCTACTACATTCTTGGCGGTTTTATAGCGCAAATGATTGATGGCGCCCTGGGTATGGCTTATGGCGTAACGTCTGCTACGTTTCTGCTTACACTCGGTGTTCCTCCTTCGGCTGTTAGTGCCAGTGTACACGCTTCGGAGATCTTCACAAGCGGCGTTTCGGGTTATATGCACCTTAAATTTGGAAACGTAAATAGCAAATTATTCAAGAAAATACTGATACCCGGTGTTATTGGCGCTATTGCTGGTGCTTATCTGTTAACATCACTCGAACAATATATTTACATCATCAAGCCATTAGTGGCAGTCTATACCTTAATTCTGGGAATTCTTATCATCCAGAAAGCGTTAAAGAAACGGATTGAAAAACGACCAATCAGACAGATCGGATGGCTGGCATTTGCCGGCGGATCGCTGGATTCAATCGGCGGCGGCGGCTGGGGGCCTATTGTAACGTCAACATTAATTGCAAGAGGCCGTCACCCAAAATATACGATCGGATCTGTGAATTTGGCGGAGTTTTTCGTGTCGCTGGCAAGTTCAGTTACCTTTATAACGCTGATCGGGTTTTCACACTGGCAGGTCGTTTTAGGATTGATTTTGGGAGGAATGGTTGCGGCGCCGATCGCGGCAAACCTTTCCCGGAAATTACCAATAAAAACAATGATGATCATGGTAGGAACCATTGTTATCATCGTGAGTTTGAGAATAATTTATATGGTGGTTTTTTAGCGGTTAGCAGTTAGCTTTTAGATCCGGACCAGGTAAACAGAAATAGAAAAAAAGAGACTTAATTCTCTCATATAAAGTAAGAAATATTTATTACAAGCCAAAAGCTAATAGCTATAAGCTAACAGCTATTTACCTATGAAAAAGCAGACCAAAGCGATACGTACCCAAACGAAGAAAACACAGTACCGTGAGCATTCTACACCTTTATTTTTGACAAGCAGCTTTACTTTTGAAAGTGCTGAACAAGGAAAAGCATTGTTTGAAGAAACGGAAGAAGGAAATATTTACAGTCGTTTTTCGAACCCATCTGTTCAGGAATTTATAGACAAGGTTTGTCTCCTTGAAGATTGTGAAGATGGCGTAGCTACGGCTACGGGTATGGCGGCGGTTTTTGCCAGTATGGCTGCATTGTTGAAAAGCGGTGACCACATTTTGGCTAGTCGCGCTTTATTTGGCTCTGCGCATCAGATCATTACACAAATTATCAGCAAATGGGGTATCACGTATACCTACCTGGACGCGGATGCAAGTGAGGCAGATTGGGAAGCGGCGGTAACACCAAATACGCGCATGGTTTACCTTGAAACGCCTTCAAATCCAGGTCTGGACCTGGTAGATCTTGAAATGATTGGCAGACTTTGCAAAAAGCACAATCTGATTTTCAACGTAGATAACTGTTTCGCTTCTCCGGCCTTGCAAAATCCGGTTGATTTCGGAGCGGATCTGGTTGTGCATTCGGCTACTAAGTACATGGATGGACAAGGCCGCGTTTTGGGTGGAATTGTGGTTGGAAAAGAAGAATACATCAAACATGTTCGCTTTTTCTGCCGTCACACCGGACCGTCCATGTCTCCGTTTAATGCCTGGGTATTGAGCAAAAGTCTTGAAACACTGCATTTGAGAATGGAAAAACATTGCTCAAACGCATTGGCTTTGGCTTCGGCTTTGGAAAAACATCCGGACGTAAAACTGGTTAAGTATCCGTTTTTAGCGTCTCACCCTCAGCATGAACTTGCCAAAGCGCAAATGAAAGCCGGCGGTGCCATTGTTACAATTGAATTGGAAGGCGGTTTTGAACGTGTCTCTGCATTTATGGATGCTTTGGAAATTGCTTCTCTTTCTTCAAATCTTGGTGATACGAGAACAATTGTTACCAATCCGTTCACAACGACACATGCGAAACTGAAAGCAGACGAAAAGCTGTCATTAGGAATCACAGAAGGCTTAATCCGTATTTCTGTTGGTCTGGAAGATATCGAAGACCTGATCGAGGATTTCACAAATGCTGTGGAAGTGTCGGTCAAAAGTGATATATTAGAGTAAAAATCAATAGATTAAATTGGTCATAATATGAAAACACTAACCATCAATTTGCCGGAAGATTTCGAGAAGGAGAAGGTATTGCTTTCCATTGCCGGCCAACTTTATCAACAAGGAGCACTTTCCGCAAAACAGGCTACTGATTTGGCCGGTGTTACGATGAACGAATTAGTTTATAGTACACTGGCAGATGATGATCCTTTAAAATCTATGATAAGCAATCCGGCGGATAAAAGTTTGTCATTTGAAGATCGAATTGAAAAACTGAAAAATAAACAGGGGTACAAAGGTTTAAATAAAGAAAGGCTTGAAGCTCTAAGAGATGCAATTGATATTCAGGAGCCCCTTGAAGTTCTTCTTTCGCAATTGACAAAATGAGATATGTCCTGGACACTAATGTCATCCTGGCATATTTGAGAAAACATTCAATCTGGGATTTAATTGAATTGCAGCTTGGAATATTTGAAACAGATTCGGATGTATATATTCCAGCAGTCGTAATAGGAGAATTAAGATCGCTTGCTGTTCAAAATAAATGGGGATTTAACAAGAGGCGAGAGCTGGAAATATTCGCAAAAGAATTTACAATAATCGATTTCATAACAGAGGAAATCATAAATTCTTACGCAGAAATAGACGCTTTCAGCCAGGGAAGACTGGAAGAAAAACCACTTATAGGCTCTTCAAGAAATATGGGCAAGAACGATTTGTGGATTGCAGCGACGGCCAGTGTTTTAAATGCAACATTGATAACAACAGATAAAGATTTTCAACATTTGCACACGCACTTTTTAGAAGTTGCATATTTTGATATAAATAATAAAAGATAACACAGAGTTCCACAGAGAAAAAAAGAGATACACAGAGAATATTATAAAAAACTCCGTGTCCCTCTTTTTTAACTCCAATTTCCTCTGTGTAATAATACCAGAAGTAATACAAGGCGAATCACCATGAACACAAACATAGACGCATTAACCGCCGCCCTTGAAGGCAAAAGCGAGATCGAATCGTTGGCTATCCTGGCCGATCTTTTTCCTGGCCAGGTAGTATTTTCTACGAGTCTGGGTTATGAAGATCAGGTTATCACAGATTTTATTTTAAAGAATAATCTGGATATCAGCATTTTCACTTTGGATACAGGCAGAATGTTTAATGAAACGTACATGACGCTTCAAAAAACGAACAACCGGTATGATACCAAAATAAAAGTTTATTATCCTCAAACCGGTGCTGCGGAAGAATTGCTAAGTACCAAAGGCCCTTTGAGTTTTTATGATTCTGTCGAAAACCGCAAAGAATGCTGCTTTATCCGTAAGGTTGAGCCTTTGAACAGAGCTTTGAAAGGAGCAAAAATCTGGGTGACAGGTATCCGGGCAGAGCAGTCAGGAAATCGTCAGGCTATGCATAAGCTGGAAATTGACGAAGCACATGATCTGATCAAATTCCACCCGATTCTGGATTGGAGTTTTGAAGAAGTAAAAACCTATGTAAAATCGAATGGCATTCCTTACAATCCGTTGCACGACAAAGGTTTTGTAAGTATTGGCTGCGCGCCTTGTACACGCGCTATCCAGGAAGGCGAAGATTTCCGCGCCGGACGTTGGTGGTGGGAAGATGAGTCGAAGAAAGAATGTGGTTTGCACGCGAAGTAATAAAAGCATCCCAATGCTACGTAAATAAAGAAGAAGTATTAAATGTCTAATGAAGTAAGTATGTCAATTTCAGTAAAAGAGGCGTCGGATCTTAGCGACCAAGGAAATATTGACCGTAGAAAACCGGACTACCTGGATCAGCTAGAGGCAGAGGCGATTTACATTATGCGTGAAGTGGCTGGTCAGTTTGAACGTCCGGCGTTACTATTTTCAGGAGGAAAAGATTCTATAACCCTGGTTCGTCTTGCTCAAAAAGCATTTGCGCCGGGCAAAATTCCATTTCCGTTAGTCCATATCGATACGGGCCATAACTTCGTGGAAGCTACGGATTACCGTGATATGCTTGCTGAAAAAACTGGTTCAAAACTGATCGTTCGTTATGTGGAAGATACCATCAAAGCGAAAAATCTGAAAGAACCGACTGGTAAAAACGCCAGCCGTAACTGGTTGCAAACTTTTACTTTACTAGACACGATTGAAGAATTTGGATTTGATGCCTGCATCGGTGGTGCGCGCCGGGATGAAGAAAAAGCGCGTGCGAAGGAACGTATTTTCTCTTTCCGCGACGAATTCGGCCAATGGGATCCAAAACGCCAGAGACCTGAACTTTGGAACCTTTTTAACGGACGTATTCATAAAGGAGAAAATGTACGTGTTTTCCCGATTTCCAACTGGACTGAATTAGACGTTTGGGCTTATCTTCAAAGAGAAGGAATTACACTTCCAAGCATTTACTTCGCTCACGAACGTGAGTGTATCCTGCGCGACGGACATTTGTTATACAATACGCCTGTAATTGAAAAAGATCCGGAAGATCAGATTGTAACCAGACAAGTTCGTTTCCGTACCGTTGGTGATATGACTTGTACTGCTGCCGTGGAATCAAGTGCTGCGACATTAGAAGAAGTTATTGCTGAAATTACAGTTTCAAGAATCAGCGAACGCGGCGAAACCCGCATCGACGATCAGCAAACCGAAGCTGCAATGGAAGACCGTAAAAAAGGAGGATATTTCTAAACAATGAGAAAATGACAAAGACTCATTTGAGCTCATTCAATCATTCTCCCATTCTTAATTCAAAATTAGTACAAGGTGGATTTACTAAGATTTATAACAGCAGGTTCCGTAGACGACGGTAAAAGTACGTTGATCGGGCGTTTGCTTTTTGATACAAAAAATATTCTGGCAGATCAGATGGAAGCCATCGAACGCGCCAGCAAAAGCCGCAATGATGGCGAAATTGATTTAGCTCTTTTAACGGATGGACTTCGTTCTGAACGTGAACAAGGGATTACGATTGACGTTGCATATAAATATTTCCAGACACCGAACCGTAAATTTATTTCGATCGATGCGCCGGGACATATTCAGTATACCCGTAACATGGTTACCGGTGCTTCGAATGCAGATCTGGCAATTATTTTGGTTGATGCCCGTCACGGTGTTGCCGAACAAACACGCCGTCATTCGCTGATTGCTTCCATGTTGGGAATTCCTCACGTGGTTGTGGCGATCAACAAAATGGATCTGGTTGGAAATTCCGAAGACGCGTTTTTGGAAATTGCTAAAACATACCAGGATCTTGCTCAGAAACTGAACATTAAAGATTTGATAATTATCCCGGTTAGCGCGCTGAACGGAGATAATATTGTTGACAGATCTAAAAATATGCCATGGTATACAGGCGAAACATTGTTGTCAGTCCTTGAAAACGTAAATGTTTTAAAAGATAAAAATACGACAGACGGACGTTTCTCTGTACAATATGTGATCCGCCCTCAGACTGAGGAATTACATGATTACCGTGGTTATGCAGGCCGTTTGCAAAGTGGTTCTTTGAGAAAAGGCGAAGCTGTTAAAATATTGCCTTCCGGAACAGAATCGAAAATCGCTAGGATTGAATTCGGCGGACAGGAAATTATTGAAGCAGGTGTTTTTGAATCTGTTACCATTCTTTTGGAAGACGATGTGGATATCAGCCGCGGCGATATGATCGTTTCGGTTGACAATTCACCAATCGTGAGTCAGGACATTGAAGCACTTGTTTGCTGGATGGATGATCGCAAAACATTGAAAGCCGGTGATAAATATCTTCTTCAGCACGGAACCGCAAGAACGAAATGTTCTGTTAGAAGCATAGAATACCAGATCGATATCAATTCATACGAAAAACTGGATGAGGTTGAAAGCCTGAAATTAAACGATGTCGCAAGAATTGTTTTAAGGACAGCGCAACCGATCGCTTACGATCCATATCAGCAAAACAGAGCAAATGGCGCGGCTATTCTGATTGATGAAACGTCGAATGTGACCGTAGGCGCTTGTATGGTTGAATAAAAGGAGCGGCCTATCCGCACCTTTTTTCCTTATATAAAGTTAATATACTATTCCGATAGGTTATAAGAATACATCACCATGAATAATTTAGTAATTTCAGACAAAGTATCAACCGCAGCAAAACGTGATATTGTTGATTTACAGAACAAGATCAACGCGTTTAATACGGGAGAAACGCCGGAAGAAGCTTTTCGTAAGTTTCGTTTGACACGCGGTGTGTACGGTCAGCGCCAGCCAGGCGTACAAATGATCCGTATCAAACTGCCTTATGGACGTATCACGGCGGATCAGCTTGTTCGCATCGCAGATACTTCCGACAAATTTGCCACTGGAAATTTGCATGCAACAACCCGTCAGGATATTCAGCTGCACTTTGTAAAACTTTCCGATTCTCCACAACTTTGGTCGGATCTGGAAGATGCTGGAATTACGCTGAAAGAAGCATGTGGAAATACAATTCGTAACGTTACGGCTTCTTCTGTAGCTGGTATTGACCCGGACGAACCATTTGATGTTACACCGATAACACATTCGATTTTTACTTATTTCCTTCGTAATCCTATTAATCAGGATATGGGAAGGAAATTCAAAATAGCTGTTTCTTCTTCTGAAAAAGATTCTGCGTTAGCGTTTATTCACGATGTTGGTCTTATCGCCAAAATGGGAATAAACGAAGCCGGTGAAGAGGTTAAAGGCTTCAAGGTTTTGATCGGCGGCGGACTAGGTGCACAGCCTTTCTCGGCACAAACTGCCTTTGAATTTCTTGAAGAAAAAGACGTTATTCCGTTTATAGAAGCTTTGCTTCGTGTTTTTGACCGTCATGGAGAACGTGTTCGTCGTCATAAAGCGCGGATGAAATTCCTTTTGAACGATCTTGGACTGGAAGGATTAATGGCGAAAGTGGAAGAAGAACGTACTGCCGTTAAAAACAAAATATTCCAGATTCCTGATGATTTGTTTGGTACAAACAAAGCGGAATCAATTAACCACGCTCCTCGCCCATCTTTGAGCGAAGAAGAAATTTTAAAGATTGCTTCTGAAAGTGTTTCCGATATTCCTGAATTCACGAAATGGCTGAAAACCAACACTTTTGAACAAAAACAAAAAGGTTGGTATGCTGTTCAATTACGAGTTTTATTAGGCGATATGCATTCTAACACTGCGCGTACATTGGCTGATATCGTTCGTCAATATGCAGCAGATGATATTCGTGTAACGGTTAATCAGGGATATATTCTTCGATTTATCAAAGGTGAAGACCTTGTAGCAGTATACAATGAACTTTCGAAATTAGGATTGGTTAATCCCGGTTTTGATAGTACGATGGACATCACAACCTGCCCCGGAACTGATACTTGTAACTTGGCTATCACAAGCAGTTACGGAATTACCCGTGTTCTGGAAGATGTCATGAAGGATGAATTTCCTGAAATGATTTATAACCAGGATATCAAAATAAAAATCAGCGGCTGTATGAATGGCTGCGGCCAGCATAATGCTTCTAACATTGGTTTCCACGGCAGCTCGATTAAAAACGGAAAACTGGTTTTGCCGGCACTACAAGTTTTGCTGGGCGGTGGTTTTTCCGGTGATGGCATTGGTTTGATTGGAGATAAAGTAATTAAAGTCCCTGCAAAACGCGGACCAGAAGCACTTCGTACGATCTTCAACGATTACGAATCAAATGCTTATGACGGAGAATATTTTAACCAATATTATGCACGTCAGACTAAAAATTATTTCTTCCAGCTTTTGAAACCAATCGCAGATCTTTCTACCATTCAGGAAGATGACTACCGCGACTGGGATCATGATGAAATGTTTAAAACTGAAATCGGTGTTGGTGAATGCGCCAGTGTTTTGGTTGACCTTGTGGCAACAACGATTACAGAAGGACAGGAAAAGTTAAATCTTGCAAAAGAAAATTTTGAATCAAAAATCTGGGCTGATGCTATTTATCATGCTTATAATGTTTTGATCACGGGTGCAAAAGGATTGTTGATGACCAAAGATGTAAGCACAAATACACAGTACGGTATCATCAACGATTTCGAAAGTAATTTTGGAAAAGAATTCAAATATGAAATCCCGGCTGAATATGTTCTTCCTGATTCAGAAGAAACGCCATTCCGTTCTCTTGCTTTCAGTATCAACAAATTCGAACCAACAGAAGAATTTGCTACTTATTTTGTAAAAACAGCGGAAGACTTTTTGAACTTCGTTCGTAATACACGCGGAGCTCAGTTGATGGAAACAGGAGAACCTGTTTTGCAGGAACTTTCGTTTGGAAAAGATTCTTAGCTTTTAGGCGTTAGCTTTTAGCTGCGGCCTAAATTATAATTTTGGATATTACAAGAAGTCAGGATTTGACATGAAATTTTCAAACCTGACTTCTTTTTCTTCAAAACCCGAGTCTTGAATTTTAAGCTTCCCTTAGACTTCACAAATTATTTACTGCAACCACTGACAGCTGATCGCCGAAAGCCGACAGCTATTTCTAATGAAACTTACATTAATCGGTGCTGGTCCCGGCGATCCTGATCTGATCACTTTAAAAGGAATTAAAGCATTACAAACTGCGAAAGTGGTGCTTTATGACGCGCTGGTGCATCCATCTATCCTCGATCATTGCCCGGAAGATTGTTTGAAAATTCATGTTGGAAAACGTTTTGGAAAAGTAAGCTGCGGACAAGATGAAATTAATAAACTGATTGTTGCTTCTGCCAGTGAATACGGCGAGGTTGTTCGTTTGAAAGGCGGCGATTCTTTTATATTTGGCCGTGGCTATGAAGAAATTGAATATGCTGCCCAACATGGTATTGAATCAGAAGTAATACCTGGTATTTCCAGTACTTATGCCGTTCCTGCATTGGCCGGAATTCCTCTGACTTCACGCGGTGTCAGTGAAAGTTTCTGGGTAGTGACCGGAACCACAAAATCACATGAATTATCGACCGATCTTCCCTGGGCGGCGCGTTCCTCGGCGACGGTTGTAATCCTGATGGGCACACATAAACTTGAAGAAATTATTGGTATTTATTCCGATCTGGATAAATTTGATGAGCCTATTGCTATCATCCAAAATGGCTCTTTACCGGAACAAAAAATTGTTTTGGGGACTATTGGAAATATCTTGGCACTGGCCAAAGCAGCAGAAATCAAATCCCCAGCCGTTATCGTCATTGGAAAAGTGGCAGCACTTCCTGGATTAACGTTCCAGAAAATTGAAGGAATGGTCAATAAGCAGATTTAATAACAGATCAGTTCGTTGGTGTGATGTTCTTTACAAAATGAAGAAATAAATAACGCCGGCAAGCACAAGATAGCTTACAAAAAGCCATTTCTTCTTGTATTCATAGGCTTCGCGATTATGGAAATAATCAAAAACCATGGAAGCTGAGAATCCTATCACCATCAAAACAACGGAAAACACTCCGCAATCTAAACGGTAATGTTTATAGGCATGAAGCACAGGCGCACCAAGTGCCAGATACATCAGCCACATACCGAATCCCATCCGATACAGATATACGCTGAGCCGACGATCATTCTTTATGTCAAATAAGCTTTCTAACACAGTTTGATACGTATTTGATTGATATAGTGAAGCTAGCCAAATTTAAAAACAAATGCTAATTTTTAATACACATACGTTATATGTAATATTGTAAAAAATAATTTATGAATAAAATAGTTGCCAAAATTTCAATTTTCTTTCTTGATTCTATTGCCGGCCTATCCTGGAAAAACATATTCAGAGTATCTACTGCGCTTAGCTGGCTGCTATTTGATATTGTTGGATATCGAAAGAAGGTGATTCATGAAAATTTGCGCAATAGTTTTCCTGAGAAAACAGAAGAAGAAATTGAAGTAATCTCCCGCAATTTTTATATTCATTTTACTGACCTTATTTTAGAAACTTTAAAGTTCAGGACCGCCTCTCCCGAAGTGATCCGCGAGCGGCTTGAAGGTGATCTTACCATCGTTAATAATTTATACAAACAAAATAAAAGTGCGATTTTCCTGATGGGGCATCGCGGAAATTGGGAGCTTGCCAATTTATTTTCTTCCCTGGAATTTTCGCATGACTGCATCGTAGTTTACCGCCCTCTACAAAATAAAGTATTCGATAAATGGTTTCTGGATTACCGGACACGCTTCGGGGCGAAACTGGTTCCTATGGACAAAATATTTAAGGAGTTACTTACACCACGAACAAAACCTTATGTCGTCGTTTTGGCTAATGACCAGTCCGCAAATCCTAAAACCGCTTTCTGGACAAAATTCCTGCACCAAGACACGGGTGTTTTTCGTGGTGTTGAAGCGATAGCACGAAAATTGAATCTTACTGTATTATATGCAGAATTCAGTAAAGTTGAGAACAAAAGAGGCTACTATCATGTTGACATAACAACAATAACCGAGACGCCAAAGGAAGTTCCTGTGAATGGAATTTTGGAAAAGCAGATTCAGATATTGGAGCAGGATATTCGCCTCCAGCCACACAACTGGTTATGGAGCCACAGACGTTGGAAACATTGTAAACCTGAATGTCTGAAACCTGAGCAATTACTGAATTTAGTACCCTGATATTCTCAGGTAAGTTTCCATACTTTCTTTTGAAAAACGGTTTGGTTGTTTAATCACCAGCGCTGTCATTTTTAGAAAGTCTTGTATGGAAAATTTCCTTACCCGTATCGTAATTAAACTTTTAGCCGCCATTTCCAGACTTCCATGGAAATCCCTGTATCGTTTTTCCAATATTTTGAGGTTTTTCATTTTTGACATTTTTCATTACCGTCAAAAAGTGATTCTTGATAACCTGAGAAACAGTTTCCCGCAATTGAAAGAAAATACAATCCAGGAAATTGCGAAGAAATACTATCAGAATTTTACCGATATTATTTTCGAAACAATCAAATTGAGAAGTATTTCAAAGACCGATTTGTTAAATCGTTTTGAGGCAGAATCTGATATTCTCGATCATTATTATGAAGAAAAGAAAAACCTTGTAGTCGTAGCCGGTCACCTTGGAAACTGGGAAATGCTAAATTTATTTGCTGCCGTAAAATTTCGTTATCAATTGGTCATCGTTTATCATCAACTTGCGAATCAAACATTTGATAACTGGTTTAAGGACGTCAGAACTCAGTTTGGAACTGAAATGGTTCCAATGAAAGATGCATTTGCCAGGGCGATCACCCCACGTGACAAACCTTTCCTTTTTATTCTTATCAATGACCAATCTGCTGTCCCTGAAAAAGCGTACTGGACAACCTTCCTGAATCAGGATACGGGCGTTTTCAGAGGTGTGGAATTGATAGCCAGAAAACTGAACGCTCCGGTGCTTTATATGGGCGTGTTAAGAAATAATTTTAAGCGCGGATTCTACAAATTTTATTTTAAATTGATCACCGAAACGCCAAAACAAGAGCCGAACAATTATATCCTTCAAAAGCAAATTTCGTTTTTAGAGGAAGATATAATCAGACAGCCCGATAATTGGCTTTGGAGCCATAAACGCTGGAAACACAAACGTCCGCAAGGGCTGCAAAAGGATCAACTATTGGAAGTAAAAGAAAAATCGTGAATAAACCTGTTAAGTTTTTAGTCCTCCGCTTTTCATCGATTGGCGATATTGTTCTTACTACCCCCGTTGTCCGTTGTTTAAAACAGCAATATCCGGATGCCGAAGTCCATTATTTTACCAAAAGCAAATTCGGTTTCCTGCTTGAAGATAATCCTTACGTCGATAAAATCTGGTTGCTCGATGGCAGTCTGAACAAAATGATCAAAGAGCTGCGTGCAGAGAATTTTGATTATATAATTGACCTGCATACCAATTTACGAACAATTCATATCAAACTGGCTCTTTTTAAAAGGTCATACAGCTTCAAGAAACTGAATGCTCAGAAGTGGCTGCAAACCCAATTTAAAATTAATTACCTGCCGGACATTCATATTGTAGACAGATATCTGGAAACATTGGTACCATTAGGCGTAATGAATGACGATCTGGGTCTGGATTATTTTATTCCATACAAAGATAAAGTTGAACGCAACTGGATTCCGGAAACGCACCAGGCAAATTTTGTAGCCTATGCCATAGGTGGGCAACATACAACTAAAAAACTGCCTGTTCACCGCATGATCGAACTTTGCCGAAAAATCAATTATCCTATTATTTTGCTGGGAGGAAAAGAAGATTTTGAAGCGGGAGAAGAAATCAGGGAGGCAATTGGCGACAGATTGATATTTAATGGTTCTGGCAAATATAATTTCAATCAATCGGCTTCATTGATTGAACAGTCACTGATCGTGTTTTCACATGATACCGGCCTGATGCATGTTGCAGCCGCATTCAAGAAGAAAGTATATTCGATTTGGGGAAATACGGTTCCGGCTTTTGGCATGTATCCTTACAAAACAGCTTTTGAAGTAATAGAAAATAATGATCTCGATTGCAGACCTTGTTCTAAAATTGGATATAAGGAATGTCCCAGGAAACATTTTAAATGCATGAATGAGGTATCTTTCAATTTCGAGATCAAAGAACTTCCTCTAAGTAAATAACGTTTCAAAACCGGTGTCAAAACACTCACCCAAATTTTAATTCAATTGTTGGATGAATAAGAAAGTAAATATCGGAATCGTTCAGATGAGCTGTTCTGCTGATGTGGATGATAATTTCGAAAAAGCTAAAACTAAAATAAGAGAAGCCGCCGAAAAAGGTGCACAAATTGTTTGCCTGCAAGAGCTTTTCAAGTCACTATATTTTTGTGATGTTGAAGATCACAAAAACTTTGAACTGGCGGAGGCGATTCCCGGGCCTTCAACAGAATCTTTAAGCAGTCTTGCCAAAGAATTAGGCGTTGTGATTATTGCTTCGTTATTTGAAAAACGCGCACACGGACTTTATCATAACACAACTGCCGTACTGGATGCTGACGGAACTTATTTAGGAAAATACCGCAAAATGCATATTCCTGATGATCCAGGATATTATGAGAAATTTTATTTCACTCCGGGGGATGCATCTATGGACGAATCTGACAAAAACGGATACCGTACTTTTGATACAAAATTTGCCAAAATCGGTGTACTGATTTGTTGGGATCAATGGTATCCGGAAGCGGCAAGAATTACCAGTTTGATGGGTGCTGAAATATTGTTTTATCCTACGGCGATTGGGTGGGATACTAACGAAACGGATCCGGTTATCAACGATGAACAATACGGAGCCTGGCAAACTATTCAGCGCGGACATGCAGTAGCGAACGGAGTTTATGTTGTTTCTGTAAACCGCGTAGGACATGAAGCCGATCAGCAATTCTGGGGCGGATCTTTTATATCAAATCCTCAGGGACGGTTATTATACCTGGCTCCGCACATAGAAGAAATTGTACATGTCGAAGAAATCGATTTACAGAAACTCGACCATTACAGAACCACCTGGCCTTTCCTGCGAGACAGAAGAGTGGATTCCTATAAGCCAATTCTTAGTCGATATATAGACTAACCCTAAGTCACTCTAAATATAATTATTCCAATAAAGCCAAAAAGAGCGCTCAATGTGCTGTTTTTGGCTTTATTGCTGGCATACAATATAAGATTAAAATCAGGATGTGCATTAATATATAAAACACTGCAATTCAAGTATATATAAACATATCAAATTAATACTAAAATTAACTTCAAATAAAAAGTCAACAAGAGACAAATAAATATAACTTGATTTTGAAGTCTATATATGTACTAGATTGTATTTAAACAGGATAATTTAAATTAAATATAAGTATAATACTATATTATTTTATCATTGCCCATTCCAACCAATTATTATTGCAAAATATTATAAGAATTACATTTATTCTCTTGCATTTATTCACTTTGTCAGTATATTTGAAATGTCATTAAACGAATGACTGAACTTTCAAACTGCCTGATATATTCCAGCCGCACTGAATGTATCCGAATGTAAGAAGTGAGAACCTGATCGTCTCTTGTTGTTAATTCCAACAAAGGAGTTCTACCTTTTTACAATATAATTTTTACCAATTACCGGCCTGATTACGTGGACAAACATTTTGTCAACGCCTGGATTTTTTACGTTTATTCAGCGCCTGATTCTACTGTTTGTCCTCGATTAAGAGGGTATTGCTTTCCGGAAAAGCAGTTTTACAAGATTATGGCTGTGCTGTAATGTCCATGCGAAAGTGTGTGCGGCGCACAGAAACGTGGACACCACAGCCATAACTTTTTTCTACTCTGCATTCTTACTCACCTAATTTAACTGGATTCCTCATGCGTAAAGTTTTACTATTATTCTTGTGGGCCTCCCTCTTCTCCTCTTTGGCACACGCCCAGACACGTGAAATAAGCGGGAAAATAACTGCCACCGACGACGGACTCGGACTGGCCGGGGCATCTATTATTTTTAAAGGCTCTAACACCGGATCTAACGCCGATGCAGATGGAAAGTTTAAGTTTACTATACCTGGTGACGGGATTTTAGTTGTTTCTTATGTAGGGTTCTTAATTAAAGAGATTGCAGTTGGGAATCAATCTGTATTTGAAATTAAACTTGATGCAGATACACGTCAGTTATCGGAAGTTGTTGTTACTGCCTTTGGTATCGAGCGCGAAAGAAAAGCACTTGGTTATACAGTTCAGGAAGTGAAAGGATCAGCATTGACAGAATCTCGCTCCACCAACGTTGCCAACGCACTTTCAGGTAAGATTGCAGGTGTTAGAATTCAATCAAACGGCGGTCCTGGCAGCGGATCCACGATTCAGATTCGTGGTGCAGGATCTATTTCCGGTAACAATCAGCCACTTATCGTAGTGGATGGTGTACCTATGCAACAGGCTTCTGCAACTTCGGCCACCAATCAGTACGGTGGTGGAATGTCGGAAGTAAATCCTGATAACATTAAAGATATTTCTGTTTTAAAAGGCCCTAACGCTGCTGCTTTGTACGGTTCACGTGCAGCAAACGGCGTTATTTTAATTACCACAAAAACAGGAAAAGGAACCAAAGGAATTGGTGTGGAAGTGAACTCAAATGTTACTTTCGAGCGCCCATGGATCAAACCTAAGTTCCAAAATACATATGGTGGCGGTAACGGTTACAGAACCTGGTACCACGACGGATGGAGCGGATCTATTACCGATCCTCTTGAAATTCAACAATATCGCGCGGCTTACGGCCCCAATGCTCCACTTTCAGGAACCGAGGGAACGGATGAAAGCTGGGGCGCACCGATGGACGGCCGTTTGGTCAGACAATGGTGGACAGGAAATGATGTGGCACCTTTAACTCCTCAGCCAAATAACTGGGAAGAGTTCTGGAATACAGGTAGTACGGTTTCAAACAGTGTTGCCGTTGCTGGCGGAAACGATCAAGGTTACTTCCGTTTGGGCTTAGGACATACGAAACAAAGTGGAATTGCCTATTACAATGACTTCCATCGTTACAATTTCAAGGTCAATTCGGGCTATAATTTGACCAAAAATCTAAGCGTAGTGCTATCTGCTGAATATATTAAATCCGGCGCCGATAACCGCGGTTATACTTCCGGACAGGAATTTATCTGGTCTCACAGACACGTGTCCTGGAAGCAGCTTCGTAATTATGAGCAATATACCTCGGTACATAATCAGATCCCCGGTGATACTGATCCGCCAAACTGGCAGCATACTTTCTTTACCAACCCGTATTTCTCTCAAAAGAAATTAACGAGTGGAAATAATAAAGACAGATTACTGGGAAATATATCTTTCAACTATAAAATCCTTCCTTCTTTAAGCGTGATGCTTCGCACAGGAACAGATGTATGGAGCGATACCCGTATCAATATTACAAACTTCGAAAGAGTACGCAACGGCACTAAAACTCCGGGCAGATACAATGAAGAAGTTCTTCGTAACCAGGAAACAAACTCCGACGTAATCGTTACTTTTAACAAAGACGTAACCAAAGACTTCTCTTTAAATGTTCAGGGTGGTGCGATCAAAAGAACCAACTATTATAAAAGGAATTACTTTGCTGTTGGTGAGTTGGTTGTAGACGGAGTTTATAACGCTTCCAACTCTATTCCAAGTTTGAACACGATTGAAAGTACAATCATGAAATCTGAAAACCAGAGTGTCTTCGGAGCAGCTCAGATTGGCTTTAGAAACATGTTATTTATGGATATTACCGCCAGAAATGACTGGTCAAGTACATTACCAAAAAATAACAATTCTTACTTCTACCCTTCTGTTTCATTAAGTGCGGTTCTTACTGATATTTTGAATGTAAAAAGCAATGTTCTGAGCTTCGCAAAAGTACGTGCGAGTTTGGCTCAGGTAGGTAACGACGCCGATCCATATGCATTACAGCAAACTTTCACAGCCAACGGATCGTGGAATGGCAGCCTGAGTAAATTTGCCGAAGCTGTAAAAATTGCGAATTCGTCTTTGAAACCGGAAATTACAACAGGTAAAGAATTTGGAGCGGATTTAAGATTTTTCAAGGGAAGAGTCGGGCTTGATATGACTTATTACAGCCAAAGCACCAAAGATCAAATTCTTGCCGTTGAAATTTCAAAAGCCAGTGGCTACGACAGTCGTGTACTAAACGCAGGTGAAATTACTAACAAAGGGGTTGAAATCATGCTGACTGCCAACCCGGTTAAATTATCCAATGGCTTCTCATGGGATATCGCAGTTAACTTTGCAAAAAACAAAAACAAGGTTGTTGCGCTTGCAGAAGGGCTTACTACCTACACGCTTACAACACAGCGCGGTATGACGTCAGAAGCCCGCATCGGCGAAGCTTACGGTACCTATTACGGAAAAGGATGGTTACGCTCGCCAGATGGAGAAGTTATTTATGCTAACGGACTTCCACAAGTTGCACCAGGAACAATCAAATTGGGCAACATCCAGCCAGACTGGACGGGAGGTATTTCCAATACATTTACTTTCAAAGGAGTTACGGTTTCTGCGCTTGTTGACATTCGTATGGGCGGAGATATTTTTGACGAAGGAACTGCAACCGGACGCTGGACTGGTCAATATGCCGAAACTGCTGTTGGACGAGAAGAAGGCGTAGTGGGTGACGGAGTTAAATTGATGTCTGATGGTTCTTATGCAAAAAATGACATCATCATTCCTGCGAAAGAATTCTATGCTTACAACAATCCACGCAACTATCATGAAGCAGCAATTTTCGATGCAAGTTATGTGAAGCTTCGTGAACTTACGCTTGGGTACAGCCTTCCTCCTTACTTGTTGAAAAAGACTTTCTTCCAGACTGCCAAGTTGTCTCTTGTAGGTCGTAACGTATGGATGATCTTTAAAAATACACCGCACGTGGATCCTGAATTTGATTCAAAAGGTGGAAATGCTCAGGGATTTGGGTATGGCCAGCTTCCAAGTTCAAGAAGTATGGGTGTTAACTTAAGCTTCTCATTCTAATCTTCCTGTTTATCCGGAATCTTTAATTGACTTTCATTATGAGAAAAATAACATACAAACCATTAGTACTTGCACTGACAGCTTTATTTTCAATTAACAGCTGCACAAAAGATTTCGAAGAAATAAATTCTAACCCGAACAGTCCTACGCTGGTTAAGGCTCAGTATATTCTTACCTCAGGTCTTGAATCATCCATTGACCGTTATTGGGGACACAGAGATCGGTTTGAACGTATTAATATTGATGCGGCAGAACTCTACATGCAACACCTGACCCGCAATATTTATTCAAATGAAGGCGATGACTATACTGTTTCGGTAGCTGTAACGAATAATAACTGGAAAGGCTTTTTCAACGATGCTCAGGTTAATTTCCAAAGAATTATTACAATGTCTTCACCTGAAGGCATTACGCCAAATACGAATTATGCAGGCGTCGCACTACTTATGAGAACCTGGGTCTTCTCATTGTTAACGGATATGTATGGACCAATTCCTTACACGGAAGCAATTCAAGGTACATCGGAAACGCCAATTTATACGCCCAAATACGATTCACAGGAAGCAATTTACACCGCTATGCTGGCTGATTTAAAGTCGGCAAATGAAATGCTGGTTGTTGGTGGCCCAGCCATAGCAGGTGATATCGTTTACAGTGGAGACATATTAAAATGGAAAAAGTTCGCTAACTCACTTCGCCTCAGACTTGCGAACCGCCAGGCAAAAAAGAAACCCGCAGAATCAAAAGCTGTTTTTGCGGAGATTCTTGGCGATGCTAAAAGATATCCCATTTTCACTACCAATGCAGATAACGCCCAACTGAATTGTTCTGCCGTTCTGCCAAGCAATAATGAATGGAACCAGATCATCATTCAGGGTGGCCGTACGGACTGGAATTTAAGTAAAACAATTGTTGACCAAATGAATTCCATGGGTGATACAAGAATTACAGTATATGCCAATCCGAACAAAGCAGGCCTTTATCAGGGACATCCGAATGGATTACCAGATGCTATTGCAACGACTTTCCTTGCTACAAGCTCTACCATCGGAAGTTATTTTACCAAAGCAACGGCACCAGAAGTGATCATGACTTTTTCTGAGCTGAACTTTATTTTGGCAGAAGCCACTATTGACGGAGACATTACCGGCAGCGCTGAAACATATTTCCAGACAGCCATCAATGCTTCTTTCACGCAATATGGCTTAACTCCTCCTGCTGCATTCCTGTCAAAACTTGGCAGTGCAACAAAGGCCAAAATCATGGAACAAAAATGGGTTGCTTTATTTGGACAAGGTATTGAAGCCTGGACAGAATGGCGGCGCACAGGCTTACCTGTTTTTCCTGCACCGGATGTCAGAGCAGTATTAAACAACGATGGCGTACTTCCAACGCGCTTCACCTATTCCACTAACGAATATTCTCTTAACAAAACCAGCGTCGAGGCTGGCGTTCAGTTATTAGGTGGAAAAGACGATATGAAAACCAAACTTTGGTGGGTTGAATAAATATGATTTATCAGATAATTGACTAAAAAATATTGAAAATGAAATCATATAAAAAACATTTCAAAATTCTCGGTTTCTGTTTTCTTGCCGGAGCCACATTATTTGCCTGCGAAGAAGAGGATCCATGGGTTGACGCAACAGTAGCACCCGTTTTGGTAAATATTATTGGAGCACCTTTTGGCTACCCGATTGAAAAACAGCCCACGGTAACTTACGACAGCTCTGCACAGGAACTGGTTTTTTCTGCCAGGTTACTTGAACTGGACAAGACCAATATTCTGGACAACTCCAAGGGCATCGATTCCATACCGACACCGAATGTTCAGATTGCGATTAATTACGAGATCAATAAAACAATAAAAAAAGATACCGTAAAGTTTCAATCCAAAACCTTCCTTTTTTCAGCAGATGTATTAAAAGCGGCTGGCAAATTAGGAGATATTACGTCTGACGCGAGTGGTTTGGTAACGTTTAAAACGACGTATAAAGCACTTGGTTTTCAGGGCAATCGCATTCAGCGGAAGGGCGATCTTATTAAGCTAACCTGGACGGGCACCTACAAAGGATTCACATTTACGAGATTATCACAAGCCTCTGTCACAGCAAAATAGGGAATTATAAAAAATTTTATTTAAATTTAGGATATCATTCACTCCCATTACTATTACTTAACTTTTACAATAAGATGAACCAGAAAATTGACCGTCGCAATTTGTTGAAATCAGGCTTAATGGCCATCGGTGGTATGACGCTAGCCCCTCATTTGAGTTTCGGCGGCGCATTTGAAGACATGCCTTTATCTCTTGATCCAGAAAATCGTATCTACCGCAGCCCAATGGTTCGCGAACATTTTCTTGACAAGAAACCAGATCTTTCCAAAATGGTACGTCTTGGTGCTAACGAAAATCCATATGGCCCACCAAAAACAGCTCAAAAAGCGGTTTGTGATTCAGTAGCAGGTGGAAACCGTTATGCATGGAAAGAAATGAATGATTTGGTTGACAAGATCGCTAAAAAAGAAGGCGTATCTAAAGACTATATCATGATGGGCCCGGGATCTTCTGATCTATTGGAAAAAGTAGCTTTGGTACTTTTCATGAACGGTGGAAATATTGTTTCTGCTGACCCTTGCTATATGTCTCTTATTCAGGTTGCTAAATCTGTTGGAGCAACATGGAAAGCTGTTCCTGTCAAAGAAGACCATTCGCATGACTTGAAAGCTATGGAAGCTGCTGTGGATAAAGACACAAAACTTATCTACATATGTAATCCAAACAACCCGACCGGCGCTATCACAACTGGTAAGGATCTGTTGGATTTCTGTTCACGCGTTTCTGAGAAAGTACCTATTTTCATTGACGAAGCGTATATTGAACTAGCGGTTGGTGCTGATACTGAAAGTATGGTATCCTTGCTTCAAAAAAATAAAAACGTAATTATCGCACGTACATTCTCTAAAATTATGGGAATGGCCGGAATTCGCGTTGGGTACATGGCTGCTCAACCTGCATTCATTAAGCAAATCGAAAAAATCACGCGCGGCGGAATGGGAATTTCTTACACTTCAATCGCTGCTGCTTCTGCCGCAATGGATGACAGTGAATTCCAGGTAATGACCCGCAAATTGAACCACGAAGCAAAAACATACCTTTACGCGAATCTGGATAAAATGGGTTACAAATACATCCCGTCTTATACCAACTTTGTGATCTTCCCTGTAAGTATGTCAGGCAAAGATTTGCTGTCCAAAATGGCTGCCAAAAACATTTCTATCCGTGCTTTTGATATCCAGAACAAACCATGGTGCCGCGTAAGTATCGGTACAATGGACGAAATGAAAACTTTCGTGGGAGCCCTTGGAACCATTAGCTAATTTGCTGTAATCTGATTGATGGCTGGTTTTTCGGAACGTATATCCAAACCGGATAAGACCCCGAGAAACCAGCCTATCCTTTTTGATTTTTATTCATTTCACCGGACATCTTCATGTCGGGTACATAGTCAATAAAAAAGTATTTATCATGAGTGATGCCTTACAAAAAACCATCACCCTACTTTTATTAATCGGCCTTGGACTTTTGCTCAGGGGGAAATTTAAAAGTAAGGATCAAACCAACGGTATTAAAGAAATCATTCTTTCTGTTGCTTTGCCATCAACAATCTTTATTTCGTTAATGAAGATTGACATTGATTCATCAATGATCATCATTCCGCTGGTCACACTGGTTTTCAATTTTCTTATGTTTTTTTCAGCGCCGCTCGCTTTTGCGCTTTTTGGAATTGAAAAAAATAGTCCGACAGGCCGTACGCTTATGATGTTAATTCCTTCATTGGCGCCGGGTTTATCCTGTTTTCCTTTCATTGCCGAATTCCTGGGTGAAAAGAGCCTTGCCATTGCTGCACTTGCTGATGTTGGAAACAAATTTTTTGTACTGATCTCGCTTTACATTCTGGCCATGAACATGTTTCTAAAAAACAGTCATGATACGGAAACAAAGCTGGGCGGAAAACTTAAAAGCTTGTTTGGCAATATGCTTCAGGAGCCAATTAATGTGTTAATTATTCTGGCTCTTGTCCTTCTGGGTTTGGGAATCAACTACGCGACACTTCCCTTTGTAATTACTGAAATCTTTGATAAAACCAGTGCCATGATGACGCCGCTTGTGTTGTTATTTATTGGCTTGGCAGTTCAGCTTAAAGAAGGCAAAAAACGTATCGTGGCAAGTATTTTGCTTTTCAGAGCTGGAATTACCATGCTTATCAGCGCGGGTATGATCTACGTTTTAAATTTAACGGATCAATCCATGGTTTTACTGGCGATCGTCATTCCTTTGAGCGCAGCAAGTTTCTGGCCTCTGGCTCATATTTCTGCATTCAATTTGCGTGAAGATGCGATGGGACTGGCGAAAGAAAAAAGAACTTTTGACATGGAACTTGCGGTGTTACTTCTGGCATTTTCTCTCCCGTTTTCAACAATTCTTATTCTTGGAATTTTGTCAACCGGTGCTTTATTTGCAAATTTAACAACGCTGATTATTGCTGGTGTCGTACTGATTGCTTTGGGCGGATTACCTAATTTGTTCAGCAAAGTTTTTGTCAGAGTATCAAAAGCCTGATTCAACTATTCTTATGCGTAAAAAAATAATTATTCCGTTTCTTTCCCTGTTATCTTTTGCTGCAATAGCGCAGTCAGAAAACAATACTGAAAGTGAAAAAACGGAAGTAGCAGACGGGACTTCGGCAAAAGAAAAAAAGCGTTACAAATACTTTTGCGCGAATGCGAGTGTGACCATGGCGGACGGAACCCTGAAGCCTATACGTGAGGTAAAGGTTGGAGAAAAAGTCAGGACTTGCCATAAAGGAAAAAGTATTACAACAAAGGTAAAAGGGGTTGAGGTATTTTACAATCCGGATGCAGCACTGACAGCCGTTTATCTTCGTCCCACAAACGAAACGCTGGCGCGAAATGAAACCTGGCCACTGGTACCAGCCGTTCTTTTGGAAGCCACGCCACATCATCAGGTACAAACCGACAAAGGAAACAAAGCCATGAAACAGCTTTCAAAAAATGATATTTTATATCATTTTGAACCTGAAACCGGTGAAATTTCCAGTTGGAAAGTGGGTGTGGTGCAGACAAACGCCAGAAAAGTTGAAAGAGCCTACAATCTTACCACAGAAGAAGGCTCCTATTTAATTGAAAATGTAATTGTTTCAGATAAGTAAAACCTATTTTCTTTACCAACGTTTTGAAAAAAATCCAAAGCCCGTTTCAAAGCGGTGTCTTTGGATTCTTCATTTTATCACTTAGGCTTCTCATATACTTTCTTTACGTCGCCTGTCATTTTTGAAAAACCTTTCCGACCTTTACACCGTCAATAGAATTTACTCCAATAACATTTAGCATTAATACCGTGTCAGAATTCCACTTGTCGTCCACACCAAAAGCAGCAGGATTTACTTTCCCAGCCGAGTGGCAGCCACATCGCGCTACCTGGTTAACCTTCCCGCATAACGATGCTTCCTGGCAGGGCGACCGGCTTTCTAAAATGTATCCGCAATATCTGGCTTTCATCAAGGCGATCAGTCAGGCAGAAAATGTAGGCATTATTGCCAATGACGAAAATCTAAAACAATTCATTATTGGAGAACTGGAAAAAATCCAGGTTGATTTATCCAAAATTGAATTTATTGTAAAACCTACCAACGACGCCTGGTGCCGCGATCACGGACCTGCATTTCTGATCAATCCGGAAACGAAGGAAAAAATGATCGTGGACTGGGGACACAACGCGTGGGGAGGAAAATATCCGCCTTATGATGATGATAATCGTACGCCGCAAGCTATTGCAAAATATCTGGATTTGCCATTTGTTACGCCCGGAATTATTATGGAAGGCGGCTCGGTAGAATTTAACGGAGCCGGAAGTTTGCTAACCAGCAAATCCTGTTTGTTAAACCAAAACCGGAATTCTCACCTTAATCAAGCTCAGATTGAAGAATTTCTTTCCGGTTATTATGGAATCGATCAGGTTTTATGGGTTGAAGCCGGAATTGCAGGAGATGATACCGACGGACATATTGACGACACGACCCGTTTTATTAATGAAAATACCGTAATAGCCGCCGTAGAAAACGATCCAAACGATGAAAATTACAAGATTTTGCAAACGAATCTTAAAATGATGAAGGAAATGCGTTTGTTGAACGGAAAGCAATTAAACATCATTGAAATTCCCATGCCGAAAGCGGTTATTATCGACGATTTCCGCACACCCGGTTCTTATGTAAATTTCCTGATGTGCAATGCCGGAGTTATTGTCCCGGTTTTCAATAATCCAAACGATCAGATTGCGATAGACATTTTGGAAAAAGCAATGCCTGACAGAAAAATCATTCCTTTGGAAGCTACTGAAATCATCTGGGGACAAGGAAGTTTTCATTGTTTGAGCCAACAGGAACCGACTGTTTAAGCATTCAAGATAAAACTCCCTGTTTTAATAATCTAAAAAATATCATTAAAACGGGGAGTTTGCATTACGGTTCCTTTCGGCTGATATTAACTGATTCGATAATAAATTTCCTCATTTCAAAAGTACTTTCATTAAACTGGAAATCGATCGAAGGATGGGCAGGATTGGCATAATACAGCAGATCACCAAATACGATCGGCCGATCTTTTGCGATAATATTGCCTCCCGATTTTATGATCGTGAGATTGTATTTTTTCGTATTCATATTTAATGAGATAATCGTCGTGTGGCTTGTGCCAGGTGGGATATTACCAACCCATTCCATCTCACCAGGCAAACTTCTCATCAGCGTAACATCACCGCTATTGGTAATAATCATTCGGACAATAATCACGCTTGTTCCGTCCGTTATATCCATCATCAGATCGCTTCCGTAACCTGTAACCGTTCCTGTGTAATAGAACCACAAAGGCTGCGTAAAGCTCGTGGGACTTCCGCGGAAACCTACAAATTGATTACGCGAATCAAGCCCTGTAGCCGGTGCCTGAGAGAATGTAAGTGCTTTTTCACCCGTATTTGTTGCTGACGTCGTGATCCGAAGCCTTGGATTAAGTACCGCTTCATAGGTAATTTGATCCCCCGCAGGATCGCCGGGAATATCCTTAACAGGCAAACTACCAATAATATCACTTTCGAAGGTTTCAGTCAGTATGGCGGTAGTTCTGCATGAAGTTAACACACAAGCCAATAAAAAAATGACAACAAGTTTGCAGTTTTTCATTTTTGATAAAAGTTTAAATTTTATCAAAAGTATTAAGATGGATTTCAGGTTTTAAGCGTAGAATTACCTCATTGAGTGAACGGTGGGATTACACGTTTTTCGGATTCAGCCAATTATCTGCTTTGTCATAAATGAGCTGATAAAGACTTCGTCTGGTTATGACAAATTCAGCATGAAAGCTCAGGCCTTTGGAGAGAAAGACTGCATAGCCATTTTTCAGCTGAATCTTTTTTTGTAATAAAACACATTTAACTTTAAAAACCGGAAGATCATTGATTACTATAAAATCATGCGCTATATCCGTGACCTTACCTTTTATCATTCCCCATTCATTATAATTAAAAGCGTCTATTCTAAACAAAACACGCTGTCCTTTTTTGATCAAACCTATATTCTGAGGTGAAACGTAACATTCGGCGATCAGTACCGAATCATCAGGTGAAATGGTACCCAGTGTTTCTCCTGCCTGAATAAAACTACCAATATATTTACCTGAGATTTGCTGAACAGTTCCTGTAACTGGCGCTTTAATCGTAAAATTTTTCCTCTGTTCTTCCAGTTGTTTAGCCTCCGACAACAATTGCTGCAACGCCGTATGCTGACTTGTTAAATCCGACTGCCACTGCCCCATTTGCTGACGAAAAGTTGATTCGTATTGGGCAACCAACTGGGTATGCTCAAACTCTTTTGCATCAAACTCACGCATAGCAATAACCTTTTCCTTAAAAAGCTTCCGGTCTGCATCCAGCTCCTTTTTTATCTTTTGCTGATGAAAAAGATTTTCCTGCATTTTAGATTGAAACGAAAAAAACTGCTGAGCGTAAAGCGATGTACCAAAAGTCTGATTGTCATATAATGAAACTTTGTTCAGGTGAATTAACTTTTCAAGATCATCAATAAAAGAAGTTCTTTCAACCTGCTGATCAGTATTTAATTGAGATTTCGTGGATAATTCCTGTGAGTTAATTTCATACAAAATTTCTCCCTTTTTTACTGACTGATTTTCATTTACCAGGGCATTTTGTATCACACCATTGACAAGAGACCGAAGCTCTGTTTTTTCATTTTTCGTTCTTAAATTACCATTGCTGGGTACGGAAATATCGATGTAAAGAAACGGAAGCGAAAATAAAGTCATTATGACCGCTAAAATAGTAATCGTATATATCCATTGACTTCTAACGGCTACGCGTGGCAAATAATTTTCTATACTGTTTTCCAGAACGTCTGCGGGGAAAAATTGCTGTTGCATGAATCAGGAAAGATTAGACTGAATGATTTGAAGACTCTGATAATATTACGCCCTGCTGTTTCCACAATACCTGATATTGACCGTTTTGCAGAAGCAATTCTTCATGCGTACCCTGTTCTATAACCTTACCTTTATGAACAACGATAATTTCATCTGCATCCCGGATAGTAGACAATCTATGGGCAATAAGCACAACGGTTCTTCCAAGCGCGCACAACGACCTTATCGTATCCTGCACATACTGTTCAGAAATAGTATCAAGAGACGATGTTGCCTCATCAAAAATGATAATTTCCGGTTCACGGTAGAGAGCCCTTAAAATTGCCAGTCTCTGCCTTTGACCACCCGAAAGATTATTTCCATTTTCTGTCAGTTCTGTTGCATATCCATTTGGCAATTCCTCAATAAATTCATGAATACCAAGTTTTCTGGCGTAGTGAAGTATCTTTTTTACATCCGGCTCAAATTCGCCCAGCGCTACATTTTCCAGAACGGTTGCTGCGAATAAATGAATTTGCTGCGGAACTACGCTGACCAATCTTCGTAAACTTTCATTGCTCAGATGCTGAATATCGTAATCTCCTATTCTTACGCGGCCATTTTTAAGCGGATATAAATTTTGCAGCAAAGAAATAAGCGTAGATTTCCCCGAACCGCTTTCTCCAACAATCGCGGTAATTTTTTCTTTTTTTATCGTCAGATTTAAGTTTTCAAAAATAACTGCCCGGGTTCCATATCGGAAGGTAACTTTTTCTAAATGGATATCATCAATCATATCCCTGGTAAGCTCAATTTTGTTTTCTGTCTTTTCCCTTTCAAGATCCATAATCTCAAACAATCGGTCGGCAGCAATCAATGCATCTTGTATCGTCCGGTTTGCACTGATCAGTTTTCCCGCAGGTCCGGTAAAATAGCCGATCAACGCGTAAAAAGAAAAAAGTTCTCCGGCCGTCAATTCATTGCTAATGACAAAGGAAGTGCCAACCCAAAGTAAAACAATTGTGAAACCCTGGGATACTACGCCACTTGCAGTCCCAACAGACAAGGAAGCCATAAAAGAGCTGGAAACAGTCCGGATCAACTTGATAAACCGTGTTTCCGTTTTATAATTGGCGTAACTTTCCATACCAAACCGCTTGATGGTAGCCGCTGCATTGAGCGATTCTACGAGCTGGGCTTCCAGCTCAGCGGAATTCTCCATCAGTTCCCTTTGCAGACGTTTGTTCACCCGATTGGAAAGCCAATAAAACAATACATAAAACGGAATAATGGCCAGCATGATCAGTGCCAGTTTCCAGTAATATGTAAACATGAGCATAAATGAAAACAGCACGATAAAGACATTAACGACCAGATCCAGCACGGTTTCATTGATAAAGGAACGGATTTTAACGGCGTCATTTACCCTGGAAATAATTTCTCCGACACGCATGGTATCAAAAAATTGCTGGGGAAGTGTCAGCAAATGTTTGTAATAACCCAGAATAAGCTGGGCATCTATTTGCTGTCCGGTTTTGAAAACAAAAACGGTTTTTATAGTGCCAACTACGGTTTGCAACAACAAAATAAACAGCATACCGACACTCAATAAACGTAACAGATTGATGTTGCCTGTGGGTAGTACGTGATCTGTTATTTTTTGGATATAAATGGAGGTGGATAAACCGAGTAATGTAGCAACGGCTGCACCAAATAATGCCTGGATCATGACACTTTTGTGTGGGTTGACAAGAGCCCAGAACCGATTTAAAGTCGGAATTCGCTGATCGCCAGCCTTAAATTCATCTGACGGTAATAATATCATCAATACACCCGTCCACAACTGTTTGAACTCCTCAATGGTTTTGGAATGAAATTTTCCATCACCCGGGTCCATGTAAGTAATTTTTTTGCCATTTACCTGATATAGAACAACATAGTGTTGTAAGCCTCCTTTTACAATAACATGGGCAACAGCAGGAAGCGGAATTTTGGGAAGACTTTCAACCGTCCCCTTTACACCTTTTGCCTGAAATCCTAGTTTTTGTGCCGCTTCAATCAGACCAAGCATATTGGTTCCTTTTTGATCCGTGCCTGCATATTGGCGGATTCGAGCTATGGGGAGAAGTAATTTATAATGTGCAGCTATTGAAGCGAGACAGGCTGCTCCACAGTCGGTGATGTCGTGTTGTCTGAGGAGGGTGCGTTTGGTCAATGCTACTATATTTATTCAAATTATTAATTAATAAGCAAGTCTATTATTCGGTAGATTTCAGAAGTTGAGTTAATAGCTACATGCAATAAAAATGACCATAATATTGAATTATACCTGATCGTTAAATAACTCATGACAACGCCATAAATAATCTGTGGAAGAACATATATCGGATATAAATAAATTAAATACCAGTTTAATGGAGCAAAATTACCAATGTGAAAAAATCCAAATGCCAGTATTAAAACCCAACATAAATAATTATAGCTTCCTTTTTCTAGGTTTGTAAGCTCGGCTTTAAAAGGTATTTGGCTGTTAAAAAATAAGCCTATAAGGATTAAAAATATAATAACATTATACTCAATAGAAAAAAATTTCAAGTGAAAGAGTTCTGGGAATAGATAATCGATCCAACCAAGAATAACCACCATTAATAAAAATTTGTTTTTTTTTATTAATGGTAATCTAAACAAGACTTCTTCTTCAAAAGGCCCCAATAAACAAATTTTAAAAAAAGATTCTAAATGAGAATTGACGATTTTAAATTCATTTCTATTGGTTCTCAAATTTTCCGAAATGGAGAGATCAAATTGAGCTTTTAAGATTGATTCAATAATTAAAGTTATGATAAGAACTATAAAGAATGAAGATAAAAAGCATAAAATGAATGCCTTCCTAAGCAAGAGAATTTTTTCTTTAAACCTTTCCTTCTTCCCTAAAAAGAAATAAGAATATGGATTATAATAAAATCCTATAATATTTTTAATCATTGTAATTATTAAAATAGTGTAGGAAGTTTCCTTCCTACACTGATCATCTTCTATGTTCTTTATATCCTTGATTGAATCCGGACCAAAAGCTATTCCAGCCCGAAGCAATATATTGCATTACTTGTGAGGCATTATTACCGACTGCCTGAGGATCGTTCAGTATTACTTCTCCACCATAAATGTTAGACTGCTCATTTAGATCCAACATATTTAGGCCTTCAGTATATGTTTCAATATTTTTCGATTGTTTCATAGTAATATTCAGTACGAGTTAAATTATCTTTTTGGGGCTCCATCTATTGTTTTGCTAATTACATGATCCATAAGTGCACGATTTACCATATCAGTTGCGTTTGTTGCATAAGCTACTGCTGAACCAACAAGATATCCCGCGTCATTACAGAACTCATTCCAGGAATACTCTCCATTAATACATTGCAGATCTTCAAGGGACAATTGTGTCACTCCGTAAACATCTAAGTCAATTGTTTTAAAATTCATAATTTCCAAATTTAAATTTTAGCTAACATAATCATGTATCAAATGTTTCTGCTGGCCATCAAATTCATTCGATAACGCCGTAAATGTAATTCCTCACACTGAACTATAATTGCAGTACTAAAAAATTTCAAAAATAAAATAGGCACCAACAAAAACTGTATTGTATAAGAAATGTAACAGGACTCCGTACCAAAAACCGTAAATAATCCTTATATGGCCTAATATTAGTCCCAATACTGTTTGAGGCAATGTTATGATAGGAATAAATGCATAATGAGAGGAAGTAAATTCGAAATTAAAGATATGCATCCAACCAAAGAGCAAAGCAGAAATATAAAACAGTAATTTAAAATAGGGCTTATTTCTTAAATTGCCTAATTGCAGCCGAAAAATTCCTTCTTCTACAAGAGGTGCTATTATCATGGCACCAAATATCAGATATAAAACCACATCTTTTCTTTCAATTAGTTTAAGTGTATGAAGAAAGCTGAATTCCTTTAGAAATTCGACCATCGAGCCAATTAATACACAAAGCAAAATCGAAAAAACCAAATAATACAACCCAACGTCAGTCAATTTTTGGCGAAAAGACAAAGTTTTGTAATCAGGATGATTAGGATTTTTTATAAATTGGATAAAATGCCCAACTAAATACTTAAAATGAATGATCATTGCCGGCTAATTTAATTTAACTCCGCTGTATTTAAGGAATTCGCCTCTATCATTTGTACCTCCTTCAATTTCTTTTATCTCATCTCTACTTAACTCTTTAAATCCGATACTAAACTGAACTTCTCTCTCATAGCAATAAGTACGGCGGATTGGGCAAAAAACAATAGGCGCACCCATTTCACGCATAGCACGTATATACTCAAAAACTGCTCTTTCTGATAAATCTAATTTTGCGGCCAGTTCAGCAGGTGACCCGGTTGCTTTTCTACGGATCATGCCGTGAAGGCGTTCAAATCTTTCAAAGTATTTTGTCAGGTTCATAATTTATCAGGTAGATGTAGTTGACGATAAAAGCCCTTTCTTTAAACTTTAATATTTATTTTCGGCTTACCTTAATCGCGTGATTACCCAAACTATCACACATTGATATAAGCAATTATTTACACCGAATCCGCCACCATGTGACAGAAAATATTGAAATGTTTCATATGAGAATGGCTTTAATAAGTGACCAACAGAAATAATTACGTATTCAAAGTAAGCCCGTTGAAATTTTATAAAAAAATAACTTCGACCGATTAAATTCTATTTTCGATAAAACATGGGTGAAGTGTAGCTCAACCGATCAAATTAGGTCATGAATAAAAACATACAGTGCTTCATTATTGATGATGAGCCTCACGCCCGTGATGTCATCAAAAAATTTGTTTCACGCGTACCATTTCTTGAAATAACAGGTGAGTTTGACAATGCTTTGGAGGCTCTTTTTCAGATTCATGACAAAAAGCCTGACCTGGTATTTCTTGATGTTGAAATGCCGGAAATGAACGGCTTCGAATTTATCCGCACCCTACAAGGGCATCGACCTCAAATTATTATGGTAACTGCTTATCAGCGGTACGCCCTGGATGGTTTTGACCATCAGGTAGCCGATTATCTGCTTAAACCTATTGCTTTTGAGCGCTTCATTCGTGCTGTCTACAAAGTAACCGAACTACTGCCAGGACTGGAACCGGCGTCCCAAACTTATCCATCTAACTATTTAATTCCTGAAAAGCCCGTTAAAATCCTTTATCAACCAATAAAAAAACAAAACAATAATGATGACTTTCTTTTAATTAAAGAGGATAAGAAATTGATAAGACTTGTGATTGACGAAATTGTTTTGATAGAGGCAATGAAGGATTACGTTAAAATACACCTTCCTTCAAGGACTATCATTACACATGTCACCATGAGTAAAATTCAAGAAATACTTCCAGCAGATCGCTTTTTACGAGTAAGTCGTTCTTCTATTTTACGTAAAAACGTTATTGGTGAAATCGAAGGAAACCAAATCATCACAACTGACGGAAAAAAAGTACATATTGGAATCACTTATCGAGAAATCGTAATGAAAATTTTAAAAAATAAAGTATGAAAATTTACGTTCCTAGAAACCCCATATTAAACCGGACTTCCCTTTCATTATAATAAGTTCTTCGATGAGGACAAAAAGAAATAGGTGCACCCATTTCCCGCATGGCACGTATGTACTCAAACACAGCTCTTTCAGATAAATCTAATTTTACAGCCAAGTCAGCAGGAGATCCGGTTGCTTTTCTACCGATCATGCTGTGCAGGCGATCAAAGCGCTAAAAGTATTTTGTCAGGTTCATAATTTGTATAGTGATGTATAGATTATAATTGGAAAAAACTTGATAATTCCTTCTTTAAACCCATCAATACAAGATGGAAACAATAAAACCCTTGACAACAACATAAGACTACTCACCACCGGGCCAATTATCAATCCGACTAAGAAAGTAGTTAGATTATAAAAAATCTTCTTCTGTTTTGGATTTACCCAAGTCATATTGATGCAGGATATAAGGATTAATCAATAAAAATCAGCGTTTTTTTAATTCCTTCCGGAAAAAGATCAAATGCAAAATCAGGGTAAGCACGCATAATTTCAATATGCTATTATCTTCCAGATACCCAATAGCTCTTTCCACAGTAACAGCTTTTCCGGGGATGAGTAAGTTCGCTAAGGAACCCGCTACAATACCGGCAAGGGCTGCGAAGAATCCTTTGAAAAAGCATTTTAATCGCAGCGTTTCAATTTCATTCGTTTCATATTTCTCTTTCGAAAAAGTAACGACGATAAGCCCTCCCACCAAAAAACATCCAAATACACTTGAAGATTTTACATCCATTTTAAAATGGGAAAAGGCCGGAATGAGTGTTGACAACAAAGCTATAACGGCGATAACGATTAATAAATAGCCGATTTTTTTATAGGAAAAAGATAGCATACTGTATGTGTGTTAAAAGTCAAAACCAACATTGTAGATCCAAAGTAAAGCAAGGGCGTTGTAAACGGCGTGTAACAATACGCCATACCAGAATCCGTAGATCATTCGGACATAACCCAGCAAAAAGCCCATCAAAGTTTGAGGCAGCGTGATTAGTGGAACAAACAAATAATGACTGCTATCAAAGGCATACGTGATAATATGAATCCAGCCAAAAAGAACCGCCGATAAATAATAAACCCATTTGAAATAGGACTTGACCCTCACATAACCCAACGGAAACCGGAACATGGCTTCTTCTACAAACGGCGCAATAGCAACGGCTGAGACAACAGTAATCAAAATCCGTTGGCCATTATCAAGTTCTATAAGTGGATTATACCATTCCAGTTTCTCTGCAAGCTTCACGGGATACCATAGTAATTCCCCTGCTATAAAAGCGAGAATAGATATATAAATTCCAACATCGATCAGCTTTTTATTGTCAGTCATAGTGGGGTAATCCGGGTTATTGGGATTTCTCACAAAGGCGACAAAATGTAAAAAAAGTACGTAAGCATGAGCCATATCAATTACTGGTCAGTACGCGCATCACTTCCGCTGAGGAATTTATGCCGGCGTGAATGAGAAAGGGCCAAACGATTGACTTGTATTTTAGCGCTGTGTAACTCAGGACAACACCGTAAACAAGCTGAGGTAAGACATAAAACGGATAAAGAAAGAGGATAGATCCGTCAATGGGCGCAAAATTTCTGATATGAACCAGGCCAAAAGTGATGATCGAAAACCAGCATGCATAATTGTAAAACTCCTTTGGTAACACGGGCGTCTCTGACCGGATTGAAATATGATTATAAAAAAACAGCATAACCAAAATTGATACGACAATAACCTCATATTGAAAAGAAGAGAAGTAAAACCGATGGAATTTCGTGATTGTGTCAATCAGCAAAAAAACTGAGATTAGTTGTAAATAACGCGATTCCAGCAAGAGCATAAGCCGAAAAACACCTTCCTCGATAAAAGGCCCGACCAGGCAAATATCTAAAACTGCGCGCACAGGAGTCGTAGATTCACGAAATGCTTGCCTGTTGTGTGCCAGGTTTTCCAAAACGGAGATGTTAAGTAAAAGTTTAAGCGGCATTTCGATCAAAAATATGACTCCTATTAAAACTACAAATGAAGAACCGATACAGAAAAATACTGCCCTCTTCACGAAGTCAAGTTTTCCTGGCACTGTTTCGCCTTGACCTTTGCCAAAAGATGAATAAGGATTTCGGGAAAATTCGAATAAAATTTTTATCATGTGTATAGTGACCCTAACGGACCGTACCTAAAAAATTCGCACCGCAATGTAAAAACTCTCCCCGAAATCTTATTACCCTGTTCTACACTATTTTAATCAAAGATTGATTAAAATATTCCTATATCGATTATACTGAAATTCCGCTGGCAGAAAAGCCAGAAATTGAGAAGAAGATAAGAAAACCACCGTAATATCGCCGCTAAAATTCGACGATATTAATCTACAAGAAAGGGAGCAAAATTTTAAAACCGAAGAAAATTGAAAAGCAGAAAAGCAGAAAACTACTCCCCTAACCCGGCCCAATCCTCCGGCTCATGCAGAAAAACATTATAATCCACAAAACCACGAATCCCGTCCGCCCAGCCTTTTTCGCTATGCTGCCAGAAAAGAACGTGTGCATCGGAAGCAGGGTCGTCAATGTGATTTCTTGAATAACCGGCCAGCCAGAGCGGATAATCATCGAAGTTTCCGGCAATGTATTTTTTGTAAAAATGTTCGTTCACATAAATAATCGGTCGCACACCATAGTGTTTTTCAATCAGCACGAGCCAGTTACGGACGCCTTTGACGATGATATCGTTTGGCTTTCTGGCGTCTGTTTCAAGGTCAAGCACAGGCGGGAGGTCCCCGGGAAGCAATTGCACCTGCCCGATAAAATTGTCCACCTGCCTGTCGGACATTACGCGTGGATTGTAAAAATGGTAAGCGCCCCGTTTCATACCTACACGCTTTGCTTCCTTCCAGTTACGCTGAAATTCCCGGTCCAGGTGCGTGGCTCCTTCGGTGGCTTTTATATACACAAAGTCTATCCCGACCTCGTCCGTCCGCGAATTTTTTAATTTATCCCAGTTGATACGCGCATTATGATGCGAAACATCAATACCATGTACCGCATATTTTAGCGGAAGTTTGATCCCGAATTTTGCAATATAAGTCCAGCGATTTTCGTCCTTGCTATCATTCCACCACACCAAACCACCAATCAGCAAAACAATTCCTGCTATGATCGCCCAGCCTTTCAGAGGCAATGGTTTCAGATAGTCGGGCTTACCCACTGTGATACTTCGCACTTTCTTTTTTGTCATACGCCGGTAAAAGTACGAAAAGATAGGAATGATTTTCTGTCTTGCAGTCGTTGAAAAAGTATAACACCTCCTGGGTTACGTCAAAACATGGTAGAAGGTCACCTACTTTTTAGATGTTTTTCAATCAAATATTGAATATTCTAATCATATTCCGGTTACCAGAGCAAAACAAGCTAAAATAACATCGTTTTCTGATTTTTAAGAGTGACCCATTAAAATCCGGTTAGTCTAATCAAATGTAGCATATATAATTCTGGGTATGGATAATACAAATAAGACGGACATGAAAGAAGAAAATCTTGAAACCATCGGAAGGAGAATTAGAAAACTTCGCCATTTACGCGGTTACAAACAGGAAATCATTGCCCGTGAAATCGGTCTTAGTCAGACGGCATACAGCAAAATAGAAACCGGAGATACAAACCTGACCATCGGAAGAGCATCAGAGATTGCAAAATTTTTCGGCATGTCACTTACAGAATTATTGTCGTGGGAAGAAAACGTCTTAAAATAAATTCTATTTCTTGTGTGACGCTTTTATTAAAGTAACGTCTACATAAGGAATTTAAGGAAACTGTTTTAAAAACACATTATACACACCATTAATTAAAGCATACCTTTTACACACACTTTTTAAACACTTCATCAACAAACTTTATTAACACTACTTTACCATTTTACACACACTTAAATCCGGTTTTAGAAACAATTATTGTTTTTATAACCGGATTTTTGAATTATTTCCACTTCTAATATTAAGATCCTGCAATTTCGCCATTCATCGAAATATCAGGCCGCTTATGTACTTTGCATTGCATAGTACCTAGCATAACACTTACCTTTATCATGTTCTTTAAGAACAACACATCATAAACCTTTAAATACTATTAGCCATGAAAACTTCATTCAATTCCGCAATTATCACAATTTTACTAGCCATAACTACAATTTTCTCTGCAAACGCAGAAGACAAAGAGGTAAAAAAAGTAACAGGATTCGATTCCGGTATTTATGCTTCCAAAGATGGAAAAATTAAAATCAACATTGACAAATACAACAATGCCAGCACAGCGATCCTTCTTCAGGATTCAAAAGGCAAAATTATTTACAGCGAAACTGCCGGTAGAAATGCCAAAAAGCTAAGACGTGAAATTGATGTAAATGAATTAAAAAGTGGGGACTATATCCTTGAAATTTCGAGCAAAGGAGAAAAACAAACCAAAGTTTTACAATTAACCGAAAAAACTACGGAACGTGCTGTTACTGTTAACTAGAATTTGGAATGAAAAATGAAAGCAGGAATTAAATGACACGGTGGCCATAATTCCTGCTTTCTTATTTTCACGTCGTTACTCTTTTCTTACATAACTACGTTCACTATACGTTTAGGAACTACGATCACTTTTTTGGGTGTAGCTCCGTCAAGCCATTTGATTACAATTTCGTTGGCGAGCACTTCTTTTTCAATTTCCGTTGCTGCGGTATCCAGTGCAAATGGCAAAGTCACACGCACCTTTCCGTTAATCTGGATCGGATATTCAAAGATTGCATCTACAACGTATTGCTGTTCCCATTTTGGAAAAGCAGCTTTTGAAACTGTTCCTTTTTCGTTCCCTAATGCATCCCAAAGTTCTTCGCTCAAATGCGGTGCGTAAGGAGAAATCAGGATCACAAGTTCCTGCAAAATCGCTCTCTTATTGCATTTCAAACTTCCCAGTTCATTCACACACATCATAAATGCACTTACACCGGTATTGAAAGAAAAGTGTTCAATATCTTCTTCAATTTTCTTGATCGTTTTGTGCAAAACACGCAATTCTTCCGGTTTCGCCGGCTCGTCTTTTACAAGCCATTGTCCCTGATCATTGTAAAATAAACGCCAGAATTTACGGATGAAACGGTAAGTACCATCGATACCGTTTGTATTCCATGGTTTTGCCTGTTCCAACGGCCCCAGGAACATTTCGTAAAGACGCAAGGTATCGGCTCCGTATTTGGTAACGATATCATCCGGGTTTACAACATTGAACTTGGATTTTGACATTTTCTCAACCTCAACACCGCAATGATATTTCCCGTCTTCCAGAATGAATTCAGCATTTTCTCCGGCTATATCAAGTCGTGAGGCTTTAAATTTTTCAATATCCAGAATATCATTTTCAACGATATTTACATCCACGTGTAAGGCAGAAACCTCATATTGAGATCTCAAACCAGCGCTTACAAAAACAGGTTTGCTGTATTCATCACTTTTTACACGATACACAAAACTGCTTCGCCCCTGGATCATGCCTTGATTAATCAGTTTTTTGAACGGTTCTTCTTCCGGTACAAAACCTCTGTCTTTCAGGAATTTATTCCAAAAACGGCTGTACAACAAATGCCCCGTTGCATGTTCCGTTCCACCGATATACAAATCTACATTTCTCCAATAATCGATCGCTTCTTTGGATGCAAACTCATTTTCATTTTTCGCATCCATATAGCGGTACCAATACCAGCTGCTTCCCGCCCAACCCGGCATGGTACTAAGTTCGTATCCGTTTCCACTGCCATGCGCCCAACCAGCTGCGCGTCCTAACGGCGGCTCACCGGTTTCTGTTGGTAAATATTTGTCAACTGCCGGCAAATTCAGCGGCAATTCTTCTTCTTTCAACAAATATGGTAAAGGTTCTCCGGTGCTGTCATTTTTATAGAACACAGGCACAGGTTCTCCCCAATACCGCTGACGACTGAAAACGGCATCACGCAAACGATAATTAATTTTTCCTTTGCCGACACCTTTTTCTTCCAGCCACTGCACCAAAACTTTATTGGCCTCATGGAAAGTAAGCCCGTCGATCATACCGGAATTGATATATTTCCCTTCCTTGGTATTATCAGACTGAACTTCCATATCCTTTTGAGAATCAAGAATTGGGATAACAGGCAAATCGAAATGTTTTGCAAAATTCCAGTCACGTTGATCACCCGACGGAACCGCCATAACCGCACCTGTTCCATAACCTGCCAAAACATAATCCGCTATATAAACAGGGATTTTTTCATCGTTAAAAGGATTTATCGCATAAGCACCTGTGAAAGCACCAGAAACCGTTTTTACATCACTGGTACGATCACGTTCCGAACGTTTTTTGGTCAAATCGATGTAAGCATCAATATCCGCTCTTTGCTCAGGCGTGGTAATTACGTCCACAAGTTCATGTTCCGGCGCGATAACCATAAAGGAAACTCCGTAAATCGTATCAACACGTGTTGTGAAAACCGTGATGATTTCTTCACCCGCAGCGCCTTCTTTGGAAGTTGCAACAGGAAATTTAACCAAAGCCCCAACCGAACGACCGATCCAGTTTCTTTGCTGTTCCTTCAAAGATTCCGTCCAATCTACCTGATCAAGTCCATCCAAAAGTCGTTGCGAATAAGCAGTAATCCGCATCATCCACTGACGCATCAGTTTCTGGATTACCGGAAATCCGCCACGTTCCGAAACACCATCTTTTACTTCATCATTTGATAAAACAGAACCTAAACCAGGACACCAGTTCACGGTAGCATCCGCTACATAAGTAATTCTGTATTTCAGCGTAATCTTATATTGTTCTTCTTCCGACCAGGAATTCCATTCTTCAGCCGTGAAAGAAGGAATATCTTCATCACAAGCAGCATTTACACTTTGATTACCGTCTTTTTCAAATATGGCAACAAGCGTTTCAATTCTTTCTGCTTTTTGCGCGTCATTATTATACCAGCTTTCAAAAAGTTCGGTAAAAATCCATTGTGTCCATTTATAATATGACGGGTCAGAAGTACGTACTTCACGGCTCCAGTCATAGCTAAAACCCAGATTTTTTAATTGTTCAATATATCGGGTAATATTTTGTTCCGTAGTAATTGCCGGATGCTGACCAGTCTGGATAGCATATTGCTCAGCCGGAAGGCCGAAACTATCGAAACCCATCGGGTGCAAAACGTTGAATCCTTTCAGGCGTTTGTACCGTGAATAAATATCAGAAGCGATATATCCAAGCGGATGACCTACGTGCAAGCCGGCACCGGAAGGATACGGAAACATATCCAAAACATAATACTTGGGAAGATCTGACGCATTTTGTACACGATAAACCTCATTGGCTTCCCAAAAATTCTGCCATTTCTTTTCGATTTCCCGATGACTATATTCACTCATTCTTTCTCAACAATTTAGTCTAAAATTAACTTTGCCCTTTACAGCCCGCAAAAATAGCGTTTTTGATTGTATTCGTCCTTCTTTTACCTCAATTCATATCAATTTTAAGTTTCGAAACCGGGCTTAAATTTCATGACTATTAATGCCTTACAACTTCCGCATCTTGTTTTGTTCCTATTTTAATTGTGACCGAATTGATATTTCCTTGTATAATGACTGATTTTCAGAAAAAGCGCCAGGCCAAAACTTACAATAGGCCTTGTAGAAACAAATGCACACATTTTAAGTCTGAAATGTTGTTATGGCAAGGGCATAGCTTTTTTATACTTCATTATAAAAACCAATTATAGTTCATCAATTAATTAGAACAGATTATGAAAAAGGTATTATTAATAGCACTTTGCGCAATTGGAATCAGTTTTTCCGCCTCAGCACAATATGATCCGGCTTTTCGGTTTGGTATCAAAGCAGGTGCTAATTTATCTAATGTTAATGGTAATGACCTGGCTTTAGGATCAGGTACCAGTGCCTTTAATTTCAAAGATAATTCTGATCGGACGCTTGGTTTTGCAGGCGGGGTATTTTTCCGTTTCGGACGTAATTTTTATATTCAGCCAGAGCTAATGCTTTCTCAGAAAGGTGCAAAATTCGACTTTGACAATTCAGTGAATGACGGTAAAGTTGATGTAAGATTTTCCAATCTGGATGTACCGGTACTTTTCGGTGTACGCATTGCCAAATTCTTCCGTATCAATGCCGGTCCAATGGCTTCTTACAGATTGTCGAGCAACGGAAAACTTAATGATTCCTTTAATGACGCTACAAAATCGGATTCAAAAGCTGAATTTAATGACAAACTTGCTTTTGGTTACCAGGCTGGTGTAGGCTTTGACTTCGGACGTTTAAGTCTGGATGTGCGTTATGAAGGAAATTTCAACGATATTGTTAAAATCAATTACAATAACGCAACGACTGCATCTCAATTCGGCAAAAAAAGCAATTTGTTCCAGGCAACTTTGGGCTTTGCAATTTTCTGATATGAGTCAGAGTTAAAAGAAAATAAAAAGAAGGGCTATTCAACAGAATAGCCCTTTTTCTTTTGTCAAAATAATAGAATTTTGAATATCATGCTTTATTTATTTTGTTCATTAGGGAATTGATTGAGATAAAGTAATTTTGCCGTTTGAATTATATCATTTTCATTTCTTTTGATATATTTTCAGTAATACCAGAAACAACTTAACTAATAAAGTGGCTTTAAATACCGACAACGTACGACTGGTTTTTGGATTAAAACTAAAACAGCTTCGCCTTGACAAAGGGCTGTCGCTGAATGAACTTTCCCAAAAGTCGGGGTTGTCTATTTCTTATATTAATGAAATTGAAAAAGGAAAAAAATATCCTAAATCAGACAAAATCATTGCCCTGGCCGGCGCGATGGATGTCGATTATGATACACTTGTTTCTTTAAAGCTCAGCAAAAGGCTCGAACCGATTTCCGAATTATTAAGCTCAAATATTCTTACCGAACTTCCTCTTGAACTTTTTGGAATTGATCCGGCCAGTTTACTGGAATTATTGTCCGACGCTCCAACCAAAATCAGCGCTTTTGTTGGCACACTCATTGAAATTGCAAGGAATTATAACATGTCAGTTGAGAAATTTTATTTTTCTGCTTTGCGGACTTATCAGGAAATGCACGACAATTGTTTTGAAGATATTGAGCTGGAAGCCGAAAGGTTTATGGAAGAAAGGGGAATTCCGGCTGAGAAATTACTGGACGAGAGCTATCTGGCAGAAGTTCTTAAAACAGAATATAACTATAAAATTGAGGATATAAATGAAAAATTAAATCCTGAATTCGCCAGCGTAAGATCGTTGACGATCACCCGTCCGCAAGGAAACCGGCTGCTGATCAATGTCCATCTTTCCTCTGTACAACGTGCATTTATTTATGGACGTGAAATCGGATATGTATATTTAAAACTGAAAAACCGGCTGCATACCACGGCGCTAGTAGAAGCCGAATCTTTTGAACAGCTGTTAAATAACTTCAAGGCGTCCTATTTTGCCAGTGCGGTAATCGTAAAACGCAGCTTATTAATTCCAAAACTGAAAGATTTTTTCGCGCTTACCACCTGGCAACCCGAGAAATTGGTTGCCCTGGTAGAAGAATTTAATACCACACCGGAATCTTTCTGTTATCGACTCAGTAATGTATTACCTACAAATTTTGGTATCAAACAGATTTTCTTTTCCCGGTTCAACAATTTTGCCGGACAAAATCTTTTTGAAATGACAAAGGAAATGCACATTTCACGCAAGCATAATCCGCATACCGTTAAGGACGAACATTATTGCAGAAGATGGATTGCGTTGACGGTTTTGAACGATCTTGCAGAATCGGTAAAAAATAAAACCTACGTCAATACTATTTGTAAAGCACAGAAATCCAGATACATAGACACTCAGGACAATTATCTGATCATCAGTTTCGCACAGCCGACAGCCACAACACCTAACCTGAATGTCAGTGTTTCCATGGGCGTATATCTGGACGATCAAACCAGGAAAACCATACAGTTTCTTGACGATCCTTCAATCCCTTCCAGAGATGTGAATGAAACTTGTGAAAGATGTTCTCTTTTTGATTGTAAGGAACGTATTGCAGCGCCTGTCATTTTACAGAAAAAACACAAAAATGAAGAATTGAGAAAGGCGCTGCGGCGACTGATTAATTAACCCCGAAAAAGTAGTAATGAATCCGTTTCTAAGAGATCAGTTTTTGTTACTAACCTTAAATAATTGTTATAAAGGTATTAGAGCAAGAAATTTCAGAAAAAAAACTTATTATTGTCTAAAAGAATTTAATTTCTAATAAGCCGGTTATTCAATAATTTTCTCATTTGCTCTAAAAATGGATTTATTAGAATATTCTTAAAAAAAGAACGATTGCCATGTTCCGTTAACCTTCCGTCTTATCTTTGTAAAATATTTGCAGACATTATGCCCGGTACTTACGCATTTGAGGATCTTCTTTTAAAGCTTTCCACGCCATTTTATATTTCCCTGATTTGTCTGGAAATATTTATCACGTACCGGTCGCACAGAGTTTCGTATTCTTTAAAAGATACTTTTACCAACGCAGCTTTAATGCTCATCAATGGCAGCATTGATCTTCTTTTCCGGGCTGTTTATGTTGGTATATTGATCTGGTTTTATAATGTACGGATTATCGAGCCAATCACCAATCCGTACATTTACTGGTTTGCCTTATTCCTTTTTGAAGATCTTACATTTTATACTTTACATTACGTGGATCACCACAGCCGCCTTTTCTGGGCAGTTCATGTTACGCATCATTCTTCTGAACATTTCAATCTGACGACAGGTTTTCGTTCATCCGTTTTTCAGCCGCTTTACCGGTTTGTGTATTTTATTCCTTTGGTATTAATCGGTTTTAATCCGGCAGATATTGTGATCATGTACTCGCTGACGCAGATTTACGGCATTATTGTCCACACAGAATACATTGATAAACTTGGTTGGTTGGAATATATTTTTGTTACACCTTCGCACCACCGCGTTCATCACGCAAGTAATGTTCAATATCTGGACAAAAATATGGGTATGTGTCTTATCATCTGGGACAGAATGTTTGGTACTTTTCAGGAAGAAATGCCGTCCGTTCCTCCACGTTACGGACTAACAAAAAATACGGAAACAGACGGATTATCCGAAACTGTTTTTCATGAGTGGAAAGAAATCAAAAAAGATTTTGAGCAGCCTATTGACTTCACAACAAAATTAAAATATCTGATTAAAGCTCCTGGCTGGTCACCTGACGGTTCCAGACAAACCAGCAAAGAGCTTCAAAAAGAAATCCTTGAAAAGGGTCCGACAAACGAAATTGTTATTTGAAAGCAGGATTTCCCGTAATTTCAGCCCCTAAAATCAGCAGGTGAATATCATGCGTTCCTTCATACGTCGTGACAGATTCCAGATTCATCATGTGCCGCATAATCGGGAAAGAATCAGTAATTCCCATGGCTCCTAAAATTTGGCGCGCATCTCGGGCAACCATCAAAGCCATTTCGACATTGTTCCTTTTGGCCATAGAAATTTGTGAGGTTGTAGCTCTTCCTTCATTCATCAGAATCCCCAGGCGCCAGGCAAGCAATTGTGCTTTTGTAATTTCGGTAAGCATTTCCGCCAGCTTTTTCTGGATTAACTGAAACGAACTGATTGGTTTATTGAACTGAAATCTTTCTCCGGAATATCTAACCGCGGTTTCGTAACAATCCAACGCAACACCGATTGCTCCCCAGGCTACCCCGTAACGAGCATGGTCAAGACATTGCAAAGCCGCTTTCAAACCTAACGCATCCGGCAGAATATTTTCTTTGGGAATAAGTACTTTATCAAAAACCAGTTCGCCGGTAGCACTTGCGCGCAACGACCACTTTCCATGAATGGTTGGTGTTGAAAAACCTTCCATTCCCCTTTCCACGATCACACCTTGTACACGGCCATCTTCATTTCTGGCCCAGACAATCGCTATATCAGCAAACGGGGCATTTGAAATCCACATTTTAGAGCCATTCAACAGATAACCGCCCTGTGTTTTTGAAATATACGTTTTCAGTCCGCCGGGATCAGAACCATGATCTGGTTCTGTTAATCCAAAACATCCTAATATATCTCCCGATGCCAATCCTGGTAAATATTTTTGTTTTTGTTCTTCTGAGCCAAACTGGTAAATCGGCCACATCACCAGCGAACTTTGCACTGAAACGGTTGAACGCATAGAAGAATCTCCACGCTCAATTTCCTGGCACATCAGTCCGTAACTTACGTAATCCAGCCCACCACCGCCATATTCCTTTGGAATTGTTGGACCAAAAACACCCAGCTCTCCAAATTTTTTTACAAATTGTTGCGGAAATTCTGCACGCTGCGCATATCCTTCAATGACAGGTTTTATTTCAATATCTGAAAATTCTTTCACAACCTGTGTTATCAAACGCTGTTCCGGCGTGAGTAATTCTTCTATTTGAAAAAAGTCGGTGGTCAGCATAAGCAATTCATTTAGATGGAGAAGAATTTGAAACTTACTTCTTTTTTCAACTGAAAAAACCTTACCAAAGCATTGCAGATTTCACAGAAATCCAGTTTTTATCAAAATATGATTTCAGAAACATATTTCAAATCAATTTTATGCGCCTCTGCCGCACTCATTGTTTTCGGTGAAATTTTTTCCAAACACTGCTCTAAAACCCAATGTGGTCTAACATTCATTTCTTTCAGTCGGCTTATCAAAAGCTTATAATCAATATCACCTTCACCAAAAGTTTCCTGCCAGATTCCTCCTTTGGATTGTCTCAAATGCAGTTCAACAATTCGTGTTCCATACAATTTAACAATATCAAACAATGCAATCTGAGAATCGCCCGAGCCGCGATAGACCCAATGCACATCAAGACAAAGCGATACATTTTGTGGATTTGTAGCTAAAAGCATATGATGAAATTCCCTCGCGGCAGCGCGTAATTCAACATCATGTGTATGATAAGCCAAAGTCATTCCCCGTTTTCTCAACTCAGCACCCAACAAATCAAGGTTTTTCGCCTGTTCGGTAAGTTGCGCATCAGACTTATTTTGTTGTCCGCCCCATTGAATCGGGTTTGGATTTGTTACCACGATTTTTGTATCAGCAGGTTTCAGCGCATCAGCAATAGACAATACGGTCTGTATTGATTTTTGCCCTTCGTCATGTTCATGCAAAGAACTGTTGACATAAACTGAAGGCATTAATAATTTATGTTTTTGAAGTAACGGAAGAAGTTTTTTCACATCATCGACCGTGTTCAAACCCGGTTCATAGGCCTTCAAACCGGTTGAAGCGAAATCTGCCAGAGACGAATCCAGATCCGAAAACCAGTCTTTTCCTTCTCTTTGGTAAAAAGTTATCCAGTCGTATTGATTACAGGAAATGGGGAAAGAATTTATATTTCCCTTTGAAAAAACATTTTCGGGAAGCAAAGCAGAAGCCGCTAACATAGCAGCTGAATTGATAAACTGACGACGGTTTGACTTCATACTTTTGACAATTTAGAACAGACAAAATGCTTTTTAAACATAAAGCCAGATTTAAATCATACTTACCATGTTTTTTAAAGCTAAAAGCTTACCGCTAATTGCCAACAGCTAATTATTCATTTACCGAAATCGCCAGCATATACCACGCTGCATGAGGAAGCCACTGCTCCGCCCAGCGCCAGTCATTATCCATACCCGTTTTGGCATATGACAAATTGAAATCAATATCGTCCTGATTAGTCAATCCGGAAGTGATTCCATTGGCTATTCCGCCAGGCGCATTGGTATATTCAAAAGTTCCGAAAAAACCGTAGGTTGGATTGTTATGTCCCGAACCTTGCAGCATACTTACGTCATAAGGATTTAATCCCAAAATCCAGTTTAACTGATCCAATGCAAAAGTTTCAAGACTATTTCTGAATGTTTTGTCGTCATTAAATAACGGAGCGGCAAGTCTGGCAGCGGCTGCAATGGAAGCCAGCCTCGCATTTTCTCCCTGCCACCAGGGCGAAGCGTCGCTCCCATGCGGGAAGAAAAATGTTGTGCGTTTATTTCCGATCGTATCCTGCACGAGCTGGCGACTATAACCAAATGGATTATTTACATCATGGGTAATTTCCAGTTCATGCACCAGCGATTTTCTGATTGTTTCTTTAACTTTCACCCGATCAGCCGATGTTGCCAGAGGATAATAATAGGACAGACTGGCAATAGGAAATCCTGCATCGGATGGGTGGAAAAACGGCCGGTCTTTTTCATCAGCACGCCAGTAGTTTGTTTCCTTATTCCATGAAGTCAACCTTGAAATCAGATTATTAGCACGTTTTGCCGCTGCTTTCGCATAAATCTCTTTTCCAGTCGCCTTGAATAATTCCGTGGCTGCGGTTAGTGCGCAATAATCGTCCACAATGTTTTCCTTACCATCGTTCGTCATTTCAACATTATGTTTTTCCAAAAAGCCAAATGCTTTTTCAGCGGCAAGAAGGTAATCTTTATTCGTAAAATCACCCGAAGAATCATATACAGAAGCCATCGCCAAAGCAGCAATACTCACACCTCCGCCAGAACGGTAACTTACCTGATATTTTTTTAAATCATTCGATTTGTCGCTATCACTAAATGCCTGTCCTTCTGTTTTTTTGATACGATAACTTTGATCTTCTGCGCGAATTACCCGGTCTTTCGCAAATTTACCAGCGCCGGGAGCGGAAACAGAACGATAAAAAGATCCGTCTTTGGCCTGCATCCGCACCAGATAATCTGCGCCATACATGGCTTCATCCAATAATCTTCTTTTATATTGACGAAAATCATTTCCCTTTCTTTTGGCTGAAAGTTCATAGGTTTTAAACAAAGTCCAGGCCGTCAGCGATATTTGTTGTGGATTGAAATAGGAAGAAAAAGTAAGGTGTGATAAATGTTTTCCATAATCGCCCGACGCGTCATACCAGCCACCGTGGGCATCGATTGTATCTTTTGGATGACCTGACAGTATCAAAGTCCGATCGGCTTTGTCCATTAGTCCTGAACTCCGCTGACCTTTAAAATAATAGACAACATTAGAAAGTGTGGATTGTTCCAGAACGTTTTTATCAATGATGAAAGGATAAGAAGCAATCGTATTACCCAAGCTAACCGCTTTGATCAGATAATTTCCTTTTTTGGAAAACGAACTAAAATCAATCGTCCAGAAAAGCCAGTTTTTCCATTTACTAACAGGACCGCTGAATACAGGTTTTCCTGAAAACGCAACTTTCCCAGTTTCTGCATCAATAAGTTGAAAGGCAGAAAAATCCAGTTTTTTTTCGCTGATGAGTATAGCTTTCTTAGATTTTGAATCTTCATAACCGACATGATTCGTCAGGATTTTGGCGGTTTGTGCTCTTAAAAAAAACGGAACACAAATCAGGAAAAACAGAATGGTCCATTTTTGTTTGGAAAGATTTATCATCAAGGTTCAGGAGTTATGTTTTTGATACAATATCGCTCAAAATTATAGTATCAGGCATACGGGGTATGAAATCTTCTTTCCTACCAAATTATTTCTTAAAGTAAAACAGACTTATAAGTATCTGATTTACAAAATATTTCAACTTATTATTGCTAATAATAATTTTTTTAGTCACTTTTAATATACTAATAATACTACTCACGTATTCCTGCCAAATCCATGAAAAAATTCTCTATCCTACTTTTCGCTACTTCGCTGTTATTTAGCACATTGAGCTGTAAAGATAATGATGACGATAACACGCCAACGGTACCAACAGATATCAACAACCCATTAAAATCAGGAGAAATATCAGTTCCTGTAAAAGCAGATCCTTCGTTCAGCTGGGCACCTGCCACCGGCTCAGTCAATCTTGGTGATCTGAAAGTAAATTCTACTAACGAACCTTTAATGATTTCTATTGGTGAAGGTGTTGAAGCTGGTTATCGGGATGGAGGTTTGTATCGTCAGGGACAACTGACATCCTATCCGAATTTGGTTGCCCGCCAAATGGGACTTGCCGGTTTTGACCAGGCACTTTTTGAAAAGGAAAACGGCAATGGCACTGGATATCTTATCAAAAAAAATTCAGCCGCAATTCCTGTTTTTGATGAAGTCACTAACAATCTGGTTTATACGGAAAAAGGCTCCGCACTTATGAAACCTTATTCGGGAAAGATCACGGACAATTTTTCCGCACCTTTTGGCGGACGCAATATATTCGCTGCAAACCCGGCGCAAGAACTGGCATATAAAAATAATTTCTACATCAATAACCCGCAGCCCGCTTATCTTTCAAATACCAATTATTTGTGGGTAAACGGTTATGTAAATGCCTCACTTTTTAGCAGATACGTGGGAGCCGGATACAATTCCGCATGGGAATATGCCAAAACCATTACTCCTGAAATTGCTTTATTCGAAACTGGAATTGATGCTTATATATTAAATAATTTGCGTGGAGGCGGAAGTGGATTATTCGGTGGAAGTGAATTTGCCTGGGAACGGCAAATTCTCAATTATCTGAAAGAAAAAGGCACAAAATCAATATTAGCCACGGTGCCGGAAGTGCTTGATTTTCCATATTTCAAATGGTATACTTATGAAAATCTGATCAGGAAAACGGGCAAGCCAATTGGTATCCAGGTCAGCGATGTCTCAACACCCGCAGCAGCTACATCCGATATTATATTTCTTCCAACGACGAATGTGGTCAATCTTTATAACGGCAATTTCAAGTATTCCTATCTTACCGATGAAGATGTGATCAGAAAAGATGAAATTTCGAAACCCGAAAAATATAACGAGCTATTGCTCATGTGGTCAAAACAATACAATCAGCCACTTGTCGATTTTTATGCTGTCTACAAAAAAGTGGTTGCAGGAAATTATGTTTCGGAAGACGGTTTTAAAATTGACCCATCCTACCCTAATGGAAATTTCTTTTCCGCCGATGGTCTTTACCCTTCTGCTATTGGTCAGGCTGTGTTGGCAAATGAAGTGATCAAGGTTTTGAACAGCAGTTATCGGGCTCAGATACCGTTGATCAATATTAGTAATTACGCCGCTGAAATGTCAAAAGTCAAATAGTTCTGAACCCGGTCAAAAGCCTCCTTGATTTTTGGCCGGGTTTAAATATTAAAATTCTTATATTTGCATTATTAAAGGATAAATCCCTTTCTATAAAATGCAGCACAATCTTTCGCTTACACTCTTACCAGAAATCGCTCTGGATGATGACGCTTTTCGTCAGTATATTAATAAAAAACTTAATCTGCGGGTTACTGATCAGCCTTTTATCAGGAAAACACGCCAGTCCATCGATGCCCGAAGCCGACAGGTAAAGGTCAATGTACAGGCAGAAGTATATGTCAATGAACAGCCGCCTTCGCTGATTGAAACGCCTCTGGATTATCCTGATGTCAGCAATCGGCCAAAAGCATTAATCGTGGGTTGCGGCCCGGCTGGTATGTTTGCGGCTTTGCGTTTGATTGAACTTGGTATCAAACCAATTCTTTTTGAACGTGGAAAAGATGTGCGTACAAGACGGCGGGATCTGGCTGCTATCAATAAAGATCATGTTGTAAATCCGGAATCCAATTATTGTTTTGGAGAAGGCGGTGCAGGAACTTATTCAGACGGAAAATTATATACACGTTCCAACAAACGCGGTGATATTCGGAGAGTTCTGGAAATATTCGTTGGACATGGCGCCAATGAACAAATCCTGATCGATACGCATCCGCATATTGGTACGAACAAACTTCCGATGGTTGTTTCCGAAATGCGGAAAAGTATTCTGGAAGCCGGTGGAGAAATTCATTTTGACACAAAAGTTACTGACTTCATTTTAGAAGGAAATACGCTGAAAGGCGTTATTACGGATGATAAAACTGAGCATACCGGAATTGGTGTGATTCTTGCCACCGGACATTCCGCCAGGGATATCTATGAATTACTGGACCAAAGGAATATCCTGATTGAAAGTAAATCTTTTGCGATGGGCGTTCGGATTGAACATCCGCAAAGTGTAATTGACCAGATTCAATACCACTGCCAGACCGACCGTGGACCTTATCTTCCGGCTGCTTCATATAGTCTTGTTACCCAAACACGTTACCAAGGCGTTCAGCGGGGCGTTTTTTCATTTTGCATGTGTCCCGGCGGATTTATTGTTCCTGCGGCAACTGCATCCGGAGAAGTGGTCGTGAATGGCATGTCTCCCTCACGTCGTGATTCTGCTTATGCCAATTCAGGAATTGTTGTTTCCGTGGAAGATGTAGATTTATTGCCTTATAAAGAATTTGGTGCTTTGGCTGGTTTGCAATATCAAAAAGAAGTTGAACAAGCTGCCTGCAAATTGGCAGGAGAAACACAAACGGCCCCAGCACAACTTGTTAATGATTTTATCAACAAAAAAATATCCGGAGAACTTCGCGAAACTTCTTATCAGCCAGGAATTACGCCGGTTGATTTATATGAAGTCTTACCTCCTAATATTGCTTTCCCGCTAAGAGATGCCTTCTCAGATTTTGGCAGAAAAATGAAAGGATATCTATCCGGCGAAGCACAATTAATTGGCGTGGAAAGCCGCACATCTTCACCGGTCAGAATTCCGAGAGAACGTGAAACCTGTGAACATCCGGTCGTGAAAGGACTTTTCCCTTGTGGTGAAGGTGCCGGTTATGCAGGCGGAATTATGTCTGCTGCGATGGACGGACAAAGATGTGCAGAACAACTTGTCGGGCTATACGCTTCGGTATAAAGCACTCATTTGTCTTACATAAAAATATTTAGTATCATTGTTCAAACACCAGAATCTTTCGTGGAACGTTATTAAAATGCGTGAAGCGTTGAGTTGCTGCAACAAAATACCGACACCAATTAAAATTAATTATAAACGCCTCTATGGCTCAGGGATCTTTCTCGGTTTTCACGAATGAATTATTTCAAAAATTAAAAGATCCGCTTCCCGGTGAATCTGCCCATCAGGTTATGCAGTCGTCTTCCAAACTGAGATTTACTGTTAAACCTAACGAAAGAACCAGAAAAAGTGCCGTATTGATTTTGTTTTATCCCTATGGCAATGAAATTTATTTCCCGCTGATTTTACGTCCCGCTTACGATGGCGTACATTCCGGCCAGGTAGCTTTTCCGGGAGGCCGTTATGAAAAAACAGATGAAAATCTTATCCGGACTGCGTTGAGAGAGGCCCAGGAAGAGATAGGTTTACGCCTCAATGATGTAAAAGTCCTGGGGATATTAACTGAACTTTTCATTCCTGCCAGCAATTTTTATGTTTTGCCTGTTGTTGCCACCATTCCGTATCGTCCTGATTTCTATCCGGATCCAAGGGAAGTTGAGGACATTTTCCAGATAAAATTAAAAGAAATCTCCGACGTATCCATAATTGGCACCAGTGAAATTCAGATCCGTGGTGTGCAGATTGTTGCACCGCATTATGAAGTGAATGGATACAAGATATGGGGAGCAACGGCGATGATGATCAGTGAGCTTCTGTCGGTCATTGGTACCGTAGATTTGGAAGTTTGAAACTGGGAAATAATCCCTTTTATTCCTATATTAGCGAGTATTTTCATCCATGCCTCCCGGCTTTCTTCGTACATTTTAATCCTGAAAAAATCGATTATCCATGTGCGGAAATCCGATAAGAGGTTGATCTTACTTAAATTTTTACAGCATATAAACCCTTAGTTTCCGCCTTAATTTATGGACGAAAACGGAGCTACGCCTAACGTAGAAGATAGCGAATTACACAGTCAGTTACCCGTCTCGGGCCTTTACGAAAGTTGGTTTCTTGATTATGCCTCTTATGTAATTCTGGAACGTGCAGTACCTGCCATTGAAGACGGTTTAAAGCCGGTTCAGCGCAGGATACTTCACGCTTTGAATGAAATGGATGATGGCCGTTTCAACAAAGTTGCCAACGTGATCGGTTCTACCATGCAGTATCACCCGCACGGTGATGCTTCTATTAATGATGCCATTGTTAACCTTGGGCAAAAAGAACTGCTTTTCGACACACAGGGAAACTGGGGCGATTTGCGCACCGGCGACCGTGCCGCGGCAGCGCGATATATTGAGGTTCGACTTTCAAGATTTTCCAAAGAAATTGTTTTCAATAGTGATACTACCGAATGGCAGTTATCCTACGATGGCCGGAAGCGTGAGCCGGTTACCCTTCCTGTAAAATTTCCACTTTTATTATCTCTGGGTGTTGAAGGAATTGCGGTTGGACTTTCAACCAAAATATTACCACACAACTTTTGCGAGCTGATTGAAGCCTCGGTAGATATTTTGCAAGGCAAGGAAGTTATCATTTATCCTGATTTTCTTACCGGCGGACATATTGACGTATCCAATTATGGAGACGGACATCGCAGCGGAAAGGTACGTGTAAGAGCCAAAATTGAAGAGGAAGACAAGAAAATGCTTGTTATCCGGGATATTCCGTTTGGCACTACGACTTCTTCTTTGATCGATTCCATTATCAAGGCTAATGACGGCGGAAAAATCAAGATTAAAAAAGTTGTTGATAATACCGCCGCTGATGTGGAAATCCAGGTGCATCTGGCGCCAGGCGTTTCTCCGGATATTACCATCGATGCACTTTACGCATTCACCGAATGTGAAGTTTCCATTTCTCCGAATGCCTGTGTCATTATTGAGAATAAACCTCACTTTGTTGGCGTTACTGATATTTTGCGGTACAATACGCAGCAGACGGTTCATCTTTTAAAGCGTGAACTGGAAATCCGGAGACTAGCATTACTAGAAAAGATCCTGTACGGTTCGCTGGAAAAAATATTTATTGAAAACCGTATTTACCGGGACATTGAAGAATGTGAAACTTTTGAAGATGTAATCCGGACCATAGATAAGGGCCTTGAACCTTTTAAACCACAGTTTTACAGGGAAATTACCGACGAAGATATCGTTGAGCTTACTGAAATCCGTATCAAACGTATTTCAAAATATGACGGATATAAAGCGGATGAACTGATGCGAAAATGGCAGGATGAACTTGCGGAAACGGAAGATAACCTGGCCAACATTACTCGTTTCGCAATCGATTATTTCAAAGATCTTTTAAAAAAATACGGAAAAGGCAGAGAAAGAAGAACGGAAATCAGAGCGTTCAACCAGATCTCGGCCAACGTTGTTGCTGCCAATAACCAAAAACTTTATGTCAACCGCATAGAAGGTTTTATCGGTTACGGGCTGAAAAAAGATGAATACGTCATGGATTGCTCTGATATTGATGATGTTATCATTTTCAGAAGTGACGGAAAATGTTTGGTCACCAAAGTTCAGGATAAAGTATTTGTAGGAAAAGACATTATCTATTGCGCCGTTTTCCTCAAAAATGACGAACGGAAAGTTTATAATGTAACATATCTTGATGGGAAAACCGGTGTTTCTTACATCAAAAGATTCCAGGTTACGGCTGTTACACGCGACCGGGAATACGACCTGACACAGGGTACGCCTAAATCAAAAATCACCTATTTCACTTCCAATGAAAATGGTGAAGCTGAGATCATTACCGTAAGCCTTACAGCGCAGAGCAAAGCAAAAGTGAAACAATTCGATTTCAACTTTGCTGATCTGCTGATCAAAAACCGGAGCGCGATGGGAAATATCCTGACAAAATATCCTGTCCGTAAAATTGTAATGAAACAAGCTGGCCGGTCTACTTTGGGAGGAGTCGATATGTGGTTTGATCCAATCATCGGCCGTCTGAATCGCGATGAACGCGGGGAATATCTTGGCAATTTCGGATCAACGGACAGTATTCTGGTTATTTACAAAGAAGGTTCTTACGAGCTTACCAATTTCGACCTGACCAATCATTATGTTTCCAATGAAGTTTTACTGGTCAAAAAGTTTGATCCGAAACTTCCGGTTACAGCTTTGTATTATGACGGTGGACAAAAACATTATTTCATCAAACGTTTCACGATAGAAACTTCTTCGCTTGACAAGAAATTCCTGTTTATCAGTGATGCGAAAAACAGCAAATTAATTCTTGCCTCTGCCGACAAACGTCCGCGTTTTGAGGTAGTTCATGCCAAAAATGAAAAACGCGATCAGCTGCATGAAGAATTTGTTGTGGAAGATCTTGTTGATGTAAGAGGATGGAAAGCAATGGGTTACAAGTTAGCCATTGATAAATACAAAGAAATCCGCTGGTTGGAATCTCTGGCCGTTTTAGTGGAAGATGAGCTGGTTATCGACATTCCGGATCTTCATCACGAAACGGAAAAAGGCGATAGCGAAACAACAGAAAATAACGAAATACAGGAATCTGAAAGCAGTGAATCCGAAATAAATCAGGAAGAAACTGAGCCAGAAAATACGAAGGATGAGGACGTTCAGGATGATTCCAAACAAAAAAAGGAATCAAAAAAAGGCACTGATCCAAAATCACAACTCGGTCTGTTTGAATAACATGTGTGTCAAAAAAACACATGTTATTCAAACGTTTTTCGACGGTTAGCAACAAAATACCATGTTGCAAGCGTATAGAAAATAAAACGACAAACTGTGGAAGACTTGCAATACCCTCATAATATATACATCAACTTAGAGGTTAACTTTAAGGATGCCCGTGAAAAAATTGATAAAAATAGTTATTGCTCTACTCTTTGCCAGCCTGGTCTTTATCCTGCTGTGCAATTTCTGGGTGGTATATTGTACCAAGCAGTATAACTATTTTTCAATTAATGATCTTCCTTCTAACGACGTCGCACTGGTTTTGGGGACTAGCCGGAATACGGAAAGCGGAAAAGAAAATCTGTTTTTCAAATACCGCATGGAGGCTACGGCACGACTTTTCAAGGAAGGTAAAATCAAGTATATTATTTTGAGCGGAAACAACGACTCGCAGTATTACAATGAGCCGCTCGACATGCAAAGAGCCCTGCTCAATTTGGGAATTCCGGAAAATGTTATGACATTAGATTATGCCGGATTCCGGACTTTTGATTCGGTAGTTCGCTGTAAGGAAGTTTTTAACCAGGATAATTTTACGGTTATTTCACAAAACTTCCACAACGCCAGGGCATTATATATTGCCCATAATGAAGGAATTAATGCAATTTCATTTGCTGCACAGGATGTTCCGGACGGTTATTCGATTCGTACGCTGATCCGCGAATATCTGGCAAGGCCAAAAGCAGTTTTGGATGTACATTTTTTGAGACCAAAAGCAGATGTTACGTCTAATGTTGAGATAAAAAAGAAAAAAGGACCCTGAACGAAGCGAAAGATTTTACTCACCAGAGATATAAGATATGAAAATAATTAGACCAATCATCTTTTTTGTAATTATACTATTATCTGTCCGATCCTTCGCACAAACCACGCACACTATAAAAGGAAGAGTTACGGATGCTACTTCAGGAGATCCTGTTCCCTTTGCTAATATTGGCGTAAAAAATACTCCAGCAGGAACAACAACCAATTTCGACGGATTTTATACGCTGACCTTCACCCCTCCCGCCGATTCTATTCTGGTCACTTATATCGGTTACACGACAAAAAGTAAAGCTATAACTCCTGACGCAGCCGCACAAACCATTGATATTCAACTCACACCCGGCGCTTTGCAGCTTAGGGAAGTTAAGATATATGCCGGAGAAAATCCCGCCTGGGCGATCATGCGCAAGATTGTTGCGAACCGGAAAAACAATAATTCCGAGAACCAGGATGCTTATGAATATGAAAGTTATAACAAAATCCAGATTGATATAGATAATCTTTCAGAGAAATTCAGAAACCGCCGGGCAGTAAAAAAGATGACGCATATCGTCGATAAATATGACGAAGTGAAAGGTGATGACGGACAAACGGTTATTCCAATCTTCATTTCTGAATCCGTTTCCAACGTTTATTTCAGAAGAGATCCCAAGAAGAAAAAGGAAATCATTAATAAAACCAAAGTTTCCGGTGTAGGTTTGACGGATGGAAGTTTTGTTTCCCAAATCGTTGGTTCTTCCTTTCAGCAATATAATTTTTATAATAACTGGCTTAATGTACTTGAAAAAGATTTCATTTCTCCAATTTCGGACAGCTGGAAATTATATTACGATTATTACCTGGCCGACAGTATTTCAAACGGCACGAATTATGATTACCAGATTGATTTTGAACCGCGTCAGGAACAGGATCTGGCTTTTAGCGGATCATTCTGGATCGATGGAAAAACCTTTGCATTAACCCAAATGGATGCAAATGTTGGAAAAAAAGCCAATTTGAATTTCATTGAAAGAATAAAAATCCAGACGTCTTACGATCTTTTTGAAGATGATAAAACCTGGGTTCTAACGAAGACCAGGGTATTAATAGATGTTGACGAACCAACCAAGCAAACGGCGGGATTATTATTAAAGTTTTATTCTTCCAATTCAAATTATAAACTGAATATTCCAAAAGGACCGAAATTCTTCGATACTGCCATAGAGCTGAAAGAAGATTACATGGTTCATGACTCTACTTTCTGGGCGAAGAGCCGGCCTGAATCGCTTTCCAAATCAGAGCTGTTAAGTTTTCAGCTTGTTGATTCCTTAAAAGTATTGCCGGTTGTAAAAACATACTCCGAGATATTAAACATTTTTGTCAACGGATATAAAAAGATTGACAAGTGGAACATTGATATTGGTCCGTATTTATTTTTGTATGCCAACAACAATATTGAAGGAAATCGCCTGAGAATGGGATTTAAAACTGACCCGGGATTTAGCCGGAAATGGATTGTAAGTGGTTACGGTGCCTACGGTTTCAAAGATCAGAAATTTAAATATGGCGGCGGTATTGACTATATTTTCTCCCGAAAACCATGGACAATGGCCGGAATTTCCTATTCAAAAGATCTGGAAAGATTAGGAGTTTCTGCTGAAACAATTGGTACAAATACTCTTTTTGGTGCATTTTCAAGATTCGGAACTTTCAGGAGAGCTTACTGGCAGGAAGATGTTTCGATGTATTTTAGAAGAGAAATTGTAAAGGGCTTCACCGCTAACGTTCAGCTTCGCCACAGAAATTTTGACCCTTTATTTGACTTTGCTTATCGTTCGCAGCCACAAATGGGAGCAGATTCACCCTTGAAAAGTACTTATCAAATTACAGAACTGAATGTAGAAACCCGCCTTGCAGGGAACGAAACGTTTCTACAAAATGATAACGAGCGCATTAGCATGGGAACTGGAAATTCACCTGCTTTCACATTTCGGTATACGATGGGAATGAAGAATTTCCTGCAAGGGGACTTCAACTACCACAAGTTTGCAATTAACGTAAAACAAACTTTCCGGGCTGGCGTTTTTGGCCGGACTTATTACAATCTTACGCTGGGATATATTCCGTCAACAATTCCTTATACGTTGTTATACACACCTTTGGGTAATGAATCTTTGTTTTATGTTGACAACGCATTCAACCTGATGAAATATTTCGAATTTATCAGTGATCGATATCTGACACTACGAGTGGAACATAATGATGAAGGTTTTATCCTCAATCGTATTCCTGCCGTCAGAAAATTAAAGTGGAGATTGTTAGCCACAGGAAGAGTTTTTTACGGACAGGTAAGCAAGAAAAACCTCGCGCTGGCCTCTTCCGTGGATGCGCAGGGAAATCCAATTCAGACTTTTAATGAACTTGGAAATACACCTTATCTTGAACTCGGTTACGGTATTGATAATATTTTCAAGTTTGGCCGGATTGATGCTATTCATCGGCTTACTTATAAAAATAATCCTAACGTGACGCCATTTGCGCTGAAGATTTCTTTCTGGTTTAGTTTGTAAGTTTCTGTTAAATTGTCCTCACATCTTTATTGGAATAAGTCAGAAAAACTTCTTCACCATTTTCTACGTCTTTTTTGTTCCTATAAAAAACTAATAATCCCTTTTCGTTTGTACAACGGATTTCCCAATGATTTCCATGAAAACGAATGGCCTCCACAATCCCGGTCCATTTACTTTTTTCCAAAAATTTAGTCCGCTTTATTTTTTCAGGACGAATGAAAGATTTTTTCAACTCAGGATTTTCACCAAGCCAGTTAATATCACCGGTCAATTCTGCAACATAACCATCAATTGGTTGATTATATACTTCCTGCGGAGTTCCAAATTGAATTACTTTTCCATCTCTTAAAACTGCGATTTTGTCCGACCATGCCAAAGCATCTGAAGCTTCATGAGTAACAAAAATACAGGCCATCTGCTGTTCCTGCCGCATTTGCTCAATTGCTTCTGCCAGAATTCGTCGGTTTCTATTATCTAAATGGGCAAAAGGTTCGTCCAGTAATAAAACATCCGGCTGTTCCGCCAACGATTTTGCTATGGCCGTCCGCTGTTTTTCTCCTCCTGATAAAAGTTTGGCTTTTTGTCTGCGAACATTCGACAAACCAGTGATCTTTAACAATTCCTCAACTTTCTGCTTACGATATTCCGGCTCATAAAAACGAAGCGAATAAGAAATGTTTTCTTCTACTGTTTGGTTTGGAAAAAGCTCAAATTCCTGATGAATCAATTTTATAGAATCATGGCCAGGAATTAGTTCTCCTTTTACAGAAGTTAATAGCGCTTCCTTGAAGAATACATCTCCCGAATCAGCATCCATGAATCTGCCCAATATTCTTAAAAATGTACTTTTCCCCGATCCGCTTTCTCCCAAAATCCCTAACCATTCACCTGGATTTAATTCCAGGGAAACATCAGATAAAACCGTTTTAGAATCGAATTTTTTTGAAACAGAATCGGCACGAAGAACAGTCATTGGGAGAGTTGTAAAGAAGAAATGATGATGAAAATTTAACTTCGGCTGTCAGACTTTCGATGATCCAAAATCGTAATTGTTTCAAAAAACTGACGGCCGATCGCCGATAGCCGATAGCCCGTTAACCAATCCAGGTAACTTTATCTGCGATTGGTGTACGACGCGCCGGAATTTCACCCAGATTGTGATAACCCATGTAAAAGAATCCAACACATTTCTGATTTTCTTTCAATTCCAAAAAGGCTTTCAAAGCGTCATTAACGGACGGACTGCTCCAATAGGCTCCGATATTATTGGCTGTTGATGTAAGCCACATATTTTGGACTGCGCAGGCAACGGCCGCCACTTCTTCCCATTCCGGTATTTTTTCGGCATGGGTTTCCATGATAATTGCAATCACCGCGGCGGATTTTAAAGATTTAGAACGAGTTCCCTCATATTTCGCCTCTGAAAATGTTTCCGGAGTTGTGTTTGCCTTGTACGCTTCTCCCATGTAATCCGCCAACTTATCTAATCCTGAACCTGTAAAAACCCGGAATCTCCATGGTTCGGTTAGTTTATGGGTTGGAGCAAAATTTGCGTTTTCCAGAATGGTTTCTATTAATTCTTTTGGAATTTCCTTTTCAATATAACTTGGTGGAAATATGCTGCGACGGCTACGAATGACCTCGTTGATGGAATCTATAACGTTACTCATGAAAATTGCTTTAATTAAATATATCCGTTTAAATCGTCTGAAAGCTGCATAAAAGCTCTGCAAACCGTTGAAATAGTAATTATTATATGACTACGTCAAAAAACTGTAAATTGTGCCCGTTATCTGAATAACTTCAAACCTTTAACTAACTAATATCTACATGCTTGTTACTACCACTCCAAACATTGAAGGTAAAAAAATCATAAAATATATTGGCCTCGTAAATGGTGAGGCTATCATTGGAGCCAACATTATCAAAGATGTACTCGCTTCCATACGCGACGTAGTCGGCGGACGTTCCGCGGCATATGAACAAAGTCTTCGCGAAGCAAAAAGCATTGCGCTTCGTGAAATGATGGACCAGGCACAGCGCCTTGGTGCCCATGCTATTATCGCCGTAGATCTTGACTTTGAAACGCTCGGAAATGGGTCAATGCTCATGGTTAGCTGCAACGGCACTGCAGTCTGCCTTGAATAATATTCAGTTAAAAAACCTGACTTGCGATTCTGGCGACATTATCTGATTTTCCCATGGTGTAAAAATGTAAAACCGGAACACCGTATTCAATCAGTTCTTTACATTGCTGAACGCCCCATTCAACACCAAGCTGGCGGACTTCTTTATCTGTAGCACATTTTTCCGCCTCTTTGACGAGTTCCTGAGGAAATTCAAGGTGGAAAATATCGGCTAGTACGGTAAGTTGTCTTTTGGTTGCCAATGGTTTTAGTCCCGGAATGATAGGAACCGTAATTCCCTCAGCACGGCAGCGGTCAACAAAACGGAAATATTTTTGGTTATCGAAAAACATTTGGGTTACAATATAATTTGCGCCCAGGTCAATCTTCCTTTTCAAATGCTCAAAATCCGTATCAAGACTTTCTGCATCAAAATGTTTTTCAGGATATCCGGCTATTCCAATACAGAAATTTGTGTGGGCAGCTTCGGTTTCAGCATGAAGTAATACGCCTTTATTCATCTTATCAACCTGCACTACCAGTTCAGAGGCATAAGTATGTCCACCAAGTTTCGCTTTAAAAACGCCCGCAGATTTTTCAGGATCGCCTCGTAATACCAGAACATTATCAATTCCTAAATAGTGAAGATCAAACAATACATCTTCTGTTTCGTCTTTGGTAAAACCTCCGCAAATGACATGAGGAACAGCATCAACTTTAAATCGTTCCATCAGTCTTGCGCAGATCCCCACAGTTCCCGGACGCTTGCGAATAGGTATTCTCTCAATCAGGCCGTTTTGGCCTTTTACATCAATTAATTCTTCTCTATGGTAAGTGACATCAACGAAAGGTGGCTTAAATTCCATTAAAGGTTCTATGGAATCCAGCAATTCAGTTATATTTTGTCCTTTTAAAGGTGGGATAATCTCAATAGAAAAGAGTGTCTTGCCCTGAGCCTGGTGTATGAATTCGGTAACTTTGGTCATGTACTGGTTTTCTTGGTTTGCGTAAGCGTATACAAAAGAACACCATTTATATAACCAAACCAACCGATAAAACAAAAAAATGGCCTACCGCATAACAGTAGGCCATTCCACGTAAACCCTCCTCTATCAGTGTTCGTCAAAACTACAAAGTAAAACTGACAGGCGTCAGATACTAGTTGCAGTTTGCTTGACTGACTTCTATATTATAAATATTCATGCCAGATGTATGCAATGATGGACGCTGACTGCAAAAGATTCAAGTATTCATTGCTTTTGGCCCATTTCCCGGCCGTAAGAGGGATTTAGAATATATCTTCAACCTTTACCAGATTAAAAATTCATACAATCCAGTGAAAGGCCATATGCCAAAATGACGAATAATTCTACATAATGCCGAATCCGGTTACCCATTATTCCACAAAAGTATTCTTTCTGGTCATTTCAATATGATCAATACCGTCTTCATCATAAATTTCACCGGACTGAACAAAGCCAAAAGACTCGTAAAATCTTTTAAGATAAAGCTGGGCCCCGATCCTGATAATGGCCTCTCCGTAAATTTCTTCCAGCTTGGTTATTGATTGTTCCATCAATTCAATCCCGAACATTTTTCCCCGGCCAAGCGGTGAAACCAAAATACGTCCGATGGAGGGATATTCATACGAGATTCCGGGAGGAACAATTCTGGAATAAGCCATCAAATTCCCATTTTCCATTCCCCGCAAATGATAGCATTTTTGATCTTTACCGTCAAGATCCGGAAAGATGCAATTTTGTTCGACGATGAAAACTTCATTTCTTAAACGCAGCAGTTCATATAATTCCTGATTCGAAAGCGCATCAAAGGATTTGGTATCCCATTGTAATTTTAGATTCATTTTTAAGTAAAAAGAGATTGAAAGGTTCTTATTTTTGCCTGAGTTTCACAGTCTTTTGTATTTTTGCAAATTATTCGGGATCTGTCAGATTCTGAATAAAACTTAAATATTACTTCAAATACCTATCTGTCAGATTATTACAATAAAAAAGCGGAAATTATCTGCACTTTTGAATAGTAATAATCTGATCCGAACTTAGCATTTTGAAGTAGTAAAATTTCATATCAGTTTAAATCTATTAAAACTTAAGTACAATACGCATGGGAAGAGCCTATGAATATAGAAAAGCGCGGATGTTTAAGCGTTGGGATAAAATGGCAAAAACATTTACCCGAATTGGAAAAGACATTGTTCTTGCTGTAAAAGGCGGAACAGCTGATCCAGCCACCAACGCACGTCTCAGAGTTTTGCTTCAAAATGCAAGAGCTGCCAACATGCCCAAAGAAACGGTTGAACGTGCGATTAAACGGGCAACATCCAAAGATCAGGAAGATTACAAAGAAATGGTTTATGAAGGTTACGGGCCTCATGGTGTTGCGATTCTGGTGGAAAGTACGACCGACAATCCTGTTCGCACGGTAGCAAACGTTCGCAGCTATTTCAACAAACTTGGCGGAAGCCTTGGTACCATGGGTATGCTTGATTTTATTTTTGACCGGAAATGTATTTTCAAGGTTAAAAATGACGGCAAGCGTGATATGGAAGAATTGGAATTCGAATTAATTGATGTGGGCGGAGAAGAGGTTTTCCTTGACGAAGAAACAAACCAGATCAATATTTACGGAGAATTTTCTTCTTTTGGTATGCTTCAGCATTATTTGGAAGAAAACGGTTTTGAAATTGTAGAAGCAGATTTTGAACGTATTCCAAGTGACACAAAATCATTAAGCGAAGAAGAAATCGCAGAAGTTGAAAAACTGATCGAAAAAATCGAAGACGACGACGACGTTCAACGCGTCTATCACAATATGGCATAAAGCGATGGCTTTCGGCGATCGGCTTTCAGTAATAGACTATAACTAATTTATGTCCATAAACTGACAGCCGACGGCCGAAAGCCTTATCAATTTATCGCAATAATCTTATGCGGCTTATTCAAAAACTGAAATTGTCCGCCTGCTTCTTTTCCTAAAAACGAAAGTCCAACCGGTGAGGAAGAGGAAACCGCAAGCACCGTTTGATTATCAAATTTTACTGCACCCAGACTAACGGATATAAAAAACCATCCTGCCGTGGTTTCCATAAGTGCTCCTACTGCACCGCGTGACAAAGATTCAGTTTCACCAATTCTTTCCAAAATAACACGTTCCTGACGAACTTGTTCATATTGTCTGGCGTGCATATTCCGGTCTAGCTGGCCCATGGAACGTGCCGTTTCATATTTATCTCCTGCCGAGCTTTTGCTTTGATCATTTGCAGAATCCTGAGCTGCTTCCATCGCTGCCCAGGCAACCTGCATACGTTCATCCAAAAGCCCTTTCATATATTCAATCAATTCCTTTTTATTCATATTGGTGTTGTGCGGGGTATTTCAATTTGTTTGCATAATTAGACAATTTAGCCAGAAGATTAAGATTTTACTATCTGACTATCCAAATATCCAGGTAAAATTTCGGCTATAACAAGAATAAATCCGATCCGGCAAACAAGTCATTTTCAAAATAATCAAAAAAAATTAATGCTCCAATTCTTCTGATCCTTTCTGATAACCAGATGTAAACGTAAGCCGCTATCCATAGAATTTGAAGTTTTCCTGTTCCTGAATTTCTCATTGCGCACTTCCTTATTATCTTTGCAAAACTTTCCCAAACAGACGCAATGACAAAACTTTCAGTTCGGCACTTACTTGGCATTAAAAACCTGAACGAGAATGACATTCAAACAATCCTGGATACTGCTACTCAATTTAAGGAAGTAATTAACCGTCCGATCAAGAAAGTACCCTCACTTCGGGATATCACAATTGCCAACGTTTTCTTTGAAAATTCGACGCGGACAAGACTTTCTTTTGAACTTGCAGAGAAAAGACTTTCAGCAGATGTTGTCAATTTTTCGGCTTCCGGAAGTTCTGTTAAAAAAGGAGAAACTTTGCTGGATACCGTTAATAATATCCTGGCAATGAAAGTGGATATGATTGTAATGCGCCACAGCAGCCCGGGCGCCCCGCATTATTTAGCGAGCCGGATTCCTGCTAATGTGATCAACGCCGGAGACGGAACACATGAACATCCAACGCAAGCTCTACTGGACGCTTTTTCGATGCGCGAGCAATTGGGAGATCTTGCAGGAAAGAAAATCGCGATTATTGGTGATATTTTGCATTCCAGAGTTGCGCTATCGAATATTTTCTGTCTTCAAAAGTTAGGTGCAGAAGTAATGGTTTGCGGACCGTCAACGCTAATCCCAAAATTCCTGGCTGATTTGGGTGTAAAAATCGGTCATAATGTAAAAGAAGCATTACAATGGTGTGATGTTGCCAATGTGCTTCGAATTCAGCTTGAAAGGCAACAAATTAAGTATTTCCCGTCTTTAAGAGAATATTCCCTTTACTTTGGAATCAACAAAGCAATGCTCGATGAGCTTGACAAAAAGATTGTTTTGATGCACCCAGGCCCTATTAACCGCGGCGTTGAGCTTTCATCTGATGCAGCAGATTCGGAGCATTCTATTATCCTGAATCAGGTTGAAAATGGTGTTGCCGTAAGAATGGCCGCGTTATATCTTTTGGCTCAGCAATAAGTCGCCTGACTTTATTTTTCATAAAAAATTCTTCCTTCGGATTCCTAAATAAATTCGATCAGAAACTTCTATTTTACACAATTGCCGGTGTGATAAAGTAACTCTCCAGCTTTCTCTTTTTAACAAAATTATTTCTTTAAATAACTTAAATTATTGGCATGAAACAATACCTTTGTTATAGTATGCATGCATAACAAATTTATTTTTATAAAAAATTTCCAGCGGCTTTATTCTTCTTCAATAACTAAAAAATGGCTTACGAAACGATATCTTTTACGATTGAAAACAACATTGCGCTTGTCAAACTAAACCGGCCGGAAAAAGCAAACGCGCTTAATGCTGTTGCCTGGAAAGAACTTAAATCTATTTTTGAAGAACTGGATGAAAATGCAGAAGTAAGAGTAATCGTACTCAGCGGTGCGGGAAAACATTTTTGTTCAGGAATTGATATTTCAATGTTGGCAGAAGTAACACGGTCTGAAGAAACCTGTGACACCAGAAAACGAGAAAAGCTACGTAAAAAAATCCTGGAATTACAGGCTTCCGTAACCGCTATCGAGCAATGCAGCAAACCCGTTATTGCGGCAATAAAAGGTGGCTGTATCGGTGCAGGTGTGGATATTATCTGCGCTTGTGATATGCGTTATGCTACTCAGGATGCATTTTTCACTGTGAAAGAAATTGATATGGGCATGGTTGCTGATTTGGGAACATTACAAAGATTACCCAAATTAATTCCTGATGGTTTTGCAAGAGAAATGGCTTTTACCGGACGAGAAGTTTTCGGCGCGGAGGCCGAAAGAATCGGACTGATCAATAAATGTTATGAAACGGTTGACAATTTATTCAACAGCGTAACGGAAATCGCAGCAAGTATCGCATCCAAATCTCCTGTTTCAATCAGAGGAACAAAACATATCCTTAATCACAGCAGAGATCATTCCGTTGCAGATGGCCTGCAATATATGGCAACCTGGAATGCAGCAATGTTACTCTCAGAAGATTTAAACGAATCTTTTAAATCAAAATCAGAAAAACGTCTGTCCGATTTCCGAAATTAAAGAAATTAACAAAAAATAAAACCCCGCTCAACCGCCCGGTGCCATTTTCAATTCTCAACTTTCAACTAAAAAAATGAGCTACAAAGAAGGAATGCTTCGCGATGGAGCACTGGACAATAAAACGGTAATCATCACCGGCGGAGGAACCGGATTGGGAAAATCGATGGCGACTTACTTTTTAAAGTTAGGAGCCAACGTTGTGATTTGCAGCCGCAGACTCGAAGTGCTTGAAAATACTGTAAAAGAACTGGAAGAAAAAACGGGTGGAAAGGTATTAGCCATTGCCTGCGATGTAAGAAAAACAGATGAAATTGAAAATGTTATCGCCAAAGCCATTGAAAGATTCGGGCAGGTTGATGCACTGGTTAATAATTCAGCCGGGAATTTTATTAGTCCTACTGAAAGATTATCTTACAAGGCAGTAGACACCGTTGTTGATATTGTTTTGAGAGGAACTTACTATTTCACATTAGCACTTGGCAAGTACTGGATTGAAAATAAAATCAAAGGAACTGTCCTGAATATTTCCACTACGTATGCCTGGACAGGCTCTGGATTTGTAGTTCCCTCGGCGATGGCAAAGGCAGGAGTACTGGCCATGACAAAATCACTGGCCTTTGAATGGGCAAATCATGGAATTCGATTGAACGCGATTGCACCGGGTCCGTTTCCAACAAAAGGTGCCTGGGATCGTCTGTTCCCCGAAGAATTGGCTAAAAAATTCTCCTTCGAAAACAGGATTCCGTTACAACGCGTTGGCGATCATCAGGAACTGGCGAACCTTGCAGCTTATCTTGTTTCCGATTTTTCTGCCTATATTACTGGTGAGGTAATAACCTTGGACGGTGGTGAAGTACTGTCGGCCGGACAGTTTAATTTCCTCAAAGAAGTAAGTGAAGACCAATGGGATGCCATTGAAGATCAAATAAAAAATGCCAATCGGAGCAGCAAGAAATCAGAATAATAATTTTCTTCCATTTTTATTGGGTAAATTTGCTGCTTCGTTCGTTATTTGACAAATGAAGATATCTGGTATATGAAAACAACTTTTAGAATTTATCTTTTTCTGTTGTCAGCACTGTTTTTTGCAGGATGTGCATCCTCCGAAAAAACAATGAAAAAGATACCTGAGGCTCAGGTACGCTTGTCAAATCCTGAAACAATTTCTGCGCCTGAGGAATTGGCATTGATCGCGATTCAAAGCAAATATCTTTTAAAGGATACCACGCAACTACGTGTATTTCTTTATGTTGATGCATTGAAAGGAAAACTGCCGATGGGAACGGCCGACTTTGTTCGTCTTTATAACCTGAACTATGTCATTTATTCAGATTACGGAACGCGCGACAGATTAGGTTATGGAAATGTGAAACTGGATTCAAGCAATGTCACAAAGGTTGGTGATAAGATTGTTATTGCTTTTAATATTAAAAGTCCAAACAAAGAAAATGGTGTTTTGTTAAGTGAAATCAGCCAGACCGGAACTTTGAAAAAGGTTTTGAATGATCTGACTCTTCATTTCAAAAAACAATCAGCAAGTGAATTGTATGGCATTTATACATCTGCAAGTGTTGAACCTTTGCAGCGTCATTATATTAATGCAGGCAATCCTTTTACAATAAAAAGACTTACACAGGAACCGGGAACATTACACGTCTTCTATTATGGACATAGCTTTGACCCAGCTGGTTCTCCTATGAATACAACGGCTAAAAGTGTTTCAAAATCTTTGACGATAGACAGCACTTTTACCATCAATACCAACGAAACGATCCATTTCGAAAAAGAAGGATTGTATAATATTTTCGCTGATACTACACAGTCGGAAGGCCTGGGTTTATTGGTTGTCAATGAAAGATTCCCGAAAATTACCAAACCTGAATTGTTGCTGGAACCGCTGGTTTACATGAGCACCAACACAGAGATCGGAGAAATCAAAAAAGCACAGGAATTCAAAAAAGCACTTGATAAATACTGGCTGACATTAATGAACGGAAATGCGCCATTGGCACAACAATCTATCCGGTCTTTTTACAGTCGTGTTGAAGAAGCTAACCAATTGTTTACCAGCTACAAAGAAGGCTGGAAAACAGATAAAGGAATGATCTTTATTGTCCTTGGCCCACCGGATAAAGTGCAAAGAAGCAAAGACCGGGAAGTATGGACTTACGATCAGCGTGCCAACGCACAGAATGTTAATTTTACTTTTAATCGCAGAACAAATCAATTTGTAGATGACCATTACGAGCTCGTTCGCTACGCCGAATATCAGCCGATCTGGTACCCTATAGTAGAAGCATGGAGAAACGGAACTATACGCTAAGAAAGCCCGCCCCTCGTCCGTCACAAGCCGACATGGTTTTTGGTACACAATCTGTACTTGAAACTTTACGTTCCGGCAAAGAGATCGAACGTTTATTTATTCAGAGAGAGTTAGGTCTTAATGAAATTGAAAAGACAGCCAAGGAGCTTGGAATTCCTTATCAGCGTGTTCCGGTAGAAAAACTAAACAGAGTTACCAGAAAAAATCACCAGGGTGTCATCGCTTTTGTATCGCCGATTCAGTATATGCCTTTGCATAACGTACTGACACAGGTATATGAAGAAGGAAAAACACCTCTGCTGTTATTATTGGATCGTGTAACGGATGTCCGTAATTTCGGAGCTATTGCACGTACAGCAGAATGTGCAGGTGTTCAGGCTTTGATTGTACCAACAAAAGGTGGTGCGCAGATCAATGCAGATGCAATGAAAACATCTTCCGGGGCATTAAATTTCCTGCCGGTTTGCCGTGAGCCAAATTTATATGAAACATTATTATATCTGCGTAACAGCGGATTACAGATCATAGCAAGTACTGAGAAAACGGATAAATCACTTTACGATATTGATTTTTCTATTCCTACGGTAATTATCATGGGTTCTGAGGAAGATGGAATTTCGAAAGAATTTCTTCTTTTGGCTGACAGTGGCGCGAAAATCCCTTTGAATGGACAAGTTGAATCGCTGAATGTTTCTGTTGCCAGCTCAGTGATCCTTTATGAAGCTGTAAGACAACGTGTTGTTGGAAAAGTTTCCTAGTCTTAATTTTAAGATTTTTGGATTGAGACAAAAATAAGGAGTCAAGTTTTGAAAACTTGACTCCTTTCATTTTATAACCAACTGGAATATCCTTTCTAAAACAATTCCTTATCCTGACGGAAATTTTTCATGATCCAGCCACCTCCTACTACGTCGTCACCTTCATAGAAAACAGCAGCTTGTCCCGGCGCGATACCGTTTACACCATCGTGAAAATGCACTTTGATTTTCCCCGGTTCATCAGGAATTAGCAAAGCAGGCGTTCCATCATGTTTGTAACGTACTTTCGTAACGGTTTCCAATGGTTTGGTAATACCGTCATATTTTTGCCAGTTCAACTTACTCACATACATTCCATCACGGAACAAATCTGGCAAATCGCCCAGAACAACTTCATTTGTGTCTTTTCTTACTTCGGTCACAAAAACCGGCCTGCCTAATGCAATGCCTAATCCTTTACGCTGACCAACGGTGTAAAATGGATATCCTTCATGTTTTCCAACAACAGTTCCATCTTCATATACAAAATTCCCTCCTGCTACTTGCGCTTCCAAACCTGGAATTCTGCGTTTCAAAAATCCACGGTAGTCATTATCCGGCACAAAACAGATTTCGTAGCTTTCAGCTTTATTAACCAGATCAATAAAACCACGCTCCCGCGCCATTTCACGGATTTCACTTTTGTGTAAATAACCAAGCGGAAGTTTGGTACGGCTCAGGCTTTCCTGAGAAACACCCCAAAGCACATAACTCTGATCTTTCCAGCTGTCTATTCCTTTCGAAACATAATGACGGCCATCGTTAAACTGCATATTGGCATAATGTCCTGTCGCAATGGATTCACAATCCAGACGATCCGCACGTTTCAGAAGCGCGTCCCATTTGATGTGTGTATTGCATAAAACGCAGGGATTTGGCGTGCGGCCTTCCAGATATTCGCCGGTGAAATGGTCAATTACATAATCACCAAATTCTTCACGGATATCTAAAATATAATGGGGAAAGCCAAGTTCAACGGCTATACTTCTTGCATCGTTGATGGAATCGAGAGAGCAGCAGCCTGTTTCTTTTTTTGAACCTCCGCTACTGGCGTAATCCCAGGTTTTCATGGTCATACCAATGACCTCGTAGCCTTGTTCATGTAACATGACGGCTGCAAGAGAGCTGTCAATGCCGCCGCTCATGGCGACTAAAATTCGTCCGTGTTTACTCATTGCGGGAATCTGCGAAGGTTGAACGCCTTCCGATTTTGATTAGTTTGAAAAATTTAAACAGAGAAAATTATCTGATTGGTTCCGCAAAGATAGAGAATTTTAATGGTTAAGGGTTAGTTGTTAATGGTTAATGCGTTTGCTTTGGAGTAGATTTAAACAGGGATCTGTGATTTCAGATTTAGAAATTTCAGCATCGAATAAATTTTCTAAATACATTCTAAAACCGAAAACATGGAATGAGTACACAAATTTCGAAACGATCCATCATTAACCATTAACAATTAACAATTAAAGTCTGACTTGCCGGATCACATTTTTTACGTTCAATTCAATTATATCCGTCATTGTCAAACATCTGTAATAATCCGGATTGTTATGAAACTGCGCTAATCCGGCGCGTAATTCCAGTATTTTTTCTGAGGTTGAAATATTGTCTTTTTTGGAAACATCACGCAGTGCAGCGAGCCTGTGACGCTCACTTCTTACCTGATGTACAATCGAAGATTGTTCTTCCTGTTGATATTGCAGAACCGTTTTATCCGTCAGATGTTCCATCGCCAATTGCACGTAGGACAGATTTTCCTTGAAATATTGCGGCATATACACTTTCATATTACCTTCATAAAACTGCTGGTCAAAATCGATGGCACGTAACCGAAATTGATAATCATCAAAATCCGGCGTGATTTGCATGACGAAATTATATGCCCGCATATCGCCCAGAAGCGTGATCATGCACCTTTCGTTGAACTTTACAAATTCTTTGGCAATACGTTTCGGATTATAATCGGTATGTTCCAAACGGGTTTTTAAAAATACATCTCCGGGAATTCCCGCAATATGTTCTTCAATTAAAGAATTGCCGTCGACCAGATAATTAACCTGGTTTGGAGAAAAAATCTCTTCCAGTTCCAGACCGTAAATCCGGGATGCATCTGCCTTTTTCACATAAAAATAATCGTAAATATCATTCAGTCTGTTTACAATTTTGATACGAAACGGATTAGAATTCCCAAAAGTGCAGTATTCGATTTTATCAATATATTTATGCTCAACGATCCGTAAATTTCCTGAAGCTTTTAACATCGCATAAGCTCGTTTCAAACCATTATGCAATCTTTCAATATCATGTGGCGGATAAAGCGGACTTTGCCAAAGTGTATCTTTTCCATTTTTATCAATGACCGGAAATGACTCATAGAAATTCAGCAAGTCGCTATAACCCACCGGAAGTCTTGCTTCGCGCTGGTAGGAACGAAGGTATTTCCTCAGCTCAACACTAACCGGATAAATCGGCTTTTTCCTGGAAATTTTGACGTCGCTATTTTCCATAGATTCAATTGATAAACTATTTCCGACCGGATTTATTAAAAGTCAGATTTTTACGTTTTCAAATTACTTTTAAAAGATAAAGTTAAGTTTTATATTGAAAGATATAGATTCCCTCCAATCACATTAAGTAAATTGTAACGTTATATTGAGTAAAAAAAGCAGCACATTCACACTGTTTGATATCACTCCTGTTATAATTCGAAATCTTAGATGAAAAAGGAATTGTATGGACTTGTCATTTGCGGCGGAAAAAGCACACGCATGGGCACTGACAAAAGCTTGATCGACTACCACGGAAAACCGCAATGTTATTATGTTTATGAAATGCTTGAATGGATCTGTGATAAGGTTTTTATTTCCTGCAACAGCTCTCAGGCTACCGGAATCACTGGCCCCTATGCAACGCTGACAGATTTGCCGCAGTACGAAAATATTGGGCCTATGGCTGCATTACTCACTGCCTTTAATTATTACCCGCATCATGATTTTCTTATCGCGGGCTGTGACTACCCGTATATTACGACAAAGGACCTGAAAGAGTTTTACCGGTCCGTTGATCAGGAAAAAATTGCTTCCACCTTTTATAATCACCAATCCGCTGTTTACGAACCTTTACTCGGATGGTATTCTCAAAAATCTAAAAATGAGATTCTTCATATGTATGATAACAATGAATTTTCATTGCAGCATTTTTTGAAAGAAAACGGAGCTGGAAAATATGAAGCGCCCCGACCAAAAAATGTAGTGAGTGTCGATACCCCGGAAGATTGTCAGCTTGCCAAAGAAAGTATTATCCGTAAAATTCATTTTTGAATTATCCTTGTCATGCTAAAAGATTCAGTCAAACATATCATTGTCAAGAAAGTAAGTAAAAACAATATCTTTGATACCGAAGATCAGCTGGCTATTGAAGAACCGTTAGAAATTCAGGTAAAATATGATCTGGCTGGAAATCAGACTAAAAAAAGCATTTCCGTCACCATGCGGACGCCCGGAAATGACGAAGAACTGGCTGTTGGCTTTTTGTTTACCGAAGGTATTATAAATGATAAAAGTCAGGTTGAAAAAATAAACACCGACATATTCGATGAGAATAAAGTGCTGGTAACATTGACCGAAAATGTAGTCCCAAAATTTCAGACATCGGAGCGGAATTTCTACACAACTTCCAGCTGCGGGGTTTGTGGAAAATCCAGTATTGATGCCATTAAAACCGTTTCTTCTTTTCAGCAAAAAGAAGATAATATTTCGGTCCCGGCGAATTTGTTTTACACTTTACAGAAAACATTAAGGAAAGAACAGGAAGTATTTCAAAATACCGGCGGTTTGCATGCTTCTGCAATTTTTGATCTGCAAGGTAATTCCATTTTGCTCAGAGAAGATGTTGGACGGCATAATGCGCTGGATAAAGTGATCGGCGCATCCTTTTTGAATGAACAATTACCTTTAAACAATATCATTTTGCTATTGAGTGGAAGAGCCAGTTTTGAGCTTATTCAAAAAGCAAGCATGGCTGGAATAAAAATTGTAGCCGCCATTGGCGCCCCGTCAAGTCTGGCATTACAGCTGGCCGAAGATTTTGATATTACGCTGATCGGTTTTTTGGGTAAAGAAAGATTTAATATTTATTCGGGAAGCCAGAGAATAACACTCTGATTCAGAGAAATTAAAAATATGAAAATACGAATTCAGGGAAATTCTATAAGGATAAGATTATCAAAATCAGAAGTAGACAGACTATCAACGGACGGTTATGTTGAAGAAAAAACGTCTTTCGGCAAAAGCGCTTTTGGTTATTGTTTGCAAAAGAAAACCGGAATCACAGAACTGGCAGCCGCGTATGACGACGACAAAATCACGATGTATGTGCCTGAGACATTATTAACGGAATGGCCGCAAAATAATATCGTCGGTTTTGATACTAACATGCTCATTGGCGGAAATGAGACGTTATATCTTTTGTTGGAAAAGGATTTTAAATGTCTGGATAATGTGATGGAAGATCAATCCGATAATTTCGAAAACCCTAATAAAACCTGCTAACCATGGACTCAGAAAATTCGACAATACCCGAAGCTGAAAACCCGGAAGAATTCACCGGATTGAAGCGTGGCAAAATCAAAACAATTGCTGCGGGAATTCCGGCGGTAATTTCCAGCATGGAGAAAGTGATTGGAGAAGCTGGTTTTAGCAGAGGAATGAAGGCGCTTTGGAGCCTTAACAAAAAAGGTGGTTTCGATTGTCCGAGCTGCGCCTGGCCGGACCCCGATGATGAGCGCTCCCCTATCGCAGAATATTGTGAAAACGGCGCAAGGGCCGTAGCAGAAGAAGCAACAGCCAAAAAGTTAATGCCAGCATTCTTTTCCGAAAATTCAGTTTCAGATTTGGCAAAACTATCTGATTACGAAATTGGTAGTAAAGGAAGGGTTGCTCAACCGATGTTTTTGCCAAAAGGCGCGACGCATTATAAGCCGATTTCCTGGAATGATGCGTTTGGTAAAATTGCAGCTTCTTTAAAAAGTCTGGCTTCTCCGGATGAAGCTATTTTCTATACTTCTGGTCGTACAAGCAATGAGGCCGCTTTTTTATACCAGCTTTTTGTCAGGGAATTTGGCACAAATAATCTGCCGGATTGCAGCAATATGTGCCATGAAAGCAGTGGTGTTGCCTTGGGAGAATCTTTGGGAATTGGTAAAGGATCTATAAAACTGGCTGATTTGTATGAGGCGGAAGTAATCCTTATTTTAGGCCAGAATCCAGGTACAAATCATCCTAGAATGCTCTCCGCTTTACAGAAAGGAAAGAAAAACGGAGCTAAAATAATTTCTGCCAATCCATTGCCCGAAACAGGATTAATGGGTTTCAGTAATCCGCAAACCGTAAAAGGAGTTCTGGATATGGATACGGCTTTAACAGATCTTTTTCTGCATATCAGGATTAATGGCGACATGGCGTTGTTGAAAGCAATTCAGATGCTGTTAATCGAAGAAGATGAAAAAAATCCTGGTTCCGTTTTAGATCTGGATTTTATTGAGAAAAATACAATTGGCATTGAAGATTTCAAACTGCATATTAAAGAGCAGAATCTGGATGAACTAGTCAGAATTTCAGGGATTTCGCTGATTCAGATTAAGGAAACTGTCGAAATATTAAAGCATAAAACGAAAATAATTGTCTGTTGGGCGATGGGTTTGACCCAGCATAAAAATGCTGTGGACACGATTAAAGAAGTTGTCAATTTACTTTTGCTAAAAGGAAGTATTGGAAAACCTGGCGCAGGAACATGTCCGGTCCGTGGCCATAGTAATGTCCAGGGCGACCGGACGATGGGAATTTTCGAGCAACCATCCGATTCTTTATTACAAAAAATAGAGGAAAATTTCGGGTTCGTTCCACCAAAAGAACACGGTCTCGATGTAGTGAACAGCATCAAAGCCATGTATACCGGCAAGGCAAAAATCTTTTTCGGTATGGGTGGGAATTTTGTTTCCGCCACTCCTGATACCACCTACACTGCCGAAGCTTTACGAAAATGCAGCCTCACGGTTCATGTTTCCACAAAGTTGAACCGCAGCCATTTGGTTCACGGCGAAGAAGCGATCATTTTGCCATGCCTGGGACGAAGTGATATTGATACCGTTAACGGCGAAAAACAATTTGTTTCCTGTGAGAATTCAATGGGCGTAATTCAGTCTTCGAAAGGAATTTTGAAACCAATTTCAGATGATCTGCTGAGTGAGCCTATGATTGTTTGTCGACTTGCGATAGCTATGTTTGGTAACACAAGCACGGTAAATTGGGATGATTACGAAAAACATTACGACACGATCAGGGATGCAATTGAAAAAACAATTTCCGGATTTGAAAAGTATAATGAGCGTGTGAGAATTCCGGGAGGTTTTTATTTACCAAATTGTAACCGAGAAGGAACGTTTGACACGACAACAAAAAAAGCACATTTCAATATTGCACCGGTAACTACCTTAGCGATGGAAGCCGACGATTTGATGATGATGACAATCCGGAGCCACGATCAGTTCAATACTACGATATATGGATTGAATGATCGATATCGGGGAATTTATAATGAACGCCGGGTGATTTTGATGAATGAAAAAGATATAAGTAATCGCGGGTTGAAAGATGGTGATGTTGTAGATCTTGTCAATAATCATGATGGGATTGAACGGGTTGCCAATAAATTTATCATCATAAAATATCCAATTCCGGAAGGCTGTTCTGCTACTTATTTTCCTGAGACTAACGTACTGGTACCGGTGAGCAGTGTGGCCGACAAAAGTAATACGCCTACTTCTAAACAAGTGATTTTGAAAGTGAAGAAACATATGGCCGAGTCGATCTGAGCTAAGCAATGGATAGTGGCTAAAGCCGGAAATACTATCGCCTGGTCCACCCAAGGCTAAAGCCTCGGGTTTAATTTACCTTCACATCTTGAAAAAAGGCTCGCAATAAAAAGACCTAACCCAAGGTTTCAACCTTGGGTGTTTAAACTCGCCCAAAACTCCTTGGGCTTTAGCCATTGCTTTTCGGCGCAAACACCGAACCCAAGGTTTCAACCTTGGGCACCTCGAAGGCTCAGAACTTTTTAGGCTTTAGCCATTGCTTTAAATCGGCTTTCAAAATGACATTTCTTAACACACACCTAACATACCCATTCTCAAAATACATTACTTTCGCTGATGCTAACCACAACTTGGATTGGTAGAAAATACAGCATCAAGTCTTGTATTAAAAGTTAAAAAATATTAAAATGAAAAAAAATATTCTGGCATTTGCCGTTTCGTTATTTTGCCTGATTTCGGTTGAAGGTATGTCTCAAAATAAAACAAGAGTAATCGCGCATCGTGGCGCCTGGAAAAATACAGGCGCAACAGAAAATTCAATTGCGGCACTGGAAAATGCGATAAAGCTGGGTTGTTATGGAAGCGAATTTGATGTACATATGTCAACAGATTCTGTTCTTTTTGTCAACCATGATCACACGATTCAGGGAACTGATATCGAAAAAGCAACTTCTCAGGAATTATCGCAAATTAAATTGGGTAACGGAGAAACACTTCCAACACTAGAATCATACCTGAAAACTGGTGGAAAACAGAAAAACACGCGATTAATTCTCGAAATTAAAACATCTTCCATCAATAAGGAACGTTCACTTGCTTTGACAACGAAATGTGTTGAAATGGTAAAAAAGTTGAACGTTGAAAAAATTACAGATTACATAGCTTTCGATTTTGATGTGTGCCTAAAAGTAAAACAACTGGCTCCGAAAGCGCATGTAGAGTATTTGAACGGGGATAAAACACCGGCAGAAATTCTTGCAGCGGGTTTGTCAGGAATTGATTATCACTATTCCGTTTACAAAAAGAATGAGAATTATATCGAAGAAATGCACAAGGAAAAGTTAACAACCAACGCCTGGACTGTTAACGACAAATCCACGATGCAATGGTTCATTGACAAAAAAGTTGATTTTATTACCACTAATGAACCAGAGCAATTGTTTGAATTGCTGAAATAATATTTTTTCAGAGAACCAAAAAATAGCTGCAAAATCATGATGATATCGCAGCTATTTTTTGTTATTCAATATTCCAACAAATTACAAATTCATTCCACCTGATGCTTCAATACGCTGCGCGTTGATCCAACCGGCTTCTTTCGAACAAAGGAATGCAACAACACCACCGATATCTTCCGGCTCACCAACTCTTCCAAGTGCGGTTAAAGAATTCATATAAGCTTCCAGCCCTTCATGAGAAAAAGCTCGTTTTGTAAAATCGGTACGGATAATACCCGGTGCAACTACGTTGGCTGTAATTCCACGATGGCCTAGTTCCTTCGCCAGATAACGGGTGAAGACCTCGATAGCACCTTTTATAGAACCGTAAGCAGCATAACCCGGTGTAGCAAATCGCGCCAGTCCGCTTGATAAATTTACAATTCGTCCGCCATCTGCCAGGAATGGCAATGCTTTTTGCGTAAGGAAATAAACGCCTTTAAAATGAACATTTACTAACTCATCAAAATCTTCTTCCGTCGTATCGGCGAAAGAAGAAGAGCGGTCGATGCCCGCGTTATTGATAAGAAAATCGAAAGTATCACGGCCCCATTTTTCTTTTAGTAAAGATGAAATGGTTTCAAAAAATCCTTTGAACGCTTTCGTATCCGCTACATCCAACTGAACAGCTGCCGCTGCTCTTCCTAATTTCTCAATTTCAGAAACTACTTCATTCGCTTCATTTTCATTGGTACGGTAAACGATGATAACGTCGTTTCCCTTTTGCGCCAGCGTTAGCGCCATATTTTTTCCCAAACCACGGCTTCCGCCTGTTACAAGAGCAATTTTATTTGTCGGTTCCATCTTTTTTATTTTTTACATTTTGATAGAACAAAGGTAAAGTACCTCAACCAACCCTACCTTGCATATTTCAAATCAGGAATTACAAAATTCAAACCCAGGCCCTAAATGACTTTGGCGTAAGGCTCGTATGTTTCTTGAACAAATTATTAAAATGGGCTGGTTCTTCAAATCCCAGACTGTATGCGATCTCTGAAATATTCCAATCCGTGTGTCTTAACAAAATTTTGGCTTCCTGGATAATCCTTTCCAAAATAAGTCCGGTAGTGGTTTTTCCGGTCATTTCTTTCAGGACTTTATTAAGATAGTTGACATGGATTGATAACTGACCTGCATAATCTTTGGCAGATCTTAATTTCAATTTCTGGTGAGGCGGTTCAACCGGAAACTGTCTTTCAAGCAATTCCATAAAAAGCGAAGAAACCCGGCGAAATGCATTTGTTTCCATATTCAGCGCAGAAACAGGTTGTAATTTTTGTCCGGTATGAATCAATTCCATGACATAATTCCTGATCAGATCGTATTTATAAGTATAGTCAGATTCCAGCTCGCGAAGCATCTTACTGAAAATCAACTTCACTTCATCCATCTGCTCATCGGTAAGAAAAAAAATTGGATTTCCACCTGGCTGAAAAACCGGCATATCCGGAATTACAATTCCAGTGTTGCTTTGGACAAAAAAATCCTCGGAAAAAATACAGAATATCCCTGTCTGATTATCGTCCAGCGAATGATAGTTGTAGGGAATTTGTGGCGTAGCGAACAGCAGCGCATTCTTTTCAATCTCAATTACTTTATCCGCATACTCCGCCCGGTTTCGACCGATGATTAAACTTATCTTGTAATAAGCTCTTCGGTTATAAGGCATTCTGGTTTGTTTCGCGCCGAAAATCTCTTCGGTTTTAAACACATTGAAGTGACCGATTTCCTTCTGTATCCTTTCCGGAATAAGGAGAGAGGCTTCTTTGTAAAAATCCTGTAAGTTCGTAAGTTCTGGCATAAACCAAAATTACGAAATTCAAATCTCTAACAAAATAGAAATCGTTTTCTCAAAGAAATTCGGGCAGCGAGCTTATTAATGTTTGTTATACTTTTCAATAGCATTTTCTAAATTTTCAATCCTGCTTTCTGAAACCGGATGCCGGTTAAGAAAGCCCGTTGCATTGAGTTCTTTCGATTTCTCGTTTAGCTTTTTCAAAATTTCAGGTAACGCTTTTGGTTTAAATCCTCCGCCAATCAGATATTTCAAAGCCAGTTCATCAGCTTCCTTTTCTACTCCTTTATCAAAAGTTAATTTCAGGATATCTGCAATGTAGTTGGAGATTTGGTCAGGCTTGTATTCATTAAATGAATTTGTTGAATCTCTAAATTCTTCCAAAATATTAAATCCGGATAATTTTTCGGTAGTATGTCGCCCTATCACGTGTCCAATTTCATGACTGAAAATGGCAGCAATTTCGCTATCCGTTTTCAATAATTTCAGTATTCCTTTTGTAATAAAAACCTGACCACCTGGAAATGAAAATGTATTAACAATTTGTGAATCAGCGAGCACGTGAAAGTCGAATTGGTAAGGCGATTTACTAACCTGTCTTACTGCGACGAGCTTTTGACCAATGACTTTTACTCTGTTTTGTGTATCAGTATCAGAATAAAGTCCGCCAAATCTGGCTGCCATATCCGGGGCGCATTCGAGTCCTAATGCAATTTCTTGTTCAATCGTCAGGTTAATGTTTTGCTTTTTACCAGTTACAGGATTGACTTGTGTTTTTCGAAAAAAGAGAAAAAAGGAAATGATAAACACAATGATAATCAAGGTGAAACCTATCGCATATTTTCGGAACCGATTGATTATCATATGGCGTCTTTTTTAATGCGACGTACGGTTACAAATTTGTTTAAATTTGGTAAAACCGAATTTGTTTAATTGGATAAAAATCGATTCATTTTCCGTGGATTAAAATCCACGGCTACAATGTCGGCCTTGCCTACGGCAATTTGAAGTGATCGAAAATTAAGAAATCCTGTGCTGCCACACAGGATTTCTTAATTTCGTATTAGAGTTTTTAACCAATTTTTGCTGTTTGCAATTGTCCGTTGGTTTCCTGCCAGGCGCGAATTACCTGGGTTAATTGTTTGTATTCAATCAAAAATCCATCATGACCATACAAGGAATCAATTTCCTGAAATACAGCGTCAGGAATGTGACGGGCTAAAAATTGCTGTTCGGAAATTGGAAAAAGCAAATCTGATTTTATACCTAAAACAAGTGTTTTAGCTTTAACTAAACCAAGCGCGTGCACAATACCTCCACGGTTTCTTCCGACGTTATGCGAATCCATAATTTTGGAAAGTGTCCAGTAAGAATAGGCATTAAACCTTTTGACAAATTTATCGCCCTGATATTGCTGGTAAGATGATGCCCGAAAATCATCGATTTGGTCCGGATTATCACGAGCCTGTGTAAAATTATATGTATCGTAATTCCGGTAAGAGAGTAACGCCATCGAACGCGCGGCGCGCATACCCATTTTTCCGGAATCTTCATGGTCTTCGTTCCAGGTTTGATCTGCCTCAATCGCCATTCTTTGCGATTCATTGAAAGCTACGCCCCATGGAGAATGCAGCGCATTGGATGCAATTAGAATCAGTTCCTCAAAAAGATCAGGCACCTCAACAGACCATTCCAGTGCTTGTTGTCCACCTAATGAACCTCCAATGCAAAGTTTAATTTTTTGTATGTTAAGCTCCTGACGAAGAATTTCCAGCGTCCCAACCACGTCTTTCACCGTAATCGTAGGAAAATCCCGAAAATATGGTTTTTGTGTTTTTGGATTGATCGACAAAGGTCCGGTAGAACCATAAGCTGACCCAAGCACATTGACGCAAATGATAAAATCCCTTTCTGAATTGATGTATTTGCCGTCACCAACCAAACCGTCCCACCATTCGGCAGCATCAGAATTGCCGGTTAAGGCATGACAAATCCATACAATGTTATCATCTTCCAAATTTCTGGTACCGTATGTTGAGTACGACAATTCAAAACCTGGTAGTTCACGTCCCAATTCCAAAGGATAGGCATAGGGATATCTAAAAATCTTGTGTTCCGCTTGCATACGTGCCAAAGCACTAAGTTTAAATACTAAAACTATTTAAAATCAGGAAGTTATATCAAACTCCCTGACCGTGTTATTACTTCGCAGCTTCAAAAGCCTGCTGAAGGTCTGCTTTTATGTCGTTAATATGTTCAATCCCGACGGACAGCCTCAACAATCCCGGAGCAACACCGGCATGTTCCTGTTCTGTTTCTGAAAGCTGAGAATGGGTCGTACTGGCCGGATGAATGATCAGCGTTTTTGAATCACCAACGTTAGCCAGATGACTTGTCAGTTTTACTGAATTCACGAAAGTATCCGCCGCTTCTTTTCCTGCTTTCAATTTGAAAGAAAGAACAGACCCCGCACCTCTGCTCAAATATTTTTCTGCCAGGGCTTTATATTTGTTACTTGCAAGACCAGGATAATTTACAAATTCAACATCCGGATGCGCTTCCAGCCATGTTGCCAAAGCCAGTGCATTTTCACTCGCACGTTCCACGCGAAGTGTAAGCGTTTCCAGTCCTTGTAATAATAAAAAGGAATTAAACGGACTTTGAGACGGGCCCCAGTCACGAAGTCCTTCAACACGTGCACGGATGATAAACTGGATATTTCCGAAAGGTCCGTTTTTACCAAAAACATCATTCAAAACCAGTCCGTGATAACTTGGTGAAGGCTCGGTAAATTGTGGGTATTTTCCATTGCCCCAGTCAAAAGTGCCCGCATCGACGATCACACCACCCATGGTTGTACCATGTCCGCCGATCCATTTCGTAGCAGATTCAACAATAATATGTGCTCCCCATTTAATCGGCTGGCAAATAGCACCGGCAGCGCCAAAAGTATTGTCCACAATAATCGGCAGATCGTATTTTGTCGCCAAAGCAGAAAAAGCGTCAAAATCCGGAATGCTGTAACTTGGGTTACCAATCGTTTCCAGATAAATGGCTTTTGTTTTATCGTCAATCAGTTTTTCAAAACTTGAAATATCGTCTCCGTCTGCAAAACGCGCTTCAACACCGATATTTTTGAAGGAATTTTTAAACTGGTTAAAACTTCCACCATACAAAAAGGAAGTGGAAACGAAATTATCGCCTACTGTGGTAATGTTATTTATAGCCAAAAACTGCGCAGCGTGCCCCGAAGCAACACCCAAAGCAGCAACTCCGCCTTCCAGAGCAGCCAGTCTTTTTTCAAAAACATCCGTCGTCGGATTCATGATCCGGGTATAGATATTACCAAATTCTTTCAATGCAAACAGATTTGCACCATGTTCAGAGTTGTTGAAAGTGTAAGAGGTTGTCTGGTAAATAGGCACAGCACGGGCATTTGTCACCGGATCCGGTTCCTGACCTGCGTGTAACTGAAGTGTTTCAAATTGATAAGCTGTGTTTGACATAACTGTTTGTACGGTTTATTTGTGCAGCAAATATTTAGAAAATACAAAATTCAGTATAAATCGACAGCGTTCCGGTGGTAAAACAGCATACGAAAATAGCGTTGAAAAGCTTGTGCTAATCAAAACCAGATACGAGGATAAAGCCCTCCGGCTTGCGGAAAAAGTTATTAAGTTCATGCGCGTTTGATTTTATATCTCCTAAAACAGCTTAGGTAGGAATTAGCACCTTTCTCCGACGCAGGAGTAGGTTGCCAGAGGTTCGTAGAGCCTATTCTCTCGCCTCTTCTTTATAAATCAACCGCTAAAAGTGAAGCAAATTGACTTGATGGTGCAATAATAAGCCGGGAAGGCGGGAAAAGCAAATATCGTTATCAAATTTTAGTTAAATGCTTACTTAGATAATTGTTCAACATTCTGATTTTTACTCTTTTTCACCATTCTTTTATTTTCTCCTTCCAGCCTTCCTCCCTTTGTTCTATATTTGTGTAAAGTATCTTTTTATGGCAATGCACTATCGTTTCGACAAAGAAAAATCTTCCCGCAAACCGGGGATTACTCCGCTTAAAGAGGCGATTGATATGATGATTGACCGTTATAAGCTCAGAAGCCGGTTTGATCAGTCTTATGTCGTTGCGCATTGGGATAAAATCATGGGATCTGCCATTGCTTCCCGGACAAAAAGTATCTATATTAAAGACCGTATCCTCTTTCTTCAAATCGAATCTGCTCCGTTAAGAAGCGAGCTTATTCGTGCAAAATCTAAAATTATCGAATTGATCAATCGGGAAATGAAATCTAACCTCGTGGAAGATGTTGTTTTTATCTAATCAAAATTGATCTGACCGATACCTAATTCCGAAAAAATCAACCACCAACTGCATACCAGAACTGCACACTTAGTACTATGCCCACTATACAAATCCCCCCTTTTTTACAACCAGGTGATAAAATAGGGATTGTTGCACCTGCCAGCGCGGTTCGCTATGAAGATCTGCTACCGGGAATCAGCTTATTTCGCGATGAATGGAAATTAAAAGTGGTCGAAGGAAAAACCTTAAAATCTTCCTATAATCAATTTTCAGCAACAGATGAAGACCGGCTTGCAGATTTACAGGCAATGTTGGATGACCCCTCGATCAAAGCTATTATTGCTGCCCGCGGCGGTTATGGCTGTTCAAGAATCATTGACCGGCTGGATTTTACGGATTTTATAAAATCTCCAAAATGGATTGTCGGATTTAGTGACCTGACCGCTATTCTTTCCCAGTTATATAATTTGGGATACGCCAGCGTTCACGCACCCATGGCGAAATCCATCACTTTGGAAGGTGCAGAAAAAGCGGCAGAATCTTTAAGATCGATTTTATTTGGTGAGCTTCCGGGCTATTCCGTTGAACCGAATCCTTTAAATAGAACCGGTAGCGCGGTAGCCGAAATTGTAGGTGGAAATCTTTGTATACTGGCACACCAGATTGGGTCAAATACGCAAATTGATACTGAAGGAAAAATACTTTTCATTGAAGATCTCAACGAATTTTTATACAATCTGGACCGCATGATGATTCAGATGAAACGAGCCGGAAAACTCAGTCACCTGGCCGGTCTGATCGTTGGACAATTTACTGATATGCGTGATAACTCAAATCCACCTTATGGAAAAACGGCMTACGAGATCATTCATGAACATGTTGCTGAGTACGACTACCCGCTTACGTTCAATTTTCCCGTCGGGCATGTAGCGGATAACCGGGCGATTGGCGTTGGTATGAATGCTTATCTGGATGTAAATAAAGAAGGTGTGGAACTCCACTTTTTATCGTCCGCCCCTACCATTATATAAAGCTGTATTTTAGCATGGATACATTTCAAAATAAAGTTGTCTGGATTACCGGCGCGTCTTCCGGAATCGGAGAAGCAATCGCCATGGCTTTCGCAAAAGAAGGTGCCAAACTGGTTTTGACTGCAAGAAGAAAAGAAGAACTTGAAAGAGTAAAAACTGCCACAGGTTTGCCCGATTCGTCAGTACTGATTCTCCCTTTTGACGTTACCGAATTTGACAAAGCAGAAGGTGCTGCTGCTGAAATTATTGCCAAATTCCAGAGGATCGATATTATGGTCCACAATGCCGGAATCAGCCAGCGCTCCTATATTAAAGATACGGATCTGGATGTCTACAGAAAATTGATGGATGTCAATTTTTACAGTACGGTAGCCATTACGAAAGCGATCTTACCTTACATGATCAAACAGCAAAGCGGACATTTTATCGTGATCAGCAGCGTTGCCGGAAAAATCGGAACGATTATGAGATCGGGATATAATGCTTCAAAACATGCTTTACAAGGTTTCTACGATTCTTTACGTGCAGAATCATATAACGACAATATCAAGGTGACAACGATTTGTCCAGGTTACATCCGCACGAATATTTCCGTTAATGCAATCAATGAAAAAGGTGGAAAGTTCGGAAAAATGGATTCCAATCAGGAAAAAGGAATCGCACCCGAAGAATGCGCGAGACAGATTTTGAATGCTGTAAAAAAGGATAAAAAGGAAATTTATATCGGAGGATTGAAAGAGGTAGCGGCGATTTATGTGAAGCGTTTTTTACCGAATTTGCTGTTTGATCAAGTAAGAAAAAACATACCCGAGTAATGGTTAATTATTAAGGGTTAATGCCGGACCAAACACACTCTAAAAACGAGGGAAAATATTGTGAAGGACAAAAGCGTTGCTTTTGCAATTCGGATTGTCTCTCAGTTTTAAATAAATGCTATATTAACTAAAATGGATATGGATCCGAGTTTCCGGAACTACGATTAACATAAAATTCTCCATCAGTTACTTCAAAAGTTTCCTTTGCGGGTCTGCCAGCATCTGATTCTATGTTTCCAGAAAATACACCTTTAATGGTAGAATCACTCAGCTCTGTCACTTCGATTGAAGCATTTAAATATGACACCTCCTCTCGATATATCTTTGGATTTTCAGAAATCGTATGAGTCAAGGCAAACCATACTTCAGGAGTTGGGGGAAATTCGTGTTTAAGGACCCACAATCCCTTTGTAACCGGCGTGAAATTCCTTATAACCAGCAAAAAAGTAGGGGTATTCGCAATTGAATCAGTGCCACGAACTGCCAGTTTATATCCATAAATAGTGTTTCCGTCTTTACCAAAAAAATAACTAACATGTTGCTTTTCGCTACCATGTTCCATACGATATTTTTTCCCGTCTACTGAAAAACTTATATAAGTCTTGGTAGACTCTTCCGGGTCAAGACGCTCGTTTTTTCTACACCCAGACAATAGAAGAACAAGTGCCGCAAATGCTAGTGTTTTTATTTCCATAGAAGTAAAATAAATGGTTGTACCTTGAAAAGATACAACCATTTGAAATATAATATTAAACCTAGCTAGTTAACCCGACTATTTATTGCAAGGCACAACATGAGCAGAATTCGTCACCTATGAAAGAGGTCCGAATTAAGTATCACAAAATTCCGAACCAGCCATCATTAACAATTATTTCTTAGTTTTTTTCTCCATATAGTCCACAGTCAGTCTGCTCAAAGACCTCACGCCTAGCAACATCCCACTATCATCAATAAAAAAGTCAGGCGTGTGATGCGCTGATGCAGTTAATGGATCTTTTCCAACAGGCATTCCGCCTAAAAAGAAGAAGAATCCTGGTACTTTCTGTTGAAAAAAGGAGAAATCTTCTGCTCCTGACGCAGCCGGAACCAGTTTTACATTATCCTTTCCAGCAACATCCTTTAAAGTACCAACCATTTCTTCCGTCAAAGGAATATCATTGTAAGTAACCGGATACAGAATTCCGATGTTCACATCCGCTTTCGCCCCTGCACTTTCGGCAATATTTGTGGCAATTTCTGTGATACGTTTATGAACTTTTACGTGCATATCCTCATCAAAAGTCCGGATCGTACCGATCATTTTAACTTGTTCAGGAATAATATTCTGACGAATACCACCATTGATTGCGCCGATTGTCACAACAGCAGGTGCTTTTGTGAGATCAAGATTTCGGCTCACGATTGTTTGCAAACCCATTACAATTTGAGCAGACGTAACAATCGGATCCACACCTGACCATGGATAAGCGCCGTGCGTTTGTTTTCCTTTTACATCAATACTGAAAAAGTCAACCGCAGCCATGGTCGCTCCTGGTTTGTATCCAATTTTACCAACTTCGGTTTGCGAGTTAATATGCAGACCGAAAATTGCATCCACTTTTGGATTTTCCAGTACACCTTCCTTGATCATCAATTTAGCACCACCTTCTTCCCCTTCCGGAGCACCCTCTTCCGCTGGTTGGAAAATAAACTTAACAGTACCTTTCAAATCGCCTTTCATGGAAGACAAAACTTCGGCCACACCCATCAAAATTGATATGTGTGTATCATGTCCGCAAGCGTGCATGACACCAACTTTTTGTCCGTTATAATCTGTTGTAACCGTAGATTTAAAAGGAACATCTACTCTTTCAGTAACCGGCAAACCATCCATATCCGCACGTAAAGCAACAACCGGACCTGGTTTTCCACCTTTCAGCAAACCTACAACGCCGGTATGGCCGACGCCCGTCTGCACTTCAATGCCCAGACTTTTTAAATGTGCAGCAATTTTTTCAGCCGTTTTAAATTCCCGGTTTCCAAGTTCAGGATTCTGATGAAAGTCCCGGCGCCATTCAATGATTTTCGGTTCAATCGATTTCGATTTCTGATCAATTTTAGTACTGAGCGGGGACTGGGAAAAAGAAGAAAATCCAGCAAAAGTTAAGCTGGTAAGTAGTAAAAGCCTGCGCATAATAAGAGTGACGTTTATAAATTAGGTAGAAATAATTCTTTACTCATACAAAGTAATCAGAAATAATGATTTTTCCATTTTGGTTAAATTCCGAAAACGTTGCCCGATAAAGCTTCTATATAACCATCGGTCACACTTTATAGATTTTCAGCAAGAACACAGCACCTTTTCCTCCGAAAGCGAAATTCACGCAAACCGAATAGAATTCGGATACTTCAAAGAAGATTCCACTTTAAAGAGCTAAGAACCAAATCTTATTTTGCAGAAAACGTTCTTATCCGTTGAAATAAATAAACTAAATATTATTTTTGTAATTATTGTTATATTCATCAATCACAAATCTTAATCGTTACAGTATGAGGAAGTTTCTATTATCACTATTGGGTATTTCACTGCTGCTCAGCCATCAGCTCTATGCCCAGGATGTCAATGTAACCGGGAAGGTTACAGCAGACGATGGCTCAACATTGCCGGGAGTAAATATTGCTGTAAGATCAACAACAAATGGCACAACAACCGACGTTCAGGGCAATTATTCGATACAAGTAAGCCAGGGCGCTACGTTAATATTCAGTTTTATAGGTTTTGCTTCAAAAGAAGTAATTGTCGGCAGCCAGTCGGTTGTTAACATAACACTTGTCGCAGGCCCCAACCAGCTTAGCGAAGTAGTTGTAACTGCTTTGGGTGCAGTGCGGGAAAAACGGTCGCTGGGATATGCAGTTTCTGATCTGAACGGTGATCAGCTCGCCAAATCTGGAGAATCCAATATTGTACAAAGCCTTGCAGGTAAAACTGCCGGTGTTATTGTAACAGGTTCATCAGGTTTACCGGGCGCTTCCAGTAAAATTGTTTTGCGTGGCCCGGCTACCTTTACTGGTGAACAGCAGCCGCTTATTGTCGTTGACGGCGTTCCTATCAATAATGAAACTGTTACTTCTTCTGCCGGAGATTATCCATTTAATGCCAATTTGGGGGGTGTAAATAATTCCAACCGTGCGCTTGACATCAATCCTGATGATATTGAATCCGTAACGATTTTGAAAGGACCAGCTGCCTCTGCATTGTATGGTGCCCGAGCAGGAAATGGTGCTATTCTTTATACAACCAAAAGAGGAAAAAAACAGAAAGGAATTGGCGTTACGCTTAATTACCGTCTCGAACTTTCGGAGGTTAACAAACTGCCTGATCTGCAAAAAGAATATGCACAGGGAACAGGTGGAAAATACTTAACAGCAGATCCCGGACCGGATTTAAGACACGGCACTGACGACGACGTCTCTTTGGGAACAGCAAGCAGCTGGGGACCAAAAATCTCATCCGATCCGTCTCTGAAATATTATGACAACCCGGGAAACTTCTTTAAAACAGCCGTTTCTCATAATACCAACGTAACACTTTCAGGTGGAAATGATAAATCTTCTTTCCGCCTTTCTCTGGGAAATCTGACTCAGAACGGCATTATTCCAAATACGGATTATAAGAGAAATTCAGTTCGTTTGACAGCGGATAGTTATCTGACAGACAATTTCAAAGTAGGTGGAACGGTCAGTTATATCAATTCCGGAGGTATTAAATCCCAAAACGGAAGTAATGTAGCGGGTACTATGCTAAGTCTTTTACGGACACCGGCTTCTTTTGATTTGCGGGAATATAAATATGCAAACGGTTACAACCGGACTTATTTCTCCGCTTATGATAACCCGCTCTTTTCTGCACATGAAAATCCGTTCAAAGACGAGATTAACCGTGTTTTAGGAAATATTTATTTGAATTATCACCTCAACAAATTTTTCGATGTAACCTACAAGCTGGGTGTTGATTCCTATTCTGACCGTCGCCAGCAAATTTATGCTATCAGTTCAAATGGCGATGATAATTCGGTAGGTTATGGCCAGGTTAATTTTGATAACGTTACCAGTCGTGATATTTACGGGGATTTGATATTTCGCGGAGAAGTAAAACCATCCGGCAAATTCGGAATTAATTATACCGTCGGCCACAACATTACATCTGCCAATTTTACTGACAACTTCCAGAGAGGCCGGAACCTGACCGTTCAGAACTTCTACAATCTTGGAAATGCTTCTGAACTGTACGCATCTAATAATACACAGCGCAAATACACTACAGCAGTATTCGGTCAGCTGGATTTTGATTATGCAAGCCAGATCTACGTTTCCCTTACCGGAAGAAATGAATGGTCTTCAACTTTTGGAAAAAGTAAAAATAATTTCTTCTACCCCTCGGCCAACGTTTCCTGGGTTTTTAGTGAATTGTTCAATTCCGATATCTTCACTTTTGGGAAACTTCGCTATGCTTATTCCGAAGCAGGCATTTCGCCAACTGCTTACCGGAATAAAACATTCTTTGGAAAACCATCTTTCACCGACGGATTTACCAACGGACTGAGTTTCCCATACAACGGTGTAAACGGTTATTCCTATTACAATCAGATTGTTGGAAATACCAATCTTAAACCGGAACGTGTTATTGGCAATGAAGTTGGGTTGAACATGAAATTTCTGAAACAACGTTTCGATGTTGACCTTACCGTTTACAATCAGAAAACAGAGGATATTTTACTGGATAGACCAACGGCTCCGGCATCTGGTTTTACAGCAGAATATACGAATTCAGGCCAGTTGCGAAATCGTGGTGTGGAAGTTATGATTTCTGCCAACGCGATTAAAACTCAGAATTTCAGCTGGGATATCAGTTTGAACTGGTCCAAAAATGTGAGCAAAGTTTTGAAACTGGCGGAAGGTGTACAGGAATTAAGTCTTGAAAGTGCATTTACCGGAATTGGCGGCTACGCAATCGTTGGTGAGCCATTGGGCGTTCTTTATGGAACAAAATGGCAGCGGAATGATAAAGGAGATTTGATCATTGGCTCAAACGGAATTCCATTACAGGAAGCCGCACAAGGAAATATCGGAAATCCTTATCCAAAATGGCTTAGCAATTTACGTAACACATTTACATATAAAGGTGTAAGCCTGACCGCACTTATTGATGTAAGACATGGCGGAGCAATCTGGAACGGTACTTATGCACGTTTGAACCGCATCGGGCGGACGCAGGAATCCGCAGATCGTGAAAGGACTTATGTAATTCCGGGTGTTACAGCTTCCGGTGAAGCCAATACAAAGGAAATTACTGCATTAAGTTATTTCAGCAGCTACGTAGGTGACGGCGGCGCGGCAGCAGAACAATTTGTTGAAAATGTTAACTGGTTCCGTTTGCGTGAAGTTGGTTTGAGCTATCGTTTCAAGTTTAAGAAATATGTCAATTATGTTGATGTTTCTTTCACAAGCCGCAATCTGTACCTGAATACGAATTACAAAGGTGTGGATCCGGAAACCAGTTTAACGGGTGCAGGCTCCAACTTGCAAGGGTTTGATTACTTCAATAATCCTGGTAGCAAATCATACATTTTCGGCGTAAACATCGGATTTTAATTTCCACAAAGCATCGTAATCATTATGAAAAAGATATTATTTACCTTTCTTGCCCTGACCGTTGCAGCAACATCGTGCAAGGATAAATTTGACGAATACGGAGTGAATCCGAATGATCCGGAAACCGTAACGGCGGCTTCGCTGCTTACCGGCGCGGAAGTTTCAACTTTTGCAGCTTATGGCGGACAACTGGGCCGCGTTACGAGTATGCTGGTGCAGCAAACTGCGGGTACTTCGGAAGGATCTCAGACACAGGCTTTTGCAAATTACACTATCACAGAAGCTGATGTAGTTAACGAATGGGCCAATTTGTATAATGGTTCATTAAATAACACCCTCACACTGATCAATGACTACGGCGCAGAGAATCCTTATTATGCAGGAATGGCCAAAGTGATCACAGCCCTGAACCTTGGTGTCGCTACGGATCTTTGGGGTGATGTTCCTTACACGGAAGCCATTAAGGCGCTTTCAGGAAATTTCAATCCAAAATATGATAAACAGGAAGATGTAATCAAGAGTATCCAGACATTGCTCGATGAGGCAATCACGGCACTTAGTACTGCAAAAACGGCCAATAAATTCATTCCGGGTTCAGACGATCTGATTTTTGGAGGTAATACAAAAAACTGGATTAACGCCGCCTATATTATCAAAGCCCGTTATGCAAACCGTCTGAGCCAGAGCGATCCTTCCGGAAGTGCCGCCAAAGCGCTGGAATATCTTGCCAAAGTGGATTCTTCTGCCAGCGACATGAATGCGATGTTTTTCAATACCGGAAATACCTATAACCAGTGGTATGACTACTATAACAACCGTACGAATTATCTGAAAATGGGTAAATTCTTTATTGACTTTATGGCTACTACCAAAGATCCGCGTCTGCCATTTTTTGCTACGCTTGATGAAGACGGCAATTATTCAGGTACGCCGGTGGACGATCAGGACCAGACCACAACTTCTGACCCCGGACCAGGTATTGCGTCTGCTGATTCTCCTATCGCGCTGGCTACCTATACTGAGGCTAAATTTATTGCAGCAGAAGCGCAGTTAAGATTAGGTAAGGCGGCAGAAGCTGCGGCGGCTTATAATATCGCCGTTACAGCTTCGGTTAAACGCGTAACGGGAAGTGCTATTTCCGCAGATTTCGCAAAAACAACAGCGTCTGAAACAGCGTCATCGCTAACTTTGGAAAAACTGATCACCCAGAAATATGTTGCGCTTTTCACACAGATCGAGCCCTATAACGATTTCAGAAGAACAGGTTTCCCAAAACTTACAGCGAATCAGAATTCATCAAAACAGCAAATTCCTGTACGTCTGCCGACCTCACAGGATGAGCGTGTAAACAATCCGAATGCTACTGTGGTTGATGATATTTATACGCCGGTTTGGTGGGATAAATAATATTTAGCACGAATAAAAAAAAGGAAGAGCTGCCGGGAATTAACCCGGCAGCTCTTCCTTTTTTTATTGATAAGTAACCTCATTTTATTTTAAGTACATTAAAGCAAACAATTATAATTCAAATTACTTTTATTACATTAAAGTAATATTTCTCCAAATATAATTTCGAAAAACCCAGTCCTTCTTATTGATTTTGTAAGCTTAACCGATTATAAGAAGAACAAATTATACCATTAAACGTAGATTATAGAAGTTTAATGATTTTGTTAAAATTAAATTAAAAATTGGCAACGTTTACAAGCATTTTTTGGACAATTCGCAATGTTGCACCCCTCTTCTTGATTTACGTATCTTCTTTACCGTTCTAAAAAATAGGGCTTTTTCATTTAACAATATGGTAATAATCCTATTCTGTTACAGTGTAGGGTGACTAAAAATACAATTGCAATTTTCGCATTTAATACTGGATAATTACCAATTTTTATAACATTATTTTATGAAATTGGGCATAGCACCAAAGTAAATTTTGAATAATTGCAAAAATACCTTGTAATGGTTAAAACAATAATTACTTTTGCAACATTAAATTTTCTTAATAAAACCTAACATAATTATTCTAAGTATGAGGAAGACTCTATTATCGTTATTGGGATGCTTGTTGCTCTTGGGCATGCAAGCGTACGCCCAAGATCGCTCTCTGACTGGAAAGGTCGTTGCTGAAGACGGCTCAACCCTGCCTGGTGTAAATATTTCTGTTAAGGGTACCAACAGGGGATCAACCACAGACGCTAAAGGAGAATATTCGATTGCAGTTTCACAAGGTTCCACACTTGTTTTCAGTTTTATTGGATTTCAATCTTTGGAAGCAAATGTTGGTTCACAATCCGTATTAAACATTACCCTTAAGAATGATGTGAGCCAACTTCAGGAAGTTGTAGTAACAGCACAGGGTATTGAAAGAAAACGTAACGAGCTTGTTTATGCAGCTCAGGGTGTTACAGCGGAGCAAATCACGCAGTCACGTAACCCTAACGTTATGAATGCTCTTGCTGGTAAGGTTGCTGGTATGGATATTAAATCTTCAAATGCAATGGGAGGTTCTACCAACGTTGTAATTCGTGGTTTTAAATCGATGACAGGTAACAACCAGGCTCTTTGGGTAATCGACGGAGTTCCTGTTTCAAATGCAAACAATAACTCTACTGCTCAACAGAACGGTCAGGCAGGTGCTGACTACGGTAACGCCGCACAAGATATCAACCCTGACAACATCGCTTCTATTAACGTATTAAAAGGTGCTGCTGCTTCTGCACTTTACGGATCACGTGCTGCGAATGGTGTGATCATGATCACTACCAAAAAAGGAAAGAAAAACAGTTTTGATGTAACCGTTAACAGTGGTGTTACATGGGGTAAAATCGACAAAACTACTTTTGCTAAATATCAAAATGAATATGGTGGAGGTTACGGTGGAGACAAACTTTCTACTGGCGCTGTTAACCCTGCAAGATTTTACACAGGTAATTTAGGTGCAGGAACGGGCCCAATCGCACGTTTTGATGATGATGCTTCCTTTGGAGCTAAATTTGATCCAAGCCTTATGGTTTACCAGTGGGATGCACACGATCCATTTTCTCCAAATTATCAGAAAATGAGACCATGGGTTGCGGCTTCTAACGGTCCTGCTAAGTTTTTCGAAACAGCTGTTACTTCAAACCAAAGCATTAACATCAGCGGTGGTGGAGAAAAAAGCACTTTCAAAGTTGGCTTTACAAGAAATGACGAAAAAGGTGTATTACCAAACAGTACTTTAAAGAAAAACCTTTTCAACTTTGGTGGATCTTATGATTTGACTTCAAAATTAGTTGCCAGTGCAGCAGTTAACTTTAGCCAGATTACAGGTATGGGTCGTTACGGAACTGGTTACAGTGGTAAAAACCCTAACCAGGCTTTCCGACAGTGGACTCAAACAAATGTTGACCTTCTTGAACAGAAAGAAGCATATTTCCGCAACTCACAAAACGTAACCTGGAACTGGAACAATCCTACAAAACCAACAGGTCCTATTTACGCTGATAATGCTTATTTCAACCGTTATCAAAACTATAATAATGATAATCGTACGCACATCCAAGGTAATGTTGCAATGACATACAAAATTGCTGACTGGGTTGATGTAATGGGCCGTTATTCATACGATGGTACGCAGGATTTGCAGGAAGAACGTACAGCTATTGGTAGCTCAGGAACTTCTGCTTATTCAAGATATGACCGTTCTTTCTACGAAACAAACCTTGACTTTTTGGCTAATTTCCGTAAATCAATTACGAAAGACCTTAGCTTCACAGGAGCCTTGGGTTCAAACATGAGAAGATCAAAAATGTCTTCTATCCGTGCTGCTACCAATGGTGGTCTTGTAGTTCCAAAACTTTATTCTTTGTCAAACTCTATTAGTGCTATTCAGGCACCAGAAGAAATTGTTCAGAAAATCGGTGTGGATGGTATTTTTGCCAATGCTGCATTTGACTACAAAAGCTTGATCAACCTTGAACTTGCTGCAAGACAAGATAAATCGACTACGCTTCCAAAATCGAACAATACGTATTTCTATCCATCGGTTGGTGCTAACTTTAACTTCTCAAACCTAAGCTTCCTTAAAACAAGCACTTGGTTGTCAGCTGGTAAGATCCGTGCTAACTATGCGGAAGTTGGTAATGATGCTCCTCCTTTGAGTATTTACGACGTATATGACAAGCCGACTGGTATTGGTTCTGTACCTTATTTCTCTCTTCCAAACACAAAAAACAACGCTGCGCTTAAATCTGAAAGATCTAAAAGTTATGAAGTTGGTTTAGAAGCTTCTTTCCTTCAGGATCGTATCGGTTTCGATTTGACACTTTACAAAACAAACACGCTTGATCAAATCATCCCGGTAACAATTTCATCTGCAACAGGTTACACTGCAAGATATGTTAACTCAGGAGAGATACAGAACAAAGGTGTTGAAATCTCTGCTTTCATAACACCGATCCAGACTTCGAATTTCTCATGGAAAATGAACGTTAACTTTACAAGAAACCGTAACGAAGTTTTAAGTCTTTATGGAGATGTAACAAACGTACAGATTAACTCTTTCCAAGGTGGTGTTACAATTAATGCTGCTCTTAAAGTGGATGAAAATAATAAGCCAACAGGCGGAGGATATCCTTACGGTGTAATCAGAGGTACAGATTTTAGCTATACTGCTGACGGACAAAAAATTGTAGGCACGAACGGTGTTTACAAACCAACTTCGGCTTCCAACAAGATTATTGGTAATCCAAATCCGGATTGGCTAGGTGGTGTTTCTAACACATTGAGATACAAATCTCTTGCGCTTAGCTTCCTTGTTGACGTGCGTAAAGGTGGCGACATCTGGTCACTCGATCAGTGGTACGGAGAAGGAACTGGTCTTTATCCTGTAACGGCCGGTTTGAACGAACTTGGAAATCCTAAAAGAGATCCTGTTTCACAAGGTGGTGGTGTATTGTTCCCAGGTGTACAAGCTGATGGAACTCCAAACACAGTAAGAGCTCAAAACATCGATGGTAACGGTGCAACTGCTTATGGTTACGCTGCTAACGGTCCTCGTGCCGCTTATATCTATGATGGTAGTTATGTAAAATTGAGAGAAGCTTCTATTAACTATTCACTTCCTAGTGGTATCGTTTCCAAACTGCGTGCGTTCAAAGAAATCAACGTTGCCCTTATCGGCCGTAACCTTTGGATCATTCACAAAAACATGAAATATTCAGATCCTGAAGATGGGCTGAGCTCAGGTACAAATAATGGAGCAGGTGGATACCAAAGTGGTGCTTATTCAGCTGTTAGAAGTTATGGTTTCAATGTTAAATTCCGTTTCTAAGAAATAAATATGAAAAAATTATCAATTCTTGTTGCGTCCATCTTTATGTTAACTGCTTGTGTTGACAGTCTGGACGACTACAATGTGGATACAAAGAAAGCTACGGCTGTTCCTGAGGTAACTTTGTTTTCCAATGCATTAAAAGGGCTGATCGACGATGTTACGACACCTAGTGTGAACACAAACAATTTCAGGTTATATGTTCAGCAATGGTCAACGACTCAGTATCTGGACGAACCTCGTTATAATTTAACTGCACGTACAATTCCCCAGTCTTTCTGGCAGGCAATTTACCGTGACGTAATTGCGGATATTAAAGAATCAAGACGTATTTTGAACTTAAATACCCTTGTTTCAGCTGAATCAAAAGCAAACCAGTTGGCACAATTGGAAATTACTGAGGTTTATGCATGGTCAATCCTTGTTAATACTTTTGGTAATATTCCTTACACTCAGGCAATGGATCCAACCAATCCGCTACCTGTATATGACGATGCAAAAACTGTTTATTATAGTCTATTAGACAGACTAGATGCTTCTCTTGTAACGATCAATTCAACTGGAACTGGTTTCGGTGCTGGTGACCTGATCTACAAAGGAGATATGACTAAATGGAAAAAGTTTGGTAACTCCCTTAAATTGAAATTAGCTCTTGTTATCGCTGATAGTGACGCAACAAAAGCAAAAGCACTTGCTGCTGCTGCTGCGCCAAACGTTTTTACTTCCAATGCTGACAAAGCTGCTTTTGCTTATGTAAGTACGCCTCCGAATTATAATCCGGTAGCTCAAAACCTGAACATCTTGTTCTCAAGCCGTCAGGATTATGTAATTTCTTCTGTTTTCGCTGATAAGCTTAATACGTTGAAAGATCCAAGAAGACCTGTTTACTTTACTCCAACAGCTCCTGACACTTACGTAGGTGGTGCTTACGGATTTCTTAACAGTTATTCTGATTTCTCTCACCCAGGGACTAAAATCATTGATCCAACTTTGGAAGGTTTGTTCATGGACTACAGTGAAGTTGAATTTGATTTAGCGGAAGCTGTTGAAAGAGGATTTATCACTGGAAGTGCGGAAGCTCACTACAATGCAGCGATTACTGCATCTATCACATATTGGGCTAGTCAAGGCAGCTTGACAACAGGTCCTGCTGATGCCGCTGCATATCTTGCTCAGCCAGCAGTTGCTTATACAACAGCAACAGGTGACTGGAAACAAAAAATCGGTACTCAGAAATGGATTGCTCTTTATAACAGAGGATACGAAGCATGGGTTGAATGGAGAAGATTGGATTTCCCAAAATTGTCTCCTCCAACAGGTGGAAATGCTCCTGCTGGTTTAGCTATTCCTCTTAGAATTATCTATCCGATCAACGAACAAACGCTTAACCCAGGAAGCTGGTCGGCCGCCGGAACGGCGATCGGCGGTGACCTTCCTTCTACCAAATTGTGGTGGGATAAATTATAATCGAAAGCATATCTTACAATAATTGAAACGGGCAAAATTAAATTTTGCCCGTTTTTTTATATATTTGAACCCTATACTTTCTAATAAAATCGCATGGAATTCTTAAAAAGTCAGCGCCTTAACAATCTCAAATATGAAATTCGTGGGGCTACTTATGAAAAAGCACTGGAGCTGGAAAGCCTTGGCTTCAAAATTCATAATCTGAACATTGGGAATCCCGCGCCATTCGGTTTCGATTCTCCTGATGAAATTGTGCACGATATCATTATGAATATCCGTAATGCGCAAGGGTATTCTGATTCACGCGGGTTATTTTCAGCACGCAAAGCGGTCATGCATTATACCCAGACCATCGGAATTCAGGATGTTGAAATCAATGATATTTTTATTGGAAACGGGGTTAGTGAACTGATTCTGCTTTCGATGCAGGCGCTGCTGAATCCCGGTGACGAAATTCTCGTTCCTTCTCCTGATTATCCGTTATGGACAGCTGCAATCGCTTTGAGCGGCGGCAAACCTGTGCATTATGTATGTGATGAAGAAGCCGACTGGAATCCGGATCTGGAAGATATGGAAAGTAAAATCACTTCCCGTACCAAAGGAATTGTACTCATCAATCCAAACAATCCTACCGGCGCAGTGTATGAAAAAGATGTGCTGATGCGCATCGCTAAAATGGCAGAAGAACATAAGCTCATTATTTTTTCTGATGAGATTTATGACAAAATATTATATGACGGAGCCGTTCATTATCCAATGGGAACCATGGTCAATGACACGCTTTGTGTTTCCTACGGCGGACTTTCCAAAAATTACCGGTCGGCAGGTTTCCGTGGCGGCTGGATGATTTTGAGCGGGGCCAAGCAAAAAGCGAAATCCTATGTTGAAGGATTATTGCTTTTGGCAAGCATGCGTCTTTGCGCCAATGTTCCTACGCAGTATGCGATCCAAACTGCACTCGGCGGCTATCAAAGTATAAAGGAACTTGTAGTCCCAACCGGAAGATTACACAAACAGATGAATCTGATTTATGACAGACTGGTGGCTATTCCAGGAATTACCTGCGTAAAACCAAAAGGTTCTTTATATGTTTTTCCAAAAATCGATCTTAAAAAATTCGGTCTGGAAAATGATGAAAAATTCGTGTACGATCTCCTAAGTGAACAAAAAGTTCTGGTAGTAGCCGGTACAGGTTTCAATTATATTACTGATGACCATTTCAGGATCGTTTTCCTCCCAACGCTGGATGAATTAAACCAGGCAATGGATAAACTGGAATATTTCCTTGAAACAAGACGTGTATTATCAACACGGACAGTGGAAGAAGTAATAGGAAATTAGGCTTTCGGCACTCGGCTATCGACCGTCAGATTCGGGCGAAAATTATTAAGTCGCTTAAAACTGAATGCCGATAGCCAACTGCCGAAAGCTTTTGTATTTTTCCGCTTAGCTTTTTCATAACCTACTACCTAACCCACTCTTCATTCCATGATCCAGCAATCAGTAGCAGAGCAAAAAAGACAACGCCTTTTTCTCCTGCTTTGTGGAATTTTCCTGACCAATGCGCTTATCGCCGAAATTATCGGCACAAAAATATTTTCTGTTGAAACACTTTTAGGTATAAATCCCGCCCAGATACCAATCGGCGGTACCAAACTGGATTTCAATATGACAGCCGGCGTAGTAAACTGGCCGGTCGTTTTTATTACTTCTGATATTATCAATGAATATTTTGGAACAAAAGGTGTTAAAAGAATTTCTTATCTGACGGCGATCTTTATTGTTTACACTTTCGTGACCATCTTTTTTGCTACCAAATTACCTCCTGCACAGTTCTGGCTGGATGTAAACAGCACGGATAGTCATGGAAATCATTTCAATATAAACGACGCCTTTAACAAGATTTTCAATCAGGGATTAGGGATTATGATCGGTTCGATCGTGGCATTTCTTTTGGGTCAAATTCTGGATATTTTTATTTTTTCCTGGTTAAGAAAAAGAACGGGCAGCAAACATATCTGGCTACGCGCAACGGGTTCAACCATGTTTTCCCAGCTTGTAGACAGCTTTGTCGTTTTGACAATTGCCTTTTACGTTTTTGGGAATTGGGATATGAAACAGATTTTGTCTGTGGGAAGTATCAATTATCTATACAAAGGTTCCGTAGCAATTTTACTGACGCCGATTCTTTACATCGCACATTATTTAATTGACGGCTATTTGGGTAAGGAGTATGCGGAGGAGCTGGCGCATCATGCTGCGCATGATGGGGAAGTTTTGTGAGGAGTTAGTTGTGTCTTAAAAGTGATTAAATCATATTCAGTTGCACAGTGAAATTGTAACAGATCATGAAGATTATTACCTGGAACTGCAATATGGCTTTCAGGAAAAAGGCTCGTTTTATTTTAGAGCATAATCCTGACATCCTGGTCATTCAAGAATGCGAACATCCGGATAAATTATTTTTCCCGGATGACGTTACTAAACCGACCGACGTTTTATGGTTTGGACAAAATTTCAATAAGGGACTTGCAATCTTTTCATACAATGATTTTCACCTTACTGCATTAAAAGACCAGAATGAGAATTTCCGGCATGTAATTCCAATTTCGGTAACGAGCCCTGAAATAGATTTTAATATGTTTGCAATCTGGGCAAATAATCCGCCGGATAAAGACGGAGCCTATATTGAGCAAGTTTGGAAAGCGATTGCTTACTATGACAGACTATTGATCAATACAAAGACAATATTGATAGGCGATTTTAACAGCAATAAAATTTGGGACAGAAGAGGCCGGTTAACTAATCATGAAAACATCGTAAATCTTTTAGAACAAAAAGGGATTCTCAGCACTTACCACGTTCACCATAAACAGCTACAAGGATTAGAAGCACATCCGACGCTTTACATGTATCGCCATGAGAATAAACCATATCACATCGACTATTGCTTTGCCTCCGAAGATATTATGTCAAAAATTGAAACTTTTGTAGTTGGCGACTTTGATTTCTGGAAGACTTATAGTGATCATATGCCTTTGATTGTAACATTTTCATCACATTTATTTCCAAATACTTCTCTTTGTTAGCGTTCTGACAGCGAAAAACCCTTAGGACCGGGCGACCCGTCGGACGGCAGAAAAAGCCGTCCGACGGGTATTAAAACTCCGAATTAGAAATAAATTTCTTACTTATATAGTAAAATCCTTACCCAACAATCCGCCTCATATTATCCAGCATCACCGCGGTTGCGATCCCAACATTCAATGATTCCGCCTCTCCTACTCTTGGAATTGTAATTCTATGCGTGATAAAAGATTCAACTTCCGGCCCTACGCCATTGGATTCATTTCCCATCACTACATAACCTCCATCAGCCGAAAATTTGTGCTCGTAAATGGAATCACCATTTAAAAAAGCACCGAGGATATTTCTTCCTTTTGCATGTTTGGAAAGAAATTCAGGAAGATTTGTATAGTATGTTTGTACTCTTGTAAAAGATCCTTTACTCGCCGCAATTACCTTGGGATTGTAAAAATCAGTCGTGTCCGGCGAGCAGATTATTTTTTTAACGCCATACCAGTCTGCAATGCGGATGATGGTTCCCAAATTCCCGGGATCACGAATATCATCTAAAATCAATGCATATTCCTGCATATCTGCGCTTAAAAAAACGTTATCTTTCGTCTTTGCCACAGCCAGACAAGAATCGTTGGTTTGAAATAATCCCAGACCTTCAAGTTCTTTTGGTGTAACAGTTTCGACAAGAGTTTTATGGTCAGATAAAATACTTGAGTATTTTTGTTGAAAATCCGGAGTAGCTAATATGAATTCAACTTCAAACTCTGAAGCCAACAATTCAAGTACACTTTTAGCACCTTCAACGATAAAAGCCTCGTGAAGCTGACGGTACTTCTTGATTTTCAGAGCATTAATATATTTTACACAATTTTTAGACAACATTGAATATTAGTTGTAGGGTTACATATTTCGGATATTTCTTCCTTTTCTTCCTGGGAGTGACAGGTTGCGCCCGGAAAACAAGCACTTCGACGGGCCAGTACTTTCTGGGTACTTCCACTTTTAAAGGTAATAAAGTCATCAGTGATTCTGATCTTGATGCACTTATTCCGCAGAGGCCCAACAGCCGTTTCCTTAGTTTGCCTATTTTCCCAAAAGTTGGAATTTACCAATTTGGACAGCTCTTTTATAAAAAAGAAGAAAAGCAGCGCAAGGTTATCGAAGTGACGCAAAATTATCAGAAAGAATCGCGTTTACACGAAAATAATGTCAGACAATTAGAAAAGATTCAAAGAAGATATGCCAAAAAACTGGCCCGGGCTCAAAAACGGGTTGATGAAGGCAATTTCTGGATGCGGGTTTTGGGGGAAGCGCCGGTATATTATATCCAGAGTGAAGTAGTGAAAAATGCGGAAAAGATGCAAAAGTATCTTTATAACAATGGTTTTTTTCAAAATACCGTCACTTTCAAAAATGATACGACCTTCAAACGTATTCAGGTAAAATATTTTATCAATGAAAACCGTCCTACGATTCTTGACAAAATCAATTATCAGGTGAGAAACCAGATGATTGACAGTCTCGTAAAATCCTCGTCCAAAGATGCTATGCTGATCAGTAAAAAAAGATATGACGGCGATGCTTTTGAAGAAGAAAGAGTAAGGATTGAAACGCTGCTGCGTAACCAGGGATATTTTGGTTTCTCACGTCAAAACGTTTCTTTCCTGATTAATGATACGATTACCAAACCCAAAACCGACAGCCTTTTCAGAACAGTTGATGTAAATGTGAAAGTAAGTTTGCCAGCGAAAGAAAAAAATCCTGTCCCTTATACTATACAATCCGTTCGTTTTGAGGTTTTACCACCTGCGGGATTACCGGATTCTCTTTTCAAAAAAGACACAGTTTATTCGCAGGGAATTGAATATATTTTTGCTGACAAAAAGTTTGCACCACGAATTCTGGACACAAAAATTGTTGTTCGTCCAGGACAGCTTTATAGCCAGAAAAACGAAAGAGACACACAGCGGCAACTTTCTTTAACTGATCAGTTTCGCTTTGTAAATTATAGTTTTGACTCAACAGGACATAACCTGAAGGTACATTATCAGGCAATTCCTCTGGAAAAATATCAGGTTTCAGCGGATGTTGGTTTAAATGTTATTCAGATTCAGGGCGCCCCGGGGCCATTTGCTAACCTGTCCTATAAAATCCGAAATGTATTTCATGGTCTTGAAAACTTTGAGGCGAATTTGCGTGCCGGTATTGAACTGGTGCCAGGTTTTGTAGAAAATGGTGGAATTTATAAGAGTCAGGAAATCGGCTTGAACACCTCTCTTACTTTTCCCCGTCTGCTAATTCCCGTCCGTTCTTTTCGGAACACATCAGCTAAATATAATCCACGTACCCAAATCGGTTTGGGATATAACTACGTTGAAAGGCCGGAATATACCCGTACAAATGTAAAAGTTGCCATGAGTTATTCCTGGCAGCCGACGGTCAAAACAATGTGGACACTATCGTTTATTGACCTTAACATTTTGAACACAACGAAATTACAGACAACTTTCCAGAATTTGCTTAATGAATTGTTCGAGCAGGGAAATAACCTGAAATACAGTTTCAACAAATCTTTCGTTTCAGACTTAAACCTGACATTCGTTCATAATACAAACTCAATCATCGGCCCCCAAAAAAACGCCCACTATTTTCGGGCGTCGGTTGAATCCGGTGGAACAAGTCTGAATATTTTACCAGGTCAGGAAAAATGGATTAGAAATGTTTTTGGAGATACACTGCAATTTTACAAATATTTAAGAGCAACAGTAGATTATCGCCGCTATTGGCCAACCGGAAGGCGCTCTTCCTTTATTGCCAGAATAAACAGCGGTGCGATATATAGCTATGGAAACAACAAAGTTCCGCCTTACGAAAAATATTTTTTTGCAGGAGGTTCCAATAGTTTAAGAGCATGGCTACCACGCCGGCTTGGTCCGGGTTCCGCGGCTCCGCGTATTACTTCCAATAACTTATCCATCGAAGCACCCGGCGACTTCCTGCTGGAAGGGAATCTTGAATGGCGTGGACATCTGGCAAAATTTTTCGGGGATATTAACTACGCTTTGTTTTTGGATGTTGGAAATGTCTGGAGTTTAAACAGTGCCGCACCAGAAGATCAAAAACTGAAATTGAATACATTTGTAAAAGAAATTGCTGTCGGAACGGGCTTCGGTATCCGTTATGACCTTTCTTTTTTTATATTAAGATTCGATTTCGGAACAAAAATTTACGACCCGTATACCAGTAAATTCGTCCTCGACAAACTCGAATTCAGCAAACTATTTAACAGAAGACAAGAAAACTTCCTAAACGTCAACCTTGGCGTAGGTTATCCTTTTTAAACCCTCAACTTTATTCAAGTCTCCATTTTCTAACCTCAAACTTTCAACCGCGCGGCCGCCGCTCTCCACTTTCACCTTTCAACTAATTTAACGAATCTTAACACCCAACTTCTCTGCCAGTTTGTCAGTTTATGCCGTTTTATTTGTAGCTTTGTAGTTCGTCCCCGGAACAAATCGTGATTACAAATCATTATAAGAAGACTTCCGAACTTAGAAATACACATCGTTCAATTTCACGGACAAATGGAGAACAGAATTGCGCAGAGCTTAAAAATATTGACTGAAACAGATAAAGAAGCATGTGAAACCGTGCGTCTTTTGGAAAATGAGCCTATAACCAATAAAAAACGTTTATTCATAGAAAGTTACGGCTGCCAGATGAATTTCGCAGACAGCGAAATTGTGGCTTCTGTAATGCGGGAAGCAGGTTTTGCAACAACATCCGATGCAGAAAACGCAGATCTTGTATTCCTGAACACCTGTGCGATCAGAGATAACGCCGAGCAACGTGTAAGAACACGACTAAAACAGCTTAATGTATATAAGAAAAAAAGACCGGGTATGCTGATCGGTGTATTGGGCTGCATGGCAGAACGACTAAAAGCCAAACTTCTTGAAGAAGAAAAAATGGTTGATATCGTAACCGGCCCTGATGCCTACCGGGATCTTCCAAGATTGGTTGAAGAAGCAGAAACAGGGCAAAAAGGTGTTAATGTTTTTCTTTCAAGAGAAGAAACTTACGCCGATATTTCTCCGGTCCGTTTGAATTCAAATGGCATTACAGCGCTTATTTCAATCATGCGTGGCTGTGATAATATGTGCAGCTTTTGCGTGGTGCCTTATACAAGAGGACGTGAACGCAGCCGTGATCCGGAATCCATCCTGAAAGAAGCGCAGGATTTGTTTGACAATGGCTACAAAGAAGTGACCTTGCTCGGACAAAATGTGGATAGTTATAAATATGCGAATCCTGAGAATAAAAATGAGATCGTTTCTTTTGCAAAACTTTTGGAAAGAGTTGCGCTGATCAGTCCTGAACTTCGCGTTCGTTTCAGTACCTCACATCCAAAAGATATTACGGATGAAGTGCTATATACGATCAAAAAATACGATAACATTTGCAAGTATATTCACTTACCGGCACAAAGCGGAAATACCCGTGTGCTGGAAATCATGAACCGTACTTATACCCGCGAATGGTATCTGGAAAGAATTGACAGCATCCGGAGGATTCTGGGTGACGAATGCGGAATTTCCCACGATATGATCGCCGGGTTCTGTACTGAAACAGAAGAAGAACACCAGGATTCACTTTCTTTACTGGAATATGTGAGGTTTGATTTTGGCTATATGTTCTCCTATTCCGAACGTCCGGGAACACCTGCTGCGAAGAAATTCACAGATGATATTCCTGCGGATATCAAACAAAGACGTCTGGCTGAAATTATCGAAGTGCAGCAAAGAATTTCTACCGAAAGAAATAAAAAATTGATCGGGACAATACAAAAAGTTTTGGTTGAAGGCACTTCAAAACGCTCAGATCAGGATTTTTCAGGCAGAAGTGACCAGAATAAAGTTGTTATTTTCCCGAGAGAAAATTTCAAAAAAGGTGATTATGTTAATGTGTTAATTACGGATACTACCTCGGCCACCCTGCGTGGAAAAGCTGTGGTTGAGGAAGAAATAATACAGTTAGCTTAAATAAGATAGTCCGTTGCATTAACCACAAAAGGCTAACCGCTACATGCTGGCAGCCAATCGCTCTTAATGAATCCAACAGAGATACAAGCAATAAAAAACCGGTTCGGGATTATAGGGACGTCGCCTGCGTTGAATCATGCTATTAATGTGGCGGTTCAGGTAGCGGCAACCGATCTTACAGTTTTGATAACAGGAGAAAGCGGAAGTGGAAAGGAATCATTTTCGAAAATCATACATAGCATTAGTTCCAGAAAACACGGTCCTTTTATAGCGATTAACTGTGGAGCGATTCCGGAAGGAACCATTGACTCAGAACTTTTCGGTCATGAAAAAGGTGCTTTTACCGGTGCTCTGGATTCAAGAAAAGGTTATTTTGAAACAACAAACGGAGGAACAATTTTCCTGGATGAAGTAGGAGAAATGCCCTTGGGTACACAATCGAGGTTACTCCGGGTTTTGGAAAATGGTGAATATATCCGTGTCGGATCTTCCAAAGTTTTGAAAACCAATGTCCGCGTAGTAGCTGCTACGAATGTGAATCTTCTGGAAGCTGTGAATAATGGAAGATTCCGTGAAGATTTATATTACCGTTTAAATACCGTCCCAATTTACGTACCGCCTTTGCGCGAACGTGGCGAGGATGTGCTTTTACTTTTCAGAAAATTTACCAATGATTTTTCTGAAAGATATCGTACAAAAGCAGTCAGACTGGATGTTGACGCACGAGAATTGTTGATGCGTTATGAATTTCCGGGAAATATTCGTCAGCTTAAAAACATTGCCGAGCAGATTACTATTCTTGAAACAGATAAGGATTTGCCGATCAATGGAGCGACATTAAATAATTATCTGAATCCATTACAGCCCTCGAGCCGTAAAGCGCTGATTCCGCTCAGACAAGGAGATGATTCTTCAACTTCATTTTCGGAAAGAGAATTGCTGTATAAGGTTTTGTTTGACATGCGCCGCGATATGACTGAGCTCAAAAAGCTGGTGCGTAACGTATTGGAAAATGAAAAATATGGTGGTGATATTCTGAAAGATCATCAGGAGTTGTTCAGTTCGATAAACAATCCGGAGCCCGTTGTTTCCACGCCAACGACTGAACCTACAAGATTACTCACGCCACCTCAGCAATCCCGAACCGTTGATCTTGACCGGTATTCTGACGAACGCGGAGAAATTGAGGATGTTTTGCACGTTGCAGCGGAAGAAGAATCGCTTTCTCTGGAAGACAAGGAAAAAGAAATGATCATTAAGGCCCTGCGAAAAAATAATAACAAACGAAAATACGCGGCCAGTGCATTGGGAATTTCCGAACGTACGTTATATCGGAAAATCAAACAATACGATATCGAGGAATAGAAGTGTGTTATGAAAATTGAAATGTCAAAAATGAATTTTTCAGGAAAAATATTAAAAAAAATAACCACGTCCTCTCTGGCCGCCAGGAGATTAATGTCGCTGTTTTTCATTTTAAATGTTTCCTTTCTGGTTTCCAGCTGCGGCGTTTATTCTTTTACAGGAACGAGTTTATCTCCTGATATCAAGACATTTACGATCATCAATTTCAACATGGCAACTGCCGGAGGACCGTCGGATCTTCCACAAAAATTAACGGAGCAGGTTAAAGAGTATTTCCAGAAAAATACGAGCTTGACTTTACAGCAAAATGGAGGCGACCTTCTTCTGGAAGGAACCATTACCGGTTATGATGTTTTGGCCGCAGCTCCAACAGCGAATGACCAGGCCGGGCTTAACCGTCTGAATGTAACGGTGCAGGTAAGGTTTACAAATGCAAAAGACGAAACCAAAAACTTTGACCAGTCGTTTACTTATTACGCCGATTTTCCTCAGGATCAAACGCTTAACCAGAACGAATCGAGATTATTACCTACGATCCAGGAAAACCTCGTTCAGCAGATATTCAATAAATCTGCTGCGGACTGGTAAGAAGTTACTCTTTGTTTTAAATTCAGTTATTATTTTTCAAAATCAAAACATTACGGTTTAATGGCAATCGTTGATAAGGAAACGTTTAGTCGTCTGGTAAAATATCCCAACGACCTTGACGTATCGGTAATTCCACAGCTTGAAGCTACAATCAAGGCTTTTCCGTATTGTCAAATATCTTATTCCTTGTTAGCCAAGGCATCGGTTCAGGCAGATACCGATCAATTGAATGATAATACGCCACGTGCTGCGGCCTATGCTTTGAGCAGGATTGCGCTTCAACAGCTTGTTGAAGGAAAATATAAATCAAATGATTCCGGAATTTCATCCGCCAATGTTGATGTGTTAACGGAAGAATTGCCGGCAACAGTAAGTGAAGATATTCTGGAAGTACTGGAAGCCAAAGAAATAAAGGTAAATCCGGTATCCAGTATATCAGAATTACAAAAAAAACAGCAGCAGATTATTGAAGGTTTTATCAAAAATAATCCCCGAATGGGTGCGATAAAGCAAGATATGAATGCTGAACCGTTGGCTTTGGATCTTACAGGAAGAGTGGCACAATCCAATTCTTCCGAATCTTTCGGGGGAGGAATTGAGACAGAAGCATTTGCCAAAATTTTGGTCCGTCAAGGCAAAACAGATAAGGCAATTGACATATATCAAAAATTGATTTTGAAAAAACCAGAAAAAAAGGATTACTTTGCGAAAAAATTAAGTGAACTGATTCACAGCGGATCTTAATTACTACTTACTTTTTAATTGCGTATTCATTCATTCTATATTATATACAAGGCATGTATTTGGGTTTGATTATTCTGGTTGCGATCGTCGCAGTATTATTGATTCTGGTGGTATTGGTTCAAAATTCAAAAGGAGGAGGTCTTTCGAGTGAATTTAGTGGCGCAGGTACTGCACAAATGTTCGGTGTTAAAAAGACCACTGATTTGCTTGAACAAATCACTTGGGGATTGGCAGCGGGAATAATTGTTATTTCACTGGCATCTTACATTATCGCCAGCGGAGGCGCTTCTGATGCAGGTGTGATCAACAGCGTAAACATTGAAAAAGCACAAAACACAGTAGTTCCTGGCGCAAAATTGCCAACAGCTCCTGCACCGGGAGCCACCGCTCCGGCAGCAACTACGCCCGCAGCACCTGCTGATACAACAAAATAAAAAAACATTACGTTTTTACGTGCAGCTAATATCGACAGATTGATTTGTCTTTATTAGCTGCATTTTTTTACAATACAATCTGTCATAAAATAAGATGAAAAGGATCACGGTATTTTGCGGATCAAGTTTTGGGACTGATTCCATTTACAAAGAACGGGCAACCGCACTTGGTAACGCTTTGGCGAAAAACGAAATTGAACTGGTTTATGGAGGCGCTAATGTCGGATTAATGGGCGCAGTCGCGGATGGTGTTTTAAGTGAAGGAGGAAAAGTAATAGGCGTTCTGCCGCATTTTCTTCAATCCAAGGAAATTGCTCATACAGGATTAACCGAATTGATTCTGGTTGAAACCATGCACGAAAGGAAAACCAGGATGAACGACTTGTGCGATGGTGTCATTGCACTTCCCGGCGGTTTTGGAACATTGGAAGAGTTTTTTGAAATGCTGACCTGGGCACAACTTGGTCTTCATAAAAAACCCATTGCAATTTTAAATATTGACGGTTTTTATGATTCATTAAGTGTTTTAATCCAGGTCATGACAGACAAAGGTTTTCTAAAACCCGTAAACCAGAAAATGCTGCTGGTAAGTGATAATATTGAGGAACTGTTAACCAGGATGAGTGAATATGTAGCACCCGAAGTTGGTAAATGGATTAGTAAGACAACTGCCTAATAATAAATATTTTCGAAGACAAAGTTTGATTGCCGACAGCCGAAAGCCGACGGCAACCGTATCAGGCCACATTCATTTGCTTCACAATAAGTCGCTGAACAACCGGCAACAAAGTTTCTTCCAAAGGATAATCGTATTTCGATTCGATCATATACGTAGCAGGATTCGGCCAGGCCTGAAATTTTCTTGTCAGATCAATTTTTATCTGTTCCAGCGTAGTTCCAATACTTGTACGCACAGAATCTACATAAACTGTTTTCAAACTCCTTTCCCGCATTTGATTATATAGTGCAAGCTCATAGCGAAAAATGGTGATCATCCTTTCGTAATTATTTAGAAAAAAAAGATACCCTTCCTCAGTACGAAGCGGAACAATACCAACCGGTGAAATTTTTATATTTTCTCCAACTTCTGAAAACCGGTCAGAACCTTCTTCCACAGATTTTGAAAATCTTGGAATAGCAAAATCCAGGATATAGTTTAATTGAGACAGATAGGCGTCATCATGAAGCGTATCTTCATATACCAGCTTCGCAGCGGACAAGTCCACTCCTTTCAGCTTTTTTGGAAAAGAATCCTGGATCGCATTTTTATTTGCCTGCAAATTCTGGCAGGAATCCAGGTGTAATTTCAGTTCCTGTAAATAAGGATAAAGGCGGTTAGAATTAAATTCACCGTCGATATGCTGAAGATATGCCATCAGCACATATTTTTTGTATTCAAAATCAAAAATACCTTCCGTCAACCAATCATTATGAAGCTTCGTCATTGTATTCGCCTGTTTTGATGCCTGCTAAAATTTAGTCAATTCTGACGATATACCAAATTAATGTATTTCCATGACATATAAATTATTATAAAATTCATATCGAAGCAGGTTTACATACAAAATTGTCATACCGCCCCTGAAAAAATGTCAGAGGAAACGGGCTGGCATAGATTGTGCTTTATGGTTGCAAGTCATATCAATACTGACAACTTAAAAATAAACGTTTAATATCTATGTCAACTTTAGCAGAAATACAAGTGAACGTACAACCTCTGGCTGATCGTGTTCTTGTAGAACCAGCCCCAGCCGAAGAAAAAACAGCATTTGGTATCATTATTCCTGATACTGCAAAAGAAAAACCACAACGCGGTACAGTAGTAGCAGTTGGACCAGGCAAAAAAGATGAGCCTATGACTGTTAAAGTAGGAGACACCGTATTATACGGAAAATATTCAGGTACTGAATTGGCATATGAAGGCAAAGATTGCCTTATCATGCGTGAATCAGATATCTACGCTATCATTGGCTAGTCATCTGACACCATCGGTATTTAAAATCTTAAAAAATTAAAATCAAAAATTAGAATGGCTAAGAAAATATTTTTTGACATTGAAGCCCGCGATAAAATAAAAAAGGGTGTTGACACTTTGGCTGACGCCGTAAAGGTAACTTTGGGACCTCGTGGTCGTAACGTAGTTATTGATAAAAAATTCGGTTCACCTAGCATTACAAAAGATGGTGTAACTGTTGCGAAAGAAATCGATTTGAAAGATCCTTTCGAAAACATGGGTGCTCAATTGGTTAAAGAAGTAGCTTCTAAAACTGCTGATTCAGCGGGTGATGGTACTACAACTGCAACGGTTTTGGCTCAGGCTATCTACTCTATCGGAGTGAAAAACGTAGCTGCTGGTGCTAATCCGATGGATTTGAAACGCGGTATCGAAAAAGCGGTTGCTGCTGTTGTTAAAAATCTTGAAGCTCAGAAAAAAGATATCTCTACTTCAAAAGAAATCGCTCAGGTTGCTACTATTTCAGCTAACCATGACGAAGAAATCGGTAATATGATTGCCGAAGCGATGGAAAAAGTAGGTAAAGAAGGTGTTATCACTGTTGAAGAAGCTCGTGGTACTGAAACAGAAGTTAAAACTGTTGAAGGTATGCAGTTTGACCGTGGATACCTTTCTCCATATTTTGTTACAAACACTGAGAAAATGGAAGCTGATCTTGAGCGTCCATTCATTCTTATTTCTGAGAAGAAAGTTTCTTCAATGAAAGAACTTCTTCCGGTTTTGGAAGCAGTTGCTCAAACTGGCCGTCCTTTGCTTATTTTGGCAGAAGATGTTGACGGAGAAGCGTTGGCTACATTGGTAGTTAACAAAATCCGTGGCGCTTTGAAAGTTGCTGCTGTTAAAGCTCCTGGTTTTGGTGACCGTCGTAAAGCTATGCTTGAAGACATCGCGATCATCACGGGTGGTACTGTAATTTCAGAAGAACGCGGTTTCAAATTGGAAAGCGTTACTTTGGATTACCTTGGTACTTGCGAAAAAGCAATTATCGACAAAGACAACACAACTTTGGTTAATGGTGCAGGTAACTCTGAAGATATCCAGAGCCGTGTTAACCAGATCAAAGCTCAGATCGAAAATACAACTTCTGATTACGATCGTGAAAAACTTCAGGAACGTCTTGCTAAATTGTCAGGTGGTGTTGCCATCTTGTACATTGGTGCAGTGACAGAAGTTGAAATGAAAGAGAAAAAAGACCGTGTTGACGATGCATTGCATGCAACCCGTGCTGCTGTTGAAGAAGGTATCGTAGCTGGTGGTGGTGTTGCTTATATCCGCGCAACTGCTGCTCTTGACGGACTTGTTGGAAACAACGACGACGAAAATACAGGTATCAACATCATCCGTGTAGCGCTTGAAGCTCCATTGAGAACAATCGTTTCTAACTCTGGTCAGGAACCATCTGTTGTTGTGGCAAAAGTGAAAGAAGGAACTGGTGCTTATGGTTACAATGCTAAAGACAATGTTTACACAGACTTGTTAGAAGCTGGTATCATCGATCCTAAGAAAGTTTCCCGTCTTGCTTTGGAAAACGCAGCGTCTATCGCAGGTTTGTTGTTAACAACAGAATGTGTAATTGCTGACGATCCGGAAGAAAGTGCTGCACCAATGGGTGGCGGACACGGCGGTGGAATGGGTGGAATGATGTAATCATCCCTTAGTCATATAGATTAGGCAAAAAATAGCCGTCCGGAAATTCCGGACGGCTATTTGCTTTACTCAACGTTATGAAAATCTCCAACCCTAAGGAAATTTAAATATTAGACGGTCTGGTTTAAACTAAGTCACAATACAATTGAAAATATTTCAAATTATTTTTTCATGATCATTTTAAACAAAAAAAATGGCCGTCCGGAAAATCCGAACGGCTATTTACTTTACTCAACGTTATGAAAAACTTCCCCATTATGACGTGGTCATATCAGGCAAGTCACTGTTGAAACAAAAAAAAATAACAATTTGTTTACTTATCTGTATTTTATAGTAACATTTTTCCATCCTGCATGACAACCCGCCTGTCTGCCATCTCTGCTAAATCCTCATTATGAGTGACTATGATGAATGTGTGACCAAGTTCATCTCTCAATTTAAAAAATAATTTATGCAAGTCTAATGCGTTTTGCGAGTCAAGGTTTCCGCTTGGTTCGTCAGCCAAAACGATGGCAGGTTTGTTCAGTAAAGCACGTGCAACGGCCACTCTTTGCTGCTCACCACCGGAAAGCTGGGAAGGTAAATGATTGATCCGATCCGATAATCCTAATAGTCCCAATAACTCCTCTCCTCTTCTTTTTATTTCTTTTTCAGTAAGTCCGGCATTGATATAACCGGGCATGCACACATTTTCCAAAGCCGTAAATTCAGCAAGAAGATTATGGAATTGAAAGATAAAACCGATCTTTTCATTTCTGAACCGGGCAAGATCTTTATCTCCTAAAGAAGAAACATTTGTATCTCCGATAAATACCTGTCCTTCATCAGGCCGATCCAGCGTTCCCAGTATATGCAGCAGTGTACTCTTCCCTGCTCCCGATGCTCCGACAATCGCTACAACCTCTCCGCTGTTGACCTCAATATCTATTCCTTTTAGAACCTGCAAGGCGCCATATGTGCGCTTTATTCCATTTGCCCGAAGTAAATTCATATTATGAAAAGATAATTAGGGAAAAAGCTACCCCCGTTTTGATTAATTCCTTAATTTGCCGTGAAAATACCAATTTACTTTTATACTCATGAATATTCACGAATATCAAGGCAAAAGTGTCCTTAAAAAATACGGCGTACGTATTCAGGAAGGACTTGTTGCCGACACCCCCGACAAGGCGGTGGAAGTCGCCCGTGAGATTAGCCAGCAGACAGGTACCAAATGGTATGTGGTTAAGTCACAGATTCACGCGGGTGGGCGTGGTAAAGGCAGAATTGTTGGCAGCGAACAACGCGGCGTTGCTTTGGCAAAATCTGTTGAAGATGTGCGTACAATAGCAAATAACATTCTGGGAAAAGTACTTGTTACGCACCAGACCGGCCCTGAAGGTAAGCGAGTGAACAAGGTTTTGATTGCCGAGGATGTTTACTATCCGGGTATCAGTGAACCGAAAGAGTACTATCTGTCTATTCTGCTTGACAGAGGCAGAAACTGTAATGTCATCATGGCAAGTACAGAAGGTGGTATGGATATCGAGGAGGTTGCCGAGCATTCTCCTGAAAAAATCATGAAAGAATGGATTGATCCAAAAGTTGGATTACAACCTTTCCAGGCGCGTAAAGTTGCTTTTGCTCTTGGTTTGGAAGGCGATGCTTTCAAAGAAATGGTGAAATTTATCGGTTCTCTTTACAAAGCGTACATTGAGAGCGATGCCGCGATGTTTGAAATCAACCCGGTTTTAAAAACATCAGATAATAAAATTCTTGCAGTTGATGCAAAAGTGGATCTGGATGACAACGCGTTGTTCCGTCACCCTGAACTTGCAGAGATGCGTGATACCAACGAAGAAGATCCTTTGGAAGTAGAAGCAGGTGCAAACAACCTGAACTATGTAAAACTGGATGGAAACGTAGGTTGTATGGTAAATGGTGCCGGTCTTGCGATGGCTACTATGGACCTTATCAAGCTTTCAGGCGGCGAGCCGGCTAACTTCCTGGATGTTGGGGGTGGAGCGAACGCGCGTACCGTAGAAGCAGGTTTCCGTATCATCCTTAAAGATCCTAATGTTAAGGCTATCCTTATCAATATCTTTGGTGGTATCGTTCGTTGCGACCGTGTTGCGGCAGGTGTTGTTGAAGCATACAAAGCGATCGGCGAAATTCCTGTTCCAATCATCGTCCGTCTGCAAGGAACAAATGCTGAAGAAGGAGCACGTATTATTAACGAATCAGGTTTGAAAGTTCAGTCTGCGATTGAATTTAAAGAAGCTGCTGCGAAAGTTTCAGAAGTTTTGGCTCAGTTGAATGCTTAATTCTTTTTGAATAATATTGAAAAAGGGCGATCGCGAGGTCGTCCTTTTTTGTTGTTGGTCTCATTAATTAATTGTCATGTAATTATTTCGGTGCGCCGCACCTTTCAGATAGCCGGTCACTTTTGGCTTCTACAAATATTTTGGTGCTCCGCACCTTTTCCGAATGAAGTATATGTTTAAAAGATGCAGAGCACCGCAAATATTTGTAGAAAATGAAGCTAGAACATCCCCCAAAAAAAGGTGCAGAGCACTGAAATATTTGTAGAAACGAAGCTGAAAAATCCCAAAGGTCAAAGGCGCAGAGCACTGCAATAGTTCTTCCCCGAATCTACTTATCAAACCAATATCAAATACAAAACCAACGTAGTCAGAAAACTGACAATACCCTGCAATCCTGTCAAAATCGTATGCGTTCGGTAGGTATCTTTCGCTGAAATGCCTGTAAACTGAGAAACTACCCAAAACCAGGCATCATTGGTGTGCGACACAATCATGGCTCCACTTCCTGTGGCCATGACCAGAAAGGTAATTTGTAATGGTGTAACAAATCCAAGCGTTGCCAGCAAAGGAGCAATAATACTCGTCGTCAAAACCATTGCAGACGTTGTAGAACCTTGCGCAGTTTTGAAAAATGCAGCAATGAAAAAAGTTATTATCAACAGAAAAACACCCGACATTTCATTCCTTGTCAGCCATTCGCTCACCATTTCTTTCAAAGGCGTTTCTTTTAAAACGGCACCAAAAGCACCTCCCGCTCCTACCAAAACAAGCGTCGTTCCGCAATGTTCGATTCCGCTTTTGAAACAGGAAATCATTTTCTCTGTTGCTTTATCCGGGAATAGCGAATAGCTGAAAAATATTGCCAATAAAAACGAAACCAAAGGACTGCCAAAAAAGCTTGTCCAGCGCATCACATTTTCCGGAAAGTGTAAGATTTTAGCAAAGGAGGCGAGCGTGATCAAAAGAATTGGAAGTAAGATCGGCATGAAAGCTTTCCATGCAACCGGTAATTTTCTATCTTCAATTACAGCAGCTATTGGGTTTATTTCTTCAATGATTTTGACATTCTTTGCATATTTTGCAGCAAACCAGGTTGAAAGGAAAAGACTTGGAACCGAGACGATCAAGCCAATCAAAATTACCAAGCCTACCGAATCAGCAATGCCCAGATTTCCTGCTGCCGAAAGAGGTCCTGGTGTTGGCGGGACTAAGGTATGTGTTGCAAAAAGACCGCCGGATAGCGAAAGTGAAATAACAGCTAACGGCTTGTTTGTTCTTTTGGCAACAATCTGGTTCAGCTTATGTAAAATAATATAACCTGAATCACAAAAAACAGGAATTCCAACGATAGCACCGATTACTGACATAGCAAAAGCTGGCCGTTTTTCTCCAAACAACTTCAAAATCACATCGGCTACTTTAATAGCCGCACCTGACTGATCCAGAATTGCACCGATTACACAACCGAGAATGACCATTAAACCGATTTTTGACATCAGTTCGCCAAAACCTTTACCAATTGTTTCGGCAAGTTTATCAATGGGTAATCCTGCAAAAATCCCAACCCCCAACGCAGCGAGAAGTAATCCTGCCAGCGGGTGCATCTTTAAAACCGTCGAACTTAAAACTATAAAAACAATGGCAAGTAAAACGATAACAATGATCATACGCTCAGTTTGGCAGATTTCGATAACTTCCGAATCTGATTATTATAAAAGTTTTAAAACAGCTTCATCACCCATTACGGCATTGGCAGGTCTTGGATGCGCCGCATTAAAAACTTCCAAATCTTTTTGATCAAGTACTTTTGACGGGTTTTCATCAATATTTCCCTGTGCGTCAGAAACTGATTTAATATCCAGACTTAAATGTTTCGCCATAAAGATATACATAGCCTTACGCTTGCTTGGGCCGTAATCATGTTTTTCATCTGCCAAATGAACATTTTCAACTTCGCTCTTTTTCCCGTAAAGGGAATAAATTTTCTGAATAAACGGAAATTCTACTTCCGGTGTATTTTTTGTCCAATCACCACCGTCCGAAGTCAACAGCATAGGTCTTGGAGCGGTAAGAGCAGCTATTTCAACATTATTTGTTTGAAAATCTCCTTTTTTGTGAATCGGCATACCACTTTCACAAACACAGCCTCCAAAGAAATGTGCAGAAACCATGACCGTGGGAGCGGAAACTTTTACACGCGAATCCAGGGCGGCCAACAAAAAAGTCTGTGTTCCCCCACCCGATTCACCGGTTACCCCAATACGTTGAGGATCAACACCTGGCTGTGAAATCAGAAAGTCCAGCGCACGAATATTGTCAATTGTGTTAAGCTTTAAAGCTTTGGAAAACTTATGTTCCGTTTGTTTCGCATCACCCTGACCAACCATATCCAGCACAAAAACCACAGCACCCATACGAGCCAAAGTCGCACAACGTTTCTGAGTCTGCTCACGGAAACGTCCGTGCGGATTTTCCCCATGCCCGTGCGGACAAAGAATTCCGGCGTACGATTTTTGTTTTTTAGTCGGGCGATATAAATTCCCCGTCACGTACACACCAGGCAGACTTTCAAACGCAACATTTTCGATGGTGTAACCATCCAAGGTGCGTTTGCTATGAATAATCGGTATGGAATTTGGCTTGGCAGGAATCGTTTCCAATTCCATTCCCGCTCGAATTTGTGCTTTAATTTTTTGAGCTCTTGCTTCCCACGCCAGTTTGGAAGCGGGCACATGACTATCCAGAAATGCTTTGCCTTCCGCCTCAGTAAAATAGGCTCCCTGGCATAGCTCTGCTTTTTGAGCAAAGCTGCCCAATGCAATGAAAATACTTACAAAAAGCAAAAGAATGTTTCTCATACGAACAACCGACATAAAAAAACTAAATTTCTTAAAAAAGCAATCAATAACTCTATAATACTGATTGACTTGGATCAATTTAATTTTCCGAACTATCAGGAGAGTGTCAACTATCTATTGCATACTATTTATTCGGATCAAAAACTCTGATTAAATCAAAAAGGCCAACATTTTATCTCCCGTTAAAACATCTTTCAACCAATTGATTATAAATAACCTAAAATGAAAGACCTCTGACCGTAGCGGCTCGAAAGCTCAAACCGACCAAATAGTGTCATTATCAAAGCTTCTTTGCTAAAAAATAAGTATTCTGCTTCATTATGATCCAACAATAATTAATTTCCGCCCAAACGATTAAGCAGCGCTCGCTTGGCCCCATCCGGAATTGTAATAACATGACCAGCAATTACAAGCTCACTGGTATCAATTCTATCAATAAGATCAAGATTAATCACCAGCGAACGCGACAATCTGTGAAAGTTAAATGATAATTGGCCGTAAACAAACCCCATATTTTCTGTCAGAGAAACATACTGATAGGGCTTGAGCTGATATATTCTGCTAAAACCTCCCTTTGTTAAAAAAAGCCTCGAATTACTCCTCTCCGCCTGTATGTACACGATTTCGTCCTGCTTTACATTAATTTGCCCTGAAAAAGTACGTAAGAGAACATGACCTGATCGTAATTTGGATGGGTTAGAAAAGTTCCCCTTATTAAAATTATGCAGCGCCAGATCAATCTGAACAATCAGTTCTTTCATTCTTAATGGCTTTTTCAGAAATGCAGCGGGATTCGTATCCATACTTCGCTCAACAGCGGCCATGTGCTCGTCTCCCGTAACATAAATAATTGGTATCCACTTGATCTTGGTAAGTTCACGGGCAGTAAGAACACCATCTTCCGGCCCATCAAGGGTAATATCTATCAATGCTATATCAGCAGGATTTTTCTTCATAACCTCAACGGCACTCAATAGGTTGCGGGCAACTCCACTAATGATGTATCCCTCCCTGGTCAGGCTTTGCATCACATTTTCAGCCATTAGGGCATCATCTTCGACGATCAATATTTTTGTCGCAGGGTTCATATCCAGAAATTAAACATAATATTTTGTAAAGTGATTTTTCTCCCCATTGGAACCCAGCTTTCCAACATCACAAAACGACAACCTAAAGACGGTTCCATTACTGGTATCAAAAAGCTCTTCTCCACTAAGGTTTGTGACCATCAAGTCTACCAACTTTAATCCAAAGGAATTGCATTCTTTATTCTTGGTGAATCCAGGGCCATTATCAGAAAATGTAAAAATAATGTGTCCGGATAACTCATGACAAGCTACTTTGAGCGAAGGCTCCAGGTTGTTGAAAAATGCATATTTACAGGCATTTGTAGTTAGCTCGTTTACAATGAGCCCCAATGAAATTGCTTTGCTTGCAGGTAACCACAAATCCTGCAAATCATAGAACACCTGTACTGCTCCCTGATCGTAACTTCTCAGAACACTTTCCACCACATCCGGAATATACGCTTTTAATTCCACCCTCACCAGGCTATTTCCCTGATAGAGTTGTTTGTGAACCAACGACATCGCTTCAACCCTTAAAAGGCTCTCCTCCATCGCCTTAATAGCAGCGGGATCAGAAAGTCGATATCGCTGTAGGCTTAGGAGGCTGGATACTGACTGTAAGTTATTCTTTATTCGGTGACTTTGCTCCAGGACAAGTTCTGCATTGACCTCGCTGGTTCGTTTAAACCTTTTGAATTGCTTAAAGAAAAACACCACGGCAATAACGGTTAAAAAGAGGACCAAACCTGTTACCAAGTTTAGTCTCTGCTGCATTTTTAAATTTTCTCCGCGCAAGGCTAGTTCAGTATTCTTTGCTTTGAGTTCTACTTCTTTTCTTTCATTTTCCAGTAGGGATATGATTCCTTCTTCTGCTCCATTTCGATAATTTCTAAATTCATTTTCTCTGTATTCGACACTTCTACGTTGATGTTCGAAGGCCTTTTCCCAGTTACCAGTCTTTTGAAAGTAAGAAGCGAAGGCAGCCTCTAAACCAGCCATTTGGCTTTCCCTAACATCCAGATACTTATCGCTGATCGTACGGGCCTGATTCAGCATCTTTTTTGCATCATCAAATCTATTACCAGACAAATAAATTTTGCTTAGGTCAAGCAGGGTTAAAAATTCATTATGAAAAAAATTCCCGCGCCTGAAAACATTGAGACCCTTACGCATAAATGAAATCTCCTTTCTTTTATCGTTCTTCAATGACCAAAGATTTGCGAGGCCACAGTTTCTCAAACCAATATCAAGGGCACGATTCTGGGAAACCGCCATCTTGAGTGCTTCCTCTTCATAAAAGAAAGCACTATCAATCGATGGATTAAAAGACCTTTTTATTCCCTTTTTGCTTTCCGTCCATCCAACAGCGTGTATACCTCCAATTTCTGCATAAGCTCCTATCAGGCGAGAAGCAGATCCCACTGCTTGAAAGTTGAAAAGCGCTCGTCGGGCATATAACATAGTTGTATCGGTATTGCCATTTATATGATGCTCCAAAGAGCATAACCATATGCAGATCTTGCCAATATCCTCAGAGGGGCCGAACGGCTCCAGCATTGTCAGCGATTTCAAAAACCAATACTTTGCTTTGTGATTACTTTCCAGACCCGTGTAGCGCTTACCGAGAATATAGCTCAGTTCGGCTATTTCAGCAATATCGGCATGTCTCGCGACGGCAGCACGATATTCAATGTCTGCTTCCCTAAGCCGGACATACGGCGATTTTCCGATTTTGGCAACTCCAACGTCTTGCGCATTTATCATACACAAATTACCAATCAGGATCAATATGACCAGAAAAATTTTTGAATTATTCATGATACCAACATCTTTTTTTGATGAGAAGGGATGGCGATGGCCTTTTTGTAAATTTAAATAATAATCAGGTTCAAAACATATTGACTTCTTCGATAAATATCACCATTTCCCAAATCAATAACAGTTATCAAATCCTTCTTCGGATATGATAACTGCACATCCGGAAGGAATTTCAAACCATTCGGAAATCTCTAAAAAATCGAATTACGAAATTACCCTTCTTGTTGGCGAAACAACCTCAATCAAATTTTCACCGTATGAAAACTTTACTATCCTCTATTTTTTTATTGACAGCTATTAGTTCATCCTTTTCCCAAAACTTCCGAATCGCACCGGTTTTGGGAGCAAATGTTACCGTTTCTAACTTATCCAAGGAAAGTCGAACCGATTTAGAGGATGCATTGAATAACATCTATGATGAAAAAGGGAAAGTTAGTTTTCTACCAGTGGTTAAATTTCAGATCGGAGGGTTAGTCGAATACACCCTGAAAAAATCTCTCAGCATTCAGTCTGGATTAATCCTGAATGTAAAGGGTTGGAAATTTAAGACAGATGGCAAATACTCAGGTATTGCCGTTAGTTATTCCACTAAACAGACCTTTACCTATCTTGACCTACCGCTTTGGGCTACTTACAGAATCGGCACCAACGGCTTTAAGTTGATCGCAGGTCCGACTATTGGTTTTGCCCTAAAAATAAGCCAAACGACGAAGGAATCCGGAAATGGCAATAATGAGGACGTAACTATCAAAGGGAAGATCGGAAACAATGCCGATACCGACGATGCAAGACCAATTGACCTGGCTTTGAATCTGGGAATTGCAAAGGAAATTCTGGTTATGAACAAACCTTTAGAACTGTCCTTAAATATCCAACCATCGACAACCAAGTGGAATCCATCGTCAAAAATCGACTCTCAACGTTTCGGACGGCATCAGGTAGTTGGTGTCAGAGCAGCTTATTTCTTCAATATTAAGTAATCTCGATTCGCATTAAACCATATCACTATGCATGCAAGACATATACTGTTTTTAGGTATTATTCTATTTTCGCTAAGCTGTAAGAAAAAAACGGAAGAGCAACCGCCACTACCACAGGCACCACCCGTTGCCAAACTTACGTTTCCCACTAACAAAGAGGGCTCCACTGGAACCGTGTTAATGATAGAAGGAGAAAACTTCGCCGAGAAACCAGCAGATAATGTTATCAAAGTTAACGGTGTCCAGGTCAGCCATGTGGAAGTGGTAGAATTAAAACCATTGACTGGAAATAAAACCACTCGGATGCTGAGAACCTGTATTCCCAAGGGAGCCAAGTCGGGAGAAGTAACGCTGACGATTGGGAACAATACGATTGAGCTGGGAGGGCTGGTAATTAAAGAATACACATCCGATGGAAAGTGGAAGCAGGTAGCCGATTTTCCAGGTACACCCAAAACCGGACTAACCAGCGCTTTTGTTATAAATGGGAAAGCCTATGTAGGACTCGGAGGAAAAGCTACTACCGAGGAGTACACCGACACTTACTTTTATGACTTCTGGGAATATGATCCATCCCTGGACAAATGGACAAAGAAGGCTGACTTTCCGGGAGGGAACAGGAACTACTTCATATCCTTTGCCATTGGCAACAAAGGATACCTGGGACTTGGTAGCAGAGACGACGTAGTCGGAAGTTTAGGAGATGAGTTCCAAAAGGATTTTTGGGAGTACGATCCAGCGATTGATAAATGGGCTAAAAAGAAAGATTTCCCCGGAGGACGACGAACTAAAGCATATTGCCTTTCAATCGGCAACCATGGTTACGTGGGATCGGGGCTCAACGTTGCGGTCGAGGTACAAAACGATCTTTGGCAATATAATCCAATCGACGACTCATGGAAGGAGCGAGCCCCTTTCCCATACAAGGAGGCTTTTGCATATGGGCTTAGCATTGAAACGCCGTTAATGATGAGTACACCTTCAAAAGGTTATCTCATGTCTAGTGAACTCGCCGACTTGTGGGGAATCAAATATGCATTTTGGCAGTATGACCCTTTGACAGATAAATGGGCTCAAAAATCCACCTTTATTGGGATAAATTCAAAGAATGGAGTTATCAGTGCAACTTATGACGTTATGTTAACTTTTGGATTTTCTCTTGGGGGCCAGGTTTATGTGCCCATGCTCTACTACGACAATCTTTCAAAAACATGGTACCCTCAACTTTTTGCTTATGACGAAGGCGCGGGCAACTGGACCAAAAAGCCTGATTACACCGCCCCGCCACAAAATAATGTAACATTTTCAATCGGCAATAATGCTTATGTAGGATTAGGACCTTTTCAAAAAGATCTCTGGAAGTTTACACCGTGAATAGTAGAAATATTTCATCTGGCCACAAAATGCACAAAATACTTTTGCTTGTCCTCATCCTCCAAACTTCATCAGCTCAGGCCCAATCAAAGCATGACAAAATCCGTACATCCTTTGGGATGTCAGGCGGAGCTGGTTACCGAAGATTATCGACAGATCCGAAAATAGAAAATGGGCCTTGGAATATCTTCACATATGCAGGTAAGCCCCAATCCGACTGGTTTGGGGACTATTATACGATTACTGAAAAGGGTGAGAAAAAGAAAGTATTTTTCAGAGAAGTCGATTTGGACCTGATGGCCCGATACACGATTATGAACGGGTCCGGAAACGGCTGGTTGTTCAATCTATCTTACAATGTCTCGCGAAACAGTTATTCGTTCGACAACAATCCAACATTTCAGTTCAAAAACTACACCCTTAGTCGAAGAAACGGAGACTTGGAAGCCTGGAGTTTTCAAGGGGGTATAGCTCGTTTCTGGGACTATGATACCAAAAACGAGACAAAACTCTTCATCAGACTAGGTGCAGGACTTTACACAGGTTACACCACAGGAGGGCTGAATATCCCGGTCAATAAAAACTACCAACAGACATATATCGAAAAGGGAGCTGGCTTCAGAGTGAGTTTTGTAAGCAAAGAAGATCATGTATTTTATCTAATTCCAGAGGTTGGACTCACCGCAGCCACCCAACCAATCGAAATCACCCTTTCAGCGCATATCCCATCGAAAAGTTATATTTTCTCAGAAAGGTACAGTTTCTATCAAAAGAATACGCTCGTCGACGAAACAGTCATTTCCTATGGAACTTTTCACACCGTGGCTATGCTCCGTGTAGGATTTAGTTTTTTCAAAACATTTCAAAAAGACAAAAAGAAATACAAAAATACGACCATAAACAACGTTCCTCCTCCGAATGATAAAAGCTCTAATGTGCAACTCAAGACTGACTCCCGTTTCGACATAGCGACAAAAAAAGCCCCAATAATGTTGAGATTGTATTTTGAGGAGGGCAAAAGTGATTTGCTAGACAATTCGACGAACGAACTAAATGATCTCGCAAGTTGGCTCATAGCCAATCCAACAATTCATATTCAATTGAACGGGCATACCGATATGATTGGAGATCATGAAAAGAACCAAATTCTGTCGATCCAGAGAGTGGTGCAAGTAAAGAATTTCCTTTCACTGAAAGGAATCGAATACCAACGCGTTGAAATCAAGGGATTCGGAGACACCAAACCCATATGCGCCCCTCCTTGCGCGGAAAATCGACGGGTGGAAATGGTAATATTGAAGAAATAGAAAAATGGCATCTCATATTAAAAGCTAAGCTAATTTTATATCCCCAAAAATGCATGAAAACATCAGGCTTTTTAATACTCTTTTTAACTATCATCCATTCCTCATCATTTGCCCAAAATCAGGAAGAGTTATTTGACGATTTCATAAAAAGACTTTCGTCAGACCCGGCATTTCAGCGAGAACGCGTGATGGCCTACAACTACGGAAAAAATGTTGTCTGGCAAAAAGTTCGGAGTGCTACCATAGAAGATGAAGTAATACGGATCGAACCATCTCAATGGAAACACATTGATTTTAGCAAAGGACAAAGTAGCGGGCCAAAACCTTATGAATGGGTGTCCCAGCCAGCCGAACGCTACGATACGGGACGAAGGATTGTTCAGTCAGGAATAGGCAATGATTTGTACATCGTTTTTGAATTTATTTATCAGCGCGCCCACTTCGACAAAGTAAACAGAAAAGAGCAACCAAGCCGCTGGGTCCTCACTTCGATTAAAGAAACCATACAATGAAAAATCCAACCGCATATCTGGTTCTCGTCTTCATACCAATATTGCTTTGGAAGAGCAATTCCTATGCACAAGTACCCGTTGCCGAGTTGGTGAAGGATATCAATGCGGGAAAGTTTGACAGCCATATTGGCTACCTAACAAAAATCAACGAGACGACAGCCCTCATGTTTGCCGAAGATGAGTATTATGGGCGCGAGCTATGGACAACAGACGGCACCAGTGCTGGTACCCATTTGGTCAAAGATATTGCACCTGGTAAAAACTCCTCAACAGAAAGAGGAGTCTCTGCTACTAAACCAATAGTCGTAGACAATACCTTGTATTTTCTTGCCGATGATGGCATTCATGGGCTACAAATCTGGAGAAGTAGTGGAACCGAAGCCGGAACCTATGCGGTAACAAATTTCTCGTATAAGGAAACTCTATTGAAGTTTATTCACCTCACTGAATTCCAAAAGGAGGTGTACTTTTGGTTTACCAACGGTGAAGGATATGACTTATACAAAACCGGAGGATCCATTGCCAAGACAATACTGGTAAAGCAATTTAGGTATTCTAGCCACCCCACGGCGCCTGTTGCATTTAAAACCGAATTGTATTTTACCGGGTGGATATCTGGAGATGTAGGATTCGCGCTGTGGAAAACGAACGGAACTCAGCCGGGAACGGTTAGGGTTGGCCCTATATTACCGAAACGCCCAACGAGCCTTACACTCATAGGAAATCATCTGTACTGTTTCCTCCAGGATTTAGGAGACTTATGGAAAACTGACGGCACAGTAAATGGAACAGGGCTAATCAGAAACATTGACGGGGCAGGATATGGGGTGAAGATTTTCCTCTCCAAAGGACAAGGTTATTTTTGGTCAAAAGAAAGAGCCTCTTTCAACACTCGTTTATGGAAAACAGATGGAACACTTATGGGTACCATGGCTATTTCCGGAGAGGAACACAACAATGCCATTATTGCTTTTAAGGATCGTCTTTATTTTTCATATCAAAGTAAGACTAACCAGGGACAGGAACTTTGGACAACGGATGGTACACCAGAATCCACGAAACCATTCACGTCTGCTTTTACAGGTACCAATCCTAGTTACTTAACCGAAACTGGTAACATGATGTACTACTATGCAAATGTGCGTTCCAACGAAACGCATTCTATTGAAGGATTGGGGATTTGGCAAAGCGATGGCACTCCATTGGGAACACGGCTAATCGGGCAACTTGGAAAAAGAATTGGACTTCCAAGGTTTCCTCATTTCTATGGCAGCTCATTTGGTATTGCTGGCGAAGAAGAAGGGCCAGTTTTTGTGGCACTTGGAAAATATCTCCTATTTATTGGCCAAGGAGATAAGTATGCATCAAATAACGAGAAAGCAATAGGCGCTGAGCTATTTCGCGTTCCAATTCCGACTGTCGTAAAATCAGCTATTATCAACACTGCATCGTCAACACAAGTAGCCGAAAGCGTTAAGCCAAGGAATCCTAGTGTCAACAACAGAAATTCTTACCAAATCAAAAATGTCACTAGAACATTTGGCAGAAAAAATAGTAAAGGAGATACCATTGCTTCCGCCAAAGCGGAATTTATTTATCCTGAATTTACAGATAATACACTCAATCAACTTATCCGGTACAAGCTGGTAAAGGGAAGTACCTATGAAAAAGAAGCCCAAGGCCTGGTTGCCGATCATAAGGACATGTTAAGCAACTATAAGGACGATGAAATTGGAGCTGCAATGAGTCAGGCAATATTACATCAAAAAGTTACCGTTATCCGAGAGACCGACCATTTCCTAAAACTAAGAAACGATTACTACGGACAGGAAGCTGGAGCCGTACATGGGCAATTTGCTGAAAATTATTGGATCTATGACAAACAGAAAAAATACTTTCTTACCCTTTCAGACCTATTTGACAACAGAGGGATGGCTGATTTATTAACCATTGCCGAGGCAACATTTCGTAAAAATGAAAAACTGAGCCCTCAGACCACACTATGTAAAAACTACATTTTCGACAAATGTAAGTTTGCCTTAGCACAGCAATTCAGGCTTGATGATAAAAGCCTGACTTTTGTCTATAACCCTTATGAAGGAAAATCATTCTCAGCAGGCATTTGGACATTGGCTATTCCATATGCCAAAATTCAAACTCTTTTCCGGCCCGAGTATGGAAGGTTGATTGAGCAGGAAACAATGTGAATCAGCGATGCTAATAACATAGCAATATAAGCGAAGAGTACTGATAAAAAATGAATCTAGCTTTTCAAAAGTAAATTCAACCTCTTCGGAGGGAGTTCAAATCTTATTCGACAACAATAAAATATTAGGTACTTTCCTAATTGAATCTTTTGTTCACAATATTCCTGAACTAGCACTGTCAGTTGTGCAACAACCAACAGTGCTATGATATTCTGATAAATTGTCTAAAACTCAAACATTAAGGTACCAAAACAGTTACATAATTTTTAAGAATCTCCGCTTCTACACATCTCACCAAACCTTTATATTCCCCATCAACCTGAAAATAAACTTCCCGGTCCAGGCATTCAATTTTCGCCTTTTCAACCGAAAGAAATTCCATGACGTCATGATTAAATTCTGTATTACCAGTCAGGAATTTAGCCGTTTCAATGAAATCGATTTTCTTGGCGATCACCAGTTCAAACTTTCCATCCGACATATCCCCAAAAGGATTTATGCTGATTCCCGTACCGTATTTTTTTGCATTGGCAATAATTACAACCAGCGCTTCTGTTTCAATTATACCCTGATCCGTCGTAATCCTTACCTGAAAGTTTTCGTGTTCATTCAGCGTTTTGAACATTTCCAGCGCATAACCCAGTTTTCCGCGCGTGTCGCCGCTTTCATAATTTTTAACCAAAAGTGCATTAAGGCCAATATCGCTCAGGTGCAGGCTGATATCTTCATTAATTTTTACTGCATCAATGTGGACTGAATTTTCACCAAAAGCCACCTCAATCGATTCATCAATGGAAACAGGAAGACCAAAATCAGCAGATAATCCATTGGCTGAACCAGCCGGAATAATTCCAAAAATAACCTCCTGACCTTGCACTGCTTCGGCGACCATGGAAATGGTGCCATCACCCCCGGCCACTAAAACGCGGCTGGGGCACAGGTTTTTTACCAGTTCCCGTATCTCATTTAAATCATCGATTCCGGTTGTTGAAAAAATGCTCAAAACATAGTCATCCTCCTCTGCTCTGGCAGCAACTTTTAAAAGAATTTCCTGTTTATCCTTATTTCCTGATATTGGGTTAACAACCAACAAAACTTTTCGTTCTGAAAACATATTCTCTAATTTAGGCACTTCAAGTGAATAAGGATCTGGTAATAATATGAAACGATGCGACTTAAAACTATACAGAGGTTATGCAAATAAAAAGGAAATAGTCATTTTCGGCCATATCGTCGAAAAATATCCTGAAGGCGATCACAAATATACCCGCACAGGTTTTAGATATGCACGCACCATCCTCCAGTTATTTTCATTAAAAACCATACCAAATTTGCGTGTGGTTTTGCGTGTGGGTTCGGTAGTAGCCGAAACTCAGGCAGAAGATGACGGATATTTTCGTTTTCAAATACCTTTTCACGAACCTATGGAAGGTGGCTGGCATTCCTATGAAGTAAGTGTGGACGACGAAATAGGCAAACATAAGTACAAGGCTACCAGGCACGAAGAATTCTTCTTTCCTTACGAAAGTTCTTATGGAATCATTTCAGATATTGACGACACCTTTCTGATTTCCCATAGCCGGCGTTCCTTCAAAAAATTATTTGTACTGCTCGCAAAAAACGTCCAGGCCAGAAAACCTTTTGATGATGTGGTAAAACATTACCAGCTTTTGTCGCTCGCCAGCCGTACAAATCCCATTCAGCAGAATAATATTTTCTTCTACGTTTCAAGCAGCGAATGGAATTTGTATGATATGATCGTTCGCTTTGCCGAGTTGAACGGATTACCAAAAGCAATCCTTAAACTTAAAAAAATCAAATCGGGGCTTGATGATTTTATCATGACGGGCGCTGGGTCACATGGCCATAAATTTCGCAAAATTCAGAATATCATTGAATTTTATCCGGAGCTGCAATTCATATTACTGGGTGATGATTCCCAAAAAGACCCTGAAATTTATGCTGAAATCTGTGCCATATATGCGCCAAATATCAGGGCTGTTTATATCCGTCAGACACGTAAAAGAAGTAAATCCGAGGTAACAATGCTTTTAAAAGGAATAGAGGAAAGGGATATTGACACCAGCTATTTTTCTCACAGCAATAAAGCCATCATTCACTCCATTGAGACCGGAATTGTTTTCAGACAACCGACGGAAAATAAATAAATTCAAATAAATGGACATCTCTTATATTCTGAATGAACTAGGTGAAGACCGCAGCCAGTATTTTAATGCGGTGGCACCTCCGATCGTTCAGACGAGTAATTTTGCATTTGATACTTTTGAAGAGTTAAGAAATGCTTTTGCCAACGAAGATTCAAATTTTCTTTATTCCCGCGGAAATAATCCTACCGTTGATATTTTAAGTAAAAAACTGGCAGCACTGGATGGTGCAGAAGATGCTTTGGTTTTTAACAGTGGCGCGTCAGCGATTTATTGCTCTGTGATGGCCAATGTCAAGTCGGGCGATCATATTATTTCTGTTCAAAAACCATACAGCTGGGCAACGCGTTTGTTTGATAATATTCTGCCGCGTTTCGGTGTGCAAACTACTTATATTGACGGTACTAAAATTGAAAATTTCGAAAATGCGATTCGACCTGAAACCACCGTTATTTATCTTGAAACACCCAATACACTGACTTATGAATTACAGGATTTAAAAGCAGTAGCCGACCTGGCCAAAAGTCGAGGGATAATTACCATTGTGGATAACAGTTACTGCACACCGCTATACCAGCAACCACTTGCTTTGGGAATCGATCTCAGCCTGCAATCCGGCACGAAATATCTGGGCGGACACAGTGATGTACTTGCCGGTGTGCTTACAGGCTCAAAAGAAATGCTTAAAAGAATATTTAATGAGCAATTATTAAATACCGGATCCGGCATTTCTCCATTTAATGCCTGGCTGATTTTACGAGGATTGAGAACATTGCCGATGAGGCTTGAACATATTTCAAAATCCACACGGAAAGTAATTGACCATCTTAAAAATCATCCCAAAATTGAAAAGATAATTTTCCCTTTTGATGAAGATTTTCCGCAACTGGAACTAGCACACAGACAAATGTCCGGAGCGTGCGGACTTTTTACAATTTTATTAAAAGCCAATACACTTGATCAGATTGAGTTGTTTACTTATTCGCTGAAACATTTTTTGGTAGCAGTTTCCTGGGGCGGACATGAGTCCCTTATTATGCCGCAAGCCGCCGCACTGAAACCCGAAATTTTTGATGCAAACAACGAAAGCCACCGTTTGGCACGTATTTATATTGGTTTTGAAGATCCTGATTATCTTATCAAAGACTTTGAACAGGCGTTGGAAGTATTGTAATAAAACATCAGATTGCCGGAAAATCGATATTACCCGTAACTTACTGCTCAAATAATGAAATTACCTGATACTAAATGAAAACTATACTCATTGTCGAAGACGACAGGCGTATTGCCCAAAATATTTACCGTGGATTGCATGCTGAAAATTTCGAAGCGGAAATTGCATATGATGGTATCACAGGTAAAAATCTGGCTTTAAGTAAAAAGTTTGATCTTATTTTACTTGATGTAAACCTCCCCGGATTGAAAGGTTATGACGTCTGTCAACAAATCCGGGTTTACAAACCTTCGATCCCAATCATTATGCTGACCGCTTATGGTGAAATTGAAGATAAAGTTGAAGGTTTGAATAAGGGAGCGAACGATTATATCGTTAAACCTTTTGATTTCAGGGAACTCATGGCCCGAATCAACGCGGCGTTACGGGTTTCGGAACTGAATAATCCGGAAACAGAAAACCAGACTTTACGTATCGCAGATCTTGAATTAAACGTTGGTACAAAGGAAGTTATCCGCGCAGGAAAATCCATTGAACTGACGGCAAAAGAATTTGCTTTGCTTGAATATTTTCTTCTGCACCGGGGTCGCGTTGTTTCAAAAATGGATTTGGCAGAACACGTCTGGCACCTGAATTTTGATCCGGGAACAAATGTTGTCGAAGTTTATATTAATTATTTACGCAAAAAAATTGACAAAAATTTCGATACCAAGCTGATCCATACCAGGCCAGGTTTGGGATATATTCTGAAAGAAGAATAACGTTTAGAAATAGCCAAATTCAATTCTGCCATTCCTTGAAATATTATTATCAGTGAAAATAAAAGACCGGATCGCCCTGCAATTCACCTTAATGGTAGCTGTAATATTATTTCTTTTTTCAATAGCAATTTACAGTTTATCAGCACGATACCGCCAGGAGGAATTCTATGACCGGTTAAAAAGTAAGGCGCAGACAACATGCCGGCTTCTGGTAAAAGTAAAAGGTATTGATAAAGACCTTCTCCGGACGATTGATAAAAACACACTTTCAGAAATGTTTGATGAAAAGGTGTTGATTTTCAATATGAAAGACGAGCTTTTATATTCCAGTGTTGATGATAAACTCATAACCTATCATTCCAAATTGCTTAAAGAAGTCAGAGCAAATAAGGAAATGGAATTTTTGCAGGATGATAGTGAAACCATCGGTTTGCTTTATGAAGAAGGTGACGAACCGCTCGTAGTGCTGGCATCCGCTTTTGATAAATTTGGACGCAGCAAGCTCGATAATCTTTTACAAATCCTTGCCTGGGGGCTTGTCGGCGGAATCGGATTAACCGTTGCACTTGGCATTTATTTTGCCAGCAACTCATTGAAACCCATTAGTTTGATCAATCAGCAGGTTTCTCAGATCACAGCGCACAATCTTGCACAAAAGCTGGATGAAGGAAACCGGAAAGATGAAATTGCACAGCTTGCAATAAATTTCAATACCGTACTTGACCGGCTCAATAAGGCTTTTGAACAACAAAAAAGTTTTGTCTCGCACGCTTCTCACGAACTGCGAACGCCCTTGGCTGCATTAAAATCGGAAATTCAGCTCGGCCAGCGTTTCACAAAAAACAACCCGGAACTGGAAGAAGTTTTTGAAAATTTATTTTCAGATACGGAAAGGCTGATCAGTATTACAAATAATCTGCTTTTCTTGGCCCGCTCCATTGAAAATATGGGCAATATGAAGTCAACTTCGGTCCGGATTGAAGACATTACTTTTCTGGCCAAGGAAGAAATCCTTTCATCTTTCCCAAATTATAACATCCTGATCGACTATATTTCAATCCCCGAAAACGAAAATGATACCGTTATTGACGGCAATGAAGAATTGCTGAAACGTGTACTTCTAAACCTGATTGATAATGCCTGCAAATATTCTTCCAATAATACGGCGCGGGTATTGATAGATACAAATGAAACGGATTGTTTTGTCAAAGTAATAGATGAGGGAATCGGTATCAGTCAGGAAGATATCCCTTATCTCTTTGACCCGTTTTACCGGTCATCGCATACCAGTGAAGTTCCTGGTTTCGGGATCGGCCTTTCCATTTGCCAACGCATTATTGACCTGCACCATGGTACCATAACCGTGACTAGTGAACTGGGAAAAGGCAGTGAATTCCAGGTCAGTCTGAAGCACATTTAGCATTCTAATTTTTTTCTAAGGTTATTCTAAGCCTCCTGTAATACCCAGTGACGAATATCGCATCTTTCTAAAATGGAATTATGCGAACTTACTTCACCGTACTCTTACTTTTTTTTACCATCAGTTTACGAGCCCAGGATACACTCCGGCTCACGATCCGGCAAGCGGACAGCATTTTCTTACAAAAAAACCTTGAAATTTTAGCGGAAAAATATCAGATCGATATTTCCAAATCTCAGGAAATTCAGGATAAACTTTGGGCTAATCCTACACTTTCGCTTGAATTGAGTGCCTACAATCACTCACGCGGAGCGTTTGACGTGGGTCGTCAGGGTCAAAAAGCAGTTACGATCCAGCAGTTAATTACTACTGCCGGAAAAAGGAACAAGCGTGTGGCACTGGACATGGAATCTACCAGAAAAACGGAATTCCAATTTTATGATTTGATAAGAACACTAAAATTTGAGCTACGCGAAATGTTCTTTGAAACATATTACCTAAGCCAGACCATTGCGCTTTATGACACTCAAATTGCAACCTTAAAGACTACGGTTACCGCTTTTGACAAAGAATACAACCGCCAGAATATTTCCCTTAAAGAAGTGGTTCGTTTAAAAGCACTTCTTTTCCAGCTTACCAACGACAGGGCAAATATTGTTTTTGAACTGTCAGATAATCAGCGTGATCTACGTACTCTGCTCAATGCTGAAATTCCTGTAAAGCCAGTTGTAGACAGTTCTGATATCAGCCGCTACCAGCTGAGAAATTATAATTTGGCACTTTTAAAGGACAGAGCTTTACAAAGCCGGTCTGATTTAAAAGTGGCAGAATCTGCAACCAAACAGTCAGAATTAAACTACACACTACAAAAGTCACTTGCTGTTCCCGATTTACAGATTGGCGGAATTTATGACCAGGCAAGTAATTATGTCAACAATTATTTTGGGATCAACCTCGCTATGAACTTGCCGTTTTTCAACCGAAATCAAGGAAATATCCGCGCCGCGAAAAGCACCATCAGTTATTTCAAAGCAGCAGAAATGGCAAAGCAGAACAGCATCAATAACGAAGTAGATGCTGCGCTTCAGAAAGTAGTCGTGGCGGAGAAAGCCTATAAAGGCGTTGAAAGCCACTTTACCGACCAGTTTGTATTACTGAGCAAAGGATTCTATGACAATTTCCAAAAACGGAATATTACCCTGCTTGAATTTATTGACTTCATAGAAACCTACAACGAAAGTATCAAAGAGTATAACCGGTTACAGGCTGACCGGATAAAGGTATATGAAGAGCTCAATTTCGTAGTTGGCGAAGAGCTTTTTAATTAATAAACGAATTCAATTTCTTACATACTTACGGATGAAAGCTGAAACAAAGCAATTAGATCTATCAATTATCGGCAAAAGGCCAGGCGCGGGGAAAAATTTAGTTTACGTATGTTCACTGGCTTTGATAAGTCTATGGTTTTCTTCTTGTCACAAAGCAGAAGAAAAACAGGAAGAATCAAAAGCATTTATGCTGTCTGATACGATGATGAGCCGTATTACATTGGATACTGTCAAAACAGAAATTGTGCGCAATGAATTAACCCTTGTCGGAAAAGTTGTACCTGACGAAAACCAGGTTATCAAAATTTTCCCATTGGTTGGGGGTAATGTGGAAGATGTAAACGTAGAACTTGGAGATAATGTAAAAAAAGGGCAGAAACTAGCGACCATCCGTTCTGGCGAAGTTGCTGATTTTGATCGTCAGATGATCCAGGCTCAGTCAGATTTGCTGATTGCTCAGAAAAATCTTTCCTCAACAGAAGATTTGTATGAAAGCAAACTGGTTCCGGAAAGAGACGCCATTACGGCCAGACAAATGGTGGATAAAGCACAGGCAGAAGTGAGCCGGATGAAAGAAATTTTTTCAATCTATGGTTTGAGCAAATCAACCAACTATACTGTAAAATCACCGATCAGTGGTTTTATTATTTCAAAAAATGTAAACCGTGGTATGCAGCTTCGTTCTGATAATTCAGAAGCCTTGTTCACGGTCGGGCAAATTGCCGATGTTTGGGTTTTGGCTAACGTAAATGAAAGCGATATTCCACGGATTAAAGTTGGAATGAGCGCAGATGTGCGGACGATCAGTTTTCCCGATCAGATTTTCAAAGGAAAAGTTGATAAAATATATAATGTGCTTGACCCTGAATCAAAAGCAATGCAAATCCGTATCCAGCTAACAAACGTCGGCTTTAAACTTAAACCGGAGATGCACGCAACAGTCAGTCTGAATTTTGAAGAAACCGACAGAATGCAAGCCATCCCCTCCCAGTCTATCATTTTTGACCGAAGCAAAAACTGGGTGATGATATTCCACAGCCGTTCAAAAATTGAAACACGTCCCGTGGAAGTATATCGTACACTAGCTAATCGTGCTTACATCAAAAGCGGGTTAAAGGACGGAGAAAAAGTCATTTCCAAAAATCAACTATTGGTTTACGATGCGCTTAATGATTGAATTTTGAATGTGAGAATGATTGGATGAATCGCTGATTCAATCTTTTTCCCTCATTCTCCCATTCTATCATTAAAGATGTGCGTTATCCCATTCAAAATCTGATTTCTCAATGAATAAATTTATCAGGGGAATTGTTGGTTTTTCCCTTAAAAACCGATTCTTCATATTTTTCATGACTGCCTTGCTCATTGTGGCGGGAATAGTCAGTTATCGTGAAACGCCGTTAGAGGCCTTTCCCGATGTTACCAATACCCAGATTATTATCGTAACCCAATGGAATGGCCGAAGTGCTGAGGAAATCGAAAGGTTTGTGACAGTGCCAATTGAGGTAGCGATGAACTCGGTTCAGCAAAAAACAAACGTGCGTAGCACAACCATGTTCGGGCTGAGTATTATCAAAATCATTTTCGACGATAATGTAGAAGATTTTTTTGCACGGCAGCAAGTCAATAACCTGCTCCGGAATATATCATTGCCCGAAGGCGTCGAACCCGATGTGCAGCCTCCATATGGGCCAACAGGTGAAATTTTCCGTTTTACGCTTAAAAGTAAAGATCGTGACAGCCGGGAATTGCTGACATTACACAACTGGGTAATTGATCGCCAGCTGAGAAGTATTCCGGGGGTTGCTGATGTGGTCGCTTTTGGCGGCCGTCAGAAAATATATGAAGTGCAGGTTAATCCTACGAAACTTGTAAAATATAATATTACGCCCCTTGAAGTTTATCAGGCAGTAACAAAAAGTAATGTTAATGTAGGTGGGGATGTGATTGAAAAAAACGGACAGGCTTATGTTGTTCGTGGAATTGGTTTGTTGAATTCCATTCCGGACATTGAGAATATCATTGTTGAATACGTAAAAGATTACCCCGTTTTGGTCAGAGACGTAGCTGATGTGAAAGAATCGGATATGCCACGCGTTGGACAGGTAGGGCTGGATGGGAATGACGACGTTGTTGAAGGTATTGTTGTTCAAAGAAAAGGCGAAAATCCCAGCGAAGTATTGGCTCGTATAAAGGACAAAGTGGAAGAACTCAACACCAAAATTCTTCCTCCTGACGTGAAAATGGTTACTTTTTATGACCGCGACAATCTTATAGAATTTTGTGCTCATACCGTAAAACACAACCTGATCGAAGGAATTGTTTTCGTAACGGTGATTGTGTTTCTCTTTATGGCCGATTGGAGAACAACGATTATTGTATCGATCATTATCCCGCTGGCTCTTTTATTCGCATTTATGTGCCTAAAAATGAGAGGCATGTCTGCCAACCTCTTATCAATGGGCGCCATAGATTTCGGTATTATTATTGATGGAGCGGTGGTAATGGTCGAGGGTATTTTTGTATCTCTGGATCACCTCGCCCATAAAAACGGAATGGAACGTTATAACAAACTTTCCAAACTGGGTTTGATCAAAAAGACAGGCGGTGAATTGGGAAAAGCTATTTTCTTTTCCAAATTGATCATCATCACAGCGCTTATCCCGATTTTCAGTTTTCAAAAAGTTGAAGGAAAAATGTTTACGCCACTGGCATATACATTAGGTTTCGCTCTATTGGGAGCCCTGCTTTATACACTAACTTTGGTTCCGGTTTTGTGCTCATTCCTGCTTAATAAAAATGTAAGGGAAAAGAGCAATCCAATTGTACGGTTCTTTGACAACGCCGTTATCAAAGGTTTTAATTTCTGTTATGCACGCAAGAAAATCAGTGTTCTTATTGCCGGCATTTTCCTTGGGGTAAGTTTATTTTCATCCACTTTTCTGGGTTCTGAATTTCTTCCTGCGCTGAATGAAGGTGCACTATGGGTTGAAGCGAAACTTCCTATGAGCAGCTCGTTAAGTGAAACCATTAAAATGGTGCACATACTTCGCTCCAAGCTAAATGAATTTCCTGAAGTAAATGGAGTTTTATCTCAAACTGGACGTTCCAACGATGGTACCGATCCATCCGGATTTTATTATGTTCAGATGCAGGTTAACTTAAAACCTAAGGAAGAATGGACGAGAAATATAAGTCAGGATGATCTGATTGAAGAAATGGATACCAAACTGAAACAATTTCAGGGTATTAATTATAACTATTCCCAACCTATTATTGATAACGTAGCCGAGGCTGTGGCGGGAATGAACGCAAGTAATGCCGTAAAAATTTATGGAGATGACCTTGAAACACTGAACGTCAAGGCAAACCAGGTTTTGGAAGCAATTAAAGATGTTCCGGGAATCAAGGATGTTGGTATTTTGCGGAATATAGGTCAGCCCGAAATCAGTGTTATTCTTCATGATCACCTGATGGCTCAATATGGCGTAAGTACTGGTGACGTGCAGGCTGTTATTGAAATGGCTATCGGTGGAAAAACGGCATCGATTTTGTATGAAGGCGAACGCAAATTTGATATCCGCTTACGTTACGAACAACAATACAGACGTGATGTAAATGATATCCAACAACTTATGGTGCCAACTTTATCGGGTGGAAAAATCCCTTTGAAAGAGATTTCATCTATCCGGACCGTAACCGGGCCAGCATTTGTTTACCGTGACAACAACAAACGTTTTATTGGTGTAAAATTCTCAGTTCGCGAACGTGACCTGGGAAGTACAATCGCGGATGCGCAAAGTCGTGTAAAACCTTTATTAAATTCATTACCAAAAGGTTATTCGGTAAGCTGGTCCGGAGAATTTGAAAACCAGGTTCGTGCTACTGCCCGTTTAGGTCAGGTTGTACCAATCAGTCTCATTGGTATTTTCATTCTGCTTTTCATTATGTTCAGTAATGCAAAAGATGCCGGTTTGGTTTTGGTTAACGTTCCATTTGCACTGATCGGCGGAATTTTAGCACTTCATGCAACGCATATGAATTTCGGGATTTCGGCGGGTGTGGGTTTTATCGCACTCTTCGGGTTATGCGTCCAGAACGGGGTAATCCTGATTTCAGTCTTTAATAAAAATCTTGCAGCCCATATGCCTCTTGACGATGCCATTCGAGAGGGTGTCAAGTCAAGAATCCGGCCGGTAGTCATGACCGCACTTATGGCTGCCATTGGGCTGCTCCCGGCTGCTACTTCAACCGGTATCGGATCGGAAACACAAAAACCGCTGGCGATTGTAGTAATCGGAGGATTAATTACGGCGACGGTTTTAACGCTATTGATTTTCCCAATCATTTACGGGTTCTTCAATAAAAAGAAACAGCCAGCACATTCCTGATATTATTTCAAACTCTCCTTTGTCCCCGCGCTGAATTTATTCGGAGCGGGGATTTTTTTGTCTTTAAAATTCTCCCTTATTATTCCGCTGTACGTCGATAAAAAGTAACTGTACGTCGACATTATAAATCATTTATTAAACAATTGGGTTATATCTGTGTCATACAATCAGAAAACACAGAAATTTAAATTATAAACATCAGAAATCATGAAAAAGATAATCGTAGCCATGTTCGTTTTTATTGCGGCTATCTCCGCTCCGCAGGCAAATGCACAAATCAGTTTAAGTATCAATATCGGTCAACAACCTGCCTGGGGTCCTACCGGCTATGACCATGTTGACTTCTATTATTTACCGGATATCAATGTTTATTATGACGTGGTCAGAGCGCAATATGTTTATCCAAGTGGAAATCAGTGGATTTATGGACAAAACCTTCCTGCACGCTACCGTAATTTTGATATCTACAATAGCTACAAAGTGGTGGTAAACGAAGCCAGACCGTATCTACGTAACAGTGTATATGTTGCCAAATATGCAAAATACAAAGGTCAGCACAACCAACAGATTATTCGTAACAGCAGAGATCAAAAATATTTCCAAAGCGCCCAGCACCCGCAACATCAGCAATGGGAAAAACAACAAACAAAAGTGGTTGTAAAATCAAATAACAATAATAACAACAGAAATAATAACGCAAAAAATAATAACAACGGCCGTGATAACAGAAACGACAAAAGAGGAAATGGTAGAAATTAGGATTCCGAATATCAGCTCTTTTGTTTAATCCTTTTGTCTTGCAAAATTGAAATAATAAACCCTCATCTTGTAACAGGATGAGGGTTTATTGCCAATTGCTATATCGTTTCGCAAGATTATCGTTTTCAAAACTGAAAACATAAAAGAAAAAAATTAAACGCTGAATGAAGCAGAATTCCATATAAAAATCCATATTTAAGACGGACATAACCCAGCATAAAACCCAAAGAAGTTTGGGGAAGCGTAATGACCGGAGTTAGCAAAAGTGTAGAAAAACTTGAATCAAAATTGGTCTTATGGAGGAAACCAAAACCTATAACCGATATATAGAAAAGGACTTTATAATGTTTTTGACAAAATTCGGCCAAACGATTATTTACATTTCTATGCTCATGCAAAAAACTGTAAATCGCCCCCATTATAATCAGACTTAATCCAATAGCCAAAGAAGTATGATTATGTTCTCCAAAAAGGCCATAACCAGTCATAAATCTTTTTAAAAAATAAAATAGCCAGATACCGGAAAATGCTGCAAAATTTATTTGGGAATATTTAAGACATAGACGAAATTGAAGTTCTTCAACAATTGGAGCATATAAACAAGCGAGTGCAATTTGATAAAACCAGGATTTCTGTCTGAAAGAATTCAAAAAAACATTTACAGGTTTTTCTATCTTGAAAATTTCAAAAAAGGCTAATATGATTAATCCTGAAACAAAACTCAGCAATAGTGCAAGCAGAAATATTCGAAAAAATTCTATCAGCCTTAGATAAAACTGATTCTTACTGGAAATAACTTTTCCACTTGATAATAAAATACCTAATTCCGAAATGATCATTTTCATAACAACAGGATTTACAGAGGAGATAACGTTTCCGTTGTTTGACACAAATTTGAACTTCGCGTCACTGTATGAAATGAAAAAATCCCTCGTGAAAGGGGTTTTGAGTCTTAATAAAATGATTGGTTATCATGATTAGAACCAACCTTTTTGGGAATTATTTATCAGAAAAGCTAACTGTAAAAGTTGTCCCTTCCCCTACTTCCGACTGCACGTCAATACGCCCGTGATGCGCGTGAAGAATGTTTAAAGTCGTGGCTAAACCAAGTCCCATACCATTTTTCTTGCCCGTAAAATAAGGCTCAAAAACCTTATCCATATTTTCCTGACTGATACCGGAACCGTTGTCTGCAAAAATAACCTGTAAAGAATCTGCCTGGATTCTGGTCGTAATTCTTAAAATTCCCTTATCCTCATCCATGGCCTCAATGGCGTTGGTAATAAGATTTAAAAACGCCATTTGTAACGAAACGGAATCCAGCGGAATGCAAAAATCCTCATCAGCATATGCTTTGGTAATTTTTATTCTTTTCAGCTGCACACGGTCGTAAGCCGTTGCAATAGCCTCGTCCAGAATATAATGAATGGATTGCTCCACAAGAACGATATCAGAAGAACTTGACGGTTGCAGCAGCTGCGTGATCAGATCATTGATACGAGTACAATTTCGTTTTATGATCTGGGTATAAAATTTCTGGTCTTCATCCACCAATTCCATTTCCAGCTGTTCTGCCGAAAGATTTACATTGGTTAGCGGATTTCTTACTTCATGCGCCAGCATTCTGACAAGCCGGCTAGTAACAGCCAGTTTTTCAGAAAAAAGTCTTTCTCTTTCCGACTGTTTTCTGGCTGTGATATCATGCAATCTTCCCTGTACGTAAGGATTATCTTCATCCATTTCCATGGAAGCCGAAAAAACACAATATTTTTTTTCACCATCCGTCGTGGCTATCCGAACCTCAAAATCCTGTATAGCACGATCCTCGATACCATCCCAAACCAGTCCGAAATTTACATCATCTACGATTTCAAGAATATTTTTCCCTTTTAACTCTTTTGGTAAATAACCGGTGAGCGTACAGGCAGAAGTATTAAAATCTGTAATAACGCCTTCAAGATCACTGATAAACAGAAAGTCATTCGATTCTTCAAAAACCCTGCGGTAACGTCTTTCACTATGACGTAAAGCTTTTAAAACAGAAGTGCGTTCCAATGCATAACGAATCGTCCGTTCCAGCTTTTCAGAATCCAGTTCGTTTTTTATCAGATAATCCACAGCTCCGAGTCGTAGCGCTTCTACGGCAATTTTGGTATCTCCTTTTCCTGTGAGAAGAATCATTGGCTCTTCACATTCGAGGGTAGTAGCTTCTTCAATCAGGTCAATTCCGTTGCGTTCACCCAACAGATAATCAAAAAAGTATAGATCAAATTTTTTATTTTGAATAGCGTGAATCGCTTCCTTGTACGTTGCGCACCAGGTTATATCGAATTTCCAGTTAATAAGATCGTTAAAATACTCTCTGGTAAGAAAGTAATCATCTTCATCATCGTCAACAAGAAGTACTGTAATCACTTTACTGTTCATTAGAAATAAGTGGATAAATCTTAACTTGATTTTGGCTTACCGGAAGAATAATTTCGAAGGTTGCACCCTGGTCAGGGATGCCAAACGCTTCAATACTTCCGTGATGACCCTCAACTACTTTTTTACAAACAGAAAGACCAATGCCTGCACCTTCATATTCCGAGCGCCCCCTTAAACGCTGAAAAATTGTAAAAATACGGGATGCATTTTCATTCGAAAATCCTATGCCGTTGTCTTTCAATGTAATTTTTATATAATTTTTCTCTGTCGGCATCTTTCTTTTCAAAACCTCCGAAACCGGTAATTCTGTTACGCGAAGCGAAATCACAGGAGCCGTTTCCGACCTTGTAAATTTCAAAGAGTTGGAAATAAGATTGATAAAAAGCTGAGACATCTGAGTCGGATTGGCGTCAATTAGCGGCAGCTTATCGATCTCCATCAGGGCGTGTTTTTGCTGAATGGTTACTTCCAGATCGCTAAGCGTACTTCTTAAAATATCATTCAGATCTGTCGGCTCAAAAACATTTGACAAACTGCTAACTCTTGAAAATTCCAGCAGATTATTAATCATTTTCTGCATACGTCTGGTCGCGCTCAAAATTCGGCTCAGATAAACCTGTTGATCCTGATCCAGAACATCTTTTGTCTTACTTTCAAGGCGCTCTCCAAATGAAATAATTTTGCGCAGCGGTTCCTGCAAATCATGTGAAGCTACATAAGCAAACTGTTCCAGATCTTCATTGGATTTATTCAAATCACTGACTTTTCTTTCCAGTTCACTTTGTATTTCTCTAAGCGTTGTAACGTTAAAAGCCGTTCCGATAGAAATATTATGGCCCGTTACTTCATCAATCGAATTATGCCCACGGACATATAAATATTTTTCCTCACCACCCTCTGCAATAATTCTGAACTCCAAAATATAGGCATCAGTATAGGAAAGAACATTTCTTAATTTTTCCGAGATAAACGCCACGTCATCCGGATGAATGTTCTTTTTGAAAGTAGCGCTGCTTAATTTTTCAACAGGTAAACTTTCAGGGCCGTAACCCATAAGTTTGTACATACCTTCTGTCCATTCATATCTCCCGTTTTGTATGTCCCATATCCAGCTGCCAAATTCCATTGTCTCTTCGGCTTCTGCTGATAATTTTTGCAGATATGTCAGTTGGGCTTCAACATTTCTCTCGGCAGAAATATCGGTAAGCGTATACAAATTATATTCTTTGTCAATTACTGACTTATCGATTCTGCACCAGATACCTGATTTATTGAATTGAAAATTTACAGACCCGTTTTCTCTTAAAGCAATAAAGTCGAAATGCTCACCGCATATCGACTTTAAAGTAAGCCCGTCAAAATCAGAAATTTCTGTCAATCCGGATGCAGCATTATTGGCATAAAAACACTCAGGATCTGCATTTGGCAACAATTCATTACTGCTTCCGCAAACAAGAAATCCGGTTGGCGACGCACTTAATATATCATGAAAAGAAAATGGATATAACTGATTTTCCAATCTATCAAATATCAAATTGTTTCATCTTGTTATACAATGTTTTGCGGTCAATATTTAACAAACGTGCAGCTTTGCTTTTGTTAAAATTAACATCCCTCAAAACCTGCATGATCATATCATATTCGGCTTCATTCGCTACTGTTTTAAGGCTTGGCTTCGTATCATCCGTATCGGCAGGTTCAAGAGTAACTGGTGCTGAAACGACAGTCGAAGGTGCAATTTCATCGTCCAGATCTTTAAGTTTGCTATGATTAACGATCTCGAAAGGAAGAGATTTTTCCTCAATAAATTCACCATCAGACAAAAGCGTTGCACGCTTGATCACGTTTTTTAGCTCCCGTAAATTACCCGGCCATGAATAATTAACGAAATCTTTCATTACCTCATCCGAAAAGCCTTTGACATTTTTGGACAATTCAGTATTCGTCGAATCCAGAAAAGTCGTTGCAAAAAGTAAAAGGTCATCTTTCCTGTTTCTTAGTGCCGGAACTTCAATTGTAAATTCGTTAAAACGATAGTAAAGATCCTCTCTGAATTTACCATTCCTGGCTGCCTCCAGCAATTTTTCATTACTCGCAACAATAATACGAACGTCAAGTTCAATTTCTTTTGAAGCACCAATGCGACGCATTTTACGCTCCTGCACCACACGCAGCAAAGCTACCTGGATCTCATAGGACAAATTGGAAACTTCATCCAGAAATAAAGTCCCTCCGTTTGCCATTTCAAAGTGTCCGATTTTGGTTTGCAAGGCACCTGTAAAAGATCCTTTTTCATGCCCAAAAAGCTCACTACCAGCAAGCTCCTTAGAAATAGCACCGCAATCCATCGCCACAAACGGCATGTCCCTTCTGCGTGATCTGTTATGTATTTCCTGTGCAATAGCTTCTTTACCTGAACCACTTTCTCCGTAAATAATTACACTAAAATTGGTAGGAGCAACAAGATCAACCTGGCGAAAAAGATTGTCGGACACTTCACTTTGCCCCATTACGTACCCCGCTTTCATCTTGTGAGAAGTTTTGCGGGTAGCTTTTGGTGCAACAGAATCTGAATGGCTGCCTGAGGCTACAAATTCTGTTGCACCTGTTCTTTCAGCCTCAGCATCTGCAAGGGCTTTTTTTACAGTAACTAATATTTCATCCGGAAAAAGAGGCTTTGTGATATAATCATAAGCGCCTAGTTTCATTACGTTCACCGCAATTTTTATATCAGAATAACCGGTGATAATCAAAACCGGTACATTCGGACGCTTCGATTTAATTGCATTCAATAGTTCAGTTCCGGTAATATCACCCAAACGAAAATCCGTCATTACCAGATCCGGCTCGAAAGATTCAATTAACGCAAGTCCGTCTTTTCCAGTCAGCGCGGTTTCTACAATAAAATCATTCTTTGACAAAAATCTCTTTAACAAGAAGCAAATGTCCGCTTCGTCATCGACCACTACTATTTTTTTCATGTGGAATAAAGTGCTTTCTTAATTAAATGGTAACCCGCAAACGTGCGGTTGGAATATTTAATTGCTCCCTGTATTTGGCTACAGTGCGACGGGCAACAGAATAACCCTTTTCTGATAACAAGTCGGTAATTTGCTGATCGTTATATGGATGTCGTTTATCTTCCGCCGCCGTAATTTCACGGATCGCTTCCTGAATTTCACGGTTTGATACTTCCGTACCATCCTCATTTGTAACACCTTCGGTAAATAAATCTTTCAACAAAACAATCCCGAAAGGTGTCTGTACATATTTATTCGTAGTAACGCGTGATACTGTGGAAATATCCATATCAATTATTTCCGCAACATCTTTGAGGATCATTGGGCGGAGTTTTTTAATATCACCCGTTTGGAAATAATCGTATTGCAGTTTTACAATCGCCCTTAATGTACTTAGCATTGTATTTTCACGCTGCTTAATGGCATCAATAAACCACTTGGCAGAATTCATTTTATTTTTCAAAAACTGATTCGTTGCCTTATCAATTTTTTGCTCTGCCATTTGAGTAAATAACTTGTTCAAACGTAACGCAGGGCTATTTCCCCAAGTTAGCTGCACTTCAATTTCGCTGTCTTCAATATAACGCAGCATGAAATCCGGCTTGATACTTTCATTGACAAGTGTATCGTTTCTAAGTCCGGATGCAGGTTTTGGATTAAGTGTAGTGATAAGCTGAATTGCCTTTTTCAAACATTCTTCATCCAGGTTTAAAACACGCATGATCTTATCATAATTGCGCGAACCCAGTTCATCAAACGTATCCGAAACAATCTTGTGAGCCCATCCCCAAACCTCGTCCTGATTTTCAATGCGATGAAGCTGAATAAGCAGACATTCACGCAAATCCTTGGCTGCAATCCCGGGAGGATCCAGTTGCTGGATTACTCTTAGCATCATCTCAACTTCCTCGGTATCGATGAACATGCTGTTGGCAAAAGAAATGTCATCCGCTATTACTTCACTCTCACGTCTAAGAAATCCGTCTTCGTCCAGCGAATCAAGAATAAAATCTGCGACGAGCTGTTGTCTTTCGTCCAGTCTTAAAAAGTGAACCTGCTGTTTTAAATCATCTCTGAAACCAATAGCCTCTACCATCGGACGGGTATACAGCTCGTTATCAGCCGACTGGTTATTTGCATATGTTTTGTAGTCAGGAATATCATCATCTCTGAACTCGTCCCAGTCCTGATAATCCTGAACCGACGGATAGTCGTCTTCCCCTGAACTGCCGGCATCGTCGGCATCCTGAAATTCATCCGCTGTATCTTCTGAAGCTGTATCTTCCTTACCCTCTTCCAGTATAGGATTTTCCTCTAATTCTTCTTTAATTCTTTGCTCAAGCTCCATAGTTGTCAGGTGCAATAAATTCAGCATCTGAATCTGAAGAGGAGAATATTTAAGGGTTTGTCGTTGCGTCTGCGTTTGTCTTTGCATATAGCAATTAATTGTAATATTAAAAGTTCTCTTTAATGATATCGTTTGAACTGAAACCTGGTATATTTCGGATCATCCCCGAAACTTAACATCAAAAGGGGCTATCTGGTATGACTTACGACATACATCTTTTAAATTTACTATACTTTATCTTAACTTACTTAACCCTGATCGGCAAAATGCGAATATTGCGTACATATTTCCACAGACTGAGTATATTAATTCGAAATGTAGATTTTTCACACAACGCTTATTTATGAAACTATCTACCCTTTCTCTCCTCAACCGAACACTTAGTGAACATTCGCTTTCCTTAATTACCAGATTCCTGTTTGGCACCTCATTGATACTAATCATTGCTCTGTCATACAGTTACAATGAAATTAACCAGGAACTTATCAATTATTCTGAAAAGGTAAATCAGACACAAAGGGTCATCAGCGGGCTTCATCAGGTTTCATCTGCAATTTATGAAACGGCTCACCATACCAACAGCTATTTATTTTTAAAAGATACCGCTTACGTTAACAAAACTCTTGCCTCGCTTGAAACGATACTTCCATTAACGCTAAAAGTAGATTCACTTGTAGCCGAAAACCGCGCACAGCGTAAAAGATTAATTGGCTTTAAGGAACATTATACTCAATTTTCCAAATACACCAACCGGTTAATAAAAGGTGGCAATTCACTAAATCCTGCAATCGTTTTTGTTATTTCAGAAAGAAAAAATGCCGAGGTGGATTCTATGGCAAAACTCGTTGTCAGTATGACCCGCGTAGAAAATCAGTTAATGTACAACCGTGTCCAGAGCCGGGAAAATTACACGGCTCAGGTTTTCAGATACAATTGGATTATTATGCTCGTGGCCATTGTTTTTCTGTCTTCTGCTTTTGTTCTTCTGGATCGTGAACTTCGGCGTAATAAATTTTACAGAGTAGATCTGGAAAATAAAATTGAAAATCTGAATCGTTCCAACAGCGAACTTGAACAATTTGCCTATGTCGCCTCACATGATTTGCAGGAACCGTTAAGAAAGATAAGATCATTCTCAGACCGGCTTATAACGAAATACCACAATGATGTTTCGGAAGAAATATTTATGATGCTTGGCAAAATCGATGGATCTGCGCAACGTATGCAGCTACTAATTAATGACTTGCTTTCTTTTTCAAGAATTGTAAAAATTGCAACGGAAGTAAAAATGGTTAATCTCAATACCGCATTGTCTGACGCAAGATCCAATCTTTCAGAAATGATTTTGGAAAATAAGGCTGCAATCCATTCTGAGACATTACCTACAATTGAAGGATACGGCTCACAAATGACCCAGCTTTTTCAAAACCTGCTTTCAAATTCTATAAAATATCAACAGGAAAATATAAGGCCGGTTATTCGGATTACCTACCGTTTGGTTGAAGGGGAAATTATTCCAGGAATTAAACCTTCTCACAGCGATATTCAATTTCACCAGATCAGGATCAGCGATAACGGAATCGGCTTCAAAAGAGAATTTGCAGAAAAGATTTTTATAATTTTCAAAAGGCTCCACGGTCAACATGAATTTGCAGGGACCGGTATTGGCCTGGCTATTTGTAAAAGAGTCGTTTCAAACCACAACGGCTACATTTTCGCCGAAAGCAGTGAGGGCAACGGAGCAAGTTTTTTCATATATCTGCCAACAGAATCTTTACTTAACTAATCGCTAAGACAATTTTACTTTGGCAGAAAGTCACTGTTGCCTTACTTATCAAAAACAGGCTCAAAAGGAATTTTTTCATCCGTAGCTTTTTTGACCCATCTCAAACCTTTCAAAAGAACTTCACGGCCTTCTTCGACTCCATGTTTCAAAATAACTTTTTCGATGATAATTGGCGCGATAAAATTAAGAGGAACGGGAAGACGTTTTAAAACCGTTTTTGCCAAAGCAGCTCCTACTCCCATTTCAATCCCTTTTCCTGCAAGACCACCTGGCGCAGAAACCATAAACAAGTCCCTTACGTATGTAGAAGCAGTGTGAATGGAATCCTGTACTTTATCAATATTTTTAGTTTTCATGAGTTCAAGTGTAATAAATCAGATCTGCCCGGGTGATAATATTTACCACCCGGCTATTCAATTAGTTATATTTTTCAATTTCATCGGCAGCATCTTCCTTAATTTCTTCAGCCTTATCCTTGAATTCACTTTTGTACTGCTCACCTTTTGCTTTCAGGTCATCGGCAGTCTTGCCTGCTTTGTCTTTACTTTTTTCAAGTGCGTCGATCAATTCGCTTGCAAGGCTATTAGTTCTTTTTTTGATTTTCTTACGAATCTGAGTTCCTTCTTCAGGCGCAAAAAGCATCCCTATTACTGCTCCCGCAGCAGCAGCTGTTACAATTCCCCAAAACACTTTACTGTTTACCATGATAATATTCTTTTAGATAATGGTTTTTGATAAATTAATTGATGACATGAATAAAATTGCTAAAATCTTGTACCCAAAAGCTCCAAATTGTCAAAAAATATTTTTAACAATTTGCAAATCAACATATTAAGTGAATTATTTTAAAAAAAATATAAATATCAACCATAATTCGATTATAAAAACCAAAATTTCTACTATACATTATTGGGACGTGGTTCTACAAGATGGGGAAGAGCTTTCCGAAAAGTCAGGACATTTGAATAAGCGTACATTTTGATTGGATTGAAATGCGAATAATATGGCAAGGTTATTGTCAGAAACCGATTATTAATTTAATGAAAAAGTGAGGCGGGATATTCAACTATAAACTGAAAAAATTACTAATCACAGATTCCAAAATTTTACTGACTACTTATTTTAGATTGGCAACCATGAAAATTGTAATTATTGAGGATGAAAAAGATTTGGGGATATTGATGCGCAATTTTCTGGTTAAACAACTTAATGTAAAAGCACCTGATACAGTAAAAATAGCTACCACGCTTCATGAAGGCATAAGTTTTATCAATCAATTGAATCCTGAATGGGTTTTTATTGACAATAATTTGCCTGACGGAAAAGGGATTAACGAGATTGAACATATCAAAAACAGCGGAAGATTCTACAATACAAAGGTCGTCATGATGAGTGCCATGACAAACCTTCGTGAAGAAGCATTGAGAAAAGGAGCAGATTATTTTCTTGATAAACCCATCAGTTTTGTTGAGGTTAAGAATCTTTTCCCCGGAGATATACAATAAATTCATCTTCAAACAGACTAATTCCCTCCAAATTCCCGAAATGGGCAACCATTTCACATTTTTGTAGAGATTAATACCCAGAGGAATAAATTATTCGTTTTAAGAATTAATAGAGCTAAAATACCGGACATTGCGTCCCACTTCTTCCTTTTCTGCCAGGCATTTTAACTTTCTGAGATTTATACTTTCCTCTTTTTACTCTTACCATATCTTTATGTTTGGGATAAGGTAAAAACTTGAAGTCGTATTCGGGTATGAAATAATCCTCTTTGTACTCTGCAACCGGTAAAGGCATATAATGTCTTCCTTTAAACGCCAGTGTGTCGTACTCATAATCATAAAGATAGATGGTCACAAATCCGTCACGACTGTATTTAATACCTATGTCGGCAAAAGGACCATCATCACCCGCCGACGCGACCAGCTTCATCATTTCCTTTTGTTTTCCTTTAACAAGTACATTCATATTGTACTGAAAAACCCGGTGCAAGGAATCAATTTGTATCGCTACGCCAAGATAATATTTTGCATCTTTCATTTTCTGCTGTCCGGCATACATGACGGCCGTGTTATTCAGCGCACTTTTATCCTGATAAGTCTGGTAACTCAGTGAAGCTTCGTCATATTTCTGCCAGTATTTATAAACATTTCCCTGATTGACATTGTAAAATTTCCTGGCGGGTGCAACTTCCATGGCAGTCTTGAAATCCTGAAAAGAATTTTCATAACGCACATTCGCATCTTCAATCTGACGCCGTTGCTCGTGACGATTTCCCAGATAAGCCTGCACAATCCCGCGATTATTATACAAATAAGGCAACTCCGGATTTTCTTTTACCAGACTGTCAAATAATACCATGGATTTGTCAAGCTGATCGTTTTCAAGCAATGTGACACCCCAGCCATTTTGTGCTTTTATGTTTTCTGAATTCAGGGAAATCGCTTTTTTGAAAACGTTGTAACCCTTTTTAAACATGTCAAAATGTAAAAGCAAGTTTCCATAATTACTCCACATCCGGTCGTAATTCTGTTCGTAATTAAGCGCTTTGCTCAAAAATTGCCCCGCTTCCGAATACCTTTTCTGATCAATCATGATACTGCTCATGCCTGCCAAGGCTTCATAACGCGCACCATCCAGACGAATCGCAGTTGTAAAATCTTCCTGAGCTTCCTTTGATTTTTTTAAATAATATTCTGTGAAACCGCGTGTCACAAATAAATCAGCATAAAACTTATTTTCAGGATCCATGATCGACTCGGCTTTTTTGAAATCTGCCAACGTAAGCTCAAACTGTTTCATACCGTAATGCGCAACCGCCCTTCCCAGATAAGCAGGCAGATAAGAAGTATCCTTTTTTATCGCACGATCAAAAGAATTGTAAGCCGACTGGTAATCGTGATTGGATAAATGTGTATTGCCAATTCCCGAAAGCAATGCAGGCGTTTCCCGTTTAAGCGTTGAGGCTAATCGATAATATTGCTGCGCTTCCCTGATCTGGTTTAGTCCGTAAAACGTATGTGCAATTCCCAGATAGGCATCGCCCCTGAATGTTTTATCATCACTTTCCAGGTATTTTTCAAAAACAGCTTTTGCATTTGCAAACTGATTTAGAGAAAGCAGCGCATTTGCATACCGGATCTGCGCTTTGGCATGTTTACGTGCAACTTTTTCAAAATCTTTAACTGCCTTTTTCTGATTTCCGGTGCGCATCAAAATATCGCCGCGTTGCAAACGGTACGCCATGATTTCATCTTTCTGACGAATGGCAGAGGAGAATTCATCAGTAGCTTCGGGCAGAAGTCCGGTATATTTGTACATCAGGCCAACATTATAACTCCACTTTCCTTCTGAATTCTTTTGTTGATTTCCCTGAGCAAAACTTAAACCATCTGAAAATTTCTTCTCTTTTCCGTAGGCAACAATAGAATTTACGACGCTGTATGAATGGTTGGATACATTAGAAAAATCATCTCTCGATGCCTGGAATTTCCGGCTTAAAAGATTGAATAAACCTCTGTTATACTGAAGCTGCGCCTCTTGCCCAGACATATCGAGAGATTCCAGAATATGCAGTGCCTTTTGATAACTTCCTGATAATGCCAGTACAACTGCCTCATTATTCAATCGCTGAACCGAGTCCGACGGCATAAAAGATTGCTTGTCGTATTTTAAAAATTCAGTCTGAAGTTCCCGAAGCTCGTACTGATACTCAGGCGTTTTCAACAAGGCTGGATTATTTTCTTCAAAGGAGCGGTTAAAGATTACAAGAAGATCTTTTAGAAGTCTCTGGCAAGCACTAAAATCCTGCGCTGATGCCGGCTGTTTTACACATACCAAAAACATCACCGACATAATGATCAAGAACGACCGGATGACTTTCCTTATCATGACCCATAGGCTAGCGCGATTACTAACGTACTATAAATGAACAACATTATCAAAAATTACTTATTGACCGTCATATTATAGTCCTTTAATCTAATTTTTTCTTGCAATAAACTTATTGAAATCTTTTACAATTTTTTCAATTTAATATTGCGATACCAAACCGTACTTCCCCAATCCTGCAAACCGATTCTTCCTGTAAATGATCCTTTTGCAATCGGTGCAGCTTTCAGTCCGCTGCCTGCGATCCGTTGTTTCCAGTCGGCTCCTGCCAGGTCGTGTTCCTGCACCATAAATCCGTTTTGGTAAACAGTCAGTTTGTTTTTCTGGATAATAAAATGAATCTGATTCCACTCACCTTCCGGATTGCCTTCTCTCAAACGCGCATTGGCAACACTGAAAAAATCGCTGGCGCGATGGGTATTCTCTTTGGCGCCTTCGTAAATCTTGTCGTCAATTACCTGAAGCTCCAAACCGGTATCATGCATGTTTTTATACTGAGGGAGTTCTTTTACAAAAAAGAAAATCCCGCTATTAGCATATTTACTGACTTTCCATTCCGCTTTAAATTCGAAATCACCATTAATAGCTTCATCAATAACGATATCGCCGCCGCCTTTTGCTTTGTTCCCGGCGCGTTCAGGTACATTTAGTTTAATTGCTCCCTGCTCCACAATCCAGGCCGGACCAACTTCTTTCGCACCATAGGAATGCCAGCCTTTATAATCTTTACCATCGAAAAGCAATTTCCAGCCTTCCTTTTTTTCTTGTGCAGAAAGTGTATTTAAACTTTGAGAATTAACCTGAAAACTTAATAGAATTAGAAAACAGAAGAGATGAGGAAATTTGCGCATGATAAAGTAAATTTTATTGATCCGGTAAATACAAGTTCGCCGGATCAATAAAATACTGATTTATCTTAAATAAATTATTTTCTTTCTGTTGAATTGGCAGCAACAAGAAGCGGTTCGCCTTTTATCAAAATGGTAACGTCATGGTCTGAGATATTCTCGACTGCCACTCCTTCCTGCGTTACTTGAACCCGAAGCAAAGCACCACGGAACCCGATCCTGAAAGAATACGAATTCCATTGTTCAGGAATATATGGGTTTAGCGTTAACACGCCGTCTTTCACCCGCTGACCCGCAAAACCTTTCACAACACTCATCCAGGTTCCTGCCATGGAAGTGATGTGAAGCCCGTCTTCGGTATCATTATTATAATCGTCGAGATCAAGCCGGGAAGTCCGTACATACATTTCGTACGCTTTTTCTTTCAACCCGATTTTTGCTGCAAGAATCGAATGTACGCAAGGCGAAAGAGAAGATTCGTGAACCGTCATAGGCTCGTAAAACTCAAAATTCCGTTTGATTTCCTCAACCGAAAACTCATCCTCAAATAAATATAAACCCTGCAAAACATCCGCCTGTTTGATAAAACAAGATCTCAAAATTCTGTCCCATGACCATTTTTGATTAATTGGACGATGATCTGCGATATCGTTTACAGTCAATATTTCCTTGTCAAGAAATCCTTGCTGCTGCAAATAAACTTGTCTTTCCGGATCGTATGGAAAATGTATATTGTCAACAATATTTTTCCAATCCGCCATTTCACCATTCAGGTTGAAATGTGTTTGAAAAATAATTTCATTTAAACGCTCAGAACCCCAAAGTTTGCTGATCACTTCCAGTGTATAACGTAGCGTCCAGCAAGCAATATAATTGGTATACCAGTTGTTGTTGACATTATTTTCATACTCATTTGGCCCGGTAACACCCAGCATGACAAACTGATTTTTCTCAGCAGACCAGGTAATCCTTTGTTTCCAAAATCTTGAAATCCCTATTAAAACTTCCAGTCCGTATTCAGATAAATATGTTTCATCGCCCGTATATCTTACATAATCGTAAATTGCAAAAGCAATGGCTCCATTCCGGTGAATTTCCTCAAAAGTGATTTCCCACTCATTATGGCATTCCTCACCATTCATGGTCACCATTGGATAAAGTGCCGCACCACCGCTGAATCCTAGTTTTTCCGCATTTTCAATCGCTTTTTCCAAATGTCTGTGACGATAAACTAGCAGATTTCTGGCCACTTTTTCGTCAGCTGTTGAAAGGTAAAATGGAATACAATAGGCTTCGGTATCCCAATACGTACTTCCGCCGTATTTTTCACCGGTAAATCCTTTGGGGCCAATATTTAAGCGCTCATCTTCCCCGGTGTAGGTTTGGTTTAAATGGAAAATATTAAACCTGATTCCTTGTTGGGCAGCAATATCGCCTTCAATGGTAATATCATTTTTCTCCCATTTATCAGCCCAGGCTTTCACATGTTCCGCATATAATTGCGTAAAACCTTTTTCAGAAATACGTTTTATATAAGTTTTAGCCTCCGGAATCAGCTGATCTTTTTCGTAATTGGTTGAAGACAAATTAACAGCGTATTTGAAAATCGTCAATTCATCGCCTTCTTTCACTTCAATATGCACAACACCGGCAACGTATTTTTCACGGCGTGCGGGCAACGATTGGTAATCGGTTTTCAGACTATTGATTTTCAAATCAAAAGCCATCCCGGTCGCAACCTGAAATTGTTCAACACCATATGGATTTCCTTTTGTTTCCAAAACCAGATACCCTTCCGAAAAACTGGTTTCCTTATGGATTTCATTCCAGAACGTTTCATCATAATTCGAATCCCGGTTACTGATATTCCCATCCAGATAGGGCGTAATCGTGAAAGTATCCGTAAAATCCAGCGGTGTAACCGAATACTGTATCGCTCCGGATTCATCGTCTACCATGTTACAAAACCGCTTGGAATAGATCTTCAAACGTTTTCCGCTAGCCAGCTGAACCGTTGTAGTACGTTCCAAAGTTCCTTCCTGCATATTCAGCACCCTGCGAAAATCTTCAACCTGACAAGTATTCAGATCAAGCGTTTCCTCTCCTATTTTTATATCAATGCCCGTCCAGTTGCAGGCGTTAAGTACTTTTGCAAAATAATTTGGGTAACCATTTTTCCACCATCCAACACGCGTTTTATCAGGAAAATAGACCCCGGCTACATAATTTCCCAGTAATGTTTTTCCGGTATATTGTTCTTCAAAATTCCCGCGCTGACCCATCCGGCCATTTCCGAGGCTCATCAGACTTTCCGTAATTTCATTGTTAGCAGCATGGAAACCGTCTTCCACAATACTCCATTCGTCGTGTGTTATGTAGTTCTTCATTGGTTTTAGCTATTGGCGATTAGCTTTTAGCGATTAGTTTTGGCAGTTCGAATTCTGGTTGGACTGTTATTTTAATTTTTCGAAGAGATCTTTTACTGTGACACCGTCAAAACCTGGCATTACATAATCCGCTTCTGTTAAAACGGACGCCTGTCCTATCCCGACACCGATCATTCCTCCGGCTTTTGCAGCCTGAATTCCGGCCACGGCATCTTCGAAAACAATGCAATGTTCCGGTGCAACAGACAGATCTTCGGCCCCCATTAAAAAAACCTGCGGATCAGGTTTTCCTTTGGTGGCGCGGTTTCCGTCGACGATGGTATCAAAATAGTTAAGCATGTCCAGATTTGTCAGAATCGTTTTTGCATTTTTACTGGCCGATCCCAAACCTGTTTTTATCGAATCTGCTTTTAATTCATCCAAAAAATCCCGCACGCCCGGAAGTGCATCATCCGGTGTAATTTGTTTGCAAAATTCCAGATACTGCGCATTTTTCTCCGCAGCAAACTTTAATTTTTCTTCTTCACTTAATTTCACACCGCCAATCCCAAGTACTATTTCCAGCGATTCCATCCGGCTTATTCCCTTCAGTAACTCATTTTGTTCCAGTGTTAAATCGAATCCCAGCTGATTGGCAAGCTGGCGCCAGGCGAGGTAGTGGTATTTGGCAGTATCTACGATCACTCCATCCAGATCAAAAAGGCAAGCTTGAACAGTCGGCATATCATTTCAAAATTTAATATCTTGCAAAATAGTAAAAAGAGCGTTTTCGCTCACGTTGTCAAACGTTATTTCAAAAAAGTAATTCTATAATCAGCAATAAAGCTGACATTAGCATTACTAATTTTATTTGTCAAAGAAACATTTCTTTTTATTTCAAACAAATAATAAGCCAGGTGCCTGTTATTTGTATTTTTGTTTTAATACATCGAAAACCTGCTATGCCTGCGATCAACCAAGATAAACATATCATTTATCAGATTTTTACACGATTATTTGATAATCAAAATACAACAAATAAAATATACGGGACAATCCAGGAAAACGGCTCGGGGAAATTTAATGATATCACGGTTACCGCGCTGGAATCGATTAAAAAATTCGGGATCACGCATGTTTGGTATACCGGTATTATTGAACACGCGACCTTAACCGATTACTCTGAATTTGGAATAAAAATCGATCACCCACTGATTGTTAAAGGAATGGCGGGCTCACCTTATGCCGTAAAAGATTATTACGATGTGGATCCGGACCTGGCCGTTGACGTGGTAAACCGGATGAAGGAATTTGAAGATCTCCTAAAAAGAACGCATGATTCCGGATTGAAAGTGATTATCGATTTCGTTCCTAATCATGTTTCCCGTCAGTACCATTCCGATACTGCTCGTTCAGCCGGAATTAAAGATTTTGGCGAAGACGATGATACTTCGATAAGTTTTAGTCCGAACAACAATTTTTACTACATTCCAAACCAGGATTTTATCGTTCCCGAAGGCCATAAACCGCCGGTTAACGTGATTGCTCCGTATTCAGAACGACCGGCAAAAGCAACCGGAAATGATGTATTCCGGGCCCAGCCGAGTCAGTACGACTGGTATGAAACGATCAAACTGAATTATGGCGTAGATTATCTAAACGGCCATACTACCTATTTTGATCCGATTCCGTCGACGTGGTTGAAAATGCGGGATATTCTCATTTTCTGGACTTCGAAAGGTGTGGATGGATTTCGCTGTGATATGGCAGAAATGGTTCCGGTTGAGTTCTGGGGCTGGGTGATTCCGGAAATCAAAAAGATCAATCCTGATATTATTTTCATCGCCGAAATTTATAATCCTGTCGAGTATCACAATTACCTTAAAAACGGCCAGTTTACTTATCTGTACGATAAAGTAGGTTTATACAATTCTCTTCGCCGTCTTATGGAAGGCGGCGGAACGGTTGAGGATATTACCAGATTATGGCAGCAGGAATCAGGCGACATCTCTGAAAACATGCTGCGCTTTTTGGAAAACCATGACGAACAGCGTATTGCCTCAAAATATTTCGCCGGCGATTCATGGATTGCAGTACCGGCTATGACACTCAGCGCCACATTACACACGGGTCCTTTAATGATTTATTTCGGGCAGGAACTGGGTGTAAATCCAGTTGTATCCGAAGGTTTTCAGGGAGAAGATGGCCGGACAACGATTTTTGACTATTGGAGCGTTCCTGAAATTCAGGAATTTGCAAACGGGGGGAAATTTGACGGCGAATTGTTGGCAACTGAACAAAAAAGACTCCGCGCTTTTTATGAAAATCTGAACAAGTTTGTCACCAAAAATGAAGCTGTTTATGCCGGAAGTTTTTATGATCTTCAATACGTAAATATTGACGGACAGAGCCAGGATTATGACAAAACGCGCGTTTACAGCTATTTACGCTATACTGATAAACAGAAACTTTTGTTCATTTATAATTTTGACAAAGAAAAATCCTGTCATACCAATGTACGTATTCCGCAGGATGCCTGGACCGATACTTTGAAACTAAAATCAACCGGATCTTATATTTTGAAGCAGGTTTTCCCTTTGCTCATTTTAACCCCAAATATTAAACCATCAGAAATAACGTCTACCGGAATTCCGCTTACTTTACCACCGGTTTCAGTTTATGTCTATGAAATTCTGGAAGATTAAAATTCAGACAACACAGGAAAATTGGCTCCTTTTTAACACTAAAATGAAGTGGAAAGATTGATATTTATGAATGCTGGTTTTCCTGTGTTTCAAGAAAATGAAATTTTTAATATTCCAATACATCCTTGCACTATTGAAACAAAAGTCCTATCCGAATCAAAAGAAGTATTAAATTTACGTTAATGGCACGGCATTTATTTATTTCAAGCCCGATATAAACGCTTTAATCCTTCTATCCTATGAGCAGCGTTTTAGATCCAAACCGTATCAATTATCTCGGGAAATTTGTTGAACTCATCCGAAGTTCCTTTCATGCAAAAACGAATAAGAATAAACCTTTTTCGGAAATCCTTACCAGTATTCTGATGGATCGCCGCGAAAAAGATCTTTTGGCGGAACAGATATACTCCATTCTTATTTCAGCAAAATTTGTATCACTGCTTACAGAAGCTGAAATTGGCTCGACTCGTGGCTTTTTCTCTGATGCATCAGCCCGTTTAGGTTACAAATTTCTTCCGCCCGTTCATGAAGAAACGGAACTTCGCACGCAGTTTGACAATCTGTTTAATAACAAAAAAGATTACTTCTGGGTACAGGCCATTCCGGATGAAAACTGGTGTAGTTTCTTTGCCGATATTTTCATTGAAAACAGCCCGACACTAAAACAGCATATAGAAAAAGAGCTTTTAAATTCCATTTTGGTACTTGCTCAACGCGCCGCCAATCTGGGAATTGAACCGGAAGTTATCTCAAAAATACCTCGCGTAGATGATCTTGATTCTCCTTTTTTAGGATTGAATCGTGAAGTGATGCTGTATGTTGAAAAAACATTAAACCAGTTCGACTATAAAAATGAAGACCGGGATAATGATTACAAACATATTCTGGTGATGATCAATCAGTGTAAAAGCCAGGTTACATATATCTACAAACACAAAGATCTTTTTGGAATAAGTCTTCAGCTCACAGCGTTGATCCGTCAGCTGGAACAATATCTCAAACGGCTGACACAACTGCTTGACTTGCTGCAAACCAATGAAAAAGCCAGACAATGGCTCATAATAACGCATTTGCTGAAAGAGTTTGTCTATGCAGAAAATACAAAATACAGCCTGCGAAAGCACTTTTCTATTAATCTGCAATTACTGACTTTCAAAGTCATTGAAAATACTTCGAAAACGGGAGAACATTATATTTCTTCGGACAAGGCGGGTTACTGGAAATTATTTCGAAGGGCTTTGGGTGGAGGTGTCGTTGTAGGTTTGTTGTGCTGCAACAAAACAAGATTATATTTCCAACATCTGCCTATTTTCTGGGAAGCCTTTTTTTACAGTATGAATTATTCGATCGGCTTCATGCTGATCCACATACTTGGCTTTACAATCGCGACTAAACAGCCGGCAATGACGGCTTCTACCATTGCGGCAAATCTCAGTAACAATGGTGAAAATCCTAACTGGCTGGAAACGACAACCCAGCTTTTGATCAGACTGATCCGTAGCCAGTTTATCTCGCTTGTAGGAAATGCAGCTATCGCTTTTCCGGTTGCCTATGGCCTCGACAGAGTTTATTATTATGTTTACGGATACCACATTGCTGATGCCGCAAAAGCGATAAAACTGATCGGCGAACTTAATGTCTGGGAAAGTCTGGCTATTCCCCATGCCGCTCTTGCCGGAGCTTATTTAATGATATCAGGCTTAATTTCAGGATATTATGAAAACAAATGGATTTATGACAAATATACTTTAAGAATCAAAAGTCATCCGGGACTTATCCGGTTTTTCGGACAGGAAAAACTGAACAGGATTGCACTTTACCTTGAACATAATTTTGGCGCTTTGGCAGGAAATTTTGCACTGGGTGTCTTTCTCGGAGCAACCAGCGCGGTTGGTTTTACATTAGGCTTACCTCTGGATATTCGTCACATTACATTTGCATCTGGGAATTTCGGGCTGGCTTTTGCCGGATTGCACAGCCATATTTCCACAGATCTGTGGATTAATTCCATTATAGGTATTTCGTGTATCGGTATAATGAACGTGCTTGTAAGTTTCGGACTTTCCATTGCATTCGCTCTGAAATCAAGAAATGCAAAATTCAGTGAAGTGAAAAGCTTGCTGGGAAACCTATCCTGGCAATTTTTTCACCACGGTTCAGCATTCTTTTTTCCTATTAAAGAACCTGCTGTCGGCAATGATGAGCTGCCAGAAGCGTTTGTTAACAGATAGATGCGAAAGTGATAAAGGAAGTCGTTTTAATGAAGACAATTATATTTCCAAAATATGATAAATTTGTTTTAAATAGCGGTTTTGGTAGCCTGAGCGATATAGATATTGCACAAAATTCACTTTATTGTTAAAAATAATTTCTCCTTAAAGATTATCACGTTATGAACAGCGGTAAATTATTACCTGCAATGAAAATAAGAATTGCTTTTTTACAATTATTCACATTTTCATTAATAATATTTTTCTCAGCAGAATCACAGGCGCAATTAGCCACACAGAAAGCTTTTACCCAAAAAATGGAGCTTCCCGGCAACGGTGATTTGGGGACACAGGTTTTACGCATGGCCGAATCTTTTTTAGGCACACCTTATGTTGCAAGCACACTGGAAGGAAATCCGACAGAAAAGCTTGTCTGTAAGTTTGATGGACTGGATTGTACTACACTAGTGGAAAGTTCGATTGCACTGGCACTTGCCAAAAGTGAGAATCTGAATTATGATGGCTACAAAACAGAACTTACCAAAATCCGGTACAGAGACGGTGTGATAGATGGTTACCCTTCAAGATTACATTATGTTTTGGACTGGATGTATGAAAATGAAAAGCGCGGCCTACTGGAAGATATAACTTCCAAGGTAGGTGGCGTGCCTTTTAAAAAGGAAATTAATTTTATGTCAACCCATGCGAATTTTTATCCCGCGCTGGACAATACGGAGGTTTGGGAAAAAATTAAAGAACAGGAAAACATTATCAACAGCCGGGAATATTCTTACATTCCAAAAGCGTCGCTCCAAAAAGCAGAACCTATGCTGCGCGACGGCGATATTGTTGCTTTCACTTCATCGGTAGAAGGACTTGATTGTAACCACATGGGCATTATCACAAAAATTGGAAACCGTGCATACTTATTGCACGCATCACTGGCAGGAAAAAAAGTAATTTTATCCGCCCTGCCGTTAGCAGAATACGTGGCATCAGTTCCTAAACATACAGGAATGATCGTGGCGCGGCTCACAGAACAATAAGCAATGAATAATTTCCTGGAATTACTTGATTACAAAAACTCTCCCTGGCTAATCATTCTGCTAGTCACGCTGATAGGCTTGGTGATTAGTCTGATTGTTATAAAAACAATTGCTATTACGGCACGAAAAAAAGAATGGCCCGTGGTCAGGGCAATTCACGAGAATCAAACGAGTGTTCTGTATTTTTTCATTCCGTTACTAATCATAACGTTAATAACTAAAACGTATTCCGAATCACATCCAGAGTATGAATTTACACATGGCATCAGCAAAATAGCGCTGATTGCGGTAAGTACCTGGTTAATGACGCGCATTGTGATCATCATTGAAAAAATCCTGATTGCCAAACTGGATTTTGACACGCCGGATAATAATGAAGCGAGAAAATTTTACACCAAAATTAAATTTGTAAAAAGGATTGTAATCATTCTGACGATCGTTTTTGGTGTTTCGATATTATTATTGAGTTTTGACAGCGTTCGGCAATATGGTGTTGGCATCCTTACTTCGGCGGGTATTGTCAGTGTAATTATTGGTTTTGCGGCGCAAAAATCGCTTGGAAATCTTCTCGCTGGTATTCAAATCGCCTTTACCCAACCTATCAAAATCGACGATGTTGTGATTGTTGAAGGTGAATGGGGACGGATTGAAGAAATAAACCTTACCTATGTCGTTGTTAATATCTGGGATTTACGCCGGATGGTTTTGCCGATAACCTATTTCATCGAAAAACCTTTTCAAAACTGGACCAGAAATGATAGCACGTTAATTGGTACTGCATTTTTCAATTTGAATTATCATACGCCAGTTGAAAAATTACGCGAAAAACTGGAAGAAATTCTTCTGAACACACCTCTTTGGGATGGTAAATCATGGGCATTGCAAGTAACTGATACGCAGGCACAATTCATGGTTGTCCGCGCCATTATGTCTGCCAGGAATTCTTCACAAGCATTTGACCTGCGCTGTCTGGTTCGCGAAAAAATCATTGAATTTATTAGAGATGAATATCCGGAATCTCTGCCGGGATTGATGATTGAAGGAAAATCCCTGCCCACGGAATAAATTCCGTGGCTACAATGTCGGCGATACCTACGGTATTTATTCATATCAACCCAAATACCGTAGGTATGCCCGACATTGTAGCCGCGGGTTTCAACCCACGGAAAAAACCATAATCCAAAAAAAATGGCCATCGAAACCCGATGGCCATTTTTTGTCTTACTACTCACCTCTCAATTTAACTTATTACAGTTAAGCGTTGAATCTTACATGCTGCCAATGAGACATCGGACAGCGTCGATAGAGAGTTTCTATCAATTTCTTTTTCCGTTTCCTGATCAAATTTAAAACGGTTTATATTTTTCATTGCCTCGGATCAACTAAGACACTTTTCAAAAGTCCAATCTTAATTATTTTCCTTCGACAAGATCCTATTTTCTCTAATTATGAAATAAATAACCCAAAAGTTTCTCATTTTAATATGACAATAAGTCTTGCCGCGGCCCCTTTATTGTCAACTTTGAATTACTAAAAATTGAAACTATCCTTCCCCTTTGTTATTTCAATAAGAACAGGCGTAATATTAAATCCTTAAAGACTGAAAAGTAAACTACCAACTGAAACGGCGATGCTAAATTTATACGATTGAAAATCATTTGTATCATAAAATCAGTCAGACCGATTTTATGATACAAATGACCTCAGACCTTGTTAAAGTCAGATTAATGCCAAATTAAAATCAAATTAAAAAGAAAGTCACTTTTCAGAAAGGGGGGAATTTTAACGTAAAAGTACTCCCCAGGCCGACTTTGGATTCAACCTCAATACTTGCGCCCTGCATTGTGATAATGCGTTTTGTAAGCGCTAAACCTATACCATAACCGGCTTTGCTCATCGTAGTGGCGCTGCGGTAAAAGGTGTCAAAAACATAAGGTAATTCCGCAGCTGCAATGCCCATGCCCACATCTTTGAAAGAAATCTTGATCAGATCCTTATCAATTTCAAGAAACACATTAACGCTATGATTATCAGAATATTTACAAGCATTATCCATCAGATTCATGAAGGCCGTTCTCAATAAACTTTCATCGCCATAGCGTAATAATTCTTCCTCATTTTCCGGAATCTGGTCATAGTTAATATGTACCTGATATCCCGGATTTTTTTGCTGGATAGAAGATTGTGCCTGCCACAAAACCTCATCAATCCTGATTTTGGAAAACGTAACACGAAATGCATGTTCCTCCGTTCTTGCCAGTTCAAGCAATCTGCTCACGAGTTCATTCATTTCCTTCACCTCTTCCAGAATTCCTTTTAAAGCTTCCTCATAATAGTCCCGGTCTCTGGCCTTCATGAGCGTAACTTCAACTTCGCTCATAATTAAGGCCAGCGGAGTACGTAATTCATGAGATGCATGTGAAACGAAATTCTTCTGGGCTACAAATGCGATTTCAAGCCGGTTCAGCATGAGGTTAAATGTTTGTGCCAGCAGGGCCAGCTCATCCTTTTCTCTCCCTACCGTTACCTTGTCATGAAGATTCCCGGCAGAAATATTATTTACCTGGGCAATAATATCAGAAACCGGTTTTATCGCATCCGTGGCAAACTGCCAGCCGGCCACTCCTACCAATACCAGTGAAAGCAGCCAGCCAATAACCAGAATCTCCCTTAATCGCTGTAATTGATTTGTACCAAGATGATCATTTGCTATGGCCACTACTACCCAGGGTTTCCGATGGTCCTGCAAAATATGCCTTATTACAATAACTTCTTTTTTGGCATGTTTGGTATGAATTTCCCGACCACTTCTGGCATCATTCAGCATTTGATGTGTCAGAATAAATTCAAAAGAACCACTGTTAAAAATTACCGAATCCGAGCCGTTATAAATCGTTATCTCTTCATCAAGTAATACGGTATTATTTTCTTTTTCAATTTTTGCAATATCCGCCTTACTGATCCCATTACTGGCCTCTACCAGCTGCGCGATTGTCTGCCCACGTTCATTCAGGAAAGAATAAAACTGTTTTTCCCGGTACTGATCATAGAAATAATAAATCGACAAACAAAAAAGAGCCATGATGGATCCAACCAGCATGGTAAACAGTAAAGTAAGACGGGTTTTTATGTTCATTCTTCCTTAAAAATATAACCCATTCCAACCACCGTATGAATTAGTTTGGTGGTATAATCTTTATCAACTTTTTTACGTAAGAAATTGATATATACATCAATAACATTGGTTCCTGTATCAAAACGAATATCCCAAACCTGTTCTGCAATATCAACTCTTGACACTACCCTGCCCCTGTTTCGCATCAGATATTCCAGTAAAGCAAATTCCTTTGCCGTCAGGTCAATCCGGTTGCCTGCTCTTCTGGCTACTTTTTCATCCAGGTTTAATTCCAGATCGGCAAGTTTCAATATCTGGCTTGATTGCTCCCGGTTGCTATTTCTTTGTGATAAAACTTTAATACGAGCGATCAATTCCCGAAATTCAAATGGTTTTACCAAATAGTCATCCCCGCCTGCTTCAAAGCCATCGAGCTTGTCATCAATTGTGCCAAGTGCTGTCAAAAACAAAATTGGCGTGGCCAATCCGTCATTTCTAAGTTGTTTTGCCAAATCGTATCCATTGAGTAATGGCAGATTAACGTCCAGGATAATTACATCAAATCTGTAGTTAGAAGCCATTTTCTTACCAACCTGGCCATCATAGGCTAGTTCAACTTCCCACGATTGTTCTTCAAGACCGCGTTTTAAAAATCCAGCCAGCTTTGGCTCATCTTCTACAACTAATATTTTCATACGCTTAGGGTTTTTCTGAAAAATCTACCAAATGTGGCACGGATTTCAGACATTTCATAAAAAAAGCCACTCGATGAACCGAATGGCTTTTTGACATATATCCACACCATTAAAGAGATTGTATTCATAGAATACTACCTTCAATTATTATGCAAAATAGAACTTTTTCTTAGTATTTAACACAATGTTTCTAAGAAATACAAAATTTTATGCAAGTCAGGTCAATAATAATCTTCATTGCCACCGAAGTTTGCACGGTCATCAAAGGCACCGAAATCATCCTCTTCTTCCAGCTGCATTCCTTTCAAAGCCTTCTTGATCAGGCCTATCTGTCCGGCGTGATACACATCGTGCTGAATCACACCATGAATCATTGTGTAGTAAGAATAATCTCTGCCGGGCACAAAATCTTCAAGAAAACTATCATTTTCTATTTTTTCAAGCTCAGAAATAAGTTCTTCCTGCGACAAGCTTAGCTCCATCTGAATAGCTTCCCATTCAAATTCGTCCACAATAGGAAACTTTTTCCAGTCTTTATCCTGTGTTTTAATATCAAATTCTTCATCACCCTGAATTTTGCGGACGGCAAATATCCTCCATGTCGTCATGTGATATACAATTTCCGCGATGGAATGCGTGTTTGCGCTTAGTCTCAGCTCGGCCATTTTGGGGGTTACATCGCGCAATGCTTCTACTACGGACGGGCCGTACCAGGCTTCTTCACTTTCATAAGTATCGTTGAGTACATCTATGATCCTTAAAATTTCTTCTTTTGTTTCCATATATAATTGGTTCGAATCTCGAAATTACATTTCAGCCTGAGTAACAAATTTTTATTAATGCTAAAATAAAACAACGAACGGGACAAAATCAAATAAAGTTCGGCGGTAACAATTTCAAAGTTCCAAACTACATAATTCCACCGAAATAAAATTTATTTAACCAGGTTATTTTATTGAAATCGTTACAACCAAAATCCGTTCCGGATGGTCATAATAAAACGTATCTCACAAAAAAAATATAAAAATTAATGTGTTAAATGCGGAAAAGTAAAATGATCATTTTTAAAATTCGTTATTAAAAAACTAAAAACAGAAAATATCACCATGCTGAAAAAAGCTTCATTTTTAATCATCTTTGCCGCAATCTGGCTGACTTCCTGTACCAAAGATCCGATCAACGATTTAACCGATCCGGACTCTCAGGTTTTTATTACAAATCATGATAAAAGTATAGATTTCAAACAATTCAAAACTTTTAGTATCGCCGATTCAGTTGTAGTTGTGGAGGATGACAGATCCGGAACAGCACTGACGGACATGGACAAGCAAATATTATCCACTGTGATAACAAAAATGCAAAGCCTGGGTTACACCTATGTGGCTGCAAGCAAAAAACCTGACGTCGGACTTACCGTTGCAAGAATTACAAATAACTATTTAAATGTAGTTTCAACACCTTATTCATCCTATTATGGCGGATATTACGGTGGATATGGTTACGGATATCCAAGCTATTATTCCTACTATCAGACAAGCGAAAGTTATTGGTCTGTTTCCATGCTTGATCTGAAAAATGCAAATACGGCCACTAAAACATTAAATGTCATCTGGGATGCGCAAATTCGGGGTGACGGCCTCGGGAATACGGATTATTTCAGTGAAATGATTGATTCAATTTTCGGTCAGTCTACCTATTTGAAAATTAACTAGACCCTGTTTATTGCTTTCTGATTTTTTGATCGGGAAATAAATAATTTCAAAAACATTATTTCAAAATGAAAAAACTAATCATTGCTGCTTTTCTTTTAGCAGGTTTTGCACCGGCATTTGCTCAGGAACAAACACCGAAATTATATACTTTGCCTTCTCCTTATGACCGTTACACCACTTATCTGGTAACTGCGCGCTTGACGAGTGCCATACCAATTGGATCTTTCAAAAATGATTACATTGATAAAGCATCCTTTGAAAACTATTCAATTTCCCTTGAATGGGTTTTACAAAATTCTTTTTCAGTCGGCGGTGAGATTGGATACTCTTATTTCAAACAACGATTACCAAGAGCACTTTACACCTCAGGCGATCAGACAATTTCTGCCATTCAAACCAGAACCGTGTCTCAATATCCAATCCAGGCATTTGTTAACTATCATTTTTTGCCAAAAAGTTCAGCAATTCAACCTTACGTCCAGATAAGCGCCGGAGGTAGTATTCTTGATTACACCGTTTATTATGGAAGTCTGGCCGATCAGAAACAAAAAATCCGCCCAACTTACGGGGTTGGTGTTGGATCTAAATTTCTATTTAAAAAAGATGGCTCTTTTGGTGCTGATGTACGGGTTAAGTACGCAGGAACATCCTTTAAATACGATTATCTTACCAGCGGCATTTCATCTCTCAATACTTCCATTGGTTTGTTTTACCGTTGGTGGTAACCTATATTTAGCGGTTCACAGTTTAATTTTCAGTTTTGCATAAAAAAAACATTTTGTCAAAATCAGCAATTATTTGGATCAGTACTTTACTCCTGGTTTTGTCGGGAGCGGGTATCTGGGCCTGGCAACGATATGGGCCGTCGGAAGGAAAAGTATTTGTTGAAATCCCGAACGAACTGCCTTTCGCAACCACGATCGATTCTGCCTCTAATGCCTGTGATTTAACTGTGAGGCGATACCGGCAAATCGGGAAAGAAATGCAGTTTGAACTTGCTGCCAACGCCGGAGGACTGGCACCTTATAATGTTGAAATTATTCAAAACGGAAAAGTACAGCGGTTTGAAAAAGTACCGCATCGACTGGGAATCTGGCTTACTTTGACCGATATTAATTTAAATGAAGGAAAAACTTCGATCAAGGTAAGCAGCATTGGACAGCCAGGATGTGAAACAACAGCTGAATTTGATTACAATACTTCCCTAAAAACCCAGATTCTGGAAGAGTCAAAATGGGTGCGCCAAGGAAGTAAGGATAATTGGCTTGATGTCCGTCCGGTTGTCAAAAACAACCGCATTTTCTTAAAAGATTTTGCCAATTTTCAGGATGGCCGAACGCATGTGGTCATGATTGATAATATTGTGGTTACCGGACTGGAAAATGGCTTGGAAGTTAAACCAGGCTATCTTTATAATGTTACCGCCAAATGGATTGACGCGCCTTATAATGACTGGTGGAACAGTTTGAAAAACCGTAGTGTACGTCAGCAAAATATCTGGATCAGTGCAAATGGCGTTACAGCAAAAGAAGAATCTACACTTACGCGAATTGATATCCCAACATGGTATGCCCCGAAAAAGGATATTAACGTCCACTTTGATACCGATTTCCCGGAGTTCAAACCCATAGAAGGAAAACTGGTGATGCAATACCGGTTGAATAACTGGGTACCGGCTCAAAATTATTTTAATCGTGGCATCACACATTTACCAGCCTGGGAAAAAAATGTCCCTACTGACAAAATGCACTGGACAGCATCTCCTGGTCTTTTTCAGGATAAAAACCAGGATTGGTTTGCCGGCTTACCAAGGGAAGAAGTTGAGAAATTAGGAAACAATATTACCGGTTTCGGAGCTTACGCCTTCGATTTCGAATTCTGGAATCAGATATACACTCCGGAAGTGAAACAACGACTGATATGGTTTGCAGAACGTATAAGAAAAAATAATCCAAACATGAATCTTTTCGATTATTGGGGCGGAAGTGCTTACACCAATCCGCATTTCAATACCATGAACGACAAAAAGCCTGGTTCGTTTTTGAAAGATTATGACAATCCGGCTCCTAATCATACCAATTACGATATTTTGCCAAATGGTGACAGTTTTCAAAATGTATTTAACGTTTCTCCAACGGACGTTTACCCACGGCCTTCATTTGGGGTAGATGAACAGGGAAATACGCCAAATAATTTTACTTTACTTTCCGCCATTCACGCTTTGCGAATCAACGAACTGATTCCATTTCAAAAGAAAAATAAATCCATATTCTACGCCTGGAACCGTTATATGCCGCTTTACAAAGATCCGGTTGTGCCCTGGCATTTGGAAACTACAGATCCAAAAGGAGAGCTTGTTTTTGGTCAGCTGGAAATGATGCCTGCAAGTCAGGCATTGAGCATGTCTCTTTTTTCACTGATTCTTTTTGACGGTTATTACATTTGGCACGATAGTCAGGCAGCGGGCAGAGGGGCAAATTCTTATCGTATCACGCCTGAGTCTATGGATTGGGGCAAGGAATGGTATCCGGCTGATGCCAAAACAAATATTTCAGTTTTCAACCGCACCGTTCCGGATGGAGAAGCTCCAAGGTACTGGGATTATCCGACGGAATTTTATGTACTGGGAAACTGGATGGCAAAACAGGTTGAAGATGTTCTCGTTGGCGGAACAAATCAGGATTTAGCTTTTGAAATGAATGGCACCTGGCACGAACCGAAAAAGGGACAGGCAGCACTGGTTGCAGATAAGAAAGAGCCTTTCATTTCTGCTATTGTGAAAGGAAATAAAATTGTGGTGTTGGGTATAGATAGTTTCCAGTCTCCTACGGCTACGAAAAAACTTACAATAAGATTGCCTGACGGAGAAAAAACCTCCATTTTACTTTACGGAAACTGGCCCGCATTATATCGCGGCACTTTGAAGAAATAAAATATTGGAGCGGGAAATAAACAAATTTCCTGCTCCAATATTTTTTATATTACAAATCAGAAACTCTTACATAACTGCCCAGCCATTTCAGGTGCGTACCGTATTTGTGCATGATTTCCTGAACCCCCGGATCATTCACGTGACCTAAAAATTCTACCAGAAACCAGTTACGGAAAACAGATTCTCCCCGGAGCGGACGACTTTCGATCTTTGTAAGGTTGATTCCCCTGTCATTAAAATCTTTCAAAAATTCATACAAAACACCCGGGCGGTTTGTATTTGGAAGATTTGCGATAATCGTCGTTTTATCATCTCCGCTCTTGTCATTCAATACATCTTTTGAAAGAATCAAAAAGCGTGTTCGGTTTTGATCGCTGTCTTCTATATTATCAAACAAAATAGGCACACCGAAAATGTGTGCAGAAATTGATGAACAAATCGCCGCGGAATCTGGCTCTGTAGCGGCTAATCTTGCCGCCTTGGAAGTTGACTCAACAGGAATAAGCTCAACACCCATTCCTTCCAGATATTCACTCAGAAATTTTCCACATTGTCGGAATGCTATATCTTTTGAATAGATACGTTTGATATCTTTCAAAGAATCTGACTGCGTTGCAAAAGTAAAATGAACCTGCAATAAAACTTCGGCAACGATGGTAAGTCCTTTTTCTCTTAAAAAATCTGCTGTTTCAACAACAATTCCTTCCTGATTATTTTCAATTGGAACTACACCAAATTTGGCCCGGCCTGTTTCCACACTTTCAAAAACCGAATGTATCGTTGGTAACACAAGATATTCGCTCATGCCACCAAAACGGCTTTCAGCTGCCTGGTGTGTGAAACTTCCTTCTGGTCCCAGGTAAGAAATTCTTTCCGGCAATTCAAGATTTCGGGAAACGGCAAAGATCTCAAAAAAGATTGCATCAATGGCCGAACGTGTCAGAAGTCCAGTATTTCTCTTTTCAAGACGGTCCAGAATCTGTTTTTCACGTTCCGGACGATAAATCATTGACTTTGAAGAGCGTTTTAAATCTCCGACACTTTTCACCAGTTCCATCCTTTCGTTCAGAATATTCAGAAGCTGGTCGTCCAGTGTATCAATCCGTTCTCTTAATTGTTGTAAATCCACAAATAATCTAATTTATTAAACAGTATTATTATCATAGTCAGAGCAGGTTTAACTCACAATAGCCAGCTCTTCAATATTATTTTCAATTTTCAGATTATCAATAATAAATCGTTGACGTTCCGGAGTATTTTTACCCATATAATAGGTTAGCAACTTTTGAATCGAAGTTTCCTTTTGAAGAATGATAGGTTCCAGATGCATATCTTCTCCGATAAACTTACCAAATTCTTCAGGTGAAATTTCTCCTAAACCTTTAAAACGCGTGATCTCCGGTTTACTACCCAATTTGGCAATAGCAGCCTTTTTTTCGTCGTCGTTGTAGCAGTAAAATGTTTCCTTTTTATTACGGACGCGGAACAACGGAGTTTCCAGCACGTAAAGGTGCCCATTTCGAACCAGATCAGGAAAAAATTGCAGGAAAAAAGTCATTAACAGCAAGCGGATGTGCATACCGTCAACATCAGCATCGGTGGCAATTACGATACGGTTAAAGCGTAAATTTTCCACCCCGTTTTCAATATCCAGCGCGTGCTGAAGAAGGTTGAATTCTTCATTCTCGTAGACGATTTTTTTATTCAGTCCAAAACAGTTTAACGGTTTTCCACGTAAACTAAAAACAGCCTGTGTCTGGATATTTCTGGATTTGGTAATAGAACCACTTGCAGAATCACCTTCTGTTATAAACAGCGTACTTTCGTGGCGTAAATCACTTTTCAGATCCGTTAAATGCATTCTGCAATCACGGAGTTTCTTATTATGTAAATTTGCTTTTTTTGCACGGTCATTTGCCAGTTTTTTAATTCCTGCCAATTCTTTGCGTTCCCTTTCCGACTGCTCAATACGCTTTTTCAACGCGTCCCTAGATTCAGGATTCATGTGCAGATAATTGTCAAGTCTCTCCTTAACAAAATCATTGACAAATGTCCTGATCGTAGTACTGTTCGGATCCGGCGTAATAGTATTGGATCCAAGTTTTGTTTTTGTCTGGGATTCAAAAACCGGCTCCTGCACTCTGATCGCAACCGCCGCTATAATGGACGAACGAATATCTTCCGGCGCGTAATCTTTCCCAAAATGTTCACGAACCGCCTTTACCACTGCTTCGCGAAAAGCAGCCAAATGTGTTCCACCCTGGGTGGTGTATTGACCGTTGACAAAAGAATAATATTCTTCACCATACTGATTTCCATGCGTCATGGCAAAATCAATATCTTCACCTTTCAAATGAATGATCGGATAGCGGATTGCCTCAGCATCTGATTTGCTAACAAGAAGGTCAAGCAAACCATTTTGAGAAATATATTTCTGCCCGTTAAAATTAACTGTCAGTCCGGCATTCAGATAACAGTAATTCCAGATCATGTTATCCAGATATTGCGGAATGTATCTGAAATTTTTAAATATCAGGCCGTCTGGTTCAAAAGCAATATGCGTTCCGTTACGCTGCGTTGTAGTTTCTTCCTTGGATTCTTTTAGTAAAACCCCTTGCTGAAATTCAGCATTTTTGGATTTCCCCTCCCGAAACGACTGAACTTTGAAATAATTGGAAAGTGCATTTACCGCTTTGGTACCTACCCCGTTCAACCCAACCGATTTTTGAAAAGCACCCGAATCGTATTTACCACCCGTATTAATTTTAGAAACGCAATCCACCACTTTCCCTAACGGAATACCTCTGCCATAATCCCGCACTTCCACGCGATGTTCAGAAATTTTTATCTCGATGGTCTTTCCGTTTCCCATCATATGCTCATCGATGGAATTATCTACAATTTCCTTTACAAGAACATATATACCATCATCAATAGAGGAACCATCACCCAACTTCCCGATGTACATCCCCGGCCGAAGGCGGATGTGCTCTTTCCAATCAAGTGACTTAATGCTATCCTCGTCGTATTGTATGCTGACAGTATTTTCCATAATCTACGAATACTCTAGTTTGGATATTTATGATTTTAATGTTGTATTTTAATAATTTGGGTCATTTATCGTTACCCTATTGTACCTTTGCTAGTGTGCTAGTTTCAAACCGAATACTAGAAATTCTTTAAAAATAAGAAAAATCTAATTTACTTTGTCTTAAGTAGAGAAATCCAAAGTCGAATTTAACGTTAATTTAAGTGCAAAAATAACAGCACAATTATATATTATTATTGAACCGGTTGCATTTCATAGTACAATAAACTTCATATGAACACATTCAAGTTGGCTAAAAACTGTAAATTTCTATTACCTTATCTATTAAGCCTGATTATTTCCTTACCTGCTTTAGCACAAGTTGTCGCTCCTTCAGCACCAACCAGTGCACCGACATCAACAGGAGCAGGAAATACTCAAAGTGGCCAGCCATCTGGTAATACTCCTCAGGGATCACAACAGGGAAACCAGCCAGGAAATTCAAATCAGCAATCAAATACACCAAAAGCTACTGATCCCAAATCTACCGAAAAAGGTAAAGCGGCAGCCAATACAGATCCAAATGCTCCAAAGGATGCAGCCACGGATCAAAGCAAAATTAATACTTCAACTACCGGAACTTTGTCTCCGGCAGAGCAGGAAAAACTTGCCTTGCGTGAAAAAATTTACGGTTACTCTATTTTCGCCGATAAAAAGTTCGACCCGATTCCTGATTTGCAAATTGCAACACCAACGAATTACGTAGTTGGACCAGGCGATAACTTAAACGTTTACCTTTATAACTACGCAGAAGCTACCTATAAAACAATAGTGAGCAGGGATGGTTTTATTACCATTTTACGTCTTGGTAATATTTATGTAAGCGGACGGACCATTGAAGAAGTAAGAAAGATATTAATTGATAAATTTTCCAAGTTTACACCAGGCCTTATTGGTGAAAACGGTGAGACTGCGAAAACCAAATTAATGGTAACGCTTGGCGAGATACGAAACGTAAAAGTGTTTGTGACGGGTGAAGTTATCAATCCCGGAACTTATGAAATAACTTCTCTGGCTTCTGCTTTCAACGCGCTTTATCAGGCTGGTGGACCAAACGAAATCGGGTCTTTCCGTGATGTTCGTGTGGTACGTGCAGGAAAAGTGATTTCACACATGGACATTTATGATTATCTGGTAAATGGAAAAATCGACGGAGATATTCGTGTCCAGGACAATGACAATATTGTTGTTGGCTTTTACAAAAAGAGAGTTGAGGTTACGGGTGAAATGAAAAGACCTGGTATTTATGAATTGAAGCCGGAAGAGAAACTGGCAGATGTAATTAAATATGCCGGTGGTTTTACAGACCAGGCTTACCAGGCACGCGTTAAAATTGAACGTATTACTGCCAAAGAAAGAAAAATTGTTGATGTACCACAGGATCAGTTCGCAACTGCGGATGTTGTAACCGGCGATTTAATTGATGTGGAAACAGTTCTCGACCGTGTAGAAAATATTGTTACCATTGAAGGTGCCGTGATGCGTAGCGGAGATTATTCTCTTGACAATAGCGGAACCTTGAAAACTTTGATAGATAATGCACAGGGTTTAAGAGAAGATGCTTTCACAGGACGAATATCGGTTTTAAGAACAAGACCCGATTTAACCATTGAAAGTATTCAGCTGAACCTTGGCGATGTTTTGAATGGAACTGTTCCGGATCTGGTACTTACACGTCTTGATCAGGTTGTAATCCCATCTAAATTTGACATGGCACAGTCTGCCATTGTAACGGTTGAAGGGGAAGTTAACAATCCGAAATTTGGTGAGAATGATGGTAAATATCCATATGTTGCCAACATGACTCTTGAAGATGTTCTTGTAAAAGCTGGAGGTTTCAGAGAATCTGCTTTCACTACCGAAGTGGAAGTGATCAGAAGAAAAAGAAACAGCATTCCCGGAGCAGCCAACGCTCAGATTGCAGAAACTTTTAAATTCAATGTGAACCGTGACCTTTCCATCGGAAACAAAGAAACCAATTTCATCCTTCTTCCTTTTGATCAGGTTATTGTAAGAAAATCGCCTAACTATGTTGAACAGCAGTCTGTTTTCCTTGAAGGTGAGATACTTGTTCCCGGTTCTTACACGATCATCAATAAAAACGATAAAATAAGCGATATCATTAAAAGATCAGGCGGATTAACTGAGCTGGCATTCCCAGAAGGTGCTACTTTGTTAAGAAGAACTTTCGTACAGAATGTAAGTCAGGCTACCGATTATGAGCAGGAAGAAGCAAGTCAGCAAAGTATCAAAAAAGGTAAAGCTGCGGCATCCCTTCCAGGTGTTAAAGAGGAGTCTATTGGAATTAAATTGGGTGTCATTCTGAAAAATCCTGGTTCTTTCGAGGATCTCGTTGTTCAGGAAGGTGATATTATCCGTATTCCAAAAAGACTTGAAACGGTACAGGTTACAGGAGAAGTTCTTTATCCAACAACAGTAAAATTCGGAAAAGGCTTATCATTTGCTGATTACATTTCTCATTCAGGAGGTTTTACAACGAGATCATTACGTAAAAGCTCTTATATCAAATATCCAAACGGATCAGTAGACAGAACAAGAAAATTCATGTTCTTCAATGTTTATCCGAAAGTTCAGCCAGGATCTGAAATCTTTGTGCCTTCGCGAGGAGCACCTTCATTAACTCCACAGCAGGCCATCCAAACAACGATTGGCGTGTTGAGTTCTGTGATGACCTTAATTGTAACTATTCTCGCCTTCCGTACTTTAAAGTAAATCACAATAGAATGTCGAATATGACTAATCAAGTTTCTGAGGAACAAATTTCACCGAGGGAAGTTATATTAAAGGTTGTTGCAGCAAAAAATGCGTTACTAAAAAGCTGGAAAGCATTTTTGTTACTCATTGCGCTGGGTTTTGGAATAGGATATGCTATGGATGTGTATCTTATCAAACCAAATTCTTATGAGGCAACTATTGTATTTAATATGGGCGGCAGTACCCAGGGCAATGATATGGGAAACCTTGCCGGGCTTTTTGGAATGAGTTCTGCAACAGATGCCAATATTTTTACAGGAGAAAACTTTTTCTATTTTGTAGAATCACGCCCGGTTATCGAAAGAGCATTGCTGAAAAATGTAGTTGTGCACGGAAAACCTATGATTTTGGCAAACTTTGTGATTGATTCCAGCGGAATTAAGGAGGATGAATGGAAAGACCGCGAGACACTTCATAATTTCCGGTTTACGCAAACGAATCCGGATTCTATTAGCATGGACGCCCGGGTTGTATTGAATGAGCTGGTTATAAAATTAAAATCACTTACCGATATTGCAACTTTGGAGCGGAAGTCATCATTTATTGCACTTACGGCAACGATCCAAAATGAGACTTTGGCAGCTTTATGGGCAAAAACGCTTTTGAAAACAGTAGAGGAAGTTTATACAGAAAAACAGACAAAGAAATCACGTAATACATTAACATTGCTTCAAAGACGTGCGGATTCACTTGCTATTATGCTGGGCAAAACCGAACATAAACTGGCAAAAGAATTGGATTATAGCACGCAGCTGATTGTTCCCGAGGCGAAAATTTCTGTAAACAAACTGGAAAGAAACACAAGTTTCTTACAGCAGCTTTATTACGAAGCTATGGGGAATGCAGAAAAAATGCGTGTATCTCTTGTTCGTGAAGCACCACTTTTCACAATGATTGAAGATGTAAAAGTGCCTTTGGACCTTAAATCGGAAAGCAAAAGAAGAGCAAAAATCGGGGCATTGGTTGGCCTGATGCTCGCACTGATTTATGTATACGTAAAAAGCGTTTACACCGCCATTATAGAAGACACCACACCATTGCCTAAAGCATAAATAATGCAGCATACGACTACGATTAAAGCCGGAGGATCAGAAAAAGATTACTGGAAGGATTTATGGAGAAATAAACAATTGCTATTAATTCTCTCCAAAAGAGATATATCAGTTCGCTATAAACAAACACTTTTAGGAGTGGCATGGAGCGTTTTACGCCCCATCATGACAATGACGGTTATGGTCTTTGTTTTTAGTTATGTGGCAAAATTAAAAGGTGATGTAGGAATACCTTATCCATTAATGGTATTATGCGGAATTACAATCTGGACTTTTTTTGCCAATACATTTTCCCAGATTAGCAGCAGTATACTTATTAATTCCAACCTTGTTTCCAAAGTATATTTTCCAAGGCTGCTGATGCCGCTTAGTTCGGTGGCCGTTGGGTTTGTCGATTTTCTGATATCACTCGGAATTTTCCTTATTCTAACGGTATTTTTTCACCACCCGCTTAGCTGGAATATTGTTTATCTGCCCGCATTTTTGTTATTGGCCTTTATTACTTCAATGGGTTTCGGCCTTTTCTTTGCCGTTTTAAATGTGCGTTTCAGAGATATCGGACAATTAATTCCATTTATCGTTCAGGTTGGCTTTTATATTTGTCCTATTGCGTACAGCAGCAGGCTTGCACAGGGTACCTGGTACGAGAAATATTATAATTTAAACCCAATGGTTGGGATTATTGATGGTTTTAAATGGTGCTTATTAGGAGACAAAGCTTATTTTAATCCGAATAGTGTGTACTCCACGGCAATAATCTCGGTTGTTATTCTGATATTATCCTTAATTTACTTCCGTAAAAAGGAAAATACCTTCGTTGATCATATTTAGAACCTGTTACTTTTGGCCATGTCTGTAATCACAGCTGAAAATATCAGCAAAAAATATATTATTGACCACAAGCAAAAAAGCAGTGGTCCGTCAACCTTTCGTGACATTTTCAGCGAATCGTTTGACAAAATGTTTTCATCCAAAAAGAAAAGTCAGTCTCATTTTGATGAAAAAGAAGAATTCTGGGCATTAAAAGACGTCAACTTCACAATCGATCAGGGTGACCGGATTGGAATTGTTGGGCATAACGGAGCCGGAAAATCTACGCTCCTGAAAATCCTTAGCCGTATTACAGAGCCCAGTACCGGACAAATCACCATTGATGGCCGCGTTGCAAGTTTACTCGAAGTAGGAACAGGTTTTCATCCTGAACTTACGGGCCGCGAAAATATTTATCTGAACGGTGCTATTCTTGGAATGGCAAAAAGTGAAATCAGACAATCTTTTGATGCAATCGTTGATTTTGCAGGTGTTGAAAAATTTCTCGATACTCCTGTAAAACGTTATTCTTCCGGAATGTACGTGCGACTTGGATTTGCAATCGCCGCACATTTAAATCCGGAAATATTGATCGTTGATGAAGTGCTTGCCGTTGGTGATACCGAATTTCAGAAAAAATGTCTTGGTAAAATGCGCGACGTTTCTGAAAGCGGCAGAACACTTTTATTTGTAAGTCATAACCTTACTGCCATACAGGCACTTTGTAACAAGTCTTTCTACTTCGAAAAAGGAAAACTGATTGATCAGGGCGAGACAACGCATATTGTTACAAACTACCTAAGCAAAGTATCACACAAAACATTGGAACGTCATTGGGATGATGTTAATGATGCTCCGGGTAATGATCAGGTGCGCATAAAAAGTTTCCGCCTTCTTGCCGAGTACCAGGACAACCTGATGCATATTGATGTGCGCACGCCAATGAATTTCCAATTTGAATTTTGGAATATGGAGGAAGGTGCTAATCTGAATTTAAGTATGCACCTTTACACCTTTACCGGCGAATGCATATTTAACGTAGGAACAACATCACAGCAATTTGGCAAAGGACTTGTTACAGGTACCTGCGAAATTCCTGGTCACTTTTTGAATGACGGTTCTTATGTAGTTTCCATGATGATAGTAAAAGATACAAGTACTGTACTTTACAACATGGAAGAAGCGCTGATTTTTGACATAGAAGATTACCGTGAAAACGTAACCTGGTATGGCAAATGGCCTGGGTACATCCGCCCGAATCTTAATTTTTCTATTCGTCAAACTGAACATATAGTGAATGATTAACGTCACTAAGGCATATTTACCGGATCAGGAGCAGTACATTAAATACGTTCGTGAAATTTGGGACCGTGGATACCTGACCAACAATGGTCCGTTGGTTCAGGAACTTGAAGCCAAACTGAAAGAATATCTCAACGTAGATTATCTCTATTTTTGTGGTAACGGCACCATTGTGCTTCAAATTGCCATGAAAGCTTTGGAAATAAAAGGAGAAGTGATCACCACACCTTTTTCCTATTGCGCCACTTCCAATGTTATTCTTTGGGAAAACTGTTCACCTGTATTTGTGGACATTGACCCGGAAACTTTCAACATCAATGCGGATTTAATCGAAGCTTCGATCACACCCGAAACTTCGGCCATCCTGGCAACGCATGTATATGGAAATCCATGTGATGTTGAAAAAATCGAAGCCATTGCCAAAAAACACAATCTGAAAGTAATTTACGACGGAGCACATGCTTTTGGCGTAACTTATAAAGGCCGTTCACTTTTTTCTTACGGTGATCTAAGCACATGCAGCTTCCACGCTACCAAGGTTTTTCATACCATTGAAGGTGGAGCTTTAATTTCAAATCATCCTGAACTTGATAAGGAGTTACACCTGCTTCGTGCTTTTGGCCACAAGGGAGATGAAGAATATTATTTTGCGGGAATAAACGGCAAAAATTCAGAATTCCATGCAGCCATGGGTTTGTGTAATCTGCCAAATGTTCCGGATATCATCGCTGCCAGAAAAGAAATCTTTGACTGGTACGACAGTTTCCTTAACTGGGATATTTTGTCAAAACCAAAAATCAGTCCTGATATTGAATACAATTATGCTTACTACCCTGTTGTTTTCCCATCAGAAAAAATCCTGAGAAAAGTACAGGCGGCTCTGGCAGCCGAAGATATAATACCAAGAAGATACTTTTACCCATCGCTGAATACTTTGGCTTTTATGCCAAAAAATATACCTTGCCCGGTTTCGGAGGATATGTCCGAAAGAGTGCTAAGTTTGCCGCTTTATGTCGGCCTGCCTCTTCCGGACGTAGAGCGAATCAGTAAAATTATCAACGATCACATATCTCCATAGTCTCATGGCTATTCTTTATCTGCTTTCTTTTTTTCTGTTTATATATAGTGTTGGTTATACTTCAAAGAAAATAGCCCAACCATCGCTGACCGAATGGCTTATCACATCATTTATTCTTTTTGTCGGAAGCATAATCCCAACCGGGTTTGTGCTTTCAGCATTGAATCTTACAGCAAACGTTCCTGCATGGATTGCAGGTAATTTCATTACAATTGGTCTGCATTTTGCACTTTGGACAAAGCTTCTTCCAAATAAACCGGTATTTTCTGTACGTGCCATAATCAGCAACCGGCTTAGTACTTTTAAATTGTGGGCCAGAGAGTTATCACCATATCTGAAATTTATTTTTGTGATGATGTTCGGTACGCTTGCCATCATCGGAATCACAAATCTGATACTCGTACTTTTTACTGTTCCAAATGAGTGGGATAGCATGACCGGGCATTTGAACCGGGCAGTTCGTTACATTCAGCGCGGAACAATGGAACATTTCGGAGGTACGAACTGGAATATGGATACTTATCCGAAAAGTGTTACCGCGATCCAGATATATTCCTACCTGATTACGGGAAAAGTTGAAAATGCTTTCAAACTGATTCATCACTTATCTTTCTGGATAACGCTTATTTCTATTTTCGGGATAGCGCAAAGAATTGGCAGAAATCTTTCTGCAAGTTTTTTCTGTGCATTGGCTTACAGCATGTTCCTGAATTTCCTGATGCAGGCCGTAACAACAGAAACCGATATTGTTTTAACAGCCTATCTGAGCTGTCTGCTTTATTTCATTTTTACATTTTACAATACCCGGGATAATAGATATCTGTATCTCGCGGGTATGGCATTTGGTATTGTATTTGGGCATAAAATCACCTTTGCATTCCTTCTCCCGTCTGTTTTTGTGATAATGATTTATGCTGTTTTCATTTCACCAAACCTAAAAGTCTTTTTTGACAGGTTTATAAAATTGGCAATTGCCATATTTCTGGCAGTTTTAATTTATACTTTACCTACGGGTTATGTGAAAAATATCCAGGTTTTCGGACATCCTATCGGGCCTCCTACTGCATTGAAACACCAGTCTGTTGAACGCTTTGGAACGGTGCGAAATCTCTTAAAACAAGGTACGCGAAATGTTTTTCGTTACAGTTACGAATTTTTCAATCTGGATGGAATACGGAATGCGCAATGGGGATATGATTTGAATACCCAAATCCGGAAACCGATTGTTGTTTTGGAAGATAAAATGCACTTGCGTCTGGATGAAGAAACGACCTATGCAATTGTTCCATTTTCATTCCAAAGACATTTTGATAATTATAATGCAAATCCGTATTGGGGCGTTTTTGGCTTTGCTTTAATTCTGCCTTTGTTGCTCTTGGTTTTTTTAAGAATATTCTCATCCAGAGTTCACTGGTTTCTTGCACTGGCTTTCGTTCTTGATTTTATCGCCATATCCTATTCTGCCGTTTATGATCCGTTTAAGGGAAGATATTTTATAGAACCTGGCTTATTCGGTGTTTTATTTCTGCTTCTTTTATTTTCAAATCATCGCTTGTCTATTATAAAACCAAGACGCAGAATCTGGAAAGGTTATGTATTAATGGTCGTTTTATTGGCATGTACATCCGCGATTATGGCCGTTTATCTGAATATCCGGTGCCTTCCATTTCCCGCTTATGGGGCGGGATCCGCTTTGAAAATGGATCGTATCAAATACCAGACCTTTGCGCGTCCGGATATTACAAAGGCTTATGAAACTTACGACTCCATTGTTCCTCAGGATGCCGTTGTGGCACTTGCTACGATCAATGATGACTTTGAATATCCTCTGTATGGAGCAAAATTAAGCCGCAGGTTAATTTCAATAAATCCGTTTGAAAAAGGCTTACAGACTATTCCAAAGGACGCGGATTATCTGTTTTATGACAGAAGTGTCGTGAATGATACCAGCAGAATAAAAGCATTGCCGACCGATTTAAGATTGGGAAGTGACACGATTTCAGCAAAATACCGTGGTTTGGCTGTTAAAGGAGAGGACTATTACCTCAGAAAGCTGAAATAATTCGCACCGTTAAATATGTTTTTCCGGTAAATCGGAGAATCATTTTATTGATATAAAAGCATAACACAGCACACTTTTTATTATCCATTAAAAAAAATTCCATGACCATTGCCATCATGCAGCCTTACATATTCCCATATATCGGGTATTTTCAGCTGATTAATGCTGTTGATAAGTTTGTAATATATGACGATGTGAATTTTATAAACAAGGGCTGGATCAACAGAAACAACATTCTGGTTTCTGGTCAGGCACACCTTTTTACTATTCCGCTAAAAGATGCCAGCCAGAATAAGCTAATCAACGAAGTTGAGCTGGCTATTAATGATCCATGGAAAAAAAAGTTTCTTAAGACTGTTCAGCAATCCTATCAGAAAGCGCCCAATTATCAAAAGGTTTTTCTTATGATTGAAGAAATCGTAAATTTCGGAGCAGAAACGATATCAGAATTTACATTACATGCTTTACAGAAAGTCTGTGCATATATGGAAATAACGACAGAAATTGTTCCGTCCTCATCCATTTATAAAAACACAGATCTAAAGGCCCAGCATCGGATACTGGATATTTGCAAACAGGAAAAAGCCAACCACTACATCAACCCGATTGGCGGAATGGAACTGTACGAAAAAAATAAATTTGAAAAAGAGGATATTAAGCTGAATTTTATCAAAAGTACTGCCAGTGCCTATCCTCAATTTAAAAATGCTTTCGTACCTTGGCTATCCATTATAGACATACTAATGTTTAACGATGCCGAAAGTATCGGTGAACTTCTTAAAGAATTCGAACTTATATAAGAATGGCAAAGGTTATTATTTTTGGAGTTCTGGATACAGCGGAATTGGCGCATTATTATCTTGAACACGACTCGGAACATGAAGTAGTAGCTTTTTCAGTAAATCGGGAATATATACAGGAAGAATCATTTCGTGGCCTGCCTCTCGTTGCTTTCGAGGATGTGGAAACGATTTTCCCACCGGCTGAGTATTCATTTTTCGCGCCGATGACCGGACGGAATATGAACAGGAACCGGGAAGCGGTTTATCATCAGGTGAAAGCCAAAGGATATCAGTTTATATCATACATCAGTTCGCACGCCACAATTCTGGACAGAAAAGTAATTGGTGACAACTGCTTCATCCTGGAAGATAATACCATTCAGCCTTTTACAACTGTTGGGAATAACGTTGTCATGTGGAGTGGAAATCATATCGGCCATCATGGCCTAATCAAAGATCACGTTTTCTTTACCTCGCATGTGGTCATGTCGGGCCACTGTGTGATAGAATCCTATTCATTTTTTGGTGTGAACAGTACAATCAGAGATTATATGACCATTGCTCAGGGAACCCTGGTTGGAATGGCGTCTGCTATTACAAAAGATACAGAAGAATGGGGGATTTATATTGGGAATCCGGCAAAAAAAGTACCTGGGAAAAAGAGTTTTGAAGCATACTAAGCAACCCTCCAATGCGACTTTGAGATCTGAAATTTGAGATATCAACTTATTACCGAATGACCCAGAATAAAATACTATTTATAAGCCACGATGCAAACCGCGCGGGAAGTCAGTTATTACTGCTTCAGCTATTGCGTTTGCTCAAAGAGCGACGAGTTCCAATGCATTTGCTGCTATGCAACGGCGGTGAGCTGGAAGAGGAATTTGCAGAGGTAGTGACCATAACGCGGTTATTCAATAAGGATGATATTATATCAAAACCTTTGTCAGATAAAATACTGAGAAAGATAAGACTGCATAAATTATACGAACAACACAGTGAACAAAAAAACCGTGAACGCGTTGTCGCGGAACTCGAAAGTCAGAATATTGGATTGATTTTTGTCAATTCCATCGCCAACGCAGAGGTCTACTGCGAATCTTTAAAATTTTTGCATCATCTGCCGGTAGTCTTATTCGTTCATGAATTAGGCATGTCGGTCAAAATATATACTTTCGAAAGTCACCTTAAATTTTTACTAAAAAAGGCTGATCATCTTATTGCAGTATCCCACGCCGTTGCCAATCATTATGTCCGGGATTACGGGTTTCCAGCGGAACAGGTCAGCACATTTACATTGATTGATCACGATCATATTGATGAGATCCTGAAAAAAGCGCAGCGTAATCTGTTAGAAAAAACATATAATATTCCACAAGATGCTGTTATCATAGGTGGTTGCGGAAATGCAGAATGGAGAAAAGGAAATGACATTTTCAACTGGATAGCACGCCGCGTTATCCAGAAAACCAGCCCTTTGCCTGTTTATTTTGTCTGGGTTGGCGCTGGTCCGCAGCATGAAATTTATGAATTGATAAAAAGTGACATTCACCTGATGGCCCTGGAAGAGCGTATTATTCTGATACCTCCTACGCCACAGGCTCTGGATTATATCAGTCGTTTTGATGTACTGATGTTAAGTTCTCGTGAAGATCCATATCCGCTTGTTGTGTTGGAAGCCGCTTTAAATGAAACACCTGTGGTATGTTTCGAAGGTGCGGGCGGGGCACCGGAATTAATAGAGTCTGATGCCGGATTTGTAGTTCCTTACATGGATATTTCTGCCGCTTCGGAAGCGATTATAAAATTGGTCCTGGATCCCAACATGAGGGAAACTATGGGTCGTAAAGGACGTGAAAAGGTATTGGAACGCCATAACACCGACAAGAGCGTTTCAAAAATTGAAACCATTATTCAAAAGTACTTACCTTTGCAGGTCTCTGAAAAACACAATCAATGACCATTGCTTTTACAATTTGTTCAATAAATTACCTTGCACAGGCCCGTACATTAGGGGACTCACTTGCCAGCACGAATCCGGAAATTATTTTTGTGATTGGCCTGGTTGACAATCAGGAAGGCGTAGCATTCGAAGATTCTTATCAGCCGAAATACCCGATGGTTGAGATTGATAAAATCGGGATTGAGGGATTTGATGAAATGGCGGCCCGTTATAATATTACAGAGCTTAACACTGCTGTTAAACCCTTTTACTTTACTTATTTTTTCAAACAATATCCTAAGGCTCAAAATGTGATTTATTTTGATCCTGATATTATTGTTTATCAGCCATTAACGGGACTGTTGAATTCGTTAAAAAATCATGAAGCGGTTTTAACGCCACATATCAATACACCCATTGAAGACCGATTGACACCTAATGAATTGCATCATTTAAATACCGGAATTTACAATTTAGGTTTTGTGGCATTCAGACGGAGTGAAGTGAATACTGAATTTATCAAGTGGTGGGAAGAAAAGCTTCGTTATGAGTGTTTGATCGATCTTTGTAACGGATTATTTGTGGATCAGAACTGGATGAATTTCCTTCCTGTTTTTGTCACAGATACACATCTTGAAAGAAATCCAGGTTATAACGCGGCTTACTGGAACCTGCATGAACGCACATTTTCACAAAAGGAAAACGTGTTTTATGTCAATGAAAATAATCCGCTGATCTTTTTCCATTACAGTGGTTATGATCCTGAAAAACCTGCTGTGTTATCAAAATACCAGAATCGGTTCCAACTTTCAGAGCGACCGGATGCAGGTCCGCTATTTGATATTTACAGAGAAAGTCTGATAAAAAACGGAAATGCTTACTACCGTAAATTTCCTTGCGCTTATATAAAACCACCGAAAGTATTCAGATATCAGCGTGTTAGAAAACTTCTAAAAAGGCCATTTAATTATTTAAAAGATCAGCTTGATACCATGTAATGAAAGAACTAGTATCTATTCTGATCCCGATATTAAATCCTGAACTTACGGTTCTGGAAGAATTAATTTTAAGACACAGTCTCGAAGCACTGAAAAGATATCCGGTCATTTTATTTTCCTATGAAGGAGCCGATTTATCCGGAATTGAAACAAACCATGACAGTCTGGAAATTTTAACTTTCAGGCCAAAATATTTTGAAAACAGACAAACCCTGGCAAATCTCTTCCTGATGGAAGATTTTTATAACCGGTTTACATGGAGCGATTTTGTTCTGATCCATGAATTAAACAGCTGGATTGTAAAAGACGAAATTCATTACTGGTGCAAACAAGGTTATGATTATCTTCATGCAAATCCGGTTTTGGATAATTCTGTTTTTAAAAACGGACAGGTAAATGACTTTTCAAAAGTTCTAGGTCTTAATGACGAACAAAAAAAAGCGTTAGGAAATGGCTTTAATAATGACGGATTAAAACTTTGTCATGTACAACGGATGATCAGTACTTTATCCGCAAAGAAAAAAGAATCGCATCTTTACAGAGAGCAGAACGATTTTGACAATAAGGATTCTTTATTCTGGGAACTGGAAGCTAACCGGCTCTGGCCCTATTTGAGAAAACCAACTGAGATAGTCCAAACGCGCTTTTCTCAAAATATTGAAAATAAATCAGCGTTATTTCCGGATAATCGAGATGCTTGGCCAACCGGAATAACCGGCGTTAATGCCAAAAATATTGATCATCTTCCTTTTTATAAATAGAAGAAAGCACACCATAATGAATATAGTTTTTACCGTTTGCAACAACACTCAGTTACCTAACGCCTTGGCTTTGGGTGTTTCAGTGTTGCGCCATCACCCGGATCATTTATTTTACATAGGCTGGGCGGATACAACACCGCTATCAAACCTGCCAAAAAACTTAAAAACAATATCAGTAGAAAAGCTTGGAATTCAGGAGTGGGGAGAAATGTGCGCGCGGTATTATGACTTTGAACTGGTAGCAGCTTCGCGTCCATGGTTTGCAAAAGGAATTTTAAAAACAAATCCTGATTGCAGTTCACTGACCTTTTTGTCACCAACGACCATACTTTATAACTCGATGCAGGAAATTAGTGATCCTGCTGCTGATTTATTTTTAACACCAAATATTACAAAACCACTTGCCGCTTCAAAAGATCTTGATGATAAAAGAATTTTGAATATCGGCATGTTTCATGCCGGAAGCTGGGCTTTAAAACCTAATCCAGTTACAATCAAAATGCTTGACTGGTGGGCGCATCGCACGATCGACCGAGCAAAATTTGATCTTTGTAATGGTATGTGTATGGATCAGCTCTGGCTCAATTACGCGCCGGTCTGGGTTGAAAAAACGATAAAAATCAGTCATCCCGGATGGCATTACGGCTTACACAGTATTTTGAATAAAACTTTGACTGAGAAAAATGGAAGCTTTTCAGTTGAAAATGAAAAACTTATTTCGGCTGATTTTGCAGGAATGATGCATTTTGATCCGGTTTGGTCCGACCACACCATGCTGACCGATCAAAGTCCGGTATTCAAAAAACTATTCAAAGAATATTCAGAAACCGTTAAGACTTTTGAAAAAGGATTACCGGATAATGAGCCGGGTTACGGCAGGATTGCGAAAATAAGTGATCAAAGATTACTTCGGAAAAATTTAACCGGCAAACTAAAAGCCATCACAAAATTCATTGATCAGTTTTAAGATCAATAAACAGAATAAAAAGTATGAAGCCTCTTCAGGAAAGTACAACCGAACTCCGTGATTTCATAGCTGCATTGAAGGTAAAAACTTTCAGTGCCGAAGAAACTGCGCGTTTCCCAAAACTTACCATCATCACGCCGTCTTACAACCAGGCAGATTTCCTGGAACGTACCATTTTGAGCGTTTTAAATCAAAATTATCCCAATCTGGAATACATTATTATTGACGGCGGCTCCACTGATAAAAGCGTTGAGGTTATAAAAAAATACGAATCTTACCTGACCTACTGGGTTTCCGAAAAAGATCGTGGACAGGTTCACGCCATTAACAAGGCACTTGAAAGAGCAACCGGTGAATGGATAAGTTTTCAAAATTCTGACGATGTATATTTTGCAGGAACATTTGAACGTTTTGGTAAAGCAGCATTGGAACAGTCCACTGATATTTTATACGGAGATTTGTTCATGATCACCACCGACGACGAAGTGACGGAAATATTGAAAACAACGTCTTACAGTTTAACCTGTCAAATTTTGGAAGGAATGCAGATTCACAACCAGTCATTGTTTTTCAAAAAATCACTGGTTGAAAAATTCGGGAAGTTTGATGAATCCTATCGTTTTGCATTTGATTATGAATTTATCACCCGCTATACGATGCATGATTCAACGCGGATCAGGAAAGTTGAAGGACTGGGTGGAGCGCTTCGCGTGCATGCCGATGCGAAGTCATCTACTATTGCATCCGTTGGCTCCGAAGAGCATTTGAGAATACAAAAATTGTACAATTCTGCGTTAACATTCCCGGCTCTGAACAAAATCCGGTATCTTTGGTGTAAGGTTAGAAAAATAGCCTATTTTACTTTTCGATTTGATTTCAAATACATACGTTTCAGGCTATCAAGATGAATTTGAGTCTAAGCAATTTATTAAAGAACTTCAACTATTTGAGGTATTCCGTTGGCATAGCAATGCTCTTCAATGGATTTCCTCTTATATTCTTTTTCCGTGATACACTGGGAATCGGGCCGGCAAGCAGCACCTTTACAGCTGTTTTCTTTGCCTTTGCACTTCTTTTGATGGTCCCAACGAATCTTTTTCTTAGATTTTATAATCCCAATCCGGTTCTGTTTAATTTAGGAGTAGGTTTTTTACTGTTATCGGTATACTATTTTCTTTTCTTTAACTCCACGGGAATGGGTATTACCGATATTGGTAATTATGCCTATATTTTTGCTTTTCTGCTATTGTTGCTGAGTATCCCCAGTGATGTAAAAGATGCGCTTGTACCTGTTCTTTTCATCTTTTCCCTATTTTCCAATCTGACGCTGGTGTATTCGCTGATGACGGATCCAAGTTGGACATTAGGTATGCGGGCAGCGGTAAGTTTCTCAAATGAAGGCGCCCAGGCTGGCGGGAATCCGCATATAACAGCCAGAAATGGCATTATTTGCCTGTTAACTGCAATGGTTCTTATTCCCCAGTATAAAAGTATTTTCGCCAAATTGTTTCTCTACTTTTCAATATTATTCAGCCTGGCTGTAATTGTACTTTCGCTTGCAAAATCAAGTTATCTTGGTGTGGGGCTGATGTTGGGTTTATATGTTTTTTATAATTTCAAAGTCACTAAAATATTCTCAGCCATTGGCAGCTTTTTCAGCTTTAAAAATATAATGCTTGTTGGACTTGTTCTTGTTGGAATAAGCTACTTTCTCAGCCAATATGGTGGGGTGATGGATAATCTTCTCAATTATTGGGACATGTTTGAGGGCCGCATAATGGATGTAATATTTACATCTTTCGGGGTGAAATTATCTGATACGGCTGATATTGACGCCTCGGCTATGGGTCGTGTGAGTGGTTTCGGAACATTTCTCGACACGCTTTATTCATGGGATGTATTTCTGGGACGAGGCTATAAGAGTGGGTTCCTTGATGTTCCGATACTTGAAGCTTTGGTAAATCACGGAATATTGGGATTTCTTTTCTTTAATGGATTTAACTTTTTTCTTTTCATTTATTCCATTCAGGAAATCAAAAGAAACACTACTCCGCTTTCCACTTTCCTTGCCTATTTCTTTATTTCACTGATCGTACTGTTAATTTCCGGTGGACGGCCTTACGATATTGCTTACTGGTTTCCTTATGCTGTGATGATCCGCTTTCTGGGTATTGATTATTTTTACAAATTATCACGTCAACCAGCAAGCGGCAGATTAGCTGCTGCCAGTTCCTAATTATCCATTTGACATAACCTTGATGTATTAAATATTAAGGTTCATGACATTGCATTTATCAATGAGAAACAGAGTAGAACAGCTGGATGGACTGAGAGGAATTTTTTCCATTCTGGTCATTGCCCATCATCATAATGCGTTCAGAGATTCCATTTTCTATAACAATTTCTTCGTAATTAATTCCAGCCTTTTCGTTGATTTCTTTTTTGTATTGAGTGGATTTGTTATTGCGATGAATTATATCGAAAAAATTCACACCGGTGAAGATATCGCTACTTTTCTCAAAAAAAGGTTTGTCCGCCTTTATCCGCTTTTGTTTTATACAGAAGTAATTTTCATCATTGCTAATCTGGTCGGGGATCACAGCGCATTGAAAAATATGACTGATATGCGGCTGTCCTATTATTTACGGTCAGGACTTGACACACTTACCTTCATGGGTTCCACCCCCATTCTCGGCGACTGGATGGGAATTAATTATCCTGCCTGGTCCATATCTTCCGAGATGATATCTTACGTTGTTTTTGGTTTGGTATTATTGTTTATCCCATCAAAAAAATATCTGGTTTTCATTCTTTTGAGCCTTACATGCGTTGGATTTATCGTTGCAAAAAATGACTATATGCTGGTATACGATTACGGCTTTGTCCGTGGTCTGTTATGTTTCTGTATGGGGATTTTCACTTTTACATTTTTAAAAAACAGAACTTTAGAACTGACTTATCTGGAAATTCCATTTCTGATATTGCTTGTGTCTGCTATGTATGCAACCCATCACTATGAATGGAATCTGATAAGACTTATTTTTCCGGTTCTGTTCTCCATTGGTATTATCATTTTCGCTAGTTCAACCGGCATTGTCACACGATTGCTTTCGAGCGCGCCGTTTCAATATCTGGGTAAAATCTCCTATTCAATTTATCTCAATCACGCGATCGTTCTCATCTTTGTTAATATCTGTATTTTCAGGATTTTTAAAGCTGTGCCAACAGAACCTATGATTGCATTTTCATTAATTACTTCCATCTCACTTACACTCATTTATTCACATTTCACCTACGACCTGATAGAAAAACGATTTGGAAAATTCCTAAAATCGAAACTTGACTTATAAATCCGCTCATCGGATTATTATTTCAAAATCTGTATAAGTTCATGTTAATAAGTAAACCATTCGGCTCTCAGATTGGTTATCATTGTGTACTATCCAATGTAAATCATGTCAGCATTTTCGGATTTAATTAACAGCAACAAACCGGTTCTTGTCGACTTTTCAGCGGAATGGTGTGGACCTTGTAAAATGATGAAACCTATTCTGGAAGAACTAAAAGCGGGTTTGGGTGACAAAGCGACGATCGTGAAAGTGGATGTAGACAAAAATCCATCCGCCGCAAAAGCATATAAAATACAAGGCGTGCCTACGCTGATTGTTTTCAAACATGGCAAAGTAATGTGGCGCCAGTCTGGTGTTGTACAGGCTAACCAACTGCAAAGTATTATCAGTAAATATTTATAGTAACCCTATTTTTGAAGTTTAATGTTTAATAAAAGAAACGTCGAGTCAATCAGTAATATCGATTTCACAGTTCAGGATCTTCCGCTGCAAAATTTCGAACAGTATGAATTTACAAACTGTATATTTTCCAATATTTCGGGTACTGATTTCACCGACTGCTCTTTTATTGGGTGTAATATGAGTAATGCGGTGATCACAAACTGCAAGTTGTATGATGTTGAATTTGTTGACTGTAAGCTGATCGGTGTTAATTTTTCAGATACGAAAGACTTCGGTTTTTCGGTTCGTTTTGAAAAATGCCTTTTAGATTATACCAATTTTGACAATAAAAAACTGAACAAAAGCGCCTTTGTCAATTGTAAAATTAACGGTGCAGATTTCACTCAGGCTGATCTTTCTAAATCCAAATTTGTGAATTGCGATTTAATGGGTTCAGTCTTTTCTTATACCAATCTTAGCGGTGTAGATTTTACTACCAGCCAGAATTTCACGATTGATCCCGCAATAAATAATGTCAAAAAAGCAAAATTTCTTTCTTCCGATTTAGCAGGTCTTTTAACTAAATTTGACATTATTATCAAATGACGATTATCCAAATTTCGTCATCATTCCTAAACCTTATAAAAACGTCTTTAACTTATGTCTTCTTACCAGATATTTGCAGAGAAAGTTTATACCGGCAATTCCGTTTTGACCGGCCAACTGATTTCTGTTGAAAACGGGGTTATCTCTTCCTTAACAGCTTCCGGATTTGTTGAAGGTGCACTGAAAGTTCAAAATATTTGCGCAGGTCTTTTTGATGCCCACATTAATGGAGGTGAACGTTTTCATTTCACTGAAAAAGCAGATGAAGAAACGATCGATGATATTTATCAGGCCAGCAAAGCATTGGGAACGGCCTATGTTTTACCAACACTGATCACTTCCTCCCTTGAAAATATCCTGAAAGGAATTGAAGCTACCCGAAGTTATATCCGGAATAACCCAGGATCTGGTGTTCTCGGAATGCATCTTGAAGGTCCTTTTTTAAATCCGATAAAACGTGGAGCCCATCTTACGGAATATGTAAGAAAACCTTCTGATAATGAGCTTGAAGCCATTATCAGTCATGGAAAAGACGTGATTAAGCTGATTACGATAGCGCCCGAAATGTTTACACCTGAGCAAATTGATATGCTTTTGGCATCCGGAATCACCGTTTCTGCCGGGCATTCCAATGCAACGTATCAGGAAGCCAGCCGGGTATTTGATCAGGGAATTAAACTGGTAACACATTTATATAATGCGATGTCGGCGTTTGGTCATCGTCAACCTGGGCTGGTGGGAGCTACATTTGATAATGATTCCGTTTATGCGCCAATCATTATTGACGGTGTTCATTGCGATTATGCAGCCGCGAGAATTGCTTATAAGGCAAAAAAAGACAAATTGTTCCTTATTTCTGATGCACTTTTTGTTGGAGAAAAAGTAACAGAATTTAAGTGGGGTGAATTTGACGCTTATCTGCAAAACGGTCAATATAATAATTCGGAAGGAAATCTGGCGGGAGCTACTATTTCTTTGGCGGATGCGGTAAGAAATGCCGTTCTTGAAGTTGGGATTTCTGTTCAGGAAGCTATTGAAATGGCAACCATTCGTCCGGCTATTGCATTAGGATTAGATGATAAAATCGGAAGTCTCGCGGTCGGTTATCCGGCGGTTTTTAGTTCTTTTGATGATGCTTTGGAAAAGTTTGTGGTTTTAAACTGAATTGTTTGACCGCAATGGACACTATGGGTTTCGCAATAGACGCGATGGAAACTGGCATTCATTGCGGTTGAATTTATACAACCAATAATCCTCCGCTTTTCAACTCTTTCCAGACTTTTGAGCGCATAAAGGTTTCGAATTCACCTAATCCTTGTGATTCAAAATTGTTTTTCAATTTATCCAAAGGAAACGGTTCGTCTTTCCCGATAAGTAATTCAGGCATTAATTCTGTCAGCCATTCGCCCACCGGAACGCTGGTTTCCAAAGCCCATTCCTGTTTTTTGTTATAAAAAACCAATTCAGCTATTTGGACAATAGCTTTCCCTTTTTTCTCTTCAAAAACAGAAAGTGAGGGCAAACTTCCCATCCAGACAACCATCGCATTGGTTCGTGGAATTGCGTCTGGAAACTGGCTGATGCTTTTTTCAATATATTTTGGCGAAATAGACGGCGAAGGAATTTTAAAATTAAACCATTTTGACAAAGGAAAATCGAAACAAACACCGTGCATATAGTTAAATAACGATTTCCGTAAACCTTCCCCAAACAAGTCATGATTTGCACCCGACGGATCATCATGCTCTAAATCGTTATTTGCAAATCCTCCTATTTCGGGGCCAATTCGCATGACATCAAATTCTTCCGGATGAAGTCCAACAGGACTATGTGCCGTCATAGCAAAACGGTGCCAAAAACCCGACTGTATAATTCCCTGATGAAATAACTGACGTACCATTTCCAAAGAGTCAATTGTTTCCTGCGCCGTTTGCGTTGGAAAACCATACATCAAATAGGCGTGAACCATAATGCCAGCCTGGGTAAAAGCGTCAGCCACTCTGGCAACCTGAGCTACGGTTACTCCTTTTTTCATTCGTTCCAAAAGGCGATCCGATGCAACTTCCAACCCGCCGGAAATGGCGATGCATCCCGAAGCTTTTAGCAACAGGCAAAGGTCATGTGTGAAGTTTTTTTCGAAACGAATATTTGTCCACCAAACCACGGTTAATTTACGGCGGATGATTTCCAAAGCCAGATCCCGCAACAACGCTGGCGGTGCTGCTTCGTCAACAAAATGGAAACCGTTTTGCTGGGTTTGCTCTATAATTTCCTCAATCCGGTCGCAGAGAAGTGCAGCCGTCATCGGTTCATATCGTTTGATATAATCCAGTGAAATATCGCAAAATGAGCATTTTCCCCAATAACAGCCATGCGCCAAAGTCAGCTTATTCCAGCGTCCATCGCTCCATAACCGGTGCATTGGATTGACAATTTCAATGACCGACAAATAATCATTCAACGGCAAATCGCTATAATCCGGCGTTCCGGTATCCCGCTGCGGTACATCACGTTCCTTGGCTCCGTTGTAATAAATTACTTTGCCGTCTGTCCGGGCATAAACACGTTTTAATTTTTCTCTTTCACGATTACCGTCCAGATATTCGAGTAATGATAAAAGCGGGGCTTCACCATCGTCCAGACAAACAAAATCTATATAGTCAAAAACACGAGGTTCTTTTAACGAGCGTAATTCGGTATTAGCAAAACCTCCGCCCATGACAACAGAAATCTCTGGGTGATTTTTTTTGATATACTGTCCGCACTTCATTCCGCCGTAAAGATTTCCAGGAAACGGAACGGTAATACAAACAATATCAGGCTTATAACTTTGAATTTTTTCTTCCAGCAAATTCACCAGCATGTTGGTCAGCAGTGTATTTGGCATTTCAAGCGCCTCACACATCTCGTCAAAATGTGAAGCTGAACGGCCAAGACGCTCTGCATAACGGCTAAAACCAAAATGCGGATCAATTGCTTCCTGAATTAAATCGCCAAGATCTTCCAGATATAGAGTGGCCAAATGCCTCGCTTTATCATGAATTCCCATCGTCCCGAAAGCCCAGTCCATATCTTCAAGTTGCTGAAAACGACTCGCCTCCGGTAAATAACTTCGATCACAAATGCTGTGAGCCAGCGTAGGATTTCTATTTTTAAGAAAACGAATTACAGGATCAATGGTCGTGATATATTCATTCCGGAGAGAATAAATCCGGAAACTGTTATCGGTTAATTCCGTGTCAGAATCTTCAAGTAAGGCAAATAACTGACGCAGCCCTTTTGAAGAAAAAAGTGCCAGAATGACGTCAATCCCTAAATCTGCCTGATGTGATTCTCTTCCCAGGGTATTTAAAAATCCTTTCAGGTAAGCTGTGGCCGGATAGGGAGTATTCAGCTGGGTAAACGGCGGGGTTATAAATAAGGTTTTCTTTTTCAAAGCACTGCGTATCTCAATTTTCACAATACAAAGGTACGGGAAGTTTTGGATGGATTTAAGTGAAAAAATGAGTGGTTAATTTTTAAACAAAAGCATTATTCACATTATCATAACATTGCTTTATAGCCTACTATTAAACTTAAAAAGTACTATTGCAGCTATACTACTTAACTAAATGCAAACTGGCAATGTTATTTTCACCAAAAAATAATCCTATTATTCTATTCATAACTTTTGGCCTGGCGCTTTTGCCGGCAATTGTTTTTGCTCAGGAAAATAAATCCTATCCAGCGTCCAAATTCCCCGACCGGATTATTCTTGGCTGGAAAGGTGATGCCGCTCATTCTCAGGCAATAAACTGGCGAACGGATTCCACAATTATAAAAGCAGTGGCTATGATTCACGAGGCTGATCCTTCGCCTGATTTTCAATCCAATGCAAAAAGTGTTGATGCAAAAACAACTGCTATTGTTCTGGACGGAAAACAGGTGCAATATCATGAGGTTGACTTTACGGGACTTAAGCCTGCAACCCAATATATGTACCGCGTTGGCGAAGGAAAATACTGGAGTGAATGGTTTCATTTTACAACGGCTTCTGATAAAAATGATCCGGTATCATTCCTTTATTTCGGTGATGCACAAAATGATATCCGGTCTTTGTGGTCACGGGCGATTCGCGGTGCTTATTCCACTTTGCCAAAAGCTGATTTTATGATTCATGCAGGTGATCTTATTAATAGTTCCAATGCCGACTATCAGTGGGGTGAATGGTTTGAGGCAGGTGGCTGGGTAAATGGGATGGTACCAAGTTTGGCGACACCCGGCAACCATGAATACTATATGGATAAGGCAAAAAAACCACATGTCTCCATGCATTGGAGACCGCAGTTTGCCCTGCCCGAAAATGGCCCGGAAGGTTTGACTGAAACAGCTTATTATTTTGATTATCAGGGAATAAGATTTATTTCCCTGAATTCTCAGGAAGCAATTTTGGACTCAACTGTTATGGACAAACAAGCTGCCTGGTTTGAGAAAGTTGCCGCAGGACATGGTATGCGCTGGACGATCGTTATGCATCACCATCCAATTTATTCTACTAAAAACGGACGTGATAATGATGAGTGGAGAGCAAAAATGGAGCCGCTATACAAAAAATATAAAGTCGATCTGGTATTACAAGGACACGATCACACGTATGGCCGGGGTATTAATATGCCTCTGGGCCAAAGCAGAAAAAAACCTGATGGGCCGATATACGTAGTTTCTGTAAGTGGACCGAAAATGTATGATATCGGGCTGCAAAACTGGATGGATAGAGCGGCGTCCAACACGCAGTTATACCAGGTTATCACGGTAAACGATGCACTGCTTTCGTTTAAAGCTTTTACCGTAAGCGGCGATTTGTATGATTCCTTCAATCTTGAAAAAGATAAAAAGGGACAGAATACACTAGTGGAATTGTCCACAACATTAAAAATGCAGGAACGGCTGGATTTGCCTGAAAATCTAAAAAAGAGCTTCAAGGCTGAACAATTAGACGAATACAATCAAAGGTTTAAAGAATATAAAGCCAGAAAGAATCATAAATAGAAATTGATTAACCCGATTAAAGAGACATTTTAAATATTTCCCGTCTTATTGATATTAGTCACTTAATATCAATAAGATATGGGAAATACTTATCATCAAGTCTATGTACACAGCGTCTTCGCGGTAAAATTTCGAAATGCGGTAATTAGTAATGCATGGAAAAAAGATTTTATCGGTGTTATTGGAAATTTATTAAATGAAACCGGCTGTAAAACCTATATCGTAAATGGCGTGGAAGATCATGTTCATTGTCTTTTCGGATTAAATCCCGCGATTTCAATATCGGATGTTATGAGAAGTGTTAAGGCAAAATCTTCAAAGTGGGTGAATGAAAGTAGATTATTGCAACATCGATTTGAGTGGCAGAAGGGTTTCGGGGCATTTTCGTATAGTCATTCGCAGGTTGATACTATCTTTAAATATATTCAGAACCAGGAGGAGCATCATAAAAAAAGGAGTTTCAGTGAAGAGTATTTGGAGTTATTGACCAAATTTGAGGTTGAGCATAACAAGAAATATTTGTTTGAAGATTTAATGTAAATCAGGTTGGTTGATATTCCTTAAAATCGGCCATACCTGACGGCATTTTTTCTCCAGATAAATCCGCCACAAACCACGGAATAAATTCCGTGGTTACCACATCGGTCATGCCTGACGGCATTTTTTAAATTCGATAAATCATCAACCACAACCACGGAATAAATTCCGCGGCTACGATATCGATCATGCCTGACGGCATTTTTTAATCCCGAAATGAATATGAAAACCGCAGGAATTGTTCGTAATAAATAAAATTATCCATACAGTGCCAGAGGCACGAACGATGTGGTAGCCGCAGAATTTATTCCGTGGAAACGAAAGATGGAATAGCTACGGAATTATAATATGATACAAAAAAATCCACACAGTGCCAGAGGCACGAACGATGTGGTAGCCGCGGAATTTATTCCGTGGGAAACAAACGATGTGGTAGCCGCAGAATTTATTCCGTGGAAACGAAAGATGGAATAGCTACGGAATTATAATATGATACAAAAAAATCCACACAGTGCCAGAGGCACGAACGATGTGGTAGCCGCGGAATTTATTCCGTGGGAAACGAACGATGTGGTAGCCGCAGAATTTATTCCGTAAAAACGAACGCCGCGATATCACGAATTCAATTTATTATTCCAACAAAAAATCCATAAATCTAAACCCCAAATTGAGTCAAATGGTGATCCAGATGTTTGTAAAACATATTATTCCATTCCTTAATAGTTAATTTCCCAAAGGAATGAGATTCTCGTCCTGCGAAAAAATCGACGCCAAGCTCCTGCGTTTTCTCGATATATTCTTTTAGCCGTGCCTTTTCTTTCTCAAAATCCCTATCTCCTTTTATAACAAAATCCGGCGCAGTAGCACCATTTCTTGTATAAGGAATTTCTGTTGTAACCTTATCTTTTACAAACATTTTCAGAATAAACTTCATGAATTTGCCAGGAGGCTTATGGTTATTATCATACACATATTCGTAAGAAACGCAGCAATGAGCCAGCATTTGTGCACCGGACATTTTCCCCCACAATGGCTGACTTTTGCCCGTAAGCTTATCTATCCGCTCAATTACTTCATCAGTTACCGATTTTGTAAAAATATCAGGAAGAGCCATTTTGTTAGTGTTCTGAATTGATTTTAAATTATCATAAGATATATGAATAATTCTCCAAGAACAAATTTATATAAATATCTGATAATTAATGTTCAGCCTGTTGATACTGTGTAAAACCGGCGTGGTTTTACTTACCAAATTCCGGAATATTCTTCACACCTTTTCCCTCAAATTTCCTCATTTTAAAATTTAGGATCCATTGTTATTATTTAGCAGGATTTCATCCTTTTCAAACTCATTAATTTTTCTGTTTAATCTCAATTTCTGCTCACAACCAGTGAAAAAAGCGGGAATATTTATTGGCATAGTTTTTACTAATACTTGTCAAAATTATTCCTGACTGGTTATGATTTTTGCGAGTAAGTATCTATCAATTTAATTGTTCAACTAATTTATGGTACAAACTTTTTCTGAGGAAACGGCAGAAAATGAGCCTTTAATGGCTTCATCTTTATTTTATACCATCCCCCCTTCTCAGCATCTTAAATTATCGGTTATTTTACCTGTAAGAAATGAGCAGGATAATTTATTTAACACACTGGAAGCACTTCGTAATAAAAAGGACAGCGAAGGATTACAACTATCACATTCCGAATATGAGGTATTGCTTTTAGCGAATAACTGCACGGATAAATCCGCAGATTTTGCCAGAACATATCAGAAAATATATCCTGATTCCAATCTTCATATTGAAGAAATCCAGTTAGTACCAGACGTCGCCCATATCGGTACCGTCCGCAGGCTTTTGATGGATGCGGACTACAATCGATTCACGTTACTGAACAGGCTGTTAGATTAGGAATCGCGCGAAGCGTTGCCTCGTATTTTTCACTTCCAAAGTTTCTTCAATATCTACGGTAATTTTTTTCATCTGGTCTAATAGTTCCATGTCTTCCGGTTTCCCTAACTCCCAAAGCCATATGGGATATTCCAGAAATCTTGGTTTCATTTTTGCCCGGTTTACAGCCTCAAACATGATTTCCCAATGTTGCCTGATGATCACGATGCGGATCTTTTTGCCAGGGAACAAATACAGTTTTCGGTTGAAGATCATCGATAATTTTTACAATCTTTTCAACAGTTTCCTGAAACTGATTATCATTTTCATGCGGGACCATTGAATCCTTTAACCGCAAAAATTCCATATGGGCTATTTCAGCTCTCAGGATTAAAACAGCAGTTTTTGCCTCCTGTTCCCTTACCCTGGTCAATTTTTCAGAGGGATATTTTTTCGGGTTCGGGTACCACATACTTCCATCACTCACAAATAAAAAGTGAACTGGAATTCCATTTTTTCCGCATCAGGGCAACTGTTCCGCACAACCCAGCGTTTCGTCATCCGGATGTGTTGCAACAATTAAACCAGACCCGAATTCCTCCACTTTTACACTTTTCATTTTGCCAATATGGCTATGCAATGCTGATATTTGTCCCATAATTTACGACGTAAAATACCTTATTATTACACAATTACCAAAACCATGATCCAACAATTAAAGAATAACTGCTCCTTTTTTTTGAATGTTGAAATCCTTCTGATTAGCTGCTTCTCGCAATTGAGCAGACAATAATATCTGGCCTTCCATCACTGCTTTTGCCGAAGGCTCATGTAAAATCCGGCTTTTGATCCCTACAGCCGGGTCCATATCCCATAAACCAGAATGGTGCCATTTGTCTGGATGATCCCAATTGGGGCGGTCAATTATTGGATAAATACAAATCCCCCAAAATGGAATTTCTTCACGGATTGTTGTCAAAATCTGAGCTACAACATATTTGATCCAAAGCGGGCGATCGATACCAGGATGGCTTGTTTCGGTCAAAACGACTGGTCTGTTATACCGTTTATGAGCTTCATGAAGCAAGTCTGACAACTGACGCAAATACGGATAAGGCACCTCGTCATTCCATCCTAAAATCTTATGCGGACTAAGAATCCATTGATTATTATAATAATAATTGAAGCCAAGCATATCCAGATATTCTGGTTTCCCACCCAATTCCGGGCAAATCCTACCACAAAGCATATCCAGTGACTGGTATTGCAATTCATGATTATTTTTTGCATCCTGAATTTCCGATGGCGTTGCATCAAGATTCGCAACAACATTTACCAAAGGTTCCGTGGTCAGAATTCTTATAGTAGAATCTACATCTTTCAGGGCCTTGACACCAGCAATATATGCCCTCATATAGCCATATTTCACTTCCCATCCATTATTATGACAGTAAGGAGAAGTTCCGGCTACGTCTCCGCCAAGCCAGGACATAAAACTTACTTCATTGATTGGTGTTACAATAAGTGGTTCACTATATCCCAGTGATTTATAAAATAATGCAAAAGCCCTGCATAAAGCTGCAAATCTTCTTGTAAAATGCGGATGTAGGGGACTTAAATCATCAGGAAATCCAAAATGACAAATGTCCCAGATCTGCTGAATACCATTCTTCCTACCCACTTCCAGCATTTGTTGAAAAGTACTGAAATCATATTTATAAGGTACTTTCTCAACCTGGCTCCATCGCAAACCTTCACGCACCGTTTTAATATTAAATGCTTCCAGATTTTGATAATCCTGCTGCAACATTTCAAGATGAGAGGTTACATGAAGAAAATCAACGCGGTTTCCAAAAGCATTTAATTGATCCGTACATTCAAATCCAGCCATCCAGAAAGATCTAAACGGGTTTTCGATCACTTGATTAGACATTAATAATTACTAAAATTTATAATGAGAATTCCCTTATTCACTTGCAAGAGAAACCTGCGCTGTTTTACTTTCAAGCGTACTGCTCATAAGCTCCATCATAGAACGAAACGTATTATCCCAGCAATTGTCAGCCAAAAATTCGTCAACCTTATTAAGCCAAACCTCATTTTCAGGGTTTGCCAGTAATTCTTCAATAGCAACTATAAAATCATCTGCATCCACACCGATGGAAACAAGCTTATTTTTTGCGTAAGGAGTTACAACATCCCTTATCGCCGAAGAAACGACCGGCTTTCCTCCAGCCAGATATTCCGGTGTTTTTGTCGGACTTATAAAACGTGTCGATTCGTTCAATAAAAACGGCACCAGGGCAACGTCCCATCCGGAAAGATAAAATGGAAGTTCATCATATTTTTTTGATCCCAAATAGTGAATATTTTTATTTTTTGGTAATCCGGCGGGATCAATTTTAACCACAGGGCCAATAAGCATAATTTGCCAATCCGGGCGTGCATCCGCAATATTTCTGATCAAATCTGTGTCAAAACGTTCATCAATAACACCATAAAAACCCAGTTTTGGCCCTATCACAGCTGCTTGATCTGCCGGTTCTGATTCCTTTGACCTCGCTTTTGCAAAATGCTTTTTGTCGATACTGCTTTGAAAAGGATGTATGTTGTAATGCTGATGTTTTTTGGCCTCATAGAGCGACTGTCCACCTGTAAAAACAATATCCGCTTTGTTGAAAAGCCTTCTTTCTAAATCCTTTAATTCATCGGGAGCAAATTTAAACGCCGACAATTCATCCATACAGTCATACACCGTCAATCCCGGTACAAACTTGTACGAAAATTCGAGCGCCATCGGCGTGTAATACCAAAACATAAAATCTTTGATATCCCGGTTGACAAAAAATACATTTAACAAAGATCTAAGCTCTTTATTGATTTCCGCCTTATCCATTCCCTTAGGTAGATGAGGTACACAAACCCAAAGATTTGGAAGCCTTTGAGAAAAACTTATAAAAGAATGCTGAAATGATCCGAAGACAGGTTCTTCAAGATAATAAACAGCTGAAAATTCAGAAAACCGGGTCATCAGATGTTGTGGACGCTGATATACAAAATCCCAACGCAAGTGTGAAAAACACAGTAAATTTTTAGGTAGTTGAATCATAATATTAACGCTGTCTGGAAGTAAATAATCAGTTGTCAGTTATAGTAAAATAAAGTCCGGTTAATAAATCACTTTAATAAAAGCACACGAATTTCTAAGAAGTAAAATGTAATACTTCCAAATTTTTTAGACTTCAGTTAAATCGGAATCTCCAAAAGAGGCCTGATATAAAATCTGAAATCAACATTAAATAATTTAGAGAAATAGGGAATACGGCAAGCTGACTCACATTACGCGACTTTCAGGATTATATTTAACTGCAATAATATTCCCAAGATCACCAGTACTGAATCAAATTTGATTGGATCAATTATAACAACTATGCCAGAACGAAGGGTTGTAAACCTGCTAAAACCCGACTCGACAAAAAATCATTTTGGGGAATTCTTGTGGATTCACTTACTCAGAATAAACAAGTCAGAAATAGTACAATTTCGATATATAAATAGGGCAAGTGCAATAATTATGCCATGCCGGATTATGAATATCAGACGGAGTTTGTGCAAAATTATTTTAGACCTTTATCCTGAAAAATGATACACCAGAATTCATTAGAAACCTGTTTTTAATTTTTTCAAATCAAAAAATTCTCCGTTTTTATATACACCATTTATTCTCAGCACATCCTTAATATTGCTTAAAGGATCACCGTCAACCAGTACTATATCTGCCAATTTACCTGGCTCAATAGTTCCAAGGTCTTTCTCCACGCCTATTTCCTGCGCCGACCACAAGGTAGCGGCTCTTAAAGTTTCAAATGGTGAGAGGCCTGCTTTAACCCAGCATTGCAGTTCAGCATGAAAGCTAAATCCGGAAGGAATAATGGGTGAATCAGTTCCCAAAGTCACTTTCGCACCAGATCTGACCAGATTAAATAATGTTTTTTCAACATTGGAATAAGTGCTTTCATTCATTCTGGAAGCAGATCCCTGAAGGTCAGTTTTCAACTTTTCCGTATAGAATTTACTGTATTGCCAATGACTAAAAAAACTGGTGTCATTTTTTGCCAAAGCAGTAAAACCACCCTGAAGCGAAACTGTTGGCGTGATATACATTCCGGATTTGATAAGAAGCTGCTGCACATCCTGATAGGTATTGTTCATTGCAGTCAGCTTGGGAGAATATCCTCTTCTGCTTGTGGCCCCCATATGTTCCACACCATCCACACCATTCCCCACTGCAGGATAAATCTCGTGCGACGTTACCGGCAAACCATTTTGGTGAGCAAATTCCGTCACTCTTTTTTGAAGGTTATCCGGCAGGCCAACGTAAGTTTTAATCAGATCATAACCCAATTTTACAGCACGGTTTAGTTCCAGATCCAGTTGCCCACCGCCCACATTACTTGTGCTCCGGTTGTAATAAACCCGGCTTCCTTCCATATGTCCGCCTGTAAAAAAAGTGCGTGGCCCCAATCTTTTTCCGCTATTCCATGATTCTTTTCTTTCCAGCGCGTCGTATGGATCGGTACCCGGTTCGCGGATAGAAGTAATGCCGTATGCCAGCCAAAGTCTACCCCCCTTTTCACCCATCTGAGCATTTTGATGTGTGTGCATTTCAAAAAGTCCGGGAATTAATACTTGTTTTGAAGCATCAATAATTTTCGCATTTCCATAAGCGCCTGCACGGTGCGGTGTAATTTTTCTAATCCGGGCACCTTCAATCAGCACATCAACATTTTCCAGATATTTTTCGGATCGACCGTCAAAAACTTTTCCTGCATGAATCACAAACCGGTCTTCCGGCTGCTTTTTCTGCCAGGTAAAATTCATATCGATCATTTTAATTTCACCGTCCGCAACAGATACTTCTTTCAACATATCAGTCGCCAGAAAAACTATTTTTTGGGAATCTCCTGACCAGCTAGGCGCTTCGGCCAGCTCATTGGTTAATCTTTTAGGCGGTCCAACAATATTTAATTGAGGATCAACAGGTACAATCCATAAAATATTATCAAGAATATAAGCGATTTTTGAGCCGTCGGGGGAAATAACCGGACCATTCTTTCCTCTTGTTGCAAGCGTACGTTCAGGAACCGGTGAAACAAATCTTGACGGCGACTTGTCAAGCGGAATGATCAGGATTTTACTGAGTCCTTCTCTGAATCTTGTCGAATATGCTTCGAGAGAAGAAATAACAATATATTTCCCATCTGGCGCCCAACCTGGCTGCGAACCTTCGAAAAGAGAACCGTAAATCGTAGCACTTTTACCAGTCCCCAACTCCATTACATTGAGTACATTTTTACCAAGTGACTTAGGATCAGCCTGATAAAAAGCAATTTTCGATCCATCCGGCGACCAGGAAGGAAATTTCAAGTTATCCGGGGCATCCAGCAAACAAGTATCTTTTCCAGTTACAAGATCTCTCACATACAAATCCATATTGCCCTTTTTATCACTGGTATAGGCCAGTTTTTTCCCATCAGGCGACCATACCGGATCTACATCGATAAAGATATCGTTCGTAATCTGAGTAGGTTTCCCAGTTCCCTTTTTATAAATCCATAAATCACCTAAGGCAGTAAAAACAATACTTTTTCCGTCGGGAGAAACAATCGGGCTTCGTATTCCCTGAACAGGTTGCGGTTTCTTTGAATCAAAATCCCGAACCTTTGTAATATATTTTTTACGGTTTAAAATGACTTCGGCTTCAAAAGGGATTTTTGTCGTTTTCGTTTCACCCAAATGTGCACGTAGGATCTGGCCATTTGCTGTATACAAGTATTCTGTATCCGAAATCCAGCTTGCCTTAAACGGAAATACATCATCCGACTTATCCGATAAAGTCTGCCAGTCGCCACCGCCCACAGCTACAAGTTCCAACTGACTTCCTTGTGGTAAAAGACTATTAAAAATGACCTGCTTTCCGCTCGGATGCCATACAGGGGAAAACAACTTTTCCTTACTATGAACCAGTAATTTGGGCTCACAATTTGATTCAAGAATATACAATCCGGCAGCAGAATTCCGCTCAGAAACATAAGCAAGCTTTGATCCATCTGACGAAAAGGAAGGAAAGTAATCATTTCCAGGCTCTGCGGTAAGCTGCGTAAGATTTCTTTTGTCCACATCAATTTTCCATATGTCATAATTTCCGCTTCTATCGGAAGAAAAAACAATTTCATTTTTTGTGGGCGACCAATGCGGCTCGCGGTCATGATATACCCCAAAAGTAAGTTGTGTTAAAGCACTTCCATCTTTATTGACTTTCCAGATATGGAAATTTCCATCCCGGTACGACTGAAATGCGATCTGACTTCCATCCGCCGACCAGGTTGGCTGGCGGCAATCACCTAAGGCATCTGTTAAAGCAACTGCCTTTCCACCGCCAGCAGACATAAGCCAGATAGTTCCCTGAATATCCATCGCGATACTTTTTTTATCGGGCGAAAGCGCAATGGCCATGTTGGTTCCTTCTGTCAGGGTAACACGGATAGAATCGGGGGTTATAGCTTTGGACGAAGTAAAAATCAGTAGAAAAAGGAAAATATTTAAGAGGTTTGGTTTTATGCTCATTACTAAATAATTATTGATTTTTGGGTTATTCTTTTTTTATTAAATCATTGGTAATATGTTCTTCGCAGCATTACAAATCTCAATCAAGTATAGAAATAAATCGAAAAAAATCAGAAGATTGATATCAACAATGCATTTTCTTATTATGTATATTCACATTCAAACATCTTTTATCAATTTGGAAAGAAGCACAATAGTTGAAATAATTAATTGAAGTATATCATTAAATATACCAATAAATTTCACAAAAGACAATTTTGACCAAATTAAATATTGAAGCACATTTTAATGAAAAAGAGTTGGCTTTCCAAAACAATATGCTTCATAACAACTTTGTCTTAAGACATTAAAAATGCGAGATACCGGCAAGGAAATTTTAACGATTTACAATATACGTTTTTGTTTTATTTTTCGGATTTAAGACGAATAATTTTCCTTAAAATCCTGTTAAAGCATCACTATTTAAACAAATCATACATTCCTGTCATATACCGATTTGTTTTTTTGACACCAAAACATGAGGTACTGCTTTTACTTTTATAAGTAAAAAAATCATTTCACTGTGTAAAAGAAAAATACGAAGATACATTCGTTAAAATTGTCATTAAATGGATAACTCTTGTAGATATATTTCGATACTTTAACAGCTAATAAATAATTAGATTTGTTGCTAAACAACATCTGCACTATTTTATGAACATTTTAATTATCGAGGATCACCCTTTAATCCGAATGGGCCTCGGACACCTGATTTTTGATACAGATCCTAAGGCAAATGTGACCCAATCTGATAGTTTCCCCGCGGGGCTTTCATTGTTGGGAAATGAAAAGTTTGATTTATTGATCCTTGATATTGACATTCCGGGGGGAGAAAATATCAGAATGATGGAAATGGTGCGCCAAAGACAGCCTGACATTCTTATCCTGATTCATTCCGGATATGACGAACAAGTATATGCTTTGCCGTATATGCAGGCAGGTGCAGATGGATTTCTCTCTAAACAGGCTTCTCACGATGAATTTCAGGCCGCCTACAAGGCCTTAATGAACAGAGGAAAATATGTAAGTTACCGTATTCAACAAACGTTGTTGAATAATCTGGGAGATAACAACTCAAAGGGTCTTAAAAATCCCATAATGACTTTATCTCCGCGTGAAATGCTGGTCATGCAGCTTTTAACCGAAGGAAAATGGACAAAAGAAATTGCTTCCATTTTAAAGGTTAAAGAAAATACCATCAGTACTTATAAGCGCAGGATATTTGATAAACTTGACGTGTCAGACGAAATTGAATTATCTAAAAAAGTTTCCCTTTTGAAGAACTTCTGACCTTCAACACATTAAAAAAAATTCTATTTGCCTTGCATCATTACCATGGTTGTTTAATCGTTTTCCAGATACCGATTACTATATTTTCTTCTGGTTGACAAGCAGTTAAAACAACTCCATCTGTCTTAATATAACTGTTCCACACCTTTCCAAAAAGATTCAATGGTAGAATCAACAAAATGACATAGAGATATTTCTACAAAATGGAAATCCGATCTCGACAAATACATATAAAAATCTCCCTTAGCTTTGATAGTAAGAATAAGGTATCATTTACCACTTTAACAGACACACTCTATGGCAAAAAACAAATACTCAAATCCGGCTGCACTACTCACACGCTAACGGCCGGAAACAAAGCTATTTGAACCATACTAATTTAGGGTTCAAATAGCTTCCGGCAAAAATGAAAATTTATCTTACCCTCATCAAGACAATCATGTTGTTTAACTAAGTTTTGACTTGACGTCCATAAGTCATCTTTCTGTAAATCATGATTTCCTGAACCTGAAATCAAAATTTAACCGTTATGAAACGACTTCTTGTTTATGATCTGCAAAGTAACACACATACCAAACTGGTAGATCTTTTGCAATTACATAAAGAGGAAGTATACATTGAAGAGGCTGTTGGCATTAGCGATGTTTTCAGAAAACTGGCATTTGGAAAGAAAGCACCTTTGACAGAAGACAGCAATAATTTGCTGGTTGTCCGCCTTAATGTTCCGGATATGGAGATTCTTGATTTCCTGGGCTATCTCCATAAAAGCAAACCGGCTTTACGGATCATTTTGTACACTTCTGAAAGTATCCAATGGTTAGAAAAACTCAATCTTATTACAGGAAAATCTTTAATTCCGGTAAGTATAATTGTTACAACGAAAATCAATGACGTTGTCCGTAACCTACTCGAATTAAAGGAATTAAAAGCATAAATAGCAATTACGTCACTCCGGTTAGGACTCAGGAAATGATCTATTCATTTATTCCATACACTTATTAATCAGAATTAAAGATGACAAGAATATTAATTTTAATAAAAAATGACTTTTTCAGATTGGGTATCGCTGCTTCTATTAAGGAATATGCCGACAACGTATATATTGAAGAAGCCGATAGCTGGGAAAATATTCCTGCGGTTTTAAAAAAATCCTATTTTGATGTCCTTATCGTTGATATTCGCTTATCAAACCTGACCAATTTAAATAGTTTTGAAGGAATTCGCCGGATTCAGCCTTCTGTTAAAATTTTAGTTCTTGGCGAAGAGAATGAAAAAGTTTGGGCTCTGCCTTATCTAAAAAAGGGAGTTGACGGGATTTGCCTTAAAACCATGTCGAAACATGAGTTCCAGTCCGCATTTAATACCATTATCAAAGGACGGAAATATATGGACGACGGACTTACAGATTTCTTACTGAAAGGAATGGTCGAAAATGATCTTGTAAATTTGCTTTCAGTCCGGGAATCTGAAATCATGCAGTTACTTCTTAAAGGATGCCGTACCGCCGAAATTGCCAGGGAATTGAATCTTGCGCCTTCCACGATAAGTACCGTTAAATTCAAAATTTACCGTAAAATGCAGGTGACAAACGTGGTAGATCTTATGAATAAGGTCGAAACATTTCAATCCATAGCTTAGACCGGAAAAAACTTTAAAGCTGTCAAAATAAAGTAAGCTAAGTTCCTTTGCATATGGAACTTAGCTTTTTTATATTAATGAAGAAAAAAAGTGATAATACCAACCAAAATCAGAATAACTCCGGTGATGCGCTTTTCATTGTGTTCAATAAAATGGGTATCCACCAGATGAATTCCTTTAAATGCGAGCATGACCAGGCTTACAATTCCTGCAATACTTGTAACTGCATAAACAGCGGCAAGTATTAAAACACTTTTTACACCGAAAGCTCCCGCAGAAAGAAAAAGACTTTCCACTTCAAGGCAAGGTGATAAAAACATAATCCCAACGAAAATCAAAATCCATCTTGTTCGTGATTTTTCATACTGTTTTACATCTTCCTGCTCACCGTGATGGTGATGCGGAAGGTTGACAGAAAAGTATATCAAACCGAAAATAATCAGCAAAACAGGCGCGATAATATCTACAAATTCGTTGTATTTCCCCGCCAGCCTTGTTCCGATAATGCCAAGAACTATTCCCAGTGCCACTGTACCGGCCACGTGAGCCAACGCTATTATAAAAGCAACACTCAATAGCTCCGGACGCTCCCATTTTTCGGCTTTCGCCACTGCAACCAAAGGCAGCCAGTGGTTGGGAATGAGCGCGTGCACCAGGCCTAATAATATTGTTGCTGTAATGATACTGTACATAATTTCCTCTTTTATCTTTTATCAACGTGTCAGCAAAACTTAATGTTCATGTCCTCCACCTCCGTCACTTTTAAGGAGATGACTTTGAATGTAATAAGATCCTTTTAAAACAATTTTTGCATTTTTTCCCAAAACCTGCAAAGGTGTTACCTGAACATAACCCAGTTGTGTTGTACCCGATTTCACTTCGATTCGCTGAAAATGGTATGACTTCTCTTGAGCTTCTTTCTTATCCTTTTCATCTTCCAAAACAAAAATAAATTCTCTCCCATCTGCTTTGATCACGGCATCGACAGGCAACGCATTTACTTTATTTTTTCCGATATCAATTAGCGCATTGACATACATCCCAGGAATCAATATCTGCTTGTCGTTCAGTATATCAGCATGAACGGCGACGGATTTCGTCTCATTTTCAAATGCCTTGCCTACGCTGAAAATCTTTCCGCGGATTTCTGCATTATCCTGATTTGTCAGGACAAAACGTACCGTTTGATCTGGTTTTACCTTTTGCAGATCTTTTTCATAAACCAACAAATCCACATGCATTTTGGTATTATCTACAATACTAAAAAGTGAATTCCCCGGCTGAACATTACTGCCGATTTTGATATTAACTTCTGTGATATAACCCGAAATTGGAGCCGTGACCGAAACGGTAGAAACAATATTCCCCGACCCGGATCCATTGATATGCAGCATGTTCAACTGTTTTTGAAGAGAATTGTAACGCGCCTTTTCTATTTCAAAATCTGCTTTTGTTTTTTGAAAAGCTTTTTTGGCATTGACATTCTCATCCGACAATGTTTTTTGTCTTTCAAATTCAGCAGCTAAAAATTCAGTATTACTTTTTGAAATAAGAAAAGATTCCTGAAGCCGGGTAAACTCCGGACTTTCCAGCGTTGCAATGGTTTGCCCGGCTTTGACAAATTCGCCTTCAATAACCTTGATTGACTTCACAATACCCGCCATAAAGACAGAAACATCCGCCTGATTTTGCGGTGGTAATTTGGTATAACCATTGGCATTGATTACTTCACTCAGATTTTTACTTTCAAACGTTCCCAGCACAATATCAGAGGCATCATATTGAGCCTGTGTCAGCGCGACTTCTTTATTTTCCAAATCCAGGCTTTTCTCTTCTGTTTTAGGTTTCTCCTCCTCTTCAGCCTTATCACCAGAGGTATTTTTACAGGAAAACATAACCTGCACTACCAAAACTGCCAGCAAAATATTAAAATATATAATGGTTTTTCTGTTCATGATTTTCAACTATTGATTTAATAAATATTGCAGGCTTACATAAGCCTGGTTGAAATCTGCAATTGCTTTCAGGTAATTCATATTAATATCAAGCGCTATTTGAATGCCCTGAAGATATTCGACATAAGATATTTCTCCGCTCTGGTAACTTTTGGAGGCATTGGAAGAAATCGTCTGGGCATTGGGGATAGCCGAAGTTTGGTAGTATTCAATCAGCGACTGGTAAGTATAAAGCTGAGTCAGCTGCTGCTGGTACTGATTTTGAAGTTGTGACTGAAGATAATCCACATTTTTTTTCTGCAACTGAATGTTGGTTTCCGCGGCCTGAACTTTTGAACGGTAGCTCTTTGAAAAAACCGGAATTGCAATACCCGCCTTAAAACCCTGAAACCGCGGAAAACCATTGTAATTGATATTCTGCCCATTAATATCCTGGTTTCCGGTAAGCGACTGAATAAAATATCCGGCAGTAAAATCCGGCATTAGCAACGTCCTTTCAAGGTTTTTATTAGCCTTTGCAATTTCTACTTGTTGTAACGCATGAAGGAAAACAGGATTTTGATTTATGGCTGTTGTGTCAAATAAAGTACTGACGGGCGCGGCTGAAAACACAGTATCACTTACAATAAAATCAGTATTGAGATTTAGCAATAATCTGATCTTTGATTTCCCAACGGATACCAAACTTTCATTTTGTTTAATCCGTTGCTGGATTTCCTGTTGTTTGCTGATCGCAGTTGTCTTTTCCAGCAGATTTGTTTCGCCGGTTTGAAATCTCAGTGATGCAGCTTTCACAAATTGACCAAGAATACTATCCTGTTTTGTAAGCGAATTATTTAGTTTGGTCAAATACAAAAGTGTCATCCAGTTTTGCCGGATTGCATAAATTATTTCCTTTTTTGACTGTTCCAGTTTCATCTGGCTTCCTTTGAGGTTACTGTTTAAAAGCTCCTTTCGGGCTCCATATTGGAAAGGACTGAAAGTTTGTGAAACTTCGTAATTCTGGTCAAAAGCCTTGGTATTATATTGTCCCAGCATACCACCGATATTTGTTTTTGGAATATCAAAAGCAGTTCCTCTCAACTCTGACTGCATCTTTATTTCCAACTCACCTGCCGAAATCAGTTGATTATTTTTTGATCCTAATTCAATTGCTTGTTGTAAACTCAATTTAGGAATTGACTGTGCATTTGTATCAAACCCAATAAAAAGCAAAATCATCACGGCAGTTATGATACCTGATTTCTTGATTTTCAAATTATTTTCCAGATACCAGTAAAGAATTGGTAAAACAATCATTGTCAACAAAGTAGCACTGATCAAACCGCCAATTACCACGGTAGCGAGAGGTTTTTGCACTTCCGCGCCTGCACTTGTACTTAATGCCATGGGAAGAAAACCAAGCGATGCAACGGCCGCGGTCATCAGAACAGGACGCAGACGAACGCTGGTTCCTTCCTTGATTCGCTGCATGATATCGGATAATCCTTCGGCTTTCAACTGATTGAAATAACCAATCAAAACGATCCCGTTTAACACCGCAACACCAAACAATGCAATAAAACCAACACCGGCCGAAATACTGAAAGGCATATTCCGAATCCAAAGAGCAAATATGCCGCCTATTGCCGAAAAAGGAATGGCTGAGAAAATCAGAAGCGACTGACTAACGGAACGAAATGTAAAAAACAGCAATACAAAAATCAGAAGCAAGGCGACAGGAACTGCAACGGCCAAACGTTCATTGGCTTGAATGAGGTTTTGAAATTGTCCGCCATAAGTCACATAATAGCCAGCCGGGAGGCTTAATTTTTGATCCAGTTTTTTCTGGATTTCTTCAATCACACTTTTTACATCCCGGTCACGAACGTTAAATCCTACCACAATTCTTCTTTTTCCGTCTTCACGGCTGATCTGCATCGGGCCCGGTTCATAGGCAATATCTGCTACTTGTTCCAGAGGAATCTGGCTACCGGATGGAAGTGAAACAAAAAGCGTTTTCAGGTTGGAAATGTCCTGTCTCTTTTCCTGAGCCAACCGAACAACCATATCAAAACGTTTTTCGCCTTCATAAACCACACCGGCAACTTCTCCGGCAAAACCGGTTCTGATAACTTTATTCAGATCTCCAACATTAAGTCCGTATAAAGCCAGTTTGTCTTTGTTATAACGAACCGTTATTTGTGGCAATCCTGCTACTCTTTCCGCTTTGGCTTCTGTAACACCTTTTACATCCTGGATGATTTTCAAAACTTCATCGCCCTTACTAACCAGCATTTCAAGATCTTCTCCAAAAATCTTGACCGCGACATCGCTCCTTACGCCTGTCATCAGCTCATTGAATCGCATTTGAATCGGTTGAGAGAACTCGGTGGAAGCACCAGGAATTGCTTCCAAAGCCTCTGACATTTTCTCCATCAACTCTTCCTTGGTTTTCGCGGAAGTCCAGTCTTTTTTATCCTTTAAAATGATAATCATATCACCAACTTCCATCGGCATCGGATCTGTTGGAATTTCGGAACTCCCAATTTTGGTGACGATCATTTTCACTTCCGGAAATTTGGCTTTCAGGATTTGTTCCGCTTTTGTGGTCGCTTCAATTTCCTGAGATAGTGAACTTCCGGATGCTATCACAAGGTTTGTAGCGATATCTCCTTCGTCTAGTGTTGGTATAAATTCACCGCCCAAAGAGTTGAAGACGAAGGCAGAAATAATGAGAAACACCACAGCAACGGATAATACCAATCCTTTAAAACGCAACGATTTGGTAAGTAATGGTTGATAAATCTGCTGAAAAAAATGAATGATCTTGTCGCTGATATTGATCTCATGCCCGGTTTGTTTTTTCAATACCAGCGCGGTCATCATCGGAATGTAAGTCAGCGAAAGAATGAATGCACCAAGAATTGCGAACGAAACCGTTTGCGCCATCGGACCAAACATTTTGCCTTCGATATCAACAAGTGCTAAAATTGGCAGATAAACGATCAGGATAATAATTTCTCCAAAAGCGGCACTGCTACGGATTTTCGCAGAGGCTTCGTATACTTCGGCATCCATTTCCTCAGACGTCAATTTCCCTTTAACACTAACCTGCAACCGGTGAATAATCGATTCCACGATGATCACAGCACCATCAACAATAAGCCCAAAATCAATGGCCCCGAGCGACATCAGATTGCCTGAAACGCCAAATAAATGCATCATACTCACTGCAAATAACAACGACAGCGGAATAACCGAAGCGACAATTAGTCCGGCGCGAAGATTTCCGATCAAAAGGATCAGTACAAAAACAACGATTAAAGCACCTTCCAAAAGATTTCTCTCAACGGTTCCAATGGCGCGGTTTACCAGTTTTGTCCTATCGACAAATGCTTCGATGGAAACGCCTTTGGGAAGAGATTTCTTGATCTGTTCCATTTTTTCCTTGACGCGGGACACTACTTCGGCGCTGTTTTCGCCTTTCAGCATCATCACCATTCCGCTTACCTCTTCTCCTTTTCCATCTTTTGTAACAGCTCCATAACGAATGCTGCTGCCGATCTGAACCGTAGCGACATCACGTATCAAAATCGGAATTTCGTTTTTTGTTTTGATTACGATTTTATTGATCGCATCAATACCGTTAACCATACCAATTCCTCTGATGAAATAAGCGTACGGTTTTTTGTCAATATAGGCACCGCCGGTATTTTCATTATTCAATTCCAGTGCATCCAGAATTTCTGCGATGGTCGTATTCATCGCCTTTAACTTGTCCGGTTCAATCGCGATTTCGTATTGTTTCAGACTTCCGCCCAATGTATTGACTTCTGCCACACCAGGTGTTCCGATCAATTGCGGACGAATGATCCAATCCTGGATTGTTCTTAATTCTGTTGCAGAGTATTGTTTTTCAAAACCTTTTTGCGGAAAAACTACGTATTGATAAATTTCTCCCAGTCCGGTACTTATCGGCGCCAGTTCAGGATTTCCAAGACCTTTTGGGATTTTACTTTCTGCCTCTTTCAGTCGTTCTGAAATTTGTGCACGAGCCCAGTATATATCAGCGTTTTCCTCAAAAACAATAGTAACCACGCTAAGCCCAAACCGACTTACTGAACGCAATTCCACAATTTTTGGAATTGATTTTACTGCCAGCTCAATCGGATAGGTAATAAATTGTTCAACCTCCTGCGTTGCCAGCGTTGGGGAAGTTGTAATGATCTGCACCTGATTATTGGTAATATCAGGCAGTGCATCAATGGGCAGATTGCTAAGCGAATAACCTCCAACAGCGATTAATGCCAGCATAAACAGGCCTATAATAAACTTATTATAGATACTGAAATGAATGATTTTATCTAACATGAAAATTTAATTGCCAAAATAACAAACAGGCGGAATTTTGACATAGAACCTCAACGGCTCAATACCTCAAAATTTTACCAAAAAATAAGATGTTATCAGGCAATCTTTGGCGGCTGCCAAATGGAGAAGGAAAGTTCAGGACGGAAACAATCAGCGTAAAGCGGAAATTTTACTGCGGCAAAAACAGCTTTTGGAATTTTAACCGCTGGAACCGAAAATTGAAAAAAAGTAGAAGCTGCACAACAGCTGCATGTACAAAATGGCGTACAGGATTCACTTTCGTGTGAATGATTCTTATGCTCCACAGAAGCAGAAATTTTCAGCTCATCTTTGCCATTGCATTCCAGTCCATCACCGCACGGAAAGCACGACAATAGTAAAATGTAAAGACTTAATGTGAGCTTGAATATTTTCATTAGGTGCAAAGGTAAAGAATATGGATTGAAAATCGTATTCAAATTTGGAATACTCCTTTTTCGTTTGATAATAAGTTTCTAAATTTAGAAACTTATTTATTTTTATTAAAATAGTTTGCAGTACTTTCACACACGATTTTTAGAAGAAGCGGATCACTTTCTAGCCAGCCTTAATCGTAAGGCGGTTCGAAAAATTTTTTATAATATTGATCTTGCACAACAAACCAATGACCCCAGGTTGTTCAAAAAACTACAAGGTGATATTTGGGAATTTCGCACGCGATTTGAAGGACAACAAATAAGGATGTTGGCATTTTGGGATAAGACAAATGAGCAAAAAACATTAGTTTTCGCTACGCATGGCTTGATCAAAAAGGTTGATAAAATACCTGCCAACGAAATTCAACGAGCAATAAAAATCAGAACAAGATACTTCGAAAGCAAACTTAAAAAATAACGTTATGGCAGACATTGAAACAATATCGTACTCCTTAGCCGAGATGAAAGATAAATACATCGGAAAAGCGGGAAGCGTAGATAGAGAAGATTATGAATACGAATTAAAAATGGATGTCCTGGGCCAAATGATTAGAACAGCAAGAAAGGAACGCAATTTGACACAAGAACAGCTTGGACAACTTGTTGGCGTTCAGAAAGCGCAGATTTCGAAATTGGAAAGTAGCGTTAATAGTGCAAGTATTGATACCATTTTAAAAGTCTTCAAGGCGTTAAATGCGAATATATATTTTAATGTAATATTAGAAAACCAACATTTAAAACTGGTTTGATAAATTGTGAACTACTATTTCACTCAACAACCATCGTCACAACCGACCGTGCCGGCAAAATCACTTCATCTTTTAACTTCTGAACAGGATATGGTTTAAGGTTATCGCCTTCCGAAGCACTGGTAATATATTTTTTCAAATTTGAGGATTTACCAGCATTAGCAAGGTCAATTTTTACTCGTTTTTCTAATGTTGTGTAATTAATTGCTACAACGATAACTTTGCCTTTTGCATCTGTATAAGCCGATAACATTACATTTTGAGCCGCTTTTAGATCAGATATTTTATCACTTCGATCCACAATTAATCGTTGCATTCCCGGACGAATAAAACGGCTAAAATTCCCGAACGCCCATAATCCTTTCGTTTGAAAATATTCTCCGTCGGTATGTTTTTCGTTGGGTTTTAATGCGATAAGAAAATAACGGGTATCATAATCCGGGCTGCCGGGTTCATAGGAATTCCATAATTGCCATGCCGACGCATTACCTACGACCAGATCATTATGAATCACTTTCGCGAGAAATAGGGCGCAGTCAATCGCTGAACGTTTTTCTTTTGTGCCTTCGCGAAAACCATCAGCCAGCATGGAATATTCCGTTTGCCAAAATTTTACATCATATTTCCTCGTAGTGTCGGCTACATTTTTTCTGATTTTTATCAAACTGCTATCACCATTTTCCGTAAAATAGCTATGACCGCCAATGAAGTCAGACGTATGTTTCAGATTCCGCACTTTCAGTTTGCTCTCTTTTCCAAAGAAACTCTGGATCTGGCGGTTGGTATTACCGGAACCTGCATATAAATAATTCAGCATGCCAGCTTCCACAAGCATAATTTTCGATGAAAGTTTTTGTGCAGTTAATGCACTGTCAAGTGCCGTGGTAACTTTATAAATTTCCTCATTCTTCCATGAAGTACCTTCCTGACTGGCTTGTCCGGGCTTGTTCGACCAATCCCATTGTGGCTCATTAACCGGACTTATATAATTGAAATGTAAATTTTCGGCATCAAAATGTTTGATCACATCCGCAAGAAATCCGGCGTAAGCACCATATTTATCGGGTTTCAGATTTGATTTGTAATCTTTTTCAGTTTTAAAGCCACGGCCATTTTGAGTGAATTGTACCGGCGGGGTATTTGAAAATGCGATCAGATTTTCTACGCCATAAGATTTTGCTTTTTTGACAAACCACACATACCCAGCCTGCTTATTCCAGTCATAACTTTCGTCCGGATTTTGAAAAGATTCAACTCGTTTTCGAAAGTCCTTAATTCCACTGCTGTCACCCTGCTCTGCTGTCCCGCCGCCAATATTAAAGCGCCAGGCTGAAAGTCCGATACCTTTGGGATTTCCTTTGTTATCAAAAGATTTGCTAAAAAGCCATTCTGCTATTTGTTCCTTTTTCTGCTCCGGCCAGTATTTCCCGATTCCCTCTGAGAACCAGCAGCCTGCTGCTCCAAAGTTTTCAATTACCTGGGCTTTGTTTTTTGTATCAATTTTAAAAATAATCGGCCCTTCTGTTGCCTGAGCAAACGATTTTAAATCAAAAGCGAAAACGAACACAAACCCTGCTAAGACAGTAAAAGCAATTTTCATCATAAAAATCGAAACCGGTTATTCAACAATGTGGCCTACAAATTGAGCTGTATTATCCAAAATTTTTCCACCACGTCTAAAACCTAATGCACAAGGTTCGCCGACATAAAACACACCTGCCTGATAAGAAAAACCTTCCTCGTCTTTCGGGAATTCTACGTATTCCTGATAAATTCTTTTTTGTCCTTCATAATCACCCTCCACTTTTTCAAGCACTTCTCCTCCCCTTTCAATGATTGATACATTGGCGCCTTCTCTTCCAAATAAAACCTTGCTAACCGATTTTTTATGTGGAATAACATAACGTTCCGTTTGCAGCAAAAGCGGATGGTAAGGGAATAGATCCCACAAAATTTTAAGAATATATTTTGACTGAAACAGCAATGTGTAAGCCGGATTGAGAATAACAGCCAGACGATTTTTAGCAATTTCAGTCAATAAAACCGTTAGTTCGGGTTCGTCTCCACCTATAAATTCCCAGGGAATCAGCTTGAACCAAAAATCAAAACGAACGAAATTTCCGGATCCCGAACTGTCCTGTTTAAAAATCCCTTCTTTGGAAAATTCAACCTCTTCGATATAAGCAAAATCTACATCAAAACCTGCCTCCTTGGCCGCTTCCGATAAAATATTAACATTCGTATCGTCTTCCGGAAAACCATGCATGGTGGAGAAAAGGATAGAAGCAGTCAGATCAGAATTGACGAGTTTTATGTATTGAAACTGTTTTACCAGCGTTTCATATAAAGTGTTAAATTGATGTGAATCATCCTCACTATTTGTCCGCAAATGCGCCCATTGTACCACCGCACTTTCCGGCAGACAAGTTGCAGTATCAGCATTGAATTCGATCAGTTTTACCGGCTGTCCATCAAAACCGCCAGCGAGATCAAAACGTCCGTAAAGATGTACGTTCCGGTCTTCCTCCCACGAAAGTTTCACTAATTCAACCAGATTTGGAGAAATACCCATTTCATCAAAAAGCTGGTTATCAATAACATACTGACCCGCTTCAACAAACATATCATAAAGTGTTGCAGCGGCTTCGTAATATCGGGTTGCTGTTTCTTCATCAATCACAACAACATCTTTTACCAGATAAGGCGTTGTATCCGTACCCAGCATCCAGTTCCAGCCTAATTTTTGAAGTGCACTTTCAGGAGTTTGCGGGAGTGATTTTAATTTTATCATATTATTTCAAGGTTTAGATTTTCAGATTTTTTTCAAAAAATGAAATCAACCTCCGCTTCTTCCAGATGAACGGCCAAAAAATCCGCTTCTTCCACCCGACGGGCGCGTCGTTACAACTCGTGTAGAACGTGAAGCACTAACATCATTAACCGCACTTTGCGATTTATTAAAAACGCCCGGATTGCTATAAACACTTCCTCTGGAATTATTCTGGTCCCGGTATGTATTCATATAACCATTACTATTATTTCTTCCGAGCATGTAGCCAATTCCACCATATAAAAGCATACTGGAAAGTCCGCTGTGATGGCCTACGTACGACTGATTGTTTCGTATATCTTTATCAATCAAAGCCTTGGCGGCAGTAGTACTTAAAGAATCAGTATGTCCGTCCAGATAAGTAACGATAGCCAGGGATTTATCCGCAGCAACACTTTCCTCGTCTGTAATTTTAAATTCGCCAGGTTTCACTTCTTTAATATGCGAACGGATTCCTTTTGAATAAGTCGTTTCCTCATAGCTGTAATCGGATTCATCGTCGTTCGACGAACAGCTGCTCATCATAGATGTCCCCGACAAAATCGCCAGGGTTAATGCGCTGCTCAGTGTTATATCTTTGGCTCTTTTGATGAAAGAACCTTTGCGTAGTTTGGTCATATTATTAACAAATTTTTCCCGGTTAAAGAATAAACCAAATGTAGCTGTTTAGAACACAGTAGCGAAAGCAATTTTGTCAAACGGTTGAATATAAGCTGCAATAAATGTTTTGGGTTGTTTTAACGACGATTTAATTTGATAAATGGTTTTAACCCGAACGACTTTAAAATCAAAATCCTTTGAAAAGCAGATGAAATGCCTTCAAAGGATTTTAAAATTGTCTAATTATTATATCTAAGCCTTCTTCGAAATCTTCTCCAAAGCCCCAACCAATTTATCCAAATCACTTATTTTAGTATAAACATGCGGTGTTACCCTTACACAGTTCACATACTCATAACTAATTGGCGTTGTGTGGATTTTGAAATCCGTAAACAATTTACTTTCCAATTCACCCGGTTTAATTCCGTCAACACTGACACCGGCAATGGCACAGGAATATTCCGGTTTTAAGGAAGTATGGATTTTTACACCAGGAATCTGCTGCGCTTTTTCAGCCCAATATTTTTTGAGATAATGGATACGTTCCTGCTTCCGTTTTGTTCCAATCGCTTCCTGGAAATTAATCGCTTCACCTATGGCCTGTTCGATACAGAAACTTCTTGTTCCTAACGTTTCAAACTTGCGGATATCAGCACTTGTTGGTTCGTGATTACAAACCAGAGGCCAGATTTTGGCGATTTTATCTTTTTTCACCCACATCATCCCACTACCAACCGGAGCACTCAAAAACTTGTGCAGACTCGTACCAAAATAATCACATTCAAGATCAGCAATTTTGAAATCAAGTAATCCAAAAGAATGCGCACCATCCACAATTACCTCAACACCTTTTTTATGCGCCATCTGACAAATTTTCTTAACCGGCATAATCTGTCCAACCCAGTTAACCACATGCGTAAGATGGATAATTTTTGTGTTAGGCGTAATGGCATCTTCATAGGCCTTGACAATCATCGCGTCATTTTCAATCGGAAATTCAAATGACAATTGTTTGTAAACAATTCCATCCCGAAGCTGACGCTGACGCCAGGCGTTCATCATGTTTGGATAATCAAATTTCATCCCGATCACTTCGTCACCTTTTTGCAAAGGCAAACCAAAAATAACGGTGTTCAGAGCTTCTGTGGCATTTCTGTTGATTGCAACTTCTTCCGGATCACAACCGCCCAAAGCAGCCAGTCGCTGACGTAAAGGCTCACGTCCTTTGTCCATAATCCGCCACATATAATAGGAAGGGCCTTGTGCCGCTTGTCTGTTATATTTTTCCAGTGCTTCCTGAACAACCAGCGGAGAAGGGGAAACGCCGCCATTGTTGAGGATTATAATATCACTTTTACTTGCTGAATATGCTTCCTGGATCACCGCCCAGTAATCTTCATTATTTCCGATATCATCTTTCCAGAATTTTTCAGCAGACTGAAAATCAGCGGCGTGCAATTCGCTAAAAAGACTATTGACTCCAAATGCGCCCATACTCAGGGCAGCACTTTTTTTGATAAAAGACCGGCGGTTGTTCATAATTACGAGAAATTAGGAATAGTTAAGGGAGTGATTTATAAAATATTGCAAATATTTTTCAAGTAATTTTAATCAAGCCTTCTTCCCAACCCGCTTATTCACAAGGCTATTTTTTCACTGTTGAATTCATTAACCAATCGTAAGTATCACCCGGATAGGGTAATGCGTCGCTGTTTAGTTTCAAAAACATCAAATGCAAATGTGTTGGTGAGCGTTTTTTAAATGCATTAAAACCACTTCTTCCCATTTCCGAAATTTTATCTCCGGCATTTACCCATTGGCCAGGTTCTACGAATAAAACGTTATTATGGGCGTAGTAAAATAATCCGTCAAGACATGGATCATAAATCCAGATCCAGTTTCCGCCGCGTAAATCGCTGTCATACTTCCAGTTATTTTCCACTGCCACAACAACCCCGGAAGTAAATGCCAAAACTTCAACCGGTTTCCAGGTTCTGTCATCCAGATTGTCCTGATTTTTATCGTACACAAAAAGGTCATGCGCCGGGTGACTTCCTTTTACGTCCATATCAAAAAGGTCAAAACCGTCTGATCTATAACCCATCCCCCTGCCTCCAATCGATTTTTCGGGCGTGTAGCCTTTGATTGGAAAAACGAAATATGTCGAATCTCCCATCCGGCAGGTATCCCCATTATGAAATGTGGCCCTGATATTTCTAATATTTTCCTGCCAGGCCCGCGCCGCCGAATCCGGTGTTATCGCGCAGTCACGGATATCTTGCTGGATCTGCCGAAAGGAACTGCAATAGGATAGCATATTCTCTTTGGGCAACGTTTGTGTATTCCACCCTGCCATTCCCAAAATCAATAATAAGCCAACCAATCGTTTCATGGTACCCTCCAACAATGCTCTCCCGCTAAATGACATTTTATTTAATAACAAACGCAGTATCTTCTAAATGTAATAAATTAAAACAAATGTATTTCAATAGCATTAAAATTGTACTATAAATTCCTTTAAAGAAAAAACAACTAAACTTTAACAAAAATGCAATACCGCCGTTTTGGACGTAGTGATTGGAAGATCAGCGAGATAGGTTATGGAATGTGGGGACTTGCCGGCTGGACAGGATCCGATCTTAAAGAAATTGAAGATTCTCTTGACCTGGCCGTAGCATCCGGATGTAACTTTTTTGATACAGCCTGGGGATATGCCGAAGGTAAGAGTGAGATGATTCTGGGAGATCTGATCCGCCGGAATCCTGATAAAAAATTATATGCAGCAACAAAAATTCCGCCTAAAAACCGTCAATGGCCTTCAAAACCCTCCTTCCTTTTAAAGGATGTTTTTCCGGCTGATTATATCGTGGAATATGCTGAAAAAAGTTTAAAAAACCTGGGTGTTGAATCAATCGACTTGTTACAATTCCATGTCTGGGAAGATGCCTGGGCACATGAAGATGAGTGGAAAGAAGCGATTCAGAAACTTACCAAAGAGGGAAAAGTTGAACGTTGGGGAATCAGTGTCAACCGCTGGGAACCGGACAATGCATTGAAAACTTTGGAAACTGGTTTGATCGATGCGGTTCAGGTAATCTACAATATTTTTGATCAGGCACCAGAGGATAATCTCTTTCCATTATGTAAAAAACTTGACATTGGCGTCATTTCGCGTGTTCCACTGGATGAAGGTACTTTGTCAGGACATTTTACAAAAGAAACTACTTTTCCGGCAGACGACTGGCGCTCTACTTATTTTGTTCCGGAAAATCTGAATAGCAGCGTTGATCACGCCGAAGCACTTCGTCCGGATCTACCTGAAAATATGTCTATGCCGGAAGCCGCTTTAAGATTTATTCTTGCAAACGAGGATGTTCACACGACCATTCCGGGGATGAGAAAATTATCTCATGTTAAATCTAATATTGCTACCAGCGATGGACAAAGATTATCAGAAAACGAGCTTGAAAAAATAAAGAAACATCGTTGGGACCGTGAACCTACGGAATGGTCCCAATAGACTTTCTTATTGACTTTTTCAAAGAAATGCTGCATTGCAACAGAGCGTTGTGCAGCATTTTTCATTATATCTTTGGCAGATTTTCTAAGAATAATCCTACCTTAAAACAACTTTCCAGGAGCTAAAATGACTTTAATCCCCAGATTTGAATTTCAGTAAAAAGCGTTGAAAAATTGCACTGAGACCTCTTTTTTAAATAAAATCATATAACTATTCAAAGAAAGAAAAAATTTATTATGCTGATAGTCATTTATTTGTATAATTTTTGATTGTATATTTGTCTCATCAACTAAAAAACACTACAAATTATGGCAATTACTAAACAGTATTTGAAAAGCAAGCCCGTTGTAAAAGTAACGTTCACCTTACCTGCTGAAGCCGTTGAAAAATCTGAAACAGTTACGCTTGTGGGCGAGTTTAATGGATGGAATCCGGAAGAAGCTGTTGCATTGAAAAAACAAAAAGACGGTTCGTTCAAGGCTAGCCTTGACTTGGTTCCTGGTAAAGAATACCAATTCCGTTACCTTTTAGATAACGAAATCTGGGCAAATGACTGGGAAGCTGATAAATATGTTTCTGCTGGAATAAATGCAGAAGAAAATTCAGTTGTAGTTCTTTAATAGCTTTTAGCTTTTAGCTTTTAGCTTTTAGCTTTTAGACAGAAAATGGCCAGTAGATAATTCTACCGGCCATTTTCTTTTTTTCCTTAGCTGAAAGCTACCTCAAATTGCAAAATTATCGCTGTCTACATAAGCTTTTATTAATGCAGCTTCTCCTTCTTTTCCTTTTTGGGAATTTCCGTGTTCCATACCCAGGATGAAATTTCTTCCTTCCTTTTTGCTGCGGGTATAGATGTATTTAAAAATATTTTTGTAATTGATTTCTCCTGTTGTTGGTTCGTTTCTTCCTGGTTCATCGCCTATCTGAAAATAGTCAATTTCATTCCATGTAGCTTCAATATTGTGGATAACACGTCCTTCATTTTTCTGCATGTGGTAAATATCATACAGGATTTTACAAGATTTGCTGTTCACGCCGCGGCAAATTTCATAAGTCTGATCAGAAGTACGTAGAAACAAATTTGGCGTATCGCTTAGTGGTTCCAAAACCATTACCAAGCCATTCGGTTCCAAAATTTCAGCTCCTCTGCGAAGCGCATCAATAACATTTCCGGTTTGTACTCCTATTGGCAGACTACGGTCGAAATCTCCCGGTACAACCGTCATCCATTTTGCATTCACGCGTTTTGCTGTTTCCACTGCTTTTTTACAGCCAGCAAGGAAAATATCAATATGCTCTTTTTTGTTGGATGCTAATGTATTTGCTCCATTTCCACCTTTATCCACAACAAAAACACCCATTTCCATACCCAAACGAGTCATTTCCTTGGCTATTTTTTCCTGTTCTTCAACCGGACGCCCCATCATACCGTTATCTTCCAAAGCCATAAACCCCTGATCGGCCATGAATTTAAGCTGATCAATCACATCTTTACCGGCATTGTTTTGAAACATACCGAAGTGGGAAGCGTATTTAAGTTTGAAAGTATTTTTTGCCATATTCGAAGTTGGAGCTGCAAAAGCCTCATTCGCTGCAATCGCAGCACCGGCTATTCCAAGTGATGATTTAACAAAGTTTCTGCGGAGCATGATTTAATGATATTGTTATGGTTTTAGTGATAAAGAAAAGTTTTGCTGATTTATACCGATTAATTTAAGGGTTTCACGCAAAGCAGGTAAGAAAAAAGGCAAAGCACGCAAAGATTTTAACTTTGCGTGCTTTGCCTTTATCTTTTTTGCTTTGCGTGAAACCCTTAATTTCTCTTTCTTCTTTTTTCCTTCTTACTTTTCGGCTGCTCCACTTCTTCCGCTACAATAACCGGTTCAACAGGCTTTGGAAAGTATGGCGCCAGTTCTTTTTTCACTTCCTCCCTGAATGCATTTTTAACACCTTCCAAAGCGGCTTCCTTAATATCTCCGTCAATCTGATTTTGTTTTAACAATTTAACAACCGCATCTTCCCCCGGCCAGCTTCCGCCAAGATAACGAGCCGCATCTGCCCGAACAGATTCTTTCTGGTTTACATCCAAAGCCGTGGATCGTAAAATAAAGACAGATTCCGCACTTCCCGCAGTTTGAAGAGATGCCAGTAAAGCCGATTTCTTCGAATCGTTTAAGGTTGATAATTTATCAGTAATAAAAGAAACACCGGCAATTTCCAAAAGCAAAGCACCGGCATCACGCCCGAGAACGCTACCCGATTTTTCAATTGCCATTTGGAATAATCGTGAATTCTCAGATTCAGGGGTATACCGGGTTACCAACTCAATATAATCCTCTGTACCGTACGTTTCATTGAGTAGTTTATTAAGGGCTGTCAATCCTTGCTGGGAATTTGTGACGAAAGATTTATCCAAATGCAGCAGAGCCAGTTTGCTGACCTCAATCCGGTCAGATGATTTTACGTCCATCACATGCATCAGTGCCTGTGATTTTTCATAGCCCGCGTGGAAAAAGTCAAATGCACGGAAATAACGTAATCTGCTTTTAAACGTTACCGAAGTGTCCGAAGCAAGATCAGTTAAATAAGGAATGGCTTGTCTCGTTCTTGCCAGCCAGATTAAATCTTTTCCTGAATCTGTATCACCAGGATTTTTACCGGCCTTTGCAAGCCATGCAGGAAAAATTCTTTCCCACTGCCCTATCGCACCGATACTTAATGCTTCCACAGACCAGCGGTCATTTCCCTTATATTGCTGTGCCAGTTGCAGCCAGACATCCAGCGCTTCGTACGTATGGTTATGATTAATAGCCAAAGCACATTCCCGGCGAACCTGCGGATTTAGATCAGAGGTTAATCTTTTGATATATTCAGTAGGATCACTGTTTCTTTGACGCACCGCTCTTAACGTTGTAATACGTAAATTTGGATTTAATTCCCTGAACCCAATATCCAGATTTCTATGATTAAAACCTTCTATTTTGTTCAAAACCCAAAGTGCGCGAGCGCGTAATTTTGGATTTCCGTTATATAATCTGAATAGATTTTCCAGCTCGGGTTCTGCCGCCATACCCAGTTTAACACATGCATTCCAGGCTAAATAACGTTGGGATAAATTGGGACTTTGTAAAGCCTTCACCGCTTCAACCGGAGATGTTAAATCGTAAACCGGGATTTTGTAAGGAGTACCCGGAGGCGCAATCCTGAAAATCCTTCCCCGGCTTTTATCCTTCATTTTGTGAGAACCCGCTACCGGATCATACCAATCCGAAATAATCAGCGAGCCGTCAGGCGCCACACAAACATCTGTCGGGCGAAACCATTTATCTCGTTTTCCTTCCAAAAGTGGAAGAATTCCGGTTGATTTGAAACCGGCTCCGTCAGGTTGCATTGGAAAAGCTCGCACCGTATTTTGTCCGGCATCTGCCAGAATGATCTGGTCCCAGTAACGTCTTGGCAATAAATCTCCTTCATAAACCACCATACCCATGGGCAGGCCTGAGCCAGTTTCGAGTAAATTTGGTACTACGCCAGGATCATTCTGATGCCAGTGACGGCGCGGAATTTCGTCTTCAAGATTGGTGTGATTGATGCGCCAGCTGGCTCCACTCATTTCATCTATATAACCGAAATTCCCATTTTCCATGACATAACTAACCCGGTCAGCACCATTGCCTGGTTCTTCCTGATCCGATTGCCACATCGTACCATAACTATCGACCGCTATTTCAAAACCATTATGGAAATTTTCGGCCAGTATTTCTACATTTCTGAATTCCTGATCAACCCGAAAAACGACTCCCTGACGATATTGACGAAAATCGATAGGTCTTTCATATTTATCCAAAAGGGGCCGATCTTGTCCATCGACAAGTTGTCTTCCTGCATTTCCGTAATTGAAATAAAATTTACCATCCGGACCAAATACAAAAGCATGAACGCCGGCATCTTGCTGCGTACCTCCAATTCCTTTAAAAAGAATTTCTTTTTTATCCGCTTTATCATCGCCATCCGTATCAGTGAAAAGCCACACATATGGGCTCTGGGAAACAATGGCTTTGTTGCCCATTACCCAAATTCCCAGCGGAGAATTTAATTCTGCACCCTGATAAAAAATTTTGGTAACATCCGCCTTTCCATCGCCGGTTGTATCTTCCAGAATCACGATCCTGTCACCAACACTCAGTTCTGATTTTCCATTGACGGCCGGACGATAATTATATGATTCGCAAACCCAGACTCGTCCGCGGTGATCCACGTCAATGTTAATCGGATTGGTAATTAATGGTTCGGAAGCGAAAAGCGTCGTTTCAAGTCCGTCAGCAGTTAAAAGACCGGCGACAGCATTTCTTGAAAATCGTTTTTCAGGTTCGGAAAATGTTGCGTACAAACTATCCGGATGAATTTTCGCCAGTGTATCAACCACTTGGCATATACCACTCAGACTAAAAAAACAAAGATTTGCGGCAACCAGAAAGGCAGACTTAAAGTAATTAATTCGTTTCAAAACTTAATTCTATGGAGCAGAAGACTATTGGACAACTTCAAAATTACCAGTTCTTTTTCAGATTAACGAAACAAAGTTTTACTTAAATTGAAAAAATAACGCCAAAAAAACAGCCCGTCAAAACAAAAGTGTTTTAACGGGCTGCAATTAAAGATTTGAAATAAAAGCGATAAATTATTTTTTCTTCAGACTACTTAAATATTCCACAAGGTTAACCAGCTCATCAGTTGTCATAGCATCCTGAAGACCGGCAGGCATCATGGAATCCTTCATCTGTTTCATTGATTTCACCTGCGACATTTTATATTCCTGGGTTGTACCACCCGGAAGTTTCATGATTAAATCTGTTTCGGTTTTACTTGAAACAATTCCTGTAACTGATGATCCGTCTTTAAATTGAACTTCAAAACCTTCGTAACCAAAACCGATTCCGGCGCTTGGTTCAAAAATGGCAGCGTACTCTGCTTCTTTTGGAAGTTTACTACCAATTTCAGAGAGTTTCGGACCAAAGTCCATTCCTTGTCCATTTACCTGATGGCAAACAGAACAGTACATCGAAAATATTTCCTTGCCCTTTCCGGCATTTCCGGTCATACCAACAAGCGTTTTGATATCCGGATGTTTTTTGGCAGCAACACTATTTCCGTCAACATATTTAGCTGCCTCGATCTGAATTGATTTCCGCCATGCTCCGCTGAGTCCCTGAACAGCTGGCGTTTTTAAATCGCCTGCAATTTTCCCTTCTTTTAACAAAACCAAAACAAGATCTTCACCATTCATTGTACCGCCTAATGAGCGGGCGGCTTCCGAACGGACTGCGATTGGCTCTTTTGTATCAAGCGCAACAGTTTTCAGAATATCCAGAGATTGTTTGCTTCCGACACCTTTAATAGAAGCCAGCGCAGCGGATGCTTTTTCAGAATCCTTTCCTTTTATAACTGTCCAAAGCAATGGCGCGCCTCCTTGCTTCAAAAGTTGCTGTCCGGCAGAACGGCCAATATTTGTTTGTGATTTAGACGTTGCCAGTTGCAGCAATCGGTTATTTTCAGCGGGAAGTTCATAGCGGGAAACCAATTCCATATAAGTGGCGCTTCCATATGTTGCATCAAGTAATTTTTTCAAAGATGCCAATGCTTCCGGTGATTGTTTTACAAAAACCGGATCCAAATGACGAAGTGCCAATTCGTTGATTTCGTTTTGGTTTTCGGCTTTTCCTTTCATGATTTTCAATAAAGCCGTCGACTTTTCTTTCGCTCCCGGATTAAAATCAAAAGCACGGAAATATTTCAAACGACTTTTCGGATCAACACCCGGATCACTCGCCAGAGAAGCAAGCAAATTAACCGATTCCTTACTTCGAGAACGCCAGACAATGTTTTTCCCGGCATCCGTAGCAATCGGATTTGGTCCCGCTTTTGAAAGCCAGGCCTTGAAAAATGCATCCCATTGTCCTTCGGCACCAATTCCCAAAGCTTCCAGATACCAGCGATCTTTTCCGTCATATTGCTGTGCAAGTTCAGCCCAAAGATTTGCAGCATCCGGAGATACTGTTCCATGAAGCGACAAAGCACATTCACGACGCACCTGAACGTCAGAGTCGTTAGCCAACAATTTGATATATTTTACCAAATCTGCATTTCTTTTTTCACGAACCACACGAATTGCCATAATCCGCATATCCGGATTTGCATCACGCAAAGCAGATTCCAGATTTTCAGTACTTACTCTGTCAATCGTTGCAATAGCCCACAAAGCACGGGCACGCATACGCGGATTTTCTTTTGTATTTTCAAATAGCTTTTTAAGCTCCGGAAGTGATTTATCACCCATTTTCATCAAAGCATTCCAGGCCAGATACCGTACCGAAAGGTTAGGATTTTGTAATGCCTGCACCGCTCCCGCTGCTGTTGAAAAATCTGCCGAAGGAATTTTATACGGTGTATTTTCCGGTGCAATTCTATACAAACGTCCTTTATTCTGATCGCCAGCCTGATGTCCGCCAACACCCGGATCATACCAGTCGGAAACGATAAGCGAACCATCCGGTGCCACACAAACATCCGAAGGCCTGAACCACTGATCACGTTTTCCTTCCAGAAGATTTACAATTTTGGCAGAATAACCCGCGCCGGATTTTGCAGCCGTATAAGAACGTACCACGTTTGGACCAGCGTCGCAGTGAATCATTTGATCCCAGAATATTTTTGGTAACAACCGTCCTTCATACACAACCATTCCTGTTGGCGATCCTGCTCCCGTTTGCAAAAGATTTGGAATAACGCCGGGATCATTCAAATGCCAGTGGCGAAAAGGAATAGAATCTTCAATATTGGTACGGTTTGCGCGCCAGCCTGCACCGGTAATTTCATCTGTATAACCATAATTTCCGTATTGCATGACATAATTAATGCGGACACCTTTGTTTCCATCATCATCATTATCCGACTGCCACATGGTACCGTAACTATCCACGGCTACTTCGTAATTGTTCCGGAAATTATTTCCAAGCACTTCAATATTTTTGAAATCCGGATCACAGCGAAAAACCATTCCCTGTTTGTTTTTCTTAAAATCCACCGGTTTTCCATCCTGACCTACGACTGGATTTCCTTTTCCGTCCAGCAGATGCCCGCCTTCATTTCCAAAATTGAAATATAATTTCCCATCCGGCCCAAAGACAAACGCGTGCATACCATGATCATGCTGCTCTCCACCGACACCTTCAAAAATGACTTCTTTTTTATCTGCTTTTCCGTCTCCGTCTGCATCTGTAAATAACCAGACATAAGGGCTTTGAGAAACAATGACCTGATTGCCCATTACCCAAATTCCCAAAGGAGAATTCAGTTCTTTTCCCTGATAAAAAACGGTTGTTTTATCCGATTTTCCATCACCGTTTGTATCTTCCAAAATTAAAATCCGATCGCCTTCGGCATGTGTTGGATTGCCATTGATTGCGGGACGATAATTATACGCTTCACAAACCCATACACGTCCCAAATGGTCCACATCAATATTGGTAGGATTAGTCAATGTCGGTTCTGAGGCAAAAAGCGTAGCTTCCAGGCCGTTGGCAACGGTTAGTCCTGCGGTAGCATATTTTGGAGAATGCTTTTGCTCGGTCGTCAAATTTTCGTATAAACTATCCAGACCTGATCCTTTTACAGTGCTCGGATTGGTCCGCATGTAGGAGGCGGCCAGTATTCCCAAGGCAAGCATACCAGAAATTGATAATGTTACCGGATTCTTAAAGTTCATCGGTGATCGGTTTAATCAGTTATTTTTTTGCAGAGTAAGCTTTACAAAGTAATCCTTTCTAGGTTTCTATCCATAAAGATTACTAAATTTAGACTATAAGAAAACAGCCACCTATCATTTACTACCATGAACAGGATTTTTTTTAGCCTTGCCATTATTTGCTCTGCATTTCAGGCAGGAGCGCAAACTGTGATTTCTCCCGAAGACATACAAATTAAGACGGCGATACTGGCTGCTCCAAGCGATAAACAAGCTGCCGCAAAAGTATATGGCTACGCTTCTGACGGCGCTTTTAAGGTTTTAAGAAACGGAACGAATGATTTTGTTTGTATTGCCGACGATCCGACAAAGGATGGAATTAACGTATCCTGCTATCACGCCGACCTTGAACCTTTTATGGAGCGCGGCCGGGTTTTGACCAAAGAAGGAAAAAATCAAAAAGAGATATTTGATATCCGTGAAAAAGAAGTCAAAAGCAAAAAGCTGCTGATGCCTAAACAACCCGCAACACTTTATTCATTTTCCGGATCAGCTGAAAACTATGATTCAAAAACGGGCGAGCTGAAAGATGGGTATATGCGTTATGTGGTTTATATACCTTTTGCAACGTCTGAAAGTACCGGCCTTCCGCTAAAACCTGATATGCCTGGAATGCCCTGGATCATGGACCCGGGAACACATCGCGCCCATATCATGATCAATCCGGCAAAGAAATAGTTAGAAGGAAAAACTGAATATAAACGTCAGGATACTTTTTCAACCGAAAATGCCATTGGCGCATCGGCAAAAAGTATCTTGGTTTTTTTCCAGATCAATCCAAAAAATTCGGTTCTTCTATAATTGTCAAGGGTTTCAACAGATTCCCAGTGACTATGTGTTACAAAAATATTGGGATCGTCCACATCGCGCCAAAGTTCAAGATGCAAACATCCCGGCATACTCCTGATATCGTTTTTGCATTGTTCAAAAATACGTTGAAATTCACTGGTTTTTTCAGGGAGGAAAGTCATTCTAACGATTCGTATGATAGTCATAAACTTACTAATGATTGATGGATCGGATAATGCCAAAAAAATCAAAATTCATTCTCTAATCGCGCAGCACAACTATTAAACTGGAAGCCGTACAGACAAAGTATATTAAATTCCGGTTTTTTAAACCTACAAAATTATTATTACTTTACTTCATCGACGATTAAGTATATCAAAGATAACTTTCATCAGGATCTCCGGAGGATATTTGGGGTAGAGATTAAAAATAATCGTCTTTTAAACGAAAGATCATTAATCGATGAAAAAAACGAAATCTATAGTCATGGCCATCGGCCTGACCGCCTTATCATTACAATCAATGGCTCAAAATGAAGTAATATCCTTATGGCCGGAAGGAAAAGTACCCAATTCCATAGCCAATAAGGTTGAAGAAAAATCTGTAACAGATGCAAATGGAATTTTAAGGATCAGCGGCGTTACTGTCCCGACGATCACAGCTTTTATTGTTCCAAAAGAAAAAGCAACCGGCGCTGCTGTAATGATCTGTCCGGGTGGCGGTTACGGGATACTTGCCGCTTCTCATGAAGGAAGTGATCTTGCCAAATGGTTTAACGAAAGAGGCATTTCAGCTTTTGTTCTAAAATATCGTTTACCAGATGCCAAAGCCATGACGCATCAGCATGAAGTTCCGCTAATGGACGCCATGCAGGGAATAAAGTTAATTCGCCAGTCGGCTAAGAAATGGAATATTGATGCTGACAAAATCGGAGTGATGGGTTTTTCGGCAGGTGGACATTTGGCGGCTACGTTATCAACACATTACAATCTTGGGAAACAGGCCTCAGAAGACGCCAAACCTAATTTTTCAATATTGTTATATCCTGTAATTTCATTCATGCCCGAAATTGCTCATGGCGGTTCACGAGATGCTTTACTAGGATCAGAAAAATCGGAAGAATTGATAAAATATTATTCTAATGAATTGCAGGTCAGCGAAAAAACGCCAACGGCTTTTTTAGTACATGCCATGGATGACGGCGCGGTGCCTGTGGAAAACAGCATTGCTTATTATCTGGCTTTGAAGAAATTTAAAACTCCGGCAGAAATGCACTTATATCCAAAAGGCGGACATGGTTTCGGGCTGAGAACAGATGGAAAAGGATCACTGGTAAACTGGCCGGCAGCGATGGACGGCTGGCTTAAAGCAAATGGCTGGGGCAAATAAAACGATCGGGATACAAATCTTATCCGATTTGTATCCCGATCTTCAATTTAGTTTAGCGCTACTAATTTCCTTCCGGCAACTTCTGCAATTTCAGTAGTTGCAAGACTAACATTTTTTACAATTTTCTCTTCTCCGCTCACAATTTCAATCTTGTAATTTCCGTCACTGATTTCGGAAAAATCAAATTTCTGACCGATTTTCTCGATTCCTTTTCCTACATATTCCTGGTGGAGAATTTTTCCATTGCTATCTAAAAGCCTGATATGAACGCGGGTATCTTTCTCTTTTTCCACTAGTACGTTCATCATCAAAGTATTTTTCACACGATACATCCCAACCCGAAAAGGCTGATAGTAATTATTTCCTGATGCATTTTGAGTTTGTCCGGCGAATGCAAATCCGCTTACCAGTAAGCCGAGCATGACGGCAACGAAAGTTGTTTTGAAATTTTTCATGATTGAAGATTTATGGCTAAATTTTCAACAATGATGTCCTCAGTCACGCCGATGTTGCATGTAAATAGTTAAACGGTAGAAAATCGTGTTGAACGGTAGAGTGATAAAAAATCAGGTTACTCTTACAATAATTATCCTTTTTATCTTGTGCTGCCTGGATTCATTTATAAGACTGATTGTTTACATTTGATAGGAAAAGAAACTTAGAAAGTAATAAAGTTACCAATGACACCTATTCAATTAATAAATCATGAAGATGACCAACTACCTCAATGGCAAATGGAGGTAGTTAGCATCAGAATTGAAAAGTATAAAAATAATCCGGAGTTAATGATTGATGAAGATTTAGCTTTAAAAATGCTTGATTCTGAGTAATTTAAGCTTTTATGAATCACCCGCCAATCGCAATCATCCTCCTATTCTGTTCATAATCAGCTTTTGCTTCCTTGGCAGTAAAATCAATATGCCCACCGTGTGCAAAATGTTTTTTGTGAAAATGAGAATAGATTAATGAGCGAATATCTTCTCCACGACGAAGCGGAGTCAAAAGATCGATTTCTGTTGTATCAAAAAGACAATTTTTAAGTTTTCCATCAGCCGTGAGTCTTATCCGGTTGCAACCTGCGCAAAAAGGATGAGTCACGGTCCCGATAATTCCAAAAGTACCTTTTCCGCCATGAACCTTGAAACTGTGCGCAGTATCATGTAATTCACCTTCAAGTTTTTCAAATTCAAACTGTTTATTTATATCAGATAACAAATCGTTGTAGGATACGATTTTCGACATTTCCCATTTGTTTCCGTTGAAAGGCATAAATTCAATAAAACGAACGTGGAGATTCGGCTCATCCAGCGTTAACCTGACAAAATCATTAACCTCAGTATCGTTGATTCCTTTCATAACCACGACATTAATTTTGACAACAAATCCTTCGGAAATCAGGAGTTTGATACTGTCAAGCGTTTTGTTGAAATGATCTCTTTTTGTAATACTTTTGAAAGTTGTTTCATTCAAAGTATCCAGACTTACGTTCAGGGAACGTACGCCGGCATTTTTCAAATCGTCAATAAATTGATCTACAAAAACCGCATTTGTCGTTAAAGTCAATGAGGTTGGCAAGGTACCCAAGTTTTGAATAATCTGGCCAACGTCTTTCCTTATTAAGGGTTCTCCACCGGTTAACCTTATTTTTTCAACGCCCAAATCCACAAAAATCCCCGCAAGTGTCTGAATTTCGTCAGCCTGCATCAACCATTTTGAGGGCATAAATTGCATATCCTCCTGAGGCATACAATAGGTACAACGCAGATTACACTTATCCGTAAGCGAAATCCGCAGATAAGTATGCTTTCGACCAAATGTATCCAAAATAGGTTGAGACATTTTCTTGTTTTAATTAATGCTTATTTCCTTCCATAACACTAAAAACATGGAGGACGTGCGGGAACAGTGCATCCATATAATCCGTTACGCCGCCTGTGCTTCCCGGCATTGTCAAAACCAGTGTTTCTCCGACCAAACCGGCAACCGATCTGGATAACATGGAAGTTGGTATTCTTTCCTGTCCGTATTGTCTGGCCGTTTCAGCTATTCCGGGAATTTCTCTGTCAATCAATTCACTGACAGCTTCGGGTGTAACATCTCTTGGCGACAATCCGGTTCCTCCTGTAATCAATATCAGCTGATAAGATAAAGCACAAAGGCCTTTTATTTTTTCCTGAATTGTATTTTTGTTGTCTGGAATAATGCTGTAATCGTTTACTTCAATTCCGAGCAAATCCAGCTTCTCAATGATTTTCCGACCAGATTTATCTTCTCCGATACCTTTTGAAATGCTATCGGAGCAGACAATTACCGCTGTTTTCAAATGTTCAGGAATCGCTTTTCTATCACTTTTCCCACCTTTTTTCTCCAACAATTTTATATTCCGTATTTCAACGCCTTTGTCAATCGGTTTTAACATGTCATAAAGTGTAAGCGCTACAACAGACGCTCCGTGCATGGCTTCTACCTCAACACCTGTTTTATAAATTGTTTTGACAGTCAACTCAATAACAATCGTCAGCTCTTCAATTCTGTAAGCCACACCCGAATATTCAATAGGAATCGGGTGACAATCGGGCAATAAATCAGGTGTTTTTTTGACTGCCAACAATCCGGCAGCTTTTGCCATTTCAAAAACATCACCTTTTGGAACAGTCCTGTTTTGAATAGCCGCAATTGTTTCCGGCTTACTGACCTGAACAATTGCCTGCGCTGTTGCAATCCGCAACGTATTGGTTTTGTGCGTAATATCAACCATTATATCAATTTTACTTATTTTCTTTCCAGATGTATTCTCCGGCCGGTCCCACCAGTTCTTTTCCGAAAATCGGGACTTTCGTTTTTATTTGTTCAACAATATATTCAGACGCTTCAAAAGCTGCACGCCGATGTCCCGATGAAACAAAAACAAAAAGACTGATTTCACCCGTTGGCACAAGTCCTATGCTATGATAAATATGCATACAGATCAGGTCAAATTTTGAAAACGCATCTTCGCGGATCTCATGAAAAGTTTGTTCAGCCATTTCTTCATAAGCCGAATATTCAATTCCTGTTACGAAACCTTCAGCTTTTTCGTCGGCCCGGATTTGTCCAAGAAAAATGGCGTGCGCTCCAATATTCACTTTACTCTGATGTTTGGCGATTGAATCCGCAATAAATTGAGGACTGATTGCACCCGGTACAAATACTTTTTTGGGTTTATGAAGTTTCTCCATCACACCTTATTAAATTCTTATCTTTTGATCAAAATCCCTTTAATACCTTTATTTCAACCGCCGGCAAAAGGCGGTAAAAGTGCAATTTCTGATGACAGAGGAATAATGGTAGCATCATCACCTATTTTCTGATTCACCGCAACTTTAAATTTCTTCCCGCGCATCTGCGGGTATTTTTCATTCAGCAACTCTTTCAAATCACTAACTGTCATGTTTTCTTTTCCAGACAAAGATTCTTTTGCCTGTCCCGAGATTTCTGCCAACATGCCAAAATATAAAACATTGATACTCATTTTTTTAGGTTCTAATTTTACAAGGGCAATAAATGTACCTCTACAAGATCACCTGCGTAAACATTTTGCTGGGTAACGGGCAGATATATTAATGCATTTGCCACCGCAAAAGAACGCAAAGCAAAAGATTCCTGGCCCTCCAGAGAAGTAACCTGTGCATTAGAAACACTTGCTTTTAAAAATTCGTCCCTTTCTCCGTTAAAAGAATAAGCGTGTGAAATCGGCAGCTTGAAAGAAGGTAAAAAATGATCTTTCCGCCCTGACATCAATCTTAACGCGGGCAAAACATATTCATAAAAGCATACCAGAGACGAAGCGGGATTTCCAGGAAGCGCGTAAAAATGATTTTTCTGCGTTTTTGCAAACAGCAAAGGTTTCCCCGGTTTTTGTCTGATCTTGTAAAAAATCGTCTCCGCACCTATCGCTTCCAGAGCCTTACCAACATAATCATAATCACCGACAGAAACCCCGCCGGTAGCCATGATGACATCGTTTCGTGTTGCCATTAATTCCAGACTGCTGATTGTTGACGCCAAATCGTCTTCGGCATACATAATTTCAACCTGGTGAATTCCTTCTTTTGTCAACGCTGCAACCAGCATGGCAGAATTTGACTCGTACACTTGTCCATCGCCTAATGCGTCGCCCGTTTTTACCAGCTCGTCGCCCGTTACTAAAATTCCTATTTTCGGCTTGCGATATACTTCAACTTCCTGAACATTCAACCCTGTTAAAAAACCAATGGCTCCGGCCGAAAGATAAGTTCCGGCAGCCAAAGCGATATCACCTTCCCGGATTTGCTGCCCGATATTGCGGACGTTCAAATTCTCCGCAACGGGATATTCCTTTATAATCACATTGCCATTTTCAACAGAAGTGCGTTCCTGCATAATCACAGCCGTGGCACCTGCCGGAACCGGTGCGCCGGTAAATATCCTGATCGCAGTTCCTGGTTTCAGGGACAACTTAGAAGTTCCACCTGCTTTGGATTCCGCAACAATTGGCAAAATAATATTTTCATTACTAACATCGGTGTGTAAAACTGCATAACCGTCCATAGAAGATTGCCTGAAAGATGGAAGGGATAAACTGGCCAATACATCCTTTGCCAATACGTATCCCAAAGCTTCCGGTACCGGTTTTAATACTGTCGGCAACGCAATAGCATTGGCTGTAATTCTTTTTTTCGCTTCTTCTACTGTGACCATTTTTTTTATGCTGTGTCTAACTATGCAAGTTACTATTTATAAACTGAACGAAAGGCAATTTTATGAGCGAAAATGGACTCCAAAACCGGGCCATTTCAGATAAATTGTAAGAAAAAAGAAGGCCGGATTGGGGTTTGTAAAATAGAAAAATGAAAAATTTAATTATTTCTGATATTACTATTTAAGATTCGATCTTTATATAGTTCAATTTTTACCACTAAATATTCATTTTGTATCCTACGGTGATTTCCAATGATTATTCTTTAAATTTAATTTAAACCTATAAATTATTTTTGAACGCATTCAGAATCCAAAATTACATCAACTTAAATTAGTGCTAATTCCAAATTACCCAATTACCTATAAATCAACTTTTTACCCTAAAATGAAATATTATTAATTCAATAGCGTTATCTTTGTCCCGTGGAATACCACCGAAAATTATGTTGAACGAAATTAAACATGGATGATTAGATTAATATTTATTGCCTTCTCAATTGCATCAATGGGGATATTTTCTCTTAGCAACTTGAAGGTAGAAAAGAAGGAATTGAAGTCTGAACTAACAATCAACTCCAACCTTCTTGCCATCAATTTTTGTGGCGAAAAGGTGCCTCTTACGGAAATGCGCATAGCCGAGCGGTACCAGAACATGATCAGAAATTACGACACTGATTCCTTTCGTAAACTGATGATAAGCGCAGAAAGAAGGATGCGAATTATTGAGCCCATCCTTAAAAAGTACGGAGTACCTTCCGACTTTAAATATATTCCAATCATAGAAAGTGCCATGAGCAACGAAGCTACCTCACACAGAGGAGCATCAGGATACTGGCAACTAATGCCCGCAACAGCCAAATCACTTGGCTTGACCGTAAATGGAACGGTTGACGATCGCAAACATCTTGTTAAATCCACCCACGCAGCAGGTAAGTATTTAAAAGGACTTCACCGCCAGCTTGGTTCCTGGACACTTGTAGCAGCTGCCTACAATGCAGGACCAACGCACATTCAGCACCGAATGAACTCACAAAATAAAGATGACTATTTTAAGCTTCGGTTAAACGCAGAAACAACTAAGTACATTTATAAATTAATAGCAGTCAAAGAGTGGTTTTCCAATCCTAAAAGAAGCAAGGAATGGGGAAGCGGCGATGTTTTAGATAAAATGGTGCAGATAAGGGAAGAGAAAAAACTTTCCGAGTTGAAACCGGATTTAAAACAATTGGCAAGAGTAGCAACTGATTCTTAATTTCTTTGGTTATATGATCGTTACAATGCAAAGAAAGACTGCAATATGCTTTTCTTTGCATTTGTTATGATATACAATTCAGTTGTATAAAAATACTTCATTTATTTTTTACCAAATACCAGTCAAACGAATATGACAAAGGCCGAAATGATCACCGATAAAGGTACTATGCTTATCGAATTTTACGATGAGGAGACACCTATTGCAGTGAAAAACTTTGTAGATCTTTCTAAAAAAGGATTTTATGATGGACTAATTTTCCACCGCGTTATTCCTGATTTCATGATTCAGGGCGGAGATCCTCAGGGAACAGGACGCGGAGGTCCGGGATACACAATTAAATGTGAAGTAAAAGCTGAAAAACAGCATCACGAACGCGGCGTTTTATCTATGGCTCATGCAGGACGTGACACGGGTGGATCACAATTCTTTATTTGCCATAGCCGTAACAATACTGCCCATTTGGACGGGAACCATACTTGCTTCGGTAAAGTGGTTGAAGGACTTGACACGATTGATTTGATCCGTCAGGGAGATAAAATCCAGAAAATTACAATTATCGAAGAAGAAATAGCATAAGCTTTTCATTTCTTTTATAAAACAAAACAGGCCTGGAAATTTCCAGGCCTGTTTTGTTTTATTTCAAATTCTATCTTACCAGAAATGGTAATATAGGATTGCGATCATAGCAATAACAAATGATGCGCCGATCACGAAACTGCGATGTGGCTTAAACATCGAAACATCAATCTGTAATCCTTTTTTCTCATCAGGCAATACAAGTCCAAGAACAAACATAACGGCTACGCAAATCAGGAATACCAATCCCATTCTGTCAAGGAAGGGAACTTGCGTCCAGTCAGCAAATGGAAAGTAATTGTTGTGCATTGCCAAAGCAATCAGGAATCCACCAACGATAGCAAATAATGCACCTGCAGAGTTTGTCCGTTTCCAGAAGAAGCCCATAATAAACGAGGCGAAAATCCCCGGCGAAAGAAGACCGGTCATTTCCTGAATAAACTGGAAACCACCTTTTTTATCAATACCCATGTAAGGAGATACAACGATCGCAAGAATCATCGCAACTACTACAACCCAGCGTCCAACCCAAACTAATCTCTTTTCGTCAGCATTTTTACCGATATAATTTCTGAAAATATCCAGCGTAAAAATCGTGGAAATACTGTTTGCTTTTCCAGCCAGTGAAGCAACAACCGCCGCTGTTAAAGCAGCAAAGGAAAGACCTTTCAAACCAGCAGGCAATAGATTTAAGAGTACAGGATACGCTTTATCCGGATTAATTGTTCCGTCTGCCCCTAACATTTCAGCCTGGAAAAGACCTTTGCTATAAAGTGCATAAGCAGCGATACCAGGTAAAACAACGATTACTGGCATCAAAAGTTTAAGACCTGCTGCAAACAAAATACCATTACGCGCCGTTTTCAAATCTGCCCCTAATGCACGCTGTGTAATATATTGATTACATCCCCAGTAGTTCAAATTCACGATCCACATACCACCCAATAAAACCGCAAGGCCGGGTAGCTGCATATAGAAAGGACTGCTTTTACGGAAGATCATGTGGAAGTGGTCGTCATGATTTTCACGCATCATTTTCATTCCGCTAATTAAACCATCAATACCATTTTCACCTGAAACCAGATTAATAGCCAGATAAGTTGTTGCCAAACCACCGATGATCAAAAAGAAAACCTGAATAACGTCGGTAAAACCGATAACCTTCATCCCGCCGATTGTAATGATAATGGCGAAAACTGCCAGAGCGATCATACAGAAAGTGAAGTCCAATCCCGAAATACCGGAAACTGCCAGCGCACCTAAGTAAAGAATAGAAGTAAGATTCACCAGAATATACAAAGCCAGCCAGAAAACCGCCATAATCAAACTCACAGTTGGATTATATCGCTGACTTAAAAACTGAGGCATAGTATAAATTTTGTTCTTCAAATAGATCGGCATAAAGAAAACCGCGACGATAATAAGCGTAGCGGCTGCCATCCATTCATAGGTTGAAATCCCCAAACCCATGGAAAATCCGTTACCGGACATCCCGATAAATTGTTCTGCGGAAATATTAGACGCGATCAGAGATGCACCAATTGCCCACCAGGTAAGCGATCCTTCTGCCAGGAAAAAGTCTTGTGTAGATTCAGTAGTTGATTTTTTTCGTTGGTAAATCCAATACCCGTAACCCGATACCAGAATAAAGTAAAAGAAGAATACTATGTAATCCAGGGTTTGTAACTGTTGCATTTCAAATATACAATATTAGATGAATGGATAAGCGATTTTCTGTTCAATCCGAAAGGTACACTATTTTCGAAAAATAGTGCAAGTAAAAAAAGCATGTTCCTTACTATTGTCAGCCTTTATTTATTATTGATGTCTAAAAACAGATAAACAAATAAAATAAGAGGCCGCTTTACTCATCCATTTTAACGGAATCCGGCAAACGGAGTGGATTATCAGGGAGTTTCAACTTGTCCTTTTGCTTTGCTTTATTTTCCTGATCACGATAACTTTCTGCGAAGGATTTACCGCTTTTCATGTCAGAAACCAGTTTTACCAAACCTGTTTGTCCGCAATAAGCCAGCCAGTAAGATATTTCAAGCCCGGAACTCATATACGCAAGCATCACTTCTTTTGGACCACCGTTAAAAAACCCTTTAACGGAAGCGATGCTTTTAAGTTCAAGAATATTTTGTCCGCCGCCGGTTTGATAAAGCCATTCATCCATATAATCAAAATACCGGCCGAACGAATCAGGATTATTTACAAAACGTCTGTCCAGCATGAGCGCCGTTCCTTCATTAAACCACTGCGGAATATCCATAGTCGTTTTCCACCAGCCCAAACGACCCAGCAATTCCACATGAGACATTTCGTGACTTATTACATCCACATTTAAACCCTGTGCATTTAAAATCACATAGGATTGTCCCCAGGGCGTACCTAAACTGCATCCCGCTCCTTCCGTACTCTGACAATATTTTTGATATTCCTGCGGAGTTTCGCAAATAATCAATTTAGGTTTCGCTTGTTTTCCCAGCCAAAATGAATCAATCCGCATTTCTGCTTTTTGGATCACGCCAAGTATATTCTTGCGCCGATTTTGTTCAAGGGAAGGACTGGAATAAATATAATCGTTAACCTTTTCAAAATTTGAAAGACCAATAATCTGACATTGAAGAACCTGAGGATAAAGGAAAAAATAACCCGGAATAACTAAAACCAACCCGATCAGAAGAAATTTGCCAAGAGCGGCAAGACGGGATTCAGATAATGAGTTGGTTTTCAATGAGGCAATCTTTAATACAATTGATTTTAAACACGACGTTTCAAAAAGAACGAAACGCCGTGCTTAAAATTGAAATTAATGTTTGAAATGACGAATTCCGGTAGTAACCATCGCAACACCATTTGCGTTACAATAAGCAATAGAATCTTTGTCACGGATAGATCCACCCGGTTGTACAACCGCCGTAATTCCAGCCTGCGTCGCAATTTCAACACAATCCGGGAATGGGAAAAATGCATCGGAAGCCATTACCGCTCCTTGCAGATCAAAGCCAAAATGTTTCGCTTTTTCAATAGCCTGACGAAGCGCATCAATACGTGAAGTTTGTCCTGTTCCGCTGGCGAAAAGCTGGTTTTCTTTGGCAAGAACGATCGTATTTGATTTTGTATGTTTACAAACCTTCAAAGCAAATTCCAAAGCAACCAGCTCATTAGCAGTTGGCGCTTTTTCAGTTACCGTTGTCATTTGTTCCGCTGTTTCGGTCGCAAGATCTTTATCTTGTACCAATACACCATTTAATATTGTTTTGAACATAATTCCCGGAAGATCCACAGATTTACGTTTCAATAAATTTCTATTTTTCTTAGATTTCAACAATGCTAATGCATCTTCTTCGAAGTCAGGAGCAATCAGAATTTCCATGAAAAGTTTGTTCAATTCTTCTGCCGTAGCCAGATCAACCTTAACATTTGTAATCACAACGCCGCCAAAAGCAGAATCCGGATCACAAGCCAAAGCGTTCAAATAAGCTTCTTTTGCAGTACCAGCGGTAGCAACACCGCAAGCATTGGTATGTTTTATGATCGCAAATGTTGGATCAGCACCAGCGAATTCATCGATCAGACCGATACATGCATCAACATCTACCAGATTGTTATATGACAAATCTTTGCCGTGAAGCTTGTCAAACATTTTGTCAAGATCACCGTGGAACGCTGCATTTTGATGAGGATTTTCCCCGTAGCGAAGTGTTTGTGACGGCAATTTTGTAAAGTTAAACAGCGCATCATCAGCACTTGAATCTTTTGAAAGGAAATAATTGTTAATCGCGCCATCGTAGTGTGAAGAAACACCAAAAGCCTCTCCTGCATACCAGCGACGATCTTCAAGATCCGTACTTGCAGACTTTTCAGTTAACAGCGTTACAACACTTTGATATTGATTACGGGAAGAAACAATCAGCGTATCCTTGTAATTTTTCGCCGTAGCACGAATCAGAGAAATACCTCCAATATCAATTTTTTCAATAATATCCTCCTCTCGGGCACCCGAAGCAACGGTTTCCTCAAAAGGATACAAATCCACCACAACCATATCGATTGCAGGAATATTATATTGAGCCGCCTGCGCTACATCTCCCTCATCATCGCGACGATACAAAATTCCGCCCATAATAGCCGGGTGCAAAGTTTTTACTCTTCCACCAAAAATAGATGGATAACCGGTAAGCTCTTCGGCTGCGGTAACCGGAATATTCAGGTTTTCAATGAAAGTTTGCGTTCCACCTGTGGAATAAAGTTTTACACCATTTTCATGTAAAACGCGAACAAGCGGTTCAAGACCGTCCTTATAATATACAGAGATAAGAGCGGATTGGATTTTTTTAGACATTGGTCAATATTTGACGGTAAACATTACAAGACTTGGGCAATCGAAAAACAAAACGCAAAGGTAATTGTTAATTGTTAATTGTTAAGGGTTAATTGTTAATGCGATGAGCATAATCACAAAAAATATAATCATGCATAAAAAAATAATATTTTAACTAAATTAACCATCTCTCCCACTCCTCTTACATTAACAATTCACCATTAATAATTAACAATTAAAAAAATATGAATCTTGACTTAACAGGAAAAACGGCCATTGTTTGTGGCAGCACGCAGGGAATTGGCTATGCATCAGCGGTTGAACTGGCATTGATGGGCGCAAATGTGACGCTTATGGCCAGAAATGAAGAATCGCTTAGAGAAGCTGTTGAAACTTTGGATACTTCTTTAAATCAACTGCACCGTTATATAGTGGCCGATTTTTCCGATAATGAAAATGTAAAACATGCGATTGAGGAATATTTAAGACTTTGCCCTGACGTTCATATTCTTATCAATAACACAGGCGGCCCTGCTGGCGGACCGATCATCGATGCAGAAACCGATCAGTTTATCAAAACATTTCAGATGCATGTTGTGAATTATCAGATATTGGCGCAGGCTATTGTTCCAAGTATGAAAAAGGCTGGTTTTGGAAGAATCGTAAATATTATCAGTACCTCTGTCAAACAGCCGATTGTTGGACTGGGCGTTTCAAATACAATTCGCGGAGCAGTATCCAGCTGGTCAAAAACGATGTCACTTGAACTTGGGCCGTTTGGAATCACTTCCAATAATGTGTTGCCAGGTTTTACAAAAACGGCTAGATTGAATGCGGTTGTGGGTATGCGAAGCGAATCTCAGGGAAAATCAGTTCAGGAAATTTCCGATCAAATGGAATCTCAAATCCCGATCAGAAGATTTAGCGAAGCTTCGGAAGTTGGAGCTGCTGTGGCTTTTTTGTGCAGTCCGGCCGCGGGAAGTATTAGTGGGGTGAATTTGCCTGTGGATGGGGGAAAAACGGAGAGTATGTAAAAATTATTTACTTCTATTCTGAAATTATCACAATAATGACAGAATAGAAGTAAAATGAATTTTAATATCCAAAACTCATCATCAGATCTTTTTTATCAACTGCATAAGATAACCCACCAATAACGTTACCGCTTTTGTATAGGCTTATTCCGGTATTATATTCCTGACCTTTTGCATTTTTATAGACAAGTCGATAATTATTAAGCAACCCGGTCCTTCCAAAATGATCGGACTTATCTTTGTCTTCAGTTACAACGGCTTCAAAACTTTCCTGAACCTCAACCTTAGAATCATGGAGTGTTATTTGAACATGTAAAGTATTATTATCTTTCTTCGAAAATTTTATAATACTATTGGCTGCATTTAACTTGGCCTGAGCAATTATTGACCTATCATCCTGATTAAGTATCAGGTAATCTGTATTACGAACGCCTACCAGTTGTGATGTTAAGTCCGGTCCTGCATCTTCTTTTTCTTTACAAGATCCCAAAGTAATAGTTAAAAACACGATGAACACGAATACAGATGCTTTCATGACAGTAAGTTTTATTAATAAGGTTGAAGTAATTGTAACCTCAAATTAACAATTATTAATTATAAATAAAATATTAATAATTATATATACATTGATAACTATTTTAGAAATAATACTTCCAGTTAATTGAAGGAATAATCGTCCCGAAAACGGATAATTGATAACTAACCAGTCTTGTTCCACTTTGTTTAAAATAAACTGAATACGGATTTTTTCTTGCGTAAATGTTATAAAAAGAGAAAGACCAAAGTGTGTAGCGTTTCTGGTCAATTTTCTTGCGGGTATCTTTTGTAAAAGAAATATCCATCCGGTGGTAATCCGGAATTCGGTCTTTATTTCTCAAAGAATAATCCTGGACAACAACATCATTTAAATGGTAAGTACCGTCAGGAAAAGTGAGCGGACGACCTGTGATATAAACGAAATTTGTCCCAAACGTCCAGCCCTTAGTCCATTTCCATTGCGCTGAAACAGAGATATTATTTGGCCGGTCAACGGTAGACGGAAACCATGCACCTTTATTAATCTGGTCGCTTGGGAAATTTGAATTAACTTTAGCAAATGTGCGGCTATATGTATAAGAAACTAACCCGGTTACAATTCCTTTTGTTTTCTGAACGCTGAATTCTATACCATAAGCTTTTCCACGAGCCGACAGAAGATCTGCTTCAAGGGTTTCATTTAAAAGTAAGGTCGCTCCGTTTTTGTATTCGACTAAATTTTGAAGTTTTTTACTATACACTTCAACCGATGTTTCAAACATATTATCATGAAAATTCCTGAAATAACCCGCAGCGATTTGTGTTGAAACCTGTGGCGGAACAAAATTGTCTGCCAGCTTCCAGAAATCAACCGGAGAAATCGCTGTTGTGTTAGAAATTAAATGAATGTACTGGCGCGTTTTGGTATAACTGACTTTAAACGAACTCGTCTTTCCTGTATTAATCCGAAGAGATAACCTTGGTTCAAATCCACCGAAACCCGCAATTTTTTTTCCTTTTCCATATGAAAGAGTATCCGTGATCGATTCTGCGCTTCGAGGTATATTGGTATCATATTGAAAAACAGTTCCAGCTCCGACATTGTTAAAATTCACATACCGGATCCCGGCATTTATAGACAACCAGCGAACAGGATTCCATTCATCCGACAAATAAACTGCCTCCTCAATCGCTTGCTCTTTTTCCAGATTAATCCTTGTAATGTTTGATTCTGAAACCGGAGCAAGGTTTCCAGGCGAAAGTCCATACCGGGTTACAATCAAACCTGTTTCAATTTTATGAGTTGGAGAGGGAGACCATAATACTTTTATATGACCATCATATTGGTTAATCCCCGATTGAAATTTGTATTCATTCGTTGGCGCAATACCTTTAAGCACAAATTTGTACCGGCTCATATTGGCACCAATCTGGAAAGAAAGTGCGCTTGTTAAAAGTTTATTCCAATTAATCGTACCTGTGGTTGATTGCCAGCCATACGTTGTATCCCCCGGAAATTTGAATGAATCTTTGCTATGATAAGCAGTAGCGGAAACGATACTGTTTGGAGAAAATTCATACGAAATCCGGCCATTTACATCAAAGAAAAATGCCCTATTTTCATTGGTTGGAGCCGGAAAACGTTTGATTAAAAAATTAGGATAAGCAATTCTTCCACCTGCCAAAAATGTAAGCTTTTTGTTTTTGGAAATCGGTCCGTCAGCCATCAAACTGGCTGTCATTAGTCCAACACCGGTTGTCAGATTGATTCGTTCTTTATTTCCCGAACGTGTATTAATTGCTAATAAAGATGAAAGCCGACCGCCATAAGAAGCCGGAATATCACCTTTATACAATGTAACATCCCGAATTGCGTCGGCATTGACATTACTTAAAAAACCTAGTAAATGAGAAGTATTGAAAAGCGGCGCACCATCCAGCAAAACCAGGTTCTGATCTGTTCTCCCGCCGCGTACATTAAAACCAGAAGTTCCTTCGCCGACAGTACTGACCCCTGGCTGTAAAGTCAAGGCTTTGATAACGTCCACTTCACCAAAAACCACCGGAATATTTCGGAGGTTTTTCATATCCAGTTTGGTAACGCTCATTTGGCTGGATTGTACATTATCGTCTGGTGCTTTTTCTTTTACAGTTAATTCCTGCAATTGCCGGATTTCAGGCAAAAGTTTTAATTCAAATCCCGATAAAATTTCTTTGTAGGTGATGTTTTGATTTTTGGAAAAATAGCCGACAGAAGAAAAAGTGACCAACTGTTCGCCTGCTTTTAAGGTTAAATTGAAATTCCCTAAACTATCTGTAATCGTTGCTGATTTTGATATTCTTGAAAAAACCGAAACATTTGGAATTCCTTTGCCGCTGGAATTGTCCAGAATTCTGCCTTTTAAAATCCAGTTCCCCTGACTAAATCCTGATATCGATAGTAATAGCAGACAGACCAGAAATATTCCCAATCTTACCTGAAACCAATATGTTGAAAGAAACTTTTCCATTACCAGCTCGGTGGTGAAAGTTGCCCCTGACTATAAACCCGTTGGCAATTGCCTTCTTTGATAAAAACATCATCATATTTGATTTCCAGCCGGGCAAGATTTAAAGTATCACCCGGAATTACCAGTCTTCGTTTGCTAATTGCAGAAGAACCAAAATATCCAAGTGCCAGAATGTTAGGATCATCTTCGCGATGCACATTTCCTTCAATGGACGCTGGCAAGGGGTCAAATAGAGATCCGTTTCTTTTTCGTTGTTCTTCAAATTTCACCCAAAACTGGTAGGCAGATTTGGTTAGAGAATATTGGCTGATTTCAATATAATGCCGGCCAACATAATAAATCGGGGAAGAAAAAACGAGTCTGCGGCTAATGGTATTTCCATTAACCAAAGCATCAGATAAAACGTCTGTGACAGATCCATAGGATGGAATCCAGCACCATTTGCAGCAGACACTCATACCAACGGGCTCGCCGGTCGAAATTCTTGGAATATAACCGTAACCTGACCATCGATAATAATTCCCGGTAGCAGCGGGATCTTTGGTGTCCAGTAAAACATCGTAATAATCCGGATTGTAGACATCTCCTTCTGCCCGACTACGATATTCGGCGTAAATTTTATCTATTGCAGCAACATCATTTAAAACATCCGGCTCGGAAATGTAACTTTTCCCATCAACAAGCTGCACACGAAGCTGATAGCTTTTCCCCAGTTTTCCCTGAAAAGTAGAATCCCGCATCCAGAAAAATAATGGTGCCAACGCATCCTGGTCAAGAACGACAGTTCGTCCTCCAATCTCAGTGATACTGACCACAGCTCCGTCGACCGGAATTTCATTTTGACCGTAAATCAGCGAATTGTATTGTCCTGTATAAGAAAGCTTTACTGTGTAAGGCGGCGTTTCGTTGGTTATCAATCCTTCCACAACCAGGCGGGATTCGACAGATCTGGCCGGCAGCTGCACCTCGTCCACACAGGAAAAGCATAAGAAAACGAGAAATAAAAGTAGAACCGCTTTCGCCATTTATTTATGGATTAAATTCCCAGAAATCAGTACATCCTATCTGTTGTTTAACAACAGATCCTTCCGTCGCCCGGGTTTCATAACCCCAGCCGAGATATGCTTTTGTTTTATCAGAAAGTGCAATCAGATAGCGGTTGCCTTGTCCGGGATAATCAGAATGATATGTCCAACTATTTTTTGAGGGATCGTAAGCCCATAAATCCCGTAACCCATTGCCATCTTTATCAATCCCTAAACCAAAATAACCTTTTCCATTTGCAGAAAAACCACTTCCTTCCACCCGTGCAATCCCTGGAAAATCCGCTTTTCTTTCCCATTTGTCCATAGCAGGGTCATACGAATACACATGTGGCGACTGGCCGGATATCTGATTTATCACATACCCGATTCCACTGATTGTAAAAGTTGCCAATTTTCCGGTTTGTTCCGGTAACGGCTGACGATCTTTCCTATCCCAGGTAACATCCATGGATTCCATAGCACCGGTAAAATCTTCTTTCAACATGAATACATTATCAAAAGTCAAAAAGAATTTAACGCGCCTGTCGACACCAGAAAATGTAGGAAAAACCACTCCGGCAGATTGACCAACGTAACTAATACTTGGAACCCACCAGAAATCATTCAGATATGCCCTTTTATCTGGCAAATTTTCGTCCGTGAGATAGCCAAAGCCCACAAACACAAGTTCCCGGCCACCTTCTTGCCCTAACGGAAAAGCTACTGCATTATGTCTTGGAAGTGGTAAGCTGCTTTCAGAACTCAACCATTTTCCATCATATTTTAATACGTCCCATTTGATATCATTCTGATAGCGATAAATTGCGATTTGAGAATTAAACAATGGAGAAAGTAATGCAGCTCCAGTATAATCCCCGGAATTGATAGGTGCATGAGCCAGCATTTTCCATGTCGAAGTTTGCTTGGCTATAAAATGACGGCTGGTTGTAATAGTGTTTTTTTGTTCGTCTTTATAATTGAGCGTTAATGTATAATCTTCCCCGGTATTGAGCTGACTAACGGTATAATTTCTTAGATTAAAATTGGCAATAACCTCGATAGTTCCAGCATTCAGCGCAATTGAAGTCCCTGTTTTGGATGTTAGAATTATTTTAAAATCCTCGGTAAAATTTTTCGGAAGTTTTAACTGAATACTCCCGGCAGATGACCCTGCATTTTGAAAAACAGAGACAATTGAAAACGGCACAATTACTTCCTGGCTTTCACCAATGGGGGCGAAAGTTTCCTTACAACCCGCCAGCCACAAAACATTTATCAGCACGAACACCCTTTGTCCGTGTAATAAAAAATTCCGTATCTGATGGGCGCAAAACTGCATAAGCGGAACTCAATTCAAGATTAACCAATGAATTTTATTGCTTTATTTTCTGTCCATGATAAAACAGACAGATCCAATCATCCGTTTATTTCCCCGATTTCAACGAGACTGGCTTAATCATCGTCAAAGGCAAATTATTTCTGGCAACAAGCCACATCGGCCCGTTTTTTGTTTTTAAAGATTTAATATCTCTGATTTCACCATCCAGCCTAAAACCGGTTTCAACAGCAGAAACTGACTCGAAACTCCCCTTTCCTTTATTGATCAAAACCAAACCATAACTCGAATCATATCGCCCCTGATAAGTACTTACGCCCCAATAATTTCCGCCACCCAAAATATCCGGTCTTCCATCACCATTCACATCAGAAATTGCAAAAGTGAATAATTTTGAAACCTGAGCTTCCCACGGCAGATCATGCATTGCAAATCCTCCATCCTTATTTTCAAGATAAACCGATTCAAATTTATCAACCCTTAAAAGTTTGGCATCTTTTAATTCTTCGGGTTTAAAAATCTCATCGATCGTTTTTCCGGCAAACGATTTGTAATCAGTAAACCTCTTGTTGATAATCGATGGAATCCGTTTTCCCAGTTCATCTTTAAAAGCAACCGGATACCAAGAATCTCCTACACTATAAGCCAAAATTTGTTCAAGCCCCAGGTTATTATCAAAATCTTTTACCCACATTTTCAACTGAGAATCAGGGCGTTTTTGGAATTTATTATTGCTTCCAAGATTTCCTACAACCAGGTCCATATCTCCATCACTATCAAAATCGGCTGCGCTTACACATTGCCAAAAACCGGGAGGTGCTGTATATTTACTGGATTTATCTGATTTTAAAGTTCCTTTTTTATTTAAGAAAACGGTAACTGGCATCCAGTCACCAACAACGACCAAATCCTTTTGTTTGTCTCCGTCCAAATCGGCCCATACTACATCGGTAACCATTCCTATTTTCTTAAGTCCCGGTGCCAATTGATCGGTTTTATCAGAAAAATAACCTTTCCCATCATTAACCAAAATATAGGAATTTGGCGATATTCCATATTGAAAACCTACAACGCGTCCACCTACAAATAAGTCGAGATCCCCGTCCCCATCAAGATCAAAAGGTTTTACACAGCTTTTATTATCAAACATCGGCGGAAGAGCGTTTGCATCTCTTTTGAAATTCCCTTTCCCGTCGTTGAAATAAAGCCGGTCAAATTGCTGGGGCATTTTATCATAAAATTCATTTCCTCCTGACACGACATAGAGATCGTTAAAACCATCTCTATTTGCATCAAAAAATACGGCTTCAATATCTTCAAAAGTAGAATCTGCCCTAAAATCCGCTTGCGGACTTAATTGAAACTTACCATCCGGTTTTTGCAGATAAAGGGAGCCAATCTGCCATTTGGCCCCGCCTACATAAAAATCTTCAAAACCATCTCCATTCACGTCCGCGACGGCAATTTTTGGACCTTCGGAAGAAATCAGGAACGGCATCAGACTTTCCCGGTAGAAATCAAAATAACGATTTTCTTCATGTTTATAAGGAATTTTGAATTTCGCGGTAACATCTTCAAATAACTTTTGATCCGGTTTTTTCACGATCCATGGACCAATCGGTTCAGCCAATTTCCCTGATCCGTCATATTTTATTTTGACCAGCTGATTGGTTTTTACCTGAGTAAGAACCTGTACTTTCTGATTTGGCCAAACAACAATAAGACTATCAAGCACTTTTTCCTTAGCCGTACCAAAGTGAATCAATGGCTCACTGGATGATTCAAATCCCCTTGTACTGGACAGTTGCTGCATTTGCAGGCCAGACTTTGTTTTGACCACAATTTTGGCACCGATGGCAAAAGTATTACCAGGATATCCTTCCAGTTTGACACGTAAATAACCAGATTCCGGCTGCCTGTTTGCCTGGTTTTGGTAAAATACCGATGGTTCATTTAAATTATTGGTTACCAGATCCAGATCACCATCGTTATCCAAATCTGCATAGGCCGCTCCATTCGAAATATTTGGCGTTTCAAATCCCCAGTCAAGCGATTTATTCTGAAATTTTAAATCCTTCGTTCCTTTGAAAAGATAGTTATGAGCCTTACCTTCCGGCATTAGCGTCAAAGCTTTTTTATCCAGTTCCATCGACGTTTCAGTCGCATATCTTAAAGAATCGTCGGCGGCATATTTTGCATAATCCAGATTGTTAGGACGATGCGCAATACCGTTGCTAATAAATAAATCCTTAATCCCGTCATTGTCATAATCTGCCAGCAATGGCGACCAGCTCCAATCCGTAGCCGCAACACCCGCCATTGCACCAATTTCCATAAAACCTTTTCCTGACATATTGATCTGTAAACAGTTACGACTCAACTGAGGCATGTAACCGAAGGAAAGTTTATACAAATAAATATCTAGCGGATCTTCACCAATCGATGATTTCTCAATCGTTTCATCTTCCGGATACATATCCAGTGTCATAATATCCGGGAAGCCGTCATTATTCACATCGGCAATGTCATTTCCCATGGAATAGCGACTTGTATACCGAAGCATTTCACTGCTTTTATTGGTAAATGTGCCATTTCCGTTGTTCATGTAGCAATAATCATCTTCATGAAAATCATTGGAAACATAAATATCATCCCAGCCGTCATTATTTAAATCCGCAACTGCAATGCCTAAACCATAACCCATTGCCGCACCATAAATACCAGCTTTGGCACTAACGTCCTTAAATTTAACCGGCTTTTTCGGATCTGCTTTTTGATCACTTATCTGGCTTTCATACAAATAATCACCTGCTTCGTTGTTTCGCAAATGGCGGGTGCTAACGCGGTCATAACTTCTGGAAGTATGGACTGCGTGATTCAATAAATAACAATCAAGATCTCCGTCTTTGTCATAATCAAAGAAAACAGCCTGCGTGGAAAAACCTGTAAAGTCGAGGCCGTAATCCGCTGCTTTTTCGGTAAAGGTCAAATTTCCGTTATTGATGTAAAGCTCATTTGCGCCTTCCATTCCACGAAAGTTACCTACCGCAGAAACATAAATATCCAGTAAACCATCACCATTAATATCCGCCATGGTAACACCCGTCTGCCAGTCTGAAAAACCTGCAACTCCTGCCTTTTCTGTGATATCTTCAAACTTGAAATTGCCTTTGTTCAGATATAATTTGTTCTTTCCCTGATTCGAAACAAAATATACGTCTGCCAATCCATCGTTATTAATATCACCCGTAGAAACACCACCCCCATTATAAAAATAGAGATAGTCCATCAAATTAACCTTTTCGGTATCAACTACCTTATTGATAAAATTAACACCTGTTACGGTTGAATCTTTAATTTCAAATAATGCATTTTCTTTGCTTTTATTTTCTGATTTACAAGCCTGAAATACAAGCATTGCTATCAGAATTACAACCAGATTTAAATTCTTCATTTTACTTCAAAAACTAATTCCTTATACTTATTATTTCAATATCAGTAAGTGCTGATACTGTTTAAGCGCAATTTATTTTTTAACAACAGGTTTAAAAACCTGCACTTTACTATTATTTTTTCCTAAAACAATTTGCCCCTGTTTTAACTGTTTCATCGTTCTCACCTGGTCCTCAGCCCAGAACCCGGATTCAGAAGGCGATTTTACTTCAAAACCATTTTTTGTACCACGAAGTATAAGACCTTTCATAGCATCATATCTTCCGATTTCCGGCAGCACATCATAATAATTTCCTGAAACTATTAAATCCACATGGCCATCATGATCGTAGTCCGTAGAAATGATGCTGTTAATTGGAGAAAATTGTGCTTGTGTTGGTAAAGGAATAAAAGTGAATTTGCTGCCTTTCCCATCATTTCGCAAAATAGCAGATTCAGCGGTAAACACTTTTTTCACGACCGCATCTTCAAGATCTTTTTTATCAATTACTTCATCAATCGTTTTGCCCGCGTACTGTTCGTATTTCACAAATTTCTTTTTCAGCGAAGGCATAGCACGAAGCAAATCTGGTTTCATGACCATCGGATAAGAAGTACCGCTTTCATCCGGACAAGTAATAATTTGTTTCACCACACCATTATGATCAAAATCTTTGACATACATTTCCACTGGTATTTTCTGACTTGCTTTCAAACGGGAATTCAGTCCGAGATTTCCGGCAATAATATCCAAATCTCCGTCATTATCAATATCAGAAACGTCAACCGTATTCCACCAGCCATTGGTTTTTTCAATTTCGTTTTTGGCATTTTTAAAGATATCCGGTGATTGAAGTTCCAATTTATTACGTTGATTTTTAAAGATCATAACCGGCATCCAGTCGCCAACAACAATTAATTCCGGGTAAGAATCTCCATCCAGATCCGCCCAGGTAGCGTCGGTAACCATTCCTAATTTGTCAATCTGAGGAATATATCTTTTCGTGTAATTCTTGAAAATTCCGGTTCCGTCATTAGTAAGCAAATAACTTGCCGGATCAATTCCATACTGACCGGATTTCAACCTTGATCCGATAAAAACATCGTTATCACCGTCCATATCATAATCCCCGATAGCAATACAGGAAGCGTTAATTTTGAGAGAAGGCAATCCTGTACTTTTGGTAAAACCGCCCTTTCCGTCATTCAAATATAATTTCGGCAATAATATCACATCGTCGTCCTTAAACTCATTGCTACCGGAAACAACCAGTAAATCCAGATCTTTGTCATTATCAGCATCGAAAAAAACTGCATCCGAGGCTTCCAGTTCTGTTTCCTCTGCAAATATTTTGGGTGTTTGTTCCGTAAAGTTCCCGTCCTTTTTCTGAATGAAAAGTTTTCCGCCTTGGCCAATTGCACCCCCTATGTATACGTCATCCAATCCGTCTTTATTAACATCACCTACTGCTAACGCTGGGCCAAAACGGGAATACATTTGTTTGATCAATGGATTTTGGTTGTAATCAACATAGTCTGCTTCCTTATGAGTAAAATCTATTCCGCCCGCAGTTATTTCACTAAATTTCGCTTTCCCCTTTTCACTTTCCGCTTTCCATGGTATTTGTGCATCTTTCTGGCTAAGGACATACATGGAATCAGCAGTGATATTTTTAATCACGTACTCTTTGTCATTCGGCCAAAGTACCGTTACTGAATCAATTTTCGAATTTTTACCGAGACCGAAAACAAGCCGCAAATCAACAGAAGATTCAAATCCCCTATTCGGCATTTGCTGAAGCATCTGCGTTCTTGTTTTTTGATGCACATAAACTTTGGCACCAATTGCATCAAGATTTCCCTGCTCGCCTTTTAGTTTGAATTTGATATAATGAAAATCTTTCCGCTCATTGGATTTATTTTTGTACATAAACAGCTGACTGTTTACATTATTTACAACCAAATCAAGATCCCCGTCGTTATCCAAATCTCCATAAGCTGAGCCGTTTGAAAACGAAGGTGTAGCGAGTCCCCACTCAGCTGCCTTATTGGCAAAAGATAAATTGCCATTATTTTTGAAAGCGTAATTAGCCAGCGGTTCCGAAGGCATTTTATCAAGGAACATTTTGTAATCAAATGTCCTGGTCCGGCTTACTTCTGCGATATTGGAAGGATCTGCCAAAAAAGAAACAAAATCCTGATTTGTTAAATCTTTATTGATAGAATTGGCAACGAAAATATCCTTTTCGCCGTCAGAATCCATATCAAAAATAAGTGCTCCCCAACTCCAGTCTGTGGCGTGTGTACCGGTAAAACGTGCAATTTCACTAAACCAGATTTTTCCATCCGGAGCTCCCGACTGATTTAATTGCAACGTATTTTGCATGTACTGGTAGTGAAAGTCCCTTGAAACTTTCAGTTCCTGTAAGTCGTAGCCTTCAAAAGTTGAAGTTAGTTTAAGTCTTCGATCTGTTGCCGGTAACATGTCCGTTACATAAATATCCAGTTTCCCGTCATTATTAATATCCGCAATATCCGCCCCCATTGAGGACAAGCTTGTGTGTTGCATAGCGGATTTAATGGATTCAGTAAAAGTCCCGTCATGGTTGTTGATGTATAAATAATCATGTTCATAAAAATCGTTGGAAATATACATATCCAGCCAGTTGTCATTATTAACATCGCCGATTGTAATACCAAGACCAAATCCGATCAAACTGCCATAAATACCGGCAGCTTCACTAATATCTGTAAAGCGTGCTCCATCGTTTCTGAATAATTTGTGCCCGCCTTCTTTATCCCGCTGACTACGTAAATTGGCATAGCCCAGTCGGCCAACCGGCGTAAAACTATTATTTAGCAAAAACATGTCCAGGTCTCCATCCCTGTCGAAATCAAAAAATGCTGCGTGTGTAGAATATCCCTGATCGTTCAGGCCATATTCTTTTGCCTTTTCAACAAATGTTCCGTTTCCTTTGTTGATAAATAATTCGTTTGCCCGCTCTTTGGATTTACCTGCATTACAGACGTATAAATCCAGCAAACCATCTCCATTGACATCGGCGAAAGTAGCACCTGTACTCCATGATTTTGTTCCGGCGACGCCGGCCTTATCGGTTATATCTTCAAACTTGAAATTTCCTTTATTTAGAAAAAGCTTATTTGTTCCCTGATTAGCAATCAGGTAAATATCGGGCAGGTTATCATTATTAATATCACCAATAGCCACTCCACCGCCATTATAAAAATTGCGGTAATTAAAGATGTTGAATTCGTCGGTATTGGTAATTGTGTTTTCAAAAGAAATGCCCGTCTCTTCAGCTGTCATTTCCTGAAATAGGTGATTTTCTTTATCTTCTTTTTTAGAACAACCAAAAAATATGAAAATACTAAAAACCCAGATTAGTTGTCTATAAAAATATTTGATCATTAGCCGATATCCTATATTCATTATTACAGTACATAATGTACCACAAATTTAAATTAAAACAGGAGTAAGCTTAACAAGCTTACTCCTGTTTTAATTACTTTAAGATTTATATCAATTAAACCTAAAAATTAATACCCTGGATTTTGTTTCAAATTTGGATTTAATGAAAGTTGGGTGGATGGAATCGGGAAGATATTACGGAAAGCCGGTGAAGCCGGTTTAAACATCCAGGCTTTATTAAACTGACCGAAACGAATCAAATCCTGGCGTCTTACATATTCCCAGGCCATTTCCCATCCTCTTTCTGCAAGCATATCATCTAACGAAAGTTTCGTAACCGGCGTAGCATCGGCACGGGCTCTTACAATATTAACATCTGCAATCGCAGCTGCTGTGTTTCCCAACCGAAGATTTGCCTCTGCACGCATCAGGTAAGTATCTCCAAGACGGAACAGGACGAAATCGTTATCCTGATCGCTGGAGGCACCATTTCTTTGAATTTCATATTTCTGGCTTCTTGCTCCTGCCAAACGTGCAACAGGGCCTGCCGGCATTTCAAAAGCTGGAATTTCAGGTGTGAAAATAAATGGTTTGCCATCATCAGTAAGTAGCTTACCATCAGAAGAATATTGCTGTCCTACGATCCACATTTTCTTTCTGCCATCTGTTTCAGCAAACGAATTATAAAACTCTGTTGCAGTACAGTATCCATTCCAAGGAGCTTGTGGTGTATTATAAGTCAATTGACTTAAATAATGCAAAGTTCTCATGTTCATGTTAAAACCACCTCTTTTCGAAGCATCATAAGGAACTGCAAGGATATTTTCCTTAGAAGCCTGGTTTTGTGTAGCAAAGTTACTGAAAAAGTCCGCAGATAATACATATTTCCCTGATGCAATAACCGTATCGCATTGAACTTTCGCATCTGCCCATCTTGCTGTACCAGTATAAACTTCTGAATTCAGATAAAGTTTTGCTAGGATCATATTTGCAACATATTTGTTAACACGTCCATAGTACGCTCCACCAGCGGTTGCACTAAGATTAGGGTAAGATTCTTTAATCTCTTTTTCAATCCAGGCAGCTGTTTCAGCACCTGTTTTTTGAGTCTGAACTTCTCCACCTACTTTTTCAGCAATGATAATGTTTCTGAAATGATCCAACAGAATGTAGTGATAGTATGCTCTTAACACACGTAACTCAGCCAATGTTGCAGGTTCAGTGATGTTACCTAATTGCTGATTAATTGAAGTGATACTGTTATAACACCAGGTCCACATACCGTTGAACTTGTCGTCATCTCCGGTCGGAGTCCAGTTATGTTCTTTTAGACGTTTCCATGCATCACCATCTTTCCAGTCACCTCCGCGGGTTGGAATTACCTGTTCGTCAGTAACTGTATTTAGTTCAGCGTAACGTCCAAAATAATCTCCCAAAGAGCTGTAGAGCGGTCCAAGTAAAGCTGCTTGCTGAGCAGCAGTAGAACCAAACTGATCTGTCGGAATTACGTCGTATGTTGTTTCGGTTAAGTCGGTACAAGATTGACCCGCAAGTAATAGTGCAGAGCCAAATAAAATATGCTTAAAGTTAATTTTCATTTCAATGTGTATTTATTGGTCAGAGAAAATCTTGATAAGATGAACTGTATCAAAACCAATTATTTTTCAAAGTTTATTACTTAAAACGTCAGATTAACACCCAATTGGAAAGAACGTGTTTTAGGATAAATACCACTTGCATCCAAACCAAGACTGTTAGGCGCAGAAGTACTGTTGTTCAAATCTCCTTTTACTTCCAATTCCGGATCCACACCTCTGTATTTAGTAATGATAAACAAGTTGTTACCACCAAGATAAATCCTTGCGTTAGTCAGGTATTTACTATCTAAAGACAGGTTATAACCTATTTGCCAGTTATCAAGACGAACATAAGTTCCTTTTTCTAACCAGTAGCTCGATAAAGCATTAGTACTGAAATTAGCAGGTAATTCACTTACACTTTTTAACATGTTCGTTTCAAGAATTGAACCTGGAATCGAAAGGTTTGAACGTAAGTTATTAAGGATTTTATTACCAAAAACACCTCGCACCTGGAAACTCATGTCAAATTTATGGTAACGGAAACTGTTTACCCATGCACCAGTAATATAAGGCTGTGGATTATCCTTAAACCCAACCTGTGCGTCAGCCGGGTTAGTTACAGGAGCTCCACCGTCTTTTCCCTGAAGTAACATTTGTCCCTTATCATCAAATCCAGCAAAATGACCTACGTTATTGAAAGAACCTAAAGGCAAACCAGGGGTCAGGATCGAAGCGTAAACGTTCGAAAGACCACGGCCACCAAATGCATTAAAACGAACGATACCAGAATCGAAGTCATTACTTTTCAGACTGATAATTGAGTTTTTAATGTAAGATCCAACAACCCGGCTTGTCCAGTTAAAGTTGTCTTTTTCAATTACAGCTCCACCGAAGGATAGCTCAATACCTTTGTTACGCATCGAACCAACGTTCGCCCAAATAAAGTTTGTAAAATATTTAACCCCATCCGCAGGAACTGAATATTTATAAAGCATGTCTTCGGTTTTCTTATTGAACACATCAATAGATCCCGTAAAACGACCTTTTACAAACTGGAAATCCAAACCAAGGTTAACCTGCTGAACTACTTCCCATTTCAAATTAGGGTTTGTGTTTTGCGTGATTGCATAACCTGGAAGGAAGTTATTGATACTACCGTCATAATAAGATGTTGTAGGACCATAAAGCTGCAAAGACTGATAAGGCACCAATCCTTCGGAGTTCCCTGTTTTACCCCAGCTCGCACGCAATTTTAAATAATTAAATGCATTTGATTTCGGAAAGAATGATTCATCAGAAATTGTCCATCCCCCTGCAACCGACGGGAATAAACCCCATTTGTTGTTCGCACCAAATTTCGAACTGCCATCATATCGTAATGTACCAGTAAGATTATATTTCTCGTTTACGTTCAAAGTACCACGTCCAAAGAAGGAAGCGAGCGTTGTTTTGTTTTTGTAAGAACTAACATAAGAAGTGCTTGGTAAAATCAACGATCCTGCTCCAAGACCAAGGTTGTTATACCCAAGACCTGTTGCAACAAACTGTGTATTGTTTGCACCAAAACCATCATTGATAATATTCTGGTAAGAATAACCTCCCAGTACTGAAAAATTACTTCCTTTATCACCAAAGCCTTTTGTATACGTAGCAGTAAGCTCAAGAAGTTTATCATTAATTGTTGCAAGAGCTCTTGAAGCCAATCCGTTATTAATCTGGAATGCTTTAACAGATCTGTCTCTCGATTGGCTGTTTACCTCCTGATCATTTTTGATGGCTCCATTGACACCAACCACGAAACCGCTGAACAATTCATATTTCATATTCACACCCCCAACCAATACATTTTTTTCACGCTTGAAAATTTCATTTTGCTGCATCGCTACCGGGTTGTTCAAATCGAATGCACCTGGAATTTCATAGTTTGTTCCGTCAGCATTTTTAACCGGCAATGTAGGAAGGAAAAGCGTTGCGTTGGCAAGAATACCATTGTCTGTCAAATCGGAATTTGTATTCGTATAAGAAAGGCTGTACTGGATGTTCAAACGGTTATCCAAAGCTTTCTGATCCAGGTTAATCCTACCTGTCATACGATCGAAACCTGTGTTTTTGATAATACCGTTACGGTTTGTATAGTTGATCGATCCGCGATAAGAGAATGTTGGTGACCCACCGGAAATTGCTAAATCATGGCTGTTGGTAACTCCTCTTCTCGAAATCTGATCCCACCAGTCTGTATTATAGTTGTTTCCTGCCGCATCTTTTGGAAAACGTTGTGAATCTGCCAATGAAGCTGCTCCTTTAATACGTGTAACCTCAGCAATGTAACCCGGCCCATCAAGCAATTTCAGGTTATTTGAAATCACATCTACACCAACATAGTTGTTGAATGTTACAGTCGCTTTACCTGACTTTCCACGTTTTGTAGTGATGATAATTACACCATTTGCAGCACGTGAACCATAAATCGCAGAAGCCGAAGCATCTTTCAACACGTCCATCGATTCAATATCCGTTGGAGAAATTGTAGCAATTGGAACACCGATGATACCATCCACCACGTACAAAGGATCACTGCCACCAGCCAAAGAAGTATAACCTCTCAAACGAACCGTAGGACTTGTATTTGGATCACCATTGGGTTGCGTAATTGTCAGACCGGCAACACGGCCCTGAATAGCCTGAAGTGGATTTGGGTTAATACCCGCATTAAAATCTTTGGAAGATACTGATTGAACAGATCCAGTTACGTCTTTTCTTTTTGCAGTACCATATCCAACCACCACCACTTCTTCAAGTGCTTTAACATCGTCACTTAACAATACATCAATTTTAGATTGATTTCCAATGACAACTTCCTTCGACGTAAAACCTATAAAACTGAATACCAGTGTTCCGTTCTTTTCGGCGGAAATAGTATAATTTCCGTCCATATCAGAGTTTGCACCTTTTGTAGTTCCTTTTACTGTGATTGATACGCCCGGTAATCCGGCGCCCTTTAAGTCCGTCACTTTTCCGGTAACAGGCACCTCCTGCGCATAAGCGGCACTGGTAATTGCCAGTAGCATTAAGAATAAACTTATTTGGCAGCATTTAAGAGAAAGAGCCCTTCCTTTGGAGTAAAGAGCTTTAAAACGACCAGACAACGTCTGGCCACAATAGGAAAATTTCATCATAGTTAGGTTAATTAATTAATTGTTTCTGCCACTATCCACTACTTACCAAAATATCACTTTTACTTAAAATAGCTAAATGTATACTTAAAACACACGTATATACCTAATTTCAGAACTAATAGGAATATTATGTAAATAGTTATCTAAATTAATATAAATAGTTGAGATATTACAAATATAACATCAATAGAATTTTTTTATTAATCGAAATTTCATTTCAAGCGACTAATTAATACATTACGAATTACTTATTTGAAAATTTAAAATATCAATAAGGACGAACTTTAAATACTCCTATTCAAACTTATTATTAAAAAAAGGAGTCTTTTACGCCTATATATTTCCGCAAACCTTTCAAAAAAAATTTCATGATTAGATCAGTGCTAGTTCGTAACTTTGGAGGAGTTTATTTTCAGTACCTTTTTAGTTTATGGCACCGCATTCTTCCGTTGAAAATTCAGATCTACAATTATTAGCCACCCAGCTTACAGGTGATTTATACGATGACAATACCATGCGTACTTTGTACGCAACGGATGCATCTGCTTATCGGGAAATGCCTTTGGCCGTTGCCATTCCCAAAACACTGGACGACATTAAAAAACTGATCGCTTATGCAACCAGTCATAAAATTTCACTTGTTCCCAGAACGGCGGGTACTTCGCTGGCGGGACAGGTTGTGGGAAGCGGAATTATTGTAGATACTTCGAAGCATTTTACCAGAATTTTGGAAATTAATGCAGAAGAACAGTATGTCCGGGTTGAGCCTGGTGTCATACGCGATGAACTGAATATGGCTTTAAAACCATACGGACTTTATTTCGGTCCGGAAACTTCTACGGCAAACCGTGCTATGATTGGCGGAATGGTTGGAAATAATTCCTGCGGATCCAATTCCGTAGTATATGGAAGTACGAGAGAACATTTACTGGAAGTAAAAGCAATTCTGGCCGATGGAAGCGAGGTAACCTTTGGCACAGAAAGTACTGCTGATTTTAAAAATAAACTATCAGATAGCACCGGCAAACTTTCTCTTGCAGATAAAATTTATTCTAAAACTTTTGAAATTTTATCTAATCCGGCAAACCAGGCAGAGATCAGAAAGGAATTTCCAAAACGCAGTGTGGAAAGACGGAATACGGGTTATGCGCTGGATATGCTTCTGGAAACCGAACTTTTTACGCCGTTCCCTGAAAACGACGTAAAACCGGTTCCTTTTAATATGTGTAAACTTATTGCGGGATCGGAAGGTACACTTTGTTTTCTGACAGAAATCAAATTAAACATCATTCCCCTTCCTCCAACTACACAAGGATTACTGTGCGCTCATTTTACTTCCATTGACGAAGCTTTAAGAGCCACAATTCTTGCATTAAAATATAAACCGCAGGCCGTTGAACTCATTGACAATTATGTTCTGGAATGTGCGGCTACGAATAAGGAACAAAAGGCAAATGCATTTTTTGTCCAAAATACGGAGGCAGGTGAATATCCGGCTATCCTGGTTGTGGATCTTTCCAGAGAAACCAAGGAGGAAGTTGAATCATTAGCCGAAGCTTTAAGAGCAGATTTCATTAATGCCGGCATGGGTTATCATTATCCGCTTTTGTTTGGAGATGACACCAAAAAAATATGGACACTCAGAAAAGCCGGATTAGGTTTACTAAGTAATCTTCCGGGTGACGAAAAAGCAGTTGCGGTGATTGAAGATACTGCGGTGGATGTTTACGATCAGCCTCAGTATATTATTGAATTTAATGACATACTCAAAAAACATGGCATGTCAGCCGTGCATTATGCACATGCCGGTTCGGGAGAATTACATCTTCGTCCGATTATCAATTTAAAGACAAAAGAAGGTCATCAGCAATTCAGAACCATAGCGGAAGAAATTGCCACGCTGGTTAAAAAATTCAAGGGCTCACTTTCGGGAGAACATGGGGATGGACGTTTACGCGGCGAATTTATTCCGCAGATGGTCGGTCAGCATAATTATGAATTGTTCAAGGAAATCAAGCGTACCTGGGATCCTTATAATATTCTGAATCCGGGAAAAATCGTCGATACGCCTCCAATGGATAGCTTTTTGCGTTACGAGGCCGATCATATTGTACCTGAATTTAAAACTTATTTCCGTTTTAAGGATCAAACCATTTTGCAGCATGCTGAACAGTGCAACGGATCGGGTGATTGCCGGAAAACTGAAATGAGCGGCGGAACGATGTGTCCAAGTTTTATGGCTACGCGGAATGAAAAAGATACAACGCGCGCAAGAGCCAATATTCTGCGGGAAATGCTGACAAATTCTCCCAAGGAAAACCGGTTTGACAATAAAGAAATCAAGGAAGTGTATGATCTCTGCCTGGCCTGCAAAGGTTGTAAGGGAGAATGTCCTTCCAATGTTGATGTTGCCAAACTGAAAATGGAATTTCTTCAGCATTATCATGATGAACATGGAGTTCCTTTGCGCTCATGGCTGATCGGTAATTTTTCAAAAATGAATGGCCTGGCGAGTTATGTACCCTGGGCGTACAATTTGATTTATAAAAATGCCCCGCTTCGGAAAATTGCGAATAGTATCGTAGGTTTTCACCCTGAGCGTACAATGCCGTTATTAAAAAATACAACGCTTCGTGCCTGGTATGATAAAAGAGCGAAAACTAAAAAACCAGCCAGTCCGTCGGCTCGTCAGGTTTATCTTTTCTGTGATGAATTTACCAATTTTAATGATGTTGAAATTGGTATAAAAGCAATCACAGTTTTGGAAAAACTGGGTTATGAAGTTATTATCCCGAAACATGCTACTTCTGGCCGGCCCCAACTTTCCAAAGGATTGTTGAAAGACGCAAAGAAAATCGCCGAAGAAAATATTCGTTTGTTAAAAGATATAATTTCTCATGATACGCCGCTAATTGGCATTGAACCATCAGCGATCTTAACTTTCCGTGACGAATATCCTGATCTTGTTCGGGAAGATATGGTTGAAGATGCAAAAAAACTTGCACTGAACGCTTTGCAGTTTGATGAATTTGTATCAAGGGAAATCGAGCTGAAACGTATTTCAAAAGATTCGTTCAGTAAAGAAAAACGGGTGATAAAATTACATGGACATTGTCAGCAAAAAGCAATTTCCAGTATGATCCCAACAAAAAGAATGCTTTCCTTACCGGAAAACTATACCGTTCAGCTTATTCCTTCGGGATGCTGTGGAATGGCTGGATCTTTTGGCTATGAAAAAGAGCATTACGATATTTCCATGCAAATTGGAGAACTTGTGCTTTTTCCAGCGGTTCGGAAACAGGGTGATGATGTGATTATTGCAGCTCCCGGAACGAGCTGTCGTCACCAGATCCATGATGGTACAGGCCGCAAGGCGATGCACCCGGCGGAAATACTGTTTGAAGCTTTGGTTTAGGATTACTGTTCCACGTAATCCAAATCCTTTCCATACGTTTCCTCCATTTTCCAAAGCGAAAGTATCGCCAGTATAAAACAAACGATTCCAACACTTGCACCTGCCTGGAGAACACCCCAGTCAGGTTTCAGGAATTGAAAAACAGGTAATGTTAACAGTGTTGTCGCCCGGACATTGTTGGCAACCGAAGTTGTTACCGTTGCACGAAGATTGGTACCAAACTGTTCGGCTGTGGTGGTAAGAAACATGGCGATATAACCTATGGAAAAACCAAGCCAGCCGTAACAGCTATATAATGTTGTAGCAGAATTAATTCCTCCGTATAAAAGCACGACGACTCCGGCAAGTGTCATTAATAACATGATCAAGATGGCTTTCCGTCTTGATCGCAGCCACTGACTTAGAATACCGCTAAAAAAATCGCCGGTAACAATACCGATGTACGTATAAAGTACACAGCTTCCCGCCTGAATATCTCCCGGAACGCCTAAAGCTTTTGCAAATTCATTCCCAAAAGTCGCATAAATCCCAATGACCAGATAAGTTGGCAGAGCTATGCCCATACAACGCAGGTAGCGGATCAATTTTTCACGTTTTGTAAATATTTTCCACCATTGTACCGCTTTTGCTTTACTTTCTATCGCTTTTTCAAAAAGAAAAGATTCAAGAACGTTGAAACGCAGCACCAAAAGAACAAGTCCCATCCCTCCGCCAATAAAATAAGCGGTGCGCCAATCGGTAAGTTTTACTGCAAAAAATGCGGCAATTGCTCCGGCAAGACCAACGCTGGCAACGACGGAAGCGCCATAACCGCGTAAATGTTTTGGAAGAATTTCGGCGATTAAGGTAATACCCGCACCAAGTTCACCCGCAAGTCCAAGACCGGCTATAAAACGAAGCATTGCGTATACTTCAACATTATTGGTAAAACCACAGACAATATTTGCCAGGGAATACATCAGAATGGAGCCGAAAAGTACGGACCGCCTCCCCATTTTATCTCCCCATATTCCCCAGAAAAATCCACCGATCAATAATCCGGCCTGCTGCCAGTTATAAATTTTTGCCCCAATAGCAGAAATCTCTGCTTCCGACAAACCCAGTTCCCGCAAACTTGGTACTCTGACAATGTTGAATAACAGCAAATCATAAACATCAACAAAATAGCCCAGTGAAGCCACGATTACCGGCAATGAAAGTACAGTACGAAGAGCAGAAGTATTATTTGAAGCAGAAATTGAAGCCATATTTATTGATCAAAAATCTTATCGTAAGTAAAAGGAGTTGTCAGTATATAAAACAAATTCACCTAATCATCTACCGGTTTTCTTCGCATGGATTTCACAGTCGATTTCCTTTGTTTCCCAGCCAGTCGTTCCAGCTTTGAAGCCAGTGTCGGACGGGTAGCTCTTCTTTTTTTCTGGACAAAAAATGCCTGTTGAATCAGTTTATTGAATTTCTCAACCACTTTATCTTTATTAGCTAACTGGGAACGTTCTGTTTGATGGTATATGACCAATACATTTTCATTCGTCAGTTTGGTACTCAGCTTTTCAATAAGTGTCTGTTTTTCTTCATCTGTCAGCAATGCCGAATTTGGAATATCAAAACGCAGCTCCACTTTTGTTTCCACTTTATTCACATTTTGCCCTCCGCTCCCACCGCTTCTTGCCGTTTGGAAAACGAGCTCATTATGTAATTTTTCAGGATTTATCATCATTCAATTATAAAAATGTGTTAACACGTGTTAATGTGTATACCAATATAACCAGTTTTTACGCTTACAAAACGAATATAGTTCCGGTCGACTTTCTTTGCAAAGTCAAACAACAAAATGCAATAAACTGAAAATCAATAAATTAAAATGAAATATTAAAGAATTTATCAGGCAAATTTATTTTTCAAATATAATAAAGGCACAATTTTGGATGATTTCTCTACTTTAATCCTGATTAAACCTGTTTTAAATTTTCATGTCAAACAAACGATTTTAAACAAAGAAAACTATTAATCCATACGGCCATGAACACCATGCATAAATTTCGGATACTGGGCTTGTCGCTTTTATTAATTGCAGGTATTTCGCTCGGAGGAAACTTACAAGCTCAGCCCGGAGTTTCTATTTCTTACCAAACTTTTTACAATGAACTGGCGCCGTACGGACGCTGGATCAACACACCACAATATGGTTCTGTATGGACACCCAATGTAGACGCCGGATTTCAGCCTTATGGAACCAACGGATACTGGCAGGTAACAGATTATGGAAATACCTGGGTTTCGGATTACGACTGGGGCTGGGCACCTTTTCACTATGGCCGCTGGTCATTTGATGATTATAATGGCTGGTTCTGGATTCCCGGATATGAATGGGGCCCTGCATGGGTAAGCTGGCGTTCAGGTGGAGGCTATTATGGCTGGGCACCGATGGGACCTGGCGTTAATATCAATGTGTCCATCAATATTCCTTCATTCTGGTGGGTTTTTGTTCCGCAGCAATATATTTCAAGCCGTAATTGGAATAATTACTGGGTTCCCCGTGGCGGATATAACAATATCTACGGACGGACTACGATCATCAACAACTATTACCGCAGCAACAACCGTTCGTATGTATATGGCCCGAGACGTGATGAAATTGAACGGGTGACCAGACGTCCTGTTGAAATCCGTCAGATTGACCGTGACCGCAGAGGAATTGTAATGGGCGGCGACCGCGCGAACAGCAGAGGTTATGGAAATAACGGAGGCAGTTATGACAGATCACGTTCTTACGGTTCTGATAACAGAGGAAATAATGGCTACAATAATAACGGCAGAGGAGCGAGCGATTATAATTCCGGAAACAGAAACGGGAATAATGGACAATCAGGTAACAGATCTTATTCAGGAAATGATAACCGGATTCCGGACAACCGTGTTCCCGACAACAGAAATGTGCCTGACAATAGAAATAGCAACGGCAACAATCCTTATAACCAAAATCAGCCAAGCCGTTCCAATGAACGCTCAACGCCGGACCGAGGGTATTCCGCTCCGCAAAGAGGCGCACAGGATTATGGCAACCAAAGAGCACAGGATCCATCGGTAGCTTATGGAAATAATGGAAACCGGGGTGGTGAAGCGCAACGTCAATCGCCAGCACCTGAACAAAATCGTTCGCGCTCTTATGACCAGCCAGGCAATTCAGGACGTTCAGAAAATTATGGCGGACAGAATCAGGGTCAGCAAAGATCTTCTGACAATGGAGCATCGATGCGATCTAATTCACCTGAAAGAAGTGGTGGAAGTGAATCACGAGGCGGAGGAGAATCCAGAGGCGGTGGAAGATCTAATGAAAGCCGTGGTGGCGGTGGCGGATCAGAAAGAGGCGGCCGTTCTCCAAGATAATTTTAAATTTGTAGTATGAAAAATGCTCTTCGGGAGATTTATAGTCTTTCGAAGAGCATTTTCAGTAAATAATAAGTATATGCAGATACTATTTTAACTTTTATTTAATATTCAAATTTAAAGGAATTGTATTAATTTTAACATAGTTCCAAACCTAGCATCTCGTTTTTAATGGAAATCCAGTTTGATATTGAGTTTAAGGAAAGTGCGCCAAAGTATATGCAGATTATCAAATCGCTGCTGCTTGCAATTGGCAAAGGAAAACTGAAAAGAGGTGATAAAATCCCCTCTATCAATCAGTTGAGTGAGGAATACTTACTTTCAAGGGATACTGTTGAAAAAGCCTACCGTCATTTGATTAAAGATGGAGTTTTGGTTTCCGTTCGTGGAAAAGGATATTTTATCAACCGTGTTGATATCGAAACGACTTCCAGAATATTACTGGTTTTCAATAAAATAAGTAATTATAAAAAACAGATTTATAATGCTTTTGTTGAAAATGTAGGCCGGAATATGATCGTTGATCTGCATATTCATCATTCCAACATCAATATTTTTTCAAATTTGATCAAAAACAGTTTGGGAGAATATGACTACTATGTAATCATGCCGCATTTTTATGACAATGAAGATGAAGCTGCCAAAATATTAAAACTGATTCCTGCGGAAAAACTGATTTTGCTGGACAAGGATGTTGACCTGGACAATAGAAAACATTCCGCAGTTCACCAGAATTTTGAAAAAGATATTTTGTGCGCGCTGAACGAAGCCAATGATCTGCTGAGAGTTTATAAAAAGCTGATCCTGATTTTCCCTACCCTGATTCCTTATCCCAAAGAAATTATAAAAGGTTTTCGACTTTTTTGTATTCAGCAGCAGTTTGAATTTGATATTATGTTTGAAACCGAGGAAAATACCAAGATTATCAAAGACGCAGCCTACGTTGTCATTGAAGAAACTGATCTGGTAAACCTGATCAAAAAATGTCGTGAACAAAATCTGGTGGTTGGCAAAGATGTCGGGATAATATCCTACAATGAAACGCCACTAAAGGAAATTCTTCTGGACGGCATTACGACCATTTCAACGGATCATGAGCAGATGGGAAAAACGGCGGCCAGGCTTGTTATGGAAAACAAAACCGAGATTATAAAAAATCCCTTCACGCTTATCAGAAGAAAATCTTTATAAAAAAAGTCATTCCAAAGCATCAAAAGGCGCCTTAGAATGACATAAGTATTTTCAATATTTAGAGACCAGTCGCTACGGTCACAAGACCACGTTCAGCGATTAATCCATTTCTTACTTTAAGATCTCTGAAAAGTCCGATAGGATCAAGTGAACCTCCGCTATGTAACATTGCTTCGCGCACCAACGGACGAACATCTGTTCTAAAAGCGTTTTGCAATAATTGTTGTGCCAAAACAACGTCATTTTCACCTCTTGCTATTTCCAGTTTTTTACTGTCTAAAATTAGCGCCTGAGCGTAAGACAACAGAATTGCTTCAACAGATTGAAGTAAATCTTCCAAAGGATCTTTTACATTATGGCTTGCATCGATCATCCAGGCGAATCCATCGCTGCCTTTTCCGGCACGTTTCATTCCCTCTACCAGTTCCACGAAAATCAGGAACAGCATATATGGACGAATACTTCCAACAGTCAAATCATCATCACCATATTTGGAATCATTGAAATGGAAACCAGCCAAACGGCCTTCCATCATCAAAGTCGCTACAATTTGTTCAATATTGGCATTTGGCAAATGATGGCCCAAATCTACCAGTACATCTGCTTTTGGCCCCAGTTTTTGGCAAAACAATAAGGAACTTCCCCAATCCTGGATAACGGTTGAATAGAAATTCGGCTCGTACGCTTTGTATTCCACAAAAACTTTCCAATCCTCTGGCAACGCCGCGTAGATTTCCTGCAACGATTCCAGTGTATTCTGAAATGATTTTACAAAATTGGATTGACCCGGAAAACAAGATCCGTCTGAAAGCCAGATCGATAAGGCTTTCGAACCTAATTCTTTTCCGTACTTAATTACTTCAATATTGTGATCAACCGCCTGTTTACGCACTTTTGGATCCACGTGTGAAAGTGAACCGTATTTATAAGACAATTCCTGGTTTTTCTGATCCTGGAATGTATTTGAATTTACAGCATCAAATTTCAGATCAAGCGAAGAAGCCAATTGAATTATCGCATCAGCATCTTTTGGAATATCCCAGGGAATATGCAAAGAGATTGATCCGCTGGAACGGTTCAATGCGTGCAAAATCCCTACATCTTCAATTTTTTCCTCTAACGAACCTGGCTCGCCTGCACCAGAAAAACGGCCGAAACGTGTTCCGCCAGTTCCCAAAGCCCAGCTCGGAATAGCAACCTGAAATGCCTGCAAAGTTTTTACAATCGCATTGGCATCGATGCCTTGTTCGCCCAGTTGTTCTTTTAGAAAAATGAACTGGTTGTTATGTTTTCCCAGCAAACCTTCATTATGCTGGTCTATCCGATATTGTTCTATTTTCATCTTTTTAGCATTAAAGATTTTGAAATATGCCTGATAAAAACGGCTTTGAAAATTGAAATATCATTATAAAACGAAAGCTGTGCCAAAAGCAGAATCTACTTTTGACACAGCTTTTTATTTCAAATGCTAGCGAACAAATGCCGCAGGAACACCACCGTCAATATTCAGAACATTTCCGGTACTCTTTCCTAACAACCCGCCAACGAATACAAAAACTCCGTTTGCTATATCTTCTGTATGAATTTCAGCATTCAAAACCGTACGTTTTGCATAATATGCCGGTAATTCTTCGATTTTGATACCGTAAGCTTTTGCACGTCCAGCTGCCCAACCGCTTTCCCAGATTTTACTTCCGGAAATTACAGCATCAGGGTTAACCACGTTCACACGGATTTTATCAGCACCTAATTCTGCTGCCAAAAGACGTGTCATATGCTGCTGAGCTGCTTTTGCAGTTCCGTAAGCCACATTATTTGGTCCCGAAACCAGGCCGTTTTTACTTGCAATGTTGATGATATCACCGCCCAAACCTTGTTGACGCATGATCGCCACAGCTTCCTGAGAAACCAGGAACTGGCCTTTTACCAAAACATCCTGCAAAATATCCCAGTCTTTAATGGTCGTTTCAGCAAGCGGTTTTGAAATCGAAAGTCCGGCGCAGTTCACCACGATATCCACGCCACCGAATTTCAGTTTTGTAACATGGAAAGCTGCTTTAATCTGATCGACTTCCAGAACGTTTGCATTGGCAGTTGCAGAGAAATCCTTACCGAATTTGCTATCAAACTCGCTTTTCGTTTCTGCAAGCGCTTTTTCATCAATATCAGAAATCACTACGCAAGCGCCTTCTTCCAGGAATTTCTGAGCAATTGCTTTTCCAATTCCACCTGATCCGCCGGTAACGATAGCCACTTTACGGGAAAGTGATTTTTCTTTCGGCATACGCTGCAATTTCGCTTCTTCCAGCAACCAGTACTCAATATCGAAAGCTTCCTGTTCCGGTAAAGAAACGTAAGAAGAAACCGCTTCCGCGCCTTTCATTACATTGATTGCATTGGTATAAAATTCAGCCGCAACACGTGCAGTTTGTTTGTCCTTTGCGAAAGAGAACATACCAACGCCAGGATATAAAATAATAACCGGATTAGGGTCACGAACGGCCGGACTATTATCATGTTTACAACGATCGTAGTAAGCCTGATAATCGGCACGGTATGCTTCGAATTGCGGACGGATATGATCTAAAATTGCTGTCGCATCCGACCCCAGTGTTTCCGCAGGAAGGTCAAGAACCAACGGACGGATTTTCGTGCGAAGAAAGTGATCCGGGCAACTTGTTCCCAATGGAGCCAGTTTATCCAGATCATTACTATTGATAAATTCCAAAACGCGGGAATCATCTGTAAAATGCCCAACCATTGTCTGACGATCCGAAGCCAAACCTCTCAGGTAAGGAGCAAGCTGGCCAGCCACCTCCAGGCGGCGGTCCGCTACAAGACTTTCCTGTTTGGAACCTCCAAAAACAGGACGTTTTACGCCATAGTTTTCTTCAAGGTAAGCAGATGCCTGTTCAATCGTATCCAGCGTATTGATATAAGACTCGTAAGCGGTATCACCCCAGGTAAATAATCCGTGCCCGCCCAAAACGATTCCACGAATTCCCGGATTGTCGGCAAGCGTTTTTTCCAGTTTCAACCCAAGGTCAAAACCAGGACGCTGCCAAGGCACCCACGCCAGTTCGCCTTTAAATAATTCCTTCGTAATAGCTTCGCCTTCTTTCGAAGCCGCGATAGCAATTAAGGCATCAGGGTGTAAATGGTCAATATGTTTGAAAGGGAGCAGTCCGTGTAAGGGAGTATCAATAGACGGCGCTTTGGATTTAAGATCATAAATACAATGATTGAAAAGCTCAACCATTTCATCTTCAAATTCAAGCCCGCGGTATATATTTTTCAATGCATGCAGACGGTTTTGAAAAAGACCGGCAAGACCGCTTCTTTTCAATGTACCGATATCACCACCAGAGCCTTTGATCCACATCACTTCCACAGGATTGCCTGTCAACGGATCTTTTTCTATGGTTTTGCAGCTGGTATTTCCACCCGCATAGTTAGTAAGACGAAGATCCGCTCCCAACAAATTGGAACGATATAAAAGTAATTCCACCTGGTCATCACCAAGGGAAGCTGCTTTCGCATCATCCCATAAATAGCTCACGTATTTGTACTGCTCTGCTTTTGAACTGCTCATATTATTTTGTTTTTAAGATCGCTTTAAGTTAGAATTTCGGAATGAGTAAACTTTTTCTATGTCAGCCATTTTACTTCTAATTTACATTACAAGATTAGAAAACTTAGGTTTGCGTACCGTCCTGTGGTATCCTGCACACAGGAATTATATAAGACTTTCTGGTAACAATTCTAATTGAAAGAGCCGCAACAAATATTTGCCGCGGCTCTTTTACTATTCAGTTTTATTGAAAATCTAGTTTTGAATTACCACTTTTCTTGTCTCTTCACCTATTTTTATAACGTATAAACCGTTTGAAAAATTACGGGTATTAATAGACTGAGATGGTTGCAATTTTTGATTCAATATTATCCTTCCTTCCAGATTATGCATGGTGACGTTTTCTTCCTTTTCCAACCCTAATACAAGTAATTGATCTTTTGCAGGATTGGGATAAAAACTGAGTTTAGTATTATTTTTTTTCACATAAATGGTTCTGGAGTATTCGAATTTGCCATCATAATCGATTTGCTTCAAACGGTAGTAGCTCACAGCGTATGGATTTTTGTCTAAAAAGTTGTAATCGTTGGCTGCATTACTATCTCCGTTTCCATCAATAAAACCTATGGTTTCGAAGTTTCTTGCGTCTTTGCTTTTTTCTATTTCGAAGCCTTTGTTGTTGGTTTCGGAGGTGGTTTTCCAGATCAGGATCGTTGTGGCAGATTTATTTTTTCCTTCAAAAGAAACAAGGGTAACAGGCAAAGGGATTTCGTAATTTTCACTGGTTAATGTCAAATTCGCAGCAATACTGTTGGTTACAATTACTTTGTAAGTACCTGCGCCTGTAACGGTGTAACTTTCATTGCCAATATTTGTAGCAACCAGTTGATTATTCTTGTACCACTTGTATGTGTTGTTAGTAACCGTCCCGCCAGCCTTCACGGAAAGAACACCGTTTGTCTCTGTAATTGGTATATTCTTTTGACCATAATACGAGTCTAAACGGCTTACATTCGCTTCAATACCGTCAAAAATAAATGAATTATTACTGATATAAACAGATGCCGAAATGGGTATTGCCGATAGATCGGGAATAGTACCTCCAAGTAAACCTTTTGAATCATAACCTCTGACAAAATCAGCAACATAATTTAAATCCAATAAACTGAGATTAGACAACAGACTAAAACTGGGAGGAATTGATCCACTTAATAAATTCCCTGCTAAATTCAAGTATTCAAGACTTGTTAAATTGTAAAATACATCAGGAATACTACCATTCAAATTTTGAAGTGAAAGATCCAGATTTTTTAAATTTATCAGGTTGCCCAAACTTGACGGCAAACTTCCTTCGAGGGTACCAATTGGATCAAAACCAACATCAAACGGTACGTAGTTAATATTTAAATAGGTTAATTTAATCAGGTTACCGATACTAGAAGGAATAGATCCGGAAAATTTATTCCCTCCCAAGTCAAGATATTCCAGATTTGACAAATTGCCTATTTGTGCCGGTATTGTTCCATTGATCGTATGATAGGCCCCTTGTAACCACAAGGGGTCATTTCCTTTTAAATTAAGTGAAACCAGCGCAGACAAATTTCCAATATCAGCAGGCAATGATCCTGTCAAACCATTATTTTGAAGGTTCAATTCTGTCACTCTGTTATCGGTGCAGGTTACACCAAACCAGCCACAGGGACTATCCCCGACAGAACCGCCAGGATTCCAACCGGATTTGTTTGTCCATCCGGCACCGTTAGTACTGTTATAAAGAGAAAGTAATGCGAGCCTGTCATCTTCCAATGTCTGCCCAAAACTTACTGTTACCGAAAAAAGGAGGGTCAAAATAAAGTAATAATGTTTCATAGTTTTTTTTATAAGTGTGAAATTAAAATGCAAGACAATGAAAACCAGAAAGAAAGATTATCATTCTTGCAGGATTTTAAAATGAAGTTGATTCAGAACGTTGCAAACCGGTGATGAAAGAATTTAACTATCTGTTTAAAATCAAATGTTAAACAAAAAAAACCGTTTATCAAACTATTGGTCAAATAATTTGATAAACGGTTACTTATCTTAGCCCTAAAACCAAAATTACTTCCAGCTCAACCCCATATTATAAAACAAAAACGCATAAATATCCGACTGCGTCTCCAAAGCTTTTTTTGTGTTACTTGCCCCGTGACCTGAATTTGTATCAATGCGGATTAGAAGGGGATTGGCGGAAGATGTTCCAGCTTTTTCCTGTAATTCCGCTGCATATTTGAATGAATGTGCAGGAACTACCCGGTCGTCGTGATCGGCTGTTGTGATCATGGTTGCCGGATAATTCACATCTGATTTTATATTATGCAAAGGTGAATAAGCATAAATCACTTTAAATTCTTCTAAATTATCGCTGCTTCCATAATCTGCAATCCAGTTCCAACCGATTGTAAACTTATGGAAACGAAGCATATCCATAACACCCACAGCCGGGAAAGCTACTTTGAAAAGTTCCGGACGCTGGTTCATAACGGCACCAACCAGCAAACCGCCGTTAGAACCTCCCTGTATCGCCAAACGTGCCGGTGAGGTATATTTTTCTTTGATCAGGAATTCCGCTGCTGCTATGAAATCGTCAAAAACATTCTGCTTTTTCAGCTTCATACCTTGCTCATGCCATTTTTCTCCGTATTCACTTCCTCCGCGCAAATTAGCCTGAACATACACGCCGCCCTGATCCAAAAACGGAATACGTGTAGGACTAAACGCAGGGGTCAGACTGATGTTAAAACCGCCATAACCATACAAAATTGTCGGATTCGAACCATCCAGTTTCAATCCTTTTTTGTAAATAATGAAAGCCGGAATTTTTGTACCGTCCTTGCTCGGATAAAAAACCTGTTTGGTTTCATAATCATTCGGTTTAAATGAAACTTCCGGCTCACGGAAAACAGAGCTTTTTTTCGATGCAATATCATACCTGAAAATGGTAGGCGGATAATTGAAGGATGTGTACGTATAAAAAACAAAGGTATCTTCCTTTTCTCCCCCAAAACCACCAACGGTACCCAAACCCGGAAGTTGTACTTCATTTTCCAACTTTCCTTTCAGATCATAAACGTATACCCTTGATGTTACGTCTTTCGAATAAGAAACGAATAGTTTCCCACCGGCTGTTCCTGCACCTTGCAGCGGTTCCGGTTTTTCCGGTAAAAATGGTTTCCAGCTTTTCGTTTTTGATTCGTAAAATAATATTTTGCTGTTAGGCGCATTTTCATTGGTTTCAACCAAAAACCCACCTTCAACATTTTCAACCACACCAAAACTGAAATCAGTAATTTCTTCCTTTACTGCTGCAAATTTGGTCTCTCCTTTTTTCATGACCCACAATCCGTTCCCGTCTTTCCCCTTTCCCCTGTCACTTACCGATAAAACGGCATATTGCTCATCCTCTGTGGTACCTACTGTGTGAAAGCGCTGTCCATTGGCAGCGTCTTCAAAAATCAATTTATCGGTAGATTGTTCCGTTCCTACCTGATGATAAAATACCTGGTGATTTTCGTTTTTGGCGGCCAGTGCACTGCCTTCCGGTTTTGGATAACGACTGTAATAAAAGCCATCGCCCTGCCATGCAGCGCCTGAAATTTTCACCCATTCCACTCTATCCGAAAGCATTTTCAGGGTTTTCATATCCATCACCTGATATTCCTGCCAATCAGATCCGCCTTTGGAAAAACCAAGGACCGCATGATTTCCGTTTTTTGATAAACTAAAAACCGTCAGCCTGGTTGTTCCGTCCGTTGAAAGTTTATTGGGATCCAATACTTCTTCAGGAGTCCCGTTTAAACCTTTCTGCCTGTAAAGTACAGCCTGATTCTGCAAGCCGTCGTTTTTATAAAAATAAAAATAATCTCCTTTCTTGGTCGGCGCGGAATATTTTGGATAGTTATAAGCCTTTTCCAGATCAGTAAATATCTTTCCCTTGAAAGGTATTTTATCAAGATATTCAAAAGTTACCGCGTTCTCGGCCTTCACCCAGGCAGCGGTTTCTGCGGACCGGTCATCTTCAAGCCAATGGTAAGGATCCTGAACTTTGGTACCATGATAATCGTCAACGTGATCCACCTGATTTGTTTTTGGATAATTTATTTTTTGAGCCGAGCCATTTGCAGCAAATAAAGTGGCGGTAATTACAGTCATTCCCCAAAATTTAATAGTCATAAAATTACAATGTTAGTATTCAACATAAGTTGCCGTATCTTCATTACCACTGGATAAATTTATTTAATTTTTCACAACGTTTTGTTTTTTTGATCAGTAAAAAACCTCATTTTTACCATTTTGTATTTTAAGGTAACTTCCTGTTTTCTGATTAATATTCAGCATAATAATCTGAATTTAATCAGATATTAGACATCGGTTATAAAAATTCTGCATGTCACCCGTTATAAAAAGAAAATGACACGGAATTGTGTATCTGGTTTGAGGTTAATGCTTTTTGTCGCAATTATGGTCATGCCAATGTTTCCATCCTTCGCGTCACAGCGGGTCTATGCTCTAAAAGCAGTTAAAGGAGTTCTCGATCTGAGATCTGCAAAATTTAGCGAAACGCCGATCAGTATCAATGGGGAATGGATATTTTACTGGAAACTATTAAAAAAAACTTCGGGACAAGGCATCTACCATGAATATGAAAATTTCCCTGACCTATGGAGCACGATCCTCTGGAAAGGAAAACCCATATCTTCCCAAGGCTTTGCAACCTACGAAATCAAAATCCTTCTGCCAAAAGACAGAGATCAGCTCGCTCTCAAAATTCCGGATATGTATAGCGCTTATGCATTATATATCAATGGAAAACTGATTGCCAGAAACGGTACTCCCGGCACAACCCGGGAAAGCACAACACCATACTGGTCCACGCAGGTAAAACCTTTTCTGGCAACTGATACTTTAAATTTAAAACTTTTCATCTCAAATTTTCATCATTCCAAAGGCGGGATCAGCAAACCAATTCAAATCGGTTTGTTTAATGAATTACAAGATAGCAGCAATCTGGATCATGCGTTTGATTTTTTACTGACCGGCTGCATGCTCATGGGTGGCCTGTATTTCCTTGGTCTTTATTTGCTCGGCCGCCATGATAAGTCCACGCTGTATTTTTCTCTTTTCTGCTTTTTTTATAGTTACAGAATTGTTGGAGCCGGTGACTATTCCTTGCATACCATATTCCCATACATAGGCTGGCAGCTGGCTATTCATCTGGAATATATTTCTTTGTTTATGGCAGTGGCCATGTTTGCACTGTATACACGCTATCTCTACCCAAAAGATACTCCTGCCAAAATCATTTTTTGCATGATCGGTGTATGTTTTGCTTTTGCATTGATTACAGTACTATCACCACCGATATTATTCAGCCAGCTAATGAATCCTTTCGTTGGCCTGCTTACTCCCTACATTTTTTTTGCCATTTATATTTATTGGGTTGCTTACAGAAACAAAAGAATCGGAGCCAAATATGCCCTCCTCAGTACAATAGCAATCTTTGTCATTTTCATTACACTTATACTTGCTTATTACCATATAGCTTATCCCCATGAGCTTCTTCTGTTTGCCGGTTATCTTGGATTTTTCTTTTGTCAATCTTTGATCTTATCATTTCGCTTTGCATTTACCTTAAAAAAGGCAAAAGTAGATGCAGAAGTAGGATTAAAAGCAAAAAGCGAATTTTTAAGTACGATGAGCCACGAAATCCGTACGCCCTTGAATGCTGTAATTGGTATGACGCATCTGATGATGAAGGAAGATCCTCGCCCGGACCAGAAATCACATCTGGATGTACTTCTTTTTTCAGCAAAAAATCTGCTTAATATTGTCAATGATATTCTTGACTTTAATACTATTGAAGAAGGCAAGATGCTATTCATGAGTAATCCGATTAACATTTCGGATGTAGCACAAAAAATTATTTCTGTACATAGAGCTTCTGCACAGGAATTGAACATTGATATTTTTGCTGAACTGGATCCGGCTTTACCCAAAGTCATACTTGGAGATACCACAAGAATTGCTCAAATCCTGGGCAACCTCGTCCAGAATGCCATCAAATTCACAAAATCAGGTTGGGTAAAACTAAAAATTGATGTTATAAGCAAAACAGAAAAGGATGTCATACTAAAAATATCAGTAGAAGATACAGGTATTGGAATTCCTCTGGAAAAGCAAAGGATCATTTTTGAGCGCTTTACACAAATCGATTCTTCAACTTCCAGGGTTTTTGGAGGCACCGGCCTTGGACTTTCTATAAGCAAGCGTATGCTCGCCTTGCAAGGATCAGAACTTATGCTGGAAAGTGAAGAAGGTAAAGGTTCAACTTTTTACTTCGTCCAGACTTTCCCTATCCCGGATGAACCTGAATTAACACAACCTGTGCCAGAGGATCAGCCGGTGGAAAAACCTTTACAGGATTTATTTGTACTGATCGTTGAAGATAACCTTATGAATGTTCTGGTCATCAAAAGTTTCTTAAAACGCTGGGGCGCTATATCAGAGGTAGCCGTAAATGGACAGGAGGCACTGGAAAAACTGGATGCAACCCGCCATCAAATCGTACTGATGGATCTTCACATGCCGGTTCTGGACGGTTATGAAGCGACAAAACAACTCAGGAAAAGAGGCGAAACACTCCCCATTGTAGCAGTTACCGCGAGCCTTGCACAAGATACAAGAGAAAAAACGTTTGACGTCGGTATCAGTGATATTATTTCCAAACCTATTGATCCCGAAAAATTACTCAGTGTTATTATAGAACAGACTAAAATAAAAAAGACGGATGGAAAAGATTCCCACCCGTCAAATAATTATTAGTTTTTTATTTTATTACATCAACTGTCAGGCCACTTTCGGCTCCTGTCTGATGATAAATTCTTTGAGTTGCCTTGATAAAATCGCTTGCCTCAGCTTTGTAAATATTAGCAACATACTTCTGCGGATTCCGGTCAAACAAAGGAAAAACCGTACTCTGAACCTGAACCATTACACGGTGTCCCTTTTTAAAAGTATGCAAAACATCCTGTAAACGAAAGTTAACATCGGTCAATTTCCCTGCAACCAATGGTTCCGGCTTCTCAATGCTGTTACGGAAACGGGATCTCACAATTTCGCTGCGTACCATTTGCTGATAACCTGCCATCACCACTTTTGGGTTAGGCTGAAATTCATTATTTTTCTCATCATCGGGATAAACGTCAATCAGTTTCACAAAAAAATCAGCGTCCGTTCCTGTGGTACTTATTTTAAGCTGAGCCAGAATTTCGCCTCCCAAAGTCATGTCTTCGGTCAATACTTCCGTTTTAAAAACAAGTACATCCGGTCTTGTTGAAGCAAAACGCTGATCTTCCGACATATATTCAAAAGGTGTGAAACCAGACATTTGCTTGTAATTTTCAGTGTAAGGAACCGGTTTCATCGGATCACTTACATATTCACTGAAAGATTTTGCAGCGGCGGGTTTATCAAAACTCAGTTTCCCATCCGCCTGGAAAAATAATTTCTTTTTCTGAACAGTAGCCACCGGCCATTTGTCATAGGTCTCCCATTTCTTTTTTCCTGTGTCAAAAAGATAAGCTTCCGGTAATCCTGTTTTCCCGTCGCCGGCACCTTTCAAAAAGTGGTTGAAGAATTTTCCTTCAATCGTATTTTGATAAAAAGTAGCGATGCTGTCTCCAAAATAAATATCATTATGAAACGTATGTCCCGTTTCCCGGCTCCATCTTCCATGTCCGAATGGCCCAACCACCAAGGTGTTATAAATACCCGGATTATTTTTTTCAATCGTTTTATAAGTATTCAACGGACCATACAAATCCTCTGCATCAAACCAGCCGCCGACGGTCATAAAGGCATGTTTTAATCCTTTCAAATGCGGCAGAATATCTCTTTTCTGCCAGAACTCATCTTTATTAGGATGATCGACCGTTTCCTGCCAGAAGAAGTTTTTGGAATAATACTTATCAAAATTTTTCAGCGGCCCCATGTTCAGATTGAAGGTATAACCATCCGGTGTTGGTTTAATAAAATCATTTTCAAACCACGAAGCAGTTGTAGGCTCAGAAGGCTTAATCCCGAAAACAGGAAATGTCAGGTAATAACCCTGGGTGAAAACACCATTGTGGTGAAAGTCATCATAAAAGAAATCTGAAATCGGAGCCTGAGGAGAAGACGCTTTTAAAGCAGGGTGATCACATAAAGCACTGGCTGTTGTATAAAATCCAGGATAAGAAATGCCCCACTGCCCTACTCTTCCATTGTTATTGGTTATGTTTTTCAAAAGCCAGTCAATGGTATCGTAAGTATCCGAAGCTTCGTCAACGTCCGTTTTATTTTTCTTGGTATCAATATGAGGTGTCATATTGGTCCATACACCTTCACTTTTGTAGCGACCCCGGACATCCTGATAAACAAAAATATATTTATCCCGCATCAGCAAAGTACTCGGGCCTAACCGTGCCGGGTAAACATCTTCCCCATAAGGTGCCACGCTGTAACAAGTACGCTGCATCAGAAACGGATATTTATTTTCTGCCGCCGCATCCTTCGGCGAATAAATGATGGTATGCAGTTTAATACCATCCCGCATTGAAATATCGTATTCCTTTTTTGAATAATTTTCTTTTACAAAATTATCAGGAGCTACCTGTGTTTGTGCCTGAGCCGATAAACCAACCCACACAAAAGCAATAAATACTAAATTTTTAAGCATAAGAAGGAGTGATAATTATTTTCTGAGATAATAACTTAGAGAAACACTTGTAGCCTGACCAATTTCACCCAACGAGTAAAAACCTTTCGCTTCGCGATCAAATGTTATGCCTTCTGCCTGAGGTTCCGCGGCGGTGATCAATGTTTTTTTCGGAGCTTGTAAAAGTGTCTGACCAATCGTTTCACCGGATTTTCTTTGCCAGTAAAAAACCGAGGTATAATTTCTGACCAGGATTTCATTCCCGTCATAAGAAATACTTCCATCTGTTGTAAAGATAACCGAGGGAATAGTACCAATCTTTTCAGCCACAATTGTTGTGGAAGTAGACTGCGGATAAGCGAGCCGATAAATATTGGCTTTATCCAGTTCTTTTGAAACGACAAAAAGATCTTTTGTAACAGGATCGAGCAGCAAGGTTTCTGCATCCCTTGGGCCATCCGGATAGCTGAACGTTATTTTTTCAAGCTTATCCTGACTAAATGAACCGGATATATCGGTAATTTCCGGAACACGATAAATAATATTCGTTGTGGTCATCGGTGGATTATTATTTCCGATTTCACCGATATAAAGATAATTTGTACCATCAACCGGCCCCGGGCCGCTCGCCATTGCTTCCCAGTCGTGGTTAATTGAGCCCGGAATGTTAAACTCTTTTATTGTCTTTCCATCTGTACTCAAAAGGTAAAGCGAATTAGGATTTCCCGAGTCCAGCAGCGTCCAGATATAACCATTGATAGTGAAGCTGCCAGCCAATCCGGATGCTTCATCAATTACACCCGGGGTAATTGGAAACTTTTGTGGGATGGTTTCAAATTCAGAAGAACGCCCCGTTACCGGATCAACCTCAGAATCACCACAACTGATCGAAAAACCGGCAATTGTGATAAAAAATAAAATATTTACGAGTTTAAACCTGACTTTATATAATTTCATAAAAAACACTTCATGTTAGATTTGTTAAAAATACGTACTTTTGCGGCATTTATTATCAGGCAGTATCTTTATATCAGTATTAAAATAATTATATGTTACGTACACATACCTGTGGTGAGTTAAGCTTAGAGCATGTAAATCAAGATGTTATATTGTGTGGGTGGGTTCAGAGAATCCGTGATAAGGGGGGAATGGTATGGCTGGATTTACGTGACCGTTATGGGCTGACACAACTTCTTTTTGAAGAAGGTAAAACGCCACCTGAGGTATTGGAAACCGCCCGCTCGCTGGGTCGTGAATTTGTGATCTCGACCAAAGGCGAAGTGATTGAGCGTCTGTCCAAAAACGATAAAATCGCAACGGGTTCTATCGAAATCCGTGTTTCAGAACTTACAATCCTGAACCCTGCGAAATTACCTCCATTTTTGATCGAAGATGAAACAGATGGCGGTGATGACATCCGTATGAAATATCGTTATCTGGATTTGCGCCGTAGCCCAATTCGTAAAAATCTTGAATTACGGCATCAGGTTGCACGTCATACGCGTTCGTATCTGGATAACCTTAATTTTATTGAAGTTGAAACGCCGGTTCTGATTAAATCTACACCGGAAGGAGCTCGTGACTTTGTGGTGCCAAGCCGTATGAATCCGGGTGAATTTTATGCATTGCCACAGTCGCCACAAACATTCAAACAACTTTTGATGGTAGCCGGCTTTGACCGTTACTATCAGATCGTTAAATGTTTCCGTGATGAAGATCTGCGTGCAGACCGCCAGCCTGAGTTCACACAAATTGACTGCGAAATGTCATTTGTGACCCAGGAAGATATCCTGAATACTTTTGAAGGCTTGATCCGCAATCTTTTCAGCAAAGTTAAAGGTATTGAGCTACCGGAAGTTCCACGTATGACGTATGCGGATGCGATGCGTTTATATGGATCAGACAAACCGGATATCCGCTTTGATATGAAGTTTGTGGAACTGAAAGGTGCTGATCAGGATCTTACTTCCGGAAAAGGATTTGGTGTGTTTGATGATGCAGAACTGGTTGTAGGCGTATGCGCTCCCGGTTGTGCAGTGTATACACGCAAGCAAATGGATGAGCTTACCGACTGGGTGAAACGCCCTCAAATTGGTGCAAAAGGATTGATTTACGTTCGTTATAATGAAGACGGAACGGTTAAATCTTCTGTTGATAAATTTTATTCCGAAGATGATCTAAAAAAATGGGTTGCAGCATTTGATGCCAAACCTGGCGATTTGATCTTATTATTATCCGGACAAGGTGACAAAGCGCGCAAGCAGCTTAATGAAGTCAGGCTGGAAATGGGATCACGTCTTGGTTTCCGTAACCCGGATGATTACCGCGTATTATGGGTTCTTGATTTTCCACTTTTGGAATACGGAGAAGCCGAAAATCGCTGGTTTGCGATGCACCATCCCTTCACAAGTCCGAAACCTGAAGATATTTCTTTACTGGCAACCGATCTTGGAGCGGTTCGTGCCAATGCTTATGATATGGTTATCAATGGTGTTGAAGTTGGTGGTGGTTCTGTCCGTATTTTCGAACGTGATTTGCAGCAGCAAATGTTTGAAGTACTGGGTTTCAGCCCCGAAGAAGCGCAGAATCAATTTGGCTTCCTGATGAATGCCTTTGAATTTGGGGCACCTCCACATGCTGGAATTGCCTTTGGATTTGACCGTCTTTGTTCTCTTTTTGGAGGAGTAGATTCGATCCGAGACTTTATTGCTTTCCCAAAAAATAATTCAGGACGTGACGTAATGATTGATTCGCCGTCTACTATTGAAGATAAGCAATTAAAAGAATTGTCAATTTCTGTTAGCACTCAGTAAAATCCTGATAGTGAAATATAAAATTCAGATAAACAACATTCAATTATAATATCTTTATGTACTTTTGAAAGGAATCAGTGATCCCTTCAAAAGTACTTTCAGATGTTTTTTTGAGTTTAAACAAACCATTTACGCACATTACATGCATTGCTCAATACTTCGAAAATTATTCTTTTCCGGAATTCTTCTTTTTATTTTACAGACCCAGACAACCGTCTTTGCTCAAACCGTTGATCCCAATTCGATCTCTAACGAACAGGCCGTAGAATTTTATAAAAAAGCCAAAGCAAGCGGTTTATCCGATATGGATATTGAACAGGCTGCTTTGCAAAAAGGTTACACGCTGGATCAGATCAGTGCCATGCGCAACCGTTTGCAGCAGGCACAAACATCTGCACCCACTCAGACAAATAGAAGTGCAACGGATGAGAGCAGAAGGAAAATAGCAGATTCAACTTTGGTAAAAGTTAAGCCAATATCTAAACTTCCAAAAGAAGACTCAATAAGACAAATTTTCGGGGCTTCCTTCTTTGAGAATTCGGCCATGAGCTTTGAGCCTAACCTGAGAATTGCCACACCAAGAAATTATATATTAGGTCCGGACGATGAGCTTGTGGTGGATATCTACGGCAATTCAGTCGACAATTTCAGACTTAAAGTGAGTCCGGAAGGAACTGTCAAGATGCTTAATTTAGCCCCTGTGCAGGTAAGCGGATTAACTATTGAGCAGGCATCAGAAAGAATTATTAACCGATTGCGTACTGCTTATTCAACCTTAAACCGGCCTGGTGGAGGAACTTATTCAACCATCACCTTAGGGAATGTAAGAAGCATTCAGGTAATGATCACCGGAGAAGTAACGCGTCCAGGCTCTTATACACTTCCTTCTCTTGCAACCGCCTTTAATGCACTCTATCAATCGGGAGGACCAAACAGCAATGGTTCATACCGTAATATAGAAATTATCAGAAACGGCAAGATTATTCGTACCGTTGATCTTTATGGCTTTTTAGTGGATGCCAATTTAAAAGATAATATCTCCATGCAGGATCAGGATATCATCCTGATTCGTCCGTATGAAAAAAGAGTCGAATTATCCGGCGAAGTGAAACATCCGGCATTATTTGAGGTAAAACAAGGAGAAACGTTCAAAGATGTGATTCGCTATGCAGGTGGTTTTACACCAAATGCTTATGCAGCTTCCATTCAATTCCGAAGAAATACAGGTAAAGAATTAAAAGTAGGATCCGTACAAGCTGATGAAATCAATACCCTGATTCCTGAAAATGGTGATAATTACCGGGTAGGAAGAATTCTGAACCGAATTGAAAACAGGGTTGTGATTGACGGCGGCGTATACCGTGACGGAGAATATCCAATTGATGAACAAACCAATACAGTCAAAAAACTGATTAAAAAGGCTGACGGTTTACGTGAGGATGTCTTTTTAAACCGGGCTATTATCGAAAGGAAAAATGAAACGCTTAGACCTGAAATCATTTCTTTTGATTTAGGTAAATTAATGAACGGAGAAATTGAAGATATCTCCCTAAAAAGAGAAGATCATATCTTTATCAAAACGATTGATGAACTAAAAGAAGCATATTTGATAACGGTCGCGGGTGCAGTTATCAATCCCGGAACCATAGATTTCCATGAGGGTATTACAGTGGCAGATGCTGTTTTTAAATCAGGGGGTTATATGGAAGGAGGAATTCCTTACCGCATTGAAGTATCACGAAGAATAAAAAATGATACAGCTTCTATTCCAAGCTCTCAGAATGTTCGTATATTTTCATTAGACGTCGATGAGAATCTGAAATTAAATCCTGAAGATGAAAAATTTAAGTTGTCGCCATTTGATGTTGTGTATGTACGCAAATCTCCAAGATATGAACAGCAAAAAGCGGTTACTATTGTAGGAGAAATTATGTACCCTGGTACTTATACGATCCTTACTAATTTTGAAAGAATCACAGATTTAATACCAAAAGCGGGGGGGATGAAAGCTGAGGCTTACATCCGGGGTGCACGCTTTTATAGAAACAGAGAACTGGTGGCTGTTGATTTAAACGCGATTTTGGAGAAACCTTCTCTTCCTTCCAACCTTTTGCTTCAGAACGGTGATTCTTTACGTATTCCGACGAAGTCTGAAACGGTGCGGATTCTAGGAGGTGTTCAAAATCCTTCGGTTGTGAATTTTGACCCTGCGTTTTCTTTTAAAGATTATATTTCACAGGCTGGTGGATTTAGTGAAAATGCCTGGAAAAGCAGGGTTTATGTATCTTATCCTAATGGGAGGACTTTTAGAAGTAAGAAGTTTTTGTTCTTCAGTTCGAGACCGAAGGTTGAGCCGGGGTCGATTGTAACTATTCCTGTTAAAGAGAAAAAAGCTGAAAGACAAACTTCTCCTGGAGAAAGAATTGCAATTTTATCACTCCTTACTACTGTGACAATCTCACTTATTAGTATTCTTAACAAATAGCATAACAAATACCGAAATTATGCCTGAAAAGCATCAATCCTTTGAAATTAAGAAAAGCGACTATGTCGAGATCACCTTCAATGATATAATCTCCTTTTTCAAAAAATACTATATAGTTCTGGCCTTCGTCACTTTTGTAAGTACTAGTCTTGGCTATGCCGGTAGTTTTTTAATGACAAAGATGTATCATTCGGAAACAATTTTACTTCCTGAACAGGGACCAACCAGTGGAGGCGGCTTTCTAGCGAGCTTGGCCGGATTAGGAGGTGTCTCAGCTATCGAAAAAATTGGAGCAGTCAGAACGGATCTATATCCCAATGTCATGAAAAGTATGCCTTTTGCATTGTTCATGCTAAAGCAGCCGGTGAAAGATATTAATAATAAAGATTATAAATCGCTTGAGGAGTATTTCTCAGAAAAACCAAAAACAAGTTTTTTCGGGCTTTTTCCAGCATCACCTGCTGTAATTGCTCCCCCTATACCAAAACTTCCCAATAACGAGATTTTAACACTCTCAATACTCGAGGAACAAAAAGCAAAATCTATACTAGGATTAATTAGTACAAACATTGACCAGAAAACTGGCATTATAACCATTGAGTCCGAAACAAACGATCCTATTGTCGCAGCAATGGCAGTATCCGCTGCCAGTAAATACTTATTAAACTACGTTGAAGACTATCGGACAGGCAAAACCGCACGCGAGGTTGTCTTTTTAGGAAAAAGAATGAGTGAAGCGAAACAAAGGGAAATGCGCGCGGAATATGCCCTGCAAAGTTATAGAGACAGAAACAGAAATGCTTTTCTTAATGTGGCACGGATTGAAGAACAACGTTTACAATCCGACTACACCCTTGCTCAATCACTATACGCTGATTTGGCTAGAAAATATGAGCAAGCAGCAGTCAAAGTAAAGGAGGACCAACCGATTTTTAAAGTTTTAGAGCCGGCAAAAGTATCTTTACAGACCAGCAAGCCTAGAAGACTCTTAGTGGCCTTATCTAGTGGTTTCATAGGTTTTATTATTTCACTGGCATATATTTTGATTAAAAAACCTAAAACTGAAATAGCGAATTAATTGGGTTTACAAACAACATTTTCCGAAACAAATATCAATTATATACTATTTTTATGCTCAAAAATGGTATAATTAATCTTATAGGACAGATTTTCAAAGTTGGATCCAGTATATTGATTACACCAATTTTAATCAATATACTCGGACTTCAAACCTTTGGTCTATTAAGTTGGTCGACAGCAATATTGGCCGCCGTGCAGATTGCTGAGGGGGGTCTTAGCTCTGGTTTGCTTTACTATCTTTCTGAGAAACAACTTTATAACCAATCTTTTAAATCTGAGAAGCGGAAAAATGAAATTCTTACTTCCGGAATTATACTTTTAATAATTTCAACAGTCCTTGTAATAATAATATTATTTTTAGCATCGCCAATTTTTGTCGAAACCTTAAAGAACATTAGTAGAAAACAACGAGAAGAAGCACAAAATGCATTGCTTGTAGGATCTTTTTTAATTGGTATAAAAATATCACAAAGTTTCTTTTGGGCAATTTTGCAATCAAACTATATGTATAAAACATATAGTGCAATTAGCACTATCCAAATCATTGCAACGAATTTTGGCTTAGCGTTAACAGCCTATTTAGGCGAGCGAAGCATAACCAAATTCATCATATTAAATATAATTATATCATTAAGTTTTACAGTTTATTTGTTTATTATTTCTAGGAAGGTAATTCCCTCATTCAAATGGAAATTCTCAAGAAAGGTAATTTCTGAAATGTTTAAATACAATTTTGGTGTTTTAGGAAGCAATTTTGGATCTATTTTATTTTCACAAGGAGATAAATTAATAATTGCCCATAATTTAGGCGTTGAGATATTGAGCGTATATACCATTTTTACTAACTTAGTTGGCCAACTGAATCAATTTGCAGCACAAGCTACACATCCCTTGATTCCAATTGTAAGTTCAATTTCACAAAATTCATTGTTGACATTTGAACATTTGAGGAATTCGATAAAACAAATATTTTTATTGAATGTATATATATCTCTTGGAGGAGCAGGCATTTTTATTATTTTAGGAGAGCCCATTTTATCATATTTTTTAAACAATAACTTTTCAGTTCAGTATATATTTCCTTTTCAAATACTTGCCTTAATTTACGGTATTTATACTTTATCTGTTACCGGATATTATATAATGCTAGGCCTTGGTAAAAGTAGTAAAGTTATGACTGCTTCAATAATCGCAGGAGTTTTGACATTAGTAAGTATGTATTATTCTAATAATTTATTACACGCAATTTTAAGTAACTCATTCTTCTTTCTTATTCTAATATTATTATTTCAGGGTATGAGAAAGATAGGTATTGAATTAAAAGATTGGGCATATATCTTGGTACTTCCGCTAATTGTAGTTATATCACTAACATTTTTTTTGGCTTTTGTAACTTTGAATTTCAATACACAGATTATTTTAAGTATCCTATTTAGTATTTTTTTATCGATATATATTCTGAAACATTACGGTTTCAACAAAATGATTACTTCGTTCACTATGTTGTTTAAACAATAGAAAAATTTATGAATAAGGACACACTAGTCAAATTGCAAAGATTTATTAACAAAACATTTGGAATACATGTTAGAAAATATCCTACCAGTTTTTTGAACGCTAAAAAAATTTATTTAGAACAAGAAAAAATTAACGTTATACTAGATGTTGGAGCCAATACAGGGCAATTTGCGCAAGAAACGTTTGGTATTGGTTATAACAAAAAGATAATCTCCTTTGAACCTTTAACGAGTACATTTAAAGAGCTAAGTCAAAATGCTAAAAAATATGATAACTGGGAAACTTTTAAGTTTGCTTTAGGAGATTTTGATGGCACCTCTGAAATTAATGTATCACCTCTTTCACCAAGTAGTTCAATATTGCCTTTTGTAAAAGATATGATTGGGGTTGTACCCGATTTGAATTATACAACAAAAGAAAACATCGAAGTAAAAAAACTTGATTCGATTTTTAATCAATTAATTGAGGATACTAGTAATGTATTCTTAAAGATTGATACACAAGGCTTTGAAAAGCCTATATTGGACGGTGCAATTCAATCTCTTTCAAATATTAAAATGATTCAACTTGAAATGTCACTTATTGAAATTTACCAAGGAGAATTAACAATGTTTGATATGGTTTCTTTTTTAGAAGGTCAAGGATTTAAGTTATGGTCTCTTGAACCAACCTTTTATCATCCAACCACTTATCAATTGCTTCAGTTAGATGCTATATTCTTGCGTATTGCATAATATTTTCATGTTATAAATTATCGAACTACAACATAATTAGAAGAACTATTAGCCAAGCAATAAAATAATCAGCTAGTGATTTAAGATAAAGTGACTTACAGCAATGGATACCAAAGTTTTACCAAAGCTCTCTATAATAACTGTTTCATTTAATTCAGAAGCATTTATAGAAACAACCATCAAAAGTGTAGTTTCTCAAACTTACTCTAATATTGAATACATTCTGATAGACGGTTCGTCAACAGACAAGACCGTGGAAATTATTAAAAGATACGAGGACAATATTTTCAGCTGGGTAAGTGAACAGGACAAATCCATGTATGACGCCATCAATAAAGGACTGTCTAAATGCACTGGAGAATATATTTGGATTCTGAATTCGGATGACTACCTTCCTCACATTCATACTGTGACGGATATTATGAAAATAATTACAAAACAGCCCAATAAACTGGGATTTTATGGGAATACTTTTATCAGCGACTCTAAAAAAATTAAATTGCGACGTACCTTTCAGGTAAACAGAAAAGAGCTACTATTATCGAAACACTGTTCTTTTATACCCCATCCTGCTTTAATTGTTTCGTCGGATTCATTAAAAAATCTTCCTAAGTATGATATAGGCTTTAAATACGCTTCGGACTATGACTATATCCTAAATCTTTTGAAAATAGGCGAATTGAAATTTATAAATCTACCTTTTTCTGTCTTTCGACGTCATCCTGACAGTATTACTTCTTCTGGCAAGATTGATTCGGAAAGATTAGAGATTCTGCATAAACATTTATATTTCCGGTATTCAAAATTAGAACGCTATTTTTATTTTGTTTCACGCTGGTTCTGGTATAAAATTATTAACTTATTTTAAACGAACTGCGTGACACGAAAACTCACATATCTATATTTTCTGCTTTTACCAGTAACAAGCGCTTTTGCTATTACGCAGGTAGTCTCTCTGTGTCTGATATTATTGGTCGTGCTGGTACTCCTTTTAGCTTTTGATATCTATAAAGGTGAAAGCAGTATCTATGTTAGTAAAACCGATGGGATTATATTGGGCTTTTGGCTTGTTACTGCCGTTAGCTTCGTATTAAATCTTGGAATATACTCCAGTAGTAAGCCATTTAATCATATTTTCGCCTATACCTATGTAATTTTAGGAAACTACTTTTTATTTAAGAACATATTACTTAATCAATTTAAAAGAAAGGAAATTTCTTTTGAGAAAATATCATACTTCATTGGGATCGGTGTTTTGATCACTTCTGTTTTTGGACTAATTGAATTTTTCGGAAAAAACATATTTTTTATAAATATAGACGACTTCGTTCCACGCGCCGCAGTTCAAGATTACGTACCTTTAACGTCTACCTTAATTAGAATACGATCATTTATAGAAGAGTCCGGACACCTTTCATTCTATTATGAACTTTTAGGACCTATTGGACTTTATGGCCTAAGAAAAAGCAGAAGACTATTTTATTTAACTCTGGTCTTAACTGTCATTTGCTTTATATTAAGTTTTAGCACTGCCGGGTGGCTAATTGTTGCAGCAATAGGCATTGTAGTTTTACTTTTTTATATAACAAAATTCCTAATCCAATCAAACGAAAAATCGAATCTTTACCCCCTGGTAAAACTTATTTCTATTTCTCTCTTATTATTTTTTATATCATTTTATATTTATAATGAAATTGGAAAGGCATTTGTAGAAAATACGATTTTTGTTAAACTAACAAGCTCCGGCTCAGCGGATGACCGGACAGACAGAGCCGTTGAAGCATATAACGCACTACTTAATTCCAACTTCTTCCAGCTGATATTAGGTCATGGACCCGCAGCCTACGATTCCTTACATTTTACTGCGGCAACATTAATTCTTTATCAAGTATTTGCTTTGGAGTCAGGCATATTAGGTTTATTCCTGTTTTTATCTTTTATGGCAGCCAACATCTATCAGGCGTTCTTTATTAAAAATCAAACACTCAAAATAATCTTCATATCTTCTCTTTTTGCTGCCCTATTTCATTTTATTTTCATAGGTAATTATTACTATCCATGGCTCTGGGTTCTTATTATTTTATCTCAAATCGTTAAACAACAACAAAAACCAACTACATGAACGGGAAGAAAAAAATTATCTATATCATTCACGATTTAAAAATAGGTGGCGTTGAAACGGCACTTTTAACAGCTATTCCCCTACTCATTGAAAGATATGATTTCCGTTTAATTTGTCTTGGTATTATTGATCCCCAAATTAAGGAGCAGTTTAATAAAAATGAACTGGATTCAATTATGGCATTTAGCCCCTACAATCCTGTATCGTTTGTTAAAGTTCTAAGGTATATTTCTAAATTTCAGCCCGACCTGATGCTTGCATCACTGTGGAGGGCCAATTTATTGGCATCTGTGGCAAAGTCCTTGCGTAAAAGTCTAATCTTTATTTCCTTTAATCATAATACGCGTCTTGCCCACCTTGCTGAAAAGATTGTCCAGAACAGGTCTGTAAAGCTTGCTGAGGAAGTTTGGACTGATTCATCTTCCACAGCCACTTTCATTCAAGCCCGTTATCATTTACCGCAGCTCCCTAAAATCATCTCATTTCTTATCCGGGCTGTTCCTGCTAACGAAATTAATTTTAGCAATATTCAACAGCATAGATTTCTTTTTGTAGGCCGGGTAATCAAAATTAAAAGAATAGACCTGATTATTCTTTTTGCTCAAATGCTCAAAAAAAATAGTTTTAATTATAAAATTGACATTTTTGGGCCCGATGAGGATAATATATGGCAAACATATTCTGAAAAAATAATCCAGGAAAATTTAAATATTACCTACCACGGCCCACGGCCTTATACAGAATTAGCGGCCTTATATACAGATTACCACCATTACGTGCAGTTTAGTGACTATGAGGGAATGTCAATTTCGGTAGTTGAAGCTATGATGTCAGGCCTGGTTTGTTTTGTCAGGCCTGTGGGTGAAATTAAAAAGTATTCCAGTCATTTGGTCAGCGCCGTTCATTTGCAGGGCACCTCAGAAAAGGAATTAGATACCTTTTTTACCGAAAGCCGTCTAATTTTAAACGACGGTTCCAGAATGGCTAATATTAGCAAGTCTGCAAAGGAAAACTGGCAAAATATTCTTCTTTACAAGGAGGACCTAATTAATAATATTGATCGGACTCTAGGATATTAATTTAACCATCAACGTTGTAGAAAATTTCATATCAAGCCCAAAGACTTAAACTACAATTGTTAAAATGATTTCATTAAAGAAAAAAATTCTGTTTATTGTAACAAAATCAGAGCCCGGAGGAGCTCAAAAATTTGTTTACGAACAAATTCTTATTTCAAAAAATAATTTTGACTGTTTTCTATGCACCGATACAGAAGGATGGCTTTTTCAAGCAGCTTCTGCACATTTAGCAGGCAGCGTTTTAAATGAGAGAATCAAAGAGGTCTCTTTTTCTTTCTTCTTTACTCTTTGCAAATTTATACGTAAATACGATATCGACCTAGTGGTTTGTAATTCAGCTTATGCAGGAATATATGGAAGGCTCGCAGCAGTTTTGACCGGTAGAAAATCGATCTTCGTCTCACATGGCTGGTCATCTGTATATCAAGGAAGAGGACTCTCCGGTATTTTCAACCTGATAGAAAATGGATTAAGTACAATTGGGTCTGCCATACTTTGTATCTCAAACAACGATTATCATACCGCATTAAAAAAAATAGGAATCTCAAAAAACAGGTTACATGTTATACAAAATAAAACTTTCTCCCAACTTTCTGTTTTAAAGCCAGAATTTTCGCCAGACAAACCATTAAAGATTCTAACAGTAGCAAGACTAGATTATCCCAAACGCGTAGATCTGGCTTTGGCAGCGTTTGGAAATTATTCTGATGTACATGTGTATATAGTTGGTGGGGGATCCCAGGAAACTGCCCTTAAAGATCAGGTAAAAAATGATGAAATTTTAAATTTTACTTTTTTAGGAAGCATTGAAAATTTTTCCAGTTTTCAGGATTATGATTTATTTCTTCTGCTTTCTGACAGCGAAGGACTGCCTATGTCGGCCATTGAGGCAATGTCATGCGGGCTACCCCTACTTCTTAGCGATGTAGGTGGATGCGAAGAATTGATTGCGAACAATGGAGTTTTGGTAAAAAATAATATTGAAGCTATACGTGAGGGATTATCATACTGCTTAGATAATAGAGAACAATTCAGCACTGCGTCGCTCAACCTATTTAACGAAAGATTCAACTTAAGCCTGCATAGAGAAGAGTATATAAATTATTATAATAGTGTAATGAAAAAAAATTAGCAGATTTACAAAGAATTAATATTGAGGATGGCAAGCCAACATTTTTGATAAACAAATGAAAAATTAAAGAATAAATTTTCACATGCTAAACAAGTAAAAAATGACCGAATCACTCTATTTGGACGGAGAGTATTTAAAAAATCACCCAAACTGGCACGTCGAAGATTCGCAGTGGAAGGCTGAAAAAATAAAAATGATATTAGCAAAAAACAATATCAAGCCTACAACAATATGTGAAATCGGATGCGGTGCCGGAGAAATTTTAAATCAGCTACATAGTGCTTTTCCTGATTATTCAAATTTCGTTGGATACGATATCTCAGAAAATGCAATTGACCTTGCACAAAATAGAACAAAAGACCGACTAAAATTTATAAAAGGTGATTTACTTCTTGATCCTTCATCTAAATTTGATCTTTTGCTTACTATTGATGTTTTTGAGCATATTGAGGATTATATTGGTTTTCTTAGAAAATGCAGGGAAAAAGCGGAATATAAAATTTTTCATATTCCATTGGATATGACAGTTCAAAAAGTTTTAAGAACTGATGTTTTAAAAGACGCACGTCAGAACGTAGGACATCTTCATTATTTTACAAAAGAAACAGCACTGGCAACTTTGGTCGACTCTGGCTATGAAATTGTTGATTCCTTCTATACTCCGTGGGGATTTGAACTCGCTCAAAAAACCTTACTCAAAAAAATATTTCAACTTCCATTTCGACTTTTTTATAATATCAATCCTGATCTGGCAGTAAGAATTATGGGAGGAAGTTCTCTTATTGTGCTAGCAAAATAATTATTTTTAAAGCCCGATATTTAACATGTAAGAGTAAAATAACTATTAATAATTCAATTAGCTTTACTCTTACATTTCTTCCGAAGAAAATTTACTGATAATCTTTCCTCATCAATAAATTTTCTCAAAGCCCTCTTTATTGATAAATTATTTTTGCTGCATCTATATTAATTGTAAATTATTAATATACATTTGAGAAGTTGTAGGTTACATAATAGTCTGACTATAAACATAATATAAAATTCAATCCTCTTCTATCTTTTAAACTATCACACATCTAGTCATGAAAAAATCATTGTTATTCTTACTACTTGTATTATCAGGTTTCAAAACTTTCGCGACCAAATTTATAGTAACAACGACGTCCGATTTAAGCTCTCCAGGGGAAACAACACTCAGAGACGCAATCAATTCATTTAATGTAGCTGGGACGGGACCTCATGAAATTAATTTTCAAGTTGCCGGGACAATTGTACTCAATTCCAATCTCCCGACCATCAAGAATACTAATCTTCAAATTAATGGTTATACTGCACCCGGTTCTTCCATCGGGAGTATAAACAGTAGAAATATCACCGTTGCCATAAATTTAAATGGATACAATGGATTCAACATATACTCCGAGGGAGGTGTTACCATTTCCGGTTTATCCATTTATAATACCGGACCAATAACATCGAATATTGGTATCCAGGCCACTTATACATTTATAGCAGGGATCTGGATTTGGGGATGTTATTTAGGGATTAAAGAGACGGGAGCTGCAGACGGAACTACCAATACCAATTGTGGTATAAAGTTAATCGGTGGCAATCCCGGATCATTTTTTACTGCCACTATAGGTACAAATGGAGATGGAATGCAGGATGCTGCAGAAGGCAATGTGATTACGAATACATACTACAATCCTGACCGATATGAAGACTATAGTGTTAACTGTGGAATTGTGGCAGTTTATGTTAACGATCTGATCATAGCTGGCAATTATATTGGCCCAACTGATAAGACTGGGAATACGGTATCGATTTCAAATACCAACAAAAACGGAGGAATTTTCATCAGACAATGTAAGAGAATAACAGTCGGAACCAACGGAAATGAAGTATCCGATGCCTTTGAAGGCAATGTAATCAGTGGCAACGGACGTGACGGCATCAAACTTATGGATGTCTCAGAACTTGTAATTGCCGGAAACATCGTGGGATTGGGAAGCGATGGAAGCACCGAACTAGGTAATGGCATAATCAATGGACTTTCAACCACAATAGTAAAAACCGGAACAAATGGAATTGCATTCGCTCTGGCATCAGATTTGAATTTAAACATCAGAATTGGAACTAACGGGGATGGAAAGTCTGATGTCTTGGAAAGAAATGTCATAAGCGCCCATAAGCAAAATGTCACGGAAAATGATTTTGCTGATGGATTGGAAATAAGCAAAACTCAAAATATTCTTATTGCCGGCAACTACATCGGAACAGACATCACCGGTACGCTACCCAGAGGAAATGCGAATAACGGCATCGGTGCCTATCGGGGAACCGGAGGACAGTCAATGCAAATTAGCCAATTACTTATAGGCTACGACGACAATGTTGCCGGCACGAGTCTTGAAGTAATGCGGAATGTGATCAGCAGTAACGGGGAAAATGCAATTGAGCTTTTAAACATGACAGGCAGTACACGAAAAATTTCCGGAAACTTTATTGGCTTAAACTCCAGCGGGATCGGAAATTTGGGAAATAGAAACGGCATAAATATCAGAGGTACCGGATCTGTTCTTGTCGGGACAGACGGAGACGGGATTAATGATAATCTTGAAAGAAATTACATTTGTAATAATAGCAGTTCCGGATTGTTGTTAAATGCCAGCAACAACATTGATGACTATAATTCCCCGGGAAGAGCAATTAATACAAAAATTTCGGGGAATAACATCGGTGAAGATTTCCAATCTCAGGCAGCAGGCAACGGATACGGCGTGTTGGTCATTCATGGATCATTAAATAATATCATTGGTTCTGATGCAGGAAGCCCCTCCACAGCCAAAGGAAATATCATTGCACATAACGTTCATTCAGGCGTTGCTATTGGAAATGTGACACCGGACCTTGTCCCTGGAGAGCGTGTAAGCATCGGGAACCTTGTGAGCCGTAATAGCTTTTATAATAACGGAGGACTCCCAATCGATTTATTAGACAGAAACAAAGGCGTTGATGTGAACGATGGGATCCTGGTTAATGACGGAGTTAATGGTCCCTCATTCAATAATAGCAATAACGCCCTTGACTATCCCATATTTACAAAGTTTGTAGTTAACACCAATAATTCAATTACTGTGAGCGGGTATGTCGGCAAAGGCGGTGCATCAGAAGAAATAGCGGGCTCCACCATCAATGAAGTGTTGAATATCGAAGTGTACCTAGAAGACGACGATGGTAATCAAAACGGGGCCGTCTCTGTTGGTTTCCCAAGAACCGCCGCCCATGGAGAAGGAAAGGTATTTTTGGGAGACGTATTAACAGATAACACAGGAAAGTTTACCGATGTAACATTTAATCCCGCTTCCGCTGTCACTCAAACAGACAGAATAACAGGAACTGCTTCACGTCAATCCCCTAATAGAAGTACTTCGGAATTTGGTATTATGTCAAAAGATATAATTTTACCCGTTACGTTGATCGTTTTTCAGGCGAAGGTCCTAGATAATAAGGTTGCTTTAAACTGGTCGACCGCCCAGGAATTCAACAGTGACTATTATGAAGTTGAACGATCCTCGGATATTAAATCTTGGAAGAAGGTTGCTTACATCAAATCAATTGGCAATAGTAACAAAATAAATAAATATTCATGCCTGGACGAATTTCCTATTTCGGGACTGACTTATTATCGACTCAAACAAGTAGATTGGGATGGCACTGTAACCTACTTTAAAATTCAAAGTGTAAACATGACATCACCTGACTTCCAGATTTATCCAAATCCTGCAAAGGGCATTTTAAATATAGAGGGACCCCAGTTGAAAAATATCCAGATATTAAACAAAAACGGAGTAACCATAAGCAATATACCAATAAAGCAACTTAATCCTACCAAAGCAGTTTTGGATATTTCCCTGTTACCAAATGATATATATATTATTATAATGGGAAATCAGGCTAAAAAAATATTAAAGGATTTTTAATATTTTTTTAGCAACATCGAGTTCTAAATAATTAAATTTCTCATTGACTACGTTATACTATGAGAATAAAACTCCATTTTACTGCTTTTGTTCTCTTTAATCTATCATCATTTTATTTAGCAGGACAAAACATAAAATTAACCCTTCCCAAGTCAGGAGATTATGTTGCACCCGAAACATTTGGTGCTAAAGGTGACGGAATTGCCGACGACAGAGTCGCACTTCAGGCAGCTTTTAACGCGGCACAAACCACCATTCTACTTTCTGGGAATTACAAGATTTCAGGCCCGCTGATCGTTCCAAGTAACAAAAAGATAATAGGTCAGCAAAGTACAATAACAGCTCCCAATAGGTCATTTTTTGACGCCATAATAATTAAAGGCAGCAAAAATATTTTTATTGAAGGCCTGACGATAAAAGCCAATGATGGTGAAAATGCCTTTGATAAAGCAATTTATATTATAGATGGAAAAAATATTGTAATCGCCAACTGCACCATTTCCAATATTGGTGTTGAATCCAGCAAGCTCGAATATGGATTTGGCATTCTTGTTTCGGGAAGCTTCAAAGCCTCGCCCTCTGGCAATTTTGGATCTGAAAACATTAAAATACTCAACAATACCATTAGTAATATCAAAGGATATGGAAATGCCCGAGGAGACTTTGTGTGCATTCAACATTCTAGCCAGGTGATTATTGAAAATAATTACTTTAATAAGTGTAGTAGACAAGGAATTGCCATTGCAGATTTTGCTACAGATATCAAGATTAGCAACAATTTTATCTTAAATACGTATCTGGACGGTATTGATATAGAACCTGATAGTCCAAAGTCAATTACCGGTCATATCAGTATAAAAAATAATACGATCAGAAATTTTGGATGCAAACCAAAATTTACTATCGGGATTCAGTCCTATGGTATTGATTGTCATGCTAATCAAAGTAATATTGATATTGAAGGCAATCAAATTTTTGCAAGTAGTGACTCATCGCTTGCAGGAATAAACTGCCAGTCAGATTCCTACTATATCCGCATTGTAAATAACTCTATTACGGGAAACAATGTCTTAAAAAAAGGCATATCCCTTTACTCGGGATCTGGCGCCAAAAGTCTAATTATCGCTAACAATATTATAACAGGATTTAAAGAATATGGCATCGACAGTTACAAAAATGGAACCATTACCATCATAGGAAATCAACTAGAATCTACAATTGGAATTATTGGAATAAAAAGTAACGAATCCGAATGCATTATTAGCAATAACTTTATTACTATATCAAGTAATTCTCCAAATGTTCTTGGCCTAGCCGTTTTTCAATCCGGGATAAAAAGAATTCAAAACAACGTTGTAAAAATAAATAGTGGCATAGCCTACCAATTTGTGGTGTCAAAAGGATTTTATTCCACTGGATCTCTTTTCTCTGACAATTCTGCTATTAATTTAGGAAAAGGAAAAATTGCCTATTCTATTGAGACCGCAGACTTTGCCCCAGATTTTCAGTTTATAAATAATTATTCGGATTCAAGTTTCCCTAAAAAAGTTTTGCCTGAGCATTTTGCCATTATCTCGGAGAATGGAATATCTCCTCCTTCCAGTGGATATTATGTTAAAGGAAGTAAAATTTATAATCTTATACCCATTGAGAACGGATACACCGGTTGGATCTGTATTAATTCTGGAAGTCCAGGAACATGGAAACCATTTGGTAAAATTGCTCCCCAATAATAATCAACTATCGAATTTTATTTGAACTATAATCCATTAACAGAAAAACAAGTTACTTAACTTCCTGATGCCCTTTGTTTTCCAATACACAATTATTTTTGTTTCACCCAATATTAATACCATTTTTAGTCGATTTTGTTCCCTAAGAATAGATTTAAAATATTTTCATCTATGTATTTTAATCATTGATTATCATAATAATAATCCTAGAATATATTGAACATATTTGCGTCTTTAAAAGATATTAGTTAAAGTTTTTATTTTAACATATTATTGTATAAACTTGTAAGCAAAACACACATATATATCTTCAACACACACATCTATCTTCAGAGTTATGAGGAAAACAACTACAACCTATCACACTTGTATTCACCGTTTACGAAGCAAAACAGCCATTACAAATGAAGTTCTTATCGTAACAAGTTATGATTATTTCCTTCAAAAATTTGATCTGGCGCTTCTTTTAAAAAATTATCAGGAAGTAATTCTGATCCCACAATCCACTGATGATGATTTTTTATTAAACCAGGAAGTAAGTCCACTTCTTGATAAGTTTGAGAAAATACATTTGGTAACTAATCCTCAATATGATAGTCGTTATCATGTCATTTATGATTTAGTTGTTCGGAAAAATAAATCCATTCGAATAAATACAGTTTATGACTTTTGTGAAAATATTCTGAAAAAAGTTTACATTCCTCATGATATTAGGGAAATAAACCCAAACATTAACAGCTTGTTAAACTTTGGAAGGAGAGTTCGCTATCCTAAAAAGATAATTGATGTTTCAATTTCTGCTACATTATTTCTCTTCAGCCTCCCGCTATGGATACTTAGCTACCTACGAATAAAAATGGAATCCCCAGGACCCGTTTTTTATTTTCAGGAAAGGGTAGGTATGGATAACAAAAATTTCGGATGTATTAAATTCAGGTCTATGCGCCTGGACGCAGAAATTAACGGAGCAAGTTTTTCAAGAAAAAAAGATGAACGTATATTTTCTTACGGATCTTTCATGCGTGCCAGCAGGATCGACGAACTTCCTCAAATCATCAATATTTTTCGTAGAGATATTTCGTTAATTGGTCCAAGACCGGAGAGGCCTGTATTTACTGAAACTTTCGATGAAACAATTCCTTATTATAACATAAGGCATAATGTAAAACCTGGTATTACCGGATACGCACAGGTTATGTATCCCTATGGTGCTGGCGTTCGCGATGCCCGTCATAAATTGATGTATGATCTTTATTACATTAAGAACTGGAGTATACAACTTGAACTTAAGATAATAATGTTAACAATTTGGGTAATATTAGGCAGGAAAGGTCTTTAATATTTATTTTGACTACGCCTAATTTCAAATCTTGCCAACCTTTCCAATGAGGAAAATATCAGTACTTAACTTTTTCTTATGTTTTGTTTTAAGTATTGGTATAAACCACGCACAAGATTCAACACTAACTTATTCTTTTAGCCTTCTTGCTTCCGGGGCTAATAACAAAACTCCATATTGGTTGCAATCAAACCAATATGGAGCTATTCCACCATATGGCTCATCTATTTCAGGGCAATATGGAATTTACAAAATTTATAATCCCGGAAATCCTCGTTTATTTCAATGGTCAGCTGGGGCCCAGCTTATTACTAATGTGAGTAAATCCAGTTCTGTTTTTTTTACCGATTTGTATGTGGCTGGAAAAGCGGGGCCGCTTGAAATAAGTATAGGGCAACGTAAAGGATCAATGGGAATAACAGATAGCACCTTAACATCAGGTTCCCTGGCGATATCCGAGAATGCTCGTCCATATCCCAAAATACAAATTTCTACACCTAATTTTGTAAATATTATCCCCTTAAATGATATTATCTCATTTAAATTTTCTTACTCAGATGGTTTATTAGGTTCAGCTGCTATTAATTATGGAAATGTCAGCCAGGTTCCTAATACTTATATGCATCAAAAATCTCTTTATTTGAGATTAGGAGGTTCACGTCATAGGCTTAGCTTATACGCGGGTTTTAACCATCAGGCTATGTGGGGTGGAGAGGAGAAAATATTTACCGGTGGTTTAAAAACTCTGGAGGCTTACAAGTATGTAATTTTAGGAAAACCCTGGGCAGATAGCAGGGTAGGAAATCATTTCGGGACAATAGACGTAGCAGCAGAATGGAGAGGCAATACCTGGAATGTTTTCTTATATCGTCAAAGTATTTATGAGGATGGTTCGCTGGCAAAACTTACCAATATTGCTGACGGTCTTAACGGTTTAAGATTTAAAAGAAAACATATTGATGAAAAAGATCTTTCGTTTAAACTCAATACTGTTTTAGTTGAATTTATCTATACAAAAGAGCAAGGGGGCAGCACCTTCGACTTTGACAAAGGTATTTTTGGAAGAGATAATTACTTTAACCATTACGTTTACGCACAAGGCTGGTCATACAAAGGCAGGGCTCTTGGCACACCCTTGATAGGCCCTCAGAATATGTATCGGGATAATATTGCTCGTGACAGCTCAAACTTCACTGCAAACAATAGAATAATTGCATTTCATCTTGGCCTAAAAGCGTCCTGGAATAAGGTTGACTTATTATTTAAAGGCACTTTTTCTCAAAACTTTGGAACATATGATTTCCCATTCCCATCAGCTCTTAGCCAAACGTCACTATTAATTCGCGCAGAAAGACCAATTTCTATTTGGAATAGAAGTCTTTTAAGTATAAGTTTAGCAGCTGATATCGGTAAATTATATACAAATAACTCCGCTCTTACCATAGGATGGAGAAAGATAGGTTTTCTCCGTTAACTCTTGACCTTCCTGATAAATAACATTAAAGATATTTTAGGTCATTAAATACCTATATTCTAATTCGATGCGTAATTGCTTTTTTATCAGTTTCCTTTTTTTTACCGCGTTATTATCACACGCTCAAGACTCTACTTTCCAATATAAAACTTCTCTTGCTCTGGCTGGCTCTACTGCCCAGTCGCCTTTTTGGATGCATGCCAACCAAAATGGAGCCGTTCCTTTGAATGGTACTTTTGTAAGCGGTCAGTGGGCGGCGCATAAAATTTACAATGCCCACAATCCCAGAACTTTTCAATGGTCTGCAGGAGCCGAATTAATCACGAACTACGGAAAATCAGGACTCGGAAAATCCGGAGATTATTTTTTCACCGATTTATATGTTGCGGGCAAGATTGGACCTGTCGAGTTTCTTGCCGGTCAGAAAAAATCGATAACGGGTTTGGTCGACACACTCCTTACTTCCGGCTCTCTGGCCGTGTCGGGTAATGCCCGACCAATACCTGGTTTCAAAATTTCAATTCCTGTTTTCCTGCCTTTGGGTTTTACTAACGATTTGATTTCAATTAAAGCCTCGTTTTCAGACGGTAGATTGGGAGGAAGTCAAATTACTTATGGAAGTACCAGCTATGTACCAAACACGTATTTTCATCAAAAATCACTTTACTTTCGGGTTGGACGTCCCAATAACCTCTTTAAAATTTATACGGGCATCAATCATCAGGCCATTTGGGGTGGAGAAAATGAGATTTCACCTGTTAATCATCTTAGCACTCTTAACGCCTACTGGTACGTGGTATCAGGAAAAACACTGGATTATAGAAAAGTAGGCACCCACTTTGGAACCATAGATCTTGCCGGAGAATGGAAAGGCAGCAACTGGAATTACTTTTTGTACAGACAGAATATCTATGACACAGGCTCATTATTTAAAGCAAACAATTTTATTGACGGCCTGAATGGGATAAGAATAAAACGCATCAAACCGCTCAGCAAAAATGAAACTTATTTTTCCATCAATTCTTTTTTGTTAGAAGTGATAGGAACACAAAATCAAACCAACAATTCTCCACTGTCGGGGCTTGCAATTTTTGAGAATGGTGACTATTTCAATTCTTACATTTACCGCAGAGGTTGGTCATATAACGGAGCCTCGATAGGAACACCATTAATTCCAGGGCAAAGTTTAACCGATGGCGATCTCCCGCGTAACCAAACTAAATTTACAAATAACAACAGAGGCTGGGTTTTTCATTCAGGAATTACAGCAAGCTGGTTAAATACTACCTTTCTTTTTAAAGGAACTTATTCTCGAAATTTCGGAACTTATATTAATCCATTCGATACTGTCAAACAGCAAGTTTCTATCCAGTTAAGTGCAGAGAAAAAAATGAAATTTCTTAGAAACGGGAGTCTCATTGCGAGTTTTTATTCCGATATTGGCAAACTTTATCCAAATTCATCAAGCTTATTACTTGGCTATCGTAAAAGCGGTATGTTTTGGTGATATATAAGGTATTGTTTTGAAGCGTTAGAAAACAAAAGTTTTTATATTCAACCCTCTCGATAATTTTAATTATGACACACTATATAAAAACCTTTGAAGTTAGCTTATGAGACCAATCTCCACAATTTTTATTTATTTTCTTATTTTAATCATTTGTTCCAGAAGCTATTCTCAATCTGTTTCTGCAGTAAATAAATTTTCAGATTCAACTTCTTCATTTGTAGAACTCACCGGATTTGGTAGCTCTACCTCACGCACACCTTTTTGGATTCAGGCTAACCAGTTTGGTATTGTTCCTCGTGCAAGCCCTGCTGGAAGTGTGCATGCCGGTTTCGATTATTTCCATAGCCTTTCCAATGATGAAACTAATAAATGGAGAATCGGATTTGGTGTGGAGGCAGTAGGTAATATTACAAAACAAGAAAATAAATTTCTTCTTCCACAAGCATATGCTTCTATCCGGTTTAAAAATTGGGAATTTTCGGTTGGAAGAAAAAAACAATGGGTTGGATTAGCAGACTCAACCCTCGGAACCGGATCTTATGCATGGTCCGGAAATGCTATGCCTATTCCTAAAATCCAACTTGGTACAATGGGATTTGTTGCCGTCCCATTCACGAAAGGATGGGTTTCTTTTAATGGGTTTTACTCTGACGGATTCTTTGAAAATAATCGCCCGATTACCAGTGACTTGAAACTCCACCAAAAGGCTATTTACTTAAGATTGGGTAAATCTACTTCCAGACTGAAGTTATATGCAGGCGCCAATCACCAAGTTCAATGGGGAGGAAAATCGCCTTATTTGACAGTCGACGGTAAAATGCCAAGTGGCTTTGGAAACTATATTAATATGGTTACTGGAAGATTAGGGGTGAAAGGAACAAATGCTACCTATTTCGATAGCACCAATAGAATAGGGAATCAATTAGGAAGTATTGATCTAGCTGTTGAAATAGAGACATATGGATCAAGTATTCTGATATACAGGCAAACACCATACGAAGACGGTTCAATCTTTTATTTGACTGGGCTTAAAGATGGGTTAAATGGGCTTCGTATCCGCAGAAAGAATTCATATGGTTCCAATTTTCAAATCACCGAAGGTGTCTTGGAATTCCTTTATACAAAAGATCAGGGAGGAGATAATTTTGTAATTACCGATGGAAAAAACAGAGGACATGATAATTACTTCAATCACGCCCAGGTTCGGGATGGTTGGTCCTATTATGATCGCACTATCGGTACACCTTTTATTACGCCGACATCCGATACTAGATGGAAATGGCCTAGTTACGCAGACAGCTTTACAAGCAATAACCGCGTAAGTGTTATACATATTGGCCTAAAAGGCACTTTAATGCAAAAAATCATATGGACAACAAAATTATCATATTCCAGTAATTCAGGAACGTATGACGAGCCATTTATCTCCTCCCCCACCCAATTTTCCGGCCTGTTAACCATGCAAGGCAAGATCAACATCTTTGGCGGCACAATCCTGAAAGGGTCAGTGGCGGCGGATTTAGGCAAGTTATATGCTGATACTTATGGGTTTACGTTGGGACTAAGAAAGGAAGGGCTTTTAAGTAAATAGGTTCTCGTCATTAATAAAAGGCCATTAAAAATTATATTTTGGTGGCCTTCATTTTACATATTACCACGAATCGCCGTCGCCAAATCAGCCAGCTCTTCCTGTGAAATCTTTATCTTTTTACTAAAATCTGCATCAGCCATACTGTTTAAAGGAAGCAAATGGATATGTGCATGAGGAACTTCCAGCCCAATTACACTGACACCTATCCGCAAACAGGGTACTGTCTTTTCCAAAGCAGGTACAATGCTTTTTGCAAAAAGGAAAAGCCGGGTGTAAGTATCGTCGTCCAGATCAAAAATATAGTCAACTTCTTTCTTTGGAATCACTAACGTATGTCCTTTGGCGATAGGGAATGCATCGAGGAAAGCTAAAAACTCTTCATTCTCAGCAATTTTGTGGGAAGGAATTTCTCCGCTGACAATTCTTGAAAATATAGAAGCCATCAATTGTTTTGTTTTTCGGATCTGACAAAAATATAAATAGAATTACTTAAACTTTAATACGATTTTAAGTAATTCCATTCCCAAAAGTACTTAATATTGTGATCCAAAACATTTAAAAATAATAGCACATGAATTTGACAAAATGGCAAGGATTTGGCAAAACAGCCCTAATCGCCTTATTTTCACTCGCACTTCTTGGAAACGAAGCACAGGCACAAAAAGGCAAATGGGTAAAATTGTTTGACGGTAAAACATTGACCGGATGGCATAGCTGGCAGGAAACTTCGGTTTTGCCTCAATGGAAAATCGAAGATGGTGCTATCGTTCTTGCTGACAAAGGAGGAAAAGACCTGGTTACGGATAAAGAATATGCTGATTTTGAACTGGAACTGGACTGGAAGATCAGTGAAGGTGGTAACAGTGGAATTATTTATCACGTGACTGAAGACAAAAAATACTGCTGTCCCTATTCTACGGGTCCGGAAATTCAGATTTTGGACGATGTGAAACATCCTGACGCAAAAGCTGGAAAAGACGGAAATCACAAATCAGCTTCTCTTTACGATATGCTTCCTCCAAGTGATTTTACTGCTACAAAACCTGCCGGTGAATGGAACAAAGCTAAAATCATTATCAAGAACGGTCATGGTGAAAGCTGGTTGAACGGCAAAAAGCTGGTTGAATTCTCAACGATGGGTCCTGAGTGGGAGAAGCTTGTTGCTAACAGCAAGTTCAAAACATGGGATGGTTTCGGTGTATCGCAAAAAGGCAAAATTGCTTTGCAGGATCATGGGAACAAAGTTTCCTTCAAAAATATCCGGATCAAAGAACTTTAGTCCTCTAAGTTCATCGATCCGGCCCAGTATTCGCGGCTGTAAATTCGTCTGACAGGCCAGTTTTTCAGTCGCAGCAGAAGGGGTAAATAAGCGTGTGGTTCTTTTGACGATTTACTTCGGTGATACAAATCATCGTCCGTCAGGATCAGACCTTTATATACCCCTTCTTCTTTTATAGTAAGATCCGAAAACGGCAGTTCTTTATAAAGATCAGGCCGGAGTTTTGCCAGTCTGTCTTTCAATAACCAGTTTGACCTGAAACGATCCGTTGCTAACGGTTTTGGCTGGTAATTCCCTTCTGAAACCTGCTGTGCATAATTAAGATACGCTTTCAATAATCTTGGCCCTTCATTTGCAGTCTGTTCCGTTTGTAATTGTTCGGGCCAGACACTGGTTACAAAGTAGATCTTTTCTCTCGCACGGGTTACTGCTACATTGAGTCTGTTTTCGCCGCCCTGCATGTTAAGACTACCAAAATTCATTGCTATTTTTCCCTTTTCATCGGGGGCGTAACCCATTGAGAAAATAATAATATCCCTTTCGTCTCCCTGAACATTTTCAATATTTTTGACAAATAAATCATTTCCAGTGACCTTTTCTCTTTCCAAAACCTCCTGGATAAGCTGTTGCTGATAAAAATTAAACGTGACTACACCAAGCGTTTTATCAGTTGTGCCCAGCTCTCGTATAAGTTCAACCACTTTTTCAGCTTCGATCAAATTCATGTTATTTTTCCAGACACCGTCTGTTTTAACATAAGAAATCCCCGGCTCCTGTTTGTTTATCAAATTGAAATCGGGCAGCAGTCGTAAAGAATTTTTATAAAAATGCTGATTTGAAAAACCAATCAGATCCAGAGAAAGACTACGGTAATGTCCCGATAGTTGATACTGGTCCAGACTTTGGGCAGCCAGATCAAGTAAAGAAACAACTTCGAGTGCTACCGAAACTTCTTCTTCATCCGGTTTTTCTTCATACCGGACTTTGTATAAATCACTTGGAGAAAGTTGTCTAGCATCGCCCGTTACAACAACCTGTTTCCCGCGAAAAGCCGCAGGTAATCCATATTCCGCATAACACTGTGAAGCTTCATCAAAAATAACCATGTCAAATAAATCAGCCTGCATCGGGAATATGGCAGAAACGGCTTCGGGAGATGCCATCCAGCATGGAATTAATGAAAAAACGTCTTCCGCATAATTTTCCAAAAGCTTCCGGATCGGCCAGATTTTTCGTTTTTTAGTCACCTGATGATTTAATTCGCGGTAGGTGACCCGGTTTCCAAGTCTGTTTTTTTCAATATCCTGATAGGTTGCTTCCCGAAGTTTTATTCCTGTTATATCCCGGCTTAAATTCTGCTTTTCTTCAATACTACCTTGCAGCTGCTCTTCCCACTGCTGCATTTTCAGAGAAGTGACAGCCCTTAACTCCGGGAATTTATTTTCAATATGTTCAATCCATTCAAGGGAAATACTGTTTTCAAACAAGCTCACAAATTGCTCAGAACTATTGTATTCAGATTTTTGACCCTTTGAAATAATACGTTTCGTGATGGTTTGTTCATTTGCGTTCATTTCAAACACAATTCTGTCCATCTCCACAAGCGAATCAAAATCACGGCTTAAAGAAGAAAGTAGTTCTCTGCTGTAATTTTCAGGCTGTAAAATCAGTTTTTCAATTTGTAGTGGTAATAGAAATGGGGTCAACATTTCTTCCAGTCGTCCCCATGATTTAATCCAACCCGACATTTTTTCGATATTGATCTGGAAATCATTCAAATTTTCAGATTGCAAAGCCAAATGAATAATTATTTCTTGCCAGGGTTTTAATAGTGAGCGGGAAACTCCATCAGCAGCTTTTTCAGCATCCTGAAAAAAGTGAATATGTTGTTGCTCAAAAGAAGCATTAAATTCAAGGAATTTCTCATCGAAATCCAGTAAAGGACTTCGAAGCCAGTTTTCCAGTTCAATTCTGTTGCGCAGTCGGAGTTCTAGTTTTCCAAGATCCTCAGCAGAGGTAGTAAGACCGTTTTTGAGCGCAATATCTGTTACCGCAGCTTTTTCGTTCCCAAACAAATTCCACCAAATTCCGGATACAGAGGATTGCTTTGCATCCATTGCTTTTTTCAATTGTGCACGAAACGGGGTAAGCCCGGATTGGTTTAAGTTTGATTCAATCCCATCTTCCACAAACCCTTCCAGTGAATCCGTCGTCTGACGGATAAATGCCAGCCTCTCGGAACTGTTTTTATCGGAATCAATATATTTTTTGAAGAGATTATAGACAGCTTCCTTTTGAATCAGTTCGGAGATATCATTCAGTCTTTCAAGGATTTCACTTCTGTTTTGAATATAATCAATTGAAAAAGGCCTTCCTGCTATTTTTTCAAATTTACGACTTTGAAGATTATATGCTTCCGGCCAATCGGACAACATTTTTTCCATATTTCGTAAATCCCCAATGCTATATTTTGCAAAACTTTTTCGGTTAAACCATGCATGTTGTTTATTAAAATGTAGGTGATAACCTGTCAATGTTTTCAATCTTCTCTTAAAATCATCCCATTGATCAAGACGAAAAAAGCGGTAAAGATCTTTGACATCAATGATTTCCGCTTTGTTGTCACAGGTCAGATATAATTCTTTCACAGAAACACCGCTTTCGGTGTCATCAAATAATGCACTTCTGAAAACATCAAGCTCCCCTACTGTACGATCAATCTGACGGCTTTCCTGACCGAATTGCCTTTCCAGAAAAACAGCATCCAGACTATAATTTTGCTGACGATAGGATTCTACCTGCTCAATCTGCGTTGCAAATTGACGATACAAATCAGCCCGGTCATTTTTAAAATCGTGAATAAGCGCTACAAACGGATCCATACCTACGGTCTTTAACCGCTGATGAACGACATCCAGCGCAGCCCGTTTCTGACAAACCAGTAAAACACGTTTTCCCTGTGAAGCAAAATCGGCCATTAAATTACAGATCAACTGAGATTTTCCGCTTCCGGGCGGGCCCTGCACTACAACAGATTTGCCCGATTTTACAGCTCGGACAATCCCTTCCTGAGACTCATCAATTGCAAAAGGGGTTAATATTTGCTCTTCTCTTAAAATGGGTTGCGGTTCTTCGCTAACCAATTCTGAAATTTCCTGCGATTGAAAACTTTCATCAATTTCGTCATTAAGCAAAAGCATTTTAAATGTTTCCTGCTCCGACAATTCCAACAAAGTATTATAATCCGGCACAAGGTAGGAACCCGCCTGCGGGAATATTCCCAGCACAGCTTCCGGATAAAGTTTCAGCTCGCCATTTTTTTCCAAAAGCTGCAAGTCTGCGCTTTTGTGAATAGCGAATGGAGCTAACTTATCTTCGAAAAGCTGCTGATTAAAGTTAATTTTAAGCGGCGTTTCTTTCAGCCATTCGTAAAGCTGGGTCCTGAATTCAAGTATGTCTTTTGAAAAATCCTCAAAAGATTTTTCAAGTATTTCGTCTGAAATTACGGCCTCATTGAAATGTGCATAGGCCAGCGAGAAACTGCGGTTCAACGTAATACCAATGTCATCACGTTCAAACAAACACCACTGCTCCCGGTCAATCCGAAGCGTTACCGGAAAAAATAATAAGGGTGCGTGAATGGGCGTGCCGTCAGAAAGTTTTCCACGAACAAACGGGTAGCCAACATAGAGATCTCTCGAACCCCGCTCCTCTTCTATAAAATGCTCCGTGCGCGCTATTTTGCGCAAACGCTTGCTGACTTCATTTACCTTTTCAAAACGGGGATCCTGTATATCACAAACAGGAATCCGGTTTTTTCGCTGAATCAGGTTTTGAATAAATTCAAAGGAAGATTTCCCAAGAAGAAAATCCGTTTCGTTTAAATCCAGAAATTGCTCAGCCGGAAGGCTCGTTAACAAAAGTGACTTGTTACGCGTGCTGAGGTTAGTCAGTCGTTTTAAATAAGCTTTAAGGATTCGGTTCATAGATTTAAAACGATCCTTGCGAATTAACTATTGGATACGATTTCTTTTACTTCTTCTTTTTCGGGAAAAATAACCGAGGCAAGGATACTTACTGCCAGGATTCCAAGGATTACGTAGAGCGAATAAACGGTCTTGAAACCCATTTCTTCAAGTGGAACATGTGCCAGCATTTTTCCACCAATAAAGACGAGAAGTACACCAAGTCCATATTTAAGAAAGCGAAAAAGTCCCATTATGTTGCTCAAAAAGAAGAACATCGATCGAAGACCCATGATAGCAAAAATGTTTGAAAAGAAAACCACGTAAGGATCCTTTGTGACAGAGAAAACGGCAGGAACTGAATCCACGGCAAAGATCAAATCCGTAAATTCAACGATAAGAACAACAACGAAAAGAGGTGTAACAAGCCATTTCCCTTTTTTCTTTACGAAGAAATGTTCGTAAACATAACGCGGAAAAACGGAGAAATATTTTGAAGCAAATTTAACTACCGGATGTTTGGCAGGATCAATTGTTTCATCTTCTTCCCCCTGAAAGAAAATTTTGCCCCCTTGATAAACGAGCAATATACCAAATAGATAAATGATCCACTCGAAACGCTGGATTAATGCAGAACCTACAAAAATAAAAACAAAACGCATTAAAATGGCTCCTAAAACACCCCAGAATAATACCTTTTTATAGTATTTGGGACGTACTCCAAACGAAGCAAATATGAGAATGATTACGAAAATATTATCTACTGAAAGGGCGTATTCGAGCAAATAACCGGTAATAAATTCCAGAGACATATTCTTCCGGTATATTTCCAAACTTGCTTCAAAATTATCAGGAATAAGCTTTAACTGAGGTGCATATTTGGATTGAATTATCGAGAGATCTTCGTAATTAGTAACGCCATGAACTAAATCGCCATGCGTTTTAATGACCATGTAAAATACGAGCGCCAATACAATCCAGGCGACGGTCCAGGCAGCAGCTTCTTTAAATTTTACAACATGATCTTTTTTATTAAAAACTCCCAGATCTAAAAGGAGCATGATGCCAATCACTAAAAGGAAACCTCCAAAAAACAGTACTTCGCTCGAAAACATGAAAATTTATTTTTTTATACCTGGACAACGACAGAGATGAGTCATAAAAATCAATGAGAATTGTCCCCATTGTCAATACGACACAAAGGTAATCAAAATTTGAAGTGCCGGAGGCTATTTGGACAAACGGTTGTAAGTATAATCTTTCCTCCCTAAAATCGATTAAGTATGGTTTACTGGCTTGAAAGAAATTCATCCGATTGGAAAATAAATTTCTCATTCATTATTTCAAAACCAACGTTCTAACTCTATTTTTAGATCATATTTTAGATAACATTCATTGATCTCAAAAAAAAAGTGAATTTTTTATTTTCGCTAACTATTATGATTTACAATTTGTTAATAGTTTGTTTCATTTTTTTTCAAAAATATTTTCATCAAACACTTGCGCCGCATGGCTCATATGAATACCTTTGCACCACGTTAATCAAATAACGCACCAGACAACACGCAGAAGTAGCTCAGCTGGTAGAGCGCAACCTTGCCAAGGTTGAGGTCGCGAGTTCGAACCTCGTCTTCTGCTCAGAGATATCAAGCACCGGAAACGGTGCTTTTTCTCATAAAAACCGACAAACTTGTTTGAAGGTGGGTTAATGCCAGGGTGGTGGAACTGGTAGACACGCAGGACTTAAAATCCTGTGAGCTGTAAGGCTCGTACGGGTTCGATTCCCGTCCCCGGTACATCACTGTCAAGGAGTTACGATCTTTTCGTAACTCCTTTTTTTGTGCCCTTTAATTTTGTGCCAAACATTTGCCAAACATCATTTATTGGATTAGGCGCCTTTGAAAAATTTCTCGAACAATGTAAAGCGTAATAATACTCTATAGAAAGCGTATTATTACGTATAGCCATATAGGAGGATTTTAAATAGTTTTGCTAAAACTAAACATCCTCTCTATGAACAACTTTACTATTAAATTAATCTTTATTTGCTCCTGCATAATTCCATTCTCGGTTGCGGCACAGTCCATAAATGGCAATAAACAGTTTGAGAGATACGAAGTGGAAATTGATGCGTCAGATTTAGCTTCAATAGTCAAAACCTTAGATCCCTCAACAGCGACGCCGCAAATACTTAGTGAAAAAATAAGCCCTGAAGCGTTATTGAGAAGTGTGCTGAATAAGCTAATTTCCTTTGAAGCCGATGGCCCAGAAAAAAATAGACTTCAAACAATTCTATCAACAATAAATCCCTATCTCATACCAAATCCGGAAAAGGATAAAAAAGGACTAATAGCATTACATCATCCCATAAGTTTGGAGACATTTTACAAAAAAACAGTAGATGAAATTTCCACCAATCATTTTACCGAGCTTAAAGCTGAGCAAAATTTAATGATGAACTCCTTAGCATTAGCTCAAAGGGAATACTTATCAAATTTAAATTTAATTGAAAAACTTGTAGCTAAACGACAAGTTGATAGTACTTTAAAATATTTGGCCCTAAATGAAAGATTAAATATTTTAATGAAAGATTTAAGGCAGGGATTAATAGAAAAGCAGAAAGAAGGGATCGACGAAGTGAGGAAAGTATATGGTAGTACTCCTCGGTATATCGAGGATACAACAAAAATCGAACAGGCTCTGGTCGGAACAATTACAGATGACAAGTATTTTCTAAATAGTAAAAAAGTCGCTATTGTTTTAATAGGAAATACGAAAAAACTTACATCGGTAAAAATCACTTTGGTAAACAAGGAAAGAAATATCAAAGGTGAAATTATTGCTATGGGTGATCTTATTAAAGGAGTAGTTGGTGGTTCAAGAGGAGAAGATATCTTTACTAGTGATCCCTTTAAAGACGGCACAGAAAGTGTAAAAATTACTTTTCTGATACCAAAGAATGACAATAAAATTAGACCACCCTACGATATCCGGATCTTAGCAAATAACCTTAAAGATACTGTTCAAGTATTTGAGAAAGTCCACTTTCGATTAAAGGTTTCGTTTGGGGCGGGAAAAGCCGATGTAAGTTATTTCGGACTAAAAAATAATCAGTTAACCTTCAATCCAGACTCCACTAGAAAAACACAAATAAAGTCAAGCCTTGCTGCTTTGATTGGTTGGTATCCATGGGGACAGGATATTTCTCATATAGATGGAAAATTCTATCAAAAACCCTTAGAAAGAATTTCATTAAATGGTGGTGTTAGAATCAGCAAAGATCCTCTTGAAGCATTATTTCTAGGCATAAACTATGATATTCAAAAGAATTTTGGACTCTTCGTCAGCAGTTCTTGGTACTCCTCCACTATCACAAATGTTGTACCACTAAATACGGGATCAAATGTAGTAGGCTATTTAAAAGATTCCGATAAAAGAAACTACAATGTTCGAATATTTTTTGGTTTAACGATGTCTCCAAGTGCCATAGGTGAACTCCTTGGTTTAAACAAAAAATAATGATGAAGAAGATAAAGTTTATTATTGGGTTAATGTTAATTATAACGATGGACGGATACAGCCAACAAGAATCCACACCGTTCGACATGCCAGATATTATTTATATTAGTCCTCAAAATAATGCTAATAATTTGAGGGATCAAATAGCAAAGTTATATGATTTGATAAATAACAATTCCGATATTTTCAAAACCCCGAATAAAAAGGCTTCCGACAAGATTTTACCTCTACACCCAGATGATCTTTTGAACACGTTACGCTTTGAAAGCCCAGATACAGTTAGTAGCAATTTTTTTAAGCTTGAAAAAACCTTGAAGGACACTGACAAAAGTATTCAAACTATTATTGATCGACAACATCGTTGGCCTACTCAAACTATATTAAAAGTTTGTTACATTGATAGAGACAAAGAAGAACTTGCTAAGAAAATTTTTGCGATTGCGTTTGAATGGAATAAGAATCAATCGATTAAACTGGTCCTGGACGATCCCAAATATCTATCATCTTGTGACGGTTGTATAAATTGTGTGAGAGTTAGTACAAACAGTAATCGATTACCTAATGAATTACGAGTAAAGTCGGATTGGGCAGCTGTTGGTAGCGAGTTACGTTCAGTTACTAGTACCCAAAAAGCGACTGTATATTTTCATAAATTGGAAAATGTTGTAGACAAAAATGATGAATTCCGAAGTAGAGTGCTTCATGAATTCGGTCATGTATTAGGAATTATGCATGAGCACCAATACCCTCTAAATAATGAATGCAAAATTGATGGTTTACGAGCATCCGAGGCATTAATAACTAGAATAAAAACTGAAGAACCGTCAACACAAATTACTGATTTACTTAGGCATGATGTTCAGGAAATAGTCAGAATTAATTATCTACCGCTAACATCTGCTTCGCTTTATGACTTTGGTGAAAAGTATGACGAATTTTCGGTCTTAAACTATTCTCTTACCAAAGATTTTTTTGCCGAAAATGTTAAGATGGAGTGCTACAATCACCCACGTCGCTCAGCTTTATCTGATAATGATATAATTTATTTTGACAATTATTATAGGCGTATTTTAGTGCCTAACACAATTGCCTTTCAAAATTGGAAATTTAATGACATGAATAAGTCATTAAAACCAAAAAACGAAGTAAGCGTTGACTCTAACAATGATGAGGAAATTTTAAAAAATGCTAAGAAAACATTACAAAGTTTAGAACGCTTTGTCAGAAATCAAATAGCTCTAAAATAATTAATTTTTACGTATTGGGAATGACCAACAATGATTTTGTTTTGAGTATGTATCCGTTATGCAAGTAATATGCCTTGAAGAAACTGCCTTCTATGCTCTGATTGAGCAAGTAGTTAGCCGCTTGAAAGAAAGTAATGGCGATCTTAAAGAGAAATGGATTTCTGATGAGCAAGCAATGCAATTTTTGAACATTAAGTCTAAAACAACTTTGCAGAAACTTCGCGATGAAGGAAAGATACGATTCTCTCAGCCACAAAAAAAAATTATTCTTTATGATCGTGAATCGATAATGGCATATTTGGAAAAAAATTCACGAGAAACCTTTTGATCATGGAAGAACAAGAAAAGTTAGATCCGATTTATATAAAGGGATTTAACGAAGGATATCTTATTTCTCAGCATATGCCTGAAATAGCCGATCAGTTAGCAAAAGCATATGGTACAAATGCGCGTGGCCAAGGATTTAACCATGGCAAAGAGCAATATTTAAACGAACAATTCGAACAGCGTTTGCCTTCGTGGATGAAACATAAGCAGCAAAAGAATGATCCAGAACAGAATGTTGGTAGAAACAAAAATTTAGATCGTGACATGGATGTCGAAAAATAGCTTCTTTTTTTTCAGCAGCTATTCCATGTTAGGTTCTTCTACATCTCTTTTGGGGTTCATTTCTTCTTTTCCATTTCCTGACTGGCGACTTAACTTATCAATAAATCTATCTGACATTTCATCAAGGGAGAATTCTTTTTTATAACTTTGAATTCCCGATTTCCCATCATTGCTTTTTGCGCCGTCCTTCTCATGAGTGAAGCGGCTGAAATGAAGGGACTCCATATATCCAAAAGATCTATCCGTTTTCTTGACCTCACCACGAATGTCTTTGAGTTCGCTTGGGGTTTTATCCTTATCCACCACCCTGCTCAATTTATGTTTGACCAAAGATCGCAAATGCGATGCTAATTTAGGATCGGCGTCTCTTGTTTCCCTATGTACCTTCCTTTCAAAGTTTCTGCTTACAATATCCCGGTGTTGATTAAATCGCTTTTCAGTCTTTTTAGGCTTATACCCTATATTCGCGTCATCAGCACCGGGAGGACGGTAAGATAATGTTGGCCCCTGCTTCGTACGCAAGTTGGCAATCGCTTTATCGATTTGATTGACTTGCTCCTGCGCTTCTTTGAAGGGTTTTTCTAAATGCGAATACTGCGGTGGGAATATTGGCTTTTCCTCTTCATCATCATCTTTTGCCATACATTCTGAAATTTTAGATTGCATAAATCGAAGGATGTGCTAATATATAAAATATTTCTTTGATTAGCTTCAGGAGCTTACATGTCAGTTTACACGGAAGAAGAGTTACAAAAGGTAATTGATGAATCCTTTGGCGGTAACAAACGCGCCTATTATGAAGCGGCAGCAAAAAGTAAAAGAGAAATAATCAGTTTCCAAGACCTTGTTGCGGCTGAAACTGTCCTGCCCCATTTAACTGACAGTGGCCACGAGTTAATAAATTTCTATCTCGGTTATATTCCAGACAACTTCGACACCCTTCCTCAGGAAGCTTTCATTCGCACCGTTGTTTACCAATTTAAAAACGGCAGTATTACGAAAGACGAATTATTTGAGCAAGCAGCAATCCATATCAAAGAAATTCGAAACAACGTGATGAAAGAACATTTACAGGAAGGTTTTGATTTTGAAACATATCAGGACTATGAAAGCTTCCATCCTGAATATCGATTTGCAGTATCTGACAGACTCAAGATGTTTATGGGATATGAGCCCAATCTGGAACATTCTGTTAAAGTCGAGCTAATGCTTCGACAACAGATGGCCAATGACCTTTGCTATTTCCCAGATGACGAGATGACAAGCCTGGATATTCAAGCGGTCTCTATCATTAAATATCGGAAAATCCTCCTTACTGATGGCAAAGCCGCAGCCGACGCCTCTCCTTTGTTGGTTGATACGCTGTTGAAAAATTAATTCGCAAATTTTTTCAAAAAAAATAATCCAAATCTTTTCATTTTTTAGCAAAAAATGTAGTTTTGGTTATTACCTCCTCATCTCAACGTTATATTTAATATGAGTTTTATCAATTTAGATAAACCAATACTCAGCATACCTCATGCTACAGGATCTGCTGAATGGACGATCCGCGACGCCGTGGAAGGCGTACAAATTTTTGGAGGAATTGGCTCTGGCAAAACCTCTGGTTCCGGAAAAATGTTGGCTCTCAAATATCTTTCTCATGGATTTGGAGGATTAGTCCTAACTGCAAAGCAAGACGAAAAAGATCTCTGGGTCCAATACTGTAAAGAGACTAACCGAATGTCGGATTTGGTGATTATCGAGCCAAACGGAAAATATCATTTTAATTTTCTCGAATATGAAACGTCCCGCTCAAACGGGAACGAAGCGATTACAGACAATATCGTCCAGGTATTAAAAACTGTCATTAAGGCCGGTAAAGAAAAAGAAGAAGGCGGTGGTGGTTCAGATGATGCATTCTGGCAGACAGCGCTTGACATGCTCCTGTTCAACGTCATTGATTTATGCCGGATGGCTTATGGCGAAATCTCGGTTGAGCATATGTATGAAATCGTACAATCTATACCAAAAGCTCAGCCGGATTCTCAAAACGAAGACGATAAAAAAGAAACAGGCGCTTTCGACAAAGCGTATGATATAGCGCACGCCAAAGTCTTACAAAAGGCGAAAGAGTGGTTTCAAAGTTTATCTCCTGGAGAAAAACATGCCATTTCGGATGAGGAAGCCTACAATCGTGCAATATTGGAAGCTGTTCCTGAGGCGCGGCTTTTAAAATTTTTGCATGAGTTTTTCATGGATAATTTCAAAAACCTTAGTTCTAAAACGAGGTCAATAATTGAATTTACTTTTTCCGGGTTTTTGTTTCGGCTCTTGCGGGAGCCAGTTTATTCTATTTTTTGTAAGCATAAATCTAATGTGGTTCCTGAGGATTGCTTAAAAGGAAAAATCATTCTCATAAATCTTCCTGTGAAAGTTTATCATAAGGTTGGGCGGGATTGCCAAATCCTGTTCAAGTATGTGTGGCAGCGTGCTATGGAGAGACGAATAATCACTCCTCAATCACCACCAGTATTTTTATGGGCCGATGAAGCACAGAATTTTTTGCATGAGCATGATGCGGAATATCAGGCAACAGCACGTAGCAGCCGCATATCAACAGTGTATATAAGCCAGAACCTTCCAAATTATTATGCGTCGATGGGAGGACAAAAAGCGGAATACAAGGTTAAAAGCTTTCTTGGAACATTGGGAACCAAGATATTTCATTCAAATGCTGATATAGAAACCAACAAATACAGTTCTGAGCTTTTCGGGGATATTTTGTATGAGGAGCATGGGACATCAGTTCAGACGGGAGAAAAGTTTTCGCATGGTGATAGTTTTTCATTAAAAATGGATAAACATATAAGACCAGAAGAATTCTTGAAGCTTAAAACCGGAGGCCCGAGAAACGGTCACCGTGTAGAAGGCTTCTTCCATAAACAGGGTGATGCTCTGTTTGGGGGACATAGTTTTACCAAAGCAATCTTTAATCAAAACCGTAATCCCAAATCGTAATCCTCATGAAAAAAAACCTCTATTACCACGCAGTTTTCCAACGAAAAAACCCAGTAAAAGAATTCTTTTTTAATATTTTCACTGCCCTGGCTTCCTGGCCTCGCCTGCTTTTGGAAGTATTTTTACGCAAAAATTTCGGAGAACGTTATTTTTCGTTCTCTACTGCTGTCATCATGGCGTTCTTTTTGGCATTAATGCCAGTGCTGCTCAATAAGATATTTGACAGTTATATGAGACAGTTTGATTCTTTGTACGACATATTTGTTAAGTATCTTGAATGGTACATATTCATAGGTATCTTCCTTGCCGTTGCCTATTTCAGGCAGAAAGAAATTGATAGAAATCCATCGGTTTTTGATCTCGGAAAATTTAGCTTATCATCTGGCGATACAAATCCATTGTTTGAAAAAGTCACAATTTTTAAGAATAGAGAAGTTGCAGGAGGGCCGAAAGTGGGACCTGATCAACGTCAAATAGCTACCATATTAGAGCCCCTAGTCTGTCTAATTGTTGGCTTGATTTTAATCAAGATGGGTGCCATCTCAGGTGCGCTTATTGCAATTAGCAGTATATTTTACTCATTCAGTTATATGGCGGCATTCCATGTGGGAGATAACTTCATCATGGATAAGATAGATGAACTTATCTGTAATCAGGAACTCTATAGTTCCTTTGTCGAGGGAATTGAACCAAGTAAAACACGTGGGGTAAATTACTATGGTCGTCGTCCTGCCGATCCAGAGATAAGGAGAAAAGTGGCGGAGACGTTTACAGAGCAGCAGTCAGAAACTGCTGAGGTTTTTTAAGCGTAAGCTGTGCTTAGGGAAGACGTCTGATACTATTTCTATAATGATACAGGCAATTTTTCGAAGCACAGCAAAACCAATTTCCCGTTTTAACCAGCATTCTTTGTTATTATCAACACACGAATATTTCTCAGTTCGTAAAAAACGCCTGTAAAGTCCCCGGTCATGATAAGAATGATCCAGAGTATTTCAGCCGCTCACGCCAAAGCTTACTTCTCTCAGTCCTTGGATAAATCCGATTATTATATCGATGATCAGGAGCTGAACGGGAAAATCCAGGGCAGACTTGCAGAACGTTTAGGCATTACCGGTCCAGCAACAAAAGAATCATTTTTTGCACTGTCTGAAAATGTAAACCCTGCAACTGGGGAGCAATTAACAGCGCGTCAGAGAGAAGAAAGAACAGTAGGCTATGACATTAATTTTCATTGCCCAAAATCGGTGTCGATCCTGCATGCTCTTTCAAAAGACGATCATCTTCTGGAACTGTTTCACGACAGTGTCAAAGAAACGATGAAGGATATAGAACGGGACAGCAAGACACGTGTCCGTAAAAAAGGTGCGTATGATGACAGAGAAACAGGAGAGCTTGTGTGGGCAGACTTTGTCCATCAGACAGCTCGACCAGTAGACGGCTCAGTTCCCGATCCCCATCTTCACGCACACTGTTTCGTATTTAACGCCACATGGGATGAACAGGAAGAACGGATCAAGGCCGGACAATTCAGAGATATCAATAGAGACATGCCTTATTACCAGGCAAGGTTTCATAAAAGGCTATCTGATAATCTTATCAAAGAGGGGTATGAGATCCGACGGGCTGGAAAATCATTTGAAGTTACAGGAGTTCCAAAGAACGTCATCGCCCTGTTTTCCAAGCGCACCGACGAAATCGGTCGCATTGCGAAAGAAAAGGGCATTACCGATATCGACGAACTGGGCGCATTAGGTGCCAGAACTCGATCTAAAAAACAAAAGGGTTTATCCATGTCCGAACTTAAAACTGAATGGAAAAGACAGATAAAGGAACTGGAGCCCGACAAGGATGATGATGGCAATTCAGCAGTCCGGTTCTCCACTGAAAAGCAGAAAGACAAGCTCTCCCCTGAACTCTGTGTTGATCATGCGATGCTCCACGGCTTTGAGCGTGCTTCGGTGATGCATGACAGACGACTGCTGGATGCGGCCTATCGTCACAGCATTGGGGATAGTTCGATTTCTCTTGAAGACGTTACCAGTCATTTTCAGCAGGATGATCGCATCATCCATGTGAAGGATAAGTTTCGTACCATGTGTACAACCCGTCAGGTACTGTCAGAAGAACAAAAGATGGTGAAGCTGGCCCGTGAGGGTCAAGGGAAGTTAAAGCCCCTATATAGCCAGGTTCCTGAGCTGTTTTTGAACGGCCAGCAGGCAGAAGCGGTTCGACATGTTCTGACTACCCCTCACCGTGTTTCGATTATAAGAGGAGCAGCGGGAACGGGTAAAACTACATTGATGAAAGAGGCTGCCAGTTTGATGAAAAAGGCCGGAAAACAGGTAATTGTTGTTGCTCCCACCGCTCAGGCGTCACGTGGTGTCCTTCGCGAAGAAGGGTTTGATAAGGCAGAAACTGTTGCAACATTACTGCAAAACAAAAAAATGCAGGATAAGTTGAAAGATCAGGTTCTTTGGGTAGATGAAGCTGGATTGCTGGGAACAAAGGATATGACTTCCCTCCTTGAACTTGTTACAAAACAGAATGCCCGGCTTATCCTTGGAGGAGATACCAGGCAACATTCCAGTGTAATAAGAGGAGATGCTCTGCGTATACTTAATACTGTAGGTGGCATCAAAACGGCCGAAGTCAGTAAAATTTATCGTCAGAAAAACTTTGAGTTCCGTTCAGTCGTAGAAGATCTCTCAAAAGGTAATGTAAAAGATGGTTTTGAAAAGCTTGACCAGATACAATCTATTCAAAATATTGATCCTTTGAAGCCCAATGATTTGATCGTTGGCGATTACATCGAAGCAGTAAAAAAGGGGAAATCTGCTCTGGTGATTGCTCCCACCCATCAGCAGGGAGACGAAGTCACCGATGAAATACGCAAAAAGTTAAAATCTGCCGGGTTAGTCGGCAAAAAAGAAATATCAGCGTCAAGATTTAAAAACCTTAATCTGACAGAAGCAGAGAAAGCAGACTGGCGTAATTTTCAACCTGGGCAGGTTGTTCAGTTTAATCAGAATGTCCCTGGTATTAAACGAGGCAGTCTCTGGAATGTAACTACAACATCAAACAAAGCTGTGATGATATCCAATGACGATAACCAGCTTATCCCTTTGCCTGTGGAAAAAAGTAGTCAGTTTGAAGTGTATTCCAAAAGCGAAATCGGTATTTCAAAAGGAGATATTATCCGGATTACGCGGAATGGATTTGATGAAAAAGATTCCCGTCTGAATAACGGTCAAATTTTGGAAGTGGTGGGAGTAAAGAAAAAGGGCGATATAATGCTACGGAATAAATTCAGCAAAGAATCTTATCAGCTGAAAAAAGATTATGGCCATATTGCTCATGCCCATTGTATTACTTCCCATGCATCGCAGGGGAAAACCGTTGATGAGGTGTTTATCTCGCAGCCAGCTGCCACTTTTCCTGCAACTGATGCAAAGCAATTCTATGTATCGGTCTCCCGGGCACGGGAGCGGGCTCGTATTTACACAGATGACAAGGAGCAATTGCTTCATCATGCTTCCCAAATGGGTGACAGGATGTCCGCGATAGAGCTTGTCAGCAAGCGGAACAAGTCCGAGGAAATGGCGCAGCAGCATATCAGGGATGAAATGAGCCGATCTCCAGCTCTACCTGAAAAACCAAAAAATATTGACAAATCAAGTCCAACCAGACATCAAGACTATGAGCCAGGGATTTAAATTGCGATACGATCAAATACGTGAGGGGGATCCTGGTAAAACCAATGCTCCGTCCTCTGTAACTCATCACAATGAACTTTATGACGTTTCCGGTCATGCAAGGAGCCTCTGTCTTGTCTGGCCAGATAATACGCGCATGTTTTTCAATTACGCTTATCTGATATCTGGCGCATTCAGTGATACAGATGAGAAAAACGTAATTACCCTTAATTTTTCTGGACATTCCATTCAAATCAAAGGCTTTGGCCTGGAAAGCATTTTCATGGCTTTGCTGGAACATGTCCCGAGAATAATTGTTGCTACTGACGAAAGATATGTAACGGATGACACAAATCAGGAAGCAGTTATCACAGAAATGTTTGTAGAGAAGAGAGACGAGTAATCTTATCAGATAACAGAGTTGAAAGAAAAAGCTGGACAGAAATTATTCCGTCCAGCTCATTGTGTTATTTAATATTAGGCTTGTTCTTGCGGACAGTTAGAGCAATCTTCTGACCCAAGCTGTCAAGAGAAAGATTGAGTCCCTCTCCGTCCAGATGTCCCCATGCAACCCCGGCTTTAATCCACTCAGGTTTATTAGAGCCCTCCTTTGTCTTTAAAAAATAAACTGTGTGTGTTGGGTATTTTGAGTTGGTTTCAGTTTCGTTAGTCATCATCATATCTCCTTTTTTTGTTGTTGATGATGGAAGTAAAAGGACCCGTTAAATCGTGAAAGCTCCCCGTAGACAAAAAATCGATGTGCAACGTCTATTTTTTGACGAAGTCGTAAGAGCATTTTCATTGCCTTTAATGAAAATGAGGGATTAGCGTATCACGAGGTAATGGGTCATTCTGACATCATCTGAAAACAACAAAGAAAGTAGATGTACTAATGATCTATATGAAAACAGGATTTCCGCCACAAGAGAATTTTAAATTTAAACTGACGATCCGGATCAAGGAATTATAATGTCTGCCATAATTATGAGATAAAGTTAACTCATCAATCATTCGGTTTATCTACGAGATAATCAATTTGAAGTTTTATAAGGAGGTGCCCGAATTTGGTAAAACAAGTTCATATTGATCCTTTAGATAATCTGAGGTTGGAGAGAGTGAATATATTCGACTGCCTTCTGTGCATGGGATGCTGCCGAGAATATAAACCGTTTATCATCATTGAGAACTTTCAACCAAGACTGAATGTAAGCTGCATGACGTTCTTCCGGAAGCGGCTCCAGCCCAAGATCAGCTCCTAAAAAGCAGGAACCTAATTCGGCAACAAGCTCTTCTTTGGCGTACATTTGATCGCAATATGCCTTTCTACCAAAATCGCGATCAAGGCGTTGAGGATGTTTGCTCCAATGAGTAATTTCATGAGCAAGTGTAGAGTAATAGAGTGTTGGATCTTCAAAGCTCTCAATTGGCGGCATGGAGATGTAATCGACATGCTGTGCATAAAACGCCTTTGTTCCCTGACGAATATCTGCTTTTGTCTCGGCAAAAAACTTATCCAATGTTTCATTTCGAAGGTTAGCTGGTTCGATCTGCTTTTCAGGCAACTGATAAAAGTGATCCGGGAGCCCATCAATTTGAGAAGCATTGAAAACAGTATAGGTTTTTAAAAACGGTATTTTACTAGTGACAGTCTCTCCATTTTTGTCCTCCTCCTGTTTTGTGATGCTATCTGCATAAACAATTTGTGCACCTTTTTCACCCTTACGGACTGACCCTTTGAGCTCTATAGCCTGATTAAAAGTCATCCAGTGTGGCTGAGCATACTCTTTTTCAGCTGCTGTTGCCCATAACAGAATGGTATTGATCCCAGTGTAGGAAATACCATTCCACCGGAGCGGACGCATAATATTTCCTTCCATGTATGCAGAATTCCAAGGCTTGCGCCATGTAAGTTCACCTTTTTCAAGATCTGAAATAATTTTCGCAGTTACTCTGGAATACACGTCCTTTAAAGATGGATCAGAATTATCATTCTGTCCAGTTCGCGTTGATTTTGATTTATTATAAGCGTTTTTGGATTTAGTTGATGTCATGTATTATCTCCGTTCGTGTTGGTTTGACGGCGTTGGAATGACACGGGGGTATAAGGGAATGAACCGGCAACAATTTTGTTCGCGCGAGGAATGCCGAAGGCAGGGGAAAATTGTTGTTGGTGGAATGAGCGCCCCCGTGTACAACGACAGCTCAAAAACAAACCGACGGAGTCTGATCAAATGATCAACCCGAAACCCTTGGCAAATTATAAGTCAGTAAATTATCGGACTAGAAATATGTCACAGCCTAAGATGGTGCATATGCCAGGCATTGACGTCTTTATGAGGGCTATAAATATTGTTCATCGGTGCATGGGATAGACCATCTTCAGATTTGAAGAATTCAGCAAAGGCTTCCGTGGCTTTTTGTCCGGCAGGATCGTTATCCATCCATGTATAGGCAATGCGATAGCCATATTTGTGGATATAAGCCATTGCCTCTTTTGCGCAGGAAACTGAATTTAATACGATGGTGTCTGCTTTCAGGGGACGGCCATTTAGTTGAACAATTGCTGAAAGGTAATCAAGAAACCCTTCAAACAAATGGATACCATCGGGTTTTGGCACCCTGCCCCGTATAAAGCTGATTGATTTTGGTCTCAGACAAGCTTTAAAAAATGGATTGCGAAGCTCAAATCCGCCGTCTTCGTTTGGAAAACCAAGACAGGTAATTCGTTTGCCGGAATTGCTGTTGAGAACTTGAAGTTCCCTTAGATGGCGTTTGGCTAAATTTAAGGGAATACCCCGCTTTTCAAGATAACGGATCAGCGCAACGTTAGTGAGTGGGCGATTGGATTTTAAGGAAAGCGGACTATCTTCTTTTTCAAAGCTGCGTTCTTTCCGTACTGGCAAAAGAGAACTGACCGGAAATTCAGAAGATAAATTAGATATCCAGCGTAGCGCATCAGAAACAGTATGGGCTTCGTTCTGCCGTTCCAGGTAAACACATGCGAATTTAACCAGATCACCACCTATCCCCTCCCCATGATCAAACCATACATTTTCGTTAATATTTACGAAAAAACTGGGGGTTCGCTCGTTGCGAAAGGGTGATAAATAGCGGAGTTCTTTGTTGGAGGAGGACTTAGGTATAAGATTTAGCTTGCCCAGAATTTCGGATATAGCTATAGATTTAGCAAGTTCAATATTCATTATGCTCTCTCATAGGATGTGGTGGTATGGAACCCAGGGAAGGAAAAAGTTCTTCGAAAACTTTTCTTTCCCGACTTTTATCGAACCAGATTTCGTTCGATAAACTTGTCCAGACTTGACAATCGGTAGCGGACGGAACGTCCCGCTTTCAATGGCTGAAGATCGTAGCGTTTCGTACAATCCCAAACTGCAAGCGTTCCCGGCGTTACTTTTAAATATTTTGCAGCCGCTTTTCGGTCGAGTAATTGATCTGCTGGTAGAATTTTTGGCATCGAGAAATACCTTTCAAAAATGATGATCTACCGGAATCATTTCCGGTACCCGATAGTGATAACAGTTTTTTGTGGGCGAAATCAATACAACCAGAGTTTGATTAATGATTGATAAACAGCAGAGATATACAGCAATATTTATTTGATGTTCCTAAGATTTAAAAATACCAGAATCTTGCTGAGTCGCTCATCGCATTGGAGAAATTTGTATCTTACATTCAAAATTTTGTGACCATCCGCCTCTACTGTTATGAATGTCAAACATTTATCAACTCAACTATAGTTACTTAAAGGAAAAATATGAACAGGCAATTTTGGCCTGCTAAGGATTGAACTATATTCCCGCGTGCATGGAAATGTTTAGCGCAACTATCTGTCAATACTCTTGCAAAAGCTCATCTATAAAAATACTAAATTAATCCAAAGGAAATATTAAACTAAAAATTTCGTCAACAAAAACGGATAAAAATTGGAGACTATTTGTAGCATAAAGGTGGGCTCTGCATGAAGCTAAAAGCAAGTTGAAAATTTCTTGTTCCCTCCAAACCTCTAACCTCAGTAAACGACTTTTTACCTTTAACATATTACTGATTGAGCCATCATAAGTATTCAAAATTGTGTTTCCCTGCGCTAGATTAATTTTTCGCAGCGCCTCTCCAAGTAGCCCCATCAGTTGATATTGACCCCGTATCAATTCCGTAACAATAAAAACTTCATTTTCAGAAAGCCACTCCGGATATGAAGCTTTCCAAATAGAAACTGTAAGTTCTTCTCTACCTTGATTTTTCAGGCCACTTACCGTATCAATATCGAAAAAAATAGTTGCCAAACGAACCAAGGACCTGACCTCTTTTTTATCAACAACTAGCAGATCAATATTAAGTGCGAAAATTTTCTCTCGAATATATTTTTTCCACGACCAACCGCTCTGGTGTACTCCATTTGTATTGATGTCAAATTCATCACTAAACAGGTATCCACTAATGAACTTACTTAAGTAAGGGTCCTTGCCTCCAACTGGATTTCTAGACCTTAACTGTATTGAAAACCATTCTTTGAATGAAGCATCGAATTCGTTTTTGGCACAATACTCCAACCAAGATGGATACTGATCAGGCGCGACAATTTCATCACTTTGTTTCAGAACGGTTTCTTCCAAATTCGTTATCTCCAAATAATGCTCTTGTTTGATTTTAATTTTACGAATACTTTCAAGAGCCTTTGGTAATTCTTCGAATCGCGGAGAAGGATAACTACCAGATTTAAGATTAGTTTTAATTCTTTCTATCAACACCAATCCTTCTTGAGTATCTTCCAAAAATAAATTTAATTTTTTCGAAGATTTTCCTACTTGTGCATTTAAATAAAATAAATCCTTAACATCATAACTAGCGACCTTATCTACTTGAAATTTTTCTGCAATTTCGTTTACTGTCGATCCACACTTTAATCCAGGATATTCAGAAAGTACCTTTCTTGTCCTAGTCACTGCCGAAATCGCGACATTTTTCATATCTTCCTGACTTCCATCATTTATAAATGCTTGATGATTAATTTCAATTAAGCCTGAATTTAAAGAGACAAGTGCTTCATAAGGCATTAAAACATGTACCTTCCCATTATGAATATTTACTGCTCCTAACCGAAAAAGTAGTGGGCGTCCCATCTGTACAGCCCAGTGGTTGTTAGGAACATGATAGTTATTATTTTCTATTTCACCGCTATAAACGGACCAACGTATATCCGGCCAAATGTCCTTTAAAAAAGTCCAAAATATTCTAACTTCTTGCTCAGTTCTGACACATACATCCTTATCAAACCCATCCTGGGCGGGTCCATAACGCCCGTTAAAAAATGGGCGATAGAAAAGCCCAGTCGCTCCCCAAGCTTCTATTCCTGTTTGCATTGAAGCAAATTCAATTTTTCTTAAAATTTCCCATTCCCATCCCAAGGATTGGATATAGTTATTCTCATGTAGTATACAGTCCATCATGCACTTTTAATATTTCATTAATCTGATTTGAAATTCAAAAAAAAAATTGTATCCTAGAGTTATTCTTATCATAGCGCAAAATGAAAGAAATAATTGCCAACTGTCCAAAGTGGATTTCCGATAAACTTAATATTCTCCAAGCTACGGGTTTTCCAATATATTTATGCGGAGAGTCCGTAGCTGCAATCCTATTTGGAGGTCGCTTCGGTCCGATGAACGAACCACTAACAACTGAATTCCTGAGTCCTAATATTGAATCAAATCTTTTGATTAATAAACTAAACATGCTTGTACCCACTATTGTATGGAAGCCATTTATTAGAAGGGAATTAGGAGGGCTTGAGGATATTTTTATAACCATGGATGATGGATACCCAACCATCAAATTTCCTTCCACACATATAAAAAATTCTTTAGAACAAGGAATAATTAACTGTGAAGGTACAACGATCGAAATTTTAAAATTGGCCAAAAATTTTCCAGCACTAATTATTAATAACATAAACCCAGCACAAATTTTGACCTCACAATATGAGATCGCTAGAGAAAACCAAGAGAGATTAATCCTCAAAAATTTCAACATGACTCCAAAAGTCTGCTTTCCTGAAATCCATCTGCGGGAAATTAATACCATTCTTGAATGGCACAAAAATAATCCAGCGCAAATGGAATGGATACCCGCTCCTTCCTTTGGAAGTAATCCCTCTTCAAACCCCTGGATTGACAAGGATTTGCCATTCAGATACTGGCTATTACAACAAGCCGAATATGCTTACCAAGGAAATGATATCGAAATCGATTTAAATATTCAAAAGATAATAGATTTACAACTAACCGAACAAAAAGGAACGCACCAAGGCTGGAAAACTTGGCAACATTCCTTGAATTCAACCATTCGCCTTGAAACTGATCATTTGCCTGAACAATTTCGAAAACCTATTAGAATGGCAATGCTAATGCACGATATTGGCAAAACAAATACCAGAACTGTTTGGACTGCTGGCTGTCACGCTGCCTATGGTGCAAAGATTTGGCAAAAAGCAAAGCTAAATGTTACAAATCAAGAAGAAACTTTAATAAGTTTCATAATTAAAAATCATGACATACTAGGAAGTTTGGACAAGACCATTAAAAATCCTAATCTTTCATCAGGAATTTCAATTGAAGAAGTTGTTCTTAGAATTAAAGATAACCCAATCGGCAACAGCACCTTAGCATTAAAAATTATTCATTCGATCAATGATGCAGATATTGGCTCCCTGTCAACATTGAGGTATCTTCTTAAATTAACTCCATTATTAATTAAACTAGTTGAAGCTGGATTAAATAGTCATACAAGGTGATGGTTGATAAGTTTTAACAAAATCAATAAACAGATGTTCGTATCAATAGAAGGAATTGATGGTGTAGGAAAAAGTACAAGTGCCGCACTTCTTGCAGAAACCTCTAATTTTATCAAGATTCCAAAAAGATCTAACAATTATATCAATATAATTGATAAGGCCAAGGCACATGGTGTTAATGAAACAACGCTTTTTTTTCTCTATTTGTCTGGCGCAGTTGAGCAATCAATCTTAATTCATGAGCATCTTAAAAACGGGCAAGATGTTGTTGTAGCTCGTTGGACAGCAACCCAAGCGGCATCTCATCACTTTCACTCTAAGATAAAAAGTCAAGATCCACTTGAAATCGACTATAAATTTTTAAATATCATTAAACCAGATATTTCATTTCTATTATTGCTTAATGATACTGTGAGGAGTGAAAGAATGCGAAATAGAGGAGAAATTGTGGGTAATGACTTAAAAAGTCTAGCCACAGAGGCTCAAAACTTGTTCCTAGAAGTTATTCGAAAGGTAAACCCTGGCATAATAGAAATAGACACTTCTCTTATAGCTCCATCACAAGTTGTTAAAATAATGCAAAGTCACATTGGAGCATACAAGTCTAGCCATGGAATGTAGCCGTGATATTCTACTTATTAGACATCCACAAAGCTTAGCGAATATTGATAGATCGATTTGTCGTCATGTTCGTGATTTTGATGTCGAAATTTCTATTTTGGGATATGCGCAAACTTCTCAATGCGTGAATTTTATAAAAAATTCATATTTCAACAACAAGAGACTTCATATCTATCACAGTCCGTTTATACGTACAAAATATCTTGCAGATAGACTTGCATTGTCACTGTCTTCCCCAAAAAAAATATTAATAAGTGAAAGTCGAAAAATTGAGGAATTATGTTTTGGAGCAATTAAAGGCCTTTCTATGCAAGAATGGGCTTATACATATCCAAAAAATTATTCAGACTATCTTACAGCCAAAGCAAATAATGAGAAACTTTCATTTTGTTATCCACAAGGTGAAAGCCTTGTGGATGTCTACCAACGAATCTTAGAATTCAAATTTCAAATACTTGATAAAGAATCTGCTGACACAATTATTATAGTATCCCACGATATCCCATTGAAAATACTTTATATGATTCTATGCAATAAAAAGTTAAAACAATATTTTCACATTCCCGAAATCCCGAATGTGGGTGTTCACCATTTCACAAGAAAAGAAGGAACTTATTACCATCAAGGTCTAATTTTTCAGATTTAACACTCAGATTTAATGTTTATAGCACTGGAAGGGTTAGACGGTAGTGGAAAAAGTACAATAACACGGTTTCTTTCTCAAAATTATGGATTTCAACAGTTGTCGAAGCGCACTAGTTTTTTCAAAGAACAAATTCATAGTACACGTTATAATTCTAGGTCACCTCACAACTTACATATTGCATTTTTAATGGCCTTCGGAGAGACCAGTAATAGAATTCAACTCATGCTTGATCAGCCATATCCTCTAATTGTATCTCGATGGTTAGCTAGTGAATTGCACTCCTACCAATTGCATATCCAACAATTGAAACAACAATGTATTGATATAGATTATAAAAATCTACCTGTAATTTACCCTGATTTAGTATTCTATATTAAGCCAAGTTACGATGTAAGGATCTCCCGCCTCAATGACAGCCGTGCACATGAAGGAATGGATTATTACGACGCTTTAACTTTACAACCGGATGCAGAAAAAACATTTTACAATATAATGAACAAGATTTATTCAAATTTTTATATTATAGATGGCGATAATTCGGTACATGATTGCTGCCAAGAAATATCATCGATTGTAAGTATGCATAAATAAGTTGACTTTCAAACCGGGATTAAGTATGAAATTAATATGTATTCATACATCAAATCATCAAAAGATCAAATTACTGAGTTATACTTCTCATCTGTTCTACCTGAACCTAGTTGTTTACTAAAAAGTGTAAGAGTATTTGTTTTTAATAAAAAAAAACACCTTCTGTTAATTAAAAAAATGGACGGGCGATGGGACCTCCCTGGAGGACAGCACACAAAGGGAGAAACATTTGAAGAAACCGCAACTAGAGAGGTTTATGAAGAATCAAATGTAAAAATTAAAAAACTAAAATGGATGGCGTACGAAAAAATTACGAAATTTGAAGAAAACGCCTGTAAATTGGCGAAACGCAATTCTTTCCGGGATCCAATAAAATCAATAACCTTTACTCAATACGGATTTGCATTCGTGGATGAGATAGATCATTTTATCTTAAGTTCTGAAAGCATCTCAAGATTTTTTTTCCCAGTAGAAGAAGCGATTAAGCAGGACGGGATTCTTTATAAAAATAGGCATATCATTTTTGAAAAAATATATAATTCGTTGTAGTAAGAGTCTTGAGAAAACTTCCTCAATTATTAGTGCTGAACCAGATTTCTATTGGATCAATAAATCTGCCTAGACTTGATAATCGCTAGTGGACTGAATGTCCAATGATGCCACTTTTTAGGACGCCCCATTATCCCCTCCCCTGATGCCTAAGATTAAACCATATTCCAGTAAACATGGAAATGCTTATCGCGGCTAGATTGATAATATCATTGGTTACTTTACACTCAATTGGTTTAACCTGAGTTTGGGAAAACAACACATTGAGTAATAATGCCAAATTACTCCCCGCTGGCAAAAAACGACATTTAAATTCTCTTATTTACAGTTAAATAGGCGATGTCGAAATCCGTTTTAGGTGGGTCAAAATGCTCTGGAATGACTTTATAAATGTAAAATACAGGTGATTTCGTTAGATATTTTAGGTGATACAAAATTTGATTCGTTAGGAACTCCAATTAGCCTATTGGAGTCCTAATGAATCAACTTTGCATTTTTGATCTCAGTCTCAATCGCACCAGTAAAATCTGAAGACAATAAGCTGACATTTTAACGACTGAACCCAACTATTACCGATTCATAGATTTTTTTAGCCGATAATTTTGCGTCAAAATGATGATCGTTTTCGATATGGTCAACTAGATGCATAAATTCTTCAAAAATCGTGATGGAAACCTCACTTATTGGTTTTGAAAATTTACCTATATTTTTCATGTCCCTATTATCAGAAAGTTTAGCAAAAGAAATCAAATGCTTTGCTACGGCACTAACATTATCATGAACGGTCTTATTATCTGCTCTGACAATTCTATTACTGTAATTTTTTTGAAAAGTAACTATCGCATCATTTCTTGAGCCCGCATGAATAGGCATGGTTTGATAATCAGAACTACCATTTCCTCCTAGGAAAGTAACTACATAAATTTGCATTTTGTTCGTCGTTTTATGTGTAAGTTTAAACTAAAGCAAGAAATTAGCTTACCTGGTCTTTACTTTACCTCCATTATTCCACCAAGTATTCATAATTATTAAAAGCTAAATACGCCTCCAACCTGAGCCACAGCAAGCTTGCTGAAAACGGGCCACAAATTTTGTCTGATATATATCGTGCCTTTATATTTAAGCTCTTGCAAATATATCCGTTTATAAAAGGATCTTTTAATTTCACTATCAATAGCAAAATCATACGAGTGCCCCCCTCTTCAAACCTGTAAATTCAGGATGCATGAATCTGATTCATCCAACGGAGTTGAAATACACATTATTATCAAATATTGATGCGCTTGCCATAAGTTTTTATAAATGTAGTTAACATAAATAAATTGCAAAATGAAATTTATTTAACGGCAACCTTTGATGCTCATGTTATGCCCAGATAAAGACTGTAATCTATTTCAGCAAACGAATGGAGATAGCAGTTCCAACTTTGATAAAGTTTCAGCGCGAAGCTTACCACGATAACTCATGGACGTCTTCATGTCTCTCACCGGCATTTGGCCTGGATTCTCTATCAAGCAGCAGGAATGTAAATTTGACATACCCAATATTTTGTTTTTCGGTCATATTGATAATTTCTTCAAGCCCGCAGTGCACGCCAGTTGCCGAAGTCACTGCTAGAAAAATTTACTATTTGAATATTTAGTGCATTTGATTTATAAAAATCAATAGATTTTAACATATATATAGTTTTTGGGGCATGTATTGCGGCAACAAAATAGAATAACATCAAAAAAACCTAGTTATCACAAAACATATTAGGCTGAAATTGAAATGTGCTCGAAGCTTGCTTTTTCTAACGCTTGCATATAGTCGTTATGTTCTCCCAACGAATAACAGTCCACGGATACCCCCGGAATCTTAATAAACAATACGATGTCAATCTTACTTAATAATGAGATTGACTGATTTCCGAGTCCGTTTTTAATTAAAGTCGTGTTGGTACCTCTTGATTACGGTTTTACAAAATTTAATATTTCATAATAATTTGGAAGATCCTTTATTCTACATTCATTTTTTAGAAGAGTTTCGTAAAAGTGGGTCTTCAAGAAGCTGTACTGCCATTCTAAGGCTTTTTCCTTACCCTCGAAAAGTATTCCATATGCATTCATTAAATCGGTATATCCCATTTTCTTATTCTCCCTATCTTTTGTACGTGTCTCTTCCAGGTTGGAAGTATGAGTAACATATTTAACTTCGCCATTGAAAATCAAACGCTTAGGCATCTGATCACCTAAAATTGCTTCCATAATTTCCCAAGCACTTTGTTTTATTTCCTGACTCGGAATAGTTATAAGGATTGTTTCAGACATTTCAGAAAAGGGTTCAACGTGTTCATGCCAATCTTCTTGTTGCTTTCTTTGTCGATATTTGGTTCCAATTATAAAAAAAAAAGCCCAAGTACCTAATAGAGATAAAGCTATATAAAGCCAGGTCATAGTAGTATTGTTAAATAAATTTTTGATATAAAAATTACTTCAGCTAAAGTAGTACTCTTTGAAGTTCCGGATTGTAATTACGAAGCCCTTACAATCAGAAACTTCCAAAAGTTAACAAACAAATGTATTTTCGCGAAATCAACTCGATGAAAAATAGTTAAGTCGAAATGTGGCCTAAGATTAAGCTTGTATAATCATTACTTCTACCAAATTTCCACCATTATGTTATGGATATTCTCAAATTCTTCAACTTCAGAAATCCCGGCTATTAAATTTGCCGGACGCAATAATGAAATTGGATGCCAATGCTTCAAGCTCAACGCCGTAATTATTAAGTAACCAACCATTCAAATCAACAACCACTTTACAATAGATAGCTTTTGTGGTGTAGTTCTTAGTTCTGAATTCGCTGACCTAGATACAAGTCTTTTTGCTACCTATTGAGCAATTTTAACTTTTGTTGAGTTCAAAAGCATTTTTTGTTCGTCTTGATTTGTAATAACATACAATGGTTAAATGAATCTTGAAGTAATGTAAATGGCTATCTACAAGTTTAACATTAAATCTAATAACATTTTATCCCTTATACCAATTCAAATTTGCCTCATCTACGCGTTTTCTTTCAATGTCCGATAAGCTACGACAGATACGAAATCCGACATCTGCATTGTTATTTTGAGCAATTAGAAAACTATCACTATTAAAATTAAAACTCTTATCATCTGAAAGCCATCCAACACCTTTTATTGATTGGAGTGAGTAAGAAAATAATTGATCGTTTTCTGACTCGGTTTCAACCCATTCTCTTACATTTCCCATCAATCCGTAAATACCCAATTTGTTAGCATTCTCATTTTTTACCGGATAAGTATCAAATGACATTTTACTAAACTTCTCCATTATTCTAATTTTCTCCCTTGCATTTTCAATATTATCAAGAAAAGAATCGAAGTCTGATCCGCCTTCCCGAGCAGCATAAATCCACTCCTTGGAGGTAGGCAAACGATAACCATAGGACGTCCTGTTGAATGTCAGCCTTTTAAACTTACCTTCCTCAATTTCGAAATTATAGTAGCAAGTCATACCTTCTTTTCTCGACAACCAATTACAATACATCGCAGCGGCGTACCATGAAACCCAAACTATCGGATGATCCTCCTTTTCCGCCGGAATTCGCGTTTTGCTAGACCAAAATATTATGTGGTAGTAATTAATAATTTCTCTGAAGGGATTTATAGGATTTTTCGATTCTGATTTCCTCCACCATCTTGTTAGAAATTCGTTGTTTTCTATCGGGTCTTCGTTTATGTCGTCATATAAAAATTCGTAATATTGCCTATTTGTAACTTCCGTCAATCCTAGAAAAAATGGGTTGATATCTTCTGTTCCTGGAATTAACAACATTAATTCATCGACCTTGTTACCGGCGTAAGATATGGGGGCCGACACCCAAACATCTTTAACTCTGGGTATTTCCTTTAATGATATCCCTAAAATCTCGATATTCCGTGTTAAATACTTTTGCCATGCAGAATAAGGGGGATCATACAAAATGATATCTCGCACACCATTCTCAAGCCCATGAATGACCTCAAATGTATTTGTACTTCGCGCACCTGTTAGTTTTTCTCGCAGAAAAACACTTGCCTTCCGCATAACGGAACTACTCGACAAATCATATCGGCCCAAATTTTGAAGACCTAGCTTTACCTTACCAAAGTCTGGGCTTTCCAATAAGAGCAATATATGATTGGCGACGTAGAATCCAAATATGCTTTCCGACACAAAACCATATTTTCCCTCATCTTTTAGGGTTATGACGGTTTGAGTCTGTAAGTCATTAAGCAAGATATCAAAATCCTGGCCATCAATTTCTCGAATAAAGTCAGGAAATTCTGTCATGCTAAATTGAACAAGATTTCTTTCAATCATGTACCACGCTAATTTTCGCAATATTTCATTCTTTTCGCTTACTCCAAAAGAGTAGGATCTGATAGAGACATCTTGATCTGGATAAGTATCGGCAGCACTTGTGATGATTCGGAATCTATCAAGAGCTCGGTTTGTCTCTATGTTATATTCGATAATCACCAAGTTTATACATTGCTCAAATAGATCATATCTTGAAATTGCATTTTCCGTGCTTAAAAGTCTAAGAATTGGAAGAAAGTATCCTGGAATATCCCATAGATTAAATATTTCTCTTTCAATAGTTTGTTCACTGCAATGTTCAAATTCCTGCAAAAGCCTAAGTCCTGCCTCCAGGAAATTATTTGATATATTGTGAGCCTTTTCCAATAGATGAATGCGCGCATCAATTTCAAATGGTTCTATTTCCCAAATATTAAAATCCTGTCGTATCCGGCGCTCTTCGTCCTTGTAAACGCGCTCTGGTAGATTTTTTACATTTCTGACTGCAAGATATTCTTCATAGGAAAAATGTTCTTTTATTTGATCACCAGAGCTAAAAAAATTTTTCCTGGAAGTCAATATGAATTTTGAACTTCCAGAAAAAAGGGTGAATACCTGCCACAAATTCTTAATCACTATCTCGTTGCTAACTTCTTTAGACATTTCATCTAAACCGTCGAGCACAAGGATCACCATTCCTAGGTTGATCAATGACAAGAATGTAGCGTAATTCCCGAAAATACGAATACCATATAGATTTTTTAAATGGTAAAAAGTCAGTTCGCGAATGTCTGTTAGCCCTGAAGTATTACCTGAAAGCAATTTGAGATTAATATAAATAGGCAAACTTTCTACCCATGGATTACTATGATATTGCTCGGCTCCAATTCTGCAAAAATTTTGAACAGACCACGATTTCCCAATTCCTCTCTCTCCCAGTATCAGGAGAGGTTTGCTACAATTTTTCTTCCATTCATAAATTAAGCCTTCCAAAGAGAACCCCTGTTCTAGGGACTGCAGGCATTCTTCTTGATGGTTAAAAAAAGAAACCTTCCTTCCTGTATATAAACTATCAATATCTCTATATACTGATTGACGACGTAAATATTTATAGTATTCGTCAGCGTTGAAAATAAAATCGGTCAGAAAATGGTACGGATTTGTCGCATCACTCCTCTCTTCGAAATTTTCAAAACAGTCTATAATAATGTAAGAATCAGGTTTTTCAATTTCAGGGAGTATACTGTCCTCAGGGCCAGGAACTATTACATAGCAGTACCGTGGTGTCCCCAAGGGACTGTTAAGTGGGTATTTCCAAACGTTCAGTTCTTGAAAACCCTCTATATCTTCCGACTCTATAATGTCAGAAAACGAAACCTTGGCTATTTGTTCCAACAATTGCACCAATTTTTTGTAAACTACATTACTCATGGTTTAAAGCTAGATCTTTAAAATGGGTAGAAAGTAAAAAGCAACCATTATTTTCAAATTGTCCTGAATCCAGATTGATTTTAAAAAACCCTGATTGTTTGACTAAGTAATCCTTTGAAACGCTCCATCCATTGTTAAGCTCTGTGTGGCTAGAATTTGGCCGGATAAATCTTTTAAATTCATCTTTCGAAACCTTATCACTGGTTTTCAAAAGTGAAGTTAGCTCATTTACAAAATGTGAATGGCTTTCACTTAAAAAAAAAGAATCCGATACCCAAAAGCTGCCTTGGTTATAAATCTGATGAGACAGTTCTATCGGATTTGTAAAATTATCCTGAATTCGATGCCTTAGATAAATTTTCAAAAAGCGCATCACAAACCAAGGATACCCATCAGTTTTTTCTATTATTAGTTCAATGAACTCATCCTGTATTTCCTGCTCCATTTCAAAAGAAAATAGTGCTGTAAGGTTTTTGACAACCTCCGTTTCAAAATGCGGTACGTATATTAAAGAATTACGTTTGAAATTCATTCCTGGAAAATATCTTGACGCAATGATTAGTTTGGTCGTGAAACTTTGTAAGGTAGTCGAATTTAAAGTTGAAAGGAATTCGTTGAATTCAGTAAACACAGCCTCGCTTACATATTTTTGGACCTCATCCAAGCGAATACCTAAATACAATCCAGACCTATATCCAACACTTTCTTTAAAAAGCTCAATGGTCCTCAAAAAAGCTTGCAAGTTTGTTTCGCCAACAAACCTATTTTCTCCAAGCCAATCCAAAAATATTTCTTGTTCAGCAATTCTACTTTTGTCATTCGGGCTTAGCTCTACTCGATGCTTATTTTGTAATGCTAAAACATAGTCAACTATTTCAGAATACCAGAGAAAAAAAAGTGAATCTATTTTGTCGATCTTCTTTCTCCTCAGAGAAAAAACACTGCTATCGATAATTGGCACGAAGTGAATTTTCTCACTTAAAGAATGACATATAATATTTAGCATAGTTGTTTTACCAACCTGAATTGGACCAATAAGGATAAGTACACTATATTTATCTAAATAAAACTGAACTGTTTTGATCAGGTCTGGATACAAAAAACTGCCATAATTCGATGGATCCAATTCGATTTTCTCAATCTGTTCCAGTGCATTTTGGTACATCAACCTTGTCCCGCTTAATTCCAAAGCAACCAAATTGTCAATTTTGGCTTCCAAACACACAACTTGATCAATATTCATTGTATTCCCACGCAGTGCTACCGTAGGCTTTCCCGAAGGGTTTTTGTTTTTAATATTTGCTTTCAAAAAATAGTAGTTATCCTTACCTGTAATCTCGACCAATTTACCTTTCGGTTTGAAATTTGTGTTACCCCTGTCTACCAATTGATCTTTTTTTTGGGGGCTCGTGACACCAAAAAAAGATGATCTTCCGTCAGTTATTATAACGGAATTCCGTTTAGATTTAGGATGTTTCAACGATATTTTGTTGTTTGCATAAATTACGTATTTCGGGTCTGTCCCTTCATTTACAAATTGTGATATTGGCATCCAGTGATCCTCAGACTTTTTTTGAGCAGCTATAACTACAAGGAAATCAAAATTCCAATTAGTGGCTCTAACTCGCACCGAATTTTCTAGATTGTCAGAACATATCAATACAACAAATTTCCCCACAGGTGAATTACTGAATTTTAATATTTGAGACCCTTCCTTGAGGCCATAACCCAAATTAATACTCAGTTCATCGTCTGCCGGAACAATCTTATGTGTATAATAAACGTCCCCATTGTGAATAACGGGACATCGGGAGATTGGTATTTTATCCTCGTTTTCACAATGATAGTGGCTTCCAGCGACGATTACGAGCTCGTGGTTACATTTGCTCCAATTTTGCAACAAGGGAATCAGTTCTTCTGGAATAGATAGTTCTGGAAAAACTAACAGATGGACATTATCTTTTTTGGCGATTGCCAAGGCTTCCAATAACACATATTTGATCTTATCCATATTCCTATGATAATATAGATCATTTATTTTTTTATAATCAGTTTCTAGAGAGTATTCCGTCTGAAACACCATAACATTAACAAACTCAGGATTTTCTCTTTTTGCACTTGGCAATAGAGTTTCTATAATTTCAAATTTGGGAACTTCAGTCACGACTATGTGTATATTTATGGAACTTTTGATATACTAGGTATTCACAACAAGCTTAACAGTAGCTCCCTGACTGACAATCCTTCCTTTGAATTCAATACATCCCAATTCCTCGGACGAGGCAATTCTACCGAAAGTTCATATTTGATGGTCCCGGGACGACTACTGATTACAATTATTCGGTCACTAAGTTCTATTGCTTCCTCAATATCGTGGGTAACAAAAACAACGGTTTTCCGGCTGACATTCCAAATATCAAGAAGTAAAGATCTCATCTGATATTTTGTTTGCGAATCAAGAGAACCAAATGGCTCGTCCATCAATAGAATTGCTGGGTCATTTGCAAATGACCTCGCTATAGCTACACGTTGCTGCATTCCGCCGCTCAGCTCATTTGGATAAGCACTTTCAAAATCGATTAGATCCACTTTCTTAAGGTATGATCTAACTATGCCAATAACAGCTTCACGTTCTAGATTTTTCTGTCGCAGGCCAAATGCAATATTCTGAGCAACTGTTTGCCAGGGGAACAGACTAAACTTTTGAAAAATCATTCCTATGTCTGCATTGGGTCGCTTCATATCAAGATTGTTTATCCGGATTTCGCCTTTTGTAGGATTTAAAAACCCTCCTATAAGGTTTAATAAAGAAGACTTTCCACAACCTGAAGGGCCAAGAAGGCAAATAAATTCTCCCTTTTGAATCGATAAATTAATATCTCTAAGTGCCTCAATATTCTGTCCACGCCTACCGTAGGTTAGCGATAAATTTGTTATCCTGATCATTTAGAATGCCCCCGTAACCATGGAAAAATTAAAATCACAAAGCTCATAAAAATAGTGTCTAATATTAAACTAAGCACCCCAATCGTAATAATTGAAACTAGCATCATATCAGTTCGAAAAATCTGGTGTGACAAGAATATCCGATAAGCTATCCCAACAGACGAGCTCGTCATCTCTGCCGCGGTCAAAGCAAAAAAGCCAGTGGCAATACCAATTCTGACTCCTGATACGATATTTGGCAAAGCCCGAGGTAAAATTACTTCCCTTAACAAGGATAGATTTTTTGATCCAAGGCTTCTTGCGGCCCAAATATATTCCGATTCAACCTCCAAAACTCCAATTTGTGTGTTTAACCAAACAGGAAAAAAAACACCCCAGGATATCAGAATAACCTTTTCTGTCTCTTCAATTCCGAACCAGACTATAGCGAGCGGTACCAAAGCCACCGACGGAACGCTACGGAGAAAATTGAATAATGGATTTATAAAAAGAGCAACAGTTCGAGTTTTTCCTGTGATAAGACCGAAGGCAATCCCAGTAGTTACCCCTAAAAAAAGTCCGTATAAATATCGATTAAGACTAGTAGCCACATCATTTTGCCAATCACCTGAAATCAACATTTCTTGATAGGCGGATACAACTGAAAGAGGTGATGGTATTAAAAAGGGATTATAAATTTCTAAGGAAAATAAAATCTGCCAGCAAAATAATACTGATAGCAAAGCAAGGCTCCGACTCAAACATTTAAGAAGCAATCTTTTCATGGCATACTTTCCTCGGGAATCTTGATTGTGACTGCTGAAGGCTTTATTTTTTGCAGCGACTCCGTAAATATAAAATCATCAAATTTGATATTTATTTTACGATCTGAAGTTGTTTTTGATTCAGCCCACTGGCCTTCCTGATTGACAATACCTACCAAATTCGAGTCAAGTTCAATTATTGGGTGATATTCAGGAAGTAGAATTTCTAAAATTTTTACCGGAATATTTATTGCTTTCGAAGTTATCTCTAAAGCAGTGCCGGGATTTTTTTTAATAAAATCCTCTGCGCGAATCAACCCCCTTAAAAATTTCTCTACAACTTTCGGTTCTGCGTTAACAAAATCCTGATTCATGGCTACACAGTGCCTACCGTAATAAAGATTCCCGGGATTAAAAATAACAGTCGATTTTGGCAATTTTGCTTGTGAGTTGTAGATATATGGTTCCCAGGCAAAATAACCGTCAATATTTCCACTTACCAGTGCCGTAACCATTTCGGGCGGAGACATATTGACAACTTTGATATTCTTTATGTCAATTTTATTATGCTTAAAAAATTTGTACATAAAGAAATCTGAATTCGTTCCTGGTAAAGTAGCAATAGTTTTCCCTACAAAATCAGAAGGTGCGGAAATGCCGTGATCTCGGCGTCCTATAAATTTCACTTCTTGGTGCCTCATTATTGTGGCAACTATGAAGATTTTACTTCCTTTTAATATTGAATGTACTAATGGAGTTTCAGAAGATGACATGACCTCGACATTTTTGGACAACAATCCATCCAATGCAAGCCGTCCAGACGAAAAAATTTTAGTGTCGACTTCTAAACCCTCTTCTTCCCAATATTTATTCGCTATTGCGACGTAGGCTGGCATGGCTGCTATAGTTTGTGGGACAGCATATGAAATTTTGTCATTTGCGCCATCCGTTTCTTTTCTACTCTCCCGTTTGCAGGCAGACAAACAAAAAACGACAATCACAATACTTACAACCAATGAAAATCTAAAAATATTTTTCATAAAGAACCCTTTATACTGACGTCTCCAAACAAATTACAGTACGCCACTTTTATATGTTGATATATAATAAATATAAGTAATACTGCATTAATGCAATAAGGGCATACAAAGGGTTATAAGAATGTAACTATCTTACAACCGAATTGGATAAGGTTATCCCATCAGCAAGATATCTCAAACTTTTATCAAATCCGCCTTGAGCACAAAAAAGAAAAATTTAAGTTTAATAATCTTATCCAACGGCAACTATTCTCTCCATTTACATTATTTTTCATTGATCGCCGCAAACAATTGTGACTTTTAAGGCGGCGTCTTTACTAATGTATTACTTTGAAGATGTAAGTAATGTTCGAGTAAAAGAAATTTAAATTGGCCATGCGGGCAAATGATGAATTAAAAGAACCTATGCCAGATAGAACATACCCGGCATAGATCTATTAATAACTTCATTATGAACATACTTGGTGCCCCGATTGCCTATTGCTTCTTTCCTAAAAGCCGTCACTTAATATTGAAGAAGCTAAAACAAATCAACTTTCTTTAACTATTTCCTAAACCGAATTCACGTCATTTATTATTCTGTAACGCTATGATATTTCAGGCTATACAGCTACTGAATTAATTAATGTTGTTAAAAGTCGAAATTAGACAGTTCAACAAAAATCAGAATGGCTGTCGTGAATCAAATTACAGTCGGCTACTCATTTTCAGCAAGTTCAGGCTAATTAGTTGCAACAGAATCCTTACAAATTACTCATTGAACAAATCCAGTTGCGCGGCCTCAAGAATAGCACTAGTCGCTTTTTGAACAGACTCCCTTACAGGATCACTATCCAATCGAGCGTAGACTTGAGTGGCCGTTAGCGACTTATGATTAAGAGATTTTCCAATTATTATAAGTGATGCTCCCGTTCTAGCTTGCCAACTTCCTAGGGTTCTTCTTAGATCATGCATTCTTAAATCAACGATATGTGCACGTTTTATTATTCTAGCCCATCCTTTTTTAGCGTCAGACAAATGACCGGATTTACTTTTACTTGGAAACACATATCGAGACGCATGGCCTTTTCTAGCCTTGAGTATTTTGATAACTTCATCTACCAATACGACAGTTTGTGGGTCTCCATTCTTTGTTCGAGGGATACGCCATTCTTTCCGCTCAAAAGAAATTTCATCCCATCTCATCGCCAATACATTAGCCTGTCGCGCGCCTGTCAATAAAGATATTAAAACGTAGTCACGAACCGAGAGATTTGTTTCTTCACCGAGAGACTTGAAAAACGCGGGTAATTCATCTTTTTGCAAAAAACGTTCACGACTACGCGTCGGGTTTCTTTTGATACCTTTTGCAGGATTATGCTGACATAAATCTGACTGAATCCCCCAACCAAAAACTGCAGATATTAAGTCTAAGATTCTGTTTGCAGTTGACCCACTTTTCAATTTGGGCTTACCATCGATGCACTTTTTCCCTCTTACAGGCTCTCTACTAATACCATTGTGGATCGCAGCTATATCAGACTTAGTAATCTGTGAGTGACGCTTTTTCCCTAACGGCTTTTCCAAATAGTATTTGAACCTGCCTAGATCCTTTTCCCAAGTACGACTTTTAAATTTTGCATGCTTCTCTAGGTAATCTTCAAAAAGCTCCTTGAAAGTCATTTCGGCTTTATGAGCTCGCTTTACTTGGGCGGGATTTGCACCAGAAGCAATCTCGGAGCTAATGATCAAAGCCATTCTGCGCGCATTTTCAATGGTTAGATCCGGGAATCTTCCTAGCGTTATCCTCTCTGGAGCGCCTCCCCTTATCCTTTTGAACACACAAAAAGTTTTGACACCTGTTGACCCAACTCGGCATTGCAGTCCGACTATCTTTGTATCATGCAATACAAGTCGCGTATTTTTAGGTGAAGTGGCATTCTCTATTACAGATTTTGTAAAATTAATCTTCTTGCTCAATGACAGCCTCTCTTGGTCTGGGTTACACCGGGGTTACATTTGGGAGTAATTTGGGTTCAATTCAAGCAAACATAACATTAGAGAAAACTCTAGTAAAGTGATGAAAATAAATATAATATTAATCGACGGTAAGTTGCAATAAAATTGCATTGAGAACGCTCATAACGGTCTGGTCGACAGTTCAAATCTGTCCGGGCCCACCATATTTTCAATAACTTAATTAAGACAGGCTATGGCCTTTTCTATTCGGGGTTACGCCTGGGTTACACTTAAGGCGCATTTCACTCATTACGGAAGGCGTTAGGTGCATAACGGGTCTGTTCAAACTTTCTGTATGATGAGCTGAATAATATGCCCCATAACAAAAATTTTGGTATTGAAACTCGAATTAAATTTTTGCTTCCAAACGGCACCGACTATAACATTGCCGATTTTGATAACATGTGAGGGCATATTGTTTGGTTCTTCAGCCATCAGAGTTTTAAGCAAACCGGTTGATTTCAGCACAGTTTCCGACTGAATTTCTTCGGCAATTGCATAGACCGTAGTTGAAAGTACAATAAATCTTAAATGCATAAGTTTGCCTTGGCCATAATCCCAAGCGGCACCAATCTTATCGAAAACCGGTGATTGATTTAGATTGGGAATCCACTTCAGTAAGATCTTGTGGGAAGGTGCATCACAATTTAAATGGAATTTTTTAGTAGTCATCTTCAAATCTCCTTTGTTTGTTTTTGATGATGGAAGCATGAAAGCTCATAAGGTTATGATAGCTCCCCGAAGGAATAAAATTGATGCGCGCGTCTATTTTATTCCTTCGGGGAGCATTTTATGAAAGAAAATGAGGGATAAGCGTATTATAACCGTTGAGCTATGCTGACATCATCAGTCAACTGACAAACAAAGGTCGGATTTTAATGACAGATGCAATAACAGGGATAATATTGCGATTGCCAAGTGAATTCACCTCTTGGTGACAATGATTTCGAAAAACAGATTATCAGTGGTGAGATTTGATGGTTAAAACTGAATTAACCCTCTTGCGGTTTCAGCTTCCAGTCAATAAGAGCCAATCTCTTAGCAATCCGTTCAAGGGTTTGTTAACAAGTTTTGAATCTGACAATTCTCCAAAAACTAAAGTTTTGAATGAGCCATTACAGGATGGTAATGAACACAAATATCTAATCTGTACTATCTACCCCCTCCATTTGTTTCATTCTAAGTTTGCCACCCGGTACGAAATCACCCGCTATCCACCGAACAAAGTTTTGAGCATGGATTGAATATGTTTTCTTAGCCAGAGGTCTCATTGTAGACAGCTCTATTTCTGCTTTGTATAACAGAAGCAAATCATTGAATCTTGCAAGATGTTGAGTATCAGTTTTCATTTAAATAGGAGAGTAAAATTCTGTAATTGCATTGAAATGTAAAAATACCTATTTCATCAGTATTTTCTAAAACATGCTTGTGCAATTAAGCTCTCAGTTTTTCTCGTCAGATCAATACTCTTTATCCTAAACGCTGCGTAGCACGGCAAGCTGATAAAGGATTATTTACACTCAAAACGTATATAGATTCAAATAAATAACAGTATATTCATCTTTCAGTAAAACCCTAACACTCAACGTTTATCATGAAACTATTCCCCAACCTTTCCATTGCAATAGTGGATGACAGCCCGGTCGTACGCGCCTTTACCTCATTCCTTCTTACACGACTTGACGTTTGTATCATTTTTGAGGCTGAAAATGGTCAGGTCTGCATTGATAAAATGCGCCAAGCGGTTAAGCTGCCTTCTGTGATCATTCTTGACATTGAAATGCCTGTAATGGACGGCTTCGAAACGGCACAAATATTAAAAAGAGATTGGCCTTCCCTGAAAATAATTGCCTTTTCAAGTAAAAATGATGCCGATTCCATGCAGAGAATTTTAGCTGGCGGAGCTGACTTTTTTTTAAACAAAGGAAGCAGACATTACCCAGCCTTTAATACAAATTCTGGAACAAATTGGTGAATGATAATCCACCATGGAAATACTTAAAATCAATACCGGGTAATTTAAATCCGACTTTTGATTTTAAGTATTTCTTGCACAGATATCAAAAAAAGCTAGCGTTTAATTCGGGATTTTAGGCAATTCATTTCCTCGAAGTCTTTTTTCTACCTGCTTTCCAATGAAACGGGCAAAGTCTGTAATATCCTGATCGACGCTTGCCTTTTCTAAGGCTTGCATATAGTCGCTACGTTCTTCCAACGGAATAACAGTCCATGGATACCCACCGGAGGCCAGCATGACGTTCATTAGGAACCTTCCAATTCGACCATTCCCATCATTGTAGGGATGGATATAAACAAAGATAAAATGGCCTAAAACAACCCGAACCGCAGCTTCCGGCTCGTCCCGCAATAAGTCAAAAAGAACGGGCATTGTGTCTCTTACAGCATCTTTGTTCAGCGGGACATGTTTGGAGCGGCGAATATAGACTGGATGATTTCTATATCCTGCTAAATCGCTTGCATTCAGTATCCCCGTGGTAACACTTGGTCCAAACAGTTCTCTGTACCACGTACCGTGATCATCATAAGCGATAATCCCGGCATTTTCACCACTCAAAACCTGTGCAATACTCTCTTTGACCGCTTGGAAGGCCTGCCAATAACCACGTGCCGCAAGCGCATTTTTTTGCTCATTATCCGAGGCATTTTCTTCCGGATTCCACTCCCCTTTCCTAACCCGCTCTATTAATTCCGGTGTGACCCGGTACCCTTCAATAGATAACGAGTGGTAAGCATCAGTGACAAATACATCTTCAACGCGTTTCATGTAAGCAGTGCTGTCAATAGCCAAGCCGGGTGCTGACGGAAAATTTTCAATGACGGTTCCCCGCATATGCTGCCACATAAGTTTGATACGATTTGCGTAGGGTGAAACCTCCCGAGAGTTTAACACCGATGGAAGCTTGGTTGTAAATGGATCGTTTTCCCGTACATCATATCCCGCTTTGAGCATCGTTTTTAAGATGTCGTCAGCAATGCGTTCTCTGCCAATATTTCGGAAAGCCCCCACCAGCCTTCCTGCAACTGTGCTATGCCCTCCATCCAGTAACCGGCTTAAAATCTCAGAGCCGTCACGTATCATGGAAAGCGCAGCCCTTGCATCCATAGGGCTTTGCGAAAAAAATGTCGGTGAGCTTAATACCAGTGCAGACGCCAATGTATAAACGCGGATACCATCAACGTGCTCTATATCACTATCCACTGGAAGCGTAACCCGGATATCGAAAAGTGAGGTGTCGAATGGCAGGTTTATAATGTTGTTATTCGCTTTGGGAGATCGTACAAGAAGCTGCCTTGGCACTGTCCAGTTACCACTGTGAATAGCGATGGATTGCTCCGGTGAAAGTATCCAGTTCTTTCCAAACCGACTATTTAAGTAGGCTGCACAAAAATGCCAAAATGAGGTATACCAGCTTGTACTGTCTCCCTGAATTTCATCTGGCCGGCAGGGAATGTACCACCCTTTGATTACCTCAGTTAAAAAACCGTTACTGACTAACCTTTCCCGGTGTGTACGCGTTAATTCTTTTGTTTGTATGGCAATCACCCCATCATTGCTTTGAAGCTTATGAAGCACTTCAAGTGATTGCGCCAGTTTTTCGGATGGAGTTGCCATTGTAATCGCTATTCGTTTTTAATGCCGTATTTAAATTAGTTTATTAAGCCGTGCCTTAATTCGTATATATAGATGTACCATAATTAGTATATCATGTCAATATATTAATAATGCATGTTAAAAACTAGCTCTTCCCCTGAATAAAAAGTTACCTGCGTAATTTTTAGGACTGTTTTGCTCTAAAGTCTTATCCAATAATTCCAGCAAAAACAGCATTAAAGCTTGGAAAGAATACAGTGTCTCAATTGATGGCAAAGCAGCTCATCAAACCCTATCACGCGAAGAAAATTGTTTAATCGATGGCTGCACCAGAAATTATGGTGTCTGGAATATGTGTCTTATACCGTCCAGACACAAAATATTCCTGATCTTTGCCAGGAATATTTGAAACTACTTCCACAAACTCAATTGGTAATTATTTCGATTTAGTCAGGAAATTCCAGTTCTAACTTTACCTTCTCGTAGAGAGCCGTTATGCGAAAGACCATATCAATACACTCTTGTTGGGACATCTGATCAATGGTGTTTATAAACGCATTGGTTTTTATTTTTCCTTCCTGATCTTTCTGTGGGCCTTTCTCTTTCAGTTCCGATGCTATGCTTTCCCATTCGGGACACAAAGCATCCGAAAAATATTTCCCGGTAATGATATTGAAATACCCTGCCTGTGATTTTAAGATTTCTTTTGACAGCAGGACGTTGGCGGTGAGACTTGAGACGAGTTTAGACAGCTCGATATAGACGAAAATATTAGACTTATTCACAAGAAGTTTATCGTTGAGGGTTTCTATCGTCAAATTTACAATAAGTTCTTAACTTATGTAACCTATTGCCACAATAAATAAACACTTACCTCATATAAGCTATCAACGTTACGAAGCCTAGAAGCCTATTTCACTGCGATTTTTTGAGTTGTAAAAAGTGTGTCCTCAATACGAACAGTTACTAAAAAATTCGCATATTTAAAGTTCAGCGTAAACCTGTAAACATTCAAAATAGATATAAAAATGAGAAGTGAAAGTTTTAAAGAAATAACCACAGAAGATTTAATCAAAAAAAAGACCATATCCCTTGTAACAGGTATTTTGACTGGAATGCTAATCGTACTAATTGTCTACGCTATCCTTTTAACAATTAATAATGGATTCCCGTATTTGCTTATTATTCCATTAGCACTTTCGCCCATTTTGATTGTAAATTTTAACACAGTAACTAATATCAATAGAGAATTAAAAAGTAGAAATACAAACTGATATCTCAACGTTAACGCCACAGTTGGTGCACAATGGATTATGACCGTAAAACATATCTTGCTATAAAATGGCTGCAATGCGTAGAAGACTGTGAAAAATCTGGATATGACGGGTCCACCGAATACGCTAAAGAATTTTTAGACCTTGCAGAACCCGAGTTATTATCACTTCACGGTTTTGATACCACGAAGGATATTAAACAATACGCAATACGGGAACGGGAATTGGCGAAACTTTCACACAAGCCATAGATGACAGGACACTCAAAAAATTTGGAAAACAGGCTTTCAAAAGTAAATTATTGCTACACTATTTACTATCCCCGTCTCTCAAAATGTTTTTAAATTTAAATTGAACCTGCCCTGATTTTTGATCGAAATCATGCTGCAAAAACATTTGTAATGCCTGCAAATTCATATTTGATATTTTGATCACGAAAGTGCAAATATTATGCTCGTCAATTGGTTGTATATGCAGCTCATTTTTCCCGTTATTGTTTAAATAAATAACAGAGAACTGGTATTCTTTGCCTGTTTGCTTAGGCGCACTTCTAGGCTTCAAATTATTTCCTTTTAACCGATTTGCTTGTTGTCTTAATGCGAAAAGCACTTCTCTGGCCACTGAATGACGTGTGCTTTCCCGCAACTCCGGGCTAAATTCATCAAACAGCATAATGTTACGTCTGACAAATCCGGCTATGGTATCATTGTCGTTATAAATTATTTCCGATTTTCTGGATAAAATATAATCAATCAGCGGTTGAATTTTTCTAGCCATTGGGACTGAGTTTTAATTGGCAATAGCGACCACACGGTTACAAAATAATAATTAATAATTTTATATTCAATCACATTTTAAAAAAAATAAGAACGTGATTCCACAGTGTACCATTGAGTTAACCTCAACGCGTCAAAATATTTCTTCCAATTCTTGATTGCCGGGCTTTTGCTCCTTATTGAACATGTTCCTAGTCCTTCGTTCGTTTTGTAAATTAATAGCCCTATATTTCTCACATCAGATTCTCAATCTGATGTGAGAAATATTTAGTAAAGGGCATTGGATTTTCCAGTGCTCTTTCTTCTTTCTGCCTATACCAAAATGCAATCATTTTAGCAAAAAATAACGCAGAGATGCTTTCAGTCTAATGACTTTTTGTGCTGAGAGAATAATAAAATATAATTATCAATGACTTTGGAAAAACAAGATTTAAGATCATTTTCTTCTCTATTTTTAATATGACTTAAAGCTTTCTGAATAATGATGAACACATCGGGCAAAAAATATCTTAATCAAAGATCCTTGTCGTCAACGATAGTATAGTGTGTGTATAGTTGTCCTTACAATCCTCGGAAATTAGCCGAGGATTTGTTTTTAAAATCGCATGGTTGAACATATTTCAATGGAGGTTACAAAAATATTTATGGGCTATCGTTTACATTGACCCAAGTAAATTACACTTTCAGATTCGTCACATATTTATATCTCAATAATTTATCGCCCCGGCGACTCCGAAATAACCGGAACGGACTAGTTTAAATTTTCAACTAAAAATATACGTCTATATAAATGACAGTTATCATTCATTAATCCGTCTAATTACTATTCTCTTAACCGATTTGAATCTTCCTTAACCGACTTGCCGAAAGATTGGTCGGCAAATGCGCTATTCTGCTTCTTGTGACCGGGTGCCTAACTTTTTGAAGCCTGGTCAAACAGGCCTGTACCGCCATTTCAGCACTGTCGCCATATTTTTGAATTTCAATCGTATGATCTTGATTGAATAATTCACAGCACCAGGAATTTTCAACCGGGCCGAATAATTGTATTACAAAACCTTCCGGAATTTCAGTAAAAATAGACTGGTTCATCAATTTCCTCAAGAGCTGATGGTTTCCTTAGTTGAGCGTAAATTTTCGTACAACATTGTCAAGATTAATTTTAGAGTAGATGAAAATTCTCTTCTATTCAGTTTTCCGGTATAATTATCCTATGACTTTTTCATTGATGTGCCTTCCAAACCATTGAAAATCTCTTTCAACCTTGATTTTGTTGTCGTAGACATCATGACCGTAAACTTTAAGTGCCAAGGTGGTAAGTTGCTGCCTTACCAGGTTTCTTTCCTCCTCACCTTCCTGCTGTTCAAATTTTGTTTCAAATACCGCAAGAAAGGAGTTTGGAAGAATAACCTTTTTTCCTGTTTCAACAGTTGAAACATCATGCATATACGACTGAGGAGCCACATTCAGGCAATCCTCAATATTTGAAAAGTGTTTACCGTCCTTGGTAAACGTCAACCTGTCGATAATTAAAGGCCCTACTCCATTATTTCTGACATACACAAAAATATGTCCTTCAATATCGCCCAGAACAATCTGTGCCAGTGGCATGACTGATTTTTCGTTATGGGAACGTTGAAGATAAAGCTCATAGAACATCCCTAACAGGGCTAACAATGATATTGTGAGTGCCAAAGCGAATTCTCCCTCTTGATGACAAGGAATTCAAAACTGATTATCAATGGTGAAGACTAAATGATTAAAATCGGTTTAACTTTCTTGCGGTTTTAGCTTCCAGTCAATAAGAGCCAATCTCTGCGCAATCCGTTCCAATGTTTGTTTGACATCTGCTGCGTCTGGCAATTCACCAAAAACAAGGGTTTTGAAAGAACCATTATAGATACCTTCCAGCTCAGTCCACATTTGATCAGGCTGCCGAAATAGCAATGCCTGGGAAGGATGAAAATATAGCCATGCTTTATTATTCCGAAAACTCACTTCGTCATCGAGTGCCACCTTGTGCAGCATTTGATCAAAACCAGCGGAATCAAAAAATTCAGAAATATCAGCTTGCCTGAGCAATTGATGAAGGTCGTAAACATGACGAATTTTATTGCGTAAATCTTTGATTGGCTCTTCTGTGTAGGAAAAACGGACAAGACTCATGATTTTTTCGCAAAGTGTTCTCTCCGGTGCCAGAACGGACACATCGAAAGGTAAAAGCCCATATTCTTCTGCGATGAGTTCTAGTTTCCGGGCAAGCATCATCTGGTAAATAAAGGAACTGACCTTGCCCTTTACGACCGGCCCGGAGGCTCCCAGCCAACTGGATTCCACGATGATCAAATCTCGGACCTGTCCAAAATCTCCTTTAAAAACCTTGGAATAGGAATGCGCCGTTTTACGTATCATTCCTTTTTTGTTGGTAATGCCAGGAACATCCAGTTCCGGCAGAAACTTATCCACGGCCTGGCTGATCTTTTTCAGGCGTTCTTTTAATTGATTAGGTGAAAGACCCGGTTCTTTTATCAGGACAAGGTCGATATCTTCGGAAAACCTGTTGATATAGGTAAAGCATTTTGACAAGGCAGTGCCGCCTTTAAATATCGTATACTCTGCCAAGGCTCCTTTAAAAATATGATGGAGTGCCAGTGTTACCCAGTAATCCTTTTCCACGTATATTTCAGGTAGCTTCATTTGTTGAGCGGTAATGCTTACCGCATCCTGAAACAGTTCGGTGTTTTCGTGTAGTTTCATTGGATGTTCCATTCTAACGCTGACGGCAGGAGCGTTTCATCAATATTCAGCTTAAACGTCGTCAGTGGATTAAGGCTATCACTGAGTGGTTTGGTTTCAATTCTTTTTCCCATTGCTGTCAGTAAAGCGCCTAGCAAGGCCCGGACGCGGGGTGGATATTTAAGGGCATATCCGATCAGCTCCAGAAGTCGCTTTTCATCCAATTGCCCGACTTGCTTTTTAAACATTGTAATGGCTGACTTTATATCAAGATCCGGAATCTGTTTCAGATCTTTCATAGCGTCCAGTAAACCTAATAGTTGATAGTTTTCATCTGAAACATCCACATAGCTTTTTACGGCTGTGGCCTGGATGGTTCCCCTGCTTACAAAAATGCGTCTGTTTCTGCTCGCTATTTGGATCGTTGCGGAAACCTGGGTAGTCAGCCCCATCTGATTGTACAAATAGTTTCCGGTAATATAGGCCGTTCTTTTGCCGTCTTGATAAAGATAAGGTTTAAGAACCTGCTCCTCTCCCGGTATCTTTTCCCCGAACGGCGTTATCTTGGGCTTGAAAAATATGCCTTTCGAAAGCTTCCGGATAACTCCTTTTTTTTGCAGCCGCTCCAGTATCTTGGCCGCAGATTGATATTGCTGCCCGGAAATAATCAGTTGGGCATACCCAAAACTGATATCCTCTGGCATTCCCTTAATCTGCTGGGTAATTTTGTCTGATAAGCTGCTCATACTGTAAATATATCGCAACTTTATCTATTTGTCAAGTTTTTAGATCAATAAACTTGACATTTTATGTGAGTATTTTTTTTAGACAGTCTGTAAAGATCGCTTTTCACACCCGTGCCTTGCAAACCATTCAAAACTTCTCTCGATGATGAATTTATTATCATACATATCCCGGTAATTCACTTTCAATGCTAATGGAGCGAGTTGCCCAATGACATTATCCCTTTCTTTTTCAGCAGTGTGCCCGTCAAAAATTGTCTTGAATATCTCCATAAATGAACCGGGAAGAATGACCTTTTGCACTGATTCAGCACTGACAATATCATGCATATAAGATCTGGGGTCCAGATCTAAACAGTCTTCGATATTTGTAGAAGAAACGCCGTCTTTGGTAAAAGTAACCTTATCGATAATCATGGGCCCAACACCGTTATTTCTGGTTTGCACAAAAATCTCTGCTTCACGGTCACTGAAAATAATTTGCCCGAGTGGCCGAAGTGATCTCTCGTTATGAATACGTTGCAAACGGAGCTGATAAAAAGCTGCCAGTAGCGTAAACAGAGAAATCAGGGATGAGATTACGACAATCAAAGGAACCCACTATGCAAGAATTAAATTTTCCAAAAGGGCATTTCTACACCTTTGGTCAGATCATTCCACAATCCTTCAATGATTTCAAGCGCTCCCGGCCTTGAAGCTGATAATACAAGGGAATGAATTTGTGATAAAGGCTGCATTGAGGGTCTTTGCCGTCCTCGCGATAAACCGGGCAACCGCTGGTACAAACAAATCTGAATTTACATTGCTTGCAATCCTCAGATTTCTCGTCTTGATGGTTTCCGCTCTGCTTAATCATATCAACCAAATCCAAATCCAGGTTAAAAATGGAATTTGTAGACGCGGAATTATCGCCGAACTGTACATGACAATATTTGAATGACCCGTCCACATAGATCGCGCCACCTGAAAAACCGGAGGCGCAGGTCTGAAACCCTAATTCATTAGGCTTTAAATCACAGAATTGGTGCCGCTTAGAGAACTGCCATCCCGTTTCAATAGCTTCCTGCATGATGGAATAAGATTCAACTAGATTGCTTTCAAGCAACTCGGCATTAATTTTTTCGCCTTTAACAATCGAATACCGAAACGGCACATCCAACGCAATCAAGTATCTGGTAAGATCAGGAAGTCCATCCAAGTTTTGATTGCTAACGACAGTATTGACGGAGACCGGAATATTATGTGCTAGCAATTTCCTGAGATTGGTATCGACCACACTAAACGAACCCGCACCAGAGCGGAATTTGCGTGTCATATTATGCACACCCTCAACCCCATCCATAGAAACACCATATGTAATATTGTATTCTTTGGAAAATTCCAGAATATCATCATTCAGGATGGTAAGGTTCGTGATAAAAGCCACATCCAGTTTGCAACCCACCTTTCCTAAGCTAACAATGGCCTCGGGGATGAATGTTTTCCAAGTTTTAAACTGGCTTAAAGGTTCACCTCCTGCCAGACGGAATTTAACTGTCCCTATCTTCCTTTTTTCAACAGTCTCTACAAGTTTTGAAAGCAACTGTGCCTTTACGGTGTCTGACATTCCCTTACTGGTATTCAAGGTCGATATATAGCAATAGCTGCACCCCAAATTACATGCATCGGTGGTATGTATCCAGAAGTTCAGGGATTGGGCGCTGGCCGGTGTTTCAGGCAGTTTAAAATAATCGTCAAACCGAACGATTTCGGATTTAGCCATGATCGACAGAAATGCTTCAAGCGTATCAGGTTGCATAGAAAGCTTGCCGGAAAGTCCAGCAAGATCATCCTGTTCGTTAATGGCCTTTAAGATCCCGTATTGAGCATTGTTAAGCACCCGAAATGAATGGGGGACGGCACAATTGACAGCATATCCGAAAGAAGTCCCCTCAATTTTTTGCAGCAATAATTGCGGTGCCTTTTTCGGTATCAAAGTCTTCATCATCGAAAATTGTGGTATAACTTGTGCAATCGCAATTGGCATTTGCTGACGATACTTTTAAAGAATTCTTGCCTAATGCATTTTCCAATAGTTGAACGTCATCAAATAGGATGTCATTTTCATTCGCGTAAATCATAGCTGATGAGATTATTAGAATTGATAATATTATTTCAATCGGTGTATGAGCGTGAAAACTGTACTGGGGTGCCAGTGGCTATCCCCTCGAAAAGTCGGAATTCTCCTTTTATTGAGTTCTTTGGAAAGGGCACGCATTGATGTTATTCCCCTATCTTTAAGTCGTGTAATAATTGGTAGCAGTTTGTGGGCAAACTCTTCGGCAGTTTTTTTATTAATCAAAGAGAGTATTTTCCCATTCTTTCCCAGAATAACTCCCCGCTTCTTTGCAGCACTTAAGGCTTCCCTTGTTGCTTTGCTGATATTTTGCCTGGCGTCTTCGGCAACAGCAGCCAGAATATGGATCGTCAACCTGTTTGCATGTGGATTATCGACGACAATAATCTCTACGTTTGATTTTACAATTCCGGCGATTTCCTCGACATCCCTACCTAATCTATCTAACCTTGCTACGATCAGTGTAGCCTTCATTTTTTTACAAAGTTCAAGTGCTTGAAAAAGACCAATCCGGTACTTACGTGTTGATTTAACTTCAACCTCTTCATGTACGAGATCATAATCATTGAGTTTGCAATAATTTGTGATTGCCGTTTGCTGAGCATCAAGCCCAAGGCCGCTCCTACCCTGTCTTTGCGTTGAAACCCTGTAATACGCAACTGCCTGTTTGGTAGTCATTTCATCTCCGTATCTGTTCGAGGCTAAACCATCGTTTATATTTGAACAGATTTTGTTTAAAATCCGGTTACCGATCTAAAAAAAGGAGTTGAAATACAGTCTGTTGCAATGAAGGAAATCTCTAAAAACGAGGATTTTTGTTCAAGGGTAAACGATGGATTACTCCAATACAAATTTTATTTGAATTTGTAGTGTAAATGGGTAATAAAGCATAAGAAGTTCAAAATATTCAGGTATTGAACAAGATGTACAACCTGTACTTCACGCAGCTTAATTATTTCATTAAATGTAGGTAATCTGAGTCATGCACTATTTTCGACAACAAAGAAAGATTTTCTAAACGCTACCCAATTGTTGGATAGAAGGGAAATCATTTATCACTTCCAATCGGCATGAACAAACAATTTGGAGTGCTAAAAAGAAACCGCATATACTCACTTATCATATTGTGCCGTAAAAATTCTGAAGCAGTGCTCAGGGCAAATAACTACCTTAACGGGTGTTGGAAAAGAAATTCATTATTTACTGTATACACCTTTATCCATTGACCCGGTGGAGTTTAACCCGTATTTAAGTACATCTCCAAAAATACCGACTCTATGTTTCCCAGTTGTTAAGCCTTCAAACGCTTATTTATCTTTATATTTGTAAAAGATGTAAAGCAGATGAAGGAGAATTATATTTATCTAGACAATAACTCTACCACTCCATTAGACCCCAGGGTGCTAGAAAAAATGATGCCATATTTAACTTACAATCAAGCAAATGCTTCCAGCTCTCACCAATTAGGGCGGATTTCAAACAATGGGGTTGAAAAGGCGCGAGCAAATGTTGCAAATTTAGTTAATTGCAATTCAGAGGACTTAATATTCACATCTGGTGCTACTGAATCAATAAATTTGGCGTTGAGAGGAATTCTATTCAAGCAGTCCCTCAAAAATAGGAATCATGTTATTACTGTTTCTACCGAGCATCCAGCGGTCCTTGAAACATGTGCTGAAATGGAGTTGTCTGGCATCAATGTTACTTACCTTGATGTTGATCACGACGGACTCATAAATTTAGAAGAATTAGAAGCAAGAATAACACCTCAAACAGCTCTAATCTGTGTAATGCTAGCTAATAATGAAACTGGCGTTATTCAACCAGTGCAAGCAATTGCAGAACTTTCTCATAAAAACGGTGCTTTATTTATGACTGATGCCACGCAAGCAGTTGGAAGATTGCCTGTGGACGTAGTAGCTCAGGAAATTGATATTCTTGCTTTCTCTGCGCATAAGTTTTATGGACCAAAAGGTATTGGGTGTTTATACGTTAATCCTGGATTAAACATTAAGCCTATAATATTTGGAGGCGGGCAAGAACGTGGTCTTAGAAGTGGTACATTAAATGTCCCTGGCATAATAGGAATGGGTGCCGCAGCAAAATTATCAGAGCAAGCAATGGAGAGTGATCGTGAAAGAGTTGGGTTGCTTACTGCAAAGTTAGAAACTGCACTTCTATCAATTGAAAATACATTTTTAAACGGAAATAAAACGCAACGTTTGTACAATACTATCAACATATGTTTTGACAAGATAAATAATGAAGATTTGTTGATCAATCTTAACACAATATGTGTATCCAACGGTTCTGCTTGTTCTTCCAGTACAATCGAACCATCACATGTCTTACTAAAAATGGGCTTAACAAGAGAACAAGCCGATTCATCTATTAGATTAAGCTTAGGGCGTTTTACTACCTCTGAGGAAGTAGAAATTACCATCTCAACTTTCAAACGACTTTCAAATCAATTAAGAATAACAGCAGGTTGATGCTCTGTTGTAAATAAATATCATTGAATTATATGAAATTTTCTTTCTCTGGACATGAAACATTTGCCTGTAAGCAACACTGGCTTAAAAAGGGTATAGATCATTTGAACAATAGAAACACTTTTGCTGATGAACATGCAGTGATAAGTCTTGGTGTTGGAAAGAACATGGTTAATTCAATAAAATTCTGGCTAAAGGCATTCGGCATGATTGATGACAGGGACGTTCCTACTCCATTGGCAGAATTTCTCTTTGGGGAGAATGGTGTTGACCTATATTTGGAAGATTCTCTTACACTATGGCTTTTGCATTATCAACTGATAAAACAAAATAAGGCATCAATATATTCACTGACATTCAACGAGTTCCGACGTGAACGTAATGACTTTACAAAGACACATTTATTGAATTTTTTGGAAAGGAAAATTGCAGAAAATGGAGATAATTTTAGTAATAATACTTTGGAAAGTGATATTAGAGTTTTCCTATCCAATTATGTCCCTAGTAATCCAAATGATATTGAGGAAGCTTACACAAATTTACTTCAAGAGCTGAACCTTCTATCCACATTTACCATTACTAATAGCCTAGGACAGAAAAATGAATGGTACCGTTTTAATGTAAGTCCTAAATTCGATCTGCCAATTGAGGCTATTTTATTTGCGATTTTAGACAACGAAAATTACGGACAGAGTATAAGTCTATCTCAATTAGCAATTGATCACTCAGCACCGGGAAGTGTATTTATGCTAACCGAAATTTCGTTAAGCGAAAAGTTCAAAGAATTAGCATCGATTCATGGAATTTACACAGAAACAGCTGGTAACCCTGTCCTACAGATGAAAAGTGGATTGGACAAGTGGGAGATTTTACAAAACTATTATGACAATAACTGACTCAACACAAGACTATACTTACTCCCCATCTGTCAACATTATCAGAGATAAAGATAAGGAGATACGTTATATTCCGACATACAACGGCCAAAGAGCATTTGAACAAATAATCTCAATGTCAGGAATTGGGACTCGATCTTTCTCCATAGTCGGTGCATATGGATCTGGCAAGTCTGCGTTTTTATGGGCGTTGGCAGAAGCAATTAATAAGAATAAACCATATTTTGAAGGATGGAATTATTTATTGAAAAGCTATAGCAAGAATGAGATTATTGATTTTATAGGAGACTTCTCATCTGTTATAGACTCTTTTGCTCGAGAACTTAAATGTGAAAAAGAAAATGTAATAGCGGCCTTACATGCTCACGCAGAGGATTTAAAAAACAAAAATACCGCTTTATTAATACGTATTGATGAATTTGGGAAATTCCTTGAGCACGCAGCCAAATCAAATCCCGAAGGGGAATTTTACTTTCTTCAGCAATTAGCGGAAATGGTAAATAATCCACAGGGAAATATCATCCTTATCACTACGTTACATCAAGATTTCGCCGCTTATGCTTACCATTTAAATGATCGTCAGCGTAATGAATGGGCGAAAGTTAAAGGTCGCTTTAAAGAGATAACCTTTAACGAACCAACCGAACAATTACTACTTTTAGTAGCAAACAGGCTTCAGGAGCTAAGGTATCCAGTCGATAACACTTTAATTGTTGAACTTTTACATGTTCTAGATATTGCAAAGTTATTTCCTTTAAAAGATTATTTCAATTTAGATACTGCTAGAAAGCTCACTCCACTTGATATATTAGCTGGTAGCAGCCTTGTTATTGCTTTGCAAAGATATGGCCAAAATGAAAGGTCTGTATTTTCATTTATTGAATCAAAAGACTTTAAAGGACTACATCAGTACATTGAAGCACCGGATGCTCCGATGTATAATCTAGCTCATGTATACAATTATATCACATATCATTATTACAATCAGATAACGGTAAAAGACAATCCAGATTACCGTGTTTGGCGATTAATGAGAGATAACATTGAAAGGGCCGAGGGTTTATTTGATGATCAGTTATTATTAGAAGCAACGCAATTAATAAAGACAATAGGGCTGCTAAACTTATTTGGTAAAACCTCTTCAAAAGTTAATAAGGATTTTCTTATTGGTTATGGAAGATTGGTACAAAATCAAAAAGATACTGCGGAAACTCTCAGGCTCTTGGAGCAGCATAAAATAATTCGATTCAGGGAGCATAGCAACAGATATGTTCTTTTTGAAGGAACCGACGTAGATATAGAATATGCGATTAATGCCGCTGGTGAGCTGGTTGGACATGTAAGTCAGATAAGTCAATATTTAAACGAGTACTTCAAATTTCCAATTATTCCCGCAAAAAGATATCAAGTTGAAATCGGCACTCCCCGCTTTTTTGAAATTAAAATAAGCGACAGTCCAATAGCTGTTTCTCCTGCTGGAGAAAGAGATGGTTTTATAAATTTAGTGTTTTCTTCAACACACACCGAAGAGCAAATTAGAACATACTCTGCAAATGTTGACGACGCAATCATATATGTTTATTTTAAACACAATCAATTAATTAGGGAACAAGTCACCGAGATCGAAAAAATAAAGCAAGCACGACAGAAGTATGGCGATGACAAAACAGCTCGTTTTGAATTTGATCATATACTTCTTCATCAGCAAAATCTTTTACGACATTACGTACTAGATAAGTTTTACGCAGCCGATCAAAATGAAGTTTCGTTTTATCATCGTGGTATAAAAGTTAATACAATACACAATCGTCGTTCTTTAAATAACTTTTTGAGCGATATCTCAATAACCACGTACCAAGGAACACCCGTCTTTTTAAATGAGATGGTAAATAAAACAAAGCTTGGGGGATCAATTGTCACAGCAAGAAAATCATTGTTAAATCGACTTGTGGAGAATTCAAATGAATATGATTTGGGATTTTCTCCTAATTTATTTCCACCAGAAAAGACTATATACCTTTCATTAATCAAGGAGAAAGGCTTTCATCAAAAGGTTGATGGCATTTGGCAGCTCACGGAGCCTACGGATCTGAGCCTAGCAGGTATTTGGGATTGTTTTAATAAATTCTTAACTGATGCTAAGCATTCCAAACTTTCACTTCAGGAACTTTCGGATCGGTTACTGGAGAGACCCATAAAAGTAAAAAAAGGCTTTGTTGACTTTTTCCTTCCTATTGCTTTACTAGTCCGCCAGTCAGACTTTTCACTTTTTAATAATGATGTTTTCATTCCAAAACTCAATGCGAATATCCTAGATTTAATTATAAAAAAACCGTCAGATTATTCTATCAAGTCCTTTTCCGCGTCAGGTATTAATTTATCAGTCTTTAATAAATACAGAGCATTACTAAATCAAAAAGAAATATCAAAACATACAAATGTTGGTTTTATAGAAACAATAAGACCTTTTTTATCATTTTATCAAAATCTCCCTACATATTCAAAAAATACCAATAAGTTATCTAAGGAAGCACTTGGCTTGAGGAAGGCGATCCAAAATTCATCGGATCCTGAAAAAACATTCTTCGAAGATTTTCCTCAAGCATTCGGTTACAGCTTGGTGGATCTCGATCAAAACGCAGAGAAATTAGAGCGTTACTTTTTAGATTTAAGTCATGGAATAACAGAGATAAGAACCACTTATCCTAACCTCCTTACAAGATACGAAACCTTCATTTTTGAGGAAATAATAGGAAATCAAACTTTACCATTCGAGGAGTGGAAGAATAATTTTCAACAAAGATTCAAAAATATCAAAGGTTATTTAGTCGCACCACATTTAAAAGTTTTTCTTCAACGTATTCACTCAAAGATAGAAGAAAAAAATACTTGGCTTAGTTCACTAGCACATGCAATTTTAGGTAAACAGTTGGACGAGATAAATGATGAAGACGAGTTAATACTATTTAGAAGATTTAAGGATTGGATCCATGAGTTAGATAATTATGTAGATTTACAAGATAAGCCATCATCTGAGAATTTGCAAAATTCTTTAAAAATTGAGATTACTAGTCTTGAAAGCGGAACTTTAAAACAGACCCTAACTTTTCCAAAGTCTAAGGAAAAGGAAGTGGCGTCAATAGAAAAAAAAATAGTCAAGTTTTTAACAACGGATAAAAATTTAAATGTTTTTATCTTGACTAAAATTTTGAACGAGCAATTGAGATAACATGAGCCAAAAAGTAAGACATGTTCTTGGCATTTCTGGCGGCAAAGATAGTGCTGCCCTTGCTATTTACATGAAAAATAATTATCCAGAACTAGATGTAGAGTATTACACGGCGGATACTGGCAAAGAACTTAAGGAAACGTATCAATTAATCAAGAACCTGGAACTGTTTCTAGGGAAAGAGATTATTAAGTTACAAGCTTTTCCTGATAGTTCAGAAGATCCGTTTGACCATAAATTAAAAAGCTTAAATGGATTTCTGCCGAATCCTCTGAATCGTTGGTGTACAAAAAGTCTTAAATTAGATATCTTTGAAAAATTCGTAGGGAATGACCCTGTCATATCTTACGTAGGAATTCGTGGTGACGAAAACAGAGAGGGTTATATTTCAAAAAAAGACACAATTCAGTCAATTTTTCCATTTCGCCAAAATATTTGGAGTGAAGATATTATTAGGTTGGTACTTGACAACAAAAATATTTATAGATGTTTAGCAATTGCAAATGAGAAGCTATCAGGTGAAAAAACAAATAGATTTATTGAAATCTTATCACGAAACGTTAACGAACTTTATACACGTTCAGATAAACTTTTACAGCTTCTCGAGCTTGATACAAGAGAATTTAATACTATCGTTCATGAATTTCTAAAGCATACCAATTATCCTGCTGGATTCGATACGCAGTTTCCTCTAATAGATAATAATGAAGTACTGGTCTTAAAAGATATATATAATTTACTGGAAACGTCAGGAGTAGGAATTCCCGCTTATTATAATGAAATTGAGTTTACCGTAAATGGCCAGGTAGCCACTTACTCCCGAACCAGATCAGGCTGTTATTTTTGTTTTTATCAACAAAATATCGAGTGGATATGGTTATATGAACAACATCCCGACTTGTTTGCCCAAGCTATGGAGTATGAAAAGGATGATTTCACATGGAATCAGGACGAGCCACTTAGTGAACTTATTAAACCGGAACGAATTGAGGCGATAAAATTAGAGTATATTAAACGTAAAACCCGAACGGAAAAAATCAGGAGAAGTTCAAAGCTAATAGATATTTTTTCTGACGCCTCTGAAGATTTAGGATGTGCAAGCTGCTTCATATAAAAGGGGTTTCAGATTTTTGGAAGTTATTATCGGCACACGATGTTCCATAAACGTACTCAACTAAGGATATTTTCAGCAATAAAACGGCAATACCTTACTGCAATTGAAGTTTTCATGAACATTAAAATTGCCCTTATCCCAAAAGGAATATATCGAGGCAAAATAAGGTTTCCAAAGTCTTAATTGAGAATTTCTTACAATTTCTTTGTATTCCGGATCGCTGAGTAGTTTTTTGATCTTCTCTCTAATAAAATAATTTTGAAGGATAAAGTCAATGGCTAAAACTGCATCCATTGGTGGATGCATTAGCCGAGGTGCCGGAAGAATTATTGTGTTGCCTATAAGGTCCTCACCCATTCCTTCCATTTTTTCTCCACCGAAAGAAAAATGGTACAATGGGTGAGAGAATTTGGGAGAACCATCACCCATTTCTTCTTCATGCAAGTCCAAATGCCACGAAGAATACAAATCGTCAATTTCATAGGTTCGGGAGTTAAGTCGTTGTCCACCTATTTCTATGTCAACATTTAACTCTGACAATGGATTGGACACTTCATCTCCGATCACTCCTGAACTTTTTATAAATAATGATAAGGAAACAGAAATTTGTTCCGATTCAGAAGGCATACGCCCTCCCACTTCGTCAGCATCATTAAATGTAATTTTTCGCAAATTATATTTCCATATTTTGGATTCCGTTTCGATGAAAGATTGCCCTGCGCCATCCAATGGACTAACATCCCCGCAAAGATTATATGTATTTAAAAGTATGGCTAGCTTACATAGATCAGCAGCAATTTGTTTATTCTCTAACTCTTTTTTCATTTTTCTCTAAAAATGCTTTAAGTTTTTCAAGTCTAGGTTTTTCTATAGAAGTTATCCCAAAAAATGCCGTCGGCCGGAGTGCCTCTTTAACTGATACATATTCATGCTCTTGCCAGGCATGCTTATCATCCTGACCCGCAATAATAAAGGCGTCTGTAGTATCGATAGCAACTCCTGTCGCCTTACAAATAACCCAAAAAGAATCACTTTTAGAATCCGATTGTTTTTCTAACGGAGTTAACTTCGTAAGACCACTCTTAGCACTTAGCAGCTCAACTTTTTTCTTTGAACCAGTGCTTCTAATGTCAAACGTATCAGAAACTTTCTCCTCCCAGAACAAATAAAGATCCTGCATCCACCATCTTGTATAATAATTAGAGAAAGCACCTACATATTTCATGTCTGCCGGCAAGAAATTGTTAATCAGTTTTCCCCAATCACCAGATCTTCGATCAACACCTAATCTAGCGGACAAATATCTTTCATCTATCAAAAATGTCGGCCTTCCGATAATTTGCTTGGTTAAAAATCTAGCAATAATATGTTTAGGTTTCTCAAGATTAGCCCTCAATGCATCTAAAAATCTTGTATCAAGTTGGGGAATCGGCTTTCTACCCAAAATTCCTTCTATCGAATTGTCGCATTCATTTAAATAATTATATCCATCGGATAGCCATTTCAATTTATCCCTAAATAGCTCGAAGGGCATTTTCTTATCGTTTCCTAGAATATTTTTACTAACTATAAGGTCAAACAAATCCAAGCTTGTTGGATCAAATGACTTCTCTAAGTTTTCATCTGCCGACACTAGAATAATCGGAAAATCTTTACTTTCTAAACTTTCCTTAGATAATGTTCTTAGCTCCTGTGCTAGGGTACTTCCCCTGTATTGTGCATACTTATTTCCCTCATAAGGATTACCATTTAATCTTAAGTCAAGGATAATACCATTATAATCTGGCATCATTTCAGTGATGCTTGAAATTAATGTTTCCCAATCAGCTGGTTTCTTAAATGTTATTTCTATTTCTCTACCAATTTCCAGACCATTGATTGTTCCCTGCTCTATTTCATTCTGGGTATCATCAATATATATGTACTTATACGCCATACTCTTCAATTTGTTTTTTAGATGCCAATGGTAATTGTATTTTAAAACATGTAGAAAAACCTCGTTCTGGGTTTATCAAGCTAATAGAACCACCATAAGTTTGAATAATATCTTTCATTATTTTCAAACCTAATCCAGTTCCTGTAAGCTTTTCATCATCTGATGCGTCAAATCCGACTGGTGAAGATGTAGTGAAAAACGCATCAAATATCCTCTCTTTGTTTTCTTCTGGAATCCCATCTCCGTTATCTGAAAATTCTAAATATACATTTTTATCTTCCTTTCCAACAACTATTTTAATTTCCCCAGTTTGTTTATTCCTGCGAATAGCTTTTTTAGAATTAGTGTATAAATTGAAAAGAATGGAACTCCATTCTGATGCGTGCATTGGTATAGTTATTAAATCATATCCATAAAACTCCACAGTCATTACCGTTTCAAGCTTTGTCAAATCAGCATCAATTATATTTTTAAAATGACGAACAACTTCGTCTAATATTTGAGGTTTTAATTCCCGACTTACGTTTGCTGAGACCGTAGAGTTAAAATAAGAAGTGTATGACGTAAAGACATGTATAGTTCGTCTAAGGTTTTCCAAACTATTGATGCCATAACTATCTAATTTTTGCCTACTAATAACACTTAAATCTCCGAGAATAGATGGCGAAAACTGTACAACTTCATGAGTAAATTCACCTATTGTCAGACCTAAACCAGCAAGCACACGTACCATTCCAAGTTCCTGCAAAATCAGGTTGACCTCTTCTTTTATCGCCGACAAAGCTTTTTTAGCTTCACTGGTATTTTTCTTATCTTGATCACTTCCGGCTGAAGTAATAATTGAAATTACATCAATTGCCTTTTCTAATTGCAAAAGCTTCTCAGCTGTAGTTTTTTCAGGTTCTACCACCCCCGTGGCTGTGTTAACTTTGGTAACACGAATTTGTTTCTTAATTTTTTCTACGCTGTAACGTAATCGGTTTCTAGCTGCCTCTAAAGCTTTATGTACAAAATCTGTCAATTCTCGATAGGCATCATTTTCGATTAAGCCTTCCCTACTAGCTGTTTCTTCAAATAATACACCGGTGGGATCAATAATTTCCACAAAACCAAACAAATTCTTATTTCCAAATGGAGCATTTGTTCCTGATTCATTATAGTACCTACTATCGATCTCTAACCAGTCGTCCTTTTGTTCTCCATAAGGTAACACCCTAAAACCATTTCGATATAATCGAATACCACCTTGCTCTTTGGACAATTTTAGAATGTTGGATAATTCAATCTTCGAAATGTTTGTGTAATATTCTTCTCTATTATAAATAAAATAATATGCTTTGAAATGTAGTTCATTTAAATTTCTATATTTTGTGTCTGGCTTTTCATCAACACTATACTGTTTGTTATGACTAATTTCAACAATTTCGTTACCCACATCTAGGCTGCTGCTTGTGATCGTATAAAATCCATCATGAACTTTATCGACAAATCCTTCTATAACTGCCAGTGCTTTACTAAAAAGCATTTTATCTGGATCAGCAATAATTCTCTCAACTTCATTGTTAATTTGTTTGAATCTGACCCTAAAGGACTCATCTGTTTGGTTTGCCAAACGTAAAACCTCGCTTCGATCCGAAATGTAATCGGGTTGTAGAAGATCAGATACGTATCGATAAACCCTTTTGATGTCATTCTCTGACCACCATTCTCTCAAATTCTCAATGATAAGCACTGTTCCTTCTTTTTGAACTTTCGGAACATATGTATATGGATTACTTACTGAACCAATGTTGGTATCAATTTTATAGTTTGTCCAATCTATTTCAAGCCTTATAGCATTATCGATATCTAATGTTTGTGTAATGATCGTCAGCTTCTCTCCCAAACGTTGGGTAGCAAATCTTCCAATTCCCTTCTTACCTGCTTTTCCTCTCGCAAATCGAACGGACTTTGGATTATGAATTTTATCGGTAGAAGAAATGGTCATGAAACCATCTCTTAGTTGATCGAAGGTCATGCCGACTCCGTTGTCCTTTATGATTAGTGTCCCACCCTTTTTTGAAGAATCTATAAAATCCACATCAACCTGCGTCGCATCAGCATCATATGAATTTTTGACAAGTTCAGAAAGTGCCGTTTCAGCTCTGCCGACAAGTTCTCTTCCCAGTCTATCAATAAGTCCAGCATCAACACTAAATTTTAAGGAAGACAAATTCAAATCATTATTTTCCATTTCTGTTATAAATTCAGCATTATGATATTTGAACAATCTCTAACGAGCTCCATTTAAAATCTTATAAATAAAAACTAAATTTTAGCTTCTGTCTTCAATCTGAATGCAGTTGAATATTGATCAATCAAATACCGTCGTTTCTCCGACAGAATTAAATTGCTAATTCTATCCCATTCAAGGTCGGTCTTGTATCCAAATCTTTTGCTCAGCATCCTCTTTGTCCTTTGCGTCGAAAATCTAATAGAGAAACTCATAAGGTCTTGATAGTCTGTATCATCAATACTCGGCTTGCTTTCCAATTTAGCTTGTACCTCAAAAATTAATTTTATAATATCAGCGAACGCTCTGACACCCTGAGAATTGTAAATAATCCTTTTATCTTCGAATAATATCCCTTCCCAGAATGATGATGCTAATGTACCGTACTCTTCAAGTTCATCTGATACATCAATCAAAATCTCATCTTTTCCAAAAAGAAAACAATTATTGGAGTCTAAAATCAATAACATTGAATTAAACTTACTAACGAAGGTTTTCTGAGTTACTAAAACAGTATCCTCCGTACTCCCAATTTTAAATATTTGATTTAATCTCTCGAAAAAAGTTTTAAAAACAGCCTTCTGTCCCACTACAGTATACAAAAGGTAGTATTGCTGATTTAATTCGCTATTCAAAATTTGCCTAGCATCAATATAGGCTTTTTTAAGGTGAGAAATTTCCAAAATTTTTCGCCTTTTCGAAAGTAATGCCTTGTATAAATTAGAGGTGATATTAAAAGCTCCTAAAGAGTCTAATTTCTCAATCACCTTAATATTAGGAATTATATTCTCAAAAATTTGCACTATTGACCGAAGATAGTATTTCTCAAAATTCTTTTGTGCTACATCCAATATACGATAATCATAAGTAAATAATATGCTTTCCAACGCATATTCGCTTAGTTCCTCCGCAAAAATTTCTAGCGTAACATTTCTTTCCTTCAAATATTCATTAAATGAAGTTTGTATTGGCGTTATTTCTTGATAATCAGTATCATTTGCTATGGTATGATCAACAAAAAAGTAATTATTTAGAATATTCTTAAAGTCTTTTATTCTATTTAAATCTCTATGATCCTCAATTGATACTAATCTCCGGTCAACAAGTTCATCACTTATAATTTGATGCATTGTCAGTAAGCCAGTTATATGTGGCAACTCATGCTTAAGACTATCTCCATACCAATCGATTAGGATAGATGGTATAAAATTGCCACTTAGTTTAGAAGTGCCATCTTTATTGACCGATTCGACTAAAGATTGCACACACAAGGAAGCGAGATCTTTGTCGTCCATTAATATTCTTCTAACTAAACCAACTGACCTGGCGTTTGTATTAATGTCAATGAATACTGTCCGTAAAACTTGAACAGGAGTTAAGACATTCTTTTCTCTGATTAAATTACTTACGTCTAAAAAGACGACGTCTTGTTGGGCTGAATGATATAGTGTATCAAGTTCTTGACTTTTTACTAACGCTTCAAGCCTGTGTTGTCCATCTATTACAACAGCATAAAATTTATCTTTATCCCAGCATAAAATGTTATGTTGAAATACATGAGAAGTATTGAAAAAATATAACCCATCGATTATACTTTCGTTGTCCTTCGAGATCAGTAATTCTTTAAATTTAGTATTCGAACGATACTGTGACTTATCAATGATTAGCTCTTTTGATTCTGGCGATTGATCAGCAGTAAAATTATAAACTTTTGAAAAGCTACCATCAGACTCTCTTGGTAATAGTGCCACAATTATGGGTGGAAAGTATTTAACGTCCCGTCCCTGACCGAGGAGATACTTTTTTGAAATTTCACTAATTCTATCTTTATCTACCTCTCTCTGGATAATTTGACTAATTGGCCATTCCTTATCATTACTTAGTGTATCATAAAGAGAAACATCAGATTTAAGCTCACCGACAGTTAAAGTTGTGAGGTATGTTCTAATCGCAGTTGTCGTTCCAAAGCCTCCCATTCGCACTGGATAGACATTTGAAAAATTTACATTTGACTTTTTAAAACCTTGGCCTTCTATTGCATCAAAGTCGTCTAATTCATTCATTTTAATCAGGTTTTATCGTTAATCCTGGTTTGACTCTGCGTGAGTATATCTCTTCATAAATATTATTGATAGAACTTTCAGCAGGGCTAAACGGAAGTTTTCTATATCCCACCCAAACATGTTGATCAGGCACACTACTTTTAACAATTTCAGCAATAACGTTTGATTTGCCACTGAAATGTTGAGATAGTCGCGATCTGAGGTTATTTGCTTTACCTAAGTAAAAAGGTCTAACGAAGCAGATCTCTTTAAAAAATTCATAGAAAGCTTGAATATTTGTTCTACTCCTGAGGTATGCTTCTAGCTCTGAGTGCTTTTTATCACTTAGCCCAAACATGTTGGCATTGTCTCTGAAACCTTGCTCCCAAATTTTTGCATGAAATTTGTACTTGCCTTTAATTTCTTCTTCAATGTAAAAATTTCGGCTGGAGTATTCTTTCAAAGTATTGATCAAATCATTAGTGGCAATACGGTCTGCGTCAAATGCTGGCCAGTAAACCCATTGATAAATACCATAGTCAGAAGGAATTCCATCTTTAGGATCATCCACATTCTTCTTTAAATAATCCAGTTTATTGAATTCAAAGTCATTATATTTCATCGATTCAGGAGGAGTCGGTAGATAACCACGGGTTTAATATTGACAAGGTACGTAAATCAATTTTCTACTTTTAATAAATAATAGAATACCACATCAGTGCAACTTGTTAATTATTCGAAATTTCAAACGGAAGCGATTGCAAAATAACTTAGATACTTCAACCTGTTGTGCTTATCCAGCCGTAAAAAAATATGTGTTGATCTCAACTTACATCTTGCTTCTGAAATATTGATTAAATAAGAAAATATTATTTCTAAAACTAGTTGGTTATAGATAAAGAATTATTCTCGGGTGATTAATTCAACTTACCATGCAGATTTCAGCCTATTGCAGACAATATAACAGTGCACTATAAATTTATCACGGAATCTAATGCGTCATCAGTCGTTTTATTAATAAAATTACTCTGATAACCCATAGTTGTCTTAATATCAGAATGCCGATAAAGCCTTTGAAGAACATTGGCTGGAATACGATCCGCAGATATCTGCGCAAACGTGTGGCGCGCAATGTGCATAGATAACGGTTTCGTTATTTCTAATTTCTTGGAAACATTTTTTAAATAGTCGTTACAGCTTCGAACCCTCGTTTTGATATAACTCTGAACTTCATATAATTTCGAAAGATCCGGCAGTTTAGCTAGGTCAGGAAATACTAGGTCATGGGCATTTGCCCCTCGTGGGTACTGTTTCAAGATTTCAAGCACCTTGTCTGGCACCTTCAATGATCCGGCTTTCAAATTTTTACCCATAGAATAATAAAGGCGATCATTTTGAAAGTCTGACCATTTAAGCCTTAAAACATCTGACACACGCATCCCTGCAAAATAAAACGAGACCAACCAAAGATTTCGCGCATGGTTTTCACCAAGTGGTAGATCTATTTCTTCCATTAACTTTACCTCCTCCGCATTTAGACCGATTTTTAAACTATCAGGAAACTTGATTACGGTCTTCCCTTTACCAAAAGGATAATTTTTCCTATCAGTAATGTTGTCTGCAACAGCTCTATTATATACAGTCCTGATCACCACTAAATGATTGACTGCTGTCCTTTCCGTCACGCCAAACGTTCCTATCAGATAAGCCTTGAATTTTGTCAATAAGCCGGAACTGATTTCAGAAAAATTGATGTCTTCATTTTTTAGAAATGTCTTGAATCGATTAATCCTAGGCTCGTCAGCAGATCTCTGATTGAACTTCCCTGTGGCTTTAAGTTGGTCCAGGTAAAGTTTTGCTTGTTTGAAAAAAGTACCATCCTTGGATGCTGCAACTGCCCTTTTTATAGCCTTTGCAGAAGTGTCAGTTTTGTTAGTTTCCATCTCCACAAGCTTGTCAGTCGCCTCAGCTAGCTTTTTTGCAATCAGGTTATTGAGTCTTGCAGAGTTGGGATGTGATTTCTTGATTATTTGCCTTGCATCGTCCCAATCCGCTAGCGAAACGCTATGACCGATACTTGTTTGTGAAATTTTCCTATCCTTTATTATCCGTAGATAAAGGTTATGTTTCCCTTCTCTATTAGGAGTTTTGCGAAGAACTATGCTTACTGATGCCATATCCGATCTGTTTGATAAACAAATGTAATGGATTTTCGCCAAACATATGCCAAACAAATCGAGTTTTTATAAATATTTTTATGATACAAAATATACTTAACTATCAGATTATCAATTAATATTAATACATATCAAACCACATGAAACCATAAATAGCAGGACTTAAAATCCTGTGAGCTGTAAGGCTCGTACGGGTTCGATTCCCGTCCCCGGTACAAAGCGGGACTTTTGTGAGAAATCACTAAAAGTTCCGCTTTTTTCTTTCCGTAAGTCGCTGTTTATCTGAAAGATAAGGGCTGCTGCTTCATTAATTTTTGTGGTTCGATATCCACTTTCTGAAAACACCAGTTTTTCGGGGTACATCGAACCAATGATCTCACGCTTCTGATTTGTATCTGATCTTGTGTAGACAAGGTCGATGTTTGAAAGTGCGTTCACTGCCCTATCCAGCATCTTTTCAAGATTTACTGGACTGTTGACGCTCGTTGTCATCTCCGTTAAATTGGCTTCCAACCGCACAAGCTTTTCCTCTATTTCTGATTTCATCGTCCGGTAGTCTTTTGGATCAATATCACAGGTCAATAAAAGCTCTCTTGCCTTACCAAGTTTATTGTTCAGTGCATCAATCTGGTCGAGGACATGTTTCTTCTCGGTTTGTGAATGCTTTGTCTGTCCTTTGAATGCTTTGTTTACAACCAGTTTAAAAAGCTCTGTCACACCTTTGTGGGGTTTAAACTTTTGAAGTTCTTTTACAAACTGATCGTTGAGTCGGCCACACGCATATCTTGGCCCGCAGGAGGCCACACAGTGATAATAGTGGTACCTGCCGTTTCTACCTTTCGAAGCGCTTGCCGTTAACAGCCTGTGACAATTAGGACATTTCAGAAAACCCCGCAGCGGAAACATATCATTGGATATTTCTTTCACATTAGGCCGCTGTCTCTTCTTTTTTCCGTCAATCGAATCCTGTACTTCGTAAAACAGATTCTCGGATATCAGCGCTTCATGCTGCCCTTGCGCTAACCGGCTCTCTTCATCCTTGTAACCGGGTATGAAGATCTTACCGAAATAAAGCGGATTTTCGATTGCACGCCAGAAGCAGGTTTTGCTGCATCTGAGTCCTTTACGAACCGCCTGTCTTCTGACTTCTTCTACCGAATATATACCTTGCGCCAATTCTTCAAAGGCCCATTTTAAGACGGATGCCTGCGGCTGTTGTAGTGCGATGTATTTTCTGCCGCTTTCAGTGATCTTATTTATGTAACCCACCGGAGCTACACCCATATACCGGCCTTCCTTTCTGGCCCTTCTCATGCCGTGAAACGTATTGAGTGCCCGTCGGTCATTTTCCACTTCGGGTGCAGCCAGGTAAAAGGCCAGCATCATTTTATTTTCCGGAATAGAAAGATCTAGCGGCTGCTCAATAGCCTGGGGCTCCACGCCCAACCTTCTAAGTATACTGATCATCTGGTAGGCATCGCCCGCGTTGCGGCTGAACCTGTCCCATTTGGTAAAAAGAACCAGATCCACCTTGCCTTTTGATTTTTTTAGGTCCAGCAGCAACTGTGACCATTGGGGGCGGTTGAAGGTCTTGGCCGAATGGTCTTCATAAATCACCTTTCTTACCTCTATATGATTGATGCCACAATACTTTCTAAGCATTTCCTCCTGTCCTCTTTGGGAGTAGCCTTTATCTGCCTGCTCGTCCGTGCTGACGCGGACATATAAATCTGCCGTTTTCATCTGAATATGGTTACCTCACAGATAATTTAATGAATCAGATCATGTTACAAAACATCATCCTTTAAATCTTTAAGACATTGGCTTACTACTATATTAGCCAATTTTTCTAAAAACTCCAAGATTTTCTTAGCCTGAATTTCAGTTACCTCGAGTCCTTCACGACTTAACACTTCCACCGCTTTTTGTGGGGATACCCTCTCTTTTTCTAACGCCTCCATCCTGCTCACCTTGTTTTAGTCCAACATGCGGCAAAATAATCTTCGAGGGCCATCAAGATGTTCCGGCGATACTTTCCGGAATGAAAAGAATATCATTTCTGCTTTTATGCAACTAAACACGGCCTGATCTTCCTAAATCAGACCGTGCCGTTTAATAATCAATCCATGAAAACATGACCTTCGTACTGTGAATAGCCATCTAAAAATAGGTCCCTTGCATAAGCTTCGTAATCAAAATATCTTTGCAACAGCTCGGGCACGTCCGATAGCATTCCCGTATCTTCGATATATTGATATGCAAATTCTATTTCCGAATCTTTCATCGATCCTGAAAAGCAACCTTGATACGATTCTTCAAATCCTTGTAGCGTTTCATCTAAATCATTTCCGTTTGAAGGCCATGATACGATCCTGGAACAGTAAATCTCAAATGCCTCCGCGCGTTCCTCGCCCATTTCATCCGTCAGTTCAAAGTACTTGAATGTGTCCTCATGCAGACTGCATTCTGAAATCAGGAAATCCGGAATATATTCCCAATCCTGGAACATTAATTCAGGCAGGAATTCATTTCGGTGATATTCATAACAGTCTTTATAAAACTCTTTGCAATCAGAGTAGTCTGAGAGATCAAACCATTTACCGAAAAGCGATCCGTCATTATACTGCCAGTAAGTTCCAACATAAATTTTTGGAGTGTTTTCAAGATTTTTCATGATTGAAAGTCTTTAAAAGTAGCTTAGCCCGGCGTTGTGCTCAGGGCAATCGCTACCTCCACTCAAAGAAAAAATGACGGGGTTTACCCCCTTTGGCTGCAAGAGTAGCCAGCGGTTTAAGGAGCGGCATTAAGCCGCGGTAAATAGCAGGCTACTCTTGAAGCCATCATTTTTGGCTTTGTAACTTTCGTTGCACTGACTGACAACCTGTGCGATAGACTCTTACAAGTCGTAAAAAACTCATCGAAATTGAATTAACCTTAACCATCGAGAATTCAAAAGAATCATCTAACTACACTTATTGTGTAAATTATTACGACTATTAAATATTTTGTACGATATTTTGATTTTTAATTACGATATGCGTAATTTTGTAATCAAACTTTTCTGCTATGTATACGGAGATATTAAAAATTATTGAAGGGGGATTATCTAAGGACTTCAAAAAAGTACACAACTACTCAAAGCTGTTAGCCGATAAACTGGCGAAGGATGGAGACGAAAAAATGGCAAAACTGATTTTACGCGCCATCGAAAACGGTCCCGCTACAACCGTTGTAATGGATGAGCTTCTGACCACTCCCGTTGATCAGGAAAGCAGACTTAGCATAGTCGATATTTCTAGGCCTCTTAGTGGCAGAACTCCGGTTATACTACCTCAGTTAATTGAAAATAAAATTGATGACTTTATAAATGTTGTAAAACACCAAAGTGAGTTGATCAAAAATGGAATTGAAACTACCAACACACTTCTTTTATACGGAAAACCGGGTTGCGGAAAAACAACTGTTGCGCAATACATCTCCGACAAAACAGGCCTACCGCTGGTAGTAGCGAGATTTGATGCGATAGTATCATCCTTACTTGGAAACACAGCGAAAAATATCAGAAAGATATTTGATTTTGCAGATAACAAACCGTGCATACTCTTTCTTGACGAATTCGACGCTATCGCAAAAGCAAGAGACGATCAATATGAACTTGGTGAACTTAAAAGAGTGATTAACAGTCTATTGCAAAACATTGACGCTTTTGCAAGTCACAATATATTGATCGCCGCTACCAATCATCCAGAGCTCTTAGATAAAGCGATATGGCGCAGGTTTAATACGGTTATTGAGATTGGCGCTCCTCAGGAGGCTGAGGTATCACAGCTGATTAAAGTTTTTACAGCAGGGTTCAAAACAGACTTTATAGATGATGAAAGACGTCACGATAAACTTGTGAAACTTCTGACGGGTAAGTCTCCATCCGATATAAAGGGCATCATCAACAATGCAAAGGCGCATACGATCATTAATGGCCGTGAAACACTTGCTTATGAAGATCTACTGGTAGAGCTTTTTGAATTTACCAACCATGGAGACTTATCCATCGAAAAGCTGGTGGAATTTTTAAATGACAATGGTATTCCACAAGTGGCCATCGCCGAAAGGATGAAGATATCCATCAGACAGGTAAGAAATTTTTTAAACAAAAACATCTAGGTCATGGCAGAAAAGAACCTCCCTGTAAAATTCTTTCAAAAAAGACAGAAAGATGAGATGGACACCGAAGGTGGTGGAGAGCGGAAGATGCCCACTTGGGCAAGTCCCGCCATAGCGTCTCAGAAATCAGCTTATATCAGAGAAGTACTTCAGGATGTTTCTGTCAAATTGACCAATAAAGTCAAACAAAATAATTACATACCGTCAGTGCTAAAACTGAAAGTCAATGAAGATGCACTGGCCAAATCATACCGCAAAGAAATCGGAAACCTGTTCAATACCACAGAATTGAATATTATTGGGGTTAACGGAGTGGACGAGGTATTGGTGAAAGTGGATGATGTTCAGGATTTGCAGGGAATGATCAGAAATTTCGAGAAGGCAAACAACGCATTTCCAAGCTTTTCTACGGTAGTCGGGATATCTGCCATTAGTGACGTAGAGGAATTCAAACCAGAAATAGCCATTGATTCGGACATTGAAGAGGATCATGTCTTAAAAATAAAACTTTTCAATTATGGCAATATTGAGTTGGACGGCATACTGGCCAGAATGTTTGAACAGTTTTGCCAAAGCAGAAAATTGTCTTTTAAACGTACCGTCTACTCCGGCGATTTAAATATTTACCGGGTCGATGCGGTAACAACAGATGCGCTGGAATTTTTGAAGGATTTCGATGGTATACAGCTTATCACCGAAATGCCTTCATACGAACTTACGCTTGACGAAGTGATTGAGGACACGCCAGTAGAAATTAAAACACCAAAGGCTGGTGTGGACTATCCTATCATCGGTGTGCTGGATACAGGGATTGCCAACATTCCACATCTTTCGCCCTGGCTTCATCAGGATAACATTACCTATTATACCGATGAGGATACCAACAAAAAGCATGGTACCGGTGTCGCCGGAATCCTGATTTACGGAGATATTCTTGAAGGAGTGAATTATACCGGGTTTGAAGGATGCAAATTATTTGAAGCGGTTGTGATGCCGGATCTTACCAGGCAAAAAATATATGAAAGTGAATTAATAGAGCAGATCAGAGACGCAATCAGCAGACATGATCATATTAAGATCTGGAATCTGTCACTGGGAACAGATCAGGAAGTCGACTTAAATGAATTTTCCGATTTTGCCAAGGCACTCGATGAAATACAGGAGCAGCATGATGTACTGATTTGTAAATCTGCCGGAAACTGTGATAATTTTAAAATAAACGCACCAAAGCGCAGGATAACCAAGTCTGCCGATACAGTCAGGGGGCTTGTTGTCGGTTCTTTGACGCATGATCAAAGTCCGACGGACCATGCCGGAAAACATCACCCGTCACCGTTTTCAAGAACGGGACCAGGACCAGCGCATTTGATCAAGCCGGACATTGTTCACATGGGCGGAAATGCAGGAACGGACGCGCGAAATAATGTGACTATAAGTCCTGTCAAATCTTTTTCAACGGATGGCAGGTTGGCAAAAATTATCGGTACGAGCTTTTCCACGCCAAGGATTTCAGCCATTGCGGCAGGGTTAAATTCTATGCTTAATGAGAGATTCAACCCCACCCTGATAAAGGCTTTGATCATTCATTCTGCTAAATATCCGCCCGAAATGAAAATGGCGATTTCGGACAAAATTAACGCGGTTGGTTTCGGAATGCCATCTAATATATCCGATATCCTTTTTAACGAACCAAATGAAATCACGCTGATACTGCAGGATACGCTTGAAAAGGGGAATTTTATTGACATTCTTGATTTTCCGTTTCCGCAAAGCATGGTAGATGAGGATGGCTATTTTTATGGAGAGATTACGGTCACACTTGTAACTGCTCCTATTTTGGAAGTTTCACAGGGAGCGGAATACTGTCAGTCCAACATCGATGTGATGCTTGGGACTTATGACGAAAAAACGGAGCGGGACACCTCAAAACCACAAATCAAAAATCCAATCGGTGCTGATGGACGGCAGAATATCCTTAGTAGCTCAGTCTATAGTAAAAGAGCCGGAAAGAATATGGATGTCCCGTTTGCCGCAGAAAGAATGCTGATTTCATACGGAGATAAGTATCAGCCTGTAAAAAAATGGTGTGTGAATTTTCAAGAATTCACAGAATCCAACAAGGAGAAATTTTTGAAAGCGCCTAAAAACTGGTATTTGAAAATCAAAGGGCTTTACCGTGATTTTTCAGAATCCAAGGCAGAAATTAATAAAGTGACGCTTGCACAGGACTTTTGTCTGATCATTACCATAAAGGATACCAAAAGGAGAGGTAATATCTACAATGAAGTCACCCAGTTATTGGATAATTTCAGCTTTATACATAGCAATGTGAAAATAAAAGAGGAAGTCAGATTACGTTTAAACAATGGTTAACTAATAAAAATACTACAGAAACAAAAAAATGCCCTGAAGCGCTAACTTCAAAGGCATTCAATTTAGAATGTATAAAGCTGTTGGTGGCTTATCCGGGTTGGTACCCCTTTGGCATTCTACTTTATTGTGCTTGAACGCTGCAAAGATATCAATTTGTTTAAATTATTTATCTGTGTACTACAATAAAGGAAAACACCATCCAGATAATCTCCGGCGCTGCAAGTTCGGGGTGGATATATAAATTTTTGTAAAATGAAATTTGAAGGAGCTGTTCTAAAAGAGCAGGGTGTAACCTTCGCGATTGTAGTGGTAAAATCGCATGTATTGAACAGCACGAACCAGTGTGACGAGGCGCGGGCAGCCTTCAGAGGCGCATTCCCCGGAGTGCCCATTATTTTGATGGCGCAGGATTCGCGTGGCACTGCAACGTACCAGGGCAGAAAGGATATCGTGAACTTCCTTAGTAAGATTCACATTTCTCGAATTCCCTGGAAACAGTACAATTACAATTAACAGATTTTAAACTTAAACAAATTTTCACTTATGGCTAGAAATGGCAAAACAGGTGACGGACATCGGGATGGTGCTGTTACCGGAAGAACACAGGTGTATAATCCTGTAACGGAAACATGGACCAAGCGGGATCGTGAGACCGGTCGATTTATGGATGGAAAACAAGATGGTACTCCGTTCAAAGGCGTAACAAAAGAGAAGTAGGAAGAACGGTGTAAAAATAGCGGCCATATTTTCCGGAACGGCCGCTATTTTTTTGTTTAACCATCATAGAATTTCAACATCATTATAGCTACCAGTTCAAATAGTCCACTAGAATATAGCAGATAGGAAATTTTTACCTGATTTCAGGAAACTTTGTATAAAACTGAGAATGAAACAACCGACAAGAACGACCAACAGACTGCATTTTTCGGATCTTGACCCGCTAAGATTTGAAGACCTGTGCCTGAATATTGTTTCCAGAACTGACACTTTTAGAGAAATCAATCATTTCGGCCGTAAAGGTGCAGATCTAGGTGTAGATATATTTGCGATACAAAACCTGGAAGGCAAGGAAAAAATTTGGTTCATACAATGCAAACGGTTCATTCGGATCGGAAAAGCAGATATCACCGACATCGTCGATAAAGTAGCGATGAATGTGGCATTACCTGACAAGCTGCTGGTGATTGTAGCCTGCGATGTGAGCCGGAACCTTCATCAATACTTGAAGGATTATTCTAGTGAAAAAGGAATTTCCGAGGTGGAAATCTGGACAGCAAGCGTTCTTGAAGCAAAATTATACAAAGATTACAAGGATTTACTTTTTGTATATTTTGGTGTACGGGTAGAGAAGAAAACCCAGGATAACGCCACTAGAATCAAGTACTCGCTCAGAATGAAGAAGCGTGTAGAAAAGGAACTAATAGATCATGAATATTTAAAGAAAAATAGGACTCCGGATCTGCTTTCGTTTAAACCCTATGCAAAATTTATCACTCATAAAGTCTTCATACGATCAGTCGATGACACATCGTATCCCGACTCGGATGAAACACCAGATGGAAAGATTAGTCCTTGGTTCAGAACTTTTTTTTATGATACTTACCATAACGGAATAGAATTCTGGCTTAATGTGGCGATGAGCACTCCTATTATTATGGATGAGCATGGATTTTGGGAGCCGTTAAGCCATGATGATAAGAGGAGAAATAGCCCCAAATACAAAACATTCTATGCTATCCAGATTGGAAGAATTCCTTATCATCACATCGTAGAGATTCTCCGGGATGGAGATGAATACTTTTCTGAGCCGCATTTGTTCTGCAAATTTGATATCCAAGAGATGCCATATGAGGAGATTTATTATAAAACAGAAGGAGATCCTGAAAGGAAAATTCCGGACTGGGATTTGGACAAAACTCTAAGGACAGAATTTCCTGACGAATGAAGGAGTCGAGATAAATCTAAGACTTCCCGAAATGAATCCTATGACATTAACCAGACTCAAATTCTAAAAAATGGTAACAGCTTGTTTTATGCATAACGGACAGAGCTGGATCAATAATTCGGATTATCCGAGAATAATGCAGATGTGAGTACAGTGAACAAATGAGCTAAGTGAACAGAATGCGACTTTAATAAACTATAACTCCTAATGAATCAACGAAATGAAGATTTTTAAATATTTGCCCCCCGATAGAATCGATGTCATCCTAAACCAGAACATTCGTTTCACACAACCACATTACCTAAACGATACTTTCGAAACCATACCGTATCTTTCTGGAATAGACACAGCCGAAAAAATTGATGATTTGTTTGATAAGGAAATTCCGAAGATTATTAGTGGGCAAGACATACTGAACAATCTTAGTATAGGACTTGAGGAAGTTTTTAAAATAAACCCTGAAATTGATCCAAATGCAATTATTGATATTTTAAATACAGTTGAACCGGATAAATTACTGAGTACATTAGTCAAGCCAGTTTTGAAAGCCTTGAATTTGCAGCCAACAAACGACGATTTGGCCGAGAAGTTCCGGGAAAGGTTTCAGAATAAACTAGGAATTCTTAGCCTAACACAGAGAAATGACAATTTGCTGATGTGGGCACATTACACACAAAGCGATACTGGCTTTGTAATTGAGTTCAATCACTCAGGAGACCTTTTGAAAAATAGGAAATCATCTATTGCATGTCTAAACGAAATTAGCGAGGTACGATACAAGAAGGAAAGGCCTGAATTATATCTATTTAAGACGCTTACTCCAAATCAAGAATGGATTGAAGAATTGGCCGGAGATGTGTTTTTAACAAAAGGTTTATCCTGGCAATACGAACAAGAACTTAGGGTTGTGAAAGGGTTGCAAGAGTGTTCCTGTGTCAACGAAAGTCTTGGCATTTTTCTATATCACTTCGATGCCGCGGAGATATCGAACATCTACATGGGGATGAAGATAGGAAGAGCCCCTGAAGAACGGATCAAGGGCGTTTTGGCTGAATCCAGATATGGTCATGTTGGACTATTTAAAGCATTTCAGAGTAGTAAGGAGTATCGAATGGATTTTCGAAAACTTATTTAAGCTGTAAATCTAATTTAGAACCCAATAAACCTGCTTCCGTCAGATTTTACCTTTAATGAAAAATGCACCAAGATTTTCCAGTAGAGAAAACAACCGCGGCTTCGGAAAGAATTGAGAATTTGATTCTAGTATTTATGAGGTCGATTTACCCAATCAGTTATTTGATTGAGAATTAACTAAAACATCTCCAAGAACGTGTAGTTATGGAAAATTGAAAGTTTAGACATTATTAATTTCTACCATCTTTCCAGCCGCAACAGGAGTAAATACATTCTCCATTCCGCAAAGTAGCATATCCATCCGTCGTTACGCCGCTTGCGAAATGTGCTCATGAAAACTTTCAACCTTTGAGGAGCCTGCTTTTCAGTTAACCAGACTTTGCCAAAGTAGGTTGAGAATTTCGGAAAGTTTCTTTGAGATCTTCCATAACCTAGACCTGATCCTGTGACATGGATATTTTTATGGTAACCGCTTCCATGCAATTTATCTAGCTAAACAATTCAAGAATATCCTCTGCACTCAGTGATTTAAGTACCCCATCCGTTGACGAGATAAGCTCATCAGCCAGCTGACGCTTCTGCGCCTGCATGTTCAGGATTTTTTCTTCCAGCGTATCCTTGCAAATCATCCTGTAAGCCATCACGTTGTTTTCTTGCCCGATGCGGTAGCAGCGGTCAATGGCTTGCGATTCTGCCGCAGGGTTCCACCATGGATCGACGAGAAAAACGTATTCAGCAGCGGTGAGATTTAGTCCGATGCCACCTGCTTTCAAACTGATCAGAAATACTCGTGTGTCATTATCGTTTTGAAAGAGATCCACCATTTTGCTTCTTTGATCTTCCTTCGTCTTACCATCCAGATAAGCATATCCGAGCTGTAATGCATGCAGCTGCTGTCTGATCAGCCCAAGAAACCCGGTAAAGCTCGAAAACACCAGTACTTTGTGGAAGGGTGTTATTTCTTTCAACCGCCGCATGAGTTCCTTGATTTTCGCAGGCTCAGCTTCCTGCTCAACCTGAGCTTCAACCAACACAGGTGCATTGCAAATTTGACGGAGTTTCAAGAGTCCTGCCAACGCATACAATTTGGAGTTGACTGCACCGGTTTCGCTGATTTTTTCTTTAATCGCATTTTGATATCGGATTCGGTAGGCCTCGTAGACAGCGCGTTGTTGGGTTTCCATCTCACAGTAGATGACCATTTCCGTTTTTTCAGGCAGGTCTTTGGCTACCTGCTGTTTGGTTCGCCTGAGAATAAAGGTGCTGATTACCTTTTGCAAGTAAGCTACGCTATCCGTTTCCGCTTTGTTTGAGAGCAGTTTATTGAACCCACGCAAGCTTCCCAACATGCCGGGATTTACAAAGTTCATCAGGGCATAAAGATCATTGCCACTGTTTTCGACGGGTGTCCCCGTCATAGCCAGTCTGGTTCGAGCATCCAGAATGCTGACTGCTTTATAGCGCTGTGAGGCCTGGTTTTTAATGGCCTGCGCTTCGTCGAGGATCAAATACTCGAACTGGGCATATTTGAGTATATCGATATCGTGTACCACCGTTTTGTAGGTAGTCAAAATAACATCACCTGAATCAAGTCGTGAGGCCTGCTGTTGTCTGAATGCGCCATGATAGCGGACTATGCGAAGATCTGGTGTAAACTTTTCCGCTTCTTGCTGCCAGTTAAATAAGAGCGAGGTCGGTACAATCAAAAGACTTGGCCTGGTATGCAGACCATTTTGATACACCTTTTGTAAAAGTGTTAATACTTGCAGTGTCTTTCCCAGTCCCATTTCGTCAGCTAAAATTCCTCCCCAACCATTGTCTTTTAAAAACATCAGCCAGTTAAAGCCTTCCTTCTGGTACGTACGAAGTGTCGCCAGCACGTTATCAGGGACTTGTCTGTCTGTGATCACTTTGACCCTTGCTGCGTTACTTTTCCGGTTTTGGGCAAATCCTTGCAGACCCTGCTGGCCTGACTGATCGTTGAGCTGATCCAATAACTGAGCATGAAAGCCCGACAGGCGCATCCCCGATTTGGACGGTTGCGAAAAGGACATAACAGTTTTCAGCTTCTTTTGCCAGCTGACTGGGATGGTGGCACGTGTTCCGTCTTTGAGTGCCAGCTGTCCGTCATTTTCCAAAATCGCGTTTCTGAGCACTTCACTACTTATTGAAATCTGGGAACATGACGCTTTCAATGTAATCTCAAACCAGTCTTTATCTGCATGAATGCCCATTCGGATATCTACCAGATTCATATAGTCTGCCAGTGCTCCAATGTCCTCGATGCCCGTCACAGTTATCTGATTTTCTTTCAGCTTTGATAGCATGTCAGGCAGACAACCTGTGTTTAGAATGGTAGTCTTAGGCAGAGAAAAGCAATCTTCATTTTTGCAAGCCTGACTTGCAAAATCGGTATGTAGTGATCTTACAAGCTCTGTTAACGTAGCTTCTCTGGCTTTGTCACGGATGAAAATGACCGGCTGTCTGTGAATCTCAATCCAGCTGGCCCCGGCACTTAAAGTTGGCACCAGCAATTCTTGTCCGTAGTCCACCTGCGGCTGAAAGCAAAATGAACCAGCATGCTCGAAGATCCGCAATTGCATTTGCTGCACATGTAAAATCCGTTGATTTGCGCCAACAGAATTATATTGAAATGGGTAGTGCCGTGTCAGGAATTGAAGTACAGATCTGTTAAAATGCTCGAAATGGATGTCCATCACTGTAAGTACTTGCCCGGTTATTGTAAGCGATGTGATCAGATCAATGTCTCTGAGGGTAGATGCTAATAGATATACAGCACCGCGTTTATCGAAAACAAAAAGTGGAGACCTCGCTGGATAAAGCTCGTAGCAGTCCAGTGGGTTTCCGTCTCTCAACACGTGCAGCTGTAACCGGTAACAGGCTTTTTGTCTGGTCAAAGTAAAACTCACGCCAACTTCTGAACTTGCAGTCTGGAAAGGTTTTGTGTACCCCTTCTTGGGTTTGTGATCAAATTTGATCTTGCGCCCGTCACTATAACGGTTTACCAAACGCTCACCGGCCAGCAGTGGATTCGCCCTTGACCAAAGATCAAGCAAACGCTGCCGGTATATTTGGATTTGTGAAACTCCGGGAGTAGTGTATTTCGATACCACTTCTTCCAGGCTCTGCGCGGTATTAGCCCCTTGGATCTGCAACAGTTGCTCTGTGGTAGTTTGAATCCGTGAGCCGATTGCATTTAACATCAACTGCTGGTCCGTGAAAACAATGTGTTCGGGCGCAACACTGGTCTGAAAAATGGTACTGAAGGATTTAATAGCACTACCATCGTTGAGCAGCTGCCCGGTGAACCCTGCCAGAAAAGGCAAGTGATCCTGCCGGAAAATGGTATACAGACTGTAACCGACCTGGTCATGTGTGATGGTTGGCTGCTGATCAGCCACTGGTTCGGACTGGGGTGCAGCAATCTTCTGGCTCGGTATGTAAACAGTGCCAAGCGTTTTGGCCGATTCGAACCGGATACCTTCCAAGCCAGTTTTCAGCTCAAACAGATCCGGATATCCTTCTGCCAGTTTGAATAGGTCAGGCTTGTAGAATCTCGAAAAGTAGTCCTGCCCCCTGCGACTTACCAATGTTACCAGGACTTTGTGGGCATGTGCGCACAGTTTTTCTGTTTGCTCATTACAGCTGCACGAAACTAGCAGATGCGTGGGAAGGATCGCTATCTGTAGCCTTGTTAACAGTTTGCCGAAAGGTACTTGAAGATCGAGAACTTGATGTTTGTATCCGATAAAGGTGATGTCGAAGTAAGAGAGTTTATTGTTTCGGACAGTGTTACCAAGCACATGATGAGCATCAATGGTTTGCTCTGTGAGTGTGAAATTTTGATCTTCAAATGGGATCAGGTAATCCACAGCGGCTGTGCGATGCACGGTTGGCTCAGCTATGAGAGCAGGATTTTTCATAGTAATAGGAGTTTAAAGTGTAGCTACCATATTTGTTTGCTCTTGGAGTGAAGCGAGTTTACTGATGCAAAGCGAATCCGTGATGTCTTTGAATACTTCCACTTTTTTCAGTAGCGCCTCAGCCTGCTGAGCGGTGACTTGAAAATCGCTTTGATAGCGAGTATCCAGATAGGCGCGGTTTAGCTTTTGGAGCAAGATCTGATCTTGCTTACTATTGGTGAAGATCTCAGGGATCTTTGGTGAGAAATAGTAACAGAGTGCAAGCAACCTGGCAGGATGATGTATATTGTACCGGTATCCCATCCATACCCTGATCAGACCAATGGCTGACTGCTCCATGGCTTGATGCAGGAAAAACAAACCGAGCTTGAAATCCTGACCGGTAAAGCGCTGACGGGCAGAAGCAAGAAATCCCTTGGACAGTGTGCTGTGATGGATAAGATACTGCTGGGCATCATCATGGTACTGGCCAGGGGTACCAGTGTGAGTATACGACAGGGCGTTATAACCGTCCGATGTTGTTAATAGCAGTCCGGTTTTGAATACCTCGCAAAAAAAGCGGTTGCCCTCAGCGAGGAGTTTGTCGACCTGTCCGCTCCAGTGGGAAAGGACAGTTATTTGAAGGTCGGGGAAGTGATGAGTCAGAAAGTCCTGAATCGTGTGCTGCTGGCTTTGACGGGTGTGGGTAACTACCAAAATACAATACGCCTTAAACTCTGAATACTGGTTTGTGGCAAAGCAGCTGCAATCAGCAGATGCCGCTTGCCGGAAGCCAAACAGGAAGATGTGTTGGATGTCAAATTTTAAGCAGATCGCCTCGACAATGCCAGATAGATCATGCTGCTGATCTTCGCTTAATATATGTCCGTTCAGCTCCATAATATGCTTCTTTTTGACTGTTAACAGAAATGACACGGTGAAGTAAATCTGCTGACAGCGTATAATCCATTCCGGATTTTTCTATTTTAGAATTGCTGAGGAATAAAATATACCGAATGGGCACAGAAGAGAATGTTTTGCAGATTTGGCTAAAACCGGTTAACTTGCTATTATGAATATGACAGGTGACAAAACGAGCAAAATCCATCACGGCAGAAACATCAAGCGTTTCCGAGAGATGCTTGGTATCAAACAGGAAGGTTTGGCCTTTGAAATGGGAGAAGACTGGAGCCAAAAGAGGGTGTCTCTTTTAGAACAGAAAGAAGAAATTGAGCAGGACATTCTAGAACAGGTGGCTCAAATTCTTAAAGTACCTGCCGAAGCAATCAAAAATTTTGATGAAGAGGCGGCGATTGTAAATATTCAGAATAATTATCAGGGATCTTCTGTTAATTCAAGCCCAGCGTATGCAATTAACTGTACCTTCAACCCTATCGACAAATTGATGGAAGCGCTTGACGAAAACAAGAAGTTATACGAACGTCTGCTTCAATCAGAAAAAGAAAAAGTCGAATTATTGCAGACGCTTCTCGGCAAAGACAAGGCATAACTACTAAAATCAGGTTGCATTGATCCCTTTAAGGCACATCAACAGATTTATTTACGCATTTGTGCTGCTGATGTGCCCATTACTGTCCACAGCCCAGACAGCGGAGCTCGATTCTGTACTAAGCATTATCAAATATAAATCAGACACAATTAGGTCGATCTTTGACTATGTGGCTGATGAGATACAGTACGATACTGAAAAAGCGCAGATGCTTAGGCCCAGTTATCAACTTAACTGGTCATCAAAGTCAATTGTACTGGAGACAATTAGAAGGCATAAGGGCGTTTGTGAGCACTATGCGGAGCTTTTTAATGCGCTGCTCAGGCGTGCTGGCTATGAGTCTTACACCGTTTCCGGCTATGTTAGAGGTCCGACCAAAATAAATGACAAGTTGGCCCACGCATGGAATGCTGTGAGAACTTCGAGAGGCTGGTATCTGTATGATCCTACATGGTCTTCTGGCACCGTTGATGGAAATTTTCAGTTCGTCAAGGATCTCAATAACACATGGTATCAGGTTCCACCGCAGGAGTTTATTCTGACCCATATACCCTTTGATCCTATATGGCAGCTTTTAAATCCGCCACTTTCCAATCACCAGATCAAAGCTAACGACTTTAGCCGGGGCAAGTCCGTTAACTACAATTTTCAGGATTCAATTACCACCGATATATCAAAACCTGAGAAGCTGGCCCTCATATCAAGGCTTACACGTATACAGAGTGTCGGGGTTACAAACAAGCTGATTGAGCAGTATGCCAAAATTCTAGAGCGCAATATATCTTACAGCACCCTCTCTGAGAATCTGAAATTAGTTAACAGTTCGCTCAGCTCGGTGATCATTCAGTACAACATTTACATCACTGCAAAAAACAAACAGTTTAGAAAACCACAGTGGTCTGATCCGCAGCTAAGCACCACGATGGATTTATTAAAGACCAACGTTCGGGGGTGTGCAGCGCTACTGGAAACCATCAAGACACAGGAGCCTGATGCGATACGATACCTTGCTGAACTTAAAACCAAGATTTCTGAAACAGAAAAATCTATTAGTCACGAAGATGAGTTTGTGAACAAGTACCTTTCTACGAAAAAGCCCTTTAGGCTATCCAATTTTTATAAAAGATAACTTAGGGACTGTTGATTGCTGGGGCATACTCAAGATTATGCATCGCGGAGCCAGGAAGCATAACTAGGAGCGAGCAGAGATGTATCCCGTTGGTGCCGTTTTCGATTTGACAGTTTTTTTTTATCTGGTACGTTATCCTTTGGTGAGAAGAAATTTATCGGTTTAACTTTCATAGTAATTGGCTTAAAGTTATTTATAATTCATGTAAGGTCACCTGATTGTGAATGTTTTATAAAATCAATTGACAATCTCTTCATTCATAGCTTACAATGGAAACTGATTTCCGGTTGGTCATCCAACACTGAGACCTTTTCTTCTACGTAAATTCCTTTCCTGTTTCTGATTTAAATCTGGTTGCAGTCCTACACCCAATCGTTTTTCCAGACCGCTCAACGAATAATCTCTTCCGATCTCGGAACCCTTAATCTTCGTTCCGTTTTTAGTGTTGACAAACGCAATACCGCGTCCCAGGTAGGTTCGATAGCCCTGACCTTTGAGCTTTTCTTTAAGCTCTTGAAGGGAGCGGACTACCGACAAATGTTGATCGATCAACTCTCTGAGTTTTACTATCGCTTTATTTGCAAGCTGCTCCTCTTGCCTTTCAGGGTTAGTCAGATACATATCTGGCGTAACCTGAAGCCCCAAAGTCAGCTCCATCCTCCGGCAAAATTTTCCCGTTCTGGCATAATTGTTAAAATGATCCGCCGTGTTTTTTCCGTTGTAGTTGATCCGGTTTGCAGCGACATGGATGTGCTCATGGGCCTTATCCAGATGCCGGAAAACAATCAGCTGATTGTTTTCAAAACCGAAATCTTTGGCAAATGCGACGGAGATTTCCCTGATCTGATCAACCGTCGGTTTTTCGCCAGGCGGAAAACTGAATGACTGGTGCCATACGAACTTGTTGAGCTTTTTATTTTTATCCCGGTTACCCAGAAACTGCCTTGTCAGACTATCCATATTGTAACGACCGTCCGGCAGCTTTTCAAGTGATAGATTCTGAATATAAAGGATTTCGCCCCGAACATCATCCGGACCTAGTTGCTTGCGCTGCTCCGGTGTCAGAAGTTTGTCATAGTAGCAGTAATAAAGCAGCTCTTTGGGGTAATTGCCCAGGTTTACGTTTCCGATCATGACTGTCTGTTTTTTAATAGTTCCTGCATCGACTGATTAACCGCTTCATGCACCAACTGAGGATTTTCCAGCCGGGTATGTTTCCAGGCTTTCAGTGTATGGACAGCTTCTTCCGTCAGATAATAGCCTTCGTATTTTTCGAGCAGCTCTTTGCTTACTTTTAAAATATCGGCTGTCTTTTCCAACACACTGGCTTTGTTTTCACTTTCCGGCAGCACCTTTCCCAGATACATTTCAAGCTGCTGCATCCACTCCTCGATATCTGACAGGCTCTTTCTGATCGTCCAGATCTCAAAATCTTCAAACACCCACTTGGTAATCAGATCGGAAAGCATCCTTACATTTTTACTGCTGTCCTGCCAGCGCTGCGAGAGCATATCCGAATCCCTTGTTTTAAGCACGGCCAGCGAAAGAATACCGCTGAGCCTTTCAAGGATCAGGATGGTTTCGGCAGTCCTTGCCGGAAGTGATTTTTTCTGTGGCCGTTTAATCGGGCTGTTCAGCGCGAGCGTTAAAAAATACTGGCTGGCTGAAAGCCCGCTTCTTTCAATGTGCTGGTTCAATAGCTCCTTTTCTTCTTTGGTCGCCCATATAGAAAAATGGGATCTTCTGACAATCTTTTCATTTTTGGCTGGTCTGCCTTTTTGTTTCTTTTCCATAATCTTGAAAATTTGTAAGTGGTCTCTGGCAATGAGCTATGAGCCCAAAGGCGAATAGCTGGGGGTCAAGGGGGCTGTGCCCCTTGCAAGCTTCCGCCGGTCGCCGTTTTTACGGCGTACCGGCGATAGCTTGATTTGGAGAAGCCAACGCCTATGATCTATTGCAGCTGAAATGTTTCTAAAATGGCTCTTATGATTGCCCTTTCGGGCTGACTTTGGCTTATTGTCGCCTGCCTTGACGTACTTGTGCTTAATTTTTGGACTATTTGAGATCAATAGGAAAGGTTTGGGATCATTCTAGCCTTTTTAGGGGCACTTTGACCACTTTTTGCCTTTCGTCAAACTCGTAGGTCTGTCCGAAGATGTGTCTGCCCTTTTTGACCGGCTTTAAGATCAGGTAAACAACCCCGTCATCCTTTGTCAATTCCCCCTGACTGATCAGGTATTCATAGCTGGTGACGTTACGGTAGCTGCGGACAGTGTCTTTCAGATTTTCATAATCCTTATACGTACTCATGTAAACGTAAAAGAAAATACCCAGGATCAACGCGCAGACAGCGTACGGAAGGCTCCGCCCAAAACCGTAACGAAAAGCTTCCGGTTTTGAGCTGAAGTGTATCTGTTTGACGGAGCCTTTGAAGGTTTCACTGAGCCTTTTGTTTTCTCTCAGGTTTGCCAGCAGCTGCATATTCATTTTATTAAACTGCACCTGATTGTCCAGCATCGTGATCGCCGTCCAGTCATCCATCTCCATGCCGTAGCGGGCAAGGTAATCTGCCTTGATAAGCAGCAGTTCTTTCTGCTGCAGTGGAGTCTGATCAGTCATAGCGAAAGTTGATATCAAGTTCTCTTATCAGTCTTTTTCTTGGACCACGATCATAATCTTCCAGGGCTAGCCCCTTGCTTACTCCAGAGAGTATTTCTGTACCAACGTATGTCTCCGGTTCAAAGTCACCGAACCTTCGGAAAGTGATGCCCATGTTCTCACAGTTCTCAGCGAGTTCCTTTGCCAGTTCAGGAAACTTACGAAATCCGGTAACACTTTCCCACACCGTAATCTTAAAGTCATCTCTTACAACTTTTACCATTTTAAGCAGATATTCAACCGAAGCATTGTATGCACCCGCGCCACCGATGACAATGTGAAATTCGATGTCCATGTCATCGGCAAATTCTCTCAGAGGCAATTGCACGTCATCAAACTCAATTAATGCCGGAAGCTGCTCGCTTTCCGGTGCACCCAGATCAATGTATACTTCCTGATAACGGCTCCGGGATAGCTTATCCAAATAAACAAAAAGATTGTCCCGCTGAATGGCTGCTCTTTCATTCAAAAGACTTACTGTATCAAGCTTGTCTTCATCTACAAAGCTCAGCTGACGTCTGCTTGTAAACGTAGAGGCATCCATGTCTACAAATAAACAATTCTCTTTGTGATGGTTTTTAAGAGCCATCAGATACATCAGAAGCGATTTACCAACGCCCCCTTTAGACTGGGCAATAAAATGTAGCTTTTTCATAATGAGTCAAGTTTAGATCCTGTGAAAATTGGATTTTTCAATTCTTCCTGGTTTGTCCAGATTTCTTTCTTTACGCTTTTCTTTTCTACCGTATGCTGCTCTTTTTCAGCAGTTTCTGGCTGAGCTGTTTTCCACTGATTGCAATGGGCCCGGATGTATTTGACATCCTGACGGTTTACCAATGCAAAGCCTAGATCGGCATTGATCAGCTCGATGGTAAACCGGGCGGAATGCTGCTGCTGAAAATAGTGTTCGTAATACTCGTATAGTTTCCTGCGCCTTCTGACATCCCTGCTTTCTAAAAGCCGGATGAGCTGCTCTTTGCTTGCTTTCATACCGGCTGGGTTTGAGATGATAGAGACACATCCTGCCAGCCATTCAGTATTTTCCACTGCTGCAGAACATCTTTGAAAAAATACAACCGACCTCCCTGACGGATGTGCGGGATCCTGTTGTGAGCGCATTGGTAGTAAAGCGCATGCTTTGAAATCCCACCCAGAAAGACGCGCGCCTGGCGGGTATCCAGAAGCATAGCGGCGTGTTGTCCGGTGTCCGATGAATTAACCCGGACTAAAATGGTTTCCAAATCGACGACTGTTAGATCCGAAACTTTGGTTTGACTGTTTATCATATTGCAGCTCGTTTTAGTAAAACATGCTGCAAAGTTGATCCGGGCAAATCACAAAAACATTCCCGCAGTTCCGGCGGGAATGAAAAGAACATAAAAGTGAAATTTCAGGCCGGGATCGGCACTATAAATCCCGAATCAGCAACGTACAATCCTGGACATATTTATGCCGCGGCTGGCGGACACTGCAATTAAAAGCATCCTGCTGTTCGGGTTGAAACGCCTTGACAAATGAGTCCCTTGAAATATGATGGGAAAGCCAGCTATCAAAGAGCGCTGCGATTTGTGTAGCCATGAGCTCCTGGGCAATATGTCCTTGTTTGTTGAGCACATAATACAAAGCCGCCAGTTGCAGTCTTGCGCCTCTGCCGGTATTCCGGAATCTGTAAACGCCATCGTTATCTGTTGGAGCGATCCACTGTTCCCGCGTTAGAACTGAAATCAACCGCTCGAATTTCTGCCGCTTCTCTCTCTGGTCTGCACCGGAAAGTACCTGACAGAAATGTTCATACGCAGACTTTTTCGAAGATTTTACAGCCATTGGCTGAGTTGATGCTGATAGAAAAGGTGCAATTGCCGTTTCTAACTCCAACTTCCATTGGTTACAATCGATATCTGAGGGCGGCTGGATTCCGGATGGTAATGCTTCAAGCCATCTGTAAATTTCAAGAATTGTCTGCTTTTTGGCTTCCCAGGAGCTGTAATCCTTTCGGGCCAGAAGCTGATCAAAGATCTGGCGGTTATTTTTAAGAAGAAAATACATTCTTTTCCTTACCATCTCGATCCGCTCTCTTTTGAAAGCTGTTAGATACCAGAGGTTCAGGGGTTTTTCCAGATACCTTTCATAATCATCCAGGTAATTTTCGGTATCATCATAAATCGAGAATATATACCGATTATGGTAAAGAATAAGCATCCTGTTCAGACAGGTGAGCTCATTTTGATAAAATACCCCGGTAAATTCCTCTGACAGGTACTTAAGTAAGGGATACTGTAAATTTGAATGTAGGTTCATCTCTCTCTCCGTTTTCGTTCTACACAATTAACCTATACAATGCCTGTTAAAAAAAACTTTGTACCAAATTTAAAAAAGCAGGTAGAGATTACTGCAACCTAGTTAAAAACCAAATAGGTGACGACCTCTAAGAATGATGAAAAAATTGGATACGAAATATGGAGTCTTGGCATTCCGTTGTAACTAATCGCGTAGCGCATCAAATTTACTAACTCATAATCAGTAGGTTCCTGGCTCGATTCCAGGTAGGGACACTTTAAAATCAATAACTTAGCGAATTTCACTAGATCCTTTTTCTTTTTTGTGCAATACAAATTTGTTTATTAGCCTGGTTGCAAGTGAGAGCATTGATGTATTTTCATTCACGAGCATTTTCTACAACTTGTTGATAAACTTCACTTGAATAGTTGATAGGTAGGAGAATTGAATGCAATACCTCAATAATCTCATCCAATCATCGTAAAAATTTTCCTTCTCGGATTTCACCTAAGCCCTGACAACTAACAGATATAAGCACTGATTTTAATTCCTCATTATTTCGATTTGTTCGCTGAACACGAACAAACGAGTAAAACGAACATATGTTTAACAGATTTCCTGATGCGTGCTATGGAGAAATTCGGACCTGTATGACGATTTTGTGTCTATGTATCCATCTAGTTTAAAATAAGGGGAGAAGCATTTAATCTACTTGATGAAAGATTGCTTTTTGTGAGACAACTACCATATTATCTTCTGTTCAGTCCGGCGCTTTAATGGCTAACACCGCAATCTATTATTGTTTCAGTTTACTAGTAAATTTCCTTTGACACACAGTGCCAGTTAACAGCTTTGCTGTAAATGTTATGATGATAATCTAGTAGTCTAACATTATCATATTTTATATGTTGAATCTTTTACTTAGATAAATTTTAAGGTCAAACCAACTAGCTAACATTAAAATAATTCGTTTTTAATGTTTGGTCATATTAAGTAGACTTGTCACCGACGCCACTAGCACATCCAGGAAATTTTTAGAAAAATACGTTCTATCCGGTCTAAATAGCTACGCTGGGCATTACGTATTACCGTGATTTTTTCAGAAAATTGAAAGCAAATCGTTTAAAAGAATCCCTGCTTAGGATCAAATCCATTTTCCCAGTAAACATTCCGTCACAAATCTTGTCAATATTTGTGACAAGAAATCAATTATCATGGCGACATTAGGCACTGAGAAACAGATAGAAAGAATAGTTAAGGCAAAACATCGGGGTTCGCTTATGTTCCCCGAAGATTTCTCCTCATATGGTTCATCTGAAGCTGTAAGAAAAGCGCTGGAACGCTAGGAGGATAAAAATGTGCTTGTACGGGTGGCCCAGGGAATTTATGTAAGGCCCAAAGAAAGCCCCTTAATTGGAGCTGTGATCCCAACTGCAAGAGGAGGTCGCGGAGGCAATTGCAAAAAGAGATAAAGTAAGAACAGTCCCCAGCGGGAGCTATGCACTGAATGCCCTTGGATTAAGTACGCAGATTCCAATGAAGATTGTTCCTTTAACCGATGGGTCCCCCCGCGAAATCAAAGTGGGCAGGCGAACCATTAAGTTTAAAAAGGTTTCGCCTAAGAATCTTCTTGCAAAGGGGAAAGTTAGCAGGCTGGCAATTCAGGCACTGAAAGAACTGGGCAAGGAAAATATCAGTGAGCATGAAGAAAAAATGATTTTAAAGATGTTGCATACAGAAGATAAAGCTACCCTTAAACAGGGTATTGCTTTGGCTCCGGTATGGATTCAGAAAATAATGAGTAAAGCTTTGCACGATGTCGAGAAGTAATTTTAATGGTTTAAAAGCCGAGAAAAAAAAGGCAATTTTCGACACCATCAGTAATGAAACCGGAATGCCGGCATTCGCGGTTGAAAAAGATTAGTGGGTAACAGAAACACTGGCGATCATCTTCGAAATGAGCGTCAGCGATCACCTTGTCTTTAACGGGGGTACATCTCTAAGCAAGGCCTTAATGTCAGCATAATCAATATCAGAGTAATTTTTCCCTGTTGATCCTGTTAATCTGTTTACGCCCTCGTAACTATTATAATCCCCTTGGTAAAACGATTTTCTCCCTTGCCTCGCCATTCCTCTGAACTAATGGAGTCAGTATCAACCGATCTTGTGAAAGGTTGCTCGTTGCCAGGGAATCAGGAGCTATCCTCCCTTAATTTAAAGTATGCAGAAGCTCACCCAAATAGGTACTGCGCTTTCAAAAAAGTTAAGATCTCTGGGGTATACGATCATTGAAAGTTATCCGGGCGACGCACAGGATATCCTTGGAATTCCCAGAAAAAACAAAGGCATTGGCCTGCCTATAACAGGATTGACCAATTCCGGCAACTTGGGTAATTATATACAGGGAAATGCATCATAAAAATAATTTTAAATAATATTTTATTTTTGAACAGTGCTCAATACATTTGTTAGGATTAACAACAACGCACATGAGTATAGCAGAACGCAAACAGAAAGAGAAACAGGAAATGAGCAAGCTGATACTGGATGGGGCCAGAAAGATTTTTCTGGAAAAAGGCTACGAACATACCAGCATGCGCAATATTGCGAATGAAATTAATTATAGTCCGGGATCGCTGTATTTTTATTATAAGGATAAATCGGAAATCTTCCATGAATTGCATGAGGAAGGTTTTCATATATTGATGGGCCGTTTAAAAGTACTCGCCAAAGTCGCGGATCCATTTGAAAGGCTCAAAGCTATTGGCTTGATATTCATTGACTTTGCACAGGATCACAGGGATTATTATAATCTAATGTTCATTGTGGATGAACGTGTTCAACCTGCCAAACCAGGCTTTCAAATTGCTCAGGTGGCAATAAGTTATCTCGCAGGAGTGCTGGAAGAATGCCAGGCGAAAGGCCGCTTTAAAGGTATGGATCTGGAATACCTGACATTCATGTTCCTTTCTTCTGTACACGGAATTTGCGCACTCTTTTGTAAAGATCGTACCAGTAGTTTTATTAATAAGACAAACGAGGAATTGATGCTAAATGGATATGACTGCTTTTTAGCCCTGCTCGAAAGGGGATAATTTTTCTTCAAATATTGAACAGTGTATAAAAATAATATACTGTAATGGTATTGATATAAATCAAGATATTAATTGATTTTCTATACATTTTTTTTAATTATTGAACAGTGTTTAAATTTATAACATCATTTAAAAATGAGAATAAAAAAGTTAATTTTTCGATTGGCATGTACCGGGGCCTACGGACTGCTTTTTACGATGCCCGCCAAAGCCCAGGCGACGTTGGACAACTACATAGAGTACGGGCTTAAATCAAATCAGAGCATACAACAGCAGAAGTTCATTTTAGAAAAGAACTTGTATGCCTTGCAGGAGGCTAAGTCGATGTTCCTGCCGGACGTTTCATTCGGCGGATCTTATACCAAAACACATGGCGGACGGACTATTGATTTGCCATTGGGCGACCTGCTTAATAATGCTTATTCGTCCCTGAACAAATTAACCGGAAGCGGCGCTTTTCCACAGGTACAGAATCAGCATATCCTGATCAACCCCGATAATTTTTATGATACCAGGTTCCGAATTACTTATCCTATCCTTAATGCGGAACTGATTTATAACAAAAAAATTAAAGGACAACAGGTCGGTTTGCAGAAAGAAGAAGTGTCGCTTTATAAACGGGAGCTGGTCAAGAACATTAAAGCAGCTTATTACCAATATTTAAAAGCTGTATACGCCTCCGATATATATATATCTTCCCTTACGCTGGTAAAGGAGGAGTTGCGGGTTAACGCCTCCTTGCTAAAAAATGATAAAGTTAACAGGACAGTCGTTCTGCGTAGCGAGAATGAGGTTTCACGCATCAGCGCGTCACTTACTACCTCGCAAAAGGCCAGAGACTCCGCCAGAGATTACTTCAATTTCCTTTTAAACAGACCGCTGACCGATAGCATTATGGTGGATTCTAGTTTTTCCAAACCTCCGGTCGATAGTTTTTCAGATCAAGGTGTCAATCAAAGAGAAGAACTATCCAAATTAAGTATCGTGTCTGATATAAACCAAAATCTGACAGGTTTGGCAAAATCTTATATCATACCCAAAATTGGCACATCGCTGAATCTTGGCTCTCAGGCCTTTGACTGGAAATTTAATGGAAGTAGCAGGTATTATCTCTTTGGAGTAAATCTGGAATGGAACCTGTTTGCTTTTGGTAAAAATACGCATAGAATCAATCAGACCATCGCAGACCAGCAAAGTATTGGAGCGCAGAGTGAATACGTCAGACTACAACTTGAAACGGAATTGGATGTACGCAAGAACAGCTTAATCAGCTCAATTGCGCAATACGCTGCCGCCGTAACCCAGGTTAAGACAGCACAAACTTATTACGATGATGAATTAAAACTCTACAAAGAAGGTCTGGCGATTTATATCGAGTTATTGGATGCACAGAACCAATTGATTGATTCCCGTCTGCGGATGAATATTTCGTTGTACGACACCTGGATCGCACATGCAGAGATTGAACGTGCCACAGCTGGTTTTCCCATTAAATAATCACTAATCATTAACTGATTCAAAAATGAAAAAAATAATCCTAATCTGTCCGACTTTAATTGTTTTTTCAATGCTTGTAATCTCATGTGGAGACAAAAAAAACGAAAGCAAAAATCAGATTGAAGCGAATATTATCCCGGTAAGAATTGCAGCCATATCCTCCCTGAGCCTGCCCGATACTGTTAGTGCAACAGGGCTTGTCACTACGGAGAATACGGCACAATATTCTTTTAAAATCGGCGGTGTAATCAATAAAATATTTGTGAATGAAGGTCAGTTTTTTCGTAAGGGAACGGTACTGGCTACGCTTAATTCAACAGAAATTAATGCCGGTCTTTCCCAATCCGGTTTAAATGTTGAAAAAGCTCAGCGAGATTACAGGCGAGCGGCAAATTTATATAAAGACAGTGTTTATACCCTTGAACAGCTGCAAAATACAAAAACTGCTTTAGATGTTGCCCAGCACGCCAAAGAGGCAGTAGCATTCAATGAGCGGTATTCCAGAATTTATGCAGCAGCTGATGGTTTTGTTGCCCAGAAAATGGCTAACGAGGGAGAGGTTGCCGCGCCCGGAACTCCTGTATTATTAATCAATGAAGCCAAGGGTAATAGTAATTATGAACTGAAGGTCGGTGTCACAGACAAAGAATGGGCAGCGGTCAGCCCGGGGCAGAAAGCCATTGTTACTCTTGATGGCTATCCAGGTGAGCATTTTAATGCCTCTGTATTTCGCAAATCGCAGGCTTCGGATAAAGCCGTAGGATCTTTTCAAATTGAACTGAAGATCGCTCTTAACAAAACCCATCCCGCAGTGGGTATGTTCGGTAAGGCAGTTATACAAACAGGCAAAGCTGACAATGTGTTGGTCATACCCTATGACGCGCTTGTGGAAATTGATGGTGACAAAGCATTTGTATTTGTACCAGCAGGAAAGAATTCGGTTAAACGCAAACCTGTATCGATTTCGGGTTTTGACAACCGCGGAGCCTATATCCGTTCGGGGCTGGGAATTACAGATTCAATCATCGTATCCAATAGTGCTTTTCTGAACGAACAGTCCGTTATTAAGATCACCCGTTAATTTTTTAAAAGATGAAACTAACAAATTTTGCCGTAAAAAATTATCAATTCACATTGGTAATCTTCCTTCTGGTTGCAGTGGTAGGTTTTCTGACTTTGTTGACTATGCCCCGGTCGGAAGATCCCTCGACCCATCCCCCGGAATTCCTGATTACTGTTATTGATCCTGGCACAAGTCCCAAGGACCTTCAGGATCAGGTAGTCAAACCCATTGAAAACAAGGTCTTTCAAATGGATGATATAGAAAAAATGTTAACGACCATCGAAGATGGTGTTGCAGTCATACAACCCAAATTCAGATATGGTGTGGATGTAGACAATAAATACCAGGAACTTTCCACGGAAGTAAATGCGCTGAGAAATGGCGGATTATCCAAAAATATACGGTTAATCAAAGTCGAAAAAATATCGGCTTCCGATGTGAATATTATTCAAGTCGCATTAATTTCAGACAATGCGCCTATGAAAGTATTGAAAGACCAAGCTGATATACTGAAAACGCTTTTAGAAAAATTAACCAAATTAAAAGAAGTCGATTATGCCGGTGCGCCGGAACAGCAGATCAGAGTGGATATACAAGTCGATAAACTGGCTCAACTGAATATTCCTATGGCCGTTGTCATTGGAAGCCTCCAAAGTGAAGCCGAAGATTTGTCCGGTGGAAGCATTCACATGGATACCAAGGTTTTTAATGTAAAAACCAGTGGTAAATTTAAAAATGCGGATGACGTTGGCAATACCGTTATCTATAACGGAAATGGTAAAATTGTCTATTTAAAAGATGTGGCTACTGTGGACTACAAGGCGGAAACAGTAACACACATCACGCGGATTAACGGACACCGCTGTGTTCTGGTTAATGCCCAACTCAAGGATGGAATAAACATTGCATCGGTCATGGAAGAGTACCAGCCGATTCTGGATGAGTTCCAAACCAGTCTTCCTGCAAACATCAGGATGGTCAAGAACTTTGACCAGGCCAATATGGTTTCGCAGCGTCTGGGCCATTTGGGGTTTGACTTTACGTTGGCAATTGTATTGGTTCTCATTACGCTCTTGCCTTTAGGAATAAGAGCATCTCTCATGGTGATGATTGCCATTCCGTTGTCATTGGCACTTGGCCTGATCGTGATGAATTTATGCGGTTTCTCTTTGAATCAATTAAGCATAGTCGGGCTCGTGGTCGCCCTGGGTTTATTGGTAGATGACAGCATCGTGGTTGTGGAAAACATAGAACGGTGGTTAAGGGAGGGTCATTCCAAAATGGATGCGGTATTGAAAGGCACTAAGCAAATCGGGAATGCAGTTATTGGCTGTACCGCAACTTTGGTGATTGCTTTTATCCCATTGGCCCTTTTACCCGACAGTGCAGGGGAATTCGTACGAAGTTTACCTATGGCAATCATTACCAGTGTTTTGGCATCTATGGTAGTGGCCTTAACACTGGTCCCCTTTCTAGGAAGCATCATGCTGAAAACGCATTCTCACGGTGAAGGAAATATCTTTTTGCAATACCTGCAGAAATTTTTGAACCGCTCTTACAAGCACGTCATGCCGGCAGCATTAAAATGGCCTAAAACAACAATACTGCTTTCTGTAATGATCAGTATTGCTGGTTTTATGATGTTTGGGAAAGCAGGTTTTAAATTGTTTCCAACCTCTGAAAAACCAATGTTTCTGATTAATCTTAAAATGCCTTTACAGGCAAATATTGAAGAAAGCAACCGGGCAGCAAAACTTGTGGAAAAAGAATTAAAGAACTACAAAGAGATCGCCTATTATACAACAAATGTTGGAAAGGGAAATCCACAGGTATATTACAATGTTCATCAACAGGACATTAAGCCAGATTTCGCTCAGGTTTTGGTCCAACTTTCAGACCATGCCACGCCTGTTGAAAAGACTGCGCTGATCAGGATACTAAGGGCTAAATTTAAATCTTTTCCTTATGCGAAGATTGAAGTAAAGGATTTTGAACAGGGGCCACCGATAGAGGCCAATATTGTTGTCCGACTATTTGGCGATGATCTGAATGTGATACGAGGCCTTTCTTTTAAAGTAGATAGCATTTTGCGAAAACATCCGGGTACAGAATATGTAAATAACGAGTTGACAACTTATAAAACCGATGTAAGAATTGCTATTAACAAGGAAAAAGCCCACACGCTTGGTGTACTCACAGGGGATATCGATAACACAGTGAGAATGGCGGTAGCCGGGCTTGCAGTGGGTGATTATATTGATGACCGCGGGGATACCCGTAGTGTTGTTGTCACGGTGAACCGGGATAAGTATCCAAATCTGGATGTGTTTAAAAACCTGTACATTAATAATACCCAGGGTGTTCCCGTAGCCTTAAATCAGATCGCGACGATTTCATTCGAAACTTCGCCTACAGCAATCAATCATTTTAATAAGTCAAAATTTGCAAAAGTTACCTCCTTAACGAAGGAACATGTACTGGCCAATGATATCCTCAAAGATGTTATTCCTCAACTGAACGAGCTAAAAATGCCGCCTGGCTATTATTACAAATTATCTGGTGAAAAAGAAACAGAAGGAGATACGCTGGGAGGGAATTTTCTTTCTGTTATCATCCTGAGCAATTTCCTTTTTATAGGCGTGCTGCTTTTGCAGTTCAAAACTTTCAAAGGTATAATCATTGTGCTTTCCATTATTCCATTGGGAATTTTCGGGGGTGTCGTTGCACTGTTGATGACCGGATATCCGATATCCCTTGTATCTATTATCGGATTCATAGGACTTTCCGGAATTCAGGTAAAAAACTCTCTTTTGTTGGTTGATTTTACCAATCAATTGCGTTTAGAGGGGCATAGTATTGAGAAGTCCATCGCCATAGCAGGTGAGACGCGGTTTCTACCGGTTGTATTAACTTCGATCACTGCAATCTGTGGGCTGATTCCTCTGGCATTTAATCCTAATCCACAGATCGCGCCGTTGGCGATTGTATTGATTGGAGGGTTAACCAGTTCAACTATTTTATCACGGATCGTAACCCCTGTGATGTATAAATTAATTCCACCAAGCCTAGAGAACAACGAAGAATACATAGAAGGTAATAATGAGATTTTGCAAGCCGAAGCAGAACCCGCTTAAACCCTTTTTTGACACAAACGAAACACTATTGATAGCGTAATGTCACATGAAGAATGCAGCCCTTTAAATTTTTAACGGGCTGCATTTTGTTTTAATGAGGAGGTATCATTTTCAAATCCCATCATATCCCTGAATCACAAGGCCTTCTGGAATACAGCTTATTTAAGTGCATAGCAATTATATGCGATGAGAATTTAGAAATCTTACGGAAAGAAATCATTGTCGTTACATGTCACTAATTTAAATGCTGAGGGTATGGACCGCCCGTCCCGGGCTGGAGATTTCGTAGCAACCTGTTTACCTTAGACCAGAAGGCTTAATCAGATTATCAGAGGATGGGCAAAATACTTATTAAAATTCTGCCGGTTTCGAATTGAAAGCCATAGATCAGTGCAAGGTTTTGCGTGCCCGCAGAAAGCGGAAAAGAGCACTGCAGAAGAGCAGCTTGTCAGGAATACTCTGACCAACGAAATGAAGAAGGGACAGTCAGTTTTCCAGCCCCTTCTTCAAAAATCGTTTTTGAGCAATCCCTAAAAACTTAACCATCAGATCTAGTGTTGGTTATAACAGATCAATGCTTGCAGCGTTTGATTCAATTACCACTTAGAACTCTAACCAAACGTCCTGCAATTTCGTCAATTTGGTGGGTTGGGCGGTAGTGCTAATGATGATCCACTCCTTACCTCCACGCCTGAGCTCGAAAGATATTGCGGCGCGATCAACTTCTAAATCGTCTTTGCCCCTACGTGACATGATCGTTTCCACCCTGCCTGCGTTTTCACTATACATCGTAATCATTTTGTCTATTGCAACAGTGTGTGTGTATCCTACTTCTTTTAAGCCTTTCTGCATATCCTGAAGAAAGTCCATAACTTCTTTGGCGGACTTAAGCCACTTGGAATGCTTGGGGCTCGAACTGTGAAGGGGCACACCCCAATATGTTAATATCTCACTCGGATCTTTCAACCCGGCACCGATATCGATAAAGGTCTGAAAATATGTTGAAAACCATTGATCGACATCAACTAAATTGGTTGCAAAACCGCCTTTCTCTTGTTGTGATTGCTCTGAGGCTTCTATTGACATAAAGTTTTCATTTGCGTTAATTATTCGGGCATTAGAAATTCGTCAGATTCCAATTTCGCCTTTTCAATTCATTTGCCTTTATAGATCGAGATTCAATAGATAAATGAATTTCAACTTAATACTGACGGCCGAAGGCATGTTCTAAAAACAAAGTCACAACACCCAAAATGGCCCAGCCTTCGACCGTCACTGTCACCAATAATTCACGCTAATTACCACAGACTATATATTCGGTTATTGGAAGGATTCTTTATGGCTGGAAATAAAGTCGCGCATGTTAATCGGCTTTTGACCGGTGATTTTTTCGACAGTATCATTTGTCCCTGCAAATAAGCCATCCCTGCAATCCTGAGCAACAGCTTCAAGATGCTGAATTTGAAGGTCAGTTCTTTTGCCTTTCAGATATTCACCGAACTCACTGATCTCCATAGGTATATATGTAATCTTGCGCCGAAGAACAGCACTCAGAATTTCTGCAGTATCGTACTGTGTTAGTTCTTCTGGGCCGTAGAGTGGGTAAACCTTTCCGGCATGCCTTTCCGGATTTGACAAAATAGTTGCAATCACATTACCCTGATCCTCTGCAGCAATTGGCGCATATTTTGAGTCCCCGAAAGGTAAAGCAAGACGGTTGTTTTTCTTGACCTCCATCACGTAATTAAGCGTTGTTTCCGCAAAAAAAGTTGGCCTCAAATGGGTGATGGGAATACCCGTGCGATCAAAGATCCGTTCGGCAACCCAATGCCTTTGAGCCGTGTGGCTTTTGGAATCCCGTCGTGCAGAAATTTGAGACATATTCACAATATGGCCAACTTGCTGTTCAATTGCAGCTTGTGCAAAAAAAGCGGTGGATTCAACAATTCCTTCAGTACCTAACGGATAAATATAATAGGCAGCATCGATTCCTTTCAACGCGTTGCTCAGGTCCTCCAGATTGGTGATGTTTCCCTTAATTACCTCAACGCCTCTTCTTTCTAAATCCTTAGAGCGGTCATCAATTTGGTGAACCATTGCCCGGGTGGACACACCCAACTCAAGAAGCCTGTTTATTGCATTACTCCCGGTCGCACCAGTAGCGCCTGTTATTAATACTTTCCTATTCATATGAAATTATATACCGTTTTCTGGCTTCTTCTTAATTGCTTATAATTTTTCTGGACAATTCATTGGATTGAGCCTAATTTAAGCCCCTACCAACAATCTAAATTGCTAGAAGTTTCACTATAATTCTGGATTTAAGAGCACCCTTCCAAATCCTTTTCTTTCTTCAACATACTGATGTGCATCCCTCACCTTGCTTAAGGGAAATGTTTGATCAATTGTAACAATGAGCTTACCGGATACCACGTCTTTGAAAATCTCCGCTAGTAATTCTGCAGTTTCCTTTTTTTCGGTTTCTACAATTCCCGGAAGAAATACACCATGGAGTGTTGCATTTTGTTTCCAAAGAAGGAACGGATCGAATAGATTTGGCTCTCGGCTGCTTAAACCTACAAACGCAATTCGCCCGCGGTAAGCAAGAGCCTCTGCGCTCAGGGCAAGGTTCTTACCTCCGACTGAATCAATGACCAGATCGACACCAACATTTTTGGTGATCGCCATAACTTCATTAACAATGCTCTGCGTTTTGTAATTAATAACATGACCTGCGCCGAACTGCAATAATTTTTTCAACTTTGTTTCGTCTGAACCTGTGGCTATGACGATGGCTCCCGCCTGACTTGCCATCTGAATAGCCGCCAAGCCAAGGGAACCTGTACCTCCGTGAATGAGTACAGTTTCTCGGGCCTTTAAATTACCGCTGCCAAACAAGCATTCATGAGCCGTAACAAACGCGACCGGTATTGCAGAGGCGCTCTCATAAGATAACCCTTCTGGAATTGGATAAGTCCGAAAAGTTTCAACTGCAATGAACTGAGCGTGTGAACCGGAATTGCCCAAAGAAACCACACGCTGACCAACAAATCGATCCTTAACTTCGATTCCAACTTTGATGATCTCGCCTGCACACTGATAACCTACAATATTAGGTACCTGAGGTAGCGGGCGTATTTCACGGTTTATTAGATCTCCTCCCTCTATGCTGATGCTTTTGATCTTAATCAGAACCTCGTTTGCTTTACATATCGGGTCCTGCATGTCTTCATATTTAAAGACCTCAGGTCCACCATTTTCGTAATATACTGCCGCTTTCATAAGTTATTATTTATTTTAAATATTTTCAGGTCAATTGAGTCTATCAACCATACCATTTTTCTTCAAATATACCGATTGGTATTTAATTATAAAAAATTTATTATTCTATTAATTAGACACGTATCACAAAAACTTTGTTTAGTTAAGTTATATTTCAATTAAGTTACATATTTCCGTACTTTAACATAACAATGTATACCATTCGGTATGCTATGCTATACCACATGCCAGTGCTATTTAGTGAAACAGTTTTTATTGTTCAAGGCGAATTGAATGGATCCAAGTTGCCTCGTGAGCTTAACCGGTCACTCCAATATGTAGAAATTGATTGCGATAATTTGCTGGAGGAAGATTTTTGTATTTTCTAAAAAATGGCTGAATTGTTCAGGCGAATTAAAATCAATAGAAAAAATTAATCCACAAAGGCAGCTCTGAAAGACAATCATATTTGCCTAAAAATAAAAATCAATTAAAAAGTATACTGAAAAGTATACTTTTTAATATACCTTTGTGGCGGATTTAAATTTAAAAGTATGTTAAAAAGCAAAACTTCAGCGACCTTTATCGGCCACAAGGAGATAACAGAAGTCGAGGTTTCATATTCCAGACCGCTGGCAAAGGGACGAACAATATTTGATGGACTTGTTCCATTCGGCAAAGTATGGCGTACAGGTGCCAATGGTAATACTATGATAACCTTCTCCAGTGATGTCCTGATACAAGGAACAATTTTAAGACAAGGCACCTATGCCCTTTATACAGTTCCGGGTGCAAGCAGCTGGGACATCATATTTTATAGCAATTACAGCAATTATGGGCTACCAAGGCCCTGGATTCCGAATGATGTCGTTCTAAAAGTGAGTGTAGAAAGGCATTCCCTGGATTATCACACCGAAGCGATGACGATTAACCTTAATTTATTATCCAATTCATCCGGAGAACTGGAGATTCTTTGGGAAAAAACGAGTGTCAAACTTATTTTCAGAATCCCTGTGCAAACACAAAAGGAATCAGAGGTCATCCTTTTAGGAGGCATACCCGAGACAGATTATTACTGCGCCGCAGAATTTTATGCGAGCCAAGGCAATGACCCTGTCCGCGCCTTGTGGAGTATCAGTTCGGTAATTCAGAATAATGAAGATCTGCCTTATTTTTATTATTGGCTAAAATCGCTTCTCGACGCAAAAACGGGTGACTGGAAGTCTGCCGTAGAAACAGCCCGAATCGCCCTTGACGGAGCCTTAAAAGCGCAGAATGAACGATACTCCGAAATGATTCGCAGCAGCTTAGTGGAATGGACAGCATTTCATACCTTGCCTGACTCGTGAACATCGTGGAAAAAATGGCAAAAACCAACATTTCACAATTTTAGGCACATAATTTAGTTCTACTACAGTGTTTTAAGTATTTCGAAGAATGACAAAATCAGAAAGGACAAGAAAACAGATTGTTATCCGGTCCGCATCCTTATTTAACGAAAAGGGGTTTGCCGGTAGTTCCGTAGATGAAATTGTAGAGAAAATTGATGTCACAAGACGCAGCCTGTACAAGCACTTCGAGGGCAAAGAAGAATTGGCACAAGAAGTAGTTGAATATTTATTGGATGAAACACTCGCCAAAACCAGGTCTGCTCTGAAAAGCGGCAGTGCACAAAACCGTTTGTTTGCCTACCTTGACCTTTACCAGAACCCTTACTGTGCGGGCCCGGTTACGGGTGAAGTATATATCAACGGCGGCTGTCCAATATTAAATTTTGGCGTTGAATATGATGACGGAGATCCCCATACTGCAACTAAGGTAGCTAGGGCTGTAAACGAAACTTTAAAAGCGCTTGAGAGCGTAATTTTAGAGGGTAAAAACGAAAAGGAATTTCGGGATGATATTGATGTTTCCCAGTTGGCCCTGAAAATATTTTCAGCTATTAAGGGCGGCATTCTCGTAGCCCGTCTTTTGAAGAACAATAATCTAATGCACCAGATCATATCTGGTCTCAAACAGGAACTTCTGTCTTATCAGGAAAGTTAATTTTTTTTGCCGCAAAAGTATACTTTTTAGTATACTTTTGCGTGACATTTTTTCTATTAATTAAGTTTACAAACAATTAAAATGAAATTATCTATCGTAGATATGGCTGTGATTCAGCCAGGTGACCATCCGGGTCAGACCCTTCAACATAGCGTGAAGCTTGCACAAAAAGCTGAATTTCTTGGATACGAGAGAATTTGGTTTTCTGAACACCATGCCAACCATATCGTTTCGAGAGCGCCAGAGGTGATGATAGCAGCGGTAGCAGCCAAAACTTCAAAGATCCGTGTAGGTTCCGGCTCCGTATTATTGAACCACTACAGCGCTTACAAAGTGGCAGAAACATTTTGTACGCTCAACGAACTCTATCCTGGCCGTATCGACCTCGGCATTGGACGAGCAACCACAGGTCAGGTGATTGACCTCGCTTTGCAACAGGATCGTTCCAGGGGTTTTCTGGCTAACTCTGATGAACAGCTTAATGAATTAATGCATTGGATGGAAAATTCCTTTAGTCTGGAGGTTGCCTTCTCCAATATACCTATCCATACGATTGCTTCAAGACCAGAAATCCATTTGTCTGGTACTAGCTCTTGGAGTTCAACTAATGCTGGACGACTTGGTCTTCGTTACATCCATGCGGCCTTTTTCAATCCCGATGTGACGCGTTTAGTAATTGATAACTACCGCGCTAACTTTGCTCCATCAGATAGTATTATTGGCCTCCGGGAACCGGAAGCCCGCCTTGGAATTCATGTAGTGTGCGCCGATACCGAAGAAGAGGCTCTTATTCAGTTGGCCTCGGTGGAACTTGCTTACCATTACCTGCGCACGAGGCAGTATAATTTCCTTTTGCCTGCGCCTAATGAAGCGGTTAAAATTCTTGGATATTTACCCAGAATTCAACCATACATAAAAGGTACCGGTGTTCCGCCCAGATACATCGCCGGCACTTTTGAACAAGTTGCCGAACGCTTTTACTACCTTTCCAAAGACCTTAATATTAACGAATTTGTAATTCAGGATATGATGACAGACCAGGAGGCACGGCTCCATTCTTATGAATTACTGTCAGCTTTACTTTAGCTTAAAGTAACCTTTTCTATTTAGTTCAGCAGCAAACGGAAAATGTTTTGGCACAAATGGATCGCATCTCCTTCGTCAAAAGTTTGATCTGGATAAAGAGCTCCAACTAATTTTGAACAGTAGATAATGGCTCCGTTGTCTTGTACAATTCCAAATGCCCACTTACAAAATCTGCGTGCGGATGCATTGCAATTATACCGATAATTTCAACGTCATTTATTTTAGCGTAAGCTAATATGGCCCGATGTCCCTTGATGGATCTACTAGTATTAATCCTTATCATCAATGGGGTAATTTTTCTTTCATAAAACCATATAGCCACGTTCCGGCTATAGCGCTCAGCAACGTGACTAGAATAACAAAAAAACCGCTACCTATCTCCGCGAATAATGGACCAGGACAAGCACCAGTGATCGCCCACCCTAATCCAAATATTAACCCGCCATAGACATTACCCCAATGAAAGGTTTTTACGGGGATCACAACCAGCTCATTATATAGTGTCTTTACTTTAAAACGCTTGATAATTTGGACGGAAATAATACCAACGAAGATTGCGCTACCAATTATACCATACATATGAAATGACTGAAAGCGAAACATTTCCTGTATCCGAAACCAGGAGATCGCCTCTGATTTGACCAGAATAATGCCGAATAGTAAACCTACCATTAAGAATTTTATGTTTTTCATAACTTTAATAAATAGGGTAAAATGAACCAGGTCATTATAAAGCCGCCCATCATAAAACAACAGGTGGCCACTAATGAAGGCCATTGCAAAGAAGATATTCCCATGATGGCGTGACCCGAGGTACAGCCCCCGGCGTAACGGGTTCCAAAGCCAACAAGGAAGCCCCCCAAAACGATAAATACAAATCCCCGCAAAGTGAAAAGTTGACTAAAACTGAAAATATCCTGAGGCAACAATCCGCTGAAATCTTTCACTCCTTCTTGCTGTAAGAGTGCTGTTGTGCGCGGATTAATATTAACCAGCCCAGGGGTTGAGATCAGGTAGGTTGCTATAAAGCCGCCGATAATAATTCCTGTAACAAAATAAAGATTCCAGCTTTCCTTTTTCCAATCGTATTTAAAAAAAGAAATATTTGCCGGAATACACGCAGCGCATACCTGGCGAAGCGCCCCGGAGACACCAAAAGTTTTGTTACCGAAAAGCAATAAAGTGGGCACGATAAGTCCGATCAGCGGACCAGCCACATACCATGGCCAAGGTTGTTTGATTACATCCATATTAATTAGTAAAAAGTGTTGATCAGAATAAAAACGTCCATTTAGCGTAAGAAGCAACCAAAAGCCGGCTTTAATTTTGCGTCGGCAATGTATTAGATTAGATAGCTTCCCGCAATTATTCCCTGCATGGCAAATGCAGAAAAAAGTATTACTAAGCAATAATTTAAAGCGGCATGCCGGCTTATATTAGCTGTTACGCCTAACAGCCGGCTAATGCCCATGACCATTAAGAAAGTTCCTACCGCTTTTTTCATTTGTAAACCAGTGAAATACTTTTAGCAACTATTTTTTATAATTCAAATGCATTTCCGGGAGCAGAAATTTTCTTTCCCTTCCGATCATAGAAATGGAAGCGACCAACATCAGCACAACGAAAACAAACATTAATAATAATGATATGGTGAGCTCAAAAGATCCAATGTTTAACAGATGATGCGGCACATCGGGCATTATCCATTTGCGTATAATAAATACCGTTATTAATGAAGAAAGTACACCAAAAATAGAACGGCAATAATAGAACCGCCACTACTAATAAGATCTAACAGATAAACCGATTAATACAACTGCCCAGGTATCCCGCTATTTCCACTTCTTCTTTGATTAGATGACAAATGTACCGGCCTTAAAGTGATGATTTGGTGACTTATGTTACAAAGGGGTGTTTAAAGTTATCTTGTTTCTTGAAAGATTAATTAATTGCTGTTTTTCCATTTGTTTTAACAGTCGGGAAATCACTTCGCGAGTAGTCCCCAATTCTTCTGCCAGCTGCTGATGGGTAATGTTGAATTCTATTGAACCATAAACGCTGGCTTTTCTTTTAAGCAAAGTAACTATACGCTCATCTAATTTTTGGAACGCTACGGCATTTATCACGTCCAGCAATTCTTCGAAACGCTGGTGATAAAGCTTAAAAATGAAGTCGGCCCACTCAGGATAAACTTTAATCCATTCACTGGCTTTAGCAATAGGCAGCATTAACACATCGGAATCTTCCTCAACTACCAGTTTAACCTTACTGGTGTCCTGGTGAATACCCGCCAAAAATGACATGATACAGCTTTCACCAGGTTTTATATAGTAAAGCAAAATTTCCCGGCCGTCTTCATCCTGACGAATAACCCGCATACTACCTGAGAGCACCACGGGAATTGCTCTGATATAACTATTGGAATTCATCAGCACCGTTTCGGCTGGCAGCGTTTTGAGTTGACTATTACTGCGCAGTTCTTTTTCTAATATTGCTCCGAATAGTTTCATTTAATAAAGTTATGATACTTACCAATGAATAAAAGACCATTTACCATTGGCAAATAGTGATGAGAGCATCTATGTCGAGAAGCCAAAGTGATAGATGGTTTTCAGTTTGCCGTTTAAGCAATACTCAGGAAAGTAAGGTCATCTTTTGTAAGGGCCCCTTAAATCCTGATGTCTTCCGTCCTGAACTTTCATCACCCGGTTTGGATGTGCCAAAAGCGGCCGGCCGACTGCCACAAGGTCAAAATTTCCTCTGTCCATCCTTCTGATAAGTTCATCCAGGGAACAGGTGGCTCATACTTATCTTATTGCATACCCGGACTGATTTTGCCCATAACACCAATAGCTTTTGCTCTATTAAGGAATTTAAACCCAAATAACATGAACCGGTTCTTCCAGCCTTGAACTACCCTAGGTTTTTCGCGGGCTTCTAATGCATTGACGAGCTCACTTGCCACTTGCTCAGTGGTTGAAAGTACAAATTCCGGAAATGATCCTGTGGAGCTGCCGGCGTGTTGATGAAAATCAGATTTTGCAGCACCCGGGTTGAAACCCATCACGTAGATGTCCCGCTCTTTATATTCATACCAAAGCGATTCAGAAAAATTGGCTACAAAACTTTTGGTCCCGGCGTAAACGGCGCCGCCTGGAAATGACGAATGTGCTAAAATTGATCCGATGTTTACCAAAGCATCACCCTTTCTCGCGTTTTTCAAGTACGCATATGACAGCATAACCAGTGCTCCCATGTTTAAAAACATTGTTCCTATTTGACCATCCAGTGGCAGATCGGTAAATTTTCCATAAAGACCGGTTCCTGCATTGTTGATCAGAACATCAAAATGTTCCCGTTCGAAAAGCACACCGATCCTTTCAATATCTTCTTTTTTGTTCAGGTCGGCAACGAGATAATGGTGCCCCTTACCGTGCAAACCCGTAATGGCCTCCTTTAATTTTTCTTCGTTTCTGGCCACCAGTGTCAGCTGATAATTTTTAGCCGCCAGTAATTTAGCAGTTTCCAGACCGATACCGCTGCTGGCACCGGTTATCAATATTTTCTTCATGATGGTCTTTTAATTTAACAAGTGATTTTTAAAGTCTTTAGGTGACGATCCCGTTTCTTTTTTAAAGAGTTTGGCGAAATATGAAAGGTTTTCAAAACCCAGCGCAAAGGCAATCTCTGATACATTTTCGTTTCCTGTCCTTAATTTATTTTTAGCCACGGCAATTAGCGCGATGTGAATCAACTCCTGTGTCGTTTTGCCTGTCTCGATTTTGAGCAGATTACTCAGATAACGGGGCGACATATGGAGCTGTGCAGCCATTTCTGCTACCGAGGGTAAGCCATCCTTAGTTAAACGATCTTCATTAATATACTTTTCAAGAGATTTGGTGAAAGCCGTAACGGTTTTTCCAGTCAGATTTTTTCTGTTGATGAACTGTCTCTTGTAGAAACGTTCGGAATACCTGAGCAGGGAATTTACATTGGCCAGAATGATATCTTTGCTATACTCATCCTGATTATTCGCGTATTCTGATGCGATGGATTCGTAAAGCGCCCGCATTACCTTTTCTTCTTTGGGCGATAGGTGCAAGGCCTCATTAGTTTCATAGTCGAAAAATGAATATTGCTGGATTTCCCCTTGCAATGAATTCCCCAAAAGGAAATCTTCATGAAAAAGGAGGATAAAGCCGTCTTCTTCAAATTCCAGGTTTTTGATCTCAATGATCTGCCGCGGCTTCCAGAACACCATAGAGCCTTTATCGTGGTCAAATTTTGTACGGCCATAAAGCCAGTGTCCTGCTTTCACATCCTTTAGGCCGATCATATAAAAATCGCAGGTGAATTCTTTAAAATTTAAAACCAGATCAGGCGTGATCCGTACTAAACTCAGCATGGGGTGCTCCGGCGGAAGAAAACCGTTGTCCCTGTGCATATCACTCAATGATTTGAAATGTTTCACGTTTGCTTGCAAGTTTGATATGGAAGTGCTCTTGATAAATATGTTTTTTAATTGTTCCTATGCAAAAGTAGCTCGCAAGCCTGCCCGGGTGTTAACACAAATCACCAGATTACTAACGCTAATTTCCCGGGCAACGGGAATTGCAACTAACAAACCTGTCACCAGAAGTTCTTACCACCATGGAGAAACCTTTTTCTACGGTTAGCAAGCATCATAGTCTTCGGCGAGGAAAAATAATAAAATCGAAAGTAATCAAAAATATTATATACCAATTGGTATATTTGTTTTTTATTTGTTGTTAATTTCAATTGTAGAAAAATGGCATTTGTAATGACAGATACAAATTTTGACGAATTGGTACTCAATTCTGACAAGCCTGTTTTGATAGACTTTTCGGTATATTGGTCCGTGCCATGTAAGATGGCTGGACGTTTAGTTGAGGAAATCAGCCCGGATTATGATGGCCGGGCGATCGTTGGAAAAGTTGATGTAGATCAGAATCCGGCTATATCTGGTCCATATGAAATCCCCAATACCCCGGCACTTCTTTATTGTAAGAACGGCGCGATTGTCGACAACTAAATTGGATCTGTGCCAAAATCTGTTGTGGCAGGCAAGTTGGTTAAACCGCTGGCCTGAGAATACCAGGACAACCGAAGACATGAGATAATTAAGTATAAGGTTGCCCCCGTAATTATCAATATATCCTTAATTCCTGGCATCTCCGGAATCATCTTACTTTTCTTGTTTTATTGAATTGACATTTATTATGAGTTCTCCATTAAGCACACCGTATCGCACCTTGTTTGACAATGTAAAAAAGGCATCCCGTCACATTGCTAATCTTGACCCTTTGCTGGTCGGCCAGGTACTGGAGGAACTTGCAAAGTCCCTTGTAGCCCAAAGCCCACGAATACTGGCGGCAAATCGGTTGGATCTTGACCTAATGAATAGCAGCGATCCTAAATATGACCGTCTCAGACTAACCAAAGCCCGGATAGAAAGTATGGCATCAGACCTTTTGAAAATAGCCTCACTCCCATCGCCTCTCGCAAGGCAATTTTCAGAATCAGTTCTGGATAACGGGCTGCGACTTTCAAAGATCACAATCCCAATAGGAGTAATCGGATTTATTTATGAGGCAAGGCCAAATGTTACAATCGATGTATTCGCCCTGTGCTTAAAATCCGGAAATGGTTGTATACTGAAAGGCGCCAGTGACGCAGCGCATTCCAATCAGTTGTTATTTTTCCTGATTTTAAAGGCATTAGCTCAATTCAACATTGACACCGGTTTTGTACAACTGCTTCCAACTGAAAGAAGTGCAACCTCTGAATTACTAAATGCGAGCCAATTTGTAGATGTGATTATTCCAAGAGGCGGTAGAGAACTTATCGACTTTGTGAAGGTAAATTCCCGAGTACCTGTTATAGAAACGGGAGCTGGCGTAGTGCACTTATATTTTGATAAAGACGGTGATACGCAAAAGGGATCGGACCTTATTCTGAATTCCAAAACCCGAAAGGTAAGTGCCTGCAATTCACTTGACAGTCTTTTAATTCACAAAAGCCGTTTGACTGATCTGCCTGCGCTGGTCAATAAACTTATCCCTTTCAATGTCCTTCTATATTGCGCTCCGGAAGCAGCAGCAACGTTACGGCTGTTTTACCCCGAACACCTGCTTTTAGATCTGGAAGAAACGAGCAATGCAACAGAATACCTTTCCTACGGTATGACCATCAATTTAGTTGAAGATGTTGAGCAGGCGGTTGAACACATCAATTATTTTACCGCGCGGAACAGCGAAGCGATAGTGACCGAGAATCAAACAACTGCCCGGTATTTTCAAACACAGGTTGATGCGGCAGTTGTCTATGTAAATGCTGCCACTGGCTTTACAGACGGGGCTCAATTCGGATTAGGTGCTGAGGTGGGAATCAGTACACAAAAGCTTCATGCAAGCGGCCCTATGGGCCTTCAGGAGCTTACCAGTTATAAATGGCTGGTCAATGGCGAGGGGCAAATTCGTACATGATCATAAAATATATAATACCAGAAACCTGCGGTATGGAAGTTTTCCGGGCTCAATTCGATCCTTTTTTAATTTCAGGTCGACTTAACGCTAACTGACGACCGCTGTTTTTTTAAGAATGCTCCTACCCTTTTCATGAGCACAGGAGAAATGCTACTGCCAGCACTAGTAAAATTTTATAAAAATGAAATAAACCTATTACGTTCATTACTGTCTTTGAAATCCAGGCTAATTACATATTGGTTTCCCATGGTTATTTCGATTATAGTTTAGGTGTGGTTAGAATAGCGAAAAACACTGGAGCTACCGTGGTCAGTTGCTGGGAGATTTGTGATCACTTCAGCAAATAGGACGTAGTAAAAACTCAGCCTTAAAATCCCAGAAAAAAAATGAATTTAAAATTCGACGCAGTTAAGGCAGTAGCCGCGCAACATTCCAGCAATTTTAGTAAAGGCAGCTACGCAGGTATCGTCGCCTGTGACTAAGCACGGTCAAGAACACTGAAGAAATTGAATATTCTGCCACTTATGATCTATGAATATTTCGATAGCAAAGATGCCTTGCTGATAGAACTTACCGGGCTCTGTTTTCTCAATTTGCTGAAGGAAATGAAAAAGGCAGCGAAAGATCGCAGTGAGAAATTGGTAAAAATGTGGCTGGCCTACTGGAACTTCGATTTCGCGGAAAAGGAGTTTTACCAATTGATGTTGATATTGGAACATCCTTCCAGGCCTATCCTATTAATTGGGGTCAGTCAGAATCGCCGCAATCGTTTCTCCCATTATCTATGACGTCTTGCCCCACTTCGGCCAGTGGTGATTTTGTGGCAGAATGTAAATACTATGCATACTGGTCCGCCGTGCATGGTCCGATTTCACTGATTTTTTTAAACCGCGGAGGCTCAGACGATGCAAATATGCATGTACTACCCGATACGATACATTGTGTAACAACATCCGAAGTGTACTAAAACAAGACCGTTTATAGTCTTTAAAGACATACAAAATACGTAGTAGTCATGCAGAATACAAAAGTTTTTTATCAGGATTGGGGAATGATCGACTATAAAGCCGCCTGGGAAATACAAGAAGATATTTTCGCCTCCGTCATAAAGCTCAAAAGAGATTTGCGGAGTCTCGCGCCTGTCGCACCAGGCGACCTTTCCATAAAAGCTATTCCGGTTGAAACGCCTAATTATTTGATTTTTTGCGAGCATTCTCACGTCTTCACCCTGGGTAGAACTGGCAGCGCGAATCACTTATTGCTGGATAATCAGGGATTAAAGAAAAAAAGAGCCGTTTTTTATCCTATAAACCGTGGCGGTGATATCACTTATCACGGCCCAGGACAACTGGTATGTTATCCAATCCTTGATCTTGATAATTTCTACACGAAACCTCATAACGTGGTCTGCCACAGGGCATGATGGGAACATGAATTTCCTGTGAATTGGACGCCTGACTGATAAAAATTATTTCGGCCTTCATAAAATGCATAGGCATAACAATTGCGATTAGGTCATTGGCTGCTTTGAACGTCATAATTTCACCTGATTTCGATATTAATATTCATTTGATCCTTCGGGAATTGTTTTTAACTTTTGTCATAAATGCATCAAATCCGGCAGAGGGATCTGGTGCATTTATTTTTTTAGGGTCAGACCTGTACCACTGAGAGACAGATCTGACATGTTTGAAAAACGAAGTGATATGTGCGTTCATATTATTGGTTTTTAATGAAGTTAATAATGAAATATTTTAATCAATTACTTGAGACTGTTGGCTTTTTGGGGAATTAACAGGTCGCCCGGTTATTTTGTTTTCGACTTCATGATATAAGGAATCTACTTTACTTTTAAAGTTGGATATTGACCTTTCATATTCGTTTTTCAGGTCTTCCAGATCCTGGAGATAATCTTCACCTTGCTCGCGAATCTTTCTTCTGGTCCTGCTGCCTTTTTCTGGCGCAAACAAAACGCCGATCGCTACACCAGCCGCGACAGCAAGTGCGACGCTTAAAATTACTTTTCCTGTTTTCATCATTTAAAAATATTGAGATTAATCACTTGGTTTTCTGTTGCCAGATTATAGCTTTTTTTATGTATCAAAGATAATTTCTATGGTTAAAGAAAAACCTGACGCTTATCACTGCAGCAACTGATACTTGGACAAAATTAAAACACATTCGCTTATTCTTTGTTCATTAAACCATCTGGCGTATTAAGATTATGTGATTCATCTTTCTCAAAATGTAATAATTTTATAAAATATACTTAACTTAGATTCGAAGAACGGTAACGTTAACGTTGTTTTTAGAAAGCAAAGCGTTACATGTAATTCTTCGGCTAATTTGACTATTTTATAATGGCAACTGACCAAAATAACACCTCCGTATCCGTCAATATGGGCGATCAGGAAACTTTTGAAGCCATATACAGGAGTTATTTCGCTCCCTTGTGTGTGTTTGCAGAAAGTTATGTGGGAAGGTTTGCGTCCGAGGATATTGTTGAAAACCAGTTTCTCAAATTGTGGAACAAGCGCCAGCAATTTCAGGACCATGGACATTTACGTGCCTACTTTTACCGTGCTACCAAAAATGCCTGCCTGGATTTGCTTAAAACATCTAAAAGGGAAGAAGAAAGGCAATTCAATTCCGCTGCTTTGCCTGACGACAGCGAAGATTCTTGCTTGCAGGAAATGATACGGATCGAAGTCATTGCGGAAATATACAGAGCCATTAATGATCTGCCTTCTCAATGCCACAAGGTAATCACGCTGGGTTATATCGACGGTTTCAGTAACGATGAGATTGCGTTACAGCTTGGCCTTTCACAGCAAACGGTCAAAAACCATAAAGGTCGCGGTTTACAGTTACTACGCGAGAAATTATCGGACGATGCGCTGCTGGCTTTAACAATCTTTGGCATTTTTTACTAATGCAGTCTGTTTGTTTTAAAAAATATTAAATATTTTTTCATCTCAGTTGGTACTAATTAAACCTCATGTCGTTTTGCAGTCAGGTACAGCAAAAATATGGCGGGACAAGAAATACTTAGGGCAGACCGGATCATTCATTTGATTTCAAGGCAAATTAATGGAACTCTTTCTGATACGGAAGAGCAGGAATTATTGCAATGGAGGGCAGAATTGCCGGGCAATGAAAAACTTTATACCGATTTACTGGATGCGGATTATCGCAACAGTATGATGGTAAAAATGCAGGCTTACGACGCAGAATCTTCTTTGGAACGCTTGAAAGCACAAATGCATAGTCCGGCTAAAAGTATCCTTCACTGGTCTGCTTATCTCAGAGTTGCCTGTGTTGTTCTGGCAGCAACTTTTCTTGTTTTTTATCTTTATACAAAACTTACTTTCCATAAAAAGAGTGAGATAAGTACTAACAAAATTATCTCTCCCGGAGGCAGTCGTGCAACACTTACACTGGCCGACGGATCGGTAATAAATCTGGATGATGCGGGCAATGGAGAACTTGCAAAACAATCCGGAATTATTGTAAGAAAAACTTCTGACGGACAATTAGTATACCAAACGGTTAGTAATCATTCTGAAAATGAGCCAGTTACTTACAATGAAATTAAGACTCCAAATGGCGGCCAATATCGGGTTATCTTGCCAGACGGTACAGAAGTATGGCTTAACGCGGCTTCGTCACTTCATTATCCTACGCGTTTTACGTCACCAGAACGGCATGTCAGTTTGAATGGAGAAGCCTATTTTGAGGTAAAAAAACAAGACGGTAAATCTTTTTTTGTTGACACTGAAAATCAGCAGGTACAGGTGCTGGGAACCCATTTTAATGTCAATGGCTATGAGGATGAGGAATTTGTAAAAACAACTTTGTTGGAAGGAAGTGTGAAAGTGAAACTGTCAGGCAGTAAAAATGTTGAAGCAATTTTAAAACCAGGTCAGCAGGCACAGTTGAGCCAGAGTACTGATCTGCAAGCAAGTAAAATCAGTATTCAAGAGGTCGATACTGAAAACGTAATCTCCTGGAAGAACGGTTATTTTAAATTTGACAATATCAGTCTACAGGAATTAATGCGACAAATATCCCGCTGGTATGATGTGGAAGTCGTTTATGAAGGTCCGGTCAAAGATTACGAGTTTGTAGGGCAAATCGAAAGGAGTGCTAATCTGACAAAAGTTCTGAAAGTACTGGAACTTGGCGGCGTGCATTTCAGGATTGAAGGAAAAAAAATCATTATTAACGATTAAGCTTTGCCTATGGAGAGATAAAGGAGAAGAGTATTTTTCTACTTATCCATAAAAAAGCCGCTTCGGATGCGACCCAAAGCGGCAACAGATTGGGATAGTAGTTTATTGATCCGCATAACGCGGAAAAACAACATTGCTTTGTAAAACAGTTATTAACCCAAACCACCCAAAAGTATGCAAATATTTTTACATGGGAAAGATACGTATACTCGAAATCGTTTCTTTTTCAGAATAATTTTTGTGATGAAATTAACGTTTTTTCTACTTACGATTGCCTGTCTTCACGTTTCGGCTTCCGGGTATTCCCAGAAGCTGGCATTGTCCATGCAAAATGTGCCGCTTTCAACCGTTTTCCGTAGCATAGAACAGCAGAGCGGATATAAGTTTTTTTATGATAATAAGATCATCAGAAAAACGCGCAAAGTGACAGTAGATTTGAAGAACACCACGGTCAGTGAGATCATGGATCAGGTTGTGAAAGACCAGTCACTTGTTTACTCAATTGTTGACAACATCATCGTCGTTAAAAGGCAGGTGAAAGATACAACCGTAATTCCAATAAGAGAAGAACCGGCGGACCCGGAGCCATCCCTGCTTTTCAGGATTTCGGGAACCGTTGCTGACGATAAAGGAGAGGCATTGCCGGGCGTAACCGTTTTGTTAAAAGGCAGCCAGGCAGGAACTACCACCGACGAATCGGGCAAATTCAACCTTGAATTTGCCGATGAAAATGCGGTATTGGTTTTCTCTTTTGTAGGTTATGTTTCCCAGGAAATTCGGGTTGGCAAGCAAACAAAATTAAACATCGTTCTTCATGTGGATATCAAAGCTTTGCAGGAGGTAGTTGTAGTAGGTTATGGCAGTCAAACGCGCGCTACACTTACAGGATCCATTGCGTCAGTAGATTTTAAAAAGGTGGAAGATGTGCCTAATACCAACATTACGCAGGCATTGAGCGGAAGCGTTGCCGGGCTTAGTGTTACGCCCGGACAGCGCCCTGGTGATTCAGGAAGCATGTATTTGCGTGGTATAGCCTCCATTTCTACTTTGCAGCAGCCTTTAATTGTACTTGACGGAATTATTTTCTCTGGAAATCTTTCTGATATTTCTCCCAGCGATATCGGAAGCCTGGAAGTGTTAAAAGATGCAAGCGCACTGGCTATTTATGGGTCTCGGGCAGCAAGCGGCGTAATCCTGATCACTACAAAAAGAGGAGCATCAGATAAACCAAAATTTAGTTTCTCGTCTTATTATGGCGTCTCTGACTACATCAATGAGGTCAAATTGCTAACACCGGAAAGGTATCTTGAAAAATTGCTTGACTACAAACGTCTGAATGACGAAAGTTACAAAACCGGTGGTGTTTGGACTCCTTCAAAATATTCGATGAGTAATATTTCCAGTTATCTGTCGTCCTATGAAGCGGAGCAATACCTTGCCGGAAAATCAATTAATAATCAGGATATTATCAAGCAGGATGCGCCTTCTCAAAATATTGAATTAAGCGTTGCCCAGAAAACCGATAAACTGAATTATTACATGTCAGGTGCTTTAACAAAGCAAAAGGGCGTTGTGGTTAATGACAATTTTAAAAGGATTAATTTAAGGGCAAACCTGGAAGCTAATCTGAATAAATGGCTTACTGTGGGTTTAAACAGCGCTTTTAGCAGAAGAAATAATTCAGGCACACCAGCCAATACCTTTTATGCGCAATGGATGAGCCCATGGGGCAAAATATATAATGAAGATGGCTCACTTGCTACTTTTCCTGCATATCCTTACACGACTATTTCTAATCCGCTGGTTTATGCCTTAAATCCTAACTCGAGTATTTCAACGTCTTTCAACGGAGTTGTATATGCCAAAGTTGAAATACCATTCATTAAGGGCTTAACTTATAATATTCGCTACGGCTCAACATTAAGCTACGCAAAAGTTGAAAATTTTACTTATCCGCTGGGAATTCTGGATCCGTTTTTTCCGGCAAACTCCAAGCCAAGTTCAGCTAATGCAACCGGCAGCCGGTTAAGAAGTGATCTCAATACGCAGCTTGTAGAAAACCAGCTTGATTACAAAGTTCAGCTTGGGGCAAACGGGGAGCATTCGCTCGCGCTTACTGCGGTGGTTACCAAACAAAACGACAACCGTACCAACAATACTTCAACGGCTTCCAATTTCTTTAACATGGCATTGGGTTTCAACCAGCTAAGCTTAGGTGCAACGCAGACCAACACGGACATTACAAACAAATTTGTAAATCAGGGTGCCATGTTCCGGATGAATTACGGTTATCTGGCCAAGTATCTGGTAACTGCTACCATCAGAAGAGATGGTTATTCAGCCTTTGGAGCAAATGAAAAATATGGAAATTTTCCCTCGGCTGCTTTGGCCTGGGTAGCATCAGAAGAGAAATTTCTAAAAAACGTTCCTTGGCTTGACTTCCTTAAAGCAAGAGCATCTTATGGAAAAATTGGAAATCAGGGTGTGAGTCCGTATGCTACTTTGTCTCAGATCCTGACATCAAACTATGTGTTTGGCGATGGCGGCGTGCCAACGGTTACGATTTATCCTTCAACAATGCCCAATTCGGATCTGCATTGGGAATCAACCAAGCAGCTGGATCTGGGAATTGATATGACACTTCTGAAAAATAAAGTGTCATTAACGCTGGATTATTATGACCGGAAAACCTCAGATCTGCTTTATCAGCAATTGCTGGCACCTTCCAATGGTTTTACTGTGATCAATTCTAACCTTGCCTCAATGAGTAACCGGGGCGTGGAAGTTACACTTGCTTACAATGTGATCAGGTCGGCCGATTTTGGATGGACAGTGAATGGCAATTTTTCTTATAATAAAAATAAAATCCTGAGTCTGCGTGATAAAACGGATATACCAACGAGCAATTTGTTTATTGGCAAAAATATTACTTCGGTTTATAATTACGAATTTAACGGAGTGTGGCAGATTGGCGATGAAATTCCTACTGGTTTCAAGGCTGGGGACATGCGCGTTGTCGATCAGGACGGAAATGGTGTCATTGATGCGAGCGATCGCAAAATTCTTGGACAGACAGAACCGAAATGGCGGGCGGGTTTGCGTAATGAGTTCCGTTACAAGGACTTTACTTTATCCGCTTTTGTTAACACCGCACAAGGATCAATTTCCGAAAATCAGCTGATCAATCCAATTTATATGGAAATCGGCACCAATCCGGCGGTCAATATGATTGACATTGATGGTGGCTGGTGGACGCCTGACAACCGTAACGCCAAACGTCCTTCATTGACATATTCAAGTGGACTAAGTGGATTGAGATTTTATGAAAAAACCAATTACATCAGGATTCAGGACATTACTTTAAGCTATCAGCTCCCAAAATCTCTTCTTCAAAAAATCTCGGTCGACCGTCTGAATTTATATGTCAGTTCGAAAAATCCTTTCATGTTTACCCCATGGTCAGGATGGGATCCTGAGGCGATGACAACTACCTTAAATGCTTACACCCAATCTCAGGTTCGTGGAGGTTATCCGATCATCAGAACTTTTGTTGCAGGTCTAAATCTTACTTTTTAATCAGGAATCATGAAAATCAGATATATACTGCTATCATTCCTTTTGATAGCAACCCTTTTATTCTCATCATGCAGTGAAAGTGCTCTTGATGAAGTGCCTGTGGATAAACTTAGTCCTGAAAATGCATTTAGTTCCGCCAGTGCATTCGATGCTGCCATAGCGGCATTGCACAAGGTGGCACGTGACGAAATATCGGGTAACGACAATCCTTATTACTACATGAAAATTGTGGGTACTGATGAGGGACGCCTCGGAAGCTACCTGGCCGACCAGTCTGTTTACGACTACACTCAGATGAATTCGCAGCACGCGATCCCGTCGTTTTTCTGGAATACGTACTACACAGGTTTCTTGCCAAAAGCAAATCTGATCATTCAAAAAGCGGAGGAGAACGCCGGTATGTTCTCCTCCGAAGCTAAAAAAAACGCTGCTATTGCTGAGGCAAAGTTTTTCAGGGCATATGCGCATTACAGCCTGGTGAACCTGTTTGGAGATGTTCCGCTTGTTACAGAATTCTATTCGGCTCCTAAATATGATTTTGTCAGGACGCCCAAAATCGAGGTTTTGCAAAGTGTAAAGTTGGATTTGGAGTTTGCAGCACAATGGCTTCCCGCCAGAGGTGCCGAAGCAGCGCCGGGAAGAATCACCAAGGGAGCGGCAAACCATCTTTTAACCGCAGTTTATCTTCAGTTGGGCGATAACGAGTCAGCCATTGCCAGTGCAACCAAAGTTATTAGTGGTGGATATTCGCTTATGACACAGCGGTTTGGTAACTATGCCAATGAGGCATCGGATGTGTTCCGGGATCTTTTCCGGTTCAAAAACGTCAATCTGGCTGCGAACTTAGAAACAATATGGGCGCTTCAATATGAATACATTACCACCGGCGGAGGAAGTGATTATGGAGCAAGAGGCAACCACATGCTTAGGTGCTGGGGCGCTAATTATTTCAGCATTGCAGATCCTCAGCCTACAGAAGGTGTAACCAATCCCAATCCGATGGTTGTGATTGATACGGTTGGCAGAGGTGTTGGCTGGTGTGCTACCACAAGCTTCATGCGTTACACGATCTGGAAAGATAAAAATGATATCCGAAATTCCAAATATAACATTCTAAGGGTTTACACAGGAAACAATCCGGCTTCAAAATGGTTTGGGAAAACCATTTCTTACAGTCCCAATGATAAAGTGCCCATTGATACTATTTCGTATCTGGTACCTCAGTGGCGAAAAATGGAAGGCGTTTACGAAGCGGGATTAACCACCGGAAGAACTTACACCGATTTTTATAAAATGCGTCTGGCGGAAACCTATTTGCTGAGAGCAGAAGCGTACATGAAAAAAGGGGATTTGCAATTGGCGGCTGATGATATCAATAAATTGAGAAGCCGTTCAAAGGCTGAACCAGTGACAGCGGCAGCAGTGACGATGGATTATATACTTGACGAGCGCGCAAGGGAATTATTCCTGGAAGAGGAAAGAAGAATTACGTTAAACCGGGTGGGGAAACTTTTTGACAGAACGGTTAAATACAATCCTCAAACCGGACCAACCATGAAGGATTTTAATGTTCTTTTACCTATTCCTCTTGATGCAATCCAGTTAAATTCTGCGGTAAAAATGGCGCAAAATCCGGGTTATAACTGATTTGTTTAAACGTTTTACAGATTCTTTTTTCGGGACCGGCTATGTCGGTTCCGAAAACTGTACACTTCAAGAAGCAAAGATTTTGCACGAAGTGTACGGCTATTAGGCAGGTTATGATTAATTAATATTAAAATGCTTCCAAGAAAACTTCTAACAATCGTAGTCTTACTTTCTTTTGCTTTTACAAGCCATGATAATTGCGCTCAGGTTGTGTATCACTTTAAAGCAATTCAGGCTAACAAATCCATAACCATTGCAAGCCTATCCGACTGGCCTGTTGAGAAAACGATCCTAAACAAAAATATTGACAGTTTTCAATTTCAAATTATTTTACAACCCAAAGGCGATTATCTGTATTATGAAGTGAAAGCCAGCTCTACATCAACAGACAGTTTGTTTCTTGCCCTGGAATTCGAATATAAAAAAGGAACGGCAATGAATTTTAACGGACCTGTTCTAAATCAGGAAATATACCGTCAAAGTGTTCATGACCCGACTAACTATTTTTTCAGATCTTTGCCCAGGCAGAGCATCCCGATGATCGCTGTAAATTCCGGAGATTCAACCTTCGCTGCTATAAGTGATGCGCCTGCCTTCTACAACAATTTTACTACGCAATATTTTAATCCTGATCAGCGCAAGATGTATATCGGCGGCGGAGATAACGGGCAAACGCCTGGTAATAAGGTAGACAAATCCGTCATTGTCAAATCATTTTATCCAATTGTAGCGCAAGGAAAACAAATTGAATTTAACGGACTGATCATGCGCAGCAAAACCGGGAGCTTGTCCGCAATGCGCCAGGATATATTCAAAGCAATCTCGGAAAGGTGGGGAAGTATCAGTACCAAATTTGGTGCTACCGCTTTTGCATCCAACTATATGCTTTACCGAACAAACGAGATTGCAAACAGCAAATATTGGGTTGTTGCCGGCATTGATTATTGCAATAAGCAATACACCCGGGATTCTTTCTGGCAGACAATGGTTCTTTCACCTGAAATGGAGCAGCAAAGTTATCTGCACGAAGCGCAGAGTATGCCCACCGGTGCGGAGAGGCAGCTAATCGTTTTGATTTGGGCATACCGACTAAAGAAAAAAGGCGGTACACCGGATTTAAACGCAGCCCGTAAAAATCTTGAATATATTGAAAAACGGGTGTCTGGTGCACGCTACAAGGCCATTTCAAGCGATGACCCTGAAAACAGAAAGAATTTCAAGAGCTGGTTTGACCTGTGTATGTTTGAAGATGATGACGTGATATCTTACAATCAGGGACTGTTGGCTGTTGCGCTGCACGCTGCCAGTGAACTAGGTCTTAGGCCTTCGGTCAAATGGCAGGATGCTGCTGCAGCCTACCGTAATATTTTTTATAAGGAAGGCGGCTATTTCCCGATCAGCGAACAGAAAAAAGATATTGTTGCCGTAGATGCTACAATCGGGGATTTGCTGCATATGCTTCTTTTTAATTCTCCGCTTTTGGAAAAAGAACAAGTCGCCAGCCATTTCATGAAAGTGTCTTCAGTAGCCAAAACAGATCACGGATTTAAGATTGTATGCATGCCGGATGGCAGTTATGTGCCCTCTGAAAAGTTTGACATACCTGGTTTCGTTTCCCCGCATGCCAAAATACCTGTCGGGGATTACGCCAATGGCGGTTCGTATTATTTGTACGACATGTTGTTTTTAATCAATGCTTACGTACGGCATATACCCGGAGCTGCTGAATTGTTGATTTGGAGAGGTACTATTGATTTCAAAAGAGAAGGGGCTTATTATGAGCATCTTAATACAGTAAGCGGCAAGCCGGGTAAAATTAATCAGGGTTGGAACGGAGCTATCTATGCCATTATGCATGCTTTTGAAAAAAATGGAGTAGCCAGCGACATCTTGACGAAAGAAATAGAGCAAATTCCCTGACAGCTATTGTCAAAAAGGAAATTTTACACCAAAAAATTTAATGTTAGCGCAAGTTGCATTCAAGTAATTTCTGATTATTCCCAAAAACGATAAAAATGAATTTCATAAGCCGTAGAAAATTTATTCAGTCCACTGCAATTTCAGGGGTAAGCCTTAGTTTGCTGGATATAATGCCAGTAAAAGCCGCAATACAGGAAGGTAAAAGAGTTGGCATGATCGGCCTGGACACCTCTCACAGCATTGCTTTCACAAAGGCACTCAATGCAGCTGAGCCGAAGCCCGAATATGGCGGCTATCGCATCACGGCTGCATATCCGTACGGAAGCAAGGATATTGAATCCAGCGCAAAACGCATTCCCGAATACATTGAAGAAGTGAAAAAGCTGGGTGTGGAAATAACGGGTTCCATAAAAGAACTACTGACCAAAGTGGATGTGATTTTGTTGGAAACAAATGATGGTACGCTTCATTTGGAACAGGCAACGGAAGTATTGAAAGCCGGAAAAAGAATGTTTATCGACAAGCCTGTCGCCGCTTCGCTTTCAGATGCAATGGCTATATATGATGCCGCAAAAAAATATAGTTTGCCGATTTTTTCAGCTTCCTCATTACGCTACATCAAAGGCATTGAAAGCATAGACAAAAGTAAGGTGGTGGGCGCCGACACATTCAGCCCGGCACCTTATGAAAAGCATCATGTAGATTTCTACTGGTATGGGATTCATGGCGTTGAAGCGTTATACACGGTGATGGGAATGGGCTGTAAAAGCGTAAGCAGAGTCACCACGAAAGACACGGACATTATTGTCGGAGTTTGGGAAGATGGCCGCATTGGCACCGTCAGGGGAACCAGGTCAGGGAAAAATAACTATGGCGGAACTGTTTTTACAACCGACGGCAACTTGGTGCTTGGGCCATACGGAGGATATGAGCCTTTGCTGGTAAAAATTATAGACTATTTTAAATCAGGAGCAATGCCGGTTACGCCCGAAGAGACAATTGAAATCTTCACGTTCATGGAAGCGGCAGATGAAAGCAAGCGTCAGGGTGGAAAAAGTATTTTACTGGAAACCGTGTTGGTTAAGGCGCGTAAGAAATAGCATTGCTTTTATATAAATTCTCATTGTTTCGGCTGTTTCTCAAATTCGCCATCGCGTATAGGTTGAATTAAGCCGGATAGAAATCCCATTAAAATGTTTAGCTTATTGAGTCGTTTGCCGTTTTTTGTATGCTTTTTGCTTTTGTCAAGCCAAATATTTGCGCAAAAAAGTACAGCCATGATAGAAAGTGCTGTATTTAAAAATCCTCCTTCTGAATACGGAATTCGCTGCTGGTGGTGGTGGCTTAATGGAAACATTGATAAAGAAACCATTACAAGAGATCTTCAGGAAATGAAGGCGAAGGGATTTAGCGGTGCGTGTATTTTTGATGCCAACGGAGCCGACCAGGCTGGGAACGGTCCTGTTCCGCAAGGGCCGATGTTTGGATCACCCGCCTGGACCGAGCTGTATGTGCACGCAATAAAGGAAGCTGACCGGCTCGGGTTGGTGATGTCCTTAAGCATTCAAAGCGGCTGGAATTTAGGCGGGCCGGATATTACGCCTGCCGAAACCGCCAAACAGGTTGTTTTTTCACAAATTCAGGTTAAGGGATCATCGAATGTCCAGGCCGAACTGCCGTCGCCAAAATCAAGATTTAATTATTATCGGGATATAGCCATACTGGCAATTCCATTTAAATCATTCCCCAATCGAGCTCCCATATCGAATTTTGAAAACAAAGCGGCCAAAAAAGAAGTGGGCGGCTCGGCTCCGGATACGCGCTCTTTGCTGACCGATATTGCCAATGTAAACGAAGAAGAAGATGCGACTCTAAAGCAGGTGATCAATATCACAAAATACTTCAAAAATGGTAAACTCAACTGGAAAGCACCTGTTGGAGAATGGACAATTCTGCGGATCGGGTATACGCCCACCGATGCAGAAGTTTCAACATCAAGCGGGGAGTGGCAGGGGCATGTCATTGACTATTTGAGTGAAAAGAATTTCAACCGTTACTGGGATACCAACGTAGAACCTTTGCTTAAAGCAATTGGGCCGATGGCGGGAAAAACGTTAAAATATTTGCAGACCGACAGTTTTGAAGCTGGAGGAATCAACTGGACGGAAGGTTTTGAAAAGGAATTTATCAAACACCGTGGTTACGATCCGATTCCTTATCTGCCTGTTTTGGCAGGAAAAATCATTGAAAACCGTGACGTGAGCAACCGTTTTCTATCTGATTTGAGAAAAACGCTGGGCGATCTGATCGCAGAAAAGCATTATGGCACGTTCTCCAAAAGGGCACGTGAATTTAATATCGGTATTCAGCCGGAATCCGCCGGGCCGCATGCTGGTCCGTTCGACGGCTTGAAAAATTATGGATACAGCGATATTATGATGAGCGAATTCTGGTCTCCATCGCCGCATAGGGCAAGACCCGTCGACCGTTTTTTTGTCAAACAGGCCGCAAGTGCAGCCAAGATTTACAATAAAAAACTCGTAGGTGCAGAATCCTTTACTACGGTAGGTCCGCATTGGAATGACGTCATGTGGGCCGATATGAAACCGAGCGCTGATCATGAATTTTGCGCCGGATTGAACCTGGTTTACCTGCATACATTTACTTCCTCGCCAAAAGCCATGGGATTGCCCGGTCAGGAATATTTTGCCGGAACGCATTTTAATACCAATGTTACCTGGTGGGATGAGTCGATTGCCTTTATTCAATATCTGACCCGCTGCCATTATATACACCAGAATGGCACTTCGGTAGCCGATGTGCTGTATTATTATGGGGACCATGCTCCGAATTTGGGAAGATACAAAGAGGATGATCCTGCCAAAGCCCTGCCCGGTTTTGATTATGATCTGATCAACGAAGACCGTCTGCTGGCTTTGGAAGTAAAAAACGGTGTGCTGGTATTGCCGCATGGTGTTTCTTACCGGGTGCTTTCACTGCCGGATCATAAAACACTTTCGCTGGCAGCAATGCAAAAGATTCAGGATTTGGTAAAAGCTGGTGCAACCGTGATTGGCTTAAAACCAACAACAACGGCCAGCCTGGTAAAATATCCTGCAAGTGAGCAAATACTCAAAAAAGCAGCCGATGAATTATGGGGAAGCAGCACTGAAATTTCCGGAGTACGCAAAGTGGGTTCCGGGCGTGTTGTCTGGGGGAAAACAGCATCGGAGTTTTTACGATCAGATTGGGTTGATTTTGACATGGAAATTATAAAAAAGGAATCAGGCAGCACTTATGACTATATCCACAGAACAGACGGAGAAAAGGATTTTTACTTCCTAAGCAGCCAAAACAGGAATGCATCCAAAATCACGGCAGCATTCAGGATTACAGGCAAACAGCCCGAGCTCTGGAACGCGGTAACCGGTGAGACCAAATCAGCCGCATCATTTTACCAGCAAGACGGGAAAACCTACATTCCGCTGGAATTTGATCCTTATGGTTCTATTTTTGTTGTTTTTAAAGATGAAATCGCAAAAGATAAAAGGGGAGAAGCAACATCAAATGATGTACTTTTTGAAACCGAAACGACATTACACGGATCCTGGGAAGTGGCATTTGATCCGAAATGGGGTGCGCCGGCAAAGGTAGTTTTCAACGAATTAACCAGCTGGTCGGACCGCAATGAAGATGGCATCAGATTCTATTCGGGAAAGGCAGTGTACAGCAAATCCTTTGATGCAGATGCAAAGTTAGTCGCTGGCAATGCTTATCTGGATTTGGGAGTTGTAAAAGACATCGGAATCACCAAGGTAATTTTAAATGGCAAAGATCTGGGAATTCTTTGGGCTCCTCCGCTCCGCGTTTCTGTTTCGGGTATTTTAAAAGAAAAAAATAATGATCTGAAAGTAGAAGTGGTCAATACCTGGCGAAATCGTTTGGTCGGCGACCGTGGCGTGCCGCAGGAAAAACGTTTTACCAAAACCAATATTAAAATTCAGGACAAATGGCAGGTTTTGCCAGCCGGTTTATTGGGGCCGGTAAGGTTGTTAAAGGGGACGCTATAAGTGTCTTCGAAAACCGATAATGGAATTGCAACCTTTTATTGGAGGAATTTATTAGGCAAAAGATTTTATCTAATATGGGGACTCTTCCATTCCCCAAACCCCTTGGACCTTATCTCTAACTGGGGTGCCATAGCATCCCAGTTAGAGATAAGGTTTGATTCTACTTCATCGATTTGGGACGTTAAGCTACATTTTTTTCGTTTAGCAGCTTTTCTTCGAAAGCCAGAGGACTCAAATATCCTAGAGATGAGTGTCTTCTCTTTCTGTTGTACCACACCTCAATAAATTCAAAAATTGCCAATTTTGCCTCTTGTTTACTTTTAAATTCTTTATGATAAACCATTTCTGTTTTCAGCGTCTTGAAAAAACTCTCAGCTGGTGCATTATCCCAGCAGTCACCTCTTCGACTCATACTCTGGGTGATAGGTAAACCAATCAGCTGCTTACGGAACTCGTTGCACGCGTATTGAATTCCCCTGTCTGAATGGAACAACATCGGCTTTTTTACTGGGTAATTCTTAAAAGCCATTTTCAAAGCAGCTACGCTCGTGTCTTCCGCTTTCATTGTGTCACTCAGTGCCCAACCCACTACTTTACGATTTGCAAGATCTAGTATTGCTGTGAGATAAACCCAGCCTTCTCCAGTCTTGATATACGTTAGATCTGATACCCATTTTTCACCAAGGTTCTCTGCTGTAAAATCTCTATTAAGATAATTTTCAGACACTTGACAAGCATGGTTACTATCAGTAGTTTTTATGCGATATTTCTTCCGGACAATACTTTTCAGACCAATTTTTCTCATTACTCTGGCTACTCGTGGGCGTGATATCTGGAAACCTTTTGCCTGCAATTCCGCTGTAACGCGCGGACTACCGTAGCATCCTTTGTTTTCTTCATAAACTTCACGGATATGAAGAGATAATTCTTGGTGTCCCTGTTGACGTTTACCAATTGGATCTTTTAACCAATGATAATAGCTACTCACACTTTCGTTGAGCACTTTACACATCTTTGCCACCGGATAAATTCCTTGATTAGCTTTTATAAATCGGAACCGTTCCGTTCGCCCCTGGAAAAGATGCGTACCGCCTTTTTTAAGATTTCGTGCTCAAGTTTCACTTCTCGGAGCTCTCTTTCTAATTGCCGGATACGTTTTTGTTCCTCTGTCAAACCGTCAACTTTTTCTCGAAAATCAGGTTTATTAAAACTAGCGCGCCATTTACTGATACGCCCCGCATCTAGCCCGAGCTCAGCTGCTGCTGCACTTACCGAACCTTTAGCTTCTGAAAGTTCCACTGCCATCTTTTTGAAAGATTCGTCAAACACTCGTCGTTTTCTCATAGTCAAATTTAGTTTAAAAATTAAATCTGCCTATTTCTGCCTCCAAACAAATGTAGCAACGCCAATAAATTTATTTACGCGGATTGACCGTAATTATCTATCTAATTATCTATCTAATTGTATATCGTGGTATTATGGTTAGCTAAATTGTTATATTGTGTAAGTAAAAGCCTGTTGAAGCGAGTATTATGTGCTTTCTAGTAACTTAATTTTAAAGATCTTTCGGCAAGGAACGCTAAGCGCTTATGTTAATTATGTTAAGGCAAACTGCCCCGTTTCTGGTGCTAAATTACCATTTTGTTGACTATAAACTTAAAGCTTGAAACAGTAACTTGTACGTAGCAATCTGTGTGGGTTCTCAAAAGAAAATATGTATATTTGCTATGGAGGGTGAATCAAATCTGATCGAACTAAGTCATTCCAATCGGTCACCAATTCAGTCACCTGCTTGAGTTTGAAGTACCTGATAATGCGTTGCTAATGTGTACCACATGTGATCCCAGCGGGATCACAGAAGGGCTGTCTTCTATGTTGAAAAACAAGTCTGAGATTAAATTTGATACCACTTTCTCGAATTTTGGCAATATTTAATAACCTCCCGTTGAAATGTGTTAACCTGAAAGGTTATCTCATTTTAACGGGACCACTTAAATTCTATAAACCACACTTCTCTTAGTGAACATCTTTTTATAAAGAGTCACAGTTTTGTTATTATGCTATATAAATGCGGGACGCAAACTCAAAATAGTGAACAGCTTACATGATAGCGTCACAGACAGCCCCAAGCGTTGACCCGCATAATGGTTTAATAGACTATGCTTGTGTCAGGCCATATTTACTTGATATGGCTTTTTGTTTTTAAGTACGAATCTGACCCGGTTGAGCAGCTTTCGCGCAACTTTGATGATTGCTTTATTGCTATCCATCTTTCTGACAGCGGATTTGTAAGTCAGAAGCAGAGACGAATCATACCTGATGGACATCCACGAAACCTCGACAAGGATATATTTCAGATACTCATTTCCTCTCTTGGTATTGCGTCCCACCCGTTTTATTTCGCCGCTATCATGGCAGTTAGGGATCAGGCCAAAATATGCAGACAACTCATTTAGACCAGCGAAACGGTTAACATCCCCGATCTCTGTCAAAAGGATCATGGAGGTCAAAGTACCAATCCCTGGAATGCTCTTTAACAATTCAGGATTCTCTTTATATCTCGCTTGTTGTGATAATTCTTTAATTTGTTTGCGTAATAAAAGTGTCTGGATAGACAGCATTTGGTATTCGTCCAAAAGTACCCGAAGGCTTAAATTACCCTAGCCACCAGGGTTAAGCTTTTCCAGCCAATTAATAAATTCCTTTGTCCAGTTCTTTCCCTGGAACTCACCAGGGATACTCAGGCCGAAGAACATCAGAAAAAACTTTATCCGGTTCTTCACACGGGTCGCATCACGGATAATTTTGTCGTAAGTTCTCAGTAGTGACCTGTCCTGTTGCTGCTGTAAATCGGGCACGTATAGAGGCCTAAAATCTCTGTTCTTTAAACCTCTGACAAGTTTCCTACTATCAATTCTATCACTCTTTTGGCGTTTTTCCTTGTCCGTGGTTGGCACGTCGGCGGGGTGGATAACCATACAGTTGATCCCCTGAGAACTTAGTTCTCTTTGGGCGTTGAAACCTGCAAATCCTGCTTCGTAGACACATTTGAAATTTGCACCGGGATAATTTCTTTGTAAAAACAAAGAAAGCTTTTTACTGTCTGGCTCTTGGGTAAAGTTACGCAGTTCCATTTCATCGGACATCACCGTTACCTTCCAACTCTTCAAATGAGAATCGATCCCCACATAAATGGATTCTCCACTAAAATTCCTTAAATTAGTTTCCATGAGCTTCGGGTTTTTGTTATCACTTCTGTCAACTTAAAGTTACTGTGAAACTTAATCCGAAGCTTTTCTTTTCAAACATACAAACTCAAAAGGATAGTCTTTTTTTGCATTTATTGGTTTGTTTCTTCTTTCGGAATTGATTATCTTTAGGTATAAGCAAATAAGAAAAATGGGTAACAGGCAACCTGCTTTCATACCTTATCATCAACAGCAGTTGATGCTCTTAGCCCCAAGTTTAGACAGTTGATCCCAAAGACCATGCTTGCCGTTTGGTCAGTGAGGTAATCAGTAAGATCAATTTAGAGCCGCTCAATGCGGCGTATTATAAAACTGGTTCATCCAGTTATTATCCCGAGATGCTGTTGGTTTAGGGCTATGTTAGCAATATTTATTCAAGTGGCAAATTAGAAGTAGCTGCTTGTAAAGAGAGCATTTGTTTCATCGGTGCCGCCCTGGCGGTCTTAAAGGCAATTGTTGGGATAATGCGGTTGTAGAGATTTTTTAAAACTTTAAAAGCAGAATGTGTTTATCAAAATAAGTTTATCAATAAGCAACAAGCAGCGGTAGTCGTCTTCGAATCTATTGAAACCTGGCGGCCGCCGCTGCGGTATAATAAACAAAGGCTACCTTCTGCCCTCAAATACATGTCACCAAAAGAATTTGAAGAACTTTTAAATATGCAGAAAACTGCGGCTTAACAATTGTCTTCTTTATTGTAGCAATTCCAATGCAGTAAAATGTAATAATCGTGTTCCCTCTACTCCTGCACAACAATGGAGTGTAACGGATGTCGCAAATCTGAATAACTTGGCGAATTATTTTCTGATTGGTAGCAGTGCTTCCCTGCAGTCCTTCAAGACCTGCTTCACTCAAAACGTTGCTCGTAATAGTTCTTTATTCGTTGCTGTATTGATATTACTAGGAGATCGAAGGCTGTTGCCTTTTTACCTTGATGAGACCATTGTAGTAATTGTACTTGGCCGTATTATTAAGGGATATACAGTTGAAACAATTTAAGAATTAAAGCAATATTTGTGCGGAGCTCACTTGTATTGAACTAAATTGCTGGCCTAAAAATTTGATTTTATTCAAGGATGTAGTAAATTTAATACAAGATTGGCAGCCAGTTAAATCGTGGTGAGCAATTCGGTGATCAGACTTTTCTGTTAAATATAAGTTATTGAATAATAGATAGATACAGAACAAGTTCGAATCTATGCATCTCCGCTGCGCGCAACGATTGAAGAGTTACATGGCCTGCCACCAGCACTGATACAAACTGCCGAAAATGACGTATTAAGAGACGAAGGCGAAGCTTATGCCCGTAAACTAGATCAAGCCGGAGTTCCAACAACCAACACAAGGTACAACGGTATGATCCATGACTGGGGATTGCTTAACCCTCTTGCAACTGTTCCCGGAGTTCGCAGCTCAATTCATGAAGCAGCCGGTCAGATCAAAGCAGCTTTAAAAAAGTAATTGGTCCGATAATAATTCAAAGCAAAAATACCTGGTTTAATCCAAGACGAATTCTCAAGGATTGTGACATGTGCAAAAGACAATTGCCCGGTTAGTACAACACAAATTATCGGCCAATTTCAGTCAAGGCAGAGAATTTTTCATGATCGTGTCTGTTTTGATAGAAAAGCCGCCAGTAATGGCGGCTTTTTTTATTCACTATGTTGGTAGAGTTGCCTGAATTGCTGGGGTGAACTTTGCGCATGAGCAGAGAACATTCTGATAAAATAGGAAGTATCATCGTAACCCAGCTTATCCCCAATTTCCTTTACACTGTATCGAGTATGTACTAACAAACGTTTCCCCTCCAGTATAATGCGATCTTTGATGACTTCGTTAGAGCTTTTTTCACTTACGTGCGTAATCCTTCTGTTTAAAGTTTTTGGGGTGATGTTAAGGATATTAGCATACTCAGAAACCGTATGAAGTTTCCTATAATTGCCTTCTACCAATTGACTAAAGTATCTCGAGAATTCAAAATCATATCTTGAGCCTTCATCCGTCCCGGCATGTTTTCTTTTCCATATCCGGGTGGAACTAATGATGAGTTGTTTGAGTAACACCCGTAGCATATCCTCCATTGAACTCTGATCTGTCTCGAACTCACTTTTAATTGCTTCGATTACCCGTTGCATTTCAATTGTATCGCTCCGACAAAACACGTCTTGCTAATTTGGGAAATGTAACCCTGGCTTAATTTTCGAGATTTCGGAACTTCTCCCAGTTGTTTGGTAGCAGTTGATAAAGGTCTTTTTGTTTGTGTGACTGGATCCTTTCGAAGACATCTTTGAGCCATTCTTGCTCGTCAACGCCATTTTTCTTGCATGTTGCCATAAAGGAATACATAGCAGCAGTCATCTCGGCGGCTTGGTGAGAGCCTGCGAACAAAAATGATTTTCGTCCAATTGCAAGGGGTCTAATTACGTTCTCAGCGAGGTTATTATCAATTTCAATCTGGCCGTGTAACGCATACGCACTCAGGCCTTCCCAGCGGGGCAAGCTGTAAGCAATGGCCTGACCCAACGGGCTTTTCGGGATTACCAGCGGCAGCTGCTGGGTCATCCACTCCTTTAATTCCAAAAGGACCGGAACTGACTTTTCCTGTCTTAATTTTGTTTTTTGCTCCCAATCCAGTTGCTGCTGGCGCATTTGTTGTTCGAGAGCTTAGAGTAGCTGCATGCGTTCAAGCACATAAGTCGATCTTTCTTTATCATATTTAAGAGCGTCAACGAAGCGGTCCGCCGCCGCGGTTACGGCGGGAATGGGCCATGCAATAGACCAGCAGAATGTCAGGATGATTGCCAAAAAGCTTTTCGTAGACCGAGTACCCATCAACCTGAAGTATACCAGCATATCCCTCCAACATCTGCTTAGGGCCACTTTGGTCGCGACCTTTCCGGTAATCAAACAACGTAAGCTTATCACAGGGAGCATTATATATCCACATGTAGCCCTGATGGATCCCATTTTTATGGTCTCGATCAAGCACTTTTAAAGGGGACTCGTCCAATTGTAAATACTTCTGGTTGAGAACCAGCAGTTTTAAGAGCTCCCATAAAGGAGCCAGATGCTGCCACCCTTTCATGATCCAGTCAGAAGCAGTTGAAGCGGGAACATTTACTCCTAACCGTCTGTATTTGTCAATCTGCCGGTGAAGGGGAAGACCAAATACATATTTACGGTTCGCCGCGCGATCAACAACCATTTGAGCGATGACCGCTTCGGAAGGAATACCTTTATCAATTACACGGTCTGGAAGTGATGCGGTTATGATACCCTCACCATTTGCACGGGTATATTTGTAACGGATATAGCGCTTCACAAAAAACTCAGCAGGAATAAGGTCCAATACCTCAGTGACCTCTTCTCCGATTATAGTACAGCCGGTAACGTCTTCGGCAGGTTCAATGATGATGATCTCACGGCGTAAGTTCTCAGAGAGCAGCATTCTCCCCGTTCCCTTTTCACGTTTTTTAGCGGGAGCTTTTTCCTTTACAACGTCTGCGGCTTGCTGTGAAAGTTCTTCTTGTTGTTGCTGGTCGGCTCCCAGTTCAAACAGGTCGATCTGGTTTATATCTGTGTGTAAGCTGGCCAGTTTCTCGTTCTTCTTGCCAAATATATACCGCTTGTATTTATCAAGCTCAAAGTTCAGGGCCTGGATCTGTTCATCTTTCTCAGCGACCACTTTTTTATGCGCAGCAAGTGCGTTTTCATAAAGCAATTTATAGTCTGTCGCTGTATCCTCCATAATCCGAAGATAAGATATAAAAACTAGCTACACAACGTTATATGGCACTTTTAATAGCTTTTTTTACATGTTTAATTGCCCTAATTTGCATGCTGATAGCGTTTTCTAAGGCGAACTGAATCTAGCATTACACCCTGTAAAAGAAGTGTCAACTGCTGACTGGTGATGGGTATATCTTTGCCTTTTGGCCATTCAAAAGTGCCTTGTTCCAGTTTTTTGATATACATCGCAAAACCGTCCCGATCCCATTGTAAAAGCCGGATCTGCTTAAGTCGTTTACTAAGAAAAACAAAAACATCACCACTTGACGGATCAAAGCCCAGTTCATTTCGGACAAGGCCAGCCAGGCTGTAAATACCGAAGCGCATGTCGGTTGGACTCCGGTATAAAAAGTACCGGCAGCTGTGAGATAAAGCCAGCATATTAAAGAATGAGCTTCTTTATGAATGAAGCGTCGAGAGATCCGAACAGCTCTATACGCGCTCCAGATGGAAAAGTAATGGCCGCCAGCGCCTGTTGGTTTTGCTCAATTAAATCCGGTTGTTGAACCGGTATCTGACTGAACCCACCGATCGATACAACGGGAGCGGAGTTCTTGCGGCGGAACTTTTTAACCCAGTAATTGAATTTATGGTATCCCAAACCATTCCGATTGCAAAAAGCCTGTTTGCTTATGCCTTGCGTTTGCCACTGATCGTACAGCTCACGCATTTTTTCTGTCTCATTTTTCATGAGACAAGATTACCTAATATCCAAATCCGTTCAAATATGGTGTTTATCGGACGGATACTTTCAATTGAATCTTCCTTTGCTAAGCCCACAACCGGAATTCTATAAACGTTATGAAACAGGATGCCATCGCAGGCTACTTCTGCATCATGGATTTCTACACAATAAAAATCCCTGTTGTAATAAATTGCTGATCCTGAACAGTTCTCATCGAAATGAAAGTACTGATCTGGATTGATGAAGAATAATGTGTCTTGTTTTATCTCATAAGTTTTGAAATCTATGACCGCTGTGCCTGATTTTAGAAATACGATCTTAATAAAATCCGATAAATTCCGTCGGCCTACTTTTTCCGGTAGCTCTCCCCGGAACTCCAGATAACCGATTTCCTTCATGGAGAATTGCTTAAAATGTTCCATTGTTGCCGAGTACAAAAAGATATTTATGTTAATAAAGCTGTTTAATAGATGCTGCCAGATTAGCAATGACGGGTTGCCCGGCCGAATCTGTTTTTCTGAACTTGATGCCATAATTAAGCGGAGCAGCTATAAAACAGAAAAAAGTCTTTTTTCCTGAATGCAGTCCAACACCACTGATCATAATTGGTGAATTGATCGTTTGTTGATAGGTAATAATGATCATAAACATTGTGCCGTTGGCAGGCAGAATTGTCCAATTCAAATGCCGGCAGATAAATTAAAAACTAAGGACAAGTAAATTTAATATACCTATCGGTATATTGCAAATTCATGTTTGATCAATTCGATTGGCAACTCTAAAACAGTCATTAAAACACTGCTCTATTACCTTACGGAGATATTATATATACCAATTAATATATATAATGTGCTATTTTAGTTTCATAATTCAAAATCATATAATTAAGTATGCAGAAAAAAAATTACTCAATTGTGCACCTTCGGCTCACGACGGTTGGAAAAATGGAATGTGTTACACGGTCTCACTGCACAGATAAACTTTACCTGCGACCTCTGGAGTATTAAAGGGTATGAATCACAGTTCATTTATTTAAAGCATACGCGACTTGGATCTACATTGCCTGGCCCCCCGGCTCGAATTGATGACATCTGAGAGGAAGATGGCAAAAACTGGCTGTAAGTTTTTCGCGTTTGTGGCGCGTAACATGCGGCAGATTTATTTTTTTTATCAGTGGCCTTTTGCGGAAGCATAATTATTTTTCTAATGTCTTGGGAGTCGCGCCGGCTGTACAGTTTGTGTGCTAATACCGGGAGTTCTTCGGAATTATTTTTCCTGCGAACAGAATAGTATTTATTCTTGGCAATGATAGCAGTTACCTGCCAGATCCGGTATTGTACTGACTTCGAGTTCAGGACATTTCACTCAACTAAAAAAGCATGTTTGAATATTTATTTAATATTTATTTTGCAAAATATACTTTTTAGTATATTTTTGTAACACATTTAGATGACAATGACTAAAGCAGAAAAAACCAAACAATTGATCCTTGAGAAAGCAGGACTAATTTATAATGCCAAAGGCATTAATGGAACTGCCATTGATGATGTTACACGGGCTGCCGGGGTTACAAAGGGAGCGCTCTATAGTCACTTTGAAAATAAGGAGGACTTATCACTTCAAACTGCGGATTATCTTTTGAACAAAATTGCCGATGGGATAGCCCAGGCTATGTCGAAAAAAAAGACGGCCAAGGGCAAGATTTTTGCCTACCTCGATTTTAATAAATTACCTTTAAATACCTATATAGATGGCGGTTGTCCGATTTTTAATATGGCTGTAGAAGCCGATGACAACCATGCGCCAATCAAGAAAAAAGTGAGTAGGATGGTGAGCTTCTCTCAGGAAGGTTTTGCAAAGATCCTGAAAGGAGGCATAGAAAATGGAGAATTTGCGGACAATCTTGATCCGGAAGTAATGGCCTTCAAAATCTTTTCCGCTGTTGAAGGGGGGATCGTCATGTGCCGGGTTCTGAATACCAATGCACCAATGCAGGGGCTGATCAAAAGTTTGAAGGACGAACTGGAAAGGTATGAAAAAAAGTAATTTTTTTCGTATCAAAATATACTAAATAGTACATTTTTAGGGTGCATGCTGAAGCGATGAAATCAGTAGAAAAAGGTCATTTTTTAAATTTAAATATACTAAATAGTATATTTAATAAACAGAGCTGCATCAGTAATCAATGAATAATTAACATCAAATAAATAAAAAACAATAAAAACAAAACATTAGAACATGGAAACACTAAACAACACGATTCTGATCACCGGCGGTGGTTCTGGTATAGGACTTGAAGTAGCAAAGAAACTTTCAGCACCTGAAAACAAGATCATCATTGTAGGCAGGAACCTCGAAAAATTGATTTCAGCGGCCTCAGAACTTGAAAATGCAACAGTGATCCGTTGCGATATCACCATTGAAAGTGAAGTAGACGCGCTCGTAGAACAAGTTAAAACTTCATTTCCTGACCTGAACATCCTGATCAATAATTCGGGAAGTGCCCATCAGTTTTCCTTAGATGAGCATTCAAATGCCTATGAAGGAGCCCGGAAAGAAATGGAAATTAATTACCTGGCACCGATCCGATTAACTGAAAAACTTTTGCCTGTGCTGAAAAGCCAGCCGGAAGCAGCCGTAGTTAACGTTACTTCAGTCGTTGCAATCGTGCCTTGGGCTATCATGCCGACCTATAGTGCCAGTAAGGCAGCTTTACAATCTTACACCAGGTTGCTTCGGTTATCGCTGGCGAAATCTGAAGTTAAGGTATTTGAAGTTCTGCCTCCACTTGTGGACACAGATTTCACTAAAAATATCCCTACCGATAAAATGGCTCCCGCAGAGGTCGCAGATGCTATCATAAAAGGATTCAAAGAAGACCAATTTGAAATCCGAATTGGATTTGCAGATCATTTTTACAACGTTAACAAACAATCACCAGAAGCGGCGTTTAATACCTTAAACGGTATCTCTTAATCCTATAAGGTTAGATTAAGCAATAAACGATAACTAAATGATTTTACATGTGACAAAATATACTAAAACTATATTTTGTCACATGTAAAATTCCATTCGCTTACTGCCGAGCAGGATTTTCAATTCTCCCTGTTTTTCGATTTATTAAACCTTTTACTCAAAATTTATCACCAGGATCCGGGTTAAAAAATGAATATTAAAGACATAAAACAATTAATATCGGACAGTAAATGGGCGAGCATAGCGCCAGAGATCCGTCCAAGCAGCCTGGCAACACCCGGTGAAAGCATTAAACCATTTTACCTGACCAGAGAATTTACTTATCTGCCTGACGACACCTTTGAATTGACAGTGATCAATTTTGTAGATCCATACGGCAGTATCCCGCTTGGCCGAATGTATATCAAGGGACACATGAGCTGGCAAGGTGATCACCCGATCGCACCCGGCGCTCAAAAAGTTGATTTCATTGCCGACATTGAATATGAAGTAACACCACTCCATCAATCTTTCGCCGACGCAATGAATCAATATACCTCCGGATTTGATAGCTGGAAACAAAATGTCGGGCAAAGCATATTAGGTAAAGCATTTCCACCATTTGGACTCCAAAACGGAGACATTTTCAAGGAATATGATTTAATTTATATTAACTCCGATATGATGTTCTGGGGTGCAAGGAATGTAGATGGCAGGGGGTTTGACAAAGAAGAAAACCGCCCAACTAACCTACAGATCCCGCTCCTTAGAAAATAGTTATCCAGATCCCTGACCGTGGTTAATTGTTTCAAAAGAACGATTAAACAAGAGCAAAGCATCCTTGGGCATGATTTACAACTTACCAGTCAAGGAACTCCGATGCCTCTGCTGCAAAACTATCTGGTGGTGCCCCCATTCGTGAGACTAACGACTTGTTATTCAAAACGATCACCGTTCTTTTTTGCCAGGTCATCCATAAATACCGGGTCCCAGTTATCCATCGAACCCCAGCGGAATATTACTGGCCAACAAAAATTTCGAAACGCTTGATTTTATGCTGTATTTAGAATCGGAAACAATTAATGTTAATGATATCAGTCAAAATGTATTATTTCTTTCCCGCCATTATTTCGACAGCGCTAAATATCCGATGTAATTCTTCATTGGGACCAATCCGAACAGGTTTGTAGTGAACGCGTCCGATTTTGATATGGGAAGGTATGAAATGCATAACCCCGACAATGAACTGATGTTTGAGATTCAATTGATTTTCAGGCGCCTGGTACATGGGTATTAATAATTTGATTAAAATTAAAAGAGCGGATTTATGGATCATTTAAGTAAGGGCGAACGAACCAGGCAACAACTGTTAAAAAACGCGGCATACCTTTTTAACATCAATGGTATAGCAGGTACTTCAGTTGATGATATCCTAAAGGCATCCGGGGTTCACCGAGGAAGCCTTTACAGCCAATTTACAAATAAAGAAGACCTGGTCTATGCATGTACAGATTATCTCCTGAATGAACTTACCCGTCATATAACTATGGCAATTAACAGGGAAAAAAGTGCTGTTGGTAAGATCTTTGCATTTCTGGAACTGAATCGCAATCCGCTTAGCCCATTCATTCAGGGAGGCAACCCCATTCTCAACCTTAGTTTAAGCGCCGATGAATTTACAGCCACCATTCAAGAAAAAATAAAAAAAGTATTATTAAACTATTCCCGCATGTTCAACGAGATATTAAGCAGCGGGGTTCTGTCGGGCGAATTATCGGCTGATCTCTCTATTGAAAATTATTCCCTCAAGATGTGCTGCACTATTCAGGGTGCTATTGCTTATTGTAGTATCGTCCAGTCCAACCTTCCCATGCACCAGTTGGTCGATAGCCTTCGAAAGGAATTACTAACCTATAATTTAAGGTATGAATAGAAACCAAATGAATGTCATTTTTACCAATAAATGCAAGTATTGATATACAAATTGTTATATTTTTATTATAAAGACTGGCCTAAGGACAAGAAACTTCATTATCGAAAGGACTGCACCAATATTCAATAAAAAGGGATTTGCTGGTACACTCCTGTCGGATCTGATGGAAGCTATCGGGCTAATAAAGGGTGGGATTTACGGTAATTTCGAAAACAAAGATTCAGCAGGGCATCCGATCCAGAGAATTTGTTGAAGGTGTCCATGCACGAAAACTGGCACTTCCCAACATCGCGCTAATTGAGGAGGGAATGATGATCTCCAAAGTCGCAGGCCAGTGGGATAGTTTTGAACTGGTACTGGAAACCGTGGAACTGCTGACCCGGGTCATCGAAACAAAAGCAAGAAAAATGACGTGATCAATCTATTTACTCCTACCGGGCCCGGACGGATAAGCAACTCTTAGTAAGTAGCGTAGTTAAGAACTGACTGAACGCCGATTTGCAAGATTAATGTAAGTTACTCAAAATTGTGTGGATTGGATATACCTAAAGGTAATTTAAGGGTGTATATTTGCATTATGAATTTTGTCCCACGATCTGAAGAAACCCGCCGCAGGATCATTGAAACTACGGCGGAACTGTTTAACAAGAAAGGTTATAATGGCACGACCTTAAGCGATCTGACGGCAGCTACGAAGCTGACAAAGGGTGGCATATACGGTAATTTTAAAAATAAGGAAGATATAGCAGTTTCTGTATTTGAATACAACCTGGCTGTTAGCCAAAAAAGTATCGATGCTTTAATGGCCCGGGAGAAAACGATCAAGAACAAGATCCTGGCTCATATCGATGCTTATTATGCCAAAAACGCGGATACCAGGCTTCCGGGCGGTTGTCCATTGCAAAACACAGCCATTGAGGCTGACGATACACATGAAGGCTTGCGAAAAAAGGCATCTTATGGTTTTATGACCTGGAAAAAAGTGCTGGCCGATCTAATAACCAAGGGAGTTGAAAATGGAGAATTCAGAACGGGTATAGATCCCGATAAAATGGCGTTTTCGTTGATCGCGATCATTGAGGGATCAGTATTGCTCGGCCGGACAATGAAGCAGAATGATGTGCAGGCTGCCATTCTGGATACTGCCAAATCCATGGTGGAAAACTTCGTTTAGCGAAGTACTAACCAGATTGACTTTTTAGAAAAAAATGACTATCGTTCCTCAGGGCTAAACATATACCGATTGGTATAAATGCAAACCTCTTCTTACTTTTATCGTACAACTTAGATTATTAATCTCACTACTTTAAACCCTAACTCCGCTCAATTTAGGTAGTCTATACCAATTTTGTTAAAAAGTGTTTTTGCCTTAATGGTCATTTCAGATCTGTGCCATGTTCCTTTTATTTTGATTTGGTAAATGGATTTGGAAAGTTCTATAATGTCTTTGGGGGAATATGTGGATAACATCTTCGCTGTCTTTAGTCGACAGTAAAGTTTGTAGTAGGCAATCATTGCTATAAAATTGGCCATTATCCATCCTTCCAGTACGTGTCGGTCCTGCATGTACATTTTGTCTGCATTCAGGAAATTTTTATAGCTGTCAAACATGATTTCTATTTCATTGCGTTGTTTGTAGGCTTGATATAGCTGCTGCGGGGTTTGCTGGCCGGTCATTTGATAGACCAGGGTCAAAGTGCCAAATCCGTGCATCCTGTCATAAAATTTTTCCTCTGTGTAAGCCTCGGGTTGTGATTTTGTACGTAATAGATAATCGCTTTCTTCTTTTACTTTTAGTTTCTCGTCTAAAAAAGTCACCAATATTATATCTTCTTTTTCATATTGGTAATACCAGATTATTCTGTTTTGATATTCAAAATAATTTTTGATCTCTTTTTTGAAATTGGCTTTCAATAAAGGTGAGAAATCAATCAGGCCGTTGTTTCTACGTAGTGGAATGATGTATTGCAGCTGGTTTGCTGCGAGTTGTTCTATATTTGTTTTACTGTAAAAGCCTTTATCTGCAATGAAGACGACATCTTTAATGGCCATTTCCTTCACACAAAGAGACATTGAGGTGATGTCGGTAATATTTCCATTGATCAGCCGATAGTAGACAGGTTGCTTAAGTTCTGCGGAAAACATATACATGAGCCGTACCTGTTTGTCAAAATCATGGTCAGGATTGTATCCTTTAACATTGATGCCAAGTTGTTCTGATACCGTAGAGACATGTGTTGAATCCATCATCACAAATTTATTACCGTCAGCAGCGCTGACGCCCACCTGTGCTTTCATCCAGTCTACAAGTGCCTCCCGGTTTTCTCCAACAAATTTCAAAGCTGCCGATATCTGTTTATCATTTATGGTATTGGCACTCCAGTGTTCTGAACAGAAATCATGAATATGATAATTGGCCGCCCTTTTAATAGGCGATTGGTAAGCCCATCGCATTAGGGAAAAGGAAAGTAGCCTTTCAATGATATCAGCCCGGAACACGGCTTGCAGCGACTTTATTTCCTCAGACAACAGCTCGGAAAACAAATGGTAGACGCCATAAGTCTTGATGTCGACCTTAGGAAGCTGTGATGCCTGGCGACGGATCAAATCCTTATCCGAAGCAATAAATCCGTAGTCTTGGGTTATTTTTCCCAAAAGACGTACGGTTACCTTATCGGTCCTCTTTTTTTCCTTGTTGTATTGGTAGCGTACTTCATATTTATAGTAGCAACCGTTAATCAATTTGATTTCTGTTTTGGGTTCCTTAAACGGAAGAACCCAGTCTGGTAAATACATAGACAACTTATTTAGGTTGTCTAAATTTAATCAAAAAAACTCAAAAATTAAACTGAATGCTATATTTTGTACATTTTTTAATAGAAGGGTTAAAAAAATGCGGAGTTAGGGTTTAAAACTAGAGAAGTTAGTATCCGGAGTCCTTACCTGATCGGGACCTCACCCATCAGAATAATTCTTCGTAAAGACATAATGTTGTTAAAATGCAGGCCTTCATGAAAAAGGAAATGAGTCGTGATGTCAGAAAGTGCAGATGCATTCGGATGCGGACTTGCAAGAGCATCATAATTTTTGAACAGTCCCGCCCGATAATCCTCGTCTAACTGGCCAACTGCCTGAAGATATAAATGTTTCACCACGGCAATCTCAGCTTCCTCAACCCAAAACGGGTGGGTACCGATTCTAAAATTTACATGGTATTTTTCCTCAACTTTAAGTGCGTTACCTGTCATCAGGTAATACATTTCCAATTGTACTGCCGTCATGTGGCCGATATTCCAAATGATGCTATTGTTAAAGCCACGAGGCACATCATTTATTTGTTCCGTAGTCAAATTCCGAACTACACTAAGAATATATCTGCGGTTTCGCAAAATATAAGGGGCGATTTTTTCCATATTGAACCGTAATCAACAGACTTTAAAACCAAACTTGAATTGTTTTACGCTAAATTGTTACAAATATACAAATACCTTTCGGTATATACCAGAACCTTAAATCGCTTGATACTTTGAATTTGAGCAAAATGCCAAACTTTTAAGCCTATGAAAAAGAGGCCATTTACCATATTACTATAATAATTAAAGTTGAACATTCCAATGTCACAACAAAATAAATGATCTATATAAATAAATACCGAAAGGTATATATCTTAACTTTGCCTGATCAACTAATTTTCAGGTTTTATGATGTTCTCGTTTAACAGCGTCAACGCCCGGAATATCACAGTTATCAGCGAAAAAATTACTGATGACAAAACAGGCTTGAAAGCTATGCTTACGCGAAATATCACCAGTAGGAAAATATGTTGTTTTTTCGGAGTCATCAATCTGAAAATTTAAGAACAAACGAATCTTTAAAAACTACCAGTTTCTGTTTAAGAAGATGGACTCTACTGAGATCGGCGGCAAAATATATATTGCCGCTACATACGGAGGAAAACTTAGTTGATAATTATTTACGGAAATTTCCATACTCCAAAAAGGAAATCATCCTCGGCAGCAAGCAGATTGAATACAACAAGAGCTTTGTCGACAACGAAGGCTTAAAATCAATTTTCAACAAAATATACCAGGATATTAAAATCTATAATAACAACGTTCCCTGCTGGTTAACCCATGAAATGGTTATCCCAATTATCTATGCTTTAAATGACGACCCCTCATACCGAAGTAAGTATTGGTGTAACCCATTTTTAAAATAGTAAGGCTGGATTATGTACAGCGTTTTACTTACCTGAATCATCCGTGTGCCGCTATACATAGAGTGCGGGTTTTGATCGTATTACAATTTTAAATCTGGCGTACTTGCGGTGGCCAGATTCGCAACCTTCTAAACGCGTAAACATACTTCAAAAATGAAAATATTTATATGCTTGTTCATCCTTTTTGCGACTACGGTCAGGGCACAAAAGGTGGTCAATAACCAACTGTCCATCGGTTCGGTCAATCAAATTAATTCTAAAATTCTAAAAGAAAAGCGTACTGTATGGGTATCCCTACCCACAAGTTACTACGAACATCAGTTTGCCAAGGCACATTACCCGGTAATTTATGTTCTTGATGGTGATGCAAATTTTGCAACCGTCAGCGCTATGGCTAAACAATTGAGCATCCGAAACGGCAATACAGAATTTCCCGAAGTCATCGTGGTCGGTATTCTTAATACGGACAGGGAGCTGGATTTTACGCCAACAAAATCTGACTTCCTTACCTATGGGAGATTTCCACCAGGCACCAAAACGGGCGGAGGAGAAAAGTTTACGGCTTTTATAGAAAAAGAAATGATACCTTACATTGATGCCCAATACCCTACGTTACCCTTCAGGATTTTAATTGGGCATTCCTTGGGTGGACTAGCGACTTCTAATGTCTTAATCAATCACACCAAGTTATTTAACAGCTATATCATGATCGACCCAAGTATGTGGTGGGATAACCGTAAATTTTTGGAACATGCGGAGCAAAAGCTTGAACAAAAAAGTTTTAAAGATATCAGTGTCTTTCTGGGAATCGCCAATAACATGCGGTCGGACATTGATACATTAGCACTGCGCAATGATACTTGCATGGCTACATTTCATACGCGCTCCATTTTCCTATTCAAAGATGCCTTTCAGAAAAACAAGGAGAATGGTTTGCACTTTAACTATCGGTTTTATCCAACAGAACCGCACATGAGTGCCCCTTTAATAACCGTTTACGACGGTCTGCATTTCATATTTGATTTCTATACCATGCCCTCTGGCTGGATAGCCAGCTTTTTCAACCCTCATGACCATACAGATATTGCCCAGCTTTTACTCATCATTACCTGGAGGTATCTAAGCGCATAGGTTTCCAGGTATTACCATCAGAAAGCCTGGTCAACAATTACGCTAATTCCGCATCCGGAAGCAGTATGCCTGAAAAAGCGCTCGGCTTATATAAACTAAACGTAACTAATTTATCCCAACAGTTATGGGGCTTATGATAGTTTGGGTGATTATTACAGCAGCCAGAAAAACAAAACCGCAGCAATTTCCTGTTTTCAAAAAGCCCTTCTGCTTAAAGCTGATATAAAAACGAGAAAAAAGCTGGACGCATTGCTAAAAAAATAGTTGCATCTGGTAAGAAACCATGATATAATTGTGATCGGTAAATTAAAACCCTGACTTTGCTATATTTTGGCGAAACCCATTTTATGGAACTCCAATGCAGAGTGAGTGGTATTTGCTCAAAATGCTATCGCAAGAACTACTGGATCTTGAAATGAATGAACTACTCTGTTATGACACCAGGCCGGTTACCGTTGTTTATGAATTGACACCCTACGGCGTTAGCATAAAAGATATTATTGAAAGCATGGAGTAATGAGGCAGAAATCATCACCAAAAAATGATGAACCTCGAAATTCAACAGACTGATTGCAATTTCATTCCTTGTATAGGGAAATTACTACTTTGAAACCTCTTGTTGCCCTGTTTTCTTTCTTAGGTTTTCCTGAATTTCTTTGATCGCTCTTGCCTTATTCTTGACTACTTTAGTCAGTATTGATTTGGGTTCTCGTTTTGAATTGTATTTTTCTCCCCATTCGATCAGATCTATCACAACCGGAACCAGATCAATCGCTTTTTCTGTGAGTGTATAAAGAAATTTAGATTTGTTGAGCAATGACGCTTCCTTCGTCACAAATCCCTGGTTATGAAGAATATTCAGACGATCGACCAAAATATTTGATGCAATTCCTTCCGGGGAATTCAAAAAGTCACTAAAGGACCTTTTTTCACTTAGCATCATATCCCGAAGGATGAGTAAAGTCCATTTATCTCCAAAAATATCAAGCGAATAGCTGATTGGACAATCTGATCTTGAATTAATAATTTTCATAATAAAAACAGATAGTTATTGCATTTTGCAATAACTTATAATAGATTTGCTCTTGCACTTCACAAGAACTACTGAAATACAAACATAAGATATTTCCAGCTATAATCTATGCAAAATACGCTCTACAAACATACTGCAGCGGCTGAGGTGACTTCAAGATCCGGGCGCATTACATCCATCGATGCCTTACGTGGCTTGATTATTATCTTAATGGCTCTTGACCATGTCCGGGATTTTTGGAGTGCTACCCCGTACCGTGCAGATGATGTCTCACAAGCTTCCATCGCCTTATTCATGACAAGATGGATTACGCATTTTTGCGCACCTATCTTTGTTTTTTTGACCGGTGTAAGTATTTTGTTATACAAACAGCAGCAGGGTGATTTAAGAACAGCGAGTATATTTTTATTAAAACGCGGAGCGTGGATGATCTTTCTCGAACTGGCAGTTGTTGGCTTTTTCTGGCAATTTAGCTACGATGTCATTTTCATACAGGTTATCTGGGTCATTGGATGGTCAATGCTGTGCATGGCTGGTCTGATCTGGTTACCGCGATGGCTGCTTACTTCACTTACGGTCATACTTATAGCTGGCCACCAGTTATTAATATATATCGAGCCTAAACAAGTAACAGTAGAGAATCTTGGATGGATTTTTCTGCACAGGCCAGTTCAATTTTTGCCCCTTTCAGAAGGCTTACCCCCCCTATTTGCTGCTTATCCTCTTATACCGTGGGTGGCAGTCATGATTGCAGGCTATTTGGCGGGCTCGTTATTTACGCTTGCCCCTGACCTTCGCAAGCGACGGCTTTTTATTATGGGCTTTGCCTTAATCATTTTCTATATCCTTTTGCGTGCATCCAACATGTACGGAGATCCGAACCCTTGGGTCATTCAGCAGAAAGGAATACTTTATACCCTTTTGTCATTTATTAGTATTAGCAAATATCCTCCATCTCTACTTTATTTAAGCATCACATTGGGTGGAGCGTGCCTGCTATTAGCATTGTTTGAAAATGTACGCGGTAGGGTTATCGATTTCTTTCTTGTATTTGGTAAGGTGCCACTCTTCTTCTATCTCTTACATATACCGCTAATTAATGCCAGTGCCATGCTATGGATGTCGGTAAAATTTGGGTATTCAGTTAATCTATTCTTTTCCTCAAAAGAAGACTGGCCCTCAGCTTATGAACCAAACCTGGTTCGAGCTTATTTCGTGTGGGCGGTATTAATAGCAACGCTATATTTTGCCTGCCGCTGGTATGGAAAATTTAAACAGTCACATTCTTATTGGTGGCTGAAATATTTGTAAGAGTTTTTTTAACATAGACATTACATATAGTTGTAAGCTTCATTAGGCTTGCTGGTATTAGCAGATTTGCTTACCAGTCCTTTTAAAATATTTAAATGATTCAATGTAAACATGCTATGGCCAACGACATAAAAAAGGAAGTATTAGCTTTGTATTTTTCAGATGATTGTCCTGCTATTACGAAAAATGAAGTGGAAAACTGGATAGCTGCAAATGGCGAGAATGCCGAACGGGTCGAGCAGTGGCTTTCAAATTTAAAAATTGATACCGTTTTAAAAATTTTAGCCGACAAGGAGGAAGTATGGCGAAAGATTTTACAAACAAATGGCTAGTCCTGATACTGGCCATGTATGGTTATCTGGGATAAGGGTCTCGCAAAAAAATTTGATAAAACAACTTAAACACCCCAACATCAATTAAAATGTCTGAAATCTCGGGAAGAATTGTTGACTTATATACTAAATAGGCAAGACCCTAAATAAGTACGGTGTAAAATTCTGTAGATGACCGAATAGGTGCTACTTGCTACCATCATTGAATATACTAACTCTTAATTCCAACGATGGACAAGAACTCAGTAACGCACAAAACGATGAGTAAGTTGAATATCAAAACCCTGCTCAGCAGAGTTCAATCTCCCACTAACCTAGCAGATGAAATGATCATGCACAAAGTTATAAAACAGGTAGATTAATTTGTCTACTTTGTTTTTTTAGTAAAAAAAATGTTCATCATAAAGCCGCCAGTAGCTATTTACATGAAAACAGATTACTTTAAGCCCTCTTTCCGAGACATTTTTTTGACCTTACAGATACCGATAGGTATTTATTAAATACATATAATATGTATTTAAACGATGTGTAAAGCGCCTAAAACAAACCAAAAACAGTAAAATTAATGAAAAATAAAATACCAATTGGTATGTTGTAGATCCAATTTTCTTACGCCAACTTAAAGTGTCAAATTAAAAAACGAGCAATGAATGTCTCCAACAAAATAATCCTGATTACCGGTGGTGGTTCAGGAATCGGCTTCGAAATAGCCAAACAATTAATTGCAAAAGGTAACCGTGTGATCATTACGGGCCGTTCGGAAAGCAGGCTTCAAAAGGCAGCAGAACAGTTGAATAATGTGAGTTACATCGTAAGCGATATTACCAGGCCCGAAGATGCGGTAAGGTTAAGATCCCATCTTGAAAATTTAGGAGGATTGGATATACTTATCAATAACGCCGGCAACGCCCACACTTACAAACTTGCCATAGATGCCAGCACAGCTACAAGAGCTACGGAAGAATTTACAACAAACGTCTTTTCTGCTATGCGCCTGATAGATGAACTTTTGCCTCTACTGCTTCAAAGTGATGATGCGGCCATTGTAAATGTTAGTTCTACGGTAGCCCTGGTACCCGCAGGTAGCATCCCTACGTATAGCGCCAGCAAAGCCGCCTTGCATTCATACACCCAATCACTTCGCTTGGCTTTAAGCAAAAACACGTCAATCAAAGTCTTTGAACTCATGCCGCCTCTGGTCGATACAGAGTTTTCGACTGAAATTGGTGGTGAGAATGGTATCCCACCTTCCGAAGTAGCAGACTCCTTATTGAAAGGATTGGAGAACGATACTTATGAAATTCTTACAGGTAACACTGCCGCAATTTACCATTTGTCACGTGCGGCAACCTATGCAGAAGCGTTCAAATTGATGAATCAGGAAGAAGAAGTTTAAACTGTGCGAATGCTGGCGGGGTTGCGAACGAGACTTATGTTCAGACCGTACCCTTACCATCAGGTATTTTGGGTAAATAATCGTAAAGAGGGTGTCTTCTATGTTGAAAAACAAGTCCAGAAATAAATTTAGGCCTTCTTTGGTGAATTTGGACAATACGTTATTAATCTCCCGTTGAAATGTGTTAATCTGAAAGGTTATCTCATTTTAACGGGATCACTTAAATTCTATAAACCACACTTCTCTTAGTGAACATCCACCTGTGAAGAGTCACAGTCTTGTTGTTATGTTATATAAGTGCGGGACGCAAACTCAAAATAGTGAACAGACTACATGATAGCGACACAATTTTTTAATTGCCAGATTTCAAGAAAAAAACTAAACCACATACGTGTGCCCGGAAAGTTGAAGATCAAAATACCGCTCACCGTCTGCTTGCCTCGTATTTGTGTGCAATCTGTTTGCCCTGCTCAACATATTCAATCAGCTCCTGGCGCTTAAAATAAAGCCGCCCGTTTCTTTTATAATGTGGAGAATTCGGACGCGTTGACCATATGATTCCGTGGCAGATTGACCATCACCTGAGTATTACTGACCATGGGCTAAATTATTATCAATCATTTACTTAAACTGGTCAACTCCCACCGAAACTACCTGTCATCAATTTCCGAATTGAGGTGATTAATGGCTCCGAATTCTCCACACTACTACAAAATCTGTTGGTCACCCCGTCTAAATTCTCCACATCCAGGCAAAACTAACTTAGATAATTTCTGTAAATCATCCAGAAATTGGTTCGACAAATGTTCGGGGAGGGGTACATCACTGTCAAGGAGTTACGATATTTTCGTAACTCCTTTTTTTATGCCCGGATTTTTGTGCCAAACATTTAGCGGATCAAGCCCAAAACTTGTGGAGTGGATAGAATTTCCCGCTAAGGCGCCCATCCACTTTCATTGACAGTGCTTTTCATCTCCAAAGAAGATCCCTACTCTACCGTCACCGATTTGGCAAGATTTCTAGGCTGATCAACATTTCTTCCACGCATTACCGCGATGTAATAAGAAAGTAATTGCAAAGGAATAACCGAAACCAGCGGCGTTAGTATTTCATGAACTTCGGGTACTTCAATCACAAAATCGACCATCCCCGGAATTAACGTATCACCTTCTGTAACAATAGCAATAACACGACCTTTACGTGCTTTTACCTCCTGAATATTGGAAACTATTTTTTCATAAGACCCATCTTTTGTAGCCAGAAAAACAACTGGCATATCTTCATCAATTAAAGCAATCGGGCCATGTTTCATTTCCGCTGCGGGATATCCTTCTGCATGGATATAAGAGATTTCTTTTAATTTCAGTGCTCCTTCCAAAGCAACCGGAAAATTCAATCCGCGTCCGAGATAAATAAAATTCCGGACATACGTGAAAATGAAAGCGATCTCTTTGATCTTGGCAGCATTTTCAAAAACCTTTTCGACTTTAGCCGGAATCCCTTCCAGTTCATTCAAGAGCTGCTGATACGTTTCTTCTGAAATAGTACCTTTTCTTTTTGCAACCGCAATGGCGATTAATGTCAAAACCGTTACCTGGGCTGTAAATGCTTTTGTACTTGCTACTCCAATTTCAGGCCCTGCGTGTGTGTAGGCACCTGCATGTGTAGCGCGTGCAATCGACGAACCAACGACATTGCAAACCCCAAAAATAGTGGCTCCTTTGGATTTTGCCAGTTCAATTGCAGCCAGCGTATCAGCCGTTTCACCGGACTGGGAAATGGCTATTACTATATCATTTTTCTTGATAACCGGATTTCTGTAACGGAATTCAGAAGCGTACTCTACTTCCACATTAATTCTTGCCAGTTCTTCAAAAAGATACTCTGCAACTAATCCGGCGTGCCAGGAAGTTCCGCAGCCAACAATTACTATTCTTTCGGCAGCTGCTAATTCATCGATATAATCTGCCAGGCCTCCAAGCTGTAAATGTGCATCAGAAGCTCTTAACCTGCCACGCATACTATCTGCAATGGAGCGTGGCTGCTCAAAGATTTCTTTAATCATGAAATGGTCATAACCACCTTTTTCTATGGTTTCCAGTTCCATTTCAAGTTTCTGGATATAAGGAACTTTCTGTGTATTATCAAGATTCTGGATACTAAGTTTGCCATCACGAATGATCGCAACTTCGTAATCATCCAGATAAACAACATCTTTTGTATATTCAATAATCGGTGTAGCATCCGAAGCAAAGAAAAACTCATCTTCTCCAATTCCGATTACTAATGGACTTCCTTTTCTTGCAGCAATTAGCTGATCCGGAAAATCCACTGACATCACCACAATAGCATATGCACCAACAACTTCCAAAAGCGCAAGTCTGACAGCTTCTTCCAGTGACGCTCCCGTTTCCTTCTGAACATCTTCAATAAAATGAATCAGTACTTCCGTGTCGGTAGCACTATGAAAAACGTGTCCTTTTTTTACAAGATTTTGCTTGATCGAAGCGTAATTTTCAATAATACCATTGTGAATAATGGCCAGCTTATGATCATTTGAAAAATGCGGATGCGCATTTACATCATTGGGCTCACCATGCGTAGCCCAACGCGTGTGCCCTATTCCGATGGTTGATTTCAATTGCTTGCCATTCAATTGGCTTTCAAGATCAGTTACCTTTCCCTTTTTCTTATAAATATTCAATTCTGAATCTTCCATTAATGCAACCCCGGAACTATCATAACCACGATATTCCAGACGTTTCAGACCTTTGATAATTAATGGGTAGGCCTCTCTGCTTCCTACATAAGCAACAATTCCGCACATATTTTCTCTAAATTTATTTGGGATGTATGTATAGTACTAAGTACAAATTAATAAGAACCAGAATTGGATAACAAACTAAATCCTATAAATTATCCAATTTTCATTGAGTGCTCGAACACACACTATGATATTCATTATGAATGATTTATATCTTAAAAAATATTAAAAAATCAAGATAGGAAGATTCCGTGACGTTTATGAAGTTTACCTGCATACCGGGTTTTCATTTACTGAAATAAAAAATATAAGACACAAAAAAAAATGGCGGCCAGAATCTGGTCGCCATCTCTCAATTCATTTTTTCTATTTTAGCTCATCAAATCTGTATACAGATTGTAATAAGATTCAGAGAATTTTTCGTCTTCCTCGTCCAACTCAACACGCTTTGGTGCATCGTTGAAAATCTGGTTAAGGCTGTCGCTGCAATGTTCTTCTGCTTTAACAACGGCATCAGCATAAGCACATCCGATTTTTACAAAACCTTCAAAATCCGCCGAATGAAGATGCGAAAGCGCTTCGTCACTAACATCAATTGCTTTTGCTTTGCTCATCAAATCCGCATCAAATTTATAATCAAAAGCGTTGTTATGTACTGTAAATACACTTTTTGTATCCTTAAACATTGGATCGTTACGATACGTAGTTTTAAGGTACATTGGAATTAAAGCAGTCATCCAGTCGTTGCAATGTACAACGTCCGGTGCCCATCCAAGTTTTTTCACAGTTTCAAGTACACCTTTGCAAAAGAAAATAGCACGCTCGTCGTTATCATCGTAAAAGTTATTCTCTTTATCAAAGAATACAGATTTACGGTGAAAATAGTCATCGTTATCTATAAAATAAACTTGTAATTTGGCGTTTGGAATGGAAGCTACCTTGATAATAAGCGGCTTTTCTTCATCGCCAACCGTAATATTAATTCCTGACAATCGAACTACTTCGTGAAGCCTGTTTTTACGCTCATTGATTAGACCAAATCGAGGTACCAAAATCCTGATTTCTGCCCCACGTTCCTGCATTGCCTGCGGTAGTCTTCTTACATAATCCGCGACATCTGTGGTTTGGAGAAAAGGATTGATTTCACTGGCTACATACAAAATTCGTAGTTTGTCCATTAGATATTTAGCAGTTTGTGAAAAAAAGTTTTGCAAAATTACATAAAAAAAACCGGGATTTCAATAGAAATTAAAAACTAATTGTAATATTGCGCAGAGTTTGGCCGTATTTATGCCAAATATTTTAGAAACCCCCATGAAAAGGCCGGAATTCATCTATTTACCAACAAACCTGAAAAAAGTCAGTTTGTAACGAATCCGGCGTCTTCTAATCTATAAATACCTTTCATGGAAGTTTTTACTTCAATTCATAGCCTAAAAAATTTCCTTTCTGTTCAACGCCTCCAAAATAAAAGCATTGGACTTATCCCAACCATGGGTGCGCTGCATGAAGGACATATATCGCTTATTCAAACTGCTTCTTTTCAGAATGACATCACTGTTTGCAGTATTTTTGTAAATCCCACGCAGTTTAACAACCCGGAGGACCTGGCTAAATACCCAAGGACCCTGGAAGAAGATTGTGCTATGTTGGAAAGTGCAGGCTGCTCAGCCGTTTTCGCACCCACAGTGGACGAAATGTATCCGGAGCCAACAATGCTGACAATGAATTTCGGATTACTTGAAACGGTAATGGAAGGTGCTTCAAGGCCAGGTCATTTTAACGGTGTGGGAATCGTAGTTTCCAAACTGTTTAATATTGTTCAGCCTCATAAAGCTTATTTTGGTCAAAAGGACTTACAGCAGGTTACCGTGGTAAAACGTCTGGTAGCGGATCTGTCCTTCAATCTTGAATTAATTGTTTGTCCAACAGTAAGAGAAAATGACGGCCTGGCTATGTCGTCAAGAAACAGGAGACTGAACGACGCAGAAAGAGCACATGCACCGATTATCTACAAGATTCTGCTGGATGCGAAAGAAAAGATTTTGGGAGGAAATGATATAGAAGAAACAAAAGAAGCCGTACAGCGCGAATTTCTGGTACTTGCCGGCTTCGAACTCGATTATTTTGAAGTTGTCAATATCCGGACTTTACAATCTATACATACTATTGGTTCTACCGCTACAACGGCGCTTTGTATCGCTACATTTTTAGGGTCAGTCCGGTTGATTGATAATATCGTTTTTTAATCCGGTTTGCTATAAAACAGAAAAAGCCTCTTCCGAGGCTTTTTCTGTTTTATAGCAAAATTGATTCTATTCCAATTTCCAGTCTCCGCGATATGTGCGTTTCACAAACTGATTCGCTTCGTCAAAGTTGGTAACTTTCATATTGGTACCATCCCATAACAATTTCTTACGTCCAGGGAAGTCAAAACCTTTCCCATCCGCTTTGGCCTGGCGAAGGTTATAACTGCGAATACCCAGGTTACCCATAATTACCGTTTCAGTAAGCGGGCCTGAGTAATCGAAAGAAGAAGTCAATGCTTTGTGTTCTTTGCTTTGGAAACCAGCTTTACAAGCATCAGACCAGGCAACATGGTGACCGAATTCCGGCATTGGTGTGTATTTGTTTCCAAAATCACCTTCCTTATATTCCAGTTTCGTACCGTTTTTCAAATAAACTTTTGGCGCCTTACCATAGGTTCCGCAAGTCATAACGCCTTTTTCTCCGATCAGCAAAACACCATTGCTGCTATCTGGCTCTCCAAGCGGGTCATTTGCAGGAATCAGGTCTGGATGGAAAGGACGTAATCCACCATCATGCCATGTAAGCGTAACTTCTGATTTATTAACTTTATTGGCCGGAAATTTCAGCTGAACCCTTGCCGAAGGCGGACAACCCTCAGGAATATACTCAGCGTCCCAGTCCTTAATAAATACAGTTCCAACACTACATTCAAGTTCTGTTGGATAACCAAGTCCTAATGTTCTGAAAGCGGGGTCAATCAGGTGACACCCCATATCTCCCAAAGCACCCGTTCCGAAGTTCCACCATCCACGCCATTTGAATGGATGCCATGCCGGGTTATAGTCAACCCAAGGCGCAGAACCAACCCATAAATCCCAGTCAAGTCCTTCCGGAGTTGGCATTTTAGCAGTCGGAACAGGAATACCCTGCGGCCACACCGGACGGTTTGTCCAAACGTGCGCTTCATGGACATTACCAATCAGACCTTTATTAAACCATTCCTTCATTTGATTTTGCGCCGGATTGGAAGCACCCTGATTTCCCATCTGGGTCACGACCTTATATTTTCTGGCAGCTTCTGTAAGCATACGCGCTTCATAAATATCATGCGTCAGAGGTTTTTGCACATACACGTGTTTTCCTCTTTGCATGGCCGCCATCGCAATGATCGCGTGCATATGATCCGTGGTGGAAACGGTTACTGCATCTATATCCTTGCCCATTTCATCAAACATGCGTCTGAAATCTTTATATTTCTTGGCATCCGGATGGAGATCAAAATTCTTTTTTGCCTGGTTCCAGTCAACATCACAAAGTGCTACCAGATTTTCTGCGCCCTTGTTCCAAGCGTTGTTGGTATCCGAAAATCCTTTACCGCCAACACCAATACCGGCAATATTCAATTTATCACTCGGAGCGATAAATCCTTTACCCAGCACGTTCCTTGGAACGATAAAAAAACTTCCCACTGCCGCCGCGGTAGTTTTCTGAAGAAAGTCACGACGGGTCACGCCGCTTGGTTTATTCTCTGTACTCATCGGGTTTTGGTCTTAAATAAGATTAATAATAGTCAAAAGCGTAGTTGGACTAATTCTTACTGAATGAAAACAATCAGCGCTTAAATATACCAACGTTCGACTATATAGTACTATTCTTTCCTATTATTTCAACATTACCATTTCTTATAAAAATCTCCGGCTCCGAAATATCCTTGTGGTAAAATGCGCGGCCATATGCAGTATTTGAATACTATTCAAAATTGGAACTACCCATAAGACGGTTATGTTTTGAAGGCTGTGTATAATTCCTTTAACTTTGCGGAATTTCCACGCATTCACAATAAAATTTCACTCATCTAGCTGAGTAATGCAAATAACAATCATGAAGTCGAAGATTCACCGTGTTAAGGTGACTCAGGCAGAATTAAATTACGTAGGAAGTATCACAATCGATGAAGACTTGATGGATGCTGCCGGATTACTTGAAAATGAACAGGTTCACATTGTTAATAATAATAATGGAGAGCGTTTTGTTACTTATGTCATTAAAGGAGAACGCAAAACCGGAATGATCTGCCTCAACGGCGCTGCGGCAAGGAAGGTACAGATTGGCGATATCGTTATCATTATTTCTTACGCAAGCATGACACCGGAAGAGGCCAAATCTTTCAAACCGATGGTTGTTTTCCCTGACCATAACAATCAGCTTGTAGCTTAGGCTTTCCGCTGACGATTGTCTTATTACTCACAAACGAAATTTATTAAAATGAAAAGCGCACTTCGCTATATTATCTCGCTGGGACTGGCGGGCGGTTTGATCTGGTTCGTTTTTAAGGATATCAACCTTGACGATATGCTTAAAAGATTCGCTCAGGCCGATTGGCGTTGGATCGCACTTTCTTGTGTACTCTTAATATGTGCGCACATTACCAGAGCCTGGCGTTGGGGCATGCTGATGGAGCCGCTTGGGTATAAGCCTGGTTTATTAAACAGTACTGTTTCTGTACTGACGGGCTATTTTGCCAATTATATTGTTCCAAGAATGGGAGAAGTAACCCGCTGCGGAACGCTTTACAGACTTGAAAAAATTCCTGTAAATCTGAGTTTTGGAACGGTAGTGGCCGAGAGGATTTTCGATGTGATCATTCTTTTAGGACTTATCGGATTAAATTTTATTTTGGAATTTGATCGTCTCAGCAGTTTTTTTACTGATATATTTCAAAGTAAAATTTCAGGCGGCGGAAAGCCTGCGGCCGGTCCAAATCTTTTCCTGATTATTGGGGGCCTTATCTTTTTAGCAGGAATTATCGCTGTTATTGTTATTCTGCGCAGTAGTTCTCTTAGGGAAAAGCTGATGCAGAATGCGGTTATTCAAAAGATCGTCGGCTTTTTACAAGGTATGCTCGAAGGTTTGCTGAGTGTTAGAAAATTAAAGAATCCGGGTTTGTTTTTTCTGAGTACAGCGATGATCTGGGTTTTTTATTATCTGGTTTCCTATGTTCTTTTCTTCTGTATTCCTGAAACTTCTGAACTTGGTATGCTGGCAGGTTTAACCTTGCTTGTCGTTGGAGCCATTGGTATGACAGCACCTACGCAGGGCGGAATCGGGGCCTATCATTTACTGGTAGGAAGTGTAATGGTTTTGTATGGTTTGACACAAAAAGATGGTATTACTTTGGCAACTTTTATTCATGGTACGCAAATGTTATTTATGCTGGTAATAGGCGCTTTTGCATTTTTGTTCGTACTAGTTCAGAATAAAACAACCGACGAACCGGTTGCAGCAGTTACCAATAATTAAATCATCTTTTCCTACAACCAAAATATTATTTGAGAATGAATCCGACAGAAAGTAAAATCGTACGCATCGAAGAGGCAAAAACGCTGATTGAGGATTGGCAAAGAGCTGGCCAGAAAGTTGTTTTTACCAATGGCTGTTTTGATATTGTACATTTAGGACATATTGATTACCTGGAAAAAGCACACGCTTTGGGGGGAAGACTGGTGTTGGGACTTAATACCGATGCATCCGTAAGCCGGTTAAAAGGTCCGCTTCGTCCGGTTGTAAATGAGTACGCGCGGGCTCGTTTGATGTCAGCGTTGTCATTTGTGGATGCTGTCATTTTGTTCGACGAACCTACGCCAAGTGAGCTGATTGAAGCCTTAAAACCTGACATTTTGGTAAAAGGTGACGATTATACAGTAGAAAATATCGCTGGCGCGGATTTTGTTCTTGCTAATGGAGGAGAGGTAAAAACGATAGCACTTGTTAAAGGATATTCGACTTCGGCAGTGATCGAGAAGATTAAACAAGGATATTGAGATACAGATATTTTTTACATAAGTGACTAATATCAAACGCTCCGTTTAAGTGTTGAAATTTTAATTTTTCATAACAAATCTAAAAGAGACAAAGATATGATGGGTGCATATGTAATTGGTATACTTGTCATGGCCATTAGCCTATACGTGCAATGGCGGTTGAAAAGTAAGTTTGAAGAATATTCACAAGTTGGACTAAGCAATGGAATGAGCGGCCGTGAGATCGCTGAGAAAATGCTTAGAGATAGTGGAATTTATGACGTTCGGGTTGTTTCTGTTGAAGGGCAACTGACCGACCATTATAATCCGGAAGACAAAACAGTAAACCTGAGTCCTGATGTATTTCACGGACGCAGTGTATCAGCAGCAGCAGTTGCATCCCACGAATGCGGTCACGCTGTTCAGCATGCTACGGCTTACAAATGGCTGCAATTCCGTTCCAAAATGGTACCGTTTTTAAGTATTTCGTCCCGTTATATGCAGTGGGTAATTTTAGGAGGTATTTTGTTATTGAACACTACGCCTCTTCCATTAACCATCGGTGTAGCCTTATTTGCAGTAACTACCTTGTTTAGTTTTATTACACTTCCTGTTGAATACGATGCAAGTAACAGAGCTCTTGCATGGATACAGCAAAACAGAGTTGTTAATGAAAGAGAATACGTAATGGCCGCTGACGCTTTGAAATGGGCAGCAAGAACATATCTTGTAGCAGCAATCGGTTCATTAGCCACTTTGCTTTATTACGTGAGCATTTTGATGGGCAGAAGAGATTAATTTGATTTTTTAATCAAAGTTTGAATATTGAGAGAAGTCAGCTTTCAAAAAGTTGACTTCTCTTTTTTGTTTGATTATATTTGTTTTACTACATCAACTATAAAATTAAAATCCTGTAAACAATAAAGTAATCAATGGATTCAATATCAGAAGCGCGCCGCCATTTAGCTAATGCCAGAGAGATATTAAGTGAAAAGGCAAAAAAGGAAGATGGGTATTATCAGGATAAAAAATACGTAAAAATGGCTGGTCATACAGCCTACACTGGTGTGTTATTAGCTTTGGATAGCATGTTGGGTAATAAGAAAAAGTCAACAAGAAAGAGTGTAGAATGGTACCAGTCAGAGTTATCCACTATGGATAGAAAGATTACAAAATCCTTTGCAGGTGTCTACGAAATCCTTCATTTGGCCATGGGTTATGAAGGAGCTGGCAATACCAAAGTTGCCGCAATTGGCTTAAAAGAAGCTGAAAATATTATTAACTGGACAGAAACTAGAACTCAGAATTTCAAAAATTAACTTCCCTTATTTAGGCCAAAACTTATTTCCGCTGATTCCAATAAATCACAACATTATGCGTCGAACGCCCGGAAGCGACAACATCCAGATCTCCGTCTCCATCAAGATCTCCTGTTGTTAAATCTTCACAAGCTATTTTTATTTTATCATCCAGCGAATATTCCTGCCATTTTTTTCCTTCGGCATCCATTCCCACAAACATTCTTACCCCCATTTGATCGGCAACATTTGGATTTCGCCAGCCGACAACGATCTGATCGCGGCCTTGCCCGAAGAAATCTGCACAGGCTAATGCGTGTCCTTCTTTCATTTTATCAGTCAAAACGGTTCTGTTATCTTTTGAATACACTACCAGGGAATTTCCATGCATAGGCTCAACCGTTGCTGAAAAAAGCTGATTTTTACCCAAACTTCCCATTCTGATCTCTCCTACTCCCTGGCCCGGAACCATCCAGTTTCCCGAAGGCGCCCATCCATCCACGCCATTTAAAAATACCTGCACACCTTCTTTACTTGCTACGGCCAAACCTACAAATCGTCCAGGAACTTCCATCGGCTGAAAATTATGCGTCATATGCATGTTTGTTTCAATCAGATTATAACCCCACAAACCTTTACGATTTTCAGGCACATCGAAGGCAATCATATTCACGCCCGCTCCTACTCCATTCACATTTCCTTCTCCATGCAGCGGCAAAACGATCAGCTGAAAAGTATTATCTTCTCTTTTCACCCATTGCATTCTGTGGATTGTAACCTCGTGATGTAAACGCACGGGTTCCCAAAGTTGGGTTCTATCTTCTGTTGGAGATAAGTAAAATACAGCTCCCGATTGTTTGGTACTTTTTGTTTCAGAGGGATTCCATTGCGCACCTACTGCGATTTCTACTTTTCCATCTCCATCGATATCCCGTGCGGCAATACATACATTATCCTGTTCCGTCAAATCTTTTGCAATGACAAAACGTATCCATTTCGCAGATTTTTCTCCCGGATTTTTATACCAGACAATTTCTTTTTTATCCGCCAGCAAAATATCTGGTTTTCCATCACCATCCACATCCCCAGTCGTCACCCCATAACCAATGCTGATTTCATCGTCAATTGCTTCTCCTTTAAATGTAGCCGTCTGACTGTTGGATTTAAAATGGAAAAGTAAAATGATAACGAAGGATAATATTTGTTTTTTCATAGATTATTTTTTCAATTTCAATGCCTGGGACAGGCCATAAAGCCTACTTTTTCACAATATACTTCAAAAATATTACCCGTTGCATTTCAAAACATACATTTTTGCGTCGCTTTGGTCTGCTTTTCATACTTTTGTAGTTTACAGAGAACCAAAAACCATTTTATGAAAACCGTTCCCCTACACCAGGTCCACGTTCAGTTAGGTGCCAAAATAGTACCCTTTGCAGGTTTTGAGATGCCAGTGCGCTATTCTTCTGATATGGAAGAGCATCATACGGTTCGCAATAACGTAGGTGTTTTCGATGTTTCACACATGGGGGAATTTAGTGTTAAAGGTCCGGGAGCACTGGATTTGATACAAAAAGTAACGTCCAACGATGCCTCGGCGCTGTTTGATGGAAAAGTACAATACAGCTATTTGCCAAATGCAGATGGCGGTGTGGTTGATGATTTACTTGTTTACCGTTACAATGCAGAAGAATATATGTTGGTTGTAAATGCTTCCAACATAGAAAAAGACTGGAACTGGATTCAGAGCCATAATACGGAAGGTGTTGAAATGAAGAACCTTTCTGATGAATTATGTCTTTTAGCCGTCCAGGGACCAAATGCTACGGCAACATTACAAAAATTGACAAGTGTTGATTTATCTGTAATGGATTACTACACATTCCAGGTTGGCAAAATGGCAGAAATTGAAGATGTCATTATTTCGGCAACAGGCTATACAGGCGCAGGCGGTTTTGAGATTTATATCAAAAATGAAGATGCCCATAAGATGTGGGATGCCATTTTCGAAGCTGGTAAAGAATTCAATATACAACCCGTCGGACTTGGCGCACGTGATACTTTGCGCCTTGAAAAAGGCTTTTGTTTATACGGAAATGATATTGACGATAAAACTTCTCCATTAGAAGCCGGCCTTGGCTGGGTCACCAAATTCACAAAAGATTTTATCAATTCCGACGGTTTAAAAAGTCAGAAAGAAGCTGGTTTGAAAAATAAACTGGTTGGCTTTGAAATGATCGACCGTGGAATTCCGCGCGGCCATTACGAACTTTGCGATGCCGAAGGAAATAAACTGGGTGACGTAACATCCGGAACACAATCTCCAACTTTACAAAAAGGAATTGGTTTAGGTTATGTCCCAACTGCATACAGCAAACCGGAAACAGAGATTTTCGTTAAGGTGAGAGACCGCCTTTTGAAAGCAAAAGTTGTCAAATTACCTTTTGTAAAAGGCTGACATGCTATCTTTTCCCGAATTGAAAAGTCAATTCGGGAATCTATTTTTGTCTCAAAATCTTAATACCAAAAATTCTGTTTAGTCGATTTGTATGAAACACCTTGATGTTTGCCTTACTCCTGATTTACTGCATTTACATAAACTTGACAATTCAATCGTAGTCGTAGCCGATATTTTCCGTGCCACTTCCTGCATGGTTACCGGCCTTGCTTATGGCGTGAAAAGTATAACACCTGTGGCAACCATTGAAGAATGTAAACTTTTACAAGACAGAGGATTTATTGCCGCCGCAGAACGTGATGCGCATAAAGTAGAAGGATTTGATCTGGATAATTCTCCGTTCAGTTACATGAACGAGCGATTAATTGGATCTGAAATTGCAATGACAACGACCAACGGAACGTTATCCATTGCAAAAGCAAGAGCATCTGCCGTAAAAGTAATGGTTGGTGCTTTCTTAAATCTTGGCGCACTGGCGAATCATTTGAAGTCTGAACAATACGACGTGCTCGTACTTTGTGCAGGCTGGAAAGGAAGACCGAATCTGGAAGATACTTTGTTTGCAGGTGCTTTGGCCGAGGCTTTAAAAGATCAGTTTATGCTAAGAGAAGACGGTACGTTGATGGCACAAAGACTTTATAACCAAAGCCGGGAAAACTTGCTTGCATCGGTTTCCAACTCTTCGCACGTAAGGAGATTGCAGCGTTTGGGTATTCATAAAGATATCGCATATTGCTTACAGACAGATCTTTATGATGTAGTTCCGGTATTGAGAGGAACAACGCTGGTTGCAATGAACTAGCCGGTTCAATATTTTTGTAATAAATAAGTTTCAACAATTATACATGTCAAAATTCTTCATCATTTCTTTTCTTGGATTGCTGTTAAGCATAACATGGGTTCATGCTCAGGAAATCCCTTCGGAACCACAGTCGGATACCACGTTGACAAATCCGGTAGAAAAAAAAGGTAAAAAATTAAAGCCGGTAGTTGCTGATACATTGTCGGAAAAAGAAGCGGAAGAACAAGTAATAAAAGCAGCCAAAGCCGCCGGTGATACCGTTTATTCCTACAAAATTATCGCGGACGATTTGTCGTACATGCAAGTTTGTCCGGGAACGACAATAACACTTCCTTTCGTAACCGAAGGTCCTTTTGATGAAGACAATAACTTTATTGTACACATTATTGATCCAACCGGAAAATCAATTCCTATTTCCTTACCATCCAAAAAAGGTCCTTTGCGCGCTGTAATTCCTTCCTATAAAATTGGAGGAGAAGTTTACAAATTGCAGATTTTAAGTACCATTCCCGTTATTAAAAGTCAGGAGGTGCCTATTCGTTTGCTGCAAACGCCGACAGCAAGAATTGAAGTGATCGACGGAACCCAGGCGATCCGGATCATGCCCGGAAAAGATGCGCAGCTGCGTGTGAATTTGCAGGGAAGCGCACCATGGTCGTTCAGGCTTTCTGATAGTACCACGGTGCAAACGATGTCCAATCCCTATTACATGACTGTAAAGCCATCACATGTTAAAGCATACCGGATTATTGGCGTGTCCAATGCTTGCGGAAGCGGAGTGAGTTCAGGGGAACCGATTATTAACGTAGATGATAATCCGGAACCAAAACTTGAATTGAAAGAAGTTGATAAACTGGTGCGGGTTTGTACCAGCATTCCCTTTCAGGTCCCGTTTAGCGCAACAGGTAAATTCAAATCAGGAAATAAATTTGTCGTACAGATTGCCGATCATTCAGGCAATTTTAAAACCATATCAACGCCGGATACAACGGGTTATATCGCTACGCAGATTCCGTCAACTTATAAACCGGGAGATTATCGTCTTCGTGTAACTTCTTCCGCGCCATATCTGGTAAGTCAAATTGCCAATATTACGATTGTGGCACCAACGGTTGCTACTTTACAAAGAGATTCTCTGCATTTACCGGAAAACGGTTCGGGTGATTTGTCGGTACGTTTTGATGGAGGCGGACCATGGTTTGTCCTTTTATCGGATGGAACATACGAAAACAACATTATGGATTCTCCGCATAAAATCACGGTGAAACCTTATTACGATACAAATTTCCAGATCACCTCTGCCGGTGGACTTTGCGGCGTTGGGAAATTCTCTGGCCGTGCAAAAATTTCCGTTACAACGCCTCCGGCGAGTATCACAATGGAAAAACTGCCGCAGTCTATCGTTTGTTTAGGTAGCAGCATTGAAATTCCATATAAAACCGTCGGACGTTATTCTGCAACCAACCGTTTTGTGGTACAGGTCACGGATAAAAACGGGAGATTTGTTGATTTACCAACCACGGTAACCGCAACCACTTTTACAGCAAAAGTAACGCCTGCGGTTTCTCAGGGAGATACAATCCGTGCTCAAAAAATTAGAATTATTTCTTCTTCTCCGGCCGTATCAAGCAAAGTGGAAGAAATCAAAGTAATTCCAAATAACAAAGCCATTGGAGAAGTAACAGGTAAGGCATTTATTGCTTCCGGACGATCAACCCGGATTCAGTTGAAATTCAAAAACGGATTACCGCCGTGGTCATTTACATTATCCGACGGCACTGCTGTCAACGGAACATTCCTGAATCCATATTTAATAACGGTAACACCGGCAGCAACGACAGAATATACCATCAGTTCATTGAAAAGTGGCTGTGGTACAGGGATTGGTACAGGATCGGCAATCGTAACTGTTGATAAATAATTTTTCAACCCCGAAGTAAAAGCGAAACGATGCGCAACTTTACACTGCTTTTACTTTGGGGGATGTTAACCAGTGCAGTTCATGCGCAAAATGTTCCATTAGGGACTTGGGAATCGCATTTTAGTTACCGCTCGGCAAAACATATTCTGAAAGTCCGGAACAAAATTTTTTGTTCTTCCTACAATGGACTTTTCCGTATAGATCCAGCCAATGACGAGATTTCAAATTACTCAAAAGCGAATGGTTTGAGTGAAGTGGGCATAAGCAGTATGGCTTATGATTCCACCGAAAATCTTATCATTCTTGCCTATCGAAGCGGTAATCTTGATCTGTTATATCTCAACAAGAATTTAGAACCTGATCAAATCATTAACTGGCCTTTCCTGGCGGACGCTTCTGATTTACCCGCAAATAAACAAATCTCCAAAATTTCCTTTCAGAATAATAAAGTATATTTAAGTACCAATTTCGGAATTATTGTACTTGATCCAAAACTTCGTAAAATTGAAGAAACCTATCGTTACATCGGGCCAGGCGGTCTGGAAGTTTCCGTAACTGATATCACTTTTAGTAGTGATTCTTTATTTGCAGCTACATCTCAGGGACTCCTGTCCACATCGTTAAGTTCGACAGTCAACAAACAATATTTTGCGAACTGGAAAATCGTCCCAACGCCTTATAAAGCCATTTCAGTATCTTATCAAAATGGAAATATAAATGCCGGATTTTCAGGACATGGAGTTTATAAAAGGAACAATGCTCCATGGGAATTGATCTACGAATCCACCAGTCAAACTTATTCATTCTCTGACAAAAACAATCTGGTAACGCTTTCGGACCGCATCCTGGTTTTAAATCAAAATAAAACTGACGTGTATCAAAATCCGATTTTCAATGCTCTTCAGGAATCTTTGCGCGTCAATTCCTATTTTTGGAGCGCAGATTCAAAGCAAGGATTATTAAGTAATAAAGACGGAGCATTTCGTTCTTATAGTCCCGCGGATGCAGACACCACAATATCTCCACGAACGGATTCTACCATTATCGATTTAAACGGATTGGCCTGGTCGAGATTACCGGATTATCTTGGCGGTGGAATTTCTATAAAAAATATTCAAACCAATAAACAGCGAATCCTTTCCACATCCATTGGAAACGGCGGATTGCCATCTTCCTTAGTTCATAGTTTGACCATTGACACCGACGGTTATATCTGGTTTGCCAGTGAGCGTGGAGTCGGATATTTTATTCCGGATGATATTTTATCCGGATCAGCTGTTAACGCAATATTGCCCGTTTACGGACAACGAAAACTGTTTTCCAGTGAAAGATCTAATGCCATTTCAGTGGAGCCGGGCAACCGGAAATGGATCGGGACTGATAACGGATTGTTTCAATTCACAGCGGATGGAACCGAACTTATAAAACAATTTACAGCGTCAGATAGTCCATTACCTTCAAGCAAGATATCTGCCTTAAATTTTGAAGGAGCAACAGGATTACTCTTCGTTGATACGCCAAACGGAATGGTTTCTTACCGAAGCGATGCAAGTACGCCCAATGAAAATTTATCGACAATTACCGTTTTCCCAAATCCTGTCAGACCAAATTTCGATGGTGTCCTCGGCGTTAAAGGTCTTATGGACAATTCAACGGTTAAATTTACAGATCTTTCCGGTCGGCTCGTTTATGAAACCCGCTCACAGGGCGGCACAGCATCCTGGGATTTAAATGATTATACTGGAAAAAGAGTCCGGGGAGGAATTTATTTGATTATCATTGTGTCTTCAGACAGAAGCGAAAAAATGGCTGGGAAACTGGCAGTTATTAATTAGAACAACCTAATCATAAACAAATATCTAAATCAGAAATATACCTTTGTAACTGATAAGATATCAAAAACAAAAAAATGACACCCCACGAAAAACCACCTTTCATTATTGGTATAACAGGCGGAAGCGCATCTGGCAAAACTTTTTTCATGAAATGTCTGATCGATTCCTTCAAGCCGGAAGACGTCTGCCGGATTTCACAGGACAACTATTACCGCCCGATTCATGAAATACCACGTGATGAAAACGGTGTCGAAAATTTTGACCTTCCCGAAACAATCGATCACCATCTTTTTGCAGAACATATTGCTGTACTACGTGCAGGCCGCGAAGTGCATCAAAAAGAATATACCTTCAACAATCCGTTGATCAAACCTGAAATACTTGTTTTTGAGCCACGGCCAATTATTATTGTAGAAGGTATTTTTGTATTATATTTTCCAGATATCGCCCGTCTTATCGATCTCAAAATTTTTGTAGACGCGAAAGAACACGTTAAAATAAAGCGACGAATTATTCGTGACAATAACGAACGGGGTTATGACCTTGACGATGTTCTTTACCGCTGGGAACATCACGTTGCGCCAACATATGACAAATACATTTTGCCTCTAAGATCAGAAGCTGATATGATAATTAATAACAACACGCGTTTTGATACCGGGCTGGATGTATTGGTTGGGTTTTTGAGGAAGAAGCTGGAGGAGCGGGAGTAAGCATCCAGTTACCGTACATCGGAATTAATCATTTTTTGCTGTATGTTTATCTTAATAATGGAAAATGACAATTTACTCACATTGGTTAAAAACAATTAATACAAAAATTCTCCCAATTGTTTTATTATTAATAATCAACACATTACAGTCATGTCACAATGATAAAACCGAGCCGATAAATCCTTATAATTATTATCCCTTGAAAATAGGACAATTTTCTATTTATGAAATAACAGAGGTTGTATATTCGGCCGGACAAAAAGATCCGGTTATAAGTAATTGGCAAGAAAAAGATGAGATAAATTCTGTAAGTACAAATTCTGTGGGAATTCCGATTTATCTTATTTCAACCTCCCGGAGAAATAATTCTAATAGTTATTGGCAAAAGGTGAAACAATATAATCTTGATCAATATCCAGACAAAATTATCCAAAATATCGATAACGAATCAATTGTCCCAATGATATTCCCCATCGATAAAAGCTTAAATTGGAATGGGTACATGTATTTAAATTTGAATACAACCGACAACCGTTACGGATACAACTTCAAGTATGAAAACGTTGGTGAATCTTTCGATACAGGATTATCTAACTTTGAAAAGACATTAAAAGTTGTGGAGCGTGTTGATACATCCGGCCTTACTAAATATAATTTTGCATCCAAACATTATGCAAATGGAGTAGGTTTGATTCTGGATCAACAAGCAGACTTTGATTATTTGCAAATAAACGGAGAACTATCAGGCTATAAAGTCATAAGTTCCGGAAAGAGAAGAATTAAAAGACTTGTTGAATACTCAAAAAATTAATCTCATCTTACCAGCACACAAATTATAAATTTAATGACCCGTTATAATTTTACCAGAAACAGAAGATCGAGTTGGAGTTTAGTTAAATTATTCCTCTATCTCATTCCATTAGCAGCAATTCAATCATGCAATGACAGCTCTACAGATCCAGTCAATTCCTACGATTATTTTCCTTTGACCGTAGGTTATTACATGATTTACAATGTAAACGAAGCGGTATACTCGTCCGGACAAGCCAATCCCGTTATTAAGGCTTATCAGGAAAAGGATGAAATTAGCAGCGTAACTGTCAATTCAGATGGAAGTTCAACTTACATTGTAGCCCGTTCATCGCGAAACACAGCATCTGATTATTGGGTAAAAACAAAAGAATATAGTATAAACCAATTTCCTGATAAGCTGATATTCAATATTGATAACCAAAGTCTGGTCCCACTTGTTTTCCCAATAGATTCCAAAATCACCTGGAACGGAAATATGTATAATACCCTGGATGCGGAAGATTATCATTATCAAGACATCAATCAGCCTTTTAAATTAGGCACATTATCATTTGATAAGTCACTGACCCTGGTTGAGAGGAGCGATACTACCTCCGTCATTGACTACGATCTTGGCTTGAAACGTTTTGCTATTGGCGTTGGACTTATTTATGATGAACAAACATCCTATGAATACTGCCAGGCAACGGCGGATTGTATCGGAAAGGGAATCATTGATTCAGGCTCTAAAAAAACACGAAAAATTATCGAATACGGGCCTATGTAGGTCTATTTTATAAGCGTTTTTTGATTACCATGCCTTTTCAGTTTTATTTCTTTGACTTTCAAATTTGGAAATTAAAAAAATCCAATTAATTTTACATCGGATATATCGTAAACACATTAAAACAACACTCAAATGACTAGAATGCACTCTACACAGACGAAAAAATCGTATAAGAAGCCGGTTTTGAATGAAATTGGGAAGGTAAGTAAATTGACAAGAGAATTGAAAGGTAGCACAAGTACGGATGGTAGCGGATTTGTTACAATCATTCCTTAAGAGTGATTCTAATCAAAAGAACCAGAAATACACTTAGTGTCAACTTAACGCTAAGTGTATTTTTTTACCATGAGCTTCAGAGGCATTTTCAGATTTGACCAAATTCCTTTAAATAGGCCTGTTATTAAGTCAAATCAAATTGGACTTATTTATAGCAAAGGTCATGTTATTATAGAAAAGAGCTTTTTAGATCGAGAATCTTCAAATACCTTTTTGTTCTTTCATTCAAAAGATGGAAAACAACCCTTCCAAAATACTCTAGATTACAAGGATGTACATTATGGGAATGTTTTAAAACCAAGTATCACATCTATCGAAAACATAGATCATTTTAATGATCTCATTTGTGACAAGAATTTTCCTATCTCAACTGCAATACTATACAATGAGCAGAATGGTCATCTGGAAATCGCTAGGAGTGCGTTTGGCCTCGTTCCACTGTTTTACATACATGTCCCCAACCAATTTACTGCATTCGCTGCAGACATTAAGTCACTCTTACAAATACAAGAAATTAAATCAATAATTTCTGTTAATTCAGTAACCATTTGGAACTATCTTTCTTTAACGAAAGAAGGAGTACCGTATGGCGCCAATACTTTTTTTAATCATATTAGTAGCATCATTCCTGGACAAAAAATAGTTTTTACTTCAAACGAATTGAAAAATGAAATTTATATGCGTTACAATCCCACAAAATGGGATCATATAAATTCTCTTAATGAGTATGGAGAGGAATTTAAGCATTTATTTAGCAAATCCGTTCAGAGATGTCTTGATGGAAAAAATATTATAGGTGCGCAACTTAGCGGAGGTCTTGATTCTTCTTCGGTTAGCACTGTGGCCCGATTAATAAAACCTGACTCCGAATTTCACGTCTTTTATTCAGAGACTCATTCACCAATGGCCAACGAAAAACACTTTTCGTTGGAGGTTGCCGAAAAAATAAATGCTAGTCATCATATCATCATCCCATCTCTTAATGACATTGATACTTTAATACGCCATACCGAACTTTACGGACAGCCTGAACAAATGGCGCTTAGCCCCACCTTCCAAGGTGGACTTATACAAAATGCAAAGGAGTCAAATTGCGATATCCTACTCACCGGACATGATGGAGATAGTGTTGTAGGTAAAGGAAATGATTTCCTCAATTCCTTATTCCGAGCAGAAAATTGGCTACGCTTAAAGATTGAATTGTCAAACCTTGCAAGAAATAATAATTTCTATTCTCTTGATCAAAACTGGAATGGCTTAACCGATATAACCAAAGAGCAGCTTATTTACCAAAATTTTTTCTACAAGCGATTGATATATTGTTTAAAAAATCTATCCTTTAAACAATATATCAAACTCATTGCAGTAGCTGATAACGTTTTTAACATTAAACGAACAAAATCAGTCGGAGCAGGAATCGAAGCCCTAATATACATATTACAAAAAAAAATCAGTTCGTCTCCTAACTCAATTCAAAAATACACTTATCAGGAGATTAGAGAAGGAAATCCGAGCATTTCGGAAACCACGCGCTTTATAGACGATAAAAATGCCGAATTTACCGACTCAATTTTATTCACACAATCAATCCGAATCAACGAGGAATATTTTGCCTTAGCCAGGCACTATGATTTCAGTATTAGACACCCCTTTTACGATCCAAACTTATATGAACTCTGCTTGGCCGTCCCCCAACTAATTAAATTCGGAAATGGAATAGGGCGTGCCCATCTTCGAAAGGCTATGGAAGGTATACTGCCAGAAAGCGTACGAACAAGAGCAGACAAGGCTATTTTCAATACTTATGCGAAAGATTCAGCACTTCGACTCTTTGATCAGGGTAGAGACTTTTTAGTAGATTCAAGCCCTGTTTGGGATCATGTAGATAAGAAAAAGTTTTTTCTCGCAGTTAGGATACTCCAAAGAAAAGAGCAGCACTCAGGCACTCAACATTTGATGACGTTTTTTGTTAATCGTACCATTTTTCTAGCTGTCTGGCTCTATAGTTTGAAATAAAAAATTATCTCATCAAGGCAATCTTCCCATTTACCTCTTCTTTTGAGCCGTCTGTGTGATTAAATAAAACCTTATATATATACAGGCCTGATACCGCAGATTTAGGGATCCAAAACCATTCAGTCACTGCCTGGGGAATTATTTCTATTTTATCATAAATAGTACCTTTCAAATCATAAATAGTGCATTGAATTGATGCCAAAACGGTGGGATTCAAAGAAGAAGACTGAAATTTCACATAAGAAGTGGCAGGATTGGGGCTATTGATCACCTTTACCTTACTATCGGTAATTTCTGCGATCTTGAAGCGAATAGAATAGGGCTGAACCGAAGTATTGCCTGAAGCATCTCTGACATTGATTAACAATTGAAAATCCCCCGAAGTCAAACTCGTCGAATAATACTGAAGTTCAAGAACCTTATCAGAAATAGAGATGAGGTTTACCTCGCCAGAGTAAGATATTTTTTTATAACTACAATTATCATCAAAACAAGGTTTGATATAAATATCCATTAATGTTGTATCATTGGAAATGAACCGGTCATCTTCCAACCTTAGCATAATAACGGGATTTGGCGAAACAACCTCTTCATTCATAATGAACCTTCCGTTGAAAGATACCTGTAGTATAGGAGGAATTATATCCTTTAACCTTTCGGTAGGGTAAAAAGTTTGCTCCTGTGCCACACCCCAATCCACATCTAACTGCGCATGGTTGTTACTATTATCTGACTCTGTTAGGACTTTGTCAGGATCTATTACTACATCAATACGGCTCAATATTTTGCTTTTGGCATACGAAAGAAACAAAGTGTCCTTAGAAGACATGGCTGTGAAATTTTCCAATTTAATTTCGCTAGATCCATCGGTAAAAAAATACTTCAATCGAATTATAATCTTTTGATCTTTAATATAGCGGCCGCTATTTGAAATAATTACACCTGTCTTAAGTTTTGACGATTTCCCAATATTCTGGTCCGGTGACTCAGAATATAAAAATATTGATTCATCTGGATCAACTTTATAATCCGGATATGCTGCCCTGACAAGAATCAATGCAGGGTCGCCCTGGATCAAAGATTGGTGCACGTTCGCAATGTCGTAAGAATCGGGATTAGAATTCATGATTTTCTCCGCAACCTTGTTGAGCATCTGACCAATGCTTCTATTTTCATTCTCCGAAAAAATCTGACCATAGATTGCATCTAAATGACGTTTGGAGGATGAAATATAACTTCGGTAAGAATTGGCTATTATCACTATCGCTCCCTTATTGGGAGCCAACATCCAATCCGAAGACAATGTATGTGTCAACCTGCTCACGAAAATATTACCAACCCCACATCCGTTAAAATACATCAAAGGATACTTTCCCGTATTCTGATAATTTCGTGTTGCGTCCGAAGCATAGCCCATATCCAAATCCGTAATAGTTTGTGAACCATGACCAAAATAAGTGATCATACCTACACCACTATTTACATCCGGCGTAATATTAACCTTTTCAACATCAGGTGATCCATTTTGTCTCACGAAAGCACGGACTTCTCCCCCCACCACTCCATTTTCTACCAGAGGAACCAGTGGAGTTAACAAATTCTTTAATTGAACCACTTCATCCGCGGAATGCCCCCCTGTTAAATGAAGAATATTCTTCTTCCACCCATTTTCGGTATTATGCTCATATTCATCGACTTTTGAGAGATAAGTCAAGACCTCTGCGGGCGTAAAAGCATTGATACGGCCAACAGGAATAGCAGCAATCTCCCGGGGGGATCCTTGTAATCCTTCAACCAATAATACATCCGATCCTGGATCCCCAAATGTAGGCACCTCACCCTGCATTTCTTTAACCACTCTCGTTGGCCAAGATACCGAATGCCCCATAAGTAACAAATTATGTTTAGTTGGTCGAATCCCATCTTTCAACATATAATTGACAAAACGCCTGATAGCAATCGGACTAGGTTCCCCAAAATTAAACTCGTCATAAATTGTCCTGATATTTACAAGAAATGTTTTGTGATCTCCTCCTCTTGTTGAGCTTCTGTATTGGGAATATTGCACTGAAGCAGATTCTAAGTTATCATTTGTTACCATAAGATAATCATAGGTTCCAGCCCTTGTTAACTCGCTACCCGATTGAAAGCTTGGATAAGCAAAAACAGGATTAAGTTTAACATTATGAATGTCAACAGATGAAACTGTAATAATTTGATCTGAAGATATTACAAATAGTTTAAGAGCCTGCCCACTTTTCCTAGGAACTAGTACTTCTAATGCTGATCCTGATCTCTTTCCGGTTATACGTATGGGATTATATCCGTCAGTGATATTGTAAATCTCAGAATTCGTTGGCACATTTGCTATACTAATCCTACTAAGATTATTAGAACTGGCTGGAAAATTAAATACCGAAGATAAATTTCCATTCATATCAACCAGTTGTGGATAAGTTAACACATAATAGGTTAAACCAAACCAATCCAGAGAACTTTTTGAGACTGATTTAACCCGCATCACACCTGTACCATCAGCTGATAGCATTGCATTTGAATTTAATTCAACAGAGACTTTTTTTCCCGCGTAACCTGCAAAAGGAATTGACGCTATTTCTGTAAGATCCTGATCGTTAATGCTTTTCCCTACTGATATCCTGACATCATGTGATCCTGAATTAAGACCATTTACCATCACCTCTAAAACAGGTTTGAAGGATGGTGATATAAACAAATTTTTGAGTTGAAAAGTCTTTTCTAGAGAATGGATTCCTGTAGTATCATTGGCTCCCATCAAGGTTGCCCCTGTCCAGGAATTTGAAGACTCATAATAACTGTTATTCAAAAGATTATCAACACCATAACTCGTAAAAGCAAACTGATCTGAAAATGTGATAACTTCTTTTTGGATATGGAAGGGCTCCGCTACGCCTGAAAGAATGCTTCCATCGACTGTAACAACTCGCTTGGGGCTGTTGCTTGTTGTCAAAAAATAAGATCCCTCATTAGAGTATAAACTGATATAAGGATTTAACCTAGCACTGGATGGACGAAAAACCAATGAATCTGATGAGCCGTCATTATTTTCTCCATAAAATATTATTTCAGTAGAAGAAGCCCCCATTAAGGGGACTTCTTTACCACGGTGCCACAACTGAAGTTTCGTTGGATCACTTTTCGGGAAGTCACCAGGAAGCGATGCCAATGCTACTTTTTGAATACCTGACTTTGATACAGCAATACGAACGTAAGATTTACTGTAGTCGATCCATTCATTGCCGTAGTTATCGTTCCACTGAGCGAAACAAACCGTCGTCAAGGACATTAGCCCAACGAGTAAATGCAAACGGGTATTGTAAACGAAATATAAACAAATGTTCTTAAGAAAATTTAGCATACCAATTGGTCAAACAAGTTTTTCAAACAGCTTCAACAAGGAGTTATTTTTTCAATACAGTTCTATGATACGAATCTCCATTCACAGTATATATTTTAATTATATAGCTGCCCGTAGAAAGCTTATCCAAAGAAACACTTTTAGAAGTGCCCTTTTGAAGAACTTTTCCGCTCATGTCAAACAATGTCCATGAATCTAAACCTGTCGGAACATTAAGTGCTATACTTACGAAAGTAGATGCCGGATTCGGATATAGTATTACTTCATCAGTATCAGGGAGTTTTACTGAGACAATTTTTGAATAAGTTGCCTGCCCAGAAATTCCAGTTTCAGCATCTCCCTTATCAACTTGTTTTAAACGATAGTAATTTGTTCCTGCGTTAGGTGCCTTGTCGATAAAAGTATAGGAGGTTTCTGACGAAAAGTCTCCTTTCCCTTCTAAATATCCTATCTCTTCAAATACTTTGGCATTATAACTGCGCTCTACAACATAATGGCTGTTATTTTTTTCTGATGCGGTTTTCCAATCAAGTTTGATTTCATTGTTGGTATAAAGACCTGCAGTGAAACTAATAAGTTCGACAGGTAATGCTCCTGATGTATTAAGAACCCTAAGAGCAGGATCTCCAAAAAGAGTAGTTTGATGAATATTTGCGATATCGTAAGCATTTGCTGCGGTAACTCTCCCATTCGCCGACCCGGTAATCGTAATATTTGCTACATCCTTTAAAATTTGCCCAATTGTTCTGCGGTTAGTATCCGTTTTTAGGAATATTTCCTTGTACAAATAATCAAGATATATTTTTGTAGGTGTTACAAAGCTTTTATATGAATTTGCAATAATGGCAATGGCACCTTTGTCTGGAGTTAGCAACCAGTCCGTTGCTAAAGTAGGAGTTAAGCGACTAGAGTAAATATTACCAACTCCGCATCCATTAAAATATACAAAAGGATACTTTTTTGTAGCCGGATAGGATGGATTGACCGCTTTCGAAATATACTGCATATCTAACAAAGTGGCAACTTGATTCCCGTGTCCGTAATAAGAAATCATACCAACGCCATCTCCAACATCGGTAGTGATTGGTGCTAGTTGAACAGGAGGAGGAGAAACTCCGGGAGGCGGATTGTTACTATATGTTTTTATAGACCTCGATGCATCCAAAGAAGTAACATAGGAACTGACGTCAGTAAAAATATTCTCAAATTCTTCAACCTGTGAAACCTCGTCTCCTCCAACCAGATGAAGTACTTTCTTTCTCCACGCCACACTAGTTTCGTGCTCATAAAGATCAACTTTACCCATGTAGGTGGTAACTTCTGCTGGCTGAAATGCACTGATACGTCCTACTGGAATAGCCGGAACATCAATATTAGCTCCCTTTAGTCCAGCAACGAGCAAAACATCAGAGCCCGGATCTCCAAAAGTCGGCACTTCACCATTCATTTCCTTTAATAACCTTCCAGGAGATGGCCAGGAAACCGAGTGTCCAATTAATAAAAGATTATGCTTTGTACGAATTCCGTCTTTTAGCATATAGTTTACAAAACGACGGATGGCAAGAGGACTCGGCTCCCCATAATTAAATTCATCATATATCTTGCGAATATTAACAACCAGTGTTTTATAACTCCCTCCATTTGTAGTACTTCTATAATCAGAAGCATATGTTTTTGCAACGTCTTGCAACTTGTCATTGGTAACAATCAAATAGTCATAAGCAGAAGGGTTTACTGCGCCATTAACAGTTGTCGGTGTGGCATCCGTAGCTCCAAAAACTGGGGAGAAACTAACTGGATAAATATTTGCTGATGCGATCTGCTTCTTTTGAGAAGCATCAATTACAAACAGTTTAAAAGCTTTATTTGCTACTCCATTTATATCCACAGTTAGCGTATTATCACTCAAAATTCCATTAATGATTTTAACAGGATTCAATGGATTTGAAAGATCATAAACCTCAGTGTTAGATGATGCATTTTTTATAGAAATACGTCTCGACGCACTTGATGTCGGCAAAAAGTTGAACAAAACCGAAGCTGCTCCACCAAGATCTGTCAACTGAGGGTATGTAATTGAATAATAACTTAAACCAAACCAGTCATCAGGACTCGAAGTATTTGAATTAACTCTGAAAAAACCTGCTCCATTACTAGCTAGATGTTCGTTCAAATTAAGTGCAACAGTCCTTTTTTCACTACCAAGGCCTGAAAATGAAATGGTAGCAAGATTTTTAAGATCTGCATCAGCACTTGTTAAGCCCACCAAAACCTGAATAGAATGTGCTCCTTGATACAATCCATTTACCAAAACCTCCAAGGATGGTTTAGTAGAGGAATTTGTGTCCCAATTTTTAAGTGCCAGGGCATTGTCCTGATTTTTTGGTGTCGAAACTCCTCCGAAAGCAATTGCATTTGCTCCGTAAGTTGTGTTGCCAGTATAAGCCTCGAAGCTTTCAAAAAAACTATTATTGAAAACAGACCCTACTCCATTTGTAATATAGCTAAACTGGTTACTAAAGAAGTAACTGTCTGTTTGTAAATGATTAGGTTCAGCAGAAATTGTACCCGATGAAACACCACTTACAGAACTCAATCTTAAAGGTGAAGGAGCAATGGTCAAAAAATAAGATCCCTCATCAGAATACATGCTAACAAACGTATTCATTCTCGCCTCAGGACCTGGACGATAAGTTAATCCATCCGATACACCGTCATTTTTTTCACCATAAAAAACAATTTCAGTAGCATCAGCACTAATAATAGCTACTTCCTGACCTCTATGCCAAAGCTGAAATTTTGAAGGGTCGTTAACCGGGAAATCAGAAGGCAACAAATTAACTTTCAGGCTGTAAATCCCATTTGCCGGAACACCGATACGAACATATTTTTTAGAATAATCTATCCATTCCTGACCATAATTACCATTGGTCCAAGGAGTTAAATCCTGAGCCAGGACTTTTGCGCCAACTAAAAAAATAAAAGCGAATACCATAGTAACCGCTCTCACCTGTAAAGTAAATTTTTTGTGCATAGTGCTAATTAAATTATAGTTACGATATTTATTATTGCCTGAATTTTAGAAAATTGAAAACTTTGAATTGACTAATAGACTATGTTATGAAGTCTTACCCAAAATATACAATCATAATAAAATCCTCATAAAATTACAACAACTTAAACATTCATACAAATTATTAAAATATTAATCCCTCACCTCTGATTCATAGTGTAAGTCCTTGATGGGTATGGCTTGTGACGGTTGCCATGGAAAAAGTAACGGAGAGGGAATTTATTACTTTCCAAAATTTGAGATGATACAGCACATACCTATTTTCGAAGTTATTTGGCCTTTATAAGCTGTTATTTAAACGAACCAATTCAGGCAATATTTTAAGACCCTGGACGATGTAATTTTCTCGGTAGTCACACCGCCCAGGGTTATCATCTAAAACTTCATAATTGTTTTAGTGTAAACCTTACTTCCTGAAACGACCCGAATGATATACATACCAGGAGTCTCATTTTTAATGTCAATATTCAGCTCCTGCTGGTCTTTGAACTTCTTATTAAAAAATTCATTTCCATTGAGATTAATCACCCTAACCGTCCCTTCATGAAGGCCGGCTACTTTAACATTGAAGATTCCATTTCCAGGATTTGGATAAACGGCATCGTCTGTAAGTGTAATCTCCTTATCAGGGGTCGGAATATTATAGGTAACCACCGGCCGCTCAACGGCACCCTTTCTGGCGGCGTAGTCATCCGAACATGCCTCAATATAAGCCCGATATACCGACCCGTTCACCGCCGTAAACCCATCCGTCATCAAAACCTGATCGCCGGCATGATAAACTGCCTCCGCACCTGTATTTACAGTATTGGTAGCCAAAATGGTTGATGAGGCCTGCTGATGATCGACCGATATGGTATTCACGGAAGAAGCAATATTTCGGTTAACTACACATTCTTCCAAGCCTGTAATAATCACTGAAAAGCGTTGTCCGTTATCAGCCAGTGTGCCCTTGTGATTGACACGAAGCGTATAAACTTGGCCGGCAACTGGATTTGGAATTTCTATCTTTTCAATATTATCACGGTTATTATCTCCTTGAATCGCCGGGCCGGTAACATTGGAAAGATCCAGTTTCCACGGATAGTATGTCGTTCCATTCGCGCTGAGTCTCAGATCTAAATCGTTTACCAATTTGGGCGTGGGGTCATTGTCAATTGCCGTAGGGCTCCCGGGTAAATCTGTCCAGCAAATCGTTGCCACAAGCGGCTCTGAGCCAGAAGCTACGAGTTCTCTTGTATACAATCCTCCGGTTGCCAGCGAATCTTCCGAAATATAGGAAACACCACCATTGTTGGTAATTGCGTTGGCAGCTTTTTCCGCATTAATCAATCCCCAGCCAAAGGTAATGTCTGGCCCGGGATATAAACCGGCTTCATCTGCTGTGTGGAGTGCAAGACCTTTTAATGTGGATGCACGCATGAAATTACTGTTGACGTTGGCATAATGTTGTTGTAGCAACAATAAAGTTCCTGTAACAGATGGAGCAGACATAGAGGTTCCACTTAACCCCCCATACCCAGGACCATAAGTTCCTCCAACACCAACTATAGTCGAAAAAACGGTATCCCCCATTGCTACTATATCTGGCTTGACTCTACCGTCATCTGATGGTCCTCTGCTACTGAATGTAGACGCAATCACAGAGGAAGGTCCCAAGTAATTAAGTACTTTGTGAACTGATCCAACAGCAAGCCCATTTTTAACCGTTGCGTTAGGATTAATTTTATCTATTGGTCCTCCGCCGTTACCACAGGCCCAGACGGATAAATAAAAGGGGGCCTTGTACATAACTTCATCAAAATTACTGGCCCCATAATACATGCTCCCTTCAGACGCTCCGTAAGAATGATTAGATAAAAGCAGTCCGCCGGCTGCCTCATTTGCAACTTCACCAAGATCTCCACCAACATCATATCCATGAACATTTGATTTATACGCCATGCCGCGAACAATACCGTTTAAAAATTTATCTGATGCAGCTATTGTACCCGCAACATGTGTAGGGTGATCATAATAGACTGCAGCTGATCCTAAATTATCCATTTGGATTACTCTGTTTTCATAAGCCTCATGATTAACTCGTAATGCCCCGACGTCCCATACACCGGCTGTCATACTTTCTCCATGCACGCTTAAACCTAGGCTCCCACCTGAATATAAGGTATTAGCTCTTGACGTGATCCCTGAGTTCCTGTTCAATGATTCAACATAGATAGGTTGAAAATTGTCTGTCATTCCATAAAATATCATAACAACTCCATCCTTTGACAATTTACGGAGATCCCATCCCCTCTTCTTAGCAAAAGTTAGTGCTCTATTATAATTTTCTTTATGTCTTGTACTCAACAATTTGAGTTTTAACACATCGCTTTTACCCATAATTTTTTGACCTTCCATGAAAGTTTGAGAATAACTACAAGTGGAAAGGAATAACAACGATGTCAGTACATAATATTTTAATATGTTCATATAAGAATAGCATTAAATATAAAACTTACATAGTTCGTTACTTCTTGATAACTAATACATTGACTGTCTTTGTAAGTTCCGTTATTTGCCTTCCCTGTTCCTCCAATTGCTTATTTTGCTTGATTAGGTAAAGAGTTAATTCTTCAATTTTCTCTTGTTGTACCTTTGCAATTTCACCCAAACTCAAGCCCTGCTTCTCAACCTCCTTTGCTGAAGGGACATTAGGCAAATGACCATTTCTTAAAATATAATCTTCCAAGTAACTAAGAGACTTAAGACTATAGTTCTCATCAAAAACATAATCAGCCCAACCAGTGCGCACTCGAACTTCATCACTCAAAATACCCCCTTTCACAAATAATTGGTAAGCATTGATATCCACTCCGCCAATTGTTGCTGGAAATGTCGAAGTTGAAATACCTACTTTTCCATTTAGAACTAGCCTACTGGAAGAGAAATCTCCATAAATTAATGGATTTGAAGTTTCTGAATTTGAAATATAGAGTTTGTTGCTACCTAATTCATCTTTCCCAGCTCGATTGCCCAAAAATACATTTGAGCTACCACTTATGTTGTTGAATCCACTACCATTCCCAACAAATGTATTATTTTGACCTGTAGAATTATTGTAACCACTTACATTACCTATGTGTGTATTACCAACACCAGATGTATTACTAAATCCTGCTGCACTTCCAATAAAGGTATTCCATGTTCCAGTTGTACTAGAATATCCGGCACTAACTCCTAAAAAAACTTGCTGGTTACCCGTAGTATTATTCTTCCCAGCGCTACGACCAATAAATACATTGTAATATCCCGTTGTGTTAAGGGCTCCACTGTAGGCCCCAAAGAAAGAATTATCAGATGCAGTATTAACCTGTCCGGCGTTGTACCCTAAAAAAGTCCCGTAATTACCAACCGTCCCCGCCCCAGTCCCATCATAAGTAACCGTACCATTAATAGACTGCGTACCCTCCGTCCGCGCTGACCTCAAAGAATCACTTTGTGCACTGACCTCGCCTAATAAGGCAGAGGCAGCAAGAAATAAAAACGCATTTCTTTTGAGTTGTAAATAACCGTGTTTCATTTTATGAATGTAAATAAATAGTATCCCTACTCTGTTAAGGCTTTTCGGGGGCCGCCAGATTGCCGGATCACCGGACTGCCGGATCACGGATCTTTTCTTTATACTTGGATATACCAGGAAAATTTGAAAATGAGACATTGTTCTTCTGCTGCACATTTCGGGTATGCTGCCAGGCTAACAATATGATTTACGGAACGTCATTCCCAGGTGTAGATATGCAAAAAATTAAACACACCTATGCCCGTGAAATAATCACCGGTTAAATCAAAAGAAGAATTTGATAAGTTGAGAATTGACAGGCAAGCTACTATTTCAAAACTTTGTACACAAGTATTATGACAAATTTGAATAAAATATATTCCGAGTTTATGTCGAATTAAATAGTCAGGATCGGAAGCAGTAATTTGGCTTCGACCATTGTCCTTTTAATATCCGAATCAATATAATTACATTTATTTAGTTTGTCAATGGTACAGGAAACATATCCCTACAACATCACTAATCCAATTTCAACCCCCAATACCGAAACCATATTAAAATATTTTAATATAAGATAACAATTTAATAATGAGACAAATATAAAAAATGTGTTAGTAACGGAACGTTTTGCATTATTTAATGGTACTATTTCTACGTAAATTTCGTTTATCCCGAAATGAAATACTTTAAAAATTGTAAATCTTATATATTAGCCAGAGCATGAAAGAACGTATTATTAAAATCTTGAATAACTTCGGCATCGATAAAAGTGCGGTGTCTGACAATGCCAATTTTATGAAAGATCTTGGCTTTGACAGCCTGGATACTGTTGATCTGATGATGCAGCTGGAACAGGAATTTAATATTGCTATTCCGGATGATGACTATGCCAAGATTGTGACTGTAAAAAGTCTGGTTGAATATCTTGAAGAACGTCAGGCTATTCCTGCCTGATAAATTATATACATTAATCTGAGTAATCTACAGGACTTAGTCTTTGCGAAATAAGTCTTACAGATTTTACAATTGAATGACTATCTCCTGACAAAACCTGACAATAAATATGTTGTTTATTGTCAGGCATGGGATGTAAAATTACCTTGGCTTACAACGCTCTTCCCGTCACCCATTTGTTCGAATTTGCTACTTTTATTGCATCCGCCTTGCTTGAAACTTCAAGTTTCCGGTAAATATTTTTGATGTGACTTCTAATCGTTTCCTTACTTACATACAAATCCAGCGCTATTTTGGAATAGCTTTTTCCTTCGGCTATACCTTGTAATACTTCTGTCTCTCGTTCGGTCAGCGGGGAGTTCTGTTGTTGCTGGAAAGATTGCACAACCATTCTTGCAATAGACAAGCTCATAGGCGCTCCGCCGGCCAGCGCCTCGTCTATATTTTGTACAATTTCAGAAATATTGGAATTTTTAACAATATAACCGCCTGCTCCCGCACAAAGAGAACGAAAGACTTTTTCGCTATCCTCCAAAACTGTGATAATCAAAACGATACAATCCGGATACTGCTTTTTAATTCTGGTTGTACCAGCAATTCCATCCATTCCGGGAAGTTCGATATCCATCAAAACAATATCGGGCAAATCCTGATCCAGATGTTCCAGAGCCTCTTCAACATTGCTGTATAAATTCATCACTTCGTATTTTTCAATGGTTTCCAGCACTGCCCTGAAACCTTCTCGGATAGAAATATTATCCTCAACAATTATTATCCGTTTTTTCATTATTAACCGTTCTATCATTACTCTACTGTTGTAAAATGTACGGGAGCCTCTATTTGCAGACGAGTTCCTTGCGAGCTGCCATACACCTTAAATTTGAAATCATTTTCTTTACTTCGCTTTTTCATGTTATGCAGCCCGTTATGCGGCTGCCCATCTTTGGGCTCTTTCCATGAGCCATCATCCTGCAATGAAATGGAAACATATTCCTGAAAGACTACCATTTCTAAAAGTACTTCCCCCGCACCTGAATGCCTGGCAACATTTGTCATGGCTTCTTTAAAAATAAAAATAATATGACGGGATGCAAATGCCTGTAATTGAGCCAATTCTACGACATCATTAATTGTCGATTTAACAGAAAAAGCAATATCAAACTGGTTATAAAACACTTGTCCAAATGAAGTCAGATATGCAAAAAGCTCGTGGGGATCATCGCTGTTGTTATTGACACTCCACAGAAAATCCCGGCTGGAAGCGTATAACTGATCACTGTTCATTATAATATTATCAACCACTGAAAGAACAGTGGGCTCGTCCTTTAATTTCAGTTTCAGGATAGCAGCCTGCCGGGTAATGGCCGACAACATATTACCCGTTTCGTCGTGAAAATCACTTGCCAGGTTTTGCCTCATTGTTGACAATTGCTGTGTACGGTCCTTCACGGCCCTGTCGAGCAAATCAATACGAATGTGCTGCTGTTCTCTGATCTGTAAACGTGCAGCATCGTGTTGTTCTTGTACGAACCAGAAGAAAGCCCCAAAAAAAATCGTCAGAACGATGTGGGAGACAACAGCATATAAATTTTCGCCATCCGCCTCCGGAACAGAATAAAATATAAAGATTATTGCCAGGATATTTAAAGCGATCATAAAAAGCCCGATTTTCCTGTTAAACCAAAAACCAGTCAGCAACAAAAGATATAAGGTAGTAACAGCCGGAGAATCAATGGCACCTGTTTCCAGTGTATCGTTAATAATCACCACGTAACTTGTCAGCAATGCAAGAATTAACGGAGGCCAGTAAATGCCATAAAATTTGAGACAAAATAAAGTGCATATTCCAAGGCCGGCCAGCGCATAATAACCTATAAGAGGCGGCGGAAAAAAAAACAGAGGCAACGGCAAGATAAGCAGCAACGTCGTAGCTACGATGGAACCACTGACAATTGTGCGTACCTGATCATATTCCGGATGCAATTTGTTTCGCAGCTCGGATGTCAAAAAATAATTAATCAGCTTTTCGGGTATCATACGAATATTGTCGACACTTTAAAATTAAACCGCTTCATATCAATTTGGTGTTTATATAATATTAATACTACAAAATCCCCCAAAATGGGTGATTGATTACCTTAAATTATGCTTCTAATTTTGATCTTAATAAGCAAACAAAATAAACTGCTTCGAATAAATTCTAAATGACATTCCTGTTTAATATATCAACAAAATTATTGATATCGGCCGGGTATTGTTGCCAACAAAGAAATCCTCCTCTATCAGCCTTGCAAATAAGGCAAATAAAAATGGCTGGTGGTGTAAAGGCTGCCAGCTTATATAAAACCTGATCGTTAAGAAAAAAAGCAGTTTGACACTATAATTTTTCATCTATTCACACACTGTAACATTTTGATTTTCATTGGATTTAATAAAATCAAATGGTATAATTGCAAAGATTTCAAATACCCTCCTTACTCAAAAATTCATGGATCAATTTTACAATTTCACTTTTGTGAAACTTTCTAAATATTTAGAAAGTTTTCACCAATCTGTCAGTACTTTAAAAACAAAGTCAGGTTTTAAAGTTCTGCCAGCTCCCGCTGCTGTTAGTAGTTACACAATTCCTCCAACAAATATTTTATCGTATTCAATACCTGACCAGTTGAAGAACAGATTTGCATAAAGGGCTCTTAACAAGTTTCTTAATCATCTTCTAACTCAACAGTCTATGAAATATTTTTACACCAGAAGTAACATTCTTCTTTTACTTTCATGCCTTTTTTATCCGTTTTCCGGAATTTCACAACATCAGAAATTACCTGTCAGTGATTTTTCTGAAAGGGATTACGAACCCGTTTCCGATAATACAACACTGACAAAAGGCCAAACAAGGTGTTTTTCGGGCACCGGAATCCTGAATGAGCTAACCATTGACGGAGGTACCTTAGTGATTACCGGAAAAGTAAAAATTAAAAAATTGACAATCCTGAAAGGTAACATTCTTGTTGCCAAAAAGGGATCTGCCATGTTGCCCTCATTTGAATTCAATGGAAACTCATCTTTAATTAATTATGGATCAGTCACATTTACCGGAAATGTTTCATTAAATCATAATCGCAATTACATAGCCAACGCAGGTCCGGGTTCGAAAATAAACTGGGGCTCGGCTAAATTTAATTTCGGCGGCAAAAAATCCATCTTTATTAACAACGGAACAACAGACATTGGAACATTAATATTGGATTCCAAAAACGGAAAAATACTCCTGGGACCCAACTCTCTCACCAACGTTGTGAATCTTGTTAATAATTATGGAAACAGAATTTATGTCCCAACAGGCATAGCCAAACTAAGCCAGGCCGGCTTTGCGGAGCTACCTCAATCCTTAACCAACAGCCCAAACCTGATTATTTGTCCGGGACCGTCATCAGATATCCGGATCATTTCCGCTTCTGCCGGTGGTTATGGTCATGCCAATGTCATGGAAAAAGGTTGTACGTCTTTTCCATCAGCTCCCAATACTATGTTAACATCTTACAAGTAACTAGTTATTTACAAATTATTAAAAATCAGTTTATTAAGAATCATTATCCGGCCGTTTAGTAATTTGATGCTTCTGTATTTTTAAATTAGCTAAAAGTATCTTAGTTTTGTCCTAAATTTTAGATTTTTAGAATATTTCAGTTTTACACCTCTCTTTATCATAACGTCGTAATCCCACACTATGAGAAAACTTTCTCTACAAATTTTTATTTTTTTAATCCTATTTTCTAAAATTTGCCTGGGGCAAATCACCGTTACCTACCCCTCCAACCGTGTCGTTTTCCAACGCGATAACTCCAACCAGGCTTCTGTTGTCATTGCAGGTTATTTTGCCGGTTGTGCTGACCGGGTTGAAGCTCGTTTTGTTCCAAGAGAAATAGGCCAGGGCACAGCTGCTCCCGCGGGAGGTGGTTGGGCAACAGTTCAGGAAAATCCACGGAGTGGCAATTTTTACGGATCCATGTCCGTTACCGGTGGTTGGTACAAACTGGAAGTAAGGGTTATTGTTGATAATGCAGAAAGCGTAACCACTACTGTTGAACGTGTGGGCGTTGGCGAAGTTTTTGTGGTAGCCGGCCAATCAAATGCAACCGGTGGGGACGGCCACGAAAATGGTCCGGGTGCAACTGATGATAGAGTCAGCAGCATCAATTTTCAAAATTATGACGCCAATAATATCCCCTCCATAGCGCCTTATTCACTAATCCAGTTGCCATGTCCGGAATATGTCCATCTTGATGATATCACAAAAACCTCTCCGTTTGGAAATTATGCATGGTGCTGGGGTGCTTTTGGCGATAGTCTGGTTAAAAAAATACAGGTTCCGGTTATGATCTTCAATGCCGGCTGGTCCAGCACAGGCGTTAGAAACTGGAAGGAATCCATTCCTGAAAATGATATAACAATCAGTGATTTTGGCTTTCCGTTTCCCGCCGGATTACCCTTTGGCCATTTACGGATTACACTGAATAATTACATTGCCCAGCTGGGTGTCCGGGCCGTTTTGTGGCATCAGGGCGAAACAGACAACATGGTAAACCGCACAAGCCAGGATTATTTGTCCGATATCAGGGATGTGATCAAAGCTACCCGGGATTTGTCCGGAAAAAGCAATCTGGCCTGGGTTGTGTCGAGAGTGTCACGTTATAATGTCAATGGAGATACACGTACCTGGCAGCCAGTTATTGATGCTCAAAATGATATTATAGGCCTGGGAAGCCATGGCAGTGATTTAAATTACAAAATGGAAGGCGTATTTCCCGGACCGGAAACCGATAATTACTATGACTCCACGTATCGTAATATTGACCAGGTTCACTTTACAGGAACAGGACTTTTGCATTTAGCCGGATGGTGGACAGAAAAAATGGACGCTGATTTTTTCAAAAATTCCACACCATATCCTGCTGCGCCCCCGCCAAGTGTTTCGGTTGCCAGGACAGAAACAGCAAATGTTACTTTCCTGGCTCCTTCGGGTTTGAAAACATATGACTGGCTTTCCAGTGACAATTGTAATACCAGTGTTTCGAGCAGTCAACTATGGACTATTGGTTCAGGCGATTATCAGCTTAAAACCACTGATACATTTAATAATGTAGTTTTTTCTCCAAGAATCCGGGTTCCACTAAGCGTCTCTCCTGCTTCCATTGCCGGGAATTTGGATATAAGTCAGCAAATTATCACCAACAATGTTAATAACCTGCTTATCAACGATTGCCGGATTCTTGCCAAAATCGTTCCCGCTGCAAATTCTGCGCTGATAAATGAAACCATAACCGCAAAAGCGTATATAGACGGCTCCGTTCAATCCTATCAAAATTCGCCTTACGTACAAAGGCATTTTGATATAAAATTGAATGCAGCAGCCAGTAATCCGGCTTCAAGGCTAACCTTATTTTTCTCTCAGAGTGATTTTGACGCATTTAATTTAGTAAGCAGCACCGATATCCCCAGCAACCCAACCGACCAAAGCGGAAAAAACAATTTGCGCGTCATACAGTTTAGTGGCAGCTCATCCAATAATACCGCTGCTCAAAACAGTTATACCGGTAGCCGTACCGAAATAACCCCCGCATCCGTTACCTGGAATACAGTATTAAATAGTTGGGAAGTTAGTTTCGATATGACCAGTACAGGAGGGTTTTTCCTGGTTGCAGCCAATACCGCACTACCCGTTACTTTGACATATTTCAAAGGAAATCCTGACGGCACCGCAGCCTCACTGCAATGGGAAACAAGTGCGGAGACCAATTCAGCTTATTTTGAGTTGGAACGCAGCACAGACGCAATTCATTTTCAAACTGTTAAAAGACAGCTTGCAGCAGGAAACTCAGTATCCTCCAAACGTTACAATTATCAGGATGTTTCCTTGTCGGCGGGGATCTATTATTATCGTTTAAAGCAGGTTGATATGGACGGATCTTACCAATACAGCCGCGTGATAAGTGTGAAAATGAGTGATAAAATATCGGTTCAAGTCTTTCCAAATCCCGTTTCTGACTATTTAGACATCCAATCTGAAATTGAAATAAACTCAGTTGAAATAATAAATTCTCTTGGGGTCAAACTTCAATCCAATGTAGTGAAAACGAATTCCTTACATCTGGATATGAGTAAATTCCCGGCCGGTTTATATGTAATCCGGGTAAATAAAGAAGCTTTTAAAATTGTCAAAAAGTAAGTGCCGATTTGGTACATATTTGGTTACATAATGAACTGAAAAATAAAAAATGTTGTCGGATTCGCTCTGGCAACATTTTTTATTTTTTTATTTAATAAATAAAAAAACTTACGAACAACAAAATAAATGGTACGAAGCAAGGTTTTTATTGATCGATAATAAGAACTTTTACTTTAAAGGTCAATTTATTTTTTCAATTGGCTTATTTTGGAAACAATTATTACAAGCACTATTGTTCATTATAGAGATTTTGGATTTTTCCGGGCTGATGGCCTAATGAACTATAATTCTTTCTTACACAATGCGTACCAAAAAGTCTATAAAATCAATTACTCCCGATGTCGTGCTGATTGGAGCCGGTATTATGAGTGCAACGCTGGGGATTTTACTTAAAAAGTTAAATCCCGCTTTTACAATCTCTATTTTTGAGAGACTGGATAGGGTTACTGCTGAAAGTTCTGATGCATGGAACAACGCCGGAACCGGACATTCTGCCTTTTGTGAATTGAACTATACACCGCAAAAAGAAGACGGCTCCGTGGAAATTGACAAAGCAATTAAAATTGCTGAATCATTTGAAGTATCAAAAGAATTCTGGTCATATCTGGTAGAAAATAAAATCGCTGAGGCGCCGGAAGAATTCATTCGTCACATACCTCATATGAGTTTTGTTTGGGGCGAGAATAATGTCGATTATCTGAAAAAACGTTTCGAAGCTTTGACAAAACATCATTTGTTTGAAGGGATGAAGTATTCGGATAATCCCACCGAAATCGAAAACTGGGTTCCTCTGATTATGGACGGAAGAGATCCGCAAGAGGTCGTTGCTGCGACACGTATGGATCTTGGTACAGATGTAAATTTTGGCGCTTTAACCAGAACCATATTTAATTATCTGGAAACTCAGGAAGGTGTAAACCTTTATTTGAATCACGAAGTTGACGATTTCAAACACGAATCGGATGGTTCATGGACGATTGCGGTTAAAGATTTAGCAACCCGCAAAACACAAAAATTACGCACTCCTTTTGTATTTATAGGAGCTGGTGGCGGCTCTTTGCCACTTTTGGAAAAATCCGGCATACCTGAAGGAAAAGGATTTGGCGGGTTTCCGGTAAGCGGCCAATGGCTGGTTTGTAACAATCCTGAAATTATTGAACGGCATCAGGCAAAAGTTTACGGAAAAGCCGCTGTTGGTTCTCCGCCAATGTCGGTTCCGCATTTGGACACTCGTGTAATCGACGGAAAGAAAGCATTGTTGTTTGGTCCGTATGCAGGTTTTTCAACAAAATTCCTGAAAAACGGATCTTATCTTGATCTTCCGCGTTCAATCAAATTCAATAATATTAAGCCAATGCTGGCCGCCGGTATCCATAACATACCGTTGACCAAATATCTGATTGATCAGGTAAGGCAATCACCAGAAGACAGACTTGCGGCTTTGAAAGATTATATGCCACAAGCCCGTATGGAAGACTGGGAACTTGAAAAAGCAGGTCAGCGTGTACAGGTTATCAAAAAAGATAAAAAAGAAGGCGGTGTGCTGGAATTTGGGACCGAAATGGTGACAGCAGCTGATGGTTCGCTGGCGGCATTGCTGGGTGCTTCTCCGGGCGCATCTACTTCGGTTTCTATTATGCTTGAACTGATCCATCGCTGTTTCAAAGATCAGGCAGCTACTGCGGAATGGAAACAGCAGCTTCAAAAACTAATTCCTTCTTTTGGAAATTCATTAGCGAAAGATGTCAGGCTTGCGGCCAAAACCCGTGCCTGGACTACCCAGGTTTTACAACTGAATCCTTCAAGAAAAGAGGAAGAAATCCTGGCGTAGGGAATTTCGTTAAAACTATAAAATCAAAAGCGGATTGTGAATATAATCCGCTTTTGCTGTTTATATACCTACAACAAAATTAAATTGTCAGGGAAGAAGATATTGCAAAAGCAGATTTTTCTTCGGCCGCCGGTAATTCCACGTAAAAAGTGGTACCCTTATCCATATCACTTTCAAACCATATTTTACCGCCATGGGCCTCAATAATCTGCTTTGAAATAGAAAGACCCAATCCAAACGGCTGCTCCCCGGAAGTCCCTCTTCTTTTGGCATCTGTGAATGCATCAAAGATCTTGTCTTTTAATTCGTCCGGGATTCCTATTCCCTGATCTTCAACCGACAGTTCCATCTTGTGATCCCTCTCCACTAATTTCACATATATAGCAGATCCCGGCCGGCTAAACTTTATGGCATTGACAATCAGATTGCTCAAAACCCTCCATATTTTTTCTTTATCGGCCAAAACCAGCACATCTGCCCCTATTTCCAGATTCACTTTCTGATCCTTTTCATCGGCCTTGAATTTTAATTGTTCAACGCATTCATGAAGCAGAACCCGCATATCCACAACATCCTTTTTCATTTCCTCCGGGCGATAATTAAAATTAGCCGCCAGCAGATCATTAATCATTTCAATGGAATGCAGGCTTGATGTTTTCATCAATTTGGCAAACTCCATATGTTCCTCTGAAAAGTCAACCTCTTCAAGTAAAAGGGAAGATATAGAAGAAATAGCGCCAAGCGGGTTTCTCAAATCGTGGGCAACCACTTTTAAAATCCTGTCTTTATCCTTATTGCTCTGCCGAAGATCGTCCAGTGTTTGTTCCAGCTGTTTATTCTGAAATGTAATTTGCTTGTTCAGGTTTGTAAGTGCAGCCACATTCAGTTTAGAGCTTTTCCAGTTTTGCAGCAACAATAATAAAATTGCCAGTGCCATAAGTGAAAAAAGCAGCGTTACGTACAAATAATTCTTTTTCAGATCATTTTCCTTGCTTAACAGCGTATAATTATACTGCTGTTCAATACTTTGAAATTCCCTGTTTACATCCGCGCTGACCAGTTTTTTATTTTCTCGGTCCAGGGAATCTTTCAAAAACATGTATTGCTGCAAAGAAATATACGCCAGTTCAGGTTTTCCTATTTTGTCATAATATTTCCAATTCAGCTTATTCAGGCCGATTTCAGCATACAAATTATCACTGGAATCAAGTGAAGCCCTTAACTGTTCAGTAATTTCGTGCGTTTCATTAAATCGCCGTTTTTCAATATACAACTCTCCCAGTTTAATCATCGAAATCTGAGAATCGGGAATATCAAAGCCTTTCTTCCGGTTTGTGGCGATGCTTCTCTTTAACAATTTCTCCGCAGAAAGCGTATCACCTTTTTTATAATATTCTCCTGCCTGATTTCCATAAACCACAGCTTGCGCCATTTCGATATAATCCTTTCGATCGGGAAATTTCTTCCCTTCTTCACGGAGAAAAGCCAGCGCCTTATTGCTATAATTCAGCGAGCTGTCTGTCATATTATACTTGCTGTAACTTAAAGCAATATTAGCAAGTAATTCCTGACGAGAGGCAAAATTCCGGAAATCCTTTATACAGTAAGCGGCGTCTTCAAAACACTGCTTAAAATTATTTATGGCCTCAGAATACTTGGCCTGTTTGTAACTTACCATACCGAGCCGGTAAGTATATTCACTCACCGCGCACGGATCCATTATGGTTTGCGCAATTATTTTTCCGCGGTAATAAAACTGGTAAGCATCATTATAACGCTTGATATTAAAAAGCAGATCGCCCTTTTGGAATAGAGCCGTTGAGTATTCCCTGATATACTTTTTATTTAATTCTTCGGTAGATAAAATAAGAAATATACTGTCAAGCCACGCAATGCCTTTGTAATTATCTCTTGTTTTGGGATAATAGTCCTGGCCTTTAAAACTGTATTTCCTGATTTCATCACCAATTCCGGGGTCATCAATAACCTGATAGGCCGAGTCAAAGAAAGCCAATGCTTTTTCTTTCTCTCCTTTATCCATCATACGCTTGGCCTGCTCGCGGATCATATCTACATAAGCGGTGTGATCTGCTTTTTTCAAATCTGAATTCCCACAGGAGCACAAACAAAATAATGACAGTGCAGCCAGAATAAAATTACCTCTCCTATTAATCATCAAAATAGATATGAAGAGATAAAATTTTATCATTTTGTACCGCTGAGTATAAGCCCTTTGTAAAAAAATACGATTTGATTGTTAAAACTTAAAATTACTTCATTAACAGTACATTAAAAAGTTCTGCCACGAATTTAATCAACAATTCTTATGCTTAAAAATTAGCCAGCTCTGTTAATAACTTCCTGTTTTTCAGAACTATGTAAATATGGATGGTCCAGTGTACCTGTTTAATTTATTTAAAATATTTATTATTTTGATTTTAGATATGTTGTCCGAAAAATTTTATTTAATGATTATTGATTTAATATTAAATAGCTCATTAACAGTAAATTATATAAATTAAAATATTTAGCATCTGAATTTACCAACTGCTAAATATTTTTAGCAGCTACTTAAAATCGTTATAATTTTTTATTAAAATTTGAACTTAACAAAAACTGAATTACTTTTGTCTACTAAATCGATAGAGAATATAAAAATTACCCCAATTACATGAAACCATTGTTACTCCTAAAAAAGATTACACTCATTACACTTTTAGCATTTCCACTTTTAACCTTCGGTCAGGGAAATAATTTCATTGAAATATCCGGAAAAATCATCGACAAAGATGATAAAACCACGCTTCCAGGCGTCAGTGTGCTGATAAAAGGAACTGTGGCAGGAACCATAACCGATAATGACGGAAGTTTTAAATTGCGCTCAAAAGCAAAATATCCTTTCACTTTGGTCATTTCCAGCATAGGGTTTAAAACTCAGGAATTTGAAGTGCAAAATCCTGGTTCCAATATTAATATTGAACTTGTAACACAAACCCAGCTTGCACAGGAAATTGTTGTGACTGCTTCACGTGTTGAAGAAAGCATCCTTAAATCACCCGTTGCTATTGCCAAACTGGACATTCGCGCTATCCGGGATTCGCCATCGCCTTCTTTTTATGATGCGCTGGAAAATGTTAAAGGCGTGCAGATGACCACATCAAGTCTTACTTTTAAAATACCAAATACACGCGGATTTAATATTCCTAGTAACTATCGCTTTATGCAGCTCGTTGATGGTATTGACATGCAGGCGGCAACTTTGGGTGTTCCGCTTGGAAATGCAATCGGGCCTACGGAACTGGATATTGCCAGTGTGGAAATTACGCCAGGTGCAGCCTCGGCACTTTATGGGTTGAATGCCATTAACGGAATGTCCAATTTATTGACAAAAAGCCCATTCTTTTACCAGGGATTAAGTGTTTATCAGAAAACGGGAGTTAACCACGTCGGCGGCACCGGCCGGGATGCAAGTATACTGACGGAAACCGCCATACGTTACGCAAAAGCATTCAATAACAAATTCGCATTCAAAGTCAATTTCAGCTATATGCGCGGAACAGACTGGCTGGCAGATACACGTTTGGATCAAAATCCGAATAACCTGAAAAGTGCGAATCCATCATTTTCTGCTTTGAACGGAGCGAATAATGCTGCATTCGATGGCTGGAATAAATATGGTGATGATGTGCTTGCCGGAAGTAATACCGTTTCAGTAAGTGGTTTGAACATTAATGGCAAACCAAACCAGACTTTGAATGTAGCCCGCACGGGTTATTGGGAGAGAGATTTGGTAAACCCGAATGTGGATAACCTTAAATTTGACGCCGCTGTACATTATCGTATCAGCGACAAGGCAGAACTTTCTTATAGCTACCGGATCGGTAAAATGGATGGTGTTTTCCAACGGGGAAATAAAATCCAGCTTGACAATGTGATCATCCAGAACCATAAAGTTGAATTAAAGGGAGCTGACTTTTTGGTTCGCGCTTACACTTCTTCTGAAAATTCCGGTGATTCTTATAATGTAAAACCACTTGCGGATAACATGGACCTTTCCACAGGCGGAAATGCAACCGTTTGGGGCGCAGCCTACAAAACAGCTCTCAATCAATATGGAGTAAATAATGGCGGTGGGTTAACTGACGCAAACCTGGCAGCAGCCACAGCTTATGCACGCGGCGTTGCTGATGCCAACCGCGCTGTTCCGGGAACCAAGGCATTTAATGACCAAAAGGCGCTTATTATCGGAATTAATAACTGGGATATAAAATCTGCTGCGATTCCTGACGCACCGGTTTCAGGTGGGGCAGCATTGGTGCAGAAAAGTCATTTATATCATGTGGAAGGTCAGTGGGATCTTTCGAAATATACCAAAGCTTTTGATATGCTGATTGGCGGTGATGCCCGTTTATACGAAATTACGCCGGATGGAAATAGTTTCGTAGATTTTTCCCGCCCGATTGCCGACCGTGGAAAACCTTTGGAGGACGGCAGTTTTGGTAAAAATATTGCTTATAAAAAAATCGGAGCTTTCACCCAGCTGACTAAAACCTTCTTTGCAGATAAGCTAAAAATATTCGGCTCACTACGTTTTGATTATAACCCGGAATTCAAACCAATTCTGACGCCTCGTGTAGCGGCCGTTTATTCTCCCGACAAAAGCAACAATTTCCGTTTTACGTATCAGCAGGGATATCGTTTCCCAGGATTGTTTGAAGCATTGTCTTATGTAAATAATGGTCGTGTAAAACGTGTGGGAAGCCTTCCTTATATCAACGAAGGATTGGGATATCTTGACAATAGTTACACCCGCGCTTCCGGTGTTATATTTAACGCAGCAGTTAATACAGCCGTTGCGGCTGGTGCAACCCGTAACGATGCAGCCTTGGCTAACAGAAATTTATTGGTTAAAGCGCAACTTGACAAAGGTCGCCCGGAAGGAATTCACTCTTACGAATTCGGATATAAAAGTGTTTTCCTGAATAATACTTTGGTACTGGATTTTGATGCTTATACCAATACTTACGACGGATTCCTTGGACAAGTTCAAGTGGATGTTCCTCACGGACAAACTGTTGGTTCTGATGCGGCAGTTTTGGCCATGCTTGATGCCAACAGAGATTCACAGGATCGGTACCGCGTTTATACCAATGCTAAAAACAAATATACCAACTACGGTTCGGCATTAGGTGTTACTTACAATTTCTACAAAGGTTTTACAGTTTCCGGAAACACCAGCTTTAACAAAATCAAATCAAACGCAACCGCAGATATTTTCGTAACCGGATTTAACACACCGGAATGGACAACAAATATCCAGTTTGGGAACCGTCAGATAACTAAAAATCTGGGTTTCAGTGTTGTGCACAGATGGCAGAAAAAATTCCTTTGGGAAAGTCCTTTGGTTAATGGTTACGTTCGTGCGATCCATACTTTTGATGCGCAGGTAACATACAAAGTGCCAACTATTAAAGGAACTGTAAAAGTTGGCGGAAGTGATATTTTCAATAACAATTATATTCAATATGCAGGCGGGCCAACACTTGGTGGTCTGTATTATGTGGCAATTACTTTTGACGGTTTGCTGAATCATTAAAAGGAGCACGTAGCTGTCAGCAATTGGCGGTTAGTCTGATCAGTTAAAACTGATGAGCTAACCGCCAGTTTTATTTAAACAACTCCATTTTCACATGCTCAATATTTTGTTCAACAAACAAATCCCCGAACTTTGAAAATCCGTTTTTTTCGTAAAATTTAGCGGCCCTTACCTGTGCATGAAGATAGGCCCGCGCACCTTCCGGCAAATCCGATAGCAATGCCTGCACCAACGCACCGCCCACGCCGCTTCCCCGGTAAGCATTCAGTACAGCGAAACGTTCCAATTTGTATCCATCTTTGGTTTTTCTCCATCTTGCAGTCCCGGCCGGCAGGTCATTTACTTTTGCCAGATAATGCCTCGCTATATCATTACCGTCTTCTTCTGCCGCAGCATCCACATTTTGATCTATCACAAAAACCTGGCGCCTGATAGCAAATGCCGTTTTCAGATCTTCTGGATTTGTTATTTTTGATACTTCAATTTTATTTTCTGATACTTTTCCGTCTTTGTTATCATCCATAATGGTCAGCGCTCTTTCCAAAAAACTTTTCTTTTTAAATGCCGCTTCCACTTCGTTAATGGCCAGCATGATATTGTTGGTGGTATCGGTCAGTTCTGTCATGGCGGCAACCATAATTTCCCAAACCGGTTTCATTTTGCCAATCAATACCTCACCTTTTGATGTCAACGAAATCAGTCTTCTGCGATCATCTGTTTTATCTTTTGTCGAAATAATCAGTTTTTCCTTTTCCAATTCTTTCAATAAACTGATTGTGGACGGATGCGCGTAACCAATTTCAGCAGCAAGTTCACCGATACTAAGAGCGTTTTTTTGCTGTAAAGTATAAATAACCGGAAACCATTTAGGCTCAAATTCAATGCCATTTTCTTTATAAATCTGTAATCCGTCTTTTCTAAAACGATCACTGATACGCTGTAAACGCGTCGAAATGGCAAGAATTCCGGATTGATCGATGCTGTTCATCATAACTTTGCAATCTCTAAATGATAAAAAACATTGTCGGCAGACATAATCGGGAAAGCAGCCGGCAAGTTTTTCTTTTCAATTTTTACAAAATTGTTTCTTTCATAAAAACGTATTGCAGCCTTCAATATATCCACAGTTCCCAAATAAAGATCTGCAATATTTTCCGACTTGCAGTAGTCTATCAGATTCTCAAGCAGCTGTTGGGCAAGACCAAATTCTTTCCCTCGGAAATCTTTGTTTACAAACATCTTCCGGATTACGCCTTGCCCATTTCCTATTCCTATTAAAGCGATAGTACCAATCACTTTTTCATCATAAATCGCGCCCCAGAAATTACCTCCGGTTGCATGATAATTATTTTCAATATCCAATAAATCCGGCTGATCTTTCAAAGTAATAGGGACGCCAAATTCAATTTGTTGAATAGGAAGAATTAAATCAATAACCTGTGCGGAATGTGTATTTCCAATTTGGGAGATTTGAAGTTGATTTGTCATATATTTTATATTTACATACAAATATATGTAGTCAGCTACATAATAACAAAAACAATTAAATTATTTCTGATAAAAGGGCTACTATGAAACTAATAAAAATTGAGGTTTTAAGTATAATCAAGAAGCAGATAAAAACAGAAACAAGTTAGAAAGATTCACTTCCTGAATGTCGGAAATAATCAAAGCGAATAATAAAGATCGCCTGAAACAGATAAATGATTTGGATTTATCTTTTCAACGTTGGATACGTCACGGTTTGAACGGATCAGTGTAACAACCGAATCAAGATCGATCATTTGAGAAACTTCAAGTGCGAGTACACCGACAAAGCTTTTTCCTTTGCTGATCAGGTTAAGATGTTTGATTCTCACACCTTTCACCGATTCGATCAGAGAAGTTATTTTATGAAGACTAAGATTTTTGCGATATGCAATTTTAATCTGGTAGGTGTTTTTCATTGGGAATCATGTTTATCGTCATAGTAATTGGAAACACTATTGCACTCATACTTAAACAAATACCTCCGTACAATGTAAGAAAATTATTAAATCAATCAAACTTGGAAATTGGATATTCACCATTTTAGAAAAAAAAATAATATTAATTAACTAAAACAGTGAATATGAGAAGAATCTGGCAGCATTAAATTTTACCTGGCCACCATTATAGAGCCCAGGTAAAAGATTTCTGAGCATCAATTGATTCCTCTACTGTATTATTATCAGCCTCGTAGATTTTTGCTATCGTGTTGACAATCTGGTCAATCTCTTCTGTTGTATTGAATTTACTAAAAGAAAAACGGACATTTTCCTTGTTTTCTTCATCCTGAATAGCCGAGATAACGTGCGAACCGCCATTGCCTAAATTGGAACAGGCACTGCCACCGGATACCGCTATACCGAAAGTATCCAGGCTATTGACCAAACTCCCCGACTGCAAACAAGGGAAAGAGATATTCACGATAGAACTCAGGCTTTGGCTCGAAGATTTACTTTCACCATTAAACCCGATTTCAGGAATTCCACTGTTTTCAAGCTGGGAAATTAATCGTTGTTTGAGTGTTGTTGTTTTTTCATGAATACTGTCAAAATCGCGGTAGGAAATTTCAAGCGCTTTGGCCAGGCCTGCAATACCAATTGCATTTTCTGTCCCTCCTCTTTGTCCTTTTTCCTGTGCACCTCCTAAAATCTGCGGTTTTAGTTTGTGTCTTTTGTTGATATAAATAAATCCAACGCCCTTCGGACCGTGAAATTTATGTGCGGATCCAACCAGAAAATCAACCGGAAATTCTTTTAGATCAATTTTTACCTTGCCAATTGTTTGGGTTGTATCGGTATGGAAAATCGCATTATATTTTTCCGCAAGTTTACTGATCGCTTCGATATCAGTAATATTTCCAATTTCGTTATTTGCGTGCATCAAACTGATCAGCGATTGCGGATTTGCATCCAGCAAATGTTCAAGATGTTCAATATCTACATTCCCTTTTTTATCAAGTTTCACATAACTGATTTCGATATCACCTTCTCTTTCATGCTTTAATAAAGGCTGCAAAACCGCTTTATGTTCAATTTTACTTGTGATTGCGTGCGTCAACTCATATTCCCTGATCGATTCCGACAAAGCAAGATTGTTGGCTTCCGTAGCACCCGAAACGAAAAATATTTCCTCTGCCGTTACTCCCAATAGTTTCGCAATTGTATTTCTGGCATTGTCAATCATTTCCCGGACTTTCCGCCCTGCCCAATGACTGGATGAAGGATTTCCAAAATTGGTAGTCAAATAAGGCAAAATTGCTTCAATCACCTCAGGATCAATGGCCGTCGTTGCAGCGCTATCACAATAAATTTCCATAATTTGGTTTTTAGTTTGTTATCTGTTTTTAATAGAAGAAAGCAGTTACGGTAACGGCTCAGCGATCAGTTTCGCAAGATCTGTATTCCATTTTTTGACATATTCATCATAAAATTGTCCGGTACCTTTTCCCGAAAATCCGGTATGGATTTCTTTCACTTTTCCATCACGACCAACGATAATTGTCGTTGGAAATGCGATGAATTCTTTGAGCGCAACGAGTTTTTGAGCAACTTCATTTTTATCACTTTTACCGGCAAAAAGTAAGTCGTACTGCACGTCGTAGCGGGTTTTCAATTTTGTCAAAGTGCGTTTTGCAAATTCATAATCATCTTTTGCCTCAAAAGCCAAACCGATTATCTCGACACCTTTGCTTTTATTTTCTTTATACCACGGAGCCATGAACGAAACCTGATCGATACAATTCGGGCACCAGGTTCCCATTAATTCAATAACTACCACCTTTCCTTTGTATTTCTCGTCGCTTAACGAAACCTGTTTTCCATTAAGATCCGGGAAAGTAAAATCAAGTTTTTCATAACCCGGTTTTAAGAAAGTAAGCGAATAGGCATCTGCAAGCGCTGCGTTGTCATCTTTTACGCCTGAGAATTTTGTAGCATTCGGACCGAAACCGATGGCGCCTTCAATCGATTTTCCGTCAATAATTTTTCCGGTAACATAAGAAGGACCTGATCCTGTAAAACCGGAAAGTAGAAATTCATCTCCCTGAACATTTCCCTGCAATTCGCGGCTATCACCGGTAATTGACAAAATGATACCATTCAATTTATTTCCCTTTTGCTCAAAAACTGCAACGCGATCTGCAACAGGTTTATCCGACTGGATTTTCACCAGCCATTTTCCTGTAATAGTTGCACTTGGCTTAATTTCCTTACCTGGTTCTACAAAACGGTAATTTTTATTAGGCTGAGCCGTAAAAGGAATTGCTCTGTTTACACCGGGAACAAGGCTTTTATGAATGCCGGTCAGACTTCCGTCATTTTCTATCTTTGCAAAAAATGCGGCTTCAAAAGTATTCATCGTCACCTGCAACGAATCTGATGAGAAATATTTTGCGTTAAAATCATCCCGGCGATCTCCGTTAATGGCCGTCAATACCAGTTGATTTCCATCTTTCTTTTTCACTTCAAAATTAAAAGGAACGTCTGTTTCTCCTACTTTGAAAACGCCACGCCAGATACCTTCTTTAATCTGCTTGCTCTGTGCCTGAGCTGAAATGACAACCGCAGCTGTCAAAAAAATTGTCAATAATAAACGATTGATTTTCATAGGAGTTTGAACTCAATAATGTACAGTATATAATCTCTACCAGTTAACTAGATAGATAAGTTAAAAATTCAATTAAATCACTCTTTTTTCAGAGTAACGACAATAAATTTCCCTCCATGTTATATCTCAGGCAACAATTTGTATTCAGTGGATTCTAAAGATTTATCATTAGAATTAGGTTGGGGCACCTTATTAGTCATAGGTTGCCAGAAGATCATTGAGCCTAACCTCTCCCTTCGTTCTTTATAAATCTACTAATTTGATAGACAAAGTTGTGTTATATTTTTTTCCTGTGCAAGAATTATCTTTTATTTTTTTCAAAAAGATTAATTTGAATCTCGATTTAGAGGTTTAAGGAGCGAAGAAATTTGAGTCCGTCTACTGCTATTGATTCTTTTGAAGGTTCTACTTTTCGCCAAATTGAGGCTGCTTTGGCTATAATTTTAACATCGGGTGTAAATGACTCAATGACGATATCACCGGCATAATCGATTTTATCCAGCGCTACAAAAATTCTTTCCCAATTAATCTGATCGCCTCCGGGTGTTCCTCTGTCACTGCCGGACGCATGTAAAAGTGCTAATTTGCTCCCCGCTTTTAGGATCGCCAGAGCAGGATCCTTTTCTTCAATATTCATATGAAAAGCATCCAGATGAATCCGAAGTGCATCACTTCCTACGTCCTTGATCAGATTCAAAGCCTGTTCACAGGTATTGATCAAATCAGTTTCGTATCTGTTTAGCGGTTCAATCGCCAGTTTAATATTTGCTTTTTCAGCATCAGCACAAAGTGTCTGAAGATTTTTCACCACAGTAATCCATTGTTGTGTTTTTTCACTTTCAGGAACAAGATCCGCTCTGCCAACCGCAGAATAAATGGGCCCGGCAACCAATGAACTTCCTAAAACCGGCGCTATATCGATCAGTTGTTTAATATATTCCAAAGCCACAACCTGCTCCTTCCGATTGCCGCGCAAGTCTCTGCCCGGACCAGTCGCAGCACATACCGAACGGCACTCCAAACCGTTATTATCCAACGCTTTTTTAATCAAAACAGGATCAATATTGGCAGGATCCTCCACAGCAATTTCCACAAAATCAAAACCCCATTCTTTAAACTTTGGAAAAAAGCTTATGCTCTCATTGGTAAAAGGAGAGGAAAATAAATAGGTATTGATACCGAATTTCATGAATATAGAATTGAAGTGTATATTAAAGGTAGGAGGAAATTATTTCTTTTGCTGTTCAAAATAATGAACTCCTTTTTTATTTCCGATTACAAAATCAGGCAGGCCGTCCTTATTCATATCTTCTATTTCAACATGCAGACCACCTCCAGCCTCGCTATCAACTTTATGCGTAATCCAGGTTGGTGTTTTTCCGGGTTTGAATTCATACCAATAGGTCACGGCCGCGTCCTCTGCTCCCGGATCACCTCCGTTATGTGCATACCAGCGTTTTCCTGTAACCAGATCAGGAAATCCGTCACCATTTAAATCTTTAAAACCTAGTCCGTGCGATTGAGAAAAGTCCCTGGCGATTTCATGCTCAGTCCACGATCCGTCCTTCCCCTGCTCATGCCACCAGATTCCATAGTTATGCGCCGAGGAACTGATCACATCATTTAAGCCATCCTGATTGACATCGTAAACATACATTTGTGCACAATCCTGGCTCAAATTGGCCGGGTGAAATTTCCAGTTCGGTTTTTTGGGATCAGCCGTTCCTTCCCACCAGCCATCTTTTACCAAAACATCCGGTTTCCCATCGCCATTGATATCACCATAACCCAGACCGTGGGTATATTTATCTGTGGCTATTTTTTCATCGCCGCTGATAATATTATTCTCCCATTCTGTATCGCCCTTCTTCCTTGGCGGACTAAGCCAGATCACCTGTTTTTTCTGAGGATCATTAGCCAGTAAATCTAAGCGGCCGTCTCCGTCAATATCAACAAAAACCGGCGACTCATTTCCGATCGACGGATGAATTATTCTAGCGACCCAATGTCCGGTTTTATTTTTAGGATTTTCATACCAAACCGCCGGATTTCCGGCAATATCAATCCGGATTAAATCAACCCAACCGTCCTGATTAACATCTGAACTGAAATCCAGAAATGAATCACTGTATCCATCTTTCCATGAAAAAGCTTTTACAGGCATGATCTCATGTTTCGTCCAGTTCGGGGCTTCAAACCAGTAAGCGCCGGCAAGAATATCTTTTTTACCGTCTTTATTTACATCACCAATAGCGGCACCTTCGGCTATGAAATCAGGTGTGACTTCATATTTTTTGAAAACTCCGCTGGAAACTTTCTTTTGTGCCTCGGCTACAAAACTTCCTGCCAGCAAAACCTGTGCAAAACAAAATAATTGAGCGTACTTGATATATTTCATGTTTTCAGGTGATTAAGTGGTCAGGAATATTGCGGTGTGGTACTAAAATTACTTTAACGAAAATGCATTTTCAATTGATTCAAGATCAACGCCTAAAACTGTTTTTGCTATTTTGTTTAAATCTGATTTTTCTCCCTCAAAGTGAAAGGTGCTATGACGATGGATCAGCTTTTCATTTTTCTTTAGTAATAAAACGTTTGAATTCGATTCCAGCTCATAAAACGGTCCCATTTGAGAACCATCTTCCAGCGGTCCGTCGTTGTAAGCATTGAGCGCATCTCCTCCAAAAGGGTCCTTATGTAATTCCCAGGTTGATTTGAGATATTCCCCTTTCGGGTCTAAATCATACAGAATGATCGTCAAAATACCTTTTTCGGCATCATAACTTCCGGCAATATTTCTGGCAGATTTTGGCGATAAACCAATTTTACTTCTGAATTTTCCATCCGCTTTCAAAAACACGGCGGAATCTTTTACTATCAACCGATCATCAGGAATATTTCCAAAATAATTGGAAGTCAGTAATGGTTTTTCTGAATTGCTTTTTGAAAAAGGGGCAACAATCGTCGTTTTTGGCGACGGTTTGAACATCCCCAAAATCCAGATTCCCAATGCGCCCGTTTCCCGTTTCCAGTCTTCACCAAGATTTGTTACCGCATTTTCAGAAGTATAACCAGTGGTTTTTATCTTATCAAAATCCTGAACAAAAAGCCGAGTTTTGATTTCAGATTTGCTGATCATTTTAACCTGACGTTCAATTATTACGTCAAACTTGGTTCCGATATTATTTTCAAGCGTAGTTTTCTTCTTGAATCTAACCGACGAAGAATCAGACGAAACAACATCAAACGGCTCAGAATCAATTACGGCCGGCGTTTGCCAGTTTTCGTAAACAAATGATTTTCCTTTTTTGAAATAAACGGAAAACTGCCCGCCTTCGGGAGAAAACCAGAATCGGTCTTCACCTCCCAAAGCGTTGAAATGAGGCTTATTTTCACCACTTTTGATCAACGCATAATTTAACCAGCCATAACTGTTTCCTGAATCCCCGGAAGCTGTACTCGTCATCACTCTTCCCTGATAATCTGCTACAACAATCGCCTGGGATTTCTCATCATCCGGAGATTTTAAAACGATAACCTGTTTATATTTTTTCAAAAAAGCCAGGTCATACCCAAAGGTACCTTCCTGGCTTGCTGTATTTTCTTCCACGCTATTTTCCTGCTTATTTTTTTTCTCCTGACAAGCCATGGCCGTCAGCACAATAATGATATAAATTGAAATTTTATTTGTCAGGATCATTTCACAAGACCAGATTATTCATGCAAATAATTACCGTAACCCACGATCAAAACGGACAAGACAATAACCAGAATCCCCGCTACAATGGTTGTCAGCGTTTTTTTGGCAACACCTTTCCATTCATTTAAAACCAAACCCCAAGTATTGGCAATTAAAATGATAAAGGCCATATGCAGAATCCACGAACTTGCTCCATTTCCCAGTTTACTTTCTCCCATACCATAAAAGAAAAACTGAAGAAACCAGGTTGTACCGGCAAGTGCAGAAAAAACATAGTTTGAAAGAAGCGGCGTACTTTTGTCGGTATAGTTATTGAAAGTTTTGTTACGTGCATTCAGGAGCATACACCATATAAAATTGGTGGTCAAACCGCCGAGTAAAATCACAATATAGGTTACATTATTCTGGAAAAGAAAATTTCCCTGTCCCGGATTTGCGGCCTGCCAAGTGGCATTTGCTTCTTCTGCCATCACTTTTCCTGCATCAATTCCAAAGGCAAAACAAGCGCTCAATACACCTGAAATAATGGAAACGGTCAGCCCTAATCCAATCTTAAATTCAGTATTACTTTCTGAAATAATGCCGCTTTTTTTCAGGTCATTGTCTTTCATTGCACCGGCTTTTCCGCAGATAATAATACCAATCACGCAGACCAGTAACCCAAGCAAAACCATTTGTCCCCAATTACTATTGATAAGATCAGAAATGGAATCTTTACCGGTTTTCGGATTAAATTCATAATAAACGGATGGAATCAACGCACCAAAAACTGAACATAAACCCAGGATAATAGAACTACCCAGCGATACACCCAAATATCTCACACCGAGACCGTAAGTCAAACCACCAATTCCCCAAAGCACACCAAAAAAGTAGGTCAGAAATAAAACGCCGCCATTTGTATGCGCGATAATTTCTGTATAACCCGGAATGGTAAGATAAGCAGCAAGCGGCGGAACGATCAACCAGGAAAACAATCCACCTACGATCCAGTAAGTTTCCCACGCCCAACCTTTAACTTTTTTGTAAGGGATATAAAAACTGCCGGAAGCAAAACCGCCAATAAAATGAAAAAGTACACCAAGAAGTGCCTGCATGAGGTTTTAGGGTTTAATGATCAGTGGTTAAGATATCCGGCAAATGACCAGCTATGCATTTAACCCGTAAGTTGCCATAGGTACAGAGATAGCGCATCCTGTACCGTACTGCTCGAAATACGTCTTTTTGAATTATAAATTAAATAATTCTATGGACACTACCTCCTAAGTAATTGAGTGCTGGTATTTACTCTTTCACGAGCAATTTTATAATTTTCAGCTATTTTTTTGGTAATAATTTAACATAGCAATTTCCGGTTTCCGGACGAAATCAACGAATTACGATTTTCTTGGTAATCCGTGAACGGCTGGTTTGAAGTTCAAAAACATAAAGGCCCGGTGTCCATTTTGCCGTAACAATTTCCTTTTCAACATTTGCTCTTACCATAATATTGGATTGAATGGCCTGGCCTGCTACATTAAAAACGGTTAACGAAGCATTTTCTGTGGAGAGCACTTTAATGTATTCCCCGGCCGGATTCGGATACACTTTTACACTTTGCTCAACCGGCGGCTCTACTGGCGTTATGCTGATAGGTAAAATATTTTGAAGAAGACGGATTCCTCCGGTACTATTCCCAATGGCAACATCCGGCTTTCCGTCACCATTGTAATCAGCGACGGTAGCGTATAAATATCCGCCAAAAAGAGGATCTGTCCCCAGGCCATTGTGATCAATCAAAAGGCTTTCACGCTGAGTCCATTTTCCCCAGTCGGCAGAGTGAAATATTTTCAATTTTCCCGAAAAATCTACGGTCACCAGGTCCGGCTTTCCATCAAGGTCCACATCGGCAACGGACAACTGAACATTTCTGCCTTCATAATTTAGCGTAATTCCTGCGAACGTTTCGGTAACAAGTGATAAAACCGGAAGTTTGTTTGTTCCCGTATTTTGATAATAACTGATATTTCCCTGCGGTTTCCCAACAACCAGATCCAGATCACCATCACCATCAGTATCATAGAAATAAGGATAATCCGTAATCTGCGATTCAACGGGCATCGTGATCGTGAGCATATCGGCAACATTTAATTGTGCCGGCTCATTTAATCCTCCTTTATTCGGAATATAACGGTATTCCAGGCCTTTGATCGTTGTACCGGCAAATCCCAGATCCGGAACGCCGTCGCCGTTGAAATCTGCCCACTGGGTTTTCAAATTGTACATATCCAGCACTGCAGGAATATTCAGATAATTATCCGAAGAAATTTCGAAAGCCGGAGCTTGCTTAGTTCCGGTATTTTTCAAAAGCCATAATTGTCCCCTGAAATTGTTTCCGTCACGCGTCCCGCCCGTTCCAACAATCATGTCAAGATCGCCATCACCATCAATATCATAAAAAGACGGCGTTGCATTTTCCCCAACGTCCAGCATCTGATCCTGAAGGAAATTTTTTTGTACCAGTTTAAAATTTGCATTTTCGCTCGTACCGGCATTGTGATAATACCAGTTGGACGATTTAAAATCCATCAGATTCCCATCATTATTAGACACATTTGGCGCTGCGATCAAATCTTTTACGCCATCAAAATCAACATCTTCATAATAAGCAGATGGAAAAATATAGAAAACGATTGGCTCGGCAGGCGGATAAATATGTGTAAAACTTGAAAAACTGGCAATCAGGTTTTCGCCTGTATTTTTCAAAAAAGACATATGGTCATTACTGATGTGCCCTACCAGTAGATCTTTTTTTCCATCACCATCCAAATCGTGAAGCATAATTGAGTTTCCCTGGTGTAAAATACGATTTGCATCAGGATTACCAACCACACCACAATCCTCGCCAAGCACAAAATCTTCACCGTCACCCTTGTGAAAATTTCCCCAGCAAACTCCATTTCTTTTGTACACCAAACTATCCGGAATACCATAACGCTCTATGCTCATGTTCTGGTGCAGCTCAATGTAAACACCTGAATAATCAAAAGTGATCACGTCCAGATCGCCGTCACCGTCAATATCCGTAATGCCCGGAATATCCTGGCTCGATACCTGAAGGTTTACATTTCCTGATAATCCATCCGTATATAACGCATCTTTTGCCAGTTGCCATGACCAGGTCGAACCGTTTTTTACTTGCTTGTAAACCGTAATTCCCAGCGCAGTATAAGTGAAAAGATCTTTCAGACCGTCACCATTATAATCATTTAATATCAGCCAGTTATCGATTTTCGGAAAAAGATATTCATAGGAAGGCGCATGGAGATAGACTTTTTTCTGAGCATTTGTCGGATCGGTTGAAGCCAAAAAGGTTGACAAATCACCACTTGTTCTTTCAAAAACCACCAAATCTTCCGTTCCATCTCCGTTCAGATCCATTTTGGTAATCTGAGAAGCATTCAAACCGCCCGCCCATGGATTTAACAAGGCCTTTCCGCCAGACGAAAGTACCGTCACCGTGTCCAGTTTAAACCATGATTGCTGTGCATGGCTTTCCGAAAGAAAGAATGTAAAAAATATAAAGAATAAGAGGCAGGTAAATTTCGTACGCATCGTTGAATAATAATCTATTAATTTTGTCAGTCAATCCGGCCAACATTAAGCTCGTAAACGTAACGAAATTACAAAGCATTTGATTGAGCGGAACCTTCAAACTTTATTTATAGATTTTACAAAGTCAGATCATTTATATGCATACCTCTCTTGAACAGCTTTACGACATTTACCTTAAAGGCCATGCAATCAGCACAGATACACGCCAAATCACGCCGGGCTGTATCTTTTTTGCTTTAAAAGGAGATAATTTCGATGGCAATACATATGCAGCCGAGGCACTAAAAAAAGGAGCGGCTTATGCGGTTGTCGATAATCCGGATGTGGCAGCGGATAGTAAATTTTTATTGGTTGAAAATGTATTGACAGCTCTTCAGGATTTGGCAAGGCATCACCGAAAAACTTTTACTTTTCCTGTAATTGCCCTGACCGGATCAAACGGAAAAACAACTACCAAGGAATTGATTTCCAAAGTTTTATCCATGAAATACAAAACCTACGCAACGAAAGGAAATCTTAATAACCACATAGGCGTACCTTTAACATTACTCGCTATTGATGCGGCAAAATACGAAATGGCGGTTGTAGAAATGGGCGCAAATCATCAGGAAGAAATTGCATTACTGAGCAGCATCGCGCAGCCTACGCATGGTTTGATCACCAATATCGGGAAGGCACATTTGGAAGGTTTTGGTGGTATTAAGGGAATTCTAAAAGGCAAAGGCGAACTTTTGGATTACTTATCGAAAAAGAAAGGAACCGTTTTCGTCAATGTGGAAAATGAGCCCGTCATGGAAATGGTCAGCAAGCGACGTGCATTTGGTGAAATTGTTTTTTATTGTACAGAAAGCAGTCCGGTAAATCCAAAATTAATTCAGGAAAGTCCGGTCGTTACTTTTGAAGGAAATAAAGGAAAAATCGTTACCACACATATCCCGGGACAATATAATTTTGATAACATGTGCGCAGCAATAGCTGTTGGAAATCATTTTGGCGTAACCGACGACGATGCTTACGAAGCAGTGGCTAATTATCAGCCGGATAATAACCGCTCTCAAATTGTAAAACGCGGAAGCAATACGGTCATTATGGATGCGTATAATGCAAATCCATCTTCCATGGCCGCGGCAATTACCAACTTTGCTAACATGGAAGCCAAGCATAAAATGGTCATTCTGGGCGATATGTTTGAGCTTGGAGATGCTTCTGAGGAAGAACATTTAGCATTAGGTAAACTGGTGGCGGATGCGAAGTTTGACCTGGTCATTCTTACAGGAAAACACATGCAGGCAGCTTTACCAGCATTACCGAAAGCTTACTATTTTCCTGATAAATTCTCGTTGCATAACTGGGTGATGGACAACCCGCAGCATGAAACGTTGATTCTAATCAAAGGTTCAAGAGGAATGGCTTTGGAGTCGGTGTTGAGTGTGATGGCGCAGTAGTTTTTAGACAAAAAAACGAATTCACCTGGTTTTGACAGCATTGGTTTTTCTTAGTATATTTGATAAAAAGAAAATTATGATCATTGAACGTCAAAATCAGGATATTATCATTAAAGCCAGCAGTTCAATCAATATGAGCGCTGTCCAAAACTGATTGATTATATCAACGTCTTGGAAATCGTTTCCGAAAATAAAGGGACGGAAGAGCAGGCTTCGGAACTTGCACGGGAAGCCAATAAAAATTGGTAGAATCTGAATCGTAGCCGTTTTATAAGATGATTATCATCATTGATACCAACATATTATTCAGTGCCTGCATTTCTCCCAATAATAAAATAGCCGAAATTCTTTTTAGTCCCCTACCTGAAATAAATCGTATCAGCTGCTACTATACGATTGCTGAAATGTTCAAGCATCAGCCCAAAATTTTAAAATTTTCCAAACTAACAGAAGAAAAACGACTGCACTTTTCTATGAAATCATCAAACAGGTTGATTTTATAAATAAATCTATCATTGAAGAAGAATTCTGGATTGAAGCTGATCGGCTTACTTCCGGCGTAGACAGTAATGATATCGCATTTGTAGCGCTAACCCTGCAAAAAAACGGTTTACTCTGGACCGGAGATAAACAGTTGTCTTCTCATTTAAAAAGTCGCGGATTCAATCGATTAATAAGTACACAAGAACTTTACGAAAAGTTAGATATTCAAAATTCTGAATAACTTTCTTAATATAGTATAATTACTTAATTTATTAAGATAATTATATAGTACAAATTTATAGATATATAGACAAAATTTATAGACACCACTTTTTCAATAGAAAACATAAATTCATTTATTTAATTCAAGCATTACTTTGAATTGTACCATGGTAAATCTTGCCTTGGGTTACTGTTGTGACTAGTTTTGTAACCAGAAATAGTACAAACCAAAGAAACAGTAACAACAATGAAAAATACAATTGTATCCGTTGGATCAAAATTCCCTGAATTCAAAAAAATCTCGGTAGTTTCTCTTGAAAAAGGAAATGAATTTTACGATATCACTTCTGAAGATCATATCAACGCTGAAAAATGGATGGTAATGTTCTGGTGGCCAAAAGATTTCACTTTTGTTTGTCCTACTGAAATTGCTGAATTCAACAAAAAAACTTCTGATTTTGCTGATCGTGATGCAATCCTTATCGGTGCTTCAACAGACAGCGAAAATGTTCACTTGGCATGGAGAAAAAACCATGATGATCTTCGTGATCTTCAATTCCCTATGCTTGCTGATACTTCTAAGTCTCTTGCAGAAGAACTAGGAATTCTTGAAGCCAACGAAAAAATCGCTTACCGCGCAACTTACATCGTTGATCCACAAGGAATCATTCGTTGGGTATGTATCAATGATCTTTCAGTTGGACGTAATGTTGACGAAGTTCTTCGTGTATTAGATGCTTTGCAAACTGACGAACTTTGCCCTTGCAACTGGGTTAAAGGAGAAGCTACATTAGCTTAATTTCAAAATATAAGTTAAGTCAAATTCAAGAAAATGAGCCAGGTAAACAAAACCTGGCTCATTTTTCTCCACCTCCAATCCTACTAAAATGTATCCATTTGCAGCCACAGGGAATACGAAAGATTCTCTGTATAAAGAAATCAATTTGCCTGCCGAATTTGAAAGCGTGCTAATCAACAAGCTGGCAGCATTAGATCACCGTTACCTTAAAGATTTGAAAATCAATATCGGTAACGTTTTAAAATCTCAAAACATCAACCGTAAAGAAGCTTTGTTAATTGCTCTTTCCGTTGCTATTAATGAGAAAAATACCGCGCTTATTTCTGCTATCGAAGAACTTGCTATCGCAGAAAGTGCCGACGAAAAAGAACTTGCAGAAGTGACTGCCTGTGTGTCTTTGATGAATGCCAATAACGTATTCTATCGTTTCAGACACTTTATGGACAAGGAATTTTACAACAACGCTCCTGCCGGAATTAAAATGAGCATTATGGTTAATCCTGTGCTTGGCAAAGAATTTTTTGAATTGTTGAGCCTTGTTGTTTCAGCACTTAATGGTTGTGAAATGTGCGTAACTTCTCATGAACAGTCGGTATTAAATCATGGCGGGACTCAGGCCCGCATTTTTGACGCAGTCCGCATCGGTGCGATTTTTAAAAGTTTTACCGTTCTTATTTAATTTTACTGTCAATTTGGCGCAAGCCGGTTGATGTTTTATATATAGAAGCGTTGCTCGAAAGGCGACGCTTTACTTTTTTTTCAAACGGAATATTTGTCTGATTATCAATGTAATTAACAAATTCCGTAACAGGATTCCTAAAAGCCCGGACAACCAGATTTTAACGATTTTTTCAAGTCACTAGACAAAATATCTACACTTTCAGGCTGAAACCCCTTCAATTGCTTCAAAATTTATTAATCTACTCCGTTTATAGATAGAATATCTGATTTTTAAATCAAAACCCCAATAAACATCTACAAATATTAATCCTGATGGTTTTTCTACTTAATTTTGTATTATTAAATTGACAACAAAATCTAAATAGAAAATGGCAACGTCAACAGAAACGTACATTCCTTACAAGGTTAAAGACATAACGCTGGCCGAATGGGGTCGCAAAGAAATTACATTGGCAGAGGCTGAAATGCCTGGACTTATGTCAATCCGCGCTGAATACGGACCATCACAACCTTTGAAAGGTGCACGTGTTGCTGGTTGTCTTCACATGACGATCCAGACTGCTGTCTTGATCGAAACACTTACAGCTTTGGGTGCAGAAGTTACCTGGTCATCATGTAACATTTTCTCTACACAAGATCACGCAGCGGCGGCAATCGCAGCGGCGGGTATTCCTGTTTACGCGTGGAAAGGTATGAACGAGGAAGAATTCAACTGGTGTATCGAACAAACTCTTTTCTTCGGTGAAGATCGCAAGCCATTGAACATGATCCTTGATGACGGTGGTGACCTTACCAACATGGTATTTGACCAGTTCCCTGAATTGATCGAAGGTATTAAAGGTCTTTCGGAAGAAACTACAACGGGTGTTCTTCGTCTATACGATCGTCTTAAAAATGGTACGCTTCATTTGCCTGCAATCAACGTAAATGACTCGGTTACTAAATCTAAATTTGATAACAAATACGGTTGCCGCGAATCTCTTGTAGATTCAATCCGTCGTGCAACTGACTTGATGCTTGCCGGTAAAGTTGCCGTAGTAGCAGGTTATGGTGATGTAGGAAAAGGTTCTGCTGAATCTCTTCGTGGAGCAGGATGCCGTGTTTTAGTTACTGAGATCGATCCAATCTGCGCGCTTCAGGCTGCAATGGATGGTTTCGAAGTGGTAACTATGGATGAGGCTGCAACTCGCGCTAATATCTTTGTAACTGCAACTGGAAACTACAAGATCATCACAGATCGTCATTTTCTTAAAATGCGTGACAAAGCGGTTGTTTGTAACATCGGTCACTTCGATAACGAAATCGATATGGCTTGGTTGAACGGAACCTATGGCGCATCAAAATCTCAGATCAAACCACAGGTTGATATTTATTCTGTTGAAGGAAAAGATATTATCATTCTAGCAGAAGGTCGTTTGGTTAACTTGGGTTGTGCAATGGGTCACCCATCTTTCGTGATGTCATGCTCATTCTCAAACCAGACTCTTGCTCAGATCGAACTTTGGACCAACACGGCTGCTTACGAGAAAAAGGTTTACGTTCTTCCAAAATCTTTGGATGAAAAAGTAGCTGCTTTCCACCTTGCTCACGTTGGTGCAAAACTTGAAACGCTTTCTGACGAGCAGGCTGCTTACATCGGTGTTCCAACTGAAGGTCCTTACAAAGCCGATACTTACAGATATTAATTTTAGGTATTAGTTTTTAGTTTTAAATCCCGGCTCGGAAATTTTTCCTGGGCCGGGATTTTTGATTTAAATCAGAGTGAGTTTGAGAAGTTATTATGTCACCCTTTCAGGGTTTTTCCTCGAATCGGTATCTGGCATTTCTATAATAATGCCATCCCTTTGGGATTATTATACTGCAATTATACGCAGAAACCATTTCCTAAATTTCTTATCATCAAAAGCTATCTATTTAGCTAAAATCCCGAAGGAATGATATTATTATGGAAATACCAGATACTGATCAGGGGAAAACCCTGAAAGGGCGACCCGCGTAGGGTGATATAATCCTGCTTGGGATATTTCTTATTTCCAATCAAAAATCCTCTGATTATTCCTTTTTAACCTCCCCTACAACTTCCGCAGCACGAATTGGAATCGAAATTCCATGAATATCAAAAGTAGTTTTCAACGCTTTAATTGCTTCACTTTTTGCTGATCCCGGGCCTATTTTCATCTGATCGATCCAAAACTGTACTTGAAAATCAATGGTGCTTGTACCAAATTTGGTATAACTAAAATCAACCTGCCGGGTAGAGCTTAGGAACCCTAGCGACTGAATGGCCTGAAGGCTTATTTTTTCAATCAGCACAAGATCTTCTGTGAATGAAATCCCGCATTCAACCTGCACACGTCTTTCGCCGGAATATGTAAAATTGGTGATCGGCTTTTGGAAAATATCCTTGCTTGGAATTTCAATTTGCTGTCCGGCAAGATTATCAATGATTACTGAACGGAGGTTAATAGACTTTACTTTGCCTGTAAAACCATTTGTTTCAATAATATCTCCCACTTTAATCGGACGCTGTATTGCTATAAAAGCGCCTGAAATGAAATTGGTAGTTAAATCCTGAAACGCAAAACCGACTGCTAATGCCAACACTCCTGCACCGGCAACTAACGACGTAACGGTTTTGTCAAGCCCCAGAATTCCCAGCGCAAAAAACAAACCGGTTGTAATGATGATAATGCGGGTCAGTGAAGAAATAAGGCTGACCAAAGCTTCATTATGAGACGCTCTGCTTAAACCCTTTGACATCAAACGACCACCATATCCTGCCAAATAACGAAATATCACCAACAATAAAATAGCAATAATTATGTTCGGTACGAATCCTATACCGAGGTCAAACCATTTGTCCAATTTTGAGAAAATCGGGTTCACTATTTTCGAAATTTGAAGAAATAACATGTACTATACTCAAAAATTTAAGGATTCAGAGAAAAACTCCCCGTCACCTGTACTATTAACTTAAAACAAAGTTACGCTACAAATGTTGCACGATGCTTTCCGTTTTTGAAAAATTAATTAATTGTATTCTTTTTTGAATAGCAAAAAAAAGAGAATAGAACTCTCCAGCTCTATTCTCCCGTTAAAAATCTATTCTGTGAATTTGAAGGCAGGGATTATCTTAAATCCACCACTTCAACACCTGGAAATTGTTTTGCGTTGAAAGTGAAAAAATTGTCGGCGACAGCCACATCTGGCTGAAACTGTTCCACTTTATACGTCACTTTCTGCCCGTTCTTTTGGAATATTTTCCAGCTGTTAATTGAATTATCAGCCTTATTGACCTGAATCTGAACTTTATCAACCTGACTATTTTTACCTGTTGAAGTTAACTCAACCACATCAAACGTCTGCGCCCCTTCTTTCCTTTCCTGCAAAAAAGCATATTTGAATCCTTTTTTATAAGCAGAATAAATTCTTGTTGGGTCAAGATCACCACCAGCCGAAGGATCAAAATCCTGAAGATTCACTTCATTTGTTTCCTTGATATACGTAGCCATCAACTTACCATCATTGAAAATTTCCTGTCCTGCCATTTTCAGACGAAATTTTGTGCCTTTCACTGTGGCGTCACCTTTCAGAGACTTTCCTCCATCGGGCGTATAAGTAAAAATAGCTTTAAAAGATTTTATTTTCTGATACTTATTGCTCATCGCATCCAAAATAGCAGTCGATTTTTTATCTCCCTGGGCTTGTACCGTTGTTAACAAAGTTGTTGAAAATACAATGGTGGAAAGCACAAATGAGATTATTCTTAATCTTTTCATAATTATTAATTTAATTCTAAACTAGTTTCTCTAAAAAGTATGCCAGGTTTATACGGTACGCGAATTTAGACAAAGTTGTGGGATGAAGGTTTAAAATAACAAACAAAGTCCTGGCTGCATTGTCAGCGCTTTGCGGCGTAGGACAACACAGTCAGGACTTTTATATTACAATTATTTTATAGCAACGCTGCCCCAAAAACTCCAGCACTATCTCCCAAACTTGGTTTCAGGATAGGCGTTGTGATTACACCGTTATTGAAAATATATTTTTTGATTCTTTCGTATCCTTCGGTATACAATAGATCAATATTACCTACACCTCCGCCAATAACAATCAAACCAGGATCAAGGACATTAATCAATGTAGAAATGGCACGGCCATAATATTCAAGCAAGCGATCAATCGCTGCTGCTGCGTGAAGATCAGTACCTGCCTGATATCTTTCCAGGATTGTTTTCAAAGATAATTTTTCACCGCTTTGCTGCTGGTAAAATCTTTCCAATGCCGGGCCGGAAATAACCTGCTCAACACATCCCTTTTTACCGCAATAACAAGGTTCTCCATTTTCTTCCAGAATATTATGTCCCCATTCACCGCCGATGCCATGATGCCCGCCGATAATCTTTTTGTTGACAACCAATCCGCCACCAACACCGGTTCCCATGATCACGCCAAAAACAACTTCGGCTTCCGGATAGTCTTTTCCGGCTCCCATCAGTGCTTCTGCAAGCGCAAAAGAGTTGGCATCGTTGGCAAGTTTAACAGGGATTCCAAGAATGTCTTCCAGGTCTTTCTGCATCGGCTTACCATTCAGACAAGTCGTATTTGAGTTTTTCATCAGATTGGTATCCGGTTCAGAAACACCCGGAGTTGCAAAACCAACTTTGGCTGGTTTCTCTCCTATTTCCTCAGACACTAAATCAATCAACTTTTTTATTTGGGATAAAATATGCTCATATCCCTTATCCGATTCCGTTGGCAGCCTTTTGCGGATAACTACCGCTAAATCGTTTTCTGAATCCAATACAGCACATTCTATTTTTGTGCCTCCTAAATCTATTCCCCAGAGTTTCATTAAATACTATCGAACTTTGTAAAATTTATAACCAAACAAAAATATCACAAAATAGCAGATGATCGGCAGGTAATATGCCGTCGCTACATTTTGCTCTGCCAACATTCCCATAGCAAACGGGAAAAGAGCACCACCTACAACACCCATAGAAATGAATGAAGAAGCTTGCTGTGTGTGTGAACCAAGATTTTTTAATCCAAGACTAAAAATGGTTGGAAACATAATACTCATGAAGAAATTGAGCATCAGCAGCGCTATAAACGAAGGCCAGCCCAAACTTTGCGTGATGATCAAACACATAACCGCATTGCCGGTTGCAAAAATTGCCAGCAGCGTATGTGGTTTTATGTAGCGCATTAAAAATGTTCCTACAAAACGGCCAACCAATAACATGGCCATAAAAAGAACCATATAATTACCGGCAACTTCATCCGTAAAGCCCATTTTCTCATGACCGTAATTGATGAAAAACGCCCAGGTTCCCGATTGTGCCGCTACATTAAAAAACTGAGCAATTACTGCCCATACAAAATGCTTGTGCTCAATCAGTTTTTTACCTGGTTTTATATCAATATTGACTGCATCAGGATCCAGAGCCTCAACATGAGGATCGGTTAAAGGCGGTACTTTTACAAAAGAAAAGCAAACTGCTATTCCGGCAATAACACTGCCGATAACGATATATAAAACCTTAACAGAAGTTAAATCTGTACTTCCTTCAACATTATTTCTTAATAAAAAGTACGAACCAATGGCAGGTCCCAGAATTGCGCCTAATGCATTAAAAGCCTGAGCAAAGTTGATACGCTGATCACTTGTACGCTGATCACCCAGAGAAGCTACAAATGGATGCGCAACCGTTTCAAGCGTAGAAAGGCCGCAACCAAGAATAAATAATGCAAGTCCGAAAAGTGTAAATGAACCGGCATTTGCCGCAGGGACAAACAAAAAAGAACCCGTGGCAAAAAGAGAAAGTCCAAGCAATACTCCGTTTTTATACCCAAAACGTTTCATGAATAAACCTGCCGGAATCCCCATTACAAAATAAGCTCCAAAGATGGCAAATTGAACAAAAGCAGATTGTGTTTTGGTAAGACTTAAAGTATGCTGAAAATGTTTGTTCAAAACATCACCCATTGTGATCGCTATTCCCCATAACATGAAGAGCGACGTTACGAAAATCATGGTGACAAGAAATCGGCTTTCTGTAAATTTGGCCTTAGTTATTTCCTTACCAGGCGAAGAAATTGAGCTCATTTTTTATTTATTGTAAGATTAGTTGTTTAGATGTTTTTATTTTTGGAGGCGTAAGTTAGAGAAAATTAGAAACTGTTGCCAATCAAAACTTGTCACGTCATGCCCGCCGGTCCGGATATGGTAGCCGATTTGCCCCATTACAGACTTGTTTAAGGCAGGTATTTCTTTTACCGGCAGTCCGTCAGTTTTCAAAAAACGATAGAGCTTATCCGCTTCTTTTGCTGAAGCAAATTCACCCTCGGGGTCAGAATTCTTATCCCCTTCCGAACTGGCAATGTACACAGGGCGAGGCGCGATCAAATCAATGATAAGATGCTGATCGAACGGCAGTAAGGTGTCTTTATCCATGTATTTTCTGAAACTTTTAGCATACCAATGTGGAAAAACTGTGTTTAATCTTCGGATATTTTCACCTATCCCGCGGTGGAATAATTTCGCTCCGCCGGCACCGGATTCGTTACTGATTACCATGGCAAAACGAGTGTCATTAGCACCAGCCCAAAGTGCAGCTTTTCCCAATCTCGAAAAACCAAAAACTGCAACTTTTTTTGCATTAATATCTTTATCCGTTTCCAGATAATCCATTCCACGGCTCAAAGCCCACGCCCAGGCAGCAACGGTACTAAAATTATCGTCACGATTTTGAAGTTCAGGATATAAAACATGAACACCCGTTTGAAAATATTCTTCCTTACGATCCGAGGCAATTTCTTCCCGGTAAATCGTGGCCAGAGCAAAACCTGCATCAATGATACTGTCCACCTGCCACTGACTTGCGTTCACACCACGGCAGGCGTCAGTCGCTTTTCCGTTAATTGCACAGGGAAATATTTTGCTGTTTTCAACCCAGGCTTCGGTTAGTTTTATTCCGGGATCGGAGTTGATTGCCTGGTTTCCGATAAAATTAATTCCAATAATGGCAGGAACGGGATGTTTGGCCTTGTTCGGGATGTAGATAAGAATGTCAAATTTGGCCTCTTTGCCATTTTCCTTGATGTGAACAGTCACCTGTTTTCGGGTAGCTTTTCCGCCTAATGCATTTTTGTCGTTATCAAAAACTTCAAAGCGCATGTCTTTCGGCCGACCAGGAGATGTGCCGTACATCTCATTCCGAAAAGTTTGAAGTAATTCTTCCCTTCGCGCATTCCATTGTTTTACAGAAGTAACTTTGGTACCATTATCAAATGTTAGTGGATCAGGGATATTTGAATCTTCATTTTGGCCATAAGACAAAAAACTTACTGAAAATAAAAAAAAAGACAACCAGAATTTACTTTTCATTAAGGATTTATCGGTTAGGAATACGGTATAAGGCTATCCGTTCAAAAGTATACAATGGTGATAGTTTACTGATATTACTCTTTCCATGTTGTAAAATTTAATATTGACAGTTAGTACAAAAAAAATGACTTTTGATGCATGAAGGTTAAACCAACATATATCAAAAGTCATTTACCTATCTTGAATGTCAAATTATCCGCTAATTCCCATCGATCTTAGATGGTCATCCAGCTGGCTTAAATCATGGAACATAACGTCTCTTGCTTTACTGCCTGTAAATGGGCCAACGACACCGATTAATTCCAGCTGGTCCATAATCCGGCCGGCACGGTTGTAACCCAGCTTCATTTTTCGCTGTATCAAAGAAGTACTTCCTTGCTGATGTGTAATGATCAGTCGTGCTGCCTCTGGAAGCAGTTGGTCAAAATCATCGGTATTTACTTCACTTCTGGATTCAGAGTTTTCGTCGCCTTCGTATTCTGGCAAGGCGTAAGCTTCGTCATAGCCACGTTGAGAACCGATAAATTCACAGACATCTTCAATTTCTCTTGTATCAATGAAAGGACATTGCAAACGAATTACTTCTGAATTAATCGCCAGAAGCATATCTCCTTGTCCAACCAATTGTTCAGCACCGCCCATATCAAGAATCGTCCTTGAATCAATACTGGACGTTACCCGGAAAGATAAACGTGCCGGGAAATTGGCCTTGATCAAACCGGTAATAACCTTTACAGATGGCCGCTGTGTGGCAACTACCAGGTGAATTCCTACCGCACGAGCAAGCTGAGCCAAACGGGCAATCGGTGTTTCCACTTCTTTTCCAGCCGTCATCATCAAATCCGCAAGCTCATCAATAACCAAAACAATATAGGGCAAAAATTTGTGGCCTTTTTCAGGACTCAGTCGTCTCTGCGCAAACTTGGTATTGTATTCTTTCAGATTTCTTACAGAAGCTTCTTTCAAAAGATCATAACGTGAATCCATTTCAATACACAATGAATTCAGGGTAAAAATTACCTTTTTGGTGTCAGTAATAATCGCTTCGTCCGCATTAGGCAATTTTGCCAAAAAGTGTCTTTCCAGTTTGTTGAAAAGCGTTAATTCTACTTTTTTAGGATCGACAAGAACAAACTTTAATTCTGCCGGATGCTTTTTGTAAATCAAAGATGCCAGGATAACATTTAGCCCAACAGACTTTCCTTGTCCGGTGGCTCCGGCCATGAGTAAATGGGGCATTTTGGCCAAATCTGCAATGTGAATTTCATTGGAAATGGTTTTCCCCAGGACAATTGGCAAATCGTATGTCGACTTCTGAAAACGCTCGTTCATCAAAACCGAACGAATGAAAACGGTTTCCCGATTTTTGTTCGGAACCTCGATACCAATCGTTCCACGGCCTGGCATAGGCGCAATAATACGAATCCCGAGAGCCGCCAAACTTAGTGCAATATCACCTTCAAGATTCTTGATTTTGGAAATCCTTACACCAGCTTCCGGAATAATTTCATACAGCGTAACCGTCGGCCCGATGGTTGCCTTGATTTTCGAAATATTGATCCCGTAACTTCCAAGGGTTTCGACAATCTTGGTTTTGTTACTTTCTAGTTCTTCCTGTGTTACCTTTTCATGCTGATTGTCAATGACATCACTCAGCAAATTATAGGTCGGAAATTGGTAAGAAGGCAAATCCAGCATCGGATCATATTGCCCGAATTCACGCAGAATAGAAGCGTTAACATCTTCATCATCAACGACCTCACGTATTTCTCTTGGCAAAAGCGTTTCACTGGAAACTTCAAGTTCCAGTTCAAGATCCGTCGCAGGTACAGGTACAACTGGCGGACTGACAATTGCAGCTGGTTTTACAAATTCTTCCTTATTTAAAACTTCCAGTACATGGACGCCGTTCTGTTTCTCTTCTTTTTCAGGTTCGACAACTCGCGGAATGATGATATCGTCGTCATAGGTGTCATTAGCCACGGAAACATATTCAGGCTGCTTTACGGGCTGCTTCTGAATTTCCATTTCAACATCAGGGATGTCTGAACTTACATTTTGGTCAGGAACTTCCGCCTCGTTAACAACCGTTTCTTCTTTTTCGGGCTTGCGCTGCCAGTTTTCAACCAATGTTTTGGCATCATAGAAGTACACCGCAAAGACAAACAAGGCAAAGAAAATTGGTATAATACTTCCCCATTTAAGCCAGTCAAAAAGCCAGACATTAACCATGTAGCCAAAACCGCCCGAAGCAAAACTCATCGTATTTTCTGAATTGCTCATCAGCACAATGTAGCCCATCAGCACACTCACCCAAAGCGTGTAGAAAATAACTTCTTGTGTAGCACGTGTAAGCGGGAGCAATTCTTTACCAAAAGCAATTTTCCACCCGGCCAGAATCGGAACAAAAGGAAGTAATAACGCACCGACTCCAAACCACCGGTAAACAAAAATATGTGAAAATGTAGCACCAAGCACGCCTAAAAAATTTCGCGTCTGCCGACCGGCATCACGAATAGATTCCTGCCCCAAAGCATCAATAATACTTTGGTCGGCTAATCCGGTAACGATATAGGATATAAACGATACTTCTAAAATAATCCCGGCCAAAAGGAAAAAAATCCCCCAGGCCAATGTACTTTTCGGGCTTGAAAATATACTGTCCCAATCCAGAGATAATCTGAACCGGGGTCTTACACTTTCTTCTTCTGTCCTCGTTCGTTGTGTGTTTCCTCTCAGCTTATTTACAGACATTTATCCCGGTGCTTATTTTTTATGAATGTATGAAGTGCTTTCTGTTTTTTCAATCAGGCCGTCTATTATTTTGCCACCATTGCCTTGCAGATTTTCTTAACCAAGCCAGGGCCTTCATAAATGAAGCTGGTGTAAATTTGCAGCAGACTTGCGCCGGCATTCCGTTTTTCCAGGGCATCCGCCGGGGAAGCTATTCCCCCAACCCCGATAACCGGAAACGCATTTCCTGATCTGTCGCAAAGATAACGAATTACCTCAGTAGCCCGGTATTTCAATGGTTGTCCGCTTAGCCCGCCCGCACCAATAATATCCAGCGATTCTTTTGAAGTTTTTAAATCCGCACGACTTATCGTAGTATTTGTAGCAATAACGCCGGCAATTCCGGTTTCTTTCACAATATCAATAATATCGTCCAACTGACTGAAAGTCAAATCCGGAGCAATTTTCAAAAATATTGGTTTTGGATTTGGTCTTTGTTTATTACGAATTTGCAGCTCGCGAAGGATTTCTGTCAAAGGTCCTTTTTCCTGCAAATCACGCAATCCCGGCGTGTTTGGCGAGCTTACATTCACTACAAAATAATCAACAACATCAAATAATTCATTGAAACAAATGATGTAATCGCTAAGCGCCTGCTCATTTGGCGTGTCTTTATTTTTACCAATATTTCCACCAACCAGAATTTTTGATTTACGATAACGTAGTTTTGCAGCCGCAACAGCTGCACCTTTGTTGTTAAAACCCATCCGGTTAATAAGTCCTTTATCCTCCTTCACACGAAAAAGACGTGGTTTATCATTTCCGGGCTGAGGGCGCGGCGTAACCGTTCCAATTTCAATATAACCAAAACCCAAAGCTTCGAGCTGATCGACCATTTCTGCATTTTTATCAAAACCAGCAGCCAGACCAATCGGATTCCGAAAGCGCAAACCTGCTACTTCCTGCACCAGATCAGGATGTTCAAATGTGTACAAACTTCTTAGCAAAGCCGGAACACCAGGAATTTTAAAAGCGATTTGCAGCATTTCACAAACAAAGTAATGAATACGCTCGGCATCGAACCGGAAGAAGATCGGTAAAAGGATATATTTATACATTCTGCAAAAATAGAATGTTTGGGGGGAAGGGAGGAACGGTGTGGGTTTTTTATTTTTGGAAGGACACAGAATTAATTATTCAAAATAAAAAAACATCTTGTCTTAGTCAAAAACATATAAAAAATAACAGCGGCAAATCATGTAACTTTTATAAATTTGTTAACAGCCTTTCTTTTTTTAATCTTCGTTCATGAAAAAAATTATTTTTATCGCATTACTGATCCTTTCTTCATTTACATCTTTCTCACAGAACCAAAATGAAAAATTTGAAGAGTGCCTTACCTATGTAAAATCCAATAATTTGAATAAGGCCGAAAGCTGTTTTCAATCACTTTTAGAAACTGACAGGAAAAATAAAGACATTATTTTCAATTTAGCCTATGTAAAGCTAAACTTAAATAAAAGAGAGGAGGCTATTGTTTTATTACAAAAGGCAGTACAATTGAACGACCGTGAGGCAGCAAAAGTATTAACGCAAGAATTGCATGAAAAAATTGCTTATTATGATACCATGCTGGTTGATTACGTAGATGAAAAACCACTTGTCATTAATGGAGATAAACGTGAAGATATAATAGTAAAATCTGGGAGGCTTAATCCGGTTTTAGAAAAACAGATCATGCAACAATTTAAGAAGACTAGGATCAATCCAAAAAATTTCAAGGGAGGCAGGCTTTTCTTACAATTGTTTATTGAAAAAGATGGCTCCTTAAATTGCATTGCTTATAACGTGACCGCAGCGGAACAAGTGGTTTTAACTGAAGGCTTTAAGAAAATTATCTTAGTTCCGGGTAAACATGAAGGAAAAGCAGTTATCGTAAGGGGCTGGAACCTGCCGATAAGTTAAGTTATTGCATTAATATTTCGAAAAAAAAATTTCAAAGTATTATTTTCTTTCACTTTCTATTTGATAAGATGATTATGGAATTATATTCCATAAGGGCTTAAATTTGATAAATATTCACAACCTCTCTAAAAAATTACCGTTCTTTCATCCAATCAGGCGTATAAATTTTAATTTTTCTTTTTCCTGACTTAGTTCTTTCCCAATCATCAACTTTCGGAAACAATTTCCTTTTCTCAGCAAGCATTATAAAAAAATTTTCAAATCGCTCTTGAAGGATCTTATTTTCCTTTTCCCAAAGGTTATATTCGTTAAGCTCCTGAAAAGTCTTAAAAACCTTGGAAAACTTTTTCTTTTTCATATCTGCTGTTTTAATAGTGTGATTACGTAAATATAACAAAAAAGGCATCCCAACAAGCAGGATGCCTTTTCAATATAAAACCTTTAAGCCTTACTTTTTAGCAGACCAATTGTACTGGAATTTATCATTGATCGGAGCGCCGAAATAGTTAACGCCTAAATAATCCAGACGTTTTTTGTGTATTTCCAAACGTTTGCTGAAATCAGCAAAATCTTTTTTGTCAGCAGCAGTCCAGCCTGTTTCGGCAATGGCAATTCCGCGAGGGAACACCATGTATTCAACATAATCTGATGTCGTCATATATTCTGTCCACACGTTGCCCTGAACACCCAAAATGTGTTTTGACTGTTCCGCAGTCAATTCTTTTGGTGTCGGATCGTATGAATACGATTCTGCAAGATCCGTAAATCCTCCGATTGCGATCGGCTGCGTTTTGGCATCCGCCTGATAGTGATCCAGGTACACAAAATTATTTGGTGTCATAATCACATCATGCTCTTCTTTGGCAGCAGCAATTCCTCCTTCCGTTCCTCTCCAGCTCATTACCGTAGCATTAGGCGAAAGCCCGCCTTCCAGGATTTCATCCCATCCAATGATACGACGGCCTTTTGAGGTCACAAATTTATCAATGCGTTTGATCACATAACTTTGTAAACCATGCTCGTCTTTAAGGTTTTCCTTTTTAATAAGATCCTGCGCAAAACGACTTTCTTTCCACTGCGTTTTCGGGCACTCGTCTCCACCAATGTGGATATATTTACTTGGGAAAAGATCAATGACCTCCGTTAAAACATCTTCCAGGAATTTAAATGTTTCTTCACGAGGCATGAAAACGTCATCATAAACACCCCATTTCGTTCCAACTTCATAAATTTTGTCAGGATTATTTCCAAGTTTAGGATAAGCTGTTAAAGCTGCCAAAGCGTGACCTGGCAATTCAATTTCAGGGATTACATTCACAAAACGATCCTCGGCATATTTCAACACATCTTTGATTTCTGCCTGCGTATAAAAACCGCCATAAGGAGTCCCGTCATATTTTTGGTCGCTGTAATGCCCCTTCATCGTTTCCTTACGTTTCGAACCAATTGTTGTCAATTCAGGATATTTTTTGATCTCAATTCTCCATCCCTGATCGTCAGTCAAATGCCAGTGAAACTGGTTTTGTTTGTGTAAAGCGATCAAGTCGATATACTTTTTAACAAATTCAGCAGGCATAAAATGACGGCCAACATCCAGCATCAATCCACGGTAAGAATAACGCGGAACATCTTTAATCGTAACATAAGGAACAACCCATTTTACGTTGCTAACAACTTTCGGACTGAAAACCTCAACAGGCAAAAGCTGCAATAAAGACTGCATTCCGTAAAAAGCTCCTTTTGCAGTCTGCGCCTGGATTGTTACACCTTTTGGCGTTGACAATAATCGATAACCTTCTTCTCCCAAACTTGCGTCTGAAGATAAAACCAATGAAATATCACCCTTTCCTTTTACGGTTTTTAGAGAATATCCACTGGCTTTGTTGATTTGACCAGCGAGCATTTCTGCAACTTTTGTCCATTTTGCATCAGCCGGAGCTCCGATTTTAGATTTTGCCCCAAGCGTCCATTCTCCTTTTGCAACAAGCATCTGAGTTGGCTTTGGAATGATATTGGGCTGTGCCCAGGTTGTACAGAACCATAAGGAACAGAGTACTGTTAAAAGAAAGCGTTTCATTTTGTCAGATTTAAGAATTCTTTATTAAAATAATTTAAAAACTATGCAAGTTAATTCAACTGCCAATTAAAATACTAGTGATCTTACTTTTTTTATAATTTTGTGCAATTAAAAACAAAATATTACCGTTGATAATTTTAGCCTGCCATTCGCTTTAACAAGTATATTTCAGGCAGTTAGTACCTTTTAAGAATTTAGCATACAAACAATTCCTACCCCTGATAACTTTAAAAAATATAATGTTTAAGAACTTTCCCCTTACTCAACGACTTCCGGCATTTCTATTTATGACGCTGGTTTTCACAAACATTTCCTTCCAAACTTTCGCTTCTAAGCGGTTTTCGAAACGTGCGCCGGATGGCGGAAAACTCATTGGAAAAGTAATTGAAGCTCCAAAAAATGAGGCTGTTAGTTTTGCCACAGTGGCTATTTTACTGGCAAAAGATTCTACGGTAACAAGCGGTGCTATCACAGACGAAAAAGGTGTTTTTACAATTCCCGATGTAAAACCCGGAAATTACATTCTCCGGATAACAAACATGGGTTACGAAACCCTTTTTGTCCCAAACATCAGCGTCGCTACGGAATCCAATATCACAGATTTGGGAACGCTTTCTATTATTGTATCTTCTCAAAAACTGAATGAAGTTGTGATCAGAGGCGAGAAAGCGATGATCGTGGAAGATATTGACAAAAAGATGATCACAATCGGAAAGGATATGCTTGCGAGCAGCAGCAATGCCAGTGACCTTTTGACAAAACTCCCTTCTGTTTCGCTGGATGAAAACGGGAATCCGCAGGTTCGGGGAAAAGGAAATGTTATCGTTTTGATTGATGGAAAACCTTCAACGCTTTATGGCAGCGATCTTCCTACGGTCTTGCAATCTTTTCCGGCTGAGCTGATTGAGCGTATTGACGTTTCTACCACACCTTCTGCAAAATACGAAGGCGATGGTGCTTCCGGTGTTATTGATATTATTACAAAAAAGAATAAGATACGCGGACTTAACGGCGGTGCACGGACAAGTCTTGGTTTGAAAAACAATAATAATGCATCCGGAAATATTAGTTACCGGGCCGGAAAACTGGGTTTAAATGCTTCCGTTAATGGGCAAAACCGCAACATGTTCTGGAAACGAAGATTAAACCGCGATAACTTTCTGGGAGATGAACCATCCCGACTGGAACAGCGCGGAACGGGAAATAATAAGAATAAAAATCTTTTTGGCCGCTTTGGGGCCAATTACGATATCAACGATAAGAACAGCGTTGAACTTAGCGTAAATTACTCCCGTGATCAAAGTAAAACGAAAAGCGATTTAGTTAATAATTCTGCACTTTTAACAGGCCAGGTACTCGATCATTTTGACAGAATTAACCAAAGCAAAGGCAATGGAAATAATTTGAGTACAAGTTTCGACTACCGCCGGAAGTTCAGCAAAAAAGATGAGCTGTTGACTTTTACCGCAAATTATTCTGAGGGCCAATCTACAAATAATTCGATGTATGATCAGGTTGATGATGTGGATAGCTTATCAAAATATCAGCAAAACATGCGGACAGGAAAAAGCAAAGCGCTTTTCCTGAATACGGATTTCACCTTACCTATTACTACGAAAGCTACATTTGAAGTGGGTTTCCGTACGCGTTTCAATACGAATGATAACACCAATAATTTTTATCTGCTGAATGCTGAGTCAGGAAATTTTGAATTTAATAATACGATCAGCAATGTCTTCGGGTATAAAAATTCTATTTATACCGGATACATGAACTTCTCCCAGAAAACAGATCTCTGGGGTTTACGTGCAGGTTTGAGGTTAACGGATTCTGACCAGGAAATTGATCAGATTAGCGCCGGAAGAGATTTCTCGGTTAATTTCCTGACACTTTCTCCGTCATTGGCAATAAGCAGAAAACTGGATGACAATTCCCTGATTAAATTAAATTACAGCCGGCGCGTTCAGCGTCCGGAAGCTGATTGGCTTAATCCTTACACTGACGTTTCTGATCCAAAAAATATCCAGACAGGAAATCCAAATCTTCGTCCGGAATTTACGCACAAAGCAGAAATGGCTTACTCCAATTATGAAGAAAATGGCGGATGGGGACCATCACTTTTTATGGATTATTCGAATAATGCCATTACGCGTTTAAGAACAATCAACGCGGAAGGAATTTCACTTACACAATATGACAACATTGGAAAAGAGCTTAATTATGGATTTGAAACTGACTTTTCACAAAAATTCGGTGATATTTTAAAGATCAATGGCAGCGGCAGATTTTTCAGAAGTGAAGTCGTTTCGGCGCTGGCTAATATTGATAACCGTACATGGAGTTATTCAGGAAACCTGAATGCTTTTGTATCGCTGCCTCTTGATTTTAAAGCTTCGGCTTATGTTAATTATGAAGGTCCGAGAGCGATTGCACAGGGTACACGTCAAGGCGTTTTTGTGGCAAACATGGGAATAAGAAAAGATTTAATGGAAAAAAAAGCAACACTTTCTTTTAATATTCAGGACATTTTTCTCTCCCGCGCCTACAAAAGTCAGCTTGCTACTGATACCTATCTGCAAAATTCTTTATGGCAGCAAACAAACCGTTTGGTTAATCTGACATTTCAATACCGGTTTGGAAAAATATCCATGAGTGGAGACGAATCCTGATCTTTAAAATCATAAGTAACTAATAATAAGGGAAGAAGAGAATAATACTCTTTCTTCCCTTATTTTTTGTTTCAACAAAATAAAGGCCATCCATTTTTGCTTCGGCATTTGTTATTGTCGCGAAAGAATAAATCCCGACCAAACATATATCCCCGATACGTTCAAAATTTAAAGTACGCAAGGCACTGGAACGGTTTTTGCCACTTGCTGCAATAAATATGGTATTTTTACTTTTATCAGTATAAACAAGATAATCAGTCCAATATTTTTGGAATTTCAGGTTACTTATATAGATAATAGCCGTAACATATTTATAACTTAACACAACCCGTTCAAATGAAAAGATTCATCGGAATTTCACTTGCTATATTTTTAGCTTCTGCATCAATTTTTGCCCAAACCAGAATTCCTGCTGACACTATTTTTGATAATTATTACAAAGCAACTGGTGGGAAAGCACTTTGGCAAAATATAAAAACATATAGTCTTAAACGAAGCTACACTTCGGCCACCACGACGCCTTACACATCCAGCGTAGCTGTTTCCATGGCCGACAACTCGGTATACAAGTCTAAAACCATTATGAACCGCGCCTTTGTGTATACGATGAAAGGTGCTGATGCATGGGTTAAAGTGCCACTTGGAAATAAGGTGGATGTAAAAGATCTGAGTCAGGCAGAAAAAGACGCCATGAAATATGAAATGTACGAAAATCTGGTTCCTTTCATAGATTACCAAAACCGCGGATTTATTGCAACTACTGTTGGCACTGAAACAATAAATGGCGTAGCTACTAACCAGGTTGAATTGCAGGGAAAAGGAGTGAAATATAATTTGTATTTCGATGCAAAAACAGGTTTGCTTACCCGCCAGAAAGAAACACTTGCAGGTGTAGAAACAGTAACAGACTTCTCCGGATATACCAAATCAGCTTTTGGATTGCTTTATCCTGCCAAACTTGTTGAAATAAACAATGTTGATAAAAAACCGCTGAGCGTTACATCTTCCATATCAATTAATGATGCTGTTAGCCCTGAATTATTCAAACGCTAATTATTATTTGTAGATAATGCCATGAGTAGTATATTGTTCTGTATTGACAGATAATGTACTACTCATGTGATTGTAAAACCAGTCATTAAGAAAACTTCACCCATCCTGCTTCGTTGAAATGGATGGAATAACTTTAAAGAATGAAGAAAGCACTAAAAGTATTGGCAATAATAATACTGACAGTTTTAATTCTGATTGGTGTGTTAATATGGGGTATCCAAACGCCTGCCGGTCAAAACTTTCTGACTACACAAGCAAATGATTATTTGCGCAAAAAATTAAAAACCAAACTTAATGTAGAAAAAATACGATTCGACATTCCCGATTGGATTGTGTTGGAAGGCGTTTATTTTGCGGATCAAAAGGGTGACACTTTGGTTTCAGGAAAAATGCTGCGTGTTGATATGGACATGTATTCGCTGATCAAAGGAAATGTTGGGATTAATAAAATTGAACTGGAAGGCGCAGTTGCCAATATTCACCGGACCTTGCCGGACACTGTTTTCAACTTCCAGTTTATCGTTGACGCATTTGCCAGTACCGATCCTGCGGCTCCCGTTGATACTACCTCCAAACCTTTGGAAATGCGTTTGGACAAAATACTTTTGAAACAAGTCCGGCTGTCATACAAAGATGCGGTTATCGGAACTGATGCGGACGCAAACATCGATTCTGCTTACGTTTCATTTGATAAATTCAACCCAACACTTTCCCAATACCACCCGACCAAAATTGCACTTTATAACAGCGCAGCAAAACTTCGGATGTACAAAGCCCTGGTTGTTGATACGCTCGTTACGCCTTCAAATCCTGCCGATTCACTGGATTTGAAACTTGGGAACGTGGACATATCAAAGTTCAACTGGGTTTTCACGGATGAAACTTCCGGCTTAAACAATGGTATTACGGTCGGTACTTTGAAAGGTAAGATCAACAGCATTTACATGGGAAGTCAACGCGTAAATGTTGAAAGTGTACTTATTGAAAACATGACGGCTTATGCTGAATTTGCTAAAAAAGCAACTTCTAAAACCAGTCCGCCGGCTGCCAAACCAGATACCACGGAAACTCCAGGCTGGTTTGCGGTTGTAAAAGATATTAAAGTAGTCAATACAGGTTTGCGCTACGACGATTTCAATTCAAAACCAATCGCAAAAGGCCTTGACTACGCGCATTTAAATGTGAAGAAATTAAATGTTGACTTAAAGGATTTTCTTTTCTCAGCCGATAACATTACCGGAAAATTAACAAAGAGCTCTTTTGAAGATAAAAGTGGATTTAAAGTATTGGCACTTCGAACGGATTTTGGCTATGGTGCCAAACAAACCTATCTGCGAAAACTTTATTTTCAAACACCGAAAACACTTCTCAGAGATGAATTGACTTTACGTTACAACAATATCGATGATCTTACCAAAAATTTAAACAAGGTTAAAATCCGTCTGAATCTGAAGGATACACATCTTGCTTTCTCTGATATTTTATTGCTAGTGCCCGATCTTGAAAAAACACCGCCCTTCGATAAAGAGCCAAATGGCGTTGTAAAAGGCTCCGGCCTCGTTACGGGATCTGTGGATGATATGCTGATTTCAAAAGCGCGTTTCAGTATGCTTGACGGAACGGTTTTAAGTTTGGATGGACGAATTCGCGGGTTGCCTGATGCTGATAAATTATCGGCCGATATGACGATTAACGAATTGTCTTTTACAAAAACTGACTTAATGAAAATGCTTCCGGACAGCGCCTTACCTTCCGGTATTGAGCTTCCTGAAACAATAAAAATCACCGGGAAAGTGAACGGCTCTATGACGAACCTTACACTGACCACCAACATCAACACTTCTTTTGGTAACGGTACATTTACCGGAAACCTTCAAAATATCACAGATAGTATCAAAGCCAAATATGACGGCATGTTAAGCTTTACCGATTTTGATATGGGTAAAATGCTGAAACAGCCTTCACAGCAATTAGGAAAATTAACACTTTCAACGCAATTAGCAGGGATTGGCTACACGCCATCCAAAATGAAAGCGCGGCTGAACGGAACGATCCAAAGTGCTGATATACAAGGCTACGTCTACAATAACCTGACACTAAAAGGTGATATAGACCATGGACTGGCAAATCTTGAGGCCAACATGAAAGACGAGAATATCGGTATTTCTTTGAGCGGACAAGCGGATCTTTCAAAAGAATTTCCAAGCGTGAAAGGTGAAGCGCAGATTGATCATATGGATTTAACGGCTCTTCATCTTTATAATGATTCTCTAAAGGTTAAAGGAAATATTAAAATAGACATGCCGTCTACCAATCCGGAAAATCCGCTGGGAACAATCGCTGTCACTGATCTTTTGTTAACGCATCACAAAAGGCCGGTCAGTATTTCTGATATGACGGTACTATTGACTGATACGGCCGACAATAAAAGAGCAACGATAAAATCACCGTTTTTGAACGCGAAGCTGGAAGGAAAATTTGTTTACACAGAAATTGCAGATGCGATTTTAACGGAGACCAGCAAACATTTCGCAGTTCCAGGCCTTACCTACAAGCCTGTTACCAAACCAACTAATTTCACTTTGGACGCGGCCCTTATGGATCATCCGCTTTTCAAAATATTTGCTCCACAACTAACGGAACTAAAACCGGTTGTTCTTCACGCCGAATTAAACAATCAACAGGATTCTACGGTCATTGCTAACCTTAGCATTCCCTTGGTAGAATATGACAGCATCCATACTGAGAAGGTACTCGTTAATTTGAGCAGTGTAAAGGAAAAAGCAGTGATGAATGCCTACGTTGGTAGTGTTCAAACAGGCGGTTTCCGAGTTCAGAATGCTTCGCTTAAAACGGATATTGCTAAAAATGATGTGAAGTTTAATTTCATGGTGAAAGATTCGGTAAATACCGATCGTCATGGAATTAACGGAGATCTCGCACTGGTTGACAATCGTTATCAGTTACGTTTACGTGAAGGGTTATTAATTGATTACAAAAAATGGGCAACTGATAGCGAAGGTTATGTGCAATACGCACCTGATAGTGTTTTGGTTAAAAATTTTGTTATTCGTAGCGACTATCAATCTCTCACGATCAACTCTTCGACTGATGCGCCAAATAGTCCGTTGGATATAACTGCTGACAGTATTTCTATCGGCCAGTTTGTGGCACTTGCCACCCGCGATTCAACAATGGCTTCCGGTACTTTAAGCGGTAAGATTCTATTGAGTAATTATATGGTTTCTCCGGTTTATACAGGTCAGTTGTCGATTAACAATCTTGCCTTGATGAAAATCCCTGTCGGTAATCTGGCCATTCGTTCAACCAATGAAACCGAAGACAGAATACGGGTTGGAATGACTTTATTAAGCGATAAAAACGACATGCGCCTTTATGGAGCTTATCGTATAAAAGAGGAAAATCCTTTGGATTTCACTTTGGATTTGAAAAAATTCGGAGCAGAAACGGTTGAGGCTTTTAGTTTTGGACAACTTAAACGCGCTACCGGGAATCTTTCAGGACAGGCAAAGATTACAGGTTCAACGGATAGTCCGAAGCTAAATGGTGCTATCAACTTTGATGATGTTGCTTTCAATGTTACCCAGCTTGGCGCCAGATATTCTTTGACCAACCAAAAAATCAATTTTAACGGTCAGGATATAAATTTCAATAATTTCATTGTTGCGGATTCTTTGAAACAACAATTGAAAGTTAACGGTAACATCAATATTGCAACGATTCCCGACGTGAGATATGACCTTAAAATTGACGCGAAAAACTTTACAGTACTAAGTTCAACCCAAAAAGAAAATGATCTTTTCTATGGGAAAGCAATTATTGACGCAAAACTGACGGTAAAAGGGAGAGGCAGCAACTCAATTGTGGATGGTAATGTAAAACTGGACCCGGAAAGTAATGTTACAGTTGTGATGTCCAACAATGCTACCGAAGCGGGTGATGCAAGTAAAGGTGTGATTGAATTTGTCGATATGAGCGAATTGGCAAAAGTCGAAAAAGTTGATTCGTTAGAAGCTGCCAAACAAATCGTTGTTGATTTTGCTTCTCAAATTTCGTTGGATATTGATGTCGATGACAAATCTCAATTTACGGTAGTCATTGACGAACTGAATGGTGACAATATCAAACTGAAAGGAAATGCGAAGCTAAACACCGGTATTTCTCCTAACGGACAATTATACCTGATCGGAGCTTATGATCTGACGCAAGGTTCCTATGATTTAACACTGCAAATATTAAAGAGAAATTTTGAAATCCGCAAAGGAAGCAACCTGATCTGGACGGGAGATCCGATGAAAGCGGACCTAAATATTACTGCCGTTTATCCGGTTATGGTTGATCCCGGATCGATTGATAATAATTACAAAGGCGAAAGAAAAATTCCAATCGAAGTCCAGATTATCATTACAGGAAATCTTTCTACACCTAACATTACCTTCAACGTAGAACCTGGAACTGAGGCTCCTGAAAGTTTCAAAAATGATCTTATGAATCTGACATTTTGGAACGATATGAAACAGAGTCCTTCCGAAATGAACAAACAGGCCTTTGCCCTTTTGATCACAAATAAGTTCATAACCGATCAGACTTCTTCAGGCTTTAATATCGGTTCAAGTGCCGAACAAATTGCACGTCAAAGTGTTAGCCAGTTGATTAGTGATCAGTTGAACAACCTCGCCGGAGACCTGGTCAAAGGAGTTAATCTGGATTTGAATCTTAATTCATCAACCGACCAGACGTCAGGTTCAAGAACTGATTTAAATGTTGGTTTAAGCAAAGCTTTCCTGAACGACAGACTAAAAATTTCAGTTGGAAAAAACTTTGAACTGGAAAGTAAATCTCAAACGCCAAGTTCATCCGAGGTATTTGACAATATCGCGCTGGATTACTCCCTTAGCAAGGACGGAAGATATCTCTTCCGGGGATTTAGAAAAAACCAGTATCAGTCTATTCTGGAAGGATTTATTATTGAAACAGGTGTGAGTTTTATTATAACGGCCGACTACGATTTGTTCCGTGAAATTTTTCAAAAGCAAAAAAATGAGAATTAATACTTTAGCCATCTTAGTGATATGTATCCTGCTGGGCAGCTGCTCGGTAAGAAAGTACGTCCCGGCTGGCCAAAGCCTGTACGTCGGGAATAGTGTAAAAGTGACTCCGGATACCCTTACCAAGCCCAAAGTGGCCGATCTGGCAACGAATCTGGAAGCGATTATAAAGCCCCCGCCAAATAAAACAATCTTGGGATTCCCATGGAAAGTATGGTTTTATTACTGGATCGGCACACCAAAAGATGAGGGTGGTATACGTAGCTGGTTCCGCAAGAAACTGGGACAGCCGCCTGTTTATGCCAACCAGAGAATTGTGGATATCAATGCAGCCAACATGGTTGGTTTCATGGATAATGAAGGTTATTATAAATCGTCGGCGAAGGGAAAGCTGAATTATAACATAAAGAAAAAAACTGCTACTGCCGATTATGAGGCGTATGTAATGCCCCGGTATTTTATCAATGAGGTCAACTTTGTAGTTTCCGACAGTGCACAATTTAACAAAGATCTGGTTCGGGCAAAGAAAGATTCGTATCTCAGAAAAGGAGATCCAATAAGACTTGAAGTGGTTACATCTGAACGGTTGCGCATTGAGCAATTGCTTAAAGGAAAAGGGTACTATTATTTCAACCCTGATTATCTTATTGTGAGAGTGGACTCAACCATTGGCCGACAGGATTCAACCATGGCTCCGCAGCAGGTAAACCTTTATGTTGAAGTAAAAAAAGAGACTGCTCAGACTGCTTTAAAGCAATATTATATCAACCGGATTTATGTTAACACTGGTACGAATGCCGATAAAAGCGCTGATAGTGCAGTGAATAAGGGACCACTTCGCCGGGGAATAACGATCAACGATCCAGGAAAACTTTACAAACGCAGGATATTTTATGACGCCATCGCCTTTCGGAGAGGTATTTTATACACCAATACAGCGCAGGATCTTTCCGTAACACGACTTGTTAATTTCCAGAATTTCAAGTTTGTCAAAAATAGCTTTGAACTCGTTCCAAGGTCAGATTCTGCAATGCTGGATGTCTACTATAATCTTTCTCCGTTAAAGAAAAAATCACTTCAAACGGTCTTAAGTGCCAGTACAAAATCTAACAATCTGGGTGGTTCTGATTTAAGATTCAACCTGAAAAACCGGAATTTTTTCAGAGGCGGAGAAATATTAACATTGAGCCCCTATTTCGGTTTTGATATTCAGCTTGGAGGCAACAGGGTAGAAAACCCAGGAAGAGTAGGTAATGAATTTGTAAGGTATGGTGCCATAGCGAGTTTATCAATTCCCCGATTTATAATTCCATTTGTAAAAATCCGACCAGAAAAAAGTCAGCTTTTACCCAAAACGATTCTGGCTTTAACTTACGAGAACAGAATTCAAAAAGATTTTTATACAACCAGATCCATACGTTTTGATTATTCTTATGTCTGGAGCAAAAGCGCACGTCTGGAACATACCCTAACACCTATTGCGCTCAACTTTATTGAACCGACAAATATTAATTCAACAACGTATAGCAATATTATTTTTAGTCAAAGTTTAAGCCCATTGGAAGTAGATCGTTATATAAAACTTATTGAAACCAAATATTTGATCATGGGATCTAATTATTCCGTTTCTTTCCGGCCAAAGCAGAGGCCTTTCAGCAAAAATCAGTTTGTAATGTCGGGTGGGATCGACTATGGAGGAAACTTGCTCAGTTTATTTGGTAAGAAAAGTAAAGGAGATACTTCTGCAAATGCACCAAAGGAATTATTTGGCGTACCTATCTTACAGTTTGCTAAATTTGATGGCGATGTTCGTTATTACAGAACCATTAATTCAAAAATTAAATGGGCAAACCGAATTCTGGCAGGCGTGGGAATTCCATTTGGCAATTCACGGACGATGCAGCTTCCTCAATTTAAACAATATTTTGCAGGAGGAAGCACCGGACTCCGGGCCTTCAGGGCCAGAGCACTTGGGCCTGGCGCCTATAACCAGGATACGGCCTCTGTCCGGCTTTTTGGCTATAAATCTTTCGGTGATATCCGACTGGAAGCCAATTCTGAAGTCAGGATGAAATTTACAGATATTATTGGCGGTGCGATTTTTGTCGATGCCGGGAATATATGGTCTTATCGTGGTAATGCTCTGGACGGTTTCGGAGCCGAGTCAGTTTTCAAAAAGAATTTCCTGAATCAGTTAGCCGTAGGTGGCGGAATCGGTTTACGGCTCGATTTCTCCTTCCTTATTTTCCGTCTGGATCTGGCTACTCCATTTAGAAAACCATGGTATACGGTCACACCTGTGGATGTAGATCCAAACGCTCCTTTAGATCCAAGTGCGCCGGTTAAATATAAAAATCCATGGGTATTTAACGAGATTAATTTTGGAAACAAAACATGGCGTAAGGAAAATTTAGTGCTCAATATTGCCGTAGGACTTCCGTTCTAACCTAATAGTAAATTATAAAATCAAAAAGCCGGATTCTCACAGATGCGGCTTTTTGATTTCCTGGCAAAGCTCGATCAACATTCCATTCGTTCCTTTCGGATGCAGGAAACAGACTAACTTATTGTCTGCACCCTTTTTTGGTTTATCATTCAACAAAATGAAACCTTCACTTTTCAATCGTTCCATTTCGGATAAAATATCCTCCACTTCAAAAGCGATATGATGAAATCCTTCTCCTTTTTTCTCGATAAATTTAGCAATAGCACTATCGGAATTTGTAGCTTCCAGCAATTCGATTTTTGTCTGATTGATCTGAAAAAAAGAAGTTTCAACAAATTCAGATGCTACGGCTTCTCTTTTATAAGGCTGCGTGTTGAACAAAGTACCAAACAATTTCTCAGCAGCTTCAAGATCCCTGACAGCAATTCCGATATGTTCAACGTTCTTCATGCTTTTCAGAAATAATGGATTTACTTATCGGCGGTTATCTCCTCCCCCAACCATACTTAAATAACTCTCATAACGGCTGAAAGCAATTTCACCTGCACTCACCGCATCTTTTATGGCACAGCCCGGCTCATTGATATGCTGGCAATTATTGAAACGGCATTCATTTAATCTAATACGCATTTCGGGGAAATAATGACTGATTTCTTCCGGTTTCATGTCCGCCAGCCCAAGTTCCTTAATTCCGGGAGAATCTATAATAAATGTTCCTGGTTCCAGTTCAAACATTTCTGCGAAAGTCGTTGTATGAACTCCTTTATTGGCAAAAGTTGAAACTTCCTGTGTTTTAATATCCAGCGTCGGTGCTATTGTATTGACCAAAGTAGATTTCCCAACACCAGAATGCCCGGATAAAAGTGAAACTTTTCCACGTAAAAGCTGACTAAAATCTTCCAAACCTTCGCCCGTAACCGCCGTTGTAGCCAAACAGGTATAACCCAGGCTGGTATATAAATCCATGAGTTCTGTCTGAAATTCCTTGATCTCATCATTTAACAAATCCTGTTTGTTAAAAATAATAACACCAGGAATCCGGAAAGACTCGATCGCTACCAGAAATCTGTCAATAAATCCAAGGGAAGTTCTTGGAAAAACCAATGTGGCAATTAAAATCGCCTGATCAACATTCGCTGCAATTAAATGTGAATGCGCCGTTTTATGTACAGACGCACGAACTACATAATTTATCCTGGGAAGAATTTCGTATATAATACCTGAATTTTCATTTTCATCCTCAATTTCAAAACGCACAAAATCTCCTACTGCAATGGGATTTGTAACTTTCAATCCCATCGTTTTAAATTTGCCTTTCAACCGGCACTGCCAAATGTGTCCGTCCCGATCATCCCTGACTTCATACCAGGATCCTGTCGAGCGAATCACCAATCCTTTTTCAAACTCCATTCCAACTATTTAATATGAATGCAATAACGAATATAACAGAACTTTCAGGCTTGATTAGTGCAAAGAATAAATAATTCTAAAAGCTTTACTTTTAATCAAGTAGTTTTTCTCGTTAATTGGCCTTTCTTCTTCAATAATGGTATAATATTAAAATATATTCCGAATGATATATTAAGTTTTTTTAATAAAATTCGGTGTTTTCGTATATTTTTTTATATATTAGTCCCGCGACTTCACCCATTATTGGCTGGTAATCGTCTTTGAACCTTACTACCACATTTCAAAATATGCTATGAATTCCGCTGTTGAAGAGCCAAACTCCGTTATCGATATTAGAAAAAACCGCCTCAGAAGTAATTTATTACTAGAACTCTACCAATCTGGTGATACTTCCATTAATAAAATGGCCCGTTTGTTTCACGCCAGTATACCTTCCGCAACCGGTATCGTTAATGAACTGATGCGTGAGGGCTGGATCACAGAAACCGGCACAGGTCCGGCAAGAGCGGGCCGTCCTCCTGTTTTATATGGCTTAAACAGCAAAAAATATTTGAATCTGATCATGGATATTAACCGCCATGATACGCACCTTGTTATTTTTGATCTTCACAATCAGATCATTGTGAAGCGCAAGGTGGATATAAAACTGGACGATTCATCTACCTTTCTTGAAGAACTTTTTAAGGAAACCGATATTTTTTTAAAATTCCATGACATTCCCTATTCAAAATTATGGGGAATTGGCGTTTCAATGCCTGGTTTGATAAATTCAACACAAGGTGTTAACCTGACATATTTGAATTTGACACCACCCGGTGTTCCGTTGGTAGCTTACTTAAAAAAGCATTTTAATTTACCGGTTTGTCTTTTTAATGATACAAAAGCAACGACGATTGGTGAGCACCGTTTTGGTTATGCCGTAAATAAGTCACAGGTTTTAACGATCAATATTGACTGGGGTGTTGGTCTTGGTATCTTGCTAAATGGAGAAGTTTTTAATGGTGCTTCCGGATTTGCAGGAGAATTAGGCCATATTCAGGTAAAACCCGACGGACTGCTTTGTCATTGCGGAAAAATCGGTTGTCTTGATACCATTACGTCTGCGCTCGCTTTGATACGCCAGGCGAAAGAAGGAATCAAAAATGGTCGCGCTACGATTTTATCACAAATTGTAGATGGTAATCTGGACCTTCTGGAAACGAGCCACATTATAGAAGCCGTTCACGCGGGAGATGAATTTTCGATCGATCTGTTAAGTACCGTTGGAACAGAATTAGGAAAAGGATTAGCCACAGCAGTCCATTTATTTAATCCTGAGGTGATTATTGTCGGTGGATTGCTGGCAGAAGCTGGTCCGTTTATTTCCAATCCGATTGAGCAGGCTATCAATAAATATTGTTTGTCAGACTTTAAAAATACTTTATCCCTGCACATTTCCAAATTGGGTCCAAAAGCACGATTACTTGGTACACAAGCTCACTTATTTGAGCATCTAATTGTGAAGGAATTTTCTTGAAAATCATAAAAGGGGTTAAGAAGATGAATTGATTCGCTCTTAACCCCCTTTTCTTATTTGCTGCCCAGAATATCTCTTACCTTTTTCATGACAAGTTCTGTTGCCCCTGTCTGCGATGCCACATAATTTTCACTGATTACACCCAGGATTTTACGCTTTGCAGGTTCGTTTATCCACTCAGTCAGGTAAAGTTTAATTTCATTCGTATCGGACGCTGCTTTCGCACTTCCTTCTTCAATTAAATCCAAAGCTTCCTGAAATTTCTGATACTTTTTATTCCCAAAAAGAATGGGAACTCCAAAAGTAGCTGCTTCCAGAATGTTATGTAATCCTGAGCCAAAGGAACCGCCAATATAAGCTATGTCACTGTATCGGTATAATGATGAAAGCATTCCGATGTTATCAATAATCAGATAATCAAAAGGCTGAATTTCAGCGAAAGCGTCGAAAAGTTTTTTATATTCTGAATAAAGCATCGATTTCCCACTCAGGGATTTTCGCCAGTTTTCCATCTGATTTTTTTCAATTTCATGTGGTGCAATGATCGCTTTTAACGGTTGTTCAGCCTGATTTAAAGCCGGAATTAATTCAACCATATCAGCCTCCCAAACCGAACCTGCTACGAGACAAGGAAAATTATGCAAAAATGACTCAATTTCAGGTAATTGCCGAACACTTGATGCAATACTTCTTACACGATCAAACCGGGTATCCCCCGCCAGCGAACAGGCAGAAATATTAATTTGGTGCATCAGTTTCAGAGATTCTTCATTTTGAACAAATAAATGGTCAAAATAGCGAAGCATTTTTCTATAAAAACCTCCATAGGTTTTAAAGAAAATCTGATCGGGTCGAAAAATTGTTGAAAACGAAAGTATACGGGATCCGCTATTTTTTAAAACAGCAAGATGATTATACCAGAATTCGTATTTGATAAAAAACGTGATTTCGGGTTTTATAATTTCAACAAAATCCCTTGCATTTTTAGCTGTATCAAGCGGCATATAACATACATAGTCGGCGCCTGAATAATTCTTCCTGATCTCATATCCGGATGGAGAAAAGAACGTAAGAAGGATAAAATAATCGGGGAATTCCTTACGAAATTGTTCCATAACAGGCCTCCCTTGCTCAAATTCACCCAAAGAAGCTGCATGAAACCATACAACGGGACGAGTCTCTATTAATCCCGGCAAAACAGCTTTTAACTTTTCAATCAGTCCCTTACGGCCTTCAACGCCCAGTTTAATTTTAGGACTAAACAAAGTTGCCATTTTCATGGCTCCGGAAAAGGCATTCATCGCCTGCTGATATAGGAATTCTGACAAAATAAGCGGGATAACTGAAATGAAAATTTAATATTTACTTCGATAAAAATGTCATGATTACCACGAAAATTCGCTATCTTAACTTACAATTCCGAAACGAAAATTCCTTAAATAAATCGTTACTTAAACAGCCGTTTTTTATTCTTTTTTCGTTTAAAGAACATAAATGTACAAAAAACCGTTAATGTGAAATCCGGATACAGGTGGATATAATTATATTTCGTAATTTCACTTCCCATTCGCACATTAAATAATATCATCAAGAGATATATTCGCGTAAATATGATTCGTGTAAAAATTTTACTTTCGATCTGTATTCTGGTTACTTTATCCACGGATATATATGCCCAGCGCAAGGCTAAGGCAGATGATTCCGAAGAAGTTTACAAGTCCTTCACTTCTTTCGGTTTAACAACAAACACCAACTCCGGGATTTTGGGAGGAGCGGTATTTCGGAAATCAAACCTGATGTCTTCAACACTTTTTGGCAAAAACCAGTACCGCTATCTGGCAGTGGAACTTGTGAATGTAAAACACCCGAAAGAACAAGCCCAGAGTTTTAATACAGGTGCCCGTTTTACTTTTGGAAAAGAAAATTACCTGTTTGTTTTAAGACCTGAATATGGTCGCGAACTCGCACTTTTCAACAGACATGACGACGAAGGAATTTCAATCAGCGCTATTGTTGCGGCGGGGCCTTCGATAGGTTTTGAAAAACCATACATGATCCAGAAACAGATTTCAGGAGGAAGGGTGCAAACGGTACCAGTTAAAATCGATCCAAATTCCACGGTAGATCCTTATGAAAATTTTGTAGGTGTGGGCAGTTTTTTCTCAGGTTTTGGACAAAGTAAAGTAGTACCTGGTTTACATGTAAAAGCTGCGTTAAGTTTTGAACTTAGCGCATTCAGAGAAAATGTGACTGGTGTTGAAATTGGATTTTTAGCAGAAGGATTTACCCGTAAGATTGAAATTATGGGTTACGCAGAGAATAAAAGCGTCTACACATCCGGTTACATCACACTCTATTTTGGCAGCAAAAAATAAGTCGTTAAATTTATATAATATTTACATCGGTTGCTGACACCTTCTGATGGTTATTGACTTTGATTAGAAATCATGATTGAACTTCCAGTGATACCTTCCGAACGCAAAAAACGCCCGGATTGGCTAAGAGTAAAACTTCCGGCAGGACCTGAATTTCGCAAGGTTCGCCAGTTGGTTGACAATTATAAATTACATACAATTTGTGAGAGCGGTAGCTGCCCGAATATGGGTGAATGCTGGGGAGCTGGTACTGCTACTTTTATGATTTTGGGAAATGTTTGTACGCGTAGTTGTAGTTTTTGTGCCGTAGCGACAGGCCGCCCTAATGAATATGATGCAGATGAGCCGCGCCGTGTGGCAGAAGCAATTAAACTGATGGGGGTAAAACATGCCGTTATTACTTCTGTAAACCGGGATGAGCTGAAAGACCGTGGTGCTGAAATCTGGTATCAAACGGTACGTCAGGTGAAAGAAAATACGCCGGAAACGACTATTGAAACTTTGATCCCTGATGTTAAAAATAACTGGGATGCGCTGATCCACATGATTGAAGCAGGACAGGAAGTCGTTTCTCACAATATGGAAACGGTTGAACGTTTGTATCGTTCAGTAAGGCCGCAGGCGAAATACCAACGCAGTCTGGAACAAATTAAAAGGACTAAGGAATTTGGTCAGCGTACAAAATCTGGTATAATGCTTGGTTTGGGAGAAACGCAGGATGAAGTGCACAAAGCGATAGATGATCTTGTTGCTCATGGACTAGACATTTTGACTTTGGGACAATATTTACAGCCAACCAAAATGCATCATGAAGTGATTGAATGGATTACTCCTGCGATGTTTGACAATTACAGAGAAGAAGGCTTAAAACGTGGATTAAAATATGTTGAATCAGGCCCGTTGGTACGTTCAAGCTACCATGCTGAACGTCATGTGAATGTGCCTATTTAATTTTTAGTTTAGTATAGAAATAATGAAGCCTGATTTCGCCCGACGCGAAATCAGGCTTCATTATTTGATAACGTTTCAAAACTATATTCTTAAAATTTGTTTAATATGGACAACTTATCGATTTTTCCATGCGTAATATTTGGTTAATGTCTTAAAAAAATTCAATTTTGTTGCTCAAATCGGAGTACGGTTATTATCATTATAAATTAAAGAATTACATAAAACCTAGTACATACTATGCCATATCTATTTACCTCGGAGTCCGTATCTGAAGGACATCCCGATAAAGTAGCTGACCAGATTTCAGATGCACTGATTGATAATTTTTTAGCCTGGGATACAAACAGTAAAGTTGCCTGTGAAACTTTGGTTACAACAGGACAAGTAGTATTGGCAGGAGAAGTAAAAACGAATACTTACCTTGATGTACAAAAAATCACCCGTGAAGTAATCCGCAGAATTGGATATACAAAAAGTGAGTACATGTTTGAAGCGAACTCATGCGGAATATTATCAGCGATCCATGATCAGAGTGCTGATATTAACCAGGGTATTGATCGTGCTGTTGCAACGGAATCTTTTGAAGAAAAAGCAAATGCACAAGGAGCAGGTGACCAGGGAATGATGTTCGGTTATGCAACACGTGAAACTGACAACTATATGCCTCTTGCTTTGGATCTTGCGCATAAGATTCTTCAGGAAATGTCATATATCCGCAACAACGAGCCTGAACTGATTCCATACCTTCGTCCTGATGCAAAATCTCAGGTAACGATTGAATACAGTGATGAAAACGTTCCATTGCGTATTGATACTATTGTTGTTTCAACACAACATGATGATTTTGATGAAGAAGCGACAATGCTTGCTAAAATCAAAAAAGACATTATTACGATTGTAATTCCTCGTGTTAAAGCAAAATTGACCGAGTCATTGCAAAAACTATTCACTGATCATATTACTTTCCATATCAACCCGACAGGAAAATTTGTAATTGGTGGACCGCATGGTGATACCGGTCTTACTGGCCGTAAAATTATTGTGGATACCTACGGCGGGAAAGGTGCTCACGGTGGTGGTGCTTTCTCTGGAAAGGATCCTTCCAAAGTTGACCGTTCTGCGGCATACGCAACACGCCATATTGCAAAAAACATGGTAGCCGCCGGACTTTGCGACGAAGTACTTGTTCAGGTTTCTTACGCGATCGGTGTTGCTCAGCCATGTGGTTTGTACATCAATACTTATGGAACTTCGAAAGTTGCTGGTCATGACGGAGAAATCGCTTCGAAAATTGAAAAGATCTTTGATTTGCGTCCTTATGCAATCGAGCAACGTTTGAAACTTCGTAACCCGATTTATTCAGAAACTGCTGCGTATGGTCATATGGGTCGTAAAAACGAAATCGTTAAAAAGACTTTCAGAAGCGCTAATGGAGAAGAAAAAGAAGTTGAGGTTGAACTGTTTACGTGGGAAAAACTTGACTTTGTAGATCAAATCAAAGAAGCTTTTGCTCTTTAAGCAAAACGTTATTTATATAGAAAAAGGCCGGCAACTCTGTCGGCCTTTTTTGCTTTCAAAAGTTCAATCTCCATGTTACTTTACTATTAATTATCTGAATTATTTAGAACAATTCTCCTGAATGCAGATTAATTGCGTATTTTTGACTAATAATCAGACCTTCCATTCGTTGTTGTAGAGCCGGATAAAAATTATTCTTCTTTATGGCTTGACCAATTAACCCTTTATGCAGCATCAGAAAATCAAATTTGTTAACAAAGAAAAATCCACTTTCTTTCCCACACTAAGACAAAGAGTTGATCTTTATTTTTCTGAAAACGAGCTGTCCAAAACAGGAGGTAACAAAATAATTTATAAGGCTTTTTTTATGCTGAGCCTGTATGTTATTCCTTATATATTAATTCTTTCCGGTTCTTTCAATGACCTTACCATGTTGGGTTTATCCGTCATTATGGGCGTAGGAATAGCTGGCGTGGGCATGTCCGTGATGCATGATGCCATTCATGGTTCTTTAGCAACTTCTAATATTCTGAATAAGATCTTTGGCGGCTCCATTTATCTTTTGGGAGGAAATGCCTACAATTGGGAAGTTCAGCACAACAGGCTTCACCATACATATACCAATATACACGAGGTTGACGAAGATATTACAGGAAAATTTCTGCTGCGCTTATCCTATCAGGAAAAACAAAAATATATCCATCGCTTCCAGCACATTTATGCTTTCTTCCTATATAGTTTGATGACAATTTCATTTTTATGGAAAGATTTCAAAGAAATTTCATTGTTCAATGAAATGTCAAAATCGGGGATGACAAAACCTTATCCAAGAAAGGAATTGATTCGTTTGGTTGTAAGTAAAATGGCTTATGTTCTCTTCATTTGTGTACTTCCGCTCGCTTTTACTTCTATCACTTTTGGTGAATGGGCAATCGGTTTTATGGCTATGCATTGTACGGCAGGACTTATTTTGAGTACTGTTTTTCAAATGGCTCACGTCGTTGAAGGAACGGATCAGCCAATTCCGGATAATGCCGGAAGTATTGAAAATGCCTGGGCGGTTCATCAGTTACAAACTACTTCAAATTTTGCCGGTAAAAACAGATTTCTTTCCTGGTATATTGGCGGGCTGGACTACCAAATTGAGCATCATTTATTTCCTTCTATATCGCACATTCACTATCACGCTCTCTCTCCGATTGTACGCGAGACAGCTAAGGAATTTGGATTGGATTATAATGCAAAATCTGATTTTATTAATGCACTTGGATCACACGTCAGGATGCTGAGACAGATGGGGACCAGGACTTCCGGCTTTGAATTGGTTTAGTATTTGATAATTAGTAACTTTAAGTATTGTTCCATTAAAACATACTTTTATGGCTCATTCACAAAAACTTTCTGATATCCAATTACACCTGCTTCGATTTTTTAGCGAACGTGACGTTTCAAATGAAGAAACGATAGAAATCCAACGTATGATTGCCCGATTCTATGCTGAAAAAGCTGACAAGCTTATGGATGGAATTTGGGAACAAAAAGGATTTAGTGAAGAGAAAATGCTTGGTATCCTTAATCCAACACCTTCTTCAGACTCTCTTAATTCATGAGAGTAGTCTTAGATACAAATTGTCTCCTCGTAGTTGTCCCCAAAAAATCATCTTTCCGTTGGATTTATGACGCTCTTTTAGCAGGCGAACTAGAATGGGTGGTTACAACCGAAATACTAGCCGAATACGAGGAGTTATTAGCTCGTTTCTACTCCGCGGATTATGCAGACCTAATTCTTAAAGTTCTTGTTAACCTTCCGAATGTTATCAAAATAAATCCTATTTCTTTCAATTGGCTATTAATTGACAGAGATCCTGATGATAACAAATTCGTAGATGCATATGTTGCTTCCAATGCAGACGTAATCATTACGAATGATCATCATTTCAAAATCCTAAAGTCGATACCTTTTCCTGCTGTAAATTGCATAAAGTTAGTCGACTTTAAGTTTTAATCTCACCTACACATGTGCCTGCTCATCAATTTCGCTTTCCCTGGCAATCTTTTCTATCATTTTCATTTTGTCAAAATCCTTCTCTCTTGAAAGGAAAGTATACATTGCTGGAATCACGTAAAGTGTCAGAACCAGTGAGAAAAGTAAACCACCCATAATCACAATCCCCATAGACATCCGGCTCCTACCAGCGGAACCAAGTGCCATAGCAATGGGTAATGCCCCCAGAATTGTCGCTAAACTCGTCATTAAAATAGGTCGAAAACGAAGCGTTGCTGCTTCCAAAGCCGCCTCTTTAATACCAAGTCCGGTTTCTCTTAACTGATTTGCAAATTCAACGATCAGAATACCATTTTTGGTTACCAATCCAATCAGCATAATCATACCGATCTGGCTGAAAATGTTTAGCGTTTGATTGAAATACCAAAGAGAGAATACCGCGCCGCCGATCGCCAACGGTACAGTGATCATGATAATAAACGGATCGATAAAGCTTTCAAACTGTGCTGCCAAAATAAAGTAGATCAATACCAGAGCAAGGAAAAACGAGAACATCGTATTTGAAGAACTTTCCGCATAATCCCGTGAAGAACCACTTAGTGAAGTTTGAATCGCTTCATCTTTTAGTTTATCGCGAATCCTGTCCATCGCAGCAATCCCGTCTCCAATGGTTTTGCCCGGAGCTAAGGAAGCCTGAACAGTCGCGCTCATATAACGGTTAAAATGGAAAAGTTGCGGCGGACTGCTTTCTTCTACGGTTTTTACAATGTTATCAAGCTGGATCAAACTTCCGTTACTACTTCTCACAAACATACTTTTCAAATCCAGCGGTTCATCGCGGTTCGCCCTATCGTACTGGCCTATAACCTGATACTGGCGACCATTCATTGTGAAATAACCAAAACGCTGGCCAGCAAAAGCAAACTGCATCGTTTGTGCCACATCCTGAACGGAGATTCCTAATGATTTTGCTTTTTCCCGATCTATCACAATTTGCAATTCCGGCTTACTGAATTTCAGGTTGACATCTGTAATAGCGAAAGTCGGGTCGTTCGAAGCCTCTTCCATAAATTTGGGAAGATATTCGCGCAGTTTTTCAAAATCAGGCGCCTGTATTACATATTGTACAGGAAGTCCGCCTTTTGAATCCACCGCAATGGTTTGCTGCTGAACGATGAAGGATTTGGCATCCGGATAACGTTTCAATTGTTTGGTGATATAATCTGCTATTTCCTGCTGTGTTTCCTTACGTTGCATTCTATCCGTAAGTGCAATTCTTCCGCTGCCGGTATTGGCAGCTCCTAAGCCTGAATTTCCGGGTGAAGTAATCAGCATCAAACCTTTTCTTCCAGGCATTGAATCCATCAGCATCTGTCCAATATTTTGAACATAATTATCGGTAAATTCAAAAGAAGATCCCTCTGGAGCTGTAACCTGCAAACGGAACCAGTTCCGGTCGTCCAAAGGTGCTAATTCTGATTTCAGATCTTTTCCAAAAAACCAGATCATTCCCAAAGTCAAACAAATCAGCGGGATAGCAACCCATCTCACCTTCAAAAATGAGTTTAAGGCTTGCCCATAATTGTTTGTCAAACTTTCAAAGAAAGGCTCGGTCTTTTCATAAAACCAGCTCTTCTTATGTGTTTTTCGTACCAGATAAGCATTAAGCATCGGTGTCAGCGTCAGCGAAACAAAAGCAGAAATAAGTACCGCAGCCGAAATCACAATCCCGAATTCCCGGAAAAGCTTCCCGACAAATCCCTGCATAAAAATCACAGGAAGGAATACCGCAGCCAGTGTTATCGAGGTAGAAAGTACAGCAAAAATAATTTCGTTAGAACCCTTAATCGCCGCTTCAATCGGCGGCATGCCCTCCTCTATCTTCTTAAAAATATTCTCAGTGACGACAATCCCATCATCCACAACCAAACCCGTTGCCAAAACAATCGCAAGTAACGTTAATACATTGATCGAAAATCCCATGATATACATCACGAAAAAAGTACCGATCAGGGAAACCGGAATATCAATTAAAGGCCGGAATGCGATAAGCCAGTCGCGGAAAAACAGATAAATAATGATTACTACAAGTACTATCGCGATCAGTAAAGTTTCTCCAACTTCTTCTATTGAACGCTCTACAAAAATGGTATTGTCAATCAGCGTACCCAGTTCGTAATCTTTTGGAAGTTCCTTTTTAATCTCGATCAGCCGCTTGTTTACTTCTTCTGAAATATTGATGTAGTTTGCACCCGGCATCGGAGAAATCGCCAGACCGATCATCGGTACATTATCCAGCCGCAAAATAGTTTCCTCATTTTCCGGACCAAGTTGCGCGTAACCAATATCTTTTAAATGGATTGTTTGCGTCGTTGTATTTTTAACGATCATTTCGTTAAAGTCATCTTCCGTTTTAAAACGACCCACTGTTTTTACCGTCAATTCGGTATTATCACCAGCCAGTTTCCCGCTTGGCAATTCTATATTTTCTTTATCCAAAGCAGATTTTACATCCTGCGTTGTCACACCTAATGAAGCCATTTTCACCGGATCCATCCAGATCCGCATCGCATATTTTTTCTGACCAAATATCCGGATCTCACTCACACCTTCAATCGTTTGAAGACGTTGGGCAATTACGTTTTCAGCATAATCACTCACCTCCAGATGCGAACGGGTACTGCTTTTAAACGTAAGTACGATAATCGGTTCCGAGTTTGCATCAGCTTTCGCAACAACAGGTGGCCCGTCAATATCCAGCGGCAAAGTCCGTGATGCAGAACCCACTTTATCGCGAACATCATTCGCGGCACGTTCCATATCCACACCAATGTCAAACTCAACGGTGATCTGGCTCGTGCCCTGGCTGCTGGTAGAATTAATCGATTTTATCCCTTCAATACTATTCAGCTGTTTTTCCAGCGGTTCCGTAATCTGGGATTCAATGATATCGGCATTTGCACCGGTATAACTTGTCCGGATAGAAACCACCGGCGGGTCAATAGACGGAAATTCCCTCATACCCAAAAACTTATACCCGAGAAAACCAAATAAAATGATGAGAAGGTTCATCACAATGGCTAAAACCGGCCGCTTGATGGAGAGCGTTGAAATACTCATAGAAAATAAATATTAGGAGCGGCTGATACCGCAGTAAGTCTTAAAATGCCGAAAATCAATTTACCTTAACCAGAGAATTTGGCTTAATGGCCATAATACCCGAAGTAATCAGGGAATCGCCCTGCTGCAATCCATCCAGAACCTGGATTTTCTTTTCCGTCCGTAACCCCGTCGTCACCATCGCTTCCGTAGCTTTTCCATTTTTCACAATAAAAACCTTTTTCCCTTTCAAAACCGGCACAATGGCTTCCGTCGGAATCATTACCGCTTTGTGATTGGCGGCCAGCGCTGCTTTCACTTTGACAAACATACCCGGAACAAATTTTCCGGATGGATTTTCCGCAATGGCACGGATACGCAGCGTTCTAAGATTTTCATCCACTTTTGGTTCCAGCGCAATAACTTTTGCCGAATAGTTGAAAACATCACCATCAAGATTAAATGTAATTGCGCTGCCGACATGAATATTGGAAGTGTATTTTTCGGGAACCGTAAAATCAATCTTGATCGGATTGCTTTGAATCATGGTAACGATGGACGTACCCGGGGCCATATATGCACCTTCACTAATGTTTTTCAATCCGATCCTGCCGCTGAAAGGAGCGCGAATTTCTGTTTTTTCAAGCTGAGACTCAATGACTTCCTTTTCAGCATCGAGAACTCTGATATTATTGGAAGTGACGTCATATTCTTCCAGATTGATGGCTTCAACTTTCAAAAGTTTTTGCTGGCGAAGTTCTATTTTACGGGCAAGATCCTGATTGAACTCCACTTTTTGCAATTGTGCTTTAAGCTCGCGATCATTTATTTTAGCGATCAATTGCCCTTTTGTAACATACGAACCTTCCTTTATATTCAGTTTGACAAGACGACCTGAAATTTCCGCCATCAGATTTACTTCTTCATTTGGCAATACAGTTCCTGATGCGAATATTTGATTGTCGATCGTTTCCATGCCAACCACATAAACATTCACTGGAATCGCCCCTGATCCGGCCGATTTCCCTTCCCCTTTTCCCCCACTTCCCGAACCACCGGATTTTTCACTTTCAGACTTTGGAAAAACATAAATTTTCCCAAGAACAAGGACGATAATAATAGTACCGATTAAAATTACTGTACGCATAGAGGATAAAACTAAATTCTGTGCAATTTGTATATATAAAAATTATATTTCCGTAAAATAGCAATTTAAAGATACTTCATATTGCACAAAGGGACAATGGCTTACTTTTTTACTTTCTCAACAGATTAATATATGTGACCGTTATTTATTAAAAATGATTTCTTTCAGATAAATACTGTTAAAACTGATTTTACTTTTCATTACATTTCATAGGATACCGAATTGTAACGAAAATCGTTGAAGAAGAAATTATCAAATTCATCACACAAATTATGAAATTTTCAACCTCCCCTCTCTTATTCAGTTTTATCATTTTTTTATGTTTTTTCAATAAAAACGTCAGAAGTCAAAATCTGAATAAAATGTACGAAGCTCAGTGGAAAAGTGTGAAGAACTATGCCGACAAGGGTTTGTCTCAATCCGCTTTGACAGAAGTAAAAAAAATATATCAGCTTGCAAAAAAAGAAAATCAGGAAGCCCAGGTCATCAAGGCTGTGATTTATATGATTGACCTGCAAAGTCAGAATCAGGAAAACGCAGAGATTAATTCCATAACAGAACTGGAAAAAGAAATTAATACCAATAAAGAACCTGCAAAATCAATATTGACTAGTTTGCTGGCAAAAAAGTATTATCAATATTATCAGCAAATACGCTGGCAGCTTTATGACCGGACGGCTACCAAAGAATTCATAAAAGAGGATATCAGTACCTGGACGACGGACGATTTTCATGAAAAGATATCAACCTTATATCTGCATTCCATTAGTCAGGAAAAATTATTAAAACAAACTTCACTCGAAGGTTACAATGTCATTATTACCAAAGGAAACGTCCGAAAATTACGCCCGACTTTATACGATTTATTAGCGCAGGAAGCTTTGGTATATTTTTCTTCGGACGAAAGAAATATTAAAAAACCGGCTTATTCTTTCGAAATAAACAGCGCTTCGGCATATGATCCCGCAACAGATTTTATTTACAGGAAATTTGAAACAAAGGATACCACGTCACTGGAATTTTATGCATTGAAATTGTATCAAAAGTTAATTGCTTTCCATGTCAATGACAAAACCGCTGATGCACTCATCGATATAGATTTGCAGCGTTTGCAATATGTAAAGCAAAAATCTGTACATCCGGATAGTGACGAATTGTATTTCATGTCGGTTAATCATGTGGCGAATCAGTACCAAAATACGCCAGCGGCTGCACAGGCGTGGTATTTAATCGCTGAATGGCATAACAAAAAAAGTGATTATTATAACGCAAATAAGGACACAACGAATCGCTTTGAAAAAGTAAAAGCAGTAGAAATTTGCGAGAAGATCATCAAACAAAATCCGAAAACGGAAGGTGGGGTTAATGCTTATAATTTATTGCAAACGATTCAGCATAAAAGTCTTCAATACATGACCGAGACGGTAACCATTCCCGGAAAACCATTTCTTGTGCGCCTGGAATATAAAAATACCACAAAACTTTACCTCCGGATTATTAGTGCTACGGATGAAATCCGGGTTAAAATGCAAAAAGGACTTACTCCTGAAAACTTGCATGCCTTAAATCTCGCTTCGCCCATCCGAACCTGGGAACAAAACTTGCCCGATACAAAAGATTATCAGGAGCATAGTCTTGAAATCAAGGTTGACGCTTTGCCTATCGGTGAATATTTTCTAATAGCAGCAGACAATCCTGATTTTGAAAATCCAAAAACCATTATTGGTACCCGATTATTTTATGTGTCTAATATAAGTTACGTACAAAAGGGTGACAACTTTTTTGTCCTGAACCGTGAAACTGGGCAGCCACTTTCCCAAGCCAAAGTCCGAATTTGGGAGACTCGCTACGATCGTTCTATTGACGGTTATTTAAAGTTGAATAGTACTTTATTCTTAACCGACTTCTATGGTTATTTTACTAGAAAAAAGAATATTGAACCCGATAATCTTGTTACAGAATTACTGGAAATAACGTACGAAAAAGATAAACTTTTCCAACAATCTCAGGCTTACACTTATTACCGCCGGCCGAATTTCAATGCCCCGATTAAACGACAGACATACCTTTTTACAGACCGCAGTATTTACCGCCCCGGACAAGTAATTTATTACAAGGGAATTGTTTCAAAAGGTGATTCACTTCTGAGCCGGTTGGATAAAGATTCTGACATCCCGGTTGTTTTAAAAAATACAAATGGAGAAGAAATTGAAAAAATAATTGCGCATGTCAATGATTACGGTAGTTTTTCAGGAAAATTCCAATTACCTCAGAATTCGTTAAACGGAGAATTTTTCATTTATGTTGACGACCGTATGAATTTGTCTATTCATGTAGAAGAATACAAGAGGCCGAAATTCTCTGTCGCTTACGATACCCTTAAAGCTACATATCAATTAAACGATTCCATTCAGATAGCTGGAACTGCGATTGCCTATGCAGGAAATGCCATTGACGGGGCCAAAGTTTCGTACCGGGTTGTTAGAAACGCCAGATTTATTTATCCATGGTTATCCAAACGCTGGTTTGAGCCAGCACAACCCATGGAAATTTCTCACAGGGAATCCAAAACGGATCAGTCAGGGAAATTTCTAATTTTCTTTCATGCCATTCCGGATTTGAAAATAAATAAAAAATCGGAGCCGGTTTTTGACTATACTATTTATGCAGATATTACAGATAACAATGGTGAGACTAGAAGTGGTGAAACGACAGTTTCTGTGGGTTATAAGTCGATCATGTTAACAACGGATGTTCCGGAAAAAATTCAGGCAGACAGTTTAAAAAATCTCGCTATTCAAATTGAAAATATGAATGGTGAGTTTAGCACATCTGATGTAAAAGTAAAAATCACCCGACTTAAACCTGAAACACGTCTACTTAAAAAACGATTGTGGCAACGTCCGGACTTATTTATTATGCCAAAAACAGAATTCATTTCACTTTTCCCAAATGATGAATATGACAATGAATCTGATCAGGAAAGCTGGCCGGAAGAAAATGTAGCTTTTGAAAAAACGGAAAAACTGGTTAAGGACAAACCTTTCGAACTTTCCGAAACCAAATTCCTACCTGGTTTTTACAAAATTGAAATTAGCACCGTCGATAAATCCGGTGAACAAGTGAAGGATTTAAAATATATTGAGTTAACAGATCCTGATAAGAATAAAATCAATCGCGCGGAATATTTGTCAACAAAAAGTAGCAAATCCATTGAGCCTGGGGAAAAGACGACGATTGAAATTGGCACCTCAGCAGAAAATATTTTTGTAATCAGCAGTTCCAACCGGAATGAAAATAAAGCCAAAACATTTACATTTTTTCCATTAAATGATGAAAAACGAATTTTAGATTTCTCGGCTACCGAAAGTGACCGTGGCGGTTATGGTGTTGATTTTCTATTTATAAAACACAACAGAATTTATTCTTTCAGCGACGTTATACAGGTGCCCTGGACTAATAAAGATCTAAAAATTGAATACGTTTCTTTCCGGGACAATACCTTACCGGGCAGTCAGGAAAAATGGAAGGTAAAACTTTCAGGTTTTAAAAAGGAAAAGGTTGCAGCCGAAATGCTGGCCAGTATGTATGACGCTTCGCTTGATCAGTTTTATCCACACAAATGGAATAAACCTGCTATTTGGAAGATGTTTGCCGGTTTACAACCATGGAACAGTTATCAAAATTTCTCATTTGAAAGTGCGAATGTGAAGTATGATTATTCTACCTCCGGTAAAACACTGGATAAGAGATACGACGCTTTTATGTGGGAAAGTTTCTACAACAGAGTAAATTTTCTGAGCAAAGGTTCAAGAGTGGAGAGGAAGGAAGCGGTAGTTGCTGATAAAATAATGGTGGGAGGACGTTCAGTAAATCAGGCACCTATGTTGGGTTACGGTCGTCAAATGAAAGGCAGCGTAGCTCCTATGCAGGCAGCACCTGACCAGGCATCGGAAAATGAAAAAACCAAACTTGAGATTAATAACATTCGTAAAAATTTCAATGAAACCGCTTTTTTCTTCCCGGATTTACTTACTGACGAAAAAGGAGAAATTGAATTTTCATTCACCATGCCGGAAGCACTGACACGCTGGAAATTTCAGGCACTGGCGCATACAAAAGAACTGGCTTTGGGATACAGCTCAAAGGAAATTGTAACCCAGAAAGATCTGATGGTTCAACCAAATGCACCACGTTTTTTGCGGGAAGGAGATAAAATTTCTTTCAGTTCAAAAGTTGTAAATCTTTCGGAGAAAGAACTTAGCGGAACGATTACCTTCCAATTATTTGATACAGAAACGAATAAATCAGTCGATGATATTTTTAAGAATACTTCGCTTACACAATCGTTTATTTTAAAAGGTAAAGAAAGTAAAACATTACAATTCCAGATTGAAGTACCCGAAAATTTCACCAAAACATTGACATGGCGGATCATCGCAAAATCTGGCGCTTACTCAGATGGTGAAGAAAACTTTTTGCCGGTTCTTAGCAATAGGATTTTAGTTATAGAAACACTTCCATTATCGATCAGAGGAAATGTAAGTAAGGATTACAAATTTGAAAAACTGATTAATTCAGGAAATTCCAAAACATTAACCAACCAATCGCTTACTGCTGAGTTTACAATAAATCCGGCGTGGTATGCAGTGCAGGCATTACCATATCTTGCGGAAAGCCGTTTTGATTGTGCGGAACAGATCTGGAACCGGTATTATGCAAATGCACTTGCGGCGAATATTGTCAGTTTGTCGCCACCTATTTCCAAAGTTTTTGAAACCTGGCGGACAGAAGATACAACGACGCTGCTTAGCAATCTGCAAAAAAACCGGGAGTTGAAATCCATTTTATTGGAAGAAACACCCTGGGTGCTGTCAGCGAAAACGGAGAGTCAGCAAAAGAAAAATATTGCTTTGTTATTTGACTTGAACAAGATCAGCAATGAGCTGCAATCCAATTTTGCAAAACTTGAACAAATGCAAAATACCAATGGTGCTTTCAGCTGGTTTAAAGGTGGACCAGATGATCGGTATATGACGCAGTATATTTTGTCGGGGATGGGTCATCTGAGAAAAGTAAATACCCAGAATAAAAAACCAGATGAAAAGATGGAAAGGCTGATACGTAAAAGCATTCAGTTTCTTGATCAAAAAATAAAAGAAGATTACGATTTACTGGTAAAAGAGAAAGCTGATTTAAACAAAGTTTCGGCTAGCCCAAGCGCTATTCAATACCTGTACATGCGCAGCTTTTTTCCTGAAATTGAAATACCAAAAACATCTCAAAAAGCCTGGAATTATTTCCGCGAACGGGCAAAATTTTCCTGGCTGGCACAATCCAAATATATCCAGGGACTTACGGCTCTGGCACTTTACAGAACCAATGAAAAAGAAATTCCGAAAGCCATTTTAAAATCGTTAAAAGAAACAGCGATCACGAATGAAGAAACAGGAATGTACTGGAAAAGTAATCAGCAAGGCTGGTGGTGGTACGAGGCTCCTATCGAAAGACAAGCGTTGTTAATTGAAGCTTTTCAGGAAATAACCAACGACACCAAAACTGTAAATGACTTAAAAACCTGGTTGTTGAAAAACAAACAAACCAATAATTGGGAAAGTACCAAAGCAACTGCGGAAGCCTGTTATGCGTTGCTTTTACAAGGATCTGACATTTTAAACCAAGAATCTTCGGTTACTTTAAATCTGGGAGAATTGAGTTTGAAATCATCCGATCAGAAACAAGAAGCGGGAACAGGATATTTCAAGACGATTATTGACGGAGCAAAAGTGAAACCTGAAATGGGAAATGTGAAAGTTGATATGAACACAAATTCGTCATCCAACCTTCCCGGCTGGGGCGCCGTTTACTGGCAATATTTTGAAAATATTGATAAAGTAACATCCGCAGAAACTTCGTTGAAATTGTCTAAAAAGCTTTTCATAGAAAAAAACTCGGATAAAGGTCCGGTGCTTACGCTCGTGAAAGATGGCGACAAACTTCATGTTGGAGATAAAATAAACGTGCGCATCGAACTTCGAGCCGATCGTGACATGGAATATGTTCACATGAAAGATCTGCGTGCTGCTGCTTTTGAACCCGTAAATGTGCTAAGCGGCTATCAATGGCAGGGAGGATTGGGCTATTATCAAAGCACAAGAGATGCCAGCACCGATTTCTTTTTTGATCATTTAAGAAGAGGAACTTACGTTTTTGAGTACCCGCTTTTTGTGACACACGACGGGAATTTTGCCAATGGAATTACAAATATTGAATGTATGTATGCCCCGGGATTTTCAGGACATAGTGAAGGGATACGGGTTGGGGTTGGGCGGTAAAATCTAACTGTAATACCTTGATAAACTGACATTTATTTGCAAATTTGATAAAATCTAAAAAGTTATGAAATCGCTATTAGAGGTAGATATAACCCTTGATCAGGTGCTTGCTATGGTAAAACAACTACCAGTGAATGAAAAAGCATTGCTTTCAAAAGAACTTGAAAAAGACGCCATTGAATCCAAGCTTTCAAAATTACTTGGAACCGTTGAAACTGACGAACTTAGTCTGGATACAATTAACGAAGAATCTGAAATTGTAAGACAACAGATATATGAAAGCTAAAAGCATTAGAGTCATTTTTGACACTAATGTTTGGATAAGTTTTCTTATCGGTAAACGCTTTTCCACTATCAAGAAATATATTATTTCCGGAGAGCTCATTATTATTGTTACACAGCAACTTTTAAGAGAAATCAGGGACGTTACCAGACGAGAAAAATTGAAAAAATATTTCCCGAAAGAAAATGCTAATGAGCTAATTGAGCTTTGGGAAATAATTGCTGAGCAAGTCGAAATCGAACCAAAACATTTTATAAACCGAGATCCAAAGGATAATTTCCTTCTGGATCTAATCGATTTTTCTAAGGCTGACTATCTGGTAACGGGCGACAAAGATTTGTTTGAGCATAATCCTTTTAAAACTGCCGTTATACTAACTCCCGCAAAGTTCGAAGAAGTGATGAATGGAAGAGAAATACAAAACTGAATCTCAAATCTTTAATACCACAGCCCTCTGAATCTTCAAAACCGCATCTACAAACCCTTCCATATCCTCCCGTTCCCCCAGCATTCCATTTTGTAAAATCCATACCGCTTCGGTAGTACAGGCTGCCTCAGCAACCGGACAAATTACATCAGTATAATCCACAGTTTCGGGAATCGCGTAACACATAAAATTTTTGTTTTGAAAAAGCGGTTGTTTGTACAAAGGATGTGGATAACCTTTGAAACATGGAACGCCTTCGGCAGCAAGCATTTCTACAAATTTATCCTTTGGTATATCTCCAAATTTAGAGGCATCGTATTTGAAAATATAAATGTGATAACAATGCATCGTGATTTCTTCACTTCGCACCAAGGGCAATATTCCTTCAATATTTTCAAATAATTCAGTCAGGTACAGCCCGTTCTTATTCCTTTTTTCCGTTTGGCTTGGTAATCGTTTTAATTGTTGTGACAGCAAAACTGCCTGCATTTGCGTGATCCGGTAATTACAACCGGGATTGTAATGGTCGTACCATTGTCCGCCTTCAATACGCCCAACATTGCGCAGAGAATTCATTATCGCATATAAATCATCATCGTCAGTTACCACAATTCCTCCTTCACCAGCCGTCAGGTTTTTGGATGATTGAAAACTAAAACTGCCAGCGTCACCTATTGACCCCAGTTTTTTCCCTTTATATTCCGCACCATGTGCGTGAGCGGCATCTTCGATCACACGTAAATTATGTCTTTTGGCAATATCCAGGATCGCATCCATATCACAGGCCAAACCGCCAAAATGAACCGGAATAATAGCCTTGGTACGCGAAGTGATCGCCGCTTCAATTTTAGCGGGATCAAGATTATACGTGTCCGGATGGATATCAACAAAAACCGGAACACAATTACATTCAATCACTGTCGAGGCGGTGGCAATAAACGTATAGGGTGGTACGATCACCTCGTCGCCCGGTTTTACACCACAGGCAATCAAAGCCAATCGAAGCGAGACAGAACCGTTCACACAACTCACAGCATATTTACTACCGCAAAAAGCTGCAAATTCTTTTTCAAATTTTTCAACCTCGTCACCACAATCAGGATTCCCCCACTTTCCGCTGGATATAACCTCCGACACAACCTGTACTTCCTGTTCGTCAAAAATTGGCCAGGGGAAGTTACGTTTTACAGATTTTTCTCCACCGTCAATTGCTAATAGTTGGCTCATCCCCGATTTGGTATAATTTCTAAATTGATATCTCTCTATCACATACTTTGGAAATTGTAATTAAGACTATTTACTCCAAATTCGCTACGGGAACATAGCCTGTTTTTGATATTATACAGTAATATTTCTATAACCCTAAACCCGTCATTTCCTCCATGAAAAATCAAAAACTCCTACCCGGTATTTTCATTGCAGCCATGTCATTAGCCACCGCCTGGGCCATTCGTGGCCAGTTTGGACATGAACAAGGAGCGGCTTGGGCGGGAAGTTTTGGCGCAATAAGCATTGTTTTACTGGCCAAAAGGCAGGATTGGTATGCCAAAATTTTTCAACTCGCACTTGCGTCCGCAGCGGGTTGGGGAGTCGCCGGAATGGCAAGTTATGGACTTGTAGTAGGTTATGGACGAAGTACTGAATTTGGAAATGCATATTACGGTCTGTTAATGCTATTTATTATTGGCGGATTATTTGGTTTGCTTGGAGGCGGTCTGTTTGGAATCGCTCTTGGTGACAGCAATGAAAAACCCGTAAAATGGTACAATTTAATCGTTGAAATGACTATTGGCGGAATCATTTTTTACTATTTGTTAGTCGAAGAATTTGGATGGCTCATGACGCCTCCGCGCGGTGAATATTGGGCAACATGCCTTGGAATGACCATTGCCATGTTTTGGTATATGATTCGTCAAAAACAATATTCGGCTATTCGGGTGGCCATTTTTGCCGGATTTGGGGCTGGTTTTGGATTTGCTTTTGGTAACTTTTTACAAATTATGGGCCACGTTTCGGAGATTAAATTCAACTTCTGGAATGTGATGGAATATTCTATCGGATTTTTCGGTGGCTTGGGAATGGCTTACGGGACTTTCACTTCCGAATGGCCTGTTACCGAAATAAAAACGAAGCGGAATAAACTCATTGCTCCGCTTCTGATATTAACCTTGATAATTCCCTTTTTCGTTTGGGATCAATCCTTTGAAACCAAGCGGCTGGTTGAAACAATTCAAAGTTTTGCGCCCCTAGCAGATGCCACAGGAATAACCAAATCCGTTCAATGGGTAGCGTTACTGTTGATAATAATAACTTCCGGCTATTGGCTTTACATTCTTTATTTCAAAAATAAAGAAAATACGATCACCATCGGTTATCAGGAAGCGAACCGGTTTTTCCTTGGGCATTTGGGATTGTATACTATTTACAGCATTCTGATCACCTGCGCGTTCATGAGTTTGTACAGAATTGAGCAATATCTTTACATTATCAACGTACTGATAATCGGATTTTTTATTGGAAAATTTCAGCCTGGTTTTACCAATAGAGGCTTGAATTTTAGCCGCTGGGCTATTAATTTTATTTTTTTATTAGCCTTTATTGCCTTGATCGTAGTTGTTGCGATTAGTTCTCATGGAGAATTAAAAGGCGCACATAACCGGTTTGAATGAAACGTTTAGTGCCATAAGTCCTCACTATTTGATCTGATATTTTGATTATGTATATTCCTGATTGAATAGCATAATAATATCAGATCAATAATGGACATTACAAAAATCGAGTTAGTAAAGGTTATTTCTTCCGATCTCGGAGAATTACAAGAACTGAGCAAACAAACTTTTCTGGAAACTTTTGCTCCGGTCAACACAGAAGAAAACATCCAGCATTATCTGCATTCCGGCTTCACAGACGAGAAACTTATCAAAGAAATTGCCAATCCGGGTTCAGCTTTCTATTTCGCAAAACTGAACGATACACCAATCGGTTATCTCAAAATCAATTTTGGAAATGCACAAACCGAGTTAAAGGACAACGATGCCCTGGAAATAGAAAGAATTTACGTATTGCAGGAATTTCATGGCCAAAGAGCAGGGCAATTTCTTTTCGGTGAAACATTAAAAATTGCCAAAAATCATGGCCTGAAATACATATGGCTTGGTGTTTGGGAGAAAAATGAGAAAGCCATAAAATTTTATGAAAAGAACGGGTTTATTCCATTTGACAAACATAGTTTTACACTTGGAAGTGATATACAAACTGATATCATGATGAAACTGCCTGTTATTAAATAATAAGCTATATGATTTTCAGAGAAGCCAAAACGGATGATATTCCGCAAATCCAGATTGTCAGGCACGCCGTTAATGAAAATATTTTATCTGATCCCAGCCTTGTAACAGACAAAGATTGTATTGAATATCTAACGGTAAGGGGAAAAGGATGGGTTTGTGAAGTTGACAATGATATTGTTGGATTTGCCATTGCAGATTTGCAGGAAAATAACATCTGGGCTCTTTTTTTGAAACCTGAATTTGAAAAACAAGGGATTGGAAGACAGCTTCACGACATGATGCTGGACTGGTATTTTTCAAAAAAAACCGATGCCGTATGGCTCAGTACCACTCCCGGAACCAGGGCTGATCACTTTTACAGAAAAAGTGGCTGGACAGAAACCGGAAAATACGGAACAAGCCAGATCAGATTTGAAATGACTTATGGAAAATGGCTTGGTAACAAAGCAGCAGAACTATAAACAATTAGTATTTTTTTAAATGCTTTCCTATAATGGGATAAAAAATTTTCGATATTTTAGTTAAGGTGGAGTTTGGATAACCGATAGGGTAATTTAAATTTTCTGATCAATGCTAATATCATATTGAAATCGATCTTTTAGAATCGCTATATTTGTTATATGAAGGAACTTACGCACATAAAACAAATTCTGAGCAAACTCAAACCTGAGTTAATAAGGAAATTCAATGTTAGCTCGATCGGCCTTTTTGGATCCATTGTCAGAAATGACTTTAACGCTTCCAGTGACATTGATATTATCGTTGATTTCAGCAAACCAATTGGCATTGAATTCGTCGATCTTGCCGATTTTATCGAAAAAGAACTTAATAAACCTGTTGATCTGGTTTCAAAAAAGGGTATTAAACCAAAATATTTCAGCGCCATAGAATCTGAAATAGTATATGTCTAAAAGGCAACCAGCTCTTCTTATTGAAGATATTATTGAAAGCGGAAATAAAATTCTTCAATATACTAAGGAACTGTCCTTTGACGAGTTTATTAATGACAGTAAAACAGTTGATGCAGTTATAAGAAATTTTGAAATAATTGGCGAAGCTGCAAACAGGTTATCCGAAGATTTCAAAGATCAGCACTCTTCCATAGATTGGCACAGAATCAGGGGTTTTAGAAATAGAATTGTACATGATTATTTTGGAATAGACTACTCCATTGTATGGGAAGTGAAGAGTTTTTTCCTGCCAAATCTAATATTCCGGTTAGAACAGATAGATATCTGATAAATTAAAAAGCTTTTACGAAAATTACTTAGAGGTACTAGTACTACCTATCTAAAAATTAATTAATTCTTTACCATAAATTAGGATTTAAAAGCAAGTTACCAACACTTACTCGGCCTGATCTCATGAACCCCGCTTTTACTGCTATTTACATTATCTGGTTTTTGTCTGAGACTTTACTGAACCGGTTGTTACGTTCTAAAAGTACGGACAAGCAAAACGCGGATAAAAACTCCTTGCTTATTATCTGGATTACGGTGGTTGCTGCCATTGTTTTAGCCGTTTACATTTCAATTAAATACTACTTCCCTATTTATCCCAATACCATGATTCGCTATATCGGATTAGGAATTATTTTCCTGGGTATTATACTGAGAATCGCTGCTGTGTTGTCTCTGGGGAAATATTTTACAGTAGATGTAACGATCCGGGAAGACCATAAACTTAAAAAAGACGGTTTGTATAAATATTTACGCCATCCCTCCTATTTCGCTTCGCTGATATCTTTTATAGGTTTTGGAATTTCCATTAACACCTGGCCAGGATTGATTTTAATCGTGGTTTCAGTGATGACAGTTTTTATTTTTCGTATCAAAATTGAAGAGAAAATATTGATTGGCCAGTTTGGTTCTGAATATCTTGATTATAAGAAAAGTACAAGAGGAATTATTCCTTTTATTTATTAAAAATTATCTATTTCAATCCTTTTTATTTCGCAAGTAAATTACACACACAATGAATCCCAAAACGCTGGTAAGACTAAGCAACATCATCGGCACTATCGCCATCACCCTCTTAATTTATTGGGTCTTCATTTTTATTTCGTACCAGGTTTTTGGACTGAAACTCTTCCGGGAGAAAATAACCGAAACATTCTTCACCAGTATAATTGGAATTTTGGCGTTAATGTTTGGAGCGTTGATCACCAATCTGATGTTCAACCTTACAAGAATTGCTGAAAAACATAATCTGGACGAAATCAATCCCACAAAAACAGCCTCAAAACAACTGAAATGGCTCTTGGCACTTACCTTTCCAGTCATTTTGGGACTATTGTTTTTCGGGGACTATTTAACTTCAGAAAACAAGGAAAAACTTTTGATACAATCTGCACAGTCGATTATTAATGACAACTCAAAAAAAGCGGATAAACTTGTTAATTATTCCTTTGATAAAAAATGGATTATGGAAACCGAGCACATACTGGATTTGTTGTCGAAGACCGATAAAAATTTCCCGAGCATTACTGTCATCGTTTCAGATTCCATAGATAATTCAAGAGTTTTGCTTGGATTTAGAAATTTCCAGCCGGTCAACGATACCTTGCCTCCATCCAGAATGACATACATTCAGGCGACGACAAAGGAAGAGCGGGAATATCTCTACAAAGTTTTTGAAAAAGGTAGCAAGGACATAAAATTTTCGGCAGAAAATGGTCAGTATCAACTATTTTACCCATATTTCAGCAATAACAAAAAAATAGTAATCTATTTTTCAGACTATCAACGATATGGAATAAAGTAATTATAGACTAAGACCTATTTTACAATCTTAAATTCATCTTTCACATTTCCTGCCGGATCAAAACATTTATAAATCAGCGTATTTCCCTTCATTGAAATATGCTGATAAAGTGGCCCGTCTTTATAGCGGACTACGGCGTAATCTTCCGGAAGCCATTCTTCCTGTTTGCCCGGAATACTGATTGACATGGTGTAAATAGTACCTTCCGCCGGAGATTTCATTTCCTTACCGTTATTCATCGGTTTTGTTCTCAAATAATAGTGCATATGCCCATTCATGACCATATCCACATGATATTTGTCGAACAATGTCCCCCACTCTTTTCGGATTTCATCATAGGGTTCAACAAAATTGTAAGGCGGAAAATGGAAGAAAACAAACTTCCATTTTGCCTTTGAGGTTTTAAGCTTTTCTTCAACCCAGGCACTTTGAGCCGGCACAGAAAGTGTCGCGTCAATCATCAAAAATAAAGCATCCTGATAATTGAAAGCATAAGTCATTTCTTTTGGCAAACCTTTCGGGCCATTCTCGGGTAAACTGAACATTTCCTGATACATGCCCGCGCCTAATCCGTCCTGGCTGTCATGATTTCCAGGAACGGGCATCAAAGGTTTTTGACGAAATACGCCACCTGAATACTGCCATAATTCATCCCATTCATCACGGTTCAAACCGGTACTGACAAGATCTCCGGCGATGTCAAAAAAGGAAATTTCAGGATGTCGTTTTAAAGCCTTCTGCGCCATATCTCCCCAGATCGGCGATTTGTGCGTATCTCCAAACCAGATAAATGAAAAGCCTTCATTAACAGGTGATTCTGTTTTAAAGCTTGCTGGAATTGACCATTCTCCCGTTTTCGAGCCCACGACATACTGATATTTTGTTCCCGATTTCAAACCTGTAAGTTTTGCAGTAAAACGGTTAACATAACGATCATTTTGCAGCAATCTGTCTTCCATTTTAAATACAGTAGCGGTTGATGTCAAAGTATCAGCAGACTTATCCTTCCAATATTTCACAACGCCATCTTTCGCTTCCATATTCGTTCTCCATTGAACATTCACCGATGTTTTAGGACCATCACTCCATGTCAGCATAATCTGGTCAGGATTTTGGGAAGAAGGGAACAACGTTTTTCTGAACGCTCCCACCAAATGGGCTTCTCTTGCTCTTCCACGGACAGTTGTAAAAAGTTTTTGTCCAACCAGAGATTCCGGCATTTCTGTCAAAATCAGACTATCCCAGTCGTGGTACGTAAAGCCGCCCTTTTTCATCGTCATCAATGGAAATTCCGAAGGCAATATATTTGTAATTTTTAAATCATCGCCTTTTTTCTGCGGGCCTACGCTGATAAAATAGACAGGCCGGTTTTTATCAAAACCGTTAATACCTAATTCAATTTTCCCAGCATCGAAATTTTTCTGCCAGACTTCGTAAGTATAGCTTTCATTTTTGACAAACATTTCTGTCTTTTTAAATCCGCTTTCTTCGATCCAGAATGGTATTACTTTCTGTTCTGAATCTCTCATTAATGAAACCGTCACCGGAACGTTTACATCAAAAGTCCAGAACTTTGTCGCCAGCGTATGAAGCTCATCTTTTTTCAAAAAAGTCATAATATATTTTTCCGAAATCGTGTCCAGCTGGGCAGGTTTCAGATTTTTGTAAAGCCTGGTAACGGCTTCATCTATTACCGTTTTTACCGTACCGGGTTCGGTTGATTTTTCATTTTTGCATGACAAAAAAATAAAAGAAAGCAGCAGGCAAAAAACAATATTTTTAAGAGTAAAAGGAGATTTCATAACGAAAAGGTAAGTTTAGTTTAATAATCAAAAAAGTAACAGCATCGTTAAAAAACGATGCTGTTACTGTATTTTCACTTCCAAAAATTACAATACTGCTTTATCATTAGTAAGGAAAACGCGTGTACTTTCCGTGTATGTACCACCATTAGCATCCTTGTATTTCAAATCAACATAAAATGCTCGGAAACCACTTGGGGGAAATGCCTGATTTACATTAATTTTTGCTTTGTTTTTGATACCCAGACTTTTACTCGTCCATTTATCGTCTCTGATATCCTGGTCTTTTGAGTCCGCCGACCAGAGAATTACGTCCACCAAAGGATCCGCGGAGGCTTTTACAGCAATATTTACACCCTTTTTATCCGCAGTTTCTTTCCATTCGCAAACCGGATAAGGGCTTTTTGTCATCGTATTACCAAAAAAAGCGCTCAAAGCCTCCATAGCCTGTTTTCCACCGCCAAGGTTGTGGCCTGCATTCGGAACATAGTGCAGCATATTATTCCCCGGAATATCTTTCAGATAATTTTTAATATTATCCACCACCCAATATTCATCGTTTGTCCCCATGATAATTAATTTCGGCATCGTCAGTTTTGCACGGTAGGAATACGGATCGATCATGGTTGTGATAGCCGCACCATCCGGCGTTTTACTGTTTTGCGGAATGCCAAGTTTTACATAATCCTCGATCTGGATGCTGTAATCACCCCAGGATTTTATCTGGTATTCAAGGCTCACAGGCATATTCAGAATGTCAATTACCATTGGGGCAATTGCAACTACCCGTTTGTCATTAGCGCCCGTAAGCCAGGTTGTCCAGCCACGTTTTGAAGCGCCGGAAACGACAAAGCGATTTACTTCATGTTTCAGTTTTTGTTTTGAAAATTCCTGAACAACATCCATAGCGCGCACAGCACTTTTTACCATTGGGAAAAGTAACGGCCAGCTATAATCCTTATCCTTTTTGAAATTATGCAGCGTATAAGAAATCAACGCATCCTCTGTCAAATCTCCAAAAAATGGCTGGTTTGGCGTTTGTTTTAATAAGGTAACAATAGCATTATTGGATTTGGCAACCCCGCCAAGTGTTACCAGTAAATCGTCATCTTTTTTATTATTCCAATTCGGAAGTTCATCTTTATTGGATCCGCCGGTTATGAACAGCAATGCCCCGTCAAATTTATTATCCTTCGGCACCATGATTGTCATTTGATGCGTCCACGTAAACTCACGCCACTTTTGCGACGTTACAAGAAGATTATAAAAAGTGACATCATTTTGCGTATAGGTATCTTTCAATTCCCATTTTAATGATTTATCTCCATTGTCAAGATAACTTTGAAGGGCAGTTTCCGGTGTTATTGCTTTTTGTGCCTGTACGGTAAACGTAAAAATTAATTGGATAAAAAGTATTTTCAGGGCCAAACCAAATCTATTCTTTCTCATTGCGCAGAAGGTTTTGTTTATTGAATTAAAAATTATTTGTTAGCATTACTTTGTACAATATTCGTGTCAAAACCTTCCGGCTTAGGACTTTCTGAAATCAGTTTCAGTGCTTGTTCAATATAAATTTCGCCTGTCATTTCTCCCAGGCTTGTTCTGCTTACATACTCGTAACGCTTGAAACTGTTGAAATCTACTTTTGTCAGCATATAACCAAAAGCGTCATTCGTCAACCCAAACAGAAATGGTAATTTTGTATTCATTTTCCGTTTTACATAATAGCCAATGTTAGGAAGTGCTTCCCCGGGAATCGTTAAAATCTGGGCGGTTCCGATGTTCAAAAGATTCAGTTGTGTTGAAACTTTATTCGGACCAGACATTTCATTTTTGATAGGAGAATTTTTAAGAATGTATCGCATAATCTCAGAATCCACCGGAAATTCAATTTTTCTTGAAGTACAATAAAGTGAGGGATTCTGCTGAATTTCTGCTGTGTTAACAATTCGCAATGCCTCATCGGCCAGCAGTTCACCGATACGTTTGCATTCCTGCCAGTTATTTGCTTCTTTTTTATCCTCCGTCCGGTTATCAGCTGTGACCATTCCCCCTTGCGCGCCATTCATAAAAAGAGCGATGCCACCCGTTTGAGATTCTATTCTTTCATAAAGTGGCCCGCAGAGATCGGGACTTAAAATCCCTCTTCCCGAGCCAATGACTTCCGGGTGAATTGCATAATTGACCAACGTCGCAATAACTTTTCCTTTGTTTTTCCCTGAATTTGAAATCGCCTGAATGACTCCGCAACGCGGATCATAAAGCTGATCAGCATAATAATTATAAGCAATTTTCCCTTTTGCCTCTCCTACTGCAATTTTCAAAGAAGCCGGTTCCAGATTTTTGACGGCTTCATTCACTGCATCGGCGATCTGTTTTGTACACCAATCCAGATAATTCAAATCGGCAAAAGTTTCACCTTTTTCATTTGGAAAAGCATAAGCATCCGGCCCGCTATGAGTATGCGTAGCGCCTATCAAAACATTTTCAGGAGCGATACCTTTAATCAACGCTCTGGATTTATTCCCCAAAGCAGCCGGCCAACCCAGATTATCCACATTGACTATGGCAATTCGGGTTGCACCTTTTTCCAAAACTAAAACCCGGGCAAACAGATCACCATTTTTTTCGGTTGATTTTTTTGGTGTTCCAATACCTCCCAAAACTGGCAAAAGCGGATTTGGCGTAATGATTCTGACGGCACCTGCTGCCTTAAAACTTTGGGCAAAACAGCTCGAAACTGTTAGAAAAATAAGGCTCAGATAAATCAAAAATGCTTTTCTCATCATCAACTTTAATAATAATGAGGGCAGCTCGTCACTGCCCTCTATTTACATTCACCAAAGGTTATACTCAGATTAAAACCTCACCGTACTATTCCTTTGCTATTATTTCTACCAAGGTTTGCCTGCACCCTGAATTACCCACGGCTTTGACCATGCACTGTTTTTCCCATCCGCCGCAGAATAAGTTGTTGATTCCAGCTTATTGATCGCATCGTCAGCGTTTGCTTTATTAAGATTTCTCTCATCAAGCATATAATAAAACCTGACCGGAAGTACAGCTCTTTTGCCCTGTGGACCGGTTTGAAGTACAGGATAACCCGTTCTTTTATAATCAAACCAGGCTTCACTTGCGGCTGTCCAGCTTGCAATCCATTTTTGCTCAATGATCTGTTTCTGTGTTTTGTTATATGCAACGCCAGGCTGTGCTACGTAAGCGGCATAAGAACTTGCCAGTCCCCAGGCTGTAAACGAAGCCTGAATCGCCGCTTTGTAGTGCGTTTCCGCATCACCGGCTGCCCATCCTTTTTGCGCAGCCTCGGCCAGAATAAAATGGACCTCTGCAGCCGACATTAATCTTGCTTTCAGCAAATCACCTTTTGGGGCTTTATACATCGTATTTAACCAGGAAACATGCGGATTGTCAGCACCTTGTGCAGCGGTTGGGCTCATGTTGTAACTTGCTCCCGATAAAAGTGAAACAGGCAAACCAACATAATTCTGATTGGTATCGATTGGAATGCCGGCTACTTTATCCGGTGACAAATAACGTTTTCCGTTTTTAATTACATCTGATTTCGCAGGTAGTGTTGGATCGATAACCAGTGGAATCTGCACTTTATTTGCCCAGACACCCAGGCGCGGATCATTTACGCCAAGCATTGCTTTTACCAAAGTATTACACATTTTTATTCTTCTGTAATTACTTTCGCTTGCATCATCTCTTGTGTTGGCCGGCCATGAATCCGCGCTGCTGTTTCCGGCAAAACCCATTGTTGCATCGTCAGCCGCAACATTCATGATTGGATATTGTGTTGCGTTACCAACAATTTTCTCAATTCCGGCTTTGGCAACCTCAGGTTTTTTATCAGAAATCCGCATGTAATATCTCAGTGCCAAAGAATTGGCAAGTTTTCTCCATTTGGCAGGATCACCTGCATAATATACATCCGGAGTAGCGATCGTGCTATTATATTCCGCTTTGGATTTTGACAAAAGCGTATTTGCTTTGTCAAGATCTGCCAGTATTCCGGTGTATATATCTTCCTGACTGTCAAAAGCCGGAAATATATTTTCAGAACCACCCAACGATGCCTTTAAAGCATGTGAATAGGGAGCATTGCCCCAAAGATCGGTGATCAGACCAAAAACCATTGACTTCATGACCAGCGATACGCCTTGTTGCAGCGGAAAATTTAATTCCACAGCGCGATCATAAACATATTGGTTATTGGTAAGAATGGCATACCAGCCGCTCCATGTATTGGTTTGCCCCCAGTCGTAATCGTTGTGATCACCGCTCCATCCATCCTTTTGCGTATGCTGCATCAGGCCGCCAATGATCTGGTCATAATTCAGGCTTACAAGCTGTTTTCCGGTTTCAGTAAGCACTGTAGAAAGTACCAGATTTGGGTTGGCCGAAGTGGGGTCCACGCCGTTTGGGTTCTTGTTCACCTCCGTTAAATCTTTACAGGAAGAGGCAAGAAATACTGACACCATCAGTACGATTGATTTTATATATGTAGTCTTCATCATGAATCAATTTGAACCGTTTTTAAAAAGTTAAACCAAGCTTAAATCCAACAGGAATAACCCAGGGCGTAACATTGTATCTTTCAATTCCCTGTTTAAACTGGCTTCCAGAACCTTGTGTACCGGATTCAACCTGAAAAGCTGTTTCAGGATCAATGTTAATTTTGGCTTTTGTCCAAAGAATAATATTTCTGCTGTAAACCGAGAAATTGGCACTTTGCATACCAATCTTTTTCGCAAAATTCACAGGCAGATCATATCCGAACGATATTTCTCTCAATTTGACAAAAGAAGCATCATAGGTAAATGGACGTGTGAACGACCAGGTTGTGGCGCCCGCTAGTGGCAGAAATTGTGTTCCGGTTCCACCCAGATTTTCCTTATAGCCAGTAGGATTTCCTGCTGCATCATAACCTGTCGCAATAACACCTGGAATGAAAACTCCACCATGAGGAAGAGGAATGCCGCTATAATTAACCGGAAAACTTCCATAATCCGGTGTTGGACCTCCTACAAGTGGAAATACGTTTCCGTTAATTTTGATCTGTTTTTCCTGATTTGCTACCAGGTGATCTCTTAATGCATCACCGCTCAGCCCGTTTGGATTGATCAGCTTGTCATAAAAAAGTTGTGAATGACCATCTTCTTCACCGTAACGATAGGTTTGTGAAACAAAACTTCCACCATTACGCCAGTCAAACGTCATATTTAAACTGAATCCCTTATACGCAAGTGAAACCTGGCCGCCAAGTGTGAATTTAGGATTGAAATTGCCAATTTTATTTTTTGTATTAATCGCATCCACAGACTGCCATTTACCGGTTTTATCCAGAATCGGATAACCATAGTAAGGCGAAGTTTTGTCTGTTACCGTTACAACCTGCGCATCGTAAATATCCCCAACCTGTTCGCCAACATAAGTCCAGGCACCACCTTTTGCATCTGTCCATAAGGTAAAATACGGCAGGTCATCCGACAATCTTTTAATTGTGGTACGGTTCCTGCTAAGGTTAGCATTGACATCCAGGCGCCATCCGTTTTTATTTAGAGGCGTTCCGCCCAAAGTCAATTCTATACCTTTACTTTCTAAAAGTCCGGCGTTGATACTTTTTGTGGTATAACCCGATGATGGAGGTAGTTTCGTGCTTAAAATCTGGTTTTTATTTTCGGCCATATAATAGGTCGCACCGAAACGTAACCTGTTCTGGAACATATTCAGGTCTGCTCCTACTTCATAAGAGGTAGAAATTTCCGGTTTCAGGTTCAGGTTGAAAAGATTACCGGGCACAGTAAGTCTTGGAACACCATTCCAGGTTCCGGCATTGCCCAGCGTGCTTAACAATGAATAAGGATTCGCATCATTACCAACTTGTGCGACACCTCCTCTAATTTTCAGCATATTGATCTTATCCGTCATCGGAATCATTTCATTGATCAAAAGACTCAAAGATGCCGAAGGGTAAAAATAAGAATTGTTGGCGGCCGGTAATGTACTTGTCCAGTCATTTCTGGCTGTTATATCAAGATACACCATTTCCTTGTAGCTCAAATTGGCCAATGCGTAAGCACTGTAAACTGATCTTTTGTAAGAACTGCTGTTATAAGTGAGGTTTGCAGGTAAAATATTCTGAATTGTGAAAACGCCCGGAACAATCAGGCCCGTACCATTGGTAGAAGAATTGGCCACAGTAGAGCCATTCTGATTTCTGTCATTTGCACCCGCAGATATTGAGAATGCGAAACTTTTCAGTGTTTTATGATAGGTGGCAAGGAAATCCGTATTGCTTTCAAACGTTGCGATATTGGTCAAACCATAGGCTCCATTTGGCTCAGAGGTATAACTATTAGCAATTGTTGTTTGTCTTTTTTCCTGATATGTATCAAGAGAATAACGTCCAAAAATGCTCAATTCTGGTGTAATCTGCCATTCTGCTTTTACATTTCCAAAAACGCGGTCTCTTACAAAACTGTTTTTCACCTCGTTTGCAAGGAAATAAGGATTGTTGAAAACGCCTTTATATTGAGAGCGTTGCTGCAAACCTTCTTGTCCCGGCAGCCAGTAATCTTTCAAATCACGGATATCCGTATGCGGCGAAACTCCGTAAGCCCATTGAAGTGGATTTGTTCCTCTGTTTCCGGCAGGGCGGTTATTAGAATTGTTACGACTAAAATCCAAATTACTGCTCACTCTCACTTTCTGGCTAACCTTAACCGATGTGTTCAGGCTTAAACTATTTCTGAACAAATCTGAATTTGGAATAATACCACGGTTTGTCATATTGGCGTAGGACAAACGATACGTTACCATATCCGTGCTGTTGGAAATGGATACACCGTTTGTTGTTGTAATACCAGTTTGTACAAAATTCTTAACGTTGTTTTTATGCGAAACCAGCGGCATGGCAATCTGTTTTCCGTCTGCTCCGATAGGACTGTTCCATTGTACAGCTTCATAACCTTTATCCAGTGCTGCTCCATAAGTTGCTGTAATACTTTCATCCACCAGTTTTCCAAAAGGATTACTGTATGGATTGTTTGTAATAGAAGTTGGAATGGCTGAATATTGGCCCGATCCGAATTCTGTCTGCCATTTCAAATATTTATATGGTTTATCAAAAACGGTATTTGAAGTAAGGGTAACCGTCATTTTCTTTACTTTTGAACCACTTTTTGTTGTGATCAAAACAACACCATTTCCTGCTCTTGAACCATAAAGTGCGGCTGCACTCGGGCCTTTCAGGATAGAAACATTTTCAATATCATCCGGGTTAATGCTGGAAAGTGCATTGCCATAATCCACTTTGTTATCGGTTCCAATCTCGGTTACGTTATTTAAGGTATTGGCAATCGGAACTCCATCTACTACAAATAAAGGCTGATTATCATTACTCAAAGATTTTGCACCACGGATAACCATACTCACCGAAGAACCCGTTGCACCGGTAGAACTGATGGCAACACCCGCCACTTTTCCAGCCATAGCATTTAGTACGTTTTCCTGTGAAACACGGTTGAATTCCTTACCGTCCACTTTTCCTACTGAATATCCCAGCGACTTATCTTCGCGTTTGATACCTAAGGCCGTTACGGTTACCTCATTAAGATTTTCTGTATTGGCAATCAACGAAACGTCAACAACGCTGCGGTTATTTACCTGAACCTCCTGCAACAGATAACCAACAAAGGAAAAAACCAGCACAGGATTATCACCTGTCACATCAATTGAATATTGTCCGGCTGCGTTTGTACTGGTTCCCCGCTGAGTACCTTTCAATACGACGTTGACACCCGGCATACTTGCACCATCCTGGCCGGAAACCTTCCCGGTGATCGTTCTGTCCGCCTTTTTTTCCGGATTCCCATTCAGGCTTCCCGCAAAAGCTCCGGCCCTGACCACTTGGCCAAACGGGAGACTCAGCGCTACGAGTATCAGCAGACGTTTAAAAACCCGCAGATAAAAATTGATAAAATTTGATCTCATAATTTTTCGATGGTTTAATTAAGTAGCATGACGTAAGGGTAAATGATTGCTAATTTTTGATTGGGTTATTTCGTAAAAAGTGTAAAAGGGCTTTTTCCATAGACTAATGTTTAGATAATTAAAATTGTATCCTGATAAATATGAAGCGAAAGCCCGGGACTAAACCTGTCAGTCTTTTATTTAAATAATCAGAAATGACCTATCCGATTATCAAATTTTTCTGTGTTAAGAATTTGTTATGTATGCATACTAATTTGAAAGAAATAACTATCCGATTACGAATTATCAGCCCGTCAGAAATTAGCAGGAAAGAAACATTGATATTACTTTGAAACGCTATGAATGGACTATTACCGGAAAACTAAAAAACTAATAATTTAGTAAACGGTTAAAAAGACCTAAAAAAATCCGGAAACGGTTGAAATAACAATTCAGCACATTTCCGGATTACACTCTTATTTTTTTACTATTCAATTATCAAAATCAGCCATTTTCGGAACAATCCTTGACAATCAAATGACCATTTCCTGACAAACCCCGACAACAAACGTCTCTGGCCAAGACTCCGGCACACCTGACACTTATTGCAGCAGCCAGATTTTAGAGAACTGATCATCTACGGCTGGCGACAAAGTCGATACACCAAGATCGTAAGCGTCTCTGTTTTGTCCAAGTTCATTACCAGGATAGCGGTAACGAAGCGGGAATGTATAATTACCTAAACGGCCATTTTTGAAAATATCGGGCAATTTGGTGCGACGTAAATCAAGGTAAGCTTCTGAGGATACAAGGAACAAAGAAATCCATTTCTGCTCAGCGATTTTTGCAAGCTGCCCCGATTTATCGGTTGGCAAAGCAATTTTGCTTTGTGCCAGATACGTCGTTATCGTTGCCTGAGGAACCCCCCAGCGGAGCAATGAATTTGTAATTCCTTTGCGGTAGTAGGTATCAGCACTTCCGGTGATTAATCCTTTTGCAGCGGCTTCTGCCAGCAAAAACTGAACTTCATCACTGTTCATGATCTGTGCTTTAAGCAAAGGGCTTTTATTTTGTCTGAACAAGGTAGAGAACTTGGATACTTTAAAATTTCCAACTACGCCACCGTCCGCTGTATTGTAATGGGCATTTCCATTTTTCCAGTCGGCCTGCATACCTGCTACAAAGCCAACGTATACTTTATTGGAATCCAAAAGGATATCCTTCGTTGCCAATGCAGCAATCTCAGCTTTCGAACGGTCGATATATTCCCAGGTTGAAGAATAAGTGTAACCGTTTGGATCCGTTGTTGAAAACGTAACACCATTAAGACTTTTGTCACTCGTCCAGGGTCTTTCAACAGGAGCAAACCAGATGGCTGCCCGTGGATCGCTTAGGTCAGCAAGTTTGTCTACCAACGTTTTACAAGGTCTTCTTTTGTTAAATTCGTCAACAGAACCCCAGTTCACGGTACCGCCCGTCCAGGAATTACCAGGCGTACTTCCAACGTCTCCTGTTGTTCCGATGTAAGCGATCGATGCATTTTCCGTAGATTCTGACAAAACGTTACCAGCAATAGCCGAAATTTTTGCACCTGCATCTGTTAACTTATTAGATGCGCGCATTAACAGTCTCAATTTTACAGAATTGGCAAATTTCTGCCATTTAGTTTTGTCACCGGCAAACATCAAGTCATAAGACGTAGAAACTTCTTCCGTTCCACCCGAAATTAACGTCCCCGCAGCATCCAGTTCCGACAGCAGACCAGTATAAATATCTTGCTCCTTATCATATTTAGGATACAAAATACCTTCTCTCGCTTTTAATGCCTCTGAATAATACACGTCCCCGTAAAAATCGGTCATGAAAGAGAATAATAACACGCGGAATGTTTTGAAAATCCCTTCATGCGTCTTTGAACCACGTTTTTGCGCAAGCGTAATCGAACCGTCGATCAGTTTAAGAATATCCATGGCATCATACATATCCGTAGTAGCCAGTTTAAAACCGTCATAGTAATTGTCGGAACTTTGATAATTACTTTCCATATGCTGTACAGCGGCCGGAAGTTTTCTGGTATCAAAACCCATTTTCTGATAAAAAAGCGAGGTTCTCTTGATAATAGAAGCCAGTAAATAAGGGTCATTAACCGACTCCACGGCATCTTTCTGCTGCAATGTATCAGCTGTTCGCAACTCGTCCTCACTACAGGAAGTAAATCCTATCAATGTGGTTACTAAAAATACTTTTAATATAGATTTCATAATTCTCTGAATGAACGTTATTAATTAAAAATCAACCGAAACCTTGAATCCGTAAGAGCGGATGCTCGGCAACGTTGCTCTTAAAATTCCCTGACTTGTTCCAACTCCTGAGAATGCAGATTCAGGATCCTCGTGACGGCCGGAAGCATTCCATTGGAAAAGGTTTCTGCCATAAACAGACAACATCAGGTTGTTAAGGAAATATTTTTTGGTAACCGTAGCAGGTACGGAGTACGCAAATGATAATTCTCTCAGCTTAAAGTTCGTAGCGCTATATGTTCTTGTCGATGCAAAGTTCCAGATGATATCGCCGTAGCCATTGTAAGGGAAATCGTAGAACGTATTATTAAGATCAGCGCCATTTACCATATAATCAGCATCTGTAACTGCATCACCGGTATGGTTAGGATTAACAAAAACCCCTTTCACGTAACTTGCATCCTGAACCGATGAAGAACGTTTCCCATCATTATTGGCGTTGATCGCCGCAATTGAACTTGCACCAACTGCTGGCCATGGAAGTCCGCCATTTGCCGCATCGCGGCCACCTACCCAGTATGGATTGTTGGGCCCAGAGCCTAGGGTCGTTTCTGCTCTACCATTCGATTCAAGATATTGCTGGTTTACAGAAATATATTTCCCTCCTTTTCTCAAACTTCCCACAATCCCCAGGCTGAATTGTTTGTAACGCAACGTTGTGTTTATACCCAAAATAAAGTCAGGATTAAAATTGGCCAGTTTTTGACGATCTCTTTCATCAGATGACTGCTGCACTTTTCCTTCTTCTGAATCCAGCAACATCATACCTTTGTACTGACCTTCCTTAACCCTCATGATCGGATTTTGCTCGTAAACATTTCCAATTTCTTCCCCTTTTGCGATTTTCACTCTGGTTTTACCATCGTAGTCAGCAAACACATATCCGTTTGGAGCAAATTGATCAGACAATTTTGTAATCTTCGCTTTGTAATGTGTAAAACTTGTAGAAATATCCCAGGAGAAATCCTTTGTTTTGATAGGAGTCAAATTCAATCCTGCCTCAAATCCTTTGTTGGTTACATCACCAATATTGGTCAGTAAACCTGTATAACCCGTGCCCGGTACCAATGCTATATTACCAATCTGATCTTTTTGTGTTTTGATAAAATAGGTTCCATCAAATTTCACGCGCCCCTTGAACAACCACAGATCAATCCCAGCTTCTTTGGTAATCGAATGCTGCGCTTTCAGGTTAGGATCAACCAGTGAGCTTGTCAAACTTACCGTATTTGCAGATCCCCATGGACTTGCATCGTACGTGTAGGTATCAACAGATCGTTGTTTTACCAAACCATTACCCACATCAGCAATGTTGATACGAGGTTTTACCAAAGTAAACACTTCCGGAAAATGGAAAGATTCAGAAGCTACCCAGCTCAAAGATGCTGACGGATAGAAATAATGGATTTTTTCTTCTGGCAAAATACCTTTCCAGTCATTACGTCCGGTTACGTCCAGGAAGAATTTATCATCCCAGCCTACCGTAGCCATTGCATAAAGACTTTGAGATTTTGTTGTTCTGAAAGGCCAGTTATTTTCCCCGGCAGTAGTAAGCGTTCCTGATTTTATGTTCGCCACAGAGAATAATCCCGGGGAGTTCAGATCGCCTCCTGTAATTTCAGAACTAGTTGTGTTGTTAAAACGATAATTTCCACCAGCAGAAGCATTGACAGAAAGTCTGCCAAAATTCTTGTTGTAAGTAAGAATTACATCCGAGTTTGCTTCAATGCTGGTATTATTTCCTGTAACGTATCCGCCAAAAGCGTCCCCTTTGGCACCCCATGATTGTCTCATCTCATAAGCTTCTTTCACATTTTCCATCCCTGTTCTTGCCAAAAGAGAGAAATTGTCCGAAAGCTGCCAGTTCAACTGAATTTTTCCAAAGAAATTATCACGTGTAAAACGGTGAAGTTTTTCATAGGTCGTATACCATGGGTTATCATTGGCAACGTCCACACCGTTATCTTTCATAATTGAACCGTTTTGTTTGACACCTTCAAAACCCGTCAGCCAATAGTCTTTCATATCGGATAATGGCTGCAAATTTGTTGGCAAATTGAAAAGCAAATTGTTCAACACACTATTCGAACCCGTGGTATTTTGTTTGTTCGGAGAATAAGTATGAATGTAGCTTGAACTAACGGATACTTTTAACTTTTTGTTTAGATTATAATCTGTGTTCAAAGTAAAAGATTTTTGCTCCGTTTTTGTGTTTGGCATTACACCAACGTTCGTCATATTTGAAATACCCAAACGGAAAGAACCTCTGTCCGAGTTTCCGGTAACAGCTACGCTATTGTTCCATGTATGTCCCGTCTGAAGATAGGCCTGCACTCTGTTTTCATTAGAAGAGGTCATTGGACCATTCGCCCATTTTTTATTTTTCACATCCCAGTAATCTGCCGAGAATGATCCATCCAGTTTTGGACCCCAGGTATCAGTATTATCATATTGCCATTCATTGGCTCTTTCGCCCTGGCCATATTGGTTTTGCTCCTGGATAAACTGATAAGCTTTTTCCTGAGAAAAAGAAGTTGAATAAGAAACACCAAGCCCTTTTCTGCCACCTCTACCAGATTTTGTTGTGATCATCACAACACCATTTCCACCTTCAGCTCCGTACAAGGCACCTGCGCTACCACCTTTCAGGATTGTTACAGAGGCGATATCGTTCGGGTTTAACTGAGAAAGAATGTTACCAAAATCGACACCGTCCTTATTAGTCGTAGATTGAGATCCTACCTGAATACCATCAATAACATATAATGGTTGTGAGTTCAATGAAACGTTCGTTCCTCCTTGGCTCGTGGTTGGCATTGTACTTGTTCCACGAATATTAACCAGTACCGAGGATGTTGGATCACTGCTCAAATTGGTAAAATTCACACCGCTCACTTTACCATCCAGTGATTTCATCAAACTTGGGTTAGACGCCTTCACAAGATCCTCGCTTTTAACTTCAGCGACAGAATAAGCAAGGGATTTTTTCTCACGGCTAATGCCAAGGGCGGTTACAACCACTTCCTTCAAATTTTCAGCACTTGGCGTAATTACAAAATCCAGTGTACTGCGGCCATTGACAGGAACATCTTCCTGATTGTATCCCACAAAAGAAAATACCAGAACCGGATTGGCGCCGGAAACCTCAATGGAATATGTACCGTTTGCAGTGGTTGTCGTTCCTGTCTGTGTGCCTTTCAGGATAATGTTTACCCCGGGCATTATAGTGCCATCATCTTTGGACGTAACCTTACCTGTAACTACATTTTGTGCGCTGGCTGCCGACATACCAACTCCGGCCACAAGGACCAGGAGAAATAATCGTCTGAGCACACGCTGAGCAATAGAGTTTGAATTCATAACTTTTAGAATAATAATTGGACAAAGACAAGCATAAAAGGGTTAATAGAGTTTTTTAATAAGCATTGATTTTTTAACTGGTTTTTCATTACAATTTCACGGGTTAGTTTTCTCCTGATTTTTGAGTTCCTGGTTTCCTGCATTTTCTTTCAGGAGACGGTCGAAATAAATTTCAAGAGCATCGGAATACTTTTGCTGTTCTTCTTCATTTTTCACACCTTCCAGCAGTTCACCCAATTCTTCCCCTGAAATCTTGTTTGCGATCAGTTTGTTGATCAAATTTTCAGCCCGGGAATGTGTCATTTTTATTAGCTGGTTAGTTGTTGTATGATACTGTAAGCCCGAAGGAAGAGACTATTATTGTAACCTCTTTTTTTTAAAAGTTAACTTTTCGTTAACAGTGGAAATAGTCAGTATTTTTTACTGGCAATTCAGTTTATTTACCCTGATATCAACATCCCAACCGATTTAAGCGTAATTTTGAGAAAGTAAATCATACGGTTATAATCAAAAAATCGTTTCAAACTGAAACACGGGCAGAGAAGAATGAAGGAAACAATACGCGAACTTAATTTTTACTTTTTATTTTTATTCCTTCTTTTCGCCGGACCGGCCTATGCCCAGGTTCTTCCGGCAGATGAAACGCCATCTGTAATCATTGGAAATATCACCGTTGAAGGAAACCACCGTACGATGGACCGTATCATTCTGCGGGAAATGGCTATCAAATCCGGAGATACAATCCGTCAGGACAGACTGGCTGAAACGTTGGAAATCGACCGGCGCAAGGTGATTAATACCAATTTATTTGTTGTGGCAGAACTACTTCTGAGACCTAATGAAGATTCTGTAAGGACTGATATCCGGATTGTGGTAAAAGAGCGCTGGTATTTTATAGCCACGCCCGTTTTCCAGCTCGCTGACCGGAATTTTAATGAATGGTGGTATGACAGGAACCGGGATTTCAGCCGGACTATTTATGGTATTTATATGAGTTACGGAAATGTTACCGGCCGTGCGGATAAGCTCCGGCTGGTTGCGGAGTTTGGTTTTATTCCCAAATTTGAAGTTTCATATTCCCTGCCCTATATCGATAAAGCCCAAAAAACCGGAATCACGGTCGGCGCGTCCTATTCAATCAATAAAACAATGGCTTTCCGCACCTGGAGAGATAAACTGGATTATTTTAATAGTGAAGACATCAATAAAAAACGGTTTTACACCTTCCTGACCTTAACGCGGAGAAATAAATATTACACTTTCCACTCGCTGGATCTGCGTTGGAGCGGAACATCGATAAGGGATACGATTGCAGCATTAAATCCCAATTATTTTCTGAAAGGAAGAACACGGCAAACTTATTTCCAGCTAACCTATTCTTATAGCTACGATAAACGGGATAATTATCAATATGCCTTACGCGGAAGAGTCGGAGGAATCCAGTTTTCCAAAATCGGGCTTTTACCTTCTGACGAAATCAATCAGGCTTTTGTTTACGGTTCTTTCAAGCAATATTTTTCCTTAGGAGGCAGGTGGTTTGCAAATTCCGGAATTCGCGGACGCTTTTCAGTCCCTAAAAAACAACCATATTTACAAACTGTCGGTATGGGGTATCGCAATGATCTGGTGCGGGGTTATGAATTGTATGTGGTGGATGGACAAGATTATGCCCTGATAAAAAATGAATTGAAATACAAATTGTTTTCAACCCAAAAACATTTCTCCTGGGTTCCGATCCGCCAGTTTAATACCCTTCCGCTGGCCGTTTATATCAATTCTTTTGCAGACGCGGGTTATGTTAAAAATTATTATCCGCAGTTTAGCAATACCTCGCTTGGTAATAAGGGCATTTATGGAGGCGGCCTCGGGCTGGACGTTGTTACCTTTTATAATATTGTAGCGCGCTTCAACCAAACCTTCAACGCAAAAGGAGACCGCCGTTTCTTTTTCAGCATTGGCCGGGAGTTTTAGTACAGAACCGGAAAACATTCCCCAGTCCTCTTCTTCCAATAAAGGCACACTTTTTTACCGTCCCGGTTAAGAATCCCGGTTTTTTTCAGATATTAAAAATATATTTAGCGGATAATTAAAATGACGTTAAAAAAAAGAAATTGATAATAGTTAGATTTGCGGTATATATTTCTTTAAGCAAAAAATGAAACACTTTACACTACTTAGAAACCTTTTGGCAATTGTGCTTCTTGCACTTACGTTGGAAAATTGCAAAACAAAAACCAGTCAGGAAAAAGATGCTGAGGTAACCGATTCAACAACAATAACTCCTCCTGCTCACGAAGAACTGAACAGCGACCAATCCGCTCTGTTGGAAAAAGTGATTGGAGATTCTCCTGCCGGGACATTCCGTGGCATTGTTTTTGGAGATCCTTTATCGAAAGTAAAAGCGACTGAAAATTTTGAAATGTTTGAAGACGTAGCCGATCATGTCGGTTATACTTTGGAAACGGAAAAACTTGAAACAATTGATGTCCAGTATTTCTTAACGGCTGATAAAAAGGTTAACAAAATTACCGTCGACGTTTATTTGAACAGCCCGGATGCTACAAAACAATTGTGGAATGCAGGAAAAAGCTATTTCACTGAAACGTATCAGGCTCCAAAAGAAAACGGCAAAACAGTGACCTGGAACAAAAACTCTATCCACGTAAGTATGGAAGATGTATCAGAAGGAAAAGATTATGGACTGAAATTCCAGTTTACGCCGGATAAAAATGTACTTGCTGCTAAATAATTTATGATGAAAATTAACCGCCTGATTTTGCTGACAGTTTTCTGCCTGTCGGCATTTAATACTTTTGCGCAAAAAAAATCAAAGAGAGATTATCTTGTAACGATTACAACTGATTTCGGTAAGATGCGTCTTATTTTATTTGATGAAACACCGAAACATAAGGAAAATTTCATCAAACTTTCCAAAGACAAATTCTATAATGATTTGCTTTTTCACCGGATTATCAAGGATTTTATGATTCAGGGCGGTGATCCTAATTCCCGTAATGCAAAACCGGATGAAGTATTGGGAAAAGGTGATAACGGATATAAAATCCCGGCGGAAATCAGCCCTAAACTTTTTCACCGCAGAGGTGCTTTGGCAGCGGCGAGAGATAATAACCCGAAAAAAGAATCAAGCGGATGTCAGTTCTATATTGTTGAAGGCAAAAAATGGAACAAATCTGATCTTGACAAACAAGCGGCCCGCGCGGCAAGAAAATTGACAGATTCCCAAAGAAAGGTTTACGAAACCGAAGGCGGAACACCACATTTGGACGGAGCTTATACCGTTTTTGGACAGGTTATTGATGGAATTGACATTGTTGATAAAATCAGTATTCAACCAAAAGATGACCGTGACCGGCCCGATAAAGATATCAGAATGAAGGTTTCCGTTAAGAAGATGAGGAAGAAAAAAATTACCAGAAAATATGGCTACGCATTTGAAGGCTGAAAGCAATAATTCAAATGTGCCGGTTAATAGATAAATTTCCAAGTCGCCGATGTCCCTTTAAGAGATCTTCGGCGACTTTTTTGTGTGACAAATCTGCCCTTTTTCGTCTAAACTTGATAGAATCATATATCACTTCGTCATGAAAAACAGATATATTTTAGCCATAATACTTACAAACAAGCACTTACAATCCAGATATGACGGTTACTTCACAAGATATTTCTACTTCGGCAACAACAAAAAAACGTTTTTTGATCACCGGTTCAAACGGCCTTCTGGGACAAAAATTGATTGAGTTATTAATCAAAGATTCTTCTATCGAAACTATTGCAACGGCACGCGGGGAAAATCGTTTGCCATTTCATGACGGCTATGTTTACCACGCTATGGACATAATAGATCCTGCGCAGGTTGAAGCGGTTATTGCGCTGACAAAACCTGAGGTAATCATTCATACGGCTGCTATGACAAATGTGGATCAGTGTGAAGCGGAGAAAGATGCTTGCTGGAAGCAGAATGTCAATGCAGTAGAATATCTGGTTTCATCCTGTAAAAGACATGATGTTTTCCTGGTTCATGTTTCTACGGATTTTATATTCGATGGAGCTGCCGGTCCTTACAAAGAAGATGCAGAACCAAATCCGGTCAGTTTTTATGGATGGAGCAAATATGCCGCTGAAAAAGCTGTAATCCATTCTGATATAAAATGGGCCATTGCACGCACGGTGTTGGTTTATGGCATTGCTCATGACATGAGCCGCAGCAATATTATTCTTTGGGTAAAAAAATCGCTTGAAGAAGGTAAAAATATTAAAGTAGTAACCGACCAGTTCCGCACACCGACATTGGCGGAAGACCTGGCGACAGGTTGCTTTTTAATCGCGGATCAAAAGGCAGAAGGGATATTTAATATTTCCGGAAAAGAACTTTACACGCCATATGAAATGGCAATTATTACTGCTGATTATTTCAAACTGGACAAATCACTGATTTCTCAAACGGATAGTTCAGGATTTTCACAACCAGCTCGCCGTCCGCCAAGAACCGGATTTGATCTGACAAAATCTGAATCGGTTTTGGGTTATAAACCGCATAGTTTTGTTGAGGGGATTGCTTTGCTGGCAAGCCAGATTAAGTAGTGGGATTTATTTTTGTGTTTGATTTTTGTATTCGCGTTACAAACGCTAAACCATAACCGCCCCGATTGCAAATCGGGGCGAACGTTTGTTATTTCTTGACTTCGTCTTTGTAGATCATCACTTCACTTTTCCCATCAGCTTTAATATAACCGCGGTACATTCCTTCACTGTTGAAAGGCATCGCAAAATTTCCATTTCTGTCAAGCGCAATCACGCCGCCTTCTCCGCCACGTTCCACAAGTTTTTTCATAACAACCTCATCCGCTGCATCTTTTACAGACATACCTTTGTAATCCATCAAAGCAGAAATATCATAAGCTACCACAGATCGAATAAAAAACTCACCGTGACCAGTGGCTGAAACTGCACAGGTATTATTGTTCGCATAGGTTCCTGCTCCAATGATTGGTGCATCGCCGATACGTCCATATCTTTTGTTGGTCATGCCGCCTGTTGATGTACCGGCTGTTAAGTTTCCAAACTTATCCAAAGCCACACATCCGACCGTTCCATATTTCTTGCCTTCTGTAAAAATCAGATCTTCGTCTTTTACAAAACCGGTTTTCGGTTTTTTCTGAATTTCTTTTTTAATGTTTTCTGTATGATCAAGCTCAATTTTTTCTTCTTCTTTTGCTTTTAACAAGGCTTTGTAACGTGCTTCGGTGTAGAAATAAGATGGATCAACGATTTCCAAACCTTGTTCTTTGGCAAATAAATCTGCTCCTTTTCCCGCCATCAATACATGCGGAGATTTTTCCATCACGGCAATTGCTCCACGAATCGGATTTTTGATTGTCGTAACACCAGCAATAGCACCTGCTTTTAAGGTTTTGCCATCCATAATCGCCGCATCCATTTCATTTTTGCCTTCGTTTGTGAAAACGGCTCCTTTGCCGGCATTGAAAAGCGGCGAATCTTCCATAACCATAATCGCTGCTTCCACCGCTTTTTCACTAGTTCCGCCTTGTTTCAAAACGGCATAACCTTTTTGTAAAGCAATATTCAGAACTTCGCGGTATGCTTTTTCTTTTTCAGGCGTCATGTTGGCACGGGTAATTGTTCCTGCTCCGCCGTGAATGACAAGTGTGATTTTGCCAGAATAATCCTGGGCGAAAGAAGTTTGAAATATAAAAAAGAAAAGAAGTATTGAAGAAATGAATTTCATAGAAGTGAATTGGTTTGGATTTGACTTGCTCAAATTTAGAAAGTATCGGCTATTTTTTCACGCAAAGCAAAAAAGGTTTTCGCAAAGGCCGCAAAGTTTTAAATCTCTGCGCCCTTTGCATTTTTTACCTTTACACCTTTGCGTGAAATTTAAATAACTAACTCTCGCTGGCATTAAGCTCCTGTCTTCGCTTTTTTTGTCTCGCCCGGAAATATGTAAACCACATTCCGACAAAGATGGCAAGGGATGTATAAAGCGATGGCGTAAACAATTTATCTTTGAAAGAGGAATTTATTATACCAATTACAAAAATAGCAGTTAAAGTAATCATCAGCACAAGTATCCATTTGTTTTCAAAGGCCGATGTTATACGCGTCACATGAGAAAAGTTGTTACGATTACTCAAAATGATTTTTTGCTCCAAAGCCTGGCAAAATATTTTCATTGGCAAAAATCCACTGAACCCGCTACTTGCCGTAAGCTCAATCTTTTTATTATTTGATAATTTCAATCGGAGTGTTATGCCGTTGTAATCTTCAATTTGATACGATTTCAAGCTATTAAAATCAATTTGCTGTGAATAATCCCCAAAATCCAATTGCACAGAAGTATCATATAAATAAGCCGTAACTTGTTTATTTAGTTTTCGTTTATTGAGTGCAAACACCAAAAAAGGAGCTCCAATGGCAATGCCTATACCTAGCCATCCGCCTGCGACAGGAATAAACGAACCTAAGAAAAGTATTGGTCCTGTCAGCATAATTAAAAAAATTCCTACCAGAATGATCAGGAATTTCTGATCAGTGTATTCAAAAGAATATTCCTTCATATGAAGCATAAATTTAGACGTGTACAATCAATTTTAATATTACACATTATCTTTAAATAATTATAATTTATTCCATATTTGAATAAAAGGAAAAGGGCAAAGAACGCAAAGATTAAACTCTGCACCCTTTGCCCTTTTCCTTACCTAACTACGTGAAACCTTAAACCCGGATCTTAATACAGCTTCTCATAATACTCCCGAGCCATTCGATCAGAATTGAATGGCTCATTCACATCATTCATGCTATTTAAAGTGATCCGCTGCCACTCCTTCTGATTCTTATAATAAGTTGGTAATACTTTATTTTCAATCAAATCGAAGAAATTGTCACAATCAGTCTTGTTAATATCATCCCCTTCGGCCACAGGCACGATAAAAGAATTTTCTCCATCCTTTGCAAATTCACAAATCCAGCCATCGTAAGTGGATAAGTTGATGGAAGCATTCATTGCCGCAGTCATCCCGCTGGTTCCGGATGCTTCACGGGTTACAACCGGTGTGTTCAGCCAAACATCAGAACCATCCTTTAACAATTTGGAAAGCGCCAGTTCATAACCTGTTAATACCGCCATGTTGTCAAAATAGTGACTAAGGTAAAAAAGATGGTTGAATGTACTAATCGCACCTTCATCTTTTGGATACGGTTTCCCCGCCCAGATAATCTGGATTGGCATATCGGTATTGTCAAGCAACTTCTTAAAACGCTCAACATCCCAGGTCAAAATATCCGGACGTTTGTAAGCTGCAAATCTGCGGGCCCAAACGATTGTCAATACATTCGGATCAAATATCTTCCCGCATTGATCCGCAACCGTTTTGAAAAGAACACTTTTAAGTTCTTTTTTTCTACCCGAAATCGCTTTTGAATCTTTTTTAATTCTTGCCTTTTCCAGCGTCTCATCCACCCAATAGGTATTATTCTGAGCGTTGGTAATATGTGTTATTTCACAAATTCCCGGATAGCTTTTCCACATTTGACGCGAAACTTCTCCATGCAGTTTTGAAACACCATTTGCTTTTTTACTTAAACGTAAAGCAGCAAGCGAATGATTAAAAATATTATCCTTAATGCCGGTAATTTTTCTGACCACATCCATTTTCAATCCTGAGAAAAAACCTAAATTTTCCAGGAAACTGATGTCATGTTTTTCATTTCCCGCTTCTTCCGGCGTATGGGTAGTAAAAACCAATCGCTTCTTTAATTCAGGCAGTTTTTTATATTTCTGGTATAGATAAAATGCCGCGGAAACTGCATGTGCTTCATTTAAATGGTAAATGTCCGGCTGGTATTTTAATTCGTCGAGCAATTTAGCTCCACCTATTCCTAACACCATACATTGAGCCACTTTCATAGTCACGTCCGAATCGTATAGCGAATAAGAAATTGCCCGCATTTCTTCATCATTTCCATCTACATCCGTGGTCAGGAAAAACATGGGAGCCGTTTTAAAAACTTCCGGAGATAGGTAATAGGCGCGAACCCAAACCTGTTTCCCCAAAATTGGAATCTGGAAATTGATTCCGGTATCGGTTAAAAAGTGATATATTTTTTCATGAAACTGCGGTTCCATGCTGTTATCCCGTTTGCGTCCCTGGTCGTAATATCCGTATTTCCAAAGCATTCCTACACCTATTAAATTCTGACGGAGGGCATATACGCTTTTCATATGTGAGCCTGCCAGAAAACCCAATCCTCCCGAATAAGATTTTAAAGCCTGATCGAGGGCAAATTCCATGGAAAAGTATGCAACTGATTTTGTATAATTTTTATCCGGTGTGAACGGATGTTGAAAGGGCACAGAAAATGGCTGATTCATTGAACACTAATTTAAATGAAAGAAATTTTCTAAGGCTTCGCGTGCATTTTTTCATAATGCAAACGAAGTAAATCTTCGCCGAAATCGTTGGTCAGATCCCGCACGACGGTGTGAATATGGTTTGCGTTGTTTTGCGTATTATCAAATTCGATGAGGATTGTCGGCCCCTGAATCCGATAATAAAACCCCGCTCCTTCTTTTATTTCCGGATCCACATTACCCATCCAAGCAAAATGTATGCCATCAAGCCCCGATTTTGTCAATTTAACCATTTGCTGATCTTTCAAAGTCACATGATACCGATTCAGATAAACAGCGATCAACTCTTGAAAAAGAGTTTTTTGAGCCGTTGTCATATCTTTCATCGCCATTCCTTCTGCCTTTACCACAACCAAATTACTGCGATTGTTTAAAGACAAGATTTCCCAGGGCGCCTTTTCCGATAAAATTACTTTCTGCCTCTGAGTATCTGAAAATGAATGAAGTAACTGAAAAGCAATATCCTGTTCATCCTTCAAAATGCGCTTTCCCTTTTGTGGAACATCTGCTAAAACCTTGCCCGGATTGGAACCCATAAAACCGGGCGTAAATGTAATGACGCCATTAACAGAAGTAAATTGCAATGAAACATGGTGCCCCTCCATCCGCCATCCCCAGGGTTGTTTTAAATCCGGAGTACCAAAAACCATGAAGGAATAATTTTCAGGATCACGATAAGTATCGTTAGAAGTGCGCTTTTCAACCACGCGCAGCACATTTTCCAGATCAACGATATCCATCGTTTTTTGATAGCCATTCGCACTCATGACCAACTTTACCATTTCAAAAGCTTTCGCCCGCTGCGTTTCATTCATATTTTTCAGCGTCAGGCCTTTCCGTGTTCTTGGGACATAATGCCAGTCAAACCGGATGGTATCTTCAAAAGAAACACAGGCTTCTTTCACTTGTCCGGCGTCCAGTGCTTTTACAAATTCATTTACCACGACAACCATTTTCTCTGAAAGCAGTTTGTCTTTCGAATCTGCAAAAGCCTGGTTATAAAATAAACCCGGAAGAAAAATAAAGTAGTTAAGCCTGTAACACAGTTTGAAAAATCTCATGGTTTCTGATGTTTTGTAGTTCAAACAAAAGAAACCCTGACTATTGAATATACTGCTTTTATTCTCCGTCGTGCAGCGTGACATACTGCGCCCCGGAGATAAAACTTCCGTTTACCAGCGAAACCTTATTGTACAAAAACGGCTCCCCATTTAACGTTGTCATTTGTCCTCCGCTCAACGTAAGTATCGCCTGTCCCGCAGCGGTGTCCCATTCCATCGTCGGATTTTGACGAAAATAAATATGCGCCAGACCTTCGGCAAGCAGACAAAATTTAAGAGAGCTGCCAATGGCGATTTTCTTCACAACCGGATATCTTGCCAAAACCTCAGTTTCTTCCGGCGCCGCATGTGAGCGGCTTCCGACAGAAATCCAGTCGGTACTGTTTTTATCAACTTTCAAAGCCGTTTTAATTCCGTCAGAATCAATTTTCCATCCACCCGTTTCCTGATTTGCGTAATACATCGTATCCGTAACAGGAATATAAATAATTCCTAAAACCGGTACCCGATTGTGAATGAGCGCTATATTAATCGTAAACTCGCCATTTCGGTTAATAAATTCCTTCGTTCCATCCAATGGATCCACGCACCAGAAGTATTCCCAGTTTTTACGTTCATCGTAAGAAACATGAATTTCTTCCTCGGACATGATCGGTATATCCGGCGTTAAAACTTCCAGTCTCGATACAATCAAATTATTAGAAGCCTGATCAGCCAATGTCAAAGGCGAATGATCGGCCTTATATTCAACCTCTTCCGACTTCTCTGCATCGTAATAAATGTCCAGAACAACCTTTCCGGCGTCTTTGGCTATTTCAAGCAACTTATTGATATCTGGTGTCATAGTGTAATGTGTTTCAAAAATTTCAGTTCAGGAATATAATAAAAAATGCCTGCCCGAAAAGAATTCAGACAGGCATCCTTTCAAATAAAATATCTTTTATTTACCAAACAACCTGGCCCAGAAACCTTTGGCTTTCGTTTTTGTTTCTTCATATTTTTCAGAAGCCGCCACTTTCAGTTCTTCAATTTCAACTTCCGCTTTTGCTTTTAATTCCGCCGCTTTTACCTGCGCTTCCGCCAGTTTTTCTGATGCAATTTCTTTTGCATCCTCATATTTCTCAGCAGCTATCACTTTGGCATCTTCAAATTTTTCAGACGCATCCTCTTTCAAATCAGCGAACTTTTCAGCTGCTTCCTCTTTCAGGTCTTCAAATTTACCGGCAGCTTCTTCTTTCAAAGCACCAGCCCGGCCCTGCAACTCAGAAATAACTTCCTCAGCCTTAACTTTTCCAGCTGCAATATTCAATTCTACTTCATTCTGCAATTGCTCTACTTTGGCAGAAAAACCGGATTTCACTTCTTCCGCTTTTTCCTGGACTTCTGTTACTTTCTCACCCGCTTCGGCAGCCAGTTCTTCGGCTTTGTCAGAGGCTTCAATTTTAGCGTCTGCCAATTCCGTTTTCACTTCTTCTATTTTTTCCTCTGCCACTTCTTTATAAGCTTCGGCTGATGCTGATACATCTTCTTTTACCTCGGCAACAACTTCTTTCGCATCTTCTGCTTTTTCTTCGGCGGCAGCTTTTATTTCCTCGACTTTATCACCCGCTTCAGCTTTCACTTCCGCTATCTTTTCCTCCGCTGTTTCCTCCACTTTCAATTTTGCTGCATCTTTCACATCCTCTCCAATCTCCTCCACGCCGTCAGCAGTTTCGTCTTTCAATTCGGTTGATTTTGCTTTGATGTCTTCAATTTTTTTATCCAATGATCCTTCGGATGGTGTTGGTTCTTCATTAGCTGCCATAACTGTGGGTGTTGGTTTGGATTGAATAAGTTAGAAAAGGTTGAATGCGTAAGCTACAAAGGAGTTCCGAACGTTGCAAACAAACGCAAACCTTTTTACTATGATAACCTTCTAATGATCAATTTTTTAACAATTTCATAAAAGATATCCGGCTGAAGCGTACGCCAATTCTCTATATGTAAAGTCCCGCCGAAGTTCAGGTAATAATCCAGCCGGTAGCGTTTCCATTCCTCTTCCACATGGTCCCTGAAATTCACAGCCGCTATCCAGCCGTCTTCTACATCGTCAAACCACTCGGCATAATAGTCGTCCTCGCTGCCATGAAAATTCAAAATATTCTCGCCCATCAGGATAAACTGGTTAATCCCCTCATCGATCAACGGCTCAACGACCTGTCTTTTCAGGTACATGATATCGTTGTGCAGCGCATCATTCCACTCACCCATAAGTTCGATGATGGCAAAATGTTTGTTGTAATCCGCGAAAAGGATTTTGACATAAAGTGTCTCCGAACCTATTTCATCCCAAAGCGGATGAATGTAATAACCATAAATTGCATTTTCGTAATAATCAAGATTGTAAGTCCTGCCATAAAACGGCGACCTCCGATCCCGACTGGCAACATAATGCTTCTCCCAATTATAATATGGCTCAATCTCCTGCATATTTTTTAATCGTTGAATAGTGCTTGCAGATGGTTTTGGCTGCGTAGGTATTTAACGTAAAATGGGGGTTTTGGGGTTCAGAAGAAGTGTAAGACTTATTGGAAAATAAATGAAATTATATCTCCTCAATTTCTAGTTATTTGCATATAGTTTTGCAAAACCCATAATCTAGCGCAGAATGTCAGGGAACACACGTAGTTATACCTTTGGCTTCATTTATATAAATATCATGCTTTGCGCCATGTCTGCGCAAATAGCAAGAATGTTTGTTTAAATGTTGGATCAGTTTATTCCTCTTGATCGACATAAGAGAAAATTAACCGTTCTCTCTCAATAATATCACCAGGATCTTCTTCCTCTTTTAGATCTTCCAGATACAATTCTAATGCATCTTTTAAATTCTCCATAACTTCTTGCTTTGAACTGCCCTCAGTAATGACAGCAGGAATCTCCTTTATTGAACCAATAAATTTTCCGTCGCCTTTAACGATTGATATTGTTAATTTCATAATGAGAAAACAGATGCTGATATGTAGTTAAATATGATAAAGTTAAATTTAATTTAAAGTAATATCTTTAAAAATATCAGTTCTTAACATTAATTAATTTTTTCCCCTAAACTCCCCCGGACTAACCCCAACATACTTCTTAAAAATCCGATTTAAATGACTCTTATCCGTAAATCCAAATTCATTCGCGATTTCGGTGATCTGCATATCCGTATGTTGCAGGCGGTTTTCGATCAGCTTTAATTTGTAGTTCATAACAAATTGCTGCAACGTCTCATTCATGTGTTTTTGGAAATACCGGCCGATGTAAGCTTCCGAGATTCCGAATTTCTGGCTGATATGTTCACCTTTCAAAAATTCCGGATTATAAATATTTGCCTGAACATATTGGAGAATTTTTATTGCTTTGCTATCACTTTGTTCATCAATCTGAGAAGGAAGACTAACCATAATATTTCTGGCGATGATCACCAGCAACGTATTGATATATTGAGAAATGAGCTCCTTATGATACAAATCCTTTTTGTCATGCTCCGCAATCAGCGCTTCCATAATAGACCTGACTACCTTTTTATCCGCATCGTTTTTTAAAGCACAGCCCGGTTCATGACTGGCATTTTTCAAGATCATTTCCATCCGCTGCAACGGACCGGTTTCTTTCGCCTGCACATAAATATCATTGAAACGGATGAAGAAAAACTGCGTCGGCGTTTTTATATCAAAACGATGGGAATCTTCTGGCGCAATTAAAAACAGATGTCCGGGTTTATAAGCAAATTCAGTCGTATTTATGGATTGGATTCCAGTCCCGGCAACCACGTAAATAATTTCAAAAAAACTGTGAGCATGTTCGCCACGCGGACAAACATCCAGAAATTCTTTCAGGATCAGCTCAAATGGCTCATGTAAGACATCTTTCTTCATGACAAAAATGTACAACTTTGGTATGTAAAATTACACCTTTTTAACTTATAAAAACGGCAAAATTTGTCCTGTCAATTTAAATAAAAATAATCATGGAAAATTCAGCCAGAAATATGAAAGCACTTGTGTTAGAACAATTTGGTGCTCCATACATTTTAAAAGAAATCGGCATCCCAACAGTTGACGATTATCAGGTTTTGGTACAAATAAAAGCAAGCGGAATAAACCCGCTTGACCTGAAAATAAAATCAGGAAATGCAGGACACGCCAAAGTAAAATTACCAGCTATTCCCGGTGTGGACATGGCGGGAATTGTAGTTAAAGTCGGCCGAAATGTTGAAAACTTTAAAGCCGGAGATGAAGTATATGGATTGACAGGCGGTATCGGTGGTGTGCAGGGATCTTTGGCAGAATACGCTTCCGTAGACCCGGATCTTCTGGCGATCAAACCCAAAAACCTGACTATGAAAGAAGCAGCATCGTTGCCATTAGCATTTATTACAGCCTGGGAAGGCTTGGTTGATCGTGCAAAAGTAGGCACGGCTCAAAGCGTTTTAATTCATGGCGGCGCAGGCGGCGTGGGACATATCGCTATACAAATAGCAAAATCTTTTGGCGCCCAAGTGTTTGCTACCGGTTCCGAAAGTCAGAAATCAATTTTAAATAAGCTTGGAGCTACTGCGATTGATTATCAAACTGAAACCGTTTCCGACTATGTTGACAATCACACGAAAGGAGAAGGTTTTGATATTATTTTTGATACACTGGGCGGAACAACGCTTGATGCATCATTTCAGGCAGTGAAAGTTTATACAGGACATGTTGTAAGTATTCTGGGCTGGGGCAGTCACAGTTTGGCTCCGCTATCTTTCCGCGGCGCAACGTATTCGGGTGTGTTCACGCTATTACCTCTCCTCTCGGGAAAAGGCCGGAAACATCACGGAGAAATTTTAAAAGAAGCAACCCGATTAGCCGAAAACGGACTTTTGAAGCCTACTTTAGATCCTAAAACTTTTACATTAGAAACCATCGAAGTGGCTTACCAAGCCATTGAAAATAGAACGACGAGTGGAAAAGTTGTCATTGAAATTTAATAATTTTTCCATAATTGAAAATCCTTCGATATTTCAGTCGGAGGATTTTCCGGTTTTATCACATACCAAAATTAAAATTTCCTTAATTTTGTATATTTTCAATTTTAATATTAATAATTCTTCGAAAATACAATACCCAATTAATATATTTGTTATAATTGACAAATACCGGAACAAACAATAACTTACTAGTATGAACGCAATAGATTATTTACGTGAGGAGATAAAATCATACTTTCCGGAATCTTCTGAACTGCAACTTTCCGGTGATTTTGCCCAGCACCGACGATTTAACTTTTACTTTAAAATAAAGGATGATTATTCTTACCTCCTTTATTTAAACTGGGACGGAGAATATGACCAGTTTATATTGAAATGTCTGGAATTCGTAAACGAGGAGATTTTGGAAAAATTAATAGCAGCATATCCGGAAACCGGAGCGAAAACCTTTAACCTCGGGCAACCCTGTTTAACGGTTTCTTTTATTTATCGAGGTGAAAATAAGCTGTCGGTTCTGGATTTTAAAGGGCCGGTTGATGCTGAGATTCATTCAAGAGAAATTTCAGGAATTAAGTTAATGCAGTGTGTTGATCCGGAATTACATAAAGATTGAATGAGTTTTTTTTACAAAATAATTGATTTATAAATCGGTCGTGCCGATGGCATTTTTGATAACTTGTTATCATTTGCCCACGGAATAAATTCCGTGGCTACAATGTCGGTCGTGCCGATGGCACTCTAACTAAATCCGGTTTTTTTCCCTTTAAAAAAACAGAACTGTTTTTGAGTAATACATTTTCAGGATCAATTCCTTAGAAAGCTTTCTAAGGAATTGATCCTGAAAAGAAGTAGTAAGATAATATATAATCAGTACATTCCTGTTGATTAACCAATGACGTGAACTTCTCCGTCTGGCACAAGTGGACAGGTCCCACCTGAATAATTAACCTCTAATTGATGTGTTAGTACTTGTCCTCCAATAATTTGGGCAGCGTCATCAGGAGCCATATCTTCATCCGCATAATTTACGTCCTGAGCGATAACGTACATCCTCCAATATCCATCATCCAGTCGTGAAAAATAATGGATTCCGGTATAGGTTCCCTCGGAGGCTTTTTCGTCCGGGCCATTTCCGCTATCTTCAAGCATGAAGGAAATAATTTTATTATCGGACTTTCTTTGTAAAAAACACTTGACAAAAAGTTGCGGCCCTCTTAACAACTTTTCATTTTCATCATAAAATTTTGCCCGAACAATAAATGGCTTTTCTTTTTGAAGGTAGACTTTAACCACATCAGGCGCATCAATCTCATATTTAGAGAGTACATGAATGTTGCTATTCGTTTCAGCAACTTCATAACTATAACTACGTTCAACGGCTGATGAATCTTTGGTTATTCTTGAATAATTCCATTTCGTTCCAATTTTATATGGTTTTCCCAGTTGAATAGGTTCAATGTAATCAATCTCAAACTCTAGTGCTTCACCAATTGTTAATTCACCTGCGCCTGGTAACGTATTATCCTGGCCTCTTCTGAATGGGTCTCTGCTATCAAGAGCAGACGATAATATAGCACTTGTAAGAGCTCCTACGGCGAGTCCCACTGCTGCAAAGAAAGGAACAGAACAACACGTAATGACAGCTGAAATCGCGATACCGGCTCCCCCACCTGTTACTACCACTCCAAAAGCTGCTGCCACAACAAAAGCTGCAATAAACAAAATGGCGGCCAATATTGCCAAAAGGGTTTTCCACCAGGGATCCTGATATGGTAACTCACCATATTGACCGGTAAAGCCAGGACTATAAACAATGCCTGCACTAATATTTTTGATTAATAGGGTTTGCGGCGGACAGTCCTTAAAATCATTAATATCCAGCTTTTTCAAGGCACTTAAAGCGTCATTGATAATCGTTTGGGAAATGGCTTTTTCACTATACTTTCTTCCTCCTTTTTTACAATCACAATTATCATATTCATCTTTCGACGTCCAAAGTTCATTAATAGTAACTGTTATAATCCCTTCCGGTGTTTCAGCAGAAAATGAATTACTCGCCTCATTAAACGACACTTTCGTGATAAAAATGCGTTTAATAATTCTAGATCGCCCGGAAGCATTTTCTGCAATAAAACTGATATAGTGCTTACCCGCAGGTGCATTGCCAACATTTACTTCCCAACTTTGCAGGGATGATGCTCCTGCAAGCAGCGAGCCGACTGTATGCGTAGACGGTGTAATAATAATCCCCGGATGTGAAGTACTTTCAACATAGATTTTCAGATTTGTCTGAGTAGAAGCTCCGGTGTTACTAAAATATGCATTTAATTGCTGCCTGCCCAGTGTAGCTTCAAAAATACCATCAGGTAACATTAACCCTGTAATGTAATCTGATGAAAACGGCCTGTTTTGAACTGTAATAGGTATCATAATAGTTTTATTACTGGTTGATAATTAAAAATCCCAATCCACCCGTTTCATTTTTTTCTGCACGCTGCGTTATCTGTACAAATGCAAAATCTCCTTCGATCTTTCCGGTAATCGCCATTTTCTGCTTACCAAATGGACCTAATTTGAAGCTATCTTTATTCCCTGAGTGTTCCTTAAAGTCCGCGTCAGCACATTTGGTATCGGTAAATGCGGCCTTGACTAGTTTCCCTTCTTTTCGCCCTTTGAGCTTATACTTTTCTACCAGCATTGGGAAGTGGTGCATAACTTTTTCTACCGGCACCTGGTTAATCAGTGCTGTAAAATGTTGTTCTTTTCGCAGACTGTTATGCATTTCAAAATTTAAATGAAACATACCATTCATAGCAAGCAGGACTGATAAATTTCGCTGAGCGACATGCCTATCGGTTGAAACATTAAAATCCGTCGATAACGGTAAAGGATCGGTGCTATGAAATGCCTCAGCCAGGATACACTCATGCCCCTCATTAAGAAACTCAGGCACCCATGCTGTTAAGCATAATACATCCTGTAAATCATTGGCAGCCAGGCTCACGAATGCCTGACCAATCAGTGTAGCGGTATTTCTGGTAACTCCTATTGAGGGATTTGCCCAATAAAAACGGACAGTTGCATTAGTGGCAGCATCCCGGCCATTATTTCGGACTTTTGCCATTAAATAACATGGGGTACCTGCAACAGGCATACTTTCAGTCACGTCTGCAGGGTCTGAAACCACCCAAACATCAGGACTTAAGTACCAGGGAGATCCATCCCGAATTTCTAATTCTAGTGCCATAATCTTATTTTTTTGCCTACTCTTTTCCCTTTTCAGCTTATGGGGTGCTTAACATTTAATAAGGGAGCTGAGCACGTGTACTCCCGATGTCAGTCGTCCGGCATTGTTTCACAATTCAGCGAATTCATCAATTGGTTAGTCGTATTTAATGGATGGATAGGTAACAGAAACAGACCTTGAAAACCAGTAAATCCAGAAGTACCGGAACAGATCTGTTTCGGTGCCCTTTTTCCGTTTTGAGTCCTTTAATATAGATGGTTGATCTACAGACAAGGCGATGGTTTATGATTAGTTTAAATCCAATCGGAGTGCATTATGATATTGCAGGACATATCTGAGTACAAGCTTAAATCGCAGCCAATTCGATGATCAATTAATTAGTAATCAACTAATTGATATGAATATAAATCAAGAGTTTATAACCCGGCAAGACCTGAATAAAATGCCGTATATTAAAAAAGAGAATTTCATCCGGCAAACAGGGACGTATCAAGCTTAATAAGACTTCACTTTGTTAATAGACCTGATCCAAACACGAAAAAGGATTAGAGAAACCCCGATCCTTTTTGAACTATTTAACCTATGGACTTTTGCCTCTTTATAGACTTTTCTTTTCCATTTTAGTCACAAGAAATAAAATATAAATTCATTAGGAAACCTCATCGGCAACCTGGAAAGCAACGACTATGGTTGTGACCGCTGCGACGGGAATTGAATGGCACCGGCCACCCGGCCATATCGCGAGTTTAGGAAACTCCTATCCGTTTTAAATAAAAAAAGGCCAGACAATAAGCCTGACCTTGTGACCGATACGGGAATGCATAAATCTCTGTACTACACAATTTAAATTTCATTTCACCACTCGGTAGCAATTTAGTATCAAACCGCTTGGTTAATAGAAGAAACACGTCCTAAGGGAATATTCGAAAAAACAATGTGTTGGCTTTTTGAGAATGTTTTACGCTTGTTATTTCGAGAATGAAAAGAAACCTTCAAAACTTAAATCTTCATCAATCTTTTCCCAGTGAATCCCGAAAAGTGACAATTCGAAATTTTCTCTTTCTTCATCAGAAGCATTAAGTAATTTTGGAAACCAACTTAAAGAGTGGCTTCTCTTCACAAGATACGGTTTGAATAAATATTTCTCCATTCTGAAGCCAAACTTTTGCTATCTCATTTTCCATCGTTTTGTGAGACAAAATTTTCTGTTCTGGCTAGCTCACTTTAATTTTTGATTAATTATTCAGCTTCCCTCCGAAGTACATAATCAGCAAATTTGCCGCCAACCGAATTAATCAGTTGTTCATCGTGAGCTAATAATTCCATTCCTCGATCATCATATAAGTTCAACAACAAAGGTTGATTTTGAAAAGACAAGAAATAAGATAAAATATTAATTGTGTTTTTAAACCCAAGATCAAACCCTGCGATCATCTGTACCAACGGAAAAATCTTGCCCAAGGAATAATTCTCGTACTTGATGTATAGAATTTCTGCATCATCAAAAGCTTCTTTCTGTTGTTTGAGAATTGCAACGACTAGTAGTTTCTCTGTGATCGCAACATTTTCTTTTCATCAGCTTATAATTTACCGGATTGCCAAGCGGTGCTTTTCTCATCTTGCAAACTATCTGATTAGTTAGTAATTACGATGTATTTCATTAACGGTAATTAAAATTGACCGTTAATGAAATTTTCTAAATTTTGGAATATGTAACCATTGGTTTTTCTTTTCACAACAATTGTAATATTTGTTCTATACGTACGTAAAATTATTATTACAAAAAAAAACATCTCTCTAAAATGAAAACAAAACTAATTAGAAACATTTTTGCGGTGTTTTTTACCTTCCAGTTGATAGTTTCATGTTAAGATCCGACAGTAAATCAAGAGCCATCTAAAAATTTAATTCAAGATGTTTCCAAAGAATCACCAAATGTCGAAGATGCAAGAAGCGCATACGAAACCTTGGCATTAAAAAATGAAACAAGCCTCAGAAAAGAATCCAATGATTGGAAAAGACGAGTTGCAGACAAAAAGGTTTTTTGGAAAACAGTTAAAAAAGTCCAAGTTGACGGTATCGAAAGATTAGTAATTCCATTCAATTTAAAGGAGGAATTTACAGCTAAGCTGCCAGATAGCTCCAAAATTTCATATAGTAATGCAAGCTATATTATTGCAACTAAAACTAATTCCGGGTACAATTTTGAAGTCATGACAAAATTACCTGACATAGAATATTTAACGGCAACTAAATTTGAACGATACTCAGGTCTACTAATATTCGAAAGTCTCGTAGGTGAATTTATTCGAGGCTACAAGGTGACCCGTGATAATAAGGTGACCGAGATTACTCTCTCTGAGGGAGATAGTAAATCAAGAATAACTACCGAAATGTGTACCTATGTCGATTGGTATTCGTGTACTAATCAGGTTTGTTCGTATATGCATACGGATGTTGTTTGTGAAGGTGGACAAGTACCAACATTCGACTTTGGAACTAATACTGGATATGGAACTATTGGTGAGGACATTTCTTCAGGAATAGGCTCTTTGCCTCCCGCTGGTGGTGAAGGCGGGACACCACTTCCCTATGTAGGCAAATTATGCCCTCCAACCAATTGGACAACAACAGGTGCTGCAAAATCCTCTAACGTAACTGGATTAGGACTTACTGCCATAAACTTTAGCACTGAACAAATTATCAATGTAGATTTTTTTACATCTTGTGTAACAATCCCTACTCACGGAAGAACTAATGAGCAGATCGGTATAATGTTTGCATACGCGTATAATAATGCACGTCAGAGGATTGAAATTGCTTTGAACAATGGTACAATTGAATACCAGCATAACCAGATTAGGGCAAGATTAATATCTTACATTACAGAGGGACTACGTTCATTTGACCAAGGCGCATCGTTTGTTCCAAGTGGGGGGTGTCAAAATACGGTGACGAATACTGGAAACTATTACTGCTTGAATAGCACGAGAAATAAGCGTGAAGAGCAAATGAATTTATTTGGTAATTATTTTTTAGGCTAATATTTGACCGTTGGTTATTTTCTGTCTAAATAAATTGTAAATAATTTAAAGAAAATCCGTTTTGTAATTAATTTACAACGGATTTTCTTTTTAAACTTTATTCTATGTTTTATTTTAATTCAAATAAATTCGATTTTTGGGAAATTTATGATTGTATAAAACGCAATTACCCATTAAGCATCAAAAAGGACGAAACTGGTTTTTTCTCTTCCTATCCCGGATTAATCGAACTAGGGCATTTGCTCACTAAAAAATTTTCTGAAGGAGGTGAATACAAAAAGTTTACTGATTTTTTACTCGAATTGGAAAGCAATATTGGCAAGAAGATAGAGGATACTACTTACGGACAAGCGCCTTCTTATAGTGGTTACCTTGAATTTGAAACGTTTACGCATGAAAACCACAAACGTACCAAAGAACTTCATTTTTATATTAGTGTGTTAGGACCGTTTTATACCATTGTCGGAATGGATAAAAATACAGTGACCGTAGACTGGATGACATTCCAGAAACCAACTTATCTTATAATATCTCCGGGAAGCGAGTATAAAGAGAATTTTATTTTTTTGGAGAACAATATTGAGAGGCAATTTCCCGGTTACAAGTTTGTTCCCTATGACATTTATAGCCAAAACATTGAGGGGTTGGAGGTGTATTATGATACCGGAAATTTCAATACAGTTTTTAATGGGATTTTTGCTTCTTCGGTTGATTTTAACTCGATGAAAATCGGGGATGAATTTTACAAATATGGTCAATGGTTGAAAAAGTAAATTTTAATTGTACAAACATTGAAATCTTTTTTTGTCTTATAGAAACTACCGTTTAAGCGAAATTTCGAGAAGATGATCTTCATATACTTACAACAATTCAATCCGTTTCATTGATCCTGATGGGATGATGGCAGGCGACTTATACGATCAAAAAGGGAAAACAACTGGAACCAATAATAAGGATGCCAAAAAGATATTTGTTGTCACAAGAGATATCATGTCTCAGATAATTGTAAGGAGGTCTCATTAACAAGAAGGTTAAATTTCCAGAAACTTTAAGAGATTTAATCTCCTATACTTGATACGAAATGTATTATTACAAAGCCCCTTTATCTTGGTATTAATTGAAAATCGTAGTTGGTTTTTTCTCCTATCGTGACATAGCAGCATTCGTTTGTTCCTACGTTATCTTTTTTAACTTTAAACCCCTTATAAAGAACCGTGAATTTGGGATTTTCAATATAATAAAATGGGATGTTTACAGTTAGGATCGAATATTTTTTAGGTGGGTCAACCAATAACTCATATTTCCCAGCAGAATCGGTATAGACTGTTTTTAGTTCATCATACCTTGTAAATATTGCTCCATTAACAAGTAGATATATACTATCAACAGAGTTGCCATTTTGATCTGTAACAGTGCCATAAATAGTTGTTAAATTATCTCCTTTGTCAGAGCATTTGAAACTTACAAATGAGATGCATATTGATGCAAATGCTATGAGGGATTTTTTAATGAATGGTCGTTTGATTGAAATATACAAATTTCTCACTGTCGTTGAATTTAAGTTAGTTGTAAAACTATTGATATAACGATTACTATTGCAGAATTATAACGAATGGCAAGATATCTAAGAACGCAAAATTTCATAACAGTTTCTGATTTTGAAAATTAAAACTGTCAGAGATTAATGAACGTCATTTTAGATGAAAGTAATCGTGAAATTTCAAAAGAGCGGGAAAAACAGCTAAGGTGTGATAGAATTAAAACAAGACTAAACGAAAACCTCCGTTTTCTCGGACTTGAAATCGACGTTATAAAAGACCGACCAAACACACCCGCATAGTGCGCTGCGCTGAAATTTTGTTGCGATAGGTTAAACCCCAATCCTTCATGGCGTAGATGATGGGTGTTAACGTGTCGGCATAGGCTTCTGCTGTATACGAAATCTTAACAGGGTAAAATCCCCCACTACGGTTCACTTGATGAGTCTGTTGGAGCATGACCCGTTTTCTTAAAAACCAGAAGAAAAATGAGACAGATTCTCAAAACCTGTTTCGTAATAAACAGCTACCGGTTTCCCCTTCTTTAGATAACTGGTAATAGGCCAGTTCCGGTCTTTTAGGGCAAGCAGTCTGTGGGACGTTTACTCCATTTGTAATCAGTCTCTTTGGGGATTAGAGCCACTTCATATTTTAAATTCCATTCTTTTATATTTTCTAAAATTGGCAAAAAAGCTAAGCCTTTTTCAGACAACTTATAGTCTACCCTTGGTGGTAGTTCCTTAAAGGCCAATCGTTCCAATAAGCCATCTTCTTCCAACTCTTTTAACTGTTCGGTCAGTACTTTCCTTGAAATGTGGGGTACGATGGCATCTAACTGACCAAAACGCAGGGTACGGGTTCCAAGTACATTTATAATGATCGGCTTCCATTTATTACCAATGGTGCCAATAGCTCTCGTAAATGGGCAATTCGAATTGCAAAATCTGTCGTCTTTCATATTCAAATTTGTAGTTACCTACAAGTAACCAGAATAAAATATTATAGTTTCAAAAATAAACTATTGATAGTTCCTTTGTGAAACAAATGTAAAAGTAGCTAAAAAATGAGTAAATCAGAAAAAAAAGAAGGGAGCTACGCAATAATTGGCTTCGGCAAGATCGGCCAGGCCCTGGCCAAAGCGTTTGCCCGCAAAGGCATCGAGGTATCCGTTGCAACAACGCGCGCCCCGGAACGCTTTGCATCCGATGCGGCCACAATCGGTCCCACGATTATTCCCACCACACTCACGGAAGCCGTTAAGGCAGACATCATCTTTTTAGCAGTGCGTTTTGACGCGCACCCGGATGTCGCGAAGGCGCTGCCCACCTGGCAGGGGAAGACCATCGTCGATGTGACCAATGCTTACGGCGTGTCCCCTGAGCAGCTGGGAGGGCAGCCTTCCGGTAGGGTCGTCGCGCAGGCCTTTACGGGTGGAAAACTGGTTAAGGGCTTCAACCATTTGGGCGCTGCCGTCCTTGAACAAGATCCGGCCGTACAGGGTGGCAGGCGAGTCGTGTTCCTGGCAAGTGACGATGACGACGCAGCAACGCAGATTAGTGCGCTGGCGGACAATCTCGGTTTTTCACCCGTCCAACTTGGCGGGCTTTCGGAAGGCGGACTGCTTGTGCAGGCGCGCGGAAAAAACTGGGGTCAACTGATCTTTAAAGACTTGGTCAAATTCGACTGATGAATCGTGATCGCAAATTTCAATGCGATTCTGCCTGGTGGACAAAGAGAACCACAGGTTAATTAAAGCGACTAAACTGAGTTTGTCGCTCAACCACTAATTAATAAACGTAATGAGTAAATTAAAAAACAAAGTAGCGATCGTTACCGGTGCTTCAAAAGGAATAGGTGCATCTATCGCGAAATACTTGGCCCACGAAGGCGCAAAGGTTGTTGTAAATTATGCTTCAAGTAAAGAAGGCGCAGATAGCGTGGTTAAGGAGATAACCGACAATGGCGGCATAGCCATTGCGGTACAGGCCGATGTATCGAATGAAGTCGATGTAACCAGGCTTTTTGAAGAAACAAAGAAGACTTTCGGCACGTTGGATATTTTGGTCAACAACGCGGTTTATCAGCAATTTTTACCTGTTGAACAGGCATCGGCAGAAGCTTTTCATCAGCATTTCAACGTCAATGTTTTGGGTCCTATACTTACTATCCAGGCATCTTTAAAACTGTTTGGCGATAAGGGCGGCAATATCATCAACATTAGTTCGGGTGCAAGCAAATCGCCGATGGCGGGAGTCTCTTTGTACTCTGCAACTAAAGCAGCATTAGATGCCATAACCATTTCTTTATCGAAAGAATTGGGCGCAAAAAACGTTCGTATCAACTCGATTTTGCCGGGCGCTACGGAAACCGAGGGGGCAACTAGTGCAGGTGTAACTGCCGGTAGTGAGTATGAAAAAATGTTTATTGCCAATACCCCGCTTGGTCGCAGGGGCCAGCCCGAAGATATTGCGAAAGCTGCCGTATTTCTTGCTTCGGATGATGCAGCCTGGATTACGGGCGAGCAAATTTCGGTTTCGGGTGGTATGTATGGCTTTTAAGTCCATCCACCCAAAAATATGAAGAACAATGGGTTGGAATTATTGGTTGACGGTGGTACTACCAACTGCGCATTAAACTAAATCAGCAATAACCACTACTCTTAACTCAAAAAGCCACAGATACACCAGTTGAGAGCACTGAAAAAGTCTTTTAGGAATTCTAATTAAAAAACGGGCTATGGGCGGGCAATATCTTACGGAATTACAAATATGCAAATGAAGGGAGCATTGGCAATTTTTACAGTAAATCTGAAGAGAATGATTAAACTAGTCCCGTAGGTATCCACAAACAAAAAGTAACCGTAAATTCCTTAATTTTCAAAGCATGGATAATTTATTGATAACCTAATCAACCAATTAAGAGTTTTTTTAAATAAAAAACGGATCAAGTAAAAACAGGTTCTACTTGATCCGTTTTAAAGGATTACTCATAAATGAGTAGCTTTTTCAGTGCCCTCACACCAGTTATCCGTGGCTTTTTAATTTTCGGACAATACGTTTAACTGACAAACTAAACCAACGACAAAAGCCTGTGTTATTAACATCGGTTTTGCGTTATAGCAGCTGAAGCGTATATGAATAACTGACCGCGGTGACTTGACAATCATCAAAAAAGATTCATCTCTCAAAACGCTAATTTCTTAAAACAATGGATCTCATATCAAGTCTCTCAAAACCACCATTTTATGTGATGAACTTTAACCATCTAAACGAGGGTAACATAAGGAAACCCCAAACTTATTCGCTACGTAAGCTCTTGACGGGATTCATCAACGCGGCTTTGACACTTTGAAAACTTACGGTTGCCAGGGCAATTCCTATAGCCAGCCCACCTGCTGCCACAAATGTCCACCACTTGATGTCAGTTTTATAAGCAAAGTCCTGTAACCACCAAGTCATAGCGTACCAGGCAAGGGGGGACGCTAGTAGCATAGCCAGACCAACTGGCTTAAGAAAATCCCTGGATAATAACATGACAACACTTCCAACGCTGGCTCCGAGCACTTTTCGAATACCAATTTCCTTTATGCGATTTTTAGCCGTGAACATGGCTAGCCCCAAAAGACCTAAACAGGCAATACTAATCGCTACAAGTGCGAACCAACTGAACAAAGTGGCTACCCGTTCATCCGATTCGTACTGTTGCCGAAAATGATCATCTAAGAAAAAGAACTCAAACGCATTGCCAGGAAAGGCTTCCTGATAGGCTTTTTGGAGCACCGCTATTGATTGCCGTATATTATTGCTACGTAACTCAATCGTCAGAAAGCTGCTATTCCAGGGAATATGCTGAAAAATAATAGAACGATTTGACGTTTTAAGGGATTGCTGATGGAAGTCATTTACGACGCCGATAATCTTTTTGGGTAGTACATTGCCAATTTCCTGATTGAGTGCCTGTTCGGCGGTTGCGAAACCAAAAGCCTTTAACGCGCTTTTGTTTATGATAACCGCGTCGTTATCAAGTACTAAGTCTTTATTGAAGTTTCGTCCCGCCAACAACTTGATTTTGTACGTCGGAATAAAATCTTCGTCAACAGCCAACATGCTGCACAGTTTATAATCGGCGGCAGCCTCATGGAACCGTTGCAATTCGTCCGTCCAGAAAATTTCCTGCCCCGGAACTTCGGAGGAAGTCGTTATCTGCTGTATACCCGTCTGTGCTAGCATCCGATCCTTAAAAAAGCGAATGTCATTGGTAAAGCTATCCGTTCGAAACAATTTGGGGGCTTTAATGATGAGCTTCTGGTCGATGTTCATCCCTAAATCCTGCTTCTGCATGAAATTAAGCTGCTGATTAATGACCAGCGTGGCAATGATCAGGAAAATTGAAACTGTAAACTGAAACACCACTAAGGTTTTACGGAACGATTCGCCACCGGCTTGTTTAGGCAAATACCCTTTTAAAATGGCAATTGGTTTGAACGAGGAAAGGATAAAAGCGGGATAAAATCCGGAAAGAAAGAACCCCAGACAAACTACCGTTAAGGATACGATCCAAAACAGGGGTTTCTGACCCATGGAAAAGCCATTGGTAGCCTGAATCCAGTCCTTAAAGATGATGTGCGCCAGTAAAAAAAGACCAAATCCAATTAAGACAGATAACAGATTAATACCCAGAGATTCAACAAAAAACTGTTGCATCAATTGTCCCTTTTCAGACCCCAGTGCTTTGCGGAGTCCTACTTCTTTTGCCCGTTCAATACCTCTCGCCGCGGATAGGTTGATATAATTAAGCCAGCCAATAGCCAGAATCAGTAAAGCAATGAGGATGAGTACATAAACGATAACAATTTTCCCGTTTGCTTCGACTTCTGTGGCCGTTTGGGAATATAAGTGAATGGCACGAAGGGGTTGTAAAACGAACGTTTGTCTGATCTTATATTTCTTCAGTTGCTTACCAATATGCTTTTCGATAATACCGGACAGTCGGCCCTCCAATACTTTTGGCGAGGTGCCCGGTTTCAGGAGCAGATACGTATAAAAATTAGTCCAGTACCAGCCACCAGTGGCAAACTGCTGATTTTTTAGCAGATTCCGGATGGAAAAAACAAAATCGAAATGGATATGACTATTTGCCGGAATATCAGCAAATATGCCTTCCACTACGTAGTCACCTCCCTGCCAATCTGTACTTAACTGAAGCGTTTTGCCAATCGGATTTTCCTGACCAAAATATTTTTGCGCCATCGTTTCTGAAATCACAACCGACTCAGGTCGGCGTAACACCTGATTGGCAGAACCTTTTAGCAACGGGAATGAAAATACATTGAATAAAGAAGAGTCGGCATAGAATGCTTTTTTCTCGTGATAGCTGACCAGTTCGCCCGTAGGTTTCCGGTAACTGATCATGCCGTCTGCCTGGTGGAGCCGAACGAAATTTTCTACCTCAGGAAAGGTTTCCTTTATGGCCGGAGCTTCAGCGTGGTAGCTGACCGCACTGCTATTGGTCAGAACGCCCTGTTTGTAATCATCCAGTAGGATGCGATAGATGTTACCGGAATTGGTATGGAATTCATCATAGCTAAACTCAGAGAATACGTACTGGGCAATTAACAGGAAAGCAGCTATACCAGAGGCTAATCCAAAAATCATGATGAACGAAATAGCCTTATATTTCAGCAGATTACGCCAGGCAACTGTGATGTAATTCCGTATCATAGCCAACGTGAATGAATGATCAGATAATGAATTTGAGTCCTTTCCTAATTACTACGGGCTAAATGTATAACTTATTTGTTAGTTTAAAAACTAACTGATTAGTTAATTCAATGAAAAATCTCCACCCAATGCTCTATAACAAACTCGAAGTTGATTTTTGAGTCAGGTTTGACCTGATATCCTAATTCATGGTAAGTCGTGACCGCGTCTATCGAAGGTAATTGTGTTCATGTATTTTGGCCAGCCGCGGCCTGAAAGCTATTCAGAGCAAGGCGGTAATGGCAAATATGATTTCAGAAAAGCCACCGGTATCTCCGGGCGGCCGGTGCCGTGGAATGAGCGGCAGAGTGGATGACCCGGTTGTGCATCAACCCATCGATTATATAGGGTACTTCATGCTCCGACGAACTGGATGCGGTCTGATAAAAGAGCTGGCCTGCTTCATCTAGAGAGAATAAACGGTTCCCCCCTTACCATTTCCAAAATACCGCGCGGCGGACCGCGTAAAAGACCATGCGGCTCTTTTTACAAAAAGAACATGGTTGAAACGCTTAGCGCTTCAACCATGTTCTCTTGAATATTTATTTCCTCTATTTCATACTGCGGGCTTCATTATATCCTGACAGGAAATCCGTAAAGTGGTTATAAAACTGGGTCCCGATGATAAAACCAAGTCCGAGAGATCCCACCCAGGTTAAGGTTTTGGATATGTTGGTATCTGAAATCTTAAAAAAGAAGTTTTTACCCATTACAACAAAACAAAGACTGATGACAAATAGAATATATAACATGATTTGCAAATTTTTGGGAGTTGATAATGATTTAATTTGAGGAATCTGTGTTGTTATTGGTTTAGTGTATTCTCTGATTCATCGTCTGGTGTTCTTTCAGTACTTCTACTTACACTTCCATTCTGACCGATCATGGCCTTGTGTCTCGGTGCTGTAATTTTCAAATCGATATCCAAAACATTACCTGCGCCTGGTTTGCCGGACGGAGATTCAGGAGATTGGTAGTAATAAACAGATTCGGGATTGATTTCTTTTTCTGCACAGCTGGCAAAAAGGAAAGAAACAAGAACCAGAGCAGAGAATTTTAAAGCAGTTTTCATAGGGATTGAAAAGTTTATATGATAATTATTTGTTTGAATCGTTGTCCGTGATGACATTGCAAAGGTGTGGGATGAAAAGTGCAGTTGAAATTTGTTGTGACCAACCTGGTTAATCGGATGACGAAAGATGAAAAGTATACTGTAAAGCCGTTTGCAGTAGGTTTAGGCTGATTCTAAATCAGATTTCGGGCTTCGTCATTTAAGTTGAGGTATTGGTCATAAAAATTAAGGGCTTAACAGTACCGATGTTACATTTAAGCCGAACTATTTTTAATAGAATGATAAACAAACTTTTACCTGCCAATAGCAAAACAGGTGTTATCCTCGGCGTTCTTACGGCGGCCATTATAATTAGCGCCTGGGATTACACCGGATATTTTTCTCAATGGAATGCGATCGGTCTGCCTGTTACCATGCTTTTAAACTGGGCCCTTTATCTTTTTGCCTATCATGTACTTGTTCCTGTGCGGCGTCTTCATATTTCAAGGATTAAGTTCGGGGCACTTTTTGTTGCAGGCGTACTGTTATTTTCAGCCTCCTCATTTTTGGTGGCAAAACTTACCATTTCTGAAAGTGAGTATAGCGCATCGGCAGCTCACGTTGGTGAGGTATTGGGTACTGGCAAGAAATCCGTCATGCATAGGGATTCTACCATGAACAGGGATTATATTATGGGTATGATGGTTGTCAATCCCTTCACTTTACTGCTATACGTTATTATAGCAAATTACCACAGACGTAATCACTGGCTGCTCAGACTTGACCGCTGGTGGAAAAACGAAAAGTATAGCCTTTCCTGGCTACACATGGTTTGGCTGGTACTGGGCTGGGTGCTTTGGCTTTTTCTGACGATATTTTCAAATATTTTTTCTGGCAAACCCATTGTATGGAGCACAACGTTATTGATGGTTTTACCATCGGTAATATTCTTTTACATCAACCTGAAAACCAGTTTCAGCTTATTGATAAAAAATAAGATTGTCCTGGCCTTACTAAGCAGTCTGGCGCTTTGGGTTATTTTGGTCGTCGTTAAGATCATCTGGTTTTTCCTTTTGACAAAAGGTTTTGGGCTGCCTTCTATTTTAAATGGAGTTGATGTTTTCCAAACCATACCAACCGATGGAAAGTCATCGGCATATAAATTGGGTAGAGCTTTCGGAAGAGTTGCGAGTATTGCCAATTCCTGGGACCTGGTGATTTTGCTGATCAGTTTTATTTATGGTTATGCCAGAAAATCTGAACAATACCAGCAAGACCTTCGGGACCTGGCCGAAAGTAGGCAGAAGGAAATGCTGAAACAAAAAGTGCTGGAAAAAGAGGTTTTGGATGCCAGATTACAATCGCTGAAATATCAGATCAATCCTCATTTTCTGTTTAATAGCCTGAATTTTCTATATTCCCAATCCCTGTCCCTATCGGATGATTTGGCGCGTGCAACCATGCTTCTTTCTAAAATGATGCGTTATGGTTTGCAGGAGAATAACGATGAGGCGAAAGTTTCACTGGTCGACGAGATTGAACATTTATATAACTTCATAGAATTTAACCAGCTCCGTTTCTCGAATTACCTGCAAATTGATTTTAGCGTTCAGGGACAAGTACAGATACGCAGGATAATGCCGTTGCTTTTGATCACTTTTGTTGAGAATGCCTTTAAATATGGAGAACTGCACCAGGAGGAATTTCCGTTGCAAATCCATTTGAAAGTGGACTCGGAAAAGCTTGTATTTTTTGTGAAAAATAAAATAAGAAGCGGCCCAAAGGAAGATTCCACTGGCATTGGAATTGAAAATATTAAACGAAGGCTGGCGCTTGGATATCCTGGAAAACACATACTTTCCATACAGAATGATTCGGAATTTTACGCTTCTGAACTAACCATTATTCTTTAAATTTTGAAAATATGAATTTACGCTGTCTGATAATTGACGATGAACAAGCAGCACTCAATGTTCTTACAAATTATATTGCTAAAACCCCATTTCTTGAATTAACAGGCGCTTATCTCGACCCAATTCAGGCACTGGAAATAATTTACACACAGCCCGTTGACCTTATTTTTCTGGATATCCATATGCCGGAGCTTTCCGGTCTGGAATTTATAAAACTCCTTCGTGGGCGAGCCAAGGTGATTCTTACCACGGCTTACAGTCAATATGCACTGGAAGGATATGAGCTTGATGTCGTTGATTATTTACTGAAACCAGTACCATTTGACCGTTTCCTGAGAGCGGTTCAGAAGGCAAAAGATGCTTTAACGACAAAAGAAGAGACTTCGGTTTTGCCCGTTACAGTCGCAACGGTACCGACGGTGACTGCTTCGGATTACGTATTTATTAAGGTCGACAGCAAAATTATGAAAGTCCGCTTTGATGATATTTTATACATTGAAGGCTTGGGGAATTACGTCAGCATTTACACAAAAACAGGAAGACTGGTAACTCTTTCAACGATGAAAGAGGTGGAAGAATATTTGTCTGAAAGTTATTTTACACGCATTCACCGGTCGTACATTATTGCTTTAAACCAAGTAGAATATGTAGAAGGAAATCAGATTTTCTTAAATAAAAACACGGCTGTCCCGTTGGGAGAAACGTATCGGGAAAAATTCTTTAAACTTTTGGAAGAGAATATGATGAACAAAAAATAAGGGGAATGTTCTCCTTATTTTTTGCCAGTTCTTTTAATTGGCCGGCCGTACTTCTGCATCTTTTCTTTTGCATGGTCACGACGTACATTTACTTTTTTATTTTTATCAATTTTTTCATGTGTGTTGTCCTGATTTTACTTTACACTTTCCCAAAGGAGTTGCGCTATATTACCGGGACGTCATCTACGGTTAACCATTAACCAAATTCAGTCATTATTTTTTGGATTGTTACCGCCCTTCTTCCATAGTAAAAATAATGTTAATCCCACTTCTCCTCATTAATTCGCTTGCATTAAAGTCATTACATATACCTTCTGCTAAACCATAATTAAAAATCATTTCTCCTTCTTGAATCTCGCTATTAAAACTGCGGTTATTAACAATATGGCACCTTCCCGCCAATTTTACTAACTCCAAATCGTGGGTTGAAATAATTCCAAAGGCATTAAGATCCTTTAATTGTTTAATTAATGAGAACCCACCTCTATGACGATCCTCAGAGTTGGTCCCTTTAAACATTTCATCCGAAAGAAAAACATTGCCTCTTCATCCTTTATTAGTTTCAATAGCTGTTCTATTCTCTTCTAATCCTTGGTCTGTGTCCCCACAGACCCATCAACCTAACAGCCTAAAAAAGTCCCGAAATCCTAAGATAAATACTTAGTCTCTCAACAAAAAAGTGGATGTAAATCTAAGATTTACATCCACTTAAAAACACTTTGTGACCGCGACGGGAATCGAACCCATATCTAGAGTTTAGGAAACTCCTATTCTATCCGTTGAACTACGCAGTCAAACAAATTGGTATCCATATTCCTATGAATACCAATCGGGGTGCAAAATTGGCAAAAATCCGATTCAATTACAAGTGATTATTCTTCTGATTGTACGGCAGAATATCCCAAATCAAGCCAATTTGGATAAATCGCGAAGTGTTTTGCTTTTACCGCGGCAAATAGCGTATTGCGCAACTCTTCCATATTTTCCTTTTTGGCAGCAGAAATAAATATAACCTGATCTGCTTTATGCGCTATGTAGCTTTTCTTCAACTGATCCAGGACGCTTTCTGTGAAAGCTTCTTCGGGAACCATATTTCCTTCATCATCCCATTCTTCGGCCTTTGGTGCTGGTTTGTACAAGTCAATTTTGTTGAAAACAAGAATCGTCTGCTTATCCGCCGCGCCAATTTCCACCAATGTATTGTTCACAACTTCCAGATGTTCTTCAAAAGATTCATGTGAAATGTCAACTACATGCAGCAAAATATCAGCTTCACGAACTTCATCCAGTGTCGATTTAAAGGACTCAATTAATGTTGTTGGCAATTTCCTGATAAAACCGACTGTATCAGTCAAAAGAAAAGGAATGTTCTCCATATTCACTTTCCGTACCGTAGAATCTACCGTGGCAAAAAGCTTGTTTTCTGCAAAAACATCTGATTTGGACAATGCCTGCATCAGCGTTGATTTTCCCACGTTGGTATAGCCCACAATCGCAACACGCACCAGACGGTCGCGTTCCTTACGTCTTGTCATGCTTTGGCGATCCACTTTTTCAAGCTTTTCCTGCAAAAACGCAATTCTGTCTTTTACAATACGTCTATCCGTTTCAAGTTCCGTTTCACCAGGACCACGCATACCGACACCCGCCCCTGACTGGCGACTTAAGTGAGTCCAAAGCCGGGTCAATCGTGGGTACATATATTGGTACTGGGCAAGTTCGACCTGCAATTTTGATTGTGCCGTTTTAGCACGCATCGCGAAAATATCCAGGATCAGAAGACTTCTGTCAAGTACTTTTATATCTTTAAATACAACTTCCAGGTTACGTACTTGTGAAGGCGAAAGATCATCATCAAAAATAACCATGTCAACCGGATTCGCCGTAATGAAGGTATTTATTTCTTCAAGCTTTCCTTTTCCTACATAGGTTTTAATATCAGCCCTTTCCAGGTTCTGGGTGAATTTGTGCAATGTTTTCACACCAAGAGTCGCCGCCAGAAAGTCCAGCTCTTCCAGGTATTCTTTTGTTTTTGCCGTGGTTTGTTTTTGTGTACTTACAGCTACCAGCACAGCTGTTTCCTGCTGAACAGCAGTTGAAAATAATTTACTTTTATCGATCATTCAGGATACATTTTTTGTTCAGGCTTTCACACATTCCTGAGCTATCCCAGTGGCAAAAGCATCCCTTTTTTTACTCAAAGGGTAAATTGAAAACGGATTACGAACCTCAAAAGTTCAGGTTCAAACGGCATGAAGTTACGACTTCCCCAAATAGTATTCCAGTTTTTTATTTGAATATTCAAAAAACAGTTTTGTATCTTTGGAAAAATCGCTCTAAGCCTATGTTGGTGTTCATCCTCGGTTAATTAAACCACTCCGTCTTTTTTGATCCTTTTACAGGATTTCATACTGCGTTTCCGAAACGCGGATATTCTATTATTAATCAGAATTTTACTTTTTATACATGAAAAAGTGGTTTCAACTACTTCGTCAGGCCTTAAGCGGGTCCGAAGAAAGTTTTACGGATGGCAGCATCAACCGGGCAATTTTCCTTCTTTCTGTCCCCATGATCATGGAAATGGTCATGGAATCCCTTTTTGCTGTTGTCGATATATTTTTTGTTTCCAAAGTAAGTATTGAAGCGGTAGCAACCGTTGGGCTTACCGAATCGGTCATTACCCTGGTTTATTCTGTCGCGATAGGACTTAGCACGGCTGCAACTGCAACCATTGCCAGACGTATAGGCGAAGGGAACATGGCACAGGCGCGCGTGGCAATAGGACAGGTTATACTGATTTCGCTCGGAATTTCCTTACCAATCGCCGTAGCCGGTTTTATTTTTGCCGGTGATGTATTAAGCATTATGGGAGCAGATCCAAAGGTGATTGAAACCGGGACGATTTTTGCACAAATCCAGTTCCTCAGTGCACCAGTTGTCATTTTACTTTATTCGCTAAGTGGTGCTTTGCGTGGAGCCGGTGCAGCTGCAACTGCGATGCGTTCGTTGATCATCGCAAATGGATTAAACATGATCTTAGGGCCGACGCTGATCTTTGGCTTTGGAATTATTCCTGCTTTCGGTGTTGCAGGTGCCGCCATTGCTACCGCATTGGGCCGTTCGATTGGTGTTGGTTATCAATTATATTCTTTAACCCGCGTCAACAAAGCGCTGGCATTTGCCTGGGCCGATTTGAAACCGCACAAAGAAACAATAGTTAGTATGGTAAAGGTAGCCGCTGGCGGAACAGGGCAGTTTTTGGTATCTTCCGCAAGCTGGATTTTCCTCACCAGAATTCTGGCGGAATTTGGCAGCGATGTCGTGGCTGGTTACACCATTGCAATTCGCGTGATCATGTTTACCCTATTACCGGCTTGGGGTTTGGCCAATGCCGCTGCGACTTTGGTTGGACAAAACCTGGGTGCAGAAAAACCTGAACGTGCAGAAATATCAGTATGGAAATGCGCATCTTATAATTTATTTTTCCTCGTCGGACTTTCCGTTTTCATGTTTGCAGGAGCCGAAACAATCATTGGCTGGTTCAGCCCAAATGTTGAAGTGATCCATACCGGAAAACTGGCTTTGCGGGTTTTATGTCTTGGTTATGGTTTTTATGCTTACGGAATGGTCATCATCCAATCACTAAACGGTGCAGGCGATACCAAAACACCAACCATCTTAAACCTGATCTGTTTCTGGCTGATTGAAATTCCGTTGGCTTATCTCCTTTCCATATTTTTTGCACTCGGTCCCATCGGCGTATTTATTTCAGTACCCGTTGCCGAATCTATTCTGGCTTTGCTGGGAATCTGGCGGTTTAGAATGGGAAAATGGAAAACGGTGAAAATATAACCCCGGCTTTCGGCTTTCAGATCATGAAATTGAACAAAGTTATTAATCATTCAGTTGAATACCTGAACTGGTTTATGAACATTGAGTTTCTGCGCAAACCATCTGAAAGCTGATAGCCGACTGCCGAAGTAACAATATAACAATTTTCTATGTCCTCAGATTCTTTAAAAATCCGTCAATACATCGATACCCATTTCTCTTTTTTTGAACCTGCTTTAAAAGAAAAAATTGAAGAAGTTGCTCTTTTGAAACATTTTCCCGCCGGGGAATTGATCATGCGTCAGGGGCAATATTTTAAACATACGGTACTAATCGCAGAAGGTCTTATTAAACTTTATCGTGAAGGTGAGGATGGAGAAGAGGCTTTTATCTATCATCTAAATCCCGGACAAGCTTGTGCTTTATCCATCATTTGTGCTGCAAAACAGGAAACAAGCCAGGTTCTGGGCAAAGCCGTTGAAGATACAGTGGCCATTTTGATTCCTGTGCCTGTCATTGATGACCTGATGAAAAATTACAAAAGCTGGTATTATTTTGTTTTGGAAAACTACCGCGACCGGTTTGATGAATTACTGCTTTTGCTTGACCATGTCATTTTCAAAGGAATGGATGAGCGCCTGGAATTTTATCTCGAAAATCAGGTTAAACAAAAAGGAAGCAACGAACTTACTATCACACATCAGGAAATTGCACAGGATCTAAATTCTTCACGTGAGGTTATTTCACGTTTATTAAAAAAAATGGAGCTTGATAAAAAGGTTAAGCTCAACAGAAATTCGATTTTATGGTTAAATTAATTATGCCAGTGATATTTGTCACAGACTTACACCGTTTCTCTGCCGAGATTTGTCAAAATCATTGAAATAAAAATGGAGATTATTGGCTATCTGGCATCTATATTGGCAGGCTTATCGTTAGGAATGATTGGAGGAGGAGGATCCATTCTGACAGTTCCGATTCTGGTTTATTTATTCTCAGTAAGTCCGTTAAACGCAACGGAATATTCTTTGTTCATCGTCGGCATTACCAGTTTGATTGGTGTTATTCCTTTGCATCGGGAAAAATCCATTGATTTTAAAATGGCTTTGCTTTTTGGTATTCCTTCTGCTATGGCAGTAATTTTTGCAAGAAAAGTAATTCTGCCTGCGATTCCGGAAGAGATTATTTTATTTAATTCGGTAATCATTTTAAGACGGTTAATGATCATGTTATTTTTTGCGATCGTCATGATCGCGGCTTCTTTATTAATGATTTTCAGAAAAGAAAAAGTTGAGAAAAATATAAAAAGTGACCCGCAAAAACATTTAGGATTAATTTTTTGCGAGGCAATTTCTGTTGGTACGATTTCCGGAATTTCAGGTGCAGGCGGAGGATTTCTGATTATTCCTTTACTGACCATATTGAACAAGATTCCAATGAAAAAGGCCATTGGCACATCCCTGCTCATTATTGGAGTGCAATCCATGATCGGATTTTTTGCAGGATTATCTACAGCAAATCCAGACTGGAACCTACTATTAAAAATAACTACATTATCCGTTTCTGGCTTTTTTGCCGGAAATTATTTGTCCATAAAGTTTTCTGCAGCTACTCTGAAGAATTCCTTTGGATGGTTTGTCCTTTGTATTGGAATTTATATTATCCTGAGAGAGTTACTTTTTTAAGGTGGTAAAGTCCGGGATTTTTTCATTCCAATGTGACTAATATCACCCACTCCTATCAACTTTTATTCGAATTTTGAGTATTAGTAAAAAACAACCAGGAGGGATTCTAATCAGGATTTCCTTAAAACAGAACTATTATGATGAAGATCGAACAAATATATACTGGCTGTCTGGCTCAGGGAGCTTATTTTATTTCTTCCAATGGCGAAGCGGCAGTAATTGATCCTTTGCGTGAAGTAGCGCCTTATATTGAAAAAGCGGCCAAGGCAAATGTGAAGATTAAATACGTTTTTGAAACTCACTTTCACGCCGATTTTGTGTCTGGCCATATTGATTTGGCAGAAAAAACCGGAGCAGAAATTGTTTACGGGCCAAAGGCAAACACAGGTTTTAAAGCGCATATTGCAGTGGATAGTGAAGTCTTCAAATTAGGAGATATAACGATAAAAGTCCTGCATACGCCGGGCCATACGATGGAATCTTCCTGTTATTTATTATCTGACCAAAACGGAAAAGAAATAGCACTTTTTAGTGGTGACACCCTTTTTATCGGTGATGTAGGGAGGCCGGATCTGGCGCAGAATGGGGATATTACAAGAGACGATCTTGCCGGAATTCTGTTCGATAGTTTGCGTTCAAAAATAATGACTTTGCCTGACGACATAACCGTTTATCCGGCTCACGGCGCTGGTTCGGCTTGTGGAAAAAGTATGAGTAAGGAAACCAGCGATTCTCTGGGAAATCAGAAAAGATTCAATTATGCGCTTCGTGCGGATATGACGAAGGCGGAATTCATCAAAGAGGTGACAGCAGGATTAACTGAACCTCCTCAATATTTCCCGGAAAATGTAAAAATGAACCGCGATGGTTATGAAAGTATTGATGATGTTTTGGAACGAGGCGATCACGCATTATCACCGGAAGCATTTGAAACAAAAGCCAATCAAACCGGCGCCTTAATTTTGGATACCCGAAAACCGGAGGATTTTGCAAAGGGTTTTATACCAAATTCCATAAACATCGGAATTGACGGTGGATTTGCTCCCTGGGTTGGCGCGCTTATTCCGGATTTGAAGCAAAATATATTATTGGTAACCGATCCGGGGCGTGAAGAAGAAGTGGTAACACGCCTGGCAAGAGTTGGTTATGACTACGCAATCGGTTATTTAAATGGCGGATTTGATGTTTGGCAAAAATCAGGAAAAGAAGTTGATACGATCACGTCACTTCCTGCTGAAGAATTTGCAAAACAATATAAACAAGGAAATATTAAAGTCGTTGATGTAAGAAAACCGGATGAATTTGAAGCCGGACATGTTGATGGAGCAGAAAATATTCCTTTGGATACGATCAATGAAAGTATGACAACGTTATCAAAAAATGAAACACTTTACGTGCATTGTGCAGGTGGTTACCGTTCCATGATTGCTGCTTCCATTTTAAAATCGAGAGGATTTGATGATGTGGTGAATATTGAAGGTGGTTTTGGAGCGATTCAGAAGACGAAAGTGGTTATGCATTAGTTTTGACATTATTGAGTTTCAACAAATTCGTAGCCAGAACAGGAGGCTCCTAAGGAGCCGGACAATCCTTATTCAACCATAATTTCTATAAACAGGAAGCCCGTATCGGGCTGATTACTAAGAAATTTCTATAAATTCAGCCCGGTAAGGGCTTCCTGTTTATAGTATCCAAGACGAAAATACATGTCCGGCTCCCATAGGAGCCTCCTGTTAATATGTAGGTTTGATTAAATCTCGAAAACAAGAAAAGGTATTAACATCATACAACATTTATATGGAAATCTTCGAACTCATCCGCAAACCCTGGCCCTGGTACGTTGCCGGTCCGATTATTGGTTTTACAGTTCCCGTTTTGCTTTTACTAGGCAATAAATCTTTCGGTATTTCCTCTTCTTTGCGCCATATCTGTGCCGCCGTTATTCCGGCAAATATTTCTTTTTTCAAATATGACTGGAAAAAGGAAGCCTGGAATTTATTCTTCGTAGCAGGAATAACATTGGGTGGTTTTGTTGCTACTTATCTCCTTACAAATCCCGATTCTCTGATTGTTGCGGAATCTACAAAAGCCAGTTTAACGCAATTGGGCATTACCGATTTTTCAGGTTTAATGCCTGCTGATATCTTCTCTGTTGAAAATATCCTCTCTTTAAAAGGACTTATTTTCTTCGTTTTAGGAGGATTTCTGGTTGGATTTGGAACCCGTTACGCAGGTGGCTGCACATCCGGACATGCTATTATGGGACTTGCCAATTTGCAATGGCCTTCACTGGTGGCCACGATATTTTTTATGGTTGGCGGCTTCTTTTCAACCTGGATTTTGCTGCCCTGGTTGTTAGACATGGTCAGATAAATATTTACCAACGAAATTAATTTACCACTTATGGCAACAATTAAAAATAGCTCTGCTTCGGAAATTGAGCTTTTAGATAAAAATGAGGATAGTTTTGACGGTACAAATCAGCAGTCGAAAACGGAAAGTTTTACCGGCAATTTAAAATACCTGATCGTCGGTGTATTTTTCGGAATCGTTTTTGTAAAAGCCGAAATCGTTTCCTGGTTCAGGATTCAGGAAATGTTCCGGTTAGATTCCTTCCACATGTATGGCGTAATCGGATCGGCTGTTGCAGTGGGTTTGATTTCTTTACAAATCATTAAACGATTTAATATCAAAACTATCAGCGGTGAAGAAGTAAGTATTCCTCCAAAACAATTTAACAAAGGACAAATTTACGGAGGATTTTTGTTTGGCTTAGGCTGGGCAATTACGGGTGCTTGTCCCGGGCCATTATTTGCACAAATTGGAAGTGGATTTCTGGTTGTAATAATTACGCTTTTGAGCGCCATTGCAGGAACCTGGACTTATGGTTTATTACGTTCCAGACTCCCGCATTGATTTTTAAAATTTTCGGGCAACCAGATAAAGCTGTTCATCACCTAACATAAAAGGATCCGCTTCCAGATTTCCAAAAGCGCCAACGACTTTTAGTCCGGCAGATTGGAACATAAAACCAAGCTCTGCCAGAGTGTAAATATGCTGGCGAACAATATGAGTAACTTTTTCTGTTCCTGAAATAAATGTCTGCTCAGCTTCGATATAACCTTCTTCGGGAAAATATTCATTTTGAGCAAGATAAACGATATCTCCTTCAACCGGCATCCAGTTCCTAATCTGATAATTAGGGAAAATACTTTCCGCAAGATTCTCTGTATGAATAGCAAACTGGCCTCCCGGAATTAACAGATCAGAAATCTTTTGCAAAAATTTCTGCATATCCTCCCGAGGGAAAAAGCTGAAACTATTTCCAAAACAGTAAGCAGCATCAAATGATCCGGCCCCAAATGCAACCGCCAGAATATCTTCACAAATCACATCCACAGGCAAATTTTCCTGCTCGGATATCTTTTGTAATTCCTCACAATATTCTGTCGATAAATCAACGCAGGTAAGCTCCATTCCCTGATCGGCAAGCGGCAAAGCATGGCGACCGTAGCCAGCCATCACATCCAGGACTTTGTTTCCCTCTTTTAAATCAAGCGTATCACGTAAAAAATCGACCTCAAATTCTGTATATTCTTCGTCCTGATTTAACTTCCATGCCTTCTGCGGCAAACCTTCAAAATATGTATGATACCAGGCCAATGTCTTAAACGATTTAATTTCCGCAAAAATAGTTAATTTTTAAACGCAGAGTTTGGGGAGTTATACGCTGAGTTTAGAGAGTTTCATTTTATTAGTTAAAAAAAACTCACCGTACTCTGCGAAAAACTCCGCTAACTCTGCGTTTAAATGATTTTTAGCAGTAAAAAATATGAATTTCTTCCTCTTAACTCTTTTTCGATATACATTTAGTCTTTTAAGGCTAAGACGTCATTCCATACCAAACAGTTATTCAACCTGATGACCCCTAAAAACTTTTTACGAAAACCACTTCCGATACTGGCATTTACTGCAATTGTGGTCGTTTCCTGTATGAAAATGACTCCTTCAACCACCAAAATTTCCAGCAAACCGATGGTGATTAAGGAAGATGCCGCCACTGGAAAAGCACGAGCCAAGGAAATCCGGGATAATACGGTTATTAAACTGGCTGACGGATTAAAACTTGACCTTTGGGCATCAGATTCCCTGGCTCCTGATCCGGTTGCCATTTCCATTGATGATAAGGGAAGGGTTTATCTTAACAGAACGAACAGACAAAAAAACTCAGAGTTTGATATTCGCGGTCACCGTAACTGGATGACGCCTTCAATTGCTCTACAATCCGTTGAAGATCGTCGCGCGTTTTTACGCAGCACATTTGATCCTGCAAAAAGTAAGGAGAACGAATGGCTTAAAGATTTGAACGGCGATGGTTCCCACGACTGGAAAGATCTTACCGTTGAAAAAGATGAAGTATGGCGTTTGGAAGACACCGACAATGACGGTATCGCCGACGTTTCCATGCGGATTTTGAGCGATTTTTTTGAAGAAGTTTCTGACGTAGCCGGAGGTTTGCTGGTTCGGGCACAGGATACTTTTATAGCTATTGCTCCGGATGTATGGAGACTGAAAGATACCAATGGTGATGGAATTTTGGATCAGAAAACATCCATCAGTCATGGTTATGGTGTACATATTGGATTTGGCGGTCACGGTATGTCGAATCCGATTGAAGGACCGGATGGGAAAATCTATTGGAACATTGGCGATATAGGAGCCAACATTACAACCAAAGAAGGCGAGAATTTCAAACGTCCTAATGAAGGAATTATCGCAAGATCAAATCCGGACGGAACTGATTTCGAAGTATTTGCAGGCGGTTTGAGAAATACGCATGAGTTTGTTTTTGACGAATATGGTAACCTGATAAGTTCTGATAACGACGGCGACCACCCTGGCGAAAGCGAACGTCTGGTTCACGTGGTTGAAGGTTCTGACGCTGGCTGGCGCTCCAACTGGCAGTACGGAAAATATACTGATCCAAAGAACAACAGCTATAAAGTCTGGATGGATGAAAAGTTATACGTTCCGCATTGGGAAGGTCAGGCGGCTTACATCATCCCTCCCATCCAGAATTTCCACAACGGTCCAACGGGAATGCAGTACAATCCGGGAACAGCTTTGGGATCGGAATGGAAAAACAAGTTTTTCCTGGTTGAATTTGTCGGCAACCCGGCTCGTTCGCCAATCTGGTCGTTTGGCTTAAAACCAAAAGGTGCTTCATTCGTTTTGGACGGAGAAAAAAATATTCTGAATGGTATTCTGCCAACCGGTATTCGCTTCGGTCCGGATGGCGCACTTTACGTGGCTGACTGGATCAATGGCTGGGATACCAAAAACTACGGTCGTGTTTGGAGACTGGATGTGACGGACAGCAAAAACGATCTGAAAGCATTAAGACTTGAAACAAAACGTTTGATGCAGCTGGATTATACCAAACAGCCCGAGTCGATGTTATACACTTTGCTTTCCAATCAGGACATGCGTATCCGTTTGAAAGCACAGTTTGAATTAGCTTCGCGTGGTGCAAAAGGCGCTGTGGAATTAAACAAAGCGATTACAGCAACCGGAAGTCAATTGGCACGCATTCATGGAATCTGGGGCATTGGGCAATTAGCCAGGCAGGACAAAGCGTATGCTAATACCTTATTTACGTTATTAAAAGACTCAGACTCAGAAATAGTTGCCCAAGCTGCAAAAGTTTTGGGCGATGCAAAAATTGCAGAAGCTGGTCCGTTATTAATTCCTTTGTTAACAGACAAAAATCCCCGTGTTAAGTTTTTCGGCGCACATGCATTAGGCCGCATCAAGGAAAAACAAGCGGTTACGGCCTTGCTTGACATGATCAAAACGAATAAAGACGAAGATCTTTATTTGAGACATGCGGCAGTTTTGGCGCTTTCCCGTATCGGCGAAGTGGAACCAATTGTTGCCTTAGCTAACAATCCTGACAAATCTCTTCGCATTGCTGCGGTTCTGGTACTACGCCGGTTGAGCAGCGATAAAGTAAGTTTGTTTTTACAAGATAAAGACGAATATATTGTAACCGAAGCTGCTCGTGCGATCAATGATGATTTGTCTATCGAACCGGCTTTACCTGCTTTGGCAGCAATTTTGAAAGAGAAAAGATTTACTTCGGAGCCTTTGTTACGTCGCGCTATCAACGCATCGTTACGCGTGGGCGGTGATGAGCAATTGGATAATCTGATTGCTTTTGCAAAAAGAAAAGACGTTAGTAACGAATTGAGAGCAGAAGCATTGGCGACATTGGGAAGTTGGGCCAATCCATCGGTGCTGGATCGTGTTGACGGTCGTTACCGGGGAGTAATTACCAGAAATCCTGAAATTGTAAAGTCAAAAATAAAACCTCAGATCAGTACTTTATTACAAGAGGACGATGCCGCCATTCTGATCGCAACATCTCAAATGGTAAGTCAACTGGGAATTTCTGATAACAATGCCACGCTGGCTAAAATCCTTGATAATAACAAGGATCCAAAAGTAAGAGCGGCTATGTTAACTGCTTTGCATGATCTGAAATATTCAGAAATGGAAACGGTTATGAAAAAAGGTATGACCGATCCGGATGCTGACGTCCGCACCTCCGCTTTGGCTTTGGTGAGCAGCGTAAACATGTCAAAAGAAACACTTTCAGATATTTCCAAGACGATTTTTGAGAAAGGAAGTATCAAGGAGCAACAGCAAATGTTACGCGTTTTAGGTGGATTACCAGTTGCCAAAACCGAAACAATTTTTGATGGCTTGATCAGTAAAATGGCATCGAAAGATTTACCAAACACTTTGGCGCTGGATCTTGGCGAAGCTGTTGATTCTACAAAATCAAGCATATTAATTGCCAAAATGGCTCCCATGCGCTCTACCGGAACAACCGTTGCAGATTATCAGGAATCACTTTATGGTGGAAATGCAATGCTGGGACGCAGATATTTCATGACGAGCTCACAAGCTGAATGTACGCGTTGTCATTCCGTCGGTGGACAAGGCGGTGCAGTTGGACCATCACTTTCCAAAATTGGTTCAACCCTGACAAGAGAACAAATCCTGCAAGCGTTAATCGAGCCAAGTGCAAGATTATCTCCTGGATTTGGAATGGTGGTGTTAACGTTGAAAGACGGACAAACAGCCGCGGGGATTCTTATGGAAGAAAACACGCATGAGCTGGTACTAAAAACTTCCGAAGCTGAGCCTTTGAAAATACCAGTAGCAAGAATTGCAAAACGTGATAATGTTCCTTCCAGTATGCCTCCGATGGGTTCAATTATGTCCAAAAGAGAAGTTCGGGATGTTGTTGAATTTTTGTCTGGGTTGAAATAGATGGTTTAAATATTTGAGCATACCCGAGAGGCTGTATCAAAAAGTAAATTACATCTGATAACATAACATTTGGCTCGGTGTTTCTGAATAAAACTATGTGTGCTGCGGTAAAAAATAAACACAAAGCGCCCAAAGCGGACGCCGCGCGGTTTTACACAAAGAGGTACAAAGGTTGTCTTTGTATTTTAATTTTTCCGAGAATAATGGAAATACAACGTGATATTTTTTACACTTAGTGCCCTTCGTGTAAAACTTAGTGAATCTTTGTGGTAAAAACCCAAGTGCCAGATAATTTTGTTATACCACAAAGCACGGGGAATAATCGTAGCCTGTACTGAGCAAAACAAAATTTCGCTTATAAATCGAAGATTAGACTTTTGATACAGCCTCATTTTATTTGCAGCTCTTCCCTTACTATAAAATCGCATAGCGTCCCGCCAAACAACACTATTGAAAGTAAGCCATTAAAAATGTATATTTGATTATACATTCACACATGAGAAATATGCAGGAAATAGTTTTTATAGTTGAACAGGAAGAAGATGGGGGCTTTGTTGCAGAAGCCAAAGTTAATGATAATGAGCAAATTATAACTGAGGGAGATAATATCGAAGAACTTAAATCTATGATTAGGGAGGCTTTGGAATGTCACTTTGAGAATTCCGAGGATATGCCAAAAACTGTACGCCTTCATTTTATAAAGGACGAAGTATTTGTTATTTAGAATTTTCTTCGAATTTACACACACTACATAATGATCCCTAAAAATTTAACAGGGCAAGACCTTATTAAAAGGCTTGCTCAATTTGGATATGTCGCTGTCCGCCAGAATGGAAGCCACATAAGAATTAGAACAAATCGGAATGGAGCTCATTCAGAAACCATTCCAAATCACAAACCTTTGAGAGAAGGAACTGTTAATAAAATACTTAAAAGTATCGCGGATCATTTAGAAATATCCAAACTATATCTTGAAAAACTGTTATTCAATAACTAAGTGTATAAACATTTCGTTAACTGTGTCAAGAGCGTACCCAAGAGAAGTCAACTTTTGAAAAGTTGACTTCTCTTTTTATTTCAACCCATCCCATTTCAGATAAAACCAAACCCATTCCAACAGGCACGATATTGATAATAAAAAATTAAAAAAGGTATATTTGAAAACACTATTTCAATAAGAACAATACGCTTTGAAGTAAACCTCATCACCAACTAATGGAATTAGAAAAGAAAGACGCAACTATTCTCAACAACGCAATTCAGTTCTGGCAGGAAACAAATAAGATCACGCCGGAACTTGCGGAGAATTTACGCAACAGCTATCAGCTTCGTAATTCCAACGTGGATACGATAACCTGGTATGCCTTTATTTCAGCGGTCTCCTGCGGTTTGTTGGCTTTTGGCGCGTTGGTTATTGATGAAAAGTGGATTGAATTGTTGCGCAATAAATGGGGTTTTTCAGAAACCATTGTCGGAATAGGATTTTCATTTTTAGCCGTCGCTTTCATTGTTTTAGCAAAAAGAAGGAAACTAAAATACCCGACCGCAAAGGCCAGCAACGAAACATATACAATCACCATTATTTTAAGCGTAGCCATCGCCATTGCATATTGGACACGTAGTTTCGCTTATTTCGAAGGCAATTATGCCAGACCATTATTGATAGCAGCCGTCGCTTATTTCATCAGCGCAGCTTACCTGAATTCTCAGCTTTTATGGACGGTTATGCTTTTGACAATTGCAGGTTGGTGGGGTGCACAGACATACTTTTGGACAGGCGGCAACTGGCGTTTTGCAGGAATGAATTATCCGTTAAACATGACTATTTTCGGATTTGTCATCTGGTCACTTTCATGGGTTGTTGATAAAATAAGTTTACTCAAATCCTTTACGCCGGTCACCTATTCCATCGGTCTGTTCCTTTTTCTTCTGGCTGCCTGGACACTTTCCATTTTTGGAAATTATGATGATCTGAGCCGTTGGACGGTCATTCGACAGGGAACACTTTGGTATTGGGCTGTTGGTTATACGGTCGTTTTGGGAGCACTTACCGCTTATGCGTTTCAGGTCAAAAATGATGTTTTAAGAGATACTTGTCTTATATTTTTTCTACTGAATATTTATACCCGCTACTTCGAATATTTCTGGGACCGGACCAACAAAGGGATTTTCTTTGCTATACTTGCGGTCTCTTTCTGGTTTGTTGGGAAGAAAGCAGAACAGTGGAGAAACAAGGATAAAAAGTTAGCCTGATATTGAAATTGCAAAATGAGAGAGAAGAGAATAATCCGGCAGAATGAGAAAGATTTGATTGAATTTCTGTTGAAAGAATTAAATCTAAATCCGGAAGAATATCCCGTTGATGAATATGTGGACGAGTATGAAGATGGAAAAATGGGAAGTATCAGTCTGGGTGGTGATGTTTCCGCTTACGTCGGCGACTTAATACAGGTTGAATATGTCGATTCTGACGAAACTCCGGTTGTTATCACGTTAACCAAAGACGAGAAGGGTCATTTACTGGATCTTGATTTTTGGAAAGTTGATTTCACTAAACTTCTGGAATATCCCACGCCGGATAAAATTATTCTGAGAGGTAATGTGTAGCTGCTCAGAATAAAGTATTGAATTTGGTAACGATATGCGCCTTCGCTTCATTCTGAAATTGTTCCGGTGACAAACCTGTATGTTGTTTAAAAAAGCGGCTGAAATAAGGTCGGTCCGTAAAACCCAGATCATAAGAAATTTCTTTAATTGTATTTTCGCTATGGATAATCTGGCGTTTTGCTTCTAAAATAATTCTGTCGTGAATTAACTGCATGCCCGTTTTATCCAACTTTTCTTTTAAAATCTGATTTAAACGTTTCGAGCTGATCCCCAGTTTCCCTGCATAAAAATCTGTATTTCTTACCTGCTGATAATTCATTTCAAGCAGTACCATAAATTCATAAACCCGTTTTTGGTTAATATCCTGCACGGTAAAATTATGCTCTTTAATACGAACCAGTTGAAGCAAAAATACTTTCAACAATGCTTTAATAATCACAAGGCTATTATTTTCCCGCTGATATTCTTCTTCCAGTAGTTGATACACTTTTCCCAATTGCTCAGCCGTTTCATCACTGATCTGCAGACAGGAAAACTCTCCCTGAATGTTGAAAATCTTGAAAACATCCAGCAAAAATTCTTTTACATCGTCATCCAGAATATCTCTTTTGAAGGATAACAAAATACCCTTTTTGCCTGCTTTGTTAAGCTGATGTACGCGGTAAGGAGGAATCAGATAAATCCAGTCTCCCTTTAATAATTCATCCCCTTTTACTGTGTGAAGGGCGTTTTCATTTTTAAGCCAAACGATCTCAAAGAATTCCTTTCTGCTGGGATCATTGAGATAACTTGGCGGACAATTGTCCAGATTTCTTATATAGATCAGCGTTTTATTTAATTCAACGCTTAGCTTGGTTTCTTCCATTTCTTTCAACTTTACTCGTCTTCGGAATTCTCATCCTTTGATACCATATTCCGAATTAGACACCAAAATTAGCAAATTCTACAATCGATAAATCATTCGTTAGCAAATAGTCCAACATATCGCGCTGATTGTATAACGTCTTCGCAACTTATCGCAGGTACTTTTGTGACCTTGATTTACAGGATTTTCTTTAACATAATGAAAGAGGATTTATTACTATCATTTAGTGAAAAGTAAAATTGAACAATGAGTACAGCTATAAATATTGATTTAGCAACTGATATTCGATCGAATCTGACTATGATTCTGGAAGAAAATCAGAAGCTGGCAAATCAGATTGATTTTGGTCAGATCGCCGATATGGTTCCTTTTATTCAAAATGCTGAACGGATTTTTATTGTCGGTGCAGGAAGAACGGGATTAACCTTAAAAGCAGCGGCGATGCGGTTAATGCATTTGGGTTTTACGGTTTTTGTAGTAGGCGAAACGACAACGCCTGCGATCAGAAAAAACGATTTGCTAATCGCTGGATCGGGTTCAGGTACAACCAGCAGTATTGTCAAAGCAGCAGAAAAAGCAGTTTCGGCACATGCGAAAGTCATTACGATTTCAACAACACTGGATTCACAATTGGCCAACTTATCAAGCCATGTGGCTATTCTTCCGGCTGCTCAAAAACAAGATCACGGCGGCAGTATTTCCAAGCAATATGCAGGAAGTTTATTCGAACAATCTGTATTACTTCTCACCGACGCTGTGATCCAGACTTTATGGAAACTGGACGGAACAGCGGCGGAAGAACTTTGGAAACGCCATGCCAATCTGGAATAATATTACATTGAATACCAACAACTTACATTAAATAATCAATACAATCATGGTTAAATTACAAGTCGCAATAGACTTATTAACAACAGAAGACGCAATTGCACTGGCAACAAAGGTTGCTCCTTATATTGATATCATTGAATTGGGTACACCTTTGATCAAAAGTGAAGGTTTGGCCGTGATTACAGCGATGAAAAAAGCATTTCCGGACAAACTGGTTTTCGCTGATTTCAAAACAGCTGACGCAGGTGAACTGGAAGCAGATATGGCTTTTGGCGCAGGGGCAGACTTGATCACAATCCTTGGAGCAACAGGTGACGCAACGATTATCGGCGCGGTAAAATCTGCTAAGAAACATGGGAAAGGCGTTGTAGTAGATACAATCGGCGTTTTGGATCGCGTGAAACGTGCTCAGGAAGTTATCGCTTTGGGCGTTGAATTTGTTGAATTACACGCAGGTTTGGACGAACAAGCGCAGCCAGGATATTCTATCCAGGTTTTGATTGACGAAGCTTCTCGTGCAGGCGTTCCGGTTTCAATCGCTGGTGGCGTTAAGTTGAGCAATATCGCTGCGGTGAAAGCTTCCGGCGTTAAAGTTGCCGTCGCAGGTGCTGCTATTTATGGCGCGGCTGATCCGGCGGCAGCGGCGAAAGAACTTCGTGAAGCACTAGACGCTTAATATTTTAGGTCTTGATAAAAAGCTGTTCCCAATCCGGGAGCAGCTTTTTTGCGTTTTTACGACTTATGATCTTCGTCAGTTTTTGCCTAACAATAAAGCTAAACCCATCAATCTTAGTCCTTTTCTCTACCTTTGCGGCAGATTGAGCAATATTCGAATAGTAAAAAAAAATTCATGGAAGTTAAAGATGGTAATGGAACGCTGCTTACAGAAGGCGATTCTGTAAAACTGATTAAGGATTTAAAAGTAAAGGGTTCGTCGACCACATTGAAAAGAGGAACCGTTGTAAAAAATATTCGTTTGACTGACGACGTAGAAGAAATTGAAGGTAAAGTGGAAAGAACTGTGATGGTTTTGAAAACGATGTTTGTGCAAAAAATGTAAATAGAAAGTTAACTTTTTGGGAATGGATTCCTGAAAAGTTAACTCTTTTTAGGAATCCATTCCCAAAAAGTTGTATATTTAATTTTCATTGGATATATGATCAAGCGGATTCTTGAAGAACAAATTAAAACAAAATTGCACGATGGTAAAGCCATTATACTTCTTGGCGCTCGTCAAGTTGGAAAAACAACTTTGTTAAAAACCTTATTCAAAAACTCAGGTGATACGCTTTGGCTCAACGGAGACGAACCTGATGTACAAGCTCTTTTCGAAAATACAACCTCTTCACGACTGAAAAGTATCATCGGTAATAATCGAAATATTATTATTGATGAAGCACAACGAATTTCCGACATCGGTTTGAAACTAAAATTGATACCTGATAATATCAAAGATATTCAGCTGATTGCAACGGGGAGTTCTGCTTTTGAACTGGCAAATAAGGTCAACGAACCTTTAACCGGTCGCAAATGGGAATATAAAATGTTTCCAATTTCTTTTGGTGAAATGGTCACGCAGCATGGTCTGCTGGAAGAAAAGCGGCTGCTTCCACAGCGACTTATCTATGGATATTACCCGGATATAGTTAATCATCCCGGTACTGAAAAAGAAATCCTCAAACAGCTTACTGATAGTTATTTATATAAGGATATTTTAATGTGGGAAAATATCCAAAAACCAGACAGACTTCTTAAGTTATTACAAGCGCTGGCTTTTCAGGTGGGCTCGCAGGTGTCTTATAATGAATTAGGGCAAATTTGCGGGTTGGACAACAAAACGGTAGAAAAATACATCAATTTATTAGAGCAGGTTTTTGTAATATTTCGTTTAAGTACTTTTAACCGAAACCTCCGTAATGAGCTCAAAAGCAGTCGAAAGATTTACTTCTATGACAATGGAATTCGCAATGCACTCATAGCCAATTTCAGCCAACCTGAACTTAGAACCGATATAGGTGCTCTATGGGAGAATTTTATAATTTCCGAGCGTATTAAATTTATAAATTATAAAGGAATTTGGGCGAATTCTTATTACTGGCGCACAAAGGACCAGGTTGAAATTGATTACATAGAAGATTCTGATGGAAAACTTAAGGCCTACGAATTCAAATGGAACCCAAATGCTAAAACTTCTTTTTCCAAAACCTTTTCAAATGCTTATCCAGGTAGCGAGTTTAAAGTGATTCATAAAGAAAATTTTGAAGAATTCATTTTATGATATTAAAACGAATTCTTCAAAATCAAACTTCTACTTCTTCCCCAAAGAAAAATTCATAGTCGTTCCAATCCGGAAAACGGTGTGTTTGTATTTAAAACCTTCAAAACTGTTGGCTACTTCAACACGGAACGGGAAGCGGATACCGACATCCAGGGCATAACCCAATTCTCCATAATTGTTTGAATCAGGCGTTGCGAGATAATGTGCGAAGAAATTTTCTTTAATTCCCAACACCCTGAACCAGGTAATTTGCGTTAGTAAAAACTTGCGTAATTCAGCCAATGCGTGCGCTTCCACAAAACGTTTGGAAGTACTGTACCGGTAATAATCAAGCATCCTGAAAGTCCCGACCGGATCACCATATTGGAAGAAAAACTGATTCCCCGCAAAATGTTGAAAATCTGGAAACTGAACTGCATTATCATTCAAAAATGCTCCTGCAGCCACTTTATAACTTAGCTTGCTGCGAATACCAATATCAAATCCGTGAGAAATTCCGACCTGTACAAAATCAAAATCGACGTCGCTGCCAAAAGCATTTTTTATTCCTTTCCGGTAAGTAGCAGAAAGTTTAGGTGAGTCATCGTCATAAAAAGTAGTTTTTCCTTTTCTGATTTTATATTTCTGCCATGGTTTGTAATACGCAGATAAACCAACAGTCAAAGCCTGATGTGGCTGCATATTAACAGTAGCCGTTTCAGAATCATTTGTCAATTCCGAATTAAAGGGATCATTTGACGTAAAAGAACGTTTATTCCAGTCAATCCAGCGATATGGATTTGTTTTTCCCAGGTTCGAAAGTGGTTGGCGATCCGCATATTCAACATTCGCTTTTAACTCGAAATGTTCATTTTTTTGGTTTGTTTTAAAATCAAGACGAACGAAATTCTTTTCATAGATTTTGATAAAATTCCTTTCCAGAAATAGAGTTGTCAAACTGTTCAAAATCGGATGCATCGGATTTTCCGGATTGAATTGCGATACCGTTTTTCCTCCCGAAAAATTAAGCAGATTCCTTTTCCAGGCATAATCCACACCTCCCGTTGCAAATAATTTTTCCCGTGCAAAGGAATAACGCGTCAGTCCGCTAAACGTCCATGTTCCTTGATCCAGTACCGTAATTCTTTTAACCCCATTGTTGGATATATGAATTTCATCCGAATTCTTTTTGGGTTGAGCACCTTTCCTATACCTCAATTTCAATCCTCCACCGTTCAAAACCCAACCTTCAACTGTATTAACCTGCAAGCCGTAAAGTGGACTCACGTATTCCAGCTGCCACGGACTTTTCTTGCCCAAACGGAATGTATGACCGGTAAAAATATCACCAATTGAATTTCCAAAACCTCCCCCACTTTTCTTTTTTGTCGTATCTGCTTTGGAAACTTTAAGGCTATCGCGTTGCTCCTGAGTTCCTTCTTTAATAATGACCAGACTGTCCAAACGAGTATAACTTTTCACCTCCGCAATAGTCAGCGGCACGGAGCGGATTGAATCCCAGAAAGCCATACTTCTTCTGTTTGCCATAGAATCAACAGAAGTTGAATCGTTTCTGGTAAAATTCAGATCAATATCTTCGCCCTTTTCTTCCTTCTTTTTTAGATCCTGTTTTTCATATTCCTTCATAAGCTTTTTCAGATTCTTCGCTGAAAATTCTTTCTGTTTACTAACTACTTCTTCCAGTTTTTGGGTTTTAATTTCACGGTTGGACAGCCCGACTTTCTTAGCTTCTTCCTTTTCTTTTTTCCCGTCAACCACAACAATATCAGCCTGAAAAGCAGGATTAACTTTCAACTTTGAAAAAGTCTGAGAGATGACCAGATCTCCTTTTCCTTTGATTCCGTAAATCCCGCCATTCACATGAAACTGCTGATTTGTAGGCATCCAAACACCTTGTACAGGACTATAAACCTGTTTGATTTCAATATTAAAACCCGTATTAACCGTTTGCAGATTCAGGCTATAAATACTCCAAAGATTTTCCGTGATATAAATTGTTCCCTTGTAAACGCCTTCGCCATAGGAACGCGGCGTGACTTTTATTTTGTTAATCTCAACACCATTTTCCCGGAAACTTCCTTCATATTCAAACTTATAATAAGCAAAAGCGCGCGGCGATAATGGCGAAACTGCTTTCACAACTTCGGGCTGATAAAAACTCGTCAGGAAATATTGATTAGCATTTGCGAAATTATTATCCTGGCTGTTTCGGGCTGCAATAACACGCTGTTTGTAGGAATTTGGCTGACGAAAAGTTACTTCCGAAACGCTTTCATTTAATATCGGAACGCCTTTTTTGAAGTTTGATTCTTTTTCAATTTCCTTCAATTCTTTTTTGTAAAGAAATTCAAGCGGTAAGTCTGTGATGACGAAAGACGATTTTGAATACGCTTTGGCCGTGTAACTTTCGACCTGTAAAAAATGATAACGACTTTTCGCGATGGCCCGCCTCATGATCGTATATGCGGGATCTTCACCCTTATTCCCAATCCTGACTTCGCCCAGATTATAAGCCTGTTCTTCCATCGTCAGGTCAAATGTTTCCATTTTATTTTCAATGGTTAATGATCTCTGACCAGTTTTAAAACCTAAGTATTGGAAAATAACTTCGTAATAACCTGGCTTCAGATCGAGCTGATATTTCCCCTCTTCATTCGAAATGGTGCTGATTTCAGTTCCCTTTACGACGATAGCGGCAAATGGCAAAGGTTCTCCTTTCTGGGTTTTGATAATTCCTTTTACACCTGTTCCGGTTTGGGCACCGACCTGATGAAGTATTGAAAAAAATAGAAAAATGATCAGAATAGAGCGATTGCGCATAGAAGTAATTTTAATTATATTTTCACGGCTTTTGAGAAGATGTTCCACTGAGAGAACAAGTTGCGTGAATATAAAAATAATTATGAAATTACTTTCTCAAGAACTTCAACAAGATCACTTTCCGTAAACGGTTTCCCCAACAGATCATTCATCCCCATACGCAGGTAATGCGAGCGGTCATCGTCGGCGACGTTTCCGGTATAGCCGATAATCGGGATTCCGGATTTCAAAAGATTACTATCATTTCTAACCAGTTTTGTTAGTTGCAGGCCATCCATTTTAGGCATTTGAACATCCGTGATGATCAAGTCGTAATCCGTTGTGTTGAATAAATGATACGCTTCTTCTCCATCCGATGCCAGATCATAACGAATTGCATTTTTATCCATAATTCTACCCAGCAGCAATAGATTTATTTTGATATCATCAACCATCAATACCTTCTTATCTCTCAAAAGTTTGCCGATACCGGTCAGGCCACTGTCTTCCTCAGCCTTTATTTTTTCAACTGCCATAGCTAGTGGAATTTCAATTTTAAAAACAGAGCCTTTCCCAAGTTCACTTTGTACGCCGATAGTTCCTTGAAACAAATCGACAATTCTCTTACAAATTGGTAATCCAAGACCCGTTCCCTGCTGTCTGTTCCGTTCGTCTGCGGATTCAATTTGGGTAAAATCTTCAAAAATTAATTTCAAATTTTTATCCTCAATTCCCACGCCAGAATCGGTTACAGAAATTTTCAAAGTTCCCTGATGATCATTAACCTTATCAAAGCTGGCCCAAATATGAACTTCGCCTTTCTGCGGGGTAAATTTTATTGCATTGGTAATAAGATTGATAACCACCTGTTTCAGGCGAAAATCATCGCCGCTAAGCATTAAACTTTGGTCGATTTCAAATTGCTTATGCAACAGAATTTCCTTGTTTACAGCCAGCACGGACAACATACCGGTTATATTTTCAAGCATTTCAAGCGGGTAAAACTTATGATCAACAAGCTTTATTTTACCACTTTCAAATTTTGAGAAATCCAGGATCTCGTTCACCAGCATAAGCAGTACGTCTGAGGAATTTTTAATCGCATTGATTTTCATTTGCAAATCTTCTTTTGGTTTTTCAAAATCGATCTGGCGTGAAAATCCAATAATTGAGTTTAAAGGAGTACGAATTTCATGCGACACATGTGACAAAAATTCTCCTTTTTTCCTGGCCGATTCAACGGTCAAAATACTGTATTCAAGAATCTTCTTTTCGCTTTTATATAGTCTCAAAATGTTCCACAGAATCATAAGCGTCAGGATCAGCACAATCGCGACATTTCCCCACCACAACTGATCGAGCTCCGTCATGTTGTCGGATGTCTGGACCAATATCGAATTTCTCAACGTTTCAACATCTTTAATTTCTTCCGTTTTCAACGCTTTTAAAGCCGATTGAAGATTAGAAAAAATTCGATTGTTGATCACCAGCAATTCGAGTTCTGCCTGGTTAAGTTCGTGTCTCGCCTTTGCAAGAGAATTGTCATGCACCGAGACACTTATCACTTCCCGTTTTTTTGAATTTAATGCAAGAGAATCCGCAAAAGTCGTAGTGGTGTGCAAAGCTGCAATTTTGACCTCGCTGCTGTCCGCAGTTTTATTGGAAACAGCCTCTACCAGTCTTCTCCATAATTTCTTATTTTTCTTCCTTGGAACAATTGTGACGGAATCTGATTTGGCAACCTTTGTCGTTGTTTTGACGATATAAGGTTTGGCGACCGGAATTGTGACCTTTACTTCCGGTTGTTCCTGTTCCGGACGAAACAGCATAAGATCATCAACCATTTTCCTTAAATAGATAAATTCCTCATTTTTTATCTGTTTATTTTCAAGAAGTTGCGGGAGATATAAATTATTAAAAAAAGATTGCTTTTTCTTCTCTTCCTGAAAATCATCCAGAATTGAGGAAACCGTTTTCATTTGCTGTGTGTAACGATCCAGAAATCTTTCATCCGAAGTGACAGCATAAAGCCGGCTGTTATTTTCGGCAACATATAAAACGGAAATGCAGGTATCGATTCTACGGTAATTGTCATTCCCATTTCTGAGTACACGAATATTATTTTGAACAATACCGGATTTTGAATTGGTAATCAGCGTTATAAATACAAAAGAGGCTAAAATTAATATCAGGGTTATTGTCCAGGCAAAGGATTTTAGGGAAACTGTTCTTATGTCACTTTTCATCTTTAAGCATGATCATTTATTAGAGTAAAGTTAAGGGTTAGTTTTACTTCTACAAGAAAAATCGATTTAGCGTACTTTTACAAAAATTATTCTACAAGCCTGAAAAACAAGGCTTCTACCCGTAATTTAGTATTCCACGAACCGACTTTGTACTATCACTGTTATCAAAACCAGTCCAGTATCCAATTTGTCCAACAAATGAATAATAGAACTTACTTTTACCTCATACTTATTTTAGGCAGTTTAACCGCACTAGGTCCATTTTCAATTGACATGTATCTTCCCGGCTTTCCTGCGATTGCAAAGGATTTACATACAACAGCTTCAAAAGTTTCCCTTTCGCTATCCGGATTTTTCATTGGAATTTCTGCGGGACAGTTACTTTACGGTCCACTGCTGGATCGTTTTGGAAGAAAAAAACCTTTGTTTATCGGACTCACCGTTTACATTCTGGCCTCTGTCGGCTGTGCAATGTCTACTACAATTGATATGCTCATTTTGTCGCGTTTTGTACAGGCAATCGGCAGTTGCGCCGCCGCAGTTGCTTCTGTCGCGATGGTTCGAGACCTTTTTCCTGTAAAAGACAGCGCGAAAGTTTTTTCATTGCTCCTTTTGGTTGTTGGTGCATCGCCCATGATCGCACCGACGGTCGGCGGATATGTAACAGCCGCTTTTGGCTGGCAGGCAGTGTTTTTAATTTTAACCGGAATGGGTCTGGCAATTCTTGCAGCTTCGGTTTTATGGCTGCCTGATAGTTTTAAACCTGACACCACGTTATCGCTAAAACCAAAACCCATCATTTTAAATTTTATTTCCGTAATCCGTGAGCCGCAGTTTTATACATATTCGTTTACCGGCGCCATTGCTTTTGCCGGTTTGTTCGCTTATGTATCAGGCTCTCCGTTGGTTTTCATGGAAGTATTCCACACGAATGAAAAAGTTTATGGCTGGATCTTCGCATTTTTGTCGATTGGTTTTATCGGATCCAGTCAGATAAATACCTTGTTATTAAGAAAGTACAAAAGCGAGCAGGTTATCAACATCGCTTTGGTTTGCATGGTATTTATAAGTCTGGCAATGCTGTTTGCTTCGTACAACGGATTGCTGACCTTAACGCTTATTATTATACTTTTGTTTCTTTTCCTGTGCTGCATCGGACTTACTTATCCCAACGCCGCGGCACTTTCATTGGCTCCATTTTCCCAAAATGCCGGAAGCGCATCTGCGCTAATGGGTGCGATCCAGATGGGAATGGGTGCTGCTATTTCTGTTGTCGTAAGTTTATTTGAAGAGCCATCAACCTTTCCGATGACATTTGCCATGGCAGGATCCTCGTCGCTTGCACTTTGTGTTTTTCTTGTCGGAAGACAGATGATAACACAACCGGTAGAAGTGGAAGCAGGAGCAGATAGTGGATTGATTCATTAAGAATTTATTTTGAAAATCAGAAGAAACCTGATCGACGACCTTGCTTAATTTTCCGCACATTTCTCAAAACTTTGGACTAAATTGATATCCAGTTTCGTAAACTGATCCGTCACCAGATCAGTTTACGAAACTGTTCAAAATCCTTAATCACTTCAACTACAAAACAATGTTTAAAGTTACCGTTTTATACCCGCACGCTGCCGAAGACGATTTCAATCTGGCTTATTATCTGGACGTTCATACGCCGATGGTCAAAGAATTACTCGGACCATGGGGATTGTTAAAAGTAGATGTTGAAGTAGGAATTTCCGGCGCGGCTCCGGGTTCTGAGCCTGCCTATGCGCTTATTTGCGGTATTCATTTCAGCGATCTTCACTCTTTACAAACAGGACTGGATGCAGAAGGGCCAATCCTTATTGCCGATATTCCAAATTTTACAAGTGTTACACCGATCATGCAATTCAGCAGGGTTGAATAGAATTTATTTACTATATAAAAAGAATAGCCTGATCGCGAAATACGGCCAGGCTATTCTTTTATTTCAAACTGAAAAAATTACACAAGAGAATGTTAGTGCACCGGACAAACGCTGGCCGTCATAACACGTTTGCCAGTTCCGCGGTGGAAAAAATAATCAAGTCTTCCAAGATTAATTCCTGCAAAACCGACCTGATTAATGGTCGTAATTTTACCATCCAGGTTTTTAATATCCTCGGGAGCTTTCATAAAAGTATGGGTATGTCCACCGATCACCAGATCAATATTTCTTGTTGATTGGGCCAAAATTTGATCCGACACTTTTTCTTCCTTGTATTTATATCCTAAATGTGAAAGACAAATAACAAGATCACAATGCAGGTCATTTTTCAATAAACCCGCTGTTGCATTGGCTTTTGCAATCGGATCCTGGTAAATAATATCTCCGTAATTCTTTTTATCAACCAGACCCGCCAGTTCAATTCCCAAACCAAAAACACCGATTTTGATACCCTGTTTTTTGAAGATTTTATATGGCTGAGTTTTGTTTTTTAAAGCTGTATTTTGAAAATCATAATTGCTGACAAGAAACGGAAAATTTGCGTGAGGCAATTGTTTTACAAAACCATCGATACCGTTATCAAAATCATGATTTCCCATCGTTGCCGCATCATAACCCATGTCGCTCATGAGCTTCATTTCCAGTTCTCCACCAAACAAATTGAAATATGGCGTTCCCTGAAAAACATCTCCTGCATCCAGCAAAAGCACATTTTTTTGTTCAGAACGAATTTTATTTATCAAAGCGCCACGTCTTGCCACGCCTCCCATGCCCTGATTCCGCGATCCGTCCATAGGGAACGGTTCAATGCGGCTGTGAACATCGTTGGTATGCAAAATCGTAAGCTGTACCGTCTCATCCTTTGCAAAAGCGGCAAAAGGCGAAGCGCTTAATGCCAGTAAAGCAGCCGCCGCACTACCGCTTTTCAGAAAATCCCGGCGATTAGTTGTTGACAACAATTCTTCCATCTAATTGAGTATTTATGGTTTTTCCTGCACTTGTAAGGCCGTTGATATAGTCGATTAACGCATCTCTGACCTTTTTATCAATACTTTTCCGGCCCGTTGCTTCACTTAAAAATTCAAGCCCTTCGGCTCCGTTTGCCAGATAATCGTAGGTCAATAAATTGTAACTCTGGTTTATATCAAAAGGTTTTCCGGCAATCATCACATCAGCTGCTTTTTTATCCTTAATATTCAACCGGATACCAGCAACGGGCTGCCCATTCGATTTTGCTATAAAATCTATAACCTTTTGAACCGACGTACCTGATAATTTCAACACGACCAGTTCATTTTCAAACGGCATCAATTCAAAAACATTTGAAACCATTATATCACCTTTTGGGAAACTGGTTCTTAATCCTCCTTTTGTTGATAAAGTAAACTGGATTGTTGGATCTTTTTTCAATCCTTCCATCAAAATTGCATCCGAGAAAAAATCGCCTATCAACGTTTCAGGATCGGACGTTTTTGTCAATTCCTGATCCGTGCGACCAATAACGCGGTTCATTTCCGCATCCATCTGTTTTTTGTACGGCAAATAATATTTGACCAATGACGAATCAACACCGGCTGACTGATCAATGGCGTATTCTTTATATTGATTCCCTGAAACTGTAAAATGGCGGTTACACGAAGACAATAACAATGGCCCTAAAACCAAGCTCAGTACAACACACCTGTAATTTTTTGAAGAAAGCATAACGGAAACGATCGGATTGAAGTACAAAAGTAACAGCAATTGTTCAGGTTCTGGTGATGCAAATAAATTTGATGAAAAATTAATATGAAGTTAATCTGGTTTCTAAAACATGTTCCTAACCGCTTGAATCATTGGACCAGTTTGTAGCCTCAAACGAGAAACAAAATGGTATCAGAAATGATTAAGAATGCACGCCTGAGTTCATCAGGAAGAAAATTGCTTACCTCGCAACAAAAAGCTTACTTAGTAGAAGAATGGGAATTATCTGGCTTGTCTTGTCCCGAGTTTTGTCGTCGGCATGGTCTAATATCAAGCCAGTTGTATAAATGGCGTAAGGATGCAAAATCAGGAGCAGTTATGAGTATAAAAAATGATGGTCAGCTGCACTCTAAAACGGAATTAGAAGTCCTGCGACGAGAAAATGATGAACTTAAGAAGGCTTTGGGAGAGGCCACACTTGACATAAAGGTTCTAAAAAAAAAGCTGGAGATGGATCAACAACGAAACCGGCAGTTGAATCGCTATCCAGGGAATTCGGATTAAGTATGAATCGGATTATCAAAATATTGGGAGTTGCCAAATCCAGCATCTATTACCAACCCAAGCCTTACCCTATGAGAAAGAAAATTGTAAAAAAACACCTTTCAGATGCGGTTAAGGCTCATATTCGATCAATATCAAGCATGAAGTCAACCTACGGAACACCTCGTGCGAGCTATTTTACAAAGGGATTATGGTGTTACATTATCCAAATATATGGTTCACCGCTTTATGAAAGAGGAAGGTTTACTATTAAGACGGTTTCGAACCAGAGGAAACAGCAGGGTTCATACTGGAAAAATAGCTGTTGATAAATCCAATACAAGATGGGCTAGCGATATAACGTCCATTAAGTGCTGGAATGGTCAAAAGCTTCGACTGGCCTTTCTGATCGACTGTTGTGACAGATCAATTATTAGCTGGAAAGCAGGCATGCATATTCAAGGATGTGATATCGAATTATTAGTACAGAATGCCTTATTTGAGAGATTTGGTGAAAGTATACCGCCAAAAGGACAGCTTCAATTACTACATGATAATGGACCGGAATATATAGAGAAAAATCTGAGAAAAAGTCTTAAACAATGGAATATTGAAGATTGTAATACACCGACATACTCACCACAATCAAACGGGATGTGTGAAGCACTAAATGGTACTTTTAAAAGAGATTACGTCTTTGAAAATTGTCTCGATAATCCAACTGTTGTGATGTCACAAATACAAAAATGGGTAGATGAATATAATAATTTTGCTCCCCATTCAGCTTTAAAAATGAAAACACCAAAAGAATATTTTAACTTTCAAATCGCTGCGTAATAAGTCCAGTTTTTAAGCGGAAAGAGCAAACAAAAGAAGTCCTCTTTTAAAAGAAGACTTCTTTTCACTCTATTATAACGCGAGATTATTTTGATTTGCTTTTTATCAATATGTATTCAATTTTATCTTTTTTAGCGAAAGCAGCGATCTGGGTGTATTTTTCATAATTATCCCAACGCTTTACCTCATCGTTTTCAAAACTTGGATCGATGTCTCTTTTCAAATCCAGCAGTCCAAGAACAACGTGATTTTTAAAAGCATACTCCGAAAGATTATTAATTGTGATCCGGTCAGCGATTTCATTGATGTAAATAATTTCTATTTTACCATCCCTGTAAATCACCTTGGGACATTTATCACAGCCTGCATTGGCATCCCGCCAATAACTGTCAAGCTTGCCTTTTCCAAGAACCGCTTCAACTTCCTTTTCACTTTTGAAAGCCACTTTACTGATATCCACTTCTACAATTGGCGCCAGTGTTTCCTCTTCCTCATCCTTCAGAACAAAAAACTTGACGAAGATCGCAAGCGCGATTATAGCCAATCCGATAAATCTCCATTTTGCCCATTGTCTTTTGAAAGGAGTAGTTTCATTTCCCATTTATTCCCGGTTATAGTGATTTGATATTTTAGTAAAGGATATAGCAATATCATGCCACCGACTCAAAGATTTATCTTTCAAACAACGAGATCTCCATAGTACATCTCAACAAGTTCAAGGACATTTTTAACGCCAAGTTTCTCAAAAACGATGGATTTATGAGTTCCAACGGTAGAAATTTTTATATTAAGATGGATTGCAATAGCGGACACAGATTCTCCCTTGATCAGATAATCAACAATTTCTTTTTGTCTTTTTGAAAGCTTGTCATTCAAAGAACTGGGTGTATCCGTTTTATTTTTATGAGGCGAAATTTTTCTCCGGTGCACATTATTCAGAAAAGTCTCCTGAGCCATTGCTTCCAGTAATTCCAGACATAAATACCGTTCATTGCCAAGTACTTTTACAACCGCTTTGGTTATTTCCTCAGCAGACGCATTCTGAGTCAGAAAACCATTTGTCCCTGCTATCAAGTAACTGATTGCATGTGGATAATGGAGATTTTTAGCAAATACTAAAATCCGGACCTTTGTTGACAGTTCCCGAATTTTACCAATAAGCTCATCAAGCTGCCCAAGATTTGTCCCGATTATTATCAGGTCAAGACTGGGATTTGCTCGTATCGCAAGTAATGTTTCATTGGCAGACCTTGCCTCAATGAGTTCTTCACTAACAAAATTTTCACTTACCAACTGTAACAGTCCAATTCTGATAATTGTATGACTGTCTGCAACTAATATCCTCCATTTCTTCATATTCATTTACTGTACGGGCAAAATATCACCGGATACTCTAAAAAATTGATGTAAATAAAATTCCTGTCGTCCAATTGAATGATCAGCAATTGAAATATTTAGTATTTACGTTAAAATTAACTACATAGATTTAGGTACTTGAAGAAATAATGAAATATTGTTGCAAAAAGGGATTATCGATCTTAAAAGGCATTTTTTTACATAAATTTAAATCCTGTTACTTATAATTTTCAAACAAAACTTCACTTTAAATGAAAGGCTTCCAATGATACTTCGGAACCAATTCCGGCAGATGTTATGTTAAATAAACACACACGTTGAAATGTATTTCCTAACCGGAAACAAGCTTTTTCCTTTTACAACGTTTTGTGACATACCGTATTCCCGGTCCTCTTAACTGAATCTTATTTCAAACCATTAAGTATTCAAGATGACAAAAGCACAGGTTGTAGTTTTAGTAATGGTTGTTGCGCTTAGCGTTTCCTTTGGCTTTCAAAAAATTAATCCCCTTTTCGTTTCTTCTTCTTACCAGATTCAAAAAGATACCGTTTCTGTTAATTCTGATTCCGTTGCAAAACCGGAATGGGCAACTTTGTATGATTCTCTTGATCTTAAAAATCAAGGTCTTTCCGAGACTGCATTTTTGTATGCATGGTACGGATTCCATAAAATGAAGCTTGACAAACAGATCATGGCCATTGCCGATTTCAGCCAGTCGTCCTGTAAAAAAAGGCTATATGTTATCGATCTTATCAAGAAAAAACTGATACTGAATACCTTTGTTGCTCATGGCAGAAACTCAGGTCAGGAGTATGCCAAAAACTTTTCGAATGATAATTCTTCCTTTCAATCCAGCCTGGGTTTTTACCGGACATTAGGAACTTATCAGGGCAAACACGGACTTTCCCTGCGTCTGGAAGGTTTGGAAAAAGGTATCAACGACCGCGCCTATGAACGCGCCATCGTAATGCACGGTGCCGATTATGTGAGTGAAGATTTTATCAAAAACACAGGTCGTTTGGGAAGAAGCCAGGGATGCCCCGCCGTTTCTATCGCTGACAGCAAAAAACTGATCCAGCTTTTATACGACGGAGCCGGGCTATTTATTTATTCTCAAAACCCACGTTATTTCAAATCTTCGGCATTATTATCCGGCATCAATCTGATCAAAGAAAAAGGTCAGACTTGGGGAGAATCCCTTTTATACACGTCAGCAAAATAAAGCAGATCCCCTTTTTCGTTACAATCAGCTCCGAGGTATAAAAGGAATACGGGAATTCTTCTTTTTAATTTATGCCATTTTGGAGGAATTGAAATGGTATCCGGTTCCATCAACGAATCATTATCCAGTAATTCCTCGCCTGCCATAAAATTGGCAAGTTCCGTCGGATGCTGTACTCTGACACATCCGTGACTTCTCCATCTTTGGTCTGTATTGAAAAGGTAACGGGCGTTGGTATCGTGCAAATAGATGGCAAGCGGATTTTTAATTTCGACTTTTAATAACCCCAGCGAATTATCTCCTCCGGTTTCCTGACGAAAACGATAAGGAAATTCTTCGGGCGTCATCGACTCCCAATCAACATCCTCTGGGTCAACAACCTCTCCTTTTTTATCAATTACTTCTATTTTATTTCTCGACAGATAATCTTCATCTTTGGCCGCTTTCGGAAAAATTTCTTTTATCGCAATACTTTTCGGAACGTTCCAATATGGGTGCGTCACGATGCTTGTAGCATAGGTATCAATCGTTGGCGTTGGTGTATCCCGTTTTCCTGCAACGGTGCGCATTGTGATCACATCTTTTCCATCCGCATCCATTCCCGTAAGGTATGCACCACGGATATTGACCATAACCAATCGCGGGGCATCCCCAGCCTGTCTGTGTATCCAACGGTAGGCATTGATAGATTCTGCAACCAAGGCGGCGCTATCCTTTTTATTTTCAGTAATTAATCTTGCATAATGGCGTTTCAGATTTTTATAAACCGGATATTCAGGTTCCAGTTTTTCCATTACCTTTTCCAAAGATTCCCCTTTTACCAAAGCAATTGCAGCCTCTTTTAAATCAACCGTATCTGCTTTTACCTTTTTATTGATATACCTCAAAGAAGGCTGATGACCATAACCGGTTTCTTCGAGCAACGCAAATACCGGCGCGTCCGATTCTTTAAAAGCAAATTTCTCCGTTTTGATTCCTGTATTTCCCGCATATTCCAGAAGTTCAGCATATTTTTTTTCTTTGCTTAATTCTTTCACAAGCTCTTGTTTCGTCATTTTTTCAACATCCTTTTTACAAGATTGAAGCATAGCAAAGACAAGCAGAATGGAAATCGAAATGTATTTTGACCGGGCTAAACCAGAAGATAATCGCATAAGTAATAAATAATAGTCCTGCTTAACTTAATAAAATTGTCGTGCTAAGTATCACAAACGAGTGCTTGTATGGATAAAGTACTAAATAATAACCAGTTAAATTACATTGGTTATTTATTCAACTTTATTTCTCCGAAAATATGGGGAAATTAATAAACAAGAATTTATTCGATTCCGGATCGCTTACACGGAACGAAACTTCTTCAAACAGGTTTATCTAGGAACTCGCTCACATCTTTTAATTTTGTGGCTCTCAATGAATCGATTGGAATGAAATCTTCAAAATATTACATCACGGCGCTTTCATCATTTACTATCTGGGGATTTTTCAGTTTTGCGCTTAAAGCTTTACATGACTATGCATCCCTGGATATTTTGTTTTACCGTGTTTTCTTTTGCGCTGTGCTGATGCTGGTTATCAGCCTGGTTTTCAGACAAAAAGTTTTGAGAGAAAATTATGCGTTTTTCAAATCCTTGAATCAGAAAAAGAAAAGAGAAGTTGTCGTTGTAACCTTGCTTGGAGGTTTGCTGCTGACCGGAAACTGGTTCTTTTTTATTTATGCAATCAATCATATCAGCGTAAAAGCCGGATCGCTGGCTTATCTGGTTTGTCCAATCCTGACGACCGTTCTGGCTTATTTTATTTTGCATGAAAAACTGAATCGCTGGCAATGGGCAGCCGTCGCATTAAGTGCTTTCAGCTGCTCGCTCTTATCAATCGGCCACGTAACAGATCTTTTATACAGCCTGATCATCGCGATTTCCTATGCGCTATATTTGGTAAGTCAAAGAAAAAGTACTGGATTTGACAAATTCCTGCTGCTAACTTTTCAAATCCTGTTTTCGTCTCTGCTTCTACTTCCATTTTACCCGACTTATAGTGCGGATATTCCCAGTGAAACTTCGTTTTATTTAATGATTGCAGTCATCGCGATTGTATTTACAATTGTTCCACTCTTCATGAATTTATATGCTTTGCAAGGTGTCAATTCTTCAACGATGGGGATTCTGCTTTATATCAATCCACTGATCGGTTTCTTTATCGCAGTATTTTATTTCAAAGAAGAAATTACGGGATTACAGTTAGCTGCTTATGGATTAATTCTGGTTGCAATTGTTATGTTTAATAAGAATCATATTTTTAAAAGTAAGAAGGAGTTTGCGGCTCTTTGAAATTTAGAAATTCCCATATTCACTTCACATCGTCACTTCCTTACATCCACAAACATATACAGTGGATCACTCTTTCCTATCTAACAAATCCTTTTGTAAAAAGGGGTATAAAAAGTTACAAATCACATCTTTAAGTCAAACCATCATTTTTGTGTTTGCCGCTAAAAAGTAATCGTTATCAGTGCCTGATTTTTGAAAGTTTGTAATTTCCAACTAAAACAATCCTCTATATGAAAACTTTGCTATTTGTGCTATTGCTATCAGTTCCGGCCTCTGATCTTATTTCTCAAACAATGCCTTCCGGCTCAGAAAAAGAAAGCAAAAGGATTTCTGTTTCCCCCAAAGGAGTTTATCAGTTTGAAGAATTTAAAGACGGCAAAGTTTTTTTCAAAAATGGAAAACATACGAGGGTAAAACTCAATTATAACTATCTGCACGGTGAAGTCCAGTATATCGCTACCAACCGCGATACGCTGCTGATCACGAACAAAGAATTCATCGATCACATTTCCATTGGAGAAAATATCTTTTACAGTCAGCTCAAAAACGGAGAAATGGAAGTTGTTGGAAATTTCAATAATGTGTTTTTGGCAAAAAAGAGATACCTGGCAGTAAAAGGAAATTCAGCGAATATGTCGGAAAGAAAATTAACGGCTACCAGTGAAAGTGCAATTCCTTCTTCTCTATTGATTAATAACCAAAACGGGGAATTTCAGTGGCAGAATAATGCGTCACATCCGGAATATAAATACAAAACCACCTATTACCTGATTGATCAGAACCGCAATTTTCATGTTGCCAAAAGATCCGGTTTCTCAAAGATCTATGCAAAACAGCAAGATGTATTAACAGAATTTCTTCGAAAAAATGATATCGATTTTAAAAACGAAGACCAATTAAAACTGCTCCTGCAATTTTGCAGCGAAATATAAGTGGTTAATTCAATATTGATAAAAACGAAAAACGGATGCCATTTCTGACATCCGTTTTTCATTGAAATATTTTCAGATACTAGATTTCTCTGATCCAGATATTACGGAAGCTAGTCGTGTTGTTGTGATCCTGTAATTTGATCGGGCCAGGTCCGTGAGGCGTGATCATCGGCTGCCCAATGTAAGGTGTTGTTCCCTGTATCGCTGTATGATTTTGAACCAAAACACCGTTCAAAAGAACTGTGATGTATGGAGGAATTACCATCTGACCATCTTTGTTGAAATGCGGTGCAGTATAAACTACATCGTAAGTCTGCCATTCACCAGGCCCTACAACCGGGTTAACCAACGGCATTGTTTGTTTGTAAATAGAACCAGCCTGTCCGTTTACATAGGTTGGGTTATTGTAGCTGTCAAGTACCTGAAGCTCATAAATTCCCTGCATAAAAATCCCGCTGTTTCCACGTCCCTGGCTGTTTCCTTCAACTTTTGCAGGAGCACGCCATTCGATATGAAGCTGATAATCTGAGAAACTTTGCTTAGTAACGATATCGCCTTTTTTAGGAGCACAAGTTAATGCGCCATCGGCAACGGTCCATGGTGCAGCACCGCCGCCTTCATTGCCAGAAACCCATTGATCAAGATTTTTACCATCAAATAAAACGATCGCATCTGAAGGCGCTGAAAAACCGTAACCGGTAGCAGCAGCTTTTCCAGGCGTAACAAGACGAGGAACCGGAGTCCATAATTCGCTAGATTCAGGAGTTTGTTTCGAGGGCTGTAATTGTGCATACGATGCGGCAGTTGTCAATATACCAGCCACGATCATTGTAATTTTTTTCATAGATTATCAATCGATTTTTATTTGGGATTATAAGATTCAAAAAGAACTGATTTACTCATGATTTTTAACCTGGGCGCCAATTCCTTCCATTGACAGGCTCATGAAAACGTGAATTTCGGTCAGAGATTTCAAATTTACGTGTCTTAAATTGCATAATTAGCACAAATTTTAAAAATATAAATTGCTGTTGTGTTTGCTAAATCGATTTATATCTACTTTTAACATAAAGTTAAATACTGACCTTCAAGTTTATGCCCTTATTTTTTATAAATGATAACAGTAAAATGACCCTGACAAAACTTTTTTCAACTGCCTTTTTATTTACCTCGCTAACTTCTTTCGGGCAAAAAGGAACAGAAAATTTCGTCCCTTATGCACATCCGCTGGTTGGAACGGCCAAAATGGGACATACGTATCCGGGCGCGACCGTTCCTTTCGGAATGGTTCAGTTAAGCCCTGATACCGATACTTTGCCTTACGGTGTCAATGGGAAATACAATGCGGATGTTTACAGATTCTGCGCGGGTTATCAATACGACAGCAAAACAATCGTAGGTTTCAGCCACACGCATTTCAGCGGAACGGGACATTCGGATCTGGGAGATTTCCTGATTATGCCAACCACCGGAAAACTGCAATTAAATCCTGGCACGGAAGAAAAACCTGAAAGCGGCTACCGTTCAGCTTTTTCTCACAAAAACGAAATTGCAGAACCTGCTTACTATAAGGTAAAACTCGACGATCATAATATTACTGCAGAATTAACCGCCAGCAATCGCGTTGGTATGCATCAGTATACTTTTCCAAAATCAGATGAGGCGCATGTGATCCTGGATTTGGTTGCGGGACTATATCAATATGACAATAAAAATGTCTGGACTTTCGTCCGCGTTGAAAATGATACGCTGATCACCGGATTTCGCCAGACAAACGGCTGGGCCAGAACGCGGATCGTTTATTTCGCGATGACTTTCAGTAAACCTTTCAAGAATTACGGAACCAGAATTGACGATAAAAATGTCTACAAAGGTTTTTGGGGCAAATTCGATCAGGCGCATAATTTCCCGGAAGTTGCCGGAAAAAACCTGAAAATGTATTTCGATTTCCAGACTGCTGAAAATGAGAAAATCAAGATCAAATTCGCCATTTCTCCGGTAAGTACAGAAGGCGCATTAGCGAATATGAACGCTGAAATTCCGCATTGGGATTTTGATCGTGTAAAACAGGAAGGGCAGGTACTTTGGAACAAAGAATTTAATAAAGTTGCGATCAAAGCGATCAATGAAGATGACAAGGTGAATTTTTACACCGCGATGTATCATTCATTTTCAGGACCAACAACTTACATGGACGTTGATGGCTCCTACAAAGGAATTGACCAAAGTGTGCACAAAACAGATGGTTTCACAAACTACACAAGTTTCTCACTTTGGGATACTTACAGAACACTACATCCGCTTTTCAATGTTTTGCAGCCTGCCAGAAACACGGATATGATCAAATCTATGCTGGCACATTATAATCAAAGTGTGCATAAAATGCTGCCGGTATGGTCGCATTATGGAAATGAAAACTGGTGTATGATCGGTTACCATTCGGTTCCTGTTATTGCGGATGCGGTGATTAAAGGCAATGCAAATTTTGATGTCAATAAAGCCTTGGACGCTTGTGTGACAACAGCGAGAAATAAATATTATGACGGACTGAATTACTATATGGAAAAAGGTTTTGTGCCGGACGACAAAAATTCATCGTCCGTTTCCAAAACCTTGGAATATGCATATGACGACTGGTGTATCGCACAAATGGCTAAAAAACTGAACCGCACTGACATTTATGAAGAGTTCATTAAACGTGCTGGTAACTACAAAAATGTATATGACGCATCCATCGGTTTCATGCGCCCGAAATTAGATGATGGTTCATGGAGAAAAAACTTTGATCCGCTGGATACGCACGGACAAGGTTTTATTGAGGGAAATTCCTGGAATTACAGTTTGTACGTTCCACAGGCACCGGCCGATATGATCGAGCTGATGGGTGGAAAAAAACGTTTTACGGCACACCTGGATTCACTTTTCAGTATGAATTTGCCGGATAAATATTTTGAAAATACAGAAGATATTTCCCGCGATGGTATTATTGGAAATTATGTTCACGGAAACGAGCCATCTCACCACGTAGCTTATTTATACAACTGGCTGGACCAACCGTGGAAAACGGAAGAAAAAACCCGGATGATTTTGAAAGCGATGTACAAATCGTCGGTGGATGGTTTGGGGGGAAATGATGACTTCGGACAAATGAGCGCCTGGTTTATTTTCAGTTCACTAGGTTTTTATCCTGTTGCGCCTGGTTCTGATCAATATATTTTCACCAGTCCGACGGTACAAAATGCGAAGCTTAATCTTGAAAATGGCAATACTTTTGAAATTGATGTAAAAGACCAGAGCGACAAAAATGTTTATGTTCAGAAAATTGAACTGAATGGTAAAGTTCTGACACGTAATTACATCACTCATGCGGAAATCATGGATGGCGGCAAGATTAATTTCTTTATGGGCGCCAAGCCGAATAAGAAAAGAGTAACAGCAGAATCAGTTAAGAAATGATTGTGTATATTGCTTTCTGAATTTTTTACATAAAAATATAGGAGTAAAAATTCATTGAGAACCACGTTTTTAGTGAATTTCTATTTTATTAAAATTAACGTCCGCCCCTATTTAAAATGAGTAAAAAACTTTCCATTCGGGATATCGGAAAAGAATTGGGAATATCAATTACGACGGTTTCTTTCATTCTGAACGGTAAGGCCAGGGAAAAAAGAATAAGTGAAGCGCTAACAGAAAAGGTGTTGAAGTTTGTCGAAGAGGTAAATTTCAAACCTAATATGATGGCTCAGGGATTGCGGACCGGCAAATCTAAAATCATTTGTCTGATGGTGGAAGATATTTCCAACAACCTTCTTTTTGCCCAGGTTGCAAGATTGATCGAGGAAGAAGCGCATAGCAAAGGTTACCGGATTATTTATTGCAGCACGGATAACAAAACAGAAAAAGCCATCGAACTCATCCGGCTTTTCCGCGACAGATCCATCGACGGCTACATTATTACGCCGCCCGAAGGCATTGAAAATGAAATACAATCCCTTATTAATGAAGAGATCCCTGTCGTTTTGATTGACAGAAACTTGCCAAAATTAAAATGCAATTATGTTGGGATCGAAAACCTGAACAGCACTTCTCAGGCAATTAATCATTTGATCTCCAATGGTTTTAAAAATATCGCTTTTGTAACAATTAATTCCGATCAGACTCAAATGGCTGACCGTTTGGCTGGTTATGAAAAGGCCATTGCAGATTCAGGAATCAAATCATTTGTCAAAAAACTAAATTTCTACTACACCCCCGAAAATAATGTCAGCGAGATCGCTTCTTTTTTAAGTACCAATAAAGAAATAGACGCTGTCTTCTTTTCTACCAACTATATCGGTGTCTGGGGTTTGCAGGCGATTAAAAGTCTGAAGCTAAATATTCCGGCCGATATTGCCGTAGTTTCCTTTGACGATCAGGATCTCTTTAAATTTTACAGCCCTTCCATTACAGTTGTAGCACAGCCCGTACCTGAGCTTTCCACACATATTATCCGGCTTATGCTGAATGCTTTACAAGAAAAAGATACCGATATTCACGAAATCATTCTTCCTGCCCAATTGATTATCCGGGAATCCTCAACAAAAACGGTTTACTGAAAATCCTTGCTGCTAAAATGTAATTTTCATAACTGCTATTGAAAAATTATTAATATCTAAGTAAGTTTGCTAAACCGATTTAGTGTTGAAAGCTAAAATCACCTTGCAAATTCCTCTGAAAAAGATGCCCAAAATCATCAAGACATAATTATTCCTTACGTTTAACTTTTTCCGGCAGATCCAACAGCGGTTCATTTAAACAAACCGCAAGTTGGATCTGTTAATATTCAGACTAATCGTATTTGATTTTAAGAAGGTTCTGATTGAAAATAATTCAACCTGAAATTTTCCTTATGTATTATGGAATAGTGTGTTAAAATGATTGATAAATGTTTTTTCACCTGAAAAGAAATGTGATTTTCCCGATTCTTATATCGTAATTTGTACCTCTTTTTATCTATAAACCTATTAAGCTTACTTTTTGTATGTTTAAACCTAACAGTTTCTTTTTACAATTTATCGCCTGGGGTCTGGGAGTGATAGCCGTGCAATCTGCTTTTGCACAGGAGGCTATTCCTCTGAACGACCTTAGCGCATTTACGAACAAAGCCGGCAATTGGAAAATTGTAGGTGACGCCTCTGTTGATATTTCCAAAGTCAATGTTTTGAATACCAAACCCGGTAAAGGAGTTTTAGCCTCTATTCACGAAAAAGGAAAATACGGCCAGGAATACGAATTGATATCAAACTTCAAACATGGAGATCTGGATATTGAAATGGATTTTATGTTGACAAAAGAATCCAACTCCGGTATCTATCTTCAGGGAAATTATGAAGTTCAGCTTTTTGATAGCTGGGGCAAAAAAACAGCCAAATACAACGACAATGGCGGAATTTATGAACGCTGGAACGATTCAAAACCGGAAGGCGAAAAAGGTTACGAAGGTTATGCACCTCGTTTTAATGTAGCCAAAGCACCTGGTTTGTGGCAAAATATTAAAATTTCTTATCAGGCTCCTCGTTTCGATGCGAGCGGAAAGAAAATTTCAAACGCTGTGTTCTTGAAAATAATTCTGAACGGCGTTCTTATCCATGAAAATGTTGCCGTGAGCGGCCCTACACGCGGTTCTCTCACAGCAGAAGATGTAGCGATGGGCCCTATCCGTATTCAGGGTGACCACGGTTCATTGGCTATCAAAAATATTGTGATCAATAATTTTGACAAAAAGCCGGGAACGTTATCAGACCTTACCTACAAAACTTACTACGGAAATCTGTCTGAAAAAGAGGATTTATCAAAACAAAAAGTAGCTGAATCAGGAAAGACAGACGCGCTTACCTGGGAGATTTTGAAAGAAGCGAACAACTACTCTTTCGTTTATAACGGAAAATATAATGCACCAACGGCAGGTGAATATAATTTCAGATTACAGGCTGCCGGTAATTCATATGTTAAAATTGACGGCAAAGATGTTCTTCCATTAGAAGGAAGAGATAACAACAGCTTCCGCCAGGCAAAAACAACATTAGCAGCAGGCGATCATACCATTGAACTTTTCAACAACAAAACAGAAGGCTGGATGAAACCGGTTCTTGGACTTTGGGTTTCCGGCCCTGGTTTCAGAGAAACTTCTTTGAACACTTTGAGTTCCGGTGCGACAGGCGGCGGTGTTGATCCAATTCTTGTGACAGCTCCTACTAACACAGTAATGCGCAGTTTCATGGATTTCAAAAAAACTCCGACAGCAAAAAATATCCGTATCGTACACGCAGTTTCAGTAGGAAGTCCTTCAAACCTGCATTATACCTATGACCTTGAAAAAGGTGCTGTTTTACAGGTTTGGCGTGGAGAGTTCCTTGACGCAACGCCAATGTGGCACGACCGTGGAGATGGATCTTCCCGTCCACGTGGCAGCGTTACGCTTTTAGGAAATGATATGTTACTAGGAAAAATCAACGGACAATCTGCCTGGGTGGCTGATACGACCGGAAGCGGCTACCGTCCAAAAGGATATTCATTGGATGATTCAGACGCTCCTACTTTCAATTATCTGGCTTTCGGTTCAACGGTTTCGGATCATCTTTCGGTTGTTAACGATCAATATTTTGAACGTGAAGTAAAAGTTACAAATCCGGCAAAAGATCTTGTAGCGAAACTGGCAGAAGGTACTTCAATCGAAAAAGTTTCGGAAGGCCTTTATGCGGTTAACAACAAAGCGTACTTTATCCAGATTACCGACAAAACGGTGAAACCTGAGATCAGAACTGTCAATGGAAACCAGGAACTGATTGTTCCGGTGAAAAATGGTGATCTGAAATATGCCATCTTATTCTAAATCAAAGTAATCAAAGCTATAAGCTGATAATAACAATGAAAAAAATTGCTCAAATAGCATTAATCATTTTGGCGGCTCTACCGATGGTAAAAGCTCAGGAATCGCCGAAAGAGGAGGATTTTTACAAAATCATCACGCCGCCGATTCCTGAGGGAATTGTATTGGAAGTGGGTGGTTTGACTAGTTTGCCAAACGGATCTTTGGGAATTTCAACACGCCGCGGAGATGTGTGGATCGTGGATAACCCGACGAGCCGCACACCTTATTTCAGGAAATTCGCAACAGGACTTCACGAAATTCTTGGCCTTGCTTACAAAGACGGTGTTTTGTATTGCGCACAACGTGGCGAATTGACAAAACTGATCGACAAAAACGGTGATGGAAAAGCGGATATTTACGAAACAGTTTACGCCTGGCCATTATCAGGACATTACCACGAATATTCTTTTGGCCCGAAAGTTGCTCCAGACGGAAGCTTTTTCGTGAGTGGAAACGTAGCCTTTGGTGACGAAGAGTGGTGGAGAGGCGAAAGCCGTGTTCCAGGCCGTGGATGGATTTTCCGTATCACGCCGGATGGAAAGTTTGAGCCTTACGCAACGGGTGTTCGCTCCCCTGCCGGTATCAGTATGTTGGCTGGCGAACTTTGGTATACCGACAACCAGGGTGACTGGATGGGAACCGGTGGCGTTTTTCCTGTGAAAAAAGGTGGATTTATGGGTCATCCCGCTGGTTTAAAATGGGCTGAATTACCAAATTCTCCTGTTAAACTTACTGAAAAACAATTCTTTGCAGAACGCGATAACCGCAAAGAAAGAGATGCAAACGACCGCGCGATCAAACCTGAAAATACGCGTAACGAAACACCGCAGTTTTTGTATCAGTTGAAAGAAAAATATCCAATGGTTCAGCTTCCGGCTGTTTGGTTGCCATACGGTGTTCACGGAGTTTCGACTTCTGAATTGATCATGGACGAAACAAAAGGTGGCTTTGGTCCATTTACAGGCCAGGTTTTCGTGGGTGATCAGGGACAAAGTAACATCATGCGTCTGGTTCTTGAAAAAGTAAAAGGTGAATATCAGGGTGCATCGATCGGTTTCCGCAGCGGATTCCAATCAGGTGTTTTGCGTATGGCTTTTGACAAAGACGGCTCTATGTTCGTGGGTGAAACAAACCGTGGATGGGGTTCAGCAGGTGATGCTAACCAGGGATTGCAACGTCTGGTTTGGAATGGTAAAATGCCATTTGAAATGTATACGGTTAAAGCACAGCCAGACGGTTTTGAAATTGAATTCACGTTGCCGGTTGACCGTAAATCTGCGGAAGATCTTGATTCTTACAAAGTGAGCAGCTATTTGTACAAACATTATCCTGTATACGGGAGCCCTCCGATCAACACAGAAGAAGTAACTGTAAAAGGAGTGAAAGTATCGGAAGATGGCAAAAAAGTGAGAATTGTTCTGGAAGGAATGCGTCAGTATTATGTTCACAAAATTCAGCTTGAAGGTGTACGTGCTGCCGGAAATTACTGGTCACTTGTTCACCCGGATGCTTATTATACATTGAACAATATTCCTGACGGCGAGAAATTGAAAGCCGCTGATTTGAAAACGACAAGATCAGGAAATGTAAAAGAAACGGAAGCTGCACCAGTAAAAGAACATATTTCTCCGGACGGAAAAGGAAAAGCCGCGCCAGCGAAAACTGCATCGGCTGCAAAAGCACCAACGTGGGAAGAAGTTAAACCTTTATTAACTAAAAATACTTGTCTGGCTTGCCATGCAACCGACAAAAAAGTAGTAGGTCCTGCTTATGTTGATGTAGCGAAACGTAAGTATACCAATCAGCAGATCGTTGATTTAATCTACGCTCCAAAACCAGAAAACTGGCCGGATTTTGCTACACCGATGGCTCCAATGCCACAGGTTCCAAAAGGAGATGCAATGAAAATTGCCGCCTGGATCAATTCTTTGGCTAAATAATTATTTTAGAAAATATTTTTGGCAGGCCGCTTCTCATTGAGGTGGCCTGCTTTTTTTGTTATAAAAAACGAAAACCTGATTCTCTAAAATTGACCAGAAATGCATTCTTTGGAAAACTAAACGTTTTTTTTGCAAAATTGCGTTACTAACAGGTACGATGATAAATTTATAATGTCTTCAAAAAGAAACAGATCATTTACAAAGTCTGTAAAAGGCAAGGTGCTGCTGGGGTTTTTCGTGGCCGCTATTGCATTGGGATCTTCATGGGTTGTTAGTAAAATCGCTTTCGAAAATATGCTGGAAAAGCTGGAAATTCTTTCCACCCCCAGTGAAAAATTACGAATCGTAAATAAGGTTTTCAAGGACATTCTTTTACTGGATCAATTGCAAAACGCAAGACCACTTCCTGAAAAAGAAGATTCTGTCAAACAGCAATTTCTGAGTCAGTCTGCACAACTCATCAGTACGCTGGATACACTGAGTTTCTTTTGCAGGGATACGCCGTTGCAGGTAACGCGGATTGACTCGATGAAAAGTATTCTCATTGCCCGCGACAGTATTTATAGCGACTATGTCAGGGTTCGGTCCAAGCTTGTTAACAATAAAGCACTTTCAGAAGAGGTACACAGCATCTCCGGCCTGATTACCACCAAAAAAAGAAAGAAACCGGACAGCACTGTAATTACTACCGAAAGAAGAACGACTACAACAACAGTTTACACAGAACCTGTCGTTTCCACAGCCCCCGAAGAAGAGAAAAAAGGATTTTTTAACAGGGTTTTTGGTAATAAAAAAGTCAAAACTGCTCCACCGGTCGCTATGCCAAAAGTGGTCAGAAAAGAAGAAGTTACTTCACATATTGATACGCTGACCGTGGCGCGGGAAGACAGCACCTATGAACAAGTTGGTGTTGCGGTGCAGGCTATTGAAAAATCGCAACGCGCACGGACTAATAGTTTTGTGAACCGCGAACATGAATTGACGACCGCTGGAAATGAACTCGTCGGACAATTACGAAATGTAATGCAGGAAGTAGAGGGCGAGATTGTTCGACAGGCCAGTACAGATGGCCTGCAAACCCAAAATATGGTAGGAGAAAGCATCAACCAGATCGAATACATTATGATCGGCTTTTTCTTCCTTACTGCTTTGCTGGCTTATTTTATTTTTACAGATATAACCAGAAGCAGCAAATACCGCTACGCCCTGGAAGAAGCAAAAGAAGAAGCTGAATATCACAGCATGGCAAAACAGCGGTTTTTGTCTAACATGAGCCATGAAATAAGAACTCCGCTGCAATCCATTATTGGTTATGCGGAAGCATTAAAAAAAGAAGAAAAACCAAAAAAGGAAGATCTCGAAACACTTCACTCGGCATCCGAACATTTGTTGTATCTGGTCAATGAAGTGCTGGATTACAGCCGGATTATTTCAGATCAGTTCACCTTTGAAGAGCGAACTTTTGCCATAACGCCATTGCTAAATGAAGTTGTAAAAATGTTGAGCCCAACGGCCACTTCCAAATCGCTGATTTTATCTTTGGAAAATACACTGGGTGGCGATGTATATTTAAAAGGAGATCCCTTCAGGCTTCGCCAGATCTTATATAATTTGTTGACAAACGCTATCAAATTTACCGAAAAAGGCCAAGTGACTTTACGGGTAACACACACTGAAATAAAAACTAATATTGCTGTAAAATTTGAAGTGGAAGATACCGGAATCGGATTGTCAAAAGAACAGGCGAACCGTGTTTTCAATCAGTTTGAACAGGCAGATCCTTCCATCGCACGCCGTTTTGGAGGAACCGGTTTGGGATTGAGTATTGTAAAAGCATTGGTTGATGCCATGGGTGGAACCATTGAAGTAAACAGTACCCCAAATAAAGGAACGACATTTACCGTTAATACGGATTTTCCAAAAGGAGAAACACCGACAGGAATTACCGATCAATCACTGGAAAAAAAGTACAATATAACAGGTAAAGTGTGGCTTGTTGATGACGATGCATTCATTTTAAAATGGTGCGCCTCGGTTTTGGAAACACATCATGTCGCGCACGAATGTTTCTCTTCTGCCGAGGAAGTGCTCGAAAGAAAATGGGATGAAGATGTTACCGTTGTGCTAACGGATATGCGTATGCCCGGCCTCAACGGAGCCGAACTGTGCCAGCGTTTGAGAAAAGTAGCTTCCAAATCAGTAAAAATTTATGTTTTGACTGCACAGGCCTTGCCCGAAGAACAGAGTAAACTTCTTGAAATGGGATTTGACGGAATTTTGATGAAGCCGTTCCATTCCAATGAAATTCTGGATTTGTTACAGGCAAATTCAGATAATCAGCCTATACAAATTCCTATCAGCCCACCTGTTGTAAACTCCGAAAAATTGTCAAGTGCACCCGATTTAAGTGTGTTGGAAGAAATGACTTTTGGCGACGAAACATTGCTAAAAGAAATTCTGGAACAGTTCGTAAAAGATACCCGAAATGATCTAACGGAATTGAAAGATTCAATTTCCAGTGACAACATTGAAAACATTACCGAAATAGCACATCGTTTATCGGGCCGGATCGGACAGATCGGAGCATCGGAAATCTCTGTCCAATTCAGGAAAATCGAAATTTCACTTAGAGAAAACCCTGAAAACTTTTCAGCCTCCGAACTGAATGAAACAGTTACAGAGGCTGATTTATTAATTGAACAAATTGATGAGAAAATCCTTTCTTACTCGATCTGATACTTTTCAATTTTATAATAAAGCGTTTTTCGGTCAATGTTAAGAAGTTTGGCTGCCTTACTTTTATTGTAACGAACATCCTGCAAAACTTTTTCAATCATTTCCTTTTCGTGCGTTTCCTGCAACAATTTCAGGTCTGAGCCTCCTGGTAATTTTACCGGAGCAGGCACTGCTTCCATCGACGTAATCATTTCCTGTGGTAATGCTTTCAGATCCGCAATCTCATCTTTCGACAAAAGTACAAGTCTTTTTATCACATTATTGAGCTCGCGAAGGTTACCCGGCCAATCATATTTCTGGAAAATATCCAACACTTCTTTAGATATCTCACGGATATTTTTCCCTAACTCTTCATTGGCTTTATCAACAAAATGCTGAATAAAAACGGCAAGATCCTCACCTCTTTCACGAAGTGCGGGTACCTGAATTTTAAACTCGTTCAAACGATGATAGAGGTCTTCCCTGAAATCGCCGGTCTGAGAAATAACCATCAGATCTTCATTCGTAGCAGCAATTAACCGCACATCCACTTTCACAGGATTTGTACTTCCAATGGGTACTACGATTCTTTCCTGCAAAGCGCGAAGCAATTTTATTTGTACATCATAACCAAGATTCCCGATTTCATCCAAAAATAATGTGCCTCCGTCAGCTGCTTCAAACTGGCCGATTTTATCTTGCAATGCTCCTGTAAAAGCGCCTTTTTTATGTCCAAAAAGTTCGCTGGCAGCCAGATCTTTTGATAGAGAACCACAATCTATGGCTACAAACGGACCATCGCTACGCTTACTCAAACGGTGAATAGATTTCGCAACATGCTCCTTTCCAGTACCACTTTCGCCCTGAATAATCACCGACATATCCGTAGGTGCCACCAGCCTGACATACTCATAAAGCTGTTTTGAAATCTTACTGTTTCCTTCAATAAAATCGAGCGACTGCTTTTCCGGTTTTTTGGTGGTCTTTACAGAAACCGTTTCTTTCCTGTTAAGTGCCTCTTTCAAAACCATTAACAATTCTTCCGGATTGACAGGTTTGGTAATGTAATCAAAAGCGCCGCTCTGCATCGCCGTTACCGCTGTCCTTATATCGTTAAAACTGGTCATGATAAGAGCTGGCGTTCGGTTTCCTTCCTCTCTAAGCAATTTCAAAAGATCCAGGGAGTTTCCGTCAGGTAGTCGATAATCCAGCATCAGTACTGCATATTCATCAGGAGCACTTGAACGTATTGCTTCCTTCGCTCCCGTTATTGTTGAGCAAACCTGCACTTCATGGCCATGCTTGCCAAGAAAATTACTTAGCAGTTTAGAGAATGTAGTATCGTCTTCAACAAGGAGCAAGTGAGCCATAAGGCAAAATGGATTAAATATTAAAAATTTCTTTATCTAACGATTTGAGGAAATGCAAAATTGCAAAAATAAACGCCAAAAAGCCGGAGAATGTCCTGCTTTTTGGCGTTTTCTTTCTTAAAACGTCTATTCAACCTTCCTGCCGTCTTTATCCAGATTAATTTTTGACATTTCACTTCCCTTTTTTACAATAATCTCGAAAAACTGAGTCTTATCCGGTTTGGTAATGAGAAATGCTTCAGTAATATCCCAACCGGCATAGGCACCGGCCGAGAGTGAGGATTTAACCGGCTCGGGTAAATCTTCAGGCTTTACCGACATTTTATCTTGTACTAAAACTTCTACGCCGGTATTAGCAAAGGCATTAGAAAACGATGAAGAAATTAGAAATCCCATTGATAAAGCCATGGTCGCCATTATTAGTTTTTTCATGATCTCTTTAATTTCGTTTGACAAATTAATTTTTAAGCGATCTTTTTTAATAATAAATCAATACCGGTGCACAGCATGTTTACAAAATACATGAAAATATCGAAATATATTTATAAATGATTGTATATAAATTAGTTACAAAAAAATTTAACACTATTAATATAACAGATCATAACAACAAGTAGTAATCAAGCGAGAAATTATAAAATAAAATTGATATTTTACAAAGTCTCCATATCATAACAATCCTTTATTAACGGCAATGACGATTTTGCGAACAAAAAAAAATTATATTTTTTGTTCCGGGCATTTATATTATCACAAATATTTTTATATATTTACAGCGAATTATTTTACAACGTCTTTGTAGAACAAATATTACTTTTTTCGCAAATAAATATTTGACTTCCTTTTAACAGAGTCACTATAGAATTTTGAACCATTAAATTTTAAAAAATATTACACAAACTTTTACTCAACGTTATATTAAAAATCTTTACGTTTTCGGCACTGGCATCAAAGACAAAAGTTCGGTATAATCTATGCTGTGCTTTTGTTTTTGATGTTTTTTTTGCAAAACACGATTTCTTTGGATCAAACTTTAATTTTTCCGCCAGTAAGGAAATGAAATTTTTGACTGCATTCCACTTCCCGGACCGACTTACCAGCTATCCAGAAATTCTTCAATATTTAAGTTTTTTTTTCATATCCCTGCATCTTACTTTACCGCTAAATATTTTTTCAGTAAAAAAATCTAAATTTGTGTTAGTTTATTGTAGAAATTTTACTATGTTTATGATAGAATAAAGTACTTAGCGGAATGACACTAGTTTGATATTCCTAATCAGTGATTTAATTGAAAAGTGATACAATGAAAATATTACCCTATATTAAAAAGTAATGGCTTAAAAATATCAATCCGATTATGAGCCGTTGTAGTAACCTTACCCACATAAAATGCCGGTATAAGCTTACAACTTGCTGGCTTACGATTTGGTCTGAAATCAATCAGGGCCGGAACTCCACAATGATTAAAAGGTACTAAATTTAAAAAACGAAGGATAGGAAAAAATAACATATATCTTCAAAAAGGTTCAACTGTCAGTTAGTGACAGTTGAACCTTTTTGAAGATATACATGATCTTTGGAATAGTTGCTATAAGTTGATTTGAGAGACATTTAATGTCTGTTCCAATTCTATTAATACCGGATAACATATTTCTCACCATATATAGTACACAATATGAAATGCACATCACTACTATCCCCTCGTCTTAACAGTCGCGGAAAATATGATAAATATCCGAGCATAGCTCTCTTGGCATACTCATATTTTCATTGTTGCTCACCCCCCATAAGTTTGCTCTAAACTTCGCTGTCGGCAGCTTTTATGTAACAGGTTCAAACACATGTTTAACCTGAAAGTCAGAATTGTGCCCAATTTAATACAATGCGCTTTTACTAAATATTTCTCACTATAATAATACCGTTATGAACACTTCTATCTTCCACATGCGAAGAAAGATAATACACTGGGCCACCAGTGTATCACTTCGTCACCATTCACCCGAAATTAAATCGGTTTCTTTATATCCGGCAGCGGGTAAGCTCAGGCTCACGTCATTTGATCATTTCTTTCAGATAATCCATCAAAGTCAACTGGTCCAAGTCCCTTAAACCTCCTAATATAGAAACCATGAAATCTTTTTTAAATTCAACCGCTTTCGCGAGAAGCAGGGCTTATGCCTGCTTTTTTGCCGTTTTACTAGGGTTTACCTCTGTAATGCTGTCAATAGATGCCATTGCACAAGCAAGCAGCGCAACTTGTAATACTTTCATGCCGATTACAAGCTCCGCATTTAACAGTTTGACTGTGACATCCAGTCAGACAGGTATAATTGTACAATCAGACCAATTTTCGAATAAAGGCAACATTACTGATGCCGATCTCACCAATTCGTCGCATTTTGGTTTTATAATTGGGGGATCCGCCTGGATACAGGTAAAAGACAATAACGCGACTACAACCAACGTGTACCCAATCGGCTCATTTGCAGGATTTGCAGTGAACGAGGGAGCATTGTCATCCATATTAGGGACAGCTACAATAACCACTTATCTTGGTAATACTGAGCAGGATAGTAAATCAGGTACCGATCTTCTTTCCGGCGGGATAACTACCGGAATTTCAAAATTAGGATTTTACACAACTAAAACTTTTGACCGGATACGGTTTTCCTATGATGGTCTAATACTTGGTTCAGTAGACGTTTACTATCCAATAGTTGAAAAGTTGTGTGCAGCTACATCTACTGCACTGGTATGCAACACACCTACATCTTTGGCCGCGCCAGCTTTTCCAGCAATTATTAATGCTGCGAATACCGGAGTATCAGGAATATCTATTGGATCTGTAAATAATGCAATCAATGCAGTAGACAACGATCCAGCTTCTTATGCTGAGTTAGCATTTTTACTAAGTGTTGGTGGAAATGCAAGCCTTTCGGTGGCAGATCCCAAAACAAATTACCCTGCCGGAACTTATGCTGGTTTTGATATTCAAAATACTGCTTTGCTTCAGGCAAATGTATTGGGCGGGTTGACCATTTCAACATATAAGGACGGGAATACTACTGCTGAAGAAAGTTTCTCGGGGAATGGTTTAATATCACTTTCTACTTCTCTTCTTGGATCAAATACACGTCAAAAGATTGGTTTTATAACAACAAAAGAATTTGACGAAGTAAAAATTACGCTGACACTTACTGGTGCAAGTCTTGGAACAACAAGAATTTACGGCGCCGTATTTGAAACATTCTGCGCAGGCCCGACACTGGTTTGTAATACACCAACACATTTGACAAGCGGATTCGGGAATTATCCCGTTGTCATTAACGGACCTAATACCGGGATATCAGGAATTTCAGTTGGATCTGTAAATAATTCAGAAAATGCAATTGATACCGATCCGGCCACTTATGCCGAAATTGCCTTAACGGTTGGTGTAGGCGGTTCAGGAAGTATTTCTATTAAGGATGCCGTAACCACTTACCCAGCCGGTACATTCGCCGGATTTGATATCAACAGCCCCGCCTTAGCTGGTCTTTCTGTACTTGGCGGGTTGCGTATTTCTACTTATCTTAACGGTGTCCCAACCGGCGATTTCTTTGAAAATGGAAGTACTGCCGGAGCTTCTGTTCCTTTGTTAAGCGGAACAGGCAGACAGGTTGTTGGATTCCTCACTTCACTGCCTTTCAATGAAGTTCAATTGACAGTTAGCCAAACAGTTGGTGTAAACCTTGGAACTACTCAGGTTTTCGGGGCAGTCTTCACAAGATTCTGCGTTGCAGATCAGCTTGTTTGTAATACATTGACGAGCGTAACGAATCCCGGTTTTCCTGTTTTTGTTGATGGAAAAAATACAGGTATTACTTCTATTGCCTGCGTTGCATGTACGGTTAATAATCCTGAAAATGTTATTGACAGTGATCCTACCAATGCTGCGACGATTATTATGGCTGTCGGTGCCGCTAGTTCGGGAAGTTTTGCCGTAGCTAATGCTTTGGAAACTTACGCTGCTACATCTTTTGCAGGTTTTGATGTTGAAACAACAACGTTATTGTCAGCAGGAGCATTAAGCAATGCCACGATTTCACTTTACAACAATGGTGCACTGGTTCAAACTGGAACCGGAGATGCCCTGATCGTTGGCGCTGCCTCCTCTTTGCTAACCGGTACAAGCCGCCAGATCGTAGGACTTGTTGCAACGGTGCCTTATGATGAAGTCAAAATCTCTTTCAATCAGCTGGCAGGTGCGAATCTTGGTAATATAAAAATCTACGGTGCCATTTTTGATAAGTTGTGCCAGGGAACAATTGCTTGTAATAACAGCTTCCTTCTTACACAGCCCGATTTTCCGGTAGTAATTAATTCTGCCAGAACAGGTGTTGCAGGTGCAGTTTGTGCTTTATGTAATGTACAAGATGCTTGGAATGTTATCTCTGCGTCAAAAACTGATTTTGCACAAGTTTCAGTGGTTGCAAATGTTGGTGCCAGTGCTTCAATTTCTGTTGTCGACCCGATTTCTACTTATCCGGCAGGAACCACAGCCGGCTTTACGATCAGAAACGTAAACAACCTTGTTGAGCTGGATCTTCTTAACTCCATTACGGTTCAAACCTATAACGATGGCGTGTTGCAGGAAACAAAGGCGGGCAGCGCTCTGCTTAACCTTAACCTGCTCAATATTGTAACGGTTGGAACAGGTGCTGTAATCAACCCGAGCTTTGTTACCACAAAACCATTTGATGAAATCAGAATAAGTTTTGCAGCATTGGCAAGTGTCATCAATGTTGTAAATGTTTACGGAGCATTTGTTGATACAAGAGGTACTATAAGCGGTGGCGCACTAAGTTGTAATGTTGTCAGAAACCCTGACTTCAACGTAACTCAGATCAATGTACCGGTTCCTGGTAACGTAAGCACAAATGATAAAGTACCAACAGGAACAACTTACGGACCAACAGCAACTGCTGATGCCGGTAATCCTGCAGGAGCAATCTTTACCTTGAATCCTGACGGAACATATACGTTTACTCCTATTGCGGTTGGTGTTTACACATATCAGGTTCCGGTTTGTGTTCCTGATCTTGGCTGTACGTCTGTTCCTTTGGTTATTACCGTAACTGATCCTACCAAAACGACAAACAAACCAGTTGCTAACACGGATATCGCTGCTGTAACCGGTGACCCTACGACTCCGGCTTCAGTTACAATTAATGTGAAAGCAAATGACGGTCCGGGAAATACAGGCGGAACACTTGGTGATCCGACACCTACTACGCCAGCGCATGGAACGGTTTCAGTGGTTGGAGGAAATGTTGTTTACACACCAACTGCCGGTTATTATGGAGAGGATATGTTTACATACACGGTATGCGAAACGCCTGGCCTCAATCTTTGTGCAACTGCCACAGTGTATGTTACAGTAAAACAGCCAGGTGCAACAAATACAACTTCTGCTGCCGACGATTACGTGAGTACTGCTGCGGGAATTACTGCAACTGGAAACGTTTCAACAAATGATACAGATCCGGAAGGAAATACGCATACCGTAACGCCGCAAAGTATTACCAATGCAAAAGGCGTCTTTACTTTGCTGGCTGACGGAAGCTTCACCTTCGTCCCTGCATCTGGCGCCACCGGCCCGGTTGACTTTATTTACACCACTTGTGATAACGGAACACCTTCGGCTTGTGCTACTGCTACGCTGCATGTTTTAGTGAAAACACCAGTGCTTGATACAAATCCCGATTTTGCAGTAACCAATCCAGGTATCCCTGCCGTAGGAAATGTTAGTACAAATGATAATGTACCAACAGGCACTACTTATGGAACACCGGTTGCGGATGCAGGAAATCCAAATACTAATATTCCAACTGTAAACAGCGATGGTACTTATACTTTCACATCGCCATTACCCGGAACATACAAATTCGAAGTGCCGGTTTGCCCGCAAGGACAGACAACAGGCTGTGGAACGGAAACCCTTACCATAACTGTACTTGATCCAAACGTAAATACCAATCCACCGGTTGTTAATCCTGATGTTGCATCTGTAAAAGGTAGTGATACAACACCTACACCCGTTACCATTAATATTAAGGCTAACGACGGTCCTGGTAATTTGGGAGGAACACTTGGAACGCCAACGATTCCAACACAACCTGCACATGGTACTGCATCCATTGATGGAAGTGGAAATATGGTTTACACTCCAGCGGCTGGTTTCTATGGTGAGGATATCGTGACTTACAATCTTTGCGAATCTCCTTCCGGCATATGCAGAAGCACAAATGTGGTGATCACGGTACTTACGCCTAATGCACCTAATTCTCTGATTGCTTCGGATGATTATGCGAGTACGCCTTTAAACACAACTTTGACAGTATCTGCCGCGAACGGAGTTTTAGCAAATGATAAAGATCCTGATGGAAATACTTTGACAGCTACTGCTCAAAATACGACCATTGCGAATGTTGGAACATTAGTACTGGCACAAGACGGAAGCTATACTTTTACTCCAGTAAATGGTTACACAGGTCCTGCCACCTTTATATACGAAGTTTGTGATGGTGTATCGGGCTGTAAAACTGCAACACTTCATATTTTGGTAAGAGCGGTGCCTGATTTGGTAACAATATTAACGGCATCTCCATTATCAACAACTGGTGAAACTAGTGTAAGTGTAGTGGCGGATATCTATAATGTACCGCAGGTTAGCGCTATTACTAATGGAAGTGTGATAACGGTTTATGTTGCCAAAAACCAACTTATCAACTTAACATTCAGTGCAACAGCAATATCTGTTGGAGGAAAAGCGGTTCAAAATAGCGTTTGGACATTCGATGGCAGTTCTAATTCATCTTTCTACATACTAAAAACGTCGGCTGTTATTGGAGATTCAGACCTAAGATCTTTTGGACTACAAGGTACAATTACTCCTGGCTCTTCTTCCGGCGTGCTTAATATTACTTCCTTCATTGACTCAGGAAGTGGTGGTGAAATCAATGACTTAAATAATAGTGATTCTGAGTCAATTGTTTTTTTTAAAAATCTATAATTTAAATCATTTCTGACTATGAGAACGAAGTTAACAGCACTTATCATTTTGATTTGTACGGCACTGAGCGCCTCACTTTTTGCTCAGCAAAATCCGGCCGTAACAAATCCTACGGTTACTCCCAGCCCAGCGGTTGTTGGCAGCACTGCAACCTTTTCATTTAATATCGGGACAGCCGGTTTATCAATTCCTGGCACAGGTCCTACGCAACGGATGGGATTTACATTAGGACTAAGTAGCGGAGTGGTACCTACAAACGTTGATGGCGTATCATCAGTGTCTGGAGAAATCCTTACTTATTTCGATATAACGTATGACGCAGGCACCAAGACTTACACTGGTCTCCAAAAGTTAAATGTAGCTATTCCTACTTCAACACTTGCTTTGATCAGTGTTGCTGTGACAGCAGTTGCTACACCTATTTCAGCCAACGTTAACATTCAGCCAAACGCTATTGCTCAGTCGCAGAGTCAGCCCACTTCTGACGACAATGCCTCAATCCAAACCGCCCTCCCAGTCACCCTAACCTCCTTCACCGCCACAAAAGAGGGCTCAATCGCTCAATTGAAATGGACAACGACGGCGGAGACTAACAGTGACCGTTTTGAAATCGAAAGAAGCCAAAATGGCAAAAACTGGGATTTGATCGGAACACAGAAATCCAATGGCGAAAGTACTACGCTAAAAAATTACACTTTTTCAGATGCCAAACCGCTGAACGGAGAAAACCTGTACCGTCTGAAAATGATTGATAGGGATGCGACTTTTGCTTACAGCAGAATCCAGTCTTTGACCTTTGCATCAGATCTTGCAACCTCTTTCTATCCTAATCCGGTTGCTGAAAAACTGATCATTAAAACAGATGATTTCAGCCTGGTGAAAAACGTCAAAATCTTTGATGCAAATGGTAGAACTGTATATCAATCGTCCGCTACGCCTAGCAGCGAAATCAACGTTCAAAACCTCTCGGCAGGTCTCTACATTGTTCAAATGGTAAGCAAAAGCGGAGCTGTGATTTCCCACAAAGTTATCAAACAATAAACTACGGAAGAACAATTTAATGAATGCAAAAAGCCTCTGGATTTATTCCAGAGGCTTTTTTGTGTGCAGTAGTAACTGCTGATCACAAAATAGAAACATGATAAATAGTAAATTAATTATACCTTTTTCACTATGGATTGATCTAAAGACAAATTACAGGCGTAGGTTTTTCAAATAATCTTTTCGACGGGCGAAAGGAAATCGTAACCTTTAATTGCTATGATCAAAAATAAAATTTCACCAAATGATTCTGAAAAGGACGGCCAGAAATCAGTTCTGAACAGACGACTATTCTTGCGTTCAGCAGGTGTTGCAACGGCAGTTGGCACACTTGCAATCGGAGCTTGTAAAAATGACGATGATGACACGATCACTCCCGTTGACGGAACTACTGTTGATTTAGGTTCAGGTGATGTAGGAATTCTTAACTACGCTTACGCTCTTGAACAATTGGAAGCCGCATTTTACGAACAAGTTGTAAAAACTCCATATACAGGAATCACTGCTGCGGAGACTACCATTTTAACAGATATCCGCGATCACGAAGTTATTCACAGAGAATTTTTCAAAGCCGCTCTTACAGCTGCCGCCCCTACACAGATTATCCCTGGACTTGAAGTAGATTTTTCAAAAATAGATTTCACAAGCCGCGCCGCAGTTCTTGGAGCAGCAAAACTTTTTGAAGATACCGGAGTTGCGGCCTATAACGGAGCTGGTAAATTTATTAAATCAGCAGATTATCTTCTTTTGGCTGGAAAAATTGTTTCGGTTGAAGCCCGTCATGCAGCTGCGATCAGCGATTTGCTAACACCAAAAACAGCCGATTTCGCAAGTGATACGCAGATCGATTCAAATGGTTTAGACAAAGCGACTGCCTCGGCAACTATTCTTGCTGCTGTTCAGCCCTACGTAAAAACCAAGATCAGCGGAGCTAACTTACCTAAATAATTCCCCAACAGACTTCAACTTTTGACCGATATGGACATTTTCAAAATATTAGATGAAATTCAAAAAATAGATGGTGATGCAATGGGCCGCTTGGAACATGCTACACGCCGTCATTTTATGAGCAAAATTGGCAGCAAAATTGCAGCAGTAGCCGTTCCTACCGCTTTTGCTTCAATCGTTAACAAAGCTTATGCACAATCTGCCGGTGCAATTGATATCTTAAATTTTGCTTTGACACTTGAATATCTGGAAGATGGTTTTTACCAAACTGCAAATGCTGCGGCTGGTTTGATTCCTTCTACTGACAAAGCAATTTTCACTCAAATTGGTAAACACGAAACACAGCACGTTGCTTTTCTTAAAGGAGCGTTAGGTGCAAAAGCAGTAGCCAAACCAACTTTTGATTTTACAGGAAAAGGTGCTTTCGCAACCGTTTTCACTGATTATAACACATTCCTTACCGTTTCACACGCTTTGGAAGATACCGGTGTAAGAGCATACAAAGGCCAGGCCGGTGGTTTAATGGCCGATCCTGATTTGTTGCAATATGCTTTGCAGGTACATTCCGTTGAAGCAAGACATGCATCGATTGTCCGCAAACTGCTCGGTGCTGCTACGGGTAACGCAGCAATAAAATCATGGATTACCAATGCAGCAGGCGCACCGGCAGCAGTATATGCAGGAGATGATAACAAAACCCAAGGTGGTGTTAACTTGACAGGACTTGCAGGAAAATCGGATGCTGCCATTACTGAGGCATTTGACGAACCACTTACAAAAGATCAGGTTCTTGCCATTGCAGGCCTTTTCTTATAACATTTAAAAGTAATACGAAAACCCCATTCCTGTTGAACATATACATGCACGATTAGTGAGAGTGGAAGTTCAAAATCAGTGAAACACGCTATTTTTCTTGAAACGTTAGAAGGCCGTCCTTAGGTAGGATGGCCTTTTTTTGAGTAAGTTTAAAGGTTTAATGACTTTTCCTGACGAGCTTTGTTTTAAATTGACCTTATAATTTTTATAGTTAGTATCCGATTCTATGAAGTCATATTTTAACAGACGCGGTTTCCTGAAAAAAACCAGTCTTGCCGCCATAGCAACTACTTTGGGCAGTGAAATCGTTTTTGCCGACAAATTACCCAGAAAATACCTGCCCATTGCATTTGGAGAAAAAGATGCTTTAAAAGGCAAAAATACAGATATGATCGTTCAGGGTGACAAACCCTGGAATGTGGAATCTCCACTTAATTTACTGGACGACCGGGTAACTCCGGTTGATAAAATGTTTATCCGGAATAACGGACTGATTCCGGAAACCATTGACATTAAAGACTGGACTTTAACAATTGACGGAGAATCGGTTGCTGCTCCAAAAACTTACACTTTTGAAGAATTAAAAAAGAAATTCAAACATTATACTTACCAGCTTACATTGGAATGCGGTGGAAACGGGCGCTCCGGCTACTACCCAGCCGCATCAGGCAATCAATGGGGACAAGGCGCGGTGCACTGTGCAGAATGGACGGGCGTAAAATTGAAAGATATCTTAAAAGATGTTGGCATTAAAAGTGACGCTGTTTATATCGGCTATCACGGTAAGGATCTGCATTTGAGCCGGGATCCCAAAAAAGAAGCTATTTCAAGAGGGGTACCTATCGCAAAGGCCATGGAGGATGAAACTTTAATCGCCTGGCAATTAAATGGAAAAGATATCCCTGAATTTCACGGTTATCCTTTACGTTTGGTGATCGGTGGATGGCCGGCCTCCGTTTCAGGGAAATGGCTGAGCCGGATTTCTGTTCGCAATAAAGTGCATGATGGTGCTAAAATGGAAGGGCATAGTTATAAAATGCCGAAAAATCCTGTCGCGCCCGGAACTGAACTTCCTACAACCGATGAATTTTTCAGGATCATCGAATCCATGCCGGTTAAGTCAATCATTACTTTTCCAAAAACAGGAGCTGTCATTACGTCCGGGGAAATTTTACCGTTGCGAGGACATGCCTGGGCTGGTGATAAATCCGTTAAGAAAATAGAAGTTTCAATAGATTTTGGAGCTACCTGGCAAAGTTGTAAACTTGAAGCGCCAGTTAATCGCCTGGCCTGGCAGCATTGGAATACCAGTATTAAATTTCCTGTGAAAGGATATTATGAAGTATGGGTAAAAGCTACGGACGATGCCGGCGTTGCTCAACCCATGGTAATTCCTTCCTGGAATCCGGGTGGCTATCTTAACAATGCCTGTGAAAGAATTGCTGTGAAAGTAGGCTAAGCATCAGATTATGAAAAATTCATCCAATCAAATAAAAATAACGTTTATCATTTTTCTCGTGTTGGGAATAACACTAAGCTCTTTTCGCAGAGAAGCGCAGAATTCTTATAATGTAAGTTTGAAGAAAAACATTAAGCCTCTTTCCCATGCTGCACTTTCAGATACAACAAAAAAAGATCCTGAAACAGGATTGATCGTAGATGAAAACTTGTACATGGTGAAAGCTCAGTGTACGGGTTGTCATTCTACAAAACTGATTATGGCGAATCATTTTACACGAGACGGATGGAAACAAAAGATTCGCTGGATGCAGGCGAATCATAATTTGTGGGAATTGGGCGATACTGAAAAACAGGTACTGGATTATCTTGAAAAGAATTATGCACCGATTCAAATGGTTTCGCGCCGTGCTCCGCTGAAAGGTATCCAGTGGTACGATTTAAAATTAAATTAGTTACTCAGCAAAAATTTCACCTACCAACATTTCAAATCCTGGTAAAACCGAAGAGGTGACGATTTCCTCATCAATTAATGGTTTTAAACCAATAAAAATACCAGATTCGTTGAGCACATAAACAAAAATTGCTTTTTCAGTTGAATCGACGAGCCAATATTCTTTAACACCATTTTCCTGATAAACTTCGAATTTGTCTTTCATCTCCTTTTTGGAATTTCCGGGAGAAAGAATTTCAATAATTAATTCAGGTGCCCCGATACAGCCTTGGTCATCCAGTTTATCTAAATCGCAGATTACTGAGATATCTGGCTGAACAACTGTGTAAACCTGATCAGGTTTTGCATTTCTTTTTAATGGTGTAAGGCGCACGTCGAACGGAGCGGTGTACGCTTCACAACTTTTACCTTTTAAATAATTATAAATCCCGTTACTAATTTGAAATGAAATTTTCTGATGTCTTCTAGCCGGTGCAGGAGACATCTTAAAAATCTTTCCTTTTATAATTTCCAAACGCTCCTCAAATGTCCATTGAAGATAATCTGCATACGTATAAGTGCCGGCAGGATCCAGTTGGTCAATTGTCATAAGCTGTGCGTTGAAGTTTAAATGCATTTACTCAAAGATAAAACAAATAAGATAAAGTCTCCGATCACAAAGTATTGCTTACCTTTAAGCTTTAAACTTATTATTATTATTTACGCGTGCGCTTCTTTAAAGTAACAACATCCCGAGTACTAATACATTACCTGATTGCCATCCTTTTATTGCCTGGCTTATTATCTTTTCAAAAGAAAGAATATCTGACGGAAAGAGAAAAACAGGACATTCCTAAATCCAGTAACTTACCAAATCCGTTAAAAGCTGAGGTAATAGGAATCCAGGATGGAGACACGATTGAACTGAAATTTATTTTTGATGGAAAAAAGGCAGGATTTCGCCAGGGCAAACCGGTAAGAATTCGTTTTTTGCATATTAATTCTCCTGAAAGAGGAAAACCATTTTACAAAATAGCAAAACAATATACTTCCGAACGGTGTTTTCGCAAGATTGTAACGATAAAACATACAGGAGAATTTGACCGTTACGGTCGCCTTTTGGGTGAAGTTATTTTACCAAACGGATCTGTATTAAATAAAGAACTTGTAAAAAAAGGATTGGCTATTCACTTCAAAAAATATTCAAACAGCATAGAATATGCCAATCTGGAAATTGACGCACAAAAGAAAAAATTGGGTATCTGGAGTATTCAATAAATAAGAACAGGAAATGGGTTCAGCAGCACTTTTTCAAATTTTATATCAAAACGAAACACTTTTCCAATTACAGGAAGAGATTATTGTCCGTATCGAAGAAAAAGAAGTAATTCCCGAGATAATTCCTGCTAAAATTGAAACGCCGATCGCTACCCCGGTGAGGGAAATAATACCTCAACCTGTTGTAAAAGTCAATATAGAACCCGCCAAGCCTGTCGCTCCGACTGTCCGGTTTCCGGCACTTCATCATAAAGTTTTAATACTAATTGACGAACCCAAACAAAAAGGAATGCTGGTTTCGGAAGCTTTGTTTCTGGATAATATTTTAAAAGCTGTAGGCCAGTCTTCCGAAAATTCCGACATTCTTAATTTCAGTTTCCTGGCAGGTCCGGACGCAAGAAATGTGCTTGCCGAAAAACGGATTAATTACTTCATAACTTTTGGCGTTCCCCTCATTAAACTTCGGCTTGATCTGCTTCTGCCGCCTTATACACCCAAACAAGTAGAGGGAATCTGGTTTCTTCTGACCGACCCATTAGCTGTTATCGAAGCCGATGTCGTTTTGAAAAAGAAACTGTGGACTGCATTGAAACAAATGTTCCCAAAGACTTAATCCTGAGCGATTTACTTATTAAAACAACCAGTCATCACAATAATATTGTCAATTTCTCAGTTTTGATGGATACTTGCGGGCTAAACCATGACAAACTATGGCCAAATTCACTGAACGTATCACAAACTGGTTCCGTTCTTCGAAGGATGACGAAGAATATTTTTATGATGAAGAACCCGAATCACCTACCGAAACTCCTGTGAGCTTCAAAGACACCATGCCTCAAAATTCATTGAATCCTTCTGTCAGTAAGGTGACAGCAAATATTAATAATCCTCAACCTGAACAAACTCCGGTAACACCTGTCAGAACGGAAGTCGTCATTCCTTATTGGCTGGAAGACGAAGATACTTTACGCGATGAAGGCGTTTTGTTCGGTTTGTCAGAATCTGACCCAACAGAGAAAACGGACATTATCCATAAGTACTTTTCCCATCTTGCCGCGTCGCATTTAAGCAGCATTGAGCAGCATAACGAGCGTATTCAGGAGCAAAATCTGTTTATCGGACAAAAGACCAACCGCATTGAAGAACTTGAAAACAAGTTAAAAAACCTGGTTGTGACAAAATCCGATGGCGAGCATCATTTGCCAAGAACCTTAATCGGACTATCACTTTCTGTCGCTATGTGTATCGGGAATTTTTTCCTGATCAAGGAATCTCTGAAACCTGCTTTTGCAGAAAGTTCATGGATTGCGCTTGGCGTATTTCTGGCCGGGATGTTTAGTCTTTTTGGAAGAATTTCCATGTTTCATGATACGGATTCGAAAGTTTCGTGGCGTTCACTACTGGAAGAAATAGGGTTACCATTTGCAGCCGCATTGTTTGTGTTTGCCAATGTTTTGCCATATCAGGGAATCTGGCAGAGTATTGCCTTATTCGTTTTTGTCTTCTTCCTGTTCCTTTTTGCCGGAAAACTTTTTCTAAGTAACGTAACCATTTTGAGAAATGATTTGCACGCTTTGTCCGGTATCCGACGTGACCATCAGGAAACTGTAAATAATACTCAAAACTGGGAAAGTGAAATCCAATCGTTACAACATGAAGTGGACGAATTGCGTGTAAAAAAATGGCAGATTTTACGTGAACAAGGTCAGTCGGAAACAGAACGGGACCGGATTTATGCAAAAAGAGATATGCTGATCAAACTTTTCGAAAGTGAATTTTCTTTGGCACGCCGCATGAAGAATCAATTGACAAACAAGCAATTACAAGACATCAGAAAAAGCGCGGAATGATTTTTTTGCGCCAATCTCTAATTCTTACTAAATATTCAAAGTTATGGACGAGCAACAGCCTAATCAAAACAGCGACTATCAGCATGGTTACAGCAGTGGCCTTGAAGGATTGGACCGCCAGGTTTATGAAGCCTACTTGTCGAGCAATGTCAGCCACGACTGGGTTCTGGATCGCCTGAATCAAAAAAGATCAGAACTGGATTCCATTAAAAATAAAAGACAGGAAACGGTTCAAACCCATAAGCAATCTTTTGACAAACTTCAGGAGCAGCTCATGGGTGTTAACCAGACTGCAAAAAAAATGAAGGATCTGGACTCTTCCGTTTCCAATATTGATACACAATCTGAAAAACTTCAAGAGAAACGGGTAAGTTCTGCTCCGTATTATTCTCTTATTGCAGGATTGATATTTCTGGCTGCCGGTATTTCTTTCATCGCCGGTGACCTTATTATTTCGCATGAAATTGTAGCGTATGCATTGAACATTCGTAACCCGAATGAGGCCTGGGCTTTTGCGATTGGTCTTGCGATGTTATCTGTTTTGCTAAAACCTGCATACGACCGTTTGGTAGAAGAACCCTATCAGAAAGATGATTCTCCAAAAGCAAAATCCAATTACGCCCGCTTTAAACTGATCTTATCCATTTTCGCAATCGTGACTTTGATTGTTTTGGGATGGTTCCGTTATGAAGCTTACCGTACCGATAAATTAAAAGAAGCAATTAATAAATCGGTTAAGGGTTTGCAGTTAAATGCTGTTGATCCATTGACCGGCGCGCCAATCAACAGCCCCGAATTAACGAATAAAATTGAGCAGGCCCTTAAAAACTCTGATCAGTTAAATCTTGATCTCGTTAATAGTCCCTGGGCATTAATGTCCTTTGTGTTAAGTGGCGTTTTGTTTGCCATTGCAGGTGCAGTTTCATTGGGAATGGCCTTACCTGTTTTACAGGGATTCTGGATGCGATGGCTTCAAATTGATCCAAAGTTATGGAAATTGAGGAGACGTAAAAAAAAGATTGAAAAACAACTGGACGAATTACAAGCCACAATTTCAGAACAACTTGCTCAGAAAAGTATTCTGGAAAATGACATTGCCGTGCTTCCAACCTGGGAAGAACTGAAACAAGAAGAGGCTTCAATTCGTACAGAAATTGAACATCTCGAAGAAGAACGTAAGCTTGCATTAACAGATAGTCGCATTCAATCGTTTGGAGACGGTTATGCACACGGACAGGTTACCCGCGATATCATGAGCGAGGAAGAATATGAACATTGGAGAACGGGGCATATGACCGTTTCAAATCTGGCCTTACGTGCTCGTTCAAATGCCTCTGATCGTTCTGTGACGCGTTCCAATAATTCAGGTATGCGCCCTCATCAGGCTATCCGCAAAGCGATCACCGATCGGTTTGATGAAAACAATTCACAGTGATTTTCGTAAATTGGGCTTTTGATTGACTATTTAACTAAAAGATGCTTCAAAGCCCCCGTTTAGATATTGTTGCTTGTGATGATACCCTTTTTGACGCGATCCGTATGGGCAACAATGTCCTTGCCCGCGTAATGGGTGTTAACGTCCCAAAAAAGTGGACCGAATTCCGTGATACTTTTACACCTTCTTATCATCGTTGGAAAGCCCACCCTCCGCTACGCGAATGGTGGGTTTATCTTATTGTTTACAAACCCGGAAATATTCTGATCGGGTCATGCGGCTACAAAGGCGAACCGGATTCAAACGGAGTGGTAGAGATCGGTTATGAGATTGCGACAACTCACAGGTCCATGGGACTGGGATATGAAACTGCACAAGCACTTGTAGACCACGCTTTTAAACAAAACGGTGTACTTAAAATTTTGGCACATACGTTGGCCGAAGAAAATGCCTCTGTAAATATTCTTGAAAAACTGGGTTTCCAAAGAACAGACGACAACGTTAACGACCCGGACGAAGGTCTGCTTTGGCGCTGGGAACTTTCCAAAAGATAATTAAATAATTTTCAGAGTAGTATTTCATCCTGTAAATGAAGTTATAACAATGCGACAAATTAAATTGGACTACTTCAATAATTATTTGTCTCAATTGATTAACTTAATTCCTGAAAGAATTTTCATTCATATTTGATTTGAACTTATGATTGCCGTGTCAAAAGAAACCTATCCCTGGCTGAAATATTATACCGAAGGCGTTCCTTACGAAATAAATCCTGATGCCTATTCTTCTTTAATCGAATTAATGGATACCGGTTTCCGGCTGTATAAGGACAGATCCGCTTTTGCCAATATGGGCAAAGAGCTGACTTTTGGCAAACTGGATGAACTTTCAAGAAATTTTGCAGCATACCTGGAAAATCTGGGATTGAGAAAAGGTGACAGAATTGCAATACAAATGCCCAATCTGCTGCAATATCCTGTGGCGATGTTTGGTGCTTTAAGAGCAGGTTTGGTAATTGTAAATACCAATCCGCTTTACACACCTCGTGAAATGCAGCATCAGTTTAAAGATTCCGGTGTTAAAGCCATTGTCATTCTTGCCAACTTTGCTGCCCATCTTGAAAAAATTGTTGCTAATACGGAAATCAAACATATAATCATCACTGAAATAGGTGATATGCTGGGTTTCCCTAAAAAACTGATAGTGAATGCAGTCGTGAAATATGTCAAAAAGATGGTTCCGGCATATCACATTGCCGGTGCAGTTTCTTTCAATGAAGCACTTTCACTAGGTTCCGGACTTACTTATACCAAACCGTCGGTTTCAAATATCGATGTAGCTTTTATTCAATATACAGGCGGAACAACAGGCGTTTCAAAAGGTGCCATGCTGACGCATCGTAATTTAATTGCTAATGTTGAAGCAAATAGTGCCTGGATAACACCGGTAATGGGCGAAATGGAAATTCCGATTTTCGTCGCGGCGCTTCCACTTTACCACGTTTATGCACTGACCGTAAATGCGCTGACAGGAATCAAAATTGGTGCACTGAATATATTGATTACCAATCCCCGGGATATGAACGCCTTTATTGACGACCTGAAAAAATACAGAATTAATGTATTTACGGGAGTTAATACCATGTTTAACGGACTTCTGAATAATCCTCGTTTCGGAGAAATTGATTTTAGTCAGTTAAAGGCAACAACCGCTGGGGGGATGGCTTTGCAAAAAGTCGTTGCTGAAAGATGGCTGGCAGCCACAGGTTGTCCGGCTTGTGAAGGGTATGGACTTTCGGAAACATCTCCCGTTTTGTCATCGAATTTATTAATTGGTGAAAACAGAATCGGTACGATTGGAATTCCCTGGCCAAGTACGGCTATGGCTATTTTACGAGAAAGCGGTGAATGGGCTGATACAGGAGAAGTAGGAGAAATCTGCGCTTTTGGTCCACAAGTAATGCTTGGATATTTCAATCGCCCTGACGAAACTGCTTTGGTAATTTTTGAAAAAGACGGAAAACGATGGTTCAAAACCGGTGATTTGGGCTATGAAGATGCCGATGGATATTTTAAAATTGTTGACCGAAAAAAAGATATGATCCTGGTTTCAGGATTTAACGTTTATCCTAATGAAGTGGAAGATGTAGTTTCACAATGTCCGGGAGTTTTGGAAGTGGCCTGTGTAGGAATTCCTGATGAAAAATCGGGGGAGCTTGTGAAACTGTTTATCGTTAAAAAAGATCCTGAACTTACAGAAGAAAAGATAAGAGCATTTTGTAAAGAAAACCTGACGGCTTATAAATGCCCGAAAAAAATTGAATTTAGAACGGAATTACCCAAGACAAATGTTGGTAAAATTTTAAGGCGCGTTTTACGTGACGAAGAGATTGCGAAGTTGAACAAATGAGTTCTTAATACCAAGATTGTTTCCTTGATTATCTTGATATTGCATAGTTTTTTTATACATTGACAAAAAGAGTCATTTTTAGGAATTGTTTATTTGTTAGATAGAATTCCAATGATACAAACCGTAATAACGCCAGATAAAACAAAATTTGATATGTCGGTGTCGCTTCCTGACGCTTATGTTGGAAAGGAAGTGCATGTGTTTTTTTATATTGATGATGAAGTAAAACAAACCACCGCTTCTGTTCTACCTAAAAAAAAGCCGTCTGACTTCTTCGGCACTTTGAGTATCGAAGACGGCGAAAAAATGCAGGATTATGTAACGCAAAGTCGTAACGAATGGGAAAGAAATTTCTGATAGACACTAACACACTTATTGATGCCCAGATGCAAAAATTGCCTGAAAGCGGGTTACGATTTTTGGCTGATGTAATTAACCAAGACTTTACAATTTCATTTATTACATACATAGAATTTTTGGGGTACAAAAATGCAACAAAAGCTACGGAAGAATTCATTGCATTGGCCAACCGTTGTTCAAATAGATAAAGTCATTATTGATATTTGCGTATCATTACGAAAAACACAAAAAATCAAGCTTTCTGATACAATTATTGCTGCGACTGCCTTGGTGCATGGCTATACTTTAATTACAAATAATGAGAAAGATTTTGCCAATTTAAAAGATTTGGACGTTGTCAATCTTCATAAAATGTAATTTGATAAATTGTATATTCAGGAGTATTGTTGAAAATGAGGCTATTCAAAACCAACTTCGCCCCTTTCATTTAATAGTTAAATAAACCCCAGTTCTTTCCACATTTAACAATCAATTCACACCAAAACCTGAATTTAGAGAACGCTTTGCGTATATTTAACAAAAGAATAACTCCAACGTTGAATATAAGTAACTATGAATCTACACAGAAAAACACTGGTATTATTGCATGGTCACGGGGTAGACGATTCCATTTGGGATAGTGTTGATGCCTCTATAAACGAATACTACACCGTTGTAAGGCCGAATATCTCCCTCTTTACTTTTTGCAAAACCGTCGAAGAATACGCTGACGAATTACACCGCTTTCTGACCAATGCAGTCATAGAAAAATGCACGCTAATTGGTCATTCCATGGGCGGTTATATTGCACTTGCCTTTGCCGAAAAATACCCGGAAATGCTGGAAGGTTTTGGATTATTTCATTCCACTGCCTACGCGGATGACGAATCAAAAAAACACCAGAGAAACCAAACAATCGAGTTATTGCGGAATTACGGAACAGAAATGTTTGTGAAAAACACCGCTGGTAATTTATACGGAGATCGTTTTAAAGAACTTTATCCTGAAAAGATTAAAGAACACATTGCCCGTTTTGGAAAAATACCAGCCGAAGCGCTGATTTCAGGAATTAATGCAATGCGTGACCGTAAGGACAGAACAGCAGTTTTGGCTACGATGCCGTTTCCTGTTCTGTTTATTATTGGTATGCAGGACAAATTGATCCCCTTCGAAAGCTGCATCAGTTTGTCGGAATATCCGAAACAGAGTTATCCGTTTATCCTCGCAGAAGCCGGACATATGGGTATGGTTGAACGCCCCGATGCCTCTGCCCGTATGATAAGCTGGTATATGACGAAAATATAATTACAAGAAAATCAGATTATATTTATCAAAAATAAGTCAGTGTTCGTTATCTCTGACGTAACACTGACTTATTTCTTTCAACGATATGCAAAAAAACACTTCTACAATCTATTTCCATAAAAACTGGTTATTTCTTATTTGGGCTTTATTATTTTTTACTGCTTGTAGTAACGATGATAATAAGGACGTAACGCCAGTCGAAAACAAATACCTGGTATCAAGTACTTTTATTAAGGATCTTACCAAGGATGATATTGCCAAAATCTATCCCCTTTTGGCAGGTTATGCAAAATACAATGTAAAAGTTTACAAAGTAACTTATAAAACAACCAATACCGACGGCACAGCTATAACTGCTTCCGGGGCAATGTTATTACCAGTTACCGATCAGTCCATTTCAATGATCAGCGTTCAACATGGTACTATTACGACGGATGATGAAGCACCTTCAAATTTCCAGAGTGGATCAGAAGCTGCAACATTTGGATCCGTATTTGGCTCTATGGGTTATATCATTTCTTATCCGGATTATATCGGATATGGAGCTACGAAAGATCTCCCCCATCCTTACGAGCATCGCGCTAGCCTTGCCTCTTCAACCTTGGATATGTTACGCGCCGCAAAAGAATTACTGAAACAACAGACTGACGTAAAATGGAATGAAAAATTATACGTTGCAGGATATTCTGAGGGCGGTTATGCAACCATGTGTTTACAGAAAAAAATCGAGGAAGAAGCTTCGTCCGAATTTAATCTGAAAGCATCGAGCTGCGGTGCAGGTGCTTATGACAAAACCGCTTTTATGAAATATGTAATTAACAGTTCTGTAAATACGGTTGCTTCTTATAATTCTCTGTATTTGTGGGTAATGCTTACTTACGACAGGATTTATAAACTGAACAAACCAAAAACATATTACTTTAAAGATCCGTACGCAGCCCAGATTGAGCAACTTGGTATTGCCAATCCAATCAATGTCAGTTTCAATACAATACTGAATGACTCCTTCAAAACAGCCGTAAATACAGGCACTGATACAGGTTTTATTACTGCGATCGGAGACAATGATGTTTACGACTGGAAACCCAATACGCCTACCCGCTTATTCCACGGCGATGCGGATCCCTTAGTATTTTATTTTAATTCAGTCAACGCAGAAGCGGCTATGAAAAAACGTGGAGCTGCTGACGTCGTGTTGATTACCATTCCTGGGGGGACTCATTCATCCTCCATCACTACATTTCTGGCAGGAACTTTGACATTCTTTACCGATTCGAAGTACCAATAAAATATTATATTTGCAATCAATTAAGTCTATCAGACAAATATGGTTGTTGATACTAATTACTTTTCCTTCGTTTCTAATTACCGGTCAGTAATGAACCGGATTGGTGATGTGCGATGTTGTTCATAACAAAAATGACAATGCACTTTAACATCACATTTTTTTAATTTTCCCATGTCTACACTTCTTGATTTAGTAGGAAATACCCCATTAGTTGAATTAAACCGTATCAATCCAAATCCGAAAGTAAAACTTTACGGCAAGCTCGAAGGAAATAATCCTGGCGGAAGCGTAAAAGATCGTGCAGCTTACAGCATGATTAAAGGTGCAATGGACCGGGGAGAAATAAAGCCAGGCACCAAACTGATTGAAGCCACAAGTGGAAATACAGGCATTGCGCTTGCCATGATTGCCAGACTATTTGATATTGAAATTGAATTGGTCATGCCCCAGAATTCTACGCGTGAACGGGTTTTGACGATGGAAGCTTTTGGTGCAAAAGTAACGCTTCTGGATACCATGGAAATTTCGCGTGATTATGCAGAAGAAAAAGCTGAAACCGGGGAATATCTGATGCTCAATCAATTTGCCAATCCTGATAACTGGAAAGCGCATTATAAAACAACCGGACCAGAAATATTTCGCGATACTGATCAGCAAATAACACATTTTGTTTCTTCCATGGGCACAACGGGTACCATTATGGGCGTTTCCCGGTATTTGAAAGAACAAAATGAAAATATACAAATTGTAGGCTGCCAGCCAACGGACGGATCCAGCATTCCGGGAATCAGAAAATGGCCGGTTGAATATCTTCCAAAAATTTTCGAAAAAGATCGTGTCGATCAGGTTATTGAAGTGACTCAGGAAGATGCGGTATTGATGACACGCCGTCTGGCAAATGAAGAAGCAGTATTTGCCGGAATGAGTAGCGGCGGCGCCGCCTGGGCTGCTGTGGAACTTGCCAAAAAACTGGATTCAGGCACTATCGTATTTATAATCTGCGACAGAGGCGACAGATATCTGTCAAGTGATTTGTTTGGGTGAGCTATCAGCCGTCAGCAATCAGCTTTCGACTTTAGTTATCATATCAAATAGTTAGTGGCGGCCAGCTGATTGCCGACCGCCGAAAGCCGATAGCTACTTAGAACCATCCTGCGCCTAAGTTCCTGAAAGGCCATGGAATAGCCGCCAGAATGATGATCAATGCCATTCCGTAGAAATACAAAACGGTACGGTGTTTATCTGCGCCAACCAATTTTTTTGAGCGAACGCGTCCTACTGTGATTAAAATAATCGCGATTACCATCATGAAAACGTGTTCAATAGAATAGAAACGAATTACTTTATTACTGATCTCTCCGAAATTTACCAGCGGGCTCATAGTATAAAGCACCAGTCCAATCAAAAGCTGGGTATGCGTGGCGATCAAAGCGAACAAATAAATTTTGCTGTCACCTTGTTTATTATTTTGCCAGTTCGAATATGCAATGGCAACTGCGGCAATTAACAAGCCAAGCACAACATAACGTAAGCCCGAATGGGCACGTATAAGAGCGTTCATATGTTATTAACAAGTTATGGTGAAATCGTAAGTGTGCAAAGGTAGTTGTCAATTCAGCATATCACAACAAAAAGGTGTAACCGAATTGGTAAGTTCCGGGATTAGGCTAAAAATTTTTAAAGCATAATATTTGTACAAGTTTCCAAATTGAAATAAAATAAAAAAATGATCCTTTTTAACATCACTGTAAATGTCAGCCATGCCGCTGAAAAAGAATGGCTTAAATTTATGAAGGAAGTTCACATTCCTGAAATAATGGCCAGCGGATTGCCCATTGAAACGAAATTGCTACGTTTGCTTACTGAAATTGATAATGAAGGAGCAACTTATACAAATCAGTTTATTTTCCGTACTATGGAGGATTTCCTTGCCTACCAAACCAATTTCCAGGCCGAATTACAAGATAAACACCATCAAAAGTTTAATGGCCAGTATGTCTCTTTTCGGACACTTCTGGAGGAAGCCTGATCATCAGACTGAATTGTATTGTGCAAAAAAGTTTTTAAACAAAACCTTTACATTCGCTTGACATTACGGTAATCTTTCTCTTTATTTAATATACCGTTCGTCTTCAGAATCATGGTGAATAAAGAACGGTTCGGATTTATTTTACATAGCATACGGACTGTTTTTTATAAATAATGTGATTTGAAGACCGGTTGGAAGTAATGTTTTACCATAAAACTTAAAGTGCTTATGAGACTGCAGATGCAAGCAATTCACTTCGACGCTGACCCTAAACTGTTGACATTCATTCAACAAAAAATGGATAAACTCGACACGTTTTACGATAAGATTACGAGTGGTGAAGTGTTTTTAAGATTGGATAAAAGTGATAACGCCAAATTACATACCAAACTTCTTGAAGTTAAAATTTATGTACCCGGCGGAACAATGTTCGTAAGAGAGCAAGGGACAACATTTGAAGAGGCTACTGATTTAGCAATTGATACATTGAAAATGCAGGTTAAGAAGTTTAAAGACAAGCGGAACAAGGCAAGGGCTCCAAAACCGGTTGATGGAGTTTTACAGACAGACGAAGTTGCTGTTATAACGGAAGATATCGAAGATTAAAAAATTATATATGTTTGTAAAGAAAGCTGCTCCAAAAGGGTAGCTTTCTTTATTTTGTAAAGGTCCGGCCAGATTATAGTGACCGGATTTGTTGTAATCCGTGAATTAACCGATTTTTGCGAAAAAATTTAATCTTAAACTTCAAATTATGAATATAGAACCTGTTGTTGGTTCCGCCTTTGACCATGCTTTCCGCTTCACACAGGAGCAGGTAATACAATTTGCAGAACTGACCGGCGATAACAATCCGCTGCACCTGGATGCAGATTATGCAGCAACAACCAGCTTTAAACGGCCAATCATTCATGGAATGCTGGGCACCACTGTTTTTACGAAAGTTTTGGGAACTGAATTTCCTGGATTCGGATCGATCTATTTGAAACAGACCGTGGAATATCTAAGACCGATGTTCGTAGAAACTGATTATAAAGCAGTGTTCACTATAAAAACTATTGATCCGGTTAAACACATCGCTGAAATATCGACCGAGATTGTTGACGTCAATACTAAAAAAGTGGTGACCAGAGGAATTGCCACGATGATCAACCAGGAAAAATTTTAATACAAAAGAGCCGGGCTTTTTCAAACCCGGCTCTTTTGATCATTTTATATTAAAATCTTATTCTCCTTCTTCGTTCTTTTTATTCTGTACTTCTGAACGAATTTCCTGAGCCAAAGTTTTTAGCTCTTGCATACCTTTACGTACGCGAGTACCAGCTGCCTGGTTTGCTTTATTGTAAAACTTATCAAAATCGCCTTCAAGCGACAGAATTAAATCTTTAACTTCATCAAATCTTGCCATGTTTTTATTTGTTTTTAGTTTAAAATGCCTCTAACACGCTAAAAACGCATGTTTTGCCCGAAATTTAGTAATTAAAAGCATTACCGCAACCCAAAAAACAAAAAAAAACAATACTATAATGCAATTTAACTTTTAAAATCAATTTAACTTATTGATATACAGTCAATTACGATTAATAACTTTTTTCGGTTACATAAGAAAAATAAAAGGACGTTTTAATAAAAAAACGTCCTTTTACTACAATGAGACACGATTTTAACTATTCAGCAACCTCCTGAACGTCTTCAATCTGATAAACTCTGTTTTTTAATTTGTCTGCCAAAGTTGTAAATGCGTCAAGCGTATATTCTACATCTTCCAACGTATGTGCAGCAGTTGGAATGATACGAAGCATGATTTGTCCTTTTGGAACAACCGGATAAACCACGATTGAGCAAAACACGCCCATATTCTCACGAAGATCACGAACCATACGTGTTACCTCCGGAACTCCGCCTTCACTGTGTAGGAAAATCGGCGTAACCGGTGACGCTGTTTCTCCAATATTAAATCCGCGGCTTCTCAGACCGTTTTGCATAGCTTCCACATTTTCCCACAATTTGGAACGAAGCTCAGGCATCGTCTTGATCATTTCAAGACGCTTGCGGCATCCTTCCACATAAGGCATTGGCAATGCTTTTGCATATGTCTGAGAACGCATATTGTATTTCAGATACATAATGATCTCGGGATCATCCGATGCAATAAAGGCGCCAATAGCAGCCATAGACTTGGCAAACGTAGAAAAGTAAAGGTCTACATCTTTCTGCACCCCCATCATTTCACCGACACCGGCACCCGTTTCACCCATCGTACCAAATCCGTGCGCGTCATCAACAAGCAAACGAAATTCGTATTTTTTCTTTAATTCAACGATTGCCTTCAAATCACCCACTTTGCCTGACATACCGAAAACACCCTCGGTAATCACCAAAACACCGCCACCTTTTTCATTGGCAGCTTTTGTAGCACGGACCAGGTTTTTTTCAAGACTAGCCATATCATTATGGTTAAACTTGTAATACTGACCCATTTTGGCTTTGTGCAAACGGATACCGTCAATCAGACAGGCATGTGATTCGGCATCATAAACGATTACATCGCGGTGATCGCAGATACATTCAATCGCCGACATAACGCCCTGATATCCGTAGTTCAATAAAAAAGCATCTTTTTTACCTACAAACTCGGCTAGTTCTTTTTCAAATACTTCATGCAATGTCGAATTTCCTGACATCATACGCGCACCCATCGGATAAGCCAATCCCCACTTTGCCGCCGCTTCTGCGTCAACTTTACGTACTTCCGGATGATTTGCCAGGCCCAAATAGTTATTTAGGCTCCAGTTCAATACCTCACGTCCCATAAACCGCATCTTCGGCCCCAGATCACCTTCCAGCATGGGAAATGAAAAATAATGATGGCTATTCAGCATTTTAGCCGGCGTTCCGATCGGGCCTGAATTATTGTGCAGTTTCTCAAAAATGTCCACTCTCTTCTAATTTATGTGGGTAACAACCTTGTAATTTATGTTAGATTAATGCAAAAATAAAAAAAATAACAATACATTAAGTACAAACCTAATATTCAAGGAATTGTAAGTTACCCAAAATATAAAAATAGTACTTTTAAATTTTGAATTTATTTGACATATCTTGTGTCCTCATTGTGATCTGTTTACATGCCTGAAATCAAAAAAATACTGGTCGCCAACAGGGGAGAAATTGCCCTGAGAATACTACGTACAGCGCGGGAAATGAATATCGCAACCGTTGCCGTTTTTAGCGAAGCAGACAGAAATGCACCACATGTCCGCTATGCAGATGAGGCGGTTTGCATAGGCCCTCCGCCTTCTTCTGAATCATATTTAAATATTGATAAAATTCTGGAAGTTTGCCACCAATTAAATGTTGACGCCATTCATCCCGGGTATGGATTTTTGTCAGAAAATGCCGGTTTTGCGAGAAAAGTCCGTGAAGCAGGATTAATCTTTATAGGCCCTTCTCCCGAATCCATTGAAGTTATGGGTAGCAAACTAGCTGCCAAAGAAGCGGCTGGGAGCTATAATATTCCGATGGTCCCGGGAACGGCATCCGCCATAGACGACCGTGATGAAGCAAAACGCGTTTCTGCCGAAATTGGATATCCTGTATTAATCAAGGCAAGTGCCGGTGGTGGCGGAAAAGGTATGCGGGTGGTTGAAAATGAAACAGAATTTGACGAGCAAATGGACCGCGCTGTAAGTGAAGCAATTTCTTCCTTTGGTGACGGCGCTGTGTTCATCGAAAAATATATCACTTCCCCCAAGCATATCGAAATTCAGGTACTTGGGGACCAGCACGGAAATATTATTCATTTGTTTGAACGGGAATGTTCCATACAGCGCCGGCATCAGAAAGTAATTGAAGAAGCGCCATCAATTTCCATAACACCTGCCATACGTGAAGAAATGGGCCGTTGTGCAGTTGATGTAGCCAGATCCTGCGGATACTATGGAGCAGGCACCGTGGAATTTATTATGGATGAAAATAAAAACTTTTATTTTCTGGAAATGAATACCAGACTTCAGGTTGAGCATCCGGTAACTGAACTCATAACCGGTGTGGATCTGGTAAAACAGATGATCTATATCGCAGAAGGAAAAGCGCTGACGATCAAACAGGAAGATTTACAAATAAAAGGTCATTCTATTGAAGTAAGGGTTTATGCAGAAGATCCGGCGAATAGTTTCCTGCCTGATGTAGGTACATTAACAACCTATGTCCGTCCGCAAGGAAACGGTGTACGCGTAGATGATGGTTTTGAACAGGGTATGGAAATTCCGATTTATTATGATCCGATGTTGTCAAAATTGATAACCTACGGACAAAACCGTGAAGAAGCGCTTGAAAAAATGATCCGCGCTATTGACGAATATCATATTTCCGGCGTCCAGACAACATTATCATTTTGTCGTTTTGTTATGAACCACGATATTTTCCGGTCGGGCAGTTTCGATACCAATTTTGTGAATCTGCATTTCACTCCGGAACTATTGAGTATACCTCAAACTCGGGATACCAAACAATTGGCGGCATTGCTAAGTGCCTATTTTATTAAAAATGCAAAACCAAAACAATCCGTTCAGGAAGATCCTAAACCGGTGTCAAAATCAAAATGGAAAACCCAGCGACTCAGCTGATTATAAAAAATAGAATTTTATTGGGATTCATACAAAAAAATCATTACTTTTGCGCTCTTAATTTTTGAGTATATAAAAAATTAAGAATTTTCGGCAATACTTTACCAAAATATTTAAGTATCAACTGAAAAATTTATTCTTTATATGATAAATGATTATTGACCAGATAAATACAGTGTAATTGTTAACTCAGTAGTTGTCATATATTAAAAAAATAAAAATTTCGACCGCCCCTTTTGTCCCACGACTTATCGACTTTCACCGATTTAACAAGCTATGAAGCTATCCGAATTTAAATTTGATCTCCCTCAAAGCCTGATTGCACTTCATCCTTCCGACCGCGGCGAATCCCGCCTTATGGTAGTAAACCGTGCCACAGGAGAAATAGAACACAAAATGTTTCCTGATCTCATTAATTATTTTAATGAAGGAGACGTAATGGCTATTAATGATACCAAAGTTTTCCCGGCCCGTTTATACGGTCAAAAGGAAAAAACAGGAGCTAAAATTGAAGTATTTTTGTTGCGCGAATTAAACCGTGAAATGCGTCTTTGGGACGTTTTGGTTGATCCTGCACGTAAAATCCGGGTTGGCAATAAATTATATTTTGGCGACAGCGATCTTGTTGCCGAAGTTATTGATAATACTACATCACGTGGGCGTACTATCCGTTTTTTATATGACGGAGACAACGACGAGTTCATGAAACTGGTAGATCAGCTGGGCGAAACTCCACTTCCTCCGGAAATCATTTCCCGTCGTAAAGTAGAAAGTGCTGACCGTGAACGTTTTCAAACTATTTTTGCTGAGCATATCGGTGCAGTAGCTGCTCCAACAGCTGGTTTGCATTTTACAAAAGCCATGATGAAACGCCTTGAAATTAAAGGCATTAACTTTGCTCCTGTAACTTTGCACGTTGGCCTGGGTACATTCCGTACTGTTGATGTTGAGGATTTGACAAAACATAAAACGGATTCTGAAAACTACCGTATTCCACAATCAAGTGCAGACATAGTAAATGCTGCTTTGGATACAAAAAAACGTGTTTGTGCGATTGGGACCACATCTTTGAAAGCAATTGAATCGTCTGTTTCTGCAAGCGGACATTTGAAAGCAGTAGAAGGATGGACGGATAAATTCGTTTTTCCTCCTTACGATTTCAAGATTGCCAACGCCATGTTGTCAAACTTCCAGCTTCCTGAATCAATCCTTTTGATGTCAGCTTGCGCTTTTGGAGGTTTTGATTTGGTAATGAAAGCCTACGAAATGGCAATCAAAGAAAAATATAAATTCTTCACTTACGGAGACGCGATGCTGATCATCTGATCTTAGCATCGATAAAAATAATTTTGTCATTTATTAACATCTGAGCTCAGCTTTGTGTTGATAAATGACATTTTTTTGAATACGCAAAAGACTTATGTTATGCAGGAATACGTCATCATTGTAGCAGGTGGCTCAGGAAGCCGGATGAAAAGTGATATACCAAAACAGTTTATTCCTGTCAACGGATTACCCGTTCTTATGCATACGCTTAAAGCATTTAGAAATTACTCCGAAGCTTTAAAGATAATCCTGGTTCTACCGGAAGCGCAGTTTACGTATTGGAATCAACTTTGTAATGAGTTTTCATTTTCTGAATCCTATTCACTTATACCAGGCGGGGAAACAAGATTTCATTCGGTTAAAAATGGTCTGGATAGTATTACTGATAATGACGAAGCTTTTGTTGCAGTCCATGATGGTGTGCGTCCGGTAATTAGTAGAGAAATTATTCTGGAAAGCTTTCAAAAAGCCGCTCAGTTTGGTACTGCCGTGGTAAGTGTGGCGTTAAAAGATTCCATCCGGATTGTTGAGAATTCCGAAAAAAATACGGCTGCGGACCGTTCAGCTTTCAGATTAATTCAAACCCCACAGACTTTTCGAATTGACTGGATGAAAAAAGCATTTAATAATCCTTACCAATCGCTATTTACAGATTGCGCCAGTGTCCTGGAATTTGAAGGTTACCCGATTTATTTGACAGAAGGATCTTATGAGAATATTAAGATTACAACGCCGGAAGATTTGAGGTGGGCTGAGATTTATCTTAATTCTTAACCGCGAATTCTTGTGCAGAAATCTGTCGCGGATAATTAACAAACATTTCCGTTGGTTCATTAATTTTATATCCTTCTGAAAAGTATTGTTTTGCCTTATCAAAATATAAGTCAGAATCACGGTTTCCAACGATTTTCAGCGTAAGTGCCAGATAATAATTCGCCTCTGGCAATTGTTCATATTGTTGAAGACAATCTCTGAAATACTTTTCCGCCTTATCAAACTCCTTCATTTCACTATATACAATTCCAAGATAGAGTAAAGAATTAAAGTGGATGTCATTAGTCTCATTACCCCTTCTTTGCTGACGGATATCTTTTAAAAATTCAACTTCCGCTCTATCAAATTCCTGTAATTCCAGATAAGAAATTCCACGATAAAATGAATAGGTATGATCCATCACACTTGCATTAGGTACCAGCTTTTCTGCACGATCGAATTCAATTAAAGCTTTTTCATAGTTTTTGCTAAAAATGCAATTCATGAAGGCATAATAAGCAATCCATCTTTTTGGATCCAAGTCAACCGCTTTTTCTTCAAATTCAAATGCCTTTGCATAATCCCCGTTCCTGATATAGGGCATCGCTTTTTCATGATATGCTTCCGCAATATTGGGACAAATTGTTAACAAACTATCCCAGGTCGCTTCCCAATGCGGATGATTAAATCCATATTTAGAAGCTTTTTTCTCAAAAATATCGACCAAACTATCCCGAACTGTTTTGGAATTACAATCCATTACCGGCTGAGAAACAGCTTCAAAAGTCAGTATTAAACTAAGGAATAATAGCAATGACTTCACCATTTTTAATTTTGAATGAAATAACTGAAAGGTAATTTGCATTTTTAATATCCTGAATCTCCGGCTTTTTCTTCCACTTACCCATTGTCAATAAAAAACCGTAAAGGTCATTCACAAACTTCTTTTCAAAGTGTGTGGCTTTATAATTTTCATCAGTCTGCATAACCTTCGCACGACTTATAACCCCTTCACAATTTATAAAAAATCGAAATGTGATATAACCGGTTCCGTCATATGTGTTATTAGTTTTTTTTAGGTATTCCTTCGTATCATTTAAAATTGACAAAGAGCCGACGGGATATTTCGCTTTAACATCATAGTAATAAATAGTATATGGAGGACTGCAATTGGGACTGGTTACAAGCGTAGTATCCATATATTCTCCTTTTGAAATAATATAATTCTGTCCAAACAGACTTATTGACGACAGTATTAGAAAGAAAATAAAAACTATTCTCATAAAATTAAGAGTTCAACGTGTTAACAACATTCGTCTGATTTGATAAAATAACCTTTCAATAAGTCTCAAATCCTCGGTTACTATTTCCGCCGCTGCCGCCATTCCGGTTTTGTAAACCAGTGATTTGTTAAAATTTGTCTTAAGTCCATCAGGCAAAGATACTGTCGCCAGAAAATAGGTGTTATCCTCAGACGGAACCTTGGCAATGGAAGTCACATTTCCCTCTACGGCTCCATACTCTTCAAATGGATAACCTTGAAATTTTACTAGTACGCGTTGACCAATATTTACTCTGCCCGAATTAATTTGCGGAATACGAATTTCTCCCAGGTAATGACTCGTTCCGCTACCAATGTACATAACTTCTACTCCTGCTTTAAAAGATTGTTTCTCCTGTAATGTCGTAGAAAAAAATACATTTCCCGCCTGCGGTGCAATAAGTAAATAGCGGGACTTCCACGATTCAATAGCACTTCTAAGTGTATTGAGTGCCTGTCCGAAATTTTCAGTTTGTTCTTCAACAGTGCGATCCAGTTCCAACAAATCGTTTATTTTGGTATTCTTCTGATTGTCGTTCGTAATGCGCAACGTTTCTATATTTTTAGCAGGGAGCAATTTGGCTAAGGCTTTGCTTTCCTCTCTGTAAATTTCAATATCTGGTATGACTTTCCCTGCATAAAGTTTTTTACTGATTTTGTATTCCTGGTCGGCCAGCTCTGAATCGCGTATATAGATACTTCGTTGTTCATTAAGTTGTTGATCCATTAATTCAGCCCTTTTGATATCGCTCATCAACAACTTTTTCTTTCTGTCATAAAACCGGTCTGCATATAACATTCTAACCTGGACATACACTTGTTGAAAATTCTGATATGGAGTTTGGACTTCTCCTAAATGCTCAAAGCTGGTTAGTTTGATACCGCCGAGTTGTGAAAAATTATTCCGTTCTACAACATTCCTTATTTGATTTAATTCCTTTTCCAGATCAAGTATTTCCTGATGTCTGGAAGTACTTTCCACATAAGCCAGTATCTCCCCAGCTTTCACCCTTTGATTTTCCTTGACAAATAATGCTTCTATGCGCCCATCTATTTTGAGAACTACCGGCTTTGGCAGATTATTCGAAATAAGTCGAAAATCAGCACGAACAATCGTGGGGTAATGAATTAGCCAGCTAACGGCAAAAGCCACCATTAAAACAAAACATAATGACAATGTCCCCCATCGGATAAGCCATTTGGGAGGCTGATCCATAAAATCCCGGACAGCTTCGCTCCTAAGGTCTATATCATCCTGAATCTCTTCCATTAGCTACCTAATTCTAATTGATTTTTCACCAAAGAATAATAATATCCTTTGCTTTGAACCAGTGCGACATGCGTACCTTTTTCAATAATACTTCCTTTATCTAATACAATGATCTGATCTGCATTTTTAACAGTGCTTAGTCGATGCGCAACAACAACCACCGTTTTTCCTTTAAAAAATGCTTCAAGATTACGCATAATTACGGCTTCGTTATTAGCATCCAATGCACTGGTAGCTTCGTCAAAAAAGATATATTCCGGATTTTTATAAACTGCTCTTGCAATAAGAATACGCTGTTTCTGTCCACCGCTGATACCCATTCCACTGGATCCTATTCTTGTATTATATCCGTTTGGAAGTTCCTCTACAAAATCTCCAATGTTGGCAACATGAACAGAATGAGCAAGTTTTTTACGGTTTACCCCTCCATTTTCATCTGATTCGCTGATATTACGGGCCACTGAATCAGCGAATATATATCCTTCCTGCATCACAACGCCACACTGCTTGCGCCAGAAATTATAACTCAAATTTTTGAGATTTCCGTTTCCTATTTCTATTTTACCGTCTGTGAGATCGTGATATTTTAAAAGTAATTTTAGCAAGGTAGTTTTACCACTTCCGCTGGCACCTACAATAGCGGTAACCTTTCCCTGGGGAATTTGAAAGTTGATATTATTAAGTACCAATGGAGATGTGCTGCTTCCGTAACGAAAATTCAACCCGGATATTTTGATTGTTTTATCATCGGGTAATTCATTTATCAGCAATTCATCAACATTTTCTTCATTTGTTCTATTATGAATTTCTGCCAAACGTTCCAGACTTAATTTCGCATCCTGATAACTACGAATAAAAGCGATGAAGTTGTTAACAGGCACATTCATCTGTCCGATAATGTATTGCACGGAAAGCATTGCACCCAAAGTTAATTCTCCATTGATGACAGATCTGGCAGCGATATAACTGATCAGAATATTTTTAACCTCATTGATAAACCTTCCTCCTTCATTTTGGGATTGGGACAAAGACAGACTTGCCATGTTCAATTTGAACAAACGCGCCTGAATGGCTTCCCACTCCCAGCGTCTTCGTTTTTCAGATCCATTCAGTTTTATCTCTTGCATACCATTGATTAGCTGAATCGTACTGCTCTGGTTTCCTGAGGACTGGTCAAAATACTGATAGTCAATTTTGGCTCGTTTCTTCATAAATAACAGAACCCAGGCCATGTACAATGCCGAACCAATAATAAATACAAGGAAAAGCTGAGGATTAAAATAATAAAGTATTGCGCCAAAAATAGTAAGGGTAACCGTCGAAAAAAGAACGTCCAAAGTAGTGGCAGATAAAAATGCCTGTACCCGATTATGATCCTGAATCCTCTGCATTATATCGCCAGTTGACTTTGATTCAAAAAATGAAATTGGAAGATTCATCAATTTCATCAGGAAATCAGACAACATCCTTAGATTTATCCGGCTTGTAACATGTAGTAATATCCAGTTTCGGATCACACTTAGGCCAGACTGTGATATAAACAAAACCAATTGCGCAATGAGGACAAGTGTTACAAAATTTAGATTCCTGGTATTTATACCTGTATCGACAATCTCCTGCGTAAGAAAAGGTAATCCCAACTGAAGTAAACTAGCCAGAAAAAGACCTAAAAATAATTGCCAGATGTGTCGCTGGTATGGCCTGAAATAAGGCGCTAAAAATCCCTTAACTGATTTTGAAGAAACCTGATTACCCTCCTGCGAAAAGAAGGCTGGTGTAGTTTCAAACAGTAAAAGAATTCCTTCCGAATCCTCATTAACATTTTTTTCAGGAATCCAACCTTTCAAAAAATCCTGTCGTGAATACGTAATAAGTCCATGCCCCGGAATCTGCAACAATTACCTTTGAAGACGTGGCTTCATATACGACGATGTAATGCCTCTGTCTCCAATACGCTATACATGGAAGCGGTATTCTTCATCTCGTTCCTATGCGCAATTATTGTGTGGCCGGTCCTAATTGGAGATTAAAGAATTCTGCCATGCATTCTTTCTTATCTGTACTTCATCTAAAAACAGAATTTTATCATCGACGTAAAAATATACTTCGTTTACGACTTTTTTTAATCCATAAAACAAATGGACATCGATATCTTCTTTTAAGGAAATCTTAATATTGTGCATTTCTATTTTTCTTAAAAGAGCCATTTTTATTTTTTTATCCTGCCTGACATTATCAATAATTTTATCGGTAACCTCTATGGAATCAATATTAGACACATCTAGGGTAGCGTTAGCGAACAAACCGTTTTTTATGAGTAGCTTATCATTACTCCATATAATTGGCCGCATCTTCATTGCTTTTAAATGAGCTATCAAACTCAAAGCAGTATAAATATTAAGAAAAAGTAAAATGAAGGAAAAAGTATAAAATTGGAAATGGAATAAAACCAGATGTAAACAAAGTGTTTCTATAATCGCAACTAAAAAAAGCATCAAATAAACAATCAGGCTACTACTAGTTCTGGTGTAAGAGAAAAATTTATCATCATATATGGGCTTCCTCCATAAGAATATACCGTATGCAATTACTGAAAATTCCTGTGCAATTAAATTTGCATATTTAGTATTGTCCGGATATATTTTTTGAAAAACACTTTGAATAATAAAATAATAATCTTTGTTATTTCTATTAATTGATAGCTCTTTATACAGCGAAGATGTAAAAAAATATACTAGATTTAACACTTTGAAAATAGCGTAGAGTGTAACCATTAGTCTAATATATTTACTCGTGAATAAGAATTGTGATAAATCGTCTTTTAATGGCAAAAAGTACGATCCCAATTTAAGACACAATAAGAGTAAGATTAAAATACCATAGATGTTTTTAAATAGTAAATAATTCAGAATTGGGACAATAACAATTATAATAATGGTTGCTAGCCTTTCCAATTCAGGATATTTATTTCCTATAAAGAATGTTATTATTGTAAATAGTAGTAAAAATACACCTTTTATGGCCAATTTTAACTTATTGGTTTTCATATAAATAACTCATTATCAAGTATTAATCTTGCATGTTCTTTAACGATTTTATGATCATCATTGAGGGCAGTTTTCCAAACATCCTCTTTACTTCCTAGCAAAGAAGCTAGAGCATCAAAGCATTTCATTCGTACAAAGGGAATCTCATGTGTAACAGACATTTTCTCTATTAAATCTTTCGTTTTCCCGTTTCCGAAATTTTTAGCTAAATCTAGAATTAAATACCTTCCTGTTCCACTGTTAGAAGAAATAGTTCTATTCTTTAAGTTAAACCAAAATTGTTCTCTACGAACAATTTCATTTGTAAGAGGCATAATATTTAGAGACATTGAATAATCCTGAGATGGTAGCTGGACATGAATATCTTTGGATGCTCTATAAAGCATTGCTTTTCCTTTTGGCAAGGTAGTTTTTTCTAAAAACTCCATTTCAACTTTTTCTCCAACATAACCAATAACATTATTATTGTCGTATTCCCACATTTCTGTGCTGTAACCTTGACCTAAATATCCAACTGTTAAGAATGAAAAATTGTGATCATGAGCCATTAAGTAATGATACATTTCGTCCTGCCAATCCTTTGCGCCATCACTATTTGAGGCTGGTGGCCATCCATTCGCTCTTATATAAAAATTCTTTCCCTTATACAGCATCAAGGTATGAGCAGAATGGAAGCTATGTTTTTGAAATGCATAAATATCTTCCAACTGCTCATGTAGTAGGTTTAAAAGGAATTCTTCATTGTTAGATAGCATTTGAAATTTTTCAACACATTCTAGCAGTGATCCGGTTTTATCAGGAATGATTGTTTTGGCTACAAAATCTGTAAAATCATCAAAAGAAATTGAGTTGGACGTATTAAGATCAAATGAATATGCCATTGTTAAAATTTTAAATAACGGATTGATTTTCTATCTGTTTAAAAGCTTTCTCTACGGCTTTAAATATTTCTGGGTGTGAATCATTCTTTAAAAAGTTAAGTGCTTCAATTCCTTTATCAGAATCTATCCACATTATTGATTTCGCAGCCTCCCATCTGACGTTAAAATCGGAATGCTCTAAAAGCTGGAATAATTTTTCTATGGACTTTACATTACCAATCTCTCCTAAAAGTGTGCAAGTGTGCTCAACTCTAGATGAAGTTTGATAGTTTCCAGCAACAATTCGTAGCGGGTGTAAGCTTTTTAAATCATATTCCCACACAAACGGACCTTCATCTTTAGAATACAAAGCCAAGACATTAACCTGATGATTCCGCTTACTATATTCGAAAACGTCCTGATCTTTTCTAAGAAGAATGGCTTCTCCGAAGTCAAGGTTTAAATTTTCTCCAATCAGTGTTAATTTTTTATTCCTATCAATTATATCAATTGGATATGGATTATTCTGATTGTACAAATTGTAAATAATCCCTTCCGTATTTAAAGAAACCAGAATCCTATCCCCGGCATGTGGGCTACAGTGTAATGAGTTATTAAAATCGCTCCCCTTGCGAGATAAAATGAATAGAGAGCAGTATTCGCAATCAAAAATGGTAAAAAAGGAAAATGATGCGGGCACCGGAACATATACCGAATTTTGAGCGAGCTCAGTAAGTTCAAAATTAATGAGTTGTGCCAAAAATGAACTTTTACATAAATCTTCTAAATCCTTTTTTAAATTTGATACACTCCTATTCGGTGCGTTGTTGACAACTTTCGAACAAAAATGGTTCAAGCTTTCAATGTTCCTTATACGTTCCCGGCTAAGTGATGAAAAAAACGACTCCATACATAAGAAATGTTTTTTTAAGTCTTGCCCGAAAGCAAGACTTAAATCCAAGATTAAAGAAGAAGTAAGATAACTACAGCTAATAAAATACTTGAAGATCCTTCCGAGAATTCGGGATTAACCGAGTTTTCTAAATTGTCTAATTTAATTTTCTTTGGTAACGCTTTCATCGTAAACTAAAAGTTACATTTATCAAATCAACCTTCCCACCTTTCTGGCCAGATATTGTTTCGGATTGCACCACAAAACTGCTAAATAATTATATTGTGATCTATTGCTTAGATAATAATCTTAAGGATTATGTTATAATTATTATCTAAGTAATAATTATGTTTGATAGCCTCCATTACCTTTACAAGAAGACAAAACCTCTATATACTTTATGGACATTATAAAAAATTACTGGTGGAAATCGTTAACCATAATTATTTTGACCTATGTTTTCATTTCGGGATTGACAAATCCTGTTCCCAGATTACCCATTCTTAATGAATCAATCCGTAACGTATTCTTTCATCCTCCATTATGGATATCCATGATAGCCATGCTCTCGGTATCGGCATTTTACTCTGCTCGATATCTAGTTAAAAACAAACTTCAGGATGACCTTTTAGCAATTGAATTTGCAAATACAGCTATTTTATTTGGAATTTTGGGATGTATTACTGGGTCTGTTTGGGCGTATTTCACTTGGGGCGACTTTTGGCCCAATGATCCTAAAACGAACGGTGTGGCTGTTGGAATGCTTCTTTACCTGGCGTACTTTTTACTTAGAAGTTCATTTGAAGATGAGATGAGAAGGGCGAAAATCTCAGCCGTTTATAACATATTTGCTTTTGCCATGTTTATACCTCTTATTCTAATTCTCCCTCGTCTAACTGATTCTCTCCATCCTGGAAACGGAGGAAATCCAGGATTTAACCAATATGATCAGGATAAAAGTATAACAATGATAATAAGGCCTGCCTTTTTAGGTTTTAGTCTCCTTGGTATTTGGATTACTCAACTTCGATTTAGAATGAGAAGAATTGAAAAATCCATTGAAGACAACGAAATACAAAATTAATAGTTTAATCGATCACAGGATAATGAAATTATTGCTTGCTCTTTTTGAAAGGCTTTTCTTATTAGTCATTCTTATCAATCCATCACTCTGTATCGGTGATAATTTATTATCCAGTTATCTCCGGAAAGATGGCAAGTTTTGGATTGTTATACTTGTTATCGCCATCATATTCGCTGGTTTAAGTCATTATCTGTATGTTATTAATAATAGAATTAATAAAAATAAGAGCTAATCACACAAATTTCGATATCAATAATATATTTTTCACCTCTGGTTATAAGACTTTATATTTAATTCTATCAATCATAAAAAATATTATACAATCTAAATTTTTGTACTCACAAAGATATATAACTATGCTTTTATGATAGAAGTAATAGATCTTATTATTAATTCTTATCACTATCTTTACGACACAACGATATTAAAAGCTTCAATTTTGAAATAGGAATTTATTACAAAGCGATTTGTAGAAATGATATTCAGTAATCAAAATTGTTGTAGAATGACAGCCGAGGAAGCATTACAAACCTATTACAAAAAAAGGGAAATCTCCCAACCAGAAATAGCTTTCATGCTGGAAGTAAGCCAAACCACCGTTCACAATTGGCTCAGCGGAAAACATAAAATTCCAATAGAATTTTATGATCGTATTGCGAAGCTTTGCAATATTGATCTTATTGAAATTCTACCAGAAGGGTGGAGGATTTTACTTGATAAAGAAAAACAGCAATAGGTGCTGATTATAAGTTGCTTCACTAACAAATTCCAGAACAGCTAATAAAATCAAAAAAAGACCATCCTTTCGAGATAGTCTTTTGCATTGTAATAGAATCGTGGCGTCTGGACTGCACGTCGCGGACTAGGCCCTTACTATTTTACCAAGTTTAAGCTAAGTATCATTTCGCTGGCTAACTTTAAGCACAAAAAAATCCCATCTCTTTTGAAGATGGGATTTGTATAATAGTATTGTGGCGGCTACCTACTTTACCAGGTTTGACCCAAGTATCATCGGCGGTTCCGGGCTTAACTTCTCTGTTCGGGATGGGAAGAGGTGAACACCGTTCCAATAGCCACCAACAAGATTTTCTGTTGATTTGTGGTATGAGAAGAGTTGAAGCGAGTGTCGCCCCAGACCGTTCCAATAGCCACCAACAAGCTCTTTGTGAGTGTACAATGTTTGAATGATGGAATGATAGAGTTTTGAATGGTGGCTGCCGATGCAGTCATTCATTTATTCACTCATTCAAAATTCACTCATTGAATTTCATGTCATATTGGAAGCAAAAGAGAATGAGAAAAGATTGTGCAAGCTGTTGGGTAATTAGTACTGCTCAGCTGAATGTATTTCTACACGTACACCTGCAGCCTATCAACGTCGTAGTCTACAACGACCCTTGTGTGGAAGATTCATCTTCGGGCTAGTTTCGCACTTAGATGCTTTCAGCGCTTATCTATTCCCCACATAGCTACTCGGCC
>NZ_SZVO01000020.1 GCF_005280585.1 Dyadobacter frigoris
GAAACACGTAAGTCCAGGGGAACGCAATCCAATCGAGGGGAAGTTTGGCCAAGCCAAAACAGCTTATGGCCTAAACCGGATAAAGGCAAGATTACAAGCAACAAGCCAATCCTGGATTGCATCCATCATCCTAGTGTTGAACCTGGTCAAGTTGGCCGGGGAAGCACTATTGTGCCATGTGGTGCTAGTTACTTATTCAGCAAGACAGATGAAGTTTGAGCCGTGGCTGCGGAATCGTCAACCACAGCTCAAGCTCGCAGCGTAAGACAAAAGAAGACATATTCAGCAGACCCTAAGTATATAAATTTATATATAAGTGGCTACAAAAGACAAGGCAATTATTCCTAATCAAAATATTAACTTTAGTAATTTAATTTATTAACTACCCTTTGTAAACCCATGAACCTAACCCCCACCCTACTCCTCCTCCTGATCACCCTCACCACCCAAGCCCAAAAAGCCCAAAATCTCGCCATCGTCTTCATCGGCAATAGCATCACCCAGGGCAAAGGAGGCCCAAATGGGTTTCCTCCACCAACGCACAGCGTTAATTTTCTGAAAGAAAAGAAAGGGATAGAAAATGTGGTTTTTGCTAATTTGGGAAGGAGCGGATCTACGACTTTGGATTGGCTGCCGGGTAGTGGGAAGTATTTTGTAAAGGTGATTGAGGCGGCTGATAGTCTGTTTCTTAAAAAAGATCATCAACTGATTTTTTCCATGAAACTGGGGACAAATGACAGTGCCATACAGGGGCCGAATGGTTCGCCGGTTTCCAGGGAAGATTATAAGAAAAATATGCAGACCATTATTTCGGAACTGCTGAAAAAATATCCGGGCAGCAAGGTGATTGTGCATCATCCAATCTGGTACAGTACCAATACCTACAACGGCTCCAAATATCTGAAAGAAGGCCTTGACAGGCTGGAAACTTATATTCCGGAGATTGACGGCATGATTTCAGACTATAAATCTTCTGATCCTGGACGTGTTTTCAAGGGTGATACCAAGGCTTTTAAGTATTTCAAAAAACACCATCACAAATTATTGAAACCTGAAAAAGGCCAGCAGGGAACATTTTATCTGCATCCGAATGAAGAAGGCGTGGTTGTTTTGGGTAAGTTTTGGGCGAAGGCTATTGAAAAAAGGATGCTCTGATTTTAGCGCATTTTCCTTTTTCCAATCTGCCTTTTCGCTTTCAAATTATTTCGTAGTTTTTGCGGTGACTTTCAGTTTATCACCTCAGAAATCTCCTTCTTTAACAAAAAACTTCACACCATTACTGTCGATTTCTTCCCAGTCTTCACCACCAAATTCTGCCTCGCAATATTCGTCATAACAAACTTCTGCATCAAAAATTCTCAGCATGACGGTCACGATCATCGGATATAATTCCATGTCGTCGATCTCAAATGCGAGCTGGATAATATCAACAGAATCGCTGTAACAAGCCATAAAAACCTGAACTTGTCGCCATGATTTTTCTTTTGTTTTGTCAAGGTTCGTTGTATCGCCGCCTGCATTTTTGATTTCTTCGTATTCACTATCCCAGAATATTTCCCATTCCAGGAGCATTTCGGGGAGGAAAATATGCTTTTCAATTCCGCCGGCATCGTTGTAAATTTTACTCCAGATAAATTTACTGGTCATGGTACCTATTTCGGCGTAGGATTTCTTTTCAATGAAAGACCTCAATCGGGTTTTAAGTCCCGCTACGGTATCCATTTGAAAATCGTCACCATCTTCCGTCCCAAATTCCAGCGTATTGTCAATCACAAGCGCTTCGTACGCATCATCTTCAAGCCCTGAGAATTTCTCAAATGCATCAATAAATTCATCATAAGCCGGTATTCCTTCCGGAGTATTTTCGTTGTCAAACATGTTACGCGCAATTCCCTTAATACCTGCCTCGGCCGTGATCGCTTCCACTTCGCTTTTTAACACATTCAAAACATCACCTTCGCTTCCATAAGACAGCGTCTCATATCTTTCTTCGAGATAGTTTTTAAAGCTCATAAGCGAATAAAAATAAGGATCGTCCGGTGAAACTTCCGCATTTCCCTCATCCCATTCATCCGCCTCCACAGTGTAACCCACTGGAAAAGAAACCGTTTTCCCGTCCTCACTGATACTGCAAAACAAATTGTCTTCTTCTATCTCGTTTAAATAATAAGTGATTTCCATATCGTTTTATACTAATATCTTATAAGTAAATCCTGATCTCGTTTTAGACATTTTTTATTCAATAACTCACCAAACCAGCAAATATCCGCTGCTTCTGCCTCCGCCGCCATCTTTTGCTAATAATCCTTTTGCGATTAAATCTGATATATCCCGACCGGCCGTATCCTGCGAACATTTTGCTATTTTGGCCCATTTGGATGAAGTTAATTTCCCGAAAAAATCTTCCTGCATCTTTTTTATCATGAGTCGTTGACGTTCGTTAAGTGACGTTCCGGCATATTTGTCCCAAAATGCAACTCTTTGCAAAACCACATTCAGCGTCTCTTCGGTTACGTGCAAAGCATCCCTCATGCAGGATAAAAACCATTGTAGCCAGGGCGTTATATCCAGATTGCCTTTTTGTGTTTTTTCCAGTATCGTATAATATTCATTTCTCCGCTTTCTAATTTGCGACGACATGCTGTAATACCGCTCACCGCTGCCTTCAGTACGCGCAAGCTGCATATCCGCTATGGCTCTCGCGATCCGGCCGTTTCCATCATCAAAAGGATGGATCGTAACAAACCACAAATGAGCGATTCCGGATTTTATAACCGGATCTATGTTAACAGAACTGTTAAACCATGACAAAAATTGCTCCATTTCGTCTTCTATGCGCGTGGCATCCGGTGCTTCAAAATGTACCGTTTCTCTTCCCAACGGACCGGAAACTACCTGCATCGGACCTTTCTCATTATCCCGCCATTTCCCGGTTAATATCTGATACATACCGCTTCGGCCGGAAGGAAATAAGGAAGATTGCCAGCCCAGTAACCGATCTTTTGTTAATTCATTTTTATAATTTTGAGTAGCATCCAGCGTCATTTCCACGACGCCATCCACATTCCGGTCGGAAGGAACGAGGCCAGCGATTTCTATACCCAACCGTCTTGCGATTGAGGAACGAACTTCTTCACGGCCAAGAACTTCGCCTTCTATTTCGGAAGATTTCATCACATCTTCGGTAAGCGTTTTAAGTATGGTTTCGGATTTTGACGAAAAACCAAAAGCTTCCATTCGCCCGGCGATTTTCCCCTGGATATACCGCACCTCTCCCAAAACTGTCGAAAGCTCAGCTTCGTCCCAACTAAATTGGGGCCAGTTTTTTCTTTGATGGATGTATAAGCTCATGACTTGTATGCGGTGATTACACAAACAATCTCCGCAAATTTGCGGAGATTAGCAAGTTTATTCTCCGCATTGTTAATATTTTACAATTTTAACCTTTTGCTTGCAAAGCAATTCAGTACTTACAAAATGCTCATAAACAGTAAGTTATACAAAAAAAACACCCAAGTCAGATTTAATTATAAAAACTGAAACAATTTTAATCTCCGCAAAAATGCGGAGATTAACTTACTTATTCTCCGCATTCTCTTCATAATCAACAAAAATATTAATCCAGATCGCTCTTCCCAGACGAATGATTATAGGTTGTAAGGAGAACAGAATAATAGTGATCGCAACAAAAAACCATTCGAGCTGCATTTTTACAAAAACAAGTAAAAGAACCGACAAGAGTGTCATCAGGAAAATGACTATTGGAAAACTTGTCCATAAGGCACCGATGTAAAAACCGGGTTCAATCTTGAAATCCTGTCCGCAAACGGGGCAATTATCCGGCATTTTCAAGCCGTCTTTCAGGCTGTACGGATTCCGCTTGATGAACAGGTTTCCCTGATGGCAACGCGGACATTTCATCCTGATGACGTTTACTATTTTGGACATTTTATTTTTTTAAATTGATCATGGGTGTTCTTAAATTTTTGGTTTGTTACCCGGTTTGACCCGTCCGACGGCGGAAAAAGCCGTCGGACGGGTGGCTCGTTAGAAAATTCTTTGCTTAATCAAAATATATATGACCTATTTTCCGGCCATTTGAGCGCGGATTCTGCTTAATGATGGGCCTTTTATTCCGAGATAAGAAGCTACGTGTCCCAAAGAAACGCGGTTGGCAACTTCCGGGAATTCGGTTAATAAGGAAACGTAACGATCTTCGGCTGATTGGCTTAACAATCCTTCGGCTTTGGTCTGACTGTAAACATAATATTGTTCCGCCAAAAGTCTCCCAAAACGCTCCCAGGCGTGTGATTGCGGGTATAACGACAATAAATTTTCATGACTGATTACCATCAGCTCCGAATCTTCAAGTGCTTCGATGCTATATGGACAAGCCGTTTGGGTAAGGAAACTTTTAAGGGAAACCAGAAATGTATTTTCGGGGACGAAATAAATATTATGCTCCGTTTCTGTTTTTAAATCCGTGTAATAAACCCGGAACAATCCCTTTACGATGAATCCGATTTGTCGGCACACTGAATTCCGGAAATTGAAATATTCGTTTTTCTCAATTGTGCGGTGTGTCCACATATGATCGGCCAACCGCATATCTTCTTTTCCAAGCTGCGCAAACTGGCTAAGGCTATTGTGTAGGATTTCCTTGTGGCCTAAAAGCATTGTAAAATTTCGATTTTAAGAAATAAATCTGTGGATTTTCAAATTGGAAACGACTGGTTTTCCCAGTGTTTCATAGAACTAAGATACCACTTATTTCCCGCACTCGTTTCCACAAAAATTATATTTTATACCATTCCATCACTTTTTAACATAGGTGAAAATTATTGCTGAAGCCCACTTCTACCTTTGACCTATCAAAACACAAACAAATAATTTATCAAAACATAATCCTTAAATTCAATGAAAACGATCATCACATCTTTGGCAATTTTGCTTACTATGGCAATCACTTCCTGTAATTCAGAATCAAGTCCTGCACCGGAAAAGAAAACAGAAACCGTTATTTTAGTCCATGGAGCGTGGCAGGGCGCTTATGCCTGGACAACTGTTAAAAGCAATTTAGAGAAAAAGGGTTTTACCGTCGTTGCGGTGGAATTGCCCGCTCACGGAGATGACACTACGCCTGTTGCCGGTTTAACACTCGATAGTTACAGTGCAAAAGTAATTTCGGCTATCGAAGCCCAATCCTCCAAGGTTATTCTGGTCGGGCACAGTATGGGTGGCATGGTGATTTCTGCTGTTGCGGAAAAGATTCCCGCCAAAATAGCCAAACTTGTCTATTTGGCCGCTTTTCTTCCTCAAAACCAGCAATCATTATTCGAAATCTCCGGTAATGATAAACAAACTCACTTACCGAATGCATTGGAAGTAAGTGTCGACCAGTCAACAATTGCTGTGAAAGCGGATAGTTTGATCAACATTTTCTGTCAGGATGGAAGCGCTGAGATTAAAAAGCTTTTACTGTCAAAAAACAGAACAGAACCACTTTTGCCATTGACGAATAAAGTAACGCTGACTGACGCAAACTTTGGAAGTGTTGCGAAGTTTTACATTCGTACGATCAATGACCATGCGATTGGTATCAACTTGCAGGATCAGATGATTAAAACGACTACGGTTAAAAAAATTTACAGTTTGACCAGCGGACACACGGCGCACCTTTCTCAGCCCAATGAAGTTTCAGCTATTATTGAAGAGATTGCTGCTATTAAGTAATCTTAGTATTTTTGGAAGTAAGAATCCTCTCAGAACTTTGGTTTTGGGAGGATTTTTCTTGTTTGATTTTTTGTTTTTTTGCTCTAATGAATCTTTGCTTACCCGTCGGACGGGTAAAAAAACCTATTAAAATCTACCAAAACCCTTTGCACAAAAATCTCAAAACAACTATTTCCGAACAACCGGCTTTAATCCGCGCATTGCTTTTGTACCAATGGCAGGCATTTTTGCTGGTAACTTCAACAGTGTCGCTTCCGGTTTTGGATATTCTACATAACCTGATAAATATCTTTCAATAATAAAATCCACTTCGCGTTCAAAGCCAATAGCTGGCTGATTGGCGTAGGCAGTCATATCATATAATTTGCGGTGCCAAATTGCTGAATCCAGGTTTCCGTCCAGGAAATAAACATTTTCAAACCCTTTATCAAATTTAAAATGAATACCTTTTTCAGCATTAGCGATCAGACTTTCGGGGTTTCCGGTTAAAGTAATCGGCATGTAAGTTTTCTTTTCGTAAACAAATCCGCCGTGACTTGTTTTGATATATTCCCGCATCGTTCTTGGCGCATCACCAACATACAGCACATCCACCAGTAGAATTTGTTTTGCTGCATGAAACTGATCAGCGGTAGTAATTAAAGGAAGCTGCGAAATCTTAATCATTTTAAAAATTGTAAAAATGGATACCGTTTGTGAAAACAGCTCAGGAAATAATAACATTCAAAAGTAAACAATCCGCTCCTTTCATTGTTAATAATATCACAAAATCAATCTTAATGAAAAAATATTACTGTTTGAAATAACGGTTTACCGTGGTATCTTTACCTAAGGAAAAATTCGCTTAAATACTAAAAAACGCAAATTTTGCCGTTGAAAATATTAACGGCTGGCATTCTTTTCAAGTCCGATTCTTAAAGGTTTTATGTAAAACCTCGCTCTATTAACACCAAAAAGGGAATCTGGAATAAAATCCTGATTCCCTTAATTTTTAGCAGTTGAGTACTTAGCCGTTTGATAATTTATTAAAAAAACACGAAGCAACTTTGTCGGCATGATAATTATGTCTGGTAACTAATACAATCAAAATAAATAATCACCTCTCAACAAATCCCGAATCATGATTAAGGCACTAAGAAACATTGCCATACTGGGCGAAGGCATCACCAATTTCAATGAGAAATATGCCGAACTTGAAAAAGAAAGCCCTACCGAAGCGATCATCATTGATCCTGACGGAATTGTCAATGCGTACAGTTATGAGGGTTTTGCATTTTTGAACGAAAACTGGTACCGAAAATACAGTCCAAACTGGCAAACGGATTCATCAGCTATCGACAAACTTTTGACAAGTCTGGTAAGATCCTCTTCCAGCCATTCCACTTCTGTTAATCTTACAAAAATCAAGGATTATTTATCCAGCCCGCCAGAATCCATTGAAGAAACGATAAAAGCCTGGAAAACTTTTTACGATCCCCATTTCAAAGATATTTAGACTCACAATTTGTTTTGAATATTCACCTGGTCAATTCAGGTAGTCATTTTTAGTGATCCGACAAAATAACCTGTGGCTTGCTACCTTTTTTCTTTGTAACTAAAAATAGTAACGGCAGGGCACAAAGGAAAACAGCTCCAACCAACAAATAAGCATCATTAAAACTTAGCAAATTACTTTGGCGTCCAATCCCGGCATCAATTAGCCCCATAGCTTTTTTATTGGCATCAAATGTGGTAAAACCTTTGCTCATAAAGAAATTGGTATACCCTGTAAGGCGCTGCATCGCAAGCGGATTGTACTCTGTAATATTAGAGACCAGATCAGAACGGTGAAGTGCATTACGGTTATGTAAATACGTATTCACCATAGCCAACCCAACCGAACCTCCAAGCTGGCGCATCATATTATTAAGTGCTGCGCCCTGCGGAATATCCTTCGGTTCAAGTGCTGAAACGGCAAGGGCCGTAAGCGGCACCGTTACAATTGCAAGCCCGACACCGCGAAAAATCAGGAATATGGTAATATCATGGGCACTTGCGTTCAAATTTAACCGGGACATTTGCCAGCTGAATAGAACAAAAAGCATCATTCCTGTTGTAATCATAAATAAAGGTGAAACACCTTTTTGTAATAATTTTGCCGAAATAATTAAACCTCCGATAGCCAGAAAAGCGCCTGGTAATAAAAGCAATCCTGTTTGTGATGGTGTAAAATTCAATAAACGCTGTGCAAAAACCGGGGTTAAAAAGACTGAGCTAAAAAGCCCGATTCCGGAAATAAATGTAACGACTGCTGCGATACTCAGATTTTTACTTTTCAAAACCCGCAGGTTAACCACCGGACTTTTGATTTTCAATTCCCACCAGATAAATAATGATAATCCCAGCGATGCCGCCACGCTTAACCAGATGATATAAGTTGCGTCAAACCAGTCGTCTATTTCTCCTCTTTCCAAAACTGTTTGTAAAGAACCAATACCAACGGCTAATAATAAAATACCGGTCCAGTCTATATTTCCGGCAGTTTGTTTGAATTTAGGTTCGCCCAGTAAAACGTAACAAAGTGAAGCTACCGTAATTCCAATTGGAATATTGATGTAAAAAATCCAGGGCCAGGAATAATATTCAGTGATAAAACCGCCTAAGGTAGGGCCAATTGTCGGGCCGAGAAAAACACCCACACCAAATATTGCACTGGCGACATTTTGTTTTTCCTTTGGAAATAATTCAAAAACAATGGCCTGGGAAACAGAGAGTAACGCGCCTCCGCCAAGTCCTTGCATAAACCGAAAGAAAACCAGCATCCAGATCCCCGAAGCCTGGCCACACATGAATGAAAAGAATGTGAAAGCGATGACGGATCCGATGTAGTAATTTCTTCGGCCTAATTTTAAAGCTAAAAAGCTGGTCATCGGGATGATGATCACGTTCGCGATGGCATAGGAAGTGATCACCCAGGATGTATCTTCGAGCGTCGAACCCAGGTTGCCGCTCATATGCGACAGGGCAACATTTACGATTGATGTATCGATTAATTCCATGACGGCAGCCGCAATCACGGTAATCAGAAGAATTGTTCTTTTCATAATAATAACGATCGGTATATTTAATTTAACATCTTTCTCAAAGCCGATATGGTTAAATGTGATTTTTATGATTTTTTTATTTGCATAAAATGAAAAATTTTGTGTTTGTTATCTATTTTTCATTCGAATACAAAAATATACCATTTGGTATTATTTAACAAATATTTTGGGTAAATATGTTAGAATGGTTAAATCATTGGCATTTATATCGGCCATGCCTACGGCATTTATGGATAAAATATATTCCCGCATTCCGTGGGTTAAAACCCACGGATACCATGTCGGTCATGCCGATGGCATTTTTTAATTATTGTGCTATTTTTGGATCCTCGGGCTAAAACCCACGGTTACTTCGTCGGTCATGCTGATGGCATTTTTTTGATAGAAAAGTGCCATCGGCACGAACGATATGGTAGCCCCGGAATTTATTCCGGGGGATTCCGGGGGAAAAATCGAAATTAAAAAAGCTGGCCAGACAAGTATCAAAACCTGCCTGGCCAGCTCAATCAAAATATTCTAAAAATTTATTCTTTTACAATCACATCATGCGCGCCGCCTTCAACAATACTTACAGAAGATACCAATGTAATTTTCGCTTTTTCTTTTAATAATGCAATTGAAATTGTCCCACAGCTGCACATCGTCGATTTAATTTTACCAACTGTAACAGCCAGATTATCCTTCAAAGTACCTGCGTAAGGAACATAACTATCAACCCCTTCTTCGAATTTCAATCCGTCTGCCGTATCACCCATGTCGTAACGTTGCCAGTTACGTGCGCGGTTGGAACCTTCTCCCCAGTATTCCTTAACGTAGTTTCCACCAACCATCAATTTACGTGTCGGGCTTTCGTCGAAACGGGCGAAATATCTTCCCATCATCAGAAAATCCGCACCCATGGCAAGGGCAAGCACCATATGATAATCCTGGGCAATTCCACCATCAGAACAAATCGGAATATAAACTCCGGTTTCTTTAAAATATTCATCGCGGGCATCTGCAACTTCAATAAGCGCAGTTGCCTGCCCGCGGCCGATACCTTTTGTTTCTCTTGTAATACAAATAGATCCGCCGCCAACACCAACTTTGATAAAATCAGCCCCTGCTTCAACCAGGTATAAAAAGCCTTCTTTGTCCACTACATTACCGGCGCCAACTTTTACTTTTTCACCAAATTTACTTTTGATGTATTCAAGCGTTTCTTTTTGCCATTCAGAAAATCCGTCTGACGAATCGATACACAAAACATCAGCACCAGCTTCAACCAAAGCAGGTACTCTCTCTTTATAATCTCTTGTATTGATACCAGCGCCAACGATCAGTTTCTTCTGATAATCAGACAATTCCAAAGGATTATCCTTATGATTGTCATAATCTTTTCTGAAAACGAAGAACTTAAAATTGTTATTCTCATCAATTACCGGAAGGCTGTTAAGCTTGTGCTCCCAAATAATATCATTCGCTTCTTTTAGAGAAATGCCAAGTTCAGCTGTTACTAGATTCGAAAAAGGTGTCATGAATTCTTTCACCTTTTTATCCAGACTATCATTCGTAACACGGTAATCTCTGCTCGTTACAATACCTAGTAATTTGCCTTCAGCTTTTCCGTTATCCGTAATCGCGATGGTCGAATGTCCCGTTTTTCCTTTTAAAAGAATTACGTCTTTTAATGTATGTTCTTCCGTAAGATTAGCAGTACTGATAACAAAACCAGATTTATGATTTTTTACCTTTCTGATCATTTCTGTCTGTTCTTCAATCGATTGAGAACCAAAAATAAAAGAAAGTCCACCGTTTTTTGCCAGTGCAATGGCCATGTTGTCGTCTGACACCGACTGCATGATGGCTGATACAAAAGGAACGTTTAGTTCAATATCGGATACTTCTCCCTTATTGAATTTTGTCAAAGGAGTTTTCAATGACACCTTGTTAGGAACACAATCCTTGGTTGTCAAACCCGGAATTAACAGGTATTCGCTAAAAGTTCTTGATGTTTCGTTTAAATACTGAGCCATTTTATTTGTTTTTAAATTTATCGCCCTTCCCGCCAGATACTACAACAATAGCTGCAAAATCCATTTTCTTCTCATTATAGAATGAAGAAAAATAAGATTTAACTAATAAGATAGTATAACCGAAAAAGAAAAAACGAGCTGTTTTTTGAAGTTTTAAACTGAATACAGATTTCACTTCTGAATCTGTGAAGAAAATTAAATTGTTTCCTGTGCCGGATTGAACCAATAAGTATGGAAACAATTTCAGACCCCAAACATTGTAATTTACCGGAACATTTTTCTGGAAAGCACTGAAATGAAGGATATTATAATACTGAGAAACCCTTTTCAAAATTGCCGTCCTGTACCATTGTTGCTTTTTTCCTGCAACTTTCCGGCTCTTTGAACCGGGTACTTCAACAATATTGAACCCTGTTTCCATAAAATATATTTATAGAGAACATCTTTTCCGAAAAAAAATTCACTTACGTCAATTATCATTTTTCCACGGAAGCTTTACATTGCATGAATTCGATAACATCAGGTGTTATTGCGACTCATTGTTAAGCGTTCTTCATATAATGGATGCAAAAGTAGTTATTTTTAAGATAATTTCCTCGATCAATTGGAGAGAAAATGTCAGAATTCTTTTTATGCTGCTGTAAAATAAGTTATCTGCTCATTTTCCAAATAGAAACTGACCGCTAAAATGAGCATTAAAGGTCAGGAAAGTCCAATTAGGTTGTTAATAATTTCGTAATTATCTGTTTCCAAAAATCTTTGCAGTTACACAAAATTTAACCTGACGCCTTATACGTAAAAAAAGCTGTCACACAGAAACAGTTCACAATTAATTTTCATAGATCAGATAAACAGTTAACGGTTTATTCATATCCATAAGCCGCTACAATTTGTTCATTACTTTTTAAAGATTCCTGACGGGCGTCGTAGCTGTTCAGCACAATTACATGAGCTCCCATTTCAGCAGCTTGTTTTTTCATTTTTTCAATATCGCGGGATTCAATATTTGAAATACCATGAATCTGATGGGTTGATTTAATGTGAATTTCTCCTTTTTTTATCAAGCCTACAACGGAAAGAGGATTGCTGGTTACTACAATTTTTTCCCAGTCTTTTTTTCCATGCACCTCTACTTTATCCGAAATCGGCTCGATACGTCCGGATTTATACACAATTTTCTCAACTTCTGCCTTACCTAACTTATCTGAATGGGAATCTCGGGGATCTGTAAAAACAATAGTACTTTCTGTTACGTAGTTAACCTTGACATTTAATTTCTCACCATCATGTTTGACTATAACATCCTGGGCGGAGACAAACCGTGTTGAAATACAACAAATGACAAAAATTAATAAATGATTTTTCACTTTTATAAATTCTAGAGGTTCTACATTATGCAAATATATAATAGAATTTTTTCTACGAAAAAATTTATGATCTCGAAGATAATACAAAGCGCAATTAAAATATTATAATTTTAATGATTTTTAATAAAACTATTCAAATATACATTTCTTAATTACAACAATATAGTCTAGGCTGGCTACAAATCGTGTAGTAGCAAAACCCGTTTTATATTTTCTAAATCAACCGACAACTCAAAATATGTTACTTATAATCAAATAGTTAGTACATTTACCCTCCACTTGTTTAACCGACACTCAACGAAAGAAAGTCTTTTTTTACCTGGTCTGAAATACTATAAACAGCAGACAGGGAAAGAATTAACTCATAAGATTTGTAATCAAAAAAGACTATTTCCCTCACCCGTTGATGAGCAAATTTTTCATTATTTTCATAAAAGGAATTGTTGGATTGATCTGGTTTGTGGCTACTGTGGTCACGGCTATACTTCTTTCGCCTTTTGTGCTGGCTTCATGGATTTCAGGCATGCTGGATAAAAAGCAAAATAGTGACAAAGAAAAATCTTCGTCAGGGGATAGTGAAAAATAACTATAACCCTTCAATACGATTTTTGATTATCCCTTTTTGACCGCGTTTTTTAAAATCCCGACGGCTTCTGTCATTTCTTCCACCGACAGGTTTCCAAAGCCCAGGCGCATAGCCGTTACACTTTCAGTTTGATACAAAAGTTTTTGCGGTAAATGAAGATTTTGCGCCAGACAGTTTTTGCTGATGCGCATCAGATTTAGTTCGGGATTCCATTTTGTCCAGATAGACAAACCTCCGGGCGGAGCCGAAAATGATACAAAATCACCCAATTCAGAAGTTAACAAATCGCACAGAGAATCTCTTCGTTCCTGATAAATTTTCAATGCCTTTTTAAGATGCCGCTGAATTTCTCTTTCTTCCAGCAATTCACCTAAAGCCTGTTCCATCAACATATCACCCTGCCTGTCAACAATACGGCGAAACTTACCTAATTCCTGAATCAGATTTTCCGGAGCCACCAGATACCCCGAACGAAAACCCGGCGCAAGGGAATTGCAAAAAGAGCCAATATAAACAACCATTCCATGCCTGTCCGCGCTGGTCAACGGCAATACCGGGCTGCTGTTGTAATGAAAATCGTAGTCATAATCATCTTCCAGAATTATAAAACCATATTGAGCCGAAAGGCTAAGTAGTTCCAGCCTTCGTTCCGCACTCAAAGTCACCGTCGTCGGATAATGATGATGCGGAGTCAGGTATAACATTCTGATCTTTTTGGTTTCACAAAGTTTCTTAATTGCTTCAACAGAAATTCCATCCTCATCCACCGTAACCGGAATTATACTTGCACCGGCTTCCTGAAATATCATATTGGCAACATAATAACTAAGATCACCGACAATAACCAGATCACCCTTATCAATTAACATATTAGATGCCAGATAAATACTCATATGTATACCTCTGGTGGTTAGTATATTATTTTGAGTAATGTGCAGCCCACGGGTATTATTAAGGTAATGCGCCAACGTTTCCCTATAAAATTCATTCCCTTCAACATGGGAATAACCAAAATGTTTGTGACTGCTTTTTCTTTTAAGAATTCCACCATAAACTTTTGACAATCGGTCCAATGGAGCCAGGCGTATGTCAGGAAGGCCGTCTGTAAATTCAAGTGCCGAATCAGTACTAACGAAAGGTTTATCGAGTAATATATTTTGTTTGAAGCCAAAACCCGTTTTTGCCGGATAACTGGTTAAAAATTCGGTATTATATTTTAAAGAATCTGACCTCCTTGCCGGCGATTTACTACTTACAAAGGTTCCTTTATTAGGCTGAATTTCGGTCCAACCCTGCGCATTCAGTTCATCATAAACGGCAATTATCGTTTTACGATGAACGTCCAGTTGCTGAGATAACGTACGAGATCCGGGTAGCTGGATACCAGGAGTTAACACCCCGCGCTGAATCGCATTGATCATTTGGTGGACAATCTGCAAATACACTGGCGTATCTAAAAGCCGATCAATGACGACCATGCTTTTGAAGGGAATTTGAACCGGACTACTCATTCCGCAAAATTAATAAATTATAAGAGTCCGGCTGAGAATATCCACTAAAAGATCACTTAGATCATGGAAACATAAATAAAAAAGTTTCGGATTTTAAAGTACAATTCATCCAAACGAAACATGAAACCGTATATTACGAAAAACGCACTTCATTATGAAACTATCAACATCCATACTTTTCGTCTGCTTTTTATGCGCTTTCAAACTTCCAAATGCGACGGTTGAAAAGGTGGATATTAACCATTATGCCGGAACCTGGTATTCCCTTTATTCAATTCCGTCTACTTATGATAAAGGGAGTAAAGAAACAACGGGGAAATATACCTGGAATAGAAAGGGGGAATATTACGATGTAGTTACGTCCTATAAAAAAGAAGGGAGTGATGAAGTTCATGCCGTGTCTTCAAAAGTTTATCAGGTGCCTGGCACCAATAACGCCCAAATGAAGGCACAATTTCTCTGGCCATTCAAAATCGATTATTGGGTTATAGAACTTGCTTCGGATTATTCCTACGTGGTAGTTGGCCATCCTGAACATAAATTTTTGTTCATCATGAGTCGAAAAAAATCGATCGATAAAAAACTTTATTCCGACATTGTTACGCGCTGTGAGGCGAAAGGATATGATGTATCAAAACTTACTTGTCAAAATCACAAAGAATAATATAGTTACCTGAATTACAGCTGGATAAATCAGTTTTTATTCGCTAAATTTGATACAGTTCAGGATCTAATTTAGCAATTCTAACGGTATTGGCTATGATCAGAAGATTTCTCCCTATGCTGCTGGTTCTTCTTTCGCCCGCTTGCCTGGCGAATTTTCTGTTGATACCAATGGACAAAACGCAGACTAATCATCTCAAAGCCTATGGTTTGGCGTATGCAATTCTTAAAGATGATGTAGAACTGGACTGGCTTTTAAATTATCGCGGAGGCAGTTTCATGGTACAATATTCCAAAGCCATTGAAAGAGAATGTAAGCTGCGGGCAATTTCCTTTGATGTTTTATCTGATGCTTCGGAGGCGCAGATCATAAGCCAGATCAGTAACCCCAATGTTAATATGGAGGTAATAAAACTGCATACTGCTGCTAAAATTGCCGTTTATTCTCCAATAAAAATAAGCGCTTCGGAATTCGAAAATACGGATGCAGTACTGTTGGTTTTGAAATATGCTGAAATTCCTTTTGAAGTTATTTATGACGAAGAAATATTAAAAGGCGACCTCCCAAAGTATGACTGGATTCACTTGCATCATGAAGATTTTACGGGTCAATTTGGAAGAAATTTAAGGCGCTTGTCGCCAAATGATATCAAGGCACAAGAGGCCATTGCAAATCGTTATGGCTATACCAAGGTATCACAAATGAAATTGGCCGTTGCCAAATCAATTAAAGAATTTTGTGCCGGTGGCGGATTTTTGTTTGCGATGTGTTCTGGTGCAGAGACTTTTGATATTGCCCTGGCTGCCGAAGGAATTGATATTGTTGATGGCATTGATGGCGACGGTGTAGATCCTAACGCTCAATCAAAACTGGATTATTCCCAAACATTTGCCTTTCAAAATTTCAAACTTCATCTGGACGATGATGATGGAAGTGCGTTTTCGGATATTAACGCAACCGGTGGGCGATCCTGGTACAGCGAAAATGAAGATTATTTTTCACTTTTTGATTTTTCTGCAAAATGGGATGTAATTCCTGCTATGCTCGTGCAGAATCATGAAAACCTGATCCGGGAATTTTTCGGACAGACTAACGCATTTACCAAATATACCGTCAAACCAAACGTGTTGGTGATGGGAACAAGCAGCCAGTCAGACAGATACATATACGGAGAACTGGGCCGCGGCCAATGGACGTTTTATGGTGGACATGATCCGGAAGGGCGTCGTGGCGGCAACCGGAGAATGGCGACCGACCTTAATCTTTACCCCAATTCTCCGGGTTACCGACTGATCCTTAACAATGTTCTTTTTCCCTCAGCCCGGAAGAAAAAGAGAAAAACCTGAAAATTGGTGACAGCCACTTTAAATTAATATATTTCCCAGATAAAAATGTTCCGGTATGATTATCTAAAAGGACCGGAACAAAAATTAGCAACCGGAAATAGCATTACAAGTGGGAAGAAAATTTGTGGAATTTATCTTTTTCGGAAATTACTTTGTCGGCACGCTGGCTGTTGCGCTTTCTTTGGAAACTGCTTTTCAGCTTCAAATTCATTTTAATTCCTCTTTGTATTATTTGTTACTGTTTTTCGGAACGGTGATGTATTATACTTATGCTTATTCAGGTATTACCAGTGCTAACAATTCCATAAATCCCAGAACAATCTGGTACGCCAAACATCATGATTTCATCAAATGGAGCCAACCTGTTCTACTTTGCATTTGTACGATTTTATCGTTGGTTTTGTGTCTCAGGTATTGTGAAAATATTCTAAGATTACCAGTGGCGTACTGGGTAGTTGTCAGCGTTATTTGCCTTGCTTCAATTCTCTATTACGGCTTAATCCCAAAATCTTTTATAAAATTAAACCTTCGAAATACCGGCTGGCTTAAAGCATTCATTATTGGATTTGTCTGGGCCTGTTCCGTAAATCTGTTGCCGTTGGTTGTTTTACAGATTGAACGCGGCACGTACTATGTCGATCCGGTCTTTGCACTTTGGCTTTTTATGAAAAATTGGATGTTCTGCACAGTAAACGCCATCATGTTTGATTTGAAAGACTACGAAGACGATTCCAATCAACAGCTTAAAACGTTTGTCGTTCGCTATGGTTTAGAAAAAACGATCTTTTTCGTCTTGATCCCCCTGTTGACCATCGGTGTCTTTGCTCTGTTGCTTTTTGCACATTTCAGGCATTTCCAAACGGTAATTCTGCTATTTAATCTGACACCTTTTATTCTAATGCTGACCGTCGCCTGGTCCATGCTGAGGCATAAAAATATTCTATACTACCTCATCGTCATTGACGGCCTTTTGTTGGTAAAAGCAATTTGTGGCATCGCCGGTACTCAATTTATTAAATAGATAAAAACAATGGATACTGATTTCGACATAGTTGCCCGTCCATATGATTTTATCAGCCGGCTGGTTTTTGGAGATGCTTTGGTGAGAGCACAAGTAAGCTTACTTTTCCAGATTTCACCAGAGAGCAGAATTCTTATCGTCGGTGGTGGAACAGGGTGGATTCTTGAAGAAATCTCGAAAATACATCCATCCGGATTGGAAATTATTTATGTAGAATCCTCTTCCAAAATGATTGAATTATCTAAAAATCGAATCCGTAAAAACAATAACATTTCATTCATTAATGCGCCTATCGAAAGCTATCAAATTGAAAAACTATTTGATGTGATCATAACGCCTTTCTTTTTTGACCTTTTCAAAAATGACAAAATTGAGATTCTTTTTTCCGGATTAAACGAAAAGTTAAAAAAAGATGGATTATGGCTTTATACCGATTTCGTTCCAACTAAATACCAGACAAAAATCTGGCAAAAACTACTTTTAAAAACAATGTATTTGTTTTTTGGAATATTAAGTAAAGTTGAAGCTTCCGAACTAGTGGATATGGATTTTTACTTTACAGAAAAATATAGCAAAATTTCTGATAGGTGGTTTTATGGAAAATTTGTAAGGTCGATAACTTATAAGAAAATACTGATGTAAAATTCTTTACCGGTTATTCTTCAAATCATTTTTCACTTTCTGTACAAAATCCTCCGACACATCTGCCAGAACTGCAATTTTATCGACATCGAAGTCATAATTTGTGAGAAGATTTTGGACAAATATTATTTTACCTTTTTCTAACCCCTCTTCACGTCCTTTTTCAATGCCCTCCTCAATACCTTCTTCCTTCGCCAGCATCTTAATCGTTTCAATAATTCCCATGGTAGTTTCTTTACCGGTTAACAAATTGATTTCCTGATCAAATTTACTATTTATTTCAGAATTCTCTATGTATACAAATGTCTTCAGAAAATAGAGAAAACGTCTTATTTGTTCATTGTCATATTGCTTGCTTTGGATAAGCGCCCTTGCTATCGTCAGCCTTTGATCCCCCAACTCTTCTTCCGGAACTTTTCCCATTAACAATGCCTTTTGTGCAGCCAGAACAATTAGTGCAAATGGATTATTCATATCTAACAGCTGTTTTTCACTATGCCGAAGAATTCCGTAAGCATTGAATTCATATGTAATCCTTGTCCCCAAAAAATTCTTTTGATATAAAGCAGCCTGATTTTGATTCTTTTGACCCGTAAAAACAGCAAGAGCCACTATCTCAACCTCAAAACGGTCCAGAATTCTGTAATAATACTGAAACATTCTTTTTGCAAAATTCTTCCCCGCTACCGCCTCAATTTCGATGTGAATTAATATCCATTCCTCTTCGCCACTACTCAAAAAAGTTTTCACAAGCATATCCACAAACCGGCTTCCGCCATGCTTTTCCAGTTCAGGAAATAATTCGCTCAACTCCTTATCCATAAATTCAAAACCGCGCCCCATGTTGAAAATGTTGTCCGCATCGTCAAAAAAGAACCGCAGCAAATCGGGAAAAGCCTCTTCAAATGCACTTTTCAGCAGTATATCATTTTTTTTACGCATAGATCAACAGCTAGTATAAGTCACTTATTTTATGAAAAGAATTACGAAAACTGACGAACGTCACTCAGTATAGAGATACAGGTCATCTTCTCTCCCATTCAAATCCGCCAATTTTGACTAACATTTTAAACAAGTGTCACATTACACTTTATGTTATTTTAAACTCTGGTTTTCAACACGCTTACTCGACCTATGAAATCCAACGAATTGATTATTGACAAACAAATACAGACCAGACCTACCTGTTATCACTGCGGAGAAGAATGCAGAGATGAAATCATTCATTCAGACGATCATGAGTTTTGCTGTGAAGGCTGCTCGACGGTTTATGATATTTTGAAAGAGAATAATCTGTGCAGTTATTATTCTATTGATGGTGCCCAGGGAATATCTCCAGATATATCTTATTTCCAGGGCAAATTTGATTATCTGGATCTGCCAGAAGTGGCTGGAAAATTGTTGGAATTTACCGATGGGAAGCTTTCAAGCGTCAATTGGCTGATACCTAAAATACATTGTAGTTCTTGTATATGGCTTTTGGAACAATTAAACCGATTCAATCCTGCCATACGAAGTTCTGTTGTTAATTTCCCTGAGAAGAAAGTAAGAATAACCTTTGATTCTCAACAAATTAAACTAAGCGAATTAGCTGCACTCATTACTAAAATTGGCTATGAACCCTACATCAGTATGAACGATGTTGAAGGAAGTCAGAGTCAAAAATGGAACAGAACCCGCTTGTATAAAATCGGGATTGCCGGTTTTGCTTTTGGTAATATTATGCTTCTGAGTTTCCCTGAATATTTCCACCTTGGTGAAAGTACATCGGATCAGAATCTAAGAACACTTTTCAGCATCATCAATCTCGTATTAAGTCTGCCGGTATTTTTCTATTGCGCAGCTGATTTTTTCAAATCTGCCTGGTCAGCGCTAAAAGGAAAATATCTCAATATTGATGCTCCTATCGCATTGGCTCTGCTTTGTGTTTTCCTGACCAGTATCTATCAAATTATGTCCAAAACCGGTCCGGGGTATTTCGATTCACTTACCGGTGCTGTGTTTTTCATGCTGATTGGAAGATATTTTCAGGATAAAACTTATGCGGGCATTTCTTTTGACCGAGATTACAAATCTTATTTCCCTGTCGCCGTTACTGTAATAAAAGACGGAAAAGAAAACCGGGTACCCATCACTGAGCTTGCTCCGGGCAATATAATGCTTGTCAGAAACCAGGAGTTAATTCCGGCAGATGCTGTCCTGATAAGTAGCAGGGCATTGATCGATTACAGTTTTGTATCCGGAGAAGCCGAACCCATAGAACGCCACAAAGGTGATACCATCTACGCCGGCGGAAAACAGACAGGATTGTCTGTTGAATTGGAAGTTCTTCGTAAGGTATCACAAAGTTACCTTACCCAGCTTTGGAACAATGATACTTTTACCCGAGAAAAAGAGGATCAAAATCAGACACTTACCGCCCGGATTAACCGATATTTTTCCTCGGTAGTACTCATTATCTCGGGTCTTACTTTCCTGTTTTGGTTCTTTATTTTAAACCAGCATGAAACGGCTTTCAGAGCTTTTACAACTTCATTACTCGTAGCATGTCCATGTGCATTGTTGCTTTCCTCGACCTTCACCAATGGAAATTTATTAAGTCTTTTTGGTAAATACCGTTTTTATCCAAAAAACGCAGATGCTATTGAAAGACTTTCACATATTGATACTATTGTTTTTGATAAAACAGGAACCATCACACAGACAAACGAAGCCGAAATCGAATTTATTGGAAATAAACTCACAGAAGATGAACTTGTTATAGTGAAAACATTAGCTATGCAATCTTCTCATCCTTTGAGCAGAATGCTTGTTAGAAAACTTGAAAATATTACCGGAAGCAGGCGAATGCTCATACATTTTGAAGAAACCGGAGGAGCAGGAATTAAAGCTTTCTGGGGAAAAATCGAAGTGAAACTAGGGTCTTCCAAATGGGTTGAAAATACAAATCCGACAGAAAAAACGGATAATGCTTCTCATGTTTATGTTTCTATTGATAAAAAAATAAGAGGACATTTCACCCTGAAAAGCAAATATCGTCCTGAACTCGCAAAAACTGTAAATATACTTCAAAAAGAAGGTTTTGAAACTTATCTTTTATCGGGAGACAAACAGACAGACCGCCCTATATTATCACCAATTTTCGGAAAAGACACCAATTTATTATTTGAACAAAAACCGGAAGAAAAACTTAGTTTCATTGAAAATTTACAAAAAAAAGAAGGACGTAATGTTTTGATGATCGGAGATGGACTGAATGATGCAGGAGCTCTTCGTCAAAGTAATGTTGGGTTAGCCGTATCAGATGATATCAACAACTTCTCCCCTGCCTGCGACGCCATTGTGGAAGGAAATCAACTGGGAAAACTTCCCTCTTTTATAAATCTCGCTAAATCCGGTCAGCGCATTATCAAGATCAGTTTTGCTATATCGCTTCTATATAATCTGTTCGGTTTGTCGTTTGCAGTTGCAGGAAAATTGTCACCGGTGATAGCTGCCATTCTTATGCCGGTCAGTTCAATAACCATTGTACTTTTTACCACTGCTGCAACTAATATTTCTGCCAGAAAATGGATAAAAAACTGATGAACATCAGTTAAAAACCCATTCAAAAATCATCGTTTGCCGCCAACAACTCAGGTAGTTTTGGTTCATGAAACACAGGACCCAATTTTATTTTAAAATACTGATTATCAATAAAATTAACTAAAAACAATTCCCATGAGCGCCCTTTATGTTTTGATTCTCGTCAGCCTGTTTGTGGCCTTAGCTTTTCTCAGCACATTTATTTGGTCGGTCCGGAAAGGTCATTTTGATGATGATTGTACACCGGCCATGCGCATACTCCTGGATGACGGAATTACGAATCAAAACCAATCCAAAACAACCTAAAAGCTAACCACGGATTTATCTTACTCTACCCAATAATTACCAATATCAATTCACCATTCTGCTCTCAAAATTATGTCAAACCTTCCCAATCCAGGCATCGCATCCATTGAGCTGGACGAGTTTCAGTATGATAATAAAATCGTACGAAACTTTGCTATCGCGACGATCCTGTTCGGACTTATCGGTATGCTTGTCGGCCTGTTAGCCGCCTTCCAGCTTGTATTTCCCAACTTAAATATGGATTTACCATATACTACTTTCAGCCGAATAAGACCGCTGCATACCAATGCTGTTATTTTTGCATTTGTAGGAAACGGTTTTTTTACTGGTTTATATTACTCTGCACCAAGGGTATTGCGCACGCCTATGTGGAGCCCTGTTTTAAGTCGGTTCCACTTTTGGGCCTGGCAGTTCATTATTATAGGCGCAGCTATTACTTTGCCCATGGGATTGTCCAGCGCCAAGGAATATGCTGAATTGGAATGGCCGCTTGATATAGCAATCGCAGTCGTTTGGTTATCAGGACTTACCAATTTGGTGATGACAACAATTCACCGTCGTGTTGAACATATTTATGCTGCCATCTGGTTTTACATTGCTTCATTTGTTACCGTTGCGATGCTCCATGTGGTTAATAATCTGGAACTTCCGGTATCCCTTTTTAAAAGTTATTCTCTTTACGCTGGCGTTCAGGATGCTTTGGTTCAATGGTGGTATGGGCACAACGCTGTTGCGTTTTTCCTGACCACACCTTATTTAGGTTTGATGTATTACTTTTTGCCAAAAGCAGCCAACCGTCCGATTTATTCATACAGACTTTCCATCGTCCATTTCTGGTCATTAATTTTCCTTTACATCTGGGCTGGTCCTCACCATTTGCTTTATACTGCTCTGCCTGACTGGGCGCAAACACTCGGAACCGTATTTTCCGTGATGCTTATTGCTCCTTCATGGGGCGGAATGATGAACGGACTTTTGACTTTGCGCGGCGCCTGGGACAAAGTTCGGGAAGATGTGGTTTTGAAATTCTTTGTTGTTGCGATCACCGCTTACGGTATGGCAACATTTGAAGGACCGATGCTGGCTTTCAAAAATGTTAACGCCATTGCCCATTATACCGACTGGATCGTTGCCCACGTACACGTGGGAGCGTTAGGATGGAACGGCTTCCTGACATTTGGTATGCTATACTGGCTTTTCCCTCGCTTATACAACCGCCCATTATTTTCTACCAAACTGGCAAGTTTCCATTTCTGGATCGGGACGCTAGGGATTCTGTTCTATACCATTCCAATGTACTGGGCTGGCTGGGTGCAAAGCTCTATGTGGAAGGAATTTACACCCGAAGGTTTGTTAAAATATCCGAATTTCCTTGAAACCGTAACGCAGCTCGCACCGCTTTATTTCCTAAGAAGTATTGGCGGCACGTTATATATTATTGGTTTTATTGTGATGATCTACAACTTGTGGATGACTGCACTAAAAGGCAATCTGGTTCCTTACGAAAAGGCGAAAGCAATGCCTCTGGCTGCTGTTTGGCATGCTGAGAAAAAAGAATTCTGGCATCAGAGATTATTGGAACGGAAACCTTTAACGATCACCATTGTTGCCTTGCTAGTCGTTTCCATTGGCGGTATGATCGAAATGATTCCAACTTTCATGATCGAGTCCAACGTTCCGACCATTGCCAGTGTAAAACCTTACACCCCACTTGAACTTCAGGGACGTGATATTTATGTTCGCGAAGGTTGTTATGTTTGTCACACGCAAATGATTCGTCCTTTCCGTTCCGAAATTGAACGTTATGGAGAATATTCAAAATCCGGGGAATTTGTCTATGATCACCCGCATCAATGGGGTTCAAAACGCACCGGCCCGGATCTGCACAGAATCGGTGGAAAATATCCTGATTCATGGCACTACAACCATATGGAAGATCCAACCTCTATGTCGCCAGGGTCCATCATGCCTCGTTATGGCTGGTTATTGGAAGATGATCTGGACACAGCTTCAACTCCCGGAAAAATCCGTGCAATGCAGACACTTGGTGTTCCTTATGAAAAAGGTTATGATAAAATTGCTAATGCTGAATTGCATAAACAGGCGCTGGGGATCCAGTCAAGATTGAAACAAAGCGGGATCAAAGCCAATGAAAATAAAGAAATTATTGCATTGATTGCATACCTGCAAAGATTGGGGACGGATATAAAAAGGTAGGGGCAACCCTTGTGGTTGCCCAGAGCCCGGCGACGACCAAACCAGTTCCCGGACGCCGAAAATAGGGCGACCACGAGGATCGCCCCAACCGGACCAATTCCCAGAACGTCGAAAAAAGGGCGACCACGAGGGTCGCCCCAACGATCATTAATAATATTCAATCATCATGAAATTCCGAAACTATCTTGAAACCATTGCAGGTGTGGGCATTTTTCCGCTCATTTCCCTCATCATATTCTTTGTCTTCTTTGTCGCACTTCTGTTTTATGTTTTCAAACTGGATAATAAATCCATTAACAAAATGAAAAACATTCCATTAAACGATGGAAGTATCAAAAAAGGAATTTTATCAATAATACTTTTCATGACTTGCTCTTTGTCTGCATTTGCTCAGGAACCAAAAGAGGAACTTCGTGTACTTTCCGGCACTGATATTTTACTTATAATGCTGCTGGGATTATTGTTTTTCATAATGGTTCTGGTCGTTATTTTACTGGTAAATGCGCTTTCCATTTTAAAACAAGTAACAAATTCAAATCCCGAAACAGCCCCTAAAACAAGCTGGTTCAAAAAATTTGCCGGTCTTGGTGTTGCGTTAAGTGACGAAAAAACAATCCTGATAGAAGGCCATGATTACGACGGAATTCAGGAGCTCGATAATCGTATGCCACCTTGGCTTCAATCCTTATTTCTGGCAACTGTCTTAATCGCGATTGGTTATTCAGCATATTATTTCAGCGGCATGGGTGATTTGCAAATTGCAGAACTGGATAAAGAAATAGCCATGGCTGACATTGAGAAAAAAGCTTATCTGGAAAAGGTGGGTTCAAGCATGGATGAAAATACGGTAACCCAGCTTACAGAAAAGGCCGGAATTGACGGTGGAAAAGCTATTTTCCAGGAAAAATGTACCGCTTGCCACGGTGGTGAAGGCGGTGGCGGTGTTGGGCCAAACCTTACGGATAAATATTGGCTGCACGGTGGAAATATTAAAAGCTTGTTCAAAGTAATCAAATACGGCGTCCCCGAAAAAGGTATGATTTCCTGGGAAAAGCAGCTTTCTGCAACGGATATCCAAAAAGTAGCCAGTTTTGTATTATCGCTAAAAGGAACCAAACCGGCAAACCCCAAAGAACCGCAGGGTGAATTATTTGAAGAAGGGAAAGTGTCTTCGGATAGTACGATAGCGGTTAAATAGTTGAGAGTTTTCTTTTAATAATAATTAACGTCCTTTTGGACTAATGAAAATGATTACGCCAAATCCAATATCTCTTTCCACACCTCCGGCCGACGATTCTTTCAGAGATCACTTCAATGGAGTTAATGAAGATGGAAAACGGAATTGGTTTTATCCGCAAAAGCCAAAAGGAGCCTGGCATAACCGGCGTTTATGGTTTACAGTCGTTATTCTTACTTTATTATTTGTAACGCCTTTTTTAAAGTATAATAACCAGCCTCTTTTGCTTTTCAACGTCCTTGAAAGAAAATTTATCATTTTTGGATTGTTCATCGGGCCGCAGGATTACTGGCTTTTCGGGCTTACGATGTTGTCCTTTATGGTTTTTATTGTTTTGTTTACAACTATATTCGGGCGTTTATGGTGTGGCTGGGCTTGTCCGCAAACCGTTTTTATGGAAATGGTTTTCCGGAAAATCGAATACTTTATTGAAGGTGATAGCGGCAAACAAAAATTACTTAACAAAGCGGCCTGGACAAGTGATAAGATTCTCAAAAAAACAACCAAATACGCTGTTTTTCTGCTTGTTTCGTTTTTGATCTCCAATCTGCTTTTATCCTATATTATCGGTGTTGATGAAGTATCAAAAATCATCAGTGAACCTATAAGTGAGCATGTGCCTCTCTTTTCAGGAATTATCATTTTTACAGCGGTTTTTTATTTCAATTTTGCCTGGCTGCGCGATCAGGCTTGTACTGTTGTTTGTCCGTATGGCCGCTTGCAAGGGGTTTTGATGGATAGAAATTCCATTGTTGTTGCCTATGACTATAAACGCGGGGAACCTCGCGAAAAGTTACATAAAGGCCACGACCGCGCTGCCGGGGATTGCATCAGCTGTTTTCAATGTGTAGCCGTTTGCCCGACAGGAATTGATATCCGGAATGGTACCCAAATGGAATGCGTAAACTGCACCGCCTGTATTGATGCCTGCGATTCCATGATGGATAAAGTTGGTTTTGACACAGGTCTGATACGATATACTTCCGAAAATGCAATCGTTAACGGTGTCAACAAACTGATAACAAATCGTACACGCGGTTATATTGTTGTACTTGTTTTGCTATGGTCGGCGCTGGGATATCTGGTAGTTTCCAGAAATGATACGCAGACAACTTTATTCCGTGCACCTGGCAGTCAATATATTGAAAATAGGGATGGTACGATCAGCAATTTGTACACTTTCAAAATTTTCAACAAAACAAACCAGATTGTAAAACCGGTTATTCATCTCGATTCGCCAAAAGGCACTTTGCTCTTTGCAGGAAAACCTGACCTGACGCTGGATGGAGCTGGCATGTCGGAAGGGACAGTTTTCATTATTATTCCAAAAACAGAATTAAAAAGCCGAAAGACAAAACTCAAACTTTCTGTTTTTCAGGGAAAAGAAAAACTGGAAACTTTTGAAACCACTTTCATGGCACCGGAAGAATGATTGAAAAGTATTTTGCTCCGAAATCATAATTGAAATATTTAAACGAACAACATCATGAAATTTAACTGGGGCGCAGGCATCGCAATACTCTATGCCGGATTTGTGGTCATGATACTTTTGCTGGTAGGCATGAGCGCCAGCCAGAAAATTGATCTTGTAACGGATCAGTATTATGAAGAAGAACTTCAATTTCAGGATAAAATAAATAAAGTAAACCTGGCAAAAGCATTAAATAATCCGCTAACCTGGCAAGTGGAAGAGCATGGAATTATGATTCATTATCCAAGGGAATTCTCTAAAGACACGCTGTCAGGGAATGTGAAATTGTACTGTCCATCCGATAATACTAAGGATCGTACTTTTCCAATAAAGGCAAAAAACAACGTTCAGTTAATAGCCGCCTCAGAAATCCAGTCTGGCCGTTATTATTTACAAATCGACTGGAAAAACGGAAAACAATCTTACTGGAATGAGGGCGTAGTCGTGATTACCAAAAATGGATTCTGATGTATAATGCTCTTCCATATCTCGCGTTGTCAATGGGATTACTGAGCAGTTTTCATTGCATAGCCATGTGCGGTCCTATTGCCTTGGCATTGCCCGTTCAAAAAGGAGACAAGTTTCAGCAATTTGCAGGTTTAGCTTTTTATAATACCGGCCGAACTTTTACATATGCGGCTCTGGGAATCGGTTTGGGTTCACTCGGTTCCTCATTTGCCTGGATTGGCTATCTCCGCTATCTTTCCATTTTTGCAGGAATACTGATGGTGCTTTATGTGCTCTGGCCTGCACGCCTGGATACCTATTTTCATCCACCAAAATTCTGGCAGAAATTTATTCAGCATTTGAAAAGACAAATGGGAGAAATGCTGCGAAGCCGGAAAATGCAAAGCTGGTTTTTGCTGGGAATTTTAAACGGATTACTTCCTTGCGGCCTGGTCTATCTGGCACTTATCAGCTCGATTGCTACCGGAAATTCTCTCAGCGGTGGTTTGTATATGCTTATGTTTGGGATTGGTACCTTGCCAGCAATGATGGCTGTTGGTTTTTTCAAACAATGGTTTTCTGTTTCACTCCGTTCAAATGTACGAAAAATTACACCAATCATGCTGGCGATAGCTGGTATTTTACTGGTTATGAGAGGGATACTGATCGAATATCCGGTTAAAAATTCCGCCAATGATAATTCGATTCCGATTTGTCACGGTAAATAATAACTTTATTCCAAACTCTCAATTTTCGAAAATCCTTTCAAAAGTAAGTTTTCAAGCTGATTTCTGTCATGTTTTTAGCCGTAGCACCTGACTAGTTTTGATGTATAGAAATTAATTCAAAACACGACTGCCATGGATAAGGATTTGCTTTTTAAATACAATACTCCCGGGCCAAGATATACAAGCTATCCAACCGTTCCTTACTGGCAAAAAACACCGCCAACGGAAGAGAACTGGAAAAAACTTGCCAAAGAAGCTTTCACAATTTCTAACGAAAAAGAGGGAATCAGCCTTTATATACATTTACCTTTTTGCGAAAGTCTGTGTACTTATTGTGGCTGCAATACCCGGATTACGATTAATCATAAAGTAGAAGAAATTTATATCAATGCGGTTTTAAAAGAATGGGAATTGTATTTTTCCATTTTTGTCGAAACAAAACCTGTCATCAGGGAAATCCATTTGGGCGGAGGAACGCCAACTTTTTTCAATCCTGAAAATCTGACAAAACTGATCGAAGGTTTATTAAAAAATGCAGAGGTTCATCCAAAAGCCCAATTCAGCTTTGAAGCGCATCCGGGAAATACAACGGATGAACATTTGCAAGCGCTTTTCAATGTTGGTTTCCGCAGAATAAGTATTGGCGTACAAGACTTTAACCCTTTGGTTTTGGCCGTAATTAACCGTCAGCAAACCTATGAACAGGTAAGCCATTTGACAAAAAAAGCCCGAGAAATTGGTTATACTTCTGTGAATTATGACATTGTTTACGGCCTGCCGATGCAGAAAGTCTGCACGATGATGGAAACCATTATGCGTGTAGTTCAGCTTCATCCTGACCGCATTGCTTTTTACAGCTATGCGCACATTCCCTGGATAAAACCCGGACAGAGAAAATATACCGAAAGTGATTTGCCAGATCCTGATAAAAAAATGGCCATTTACGAAACTGGCCGAAATGCCCTGGAACTTTCAGGCTATCATGATATTGGTATGGATCATTTTTCACTGGAAACAGATGAACTTTACAAAGCGCAACAAGATGGTCGTCTGCACAGGAATTTCATGGGCTATACTGATACGCATACGCAACTGCTGATTGGTTTGGGCGCTTCTTCGATCAGTGATAGCTGGACTGGATATGTTCAGAATGAAAAAAATGTTGAAGCGTATTATGAAAAAATCAAGGCCGGTCATTTACCGATTATCAAAGGTCATGAACTGACAAAAGAGGATCTTATTTTGCGAAAACACATTCTCAGGATCATGACGCAATTTGAAACAACATGGAAAAATGAAGATGAAGTTTGCGATGATCTCTATAAAGCGCTGGAACGTTTATCCGAATTGCAATTTGATGAACTGGTTGAAATTGAGCCTTATCGATTACGTGTAACCTCAACCGGAAAAGCTTTCGTGAGAAATGTCTGCATGGCCTTTGATGCAAAATTATGGTCAGAATTACCGGCAACCACCCAATTTAGTCAAACGGTTTGAGTTGCATTTTGAGCCATCATTCTATCATTCACTCATTCAACAATTCAATCATTCTTTAGTGTTCGTTTGTTCCCTTCAACTATGTCCTGTAACTTGGTATGTTTAGTACTACTTATTTAGAAAAACATACCGAAGCCATGACACGGCACATTGAAATGCTCGACGCACTTTTTAAACATGCCACTGAAGGAATTGTAGTGGTCAATAAAGAAGGAGTAATTGTGATGTTGAATCCCAAGGCGCTCGAACTTTTTGGCTATGAAGACAAAGAACTTGCAGATCAGAAAATTGAAAGTCTTATCCCGAGAAGGCTGACAAAGGCACACATACATCACCGTGACAACTATTTGGAATCACCTCATGCGCGCGGAATGGGAAGCTCTCTTGAACTTTTCGCAAGGAGAAAAGACGGCAGTGAGTTTCCGGTTGAAGTGAGTTTAAGTCCTTTCAAAACCAGTGAAGGTCAGTTTGTTGTAAGTTTTGTTATTGATATTACGGAAAGAAAAAAGCAGGAAAATATTATTCAGGAAGCAAATCAGGAAATTCAGAAACTGAATGCAGAACTGGAAGAACGCGTAAATCAACGTACAGAAGAATTGGCAAAGGCAATCTATAAAATTGAACAATCGCAGGAAGAAGTCATGCGTGCTTTGAAAAAAGAACGTGAACTGAATAATATGAAAAGTCAGTTTGTGACCATTGCTTCGCATGAATTCCGTACGCCGCTTGCCACTATTCTTTCTTCAGCTTCGCTGATTGGCAGATATGCTAAAACCGAAGAAGAGGAAAAAAGACAGAAACACGTGCAGCGGATAAAATCCGCGGTTACTAACCTGACAGAGATTTTGAATGATTTTATGTCAATCGGGAAGCTCGAAGAAGGCAGAATTCACAGTGTTCCGGTTTATACCGATTTACCCGATTTTTGCCAGGGACTGATTGAAGAAATCAAAGGATTATGCAAAGAAGGCCAGACAATTTCATTTGCGCATTCCGGAAATAAGGGAGTATGGATTGACAAGCAATTGCTCCGGAACGTAATCTTCAACCTGATTTCAAATGCCATTAAGTATTCGGAGCCGGAAAAATGGATCCGTTTCAATATTAAGGCAGATGGAAAAACCATTTTTATTGAAATCATAGATCAGGGTATCGGAATACCTGAAAGTGATCAGATGCATATTTTCGACCGTTTTTTCCGTGCACACAATGCAGGAAATGCTCAGGGAACTGGTTTGGGATTAAATATTGTGCAAAATTATGTCAGCCTGATGGGAGGTGAGGTTTCATTTTCCAGCGAGGTTAATAAAGGAACTACTTTTAATATCAAACTGCCGGATCACTTACCCGCTAATTAATACATCAACGCCATAATGGAAAACAAAAGAATATTACTGATTGAAGATAATCCGGAAATGCGTGAAAATACAGCCGAAATTCTGGAGTTGGCAAATTATCACGTTCTGACTGCGCGTAATGGCAAAGAAGGCGTTCAACTTGCTCATCATGAAAAACCGGATCTGATCATCTGTGACATAATGATGCCTGAACTGGATGGTTACGGAGTTCTTCTTTTGTTAAGCAAGGACGATCATACAGCCAATATTCCTTTCGTTTTTCTTACAGCCAAGGCAGAAAAAAATGATTACCGCAAAGGCATGACGATGGGTGCGGATGATTATCTGACCAAACCATATGACGATGTGGAATTGTTGAATGCCGTTGAAATCAGACTTAAAAAAAGCGAGAGATTAAAAGGACAATTTACGCGCACGGCGGAAGGTCTGGACGAATTTATTCATGAGGCAAAATCTTTTGATCTGATCACGAAACTGGCGGATGATAAAAAGACTAAAACGCTGAGAAAAAAGGAGACTATTTATACTGAGGGCAGTTTTCCTTCCAACGTTTTCTTTCTTCAAAAGGGAAAAGTAAAAGCATATAAATCTAACGATAACGGAAAAGAGTATATCACAGAATTGTACAAGGAAGGCGATTTTTTCGGGTATCTGGATTTACTTCAAGGCGAATCTTATCAGGAAACGACAATTTCACTTGAAAAATCGGAAGTCGCGATGATACCGAAAGATGATTTTTTTAACCTTTTACAGGGAAACAGAGAAGTGGCTACAAAGTTTATCAAAATGCTTTCCAATGAAATTAAAGACAGGGAAGAGCGCTTGTTACAACTTGCTTATAATTCTGTAAGAAAACGTGTTGCCCAGGCTTTGGTTATGCTCGTTCAGCGCTATCAGGAAGATCGTTCCAAACCGTTTTCGATGGCCATTACCCGTGAAGATATCGCTTCAATGGTAGGCACAGCAACAGAAACGGTGATACGGACTTTATCTGATTTTAAGGAAGAAAAACTTGTGGATATGAAAGGCAGCCTGATAACGGTGCTGGACTACGAAAAACTGATCCGGATGAGAAACTAGTTTTCCTGCTGCAATGGCATTTTGATTATATTTTTCAGTTCAATCAAATTAGTAATTCTCAGCTTATCCAGAATTCTGGTTTTGTAAACAGAAACTGTCGGCAAATGAACGCACATGATTTTGGCAATATTTGCCACCGTTTCTCCTTTAATTAAATGTGTAAATATTTCAAATTCCTGTTCATCCAGATTATCAAAACGATCTGCTTTTTTACTGTACAGCGCTTGTTCAACAATGAGCTCCACCATTTCAGGACTTATGTACCATTTTCCGGTACTGATTACACCAATTGCTTTTAATATCTCGCTTGCATCATCATTTTGGAAGAAACAATAGCCGTTAACGCCGCTAGTAAGGTAACGTTTTATGAAAATATATTCCAGTTCCGAAGAATAAATGAGGATAGGCAAATCCGGATTTAAAAGTCTTAATTTATTGATCAGGCCAAGCATATTCGTATTTGGCAAATCAAGATTCAGGATCAGCATATCGTAAGAATCATCCAAAACTTTCCTTAACGCTTCACTTCCTGTTTCAACTTCATCCAAAAGTACACTTTCGTAATCGTTCTCCTGAAAAAGCAAACATAAATCCGAATGCATACCCAAATCCTGATTAACTAAAAGTACCTGATGCATAGTCAAATTTTAATAAAGGAGATATGGTTATACCGGCACCTTTCTAAAGGTGATATTCCTTGCACGGTGTGCAAAGATAATTTACTTTTCCATAGAAATAAGTAGCAGAATCTCTCAAATTACGTAGCAGGATATCTACAAACTTATTTTACAAATCATATAGATACTTTACTATTAGTTTCCCGGCTTTCTGTGAAGCTCCTGATCCTCCAACAAGTTTATGAAGCTTTGCATAATTTTCCAGCTGGACATTCCTTTTTTCTCCGTTTTTCAGAATTGACCTTAATTCATCAACAAGCTGTTTTTCATTCAGTCCATGTTGAATAAGCTCCCGAACAACTTCCTTTTCCATGATCAGGTTAACAAGAGAAATGAATGGTACACGGATCAATCTTTTAGCGACCGCGTAAGAAAAGCCACTCGTTTTGTAGCAAACTACTTCCGGAATATTTAATAACGCCGTTTCCAGCGTTGCAGTACCAGACGTTACAAGCGCAGCTTCCGATATCGACAACAAATCATAAGTTGATTCGTAAACAACAGAAACATTTTTCAGTGCTTCATATTTTTCATACAGAGATGCAGGAAGATTTCTTACACCCGCTACAACAAATTGATAATCCGGAAAATGCGGCTGAACGGTTAACATCAAATCCAGCATATTGATTATTTCCTGCCGCCGGCTGCCGGGAAGTAAAGCTATAACAGGCTGACTAGTATCCAGTTTGTTCTTTTTTCTAAAATCCGGATCAGGCTTAAAAGCCTCAATCGCGTCCATCAAAGGATTGCCAACGTAATCCACTTCGAAATCAAATTTTTTGTAGAAATCAATTTCAAACGGAAAGATGACAAACATGTGATCAACATTTTCCTTAATTTTCCAAGCCCTTTTTTGATTCCACGCCCAGACTTTCGGAGATATATAATAGAAGATCTTAAATCCGTTTTTCTTACCAAATGCAGCCATCCGTAAGTTAAATCCGGGATAGTCGATCAGCACAATCACGTCTGGCTGATAGGAAAGAATATCCTTTTTACATTTTTTCAGGAAACCGGTAATTTTAAGGATATTCATCGCCACTTCCAGAAAACCCATGAAAGCAGTATCCTTATAATGCGTCACCAAATCCATTCCCTCTGCCTCCATCATATCGCCGCCCCAGCCACGAAACCGAGCCTCCGGGTCATTGGATTTTATTCCTTTTATCAGATTTGCGCCATGTAAATCACCCGAACGTTCGCCGGCAATGAGGTAGTATTTCATACTTATTCGCCGTAGTATTCTACAAAATTTTTCGGTGTTTCCACCAGTTTGATATAATGCAATTGTGACGTTGGTGCCACTTCCTGAATCGCCGGCGCCAGGATTTTCCAAATTTCTGTCACGAAAATTTCACAGGAAGCCATTTTGTCTTTCATGAAATCCACATCTAGATTCAGGTTTTTATGATCTACTTTATCAACAACCTTATCTTTTATCAAATCTCCCAAAACTTTCAAGTCAATCACAAACCCTGTATCAGGATCCGGTTTACCTTTTACCGTTACTATTAATTCAAAATTATGTCCATGCCAGTTATTATTGGCGCAAGGCCCGAATACCTCCTGATTTTTATCTTCTGACCAAGCCGGGTTAAAAAGCCGGTGGGCTGCATTGAAATGCTCTTTTCGCGTTACGTAAATCATAAATTTCCCCTTCCCTTTCTAATAATGTTACAAAATTACACCTTGTATCGGTAGTTTTGTAAAAATATTAGCAGTTAACTAAAAAAAATACAATTTAAAAAGAAAATTTCATGAGTAGATTGAACAAAAGAATTACTCTTATCTGGCATTCTTTTTACAGTTTAACCTCATTAAACAAATAATCTATTATGATTATAGTAACAGGTGCAGCCGGATTTATCGGGAGCGGTCTGATCAGCAGACTCAACCAGGAAGGCTTTAGTAACATTATTGCCGTTGACGATTTCTCAAAAATTGAAAAGGCAGAGAATCTGGAAGGAAAGACAATTAAGGAACGCGTTGAACGTAGTTCTTTATTTGAATGGCTGGATGAAAACAACAAAGATGTTGAGTTCATTTTTCACATCGGTGCCAGAACCGATACTACGGAGTTCGATGTAAATATCTTTAACGAGCTCAATCTTGACTATTCCAAACAAATCTGGGAAAAGTGCGTGGCATATCAAATTCCGCTGGTTTATGCTTCATCAGCAGCTACTTACGGATTAGGAGAACTTGGCTACGACGACAATGAATCTTTAATTCCTCAGCTAAAACCGTTGAATCCTTATGGTGATTCTAAAAACGATTTCGACATCTGGGCTTTGAAGCAGGAGAAAAAACCTTTCTTCTGGGTTGGTTTGAAATTTTTCAACGTATACGGACCAAACGAATATCATAAAGGACGTATGGCCTCGGTTATTTTCCATGCATTCAACCAGATTAAGGCTACGGATAAAATGAAACTTTTCCGTTCGCACAATCCTGACTTTAAAGATGGCGAGCAAATGCGCGACTTTATTTACGTAAAGGATCTGATCGAGGTTTGTCTGTTTTTTATGCACCACCGCAAAGATTCAGGCATATACAATCTTGGAAGCGGAAAGGCGCGCACATTCAAAGATCTGGTAACTAATACATTCCTGGCCATGGATAAAACGCCGGACATTTCATATGTGGATACACCAGCCGATATTCGTGATAAATATCAGTATTTTACGCAGGCAAATATGAGTAAATTGCACGCGATTGGATACACAAAACCATTTCATACATTAGAAGAAGGTGTTGGCGAATATGTGAAAGATTATCTTTCCTCAGGAAGTTATCTTTAATATTTCACCCGTCTAAATAACCTAATTCTGGATACAAGTTATGATCCTGGTCATAACTTTGTCCAGAATTTTACGTATTTTTGAGTCTATCTATAAACTCAATGTCATTTCTGTGTGTTACTAGTACAACAACTACAGCGTGATATAAATAAGACTATGAGCAAAGAAGAAGAATTGTTGGAGGAAATCACCAGTTCGGAATACAAATACGGATTTGTAACTGATATTGAAGCAGACGAGGCTCCTATGGGCTTGGATGAGAGCACTATACGGTTTATTTCCGCAAAAAAGAATGAACCTGAATGGATGCTTGAGTGGCGTTTGAAGGCTTTTACGATGTGGCTGAAAATGCCTGAGCCGAAATGGCCAAATGTGCATTATCCAAAAATTGATTTTCAGGCAATTAAATATTATTCTGCACCAAAGAAGAAAAAAGTTGTTGAAAGCCTGGACGATATAGATCCCGAATTACGTGATACTTTCCAGCGTCTGGGAATTTCATTGAATGAGCAAAAAAGACTTTCAGGTGTTTCTATTGCGGTGGATGCCGTTATGGATTCAGAATCTGTTTTCACTACGTTTAAAGAATCACTGAGAGAAAAAGGAATTATTTTCTGCTCAATTAGTGAGGCGATTCGTGAACATTCGGATTTGGTAAAAAAATACCTTGGCTCTGTTGTTCCACCAAAAGACAACTATTATTCTGCGTTAAATTCAGCAGTATTTTCTGACGGATCATTCGTATATATTCCCAAAGGTGTTAAATGCCCGATGGAACTTTCGACCTACTTCCGTATCAATGCGGCAGGAACTGGTCAGTTTGAACGTACATTAATCATTGCAGATGCTGACAGCCATGTTAGTTACCTGGAAGGTTGTACTGCACCGATGCGTGATGAAAATCAGCTGCACGCAGCTGTAGTGGAAATTTTCGCCCATGAAAATGCAAATGTGAAATATTCTACCGTTCAAAACTGGTACCCTGGCGATAAAGAAGGAAAAGGTGGTATCTACAACTTCGTCACAAAACGCGGTTTGTGTGATGGCGCATTTTCAAAAATCTCCTGGACTCAGGTTGAGACCGGTTCAGCGATTACCTGGAAATACCCATCTGTAATCTTGAAAGGCGACAATTCGATTGGTGAATTCTATTCTGTTGCTGTTACCAATAACATGCAACAGGCTGATACCGGAACAAAAATGATCCATATCGGTAAAAACACCAAAAGCCGTATTGTTTCAAAAGGTATCTCGGCCGGAAAAAGCCAGAACTCTTACCGTGGATTAGTACAGGTATTTAAAAAGGCAGACAAAGCACGTAATTTTTCTCAATGCGATTCATTGTTATTGGGCGACAAATGCGGCGCTCATACTTTCCCGTACATAGAAGTCAGCAATCCGTCGGCAACGGTGGAACATGAAGCGACTACTTCGAAAATCGGAGAAGATATATTGTTTTATTGCAACCAACGCGGAATTCCTACGGAACAGGCGGTTGCTCTAATTGTAAATGGATACGCAAAAGAAGTTTTAAATCAGCTTCCAATGGAATTTGCAGTAGAGGCTCAAAAGCTTCTGGAAATCAGTTTGGAAGGTAGTGTAGGATAAGCTGATTGCATTTCATTTTTTCAAGTATTGCCAAAAAGCCTTTGAATCATCAAAGGCTTTTTGTATTTTATTGGTATTATTATATTTTCCGCGAAATACCAGTACCCAATGACCCATGTTCCACAGCTAATTGTAGACCTTTCGTTAATCCTGACAATGGCTGGTATTATTACCATCATTTTCAAAAAATTAAAACAGCCCATTGTTTTAGGATACATTCTTGCCGGCCTTTTAGTCGGTCCTAACTTCACGATTTTCCCAACCATCACTGATATCAAAACCATTGAAATCTGGGCAGAAATCGGTGTTATTTTTCTTCTTTTTAATCTGGGTTTAGAATTCAGTTTTAAAAAACTTGTGAAAGTTGGTAGTACAGCCGCCATTACCGGACTTTTTGAGGTCACCTTAATGCTGGTAACCGGATTTGTAACCGGACAATTATTGGGATGGAGTAAAATTGACAGTTTATTTCTGGGAGGAATTATAGCCATATCGTCAACAACCATTATTTTCCGCGCTTTTGAAGAGCTCGGTTTAAAAACCCAGCAATTCACCAGCGTCGTTTTCGGCATACTGGTTATTGAAGATTTGACTGCTGTTTTATTAATGGTTTTACTTTCAACACTTTCGATCAGTCAGCAATTTGCCGGAATGGAAATGCTGGAATCTATCGCAAAACTTTTCTTTTTCCTTATTTTATGGTTTCTGGGAGGAATTTTCATCTTCCCTACCCTGCTCCGTCGTTTCCGAAATCTGATGAATGATGAAAGTGTTTTGATTACTTCCATTGCCTTATGTTTCGGGATGGTTTTTCTGGTAACCAAGGCCGGATTTTCAGCGGCTTTGGGCGCTTTTATCATGGGTTCAATATTGGCAGAAACTACACACGCAGAGAAAATCGAACATCTTCTTAAACCTGTAAAAGATCTTTTCGGAGCTATTTTCTTTATTTCCGTTGGAATGCTGATCAATCCAAAATTGTTGGTTGAGTACGCTGTACCAACTGCGATTTTAGTTTTTGTAGTGATTTTAGGAAAGACAACCTATGTTACCATGGGCGCCGTCATTTCCGGTCAGCCTTTAAAAAAATCAATTCAGGCCGGTATGAGTTTATCTCAAATTGGCGAATTTTCTTTTATCATCGCCAACCTTGGATTGTCGTTAAAAGTTACCAGTGAGTTTCTTTATCCGATCGCAGTTGGTGTTTCCGTGATCACAACTTTCACCACACCTTATATGATGAAAGCATCAGAGCCATTTTATGAATGGTTTGACAAACATTTGCCAGAGTCATGGAGAAATCGATTGAATCGTTACAGCACAAGTACTGCTACGATTGCCAAAACCACACACTGGAATTTAATCCTTCAATCTTACGCACAAACCGTTATTTTAAATTCAGTGGTTATTATCGGCATCGTGTCAATTATGTCGCGCCAGATTGCTCCACAGGTTTTCCAGCGGGTTCCTAAAACCTATGTAACACTATCTGCATTTTTCGGACTAACCTTTTTATTTATCTCCCCCTTTATCTGGGCGTTAATTTTTAAAAGATCCAATAGAAAAGCTTACTCCGCACTTTGGCTAAGCAGAAAATATAGTCGTGGACCATTGTTACTTCTGGAATTATCCAGAGTTTTAATCGGAATTATTCTGATGGCATTCCTCCTTGATTCATTTTTTGAAACACCAACGGCACTTATGATTGCCGGCGGGATTATGGTACTGGCCGTGGGAATATTCTATCAACGTCTTCAATTATTTTACAGCAAAATTGAAGACAGATTCCTTCAAAACCTTAATGCAAGACAACTGGAAGGAAGCGGAAAATCAAAAAAAATATTATTACCGTGGGACGCACATTTTGCCTTTTTGGAAGTGAGCCCCGATTCGTCTTTGATTGGGAAAAGTTTGCAGCAATTGGCAATACGTGAAACTTTTGGAATTAATGTTGTGCTTATCGAGCGTGGTACCAAAACAATTCAACTCCCCCGCCCGACCGAGGTTTTATATCCTTATGACCGAATTGAGGTTATTGGAACTGATGATCAATTGGATAGTTTCCGTGGTCACGTAGAAATCAGCAGAAATGGTGAAGCTTACCTCGCTCAGGAAGATAAAATAACGCTTCAGAGAATTGAGGTTAAAAGTGAATTTAATATTATCGGAAAATCTATCAGAAATAGCCAGATCCGTGAATCAACACATGGCATGGTGGTTGGGCTGGAAAGGAACGGCGAGAGAATTCTTAATCCGGATTCTTCCGTTATCATCGAGAAAGAAGATGTTTTGTGGGTTGCGGGAGAAAAGGATTTGATTAAGGATTATATTCAGAGGAAGGATAGTATTTGGTAGGAATAATGAATCATTGGTTACTATTAATCATTATTCGCATAAATTTGCCCACGCTCCAAAATAATTGTAACTTGATGTAATCAATTCAACCGATTTATAAATGGAAACAGTACTTGTTCAAATAACAAATAGCAAAGCTTACAAACTTCTCGAAGATCTTGAAGATTTGCATATTATTAAACTTTTGAAAACAGACAGTCAGCCAAAACCAAAACTTTCGGAAAAATACGCCGGTAAGTTACCATCTGATGTTGCTAATGAATTTCAAAAATATGTAACTCAAAGCAGGGAAGAATGGGAAAATCGCAATACCTAATTGATACCAATGCGGTCATAGACTTTTTAAATGACAAGCTGCCAATCTCTGGGCTCAATTTTCTTGGAGATGTTATTGATGAAATCCCCAATTTGTCAGTAATCAGCAAAATTGAGATTTTAGGATTCAATACAACAGATGAGCATTATAGTCTGCTTACTAATTTTATAAATGATTCTTACATTTATGATTTGAGTGATGAAATCGTCGATAAAACCATTGATTTAAGAAAAAAAATCAAAATAAAACTTCCCGATGCAATTGTTGCCGCAACGGCGTTAATTTATAATTACTCTCTTATTACCAGAAATATTTCGGATTTTAAGAATATAGAAGGGTTGACTTTAATCAATCTTTATGATTTATAAAAACAAAATCAATCCTCCTTCAACTCCACCAAAAGCCCCTGCAAACCACCCGTATGAACCGCCACAATACAATCCCCGGTTTTAAAATATCCCTTTTCAATCAAGTCATATAATCCAAAAAGCATCTTGCCAGTGTAAACCTGCTCCAACTGAATTCCATGCTGCTTTTTGAACATCAATATAAAATCGAGTAGTTCTTGTGTGTATTTTGCATAACCCTTGAAATGATAATCGGTAAATAGTTTCAATTGTCCGCGCTTATCATTTTCACCACCCAGATTCAAAATATCATTTTCCAAAAAAGATCCGCCCTTTAATGCTGAAAATGCCAGCACATGAGCTCCGGCAGACAGAATTCCGGCAGCAGTTCCGCCTGTTCCCGCAGCTACTGCATAATAATCCGGGATTCTCCCCAATTGCTGATCAACTTCTACTGTCATTTCCTCCACACCTTTTAGCGCAAATTCCGAAGTACCACCTTCCGGAATCGTAAATGGATTTCCAAATTGTTGTTTGATATAGCTTAAATAATCTTCCGAGTTTCTGAGTTTATATTCTTCCCGCGAAACATAATGCAACTTCATCCCATGCTCTTCACAGAATTTCAAAGTTGATGATTTTTTTTCACCAGGATTTTCTCCTCTGACAATACCAATTGTTTCAAAACCTGAATATTTCCCAGCCGCCGCTGTTGCATACAAATGATTGGAAAAAGCACCACCAAAAGTTAATAGAGTCGTCGCACCTTTGGATTTGGCCTGTTGAAGATTATACTTCAATTTCCGCCATTTATTTCCGGAAACGGTTGGATGGATTAAATCATCACGTTTGATAAAAAGTCTGATACCAGCCCGTAAAATAACCGTATCCGATATTTCCTGAAGAGGTGTTGGTAAGGAAGGAACCAGTAAGTCCACGAATTTTGGTAATTTTGTTTTTAGATTGAAAATTCTTGATGCAAACTTCAAGATTACTGATTTAAAATCAGCTAATCCCACCGTTTACATTTCATATTACACCAGATCAAATGCTCGCAGACGAAATAGATAACAGTGCCGACGAAGACGATTTATTTGAACACTACCGTATTGTTGCCGACAAAGGGCAAACGGCCATGCGGCTTGACAAGTTTTTGAATGTTCACGTCGCCAACGCTTCACGTACAAAAATACAAAACGGGATTGAAGCAGAAGCTGTAAAAGTAAATGGTTTGCCTGTCAAATCAAGTTATAAAGTAAAACCTTTCGATGTCATTACGCTGTTGCTTCCCAATGCACCTCGTGATACCGAAATTATTCCTGAAAATATTCCGCTGGATATTATTTATGAAGATGACGTTTTGCTATTGGTCAATAAACCAACCGGCATGGTCGTTCATCCGGCTTTTGGAAACTGGACCGGAACATTGATTAATGCACTGGTTTATCACTTTCAAAATCTGCCAACCGGAAGAAGTGGAGAAGGCCGGCCAGGTTTGGTTCACCGCATTGATAAAGATACCTCCGGATTGTTAGTGATTGCGAAAACTGAATTTGCTATGACTTTTCTGGCAAAACAATTTTCAGATCATACGATTGAAAGAACTTACAACGCATTAATCTGGGGAGAACCAAAAGAATATAAAGGAACAATAACAGGCCATATCGGGCGCAGCGTAAAGGACAGGCGTGTGATGGATATCTACGAAGACGGTTCTCAGGGAAAACATGCAGTAACACATTATGAGACTTTAAAACCAATGCGCTACGTTTCCCTGATCAAATGTAATCTTGAAACGGGAAGAACGCACCAGATCCGTGCACATATGCAGCATATAGGCCATCCGATTTTTAATGATTCCGTTTATGGCGGAGATAAAGTTTTACGTGGCGGAACCACTGGCAGTTTTAAGGTTTTTGTAGAAAATAATTTTAAATTACTACCCGGACAGGCTTTGCATGCAAAGTCGCTGGGTTTTATACATCCGACAACAAAAGAATGGATGCAATTTGATACGGAGCTCCCTGAAAATTTTCAAGCCATTGTTGATAAATGGGAGAATTTTGTCAAGTACCAGTAGTATAATTTAACCAATAAGCACTTATTCAATCGTTCAAATAATAACCTACTCATGAATATTTCTACCCGACAAGGTACACTGGAAGATATACCCGCCGTTTTCGAACTCGTAAAAGAGCTTGCTATTTTTGAAAGAGCGCTGGATCAGGTTAGTAATAACGTAGATAAAATGTCACGTGATTATAAGGAAAACCTTTTCAATTTTTTTGTTGCTGAGGATGATTCTAAGATCATTGGCCTTTGCCTGTATTATTACCGCTATTCAACCTGGAAAGGAAAGAGATTGTACATGGAGGATATCATTGTGACGGAGGATATGCGCGGAAACGGGATCGGGAAAATACTTTTTGATGCTACGGTTGTTGCCGCAAAAAAAACCGGATGTACCGGAATGATGTGGCAGGTTCTGGATTGGAATACGTCTGCTGTCGGTTTTTACCGAAAATACGGTACAAACTTTGATGACGAATGGATCAACTGTAACCTGGACTTTTGATCAGATAAAAAATACATTTGCCATTAAGGCCGGATCTACTATTTAAGTAAATCCGGTCTTCTTTCTTTAGTCCGTTTGATTGATTGATCATATCGCCATTCTTCAATTTTGGCTTCATGACCAGACATTAATATTTCCGGAATTACATTTCCTTCAAAATCTGATGGACGTGAATAAACCGGCGGTGCCAATAAATTATCCTGAAAAGAATCTGTTAAAGCAGAAGTTTCATCGTTTAGAACACCTGGCAACAAACGAATAATCGAATCCGCAAGAACCGCCGCTGCCAGTTCACCTCCTGACAAAACGTAGTCTCCAATACTGATTTCTTTGGTAATAAAAATATCACGGACACGTTGATCAACACCTTTGTAATGGCCGCATAACATAATAAGATTACCTTTTAGAGAAAGCTGATTTACCATTTTCTGTTCCATCAGTTCACCGTCCGGAGTAAGATAAATAACCTCATCATAAGTTCTTTCAGCCTGCAAAGCACGGATACAACGGGCGATTGGTTCGATTTGTAAAACCATACCGGCACCTCCGCCAAAAGCATAATCATCGATTGAACGGTGTTTGTTCCCGGAAAAGTCTCTTAAATCATGAACAACCACTTCCACATACTTTCCTTCCTGCGCACGTTTGAGGATTGAGTGTGCAAAAAAGCTATCTAGAAGGCTGGGGACACAGGAAATGATATCAATCCGCATCATCAGGAGTATTATCGCTATCAGAACCGTTTTCCAGATAAACTTCCAGCAAACCTTCCGGCAAATTCACTATTAATTTCTTATTTTCTTTATCAGCCTTCAAAACGATATCTTCGGCTGTCGGGATCAGGACTTCAACGCCCTGATAATCCATGGAAATTAAATCCTGGCCATTTAGAGAATAAACTTCCCGAACGATTCCCAATTCTCCTTTTACTTCATCGATCACTGTATAACCTTTGATCTCATGGTAATAAAATTCTTCTTCTTCCAATTCAGCAAGAGAATCGAGCGGCAGGTAAAGCGATGTACCAACCAAAGCCTGCGCTTTTTCAATTGTGTTAACGTCTTCAAACGTTACAATCGCCTTAGCCTGTTTCTGCAAATTAAAACGCTCAATAAAATACGGGACCAAATCCCCTTTTATGTCGAAATAAACAGAATCAAGATCTTCATAATCTTCCGGATAATCTACATCCAGAAAAATAACGACATCCCCGGACGTACCATGTGTACGAACGATATAGCCCAGCAAAAAACTGCTATCGTGTGTCAAAGTATTATTGATTTAATTATTGGTATCCTTAAAACAAATATGAGTCTGCACGGTAAACCGACAGACCCATAAAGAAAGTATGTTCTACTAAATTATTCAGCAGCTGGTGCTTCATTAGTATCTTCTGCCACAGAAGCGTCTGCCGCAGTTTCGTCAGCAGCAACTTCGTCAGAAACTTCTTCCGGAGCAACTTCTTCTTCAACCACTACAGGAGCATTCTTTTTAGCAATTGCTTCTGCACGTGACTCATTTACTTTACGTTCTGCATCCAATTTAGATTGTTTTGCAGTATCTAATTTTTGAGTTAATGAATCTGCAGCAGAAACATTACGATCAGTTTTAGACAATTTCCATTCTTCAAAACGTGCGTCAGCAACGTCCTGACCAATTGCTCCTTTAATTACACCAACTTGTAAATGCTTGCGAAGCATTACACCTTCGTGGTGCAGGATTGAACGAGCTGTATCCGTTGGCTGAGCACCTTTAAGCAACCAGTCAACAGCCTTAGCTGTATCTAAAACAACGGATGAAGGATTGGTTCCAGGATTGTAGCTACCAATCTTTTCGATGAAGCGACCATCACGTGGTGCTCTGGCATCTGCGATTACGATATCATAAATCGCTTTTTGTTTGCGTCCACGACGCGCTAATCTAATTTTAACTGCCATTATTGAATTTGTTATGAGAGGGAACTCGTCCCTGAATTAAACAGGGTGCAAATTTACATAAAATTTTTGGTTCAATAATCATTAAACATAAAAAAAGGGAAGTGAATAATCACCTCCCTTTTTTCTTATGTCAAATACCTGTTATTTCTGGAAACCAGCAGGATATGTTGAACGCAATGTGTTGTTTGGCAAAATCTTTATTTCAACACGACGGTTAGACTGAAGTCCTTCAACTGTTGTGTTTTCAGCAATTGGACGATACTCGCCGAAATACTCGATCAAAATTCTGCTAGTGTCTTTAAGACCCTGACGAACCAGGAAGCGTTTCGCAGCATCCACACGACGACGGGCAAGAGCCATGTTATAAGAATCAGAAGCACGAGCATCAGTATGTCCTACAAGAACTATACGGCAGTTTGTACGAATATTCAACAATTCAATCACTTTGCTCATCGTTTCTTTCGAAGCGTCACGGATGATCGCTTTGTCAGTATCAAATTCGATATTGCTGAATAAAGCCTCGCATTCGTCTTTTGGCAAATTATTTTTGATAGCATCTCTGATGATTTTATCAAGATCCATCGCAACACCACCACCTGAAACTACGCTTCCCGCAGGAGTATTTGGTTCTTTGTCAAATAAGTCAGCAACACCGTCGCCATCAGTATCAGTATAAAGACGAGGATCAACTGGTTTTGGCATGTTTGCTTTTGCAATTGAATCAGCATCGTTCATTGTCGGATTGTAAGGAACAGGGATCAAAGCTTTTGGATCAGCCCAACGCAAATGGTAACGTCCGCTACCTGCATCGTATTTACCTTTTTTAGCCATTACAGCATTTTTACCCAATTTGTAAGTCAATGCAATTTGCAAAACTCCCCATCTGTCATTTTTTGAATCACCTTTCTGGAATGTCCACAAACCAGTTTGTGTTTCGTAATCCGTTCTGTTACCAACAGTCAAATCAAGTTTTTCTGTGTTAACATATGTGTAAGTATAATCCAGACCTAGATCAAAACGTGGAGACAGTTCATAATGAACAGCCAAACCAGCTGGCATTACCCACTCACGAGTGTATGTAGAACCGTTACGATCCCAGGTACCAGCAGTTTTAGAACTTCCGTCTGTGTTAGAAGAAAGTTTTGTAACTTTTCCTGTTGCAGTGTTTGTAGCAGTAACATCCGTATGATAATACATAATACCGGCTCCCAAATGAGCATCTACTTTCCATCTGCGCAATTTTTTATATCCAAAAAGCAAACGGTTAAGATTAACAGTTCCGTCTAACGATACCTGAACGAATGATGGACTCGTAAAATAAGCATCATAAGTATTAGTAAGTGCTGGATTTGAAGGATTAGGAACCGTCACACCTTTTTTCGATCCTTGCAACCAACCGTTGTAACCGGTAAGCTGAACACCGAAAATTGGAGATAATTGTTTGTTAATGGAGAGCCCCCATGCACCGGTCAGATTTTCATGATCGCCTCTTTTGAAATCGTATTCTTTCAAATCACCAAAGAATTTTGTGATGCCACCATATCCTGAGATAGACCATGTATTCATCTTATTTGGTCCATCATACGTTCGGTTTTTTTGAGCCAACGCATCCAGGCTCATTAGTGACAAACAAACTAAAGCAATGTAAAGATTCTTTTTCTTCATGGGAAACACTAGTTATGTGATTCAATTATTCATTAATTATTTACTAAAAAGCAGAAAAAGGAAAAAGCCTGTAAGCCGGATTCTGTATCCCGGTTTTCACCGGAATTCCTACCATTTATCCAGGATTTTGATCACTCAAAACCTCTAACGATCTACCCGTGCTAATGTTCCGAAAAACGGAGGCGAGCAGCCCCACAAATTAACACCTATTTGATCTTTCAGCCCGTAAGGTTTACCGTGCCTTCAAAGTCACCTTTGAAGCGGTGGTCTCTTACTCCACCTTTTCACCCTTACCTGACATAAAAAAATGTGCCAGGCGGTATATTCTCTGTTGCACTTGCTGTCAGCTGATCGTCACCAATCCACTGCCTTCCCGTTAGGAAGTACGGCACTCTGTGCTGTCCGGACTTTCCTCTCCGGCTTTCACCGCAGCGGTAGGACGGCTTATTCCTTTCACTTGACCACAAAGCTAAGAAATACTTTCCTTTGATCAGCAGTCAATATACCATAAAAAGTAAAAAATATGGCATTTGTTTACTTGACAAGTGAATTAATTACTCAAAACTTCGCAATCCTTCTACACGCAAATTGACATTACCCTGAGCAAAAACTACGGAATAAATGTGTTTTGGGGTCAAATAAACCTTATCCGGAGTAATCTCAGCCAATGAGCCTTTCAATTGTACGCCATCCATAACTTTATAATTTAAAAGTGTCTGTTGGATACTTTTTTTAGCTTCAGCCATCTGACTTCCTATTCCGAAGACCATTTCCTGCTCCATCATTTTGGTAAACTTCCCTTGCAACAGCCAATTTGCAGTCTTGATAATTGTGCTTTTTGTATCAAGATCATAATCGAGATTTTTTAAAGACAATTTTTGAGAAACCGGATCATAATACGGAATTCCCTTCAAAAATATACTTCCGTTCATACTTCCTTTCAAACCGGCTTTAATGACAAGCCTCTCATTTTGACCGTACATTTCAATGGAAGTAACTTCAACGTTATATTTTCCTCCCAAAAATGAAAATTTCTGTCCGGCAAATTGAGCCGTTGCGAGGCGTGCAGCATCTTCATACGAGACCAGGCTTATTAATCCAACCCGAAAATCAGAGGAAACCTTATCTGTTATCTGCAAATCAGGAAGTTTTGGCGCAGGTTTTATGACTGGTTTTACAGCGGAAGTTATCGTTTGGGTATAACCTTTAATCCCGATCGAAGCACGTAAAATATTATTACTTGCCATTAACGGCGTCATCACAATGGAGGTGGGTGTTACGACAAGCCAGGTATCAAATTCTTTCGAAAGCAAAACAGGCTGACGGGCAAGTAACCAGGCCGCTTCTACATATTTCTTTATCTCAATACTACCCGTAACCTGCTGATCAATAGCATCTGTTATCTTTTCAAAATTCCTATTCAACATACGGCTTACCATACTTTTAATCGGTATGTTAATGCCAGCCACTTTCACATTTGGCTCTGTGATCCAGTCGAAGCTATCCACGTATGTTTCCGATTTCAGCTTCCAGTCTGGTGAAATACCGATTTTTGAAATAAGACGGATGTTTATTGAAAACTCAGTATCCTTATAACCGGATAAAGTCAATCCCAAAGGACTCACTTTATAACCTGCGCTAACCCAGATTTTAAGAGGAACTTCAAACAAAAAAGTAGAATCTTTTGCAACAACACGAATCGGGCTCAACTTCCAAACCTTTGCTTTCAGGTTATCGCCACCATTATCTTCATAGCTGTCATCTTCGTATATCAAACCTTTGATCTGGCTATTAATCTGCGATTGCAGCTCAGCAATGGGCATTTCTATGGGTAAATTTATTACCGACAGATGTTTTTCATTCTGAATTTCTGTGTCTGAATACAAATATTCCTCCATAGGTTTTTTAGGCGTAGTGGTTTTGGGACGACATTGCCATTGACTCAGTCCGATTCCTGCCAATAAAAAGAACCAGGTTATACGCTTAAAGCGATTATTTAATTTTAACGAGCGTTGCACCGTATCCGAATTTTTCTTTTTGAGCATCTTTAAAATACTGAACATGCTGATTTTTGCTCAGTCTGCGGTGCAATTCATCACGCAATACGCCGCTTCCTGCACCATGAATAAACGTAATTTCATCCATTCCATTCCCGATTGCCTGTTCCAAACTCGTTTCGAAAGTAGCAAGTTGTTTTTTCAATATTTCGTCTTTCGACAATCTTGAAGGATCTTCAACGATTTTCTCAACATGCAGATCAACAACACCTTCCGGTTTTTCCAGTTCAATTTTAGACGTTGTTGAGCCACCCATTAAGCTTGTGCGAAGTTGCTCCTGAATATCCGCTTTTACTACAACTTCTTCTTTCTTAACGTTTTCTTCATCCAGTTGGAAAACAAAAGCATCTTTTCCAATTACCGGTGCCGGTCCTTTACTTTTGTAAAAAGACTGTGCACGGCATTTTATTTTCTTTTGAAATGGCAGTAACGCATCAAAAGTTCCTTCTCTGAAATACAATAGATTAAAAGCAAAAACCGGCCAGTTTTCAAAGTCTTTCATTTGTAGTTCTGTCAGTTTCTGGGAAGTTCTTGGCTGCAAAACACCGGCAGAAAGTCCCATATGCACATTTTCAAATTGCGTGGTTGCGCTGAAAGGCAACGTCCAGTCTGAATTGTTGATAATATGCAGTGTTACAGCCTTATCATTAATGGAAACAAAAGCGATATAAATTCCCTTTTCCGAAAATGCAACCTGACGGGGTGCAATTCTTTCTCGTTGCGGTGCTATCGTTTGTCCGGCCGGAGTTCTGTTCAACCGTTGTGATTCAACAGGCGAGATCGTAACTAACTCATTACGCAACACAGGAATACGGAAACCGTCTTCAATCTCTACTTCTATAACATTGCCCGGCAAAAAAGCATAAACAATTCCTTCTTCACGGCCATGTACCAGTCTTACCTTATCTCCAATATTCATAATTATTCAATTTAATTCAAATGACGATATGTTTTCAAAACTTCCGTCATCACAAAGTTACTTCTTTCTTATGATCCAGCCTCTGATTCAATATTCAATCAAAAATATAACGGTCGAAAATCCAGTCCTTTTTTACTTATTTGAAGCGCAGGTGCCGGAATTTTTAACGAGTTAGCCAAAAAAGCAATTGTTCTTACAAATTTGCTTTTGGTTTTGATTTTAGTAAGATCAATATCAAGAGAAAAATAATATTGCCGGTAAGGACGATATCCCAGTTCCGTACTCTGTTTTGGATCTGCGGAAATCATATTCTGAATACCGTAACCAACTGAAAAACATAACCAGGGCGGCCAGTTACTATGCTTGAAAAACGAGCGGGGACTACCTGAATACCAATAGGTTTGTCCGTTATAATCTTTCAGCCAGCGTTCAGTCGGTTTGCTTCCCAGCAGATTAGGGCGCTGGGATGCGAGTGAAGTAAAATGAAAAGAAAATTTCGGTTGTATCCTGATTTCATCCCAAAGTGCGATTTGACCTAAATAGATAGCTGAACCTGTTAGATTCGCGACCATATCGCCCGGAGAAAAACCATAGTCCGGTGAAAAGCCGTCCAGAATTTCAATCGGAGTTTGAAAAATGACACCGGAAATAGCGCCATATATCATCATCTGTTTTTTTGAAATACCTGTCTTTTTATATATTTCAGCAGTGTGGCGGGCAATTTGGTAGGATGTGTAAACGTGCCCCATTTTGTCCATTTGAAGCCACTCATAAGTGTCATCCTGTACCCGAAAGTTGGTCAGGGGGTTTTTGTACCATGACTTACTTAGTCCATAGATGGTACCTAAATAGAGCACCGACTGGGCTGCAAAAATGCCATGTAAAAGTTTATAATTCGGGACAACTTTGGTGGTGGAATCTGTGACCATTTCTGCTCCCTGCGCCATCAAAAGACGCTGGCCTGATAGCAGCAAACAGATAAAAAAAAGAACGCGTATATGTTTAAAATATCTCATTAAAAAGTACCGAAAGGAGCTTTAAGATTTTAGTTTTTGCCCGATCAGAAAATTGTTGATTTATAACTTCATTAATTTTAAGGTTTTAAGAAGATGACCTCCGTTTAATAACCGCCATGATATTTTCTCAATCCCCATTCTGTTCCCAAAAGTACAAGAATTAAGAAAAATAACCATTTTAAATGAACCAGCTCAACCATATCCTCGCTGCTTTCCAGGCGGTCGGGCGAACGGTTTGTTTTCAATTTTTGAATTAACTGATTTAAAGAAGCAGGTTGGACAAATTCTCCACCGGTTTTTGTAGCAAGCTCGCGAAGCATACCAAAATCGGCAGTAGTATTGGCCATTTCTATATCAACATTTCTGACAACAAACTGGCCGTTAATTTTTTCCTGAATACCACGAACCGCAGTACTTGCCTGAAAACGATAAACGCCGTCTGTTAAACCACTGATATTGAAACGCGGATTTTCAGCGGAATGCGTGTAAGTATATTGCTTTGTTTTTCCTTTCTCGTCGGTTATATCCAGTTTTACTTCCTGACCATAAATCGGTTCATAAATATCGTTGTAAATTTCAGTTTGAAAAACAACTTCTTCGCCCGCGTCAAATTCCGGACGAACAGGATAAATTCTGAACTTACGTTTATCATCCCGAACAGAAAGAATCTGAATTACTTTTTGAAACAGATTATCAACCAGTTCATGTTTGCCCGTCAAAGCAAATTCTTCTTGTCGCCATTGCCAGATTCCTTCCCCGGCAAGAATTGCCGTTTTTTGCTCTGTTGCTGTGTTTAATACCAAAAGTGGTTTTGTGGTATTCAGCGAGCCTACCTTTTGAAACAAAATTGTTTCCGTACCCGGCGAAACATTGTATTCTCCAAAAGGAACAGAAAGTGGTGGCAGCCTTTCCAGCAGCTTCATACTTTCGTCATTGAAATTAATTTGCTGAAACGACGGATTATATCGAGCTGTAACCTTATCAAACTGTCCCTGATTTACGTTGATTGTCAAAGAACGATTCAACGTATTTAAAAGCGGAACTGCCGATTGATTGCCGAGAATATAAAAAACAGGCCTTTTTGCATCCAGTATTTTACGCACAAGCGGATTACCTAACCCAAGCACATTTGGAATCTGATGCAGAATTACCAGGTCATAAGGTTTATTTCCGATTGCTTCCGCAACTCCTTGCGAGGCAGTAAGGATACTAACATCAAGCTCGTAATTGTCATTGCTTTCAATCAAACTTCGCAGCGCTTTTACATCCGGATGCGGTGTCAAAGCGAGCAAAAGAATTTTCTGACGTCCGTCTATAATGTCAATGTAAACATCTCTTTTGTTATTCCGGGCCGAAGATTCACCTTGAATGTTTCCCAGTTCTATGGTGTAATGCTGAACCCCTTTTTGTTTGGAAGAGGTAGTAAAATCAAAAGATCTGAAATAAGTCGGACGATCAATATTTACCGTTTGAGTCAAAATAATTCGCCCTCCTTGTTTTAAAGAAACCGTCGTAGATTTTCCGGCTAATCCATTTGCAGCAATATCAACCCGGATCGGAAAATCATTTCCAAGGTAAGCTACCCGGTTATTCACCACATCTTTTATTCTTATATCCAGGTCAGGAACGGTATCACCAACAGCAATGGTATTCACTTTGAAAGGAAACTGATTGAAAGTCGGGGTAACGCCCTGATTTGAAATTCCATCAGAAAGCAAAATAACGTCCGTGAGATTTCTGCCTTCAAAATTACTTTTAACGGTTTGCAGCAGCCCGGAGATATCCGTTTTGTTTCTATTGAATTGAATGGAATCTGCGGCCAAGCCTGTACTTGCCTTGTCAAAGGTTTGAACACTTACTTCATAACCTGCGTCATTGAGTTCTTTCCCAGCTTCTGCAATTTGTTTCAAAACAGGCTGCCCTACTCCATTAAGCGATTCCGAATTATCAATAGCAAATACAATTTTGGCTTTATCGACTGTACTTTCTGTCCTGCAAATCAACGGATTCAAAAGCAAAAAACAGATAAAAGCCACTACAATTCCTCTCAACGCCGCCAAGGCATAATTCAATTTCTTACTCCATGAAGCTTCCGGTTGATACAACAGAAACGCATAAGCGCCACCCGCGAGAAAACAAAAGATAATGAACCAATATGGAGTTTGAAAAATAAGCTCTGAACGCATAATTGTGAGTAAGCAGTGTCGCAGTAAACAGTATTACAGAAATATAGTAAACAGTTTTCCAGAAAGCATTATTGTAGTAAATAATATTACAATAAAATATAGGGAACAAAAAATGAAATAATCGTCAAACCAGCCCAAATTACAATTCAAATCTACCCGAAATCGCAGTTTTCATTCTTTTAAAATAATAGAAAAAGCAAATCGTAAAACGATTTTACCCAAAACCAAAAAAAGAGCCGAAGCTCTTTTCTAGTTTATATTTAGATTATTCCTGATCTGACAAATTCACTTTCGTCAGATCTCCAACTTCTAAGTAAGCATCCCCCCATCAACCTGAAGAACCTGTCCCGTAATATAGCGAGACATATCAGAAGCTAAAAACACACAAGCATCTGCAACATCTTCCGGCTGTCCTCCGCGTTTCATTGGAATGGACTGTTTCCACTCTTCCACTGCTTTCGAATCTACTGCATCCGTCATTTCAGTTTCAATAAAACCTGGCGCTACCGCATTTGAACGGATATTTCTTGATCCCAGCTCCAACGCAATCGATTTTGTAAAACCGATAATACCTGCTTTTGAAGCTGCATAGTTAGACTGTCCGGCGTTTCCACTAATACCGACAACCGAAGTAATATTAATTATTGATCCGCTTTTCGCACGAATCATACTTTTAGTAGCTGCTTTTGTAAGGTTGAATACCGATTTCAAATTGATATTAATTACAGTATCCCAGTTTTCTTCACTCATACGCATCAGCAAACCATCGCGGGTTACGCCGGCATTGTTGATCAGGATATCCAGTTTTCCAAAATCCGCGATAACGTCGGTAACCAGTTGATCTGCCTGTTGAAAATCGGCCGCGTCAGAACGATATCCTTTTGCTTTGATACCAAATTCTTCCAGTTCTTTTACCAAAGCTTCACCTTTTTCCACACTGGAAAGATAAGTAAATGCCACGTTCGCTCCTTCCTGAGCCAAACGCAAAGCAATTGAACGTCCAATACCACGGGAAGCTCCGGTTACCAAAGCCACTTTATTTTCTACTAATCTCATAAACAGGATAAAAATCGGATAGAATTGTTTCGAGTCGCAAAAATAGGGTATTGTCTTGCATGAACAAAAATTGGGAGGGTGAAAGTTTTTGGAATTAATCCTAATGTATAAATTATTACTTTATACATTTTGTTCAATAAGCAAATATCCATAACTTGATAAAAAGTAATTCCATGGAAACATTAATTATTGAAATTCAAAATCCAAAAGCAAGGCGCTTAATAGATGATTTGGTTGATTTAGGATTAATATCCGTTAAACCAAGCAAACCCTCGTGGGCTGAACGCTGGAAAGATTTATCGAATTCACTTCCAACATCAACTGATATTTCAGAGCAGGACATACTGGATGAAATAGCACAAGTGCGTGAGAAACGTCAAGCTTCTTGAAAAAAATAGTTATAGATACAAACCTTTATGTGAGTGCGTTGATAAACTCAAACTCTCGTAAACGACTTGACCAGGTTTTAGAAAATCATTCCTTAGAAATTCTTCTCGACATTTCTCTATTAAAAGAGCTTTTTGAAGTTTGCTTCCGTCCAAAATTTAGTCGATGGGTAAATGTGGAACAAACTCAATTATTCTTGGAAATCATAAATGAACGTGGCACCTTAATTGAAACTACTTCCATAATTAAATTAAGTCCAGACCCAAAAGATGATTTCCTTCTAGCTCTATGCAAGGACGGTGAAGCGGATTATCTACTTACCGGTAATAAAATTGATTTACTTGATTTAAAACAATTTGGGAAAACTTCCATTCTAAGTTTAACAGATTTTTTAGATTTAAACTTATAAATATTCTTCCCACCCAAACCTTCCTGGCACTGTCTTTGTTGCCCTGTTTATAAATCTAAATTATTAATTGGCCTTTTCGGTCAGAAAATATTTTCCAACAAAAAATGGCAGAATCAACTAAAACGGCCCTGATTACCGGAGGCTCAAAAGGAATTGGATATGGCGTAGCCGAAGTGCTTATTAAAGAAGGAATCCAGGTTGCCATTACCAGTCGCTCTCAAAAAAGTGCTGATGAAGCAGCTGCTAAACTTAATAAAATCCGCGACGGTTTTGCAATTGGTATTGAATCCGATGTGCGCAGTCTGGAATCGCAGCAAAATGCAGTAAAAGTGATTCTTGAAAAATGGGGACAACTGGATTATGTTATCGCCAATGCCGGCGTTGGTCACTTTGCTCCCATTTATGACCTGACTGTGGAACAATGGCAGGAAACGATTGATATCAATCTTACAGGCGTATTTTTCAGCGCAAAAGCTTCGCTTGCTGCTTTAAAAGAAACGAAAGGATATTTTATCAATATTTCCAGTCTTGCCGGAACGAACTTTTTCCCGGATGGAACGGCTTATAACGCCAGTAAATTCGGTTTGGTAGGTTTTTCACAAGCAATGATGATGGATGTGAGAAAAGACGGAATCAAAGTTTCGACGATCATGCCGGGTTCTGTTGCTACTGAATTTGCAGACCATACGCCGTCAGAAAAAGATGCATGGAAAATCCAGCCGGAAGATATCGGCCAGATCGTTTCAGATCTTATCAAAATGCCAGCCAGAACATTACCAAGTAAAATTGAAGTAAGACCTTCTGTTCCTGGAAAATAATTTAACAATTTGTAGCAAGCGGTATGCAAACCGTTTGCTACAAACCAATTTCATTTCTTCCATACCACTTCGAATACAAATAGTAAGAAGAAATTAATCCTGAACCGGCAAGTCCCCAGACCGGAATTTTGTACAAGATCAATAAAGTCAGGATCACGAAACCAATTAAGAGCGGTTTCAGCAGATCTTCAAGTATCCCTCCGTGTTTGTACAGATAAGTATGAAATAACATCAGAACTGCCAGCCCCAATCCGTACAACTGTATTATTTCAAACAAAGAAAGGACCTGATATTTTGCAGCGATCAGAGTTTCGGGAATGATAATCAGCGCATGTGACAAGAGAATTCTTATGAAACGTTTGGTTGTCGAAATGGGTAAAGATCGGTTCCAAAGCCAAACTTCATTTTCCCAATGAAAGAGTTCAAAAGAAATCCCGACATTTAACAGATAACCCAAAGACAATCCGACGGCTGGTAATCTGAGATCGTAATTATCCGTATTGTAATAAATCAAGGTACACATCGCAACGCCGATCGCGCCGGCTTTGCAGGCGAGCAAAGTAATTCCTCTTTCTCGAAAAAGCCATTCGACCGACCAGTAAATCCAGGAAACTGGTCTTGGGAAAGGCCAGTTAAAAATTGTTTTATTTTTGGAATGATATAAAACCGGATTCCGGATTCGCCATTCTGACAAAACAACAAGCAATAAACTAAGTAAAATATACCAGACGAAAATCGGCCAGATCTTACCTAACAGTCGATCCTGTTTGGCAATGGAAATCATGTAAATGCCATAGTACAAGATGGGTTGTAAAAAGCCAAGTGCCATAAAACCAAACCGCAAAAATCGTTTTGGTACTGGCCAAAGTCTGGAATTATAGATAAAATTATATTCTGGCTGAATCCATAATGTTTTAACAAAGTGCAGACATAATAATGTGTACAAAAGCCAGATTCCGCCCAAATAAAGCATTCCAAATGGATCGGTAAGAAAAAACACGGCGAAAGCGTAATGTTCTCTCCCGCTCAGAAATCCAAAAAGTAAGCCCATCAAAACGAAAAACATTCCCGAACGCTGCCGGAAAAATGCCTGCACAGTAGAAATCATTAACACTTTCATACCGCTTCAATTCGGATTAAATTCTTGTTTTTCAAAGCAAAACTAGCCGTGACATTCAGCCCTTCCTGCTGAAAAAGCTGATGTGAAGAAATTAAAAATGTAACGCCTTTTGCATGATAATTTTCGATAAGGTTGAAAAGCGCTAATCTGGCTTCCTTATCGATTGTAATAAGCGGCTCATCCAAAATGATAACAGATGGATTTCCAAGGAAAGCCACGGCAAGAGATACTTTTTTAACCATCCCACTGGAACAGCTTCCAAAGGAATTTTTCAAATAGTTAATTCCCAAAGCTTCAATCAGCATTTCGGTTTGTCCGACCGGACTTTGTTTTGCCTCTGCGACAAATGTTATCAAATCACCCGGCGTCAGAAAGGAAGGATATAATGGTTCTGCTTCTCCCAGATTTAATCTTAACCGATAGTCGACCGGCTGATCTTTAAGATTATATTTTTGATCCAAAATAATATCGCCCGAACTTGGTAACATTCCAGCCAAAGTTCTGAATAGAGTCGACTTCCCCGCACCATTTTCTCCCTGAATCCAGTAAATTCCATAATCAACTGCCCATGAAGGAATTGCCAGTACTTGAAATGATCCGTATCGCTGCGTTAAATTTTGAATTTCAAGAATCATTAAGTTATATATAATTTTATTTCATATCAAAGGTAGTGAAATCGTTGATATGCAATTAAAAATTCTGCGTTTTATATTAAAGTAGTAGAAGATAAAGAGCAATAGCCAGAACGACAAAATAAATTAACTTCCTGACTTTTTAAAAATTTTTAATAAATTGCAGCACCTTTATTATTTTTTATTTTGTAGTGGTACTCATGAAAAAAAATCTTCTGCTTCTTTTAATCCTTTTTGCTGTTAGCTCCAACACTCAGGCTCAATACGAGGCGGACTGGAAATCTTTGGACAAACGTGAGACGCCAATCTGGTTTAAAGACGCAAAATTTGGCATTTTTATTCACTGGGGATTATATTCTGTTCCCTCATGGGCAACAAAATCCGGTGCTGATGGTTTTGGAAGTGGATATTCGGAATGGTATTGGCAACGGTTAATGGATCCAAAATTGAAAATCCATAAAGAATTTGTCGCTTTTCAGGAAAAAAATTACGGGCCAAATTTTAAGTATCAGGATTTTGCAGGAGAATTTAAAGCCGAGCTTTTTAATCCCGACGACTGGGCCGATTTATTTAAAGAAGCAGGTGCAAAATATGTTGTTTTAACTTCCAAACATCACGAAGGATATGCTCTCTGGCCAAGTGCAGAATCATGGAACTGGAATTCCATGGACGTTGGTCCCCATCGTGATCTGGCGGGTGATTTAACAAAATCTGTAAAAGAAAAAGGTCTGCATATGGGATTTTATTATTCGCTTTATGAATGGTATAATCCAACCTATAAATCGGATGTCAATCGTTATGTTGACAACCATATGATTCCCCAAATGAAGGATCTGGTTACAAGATATCAGCCAGATATTCTCTGGACAGACGGAGAATGGGACCAAACTTCGGAAACATGGAAAAGCAAGGAATTTCTGACCTGGCTTTTTAATAATAAATCGGTTAACAAAAGTATTGTTGTCAACGACCGTTGGGGAAATGATACCAAAGGGAAACATGGCAGTTTTTTCACGACAGAATATGGCCAGGGAACTTCCTCAGATACACATCCGTGGGAAGAATGCCGTGGAATTGGCGAGTCTTTTGGATATAACCGGAATGAAAATCTGGAAGATTATATGAGCAGTGATAAACTGATTCATTCCCTTATTCAGATCGTTTCAAAAGGCGGTAATTTTCTATTAAATATTGGGCCAACTGCTGACGGGCGTATTCCTGTGATTATGCAGCAAAGATTAAAAGATCTTGGAAAATGGCTGAAAATAAATGGTGATGCGATCTATGGCTCCGAACGCTGGGATAATGCTGCGGCTGCTTCAAAAGACAGTACCATTTTCTTTACAAAAAAAGGAAAAGATTTATACGTTATCTGTTCAGAATGGCCTGACCAACTGGCGATCAGCGGTATATCAAAACCGAAACGTGTAACAATGCTGGGTTATAAAGGCAATATAAATTCCAGTCAGTCGAAAGGAAAATTGATCATTTCAGCACCGACTGTCACACCTAAAACTTTGCCGTGTAACTCCGCCTGGGTTTTCAAACTTGAAGGCATTTTATAAAAAGTTCAAAGACGTTATTCCTTAACCTATTCATAACAAGAAAATTTTCACCATGAAACCTACCCGTCGCTCTTTTTTACGATTGTCAGCATTGGCACTTCCGTTTACGCAAGTCAACAAACTTTTTGCCTCAACCGCAGTTAACAAACCTATTGTCGTTTCGACCTGGGACAGCGGACAAATCGCTAATTCTGCCGCATGGCCGGTTTTGGAAAAAGGCGGAAAAGCACTGGATGCTGTAGAACAAGCTGCAATAGCCATTGAAAACGATATCAATTGCTGCGTTGGCCTGGGTGGAAATCCAGATCGCGACGGATATGTTACATTGGATGCAAGTATCATGGACGAAAAGGCAAATTGCGGTTCAGTGGCCTTTATGGAAAGAATTAAACACCCGATTTCAGTTGCAAGAAAATTAATGGAAACCACGCCACACGTATTTTTGGCTGGCGTTGGCGCACAACAATTTGCATTAGCAAACGGATTTCCGCTTGAATCAGGCGAGCTGTCTCCCGACGCCGCAAAAGCGTACAAACAGTGGTTGGTAAAGGCTGAATACAAACCTGTTATCAATATCGAGCATCAGCAGGCGCACCCAAAAGGCGAACACGGACCTTTTGCGCCAAACCGTTTTGACGACGGTTCTTTCAATCATGACACCATGGGGACAATCGCTCTGGATGCCAATGGTGATGTTTCGGGTATGTGTACAACGAGTGGAATGGGTTTCAAAATGCGTGGTCGCGTGGGTGATACGCCGATTATCGGAGCCGGTTTGTTTGTAGACAATGAAGTGGGCGCGGCAACGTCATCCGGACAAGGCGAAGAAGTGATCCGGGTTTGCGGAACACACCTTGTCGTTGAATTTATGCGGAACGGACTTTCTCCTTATGAAGCTTGTAAAAAAGCGGTAGAGAGAATTGTAAAACCAAATCCGGAACGTGCCAAAACTTTTCAGGTTGGATTTATTGCCATTAACAAACAAGGTGAAGTTGGTGCTTATTCTGTTCAGAAAGGATTTAATTATACCGTAACAGAAAAAGGTGGCAAAGGAAAAGTAATCAATGCAAAAAGTCATTTTGCCTGATTTTTAGCAATCTGCAATCGGCTATCAGATTTATACTAAAAAAAGCTGATAGCATTCATAAACTATTTATTAAAATTGAACCATAGTATTATCAAAATGAAATTGAACAAGATCCTTCCTTATCTACTCCTATTATTAACGACGGTTAGTTTTGCTCAGCAGCATTCTGAGCAAAATCACTCCAACTATATCGCTCCGACGGATCCTTTGGTTCAACAAAAACTAAGCAAATGGCAAGATGTCAAATTTGGCTTATTAATGCACTGGGGAACTTACAGCCAGTGGGGAATCGTGGAATCCTGGTCACTTTGTCCTGAAGATGAAGGCTGGTGTGAACGTCGCGGACCACATTCGCACGACTGGTTTGAGTACAAAAAAGCGTATGAAGAAATTGGCAAAACATTCAATCCTGTAAAATTCAATCCGGAAAGATGGGCTTTGGCGGCTAAAAATGCCGGGATGAAATATGTTGTTTTTACAACAAAACATCATGACGGATTTGCGATGTTTGACTCAAAGTATACCGACTACAAGATCACAAACACACCTTTCAAATCTAACCCGAAAGCTAACGTTACCAAAGAAGTTTTGTCGGCATTCCGTAATCAGGGATTCATGACAGGAACTTACTTCTCAAAACCTGACTGGAATACGCCATCTTACTGGTGGAAATATTTCCCGCCAAAAGATCGTAACGTTTCTTACGATCCTAAAAAATATCCTGACCAGTGGAATAAATTTAAAGAATTCACTTACAATCAGATCGAAGAGCTGATGTCAGATTATGGCTCTGTTGATATTCTTTGGCTGGATGGGGGCTGGATTCGTCCGAAAAGTACAATTGACCCAAATATCAGCTGGCAGAAAAGTATTCCTTACGACCAGGATATTGATATGGCGAAAATCGCTAAAATGGCACGTTCGCATCAGCCTGGATTATTGGTTGTAGACCGTACCGTTACAGGCGAATTTGAAAATTATGTCACACCCGAACAGTCGATTCCTGATCATTATATGTCCATTCCATGGGAATCATGTTTGACAATGGGTGATTCCTGGTCTTACATTCCAAAAGAAAATTTCAAATCGACAGAAAAACTGGTTCATACTTTGATTGATATAGTTGCCAAAGGAGGAAATCTATTGCTGAATATTGCTCCGGGTCCAGACGGAGAATGGCATGAAGAAGCATACCAGCGCCTGGATGAAATTGGAAAATGGATGAATGTAAATGGCGTTGGGATTTATGAAACCAAACCTGCGGCGCCATATCGTCAGGGGAAATGGGCTTACACTAAAAAAGGAAACACGACCTACGCATTTTATCTTGCTGAAAAAGGAGAAACTATTCCTGCAAGTTTGAAACCGGAAGGACTTACAATCCCTGCGTCAGCAAAAATTACAATTGCGGGGAATAAAAAAGTTTTACGTCTTAAAAATGGAATGATTGAAGTTCCAGCGAAAACGATTGCAGAAGTTGGTAAGCAGCCTGCTTATTTGTTCGTGATTAACTAACTTTTTTAACCGCAATAGACGCAATGGTTTTCGCAATGGACACAATGGTTAATGCTTGCATCCATTGCGAAACCTATTGCGCCCATTGCGGTTAAATAAGGCCCGCTTTAAAGTTAAATTACCGACTATACAGAAGTAATCTTATATTTGTTAGTATCAGTTTACGATTCAAAATAAATTAAAGTATATAAGAAACCTTTAATCCAAAATGATAAAATCAATAGCCGCGTTACTTTTGTTAACGGCCATTAATACCTTCGCACAAACTCCTCCAAAACCTTACGGTGCTTTGCCTGCACCAAGACAGATTGCATGGCACGAAACAGAGGTTTATGGAATCATGCACTTCACTCCTACGACGTTCGAGAATAAGGAATGGGGTTTTGGTGATGCGGATCCAAAATCATTTAATCCAAAAGATTTTAATGCCGAACAAATCGTACTGGCTGCAAAAGCGGGTGGACTAAGAGGAATTGTTTTCGTGGCAAAACATCATGATGGATTCGCGCTTTGGCCAACTAAAACGACGGAATACAATATTTCAAAAAGTCCGTTCCGTGATGGAAAAGGCGATATGGTTAAAGAAATTGCAGACGCAGCACGTAAACACGGCCTGAAGTTTGGTGTTTATTGCTCTCCCTGGGACAGAAATAATGCCAAATACGGAACAGCCGAATACCTGGCCATTTACCGTGAACAACTTAAAGAACTTTACACAAATTATGGTCCGTTGTTCATGTCATGGCATGATGGCGCCAATGGCGGCGACGGATATTATGGCGGAGCCAAAGAAAAACGCTCTATTGACAATACCACTTACTATCAATGGGATTCTACCTGGACCAACCTGACGCGCAAATTGCAACCGTCGGCTAACATTTTCAGTGATGTGGGCTGGGATGTTCGCTGGGTTGGAAATGAAGACGGTGAAGCAGCTGAAACTTCCTGGGCAACGTTAACACCGGTTCCTTCCAAAGGACAGAATGTAGCGGTTCCAGGTCAGGCAAATGCAGATGAAAATCCGGGCGGAACAAGAAATGGTAAATTCTGGATACCTGCTGAATGCGACGTTCCGCTTCGCAAAGGCTGGTTCTACCATCCGGATCAGAAACCAAAAACGCCCGAAAAACTTTTTGAATTGTATTTAAAAAGCGTAGGACGCGGCGCAGGACTGGATTTAGGACTTGCTCCTGATACCCGAGGTCAGCTTCATGAAGATGACGTGACAGCCTTGAAAACTTTTGGAGATCGTGTTAAAAATACTTTTGCTACAAACCTGATTGCTCGTGCAAGCTCGAAGGCCGTCAACGTGCGTGGTTATAATTCAGTTTACAGCGCCAAAAATATCCTTGACGGCAAACCGGAATCTTACTGGGCAACGGATGAAGATTTCAAAACTCCGGAAGTAACAATCGATCTTGGCAATCCTGTAACTTTTGATATTATTTGTTTGCAGGAATACATTAAACTGGGACAAAGAATTGAAGGTTTCGCCGTTGACGTCTGGGAAGGAAATGACTGGAAAGAAGTTGCAACCGGAACAAGTGTTGGGGCCAAACGTCTAATCAAATTATCCGCTCCGGTAACAGGTCAAAAATTTAGATTAAGAATCACAAAATCACCGGTTAGTGTAGCGATCAGTGAATTCGGATTGTATAAAGACTCGATGTAATTGACTGATAATCTTTTAAGAAAACCCTTTGACGGCAAGTTCGTTGAAGGGTTTTTAGTTTTATATTGATCTGAAACATTTCACTTGCCAACTTACTTTTTGACAAATAGATAAAGCGTATAATATAGAATAAGTAATCCGCTGCTTGTGATAATACTTCCCGGAAGTGGAGAATCTAATGTCGCAAAGAGTACAAGACCAATTAACGAGATACCCAAACCAACCATAGAAATTAGTTTCTTCCTGCCAAGAGTTATTGTATTTGCCTTAGCCTGATTTTCAAAATTTGCCTCCGGTTTATTCCAGTTTCTAATTTCATTGACAATCATTAAAAGAGCCACAATGACCAAAGCCCATTTCAGGTAAAGATGTAAGGTTTTATAAAGCTCTTCATCCACAGCGTAAATTACATTGATTACAGCGCCGAAAGCCATAATCGCTAGAAACAGATAAAACAATGTCCTCTTGTACGGTTTCATATCTGCAATGAATTGAGGTGACTAAACACTTTGTTTTCCCTTTTTCCAGAAATATCTTATGACTAAAAAAATAGCAGAGATTTCCATAAACCAACCGAGATACAAGGCCATTCTTCCGGTCATTTTCATATTAGAATTTATAAAAAGAAAACAACCGATCAAGACGATCAATATGCCGACTAAAAAAGTTAATATGATCCTTTTCATAATCAGTCGGTTTTAGAAATCCAGAAATAAATTTTTAAAAAATTTGGTACCCCAAAAGGGAATAAACATCCGCCAGAAATCTTTCTTTTCCAGCATGTTCAATGCTAACAGTCGCAGACCACTTACGTAGGGATGATATAAAAAAGCGTAAATCTGTAATCCGATGACGAATACTATCGGGCTGATTAAATTATTTTTTGAGCATAATGCTAACACTCCAAGGGGAATAAAAATCAATCCGTAATAGACAAGAATATTCTTTGTTTTCATAATGAAGAGTTTAGTTAACTTTTGTACTCTGGTGATACGAGAAAATCCTGATTTGGTCACATATTGCTCAAACAGTCATATTTTGGCTCTTATAATAAAAATGGTAAGTTATTATTAAAATAACCTACCATTTTGCAAATTCTCTTTAAGATATTATTCCAATCCAAAGAATAATATCTTAAAATATTTTATTTCTCTAAATGGAATAAATATTTTCCAAAAATTATTTTTCTCGAGCTTATTTAATACTATTAGCCTCAATCCACTTATAAATGGGTGATAAAGGAAAACATAAATAGAAAGAAAAAATACAAAAACGTTTGGATTAATATAATTTAACTTTAAACTTAATGCCAACAAAGCTAACGGAATAAATATCGCCACATAATAGATAAAAATATTACGAATTTTCATAATTCACTTTTATTTAGCAGAGTGATTTAAAAAAATAATCCATTAACAATTCAATTATATGGGGTGTAATTAAGAGTAAAATCCTCCTTATTTAACGGTCCCATAGGACTGTTTTCAGGAGTTACAAGTATTAGACATACTCTGGCAGCACACGCAGCAGCTAATGCAGCAGCAGTCGCTGGTATGTATGCACTCTGTACCCATGCATAAACAGAGATCCAACCGTGATTAGAATAAGCATCAGTCATACAGTTTATTACTGCCTGTCCGCAACCATCAGTTCTTAAACTGCTAGCACTAGGGCCTGCTTTTAATCCCATATCCACAATTTCAGGTTTGCTAATTTTATTGATATTATAAGAAACTTTAACCAAAGAATTTAGATTCACATACTGTACTTCGCCTCTAGTAGTTTTAACAATCGTGGGATTAAAATACCCTTGACTACTTTTATAAACTATAAACGCATAATCGTTATCTAAATTATTTCCATCTTTTTTATACGAGACACTATACGAAACAGCGTCTAAGTCTTTAATCTTTGTTTTGAGAACAGATTCAAAATCTAAGCCATTTAAATTTAACTCCTCACTATTAGTAAAAGCAACTTCTTCTACGTAACCGTTGTAGATTTTTTTTAAATCACTGGCTAGCTGGGAGTCTTTTATTTCAGAAATAGTTAGATCCCCGTTTACATTAACAACTTTTTCTGTGGGGATAGATAATGAAGAAGATTTTTCATCTTCTTTACAGGAAATTGCCGAAGACAATAAAACCATTAAATAAAACCCGGACTTGAATAACTTTGACATACATTCTACATTTAGATGGTTGATAATACATTTCAAATGTAGTAATAGTTTTATTACATGAAAATACCCATTTAGTGGGTATTTTCATCCCTTTTAATAGCAAAGTTAATAGCGAATTTTAGTAAAGAGCCAGAATCTACCTCTTCTAAATTTATTTTTTGCTTTATATTCTTTCGGTGTGTCTTTACAGTCTCAATACTTATAAATAGCACCTCAGCGATTTCAATAGAAGTTAATCCCTTGGATATCAAAATAATAATTTCCTTCTCGCGATTTGTAAACATAAGTGTGAGTAATAATTTTCCTTTATACTCAGAAAAACTATTTCGTCACTCTTTTGAATGTTTCTTGTAAAAAAATTGGAGTACTGTTTACTTTATCCAGCTAATCCAGCCCTTCCCATCTTTCGCACTCACCATGTCGTAAGCATTATCAGAAAGCTGTATTAGATAGAAACCATTCGTATCATATAAATAATTCTTAGAAGCAATAGCGGGTCCGTCCGTAGGATATCCATCTCCTACCACACCTAATCCAGAGAAAATAGCCCGCCCGTCCGTAGAGAAAGTTGGCGCTTTTGCTGCGTCCAGATATATAAATGTTGCGTTATTGTCCTGTACAAAGATCGGAGCAAATGCATCATAATTTGATCCATATCCCGGCCAGTACAAGTAAAAGTAATATTTGGCTGCTCCACTAACTAAGGAATTTACATTAAAAGCGTCGTCAACTCCATTAACATGAAATCCATTTTCAGACACCCAATAGCTATCTTGCGACAACGCTGCCTGATACCACCTTTTCGCGGCGGCTACATCCACCTTTATAGGTTTTGCGGCTTCAACAATTGTTGTTTTTGTTCCGGAAGCTGTAACGCCCAAAACAAGATTCGCAGCGTCCCAGGTGATATTTGTAAAACCATTCAGTGTTGTTGAGCCATTGACAAACGGAGTTATAAAGGATACGCCAGTCGAGCTGTAATAATAATCGGTAGTGAAGGTATTAACGGTGGTTCCTGTCAGCCAGTTTAAGGTAATCGTTCGTGCATTTTGATTAACCGCTATTTCATAGGTAACTCCACCCGAAACGAAACGTTTGAAGTAGGTCAGGTATTTGGAAATATTACTGAATAGCAAACTTTTCGCTAATCCTCCATTTCCATAGGCAGTAGCCTCTTCCTGCGTCGCTTTAATTAAAATAAGCTTGCTTTGATTTTTAGTGCCTGTTAAAGTAATATTTCCTGTACTGAGTGAATCCCCGGAAAAGGAAAATTCATAATCGGATTTTAAACCGTCACCATAACTTCCTCCATTAACCGCCGCATCCGGATCTGCCAGCACGTGCAGGTAAGAATAGGTATCAAAAATAAGCGACGGCGTTTGCATCGCTTTTACGCGGTAACTGCTTTCCTTTGGTGTTGCGGCAGATTCAGCGGCAAAATCAGAATACATCACGACACGATTTTGATCGTTAAATTTGAAATAAAAACTATACACACCTCCGCCGTCCGGATAAATAATTCCCTTCCATCCATAGGGCGCGCCGGATAATTGTTTCTGATAAGCGGCCAGCGCTGCATTGACACGTTCATCTGCTGTTTGTTCAAAAACATCATTGTCATCACTGCATGACCAAAGTCCGGCAAGAAGAAATAATAACAGATAGGACAGATACTTATTTTTCATTGGAAATCTTTTTGAACGAACAGTTTCTTATAACAACGGAACCAGCGCAGCGCGGGTTTTCTTCTGCAACTCATAGAAATCGATACCCCAGGCAGTTTTGTAATAACTTACCACGAGCGCCTCTTTTCTCCTCAATTTCGCCTGTGCATCGGCCTGGCTTGTACCGTTTGCACTAAAACCTGCCGGGATTGAATTTATAATTTTTTCCCAGCCGCCTTTTCCTTCAATAAGCAGTATCGCAATGGTTTCAACAAAATCATCATCAAAACCTGAACTTGAATAAGCTGTAACAAATCCATCCTGGCGGGCTTCGGCATCGCTAATATTAATCCAGTTTTCTCCCTGAAACAATCCTTTGCAAACCGTTTTAAATTCAACCGGGTAAAGAATATTCTGATGTAAAATATGTCCGAATTCGTGCTGTAATGTATGAACAAACTCTTTCACTTTGTTAGAATCCGTAGCAGCCACGTAGTCTGCTGTGCCGCGCGTTTTAAAATTATTTACGTCAAAAAGGACAATTTTCCTTCCGCCTTCTGCCTGTCCAAGTACTACGCCACCGTTCGACAAGTATTGCACACTTCCTGAAAGGATGAAAGTTTTGGGAGAATACATATTGAAAAACGTAAGGCTTTTTTGCTGAACATAAGGCGTGATCCAGGCGCTTTTTACAACCCTGGACAAGGGAATAATTTTCTCCTCTTTCGGCGGAACCAGTGTTTTTGTAACATCCCCAAACTCAAACTGATCCCAACGGTATTTCATTTGAATATTGTAAGGAGTTGTCAGGCTGTCTTTAATATACTTATCAATAACAGTTGGCGGTATAACAGGACCACCGAGATCTGCAATTTCGGCCACGTCTCCAATCGAATCTTCCTTACATGAGCTCATCAGAAAAGCCAGTGCAAGAAGAGAAAAGATATAGTTATAAGTAATTTTAATATTCATTTTATAAAGATCTTTAATATATTTTTCCGATAGCCAAATATTTCAATTTACTTATCTCGGGTTTAACTGAATACCCGACTGAACCACAGATTGTGGCAATTGCAGCACTCTTTTTGGATCGTCGCTATTGACAGAAATAGTTTCACCTTCTCTGGTTGTATGCACCACATTGATTCCATAACGAAGCATATCAAACCAACGCATACCTTCCTGTGTAAATTCAATTCTCCGCAGGTCTTTGATAGACGATAAAAGTCCCGCCGTATTATTTGCCGTTGTATTGCTCAGACCGTAATAAGTTCTGATTTTTGCCAGAGTTACTATATGTGTCGTTACATCATAATTTCTCAATCGCTTGCTCATAAACAAATTGATGTCCGAAAGTGTGCCGGTACTGTTTCCTAAATAAAGATTCGCTTCTGCGCGATTGAAAAGGACTTCCTCCGCCGTAAACAATGGAACCATAACATACGGATCCCCGATTTCTGCATTTACAGATTGTTTGACAAAATATTCCGACAATTTTGGGATAAGCAGGTTGCCATCCCCCTGTGTGTAAACCGGGAAAGCCCAGTTGGCCGAATTACTTGACAGCGCACTGATCTGATTTATTTCTGCCCATTTTGCATTGGTAAGGCCATACCGGTATTGAGCCACATAGCGGCCATATACCGAGCTGGTTTCTACCAGTAATAAATTGGCCGGCTCACTGGCTCTTGTATATCTTTTGTATAAAGCATCGTATGTCAAAGGCAAATATTCCGTATTCCACGGGCGTAAATTACCGGCAATATCACCTGATGGAAAAACGGCATTGGCGTAAGAGAGCGTTTTAGCGTAATCCTTTTTTACCAGATAAAAACGGCTGGCAAATGCGTTGGCAGCAGCAATATTGAAATGATATTTTGGAACAGTATATGAAACATCCTTAATCAAGGGAAGCCCCTCCAATAAATCTTTTTCAATCATTTCATATACATAAGCAACCGTTTTTCTTTCATATTGTTTGATCACAACATCTTCCGGCTCGGTCACGTAAGGTATTCCCGGATCCGTTGCTGCTGTGGCAGGATTATAAAATTTTGAAAAGAAACTTACCAGCATAAAATGTGCATAAGCCCTTGCGACCAAAGCCTCCCCTTTTTGAGCTGAAAAAATTGAAGGATCTTTTGCTTCGCCAATAACCTGTAGAGCCAGATTTGTCGCTGCTATGGCTCTATAAGCTTTTGCCCAGTACATATCCGGCGAATCTTCAATATTAACCGGCGCATCCACCACTTCAAAACGATAAGAGCCACGGTTTACACGGTCATCCTGCCCAACACCTTTGTCTCCCACATTATCGCTCATAGCCTCACCGAAAGATACATATCCTCCTTGCGGATAGGCAGTTGTCAACAGTTGAGATACCTGTTCCGGTGTTTCCAGTGTCGCTCTTGTGCTGTCGGGTTCTTTTGACAAAAAATCATCACAGCCCATCAGCATCAATAACGGCAGTAAAACAAAAATTCTGGTTATATATCTGTTTTCCATTTTCAATTTCATCATTATAAAGTGAACTTGATGGCTACCGTAAACTGCTTTTGAATCGGCTGTGCCACACCACCGGTATTAAAGAATTCCGGATCTTGTCCTTTCAGTTTTTTGTCGGAATAAATAAGCCATGGGTTAATTGTCGATACCTGAATCGAAGCGGCCGTCATACCAAGTCTTTTAATCATAGTCAAAGGAAGGCGATAAGCAAGCGATACAGATTTCAGGCGAACGAAATTCCCACTGGCCACACGCTGGCTGGAATAATTGTAAGTTGTGTAAGGATAAATTCCGGCCAGATACTGATTTTCCAAAATGTCAGGAATTGACGGAATATTCGTAATTTTTTCGTCACCCGGCTTTTCCCAACGGTCGTTTAACTCTCTTGGTGTAGCATCAAGATCACTGAATGCAGGTCGTGAACCGGATGTTCCCTTGTAAAGCGGATTCAACCGGATTTTATTACCGGCCTGTCCCGTAAGAAAAACATTCATGGTCAGGTTGCGGTAAATAAAAGTATTGTTCAAACCACCCGTTAGCGGCGGATCAACAGGGCCTTCATATTTCAGATAAGAAGTGTTTAAATCCTGAAGATAAACGTCTTTGCTAACTTCTCCTTTTTCATTCAAAAATGTCGGCACGCCGGTTTTTGGATCCAGACCTCTATAATCAACAGAGAATAAACTTCTTACCGGATGCCCCTGAATATTGGCTCCTTCTGCCTTCACCATATCAAAAATCGTAGGCAGGTTATCCACGCTTGTAATCTGGGTATGTGCATAACCGGCAGTAAAACGGGAACGCCATGAGAAATCCTTCGTTTTGAGAATTACCGCTTCCAGCGAAAGGTCAATTCCTTTTGACTGCATATCCGCGTAGTTGGCGATTTTATACGTTTGTCCCCCAATACCGGAAGTTTTTATTTTGTCAATCAGATCAAAACTGTTTCTCAGATAAACGTCTGCTGTGATGTTGAAACGGTTTCCCAAAAGTCCCAGATCAAGACCAATATTTCCACTGTACAATTTTTCCCAGGTCAGTTGTAAATTGGCAAGAGAGGCAAGATCAATCGCCGATTCTTTTTCATCCGTGTATGGACGATTTGTGATAATACTTTTTAACAATACCGCCGAGTTTGTTGCCGGCCCTGTACTGGCAGTCAATCCGTAACTTCCGCGTAATTTGGCATAACTGATCCATGAAAGGCTTTTGATAAACTCTTCATGATCCAGATTCCATGATCCCGCAACCGTCCAGGTAGGCAGCCAGCGACCGATTGCCGATTTCCCGAAACGGTTTGAACCATCGTAACGGGCATAAGCGGTGAAGTTATATTTGTCGTCCAAAGTGTAACCCAAACTTGCATAAAATGCAGCGAAACGGTCAAAACTTTTGGTCATTCCAAAATACTGGAAGTTGCTTTCGATCGTCTGTTTCAATATCCGGTAATCCACAAAAGGAACTCCACCCTGGTCATATTGATAACCGTAACCTGTATTATTTGAATTTTGTCTGTTTGTAAATTTAATTTCCTGACCAACCAATGCATTCACCGCATGTCTTTCACCAAAAACTTTGTTATAACGAAGGTTATTCCGGACATTATAAAAAGTCATTTCATCTTCGTTGCGGTTGTAAAAACCTCCACGCGGTAAAACCACAACCGGATAAGCATCAGGATCATCCGGATCTCTGTACAAGAATTTATTTTTTAAAGCGATGGTAGAATTCCCAGCTGCACGGTACGCATTCGCCATGTTGGAATTTTCGGTGATCTGATGTTCCTGGCCTGTGTGTATGTAGCGAAGTGCACCCACAAAATCGTACTGAATATGCGGCGTGATTTTATACGCCAAATCTCCCTGTAACCTGATATCAATCAGATTCAGATCGATATAGTTATTTTCAAGTTCCGTCAGAATATTAAACGGAGCGTAATTTCTTCTAAAAAATTCACGGTTTCCATTTTCGTCAAAAGCAGTCAGTGTACGACTGGTATTTAAAGCATAACTAAATGGATTGATATCAAAATCACGTCCATATGTTCCATCCACCGGATTGCTCTGGCGCGTTAAAGAGCCAGGCGCTCTTTGCTGACGAACCGAAGAAAGTGTTGAAAATCCGAGTGTAAGTTTGTCGGACAGCTTGTACGTATTTCTAAAATTAAGTGTATAACGTTTCACTTTATCCACAACCGTCCAACCGTTATCGCTCAGAAAACTGGTAGAAAAATAAGACTGAGATTTATCGGTTCCAAAGGAAACACTTAGGGAATGTTCCTGCAAAAAGTTGTTCTTGAATAACACATCAAACCAATCCGTATTAGCACCAGCGTATCGTAAAAGGAATGCTTTTTTAGCTTCCGGTGTGTTGGAAATACCAAAATTACCACTCGCATCTGCATTTAATAAACTGTAATATTTGCCATAAACACCATAATCAGGATTGTCCAGAACGCTGGTATTCAAATATCCCTTTCTTTCCAATTCTCCCAAAACCGACATCTGTTCGGCAGAATTCATGATGTTGAAATTTTTGTAAGAAGGTTTTAACTGCGTACTAAAATTACCTGAATAACTGATGACAGGTTTTCCGGCTTTTCCTTTTTTAGTTGTAATTACAATTACACCATTCATCGCACGCGCACCGTACAAAGCAGCTGCCGCAGCATCTTTCAGGATGTCAAAAGTTTCAATGTCATTCGGGTTCAGTCCGGCAACTGCGGAACCAAGTAAAGTAGTCGGATCACCGCTGGAAAGCTGATCGTTGGAAATATTTACGATATCTTCCAAAACAACGCCATCCACTACCCAAAGCGGTTTGTTATCACCATTTAAAGAAGTTGCGCCGCGAATACGGATTTTTGGAGCAGCACCAAAAGTTCCGGAAACGTTCTGGATTGAAACCCCGGCTGCCCGGCCTTCAAGCATACGGCTAACGTCCGGAAGTCCGTCAATACGGATATCGTCTGTTTTTAATGTTACCGCGGATCCCGTAAATTTACTTTTATCAATCTGCTGAAAGCCAGTCACAACCACATCCTGAAGACCCACAGCATCTTCATTCAGTTCTATTGTAACAAATTTTGCAGCGGGAAATTCAGTAGCTAAAAAGCCGATCATGGTCACAACCAGCGTAGCTCCTTCGTTAATATCGGGCAGTACAAATTCTCCCTTTTCATTTGTAACTGTCCCTTTTTGAACACCTTTTATCCGTATTGTGGCCCCGATCAGTAATTCACCGGTTTTACTTTTCACCACGCCACGGACTTCAATATTTGCAGCTGCTACCTGCTTTGGGCTTATTGTCAAAACGGCACACAAAAAGATACCTGACAAGAACACAAAGAATGGTCGAAAACCACTGGTCCGATAAAAAATCTTCATACTTGAATTGTAGTAAATTTCTATATTAAATAGGTCTCAAATTTTAATGGAACTCAATTATACGGATAAACAATCTAATAAACGATTATTTCCCGGGATAGATGTATTCTAACCCTAAATACTTTTTTAGACAATAATATTTTTAGGATAAGCCAAAATGCCAAATTTGTGTCAGCAAGTGACTTTAATAATACAAGATATGTATGGAGAGGGGTGCCTGGTAATAAATGTAAGAAAAAAAAATTCTTTTCCCATTATCGGTGACATTTCTTAACGTGAATTTTATACTTTTATCGATCTCTCAGTGCCAGCCCGATCAGTTCAGCCGTGTTTTTCACATTTGCCTTTCGCATAATGCTTGCGCGCTGATTGGCAACTGTGTTGGAGCTTATTGTAAAATGCTCAGCAATATCCTTACTGCTCATTCCTTCGGTAAGACATTGCAGGATCTGCTGCTCTCTAGGTGTCATTTTGTTCCATACAGAAGCTGTACTTACACTTTTGACTTCTGTAATTTCCGTTTCTTTTTTGGGAAGAATAAGATTCCGTATAATTATTGACGATGCATTGGGAGGATAATATAATTCTCCGGCAGCCACGCTACGGACCGCTTTCAGGATTTCATCCCTGCCAGTATCCTTCTGAAGATATCCGGCCGCTCCACTGGTTACAGCCGACAGAATATAATCCGGATTGTTATGCATACTGAAAACCAGCACTTTGACATCAGGAAAAACCGGCACTAATAATTTAATTGCTTCCAGTCCCGACATGCGCGGCATCGTCAGATCAAGCAAAACCACATCTGGTTTTAATTTTGAAACACTTTCCAACACTTCATCGCCATCCGACGCCTCCCCCACGATGAGAATATCGTCCTCATCTTCAATCAAGGTTATGATACCTTGTCTCACCACCGAATGATCATCAACGACTAGTATACGTATTGGCATATCGCTCAAAGTTATGATTGCACAGGGATATTAATAACCAGCCTCGTGCCGGTATCCACTTTCGATATAATTTTCATTTCACCGTTGAGCAATTGCGTACGCGTCCGGATATTTTCAATTCCGTTTTGTGTTAAAAAAGATTCGCTTTTATTTTTCAAATTACTAATTAAAAATCCTTTCCCATCATCTTCAATCTCCAAAACTATCTGATTCTCTGTTTGTTCTAATTTTATCTTTATATTATCCGATTCGGAGTGCTTAACTGCGTTATTCAAAGCTTCTTGCGCGATTCTATACAGCCCGATTTCCACAGGTCCGGCCAGTGCAATGCGATCTTTTTTACCTTCATATTTTATTTTTATCTCCGACAATTCCGAAGTTTGTGCGCAAAGCAGATTCAATGCAGCACTTAAACCAAAATCGTTTAAAACAGATGGCATAAGGTTGAAAGAAACCTGCCGGGTGGTTTGGATCGTATCCTGAATTAACGAAACCAGTCTGTCAAAACGAAGTCGCTGTTTTTCGTCATCAAACTGCATTTGTTTAAGTTTTTCGGCCTGAAGTTTTAATCCGGTCAGCATTTGCCCAATACCATCGTGCAATTCGAGGGCAAAACGTTTTCTCTCTTCTTCCTGCCCTTCAATTAATGCGGCAGCCCGGATTCGATTTTCGGCTAGTTGTAACTGGTATTTTTCTTCTTCACTTCTGATCAAATCGTTCTGTGCACGGATCAGTTGGCTATTTGCCACCTTTAATTTTTTATTCACAACTCTTACCGCATCTTCGGATGCAGCCAACAAACGAACGATCCGTCGTGTTGTATTGACAACGGGCCGAAAAATTAAAATACCTTCTGCCAAAAGGACTATCAGTGTCAGGATGTCTAAAATCCATTCAATTTGTTCCAGTATCTTTATACGGCCATAACTTTCCCTGTCAAATTGAAAGACAATCGCGTCCATTTGTCTTAGAAAAACAGGTTCTGCCGTCAAAATAATCCGGAGTGCATTTCTTTTTTCTTCTTCCGGAACCGATGTATTAATTACGATCAGAAGATTGGTATAGATTGTCTGAAAAACAGGTTCCAGGTTTCTGTACATGTTTTTAATCGAATCACTTTTTAAAACCACAAATTCACTTTCCATCTTGATCCGGCCCCGAAGCAATTGTTCGTGGCTCACTTTCCAGATATTAAGCAATGAGTCGATTTTAACAGAATCACTGGTCGGAATTTTCTCGGTTTGTAAAATAGCAAGTTTCGTCAGCCGCTGGCTTAACATGCGCTGGCGGCCGGCCACATTCACTACCCGGCTGTCATGATTGAGATTATTAATCGTTCTTCGGATTAAAAAAAGTCCGCTGACCGTGAGCACGGCTACCAAAGTCAGCGCGACAATATAATATCGGGTAAGGCGATCCGCAACCTGACTTTCGAGTTTCTCCATTTTTATTTATAAACCAATGTACACCTGATTTTCTTTGATGATAACCGGGAAGGTATTGATTTTATAGTCGTCATCAGTCAGGCATTGACCAGTTTTTAAAGAAAAAGTTTTTTTGTGAAACGGACAGGCAACTTTTGGTTCCTCTCCCTGGCTTCCGATCATGCCGCGACCTATAGCCATTTGCTGGCGGTGTGGACATTCGTTATCCGTTGCGTACCACTCGCCTCTCCGTGCGAAGTTAAAGATAGCGATTTGTTTGCCTTCTATTAACGCACAGCCTCCGCCGTCTTCGGGGATATCGTTGACGTTACAGGCGAGGTGCCAGGTTATTCTGTCTTTTGTATTATGTGTTGGTTCCATGTTGATTTTGAATGTTTTGAATGATTAGATTAGCACACATCCCCGCACCATCGGGCGGTGCCCGATGCAGAAATATGTCGACCTTTCAGGCCTAGACTATACCCATTCTTTGGCTCGTTTTTGCGTACGCATTTCTTCGAATGCTATCATTGGGTCTTTGTCAGGGACGTTTACAAAATGGTTGTAACGTTGACGTAACTCAGGACTATCCACAACTTCTTTCCATTCGCATTTGTAGTTATTGATCAAAGTCTGCATTTCTTCCTCAAATGCGGAAGTTAATCCCAATAAATCATCCACCACCACTGCTTTCAGATAGGACATTCCGCCTTCCATTTTATTCAGCCAAGTCGCCGTTCTTGTCAACGGATCGGCTGTTTTTATGTAAAACATAAGGAATCTGTCGATCAATTTTACGCAGGTTTCCTTATCAACATCAGAAGCCAGCATTTGTGCGTGCTGTGGCTTGGAACCGCCATTTCCGCAGACATATAAATTCCAGCCTTTCTCCGTTGCGATGATACCAAAATCCTTGCTTTGCGCTTCTGCACATTCGCGAACACAGCCAGAAACCGCAGATTTGAACTTATGCGGCGCCCGGATTCCTTTATACCGGTCTTCAATTTCAATAGCGAAAGAAACGGAATCCTGCACACCAAAACGGCACCATGTGGATCCTACACAGCTCTTTACAGTTCTTAATGCTTTTCCATACGCATGTCCGCTTTCAAAACCGGCATCAATCAATTCTTCCCAGATCAAAGGCAGATCATTTACGTGCGCACCGAAAAGATCTATTCTTTGTCCGCCCGTAATTTTGGTATATAAATTATATTTTTTAGCAACCTGTCCGATCACGATCAATTTATCCGGCGTAATTTCTCCACCCGGAATTCTCGGAACAACCGAATATGTACCTCCTTTTTGTATGTTAGCAAGATAACGGTCATTAGAATCCTGAATCGGCGCACGGTCTTTTGTCAGTACATTTTCATTCCAAAGACTTGCCAGCAAGGATGCAACAACCGGCTTACAAACTTCGCAGCCATCTCCTTTTCCATATTCATTCAGTACTTCGCCATAGGTTTTCAACCCATTCATTTTCACCAGATCAAGTAACTCCTGGCGGGAGTGATCGAAATGTTCACAAACAACCGTTTTGATATATTGGCCGTTTTGCTTCATCACGCCCTGAATAATATCTTTTACCATCGGCACACAACCACCGCATCCGGTTCCGGCTTTGCAGGATTTTTTCAATGCATCGATCGACGTATTTCCTTTTTCGCCAATTTCCTCGCAAAGCATACCTTTGGTAATCGCTTCGCAAGAACAGATCAAGGCGTCATCAGGCAAGCTCATCACACCTGCACCCGTTTCTTCTCCACCTCTTGATCCTAAAATAAGATCCTCAGAATCAGGAGGCAAAATCGTTTTATTTTTACAGGTTTGCAGAAGCATGTTATATTGCTCAGCATCACCTACCAGAATTCCACCCAGCAATTCCTTACCATCCGGTGAAACGTTAATTCTTTTGTATATACCTTTTGCCTTATTCTCGTAACGGATTGTTTTACACGCCGGTTCTTCAATAAACGGATCACCGAAACTTGCAACATCCGTTCCGATCAGTTTCAGTTTTGTAGACATATCGTAAGGCAAAAATTCCTTATCAATACCGGTCAGGGCATTGGCTACAACATCAGCCATTTCATAACCGGGAGCGATCAAACCATAGATCATGTGATGTGCCAGCGCACATTCTCCGATTGCAAAAATGTAGGGATCCGATGTTTTCAAGCCATTATCAACGATAATTCCGCCTCGGGGATGTGTTTCGAGTCCGGCAATTTTCGCCAGTTCATCACGCGGACGAATACCGGCGGAAATCACCAGCATATCCACATCCAGGAAAGAATTATCAACAAACTGCATTCCTTTGATACAGTCGTCGCCAACGATTTCCTGTGTACTTTTTGCCAGATGAATATTCAAACCAAGCGATTCCAGCTGACTTTGCAGAATTCTCGAACCTGCGTCATCAATTTGTCTTGGCATTAAACGGGAGGCGAATTCTACCACATGGGCTTCTTCCAAACCTAAATCCAATAATGCTTTTGCCGCTTCAAGACCAAGCAGACCACCACCCAAAACAGCACCTCTTTTTGCCTTACGGGCATAGGCCTGAATAAGCTCCAAATCTTCAATAGTACGGTAAACAAAAACACCATCTTTTTCCACACCGGGAATAGACGGAACAAACGCACCGGAGCCTGTTGCCATCACCAGATAGTCGTAATGTACTACATGGCCATGATGAGATCGTACCAGTTTTTCTTCTCTGTCGATATCAACAACAGGATCTGAAAGGAATAATCTGATGTTATTTTCCTCATACCATTCTTTACTGGCCATCGTAAGGTCTTCGGCCGTTTTACCTGCAAAATATTCGCTCAAATGCACACGATCATAAGCCACGCGAGGTTCTTCCCCAAAAACCGTCAGCGTGAATTCCTGATCATTTTTTCTTTTGGCCAGCAATTTCTCGCAGAATTTGTAGCCAACCATACCATTTCCAATGACAACGATATGCGTGTTTGTGTTTGTTTTCATAGTTATAATTAACTATTATTTTTGAATAACCCTGTTGTTTTATTGTACTATTCAAATATTTAACTACTTTAATTACCTTTTAGTACATGTCAAAATTAAAAGGTGTTTTTCTATTTTCCTAACTTTTTATTCTAAATATATGTAAAATTGATACTTATTTTTTGGCAAAAGTATTGTTTTATAAAATATTGATACTAATTTTGAACCAACAAATAGATATAGTTACTATTCACTACTTATAGTACATTTCTAATATTCACCAGAACATATATAAAAGAGATGGAGGCGAAACTTACACTCGTGGGAGCTGGTCCGGGAAACGGAGAGCTGATTACTTTAAAAGGAATCAAAGTTTTAAAATCAGCCGATGTCGTTTTATACGACGAACTGGTGAGTACAGAAATTCTTGATTTTGCACCAGAAGCAGCATTAAAAATATATGTAGGGAAAAAAGTGGGTGAAGCCTCTTTTTCTCAAGACGAGATCAACGGGCTGATCGTGAAGCTTGCACGGAAACGCGGACATGTTGTTCGTTTGAAAGGCGGTGATTCTTTTGTTTTTGGACGTGGTCATGAAGAAATGGAATATGCCCGCGATCATGATATTATCTGCGAAGTAATTCCAGGTGTTTCAAGCTGTATAGCCGTTCCGGCTTCCCTGGAAATTCCGGTAACCCGCCGCGGTGTAAGTGAAAGTTTCTGGGTCATTACCGGAACGACCAGAAACGGAGAACTATCTGATGACATGCGACTGGCCGCTCAATCCAAAGCAACCGTTGTGGTTTTGATGGGAATGAATAAGCTGAACGAAATCTGTGACTTATATAAATATTTTGGCCGCGGGCATTTGCCTATGGCGGTGATCCAGAACGGAACGCGCCCGGATGAAAAAAGTGTGATGGGTCAGGTTTGGGAAATGCCACAACTGGTGAAGGAAAATAAACTGGGCACACCGGCAATCATTGTGCTTGGAGAGGTTGTAGGATTGCATCCATCCTATGCGATGGAGTATTTGCAGAGCGCCAATCTGGCATTTTAGCAAAAAAAGCCGATCCGGTGTGGGGACACCAAAATCGGCTTATGTATTATCCCAACGGGGCTATTCAAACCAGGGGATGTTGTTTATGTTTCACACAAACAGATCAAATAAAATGGAAAAAAGAACATAAACCAAATTCCGGGTTTGCTTAACTACACCAGGTGGCTGTTAAGAACAAATGATGTCAACTCATTGACGCTATCCTCTTTTTCATTTTATCCACTTATCCACATGAAAACAATTCGCTACCTATTCATCGCGGCGGCATTGGGAATTTCGTTACTACTGCCCTCCGAATCCAGGGCTCAGTTAAGTATTTCCGGCCAGCTTCGTACACGCTCTGAACTTTTGGATGGGCAAGGTTCTCCTCTTTCCAAAGGCAATAAACCAGCCTTTTTTACCTCCCAGCGCACCAGGTTAAATGTTGGATACAAAGGTTACCGCACAAATTTTTACATTTCGGCGCAGGATGTAAGGGTTTGGGGACAGGATGCTTCAACGAATAATAGGGTAACAAATGCCGGTTTAAATGGTTTTATGCTGCATGAAGCCTGGGGAGAAATAAGTTTGCTGGATACAAATCAGACCAAACTTGGAAAAGAATTTTCAATAAAGATCGGCCGTCAGGAATTACTTTATGATGACAGCCGCTTACTTGGAAACCTTGACTGGCTGCAACAGGCGAGACGTCATGATGCTGCATTGATCAAGTATAGCAACAAAGGTTTTACCGCACATTTAGGCTTTGCGTATAACCAGAATAGTGAGGTAAAAACCGGCACTTTATACAACGGAGTTCCTAATGGATATGCCGCCGGAACGAACGGAATTGGCACCATGTACAAATCGATGCAATTTGGATATGTAAGCAAAAAACTGAATCAGGGAATTGCTTCATTTTTGATTTTAAAAGATGATTTCCAAAAATACAGCCTGACATCAACGGGTACCAAAACGCTTGAAAAAGGAGTAAATAGTCGGGTAACTTTGGGACCTTATATTCAGACAAAACTCGGCAAAAGTATTAATCTTATAGCCAGCGCCTATTTGCAAACAGGAAAAGATAAAGATGGTGCCAATTTGTCTGCTTACATGTATTCGATCAAAGGACTTTATGAAGTGAACAGATTTATTTCGATCGGACCTGGTTTTGATTATACATCAGGAAGCGGTTCCGGCAGTTCAAAAAACAGAAGTTTTGACCCTTTATATGGAACACCGCATAAGTTTTGGGGACAAATGGATTATTTCTATGCTGCCAACGGTTTTGGAAAAGGCGGATTATCGGATCTTTTCTTGAGCAGCACAATCAAAGCATCTCCTAAACTTTCTGTACAAGCTGATTTGCACCAGTTTTCAAGTGCCGCACAGATCAGCAGTGTAAAAGATGGGAAACTGAGCAGTAATTTTGGAGAGGAACTGGACATTATTGCTACGTACAATTTGACCAAAACAATAAGTTTCCAGGGAGGATACTGCACTTTTTTACCAACAAATTCACTGGCACAAGCAAAGGCTGTAACGGATCCTCAAAAAATGGCCCACTGGGCTTACCTGATGATCAGCATCAAACCAGATTTCCTAAAATAACCCGAATAATATAGATACTGAACTTTACATCACTCTTATTATCAAAAGTTTAAAAGCATTGAACTATGGAAACGACAAATAAACCGTTACAGAAATTAAATATTTTCAGCGCGAAAGGCGTGCAAATGCGGACGTTCCACCTGACATGGATGGCATTTTTCCTTTGCTTTTTCGGCTGGTTTGGATTAGCTCCGTTGATGACGGTTGTCAAAACAGATTTGGGTTTAACAAAAGGACAAATCGGAAATATCATCATTGCTTCCGTAGCCGCAACGGTAATTGCCCGGATCGCGGTTGGTAAACTTTGCGATTCCTGGGGACCACGAAAAACATATACAGCACTTTTAGGGATCTGTTCCATTCCGGTTATGACGGTTGGCCTAGTACATTCCTATGAAGGCTTTTTACTTTTTAGATTAGCCATTGGTGTGATCGGCGCATCGTTTGTCATAACACAATATCATACATCGGTGATGTTTGATAAGAAAATTGTAGGAACAGCTAATGCGGTGGCTGGTGGCTGGGGAAATTTAGGCGGCGGTGTTACCAACATGGTTATGCCTTTGATTTTCGCTGGTTTTATTGGCGCTGGTTATTTGCCTGAATCGGCATGGCGTCTGGCGATGATCGTACCGGGTGTTGCTTTATTGATTTTTGCTTTTGTTTATTATTTCTACACGAAAGATACACCAGCCGGAAACTTTGATGAGCTTCCTGAATCCATCCGAAATTCTACTGTCAAAGTAAAAGGCACGATGACGATGGCGATGAAAGACCCTCGTACCTGGGCACTTTTCCTTGCTTATGGAGCTTGTTTTGGTATTGAAATTACCTTTGATAATATTGCCGCTTTATACTTCTTCGAAAATTTCCATGCAACTCTGGCCGTAGCCGGAATCCTTGCCGGAACCTTTGGTTTCATGAATTTATTTGCCCGTGCTTTGGGTGGAATTGTAGCAGATAAAGTGGGTTTGAAATATGGAATGCTGGGCAAAGGCCGCTTATTGGCACTTTTGCTGGCGATGGAAGGGATTGGTATCGCACTTTTCGCACAAAGCTCAACATTGACGATCGCCGTGATCACCATGTTATGTTTCGCTATGTTTTTGAAAATGGCGAATGGTGTTACTTATGCCATCGTCCCTTTTGTTAATCAAAAAGCTATTGGCTCCGTAAGCGGAATTGTGGGTGCCGGCGGAAATGTAGGTGCTGTGTTGGCGGGATTCTTGTTTAAATCAAGCTCAATTTCTTACTCCCAGGCATTTGTCTACATCGGTGTTGCGATTGCCTGCGTGGCTGCGATTGTCGCTTTGGTCAATTTTGATAAAATAAGAACAGCGATACCCGAAGCGAATACATTGGAAACTGCGAATTCTTAATTAAGTAGCTATTAGCATTTGGCTATTAGCCTTGAATTCACCAAGATAAAAGAGGGAATTGTAATATTAATTTCCTGTTAGTAATTACAACAAAAAAATAAACCGGCTGTTATGAAAACTTCCTCTGATACCTTCAAATCTACCTGTTGCTATTGCGGCGTGGGTTGCGGCGTAGTTGTGACGAAGGAAGCTAACGGCCAACTGAGTCTGGAGGGAGATAAAGAACATCCCTCCAGCAAAGGTATGCTTTGTTCCAAAGGGATGAATTTGCATTACACCGTAATGGATCAGTCGGACCGCTTGTTGTATCCGCAAATGCGGCTAAACCGCTCGATGCCTCTGCAACGTGTTACCTGGGATGAAGCCCTGGACAGAACAGCGGCGGTTTTTAAAACATTTATTAAAAAATTCGGCCCTGATTCGGTTGCATTTTACGTATCAGGACAATGTCTGACGGAAGAATATTATCTGGTCAACAAGCTGATCAAAGGTTTTATCGGTTCCAATAATATTGATACCAATTCCCGGCTTTGCATGAGCTCTGCGGTAGTGGGTTATAAACTTTCGCTGGGCGAAGATTGTGTTCCTGTTTGTTATGACGACATTGAAGAAGCTGATGTTTTTTATGTAACAGGAGCAAATCCGGCCTGGTGCCATCCGATTTTATGGCGGCGGATTGAAGCGCATAAAGCCGCAAATCCGAATGTAAAAATTATTTGTGTTGATCCGCGTAAAACCGATACGGCGCGCTCGTCCGATCTTCATCTGGGAATAATCCCCGGAACTGATATTGTTTTGAACAATGCCATCGGGCGTATCCTGATTGAAAAAAACTACATCAACCAGGATTTTATAGAAAACCACACGGACGGATTTTCAAATTTCCAGGAAAAGGTTTTTGAAAGAACAATTGAGGAAGCTGCGGAAATTTGTGGGATTGAAGCAAAAGATATTTTCCAAGCTGCCGACTGGATTGGTGCGTCTGAGGGTTTTCTTTCTCTTTGGACAATGGGTTTGAATCAGTCTGTTATCGGTGTAAATAAAAATCTTTCGCTGATCAATCTGCATTTGATTACGGGCAAGATCGGTTCTCCCGGAAACGGGCCATTTTCTCTTACCGGACAACCAAATGCCATGGGTGGCCGCGAAACGGGCGGACTTGCCAATATTCTTCCTGCACACCGTGATGTGACCAATGCTATACACCGGGAAGAAATGGAGTCATTTTGGGATAGTCCGGTAAAAATTGCGCACAAACCAGGATTTACGGCGACGGAAATGTTTGAAGCGCTGGCTGATGATCGTTTGAAAGCGATCTGGATTATCAATACAAATCCATTGGTGAGTATGCCGGATATCAACATGGCGGAAAAAGCGTTGAAAAATTCGCGGTTTGTGGTTGTTCAGGATGTCTCAAATCTGGCTGATACGGTTCATTTCGCCGATGTCGTTTTGCCGGCAGCTGCGTGGCTGGAAAAAGAAGGAACGATGACCAATGCGGAAAGACGTATAACTTATCTCCCAAAAGCTCTGGAAGCTCCCGGAGAAGCTTTACCTGATTCAGAAATCATCTGGAAGTTTGCACAAAAAATGGGTTTTTCAGAAGCTTTTAACTACAAAAACACTTCGGAGGTTTATGACGAATATGTCAAAATTACAGCCAATACAAATGTTGACGTTTCGGGAGTAAATTATGATTTACTAAAAAGTAAACGTAGTGTTCAATGGCCTTTGGCAGCAAAAAAATCAGCCGATAGCGAAACGGCAATAACTCCCGAAAATCATGAAATAACCGATTCGTCAACAATCGGAACGAAACGGCTTTTTACGGATCACAGCTTTTACACCCCTAACAAAAGAGCTCAAATTTTCGCCATTGCAGACGAAAACACGTCCGAACCAACGGACGAGAATTTCCCTCTGGTACTAACCACCGGCCGTATCCGTGACCAATGGCATACGATGACTAAAACCGGCAGGGTCACAAAACTTAAACAACATATACCGCAGCCATTTTTGCAGATTCACCCAAAGGATGCAGAAGCAAGAAACATAACAGAAGGAAAACTGGTCGTAGTACAGGGCCGTCGCGGGAAAGTTCGTGTGAAGGCGCAATTGACCGAAGACGTACGGGAGGGATTGTGTTTTTTGCCCATGCACTGGGGGAAAATACTGGGAAGTAATTTAGGGAGAGCGAATAATCTTACGAATAATTTGGTTGACCCTCGCTCGAAAGAACCGGATTTCAAATTCTCGGCGGTTGAAGTATTGTTGTTCAAAAAACCTTTTGAAAAAATAATAATTATCGGTGCGGGTTCTGCCGGTTTGGGTTTTATCAATACGTACCGGGCACTTAATCAGGATGACGAAATTCATGTTTTTTCAAAAGAAATTTATCCATTCTACAACCGTGTCCTGCTACCGGATTATATCAGCGGCGAACAAAGCTGGGAGCAGCTTGTAAAATTGAGAGAAGATCAGTTTTCTGACGCCAATATTATTGTGCACAAAGGAATAAGCATTGTCCACATTGACCGGAAAAATAAAATCCTGACCGATAGTGCAGGCAACGAACATACCTATGATAAGTTGATCCTGGGTATGGGAAGCAGATCTTTTATGCCGAAGGGCGTTCCGGAACTTCCCGGTATTTTCAATATGCGTTCACGAATGGATGCTGACAAACTTTTACCTTTTGTAAATCAGACGGATGCACATGCAGTAATAGTCGGCGGCGGAATTTTGGGACTGGAGCTGGCTGCGTCTTTCCGCAAAATGAATATTCGGGTAACGGTTATCCAGAGAAGCGGAAGACTGATGGAAAGACAGCTGGATCCGTTGGCGAGTGAATTACTATATCAGGATTTAACAGATCGCGGTATTGAAATTTACTTTAATGATGAAGTGTCAACCTATAACGGAAATGCCAAAGTTGAAGGAATATTATTAAAATCGGGAAGAAAAATAGCTTGTCAGGTGGTTGTGCTGGCTATTGGAACTGTTCCAACGATTGAACTTGCAAGGGAGGCAGGGATTGAACATAAGCGTGGAATTCTTGTAAATGATTACATGCAAACTTCGGACGAATCCATTTTCACAGCTGGAGAAATTGCCGAGTGGCGGGGACAAATGTGGGGAATAACGCTGGCGGCGGAACAGCAGGCGGAAGTAGCAGCTCATTTTATAGCAGGAGATATTTCACAGCCGTACCAGGGCAGTGTTTCCATGAATATTCTAAAAATGGAAGGCCTGCACATGAGCAGTATCGGTATGACAGAAGCACCTGCCAATGATCCGACTTATGAAGAGATTGTCTTTATTGATAAGTCAAAAAGATATTATAAAAAGTGCATCGTCCATCAGGATAGACTGGTTGGCGCCATTTTGATCGGTGATAAAAATGAATTCCTGGAATTCCGGGATTTGATCGCAAAAGGCACTGAACTTTCTGAAAAAAGGCTTCAATTACTAAGAGCCAGCCAGAGTGTGGACCCTATGGAGGGAAAATTGGTTTGTTCTTGTAACAGCGTTGGACAGGGAAATCTGGAAAAAGCAATTCTGGATGGTTATAATGATTTTCATAAACTTTGCCAGAAAACAGGTGCCGGAACGGGCTGCGGATCATGCAGGCCAGAGGTTCGGGCAATTTTGGAACGGATGGAGATGGTGGCGGTGTGATGAATGAATTATCCCAAACACCCAAATACGATAACGATGGCACAAATCCGATGGGCGTTGCCCAACGCTAAAATATGATGCCCTTTCAGGGCTATGATGGCCGCCCAGCCCTGAAAGGGCGTCATATTTTAGGATGGGGCAACGCCCTATCTATCGCGCCGGGAAATCGCGCCGCGGAATCCCGATGTGAAATCGCACCGAAACCCCATCGACCAATTGAAAAAAATTGAATGATTATCAATACATTACCAAAACAACCATGCGCGATTATTACACCATAAAAATCAACCTCCCCGGAGGCATCGTATCGCCGGGATATCTCAAAGATATTCTCACGGCCGCATGGTCATCCGGTATCCGGAAAGTCAGGTTTGGAGCACGTCAGCAATTACTATTGACTGTTCATTACGAGGTGGTGCGTTTTATTGAAAAAGACCTTCAAAAACTCAATATTAATTACGAATTAAATACAGAGAAACACCCAAACATCATCAGCTCCTACTGCGGAGAAGAAGTTTTCAGAACCGGACAATGGCTGGGCAATAACGAATATCATTCTGTATTAGACAGTTTTGATTATCAGCCCGAATTAAAAATTAACATATCCGATTCGAACCAAAGTTTTACGCCATTTTTCACTGGAAACCTAAACTTCGTTTCATCACCAGAGCCACAATACTGGTACCTGTATATACGATTAAAAGAAAGCAACAATCTCTTTCGCTGGCCAGAATTAATTTATACAAATGAAGTTGGTCGGCTGGCAAAAGTCCTGGAAAACTGCATGATCCATCAGCAATGCCAAAGCGCTGAAAGTTTGTACGAAGCGGTAAAAAATGAAACAACTTATATATCAATTCCAGCGACGCAAGAACTGGAATTACCATCCTTTTCGCTTCCCTATTACGAAGGATTTAACCGGTATGAATCAAGAACGTGGCTGGGACTATACCGTCGTGATGAATTATTTTCAGTTGAATTCCTGATTGATTTGTGTCTGTTATGTCTAAAAACCCGGGTTGGAGAACTCTGTGTAACACCATGGCGATCGTTGATTATCAAAGGTATTGAAGATTCTCACCGTACTTTATGGAGCAATATTCTTGGCAAACACAATATCAATGTACGCCACGCCGCAAATGAATTAGCCTGGCAAACAGAGGATCACACCGTAGAAGGAACCCAGCTTAAAGATTACCTGATACGATATATTGAAAAAAATGATACTAGAACTTTTGGCCTTTGCTTTGGAATTCAGACACGAAAAAAATCAGAAGTTTTCGGTTCTGTTTTAGTACGAAAAAGATCAGTCATCAGTTTTGCACAACTTTCACTATTAAGTGTTTATGACATTTATTACACTGAAAATTTCAACCCCAACAGCAGAAAACATATTCTTTTCCAAAAAGGATTGTTCAAGATTCACCTTCCCTGGCAGCTTGAACGTTTGTGCCGTCAATTCAACAATCGCCGAAACTTCGAAAATGCTGAAATAATTCACATCGAAGAAGAAGTTAAAGACGAATTATCTCTCACTGTTTTGGCTTATCAATGTCCGAATTGCATGACGATTTATCATCCCGCTTATGGAGATGAACTTAACAATATTCCAGCCGGCACTTTCTTTGAATCTTTGCCCGAAGAATATTACTGCTCGACCTGCGGCACAGAAAAAGACGAACTCGTTGAGATTGAACTACCGGCTACCAATTTAATCTGAAACCAAAATGAAAACTGAAACCATTGCTCCGTTTTTCTTCGATTTTGAAAGTGATTTTGTTGAGTCGCTACGCTGTATCCCGATGATTGTCCGATACAAACTGGATAGCTGCGGCATTAAATTAAAACTTCCGGAATGGGTAAAGATAAGTGTTGAAGAAAAAAACCAGCTCGCATTTTTACCTTGTTATCTCGATTCAGAAATTGATCAGTACGGCGAATTTGTAAATAAACTGGTTTGGAAGTATGCAAATCATGAAGCAAGCTTACTGGCTTCTGTTGACGATTCCTGGAATATTCTGAACGAAATTCCCGAAGAAGTGCAGACAAAAGCAGCGGAGTGGAATTGTCCGGCTTTGGCCCAAAAACAATGGATTGAACTTGATACGCTTCAACGTTTTGCCCTTGTAAAATTAAGCAGATCAGGACATGAAGGAAAGAATTTCCCAAGAGCTATACAGGAATTCGGTATTTGCTAAACTCTTATTCTTTGATATCCGATTTTTCAACCAATACCGAAGTTATCCGGTTCAACTCATCCACTTTAAAAGCAAAATCACCTTTCAGCATATCCCTAACCGCTTTCAACTGCTCCATAGCCGTTTCCAGATTATCAGGCAGCGCTTCATTCAAAACTTCTTTAAGCCGTTTTGCCATGGTTGGCGACATTCCGTTTGTCGAAATCGCCACCTTCAAATTACCTTTTCTAACCACAGAAGAAAGATAAAAATCGCACAAAGGCGGTGTATCAGCCACATTACAAAGCATATGTTTTGCCCGGGCAACTGATTTAATTCGCTTATTTTCTTCCTTATCGTTCGTTGCGACAATAACCAGATCTTTTTCTGTTAAATCGCCATCCTCGAACTTCCTTTTGATTAAAGCAATCCTCGCATTAGCCGCAGCAATTTCACAAATTTCCAGTCTTATTTCCGGCGAAACCAGCGTTACAGTTGCCTCAGGCGAATTATCTAAAACCGCAGTGATTTTTTCCAGACCAACATAACCACCACCAACGATAAGGGTATGGAGATTTTCAAGTTTCAGGAATATGGGAAATAGGTTATTCAAAATCTGCTTTTATTAATTGTTAATATCAATTCCTGCTTGTTTAAGAATAGACAGAAATGTGCCTTTTTTGAGATCTTTTCCTCCATGAAAAGGAACGATTGCCGTTTTGTTAGAATCCAAATTATAAAAAACCTGATGCGATCCCTTTGCTCTTTTAAAAACAAAACCATTAGATTCTAACAGTTTTATTAAATATTTCGGTGAAAGATTCATGCAACAAGACTAAGAGAATATTCCAGCGTATTGCTGTCATCAGGAACTGTTTCTCCTCTCTCAGTTAAATCTTCAACATACAAAGAAACTGCCTCCTTTGCCATTTCTATTGCCTCCTCTACACTTTCACCATAAGTTATGCAACCAGGAAGAGCCGGAACAAAAACTGTATAACCGCCATCGGCTTCCGGTACCAACCTCAATTTGTATGTATAGTTCATGTCTGCAATATATTAGGATATGGATTATCAAGTTCTGAGGTTACACAGACATCCGCAGAGTTTAAAAGAGGTCCACAGAGCAAATTGCGTTGTCTCAGTGGTTCTCTTCTCACCTCAGTGAAACTCTGTGTAATTTTCTAACACAAATTTACAAGATTAATGTCATATTTCGGATTAACTATTTGATTTTATAACTATTCCAACAATTAGCATTTTTACAATCTCTATCTTATCCGTACCTTTGCGGCATGATCGCGATTACGAACCTCAGTTATTTTCTTGGCGACCGCGCACTATACGATAGCGCGTCGCTTCATATTAAGCCAAAAATGAAAATTGGCCTTATCGGTTTAAACGGAACGGGGAAGTCTACCCTGCTTCGGATGATCGATGGGGAATACCAACCGGACGAAGGGCGCATCTCTAAATCAGGAGATTGCACGATTGGCTTCCTGAACCAGGATTTGCTTTCTTACCAAAGCGACGAATCTATTTTGGCCGTTGCCATGCAGGCTTTTGAGCGCCAGAATCAGCTTCAGGTGCAGATTGATAAAATCCTGCATGAAATGGAGCACAACTACCGCGATGAACTCGTGGACAAACTTGCGAAGGTTCAGGATGAATTTGAAGCACTGGATGGTTACACAATTCAATCCAAAGCAGAAGCAATTCTTGAAGGTCTTGGTTTTGTCACAGATGATTTACACAGACCGTTAAGATTGTTTTCAGGGGGATGGAGAATGCGGGTTATGCTGGCAAAATTGCTTTTGCAAAAACCGTCTCTTTTGATGCTGGATGAACCTACCAACCACTTGGACTTACCGTCTATTCAGTGGGTGGAAAAATATGTTCAGAGTTATGAAGGCGCGGTGATCGTGGTTTCTCACGATAGAGCATTTCTTGATAATACCGTTGATACGATTGTGGAAGTTTCGGGAGGTAAATTGAATTTATATTCCGGGAATTATTCTTACTATATGGAAGAAAAAGCGCTGCGTAATGATATTCAACGTGGAGCTTTTGAAAATCAGCAGGCGAAAATTAAACAAACAGAACGTTTTATCGAACGTTTTAAAGCCAAAGCAACAAAATCCAAGCAAGTTCAAAGTCGTGTTAAAGCGCTTGACAAAATGGAAGTTGTGGATCAGGTTGTTGACGAAAACGCAAAGGTTCATTTCCGCTTCCAGTTTACAACTCAGCCCGGCCGTCACGTTTTCCAATTGGAAGACGCATCGAAAGCGTATGGCGATAAAGTAATTCTTTCTCATACCAATATTACCATGGAACGTGGCGATAAAATTGCGTTGATCGGTGCTAACGGACGTGGTAAATCAACCGCTTTACGCGTTGTGGCAGGAACAGAACCAATTGAAGGAAAAAGAAGATTAGGCCATAATGTGATGTTTACGTTCTATGCACAGCATCAGCTGGAATCTTTGAACGTTAACCACAATCTTTTAGAAGAACTTAAATACGCCAATTCAACAAAAACTGAAACAGAATTACGTACCGTTTTGGGTTGTTTCCTTTTCTCGGGAGACGATGTATTTAAAAAGATCAAGGTACTTTCAGGAGGAGAAAAATCTCGCGTTGCGTTAGCAAAAGTTTTGCTTTCACAAGCAAACTTCCTGTTACTCGATGAGCCTACCAACCACTTGGACATGCAGTCGGTGAACATTTTGATCCAGGCTTTGCAGCAGTATGAAGGAAGTTATATCGTAGTTTCTCACGATAGGTATTTTGTTGAATCCATTGCGAACAAGATCTGGTATATCGAAGATCACCAGATTAAGGAATATCCTGGCACTTATGCGGAATACGAAAGATGGATTGATGAGCGTGGATTGCAATCTGCTGTAAGTGAAAAAGCAGTCGTAAGCAGTGCGCCACCACAAGTTAAGAGCAACCAGCCTGCTAACAATAACGGAAACGCTCAAAAAAATAATGGAAATAAAGGCACTTCCCCAGAAGACGCGCAAAAATTAAAAAAAGCGAAAAAGCAGGTGGTAGAACTGGAAGCTACGATTAATAATCTTGAAGCGAAAAAATCTGAAACCGAAGCAAAATTAGCTCAACCTGCGGTTTATAATGATTCAGCTAAATTGTCCGAACTGAATAAGTTTTACGCAGATGTCAGAAAGAAACTCGAACAAGCAACCGAATCATGGGAAACCGCTATGATGGAGGTTGAAGAACTTGGTTGATACGTTTTTCAATCGAAAATAATAAAAATGGCCATTTCAGTATAATGCTGAAATGGCCATTTTTTATTGTTCATCAAACAGTTAAATTAAATCTTCTGTCTGTGCATAAATATCTGTCATAGGGAGCTTAAGCCCAACACTTGCAATTTCTAATGGATCATTCAAGTTGTATGCCTCCGAAGCCAGCACCCAAAGTCCTTCTTCATTTTTTCGAAAAACTTCTGCTGCAAAAGAACGGGAATTAATCAAAACATATTCCTGTAAGGAAGCAATACTACGGTAAAAGTGAAACTTCTGCCCCCTGTCATAAGCTTCGGTACTTTCAGAAAGTACCTCAATAATGACAGTTGGGTTAAGAATGGTATCTTTTTTATCATCCAGATATTGATTTTTATCACAAACAATCAGCAAATCCGGATAAGTATAAAGAAATGTTTCCGGGATATGAATCCTTTGGTCACTGGAATAAGTTCGACATGACTTCCCTTTGAAAAAACCTCCAATTTCAATGGATAAGTTTTCTACAATCCGATTATGGTTATGACCAGCTCCGGCCATAGCAAAAATCTCCCCGTTATAATATTCGCTTTTATAACCGGCGTCACGTTCTATATCCAGATATTCCCCTTCTGAATAGTATTTTTGAGGTTGTGCAGTCATATTGTTTCGGTTCTACAGCAAAAATAGTTAATTATGTTAAAAAACATCGTTGTCTTTAATACGTTGTCTTTGTTTAAAAGTTACATTTTTGTCTCAAACCAATTTATGCGTTATATACTTTTTACACTTTTCAGTCTGAGTTTTTTTACTTCCAATGCTCAATTTACGGACATGCGTTTGGAAGATTTCATTTATAATGATGACATTAAAACGGTATTATTATATCCCGGAATTGAGGACAAAGAAAATCCTACAAGGTTGGTTGCACCTCCTGTAATTCCAATTCAAAGCACTTTCCCACTAGTTCTTGAATTTGACGACATGACAACCAATATGACTGGATTACGGGCAAAAATATTTTCCTGTAATGCGGATTGGACCAAATCAAATCTAAATGATATCGAGTTCACTTATGAGTTTAATGACTATCCAATCACCACATACGAGCAATCATTCAGTACAAAAGTCCCGTACACACATTACAGATTTGAAGTGCCAAAATTGAAGCTTTCAGGAAATTATGTTCTGATGGTATATACCGACAGAGGCAAAAAAACGCTTCTGACGAGGAAATTTATGATTTATGATACAAAGGTCGGTATTACCGCAGAGGCACGTTTTTCGCAGGGAATTCAGCAACAATTTACAGATCAGCAGATTGATTTCAGTATTAGTTACAAAGGCTATAATCTGATTTCCCCCCAACAGGACCTTAAAGTATTTATTCGCAAGAATTTTCGCTGGGATCAGGTAAAAACCGGTTTTAAGCCAACCAACGTCCAGCCTTTTGACCAGCTTTTGGAATACACTTTTTTCAATCTGGAAAATACATTTCCAGGTGGTAATGAATTCCGGTATTTCGACAGCCGTACTTTATCCGGACGGGGTTATGGTGTTTATGAAATTGATCGTGCAGCAGATCAGACAAGTCTTGCTATTACGCCCGACAAATCCCGCTCGGATAATGGTTATTTACAGATTGAAGATTTGAATGGTCAATATATAGTTGATCAAAAAGAATCCGGTCGTGGAAGCGTGGAAGCGGATTATACGCCTGTCCTTTTCACATTAAAGGTTGCAGAAGATCCCGACGCAACCTTCTATGTTAACGGCGCGTATAATCTATGGCAGCTTAATGACCGCAATAAAATGGAATATAATACTGATGCAAAAGCGTATCAGTGCCAAATCGTAATTAAACAAGGTGTCATCAATTACGATTACACAACAGTCAGAGTTGGTCAAAAGCCGGATGAGGGGAATATTGAAGGAAATTATGCTGTAACAGAAAATGATTATGACATTCTTATTTATCACCGTCCGCCGGCAGGCCGTTCGGATTTATTAGTAGGTTATAAAACTATTGAGTGGAACAGAAGAAGATAATATTTATTTTTCTTAAAATGATCTAATTTTTTAATAGATTAGTATATTATGCATATAAAAGACACCTATTCATAAATCACCTCTTATGAAAGCGAACTCACCGGCTTGGGATTTGACACCTAACTTATATCTGACAAGTAATCAAACTGAAATAATTGATTGTCTTGTAGACCATCATGAAATGCCGGTAAAATTTGAAGAAGATCAGGTAATATCCTTTTTTAGCGTAACAGATCTGTTTCTTGTACTTTATTTCTCAAAAAGAGAAGACCGGGGATTTCAAATGTATGTGGTAAGGGACTTTTCCGTCAATGTCAATGAACTGATTCTGCTTCACCAGCTTTTCGACAGATTAATTATAGACGGACTTAGCGTCGGCGTATTACAAAAAGCACAGTTTCAGATTGATAATATCATTTGTATGGCAGATACTTTCCGGGCCATGATTCATAAAGATCTGGCGAATCAGATTGAAGATTGAAAGAATTTCTTTTTATCGAGAGAGCACAAAAAAGAGACGTCAACTAACGAAAGTTGACGTCTCTGATATTCAAACCGAATATGGTTTTCAATTATTTATTATCTTCATTAAACGTTAAAACGGAAATGCATGATATCGCCATCCGCAACGACGTATTCTTTTCCTTCAACAGCCATTTTTCCAACTTCTTTTACGCCGGCTTCTGATTTATACTGCTCAAAATCAGCCAGTTTAATGACCTCAGCACGGATAAAACCTTTTTCAAAATCACTGTGGATTACACCGGCAGCTTGCGGTGCCTTCCAGCCTTTCACGATAGTCCAGGCACGAACTTCTTTAACTCCTGCCGTGAAATAAGTGATCAGATTTAAAAGCGCGTAAGACGCTTTGATGAGCTTACTAAGTCCTGATTCTTTCAAACCGTATTCTCCAAGAAACATTTCGTGCTCTTCTTCGTCTTCGATTTCAGAAATTTGAGACTCAATAGCAGCACAAAGAATGATCACATCGGCACCTTCATGGGCAACGGCTTCTCTCAATTTTTCGGAGTATTCATTTCCTGAAAGCATTGAATCTTCATCCACATTGGCAACATAAAGAACAGGCTTATCCGTCAGCAATTTCAAATCACCAATTGCAGCTTCTTTCAATTCCGCGTCAGCAACAACAAGGCTTCGGGCATTTTTGCCGGCTTCCAGTGTTTCTTTATATTTTTTCAAAAGTTCAAGTTCAGCTTTTGCTTTCGCATCACCGGCTCTTGCACCTTTTTCAGTTTTCTGAATTTTTTTCTCGATCGATTCAAGATCTTTCAACTGCAATTCGATATCGATAATTTCTTTATCAAAAACAGGATCAACTTTTCCTTCCACGTGTACTACGTTTTCATCCTGAAAACAACGAACCACGTGAACAATCGCATCTACCTCACGGATATTGGCAAGGAATTTATTTCCTAAACCTGCACCCTGGCTTGCTCCTTTTACCAATCCGGCAATATCAACGAATTCCATAATCGTTGGTATAACCTTTTGTGGTTTTACCAATCCGATCAATACGTCAATACGCTCATCTGGAACAGTTACAACCCCTACATTGGGTTCGATTGTACAAAAAGGATAATTAGCTGCTTCGGCTTTACCGGTAGAGATAGCATTAAATAAAGTGGATTTCCCAACGTTCGGCAATCCAACAATTCCACATTGAAGGCTCATAAAAACTAAGACAAATGAGATGAGAAGACCTTTAAAGCCAAAAACTCATCATATTAAAATGGTAAACGGCCATACCTAAATAGCAAGCCCTGATAATTTAATGCAAAATTACCAATTACCGGACAGAAAAACTAAAAGCCTTCGTCAATGATTTGCGAAGGCCTTTTTAAAAACGTAAAGTTTTTTTACTCCCACTTCAAATCTGACTCACCAATGGCGTCTACTTCATCCGCTTTGGCCTCATACTGAGAAAAATCAACTTCTGGCATTAATTCCGTTTTCACGTGATCTACCGCATCTTTCAAAGCTTCTACAAACTTATCAAAGTCCTCTTTGTACAAAAACATTTTATGTTTCTCATACGTAAAGCCTTCTCCTTGCGGATGACGCCGACTTTCGGTAATGGTTAGGTAATAATCGTTGGATCGCGTTGAGCGAACATCGAAGAAGTAAGTCCGTTTTCCCGCCCTGACCCTTTTGGAGTAGATTTGCTCTCTGTCTTCCACTATGTTTAGTTTTTAATAGGTTTGCAAACGCTAAAATAGAAAGTTTATTGCTGCGAACAAAAAAACCGGCATATATTAGCAAATCCTTAACGTCCGAAAAATTAAATTTTCTACATTTCTCTTGCACTTTATCGGTACAGTGTACAATTTTTCGGGTTGAATCCGTTACATTTGACGAATCGTGGTTATTGTGGCCGTCACAAACAGGCGATTTTGGTAAAGAATTAAGGCCCATTAGGCTTTATTATGTTCCACCTAAACTCTCAGATATGACTTATCCTCGGATTCTGATTCTATTGTTTTTGTCCCTGGCCGGATTCACTGCAGACGCACAAATAAGCCTTGGCAAAACAGAAGTTGGCAGCGCTTCTTTCTATTCTTCCCGCTTTCAGGGCCGGAAAACCTCTTTTGGAGAAATTCATCAAAGCACCGAGCTCTCAGCAGCTCATCGTTCATTGCCTCTTAATACCATGCTGGAAATAACAAATCTGTCGAACAATCAGAAAGTTATAGTACGCGTTAATGACAGAGGTCCTTTTGCACACAACAGAATTGTAGATATCAGTAAAGAAGCTGCACGCCTGATCGGAATCGTTTCCAGTGGTGTAGCCAAAGTTTCCATGCGTATTGTTGGTATGGAAGGCATGATCATGCTGGATTCCAATGAAGATATTGATCATAAAGCCGGCAAAATTATTTCCATGCGGACGAAAGATTAACAACGTTTTTCAGGTTTATGAATATCAGGCAGCTGGATTTAGCAAAAGTAAGAGAATTTGGTAACCTGGAATTTTTGGCCAAACAGCTGGTTGAAGGTTTCATTACAGGCCTGCACAAATCTCCCTTTCACGGGTTTTCTGTTGAATTCGCTGAGCATCAGCTATATAACACCGGAGAATCTACCCGAAATATTGACTGGAAAGTTTTTGCCAAAACAGACCGGCTTTACGTAAAACGTTACGAAGAAGAGACAAATCTACGTTGCCACATTTTACTCGATACTTCTTCTTCCATGTATTATCCGGAAGAAAATTATGGCAAAATGACTTTCAGCTTAATGGCTGCTGCCAGCCTTACTTATTTGCTTCAAAGACAAAAAGATGCAGTAAGCCTTTGTACATTTTCAGATACAATTGAAATTCAGACAGCTGTAAAATCCACGCCTTCTCATGTACACAAAATCATGCAGGAGCTTAACGGACTTTTACAAAAAGCACGTCCATTACAAAAAACGTCAGTTGCGAGTATTCTTCACCTTTTGGCTGAAAAAATTCACAAACGTTCTTTAGTTGTTATTTTCAGCGATATGTTTGAAAACATTGAAGAGTCTGATTTGATATTTTCCGCTTTGCAGCATTTGAGACATAACCTGCATGAGGTGCTTCTTTTCCATGTTACTGATAAAAAAACGGAAGAAACCTTTTCATTTGAAAACCGTCCCTACGAATTCATTGATCTGGAATCCGGTGAAAAAATTAAGGTGCAGCCTGATCAGGTTCGTGAATCTTATCAAAAATTCGTTGGTGAATTTTATCAAAAGCTGAAACTAAAATGCGGTCAATATAAAATTGATTTCATTGAAGCAGATATTGCTCAGGGTTTTGATCCCGTTTTGATGGCCTATTTAGTAAAGCATTCGAAAATGAGATAATTTTTGTAGAAATTTGCTGACCCCTATCAGCGAATATGCTATGAAAAAACTTTCTGCAATCTTATTCATTCTCATTTTTTACATTGTCGCAGACGGTTGTCATTCGGCCAAAAAATCCTTAAAAAGAGGAGATTATGACGACTCTGTTTTCCGTGCTGCTGATAAATTAAAAAATAATCCCACGCACAGTTCTTCTTTGGAAATTCTAAAACAAGCATTTCCAAACGCCATAAAGCAACATCTTGAAGATATTACTTCTTCTGAAACCTTACCCGATATGCAGCGGTGGGAACAATTGTTGTCTTCTTATCAAATTTTGAATAGATTGTACGAGTCTGTTAAACCTTGTAATGCATGTATGCATGCCGTTTCGGCTAAAAGTTACTATGAGGAGGAAAGAAATTCGAGACAAAAAGCAGTTGAAACGCATTATGCAGAAGGATTAAAAATGCTTTCACTTGGAAGCCGCGAAAATGCACGCCTGGCATATGAACAATTTGAACGCGTCAACGAGCTTTCACCAAATTATAATGATGTTCAGCATAAACTGGATCAGTCGTACAACATTGCGTCTTTTAAAGTTGTGGTTGAACAGGTCTTGGTTACTTCAAAAGCATATCAGCTCAGCAACGCTTATTTTCAGGATCAGATTAACCAGTTTTTAAAAACCAACCGACGTCTAAATAAATATGTACAGTTTTATACACCGGAAGAAGCAACCAATGGGAAATTAAAACCAGATCATGTGATAACGCTGCAATTTGATGATTTCGTCGTCGGACAAACGCTGATTGAAAAAAATACAGAAACTGTTTTTAGTAAGGATAGTGTGAAAATCGGGGAGAAAACGGTAAATAGAAAAAAGATTGAATTTTACGATAAAGTAAAAGCAAGTCTTACCAAAAATCGCAAAACGGTTCATTCAAGCGGTGTTTTGGATATGCGGATTATGGAGTTTAATTCGAAAAAACTTGCGAATCAGCAAAAATTCGGCGGAGAATATAACTGGGTTTGCGAATGGGCAAATTTCAATGGAGATGAACGAGCATTAACAAACGCACAGCTAAAAATGTGCAAAAGCCAGGAGTTGTTACCACCTGATCCTCAACAACTTTTTGTAGAATTCAGCAAACCAATTTATGATCGGTTGACAGATCGGTTGCGGAGTTATTATGCGAAATATTAAATATTTCTATAAACAGGGCGCTCCGAAAGAGCAATTAGAATTGGCCAAGTAATTATTGTTTGGAAAAACATCTCCATAGGAGATTCCTGTTCATTGAAATAATTTGAGCTGCCAAGTTTCCGGCTCCATTGGAGCCTCCTAAAATTTCCAGGAAACTCCGATGGAGTTGTGACCCGCGGCTCTCATCGGCTTTTCTATAAACAGGACGCTCCGAAGGAGCGATGAATGTTAGAATTGAAATAAGCCAATTTTACTTATTCAAAAACAACTCCATAAAAAGCTGATCCAGATGCGCTACCGTTACAACTTCAATCTTCGCATCCTTAAAATCAAGACCCTTTCCATTATATTTTGAAATATAAATCTTTTTGAACCCCAACTTTTCTGCTTCCGAAATTCTGCTTTCTATTCGGTTTACAGCTCTCACCTCCCCTCCCAACCCAACTTCCGCAGCGAAACAAACCGAAGGTGGAATAAACGCATCTTCATAGGAAGAAACAATGGAAGCGACAACGGAAAGATCTATCGCAGGATCTTCCACACGCAAACCACCGGCAACGTTCAAAAACACATCCTGAACACCAAGCCTGAATCCTCCGCGTTTTTCCAGAACTGCCAGAAGCATTTGTAATCTTTTCGCATCAAAACCAGTTCCGCTTCGTTGCGGCGTTCCATAGGTAGCAACGCTCACAAGTGACTGAATTTCAATCAAAAGAGGGCGATTTCCCTCCATCATTGAACCAATAGAAATCCCGCTGATCGGTTCGTCTCTTTGGGAGATCAATATTTCCGAAGGATTACTAACTTGTCTTAATCCCGCACTATGCATTTCATAAATTCCTAATTCTGATGTACTGCCAAAACGGTTTTTTATAGTCCTAAGTATCCTATACGTTGTATGTCGGTCACCTTCAAATTGCAAAACAGTATCCACCATATGCTCCAGAACTTTCGGACCGGCGAGCGATCCGTCTTTTGTAATATGTCCGATCAGAAACACAGGCACACCGGTTTCCTTGGCATACTTCATAAACTCCGCCGTACATTCCCGAACCTGGGAAACACTGCCAGCACCGGATTCAATATACGCCGAATGCATTGTCTGAATCGAATCTATAATTAGTATCTGCGGCTGAAATTCTTCAATCTGACGAAAAATATTGGCAGTCTGGGTTTCTGTCAGGATAAAGCAATTATCGCTTTGAGAAGCCATTCTCTCCGCACGCATTTTTATCTGCTGCTCAGACTCCTCTCCCGAAACATAAAGAACTTTTTTGTTTGAAAGCGTCAGTGCAATTTGCAACATCAGCGTCGACTTACCAATTCCCGGCTCTCCTCCTATCAACACCAGCGAACCCTGCACAATTCCTCCGCCCAGAACGCGGTTTAATTCACCATCACTCGTTACAATTCTTGGTTCATTAGCATATTCAATCTCTGCAATGGCTTTGGGTTTACTTGCCAGATTCACCGATTTCCAGGCAACTGCCGTCTTTTTATCTTCCTTTTCGATCACTTCCTGCACCATCGTATTCCACTCTCCGCACGAAGGACACCGACCTACCCATTTGGGTGAATTATATCCGCACTCCTGACAAAAATATGCTGTTTTGGCTTTGGCCATATGGTATTTTTCTTAATTTGTTGTTGTATAAAGTGTTAAAAATCCTGGCACGAAAATTTACCCAAATATGCAAACCTTTTTTCCGTTAAATCAAAAAACAGTAGGTTTGCGTATCGTTTTTTATTTCCTGACGTTATCAATCGGTTTTAGTCATCAACAATTTTCCGTATGAACGTATATAAGACAACAATTTATGTGACGCTTTTATTCCTGACGACGATAATTTCTGCTCAGGCTCAAACAAAAGGTTTCGCATTTGGTATAAAAGGCGGTGTTAACTTGTCCAAATTAACAATGGGTGATGTTTTCACGACCCGTTATGATGAAAATGGAAACGCCTATAAAAAATTTGACGGGTCCGATGTCCGGGACAATCTAAAACAAAGTCTGGATACAAAAACAGGCATGGTTGGTGGGGTCTGGATGAGGTTTGGAAAAACCATTTTTGTACAACCCGAAGTCCTGGTTTCAACAAAAGGCGGATCTTTCCAAATCATTCCTGATGGCTCTACAACGGCACAAACTGTAAAAATAAAATATAGCAACATTGACGTTCCTATTCTTATTGGATTAAAGGGCGGCCCGATCCGGGTTTTGGCAGGTCCGTTATTTTCTTTCCGTGTAGGTGATAATCAAAAATTAAGCGACGCTTTTAAACAATATTCGTCCAACAGAGATGGTGCGTTATCAAACGCAGTTGTTGGTTACCAATTTGGAGCTGGCCTTGATTTAGGAAGTTTCAGTCTGGATGTACGTAAGGAAGGTACCTTTACAGATCTTGCGACTTTCAAATTAAACAATAAGCCCATTGACGGCAATAGCGCTACTGTCCGTCAAAAGATTACTTCATGGCAGGTAACCTTGGGGATTAAGTTATTTTAAGAAGGCGGTCGGCAGTCCAAACTTTACATACAAGGATAAATAATTTCTTTTTCTCAATCTGAGGCCGAAAGCGATTGCCGACGGCCAAAAAAAAACATGCAGCCATCGATCTGGCGATAGCTGCTGTCTATATGAATAACCCACTAATTTTAAAAGCAAATATTTTTGTATAGGCAATCAGGTTTAAGCGCTGATGCGCATATTATTATGATCAAGAATGCTTGTAATTTCTTTTATTTTTCTACGTGATACGATCACTTCTTTGCCGCAAGACATGCGAAGCATACGATCGTCTTCCATACGTTCAACAACGTAATTTGAATTAACCAGATACGATTTGTGAACTCTGATAAAATTGCTGTCCAGTAACTCCGCAAGCGATTTCAACGTTTTTGAAACTAAATACCTTTTGCCTGCATTTGTATAGATGAAAGTATAATTTCCTTCTCCTTCCAGAAAGGTGATTACATCTGGTGTGAGAAATATAGTTCTGCCCATAGACTGAACAGAAATGTGAACGGCGCGGTCAGTAAAAGAATTATCTGACAATGTTTGATGGGTAAAGTCTCCTAAAGTTTTCATAGTGCTCGGGGTTGGCTGTAGCTACGTTGTTTGACGAATCAAATTTAGCTGTTCTTATGCTTTAAGAAAAGTACCCGGAAATAGGTATCTTGACACAAAATACTGATAATCAATTTTTTAAGAAATTTTGAAAAATAAAATGACGTAACTGAACTTAGTAAAACACGTAATTTTACCTAGTGCCCAAATCACCAAAAACGGGCTCTTTTTCTGTTAAATGACGATGTAGATAAAAATGTCATTCCAAGGCGTCTAACTTTATCTATCTTTGTAACAGTTTAAACCCAACGTTGAAACACAAAATACAGGCGTAAATAAAAAAATTTCAGGAATGCGGCGGCTAAGCGATGCAGATTCTATCGGGTCATCACCATTCCTTCCAACCAATAAAATTTATGATTACTGACCGAGTAAAAGAATTAGTTCATGAAATAGAAAGCAGCCTGGTTGAAAACAAAGAACAACTGGAAGCATTTCGTTTAAAGTACATAAGTAAAAAAGGCGCTGTTACAGAATTATTTGACGGCCTAAAAAATATTCCACAGGAAGATCGCCGTGCTGTTGGACAGGAATTAAATAGCCTGAAAAATCTGGCTCAATCCCGGTTTCAGGAATTTAGTAGTACTCTTGAAAATACAGCTGATATTAATGAAGGAAATCGGATCGATCTAACCTTGCCGGTAGCTCCGAATTTGCAGGGAAGTATCCATCCGCTGACAATTGTCCGCCGCCGTATTATCGAGATTTTTGAACGTATGGGTTTCAATGTATCTTACGGTCCGGAAATTGAAACAGACTGGTATAACTTCGGCGCATTAAATTTTGCTGATAATCATCCTGCACGTGAGATGCAGGATACCTTTTTTATCTCAAAAAGCGAAGAAGCCGTTAAGGATGATGTTTTGCTAAGAACACACACTTCCAACGTTCAGATCCGTTTGATGGAAAGGCAAAAACCACCGATCCGATCTATTATGCCAGGACGTGTTTTTCGTAATGAAGCCATTTCGGCTCGTGCGCATTGTGTTTTTCATCAGGTTGAAGGTTTGTATGTTGACAGAAACGTAAGTTTCCGTGATTTGAAGGATACGCTTTATCATTTCGCCAAGGAAATGTTTGATAAAGATTCAAGAATCCGTTTGCGTCCGTCTTATTTTCCTTTTACCGAACCAAGTGCGGAAATTGACGTTTCCTGTTTCATTTGTAAAGGAAAAGGATGTAATATTTGCAAGCATACCGGCTGGGTGGAAATCGCAGGATCCGGTATGGTTGATCCAAACGTTTTGACAAATGCAGGAATCGATAGTGAAGAATTTACCGGTTTTGCCTTCGGAATGGGTATTGAGCGTATTACGATGCTGAGATACGGAATCAGTGATTTAAGACTTTTCACTGAAAATGATGTGAGATTTTTAAGGCAGTTTGAAGGAGCCTGATCTATATATTTGATTAATTAAATTGAAAATTAATTAATCAAAAAACATTGAAATTTTCGAGTGAGATTACTACTCATCAACAGTTCCCACTCGAAAATTTCAAAATCTTGTTTCTAAATAATAAGGAAGCATTCTTTTCCAGGCCCACCATTCGTGTGGAATATCTTCTCCCCATATGTCAAGTTCGTGAGGAACATTTTTTGAACTTAATATCGATGAAATCTGCCGGGAATATTCAGGCACTTCAAAAGGTCCTGAACCCGTAACAAAATGGATATGCCGACTTTCGCGGTAAAGTGATAATTGCCATTCTGCTTTCAACTGAGACAGATATTGAATTGGCGAATTGAAGTATACGTTATCGTCATAATACCCATCTGTATAAACACTCAGATCATAACACCCACTCATTCCGATAACTCCATTGATAAAATCCGGATATCTGAAAAACAGATTCGCCGCATGAAATGCACCAAGTGATGCTCCTACGGTTATAATTTCGTTTTTAGGACTGGAATTTTCTTTAATAAAAGGTATAACTTCCTTTATTACATAGTCGTTGAAGTGTTGGTGACGAACCCCTTTATCGTACCCATGCATGTATGGATTAAGCCAGCTTTCACCGTTGATGCTATTAATGCAGTAAACCTTTACTTTTCCTGAATTGATGTAAGGAGCAATACTTTCTATCAATCCATTTTGCTCATATTCAAGGTAATCAGACGCCGCCGTCGGGATTAGTAACAATGCGATACCGTAGTGACCGTAAACGGCTATATCCATTTGTTTATTAAGCGACGGACTATACCAGCCGGTTACTTCACGTTGCATTTCGTTTCCAATTTAAGTGTAGTTGATATTGTTTTTAGTAAACAGTTTCACGTATAGGGCTAACACTAAAAATTTAATGCCAGTGCCTGAAGTCCGCACTTTGTACACGTTTTTTTAAAACTGTTTACCAAAAACCTGATCAATACAACTTAATAAAGAACCCAGGTATCTTTTCCTCCACCTCCCTGAGATGAATTTACAACAAGAGACCCTTTTCTTAATGCTACACGCGTAAGTCCACCCGGAATTACACTGATTTCATCACCATATAAAATGTAAGGACGAAGGTCAACGTGCCGACCTTCTGCGTGTCCATCAACCATACACGGAACCCGCGAAAGGGAAATCGTTGGCTGCGCTACATAATTACGTGGATTGTCACGTATTTTTTGTCTGAATATTTCGTGCTCTTCTTCCGTCGCTTTTGGCCCGATCATCATACCGTAACCACCTGCTTCGTTGGCTTCTTTTACAACAAGCTCATGAATATTTTCAAGTACGTATTCAAAATCTTCCGGCTCACGGCAGATGTATGTTTTTACGTTTGGAATAATTGCTTCTTCTTTCAAATAATATTCAATGATGCGCGGTACATAGGCATATACCACCTTATCATCAGCAACACCGGTCCCTGGTGCATTTGCCAAAGCAACACGACCCTTTTTGTAAACTTCAAAAATACCGGGAATACCAATTAAAGAATCAAGATTGAATGCTTCCGGATCCAGGAAAGTATCATCGATACGGCGATAAATTACGTCAACAATTTGAAGACCGCTCGTCGTACGCATTTTTACATATCCATCAGAAACAACAAGATCACGCGCATCAACCAGCTCAACACCCATTTGCTGAGCAAGATAAGAGTGCTCAAAATAAGCTGAATTATAAATCCCAGGTGTCAAAACGGCAACCGTAGGATTTGGCCGGTCAGCCAGATGCTGTAACATTTGCAACAATCTTGTCGGATAATCCGAAACCGGGCGAACTCCGGTACGCGCTAATACATCAGGAAAAATCTGTTTTGACAATTCCCTGTTTTCTATCATATAAGACACACCTGAAGGACAACGCAAATTATCTTCCAAAACCATGAAAGTACCGTCGTCTCCTTTAATTAAATCAGTCCCTGTAATGTGACACCAGATTCCTTTTGGAGGATTTAAACCAATACAAGGTTTTAAAAAACATTTGCTGGATTCTATCAGATCCCGCGGAACTACTCCGTCGTTTAAAATATTTTGTTCATTATAAACATCATGTATAAACATGTTTAACGCCTTGATGCGTTGTTTCAGACCTTTTTCAAGCCATTCCCATTCCGCATTTGGCAGCACCCTTGGAATGATATCAATCGGCATAATCCGTTCTGTACCCTCACCTTCGGAATAAACATTGAAAGTAATACCCATGGAAAGCAACGCACGCTCAGTAGCTAACTGCCTGTTGGTGAGATCTTCATTGGTCAGATTTTCAAATTTATTTTTAAGATGCTCATAACCCGGACGAATCTGGCCATCAGGCGTAAACATCTCGTCAAAGAACTCCTCGCATTGATAATCAGAGAATGAAAAATTCATACAATACAAAATTTGAATAAGTATACTTCTATTATTTACAGAACAATATATGGTATATGTTTCAATTTGCAAAACATATACTCATTGCAAGATCACTAAAATTATTTCCGAAAGTTTAAATCCCGCTTTTAACAATAATCAAAAGTTTCGCTTTTAATGATTTAAAGAAATAATTACGGAATTTGAAATCGAGTTGAAATTTCGGGATATGCAATATATTCATAAAAAATGACCACTATCTCCCCGTCTGAACAATTATTATTCCCTTAACTAAACAAACTTTGCAAGTCAGTCAGCTTCCTGTTTTATTTGCACCGGGAATAATGAATCCGAAGGTTTACCGTTTTACACACATGTATAGGAAAAGTCTACTTGTTGCAGGAATTTTATTGGGATTATCTACCGTTGGCTGGGCGCAGTTTATGCAAGGCATAGCCATGGGAAATTATTCCGGGACGCAGGCATTATATCATAATCCCGCCTTTGTGGCCGATAGTCGTTACAGCATTTATGTCAATTTTGCAGGAGCTGGATTGTATACTGCAAACAGCGGTGTTCGTTACAATGCTCCCTATTCTTTTCTAAGCCTTATCACAAATCAGGTTTCAAGTGAATATCGGAATGAAAAAGGCGCAGTTTTATTTCCCCGGGCTTATCTGAAAGAAAGATTGAACGGCCGTGATAAATGGCTGAATGCAGGTGTAGATATACGTCTTCCATCGATTATGTTCGGACTTTTTAAAAATAGGATTGGTGTGGGACTTGCTGCCCGTACACGGGTATACATCAACGGATCCAACATTACTGAACCTCTTGCACGCTTACTAAGTAAAACTACCCGGGAAACGGATCTGCAAAATCAGCATTTTGAAAATCAGTCAGGACGCCTGAATGTAAATGGATTAGGGGAACTGGCCATGACAGTGGGCGGCACAGTAATCGATAATGAAACCGATTATCTTAAAGTCGGCGTTACAATAAAACGGCTCATAGGGCTATACAATGCCCATGTAGAAGTTGATAATTCATCTTACTCCATACAACCGGATCCTGCCTGGCAAAACAGGAGACAGTTGATTGTTGCCGATCAGGTTAATGTTAAATATGGTATAACACGTGACGAAGCTTTTCAAAATTTCAAACCAAGTGTTTCCTGGCTTTTGGGAAATGCGCCGGCAGGAAGTGGTTGGGGTTTTGATCTTGGCGCGGTGTACGAATACCGGCCCGACATTAATAAATATTCATACACCGAGAAAGGCGAACGAAAAAAAGATAATAGTAAAAATAAATACCTGTATCGCATTTCTGCTTCCATAACCGATATCGGCAGGGTGCGATGGCGAAATCCTACTTATTTGTTGCAGCAGGAAGTTTCTACGTCCAATAAGATTTTACGTTATGATGATTTTCAAAAGTTAAAAGGTTCGGAAGGCGCTTTTGACGCAGTAAATAGTGCTTTTGGAGTATCAGGAACGCAGGCTGCACACTTTTCAACGGTGCTTCCAATGGCTTTTCAGTTAAGCGGTGATTATAATGTTAAACCAAATGTGTATATCAATGCGCTTTGGGTACAGAATTTGATCCCACAAAGTGCATTTGGAATGAAAAGTGAATCGATGCTTTCTGTTACACCAAGATATGAACACAAGTGGTACGAAGTTTCTGTTCCTATATCGATCATGAACCGGTATAGCTCTCCTGCTATTGGTCTGGCTGGCCGTGCGGGGCCCGTCTGGTTTGGGACAGACCATATTCTTGGATTGTTAAATGTTGGAAATCCAAAAGCTTTTAATCTATATTTCGGAGTTTCCGCAGGATTATTCAGAAGGCCGCCGGAATCAGCAAATAAATGCTGGCCAGCCGAAGATTCCTGGATCAGGCGAATTTTCCATAAGCGCTGATTGTTCCTATAATAATAAAGGATCATTTCATAGTCGCTCAGTTTATGATGACAAATGCTTAAAACTTAAACCGAAAAAATTAATGAGAGAGGTAATAAAATCAGAAGAGGAATGGTCAAAAGAACTGACAGGACAACAATGTTTTGTTTTGCGTGAAAAAGGTACTGAAAGACCTTTCACCAGCCCGCTGAATGATAATAAGGAAGAGGGAATTTATATTTGTGCAGCTTGTGATACACCTCTTTTCAGCTCTGATACCAAATATGATTCGGGATCTGGCTGGCCAAGTTTCTTTACACCGATTGGTGAACAAAGCGTGGAAGAAATCGTTGACCGAAGTCACGGAATGAGCCGTACCGAAGTAATATGCAGAACTTGCGGCGGTCATTTGGGCCACGTTTTCAATGACGGGCCAAAGCCAACAGGATTGCGCTATTGCATGAATGGTGTGGCACTTAAATTTGTTAAAAAATCTTAGTGTTAGCCACTCGTAAAGCCGGACATACAGAGATGTGTCCGGCTTTTCTTATCTTTGACACCTTTATGAAACTTAACGTTTGATGGAAGTTATCAAGACCTTCTACAAGAACCTGAAAGCAATGTTTCAATTCATTGGAACACAGCTTCGAACAATAATTAAAAGTATAGTATTCCGCATTTCTGCATTCTTTGTTGGTAAAACAAAGACAGAAGCATTCTTCCTTTCCGTACATCAAAAACGGGAAGCTTATCATGGATGGTGGGACAAAAATCTTGATAAAAACTCTGCTTTTTACCGGCCGGTCGTTTTTACATGGAAATTATTTCTATATGGATTTATAGGATTTTTCTTTTACATTTTTTGTATTGAAACAAACTTCCTGTGGCTTATGGGAAGTATGCCAAGTGTAGAAGATCTTCAAAATCCGAAAGTTTCCCAATCTTCCGAGATCTATACTTCTGACGGTGTAATGATCGGTAAGTTTTATACTGAAAACAGAACGCCGGTTACCTATGATCAAATTTCCCCTAATCTGGTTAAAGCATTAATCGCGACGGAGGATATTCGTTTTTACGAACATTCAGGAATTGATTACCGTGCCATGGCTGGTGTCGCTTTTGGTATAGCAAAAGGAGAAACGGATCGGGGTGGCGGAAGTACGGTTACGCAGCAGCTTGCGAAAAAACTTTTCAAAACAAGAAAAAGAGATGCACGCGGACTTCTTGGATACGTTCCGGGAGTTAGCACACTGATTTATAAAACGAAGGAATGGATTACCGCGATTAAGCTGGAAAGGAATTTCACGAAGCAGGAAATCCTTACTATGTATTTCAATACGGTTGATTTTGGAAATAATGCTTACGGTATCAATACCGCAGCGAAATCCTATTTCAGCAAATCTCCGGATAGTCTGAATGTACAGGAAGCTGCCGTTTTGGTTGGTTTACAAAAAGCAACCACGACTTATAATCCGGTACGAAATATCAAAAGATCGCTGGAACGACGTAATGTGGTTATCGGCCAGATGCAGAAATATGGTTATTTAACAGCCAAACAAGCTGATTCTATCAGTGCGTTACCGATTGAACTGAAAACAAAATTCGAAACGCCTTACGACGGAAACGCCAACTATTTCAAAAATGCGGTTGTAGATTTTGTAAAAAAATGGGGTGACGAAAATGGATATGACCTTTATACGGACGGACTGAAAATATACACCACCATTGATTCCCGTATGCAGGAAAAAGCAGAGGAAGCAATGACGCAGAAAATGAAGCAGTTACAACGTGTTTTTGAAGATCACTGGGGAAAACAAAATCCATGGATTGATGAAGATGGAAAGGAAATACCTGACTTCCTGAATTCTGTTGTAAAACGTACCAGCCGTTATAAATCACTTGCAGCCAAATTCCCAAACCAGCCAGACAGTGTATCATGGTATCTTAATAAAAAAGACAGCATGATGGTATACGATTGGAAAACGAGCGGTGAAATCAAGAAATACTGGAGTTCCATGGACTCTTTGGATTATTACAAACATATCCTGCGTGCAGGTATGATGGCGATGGATCCGCATAATGGAAATATCAAAGCCTGGGTTGGCGGCCTGGATTACAATTATTTCAAATATGACCACGTAAAACAGGGAAGACGTCAGCCTGGATCAACTTTCAAGCCATTTGTATACACAACCGCAATCGACGATTCAACTTATAACATGTCGCCATGTGATGAGATTGAGGATAAGCCATTTGTAAAAACATACATGGAAGATGGTGAGGAAAAAGAATGGAAGCCGAAAAATGCAAATGGCTATTTCACTTATTCCAATATGACTTTGCGCCGAGCACTGGCACAATCTATTAACTCCGTGACGGCTCAGTTAACAGATGACGTTGGAGCTGCCAATGTGGTACGTTATGCCAAAAAGATGGGAATCACAACGCCTTTAAAAGCGGTACCTTCCATCGGCCTGGGACCGTTTGACGTTACATTATACGATATGGTTGCAGCTTACAGTGTTTTTGTAAATAACGGACAATACACCGAGCCGATCCTGGTGACCAAAATTGAAGATCAAAACGGAAAAATTGTTCAGGAATTTGCTCCGGAACCACGTCAGGCAATCAGTCCGGAATCTGCTTTTTTAATGGTCAATATGTTACGTGGTGGTGTGGAAGAAGCAGGAGGAACGTCAGGAAGTATTCGCTGGAAATTTGATGTAACAAAAAATAATAATCAAATCGGTGGGAAAACCGGTACAACTTCCAACAACTCGGATGGCTGGTTTATGTGTATCACACGTGATCTTGTTATCGGTGCATGGGTTGGAGGTGATGACCGCAGTATTCACTTCCGGACGACAAATCTCGGAGAAGGTGCGAAAACAGCGTTACCTATTGTCGGGAGTTTCCTTGAAAAAATATATCGTGATAAGTCTATTGGCATAGAACCCGGCCCATTTCCGAAACCAAATTTCAAAATTGATAAGGAATACAACTGTCCGAATTATTTCCAATCCAGCCGGAGTGATACTTTGGATGTCGGCGGAGACAGTACCGGAACGGCCGGTGCGGATGATGACTTTTTAATTGGGCCGCCACCGATACCGAGTACGAGTGATACGGGGAGGAGGAATTAAATATTGCTGATAAGCAAAAGTAATGCGCAAAATTTAATTTGCGCATTACTTAATCAAATAGGTCCGAATGTGTACCTGTTCTTACCAATTCCAATAGCATAAGTTTTTCGTTTTCGTCCCAAATAAGCAATACATCTGGCCGAACATGACATTCCCAATAGCCACTTAATTTATGAGCATTATGCTTTCTATCCAACCCTCTGTGCCCATTATCTGCTAATACTCTAAGCACATTCGCCAATTCTTCAAAATCCCTTGGACTACGCTTTTTCAATAATTTAGCATCTTTAAGAAATTTTCTAGAGTATAGTATTTCAAACATAACTACACTAATTTCAAAAATTCCTCAACACTCCCTACCCTATTACCTTTCCCATTTTTAAGCTCTTTCATCGCTCTAATAGTTTCCTTGTTAGGAACTCTATCTTCTGAAATAATTTTACCATGAATCTTACTTAAAAATTCCTTAAAAAAGGAACTTTCTTCTTCGGGCAACTCAATCGTCATTGTTATCATTTTTTTTACAATTAAAAAAGTTGTTTTATCCATAAATAAACGTAATCCTTTTAGGCTATATAAACAAATTAAAGAACCACTATTTTAAACATTTTCTATCTCAATTCCCTTCCCCATTAAGTTTAAAATCGACTCAATTTCAGTAACTTACACGAAAAATCTCGCTTTATCTCTGGTTGAATGCCCCACTCGTTTTCGCCTTATCCTAGCTAACTCGAATGGCTTTATTTCTTCTATTAATTTCGCTACCTCTCCCATCAACGTTTTTAATTCCAGACATTATACTGTTAAATGAGCTTCCAATATCGGCAAAATTAGCTCTACTAATTCCACCCCCGATAGATAGAGGCAGGAAAAATTAATATGACAAATAACAAAAACGAGGCACAAACTTTAAACTTGCGCCTCGTTTTTATTGAACTCATCCCGGTCAACTTTTACTCGACTTTTCCCTCTTTTATCTTTTTAGTTTCCTTATAAGCTCTCCAAGCCTGAATAGGAAAACCAATAATTGTTAAAATACCGAATAATAATTGACTGTCCAGCCAATCACCGAAGGAGGAATAATCGAGGTCCTTTCTTAATGCATTTATCACAATGATGATAGATACAATTGATAAAACTCAGTAAAGGAACATTCTGGATTGAGGGTTTCTGAGCTCCGTCATTTGATGAATTATTTAAGTAAGACTGAGATATAACTTTTGAAATAATAACCGAGTTATAGGCATACCTTGAATGAATACGATTTTAAAAAGAAGGCTATGTTTGTATGAATCGTTGTTTATTAGTCATTTTTTATTTCCTGGTCTTTAACCTCTTTATAAGCTACCCACCATTGCTTGGCAAAATTTATTAAGAATAGAATAGTGGATAAAAGTAAGCTTGATATCCAATCCTCAAATGATGTGAAGTCAATATTCCTTTGGAGAATAAGGTAAAGAAACACTATTTCTGTAATTACAAGAGCAGAAAAAACAAAAAGTCGCGCGTGTGGGTCTTTCAGTTCCATATAATTTTTGATTTATTGAACAGTGCTCTGGAAATGGTCAAAAGAAAATACGTTGGTTATTCTTTGCCTATTTTCCTTTCACTGTTATCATTACCCTTCATACTAAAATCAATATTAACAAAAAGAATACAAACAATATAATTTATTCAATATTTGATTAAACACCTGATTTAAAACAATATAAACATGCAATTCAAGACAATTTGAAGGCAAACAAAAGAATTACCTAACCAATAATTCCGGTTCCAGATGTTTCCAGAACCGGCTATACATGTTATCTGTTTCAAGTAATTTTCCATGCGAACCGGAGGTCACTAACTTTCCCTCATCCAAAATATAAATACGATCGCAAAAATTGGCCAGTGTATGCAAACGATGTGATACGTAAAGAATGGCCATATCAGTTTTGAGACAATTTAATAAATTCAAGACCTTTTGTTCGCTTTGTGCATCCATCGCAGACGTCGCTTCGTCCAAAAGCAACAGTGCTGGCTTTTGAAACAAGGCACGCATAATGCCAATCCACTGCTTTTGACCACCTGATAAATTTAATCCTTCTTCGCCAACCAATGTCATTAATCCCTGCGGCAAAGTGTTCAGGAAAGTCAGGTAAGGTTCCTGATTAAAAAAAGGTTCCAGGTTTTCGCGATCCGGTTTTAGCCCTAGAATTACATTGTCTAACACCGTTCCATTGAAAATATGAACATCCTGTGTCACACATGCTACAATCTTCCGCCAGCCTTCCAGAGATATGGATTCTAGATTAGTATCGTCGTTGATTAGAATCTGGCCGGATTCCGGTTTATAAAATCGTTCAATCAGTTGTAAAAGCGTACTTTTCCCGCATCCGCTTTCACCAATAAGCCCCAGGATTTCTCCCCTTTTCAATTCCAGTGAAAATTCATTCAAAATCGCCCGTCTTCCCGGGAATCTGAAGGTGATATTTTTCACCTGTAAATTTTGAAAAGAAAAAGAATCCGTTTTTTCTCCATTTGATGAATTTTCAGATGGCAAACCTGCAAATTCGTACATACGCTCGAAAGCAATTTTTGCCTCATTTAACGGTATTGCCAAGAGGGCCAAGCCAGCTACGGAAGGCAACAGTGATGAGCTCATACCAAGAATCGCCATCAATTCTCCTGTTTTAAGGTTGCCGTTCAAAACCATATAAGACGAAGCTGCAAGGATACCGACAAGAATAATCACGCCGGAAACGGAAGCATATAGATTTAAACGAAGCTGGATAATTCCCAACCCCCAGATTCCATCCTGATAAGTACCGTAAATTGACCTATTCAATTCACCAAAAATCGCCTGACGATTAAATGCTTTAATTGGCCTTATTCCGGAAATACTGCTGATAAAATTACTTTCGCTCAATGCGTACCGCTGCATCACCTGCCTTTGATTGGCACTGATTGGCTTGTGAAATCTAAAAATCAGGAGGAAATAAGCAGGCAAACAAACAAGCAAAGCCAAACTTATCTGCCAGGAATAAAAGAATAGAAAACCTATGGAAACCGTAACAACCAAAATATCGATCAATACCTGACCGGCCAGTTCACTGACTACACGCTGAATGCGGGAGGTGTCATTCATCCGTGCGACAATATCACCTGTTTTTCGTTTGTCAAAAAATGCTTTTGGCAAGTTCAGCAGGTTCTCATAAAACTTAGAAATGATGCGATTACTAAAATCTTTTGACTGACGTAGTAGTATATAGGTGCGCAGCATTTCCAGTCCAATCCTCACGAAAAGCAAAAACGCAACCAAGGAAATGCCGGTAACCAGTTTCGTCATATTTTTTGATGGCAGGATATCATCGATTAGTTTCTGAGAAAAAACTGCCATTACCATACCGAGAATTGCCATCAACAAACCCAGGCCGGAAGCCGTCATTAACAAACTGATATCTTCCCGGATAAGATTTATAAACCATGCCCACTTTTTTCCGGACTGGTCATCTGATTTAATAAACTGGTTATTCGGTTTTAATGTTAGACATTTTCCCGATTGCCAGATTTTCAATAGTTCCTGATCCGTTAATTCTACTATTCCCTGGGCCGGATCTCCGATGATATGTTTTCGAAAACCGTCCTGGTTCACTGTATACGCACTTTTCGAACCCGCATTCATCACACCATACCAAAGTACATAATGTTCCAGATCGCCTTCCATAATAACATGCAGGATCGTCGGTTCGCCATGTTCAACAAGTGCCGCGAGATCTGCTTCACAGCCTTCCGCATCAAAACCAATCTGATGGGCTGCCTCATACAGCCCAAGTAATGTTGTGCCCTGAATACTCGTACCACTGAGTTCACGCAATCTTTCGAGTGAAATATCGCCTCCATAATAATACAAAACAGAGCCCAGACAAGCGACTCCACAATCGGAAGAATCCTGTTGGCGGACAAAAGTTTTCCTGATAGCTTGTTGATTAAGCATAGCAAAAGTGGGTAAATAAATTCAGAAAAATAAGTCGGAATAGTTAAAAGGAAGCCGTTTTAAGATCCTTCAAAACTGTCTCCATTTTTACAACGCCTTTATAACTTTTAATTAAAGTCCCGCCGGAACTATATAAAAAAGAAGACGGAGAAGAAGTAACACCAAAAGTGTGATAACCTGCATCATGTTTGTCGTTTAAAAGTTTGACATGTGATAAGCCATTCAACTTGTATTTTTTTAAAAAAGCAGATAAGGAATCGACAGGCTCGGGCGATACCATCCAAATCTGCAAGGCATTTGCATTTATGGTTTTACCAATATTTTCAGCTTGCATCTGGCAGTATTCACAATCGGAATGAAAGAAAATAAGCCAAAGCGGCGAACCCGTAATATCATTGCGGGTTACATTTTCACCTTTCAATGAATTAAATGAAAAAGCAGGCAGAGACTCGATCCTTTTCTTTAAATCCGCTTTCTCCTCTTTCTTTTTGTAAATTCCGTAACTCAGAAAACCTAAAAGGGAAATGACGATAACGATACCAAGCGTCCGTAGTAAAATTTTCATTTTGCTTATACTCAAAAATTAAGTGTATGTCAAAGTCAGGAACATTACAAAAGCTACCCAAATCACAAGGCCGGTACCATAGCTGGCCATAACCACCGTCATAGATCGATTCATATCCAGTTCTGGCAACTCCTTTGTAAGTAAATAAGCGAGCACAATCCAATAGATAACTTCAAAAATGTTAAGGACTTGTAATGGGTATATTAGCCAGGGTTCGAGTGTATTTGCTTCAAAAATGTTTAGAATAGATAGAGGATAAAAATATTGCAGATCTTGAAAGGTGTATGTGGTTTGGAAAAATAAAAACCATAATAACTTAATTGCAGACGGAACTAGAAATATAAACTCCGCTGCCACTGTTACTGCAAAAATTTTCTTAAATTCAAACTTATCAGCTATAAAAAAAATACCTAGGGTCAAGCACAAAGAACATAAGGTAAGCTTAATTATACAAACCAATAGCACAATTGGAATGGTTAGCAATTCTAATCGATTTCTTCTATTGATCAACTCACTTATCTCTTCATAACTAAATTTCTCAGAAAGACTATTAAAGTAAAGCGAGTCAGATAATAGAAAGCTTTTGTTCAAAAACAATAGAAGTAGGGACATTACTAATAAGATCAAAAAATGCATTCTTACCTTTGTACCAGTATAGGAATTTTCCATCTAATTATTGTTTTTCAACTTTTCCAATTCCTCTTTAAGTTTTTTTATCTCCTTTCTTAAACTGATGGAAGAATCAATTAACCAGACAATGGTTAAATACAATCCAACAGTAACGAATGCTTTGCTATCATCGATGTCCCCTGATATTCTTAGATACAAACCGATAGCAAAAAATATAAGTCCTATAATAAACATTATAATCCAACGAGCCATAGTCCAAATTGTTTAGTTATGGTTAATTCTAGTTTTAATCAGTTTGAACTTTAATAAGTCGGTGATGAGTCAGTTCATCACCGACCTAAACATTAGTATATAATCTCAATTATTTATCAAAGCAACCGGCGGCCAGCGCACCCGCAGCTGTACCAAAAGACCAACCAAATTGTCCTGCAAATGCAAATCCAATTGTCGCCCAGCCTAAATACATACATGTTCTTCCAGAAACGCCACCTTGTAAATTTGCCATTGTTTCATTATCAACTTTTTTCATAATAATTTAGTTTATAACTATTAAAAATATGTAAGCGAAATTTTAAGATTTACTTATTTTAATTAATTATAGTGACAAGCAAGACCCCATGCCACATTACTCGTAAAAAATTGCATTGAAGTAAGAGTTGCAATCGCCGCAAAAGGAAAGAAGAAGCATGAACTTGTTAAACCACTCCCACCTCTGATGTTTTGACTTTCTCCAAAAGTTAGCTTTTTCATAAAAAATATCTATACAATTATTAATCCCCCAAATCACTTCCCACGCGGTTTGGGTTTCCGCCTGTGCTACGTAACATCTGTCATGACGAAACAAATATATTACAAATTTTTCTTGAAAAACAAAAGAAATTTCACCTCAATTTTAGAGGTGAAATTGGCTTATCAGACCTGAATTGACAGAAATCAAAAGGCACAAAAAATACCTGAGCAGCCCATCCGGAAAGCATTCCGGTTAGCAAAAAAGACTTTCCCAGTTGCATGATTGCACCTTTACAAACACCGCCTGTTATTTGATTCATTACGCCTTTTGGTAACTTTTTCATGGCAATAATAAAGAGATTGGAGATTTAATTGATTTGATAAAATAGGATAGATAATGTTTATATCCGTCATTGGAAATAGTATTTCACAGCCCGGTTACCACCTCCCGAAATGTTTTCCATTTCTTTAAACGGTAAGTTCCTGATCTTTAAAATTTCAGTTGCTGGCTGTGGAAAGAGGAAAATACTCAATTCAAGAAGTACAACCCTGTTCTCGGCAGCAAAATTACCAAGTGCACCGTAGCCATTCACACCTAGTTTTTTAGTAATCCGGTTTTTGTAATTGTCAATACTTTTGGGAAGCACATCCAATTGGATAGAAATTTCTTTTGAATTCATTCCCATAGCGATGAGCACCAGGACTTCACGCTCTTTCCTTGAAAGTAAATGCACCGTCGGATAAACCGACAAGGATCTGGATAACACTTTTTCCATTGTTGATGTAAAGTTTAGATAAATAAAATCATCCATAGTACTTCACAACGTTGATATGTAGGAGCAATTTTACATACAAAATCCAAACTCGCAAACTTTATTCAAACTTCGATTAAAATAGGGTCTCAATAAAAAACCAACTTATTCTACATTGAGAACAAGCTGGTTAGGTAATCAGGCTGTTATACCAAAAGAATCCGGCATATACTCTCGTATTGATTCGGCTTTTTTGATCACTCCTTTATCCTAATAAAGTATGCTGAGCTATAAAAGCAGCATATAGATGCTTTGTAAACGAAGTAATCATTACTAAATTAAGTAAGAATTAGAAAATACGATTTCCCAAAGAATGGGGTAAATCGAATAAAGTTCTGGTGGTGTTCTTTCTATTAATATTTTGAGCCCGTGTGACGTAAAGATAGAACCTCCGTCACACAGGCTCAAAAAGTTGTAACTATGTAGGGGCCAATGAGGGTCAAAGTATTGATTTTTTTCTATCTCTTAATCCAGATTGTGAAATTCACTCCTTCGAACCCAACAAACGTTTATACGAAAATTTAAAGGCCCGGTTCCATTCTAAAAAGAATGTTAAAATTTATAACCTAGAGATATCTGACGCGAGTGGAGAACGTATATTTCATGAGAACAGACTGGATATGATATCTTCTTTTGAACAAATAAATTTTAACTCCAAATATGTTGACAAAAAAGCTTTCATTTTAGGCTTAAGGCTTCCTAAGCTCATTTTAAGATCTTATCCTGTTGAAGTTATAAGCCTATCATCGTTTATTACGCAAATCAAGCTAACCAGGGATATAGATATCATAAAAATTGACACAGAAGGTCATGAATATTATTGCCTGTCAGGCCTGTTTTCTGAATGCCTATCAATCAAGATTAATCACATTCAACCAGAACAACATTTTAATGATCAGTATCAAAATTCAATTGGTTTTAAACATGTCCATGTCCACAGAATATTAAAATCAAATGGTTTTTACCTACAAAAGAAAATAACCAATTGCTACGGTGATTTTAATGAATTTATATATTCCAGTTTATAATATTCCCAATGAAATTAAGTATTGTAATTCCTGCATACAACGAAGAAGAATCAATATCCATAGCAGTTAAAACTCTTTATCATGTTTTAACCCGTAATAAAATCGAGCATGAAATATGGGTGACTGATGATAATTCAAAAGACAATACAGCGGAAGTTTTAAAGAACTTAAAACTTGAAATTCCAACTCTGGTTTATGAAACCAATTATGGCCCAAATGGATTTGGATTTGCGATAAGATACGGATTGGAGCGTTATTCCGGCGATTGTGTCGCAATCTTCATGGCAGATCTGTCGGATGACCCAGACGACTTGGTCAGGTATTATAAAATGATGATGGAAACAGGGGTAGATGCGGTGTTTGGAAGTAGATGGATAAAAGGTGGCAGAACTATCGACTATCCATTCAAAAAGAAGATAATTAACCGTATTGCAAATAACATAATTAAACTAATTATCGGCGTAGATTATGACGATGCAACTAATGCATTTAAGCTTTACAAACGAAAAACAATAGACGGAGTAAAACCTTTCTTGTCACCTCACTTCAATCTGACAATAGAATTATCCCTGAAGACAATTGTTAGAGGATATACATATGTAATAATACCAAATAGCTGGACAAATAGAACTTTTGGTGTATCAAATTTGAAAATAAGGGAAATGGGAAGCAGATACTTCTTTATTCTTATGTACTGCTTTTTGGAAAAATATTTTTCAAAAGGTGATTTCAAAAAAAAATGGTAAACGAGGTAATTCGAGACTGTAAATTAATTTACGTTATAATTTGGGCATAAAAAAGAAAGAAGAAAATTCAAAACTTTGGGAAATCAATGATTTATGAGATGACCGCCTCGCTTTTTGTTTATGGTTTGAAATAGTTCGCCACAAAATATAGCCTGCAAAAGTTATAATACCTTCCAATATTCGAATCAAATTTTCTAGACCTCCCTACCCAATCTTCAAAACCTCCTTATACTGCATCCTGTACAAATTCGCATAAAACGCCTCTTTTTCAAGCAACTGCTCATGCGTGCCTTCCTCCATGATCTCGCCTTTATCCACAACGATAATTTTGTTAGCTTCCTGAATCGTTGAAAGCCTGTGGGCGATGACGATAGCCGTACGTCCCACCATCAACTTTTCGATCGCTTTCTGGATCAGTTCTTCGGTTTCGCTATCAACAGAAGACGTAGCTTCGTCCAGGACAATAATTTTAGGATTATGCACCATGGCACGGACGAAGGAAATTAGCTGGCGCTGGCCTACGGATAAAGTTGCTCCGCGTTCCATAACGTTGTAAGTATATCCCCCCGGAAGTCTTTCAATAAAATCGTGAACGCCAACAAGTTTTGCTGCTTCTACAATTTTTTCATGGGTAATTGTAAAATCACCTAAACGGATATTGTTTTCAATTGTATCTGAAAAAAGAAAAACATCCTGCAAAACGACACCGATATTTTTCCGCAAAGCATTCAGCTCATATTCATGAACTTCAACTCCATCGACAAAAATCTGTCCTTTGTTAATATCGTAAAAACGGCTTAATAGATTAATAATGGACGACTTACCAGCTCCGGTAGCTCCTACAAAAGCGATCGTTTCACCTTCACGAACTTTGAAATTAATATTTTTCAGTACGTAATCTTCATCATTATAAGCAAACCAGACATCTTTGAATTCGACATCACCTTTGATAACTTCCGGAACATATGTGCCTTCATTTGAGGTGTATTCATCGCTATCCAATAGTTTTAAAATCCTGTCGGTACTTACAATTCCCATTTGCAAAGTATTGAAACGGTCGGCCAACTGACGGATCGGGCGGAAAAACAGGTTGATAAACATTACAAATGCCGTAACAGTACCAAAAGTAACTTCCGCATTTAAAATCTGCTTCGAACCGTACCACACGACAAGTCCTGTACCGGCTGCGGAAATCACATCAGCAACAGGATAATAAATTGAATAATAGAGAATTGACCTAATATTAGCGTCTCTGTGTATCTTATTTATTTCCTGGAATTTTTCATATTCAATATCTTCACTGCTGAAAATCTGAACGATGCTCATGCCGGTAAGATGCTCCTGAACAAAAGAATTCAGGTTAGAAACAGCTGCACGGACCTCGTTAAAAGCATCCTTTATTTTTTCTTTGAAAACATAGGTACAAAAAAGCATCAGCGGAATCATCGAAAGACTAATGATTGACAATTTCCAATCCGTATAAAACATCACCGCAATGATCAATGTCAATTGCAAAATGTCACCTGCTATTGCCGCCATACCATCGCTGAATACGTTTGAAAGCGTTTCTACATCCGAAATGGTACGGGTTACCAAACGACCAATCGGTGTATTATCAAAAAATTTCAACCTGAGTCCAATGATTTTTTCATACAGTTGCACGCGGATATCACGGATAATATATTGCCCCAGCCAGCCCGACATATACGTATTCCAGAACTGCACAAATCCCTGCACAATCAAAACTAAAACCATCACACCCAGCATAATCGCCAGCTGATTATAATTTCCCTCTGCAATAGGTTTATCAATGGTGTATTTTATCAAAAGCGGAGTTAACGGAGCTAATACCGCGTTGACCATAATGATCGCGATCAGCAAATAGAACTGCTTCTGATAAGGTCTAACGAATGTGTATAAACGTTTAAGAGTTGGCAGATCAAATATCTGGCCGCTTTTGGTTTCCTGATTCACAGACTGGTGGTTGTTGGTTCTTTATTGTTTGCTCGTTGTCACGTAATTCATCATCAACAATGAAAAAGTAAAATTCGTCACCAAAGAAACGAAGAATTCATTTTTTTGTCTAACTTTCCTTACAGCCACTTTTCTGAAATGTTCATCCAAACAAAGAGGTTATGGAAATTTTTCTAAGTATTTGTCTTGGACTTGGCCTGAGTGCCAGCAGCGGTTTTCGGGTATTTCTTCCAATGCTGGTAGCGAATATCGCCACGCTGAGTGGATGGATTACACCGGGAGAAGGTTTTGCCTGGATGGCGACCTGGACTGCATTTTTTGTTTTATTCACTGCAACCATCGCAGAAATCAGTGGATATTACATTCCTTTCATCGACAATTTACTGGATACCATCGCCACGCCGGCAGCCGTTATAGCCGGGACTTTGCTTTCCACTTCCTTTATTCAAATTGATAATCCGGTCTTGCATTGGGGTTTAGGAATTATCGTTGGTGGAGGAACGGCCGGATTGGTGCAGGCCGGTACGGGTCTTTTGCGTTTATTTTCGTCTAAAACAACAGCAGGTTTTGGTAACCCTGTCGTATCGACGGCTGAAAATATTGCTTCGTTCAGTTTGTCAGGATTAGCCATTTTCCTGCCGATTGTAGCGTTGGTACTGGTAGTTCTGCTTGTAGTTTGGCTTTTGAAAAGGATATCAGGATTAAGAAATCGAAAATAGCGTGCTTTCATGTTTGATACCATACCCGTTCATTCACTTCCAAAATCGCAAAGTCCGGTTCCGGCTCTGAGAATTTACCGGTTTAAAAACAGCAACGGGGCATCCACTGAAATACCAGATACATTACCGATTACGCCTTTACCTACGGACACGCCGCACAGGCACACGTATTATGAAATTTTGTTTATAGAAGAAGGACAGGGATTCCATGAAATTGATTTTCATTCTTATGCTATGCAGGGAACGGGAATGCATTTTCTGACACCAGGTCAGGTCCATCTCTTAACTTTTGCCGCTCCCTGCCAGGGTTTTATCGTAGCATTTTCAGAAGACTTTTACACCTTTTATAATCCATCCGCAACCTCACTTTCAAAATTTCCTTTTTTTCAATCCGGAAAAAGACAGCCCATTTTAAGACTGACAGAAATGGAACGCCATTATTTTCACAATATTCTTGAAAATATGGTTGAAGATCATTTGGGAAATGAGCCGGATCAAAATATGCTGGGACAATATCTCGGTCTGTTACTTCAAAAATGTGCCATCATTAGTCAGAAAGGTGTAAGATCTTACGAAACTTCGGCGTCCTCTGTTCCGGAAATAGTAGGTCGGTTTCAGGAATTGGTTGAAAAAAATTTCAGGGAAATGCATGAAGTTCAGCAATACGCTACCATTCTGAAAGTTTCTCCTGATTATTTAAGCAAAACCGTAAAACGATTCCTGGGTGTCCAAACGCAGGAATATATTCTCGACAAACTGTTATTGGAAGCCAAACGGCTTCTGGTTTTCACCAACCTGAGCAGCAAAGAAATTGCATACCACATTCATATGGAAGACCCCTCCTATTTTGGTCGAATTTTTAAAAGAAAGTCCGGACTTACACCAAATGAATACCGCGACTCTGTTCGGAAAAGTACCATTTATTAGCAAAAATGTACCTTGCCAACACTTCACCGAAAATATATCTTTGTATTATCCTAAAACAAAAAGGCTAAACAATACTTTTGATATTAACTCATGGAGATTCGTAACGAACTGTCCGCAGATTCGCTTCAACCAAAAATTGATCGGTTGTGGCAACTTTCAGCAGAAAAAATTAATCTTATTTCAAAAGAATACGATACCTCCAAAGGTTCACCCGTTTTTACAGTTAACGGAAAATATACAACCCGTGGCTGGACAGAATGGACACAGGGATTTCAATATGGTGCCGAAGTTTTACAATTTGATGTTACCGGCGACGAATCATTTCTAGCAAAAGCCAGAAAAAATACGGTTGACCATATGGCATCTCATGTCAGCCATTTTGGTGTTCATGATCATGGATTTAATAATGTAAGCACTTACGGAAACCTGCTTCGGTTAATGAATGAAGGCCGAATCGAAGAAAACAAGTGGGAACGCGATTTCTATGAGCTGGCTTTGAAAATTTCCGGTTCCGTTCAGGCGAAACGCTGGACTAATACCAAAGACGGCCAGGGATATATTCATTCTTTCAACGGTCCGCATTCTTTATTTGTCGACACAATCCGTTCTGTTCGTGCCTTGATGGTTTCTCATTTATTGGGACATAGTCTGATGGGCGAAAATGATGTAAAAACGAGTTTGCTGGAAAGAGGTACTTTTCATTCCCTCGCTACTGCAAAATATTCCGTTTATTATGGCGAAGGCCGTGACAGCTACGATCTTTGGGGCAGAACGGCGCATGAAAGCGTATTTAATACCAACGACGGCAATTTCCGCTGCCCGAATTCCCAGCAAGGATTTTCTGGCTTCACAACCTGGACGCGCGGATTAGCCTGGGCGATGACAGGTTTTGCGGAGCAATTGGAATCTCTTTCTTCTTTTTCAGATGAAGAATTGAAACAAATCGGGGGACGGGAAAATATTGAAAATATCTATCTCAAAGCCGCAAAAGCTACCTGCGATTTCTACATAAAACATACTGCTTCCGACGGAATTCCGTATTGGGATACCGGGGCTCCTCTGCTTTACAAATTAGGAGATTATACCAGCAGAAAGTCCGATCCTTACAATGATTTTGAACCAATTGACAGTTCAGCCGCAGCCATTGGAGCGCAAGGATTATTGAGGTTGGGAAAATATTTGAATGATAAAAACCAGTCAGAAGAAGGAAATAAATATTGGCAAGCGGGCCTTACTACAATAAATACACTTTTCGACGAGCCTTATTTATCAACAGATCCAACACATCAGGGTCTCATTCTCCATTCCGTTTATCACCGACCAAATGGCTGGGATAATATTCCGGATGGCCAAAAAGTACCAAACGGAGAATCCAGCATGTGGGGTGATTATCACGCAAGAGAAGTCGCACTTTATCTGCACAGGATCAACAAGGGTTTGCCATACTACTCATACCTAGGGGCCGTTCGCAATGGTTAATTTCTAATGGTTAAGTATTAATTGTTAATGACCGCGTTTGAAGTGTTTTGCTTAAACCTATTTCATTGAAATCCTTTAATAAACAACCCTCAACGCTTCTAATTTCAAAATTCAACCAACCCAACATTAACAATTAACCCTTAATAATTAAAAAGTAACTCTTAATAATTAAAAATTAAAAAGATGACTCTCGATCGCTGTTGCATCCATACCATTACTACCAAACCCTGGGCGCTTCCGGAGGCTGTTGAAAAATATGCGGCGGCTGGCGTTAAGGGAATTAGTGTCTGGCAGAATGCTACGGAAGGTATTGGTCCGAGACGCGCTGGAGAAATAATTCGCGCCGCTGGGCTTGAAATCGTTTCATATGTGCGTGGCGGATTTTTTCCCAATACAAGCAGCGCGGGAAGAGCACAGGCGATTGATCAGAATAAAAAATTACTTGAAGAAGCTGCCGCTTTGGCTGCTCCTATGATCGTTTTGGTTTGCGGCGCTTCGCCTGACCAGTCACTTGATATTTCCAGAAATCAGATTCGTGAAGGTATTGAGGCGATTTTGCCATTAGCAGAAAAGCTGAATGTAAAATTGGCTATCGAACCACTTCACCCGATGTACGCTGCTGACCGCTCTGCCATTAATACGTTAGCGCAAGCCAATGATATGGCTGAGTTTTTCAAGTCCGATTATGTTGGTGTGGCTGTTGATGTTTATCATTTATGGTGGGATCCGCAACTGGAAAAAGAAATCGCCCGCTGCGGTGCGAATGGAAATCTTTTCGCTTATCACGTTTGCGACTGGAAAGTGAATACGATAGATCTTTTAAACGATCGCGGGTTAATGGGCGAAGGCTGTATTGACCTTAAAAAAATCAGAAGCTGGGTAGAAGCAACCGGTTTCAAAGGTTTTTGTGAAGTAGAAATTTTCTCAAATATACATTGGGCAAAAGACCAGGATATTTTCCTGAAAGAAGTTACAGAAGCTTTTATTCTGCATGTATAAAAGTAACAACAATCTTAAATGTTGGAGTATCAAAAAGCTAACAGCTAATAACTAATCGTTAAAACCTACAAAAATGATTACTCATACTATCGGCATTATCATGAACGGCGTTACGGGCCGTATGGGAACCAACCAGCATTTACTCCGCTCCATTGTTGCAATAATCGAACAAGGCGGCGTGAAAATTTCGGCTGATGAAATCATTATGCCGGATCCAATTCTGGTTGGGAGAAATAAAGCCAAACTGGAAGCTTTGGGCAAACAATCCGGAATCACAAAATTCACAACTGATCTGGATTCTGTTCTGGCTGATCCGCATTTTCAGATTTATTTTGATGCACAGGTTACCGGTCGCAGAGCGCCGGCGGTGAAAAAGGCGATTTTAGCCGGGAAACATATTTATTGTGAAAAACCAACAGGTACAACAACCGAAGAAGCGCTTGAACTTTACGAACTCGCTACCGCAGCCGGACTTAAAAATGGCGTGGTCCAGGACAAACTCTGGCTTCCGGGTATGCTGAAACTGAAACGATTGATGGAAAGCGGTTTTTTCGGAAAGATACTTTCTGTGCGTGGAGAATTTGGCTACTGGGTTTTTGAAGGCCATTCCATTCCTGCACAACGTCCATCCTGGAATTACAGAAAAGAAGACGACGGCGGAATTATTGTCGATATGCTTTGTCACTGGCGATATGTGTTGGATAATCTTTTTGGAAAGGTGAAAGCAGTTTCCTGTCTGGGTGCTACCCATATTCCGGAAAGAATCGATGAAAACGGTAAGCCTTATAGTTGTACAGCCGACGACGCATGTTACGCGACTTTTGAATTGGAAGGTGATGTTATCGCTCAGTTCAATTCTTCATGGACGGTTCGTGTCCGTCGCGACGATTTGCTGACTTTGCAGGTTGACGGAACAAAAGGTTCTGCTGTGGCTGGTTTGCGAGAATGTTACACACAGCATTATGGAAACACGCCAAAACCCGTCTGGAATCCGGACATTGCTCAGCCTATTCCTTTCTTCGATGGCTGGGCGAAAGTACCGGAGCAGGAAAACTTTGATAATGCTTTTAAAGCGCAATGGGAGTTATTCCTCAAACACGTTGTAAAAGACACGCCATTCCCTTGGGATCTCAAAGCCGGAGCACGTGGTGTTCAACTGGCAGAAAAAGGCATTGAAAGCTGGGAAAAGCGCCAATGGGTTACAATTGACGAGTTATAAAAGTCTTATCATAAATCAACGTACTATTTTATGAAAAAGACAGCGCTTATTACCGGAGGAAGTCGTGGAATCGGCTTCGGAATTGCAAAAGCATTGGCAAAAGAGGGATTTAATCTGGCAATCAATGGCGTCCGTGATGAAGAAAATGCAGCAGAAGCATTGGAAGAACTTCGTCAGCTTGGTGCGGATGTACTTTACTGTCAGGGAAGTATTGCCATTGCAGAAGACCGGGAGAAAATCATTTCAAAAGCTTATGAGTTTTTCGGACAAATAAATTTGCTGGTCAACAATGCAGGAATTGCCCCGCGTGTGAGAATGGATCTGTTGGAAACTACTCCTGAAAATTATCAGGAAGTAATGACAATCAATCTGGAAGGGCCGTTTTTTTTCACCCAAAGTGTTGCAAAAAAAATGGCTCATGCAAAACAGAACAATCATGCATTTGAAGCAACGATCATTTTTGTTACATCAATTTCGGCAACGGTCGTTTCAATAAATCGTGGAGAATATTGTGTTTCAAAAGCCGGATTAGCCATGACCAGCGCACTTTTTGCTGTTCGTATGGCAGAATACAACATTCCTGTTTTTGAAATCCGCCCTGGTGTAATTGCGACAGATATGACCGCAAAAGTTCAGGAAAAATACAATGGACTTTTCGAAAACGGAATGGCATTGCAACCACGCTGGGGAACGCCTGAAGATGTTGGAAAAGCGGTTGCATCACTCACAAGAGGCGATTTTCCATATTCCACCGGGCAAGTGATCGGTGTGGATGGTGGAATGCTGATTGACCGACTGTGAGGGATCCGTTAGCTTTTAGCGGTTAGCTATTAGCGGTTAGCTATTAGCGGTTAGCTATTAGCTCTTTGGCCCGTCGATATATTATTGGCTCTTCCAGATATGCTTAACAACAGAATATTCAAATGATCCAAACTAACGCCCAATCGCTAACCCCTAAGTTCCATGTCCGCCATTCCACAATCCCGTCCGTCTTTGTTATCACAGCTTATGCAAGTGCCGGTTATCGTTGCTGCACTTGGTTATCTGGTGGATATGTATGATTTATTTTTGTTTAGTGTTGTGCGTGTTCCTAGCCTGAAAGCATTGAATGTAGCTGACGACCAATTGTTAACGCAGGGAATTAAATTGCTGAATTACCAAATGGCCGGCATGCTGATTGGCGGGGTTTTATGGGGTATTCTTGCCGATAAAAAAGGACGGCTTTCCGTTCTTTTTGGTTCCATTATCATGTATTCCCTGGCAAACATCAGTAATGGTTTTGTCACTTCGGTTGATCAGTATGCCATTTTACGCTTTGTAGCCGGTGTAGGTTTGGCTGGGGAATTAGGCGCTGGAATTACACTGGTTACGGAAGTTTTACCAAAGGAAGTTCGCGGATATGGAACAACGCTGGTGGCTACGCTGGGTGTTATGGGCGCTATTCTGGCCTATTTTGTAGCTGATTTATTTGCCTGGAGAGTTTCTTATTTTGTCGGTGGCGGAATGGGACTGATACTTTTGGTACTAAGATTCAATGTTTTTGAATCAGGTATGTTTCAAAAAATAAAAGAGAAAAGTGTTGATCAGGGAAACATTTTAATGATCATCGGAAATGGTAAACGATTCAAAAAATATCTGATGGCAATTCTGGTTGGACTTCCAATCTGGTTTGTCGTTGGTATCTTGATTACATTTTCACCGGAATTCGGCCATGCCAAAGGCATTGTCGGCGTTAATGCCGGCAAAGCTGTTATGCTCGCTTTTTCCGGACAGGTTTTTGGTGATATTGCAAGCGGGTTATTAAGTCAATATTTGAAAAGCCGCAAAAAGGTAATTGGTTTGTTCATCACACTTTCTCTTTGTATGATGATAACCTACCTGCTGATTCCCTTGCAAGATGCTTTTTCCTTTTACATCGTTTGTGCGTTTTTGGGATTTTGTAATGGCTACTGGACATTATTCATCACCATCGCAGCCGAACTTTTCGGTACAAATTTACGGGCAACAGTAGCGACAACCGTTCCTAATTTTGTCCGCGGCGCCACAATTCCGCTGGCAGCTTTATTTGTTCAGTTCAAACCCAATCTTGGAGTAATCAACAGTGGACTTACTTTGGGAATTATTACCAGTATAATTGCTTTGATTGCACTATACTTTTTGGAAGAAACATTTACAAAGGATATGAATTTTGTAGAAAAAGATTAAAATAGATTCCAGGGAATAAATCCAATCCGGCCCAGGGAATAAATTCCCTGGCTACAATGTCGGCCGTGCTTACAGCACTAGATAAAATGCCATAGGCATGTACGATATGGTAACCAGGGATTTCAATCCCTGGATTTGGCGCAATATTCGCATTCACAAAATGCCGCAGGCATGGCCGATATCGTAACCCTGGATTTCAATCCAGGGATTAGCCGCAATCTCTGCGATCACAAAATGCCGTAGGTATGGCCGATATAATTTACGTAACAAGCTTCTCCTCAAACCGCTTTTTTAAGATTGAACATAGTTCAGACCATTATTTTCACAAAACCTCAACAACCCCTTTTAACCGTTTAATTGCTCATTTATTCCCAATACCACTTATCACTGAAAAGCATCCATTCGTGTACTTTGTTATACATAGTACCTGCCATCACCCTATCTTTGATTCATCAATAAGGGAAACAATTACAACAAAACATTAAATATAAATAGCCATGAAAAATTCATTCAAAAATAT
>NZ_SZVO01000021.1 GCF_005280585.1 Dyadobacter frigoris
GTAACATATAAACTGCCCTGATAGAAGACTCCGCCCTTCGGGAAAGGGATATTTCTTGCGAAAATCTGATTTTTTTCAAACTTACCATCGCCGTCCACGTCTTCTAAAAGACGGATGTGATAGGACGGATTCGCAAGCATTTTAACAGTTCCCATGATATTGGGTTCAGTAGACTCAAAAACAAAAAGGCGCCCTTTGCCGTCGAAGCTGGCAAACATTGGATAAGAAATTGAATCCGATGCAATCGCACTTTCAATGGTAAAACCTTCCGGAACACTGAGCCCTGAAACTTCATCCGGTGCCTTTCCTATGGATCCCATAAAGAAAGTACCTGCTATAAAAAGACTCGCTCTTAATACCGTTTTTTGTATCATAGCTGATCTGCGGTTAGTAAAAAACTTATAAATTCTATTTGATATCATTGGATTGACGATTTGATAAAAAATTCACCTGGGACGTTTACGATCTTTTTTGATAATCACTATTATGGATATACGCAAATCTATTTTTCAGCCGGTTTCATTTTTTAACTACTGTATTCCTATCACGGTGGGCGTCCGTATTCCAGGTTTTATTTCGCCGCTCACGTACACCCACTGATTATTCCAGAACACAACCGGCAAAGTAACTCTTGACAAAATTTCAGTTTGCTCGCCGGCATATTCCCAGCGATCCGTTTCGGGAAAATAGTAAAGCAAACTTTGTGTAATGCCCAGGTGTGTTTCAGGATTTTTGTACAAAGCAGTAATCGGATCGATCCCACCCCAAAAAAGAAATCGGTCATTATTCAATATGGGTAACACAGTACCCGCGGCCGATATTCCTTTGGGCATGGGTGCCAGCTTTTGCCATTCGCTTTTCCATTTCCCATCCCTTTTATGCAAAGTCAGCCGGTAACTGTCCGAAAGGATGTGTCTGTATTTTACACCTTTGGAATTAATTGCTGTCGTTTCCCCGCCAAACAAATAACATTGGCCCTGATAAAAAGTACAAACCGGAAACACACGTTCCGGCCCAGGCCAGGCATCCAGTTCAAACCAACCGGCAGACATATCTTTCATATCAAGCGCAAAGCATTTTTTCAATGCACTTCCTGAGGAAGAACTGCTTCCTCCAAAAATGACAATGATATCATCAACGAGGGTACCCGCCATATTAGCCAGTGGAACGGGTAGCTGTGGATAATCTAATTTCAGGAATTTCATCCCGTCCCATTCCAAACCCGTTACCTGACTGAGGTGCCCGTTCTCATTATTTCCCCCGATCAAAATAATTTTATCATCATACGAAACGGTAACTCCATAACCCGAAGGCTCTGTTAGTTTTTCATTTGCCTTTATCCAATTTTTACCATTTTGAAACACGTAGATTTCATCATACCATTTTTTTTTGCCACCTGCCCAGGGATATTTATCAGGAAAGTTGGCTCCTCCCATTGCAATCAGCGTGTGATGACTTACCCCTGCATACATTCCTGCCCAGCCTTTTTCTGTTGGAAGCGGCGGCAGCTGAGTCCAGTGAATTGTTTGCTGAGCCTTCGTTTCTGAAATTATCATCATAAAAATCAATAGCAAACTGTGAGAATAATTTATCATTTTTTTGGAGCGCATTTAAGACATATTCAATGATCAACAGTAATCAAGAGAACAGCTCCCGGGCCTGGCTCGTCATATCCTCCCGTTACCAGTAAAACCTGGCATGAACCGTTTTCTTCCACAAAACACAGATTGCTGGTTAGTGGAAGAACCGTATCAATAGTAAAAAGCAAATTACCATCAGAACTCAAAATCTGTATGGCACCCATTCCATAATGAGCGACCCATAATTTTCCGTCAGCATCCACAGCCAACCCGTCGGGAAGATTGTCCGTTATTTTTCCTGATAGATGACAAGGAAGCCGGGCGAAAACTTCTGGCTTGTTTTTAGCAATGCCAGGTTCGCTAAGTTCAATCACAAGGATCCGGTTTTGATAGCTTTCCGCCACATATAAATATTTTTCATCCGGTGAAAGTGCCAGTCCATTTGCATAATCGATGTTACCGGCAACCAACAATTCTTTTCCTTCGTGTCCTTTAAAAAACACTTTTCCTTCGTGTCTGATGGAATCCGTAAAGTATAAATTCTGATGCTTGTCAATTACTAAATCATTGGGTGAACTGACGGAAAACCCTGCCCATTGGTACTGAATAATATAACCCGTAAATTTTCCCGAAGCATCATAACGACTGATACCAGCCTGCTTGCTGTCGCAGGACCAATGCTCATGATCCGGCAAAATTACCTGACCATTTGGACAGCTTCCCGTTGCCCATTTTGTATACTTTCCTTCTTTATCAATTTTTCCAATAAAACCTCCCGTTAATGTTGAAAAGAAAAAATTTCCGTCACGATCCACCGAAGGTCCTTCTGTATAAAAAGGCAAATCGATGAGTTTCTTAACGGAATAGTTTTTCATCATTAAAGGCATTAAAATAAATATTTAAAATACTTACAATCAGTAATATAAAACTAAATTTTCATTTAAAACCATTCAAATGGAAACATTGGTTTTCGCCTGTTTTTGTATTTAAATAAAGTCATGTCGGCCTGCGTTACGCCGGGTGTATTTACCTGCATAATGGTTGGGCAGACCGGCGCATAAGCGGCAATTGGAGCATTTACACCTTTGGCTATGATGATATCAAAAGATTCGGGTTCAATGCCAAAAGCTGTCATTTGCCGCAGACTATATGGAGGAGTCCGCTTTGTTGTGAGCATAATTGTGTTGCCTTTGGCTGTCGCCACAATGGCAGTGATTCCCATGTCATAATTTACAAAGCCACCGTGTTTCGGCGTGTCCTCAGTAAAAATTCCGTTGGAAATTTGTTTGAGTAAAACCATAGATTTGTACCCTTTTTCACCCATTTTTAGTTCAAAAGAATCTCCCTGTTGATGTTTGCAAGCCTGCTCAATGGCCAATGGATCATGAATGCAAATAAATATTTTACTGATGTTCTGCCCTTCCAGAAATTCCAAAAGATACGTGCTGTTTCCGGCTGATCCCGCGCCCACATTGTCTCCCATATCCAGCATTAGTACCGGCTTGGGAATCGTTGACAGCGAATCGACAAGCGTTTCTATCTCATTTTTTCTGCCATTAAAATCTTCCTTTCTGGCAAGCATGTATGCATGGAGCTTACTTCCCATTTCAGCAAGAAATTCTCCGCTTTCCGATGTCGTTTTTTTATCACCAATGATAATAAAGGCAGAGCCCATTTCAGCAACATCGGCATAGGGAAATCCAAGCAGCACACTGATAGAAAGCAGTTTATATTGATCCTTCAAATCTTTTACATAAGCATATAAACTTTTACATGGCTCTTGAGAAGTATACTGCTGCTCAATGCTGATCGCCAGCGGAAGCTGTATCAATTGCTGCACCGGCGATATATTTCCTCTTAATATTTCTGCCATAATGGTTGCTGCACGCCGCCCCGTTTCAAACTGATCAATGTGCGGATTGGTACTGTAAGCTACCAGCGCGTCCGTAGCAGCAACCATGGCATGACTCACATTGGCGTGCGGATCCAATGTACCGGTAACAGGAATTTTTGTTCCCAATTTATTTCTTAATAATGTAAGCCAATGGCCGTCCATATCAGCATAAGATTCTGCAACTCCGGCTCCGTGAGGCACTACAATACAACCGTCAACAGGAAGCACCCCGTCAAGTGTCAGCATCATTTGATTCAGGATAAATTCATAAGTTTCCTTTTGAATCAGCCCGCCGGGAATCGCCGAGGCATACAAAACCGGAACCAGTTCCATGTCAAAGCTGCTGTCAATGAGATCTATAACACCGCTTATTTCATGATTTGCACCTTCATATTCCGTCCTTATCGCATTTCCTACAAGCCAATAGCCATTATTGAAATCATCCAAAGTTGTGGACGTTTCGATAAAAGTGTTGGTTTCATGATAAATACCAAGAAGTGCGATACGTTTTTTGAGCACCGGTTTTATTGCCATATTATTAACTTTAAATATGAAAACCTGATCTTACTTTCCTACATAAATCACTGCATCCACTTCAAATTTCAACAGTTCTCCCAGGCAGCCGATAAGCGTTGTACGGGCAGGAAAAGGTTCTTTGAAATATTCTCTGTAAATGGCATTAAACTCGGAAAGGTATTCCTGTTTCCCAACATAATTCCTTACCTGAACCGCCTCATCCAGACTGGCGCCGGCTGCTTCCACAATCCTTTTAAGATTATCGAAAGAACGCCTGCATTCTCCTTCAAAAGTATCGTCAACAAAATTTCCCTGATCATCAACAGAGGCTTGGCCCGATACAAAAAGATAATCGCCGGAGATAATTCCCGGGGAAAAAGGTAATGTGCTTTTCGGAATATTTCCTCCGTTAATTATAATTTTCTTGCTCATAATACGCCGTATTTTTGATAAGCTTCCTCTGCTTTCATTCCATTTTTGATCGCATCGCGTGTGATGTTTTCAGCATTTATTTTTTGCAAAGCAGCTTCGATCACTTCCGCTTCCACTTCTTTGGGAATTACCACAATACCGTCTTCATCGGCCATTACAATATCGCCCGGCCGAAACTTCACACCATCTATTTCCACGGTAACATCCATATCCACAACACGTTGTCTGTTCTGACTGTCATAAGGATTTTTTGAAGTCGCGAAAACCGGAAATTTCATGTCTCTCATTTTGTCAATGTCCCTGACACCACCGTACACAATCACACCGGTACAGCCTCTGTTTCCGGCAGCGGTCGAAAGCAATTCTCCCCATATTCCTGAACGGGTTGAACCTCCCGCAGCAGCAATAAGAACGTCGCCTGGCTGACAGGAATCCACTGCCCGTAATTCCATCTCATAAGGATTCGGATCCACATCAAACATATCCATCCAAAGCGTCGTTTTACATCGCCCGATGATCTTCGAAATACCAGTGTAGGAAAAAAAAGCAATTCTTGTAGCCTGCCGGGTGTAACCCATCTTATCCAGTACGTCCGACAAAACGGCAACATAGAGCTGGTCTTTTAATTTTTCTAAATCCATTTTTGAAAAAGTAACAATATGGTTTAAGTTTTTTACTGATTTTGACTAGGGTGGATTTGTCACAAAGGCACAAAGACACGGTTTTTATATACTTATACAGATCAAAACAACTAATAATCTGACCTGGCAACTTTTTACTTTCTACTTTTTACGTTTTACGTTTTTCCAAATAAGCACCTGTAAACTAAACACGCTCCTCATCCTGTCTGACGAAGTACAACAATCCGGCACATACAAGTAAGCTGACCGCAGCTATCTGAAACATTCTTTCCAGATTAATTTCAGCATCTCTCAAGGCGCCAGCGGCATACAATCCCAACCCTCCGATAATACAGGAAATCATGTTCAGCACACCATAACCGGTTGCCCTGTATCTGGGATTTACGATCATGCAAAGAATAGGCATCATATTGGCATCCAGGAATGTACGTGTAAAAGCATAGATCATAAAACACACCACTGCAACGCCTAAAATAGTGGTGCTGCTGGCAATAAATATTCCGGGAGCTGCTACGATAAGGCCGATTACGGGCACCATAATCCGGGCTCTGGGAAAGCTGCGGCTCCACCGGTCGGCAAGGTATCCTCCTGTTAAAACGCCAAGTAATGATGCAGTATGAAAATAACCTGTCGCATACATACCAGCTATTGTCTGTGAAAGATTAAAATGCTCTTTATAATACGTTGGAAGCCAGCCCACAACCATCCAGCTGACCATACCACCCAAACCCCAAAAACCCATTGCCAAAAGGTAAGATCTGTTTTTGAACAAATCTGTAATCGCATTTTTAAAACTGATAACCGGTAGGTCTTTTATGGCAATCTTTTCCTGAACACCCTCTTTTCTGTCACGAAGTGTAAAAAGAAGAACCAAAGAGTAGATCATTCCAATTCCTCCAAATATGTTAAAAGCGAAATTCCAGGTACGATCCTCTGCAAGCCAGCCACCGATAAACCCCAGACTCTGGCCAACCATAATTCCGCCCATGTGGATACCGGTGGCGAGTGAACGGGTGCTCCCGCGGTGATAGTCGGTAATGAGCGCAAGGGCTGCGGGAATATAACACGCTTCACTTACTCCCATCAGCGCACGCGTCCATAATAATTCTTCAAACGTGGTGGCGTGGGCAGTAAACCAGGTAACTACCGACCAGACAAATAAACTGCCGATTATTACCCGGCTGCGATTAAAGCGGTCGGCAAGAAAACCTGCCAGCGGACTTAGCAAGCCATAAACCCAAAGGAAAAGCGAAGTCAGCAAACCAAACTGCGCGTCGGTCATCGGTATGGAATGCAAAATTGATCCCCGCATGGTAGTGATCATCGTCCGGTCCAGGTAATTGAGACAGCCCACCACGCAAAGCAGCGCTACAATGATCCAGGGATAAATATTTGATTTCGGATTCATTTCACCTGCCATTTTATTCATAGTAAAATATCATCCTTAAATTTTTTACAAAGTAAATGCTGCCTCTTCACGCATATCTTTTACAAGCATTCTTCAATGGTTGAAATGCAGTTTTCCCGGCTTAAAGTCTTAACCTCAGGCAATTCGAAATTCCGGTCCACGGACATCATATCTTTGAAACCGCTCCCTGTTACCAGGCAAACAACCGTTTCATTTTTCCCGATTTCTTTTCGTGCAATCGCATCCGCCAATCCGGCTAATGCCACTGCTCCTGCCGGTTCGCAGAAAATACCTTCTTTCCGGGCCAGCATTTTTTGCCACTTAAAAACATCCGGATCATTGACAACATAACCATTCCCACCAAGCTTGCGGCAGTTGTTAATAACCTGATCTCCGTCAATAACATTTGCCACTTGCAAACCACTTACTGCTGTAAAAGAAGCACTTACAGATTTTGCCTTCATTTCCCCTTTTCTCAATGCAGAAGCAATTGTATCATTTCCCTCGGGCTGGACACAATTCACTTTAATGTTAAATGAAGATGAGAAAACACCTTTAGTTATCGCCAAAGTAAGACCGCCGCCACCCGCAGGAACAAAAATTTGATCGACTCCGTCAGGAAGCATTTCCTGTATTTCGTATACGATTGTTTCCACGCCTTGCATAGCCGAAGGACAGTATCGATAGGCGCTGATTGGCAGAGGCAATTGTCTGGAAGAGCATATTTTTTCAAGATCATCAAAGACCTTGCTAGTCGTTTCAGCATTTTTCCCAAAATCCTTTACCATCAAAATCTGTGCCCCATACAACTGCATTTGCTTCACTTTTGATTCTGGGGCGCCGTCGACTACCACCAGCATGCAAGTGATACCCGCGGCTGCACAATAGGCAGACAACGCAGCACCGGTATTTCCGCTCGATGTAGCAATGCAGACTTTTTGCCCGGCCGCCCTCATTTCACTGACCAATACGGCTGCAAACCTGTCTTTATAAGAGCCAGTGGGATTTAGGTTTTCCAGTTTGAAATACAAATTACTCAAACCCAATTCATTACCAATAAATCCTGATTTTATCAATGGCGTATCGCCCTCTCCCAGTGACAGGCGATACTGTTCAGGGACATCCGGTAAAAAAGATTCGTATTTCCAGATTGTTTTCAAAACTCGTCAGGGAACTGTTGTTTTTTAATAGAATATTTACTGAAATTCGGTTTAAAACCGCCATCGACCAATATGGTTGTACCGGTAATGTAGGAGGCCGAATCTGAACTTAACCAAAAAATAGCTTCCGCGACTTCACTGGATTTTCCTCCTCTCCCGAGTGGCGTGTAATCTGTAATTTCCTGAATGATGCGGTCGCTGATATTGTTTCCATCCGGACTTGTATAATCATTACTAAGTTCGGTTTCAATAAAACCTGGCGCCACACCCACCACACGAATTCCGCTGCGTCCATAGGTTATTGCCGATTCCCGGGTCAGACTTTCCAAAGCTCCTTTGGCAGCAATATATGCCGGACTGGTTCCAGATGGACGTTCCGACATGATACTTGTGACGTTAATAATGACACCTCCGGTTTGCTTTTGCTCCATCACCAAAGCAACCCATTTGGTTAAAAATAAAGGAGCAGTCAGGCAGATTTTCAGCGTCTTTCCCCAGGTATTTATTTGTATTGTCCGTAAAGTTTCTATCGTTCTCCAAGCAGCATTATTGACCAAAACATCTATCCTACCCCACTTTTCCTCTGTTTTCCTTGCTATACTTTCCAGATAAAAATCATCCGAAAGATCGCCCTGCAATAGCAGGCATTCGGTTCCGTACTTTTGTACCAAAGATTCTGACAAAATGCTTAAACCGGTTTTATCAATATCACAAAGCGCCATTTTATAGCCTTTCTCTGCAAATTTATTAGCCGTGGCAATGCCGATACCTCCGGCCGCTCCGGTCAGAATAACTACTTTTTCAGTACGCATTTATCTCTATTTTACCTGGTTTACCGGCAGAAAAAATCCATCGGTTTGCAGCCCTGTTTAATTGTAAATGTCTGTCAGCTTTATCCGTACGATGCGACAATTCTCCAATCCTGCCCCCATTCCGTAACCTAACAATACATAATCCTTAAAAAAATGAACAGCAGTGTAACAAAATGAGCCATCCGGATCTTTCTCAAGAATTTTCCTGTGCTGCCAGGTTTTACCTTCATCTTTGGAAACAGCCATTGTGAGCGGCGTGCGTTTGCTTTTAAAATAACCTTCTCCTTTTAAACCATTGTTGTTCCAAATCAGGATTAAATCTCCAGAAGCAGGAATTCGGGCAATGGTAGCAGGCGATATGGGCGACGGAATGGTACCTGGCACTACCGGGCTCCATGACTGTGCGTTATCCTTTGAAAAAGAAAGATACTGGACTCCGCCATTGGCACGGATGTTCATCATAATTTCGCCGTTTTTAAGCTCAACAACACCGGGCTCCTGCGTAATCACGCTATCCGGATTTGGCACCGACTGGCCTGATTTCCAGATTATTCCATTATCATCTGAGTAATAACATCTTATAGTTCCACGGTTATTCCATTTACTTCCGGCAGTTTTGTGCCGGGAAACAGGCACCAATATTCTTCCGTTGCGCAGCAGTTTGACCCTACTATTATTTACAACAAAATATCCTTTTTCATTGGTTATGCAGGGCTTTGGTTCACCCCACGTTTTTGCTTCATCTTTTGAAATCCGTATGAAAGGAATACAGTCGTCGAGCGAATTTTTGCGGGCATAAATCATCGCAATCTGACCATTCGCCATTCGCAGAAGCGATACCGACATGATATTCATTTTGCCTTCGTTTTTCACAACCACCGTGTCTCTGTCTGTCCAGGTTTCACCACCATCAGATGAAAAACGTGCCGACAGGTCCGCTGGCGAAAAATCACCCGAAGATGAGCCGCTGTAACGTGAATACAGAAACATAATCCGTCCGTCCCTCAATGTGATAAAATCTCCTTCACTGTTTCGTGGATTATTTTCCTTTGATTTTATATCCAGAACAACACGCTTGATAGCCTCCGGGTCATGTTGTGCAACAACATCACTGGCAAACAGCATTGATAAAAAACAGAGGATCCTGACAACTTTCATTCCGCAGTATGGGATTGCGATTTATAATAAGAAATTTATAATTTTATTTGTAGGACAAATATATAAATAATATTTAAGTATAAAAGCAATTGTATTTAAAAAATAATTAGAGCTGATTCTTTCATTATTTTTTAAACTTTACCTTACCTTGCAACCAAAAAAATTCAATGACAGGCAAAAAAAACGGCGCGCTTAAACCCATGGAAAGCTTGTCGCTGACAGACAGAGTAGAAACGATTCTTCGGCAATATTTTACTGAGAATAAATTCAAACCGGGTGATGCAATTCCCAATGAACTGGATATGGCCAAGAAACTCAACGTTAGTAGAAACGTTGTACGCGAGGCATTGAGCCGCTTACGAATGCTCGGAATGATTGAAGCCAGGCCAAGAAAAGGAATGGTCATGACGCAGCCTGATCTTTTTACTGGCATGGAAAAGGTACTTAATCCGTTCATACTTGGCCGGGATAGTTTGAATGAAATATTTGAGCTTCGGCTGATCATGGAAATGGGAATCGCTGAGTTTCTTTTTGCCCGTAAAACCGATAAAGATTTAGCAGAGCTCGAAGCAATCATAAATAGACAGGCAAGTCCATTAGTCGCCTCCAAAGAGGAAGAAGTTGCCTTCCATGGAAAACTCTATCATATGACCGGAAATGAAACATTTAAGCGGTTTCAAACTTTACTAATGCCTATTTTTGATCATGTCTTTAAAGAATATTCTAATCCGGAAATTTTTACTGAAACAATTAATCCGGTAACTCACTATGACTTGTTCTTACTACTAAAAAATGGGACGCCGGACGAATTCAGAAAAGGTATGCATAGCCATCTTGCCGTATATTTCCCCGTCACTGAAACATCTTAATATAATGTTTTGACGGAGTGAGAATTCCTCCGCTACTGGAATAATAGTCATCGTCAAGCTCAAAAACGCCATTACGAACCTGTGTCCATGAGGCTCCGGCCAACGGATGATAACCAAGCATTTTCTGCCAATTTGCATAATTCATATTTCCATTGGTTTCGATCATGCCCATTTCCAAACCAGGAAAAGGCTGCAAACGCGCTGCAAGGTTTTTGTTCCAGTCAATCAGGATTGGATTTACCGTAAGATCGGCACAAATACAAGGCACATTCCGCTCATATGCCAGTTTGGCTATTTTCATGGACTGGCTTAAAGATTTGGCAATACCCTTCAGAACAAATGCCCCATACCCCTGTTCCAGACGTTTAACAGCGTCCAATTCGGTATGGATACTTTCATCAGCAGCCATTCGTACACCAATTCCGGCAACACTTTCATTGTTAGTTTCAGAAAGGGGTTCTTCCACAAAAAGTATTTGGCCCAATGCTCCTATTTTCTCAGCATGATCAAGCAATTTCAAAAGTGTTTCCTTTTTTTCGTACCGCCCATTGGCGTCCAGTGTGTAAATAAGTTTGCCATCCTGCGTTTGAGAAGTAGTCCTGTTTTTCAGCAAACGGTGTATTGCTCCCATTCTTGCCTTATCTTTTTCCAGCATTTCCGCCTGACTTCCAGGCTGACCCGTTTTTATCTTAATAATAAAATACCCCTGGTCAACAGCCTCAGTCACGTCTTGTTCAGTCATTCCGTAGGAAACCTGGAACATGACCCCAACCTTCTTGTTACGCGCTGAAAGTGCTTCTCTGTAATCAACAGGTATCATTTCATCAAAATTTTCAAACCGGTTCTCGGAAGCATATAATAACCATGCGGCATTATCAACGCTGATCAGAGAGTTAAATACGAAATTGACATTCAACTGATCACTTCCTGTAATGTGCACAGCCTCTTTTTTCAGTTCAGGCAAAATATTATCCTGCAGGCCAATAGGCGTCTCAAATGATGTTCTTTTCACCAGCTGCAAGGCCCGTTCAGTAACTGCATACATCAGTGCATTCCCTCCCACTTCTGAGTAATGCGAGAAGAGATCTGCATCGCCATAAAGAACACTTTGAGTACCAATTCCAATGCAGCTGCTTGATCCCGAACGGAGTTGGGAAGCAGTTTGCCAAAGTTCCGTCAGATAGCCTCCCTTAAATCCAAAAGGTTTCAGTAAAGACTCTCTTTCAAAGTTAGAATTGGTCGTTTCAACCCGGATCGATTTCAAGGATCTGTACATGGGAAGTTTTAATGAAAGTTCATTTAAAGAAGTCAAAATAGCAGCGCTTTTGATAAAATCTCGTCTGTTCATCTTTTCAAAACCTGCTCTATTGCTTTTGCAAGCACTTCTTCCACCTCAGGTGCAACACCGGAAACAATGTCGCCGGTTTCGTAGCCACCCTGAGAATAAGCGATTTTGGTGCCGATATAACCTGGCCCATATTCTTCATAAGCCGCGGTACAAACATATTCTCCGCTGGGCCTCAGCTTTTGGGCGGCCAGCTGATATTCCACAAACAGCTCGCCGGGAACATTGAGCAGCCAAACTTTACCCAATCGCAGGGAAGAAATATTAACTGCTGTTTTGTCCATTGATCGCTGATACCAAGCCAGCTTTTCAGCCGCACGGTATCGCTCGGAAAGAGTTGCCTTTTGATCTGACAAGCGTTTTCTCAAATCCTCTTCTATAATATTTTTGCCCAAAGGAAGAATAATCCCTACATTTTTCCACGACATCTCGTCAGAGGTAATTCGCCTCTTTTTGGTCGAATCCCAGGCTTTTTTCATGGCAATTTCTACCCTGGCAGCAAGTACAGGACGCATTGGGACAGAACCGTCGTTGTATTTTCCGGCCGAAATGTTGCCGCTGGCCCCGTTAAAATTAATATGCGGTACTCCGTTTAAAGACTTTTCTCTTGCATTGCGGGCAATGCCTATAAATTCACAGGTAACATCGCCTTTTCCATAATAACTTTGCGGATGGGTTGTGTAATAGGACATGACTACGATGGGCTTATCTCCATTCCAAAGACTGACACTTTTCAGCCAGGGATCTATCAGGCCTTCCGGAGCAGTAATTGCAGCAGGATCTTTCGAACTGCTCCACCGAATAATAGCCACCTTCCCGTCAGGCCCTAAAATTCTCCGGTTGGATGCTACGCTATCAACTTTTGCCTGTCCGAAACCAATATGGGTTACTGGCTGTGCATTTTTAATTGCCTCGGTTACAGCCGCCGCTACGTTATTTATCACTTTTGAAACAAAGGGATTATCTATGCTGGTGCCGCCCAGACCATATTGCTCTAATATTTTTTCAATAGTAAAATCACATCTTACACCGTCATGCTGGTGAAGCACATGAACAGAAACCCGGTCAATTGTTGTGTTGGCGGCCTGAGCTAATTGTTTTCGCCACACATCCTGCCCTTCGTTGGAAATACCAATCCAGTCAACCGCGCACAATACAATCGGTTTTTGGTCTGATAAGATCACGATCCCGCGTGCACTTAGCGGATCGGTAACTGACCGGGCAATTGCGTAAGCGACCGGACTGCCAACCGGCGGCGTGGCATCGACATTAAAAACGCCGACCCGAATTTGACCGGCAATTGTTAAATGCGTTATCGAAAACAAAAGCGCTACAAGAAATCCGGTTTTATACATTGTTTCATTTTTTATGCTAATATTCATTTCAAACCGATTATCAAAACATTCTTAAACCTGGGGAGCCCAGTAAGTGCAATGTCCGTCTTCTGAAACAGGTCCGGCAAAGAGTAGACATCCGCCGCATTCTTTCCCATCTTTAACCGGTATCCAAAGTTTGCAATTGCCGCATTGTTTGTCCTGAATCGGTGACAGGCCGACGTATCCCAATGCCTTTCTCTTTTCTACATCAACAGCATCAACTCCGGTAAGATCCTCACAGGGATTGACCTTTGCGACAGGACTTGTATTTTTGTTGGCCACTGTTTTTTTTCTTCCTGCACAACTGCTTAGCAAAAACCCGCCTGTTGAAACCATTAAACTCAGTCCAAAACAGTGTTGCAGGAACTTCCTGCGTTCAATTTCCTTTGTCATATTTTCAAACTGTTACTTAATAAAAAAAAGCTTCGTCCCCTTCCCGATTCGAAAATCGTGCGGGTGCCGAATTAAATTGCCAGTGAATTCCTCACTCCCGTAATGGCCTTTTTCACATCCTCACTGGCTCCCTCTTCGAGTTTCTGAAGACCTTTTACAATGCTTTTATCCGCTTCTTTTTTATTTTTTGATCTTTTAATTCCTTTGGTCAACCCGTTCAAACCTGCGATTTGCCAGTTTTTTTCAGTTTTGGATAAAATAGAAATCAAACTGCTGATTTCATTTTTACCATTACGGGATCCGGCCACAAAGGCGAAGTCTTCTATGAATTTCAATTTCCCTTCCGAGCTTTTATTAAAAAATACTCCTCTGCTTAGCAAAAGTTCCGGAAAGTCAGCCGAAGAGCCCTGATTTGAACTTAATATGGCCAGTCTGTAGGATGCATTTTCTGCCTGTTTTTCGGCAATATTTACCAAAATCGGCAGAACCTCTTTTTCTGAAAATTGTCCCAGACTGAGCGTCGCCTGAAAAGCCACCTGAGGAGACACATCTTCTGTTAGTTTGATGATTTTAGGAAGGTATTGCGGGTATTTTTCTGCAAGCACCAAACCATGTTCGCGAACACCTGGTTCGGTATCGTTTAATGCTTTTTTTACAATTTCCTCATCCAGAGAATTTAATCCTTCCAAAACGTAAAATATGTGCAGGCGGCCTCTTGCATTCTTGCTTTCAGTGAAAGTTTTTTTCAGCAATGCAACCATGCTCATGTCCTGCCTTTCCAGCAACATACGCTGCACAGTGAGTCGCCACCATTGGTTGGGATTTGATAGTAAGGCTACCAATTCTTCTGATTTTTTGGCACTTAGATCAGGAAGTTGGACATCACGTTTCTGTCCGTTTGTGGGAAACACGCGCCAGATTCTGCCATACTTATCCCCGTTGGTAAAATCCATGTCCGATTTCAAATCTTCGGGAATTGAAACCGGCGTTTCTATGTGCTGCCGGTACATATCCACAATGTAGAGATAACCATCGGGGCCAACCGTGAAATTTGCCGGACGAAACCAGGTATCGGTAGCGGCCAGAAATTCATGATCTTTTTCCTTGTCGTCCCTTGATGCCAGGTAGACTGGCTGGCCGGAAACTGACTTTAAAACGTCACGGTGGACCAGATTTCCTGACACATCTCCTGTAAATATGGAACCGTAAAAAGATGCGCCAAAACCATCACCGCCATAGAAAGTACCACCCGACGCTCCCGTGAAATGGTCACGGGCATATTCTTTATAACCTGATTTCAATGAATCATATTTTGCCTGGCGCCGGTTGCTTCTTTGCTGCCGCCAGTAAGGTGTTTCCGACTTTTGGAACATGACAAGTTCGTGATCCGAAATATTGGTTTCAGAACGGTAAGTGGGCATGAAATTGTGTCGGTGAATGTAGCGGGACGCGATGGGCGACTGCTGTATATGAAGCGTGTTTTGAGTTACAAAACGATGCCCCCAGTCATCCAGGGCTAAACCAAATTGCCCTGAACCTGATTCAACTTCAAACAACCCACGATCCAACCGAAAGCGAAAATCACCTCCGCTAACATCCAGAGCAGCAGCACCAGGATTTCGTTTAGAGGTAATTTGGCCGCCTTGTCCGTGGTTATTGGCATATATCCAGTTATCGACCCCGAAGCGAAGACTGGTGATCTGGGCCTCAGAATTCTTTGCAAAAAAGCCTGTGAAAAGTATCTCTTTTACATCCGCTTTAAAATCCCCGTTTGTATCTTTCAGATATAAAATATCAGGCGCAGCGGTAACAATAAGTCCTCCTTTCCAAGGCAAAACAGAAGTGGCGCTGGGCAATTCTTCTGCAAAAACATAGGATTTATCAATCTTCCCGTCGCCGTTTGTATCTTTCAGCAAACGTATCCTGCCCTTAAAATTACCAGGTTTGGCATCATAAGGATAATCCCCCATTTCTACCACATACACGTTTCCATGTTCGTCAAAAACCATGTCAACCGGCAACAATACGTCAGGTTCTGTAACAAATGGTTCTATCCCAAATCCTTCCTGAAGCTGAAATGTCTTCATTGATTCCTGCGGGGAAAGGCCTTTTACATAACGCTGTGCAAAACCGGGAAAATATAAAAACAGAAAGACTGATAAAACAAAAAAATCAAGTCTGTTCTTTGAAAATATAGTCATCATTTTAAATTAATTCTTTGACTGTTCGCAATTGAAAAAGGAGCCCAATTGTAAAATTTAATATTAAATTAGGTCTCCTTTCATACTTTTCCATCATTTTTGTAATAAAACCTTCATTGCTTTCATCAGCACAACTTCCACTTCGGGAGCCACATTCGAACCCAGTTCGCTTACTTCATATCCTCCTCTTTTATACGCATCAGCCGTGCCAATGTAGCCTGGTCCCATATCGCCATAAGCGGCCATAGCCACAAATAAGTCAGGCCGCTGGGCCTTTGCAGCAAGCTGATATTCAACAAAAAGTTCGCCGGGCATATAAAGTATTCTGGCATTTTTTATCTTCAGACAGCCCAAATCTATTTTATTTCCACTTTCGCTTCTACGCAGCCAGGCCATCTTTTCCGCGTTTCCATTATTTTTTTTTAGTAGTTCATTAGTCAGCAATAATTCTTTCTGCATTTTAAACAGATATTTGGCTGGCGGCAAAACGACCGGTTCTACTACCCAATCAATATCTTGCGCTTTGACAACCTCCCGTTTGGTCGATTCCCATGCGAGCTTCATACCTTCGGCGAGCCGTTCTGCAAAAATCAAGCGGTTTTTATGCGAGCCGTCGTTATACTTTCCGGCTGCAATATTTCCACCCGCTCCATTAAAATGAATGTGGATCGCATCGGGTTCTGCCAGCTGGCGGTAAAAACGGGCCACACCGGGAAAATCCGGATTCACAACGCCGGTCCGATAATAACTTTGCGGATGCGTTGCGTAATAGCTCAGTACAGCAACCGGTTTATCATTATTCCAAAAACTTATCAGCGACAGTTCAGGATCAATCAATCCCTCCGGTTCGGCACGCACCAGCGAATCCTTTGTGGTGGACATACGCGTCAACCGCACTTTGCCGGAAGCATCGTAAATATTTCTGTTAGACGCGACTTTGAATACCTTCGATTTACCCAAACCGATATGTGTAACGGGCTGGGATTTGCCAAGAGAATTACGCACTGCAATGGTCAGCTGCCGGATACATTCTCTTGCAAAAGTACCTTCGAAATTGGTTGGGTGAATAATTGCCGGATCTATTCCTGCCTCCAGAAGAACCTGTTCAGCGCCGGGATCATAACCGGGGGCATCATGCTGATGCAGCACATTCACCGTAACACGATTAGGAACAGTTCCGGCAGCAGCGGATATCGCATTTCTAAACTGATCCATCCCTTCATTTCCTATCCCGAGCCAGTCCACTGCACACATGACGATTGGCAATCCTGAACCAAATAAAATAATTCCTTTTGCCCGTAAACCAAGATCCCATTTATTAATTTCAGGATCATAAGCCAAATGGCTTCCTACCGGAGGGGTAACGTCCATGTCAAAGGACGACAACCGAACCGTGTCGGAAAGCTGAGTTCGTAAAATAGGATCAACCTTTGCATATAACAATGTATTCCGGGTAAGTACTACCAATAAAATAAGGCATATTTTACCAAAATAATCCATACGAAACAGGCTAAAATAAGAGCTGTAAGAATTCATAAAATTTGCATAAAAAAAATAAACGTTTTCAACTTTCTGCCTTCAATATTGGGCTGATATAACCGGTTAATTCTATAGCTTCGCCAAAGAAATTAACCTGTTATTCTTTGAGCTGATTATAGTTACGAATTCATCAATAATTAGGATTCTGTTTGAGCTTGGTATTTTTATCAATCACTGCCTGGGGAATGGGTAATAAATAATTCCTTTCAGCAAAGAACAACCTGCCGCCATTCGGTGCTATGATGACAGAATACACCTTTTTGTCTCCCTCTTTAACGATTTTCATGGCATGAGAAGATCCGTTCAAACTGATTTCAGCAGTCTTGAGCCTGAGAAGGTCAGTCCAGCGTTTCTCTTCAAAAGCAAGTTCCACTCTTCTCTCCTGTTGTATAAAGATGCGCATTTGTGCCTGGCTCAAACCAGATTTCAAAGCTGGTAAACCCGAACGTGCCCTTACTTTATTCACCGCAGTATAAACAGATTCATCCGGGCCTGATTCCTCGTTTTTAGCTTCTGCATAACTCAGCAGAACTTCTGCATATCTGAAAATAATAAAATGCGCACTGCTAAGGTTTTGGTAACCGTTCGCAAATTCATACTTTGGATTCAGTCCCTTCCGGATGTAATATCCTGTATTGGTTGCCTCGTTGGCACTGGATAAATCCAGTGTATTGGCAGAACCTGAACCAATCCACATCTGCATTTCGTAGCCCAGCCATGTGCAGCCGTCATAAACAATGGATTGATAGAATCTTTTTTCCCGGTTCAAATAGGGGTTTTGAGGATCATATCCCGAAGCAGGATCCGTGATTGGCAAGCCATTGGCCATAAAATAAGAATCAACCAGTTCCTGTGTCGGGTTGGGGGCACTATATGACCGCTGGGTGCCTCCAACAGTCCAAGCCGCCTGTAAACCCTCTTTACTGGACCCCAGTGAGGTTCCTCCCAAATAAGCTTTATCAAATATGACCTCGATATTGTTATTTTTTTCTTCGTAAAACATTGATTCCAGATCAGGGAACAAGTCATAGATTTTCAGATCCATAACCTGCTTATTTGTGGCCGCTGCAACTGCCCATCTTGATTTATCATTTAGCGGATTCTTTAAAGGACTCGCCTGAAATAATTCACACCATCCTTTCAGTGTAAGGGCAGCACCCCGGCTTGCTCTTCCGGTTTCAGCAATAAGCGGTAAGTCAGCCGCCAGTGAAGCACATTCGTCTGTAATGAATTTAAATGTTTCATCCGAAGTATTACGGGTCCTGAAAATAGCATCGCCCTGTTCGGCCTGGTTCAACGACTCGGTAATAATAGGGACTCCTCCGTAGCGTGTCCATAAAATCTGGTAAAAATATGCCCTTAAATAGCGCGTTTCAGCAATTCTCTTTTTTTTCCAGTCATCAGCCAAAGCAGATGCCGTAACCTTTTCTATAAATATATTGCACTTACGGATTTTGAGATAATTAGTGCTCCAGTCATCCCGTACAGATCCGGAAGTATAGCTGGATTTGGCATAGGTTGTAAAACTATAACCTGACGAAGAACCCCGCATGGTATTATCTGAAAAGCCCTCGTCGGGATCATTGGTAGCGAAAGGCCCCGATATCGATCCGTAGATATCATTTAAAAACAGGTCTGCATTCCCTGTTGTTTCCCAGGCATTACCATCAGAAACCTGATCCGAGGGAATGACATCCAAATAGTTGCTGCACGAAGTGGCTAAGGCTAGCGGCAGCAGCACCGCTATTTTTGATAAAAAATGGTATGTAATTGCCCGCATGAGTATATTAGTTATCAGTGGATTAAAAGGTAAGGTTCATACCTAGCGAAATCACTTTCTGCTGAGGATAATTCAGGCCTGAACTCACTACATTTTCAGGATCATAATTAACAATTTTTGTCCAGGTCAGCAGGTTTTGTCCCGAGACAAAAACCTTTGCATTTTGGACATGTATTTTGTCAAGGATTTTAGATGGAACCATGTAGGAAAGCATCGCACTTTTCAATCTTAAATAGCTCGAATTATTCATCCAGAAAGAAGAGACCTGGGTGTTATTTGTCGTGGGCGCACTGGTTATACGAGGGTTTTTAGCGTCCGTATTTTCCGGAGTCCAGTAATCCAAATTCTGCCTCACAGGAACTGTTCCACCATAAAAAGCCCAGGCCGCGTAGGAACTGGTATAAAAATTGGTTTTTGCTGCACCTTGGAACAACAAATTTAAAGTCACGTTTTTATAGGTAACATTGGGCATAATACCATAGACAATTTGCGGAGTATCTGCATTGCCAATCACGGTTTCGTCATTTGTGGTGATCTTGCCGTCCCCGTCCATGTCCTGGTAGCGAATATCGCCAGCCTGTATTTTCCCCCACGGCTGGGTGGCAACACCACTTTTCAAATTGCCCGACTCATCAAAATCTTTGACCTGAAACAAACCAAGTGACTTGTAACCAAACTGGGTACCCAGCGGTCTGTTTGTTCTTCTTCTGTTGGGATTATCGTAAGTAGAGGAGGTTTCAAATACTTTCAACAGTGAATTTTTAGCATAAGTAAAATTTGCAGTAAGGGAAAGCTTTAAATCTTTATTAATGGTACGCGCAGTTCCAATAGAAAGGTCAATGCCATGGTTCACCATAATACCGGCATTGACCTGACTTAATCCGATACCGTATTCTGAAGGAACTGTCAGGTCCGGACTTGTTAACATATTTGACCTTTTTTCATGAAAGTAATCCGCTTCCAGTGTAATTAGCCCTTTCCAAAGTGAAGCCTCAATGCCGACATCTGTTTTCTTTGCTCTCTCCCAGGTAATATTGGGATTTGATTCTGCCTTTTCTCTGGTGCCCTGAACGGCGTTGCCGCCGATCACATAGGCAGGCCCATAAACACTGTAAGTACTTAAATACTGAAATGCACTGCCAGCCAAAGCACCGACCTCTCCATACGAAGCCCGGATCTTTAAATTATTAATCCAATTTAAATTTTGCTTAATAAAATTTTCTTCTGAAAGCCGCCACCCTACTGAAAAGGCAGGGAAAAATCCGAATTTTTTACCGGGTGCAAAATAATAACTGCCATCATATCGCCCGCTGGCTTCAAATAAATACTTGGAATCATAGTCATACTGAGCGCGGTAAACCAATCCGAGCTGCCTTGCTTTGATTGAACTGCCGGTGTTAGAAATATCAGCCTGACTGGAACTTCCCATGTTTAGCTCATCAATACTTAGACCAAAGTTTCTGCGGGTTGCCGAAAAACTCAGTTCATCGTTTCCTTTGGATTCAAAAAGGGCCAGCAGTCCAACGTTGTGTTTCTTGAAGGACCTGTTGTAGATCAAACTGGCCTGAAAAGTAATCTGCGATGCCCGGGTATAACTTTGGCTCAGCTCAGATTTGGACCTTTCGCCATAAGAAAGATTATATTGACTCGTCACTGGGTCAAGCGCCCAGATAGAAATAGGTGTAAGCCAGTTTTTATTTAAGGTATTGGTAGGATCATAGGCAACGGAACCTCTCGCTTTTAGGCCAGGCACAAAGTTTAAATCCTGGTCAATAGATAATTGTGAAAAAATTTGCGAAGTATTCGTTTTACGATAACCATCACTCTTTATCAATCCTGACAACAGATTCCCTGTCAGCCCGTTGGGATAAACCTGGATCCAGGTAGGATTTGCATTCGTAATGGTAATAAACATCCGGTCAGTTGTCGCAGATGGATAGTGGTTGTTCTGCTCTCTGCCCTTTATTCCTAAGGATATTTTAGTCGTTTTTGTTACCTGGGCATCCAGGTTCAGGTTAAGATTGTACCGGTGCTGATAGGTCGACCCAAAAAGACCTGCTTCGTATTGATAACCTATGCTGCCATAATATTTAACCAGATCCGTTCCCCCTGAAACTTCGATATTATGACTTGTCAGGGTATTATTTTTATTAATTAAATCCCAGGGGTTATTATTTGGATAGTTTGCAGGATCCGAACCGTCCTTGAACTTCTGGAGCTGGGCATCTGAATATTTGGCTGGCAGCCCATCATTTTTTGAAGCTGCATTCAAAAGGGAAGCGTATTCGTAGGAATTAGGATATTTGGTAAGCACAGTTGGATTTTGAAAGCCAACATAACCATTGTAGGACAAGGTAGGAGAACCGCTCTTGCCTCTTTTTGTCGTTACCAGAATTACACCGTTGGCGCCGGCAACACCGTACGGAGCGACAGCGGCAGCATCTTTCAAAACCGTAATCGTTTCAATTGAATTAGGGTCAAGATCCTGAAAAGAACGTGGAATATTATCCACGATGAATAAGGGTTGATTATTGCCGGTAGTGGCCACCCCTCTAATAAAAATACTCGATGCATCCTTGCCGGGCTCACCTGAGCCTTGCCGAAAAATCACACCGGACAATCTGCCCCCCAGACCATTACTCAAATTGGTTATCGGCGTTGAAGCTACATCACTTCCACTCATGCTCGATATGGCAGCTGTAACAGAAGTTTTTTTCTGGGTTCCGTAGCCAACCACCACCAGCTCCTCCAGATTTTTGGTATCGGCAGCCAAAATAACATCCAGAACGCTTTTATTTCCAATGGCTATCTCCTGAGGTACGTACCCGACAAAGGAGAAAATAAGAGCTGCTGCTGCCGAGCTTTTTTCTTCCTCAGTGATCTCAAGGGTATAATTTCCGTTGGCATCCGTAACGGTTCCGTGCTGGCTGCCCTTTATCAGAATGCTGACGCCGGGAAGGTCATCGCCCTTTACATCGGTAACCTTACCTTTTATTGCCGTAGCCGCCTTATTGTAAAGGCTGACCTCAGGGTTGCCGGCTTGGGAAACCTCTTTGACCGGCGTGATTAGAATCCGGTTATCCACCTGTTTGAAAGCAAGACCGTTCGGAGTCAGTAACTGATGTAAGAGTTTTCCAACGGTTGTCTTGGTTTCTTTAAGGTTTAAGGCAGTAATATTCTTAACATCCTGCTTTCGGTACATAAATTTAAAGACCGTATGCTGCTCAATCTGTTGAAAAACGTTGGTCAGTGACTCGTCTTTCAAAGAAATTTTTATTTCGGTACTCTCTAAATTTTGTCCTTTCAGCGAGGAGGCGTTCAGCACTTGAGCGGTTACTACGACGGACAGGCAAATAATCAATGAAAAGCGCATAACCTTCTTTAATTTTGCAACAGGAATATGCCGGCATAAATATACGCCCAAGCCTCCTACTGTTGTAGAGTTTTTCATACATTTGATAAGTTTTAATGACAATTTCTTACAAAGGGTCTTGATCGTTAAAGCAAAGCTGTTTCTTTCGGAAACCAGCTGCGGCACTGCATAAATGTTTTCATACGTCCAATATGAAAGCAGTTTGCAGTGCTTTTTTAAGGTGGGTATATTCGCATGAAATGGGTATTATTTAGGTGAAATGACAACTTCTTTATTTTTCAGATTTAATTCATACTTCGCATCATTGAACTCGGTAATGCTCTTTAGAACACTTTCCAGGTTTTCGTCTTTGCCAAAGGTGGTTGTAAAACGCTGATTTTTTAGCCTGTCGTCCGTTATTCTAATTTTTATGCGAAAGCGCTCTCCAATATAGCCAGCTGCGTTGGATACGGTAACGTCATCAAACAACAAGTCCCTCATTTTCCACTCCACCGTTTTTTGCGCGTCCACAGTGCTTTGGACAGCCTCTTGTTTTACCGTATTATACGTTATTTGCTGATCGGGAATTAAGATTGCATAGGTGGTATTCTGATCACTGACTTTCACCTTCCCTCTCGTAACGGTTACAATTATACGTTCATCCTCAGACATGGCTTTTACATTAAAAGCAGTTCCTAGTACAGTCGTTGACAATTTCCCCGAATGCACAATAAAAGGTTTTTCAGCATTGTGCCGCACATCGAAGTATGCCTCTCCGGTCAGATAAACTTCCCTCTTTTTCCGATTGTCAAAGGAATCGGGGTAATCGATCTTACTGCCGGCACTAAGGATCACAGTGCTTCCATCAGGAAGTTGCAACAGATTATTGGCTTGAGCTGCTGGCCGACTACTTTTTACAAAAGAAACCTCTTCAGGCGTTTTCTTATTGTGCTTCAATAATACCGTGCAAACCAGCAACGCAAGCACCACTGCTGCGTAAGCCAGCCATTTTTGCTGTTTTCGTCCGGCTAATGGCAGGATTGGTTTGTTGTTTTCCGGCAAAAGTAAATACGTGTCAATGTGTTGTTTAATTTCCAGTTCCAGTTTGTCCTGCTCGCTGTCCGATAAATTATCCAGCACATTGGCTTGAATGTCGAATGCATTGTAGTAGGCTTTAAGCAGGCTTATTTCCTCCTGGGTAGCACTACCTGAACGGTATTTTTTTAATAGCTTCAAAAACTGTTCTTTCTGCATCTGATCGTTTGCTTTTGGAAAATTTCGTCCTTTAATAATCCCTTTATTACTTAAATTCCAAGGTACCTGCTTATAAGACAGCCAAAACCAAATTCCGCCCACACGCTGTGCAAACTATTTTTGTTTAAATGCTTTTCAGAGGAATAAAATCTGTTGCCCGCCACTGTTTTGCAGGAAGATAAGGTGCACAGGCGCTGCATTCAACCAGTTTTAACAAATCCATTATTGACGGCTAAAAATTAGCTGGCAGACAGGATTGAAACTATTTTTTGATCCGTAAGCGGTATTAATCCTATACTTTTTACAACAAGTACCTCCCGTAAAAGGTTGGATCTATCTGAAAAAGAAGCCGTCCCCAGCAATAAAAACAGCAATCCCATTAGTAACTCTGCCTTTAATTTTGACATCGCTCTGCCCAGCTGATTCCGGACAGTTTTGGGAGAAATAGCCAGCTTGTTTGCGATTTCATCGCTGGACAAGTCATGATCATAACGCATTCGAAAAATAACCTGCTGCTGCCTCGGTAAACTTTCAATTAATACTTCGTAAGCTGAAAAAAGTTCATTGTAGCGCATCTGAGCATCTGCGTTATCTTTTTGATTATCAAGTTGTATTAGCAGATCAGCGATAGATACAAATTTTTTCTCTTTTTCGATCCAGTTAAAAACGCTGTTGCGGACAGCGATATACAAATAAGATGGCAAACTTTCAATATTCAAAGATGGGTTCGAGCTCAGGCGGCCCCAAAGTTGTACAAATATATCCTGCGCTATATCTTTTGCCTGATCTGAATTACTGAGCCGTTTATAGGCTGCATTGTATACAAATTTCCAGTACTTTTTGTAAAGCACATCAAATGCATCTCTATTTCCGTTGCAAATGCCAAGAATCAGCAGGCTGTCCTCTTCCGTAGCTATATCCCTCATTATTTCTGATTACAACCCTTTTATGGATAAATATCTATTAAAAGTATAAACTCTGATTAAGCAAAGCAAATTCTATAAAAACATAATCGAGAAATATTATATATTGACTTTTAACAGAATCACAAAACAAATGACCTAATGTGATTTTTAATATTAATAGACAACAAACCGAGGGCACACCATTGAGACCACCCAAGAGCACGCCAACCCATTCTCAACAGATTAATCTATTCCCTGTAATGGCCTGTATCCAGATCGTCCGCAAGCAAACCAGCAGCAAGGAGCCCTTTTTAACCCAAGTTGTATTAGCTCATTAAAGCACGCCGTGGCAAAGATCACATTGTCATGACATCCAAATAAAAGTTAGGAGTCAGAAGTGTTCTTAAATTGGTTTAACCCGAACTTAGATCAAAGACACAGCTTTCCCTCCTTTTTTCTTACTGCGGTCGGCCGCCTGTATAAATCTGAATATTTCGAGGGTTTGTGTGGAAGATACCGGAGGTTTCCCTGTATCAAAAAAGGATATAATCTCGCCAACCAGTGGTTCATAAGAAGCAAATGGCCCAAGCGGAGCGATGCCCTTCTCACCAAAAGCCGTTCCGGCGATATTGGCAGCTCCTGCCCTTATACCTCTGAGTGTTCCAATTCTTCCGTCATCCCATACACCAACGACCACATCGGTACCTTCCTGGTAAGTCCTGCTTACATGCCTGCAACCCGTCCCCATCACTGTGAAAAGCATTTCTACGCCATGAATGGCATACCAGGCCAGATCACTGTGAGTTTTATCCATCTTCGCAGGCGTGTATACATCAACACCAGTAATTTTACCAATAGAGCCTGCCACTACTTTTTGGACACTCGCATCAAATCTTAAGGCAGAGGATGAAAAAATTGGCGTATTGGCTTGCTGGGCAGCACTAAAAATCGCTAAGGCACCCTGAAGATTCGCTGCCACCGGTTTGTCGATAAACATTCTTTTACCCGCCTTTAGTACCGGCAACGCCTGTTCCAAATGAGATCTTCCATCGTTTGATTCCAGTAAAACCACATCAACCTTAGTCAATAGCTCTTCAATGGAATTGACAATCTCTACACCTTGGTTTTGCACTGCTCTTGTAATGCCGTCCTTGATTTTCAAAGCTGAAGCGATGTCTTTGCTTCCGTGAGGATAAGCAGCCACTACTTTATAGCCTTTCATTTCCGGGTGATTTGCATTGATGATTTTAGTAAATACTTCACTGTGGCTGGTGTCAAGGCCTATGATCCCAACTCTTTTCCCTACCTCGGTAAGGGAAGTTTGTCCCCAAACCATTTCCTCGGCGAAAGTCATCAAACCGGTTGTACAAAGAACTGCGTTTTGTACAAAGTTTCGTCTGTTCATAAATTGGTCATTGTTTAAAATACATTCAGTCGATATGAAATAATGCTTCTCTTGCAATTTGATTTTAAATACTAAAAACAAGCACGGATCACCCTTGCCGGATATCCGGCAAAACGATTACTTTTTAACCCATTTTGGAATCTATCCCTGCCTTCAGGTGATTTCTATTTTCCCAAAAAATAGTTCGTCTTCGCTGCCATGACATACCTTATCAGTACAAACAGCAACGTCATGCGGCTTAGATCCGGATGGCTGTGATCCAACTCACAGCCCGTTAAAGGTATTTATTTCGTAAGAGCTGCAATATAAGAAATAAAACTGGCCTCAGGATTTTTATAAGAATTGCGAACCGCTCAAGACGTACAACGATTCCCTAAAATAATTTTCGTTTTGTTACTTTTTTGGTGACTAGCCGTATTTTATAATGGTATTGAAAATCTCCTGTTTTAAATTTCAGAACATCTGTATATTCCGGGAAAACTTTACCAGTAGCTACTTATTTACTCCAATAAGTATGTAAGCTGAATATTCAATATTAGTTTTTCATTTTTGTCTTCTTAATAAACATCCGACAAATCAATTTTATTTGCAGAGGCTGTCAGTCGTTCGAGTTCCGGGTCGGCATAATCTCCGTGCCAGCGCGCTTTCAATGCCCATTTTCTAAACCTCATCATGCGTTTCAGATTTGATGGTGATCAGGCCGGATACGCCTTTTATGCCTGCAAGTATTTTAATGAGCCTTTCAGCTGCTTCTCTCTGGTAATTCCAGTTGAGTTCTCCTTCCAGGGTAATGCAGCCATTTTCAACTTTTACCTTTACTTTGTCGTTGGGAATTTCCCAGTTCCATTTGTAAGCGTTCAATACTTCATTGACCAGATCGTTGTCATCACGGTCGTACAGGCTGCTATATGTTTTGATCTCAATTTGTTCAACCACTACTTTTACGCCTGTAACTCTTTTAGCAGCTTCTGATTTTTTGACGTAACTGTCAACTGTTCAGAAAAGTGTGATAATGCCATCTTTTGCGGTAACGCCTATTTCGGCTGCTTTCAATAACGGCTCCCATTTGATAGTATCCTGAACGTCTTTCTGTAAATCCTCATTGGTTTTCATAATCTCTGTGTTTATTGGTAAAAGTGTTATCACCAGAATAAAGGTCAGTAAACGCAGAGCCGGTTAACTTACATCCTTATGGCTATGAGTTGTATCAATCACTGTTTTTGGCGGTACTACACACTATCTCAAAAAAGAAAACGGAACACAGAAATACAAGGTGTAAGTCAATCTGCCAGTTTTTTTGATCCATAAAATGACCAAATCACAGGCAAACAGAAGGGTAACAATAATTAGAAAACATTTTCTAATTATTGTTACCCCGTCACGTTTATAAGCTTAAAACAAATAGCTTTGGCTTAATCAAAAGTTGAGCTTTTCATGCACGAAATTTCACTGGTAAGAAACATTTTCAGAACGCTGGAAGAAGAATTCCCTTACGACTTCGGGCAGATCAGGGATATCTATCTCACGGTGGGGCTTTTGTCCAATGTACAGCCCATTGCTATGGAAAATGCTTTTCAGGCTGTTTTGGAAGATGAGCCACGTTACCGGAAAACCAAATTGAAAGTAGAAGTATTGCCTATACTGATTCATTGCAGCGATTGTGATAAAAACACGGCGGTGGAGCAGTACCGCTTCGTTTGTACGTTTTGCGGAAAGCCAAGCAAAGAGGTTATTCAGGGAGAAGAGTTACTGATCAAAAAAGTTGAATTTGAAGATTAGAGATATATGGAAGCAATAAAACCCAAGTCAAACCGTGCGGCCGCAGGTTCGGTGCAATGCGACAATACCACTTTTAACTTACTCAAAGTGAATGACTTTGTCGCAAAAGCCATTCGTGACCGTTTGCCTGAAATATTGGTGATAAACTTATGCTCCTCACCGGGAAGCGGGAAAACGACCCTTTTGCAGGAAACAGGCAAGCGCTTAAAAGGTAAAATTAACATGGCTGTGCTTGTTGGTGATCCTGAAACCGAGCGTGACGCCATTCGAATGCGCGATGTCGGCATTCACGCCTTACAAATTGTGACCGGCGGCATGTGCCACATTGAGGCGCAAATGGTTTACCAGGCCCTGGACCATTTCGATCTGACTGGCGTGGATCTGCTTGTCATTGAAAATGTCGGGAATCTGGTTTGTCCGGCTGCTTTTGATCTGGGTGAAGATTTTCGGGTAACCGTACTTTCCACGACCGAAGGCGACGACAAGCCGAAAAAATATCCGCGTATGTTCCTGAGCAGTGAGCTGATGCTGGTATCAAAGGCCGATTTGCTACCCTACGTGCCTTTTTCAGTGGAGGCAGTCACGCAGGATGCGCGCGATATCAATGCAGATATTGAAGTGATCACCGTTTCGAGCCTCAAAGGAGAAGGCCTGGATCAATGGTGTGATTGGCTGATTGAACGCGTTTTGGCTAAAAAAAATAAATTTCAGGAAGCATGAACAAAACGGATTTTACCGGATTGGAAGAAAAATTCACCCACCAGGGTGAATCAGATATCTTTTGTCCGGTATCTCCACAAGAAATAAAGAATGATATCAGTACCACATTTTCAATTAAACTAAATGGTCTGGTGCAAGGGATCGGTTTTCGCCCTTACGTATTCCAACTTGCAAAAAAATGGAATCTGAAAGGGACGGTGAGTAACGGCCCATCTGGTGTTCATATCCAAATTTTAGCGAACGAAAAGATTGCCAACGATTTTCTGGAAGAAATTATCTCTAATCCGCCTGCGTTATCACGAATAGTCAGTCATGAGCTAACTGAAAATGCTTTTACAAATTTCAGCCATTTTGAAATTATTGAAAGCAAAACGGAACAATCCGGCGCTTCAACACTACTGACGCCGGATCTGGCGATGTGTGAAAATTGCCGGCAGGAACTTCAAGATCCCGACAACCGCCGTTTTCGTTATCCATTTATTACCTGCACGCATTGCGGCCCAAGGTATTCGATCATTCAAAAACTGCCTTATGACCGCGTGAATTCTTCCATGCAGGATTTCGACATGTGTCCGGAATGCCACGATGAATTTGAAAATCCGGAAAACCGAAGATTTTATTCGCAGACTAATTCGTGTAAATCCTGCGGTCCCCGCTTGTTTTGGTATGAATCGAAACTGAGTAAATCCGAACAGGTTCTCATTGACAATCAGGATGCTATTTTAACAGCTGTTAAAGACGCTCTCACAAAAGGAAAAATCCTGGCAGTTAAAGGAATCGGTGGTTATTTACTGCTTTGCGATGCAGCCAACGAGATGGCGGTTAAAACTTTAAGAGAAAGAAAACACCGACCTTCAAAGCCGTTTGCCATTTTATATCCGGATATAGAAAAACTTCGCCACGATACCTATGTTACAGATTGCGAATCTGAACACTTGCAAAGCCCTGTCTCTCCTGTGGTTTTGGTAAAGAGAAAAGAGATCAGTCGTTTTTCAATCGACGAATCGGTAGCTCCCGGACTGGATCATTTAGGAGTAATGCTCCCCTACTCGCCCCTTTTAGCCATCATCGCAAGTGATTTTCGAAAACCGCTTGTAGCGACCAGCGGCAATATCAGCAATAGTCCCATTATTTTTCAGGACAAAAAAGCATTAGAAGAACTGGTTGGCATAGCCGATTTTATACTGACTAATAACCGGGAAATAGTCACGCCACAGGATGATTCTGTGATCCGTTTTTCAGCTTTACATCAAAAAAAGATCATCCTCCGGCGAAGCAGGGGAATGAGCCCTGACCTAGCCATTTCCCAAAAGACATCACCTTTTCCTTCACAAAAAATAGCATTTGGTGCATCTGCCAAAAGTACTTTTTGTATACAAAATGGCAACGAAAAATACATCAGCCAGTATCACGGAGACCTTGAAAATTATGACACCCAGGAAAGTTTCAGGCATTCGCTGAATCATCTGACAACTATTTTCGGACTGTCACCTGCAACGCATGGAAATTTCGCAATGCTACTGTCTGATATGCATCCAGGCTATTTTTCAACCCTTTTGGCAGATGAATATGCAGCGAAGTTTCATGCAAAAGTGACGAAGATCCAGCACCATCAAGCCCATTTTGCTGCGGTTTTAGCGGAAAACGACCTCGCCGAAGATTCTGAAAATGTGTTAGGTGTCATTTGGGACGGAACGGGTTACGGAACCGATGGAATGATCTGGGGCGGCGAGTTTTTTTATCAAAACCAGCGACTTCACTTTCCATATTTCGATTCTTTACTGGGGGATAAAATGGCAAAGGAACCCAGGCTATCGGCTTTGGCAGTACTTTCTGCTTTTTCAAAAGAGCCATTGCCTCGTTTTCTTGAAAATAAATTCACCAACACCGAATGGACTTACCTGCAAAAAGTAATTGGCAGTAATACCTTAAAAACGAGCAGTATCGGCCGCCTTTTTGATGCCGTGGCAAGTTTGACAGGATTAACTGATAAGACAAGCTTTGAAGGCGAAGCGGCCTTACTTCTGGAACAGGAAGCACAGCGCTATTTTGATGCCAACGGATACGATTTTCCAGAAAACTATTTTGACAAAGCGGAATTTTTGATCGATGAATTGATCGCCGATATCCACAAGGAAAAGCAAACGGGCTGGATAGCCGCCAAATTCCATTATTCCGTGGTAAAATTCGCGGAGCATACAGCAGTGCAGCTGGGCGCGAAGAAATTAGCTTTCAGCGGCGGCGTATTTCAAAATACACTACTTACAGATCTTTTCATCGAAAACCTTTCCGGGAAATTTGACCTTTATTTTCACGGGCAGCTTTCTCCGAATGATGAAAATATTTCTTTGGGACAATTGGCTTATATAAATGCAGTAAAGGTTTGAGTTCAAAACATAAAACCAAACCTACCCCCCAGGGAAACCTGATTGAAATACTAAAATATCGTTCAACCCGCTTCGTGCATTCGTGGCATAAAAATAAATCTGTATGTGTCTAGCGATCCCTGGTAAAATAAAATCCATTGAATACCAGTACGATGGGCTGGTAAAAATGGCAAAAGTGGTATTTGGCGGAATTACCAAAGAAGCGAGCCTGGACATGGTACCACTGGCCAAAGTAGGCGATTATGTGCTGGTTCACGTTGGTGTGGCTATCAGTATTGTGGATGAAGAGGAAGCCGAAAAAACATTTTCATACCTAAAAGAAATCGGCGAACTGGACGAATTGATAGAAAGCAGCCAGCTTGACCGGCCTAACCAACTATAATATGAAATTCCTTACCGAATACCGAAATCCTGAAATGGTGGCGATGTACCTGGACGAGCTGCGAAAAACCGTAACCCGGCCCTGGACCATTATGGAAGTTTGCGGAGGACAAACGCATAGCCTGGTAAAAAACGGCATACTGAACCTGCTTCCACCGCAGATCCAGATGGTACACGGGCCCGGCTGTCCGGTTTGTGTAACACCACTTCAATTGATAGACAAAGCCGTGTTCCTGGCTGAGAAAAAAGGGGTTATCCTATGCTCTTTTGGTGATATGATCCGCGTTCCCGGGTCAGAACGCAGCCTGCTGGAAGCCAAAGCCGCCGGTGCGGATGTCAGGATCATGTATTCGCCTTTGGAGGCTGTTAAAATGGCAAAGGAAAATCCGGACCGGGAGGTGGTGTTTTTTGCGGTTGGTTTTGAAACTACGGCGCCTGCCAATGCGCTGTCTGTGATCCATGCAAAATTGCTGGGCCTTAAAAATTATTCAATCCTGGCTTCCCACGTCCTTGTTCCGCCTGCAATGGAAGCGATCATGAACGACGAAGTAACACGCATTCAGGCCTTTTTGGCGGCCGGCCATGTCTGTGCGATCATGGGCATGGGACAATATTACGATCTGGTCGAAAAATTCGACGTACCCATTGTGGTGACCGGATTTGAACCTGTGGATCTTTTGCAGGGAATATTGATGACTGTCAGACAGCTGGAAACGGGTAAGGCAAATCTTGAAAACCAATATGCCCGTGTGGTCAAACCTGAAGGAAATCCCGAGGCCTTAAAAATTATTAAACAGGTTTTTAAAGTAACCGACCGGGAATGGCGCGGACTGGGCATTATCCCATTGAGCGGTTGGGAAGTCAAGGAAGAGCTGGCACTTTTTGATGCTTCCAAAAGATTTTCTATCAACATAGCAAGAGCGCCTGAATGTCCGGATTGCATTGCCGGACAAATACTAAAAGGAATTAAAAAACCAGCACAATGCAGCCAGTTTGGCACCCGATGCACGCCTGAGCATCCGTTGGGCGCTCCGATGGTTTCTTCCGAAGGTGCCTGCGCGGCCTATTATCATTTTGCCAATGTAGGATGATGATTGGCTGTCGGTTATCAAACTACGGTAAGGCACAAAATTCCAAACAATTGCCTGACCGCACCAGCCGAAAGCCGACTGCATAATCTAATTCGTCTTAATATCTAATAATTACATATAATGTCCGCACCTTTTTTTGCCCAGCTTTCCTGTCCGATGCCCAAGCTCGACTTTGATATCATTACACTGGGACATGGTTCGGGTGGAATTTTAACTAATAAGTTACTGGAATCGGGTGTATTCAATTTGCTGAGCAACCCCTATCTGGATGAAAAACATGACGGGGCAGTGTTCACCGCAACGGGTAAAATGGCCTTTTCCACAGACAGTTACGTCGTAACGCCTGTCTTTTTTCCCGGTGGCAACATTGGCGATCTGGCGGTAAATGGAACAGTGAACGATCTGGCGATGTGTGGCGCCATACCGAAATACCTGTCACTGAGTTTTATCATCGAAGAAGGACTGACGATGACTGAATTCTGGGACATTCTGGTTTCCATAAAAATAGCATCGGAAAAAGCCGGTGTACATATTGTAACGGGTGACACCAAGGTCGTGGAAAGAGGAAAAGGCGATAAAATTTTCATCAATACTTCCGGCATTGGGCAGGTACATCCGAAAGCTGAAATATCTTCCAAACATATTAAAACCGGAGATAAAGTGATCATTTCGGGCAACATCGCAACGCACGGAATCGCTATCATGTCGGTGCGCGAAGGACTCGATTTTGAAACCGATATTGTGAGCGATACGGCCAATGTAGCCCACGATGTGCTGAGCCTCCTGGACGAATTTGGATCAGACATTCACCTGCTTCGTGATCCTACCCGGGGTGGCGTGGCAACTGTACTTAATGAAATAGCAAAAGATATTTCCCTGGGTATTGATCTGGTTCAAAAACAGATACCCGTACTCGAACAGGTGCAGGGGGCCTGTGAACTTCTGGGACTGGATCCGCTGTATGTGGCCAACGAAGGCGTGTTCATTGCCATCGTTGCATCAGAAATTGCCGTACCTTTTTTAGCAAAACTAAAAACCCTCGACGTGGGCACGGATGCCGCCATGATCGGAGAAGTGGGCGAATCTCATCCCGGCCAGGTCGTGATCAAAAGCCCTATCGGAGGCAGAAGGGTTGTCAATATGCTGGTTGGAGAACAATTACCAAGGATTTGCTAAAATAATGATCACATACAATCAAACCATCGAAAGCCTGCCAGCAATAGTCAAACGAACCCGCATATTTGAGGGCGCACCAGGAAACCCGTTTTTGGCTCCGCGTGGCGTATGGATCACTGGCACCAAACTGATCGTTGCGGATACAGGGCAGAACCGGATTTTTATATGGCATAAGTTTCCCAAAGATCAGTTCTGTGAGCCGGATATGGTTCTTGGGCAGCTGCAACCTGCTGATACCGGGAGAAATTCGGGAGGTGTAGTAAATGCTTCAACATTACAATATCCATCCGGGATCTGGTCTGACGGGGTTATGCTGATCATTGCAGATGCCTGGAACCACCGCGTGTTGGTATGGCATACTTTCCCTGTTGTTTCCGGCCAGCCCGCAGATGTCGTGATCGGTCAGCCCGATTTTGGTTCCAACTTGCCGAATGTAAAAGGCATAGGAAATAACCCTTCTGAAAGATCGCTTAACTGGCCGTACGGTGTTTTTTCTGATGGACATAAACTCTGGATTGCGGATACAGGTAACCGCCGTGTTCTTTATTTTGAGAAAATCCCGACAGTCAATTTTGCAGCCGCGAACAATGTAATCGGAAAAGACTTTTTTAACGAGCGTGATTATGAGAGCAATGACGCGGTCTGGCCGTATTCTGTGAGGGTTTCAGATGCAGGCATTTTATCGATCACCGATACCCAATACTACCGCAGCCTGATCTGGAAAGACTGGGAAACGGCTTTTTCTCAAAAAGCAGATGTGATCATCGGACAGCCGGATCTGGAATCCAGCGGACAAAATCAGTACAGATCCTTGCCTGAAAGTGATACCATGAGCTGGACTTACGATAGTTTTTTTTTCAAAAACGGTATCGTTTTGGCTGATACAGGGAATAGCAGACTTTTGTTTTTTGATAAAATCCCTCAGACGAACGGGGCCATGGCAGACAACCTGATCGGACACGGATCATTTCAGATAACCAGTGAGAATGCAAATACAAAAAATGGCACCAGCCAGCAGCTTTACTGGCCTTTCTCAATTTGCATTTCAGATAACCACATGGCAGTCGCTGACACCGGGAATCACCGGATTATTTTATACGATTTAAACTAAACCTCTTCTCATTTTTTCATCAACCGAATTCAAATGGAAATCCTTCCTTTATTGCTGGCAAGCCTGGTTGGTTTCACCCACGCCTTTGAAGCCGATCACCTGGTGGCAGTCAGCTCGATTGTAACGCGTCGGAACAATACTTTGCTTGCCTTAAAAGATGGCATTTTTTGGGGATTGGGGCACACTTCTACCATTTTGCTGGTGGGCTGTATTTTTATTCTGGGTACTTCCAGAATAAATTTAGCCAATTTTAAATATTTGGAAGGTGGCGTTGGTATCATGTTGATTTTTTTAGGTTTGAAAAGATTATCGGGGCTCTATAAGGCAGGCCTGGTACATACAGAAGCTCATCGTAAAGGAAACCCACACGAGCATAAACTCGCATACAGTGTGGGTTTGATGCACGGACTAGCAGGGAGCGGCACGTTGATATTTTCGGTTTTGACAACCATCAAAAGTTCTTTGAGCGGCATGGCATATCTGATGATCTTCGGCATGGGATCCATTGCAGGCATGATGGTCGCGGCGGGCATATTCAGCGTTCCATTTTCAGAGAAGTTGCTAAAAAATAAAACCCTGAGAATAGCATTAACCTTCCTTTCGTCACTGCTTTGTATTATTTTGGGTGGAAAAGTAGTGTACCAGAATTTTATCGCATAAACAAAAACTTCATGACTTACGATGAAAGCGACTTTGTCGCCTATGCTTTAAAACAAATGGAAATTACCGTTATTAAACGTGAAGGCAAGTATTTTGATCTGGAAAACGGTTTCTCTCTGGAAGTGGAGCAGCGGGAATTATATAAAATCTCACACGATGGCCTGGTGATTTCCCCTTTTGATGACATCGGTAAACTCTGTACCTTTATTAAAAATGCCACAAGGCCAGACTTTCAATAAATCGTTCAAAACACGTTCAGCCTGAGTTAAACTACACTCTTTCTATCATGAATCATGAACTCAGCGTAGTGGCACTTTCGGAGAGTATTTCCAGCGCAGGAAACTTTGTCCTTGTCCTGGAAAATTCCGTCAGCAAACAACGAATTCCATTGATTATCGGCCGGACAGAGGCCCAGTCTATTGCAACAGCGATGGAAAAAATGGAAGTTTCCCGGCCCCAAACACACGATCTTTTTGCAACAACGTTAAATCTTTTACAGGCTGATTTAAAACAAGTGGTTATCAACCGTTTTGAAAAAGATGTATTTTACGCCTCCATATTTATAAAGAATAAAACGGAAATCTTCGAAATCGACGCCCGGCCTTCCGACGCCATTGCTTTGGCCGTCCGACTGGGCTGCCCTATTTTTGCATCAGAAGAAGTCATTGAACAGGCATCTTTTATTTCGGAAGATAAATTCAGGGACAAAAAAGGTTCATACGCTGAATTCTCTCTGGAAGAACTCGAACAACTGCTGGTTTCGATTCTGGCAAAAGAGGATTACGAAAGTGCGGTCAGGATCAGAGAAGTTATTGAAAAACGAAAAAATCGTTGATGTCAAAAAACAGGCCCCTAAAGGAAGCGCTCACGACTAAGGCCAAAATTAGTGAAGCGGCTTTGTTTTTATTTAACCACTTCGGCTTTGTCAATGTGCGTCTGCAGCATATTGCCGACGAAGCCGGATTAAGTGTGGGAAATCTTGCCTATCACTTCAAAACCAAGGATGAGATCGTCGAGCTGCTTTATGAAGAGATTATAGCCAGGCAAAAAAACCTTTTGACCGATCTGAGAATGATCCCGCTTTTTATAAACCTGAATAGCTACATCGACAATACATTCCTGATGCAAAAGCGTTACAGCTTCTTTTTTACTGACACACTCGAAATCATGCGTGCCCATGCTGCTATCCGAAAAAAACACCGGGAACATATTCAGTGGCAAACGATCCAGCTTAAAATTTATATCCAGTTCAATATCGCAAGGGGCGCCCTCCATTCTTTCGAACTTCCCGACAGTATCGAGAACTTTTCCAACCGGTTTATATTATTAACCGATTCCTGGATGGGCTACAAAATACTTCAGGGAGAAAAAATTTCGGAATTGGAGTCTCAGGAATTTCGTTCGTCACTATGGGGCATGACGGCTCCAAACTTCTCCCAGGCAGGAAAAAACGAGTTTATGCAAATGCTAGCCTATCCTTACGACGGTCTGGGATAACAACTAAATTTTGAATATTAGAAAAAATTTTCCAATTCCATTTCATTTTGCTAATTTCAACAATTAATGATAAACCGTTGTGTTTGGGAAAGCTTTTAAAATGAAATCGGACGATCTTACTTTTGTTTATACCTGCCAGCTAAATACTTTCTAAAAAGTTTCACCCTTCTTTGCAAATACTAAAAAAACAATGAAACCCAGATTCAACATCGATATAAAAGCTTACGATGCCTTGTTAGAAGGGTTGAATCAACAATACTTTGTTGAAAAACGAGGCGACCAGTCCGATTTCCGGCTCTACTTCGATGATCTCTGGCTGGCTGATACGGCCGTGATAGACGATGTTCACCGCAGCCGTGGAGCTTGGGCCGTCGATCTCATATTCGCATCCATCCACAATCCGTTGAAGTTTATCAGGCGGCATATCACGTTGCATTCATGTCCGAAACGTGCAGCCCAGCAAGGTGAGTTTATGCGTCGTGTGGCGGCTAAAGACCAGCGCGGCACACTTTCTGTAAGCATCCGGTCTTTACAGATATGTAAAAACTGAAACCATGTACAATACCAAAATAAAAATCCTGAACGCATCCGTCCGCCTGTTTAATGAAAACGGGATCGATAGCGTGCGGCTTCAGCAAATTGCGGATGAGTCAGAAATGAGTGTTGGTAACCTTGCGTATCACTACAAAAGCAAAGATGTTTTAATTGAAGCTGTTTACGAGCGCGTTTTTGATGAATTTAACGAAATTTTCCGTCATTATCTGAAACGTCCTGACCTGGCCGATTTTGACATCCAGATCAGTATCTATTACACCTTTTTCAGCAGGAACCGTTTTTATCTGAGCGAGTTTTTTAAAGCCAACAACAGTACGGCACCGCATTATCTGCAATGGCAGGATTGCACGGCCAAAATGCTTTTGCAACTGAGGAGCCGGTTGCAGTTTATGGTCAGAAAAAATGAACTGTTGCCTGAAAAAGAACCTGGCCAATACGAACTGCTGGCCGAGCAGATATGGATGTCGCTGGTCTTTTTCATCCCAAAAAGCAATATGATTGGTCAGCATTATGACGAGATCAGCTACAAAAAAAATATCTGGAATTTGCTGAGGCCTTATTTCGGACCTGACGGGCTTGAAGAATTCAGGGCGTTGATCGTGCCGGTGTTGTTTTGATAAAAGAATTTATCTTCCTGCTGGCAATCATTACAACGGCGATAAGCAGCGCTTGCCGGAACCATTTTTGACTTTTATTTTCCCTCATTTCAATTCCCTGTTTGCTAGGCATTTATGACCTCTTATGCACGCAATTTCAATTTAGCAAACAAACTATTATCTTCATGACTGATTTTTTAACTTCGTAAGGTGCGATATTTAGAGAATAGTTTTTTAAAAGGCAATTTTCAATATCCTGCCCTCCAGATTTTATTTCCTCAATACGCAACGATGTCCGTAAAAGCGAAAAAAACTTTCAGCCCTTTCCTATTCATTGCAGTAATCCTATCCATTACACTTCTTTCCATTGCTGGTTATGGCCAGGGCTTATCTGACCTAATCAATAATTTCAATCGATTTAAAGGCAAACCATCGGATTCTCTACAGGTTTCAGTATGCAACAGACTGGCTGAAAAATACTTGTACAACAACCCTGACAGCTCCATTTTATTCGGAAAGATAGCCTTGCAATCCGCTAAAAAGCTTCACCTCTCCAAAGAAAAAGCAATAGCTTACAATCACATTGCAAAAACCTACTATGTTACCGGGTCCTATTTTGAGTCGTTATCGTATGCGGATTCAGCGCTGGCCATTGGCAAAGAACATGATTTTAAACCAGAGATCGCCATTGCGATCAATACCAGAGGGTTGATCTATCTTGGCCAAAACCGGTTGACCGAGGCAATACCGGAATTTTCGAAAGCATTGCTCCTGAATGAACAACTAAAAGACAGTGCAAAAATTGCGGCAAATTATTTCAACATAGGCTTAGCATACGATGAACTTCACCAGTTCGAAAAAGCTTTTTCTAATCTAAAAAAAGCCCTGCTGGTTGCAAAACAATGCAAAGACGGACATTTGAACCAAATGTCTCTGAACAGGATCGGCGAAACCTATTACCATTCCAAAAATTATAAACAGGCTTTATACTACTTCCGGTCTGCGCTCAGTTTTGCCGCTTATCAGGACAATTGGGAGAAGGGTTTTGCGTATTCCGGTATAGCTCAGGTACTCTACGAAATGAAGCGCTATCAGCAAGCCCTGGACTATGCGGGCACGAGTTTTACACTAGTGAAAAAGCTGAATACCGACTGGGATACCGAGAGGGCAGCACACATTTTATCAAAATGTTATGCCGCATTAAAAAATTACCAGAAGGCTTATGAATACCAGACCATAGCGCGCGCTTATGGCGACAGTATTCTGAACGAGAAAAAAGAACAGGAAATTAATTATCTGCATTTGCAGGACAAAAAAGCAGAGAACTTAGAGTTATTGCGAGAAAATGAACACAACCGGCAGGTGATCAGAAATAATCGTATCGTCATCTCTCTGACCACACTGTTCTCGCTACTGCTCTTGGCAGCGTTATTCTTTCTGAGACGTAATATAATTCGAAAAAACGCTTTGAACCAGGAACTAAAACATAGAAATAATGAAATTGAACAACAAAAAGAAGAGATTCAGGCACAGCGAGAGGAGCTCGTATCAATCAATATAACCAAAGACCGTGTATTATCCGTAATTGGCCATGATCTGCGAAGCCCTTTTGCGTCCGTTCGTCAGGCACTGGAACTGATAAAAAGTGGCGATCTGGACGAACGTGATCAGGAAGTATTATTGGAAGATTTCCATAGACAAATAGCGCTGGTCTCAGAGCTGATCGATAATCTGCTAGCCTGGGCCAGCAGCCAGCAGAGCGGCGAAGAGATTAAATATAAAAAGGTCAATTTAACAGAAACCACGGAAAAGGTACTCTCGCTATACAAATACTCTTTTGAACAAAAAAAACAACACATCGTATGCCTCTTCAAGGAGAATGTGTTCATTGAAGCGGATGAAAATCATGTCAGAATCATCCTCCAAAACATCCTTAGCAACGCCATCAAGTTTACGCCTCAACACGGGACCGTCACCTTGTTTTATACCCTGGAAAACGATTTCGTAGCCGTCCATATCAAAGACAACGGAATGGGCATGTCAAAAGAAAAATTAGCAGAATTATTCAAGTCCTCCGGCGTGGCCATAACCGAAAAAGGAACCGACCTGGAACCAGGAACCGGCCTTGGCTTATTGCTTATAAAACAATTTGTAGAAGAAAATAAAGGTCGGATCGAAGTGAGAAGCCAAAAAGATAAGGGATCTGAATTTATCGTTTATTTTAAGGCAATTCAAAAGTCCGGACCCGGTTTATAAAAACGTTCATAGCCACACCGGCGTGAAATGCCAATGCCTCGGCTAATAATAACCTGGCCGAATTAAAATAAAAAGGCTACCTGGCCAAAAGATGATTTTGATCATTTTCTCCCCATTATCTTGTATTTAACTTTAACCAACCCGAACGTTTTAAAAAAAACCTCGAAATCAAACGGTTATCAATTGTACAAAAGAACTACGTTATTTAGAATATTAATAATTTAGAAAAGAATTTCTATTTTTAGAAAATAATTTCTAAATTTCGTTTGTCATAGAAAATATGAAATAAGTTCTATAATTCACCATGTAACTTTTTAACCAATGGCAAATGTATTATGGCTTCAGGGAGGTGCGTGCAGTGGCAACACCATGTCTTTTCTGAATGCGGAAGAGCCTACCGTTGTCGATCTCGTAACAGATTTTGGGATCAACATCCTCTGGCACCCGTCTCTCGGACTTGAAATAGGTGATCAGGTGACTCAGCTGCTCAACGACATTATACAGGGGCGGATACAATGCGATATTCTGGTTTACGAAGGAAGCATCATCAAGGGCGCACACGGCACAGGAACGATGAACTTCTTTTGCGACAGACCAATGAAGGACTGGGTGAAAGAACTTTCAGAAGTGGCTGCCTATGTGGTTGCCATTGGTGATTGCGCAACGTGGGGAGGGATTCCGGCAGTCGAACCAAATCCGTCAGAATCCACAGGAATGCAGTTTTTAAGAAAAGATAAAGGCGGTTTTCTGGGAGCAAACTATGTTTCCAAGGGTGGCCTGCCCGTTATCAATATCCCGGGCTGCCCGGCCCATCCCGACTGGATCACCCAAATTTTGGTGGCGATCTCAACCGGACGCATCGGCGACGTACTCATTGATGAATACCACCGTCCAAAAACTTTTTTCACTGATTTTACCCAAACAGGCTGTACGAATGTTGTCAATTTTGCCAATAAAATTGACGGCGGTTTTGGCAAGCGCGGGAATGGCTGTCTGTTTTATGAAGTCGGCTGCCGCGGACCGATGACACGTTCGAGCTGCAACCGTATACTTTGGAACCGCCAGTCGTCTAAAACACGCGCCAATCATCCTTGTCTGGGCTGTACAGAACCGGGATTTCCACATCACCAGCTCGTAAAAGGCAGTATTTTCAAAACCATGCATTACCTGGGTTTTCTTCCCAAAGAAGTGCCTGACGGGAATTCCAAACTCGGTTATTACATGCGTGCCGGATTTGAAAAGACCATCAGCGTGGTTGAAAATGCATTTGGAAACGAACCTGTGAGCCATCAGAGCTCAATATAATCGCTTGTTTACCAGTCTAAATCTATCAGTGATAACAAGTCAGTAAAATCATATAATGGGAATTCAAAAAGAACTTAATATTTCACCAGTTGGCCGTGTAGAAGGTGATCTGGATGTGAAAGTATATATGGAAGGCGGCGTAGTGACGCGTGCCCATGCCCAGGCTTCGATGTTTAGGGGTTTTGAAAAAATTATGGAGGGCAAAGATCCCCAGGCCGGCCTGATCGTCACGCCACGTATTTGCGGAATTTGCGGAGGCTCACATCTTTACTGCGCTTCCTCGGCATTGGATACGGTTTGGAAGACTACTTTGCCGCCCAATGCACTGCTGCTTCGGGCTATCGGACAGGCTACAGAAACGATACAGTCTATTCCAAGATGGTTTTATGCGATTTTTGCGACGGACCTTGCCAATAAAAAATTTGCGAACAAGCCCCTTTATCCCGAAGTGGTCCGCCGTTTTGCTGCATACGTCGGCACTTCTTTTCAAAAAGGCGTCGTGGCTTCGGGTCGACCTGTGGAGGTGTATGCCATTTTTGGCGGACAATGGCCGCATTCTTCCTATATGGTCCCGGGCGGTGTGATGTGCGCCCCTACCCTGAAAGACATCACACGTGCACATGCTATTATGAACCAGTTTCGTAAAGACTGGCTGGAAACGCTTTGGCTGGGCTGTTCGCTGGAAAGGTATCTTCGGATTCAAACCTGGGAGGATCTGATGGAATGGGTGGATGAAAATGAATCCCAGCACAACTCCGATCTTGGACTTTTTATCCGGGCCAGCCTGGAATTCGGGCTGCATAAATTTGGTCAGGGTGTGGGCAAATTCATTGCATTTGGCACCTATCTGAGCAAAGATCACTACCAGCACCCGACCGTTGAAGGTCGCAACCAGGCCCTGATTAGTCGTTCAGGCTTTTTTGACGGAAAAAAATATTCAGAATTTGACCATTTGAAAATTAAAGAGCACGTTAAACATACCTGGTTTGAAACCGTTCCGGCCGCACATCCCTGGGATGAACCTTTGCCGACGCCGATGGAATCGCAAAACCTGGCGGGTACTGATTTCAGTGGAAAATATACCTGGTCCAAAGCGCCGAGATACAACAATATGGCCGCAGAAGCGGGACCTTTTGCCAGGGTTCTAATGAATGCCAATCCGGATAATTTACTGCCACATCAGATCTATGACCCGCTTTTCGGCGATGTTTATGAGAAAATGGGTCCCAATGTTTTTACCAGAACATTGGCTAGGGTTCATGAAGCGGCCAGGTTATACGAAAATATTAACAAGTGGTTATCCGAGATTGACCTGAACGGCGATTTTTATATCAAACCCGAAGAACGTGACGGAAAAGGTTTTGGTGCCACCGAAGCGGCCCGTGGCGCGTTGGCGCACTGGATTGAAATTGAGAATGGTGTGATCAAAAATTATCAGGTGATGGCTCCTACGACCTGGAACATCGGCCCAAATGACGACAGCGGAAACCCGGGACCCATTGAGACCGCGCTGGAAGGCACTGAAATTGAAGACGTTAACGACCCTGTCGAAGTAGGCATGGTGGCGCGTTCTTTTGATTCCTGTATGGTATGTACGGTTCACGCACACGATCAGAAATCGGGTAAAGAACTTGCCAGATTTAAACTTTGATGAAGAAAACAGCCATCATGGGATTCGGGAATCCCGTCAGAAGCGACGATGCCATCGGCTGTTATGTCATAGAAAAACTGAAAGAAACCGGGCTTGAAAGCGAAAAAATCAGTCTTTTTGATATGGGCACAGGTGCGTTTGAGGTTTTATTTAAATTGCTGGGACATGAAAAAATCATCATTGTAGACGCAGTCATAAACACAGGCGAACCAGCCGGAACACTATACAGGGTTCCGGCCAGTGAGATCCAGACCGCAATTCAGGACGATCCGATGGTTTTTCTGCATAGCATCAAATGGGACCAGGCACTTAGCTATACCCGGAAGATCATGCAGGAAACTTACCCGGAAGACATTACGGTTTACCTGATCTCGGTGGATGACACACGTTTGGAAATTAATCTTTCAGAGCAGGTAAAAACCGCTGGGGATAAGGTAATTGGCCTGATTTATGACGATGTTTTTTCAATAAGTTAAATGGTGTCAGAAAGTTCCATGCTGTTAAAAAACGGACATATTATTATTCCGGCTGACATTGTAACCAAATGGCTTGATACGGACGACTATGTCAATATGGTTTACTATCCTGAACGCAGCCAGCTGCTGGTCGCTGCCAAATCAAAAACATTTTTCGAAAAGCTGCATAAAACGAAATGGATGGTTTTAAAAGATAAAAACCTACAAGGGGACAAAACATTGTATGTAAGGGAAATATTGATTGACAATGATCTGGATGATGCGGACAGACCTTTACGTTTTGAAATTAAGACCACCGGAATTGTGACCATAGATCTTTAAGCGAAAGCATGAATATATTTTCAATTTACACAGCAGCAGAAAACATTGCCGAAATTCAAAAGATTATTGATACTCAATTTCGACTGAATGAAGTGGTAACCGTAACTGATTTAACTGGAATCCAAACGGATTCCACCAATCAGTACTTAATTGTTAATGATGGAATCCGTTTACCAATTGACTGGAACAATGAATTCCCTCCCTACTTATTCCCGCTCCCATTATCATACAGCCAACAAAACCTATTGGCCATATTGTATGCCAGGCTGAATAATTATGAACTGGCTTATGCTTGTTGTGAAAATAATCAGCCCTTGCTAAAAGAAATTGACACCGTTAATTGTATCCAGAATGGTATTGAAATAACGCCTGTTCAAAAGCCCGGATATTTCGAAAGCCCTTACGACCAATACCGTTTCCTGCATAACCAGGCAATTACCATCCATTATGGAAACCTGACTAATTCGGGCTGGCACCAGCAATTGGACCAGTATTATGCAAGTGCATTTGAACAGGCCACCAACGATGAGTGGAAGGCTTTTACCGGAAAACACCGGGCAACTTACTTGCTTGATCAGGAGGAATTAAATTGTGCCGAAAAACTTCTTGAGAGCTGTATTTCCTTTGCCATTTCAGAAGATGCACGGCATGAACTGATGAGCGTTCAGTACGCGGTCTGGATGAAACAACTGGCTGTGCCGTACGACAAAGTTTTACTGGAAAAGATAAAAAACACACTTTGGCAGGTACTCCAGTACCAGGAAAAAAAACAGAATGCCGCACAATCCGCCCTACTTCTTATTGATGCATCGCATATCGCCAACATTACCGACAGTTTTGCCGAATCACTCGGATACATTAGCAGGGCGATTAATTTACTGGATGATCTGGATTTGCCTGAACTGCTTGCGAGCGCCCATTACAGAAAAGGAACGCTGTTATACACGTGGTCGCAAAATGGAAATCCCCAGTTTCTGAAACCAGCCATGGAAGCCTATCAACGCGCGCTAAAAGTATTCACAAAAGAACAGGCCCCCGACACTTTCGCCGAAATACAGCATCATTTAGGTGTGATTTATTCGGAAATTCCGGACGAGGTCAGAAAAAAAAGCATTTGGGCGGCCGTTTCGATCAGCTCGTTTAATGAAGCTTTAAGTTATTTTACCCGGGAAAGTAATCCTTACGAATACGCGAGGGTATGTAACAATTTTGCCAATGCTTTAACCAAGTATCCGGACGCGAAGTTGTCGGACAATTATGCCAAAGCACTGTCATTTTACCGTGATGCACTGGAAATCAGGACAGCGGCGCTTTACCCGGGTGAAAGAACACTGACGATCTTGAATTTCCTTGAAGCCGCATGGCAGGTTGCCCAGCCCAACGAATTTGCAGAACAAAGCCTTTTTAAAGAAATGACCCGGCTTGCCAGTGAAGTAAAAAACCTTGTTGATGACGATTTTCTGCGAGACCAGGCAAACAGGCAACTGTTGCGGCTGGAGGAACTCCGGCTGGTACTTTAGAAGGGAAGGATCGCATGATTATTTAGATTGCATCCTTAGCTTGTCGAATTTTCTCTAAGCGATCTTCCCTCCAGCTATATGACGGAATAATTACCTGGCGCATCAAAGCTGCCCAAGGTGAACTAACCCAGCAGCAGGCTCAGGATAGTATAGAAGCCTTTTCAGGCGCATTGCTGATATTTATAAAAATCCAACCGCGACGAACAAAGAAACAGGTGGCCACTCTTACTTGCGCTGGGCCAGTTTCGGCACCAATCATCCCTTTCGAGCAGTTGCGCAAGTGAGTATACTTGTCTACATGATTGCTGCTAGCCAAGACGATAGTTCTCCCATTTACGGACTCGCTTATGTTCGACTTGGATTTTTGCGTTTGGGTAAGACCAATTTAGTATATGATACATGCATAGGATGCAATCACTATTTTAGCAGAAATAGAATATTGCCGTAAAGATTCTGCTCCTTACGAGTAGGTTTGCCTTGCGAGCCCAATCTCAAACAATGCCTATTTCTTGAAACAGTAATTCTTTATAGTAAGCCGATCAAAAACCACCGTTTTTCGCGACAAACAAAAAGTTGCCTCACACTTACATCCGAGACGGCCTGAAATTTCACTAACCGGTAAGTTGAGATCTCTTATTCTTTCACAACCCGGAACACCTCTCCCGGATCTGCGACAAGTAAACACTCGGCACTAGCTTGTTGGTATTGAAATACTTACATCTTTTTAATATCTGTAATCTGAATCGGTCCTCCCGAAGGCGGTAACCTTAACTCAGGATTAGGACCCAGACACGTCTTTGTAATATTGCCGGAGATGGTGTAATTCCAGGTTTTTTCATCTTTACTAATTTCCCAGGCAGTATCCACATCACAAGCCGATACTTTTAGGAAACCTACATTTGTATCCGGAACAACAAAAGTACCGTCGCCAGAGTATCTGGCTTGTAGGTTTTCAATGGTTCGGTATGTTGAACCATCACACCCACAGTCTTCATCATCTCCTTTTGAGCATGATGATACAAAAAAGAACAGTAGAATGAAGTAGAATGGAGCCTTGATAATAAAGCGCATATAGAACGTTGCCGGATGATTATAATAAAGACCAACTAATAAGAAAATAGTTGGAATATTTAGACAAAAAATTTACTCTTCCTATAGCGGTGGCTTACATCAGTGTCTTTGTTGTTAATGAGAACGATCTTCACCAGACCAAATCGGATCTCACAAAACCCTCATTTCATGATATAATAGTTATTTCTGACATTCCCGCAAAACCACTGTTTATATGGACGTTTGATGTGAGGATTATTCGTGAAAATTAAGACTAGCGACCATATCCTGTTGAATCAACAATTGCAATTTTGAAATCGATTCATATACATCAGCCACTTGCTTAGGGTTAGTCACTATTGCTTGTTCAAGTGGGCTTTTTATGAGTTCAAGTTTCAAAAAAATGTCAGTGAACTGTGCTTCAATTGCCGTACTTAGTTTTACATCCCCGGGTCTGGCATCAGCTTGATCCAGTAACCAATACAATGCCTTTATACCGAAGGTAGTTGTCCTCATTCCTGAAAAGATTTGTTGAACGCTTTGTAGTTCGGCACGGATAAAGGTGATTGACTCTCCGCCATATTTTGACTCTACCAGCTCCGGCTGGCCCGTTCCATGACTCACTCCCAAAGGTGCCCCGATCCGGTCATCTTTGATTATTGAAATAGTAGAGATCATATTGTCGGCCAACACACCGAGAGAAGAACTCCGCTCAGGGCCACTGGAAGCCATGAAATTATTAATATAACCATCACCAGCAATGCTCCATTGATACAATAGTTGATCACTTCGCTGCTTTAAATCCTGACAAAGTGCCCGGAGAAAGGCACCACGACGCGAACCCGTAGCTTTGAATGTTGATATCACGGAATCCGCATTACCATGATTGGTGCCAAATATCAGATACTCTATTGCCGCCAGACCGGTAGACGCCTCATTAAGTGTTTGTACATAGGCAAGATCAAATTGTGGAATATCTGACAATATAACATCCTCTATCGCTGTTATATTTGCGTCGGAATAGCATTTCAACGATTTGAAGTCGTCGCTGAATTTTCCCTGCAAAAATATGGATGACAATTTCCACGAAATTACCGTATTAGTCCATTCTCTTCTTAATGTAAGCAGTTTCTGGGTATTTGTTGAATCGTAGACATATGAATTTGCAAATTCATTTAGTGCATTTACGGAGTTTTGAAGATCGAGAAAGCTCCGGATAATTACTGCGTTGCCTACCCCTTGTATAACAAGCTCGCGATTTGAAATATAGGTAGGTTCGGGCTGTTTTTCCTTGGAACAGGCCAGCAAAACCAATAAAGAAAAACATAGAAAATATTTCATATAGATTTCTGAAACTGCTACTTACTTTTATAGCCTCATTTTCGTTGTAACTGTAAGTAAATCAATGGCTATATAAAAACCGCATTGTGATGAATAAAATTGTCCGCATCCTTATGTTTTTTTGTCTATCAGGGATTTTATGGGATTGTAAAAAGAATAATCCTAAGCCCGACAATACCAATCCATTTGAAGGATGGAAATTAGAAGGAGAAACTAACGACCGTCCCGGGCCGGGATTTTCTTGGCGGCTATCGACAGATAATCAAACGGACGGATATTTTGATCTTGCCGCAGACCGTCTGTTTTACCTGAATATGTCGAGTGAACATACCAGAGACGTAATCCTTACAGTTACCAAACGGGATGACTCCTTCATTGATCCAACTTTTAGAATTTACGGTCGTTTCCAGCAATGTTTGCTGATGTCAACACCAACAATTTCATCAGGAGCTTTCAAAGCATCAGGAATTTTTCAGGGGGATGGGATCGGGAGCAACTCTCTGTATTACGGAATTACCTGGACACCAGCTCTGTCAAAAAGCCCGGTTAACAGCAAAGAAACATACAAATTCAAAGTTTACATAGATAGCAAAGACTCACTATGCACCGAAGGCTTTGTTCAGGTTGATATGGTTGCCCCGGCTGTAATCAATAGTAAAGGAAGTTACCTGGATGGAGATCACCTGTATTTTGTAAAAAAAAGCAGGTAATGTTTCTGCTCTATCATCAACTCTGAGAACTATCAAAACGAAGTGATTTGAAGTAAACCTTACCCCTCCTTTCTATACCAACTTTGGCAGGTTTATAGCCTTGGGTAAAACTATTTATAAACCACGCCTGCTCCTTCCCGGATATGGGCGAAATAACAATTGAGGACGATGTAATGATTGCTCCTCGGGTGAACCTGACATCAGGTAAGATCATCCCCTCGATCCGGAGGAGCGGCGACGATCTTACCTGATGTCAAGATTGGCGAAAACGCAATTATTGCAGCTGGTTCATTAGTTAGCAGGAACTTGCCAGCTAATGCAATCGCAGCAGGTATTCCATCAAAAAATTGTTAAAATGATCTGGGTAATACATTACTTACACCATTTTAATTAGCCCTTTTGTTTTCAGGAGGACTTATTGCAATATAATGACGTCCTGTATCTCAGCTTACTCTGCATTGCCCCGGTCAATAATAAGCACTTTAATGTGTGTTAAAAGGCAGGGTACTTGTCTGCGCCCCCCTGACTTCACTCGTTATTTAGCAATTGGGCTACGAAATATAAAGCCAGAACAAATCCCCTGAATATTTACAAAATATCCACATGCATTTTGAATATCACTAGTAGCGTTAATCTGATAAAGATGCCCCTCAATCCCATGGAATACCAAATGTCCTGACAAAAAATGAAACCTACCGAAGCTTTGTTATAACCAGATGGGCAGAAACAGGATTTACTCCTCCGGCAAGCGGAGTGATTGTCAATGAAGAAAAGCTCACGGCCGGGTTTCTTAATTGTAAAGTAGAAAATCCAATAGTTTCGACAAGGGCCATCCCTACAATTTGTGAAGTCCCCGTTGCCCTTCCCACAACCGTATACGCCAGATCTACCCCATTAATATTCAACACGAGCTGACCCGCTTCCATCACACTCACCTGAAAGGAGACCTGATAAATACCAGGATCATTCAAAAGAAAAGTATTATTATCAACACGTTGAATCCCTTCACTGACAACTGAATTTTGAGGAAACGATACTGCGTTTCCCGGGGCAACCGTAGCCGCATTATCCGGAGGTGACAAAGCATAAAAGTCGGCAAATGCGAGAGCTCCTGCCGCGGTGGCGGTAGTTGCTGTTGCGGCGGTCTTTGCATGCAGCGCATACGGAACACTCAGCAGCTCACTCGTTCCGGAAATCGTGTAACTTGTGCCTCCTGCCGGGTCTGTTTCGATCTTAATAAAATACGGTCCGTTTGTCCAGTCAATGGATACAAATGCTCCGGTAACAACAGTGCCTGTGCCAACGGACAATGTCACCAATCCATTGGCGTTGGTACCAGGCGTATGGGTTTCCACATAGACGGCTGTTCCCCCGACCGAACCCCGCAGGATGCTTATCTTCATACCTACTGTCTGGCTAACCACCAAATCACCTGCCCCATCCCGGATCACTGCCTGATAACTCATTTTTTCCGGAGCCTGAGCATAAAGAGCCATGCCGATGAACATGATCAAAGATAAGATTGCACCCGTTTTACGTAGCGTTGCTGCCATAGATTTAGTTTTTAATAATCTTGAATTGTTTTATTTCACTTTCACCAACAATCCGGATCATGTAAGCGGCTGGCGAAAGCCGGCTCATATTTATTATGCTTTCTCCTTCTGCAAGTTTGCTGTTCTCTACTATTCTTCCACTCAAATCAAATATCTGATACGTGCGGATTTCATTTTTAATGGTGAGCAAATGCAGATACCCCTGAACAGGATTAGGATATGCGATTGCATTTGCAATGTTATTGATCCTTACAGCTCTTATTGTGGAATAGGCGAAAGTCTGGTCCAGATCGGTCTGTTTGAGCCGATAATAACTGACACCGGAATATGGGAGAGCATCTGTCCAACTGTATTTTTTCAGCGTACTGCTGTTGCTTATCGTAACATCTACACGGGCTACTTCAGCGAATGTCGTACCATTGACGCTTCTTTCAACGGTAAAAAAGTCATTATTGATTTCAAAAGCTGTTTCCCAATGAACCAATACATGTTGGCTATTTTCGGCCGTTACGGGTAATGCCTCAAAAGAAACCAGGGTAACTGGCAACGGAGCATTAGCAAAAGGCTGCTGCACTCCCTGATTGACAGTGCCGCTCGCAGCCGAGGTACTAATATAAAAAACCTGCCCGACAGAATAGCTCACCGAGCCCCCGCTTCCCGCTACATTGCCACCGGACGAGACACCACCCTGCTGGGCGAAAGAAGATTGGAAGCAAAAGACCAACAGCAGAACAGAGTAATATGCAGAGAGACCATGGTATAATACGTTGCTCCTGATTTTCACTTTTTTAGGTTTAGGGTTGATGTTGTAATAATAACAAATATAATTTAAATGATCTAATAAATTCGTCACCTATCGCACAATACCATATCGGAAGATTATTCTAACTACAACCTTCTTTCCGCCTTTGGTTTTGGATCCAGTACTTGCCTTTGTTCTACTTAAAAAGTTTCACAATTTCGGAGATCATCAAGGGCAGAAAGTGCAAAAAGTGCTGTATAAAAAACGTTCATTTTAACGGTGGTTTTTGAGAGACTTGCCATGAAGAATTACCCTTTCAAGAAATCAGTTTTTTTAGACAAGATATTTTTAGGCTTTATACAGAAATGATTTAAAAGCGGTGCATTTTGTAAGACAGTCTTAAAAAAAGATTACTAAGAGCTGATGCAGTTTGTGGCAATTACAAGATTATCATAAAAAATCTTTAAGATAGTAAGTAGTCTGATACTCATTACTTAGCAACTACAACGTGAAACACAACTGCACTTAGGGCCAAGCCGGACCATTTCAATTAATAGGCGGGGGTACTTTCTGATACCATTTCTCCAGTTTACTCATTAACTCTTCCACCTTAATTGGCTTACCCAAATAATCGTCCATGCCCGCTTCGAGGCATTCTTGTTCAACACCTCCCATTGTATTGGCTGTGAGCGCAATAATCACAGGTTGTTTTACAATTGTCTGCCGAATAAGGCGAGTTGACTCCAGACCATCCATGAAGGGCATTTGCATATCCATCAGGATAAGTCCATAATCCTTCTGGTGTGCTGCTTCAAGAGCTTCACGGCCATCTTTGGCCAGATCGGGCTTATAACCAAGTTTATACAGAAAATTCAGGATCACATGCTGGTTTATCAGATTGTCTTCGGCTACCAGTAAAACAAATGGATATTTTTCAGAAAAATCAGTAAACATTTTTCTCTTTGCAACAGGTTCGCGGATATCAGCAGTCTGTTTCTGAAGCGCATTGAGGATATGTTTGCTCAAAACATGTTGCCTTGTTGGCTTAGTAAGCACGGAAGCGAAAAGCTCGCGCTGGCTTTGCTGCAATTCCTGACCAATGGAACTAAGTAAAATAATCGGGAGAGCCGGAGAGCGTCTTTTAATATGGGAGGCCAGCATCAATCCGTCCATATCCGGCATTTGCATATCGGTAATCACCAGATCGATGACTGGATTTGCAGTCAATAGGGTCAACGCTTTTTGTCCGGAACTTGCTAGTATGGGGAATAGATTCCAGGATTCCAACTGCCTTTCCAATATGGCAAGATTTGTGGGGTTATCATCCACGACCAGAATTTGTTTGCCCTTCTGCTCCCCCATGTTATAGTTGGTATACGGTGCCAGAATTTTCGTTCCTGTGCGCGTCTTGACTGTAAAAGAAAAAGTAGAACCTTGTTCAGGTTCACTGGATACGGTAATTTCTCCGCCCATTAACCGGACAAGCTTTTCAGATATAGCCAGGCCAAGACCCGTACCACCATATTTTCGTGTAGTAGAAGAATCCACCTGAGAGAAAGGATTAAAAAGTCCGTCCAATTTATCCGCAGCTATACCGATTCCGGTATCCTTTACGCCAAATCTTAATTGAAGTTCTCCCGCAGTATCCTCTTTTCCCAGGGTTACAAGAATATAAACCTCACCTTGTTGGGTAAACTTAAGCGCATTTCCAACCAAATTGATCAACACCTGTCTGAGACGTAAAGAATCTCCTACGATTTGCAGAGGCACATTATCTTCAATATGATAAACCAGATCGAGACCTAATTTTGTAGCCCTGGTACCGAACATATCCAGAACATCTTCTATACATTGGCGCAGGTTAAAATCCTCGCGCTCGATCTCCAGATTGCCGGATTCGATTTTTGAAAAATCAAGAATGTCATTGATCACACTGATCAGCGCATCACCACAGGTAGCAATCGTTTCGGTAAACATATGCTGTTCCTCCGACAAGGACGTTTCCTGAAGCAAAGCAGTCATTCCTATAACTCCGTTCATTGGGGTACGGATCTCGTGGCTCATAGTTGCCAGGAATATACTTTTAGCCTGGTTTGCTTTTTCAGCTTCACTGCGAGCTTTTTCGAGTTCAATATTCGATTCCCTTAGCCGTATATTGGCCTGCTTTTGGATTTCTTCGTTGCGTTTTCTTTCTTCGGAAAGCAGGGCCTCTTTTTGTAGCTCTGCCATTGCCATGGCCTGACTTATCTGCAGGTCACTATATTTCTGAAGCATGTATGCCCATAATCCGCAGATGAAAAAAATCACTGCGGCCAGTAAAATATGAATGGAAAAAGTAAGCAGATCAAAATATTCCAACCTGGTGAAATAAACTTGCGAATAACCCGAATTTTGCAAATAACCAAAGATTGCATGGTGCACAAGTACCAAAATCAGCATGGGAATTTGTAGTTTCCATTTTTGGTAAGTGATAAGTATTGCACTACCAATGAAAGCATAAAAATGCATTTCGAAGAGCCCGTGCATCTGAAAAATATACTGGGCCATAAAAATCCCCAGCACGACACTTAAAACATACTGATAAAGATCAGAGGAAGGCAGCAACAATTTGGTTGAATAATAGGCCAGTAATGATAGCCCTCCTACGCCGAAAGCAATTAACCAGGTGTCGTAAAATGATGCAAAAACAAGGCCAGTGACGAAATATCCAAGCAGGAAATAATTCATCACCCTGTCCGATCTTTCCTTCACCCCCGATACAATAGCCAGGGCATTATCACCGGACGCGGCAGGCTTGGAATTCATAATTCTTTATGAAGTTAGTTTTTACAATAAGGTAAACTACAGCCATATGATGTTAGTGCAAATTGATCAAATGAGAGACCAGAGTTGTGTTGCAACAGGCCATTAAGGGCAATTTTGGCATAGCTGGTCTTTTCATCTGTACAGTAACGGCTGCGATTATAGTTCCCTCTGTAATATAATTGGCGCCCGACACCCAGAAGCACGGCTTGCGGAGTAGAATAAACTCCGCACAATCCAGCAACTTTCGAGTCAAAAACAACAGGAATATTCAAATCAAATTTCTCCTGAATTGCTCTGGCGGTGTAAGTCTTTGTACTCATAACAACCACCATAAAATTTACCTGTTGACCGTATTGCCGGACTAAAGCCTGAAATTGTTTGATATTGAACCGCGAACAAGGACATTCGGGATTGAAAAAGTGCAGAAAAGTTGGCTTGCCAGAATTTCTCGATCCAAGTTCCTTAAAATCAATTACTTGCCCGATATCAACTTGCTTAAAGTTTTTTGGGATCGGGGTTGGCAATTGGTACTTCCAATCATTATACCAGAATAACGCAAATACTCCGGAAAGTAAAAATAAAAGCCAAACAAGCACCCAACTCTTTTTAAACATTTCTCTAAGTAGCCGTTTGTATCTATTTTTGACATAATCACTGGCAAAGATAGCTATTAATATCGTAGATGAAAGTTATTGTACGCTCTTCCGATTAATTAATACGGGTAAATTTAATGCAATACCAGTCATCTGTGATAACCTTAAATTTAATTATTGACAACAGTTACCAGCCTTAATATCTTACCTTGCACAATATCTCAATAAATCTGGAAATTATGAAATTAATTTCCTCTAGAGATAGCACCTTACGGCCAGAAACGATTTTGTTTTAAACAGTGCAGACACCGACCACAGATTTCTACTTGCTTCAAATTGATCCGGTTATATATAAGGAATTTATAATGAGCCAATACTCCCCACGATTATATTTTTCTCAGCAAGACCTTCAATCGCAGCAAATTCTGCTATTTTCCGCACATCAATATCCTGAAAACTCCCGCTTATTCTTACACATTTGCCATTTTCAAATTCAGGTTCACCAATCACGCGCACCCATTTTAAATTTTGATTTGCAGTTAAGATCCGTAACTCAATGTCAAAAAAATGACCCTGCTTTATTGCCAGTGTGATTTGGCCCATAATATATATTCTATCTGTTTCTTCTGTATAAAAACTAATTGATTTTTCCTGATCGGGCTCATAATTCTGTTCAACTTCGTGAATTTTCCTTGGTAACCACGGACCAGAAAACTGAGTCCTTGATCAGATCGATGACCCAGCCACCGATGCCTGCCAGTCTGGAATGATTCAATGTAGCGGATCAATTTGCTGCCTTCCTGAAATGGCTTCCACGATAACTGGTCAATAAACGAATAACCATCTACAAGTGAGACGTGGATTTCAGAAATCCTTTTCTGCATCGCAAAATTAGTGTAGCCCAGGGTATCAGACTGTCAATTTTAAGACAAATGCTGTCAATTTTTGGTCATTTTGACTTCATTGAAGCTTTTTAGTGCTTTTGGCGCTGTTTTCAGTAAATGATTTTTGCATCATCACGATGTGCTCAATGATGAACGAAAATTGGCAAACTATCCGAAAGGCGAACAGATGGGTTATTTGTCACTTTTTCATAAAATAAATTCAGTTCTTTGAGCTGAAATATGTAAAAATTTTCAGTTTGGCTCCGCTGAAAAAGCTGCTGATGCTTTATGGCCATAGCCCTAAAAAATGAATGGTTTTCGAAAGGAGAATACGCTGAAAGATATTTAAAACCAGCTTTGGAATTAATTCCTTTAAAAAATGGAGCTAGTTCTGATCTATTAGTTGTCTGGCACAAAGACAAGATGTGCACACTTTTGCATGACAGATTTGAATGGTATTGGCGCGCTGGCAGCTTTTCTTCCCGGCATATTGAAATCTGATCTGCCACATTACATGATTATGTAGTTATTGTTACATGCTTGTTTTAAATGCTATGTTTACAAAATCATTCAACTGAATTAACTTTGTAAACATAGGAAAGGTCCCAGACCGACCAAACGTCTGTGAGCAATTGTACTCATCAGCAACTGCTTTAAAATTTTATTATTTCATTTTTGATCCTAAAACCGATCTTTACCGTTATAAGCATGATTGTGCATCTAAATTTCGCAAGCCTAGGTCTGATTTTAAAACTTAACATTAAAAACGATGACTAAAAGTATTCTTCTAATGCTGACCGGATCCTTCTTCTCTTTTGTATTCAGTCAAAAAACATTCTCGCAGACCAGTAGTACAGCAGCCCCCGTCGAAACCCAGAAAGCAAATTCAGATTACAAGCCGGCTTTCACAGGTCAGACAAGAATTGGCAGTGTAAAGTCTACCACTGCTTATGAAGGCAAAGTTTTGACAGAAGAACTGAAAAATCCCTGGGGCATCACCAGTCTGCCTGATGGCCGGCTGATTATCACAGAAAAAGCGGGGACCATGCGCATTGTGACCACCGACGGAAAATTAGGCGCACCTATTACCGGAATTCCTGCTGTCAATGCGGACGGACAGGGAGGCTTGCTGGGCATCCGTGTCGATCCTGACTTTGAAAAAAACCGAATGGTTTACTGGGTGTTTTCACAAGCTCTGGCAAATGGCAACCTGACCGCCGTAGCGAAAGGTAAGCTTTCAGCAGACGAAAAGAAAATAGAAGGCGCAACTGTTATTTACCGTGCTACGCCTGCCTTTGCCAGTACTCTGCATTACGGAGGGCGTATTCTTTTTGACAAAGAGAATAATCTGATCATCAGCACAGGTGAGCGTTCCGACATTATCACAAGGCCTCAGGCGCAGCAGCTAAATTCAAGCTTGGGGAAAGTGATCCGCATCACCAAAGAAGGAAAGCCTGCCGCAGGTAATCCATTTATAGGCAAGGCCGGCGCTAAACCCGAACTCTATTCTTACGGACACCGGAATGTACAGGGGCTGGCATTTCATCCGGTTACGGGAGATCTGTGGGAAGTCGAATTCGGTCCAAGAGGCGGCGATGAGCTTAACCGGATTGAGCCTGGGAAAAATTACGGCTGGCCAACGATCACCTACGGTATCGAATACAGCGGTAAAAAAGTCGGCGAAGCGATTCAGCAAAAAGACGGGATGCAGCAGCCCGTTTATTATTGGGATCCGGTTGTTTCTCCAAGCGGAATCACCTTTTATAGCAGTGACAATATTCCTGAGTGGAAAAATAATTTATTTATTGGCGGGTTAAGCAGTATGCACATTGTCCGTCTGATCATTGAAAACAACAAAGTCGTAGGGGAAGAAAGGCTTCTTGAGGATCAACATCAGCGTTTTCGCGATATCACTGAGGGTAAAGACGGTGCGCTTTATGCAGTAACCGATCAGGGCAGACTCTACCGTATCGACAAAAAATAAGCACAGCGGTAGATCGTAATAAAAAGGGATTAAGAAATACACATCTATTTTGAGGACATATAATAATACCGGAACAACGTATCGAAAAGATATCGAAATCGGGGAAATTTGTGAGATATCGCCGTCATTTTTTATGGCAATTATTACCTAAAAGTGCATTAGGTAAATTATAAAAAAAACTAAAACCCTGGAAATCATTGGTTTTCAGGGTTTTAGTTTTTAAAAGACTGCCCTTGAAACCGGCGCCAGATTCAAAGGAATCGGCAATTGATAAATTATAATTTTCTTATTCTTATATTTTTGAAATAAACCTGATCGCCATGATCAGTAATCATGATGTGCCCGCCGGATGCTTTTGCATATTGGGGATAATCTACAAACTTGGTTGCGGCCACTTTTTCGAGAAAATCCTGACTGCCTCTTGTATATTCAACAATTTTAACACCATTCAGCCAATGCTCAACATGGTTTCCCTTCACAATAATGCCCACTTTATTCCACTCTCCCGCAGGTAATAGTTTCTTTCCTTTTGGCGCATACAGCAAATAAGCAGACCCGGTAGAAGAAACCCCGTCTGGGTCAGACATTATTTCCGGATGGTTTTTATCGTCAATAATCTGATACTCAATCCCCATCTGGGAAAACTTTTTTGTCTTTGCGTTTTGAATTGAATTCACCTGGTACTTGATACCGCTGTTTGCACCTTTGTTCAGCTTAAATTCGCATTCCAGTTCAAAATCACCGTAAGTTTCACGGGTAATAATATCGCCTCCTTTTCGGCCTTTCAAGACTGATAGAGTTCCATTTTCGACAACCCATCCTTTGGAAGGAACACTGTCAACAGAAGCTTTTCTCCATTTAGCAAGGTCTTTACCATCAAAGAGCACTTCCCACTTTTTTACCTGATTGGGGCTTACCTTACTTTCTGCAAAATGATCTGAGTAAAGATTCAGATTACTATGTACCAATGTCATGGCAAGCACAGTTACTAATAAAATCTCGGCTGTAATTTTCATTTTTTCTGAATTTAAATTGTGATTTAGGAATAGTCTTATCTGTTTTAATGCGGGCAAAAAATTACAATTTTTGTTATTCGTTGCTAATAGTCGAGCTGGGAATATAGTGAAATCGGGTACGTACCCGTAAAATTGCAACTATTTTTACAATTCCCTCACTTGGTTATATGTTTATTTAAAATTTTACTTACCGACCATTTAGCCATGTTTTGTATGGATAAATGGCACAAATCCCATATAAACAAAATTATTTGTCACAAAAAATTAGCAAGTGAATCTTATAACCTGCTTGTCGATTCTCTTATGATCAGTTCACCCGAAAGCGTGATCTGTTCGGCGGGAAAGTTGGTTTTACGGATATGTTTTAAAAGCAACTCACAAGCAATTTTACCAATTTCATAAGCAGGCTCTGCAACCGTTGACAAGGTAGGAGCGATAATTTCCGAAATCGGATCATTTGTAAATCCGATAACGCCAACTTCTTTACCAACCTGAATATGCATTTTTTTTAGGGCTATAATGGCTCCTATCCCTTTTCTGTCATTTACGGCAAATATGGCGTCAGGGGTATTTTCTTTACCCTCGAAAAGCTTTGTAACATCCTTCTCGCCATCTTTTTGGGAAAAGCCTGAATGAATAATTAAATCCTGATTTGCCGGCAGGTTATGTTTTTCCAGGGCGTTGCGATAACCTCTTAGCCTGTTTTCAGTGAAAAACAATTCCTTAGGTCCTGTGATGTGGGCTATTTTCCTGTACCCGCAGTCGACCAGGTGTTCGACAGCTGCAAATGCTCCGTTGTAATCATCCTGCATCACTTTGGAGGTCTCAATGGTACTGGCAACACGGTCAAAAAATACGACCGGCAGGCCATCGTCAATCATTTCCTGGAAATGGGCATAATTACTGGCATCTGAAGAAACGCAGGCCAGCAAACCATCCAGACTGCTTTCGGACAGGTTCTTAACAATTTTCAACTCAATTTCCGGAGAGTCATTGGTTAGGTACAAAATAATATTGAAACCGTTGCTTTGAGCTATTTCCTGAATACCTGTTATAACGGTCGAAAAATAATAATTGGTAATGGTAGGAATGATTACACCAATATTATGTGTGCTTCTATGCACCAGGCCGGTAGCGTTGAAATTAGGCTTGTAATTTAATTCGACGGCCATGTCCAGTACTTTTTGTCTGGTTTCGATACTTACATCATACTTGTCTCTAAGCGCGCGAGAAACCGTAGCCACCGAAATATTCAGCGATTTGGCAATGTCTTTTATTGTAATATATCGTCGGCGCATGAGCGTTTAATTCCTATACAATTATTGGTAAAGTTTTATTTTTAAACACAACTACAAATTACGCCAATCTGGCATCTTTCCCCAGTTTTTTGTCTCATTTTTCTAGCTGTTAATTGTCTGAGTTTCCGATAACGTTTACGTAAACGTTACCGGAAACGTTTACGCTATTATTTTTCATTATTCATACTATTGGTCAAATAAAACATCGTAAAATTGCCCTTGTCCAGAATTTAATTTTGATAATATCAAATAACACAAGTCCTTATTTCTTCAAAAATGAAATTATCGAAATATGTCATTGTGAATTATTCAAAGTCTTAACGAGCATTCGCTAACAATGTATTAAATATTTAACTAAAGCTTATTATATGGAATCTAAACTACTAATGAAGCGGCTGTCAAGAGTCATGTTCTTTTTCCTGTTTCTGACAGCTCCCGGCTGGCTGTACAGCCAAAGTCTCAGGGACGTAAAAGGAACTATAACTGATAGTTTAGCGAACACTGGTTTGCCAGGAGTAACCGTAATTGTGAAAGGTACCCAACGGGGAACTACTACCGATGTTGAAGGCCGGTATACTATTCAGGCCTCTGAAAACGAAATTCTTTCATTCAGTTTTGTAGGATATAGTCTTAAAGAATTTCCTGTCGGAACAAAATCTATTCTGGATGTTGCGCTTCAGCCCAGTGTTAATGCCCTGGATGAGCTGGTTGTTGTAGGATACGGAACTATGAAAAAAAGCGATCTGACAGGTGCTGCGATCCGGCTTGATGCAAAAACATTCAAAAATCAGCCCATGACACAGCTGACAGACATGCTTACCGGAACAGTTGCCGGGTTTAATGCTAATCAGTCTACCACAGCGTCGGGAGGAAGTTCAATGCAAATCAGGGGACCCAAGTCGCTGAATGCAACATCGAACCCGATGGTGGTTATGGACGGTGTGATTTTTAACGGAAGTGTTTCTGATATAAATCCTGCCGACATTGAAACCATGGATATTTTAAAAGATGCAAGTTCGGCCGCTGTATTTGGCGCAAGAGCTGCCGGCGGGGTAATTCTGATCACCACCAAAAAAGGCACGGCCAGCAAACCGGTTATCAATTTTTCCACTAATGTCGGGGTGACCCAGCCAACACATGCTTTCAAAGCTTTTGACGCACAAGGATACATGACTTTCAGAAGGGATGTGCTCAGGTCCATAAACCCGAACAATCCGTCTTATTATTACGACAATCCAAGCAAATTACCCTCCGGTGTCACACTGGACCAGTGGAGAAGTGCCAGCAATAATCCTCAGGCCGATAACACCCAGGAATGGCTGGGACGTCTTAGGTTCTTTCCGATTGAAACCCAAAATTATCTGGCCGGTAAAACAGTTGACTGGTATAAAGAGGTTATGCAAACCGGCCTGCGCCAGAACTATGACGTAAGTATTGGTGGCGGAACTAAAAATGCTACATACTATTGGTCTGTCGGATATCAGAATAATGAAGGACTAGTCCGGGGAGACAAATTCTCCACTTTACGTTCCAGATTGAATGTGGATTTTAAAGTGACCGACTGGCTTAATGTTGGTATAAATTCGCAGTTCGCGGATCGCAATGAGAGCGGTGTTCCGGCAAATCTCTCACAAATGTATCTGATGAGCCCGTACGGCTCGATGAATAATCCTGATGGAAGTCTAGCCTGGTACCCTAACAGTTTTACAGCGGCTAACCCACTGATCAATTATTACGGACAGGACAAACTTAGAAAAATAAATTCCCTCTTCGCTTCTTTGTATGCCAAGCTGAAACTGCCTTTTGGTTTTGATTATAAGATCTCGTTTCAACCACGCTACGAGTTTATGAAGGATTATGATTTCTGGCCATCTACAACATTGGACGGGGGATCTGTCCGCTCAAAGGGATATGGTACCCGGGACGACGGCTCCACGTATGAATACATTTTCGATAATTTGCTGCACTGGAACAAGGAGGTGGGGATACATCACTTTGACCTGACACTCCTTTACAGTTCAGAAAGAAAAAGGGATTGGTTATCGTCGATGAGCAACCAGACTTTTGTGCCAAACCAAAATCTGGGCTTCGATGGGCTGCAATATGGTACCAACCCCACTGTATTTACTAATGATACACAGATTACAGGTGATGCGGCAATGGCTCGGTTGAATTACACCTTGCTTGGTAAATATCTCTTTACGGGCTCTGTGAGAAGAGACGGTTACTCGGCTTTTGGCACCAAAAAGCCTCGCGCAACCTTCCCTGCTGCTGCATTTGCATGGAAGTTATCGGAAGAAAAGTTTTTTCACCTTGATTTTATAAGCCAGTTGAAATTAAGGCTGTCATGGGGCGTGAATGGAAACCGGGATATTGGTGCTTATTCGGCTCTGGCACAAATGCAGTCTACCCAGTATTACGACGGCTCTAATGTTCAGGTTGGGGTATATAATAGTTCACTTGCAAATCCCAATCTTGTTTGGGAAAAAACCAAATCCGTTAATTTAGGTATGGATGTGGGTTTTTTAAAAAACCGTCTGGATGTCAGTATGGAATATTATAATATGACGACAACGGACCTTCTAATGAACCGCTTGCTTCCTGAAATTACAGGATTTAAAAATATCACCTCCAACCTTGGTCAATTAGGAAATAAGGGGTTTGAAATGACAATAAATACCATTAACACCGATAAGCGAAATTTTAGCTGGAGATCCAATCTGGTTTTTTCTTTAAACAGAAATAAGATCAAAAGATTGTTCGGTGACTATAAGGAACAGGTTGTAGACGGAAAAACGATTAAATCAGAACTTCCTGACTATACAAATGAATGGTTTCCCGGACAAGCTATCGACAGGGTATGGAATTACAAGGTTACAGGAATTTGGAAAACGACTGAAAAAGACGCTGCTGCAGTTTATAAACTTCAGCCAGGGGATTTTAAAGCGGTGGATGTTGATGGCAACGGAAAATACGAAGCGCTGGCGGATAAACAGTTTATAGGTTACCGTCAGCCCCGTTTTCGCCTTGGATTAAGAAATGAATTTACATTTTTTAAGAATTTCTCCGCATCCATATTTCTCCGAAGCGAACTAGGTAATATCGCACCATTTGCAGAAGGGCTGCGCACAGGCGGCTCAGATACCTATGACAGAAGAAATACCAATGATTTCCCTTATTGGACTCCTGAAAATCAGATTAATGACTATCCTCGACTGACCACCAATACGAATGTTTTTGGAGGTGGTATTAAAATGTATAAGTCGCTTTCCTTCGTACGGGTTCAGGATGTTTCGGTTTCCTATGCCTTACCGGCATCTCTGGCAGAACGTCTTAAACTTGGCAGCCTTAGAGTGTTTGCCTCCGGCAGAAATATTTACACGATTACTAAATGGCCTGGTTGGGATCCGGAAGGATGGGACGCCAATGGAAATAACGTACCAATGCCCAAGAATATAACCCTGGGCCTGAATCTGTCATTGTAATTTTAATAAGAAACTAAAAAGTAGAAAATCATGAAAAGCCTGATCACTATATCTCTGCTATCGGTCATTCTGCTGCTGACACAAACGTCCTGTAACAAAGAATGGCTCAAACCTGAACCCCTTTCCTTTTTTAGCCCTGAAAATGTCTACGTTGACCAGGCAGGTTTTGAATCCCTGCTAGTTACAATGAGAAAGGACATTAAAAATGAGAATACGGCAAATACGACCACCTTGATGCCCAATCTTACGATGGAGTTCGCAGCTTCTGATCTGGCCTCACCCTGGTCTCAGCTGGACTTTTATAATCTGACACCTAATACAGATCAGTATTACCAGTTTCTGGGCATGTTTACGGTCATGTATTCCTCGATTAAAAATGCCAACGTTTTGATTTCACGGATTGATGATATCAAGTGGGATTCTGAAAAGAGCAGAAATGTAATATTAGCAGAGGCCTACTGGCACAGGGCTTACTGGTATTACCGGCTTGTGAATTCTTACGGCGATGTCCCCTTTATCAATGAAGAAATACAGGGAGCTAAACTTGATTTCCAATCACATAGCCGGTGGACGATACTTGAAAAACTTCAGTCGGATCTTGAATTTGCGGTGCAATGGCTTCCGGCAACGGCCAAAGCAGGAACCATTTCACAAGGTGCAGCAAATCACTTGCTGGCAAAAGTATATCTGGCCAATACTCAATTTGAAAAGGCCATAGAAGCAGCATCGCGGGTGATCAATGGCCCATATGCGCTAATGACACAACGATTCGGGATTGATGCTGCCAAACCGGTACGGAACCTGATATGGGACTTGCACCGTCCCAAAAATTATAATACTGCCCAGAATACCGAGACGATCCTGGCTTCTGTCGACCGTTTTGAAGCACCTCCCGGGGCAAGATCTGTCGGACTTTATACCATGCGTATGTACAATTGCCAATGGTTTCAACCACAGGTACTTGATAGCCAGGGCAAGCCCGGCATGGTAGCAAGTGGCCCTATGTATGATTCTTTGGGAAGAGGTAATGCGAATGTGCGCCTAACCGGATTTTACCAATACGATATATGGTCATACAAAGGAGACAACTGGCGCACCACACCCGATCTTAGAAGAAGTGATATCAACTGGGTCGATATTCACGAACTGAAATACAATAACCCTGCCTCGGTGGATTTTGGAAAACCATTGAATATAAATAATCTGGCAGCTAAGGTAGATACTTTTAAACATGTGTATGCCATGCCTTATTATATCATGTACAATCCCCAGGATGATCCGAAAGCAGTACCAATGGGCGGTAACGGAGACTGGTATGTATTCAGGTTGGCCGATACTTATTTGCTAAGGGCCGAAGCATACTACTGGAAAAACCAGCTTGCTCTCGCTGCCGACGATATCAATAAAATCAGACAGCGTGCAAAAGCACTTCCTGTTTCAGCTGGTGAGCTAAACATCGATTTCATTATGAACGAGCGTGCACGTGAACTATTCGCCGAAGAACCACGGCACTCAGAGTTGGTAAGAGTATCTTATATCATGGCAAAATCGAATCTGGGCGGGTATTCTTTAAGCAATTTCAGTGGAAAAAATTACTTCTACGACCGGGTGATGAAATATAACAATACCTATACAAAGAAAATCCAGTTGCTGGGCAATACTGCGAACATGGCACCCTTTCATGTGCTGTGGCCAATTCCATCGCTTGTAATAACCGCAAATACGAAAGGGGTGATCAACCAGAATATCGGATATAATGGAGCTGAAAAAAATATCCCGCCTCTGACCGTTATTGAATGATTTGTCAGCGAGGTTATCGAAAATAACATTTTAACATCATCATTATGAAGCTCCTTTTCAGTTCAGCATTTTTTATAACGGCCATTACTTTGATTTCAGGCGGATTTATTCCAATGGACAAATCAAACCAGGATTCTTTACCCGGGGTTGAATTTAAAGAAAGAAAATCCGAAAAAAGAGTGGATGTTACCGTAAATGGCAAGCTATTTACTTCCTATGCCTGGCCTGACACGGTCATGAAACCGATTCTTTATCCGGTGCTTACCTCTGCAGGAACCGAAATCACCCGAGGGTTTCCTCTGAAAACAAGAGGTGGGGAACGAGCAGATCATCCGCACCATATCGGAATATGGTTAAATTATGGCGATGTAAACGGTTACGATTTTTGGGGTAATTCCTACGAAATCCCGGCAAACATCAGGAAAGTGCACTGCGGAAAAATAAAACACCTTGGAATTGAAAAGGTAACGGCAGGGGCCGGTGAAGGATCTATGATTACAAAGGCAAGCTGGATTGATCCTTTTGGCAATGAAGTTCTGGCAGAACGAACCGAATACCATTTTATCGCCCAGGGATCAATCCGGATCATAGACAGAATTACAACGCTGACAGCCACCCATGGAGACGTGAAAATGAAAGATACAAAGGAGGGAATGTTCGGTATCCGCGTTGCCCGTCAGCTTGAATTGCCTTTAAAGGATGAAGTAACTTTGACTGACGCGTTGGGTAATCCAACGAAAGTTAAAAAAATGGACAATGAAGGTGTGACGGGAAATTATAGAAGCAGTGAAGGAATTACAGGTGAGCGCGTGTGGGGAACAAGGGCCAAATGGATGGATCTATACGGAAGTATTGGCTCTGAAAAAATATCTCTGGTCATCAGTGACCATCCCAAAAACCTGAGCTATCCGACCTACTGGCATGCAAGAGGATATGGACTGTTATGCACAAATCCCTTTGGCGTAAAAGATTTCACAAAAGGGAAAGAGGCATTGAACTACCAGATCGCTGACGGTAAATCGCTGACTTTGAGATACCGCGTCATTGTGAGCTCAGGCAATCATTTAACCGATGCTCAAATCGGTGCCCTGTCAGAGCAGTTCGCAAAGAAATATCAGTAAGGATCTTATACAGCTTTTTTTATAGTTGTTAAATGCCGCCCAGCAGTCGGATCAGTTTAACAGATCATCATTTAACTTACAATTGTCATGACTCAAAGAAGAGAATTTATTAAGAAAAGCCTGTTTGGAACTGCCGGAATTGCTATCGGCGGCATGGGGTTCAGCCGCAAATCCTATGATTCCATTGCGGGCGCCAATGAACGTATCAATGTTGCCGTAATAGGTATCAGCGGTCGCGGCAAGGACCATATCAGTAATTACTGCAATATTAAAGACAGCAGCAATGTAAGAATTAAAACGCTGTGCGACGTGGACGAAAAGTTTTGGGCCGAAGGCGTCAGGACAGTGACTGAAAAGTCTGGGACCAAGCCCTTGACGGAATGGGATATGCGCAAGGTTTTTGACGACAAGGATATCCATGCCGTATCATTTGCCACCCCAAATCACTGGCACGCATTGGGTACGATCTGGGCTTGCCAGGCAGGCAAACATGTTTATGTAGAAAAACCCGCCTCCCATAATGTTTTTGAAGGAAGAAAAATGATTGAAGCGGCCCGGAAATATAATGTCAGGGTGCAGTGCGGATTTCAGAACCGTTCGATCGCTAATGTCATGGAAGCAATGAAATTTCTGCATAATGGCGGTATTGGACAGGTTTATTCTGCCCGTGGAACGTGTATCAAACCTAGGGATTCATTCGGTTTTGCAAAGGATAGTACACCACCGTCCACACTGCATTACGATCAATGGCTGGGTCCGGTACCCTACAGGCGCTATAATGAAAAAAGAGGGCACTACAACTGGCACTGGTTTTGGGATACGGGAAATGGAGACACCGGAAACCAGGGACCTCATCAGTTTGACATTGCCCGCTGGGGTCTTAACAAAAACGAACACCCGGTATCTGTTTACTCTGCCGGGGGAATTTACGGGATTAATCCTGAGGAGTGCGCCCAGCAAACACCCAACACCCAGACTTCGCTGTTTAAATATGACGATGGAAAAATGCTTGAGTTTGAAACCCGGGGCCGTTATTCCAATGCAGAATCCAGCCTTGATATCCGTGTAGGAAATGTTTTTTATGGAACTGATGGCTATCTGGAATTAGATGGCGGCAAATGGAAAGCCTTTCGTAAACGCGAAACAGAGCCTTTTGTCGCTTCAAAACCGGAAGCAAAGAAAGTTACTGATCCAACTTTCAGACTGGCTGCCGGGGGCGGAGAGCATTACGCCAATTTTCTTGATGCCATAAGACTGGGGAAAGATGATATGTTGAACTGCGATATCAATGAAGGTTTTTATTCGACCACACTTCCGCTGATTGCCAATATTTCTTACCGGCTCGGACGTGAACTTAAATTTATGGGCGATTATGAGAAGTTTGCCAATGATTCCGAAGCGGATACCATGTTAACAGCGGTTTACCGCAAACCGTATGTAGTTCCTGATCAGGTTTAATATGACACAAAAAAGTTAGAATCAACGCAAATCAACCTATATTAAAAAATGAATAAACGGGAATTTTTAAAACTGACCGGGTTAAGTGGACTTGGTTTGGCAGGAAGTACCTTGACTCAGAGTTGTACTATCAGTAAAGCAAGTTCCGAACTGCCCGAGATAAAAAAACAGGCAACCGGAGCTCACCGCCAGACTTTCAATATGTCCGGATATTCGGCGCCTAAAATCGATACGGTCCGTATAGGATATATTGGTTTGGGTAACAGAGGCGGGGGAGCAATCAAGCGGATCATTCACCTGGATAATGTTGAAGTAAAGGCGCTCTGCGACCTTCGGCCGGAGTATGCAAATGCTGCTCTAAAGACCTTCGAAGAAACCTCTCACAAGCCAACACTTTATTCCGGGAATGAAAATGAATGGAAAAAAGTTTGTGAAAGGGATGATATTGATCTCATCTACATTTGCACACCCTGGAGTTTGCATACACCCATGGCGTTGTATGCCATGGAGCATGGCAAGCATGTAGCCTGCGAAATCCCTATTGCAACAACGGTAGAAGATTGCTGGAAGCTTGTTGAAACATCGGAACGCACCAAAAAGCATTGCATGATGCTGGAAAACTGCTGTTATGATTTCTTTGAAATGCTGACACTGAATATGGCCCGTCAGGGATTCTTTGGTGAGATTATTCATGTGGAAGGCGCTTATATCCATAATATTTATGAATCCTTCTTTGATAAAAACAAAAGGTATAACCAATGGCGTCTGAGAGAAAATGAGAAAAACGGAAATCTTTATCCCACGCATGGTTTAGGTCCTGTTTGCCAGGCATTGAATATCAACCGGGGAGATAAAATGGACTTTCTGGTTTCTACTGCCAGCAATGATTTTATGATCGCGTCTAAAGCACATGAAATGGCGCAGATCGATCCGGTATTCAAGGAATTTGATGGAAAAACTTTCCGTGGTAATATGAATACAACCACGATCCGTACCCAGAAAGGAAAAACCATTATGCTGCAGCATGATGTGACCTCGCCGCGGCCATATTCCCGGATCCACCTGATTAGCGGCACAAAAGGTACAGCCCTTAAATATCCCTTGCCCGGACGTATCTCACAAGGTCATGAATGGCTTTCCGAGGAAGATATTAATGTGTTGGAAAAGAAATATGAACCAGCCATTGTCAAGAGAATAGGTGAACTGGCTGTAAAAGTAGGCGGACATGGAGGAATGGATTTTCTGATGGACTGGCGTCTGATCGACTGCCTTCGGAATGGTTTGCCCCTGGATCAGGATGTTTATGACGCGGCCTCATGGAGTGTTATTTTTCCATTAACACAGTGGTCGGTAGCTAACCGTTCCAATTCTATTGATATCCCTGACTTTACTTCCGGTGCATGGAAAACCAATCAGCCAGTGGATATAGAGCTGAAGAAAGGAGGAAATACCCAAGTGAAGGCATAAGAAATGTCAGTTATTTATTTTAATCGAATTAAACAAAACGTTTAGATGAAAATCGTTATATCTAATACAGATAAGGAATTAGGTGAGTTGGCGGGAAAAAAAGCAGCAGATCTAATCCGCCAGGCTATATCCGAAAAAGGAATGGCTAATATCATATTGGCCACAGGTACAAGCCAGTTTGAAACCATAAATCAATTGATACTGGAGCAAAACATTGACTGGTCGAAGGTCACCATGTTTCATTTAGATGAATACATTGGTATGAAGGCGACACACCCTGCCAGCTTCAGAAAATACCTGACAGAACGTTTCCTGAATAAAGTACCGGCCTTAAAATCAAGTTTCCTGATTAGCGGGGAAACAGATGCCCTTGAAGAAACCAAACGTCTTGGAAAACTCATCAATGAGCATCCTATCGATGTGGCTCTTGTAGGAGTCGGCGAAAACGGGCATTTGGCATTTAATGATCCTCCGGCAGATTTTGAAACAGAAGTGCCTTATTTGGTTGTGGACCTGGATGAGCCTTGCCGAAAACAGCAGATGAGAGAGGGATGGTTTGCCACGCTGGAAGAAGTGCCAAAGCAAGCCATCAGTATGTCTGTAAAACAAATCATGAAATCGACCAGCATTATTTGCTCGGTACCGGATCAGCGAAAAGCGACGGCAGTAAAGGATAGTATCGAGCAGAAAATCAGTAATTTATTCCCAGCCAGTGTGCTACAGGAGCATCCGGATTGCATTTTCTATCTGGATAAATCATCTGCCAGCCTTCTGTCTCTTGAAAATGTTTCCTGAAATCAGGTTTAAAATTGCCACATGAAAAAGCCTGAACTGGTTGCAGTAAATAATTTAAGCCGCCGTGAAACCAACATCTCAATCTTCTTGATTGGACTTATGTTTTTTATTTTCGGCTTTGTGTCGTGGGTCAACTCCATTTTAATTCCTTACTTTAAAATTGCCTGCGAACTGACCAGCTTCCAGGCTTATCTGGTCGCATTTGCTTTTTACATTGCATATTTTGTAATGTCGGTACCTTCGTCCTATCTTTTGAAGGCTGTGGGGTTTAAAAAAGGTATGATGTTTGGTTTCTGGGCCATGGCATTGGGCGCATTCATTTTTGTGCCCGCGGCCATGACCCGTACCTATGAATTTTTCCTTTTAGGACTTTTTACAATCGGCGTTGGCCTTGCCATACTGCAGACGGCCACCAATCCTTACCTTACTCTTCTGGGCCCCAAGGAGCGCGCCGCGCAACGGATCAGCATTATAGGCATCTGCAACAAATTTGCTGGAATATTGTCGCCCATTATTTTCGCAGCTGTGATCCTGCGCCCAACGGATACTGACCTTTTCACCCGGCTTGGTCCAATGACAGAGTTCGAACGAGGCGCCGCATTGGATGAGCTTATCCGCAGGGTTATTAATCCTTACATCGGACTGGGCAGCTTTCTTTTTGTTCTCGGATTTTTGGTCTATCGATCTCCGCTTCCGGAAATTGATACCGAGCATGAAGATAAAATCCTGGCCACCGCCAACGCCGGGAAAACAAGCATTTTCCAGTTTCCACACTTGATTTTGGGTGCACTTGCTATTTTTCTTCATGTAGGAACACAGGTAATTGCGATTGATACCATTATCGGTTATGCCAATTCGATGAATATTGATCTTTTGGAAGCCAAAGCGTTTCCTTCCTATACACTGTCATGCACTATTTGTGGTTACCTGATCGGTATTATGGTGATCCCCAAATTTATCAGCCAGGTACATACTCTAAGAATCTGTGCTATTTTAGGTGCCATTTTTACCTTGTTGATCATATTTGCCAAAGGGCAGTTCAGTTTCCTGGGACACAGCACTGATATTTCGATCTGGTTTGTGGCGTTGCTCGGACTTGCCAATTCCCTGGTGTGGGCCGGAATATGGCCTTTGGCATTGGATAATCTGGGACGGTTTACCAAGCTTGGCGGCTCGGTGATGATCATGGGACTTTGCGGTAATGCGATCATGCCACTGCTATATGGCCATTTTGCAGATGCGTATAATGCCCGCCTGGCGTACTGGGTACTATTTCCTTGTTATTTATATCTGATTTTTTACGCTGTAAAAGGTCATAAATTGCGTAAATGGTGCAGATGACATTCAGCGGTTCAGCTTAACCAAAGACTTATATGTTAGCTCCGGAATACTTTTAATACTTGACCGTTGGGTTGTTTTTCAGAATAGCTGCATCCTGATCATCTCAAAAACACTTAAAATCTTATGTAAAGTAAAAATCAGCTCTATTGGGTATCATTTAATTGTTAAGGCCATTTTTTAGATCAACTTTACGTAATGTCGGAAGAAAGGCGTTCTGGTTCGCTGTCTTTTAACAAAAGAAAAACGGGCGAGTTATTTTAAAGTAACTCACCCGTTTTCTGCAACTCTCAAAAACATCCTGTAAAATATTTTTAAACTTTTTAATATAGCTGATTAAATAGCCACTTGAAGGTTCCATGTGATTGAGAACGGAAAGTAATTTCCGGCCCGAATGCATAGAGCTTTCCTTTCCCAACATTAGCCTCGAAGGCTGCAACCCCACCCTGCAGATAAGCCTGTCCCCATGCCCAGCCACTGCGAAGTGGGCTAGCATTTGGAAACCAGGCAAGCGGTTTGATAGTCCCGTTTGCAATAGCATCTGGTGACACTGTAAAAACCGGACTGTTATCAAAATAGACATCGGTTTTGGGGCTCATCCCCCAGCTTGCCCTGGCAGCGGTATCTACGCTAACACTCAGAAGACTTCCCGGAATAAAGAATTTTTCGCCTTGAAGCGGCTCACTGCCTCCGTCTTTTTTCACTTCGGTAATTGCATTACGAACGGGTAATCCTAAATGATAGGCCAGACCTGTACTGCTGCCGATCGTTAAGATTTTACCACCTGCCTCCATAAATTTCTTTAATTGCGGGATTGATTTTGCGGCCGTGATAGATCCCATCGTGGAGCGGAATTCTTCGGGAACCTCTTCTTCTTTTGGGCCCCTTCCTGCAAACATTGCGTTCATAACCGAGTCACGCGATGACGGTGCCGAAATCGCCCTTGTTACAAAGACAATTACGTCATATTTGCTTTTCAGATCGCTTGCATCGATTTCCTTTGCATAAATTAAACTGAATGGAAAATGGTACTGTTCCAACATCCAGCGTACCCAGCCAGAAGGCATGGATCCGCCATAAGTATCCCAAAGTGCCACTCTCAAAGGAGCTACTTTTTGTAATGTTCCGCCAGGTTTTTTACCAACTGCACCTATTTGCATGCCCAGTTCTTTTGAAGTCTTTTCAACAATGCTTTTCGATTTTGCACTTTGAGGAATGTAGAAAGTGCCATCTGCAAGTCTGTAAACCTCAGCACCTGCCTTTAACAAATCATTTACAGCTACAAATGCATCATTCACACTCGCTTTAATCACGTACCCTGCCGAACCCGAGGCTACTTTACCCACCGGCAGCTGCAATTGTCCGTAAGGCATTTTTTCAAAAGGACCGTCGAAAGCTTCCAGGATACGGTCAAATTTAATACCCATCTGGAATGCCAATGTCCAGCCGGCAGCATCGTAAGGTCTGACCGGAGGACCGCCCGGATACTGAAAATCATTTGGATAGTCCTGAGGTTCAAACATGTCCATAATATGTGGACGGAATGCTTGTGCTGTTTTGACTATGTAGGAACCTGCCGGATAGCTTTTCCCGGCCACTGTGAATACGGCGGTAGATTTTTCAATCTGAATTCCTGTCCTTACCAAAGCGTTGATGAATTTAACCGCTGTTGGAAAATCGGACTGATCTGACGGAATAATATAACCGCGCGGATCCCGTTTTGCAGGCAATTCAAAAACATCATTATAATATTTAGAAGGTATCTCCCCTCCCCCGCGGAACATTCCAGTGGCACCCGAACCTGGTGTTTCGCCTCCACGTGGTCTTGTTTTAGCCTGATCCGCTTTGTAAGCCACATTGATTTCTTCAACCCGTTTTGGCGTTGGCGTCCAATAGTCGCCACTCCCCCGCTTGATCGAATTATTCCCCATCAGATAAATATTGTAAAGCAAATGGTCGCTGTTACGGGCGGCGTAATCCAGAATTGAATAATTCAGCGATACAGAATAATCGATCGACTGTTTAAAATGCCAGGTCTTTTGAGGTGTCACCGGGAAAGGTGTATTGTTGTTTGGAATCAGACGCTCGGGCACCAGCGGAACCGTTTCCGGCGTTGGCCCGCCTATAATCTCGGTAAGAATACCAATCATATTATGAAAGTGCGTAGTTGTACGAAGTCCTCCATTATACCAGGTAGAGAAACTTGAACCTGTAAGGCGGGTAAAGCCAGGTTTATTTTCTGCATTTAAACGGGTATACATAGCCGCACCCACTGCATCAATACCGGTAACCATCATCGGATCAAAAACATAGTTAAAAGGATCACGATACGGAGGTCCTGCCAAAACAGAACCCGCAGGTCCCCGCTGATGGTGATTATACATAATCTGAGGGATCCACTCCACAAAAAGCTGATTGCCCATGTTACGGCTTTCTACCTGATTTTGTATAAAGAAATCCCGGTTGTTATCATGTCCAATGTACTTTTGATACAATCTGGGAAGTCCGTCGTTTTTTCTTTTTGCAGGATCCTTTTCTCTCATATACCAATTGGAAACCAGTTCCTGACCATCCGGATTGGCATGTGTAAAAAGAATAACCACTTTGTCCAGAATCCTTTTGGTTTCCTGATCATTACGGCTCACGACGTTATAGATCGTTTCAATCAACTGATGTATACCCACAACCTCAGTGGCATGCAAGCCTCCATCAATCCAGACGATCGATTTCCCTTCCACTGCCATAGCACGGGCCTGCTCTTCGGTCACGCCTTCCGCACGGGCCATTTTCGTGGAAATTTCCTTATATCGGTCAAGTTTTTTGAGATTTTCCGGAGATGACACAATCAACATATATTGATCACGATTTTCCGCCGTTTTCCCAATGACAGTCAATTTCAAACGATCAGAAACGGCTGCCAGTTTTTTCCAGTACGCCTCGGTTTGCGTGAAAGTCGCCAGTTGATAGTCGTCTCCTATGCCGAAGCCAAAATGTTCTTTTGGTGTCGGGATTTGCGCCCATGCTGTTTGTACTGCTAAAAACAATATCCCTAAAAAAAGACGGTTTAATAAATTTCTCATTCGGTCAGGTTGGTTTTGTAAAGTTCATTGAATAATAACTTGAAGGTGCCGTGTGACTGGCCACGAAAAGTGATTTCAGGGCCGAATGCGTACAGTTTCCCTTTTCCCACCTTTGCCTGAAAGGCCACCACTCCATCTTTCAGATACGTTTCGCCCCAGGCCCAGCCACTAACAAGTGGTTTGACAGAAGAGAACCACGCAAGCGGTGTAAGTCCTTTCATAGCAGCATCCGGACCGATATGAAAGACAGGACTATTACTAAAAACAACATCTGCGTCACTGGCCATACCCCAGTTGGCCGGTGCATTTTTATCGAAAGAAACTTTAAGAATACTTCCCGGAATATAATAGCGCTCGCCAGAAAGGTTTTTAGTTTCTCCTTTTGCATTTACTTCGGTCAAGGCGTTTGTCACCGGAAGTCCCAGATGATATGCCAGTGCGGTACTGGAACCTACGGTAACGACTTGTCCGCCTGCCTCCATGAACTTTTTCAGTTCGGGAACCGACTTTGTTGGCGTAATGTTGCCCAGCCACGGACGGTATTGCTCTGCAACTTCTTCGGGTTTTGGCTGCCGCCCAAAACCTCTTACCTCGCCACCACCTGTACTAACCGGAGGAATACCGCCTCCAATAAACAGAATCACGTCATATTTTGCAGCCAGCCCGCCACTGTCAATATCCTGAGGATAAATTAATTTGTATGGAAAATTGTATTGTTCCATCATCCAGCGTACCCAGCCGGAGGGCATTGAACCACCGTAATTGTCAAAAAGCGCGATACGGGCCGCAGTAACTTTGACCAGCGAAGGGGGTCGGTTTGCAACGGCAATTCCTTTTACACCATAACTAACACCCGCATTTTCAAGGATCGATTTTCCTTTTGCAGGAACAAAGAAGGATCCGGATGGCGCCATGGCTGAACTGTCTTTCATACGATATACATCGATTCCGGCTTTCATCAGATCGTTAACGGCCATAAAGGCATTATTCACACGTGAATCTACGAGATAACCGCCTTTTGAGGAAGGTGTGACCGCCTTGGGCATGGGCTGAAGCTGGCCATATGGAATCCTTTCAAACGATCCTTCAAATGCATTCAGGATACGATCAAATTTAACACCCATCTGAAAGGCCAGTGTCCATCCTGCCGCATCATAGGGACGTATGGGCGGACCGCCGGGATATTCAAAATCATTCGGATGGTTTTGAGGTTCAAACATATCCAAAACATGCGGACGGAAAGCCTGTGCAGATTTCACCACATAAGAACCAACCGGATAGTTTTTGCCCTCTACCGAAAAAGGTGCCATTGCTTTATGAATTAAAATACCGGACTTGATCAGCGCATTGATAAATTTGACTGCCGTTGGAAAATCAGCCTGATCGGCAGAAACGATAAAACCGCGGGGATCGCGCAGTACCGGATTTGTATAAACGGTATCATAAAACTTCTGTGGAATTGTGATGCCGCCAAAACCACCAGCAGTTGTAGTATCCGGCCGGGGGCGGACAACGGGAGCTGTTTTTTTAGAAGCTTCAAAACCATCGGTTACTGCCTGTGAAAATTTAGGATATAATGTCCAGGTATCTTTACTTCCTTTTTCGATGGAGCTTCTTCCCATTTTGTAGATATTATACAGAAGCTCGTCACCATTTCTAAGCGCGTAGTTAAGGATTCCGTAATTAAGCGAGACCGAATAATCGATCGAACGGCGGTAAGGCCAGTCTTGTGGCATTACCGGAAAAGGATTGGCGTTGTTTGGGATCAGGCGATCTGGCACCAACGGAATTTTCATAGGCGTCGGATTACCGGTAATCTCGGTGAGAATACCGATAATATTATGAAAATAAGGAGTGGTACGTAATCCGCCATTCCACCAGGTAGAAAAAACCGAGCCTGAAAGACGTGTATAGCCTGGTTTTCCCTCAACATGCAAACGGTTGATCATAGAGGCCGCAACGCCTTCTACCCCTGTGATGATCTGCGGATCAAGAAGATGATTGAAAGGATCACGGTAAGGTGGCCCTGCAACGACCGATCCTGCCGGTGAGGTCTGATGATGATTGTAGATAATTTGAGGGATCCATTCGACGTATTGCTGCATCGAAGTATTGGTTGTTTCCTTCATGTTCATCATATAAAAATCACGGTTGTTGTCGTGACCTACATATTTTTGATAAAGGCGGGGTATACTCATATTCCGCTTTTTCGGATCTTTCTCGTTCATGTACCAGCTCGCCACGATCTCCTGCCCGTCAGGGTTTACCTGAGAAAGTAGAATGATCACATTATCAAGAATTTTCATCGTCTCCGGATCTTTTCGGCTCACCAGCTGATAATAGGTTTCAATAAGCTGATGTGATCCAACCGTTTCTGTGGCATGCAACCCACCATCAATCCAGACAACCGGCTTTCCCTCTGTAACCAGGGCACGGGCTTCCTGCTCGGAGATTTCGGCATGGGCAAGTTTCTGGGAAATTTCTTTGTAACGATCTAACTTTTTAAGGTTGGCAGGAGAAGAAACAATCATCATAGGCTGACGTCGGCCTTCTTCTGTCGGTCCGATATCAACAAACCTGACCCGGTCAGAAACAGCGGCTACTTTTTTGAAATAGTCTTCCGCCTGCGTAAAAGTGGCCAGATTGTAATCCTCACCAATATTGAAGCCAAAATGCTCTTTTGGTGTTGGGATTGTCTGTGCAAAAGATAATGATACCGATAAAACAAGCGGCATTATAAATAAACGTATTCGTATCATAACGGACTGATTAATGGTCAACAAGTAGACAAAAAATGGCCTTCAAAACTTGGAATAATACTTTTACTGGTTTTTAAACCGCACACCCACACGACAGTCACAAGGCTCTCCACGGGATTCATCACAAGCATTTTCCTGATACTGAACAATCTTTTTGCCATCACCCATTGTCAAAATAAACTTGAAAACGAAATAATCGTTCACCGTTACGGCGCTCAGGTTAGTACCGGTGAAAGCGGCAAGCTCGGCGGGTGTATGCGTAAAAGTTTTCGGAAAAGCAGTTACTCTCTCAAACAGCTTATCGGTCGCTAGTACCGTGCTTGGCAGCGGAAACTGACGAATACTGGGAAACTCTCCGGCCAGCGAAAACACAATCGGGTATGCAGGAGGACTTGATTCGCGTTTGTTAAAACTCAGATATACATCAATTGACTGCACCTTGGTTCTTCCAAAATCGAAATAATCAAGCGTCCATTCAAACTGCTGTTTGGTTGCATAATCTGCTTCTTTCAGATTAAAGAACGAAACATTTCCTGTTTGCACGGTAGGAAGCGCAGATTTAGTTATGTTGACTGTTACCCGCGGAGCAGCACTGGTGGTAAATTTTTCCCAGTCATATTCCACCTTCTTGCAGGAATCTATCAAAAAAGACATTGACAAAAGGATATATACAAAGAACTTTTTCATACCTGTTAGTTTAGAAATTAGTATCGATTTTAATCACTGCCAGATTATTTATCCCAAAAAACAGGCGTAGTTTGCTGTGCCCGCTGAATTCTTTCCCGATCCGGGATCAACGACTCATTAGAAGTCAGCTCCGTCTCTGAATAATAAAATCGTAACGGGTATACGTCCAGAGGAGATACCAGATCACCAAGCCTTGGCAGGCCTGTGCGGCGGTAGTCGTTATAAGACTCAACACCATTGCCAAATAGTGATATCCATTTTTGAGTCATCACAAGCTCCATTTTGCCCGCATCACTGGCCGCCGCAAATTGTGTTTTAATTCTATTAACAAAACCGGTGATGGTTGCAGCTGGCATTGTCGTTCCTTTGTTTTTGCCTGCCAGCGTACTTACACTATTCAGATGTGCAGTTACTGCATCAGCAAGCAGCTGTGCAGCATCTTCCCCGGTTCCCATCGTAAGTGCCGCCTCTGCCCTGATAAATTTCACCATAGAATTGGTAATCAACGGCAGTATACCGGCTCCTGTTCCGTCTCCTGAAGTAGAAAGAGGGATTTTAAATGAGTTTGACGTTGAAGTTGAAACCGCGCCCGTGTTATTCAAGTAAATGTTAGCCGCCGTAAGGGTCTTGATTGTTCCGTTATCATACAGACCGCCCGCAGGATAAATTCCGATCAATGCTCTGGTATTCGCATCGGCCGGTGAGGCAGCCCCATCACCTGGTTCACGGCCATAATAGCCTTCGCCATTCATAGAATTGGCAAGTCCCACGTTTGCATTCTGACGGAAAATGTAATAACGAAGCCTCGGATCGTCATTGTCTTTCAGATTGTTGACCAAAGGCATGCTCACATAACCACCTCTGCCCGATCCATACCAGCTTACATACCATGGATGCCGCGCATTAGGCGTTACATTCGTGCCGTATTGGAAAGAAAAATCCTGCGCGTTGTCTGAGACCAGTAGTACGCCTGTTGAGATCAACGCCTTGATACCCGCTTCTGCCTTTACCGGATCCGTAAGCCGGATTTGATTATACATTTTCAATTTAAGCGAGTTAGCCATTCGCTGCCAATTGGCTTTGGAACCCTGATAAAAAATATCAGAACCGGCTGCAATTGTAAAGCTCTTATCCATATCTGCGAGCGCCTCGTCGATCAATGAAAAAAGGCTTGTGTAAATTTCAGCACCTTTGTCAAGGCCGGGATTGGGATTCTCGCCGACTGCCTGGGAATAGGGTACATCGCCCCATAAATCCACCATAATCGAATATAAATATGCTTTTTCAAGCTTGGCTATTGCCACATACCCCCAGGCTTCCTGAGTAGTACCTTCTCTGATAACTGTTTCAATATCAGGAATGGTAGCAGTGTAAAAGCCCGACCATGCCGTTGAAAACGATGTTCCGGTTTGGTTCCACCGGTTCAATGCACCTGATGCAAAATGTTGCATTACAGCCGAACCTCCACCGTTTACCGTGTTGAAGTAGCTGACCAATGACATTTGTGTTGCCGGCAGAAGCAAGCTTAAAGTAGGTTTTGTAGGGTTATTGGGATCATTATTAATGTCCACAAAATCATTGCATGAACTTGCCAGAAATAGCAGAACAAGTAACGCGGATAGTTTTATTTTTTTTCTCATCATGATTCCGGTTTTGACTGAATTAAAAGCTGATTCGTAAGTTAACCCCATAGCGGCGTGTCGTTGGCACGCCATAAGAATCCTCACCTGCATTGTTGGATGATCCTGTGCTTACCTCCGGATCATAATTCATATATTTTGGAAAATTTGGTGCTTTGTACCACAGGTTTCTTCCGCTAACGGACAGAGATGCTGAACCAAAAGGTGTTTTACTTAGCAGGCGGGCCGGAAGCTGATAACCCAGCGAAACTTCACGAAGGCGAAATACAGTTGCATCAAACACAGACCCCTCAGCAATCCCGCCAGGCCCATAGCCGCCTGAAAAGAAATAATCGATCACTGTAATAGCAGTGTTGTTGGGAATTTTATTCCCTTCCCCGTCCTTCAATGCAAGAAGCGTGTTTACATCGCCCAGTACACCGGGCGCAGTCAGCATCCGGTAACGATCTTCGGTATCTTTGCTGACCCCGCGCGCCATGGCTTCACCCACATTGCTTGAGTAGATTGCGCCGCCTTGTTTCCAATCAAAAAGAAAGCCGAATGTGAATTTTTTAAAGGAAAGAGAGTTGCTTATGCCAGCCATAAAATTAGGATTGGGATTTCCTATCGGACCACTTGTAGACGCAGAGATCGGTTTTGCCGTTTGCGGATTGACCAAAATGTTGCTCTCTTCATCCCGCGCATACCGTCCGCGGTAGATCTGTCCATAAGGCTGTCCGGGAATGTGTACGTTGTTGCCATACACAAGCTGTGCGTATCCACCTAAGTCGTCGACCATATTGCGGTTTCTTGTAAAATTTGCATCCACTTCCCATTTAAAGCCGTTTTCTGTTTCAATAGGTGTGGCTCCCAGCGTAACTTCAATCCCTTTGTTGGAAGTCTGGCCCAAATTAATGATCCGGTCTGTGTAGCCTGTTGAAGGAGCAGATTTTACTGTAAATATTTGAGACGTGCTCTTTTTATGATAGTATGTAAGATCCACAGAGAAACGCCCCTGGAAGAATTCCAGATTTGTACCTGTCTCAAATTCAGTGATAAATTCAGGTTTAAGATTCGCATTTGTCAGGATATCGGACATAGTCAGCGTACTTACATTGGTAACAGTTCCATTGGAAAAAGGCGAGCCCAACCCGTTAGCGTCGGCATTGGCTGTGTAAACATTTGCCGTCAGATAAGGCGTTGCCTCATTACCAACTTTGGTATATCCCAGTCTCACTTTACCTGAGGTCAGGATTTTATTTTGTATTTTAAACGCCTCGGTAAAGATGAAAGAACCGTTGGCTCCGCCATAAAAATAACTTCTGTTTTGGGCTGGCAGCGTAGAAGACACATCATTACGTGCCACGATATTTAAAGATGCAAATTTCTTGTAGTCCAGGGTGATGTCGGTAAAAAAGGCATAGTAACGCTGTTTGATTCTCGCTCTGTTGTTGGGCAGACTTCCCAGGGTGATCGTTGAAGTGTTGCTGATATCGTTGATTCCCGGGGTAATGATATTATCACCGCTGAAAGCAGAGCGTTCGGTTTTTCTCTGGTTGATATTATTTCCAAGAATGGCACGTAGGGAAAAATCAGCTCCAAAGTCTTTGGTCACTGTGAACAAAAGTGTGTTATCAAGCTCCTGGCGATAAATATTGTCGGTATTGATCGTTCCGTTTGCATAAACAGAAGACCCTTTTCCCAGGACACTTATCCGGCGGTCGGTATACGCATTAAATCCACCGGTGTTCTGAATATTTAACCAGGGTGTCGGATCAAAACCGAGCACGAAATTTCCATAGTAACGATCAACGCTGGAAGTTGACGGGCTGTGCCTGACCGACCAGTAAGGATTGTCCAGACCGTCACGGTCATAGACATTTGCCCCTGTATTTGGGTTTTCAAACGGTAGGCCCGAAAGATCATAGCTGGTTGGCAGGTAATATAAATTACTCATGATATCGCCACTTCCTCCGATTGGCGGGCTTTTCTGGTTTGTCATGACATAATTGATCGTACCCCGGGCATAAAACTTATTATCCAGCCGCACATTGCCGCCCACGTTAAAAGAAGTACGGGAAATTTCATTCCCGGGCACAATCCCCTTATTGCTTGTGCGTCCCACCCCCAGCGTAAAGTTTCCTTTTTCGCTGCCGCTATTAATTGTCAGGCCGTTTTCAAAAACCGAGCCGGTTCTAAAAAAGTCCCGCTGACTTTTGCCTGCATACGAGCGGTACGGTACCTGAGCGGCCGTAACGCCATCAGCCATATAAAAGGAAGGAAAATCGGTCGAATTATAACCAGGCCTTGCAAGCGGATGCGGAATGGTTTCCCTGCTGCTGTATGCCGATCCGTTCGAACCATATACCGCTGTACGGTAATCAAAGTTGGTTCCCTGACCATAGGTCTGCTGGTAATCAGGAAGTCCGGCAATTTCTTCAAGTGAATAAGATGTGCTGTAGGTAATTTCTGTGCCTTTTTTCCCCTTTTTAGCCGAGGCTTTCGTGGTGATGATGATGGCCCCGTTTGCTGCGCGGGATCCGTAAAGTGCCGCTGCGGCAGCTCCTTTCAATACGGTCAGGCTCTGGATGTTATTAGGATCTATGTCAAAAGCCCGACTGGCCGTAGACTGATTGCTTTGCGTTTGACGATCGCCCGAAGGCGCATACGTTGAGTTATCGAAAGGCACACCGTCCACGACGTATAAAGGTTGGTTGTTATTTCCAAGAGAGGAATTCCCTCTGATGGTCACGTTGGTAGAACCACCTGCAATTCCCCCACCACCCTGGATATTGACACCCGCCATTTTACCGGTAAGCGCACGCATCGGATCCGGTTCATTTTTTTGTGCAAGATCCTCTGCCTTTAAGGTCGCAACCGAATAACCAAGTGTTCCGGCTTGCCGTTCAATACCGGCCGCCGTTACAACCACTTCGCTAAGTTGCCTGCTGTCTGAAAATAAGAGCACGTCAATGATGGCTCTCTCCTTCACGGCCGTTTCATAGGTTGTAAAACCTAAAAAGGAGAATACCAAAACAGACTCCCCGTTTGGAACCATAAGAGTATAATTACCGTCCTGATCGGTCGACGTCCCGATCTGGGTGCCTTTAACAATAACATTTACCCCGGCAAGTGCGCTCGCATCATCCTGAGCAGTTACCTTTCCTTTTACACGAATATCAACCGTCTTTGCAGCATGCGTAACAGGCGCAGATTTCACTGGCTCTGTTTTTACAGGTTCTGAGATGACAAAGGTTTTCTGAAATTTTTCAACCGACAGATTCAAGGGTGCTAATACCTCCTTCAAATAAGTTTCAATATTTTCATTTTTAACTAACGCCCTCGATATACGTTTCCCGATAAGTTGTCCTTTTTGATATGCAAAAGTTACATCGTATTTTTTTTCAATTTCCTGCAGGGCATCTGTTAATGCGATTGATTGTTTTTTAGAGGCTGGTATTTGTTTATTATCATTCCCACGTGCCCAGATGGCCCCCTGTGCATTTACCTGGCTAATTATGCCTGGCAAAAGAAGGATCAGCCACAGAAATTTCTTCCTGAATAACATTGATCTCATAAGTCTGAAAATTAATTGTAGGTAAGTAGTTAGGTTAGATACTAATCTGCATGTCGTTCAACCTTTTCGGAATTCTCAATGATAATCTGATCTTTATGCTGTGCAATCTTTATATTCAGCGTCCTGGATAGAATTTTAAGCACCATACCGATACTGTTCCGGGAAATTTTCCCGGTAAAACGCAAATCTTTTAATGACTCATTTTCGATAATCACTTGCTTGTGGTAATACTCCTGCAGCGCCAGGCTTATCTCTGAGAGTGTTGCGTCATCAAAGTAAAACATGTCATTTTTCCAGGCCAGCCAGCGTTCCCCGCTGGCTGGCATTACACGAAGCTCACCAACCCTTTTGCTGTACTGTGCCAGCTGGCCAGGATCCAAAAATGCCTCTTTATCATCCTTTTTGATTTTTACCCTACCATTATGAAGATATACATAGGTATCTCCATGTCTGCTGGAAACATTAAACTCAGTTCCTAAGACATTGATATTTAAATCATCCTGCGTGTGCACAATAAAGGAAGGGTAATCCTTGTTCTTTTTGATTTCGAAATAAGCTTCTCCGAGCAGTAACTTTACATTCCGGACCCCATCACTCCATTTTTCAGGATAAGAAACAGTGCTGTTACGATTCAAAGTTACCAGTGACCCATCCGGCAATACAATTTGCCTTTCATCAAAAGCATCGGTTTTCACCAGGACATCATGTATTTCATAAGCGTTCATTAAAAACCAGGCTGCCAAAAAACTTACCAGCACAACAGACACACCGGCTGCAATATGCCAATGCCAGACTTTGCGTACCACAGGCTGAAATACTTCATCCGGGTGAAGTATTTCAGCTCTGATCATCTCTTCCCAATAATGGTTCAGCGCTTCGTCAAGTGCTCCCGTTTTCTGAAGATGAATAAATACTTCCAGTTCCTCAGCTGTGGCCTGATTTGTATAATACCTTTCAACAAGCCGGCTAAGTAACTTTGGATCTGTCATAATGTTGTAGTCTTAACTGTAAGACAATCAGCGGGTGCAGAAAGGACCCCCCATTAGATAGAAAAATCAAATATTTATACAATAGTCACATTATTCGGTTGATTAATACAACAAATGAAGAATTATATTTTATATTTTAACAAAAATAAGAAATTAAATAAACCACAGAAACGACTCTTAGTCGCTTGTAAAAAAGGCGAAAGCAGAAAGCATATTCACCGCTATCCCCAGGTCCTTTTCTACGGCCGCCTTAAATACTTTCATGGTCTTTACCATGTGTTTTTTGATAATGTTGCGTGAGACGCCTACCATTTGGGCAGCTTCATCGTAGGACATGCCTTGAAAACGGCACAAGCTAAATATTTTACGACTTTGGGGGGTTAAGCTGGTAAGGACAGAATCAATAAACTCCTGGTATTCATCGGACTCCACTTTTTCTTCGAGCTCGTTATTGACATCATTGTAATCACGCACAAAAGTCGAGAGCCGTTTTTGTTCATGAAGAATTTTTTTCAGAACATTCAACGTGTGATTCTTGCCTACACTGAGAAGGTAATACTTGAAAGAGATTATGTCTTCAAGCCTGGATCTATCCTCCCAGATTTTAATGAAAATTTCCTGGCAAGTGTCATTTGTCAGATCCGCAGACTTCAGCGTGTTAAATACCAAGCGGTAAAGCACTGGTTTGTAGCGGTCATAGACTTGTGAAAAGGCCTTGGGGTCTCCTTGCGAAATTAGCCTTATAAGCGATTTTTCCTCAATAAAAGAGCTCATGAATTTAATAGATGTAAAATATTACCATTGCGTATTAATTTTGAAGAAAGGCGCAGCTAATAAAATGGAGCCCCGGAGGATGATTTACAAATAAAATTTGCTTTCTATTACTTAAAGCAAAATTACATTCCATGTTACTATTCTATCTATAACAATTATATCCTCTTTTTTGATTTTTGACAACTATTATGCGAAAGTTATCATTTATTATTGAATTATCACCTTTTACTCGGCCTTGAAACGAATTAATAGGCTATTAGTCAATCAATTGACAAAACGCATATCAGCAGTACTGAGCCCCTCCTGAACCGGTTCACGTTCCAATCGCCAAGTATTTTGAGTCATTTGCCAATTTGCTGAAAAAATTACCATTGCCCTGGATTTTGCCCCCTAACCCCTGTAGTATATTCAGCGTGTTTTCGGCTAAGGTTTGACTGCTACTCTGAGCAAAAGGGATATTTCGCTCAACAAAGTTAGTATTGTTTGGAACCAGGTCGTTATTACTTTAATTTTACCGGATGCACAAAAAGGAAGCCACATCTGAAAGTCTGTATGATCTGTATAAGATCATGGAGCTCCCGTTAGGGTCAGTTGATCCTAAATCCGGGTTTACCGTGCATTCTTTAAAGGAAATTTTTACGACACTACCCTTTAAGTCCGTTGCTTACCGGCCCGATTATTTCAGTTTTACTTTTGTGAAAAATGCCCGGGGCAAATACATAATCGATGAAATGGAATTTCTGACAGAACCAGGAACCATTTACTTTACCAACCCGGGAAACTTCCGGCAGTTTGAGTGGTACAACATTGAAGATGCCTACCTGATTACGTTCAAGGAATCTTATTTGAAAGAACATGTGCATCACGATGTGTATAAAGATTTTTCTTTTTTGCTCACAGAGACAGTGCGGCCAAGAATTCTGCAGCCTTCTGAATTTGATGAAATAGAGCAGTTATACCATCAGATCCACAAGGAGCAGCTGGGGCAGTCCCCTTATAAAAACAAGATCATTGGCAGCTTATTTGTCGCGATGCTGCTGAAAATTAAAGAATATTTCTGGCAGGATTATAACCCGATCTACGAAGGGAACCGCGGCTCACTGATCGTTAAGGTATTCAAGCAAAATCTTGAAAACAGTTTTCGGGACCTTTTGAATGGCAAGACCGATAAGATACCCCGCGTTCAGGAGTTTGCCGTCTTGCAGCATTTGCATCCAAATTATCTGAGTACGGTCATCAAGACCAAAACGGGTAAAGCCATCAGCAGCTGGATTGCTGACAAAACGATGGCTGAGGCCAAATCGCTATTGCAGAATTCAACCACCTCCATCAAGGAAATAACTTATCTGCTGGGCTTTACCGAGGCCACGCATTTCAGCAATTACTTCAAAAAACACGCGGATCTTTCTCCCGCCGCCTACCGTAAACAGCATCAAAATAACTGATCTGAGATATTTGTAAGTATTGCTTTAATATCCGTCCTTTTTCCCACTGCTCATGCATGACCTTTGTTTTATCAATTTAAAACAAAGAAAACATGATCAAGCTAACAGAAAAAGTAATATTGGTAACAGGAGCTTCAAGAGGTATTGGGGCGGCAATCGCACATCAATTAGCCGAGGCCGGAGCCAGGGTTATCGTCAACTATGCAGGCGGAAAAGAAGTAGCCGGGCAAACCGTAAATGACATCATAGCCAAAGGCGGTGATGCCATTGCAATTCAGGCAGATGTAAGTAACCCCGGGCAGGTGAAAGCAATGTTTGATGCGGCCATTGCGCATTATGGCCGGATTGATGTGCTGGTCAATAATGCAGGTATCATGATCACCAAACTTCTCAAAGACACCACTGACGAAGACTTCACCCGTCAGTTCGAGATCAATGTGCGCGGAACGTTTAATACGATGCGTGAGGCCGCAACCCGCTTGGCTGACAAAGGCAGTATCATCAATTTTTCAACCTCTGTTAACCGGATCATGCTGCCCACTTACAGTACATATGTAGCGACCAAGGCGGCGGTTGAGCAACTTACCCGTGTATTTTCCAAGGAAGTTGGCAGCAGGGGAATCAATGTCAACTCCGTATCCCCGGGCCCTACTAATACCGAACTGTTCACCAAGGGAAAACCCCAGGAAGTTATCGATCGCCTGGCATCACTTTCCGCTTTTAACCGCATTGGTGAGCCGGAAGATATCGCACAAATCGTATTGTTTTTAGCCAGTGACCAGGCCAAATGGATCACAGCACAAAACATAGGTGCTAATGGAGGCATGGCTTAAACGGTCGCTTTCCACTTCAAATTCCTTTCAAAGTCATTTTTTAATATCAAAAATTATCAGGTACATGAACAGTTTAGAAAACAAAGTCGCCCTTGTTACAGGATCAGCCAGAGGATTAGGGAAAGCCATTGCAGAGCGTTATGCGGCCTTAGGCGCTAATATCGTCATCAATTACTCCCGGGATAAAGCGTCAGCCGATGAGGTAGTGAGCAATATCAAAGCAATGGGTGTGAAGGTGATCGCCGTACAGGCCGATGTGAGCAAAGTCACCGATCTTGAACGTCTGTTCACAGAAGCTAAAAATGCGTTCGGAAAAATAGACATTGTCGTAGCCAACGCGGGTATTGAACTGGTTGAAACATCAGTTGTAGATTTTACGGAAGAACAGTTTGACCGGGTATTTTCCATCAATACCAAAGGTGCTTATTTCACCATGCAGCAGGCAGCCAGAAATGTTGAAGATAACGGACGCATTATCTATATCGCTTCCAGTACTACTTCTTACCCCGTACCCGGAATGGCTGTTTACGGCGGCAGTAAAACGACACCCAGGTATATGGTAGATATCCTGTCCAAAGAGATCGGGCACAGAGGGGTTACCGTTAATACGATCATCCCCTTTGCCGTAGACCATTCCGGCATCTTCGCCCAACCAGACAGCTACCCTGAACTGCGTAAACAACTACTGGACAGTTGCCCTATGGGAAGGCTTGCAGAGGTAGAGGACGTAGCCAATGCAGCAGAGTTTTTTGCCAGTGAGCTTTCTTCTTTTGTCAATGGACAGCACTTGCTCGTAAATGGTGGGGCAACTAATTAATTCATAACGATAATCCCATGGCTATTGAGCGCTCAGCAGCTATGGGAAATAAGCTTCCGGGCATGAAAACAAGAGTCATTACCAGCATACAATTACTGCTCATTGGATTTATTGGTCGTGGTGCCATCGCCTAAAAGCCTTTGCGCATTATTTCCCCAGGACCATAATATGCCATCGGCCTTAATACCGAATGAGGTTCCTGCAATTGAGTATACAGATTCCCAGCTTTTATCACTTCCGATTTGAACAGGGAGTGTTTTGGCGGTCGTGGTTCCATCTCCCAATTGCCCGTATTGATTCAAACCCCAGGTCCAGAGAGAACCATCTGTTGCAATCGCCAATGTGCTCATATTGCTTAGTTCTGCGTCTTTTGCCGTTGCCACTTTCTTCCAGCACTGGGCGTATGTTGATATGTTAAAAAGCAATATTGAAATTACAAATAATGTTTTTTTCATAGATGCCGTGGTTTAAAATACATAAAATTGTTTTCAGTGATGATCGTAAATCTGACTTACAGTCATGTGCAAGTCCTCCGCGTAAAACACGATTATTGAATTTTTCCCGAAATCTATGTCTCCTTTTTTTAGAAAATAGTAACATGAGGAATTATTTATTATCAATCTCTTTTTTCCTCTTTTAAGTCAAAGGTGACCGGGAGTATCATTACTAATGGCTGCTTTCCTAGTTTGACTACCTTTAAAATCAAAAGTGCCGTTGAAAGCAAGGTTCAACGGCACACTGTTTATAATTTCGATAGTTAAAAAACTCAATTACAAAAGGTTAAAAAATATTCAAGTTAGGACTTCCCCCTTTTCATAGGCCCAGTCCACTATCAACTTTACGGCTTTCTGAACCTCATTCATATCTTCCTTCTTATTAATGTCAATTCCACAAAATGTACTACCATTGACCCTGGCATTAAGCACAAGGTAATAAATACCCTATATGACAACCGCCGATAGGGCACGAAAATTAACACCCGAATCTTTAAAATAATGGTCCGTTATCCCAAGCATTTCCTCGCCCAATCGTTCCCTTGAATCAGCTAAGCCACGCGAAATATCGTTTGATTCATTGATCTGCCATCGCATGATCTGCTGCATTTCTTTATTGCAGTAAAAATACTCTATTTGACTTTCGAGAATATTCTTGGCCAATGTTTGCCCGAAGTCATGCCTGTTCGCTGCAAGCAGATTATCCTCAAATAACATCCAAAAGTCTTTTTGAAGCAAATAAGCCTTAAAAAGCTCCTGAACATTTCCAAAGTAGCGATAAATCAAGGTTTTGCTTTACTCCCGCTGCGTCGGCAATTTTAGATGCCCGTAAACCAGAATAACCTTTGGACATAAAAATTTTACCGGTGGCATCAATTAATTTTTTTTTAGTCTCTTCCTTATCCTTTTTGTGTAGAATCTCCATTGATTAATTATTCTTAAAGAGGATTAATAGTTTAAACACCGAAAATTCAGTAGACAAAAGCATAAATAATGACAAGATAGTTCATCCATTAAGCCAAAAAAAATCCCAGCCAAACTTGTGGCGGGGAAAATTGCCCTTGTATCCCCCTGTTCATGGTAATAAATGACATTCTTCCGTCAAGAATTTAGATATCTTCCAGGACGAGTACAATAACAAGAACCTAGAGAGCAGGTAAAATCGGACATTTAAAAATTCTCTTAACAAAGGCGACGGAACCCCTTCTATTAACCAGTCGAGCGACCATTATAGAGTTTACCAGAGGTCCTGTCGAAACAGTTACAACGATCTCAGGAATATAGGCATATTTGGCTCCTTCCAGAAAAGGGTTTTTATAAATCAGACCCGAATTCATCGGCCATTAAAGCTCTTGCTGCTCAAACAACATAACAATCTGATTATAAACAATATAACAATAATTTTTCCTGATTTTCAAGCTATGAACACCACTGCGGCCCGACTCATTCTCACAGGTCTGTATTGAAAATCTGTTCGGTCTTACATTAAGGTCATCAATATAAAAATCAATTCTTTATTCTGGTCGGGTTCTGCATATTTTTTCTTAAAGATGGAAGCGGTTAAACTATGCAGTAATCATCAATCTTCTGTCTCATTCAGCTGAAAATCGTCTTCTTTTTAACGAAATTTTTCCGGACAAATCTTAACAAAGGCAGGCTAGTACAGGATAGTTGGCGACTCTGTTTTATTAAAATTTGATTAATTTTTTATTCTTTTTGGAGATCCGATCAATCTTATCATTCTTTTATGCGTAATAAATCAATTCTCTATGAAGTATTCCAGTCTTACTGATGATGTGCTGGTTAAACTTTTGAATGCCGGTGATACTGACGCTTTTCAGGCCGTTTACATTAAATACTGGAATGAGTTGTTTAGGGTATCAAAAAAACGGCTCCATTCTGATGACGCCGCTGCGGAAGTTGTTCAGGATATTTTTGTTGATTTATGGGAAAGACGGGAAAATCTTAAAATAGAAAATCTCGACCGTTATCTGTTCACAGCTGCTAAATACAAGGTGATTGACCAGATCCGAAGCAGCCTGAACAGGAAGGAAAGTTCTGATCCGATAGTGGAAGACATGATCAGCTATTTTGACGAACAGGCGGACAACAATCTTGCTTTTGAAGATTTGAACAGCGCTGTTGAAAAGATTCTGGAGCATATGCCATCCAAAACCCGTGATATTTTCAGGATGAGTCGCCTTGAAAATCATTCTGTACGCGAAATATCGTCCTGCCTGCAAATTCCTGAAAGAACTGTTGAATATCACATTACACAATCACTTCGCATACTCCGTGTGCATCTCAAAGACTTTGTAACCTATTTCTTTCTGGTATCTACAATGTTTGGCTAGTTTTTACAACTAATTACATATATGATTAATTAAAGATTTTTTTTAGCATTACAACTAATTAATATAAATAATCTAACATATCCCTAAACTATTTGCGGTTCCGGTATCGATTTCACGACTTGTCTAATATAAGCTCACTTATATCATATTTGAATCCATTGTTAATGAGAAACCGTTTACTCCCTAACTAAAATGAAAATGAACCGGGAAGAACTTTCCGATTTACTGAAAAGATATCTGGATAGCACCTGCACTGAGGAAGAGAAAAAAACCATCGATTTTTGGTACAATCACTTTGATCTAAAAGAAGGGTCAGATACAGAAAGAACAGCTCAACCACAGATGCAGGAATTTATATGGCAACAGGTTCGGGATAAGATCAATAGTAAAAACAAAAGTGAGGAGAAGGCCAATGAAGGCAATTTCCGGAGGAACAGATTTCTGCAATTCGCAATGGCGGCATCGGTCATTATCATTGGCGGATTGGCGTATTACCATACTAAAATAAATAATATTCCTGCCAGCCTCGCTATGTTGGACAGAACAAGCTGCCGCGAAGTTAATAACAGTGCAAAAGTTAAAACCGTATACCTGGAAGACGGCAGCCGGGTAGACATGCAGCCGGGATGCAGCATACATTATCCGAAACCGTTTCGTAGAGATAAAAGGGAAGTGCATTTGGAAGGGGAAGCTTATTTTAACGTGACAAAAAATGTGGAGAAACCCTTTGTTGTCTACGCCGGAGATATTGCAACAAAGGTGGTTGGAACCAGTTTCATTATCAGGTCGGGAAAGAAAAATTTCCGTGATGTGGAAGTTTCTGTTATTACAGGGAAAGTAATCGTTGAGAAAAACGAGTCAGCAAAAGAAAAATCCGGCAACGCAGTAAATAACGGGGTTATACTCACGCCTAATCAAAAAGTGGTTTACTATCACGCAGACAATCATTTCGTAACCGGGCTTGTGGATATGCCAGTTGTGATAAAGGCTCCAGAGGAATTAAATAAACTTCGGTTGTTCAGATTTGAAGAAACTCCGCTTCATGAAGTACTGGAAAAACTCCAGTATGCATATGGCTTAAAATTTGAACTTATCAACGAAAACATAAGCAACTGCCCCGTAACGGCGGATCTATCGGATCAATCGCTTTACACCAAACTGGATATTATCTCGGCGTCATTAAACGCACATTATGAATTAAAGGGAACAAGTATCGTTTTATCCGGCGGACGCTGTGATTAAAAAGCCGTTTTATCTATTTCTAAACCTTTAACTATTTATTATGAATTTAACAAGTACTATCCTTTTCTCCGTTTTTATAAATGCCCCAACATTATCGGGATAATCAATATTGATCTTAAAAAAAGCAGCCTGACAGAAAATGCAGCAACATTTCAAGCCAGGCCTCTTCCCTCTTTTCCTGTGAAGTTATTTCATCCGGCAAGATGTCACAGGTAAGAGTATGTCAATTTTCATATTAACAAAACAAAGAAATGAAAAAACAAAGAAGGATCATAACAATTACCTGGATGATTATGAGAGTCTCGCTGCTCCAGATTACCATGTCACTTTTATTTTTCAGCAATGGTATTGCCCGCGAGGTTTCAGCTCAGGAACTGTTACGCAAAACGGTAAGTATCACCGTTAAGGACACTGAGATCAGAGACGTACTGACCAGGCTGGAAAAGACGGCTGATGTCAAGTTCGTATATAGCTCCCGTTCGCTACATGCACGTCGGAAAGTTTCAGTAAATTTTTCCGAAAAACCTTTAATAGAAGCAATTAATGCAGTCTTTTTTCCTAATAAAATAAATTGCCAGGTTGTTGGCGGACAGATCGTGATCAACGTGGAAACACCGCCAGAGGATTCTTCACAAAATATTGCCATTCCTCAAAGCTCTTCACCCGAAGTAATCGCCGACAGAAAGATAACAGGAAAAGTTACAGACGATAAAGGTGGGGCTCTGCCTGGTGTAAGTATTGTTGTGAAAGGCACTCAAAAAGGCTCAACAACAGATGGAGAGGGCAATTACACATTGGATGTTCCGGATGGAGAAGTTGCGCTGATCTTTTCTTTCGTTGGTTACATATCCAAAGAAGCTGTGGTTGGTAACAGGACATCATTAAATATTGAACTGGCGATTGACAATAAATCGCTTGACGAAGTGGTCGTGATGGGTTACGGTTCTCAGCGCAAACGCGATATTACCTCGGCGGTATCAATAATTAATATGGAAGATATTGGTGAAGTCCCTAAATCCAACGTAACACGTATGCTTCAGGGGCAAGCGCCTGGTGTTATTATTAAACAAAAAAGCGGAACGCCCGGCCAGCAGTTTGATGTGAAAGTGCGTGGCATAAGCTCGCTTGGTGCGGGCAGCGATCCATTGTATGTAATCGATGGTTTTCCGGTTGGTACCTCTGTTGGTCAAAACCTTAACCCAAGTGATATTGAAACCATTTCTATTCTTAAAGATGCTGCTTCCACAGCAATATATGGCGCGAGAGGTTCCAATGGGGTGGTTTTAATTACCACTAAAGCTGCGAAAGACGGCAAAACCAGTCTTAATATTTCTGTTGATTATGGTATTCAAAATGTCCCGAATTCGAGAAAAACGAAGGTATTGAACGGAAAGGATTTCGCACAATTTAAAAGAGAAGTTTTTATAGGAAGATATGTACTGACAAATCACAGACAGCCTACCGAAGACCAGATTCCAGCTGATTTCCGTGACCCGTCCCAAACCAAATATTCAACCAACTGGTTTGACCTGATACTGCACAATAACGCGCCCTACAAAAATATTAACGTAAACTTGTCGTCTGGTAAAGGCCCGATTAAATCGGTGGTTTCATTGGGTTATTACAAAGAAGATGGTTCTCTGCAATACACAGGTTATGACCGCGCTTCGGTTCGTACAAATTTGTCAGGCCAGGTAAACAAATTTATCACCGTAGGTATGAACATTGCAGGAAGTTATTCCAGATCTAATGTCGCCAGCACTGATGGACGCAGTGCGTTGGTTGGGTTAACGTTGATCAGTGACCCACGCCACCCCGCGTATGACGAAAAAGGAGAATTAATACCATATTATAATGGTGTGGGCGACATATTTGGTTTTCCAAATCCCTTGTATGTACTAAAAAACTCTAAAAGGAACCGTAATATTGCTGACGTGCTCGCCAGTGGTTTTGTTGAGCTGAACATTGCAAAGGGACTGAAATTTAAATCTTCTGCAAATGCCAAGATCAATTACAATACCTACAAGGAATATATACCTTCGACGATTGGGCTTGCTATTCAAACCGGTACCAACGGGGCTCCTCCAAGACTTGCAACTGAAAGAGATGACTCTGAAGAACTAATAAATTTCTCTACTGATCAGGTACTTACCTATTCGCCCAGTCTTGGAGAGAACCATCATTTTGACGCTACTTTGGGTTACACGGCCCAACAGGAAACGACTAAAGGTTTATATGGAAGCGGCAACACTTTCCCCGATGATCTTTCTCCATATCTTGGCAATGCTACGATCCGTTCGTCAAATTCTATTGAAAGAACATGGACGATGCTTGCCTACCTTGCACGTATTAACTATTCCTTCAAAGACAAATATTTATTCTCAGCGTCCATGCGCCGTGAGGGAAGTTCCAGGTTTAGCGAAGGCCACAAATTCGGGAATTTTCCTGCAGCATCTGTAGGCTGGCGAATCTCGGAAGAAGCATTTATGCCAAAAACAAACTGGCTTACGGACTTAAAATTACGGGGAAGCTGGGGTATGACAGGTAATAACAGTTACAACGTTTCGGCAAACAACAATTATGGTGTTGCACAAAATGCAGGTGACGATGGAAACTACGCCAGTCTTGCTTTCCTTGGTTTGAACAACTATGTATTCAACAATACACTTGCTTCGGGTAAAACGGTAACACGTTTTGCAAACTCTGATTTAACCTGGGAAAAATCAAACCAGTTAGACCTTGGAATAGATCTGTCTACTTTCAACAACCAGTTGATATTTACGTTTGAATATTATAAAAAGGTTACTGATGATATGTTGCTTGGATATAATATTCCCGCCGTTTCAGGCTTCACCTCAACTTTGAAAAACCTTGGAAAAGTTCAGAATCAGGGAATTGAACTTGCGGCAAGTTACAGGCTTAAAATCGGCCAGGTCAATTTGCGGACTAATGCCAACATTACTTTTAACCGGAATAAAGTACTTGCCATTAAAGGACAAAATGATTTTATCCTTCAGGGAAGCCAGTATGGTGGATATAATATCCAAAAAGTGGGACAGCCAATCGGGATGATCTTTGGTTACAAAAAGCTGGGTATCTTCAATACACAAGCTGAAATCGACGCCTCCCCTGTTCAGGACGGAGCAATTCCAGGTTCTATGAAGTTCGCTGATTTACACGGAGCACCAAACGGCGGACCAGATGGAATCGTTTCTTATGACACCAAGGACATGACTGAAATCGGGAACCCGAACCCTAAATTTAACTGGGCATGGACTGTTGGAGCAGATTACAAACGTTTCGATTTCAGTGTGCTTTTGATGGGGTCATATAAATATGATATCTACCGGAACATTGAAGCTTCAACAATGAACATGGATGGAGTTTTCAATGTCTTAGAAAAAGCAAAAGACAGATGGATGTCACCGCAGAATCCGGGACCTAACCCATCCGATAAACATTCGCAAGGCGGAACGGATAACTTCAAATGGTCGCGCGAAAGCAGTGAACGCTATGTTTATGACGGAACACACATGTGGGTTAAAAATGTAACGATCGGCTACACACTTCCGAAAGTGAAGGGTATTTTGTCAGACGCAAGGATTTTCGTCAACGCAGCGAACCTGTTTCTTGTGACCAAATATCCAGGTAACAACCCTGATGCAGGTGTAAGAGGCGGAACGGAGCTAAACAACGATGATGAGTCTTACCCTGTACCCAGAACGTATTCTGCCGGTATTAAACTTAACTTCTAAAAGTGATGAAAATAAAAAATATAACGGTAATCGGTATAGTATTTCTGACGCTGCTGCAAACTTCGTGCAGTGAAGATTTCCTCAATGAAACTGATCCTACCAAGGTTGGTGTGGACGTTTTTTATCAGAACGAAGCCCAGGCAAAACAGGCTCTCAACGGTGTATACAGTTTGGTTCAGAATATCACAAACTCTGCCTACCTGGCCGGTGAATTTCAAACCGACAATACGACCATTGATTTAAATCCGTCCGATCGTGGTGGTGCTGGCGGCTGGGAAGCATTTGATTTTTCTACTGTAAATTCAGGTAACGGTGAAATTGCTGCGATTTGGAATAATTACTACGCGGCGCTTTACAATGACAACCTGACGCTGGAGAAACTGTTAACTGCCAAATTTGATGACGCTCCAAAAAAAGAAATAGAGGGACAACTGAAATTCCTGAGGGCTTATTTATATTTCAATCTGGTGCAGTATTTCGGGGATGTGGTGATTGTTACCTCAACGTTGTCAACCCCCGATCCTGCTTTTGATCTGGTAAGATCTCCTCAGGCTGACGTGTGGGCGCAAATCGAGAAAGATCTTAAAGAGGCTATTGCACTGTTACCAGCTAAATATGCTAAAGCGGAAGATCGTGGAAGAGCTACCAAAGGCGCTGCACTAAGTTTGCTTGGTAAAACTTATCTGACGAACAAAAAATATGCTGACGCGATCACTACTTTAAAAGAGGTAACTACATTAGGTTATGCACTGAATGCGAATTATGCCGATAATTTTGATCCGTCACCAGCTAAAAAGAATGGTATCGAATCTATTTTTGAAATTCAATATCAAGGTGATAACAGCTTGGGCGAAGCGAGCAACTTTGAATATGTGTTTGCCCCAAGGGTTTCGAAAGGTGCTGTGACCGGTTATGCCGCTGGCTCAAACGGAGGTCGGAATATCCCGACCAACGACCTCATTGCTGCCTACGAAACAGGTGATCTTAGAAAAGATATTTCCCTGAAAACCAGTTTTACTTTGGACGGTGTGGTGTATAAAATCCCTTATGTATCCAAATACAATTACCCTCATACAATCGTGGGATTGACTAATACAAACTGGCCGGTTCTCAGATATGCAGATATACTTTTGATGCTTGCAGAAGCGATCAACGAACAGTCAGGTGCAAGTGGCGAAGCGCTTGGCTATCTGAACCAGATCCGTAAACGCGCCGGTCTTGCAGATTTGAATGCAGGCGGAAAAGATGAATTCAGAACGGCTGTTTTGAAAGAAAGGAGATTGGAACTTGCATTTGAAAATCAGCGCTGGTTTGACCTGAAAAGAACTAAAACTCCGGCGGAATGGGCAGCATTTATGAATGTCCACGGAGCGATGGAAAAGGCCAAGCCGACTGTTGATCGCGGCAATGTGCCTTTTAATTCGAACGATTATATCTTTACTGAAAATGAGTATGTGCTTCCTCTTCCAGCCAATGAAATTTTAATTAATCCTAAATTGAAACAAAACGCGGGATACTGATCTGTTTTCCCATGAGATAAAATAATCTTGATATTTAAGAGGGTTTCACCAAAATAGTGCTCCTTCTTAAATATCAAGAATTATTAGAATTAATTCCCTAACCACTAATCCTTAATATTTTGTTACTCGAAGCAACCGAAACTTTCTGGCTTTGGCAATTTTCAGGAAGATTGCATCCATTAATGGTCCACTTTCCGATCGGACTGTTGTGTGTCGCCATAGTACTTGAATTGATTGACTGGAAGCGTAAATCTGAAGGATTGCGTGAGGCAATCAAGCTGCTTACCCGGATCGGTGCGATCAGTGCTGTATTGGCAGTAATATTTGGCTTACTCCTGGCAAGTCAGGAAGAATCCAGCGGTACAAGTCTCAAAATTCACCAGTGGGCCGGCATCGCCACAATGACCTTATCTGTGCTGGCAGCATTGTCATTGAGTTTCAATAACCGAAAAGCATTTCGCTCGATCCTATTTATTACGGTTTGCGGAGTTTCTTTTACAGGTCATTACGGAGCCATGCTTACCCATGGCGATGACTACCTTTCAAGTGTTCTCCCTTTCTCGGAGCCCGCTAAAACCAAAGGCGCGGAAGAACCACAATTTGCACTTATAAGCAATACAGGTGCGCTAAGTCCGCAGCAAATCCAGCAGCTGAATGTGGAAGTAAGAACGATTTTAGCGCATAATTGTTACAGTTGCCATAGCGAAACTAAAACAAAAGGAGAATTAAGGCTGGATAGCAAGGATGCAATTATGAAAGGTGGTGAAGACGGCCTGGTTGTTGTTCCGAATCATCCCGATAAAAGTGAGATTATCAGAAGGATAACTTTGCAGCAGGGAGATAAAGAAGCCATGCCAACCAAAGGGAAAAGACTAACAGAAAAAGAAATCCGTATACTTAAATTCTGGATAGAAAAAGGTGCCGTATGGCCGGACGGAAAAGAGAAAAGCATTTACCGTGTTGCGGCACTTGAACCCCGCACCCCAGCTATTCCGGCAGCCAGCGGTGATATTGTTTTGCTCGTTGACCGATTTGTAAATGCTTATTTTCAGAAAAACAAAATTGGCTGGAAACCTGTTGTGGACGACCGCACTTATATGAGAAGGGTGTATCTCGACATCATTGGTTTGTTGCCGGCACCGGAAAAAGTTGATGCTTTTATTGCCGATACGAGACCCGATAAACGTGAAGTTTTGGCAAGAGAATTACTTAACAGAAACGATGATTACGCACAACATTGGATGTCTTTCTGGAACGATGCTTTGAGAAATGATTACTCGGGAACTGGATATATTACCGGCGGGCGGTTTGATATTACAAAATGGCTTTATACTTCATTGGAAGAAAATAAACCATACAATTGGTTTGTAAAAGAACTGATCAGCCCAACCAAAGAATCAGCTGGTTTTATCAAAGGAATTAAATGGAGAGGAACGATCAATTCCAGTCAACGTACTGAAATGCAGGCTGCCCAAAACGTCTCGCAGGTGTTATTAGGACTTAACCTGAAATGTGCTTCTTGCCATGACAGTTTTATAAGTGACTGGAAATTAGCGGATTCTTATGCGTTTGCAAATATTTTTGCAGATACGTTGCTTGAAATCAACCGTTGTGACAAACCGACGGGGAAAATTGCAGCAACTAAAATTCTGTTCCCAGAACTGGGAGAAATCAGCGTAAATAAAAGCACAGAAAAACGTCTGCGTCAACTGGCTGACTTGCTCGTCCAACCAAAAGACGGGCGACTTTACAGAACGGCTGTCAACCGTATCTGGGCTCAATTGCTTGGTCGGGGCATTGTAGAGCCAGTGGATATGATGGATAATATCCCTTGGAGCGAAGATTTGCTGGACTGGCTGGCATCTGATTTTGTCACCAATGGCTATGATATGAAGAAACTCATATACACCATTGTGACTTCTAGGGCATATCAACTTCCGTCGTCGACGATTAAAGAGCCGGGCGATATGATGTCTGAAAATTACAAGTTTACGGGGATGGTGCGACGTCGCCTCACAGCAGAACAATTTACGGATGCCATCAGCAGTGCTTTCAATCCAATGTATGCAGATTCGGCTGTTGTGTTTAAATTATTACCTGAGAAATTTAAAACCAAATTACCGTTTGCCAGAGCAGGATTTGTAAAAAATGACCCTTTCCTGACTTCTTTGGGAAGACCAAACAGGGAAACTGTAAGTACAAGCCGCACCTCGCAGGCCAATTTGCTGCAGGCCCTTGAACTCACCAATGGTAGTAAATTTACTGAAACACTCAGGCGCGGCGCCAAAGAATGGAAGGTAAAATACCCCAATGCTGATTCGCTGGTCACTGAGCTTTATAAGCGTGCACTGGGAAGAAATCCAATCCCGAAAGAAATGGATGTGGCCAGGAAAATACTTGGGCCAAAACCAAGCGAAGAAGGAATTCAGGATTTGGTCTGGGCTTTAGCAATGGGCCCCGAATTTCAGCTGATTTATTAATCTGTTTGCATAAAAAATCGTTAGTCAGTTCGAAGTTTACATATTCAACTTCAATCATTAATATTGGAATAAAATGAAAAGCAATTGGAACAGAAGAGAATTCCTGCAAAGAACCAGCGCCGCTACTTTGGCGGCTATGGCGGCCGCATCTCCCATAGCAAATTTATTGTCTGGTTGTAAACGCATTGGTGCATCTGAGGCCACCGCTGATACGGTAATTCTGCTTTGGATGGCCGGCGGAATGGCACATACCGAAACTTTTGACCCAAAACGTTTCACACAATATGAAACAGGAATGGAGGGTAACAGAGTACTAAGTACTTTCAAACCAATTCCAACAATTCTGGACGGCATCAATTTCTCGGACGGATTGCAATCTATTGGAAAAGTGATGGACAAAGGAACGCTGATCCGTTCATATCAGGCAGCAGACATGGGCCACATTCTGCATTCACGCCATCAATATCATTGGCATACCTGCTATGAACCGCCGCAAACGGTTGCGGCCCCGCATATTGGCTCATGGATTGCCAAGGAACTTGGCCCTAAGAATCCGGTAATTCCTGCTTTCATAGATATTGGCCAGCGCTTTACAGTTGGTGAAGCCGAAGAACTTAAGGCATTCCATACAGCCGGATTTCTTGGAAACGAATACGGTCCTTTTTCGATCCCCGATCCAAGTCAGGGACTGGAGAGCGTACGTCCGCCGGTGGGCATGGATGCAAAAAGATTCGAAAGAAGAAACCAGCTTTATAACGATCTGATCAGCAGTAGCCCGGTTGGTGAATTTGGAAGTGATTATCAGAAAGAATCACTGAAACGCTCGATGGAACAAGCATATATGCTTTTGAATTCTCCTGAATCAAAGGCTTTTGATTTGAGCACTGAACCCAAAGAAGTTTATGATATTTATAACACCGGCCGGTTTGGACTTGGCTGTTTGCTTGCCAGAAGATTGACTGAACAAGGGGCCAGGTTTATAAGCGTAACCACTGAATACGAGCCTTTCAAAGGCTTTGATACCCATGAAAATGGTCATACAAGGATGGTTGATATGAAAAAAATGATCGACGGTCCAATCGCACAGCTGGTAAAAGATCTGGACAAATCAGGACATTTGGACCGGACTATGATCGTGCTGGCCAGTGAGTTCAGCCGGGACATGATGGTGGAAGGAAAACCGGATGCCAAAGTGAAAGAGCAGGTACAACAGCCAGACATTCTTTCTGATCCGAAATTTTATGGAATGCACCGCCATTTTACCGATGCGGGGTCAATGCTGATGTTTGGAGGGGGTATCAAAAAAGGATTTGTTTATGGTAAAACTGCCGATGAGCGGCCTTGTAAAACCATTGAAAACCCGATCAAGATCGATCAGGTCCATCAGACGATTTATCATGCTTTGGGCATTGCAGAAGATACCCAGTATGAGGTTGAAAAACGTCCGTTTTATACAACACCCGACGGAAAAGGAAAAGCTGTATTGGAATTGCTTTCCTGATAAATTTCAATCCACAAGAAAAAGCTGTCCCAACTTAAACGGGGACAGCTTTTCTGCTATAAAATCAAACTCTGAAATCCTTACCCGAATTCACATTTTGTACAATTCCGGATCTGCTTCTTTTTCTTAGACATAGCCAGCTTTTATACTCCATCCATCGTAGTAGCTTCAATTTTATCTCTGTACGTATGAATAAACCCAGATTACGCGATAGAAAATGACAAAGATTGATTTTGCGCTTTGGTATATTCCCAGAGCCCAGTGAACCATTCTCTTCGTTTTAAGTTTAAAGCTATTTTAAGAACAAATTTTCCATTTGTTTCTTCAAAATATGCTCCAATCGCGAAGGTTTTGTACCGGAGCGTTGATAAGGTATGTTGGACTTTGCTATTAAGAATAAATTGTCGAAAGAGCGCCATTAGATTGTAACCGGTCATCGCAAAAATTAAAGATGCTTCAGTGCAAAAAAACTGTTTCAGATTGAAACTATCAAGACCGAAATCAGCCTTAAGTTCTTTGATTCTGTTCACGGAATCGGCCCGTCCTCTATATAGACGCCATATTTCAGCTGATGGCAAGTTCATGTTGGTCACGTAGCATCCGTAACGATATTGATTATAAATCTCTTCATCTTTAAATAACCTTAGCGTCTTTCCCGCTGCCTGGGGCCGTTCTTTTATTAGTTGCCGAACAACGACCGTACGCCTGGGCCTGTCCCATTGTAAATCCTAATCCAATTTGCCTCAGAGATCATTCTCTGAATCGGTTCGCAGAGACGTGCTGCAACGATATAATTAATAGGCTTTTACCGTGATTCGGGACAATCAAAAATCACCTTAGATCGGTCCGATTCGTCTTGTCTCCTGGCTGGATATTCTGGATATTGAGTAATTCTCAATTCCTTACATTCTGTTCAGACTCGAAAAGATAAAAAAGGATGAGGCAATTTCTATAGAACAATATACTTCATGAGTTATTGAATTTACCATCTACTTTTATCACTTTATCTTACAAATCTAACTTTTATCCTTCCGTCTGAATTAACTTTGCAGACATAGGAGAGTATGTGCCACGATTCCGATTTCACCCTTACTTAACACAAAGATTAGCGATCACATTTGTAATTTCGAGAAAAGTCCTGGCAACGAACGCCGATGACGTGATAGCCTGGTTCAACGACTGAATTCGGGAAACAGCCAGCCAAGCCTCCAAAAAACACAACTGGCTTTCTGAGGAATAGGGCGGTTACCGATGGTATTATAAAAACGGATCAACAAACAAAATAAAACTTTTCAACAAACTCAGGTTTGTACTAGATCCTGAAATTTGCAATGATGAAATGAATGTCGCTGACATTTTACTCATCATTGATAAATCTCAAAGTAACATGACACGGATCAAAACACTTTTAAAGAAAATGGCTATTGGAGCACTGATTCTTATCAGCGTGGTGACTGCTTCGGTATCGGCATTCATGCTTCATCCCAAATTTGGCGAGCTGCCTGTTGGAGAACGACAGATACGGATCAGCAGGTCCCCCAACTTCAGAAATGGCCGGTTTCAGAACCGTACTGAAACACCCACATATGCGCCTGGTTATAGTCTTGCGGGCGAATTACATAAACAAATTTTCAAAAAATATCCCGGGCGATGCCCTCAATCGGCAATTCCATCAGTAAAGACAGACCTGCTTCATTTAACGGAAGATAGTAATGTAATCGTCTGGTTTGGGCATTCTTCGTGCTTTATTAAAGTAGATGGCAAAACAATTTTGATAGATCCGGTTTTTAGCGGAAGTGTATCCCCTATACCGAGAACCGGAAAATCGTTCAAGGGAACTGACTTCTATATCGCAGAAGACTTCCCACCTATCGATTATCTGCTGATTTCCCATGATCATTACGACCACCTTGACTACAAAACCGCATTGGCTTTGAAGAATAAAGCACGGCAAGTAATCTGCGGTCTTGGCGTGGGCGCACATTTTGAACGCTGGGGTTATCGTGCAGATCAATTGATTGAAATGGATTGGGATGAAACAGTGAAAATTGACACTGACTTTGCTATTCACGTGCTTCCTGCGAGGCATAAATCAGGAAGAGGGTTCAGACAAAATCGTACTCTTTGGGTTTCATTTCTGATACAGACACCCAAGAAAAAGATCTATTACAGTGGAGATAGCGGTTACGACAAACATTTCTCCGAGATAGGAAATAAGTACGGCCCTATCGACCTGGCTATATTGGAAAATGGCCAGTACGACAGCGCATGGCATTATGTTCACATGCTTCCGCACGAAACCATGCAAGCCGCCAGTGACCTAAAGGCCAAACAGATGCTTCCGGTTCATCATTCCAAGTTTATTTTGGCAAGGCATCCCTGGGACGAACCTTTGGCAAGAATTGACGAACTTAGCAAAGGATCTGAAATAGGGATACTAACACCTGTAATTGGTGAGCCCATCAAACTGGAAGAAAGCTACCAGCCGTTTAGGAAATGGTGGAAAGCTATTGATTAAACATAGAAGATTATGAGACTTACCAAGATTACATCCTGTTACATAGGCCCGCAGATTTCGCCTGAACAATTTATTTCAGAACATTTCTTTTTGTTCCTGATAAAAGGAAGCATTACCGGTTATGACGGACACAAAAGCTACACCATGAAAGCTGGCGAATACTGCCTGGCGCGTAAAAACCATTTGGGCAGGTATCACAAGCAAAAGGACAACGGGGAATTTGAAAAGATTGTCATTGTGTTTGATGCTGTTTTTTTGCACGAATTTAAATCAAAATATCAGGTAGGTGAAGGAAGCTTCCATTCAGAAAATGCATTCCTGTTATTGAAAAAAGATGAAATGGTATCTAACTTTATAAGCTCGCTGACACCATATTATGATTCGCGGGGAAAGATAGACGAGACTTTTTCAAGGGTAAAACGGGAGGAACTGTTGCTGATCCTGCTGCGGACAAATCCAGGCCTGGGCAGCATCCTCTTTGACTTCGCCGCTCCCGGAAAAATAGACTTGGAATCGTTTATGAACCAAAACTACAGGTTCAATGTAAGTCTTGAACGCTTTGCGTACCTTACCGGTAGAAGTTTGTCCGCTTTTAAAAAGGAATTCCGGCAGATCTTCTCTGAAACACCAAGTCGTTGGCTCATCCAAAAGCGGTTGAAAGAGGCTCATTTTTTAATTGGCACCAAAGGCAAAAAACCATCGGATATCTATGTGGACCTGGGTTTTGAAGACCTATCGCATTTTTCTTTTGTTTTTAAAAAGAAATTTGGGCTTAATCCATCCGATTTGCGCATCAGTTAATCTGACCTCATTTTGCATATTAATTTAACTTTCCAGCAAACTAAAGTATGACGTTTCAGCAAAATGCATTGCGATATTTAGGTAGAAATTTGTGCAGTCAAAAAACAATTATATTATGGCACAATCAAATGAAAATACCAAAGTGCTTGTTACCGGTGGAACAGGTTTTGTAGGTGTTCACTGCATTCAGCAGCTTTTACAGCAAGGCTATCGGGTACATACCACGATCCGTTCCATGAAGCGAAGTGGCGACGTGATTGAAATGCTCAGGAACGGTGGGATTTCTGATTTTGGCACACTAAAATTCATCGAAGCTGATCTCACTGACGACACGAATTGGGACAACGCAGTTGAGGGGTGTCAATATGTACTGCACGTAGCTTCGCCAATAGGGCTGACTGCTCCCAAAGATGAAAATGAAATGATCAAGCCTGCCCTTGAAGGAACGCTGCGGGTATTGAAAGCTGCGCGCGACGGCGGAGTCAAACGTGTTGTGATGACTTCTAATTTTGGTGCTGTCGGCTATAGCCACAACGATACCAGCAAAGTGATTACCGAAGAAAGCTGGACAAATCCAAACGAGAAGGGTTTATCGGCTTACAACAAATCAAAGGTACTGGCCGAAAAAGCCGCATGGGATTTTATGCAGCAGCAAGGTGGCAATATGGAGCTTTCTGTGATCAATCCTGTCGGGATCTTTGGACCAGCACTAGGTCCGGAACTGTCAAGCGGGTTTCAGCTTTTGAAACAGATTCTGGATGGCTCTATGAAGAGAATCCCCAAGATGACATTGGGTATTGCAGACGTCCGAGATGTGGCAGATCTGCACATCCGTGCGATGATAAGTCCGGAAGCGAAAGGTCAACGTTTTTTGGCCATATCAGGAGAAATCATGACCCTGCCTCAGATCGCATCGTTTTTTAAAAGCGAGCTTGGCGATCAGTTTACACACATCTCAACGAAAACGATGCCTAACTGGATTGTGCGGATTGCCGCTCTTTTTAATGCCAGGGCGAAAAGTGTTGTCCCGCAATTAGGCAGATACCGCGTCGCAAGCAATGAAAAAGCCAAAAAGTTATTGGACTGGAAACCGCGGACCAATCAAGAAGCACTTGTTGCCACAGCGCTAAGTATGGTCCAGTTTGGCCAAATTAAAACAGAATGACGATTCGTACTAAATCTTGACCGGATAAAAATGGCGGCTCAATTAATCCCAAATCACCTGATGCGAAGCCGGGGTATAGTGATATTCGTTCGAATTTTCAACTTGTCATATGAGCTATTACTTTCCTGTTGAAATTGACATATAAATCGTCAACGAACGCAGGCAATAGGAACATACAAATGCTTTCTCAGCATAATTAAACCCAAAGCCGCTAAAAGTACGGTACAAAATATTGCCAGACAGAACAGGCATCACTCACCTGATTGGCATCGCTATGCCAATTAAATTCATCTAAAATGGGAAAATTGACTACTGCTCAATACATCGTTATCTGTATAACCCTGAGCGTCATCGTAATGTTTACATCGATTGCTTCGGCCCAAGGCACCTTACAAACTATCAGAGGTACGGTCATCGATAAACAGACAAAATCTACTCTGCCCGGCGTAATCGTTAGCATCGTTGGAGATAATTCAAAAGGGGCTATAACGGACGGTTCCGGACAATTCAGCTTATCCGGCATCGCTCCCGGAAGGTATGATATCAGTTTTGGCTCGCTGGGCTACAACCAATATATTGCTGCAGGTGTCGAAGTAACCTCCGGAAAACAAGTCGTACTGGACGCTCAATTGGAAGAAGGTTCGAAAACGCTTAATGAAGTGGTTGTTCGGGCCGGGTCAAAAAAGCACGAGACTCTCAATGAACTGGCCACGATCAGCGGAAGATCTTTCACTATGGAGGAAGTCAACCGTTATTCCGGCGGCCGCTCAGACCCGTCCAGACTAGTCGCAAACTTTGCCGGGGTAAGTGCACCTGACGATTCGCGAAATGATATTGTCGTGCGTGGGAACTCCCCTACCGGGGTATTGTGGCGCATCGAAGGTTTAAATATCCCTAACCCAAACCATTTTTCGACGCTGGGTACGACCGGAGGCTCTGCCAGTGCACTAAACACAAACATCCTCAAAAACTCAGACTTTCTCACCTCAGCTTTCCCTGCTGAATATGGCAATGCAAATGCAGGTGTATTTGACCTCGGATTCCGGACAGGCAATACGGACAAGCGTGAACACACGATTCAGCTAGGTGCGCTCACTGGTCTGGAAGCGATGACCGAAGGCCCCATTAACAAGAAAAAAGGTTCTTCATATGTTTTGGCCTACCGCTACTCCTTTACCGGACTGGCCCAGCAGCTTGGCCTTACAGTCGGTACTGCGTCAACACCTTTTTACCAGGACCTTTCGTTCAAAATCAATAGCGGGGAAAGCAAGTTCGGAAGGTTCACGCTGTTCGGACTTGGAGGTATCAGCAAAATTAATATTATGCATGATGACGTCGATGAAGATGATATTTGGGGAAACCCAAAACGCGATTCTTATATGAAGAGCCAGATCGGCCTGGTTGGAGTCAAGCATTTTATCCGGGTTGGTAAAAAATCTTATTTCAACACGGTTATCGGCCTAACCTATGCCGGAACAGAGCAGAACATAGATAGTATGGGTGTTAGCACGCCTGCACGGGTCGTTGAAGCGACCATGAAACAGATGCGTTATTCAATCAACACGTCCTTTAATACAACCATTAGTCCTAAGCTATTTCTTAAAATCGGCACAATAGAAGAGCTCATTGCTATTGACCTCTTTTATCGGGACCGAGTTTCTCCACCTCATGACTGGGTACAGATATGGAATTTTAATGGTAGAACATCTTTATTGCAAGGCTATATTCATGCAAAATATAACATCACAGCCAAGCTAACAGCCAACTTTGGGATTCACTCACAGTGGCTCACACTCAACAATTCGAGTTCTGTCGAACCGCGTGTAGCACTGAAGTACCAACTGACGGATAAAAGTACCCTGACTGCCGGATTTGGAATGCATAGCCAGATGCAGCCAGCTGATACCTATTTTTACCAGGTAAAAAATAAGGATGGCTCCGTAGATCGGTCTAATGAAGACCTTGGTTTCACCCGCAGCCAGCATTATGTGCTGGGCTACGAAGTGCTGCCTTTTACAAACTGGCGAGTTAAAGCGGAAGTGTACTACCAAAGGCTTTATCATGTGCCGGTCAGTGATACGCTCAGCAGCTATTCGATGCTCAATGCGGGCGCTCGCTCCTACTATTACAACGAGCAGGGACAGCTTAACAATAGTGGCACGGGGTTTAATTATGGTGCGGAACTTACTGTTGAAAAGTTCTTCAGTAATGGCTATTACGGGTTGTTTACGGGTAGCATTTACCAGTCAAAATATGAGGGAAGCGATAAAATCGAAAGGAACACAGCCTTCAATGGAAGATATGTCTATAATATACTGACCGGCAAGGAATGGAAGATCGGCAAAAACCGGAACAATAAATTCAGCGTCGACCTGAAAATTACACAGGCTGGCGGTCGTTATTATACTCCTGTGGATTACGCCGCCTCCATTACAAACAACAGGGAAATTTTAAAAGGTGGTAATGCCGTCTATTCTGCCAAAAACACAGGTTTCTTTCGACTGGATTTAAAGGCAGGAGCAACTATTAACAGCAAGAGCAGAAATCTCTCCCATGCCGTATTTCTCGATATCCAGAATGTGACCAACAGTCAAAACGTACTGGTTGAGCAGCGTTACAACCCGGCAACCCAGAGGGTGAATACCGCCTACCAGATCGGGGTCTTCCCAAATTTTGTATACCGGTTGCAGTTTTAATAGTAATCCCTGGCAGCTCAAACTATGAAAAATCCCGAAAATCAACGTGATGCCGAAAAAGCGCAGAACCGCCAGAGCCTTCCGCCGCAAGGCTGGTTTAGCATTATCATTATTGTACTGCTTGTAATCCTGGCAATGATAGACCGTAACGCGATCAACCTGATGATCGATCCCATACGTAAGAGTTTACAAATCAACGATTTCCAGATCGGCCTTTTGCAAGGCCCGGCATTTGCAGTCTTCTTTTTGATCGGAAGTGTTCTGATGGGCTGGATGGTGGGCAAATATTCCGATAAATGGCTTATTTATGTCGGCGCAACCGTTTGGTCACTGGCAACAATAGCCAGCGGTTTTTCCAGCACTTTTACTATCATGCTTGTCGCCCGTTGCTTCGTAGGTTTAGGGGAATCCGTTTTGCAACCGGTAAGCTGGAATATGGTTACCAGAACTTTTCCGAAACACCGGTTGGCTACGGCGATTAGCATACTTACGGCCGGATCGCAACTTGGCGTGGCGGCGTCCTTTGTGCTTACCGGCTTTTTGATTGATAAGGCGACTCACGGCCAATTGACGTCATTGCCAGGGTTGGATGGCCTGCAATCGTGGCAATGGGTATTCTTCGCAGCTGGTATCCCAGGTCTATTTCTGGGCGCTTTTATCTTTTTCCTACCATCAGTCAAAACCGACGGGAAGCAGGATGAACAAGTGCAACAAGGCGGCCTGATTGATTTTATTAAAGAAAACCGTGGTTTTCTGATCTGTCATTTTCTTGGCTTTGGCTTGCTAAGTATCATGGTCAATGGCGCTGCGGCCTGGGGGCCAACGTACCTGATCAGATCACATGGTATGGACATCAAAAATATCAGTATCCTGTTGAGCGCTGGCGGCGTCCCGCTAGGTATAGGCGGCGTAATCTTCGCTGGCTGGCTGGTCGACCGGGCTTTTAAACGCAAAAAATATGATGCCCACCTCAAACATTTTGCGGTCAGGGCTTTGATCGTCGCGATTTTAGGCTGTATAGGTTTTGTCTTTAACCAGACGTTAATAGTTTCTATGATTTGTTTTGGACTGATCCAATTTACCCAACCGTTTTCAGGTGTCGCTGGTGCCTCAATACAGCTATCGGTACCTGAAGGTTTTCGGGCAAGGATTTCCGCCTTCTTCATCATGTTTTACAACGCATTAGGAATGATGGCCGGGCCAACTTTTGTCGCTCTGCTGAATGATTCACTTGGTTCTGGAAATTTGGGTAGATCGATTGGAATTAATTATATGGTATTGGGCTGTTCGGCTGCTCTATTACTTTGGGTTGGCAGCCGTTATGCTTCTGCTGCTTACCTACGCTTCAACCAAAAATAACCAAATCAAAAATCCAGTAGTATCACTGATTCTTCATGTTTACTCTATTGATGTTAAAGCTTCGGATCCTAATCCTGCGCTGACATGCCGACTGAGTTGGAACGGCCAATCTTTAAGTGTTGATCTAAATATCCAAATAGATTAATCCGGTAGCCTTTATTTTGGGCGGTACGCAGATACTTTAAAGAAGAGAGTAAATCATGAAACAAACTTACAAACTGAGAAAAATTCAAATCAACCTCACTGGTCTATGAAAAAGAAAATGTTTTGTTAATAAGTATCAAAGCTTATTTGAAAACCTATTCTCCAACAATACTTATTATACCCCAATACCCTTATAATCAAGCAATAAATAAATTAAGGCCTACAGCCCTTTGGAAAAATCTGGCGAATTGGAGCAAATGAAAGTACAGAAATCAGATTCTTTAAACCAGTATCTTTTGGAGGAAAAGAGATTGCCGCGGGTAATTATACTTTATTTGCGGTTCCGGAAAATGACTATTGGCAGATGATCCTCAATGAACAAACAGATACTTGGGGACCGTATGGTTATGATAAAGATATTATAAGATTTAGTGTCCCCGTTAAGACACCCGCAAATTTTGTTGAAACATTAAGCATTGCATTTGTACCCCAACAACTAGGTGTGATCCTTATAATAGGGTGGGAAAAAACCTATGTAGAAGTTCCAATAACTATTAGAAAATAAACTAAAACGAAACCAGAACTTCACAAAAAATGAATAATTTTGACCAATTAAAAAAGAAAATGGATTATTGAACTTGAATCTACAAATTGAATTCCAAACTTGATTACCCGGCAGAGTTTAGTCAAATTACAGCTTGCTTCCATTGAACTAACCTTTAATTTTACTCATGAAAATATTTCCAACAAATGTTGAAAAATGCCACATTTGGCGAAATATACCTTTGAAGTTCCAAATACAATATAGTTCTCTGTTTTCATTTGTTTAAATGAAGTATAAGCTAAAAAAATCAAAGTTACAGGAATTGATATTTTTAGCATTGAAAAAACTTCGAGGAAGGCGTTTTAACCCAGAATGGTGATCAATTTATATTGATTCATTTTACTTCCGCCACTTACTTTGGCACAAAATATCAAACGACTATCAGCCGGGCCGAATTCAACAGACTCCGCGAATCCAACTTAACTGTTTTCAAAGCCTCACTGCATTGAATGCCAGCAAACTTAGCAATCGTTATTTAATAATTCTGTTAAGGTCAATAGTTACTCTCTCACCAGACTTGCTTCTCAACAATATACCGTTTAAGGGTCCTTCACCTGAAACGTCATATTTGACTCCGTGCAGGGAAAAACCCGGTTCAATTTGAATACTTAGGACAGGGGCTCATTGGCATATTAAAAAGGACAGCAAAATCAACCTCTATCATTTTTTATTGCTAATCTGGGTTTAAAAGTGAAGGAGATTCATTTATAAAAAACGGCAGCCATCCCTTGAGTGTGGCTGCCGTTCTCCGGCTTAACGAAGTCGAAAGTTGTCAATAACCGTCGTTCTGATACATTTTAACCGGATCCAGTTTATTTTCATCAAAAGGGATCGGATAGTAACGGTCCTTTAAAGAGAAATTACTAAGCTTAGCGTTCCCAAAATCCAGCTGCTTTTTAGATTGTATATAGCTCACCAATTCCTGGGTTGTAAAGGTTCTGAGCAGATCAAACCAGCGGTGGTGCTCGAAGGCAAGTTCCACACGTCTTTCATGCAGGATCGCAAGCTTTAATGTCGGATATTTAGTGCTATAAGAAGCATCCAGTTTACTGACTGCATACGACGGCATTTTGACTCTTTCTCTGACCATATCAAGATAAACAATTGCCTGTGTATCATTACCAAGATACATATTAACTTCGGCCAGCATCAAAATCACATCCGCATATCGAATTAATACCCAGTCGTTCCCACCATAACCATTGATCCCGGCAGTGGTACTGGCATCTCTAAACTTGGTAATAAACCAATCCTGCACGGTAACATCACTTGCATACTTCATTGAGAAGTCCTTTCTTAAATCGCCCGTTTCATAGTCATTGACTAGATCATGGGTTACATTGGCGCCTGTTCCGGTTGAAGGTTTTAGCGAATTGATCGTTTCCCCTTTTGCCTGGGTATTCGCTGCAATGGATGAGGAATAATTCAAATCACCTTGCTTATTTACGATCTGAAAGATCAACTCGGGACAAGTAGACTTTTTACTTACATCAAAAACATCTGTAAAAGGGATCTCCTTCAAAGAGCCAAAGTTCTTCATGCCATAAGCCGCTTCCAGATATGTTTTCGCACTGGCTAAATTGGCCGCCTTGCCCGACTGGTCAAGTGTGGTAGCCATCGTCAGAAATACCTGCCCTAAAAGTGCATTTCCGGCAGCTTTCGAAACTCTGCCAACATTTGCACCTGTCTGCAAATTGGCAAGCGGCGAGCCGATAACATCTTTCAAATCGGTTACAATCTGATTGTAAACTTCTTCTTTTTTTACCCTTGCTGTAAACTGTGTAATTTCCGCGGTGGTAACCAGCTGCTTGGTCACTAGGGGTACATCACCCCATTTGCGTACCAGTTGAAAATAAATATAGGCCCTTAAAAATTTCGCTTCGGCTGTCAGTTTTGCCTTATTTTCAGCATCCGCAAACGTGACCTTATCAATATTGGAAAGTACAATATTGCTTCGGGTAATGGTTTGATAGAGCGCATTCCAATGATTTTTCAGCCAGGTATTACTTGGCAGCAGAGAAAAGTTATTGAACTGGAAGGGTTCTCCTGAATTGGATTGATTGTCATTGGTTCCGGTATCATCTGAACGCTCGTCTGTGTAAAGACCGCTGTTTTCTCCAACCGCATCTGAACTCCTTAAAGACTGATAAATACCGTTTACGGCAAGCTGTATATCGTTTTCTGTTTTAAAGTAATTATCTACTGTGACGGCATTCGGATCGGACTGCTCCAAAAGATCAGAACAGGCGCTGGTTCCGATCACCAACATCAAGCTGAATACGGATATGTATATACTTTTCATCTTCTTTTCTTATATTTTTAAAAAACTAGTTTAAGCCCCAGATTATACCCACGCGCCAATGGATAAACTCCATAATCAACACCAGGCGTCAGGTTTGATCCGTTATTATAATCCACTTCCGGGTTGTAACCTTTGTATTTTGATAAAGTGAAAGCATTGTTAACGCTGGCATAAATCCGTGCAGAACTTATTCCCAGTTTCCCGTTAAGCAAATTTGGAATGTTATACCCAAGGGTTATATCCGTACACCGGAAATACGTACCATCCTGAATGTAAAATGTCGATAACCGGGTACTATTGCTTTGTGAAGCACCACGTGTAGAACGGTAAACAGATCCGTTTCCAGGACTGGATTCCGAACGATATCTTTGATCAACGACTGCATACTGATTACCAGAACCTTCAAGATTGAAAAGATAATAATCCTGTCCGTCCAAAACCTGATTTTTGTAAGAACCATTAAATGAAGTACTAAAATCAAGGTTTTTGTAGCTTCCGTTTAATCCAAGTCCATAAGTAAACTTAGGATAAGGATTACCAATCACCGTTTTGTCAGCATCATTTACAACGCCATCTTTATTAACATCTTCAAAATAAAGATCCCCCAATCTGAGTTTTTGGCTTGTGGCCGCGGATGGCGCCACTTCACTAATGTTTTGTGGTGTCACAATACCCAGTACTTTGAACCCGTAAAACATTCCTACCGAAGAACCCTGCTGTGTAATATGCGTTTTGTAAGATCTTTCAGCGCCATTAGTAATGATTGTTCCGGCACCACCCATATTCAAAACCTTGTTACGGTTCAGCGAAATATTTCCCGTCAGGTTCAATTTAAAATCACGGCTGGAAATAAGTCTGCCGTCTGCCTGAAAATCAAATCCCTTGTTTTGTATTTTGGAATTTTTAAGATTGGTCAGGATTGATGAGTTTCCGGCAATCGCTGAACCAGAAATCGCGGAGATAGACTGGTTGAATAAAAGGTTATAAGAATTACTCAAATAAAGATTAGCCATAAGCCCCAACCGACCTTTCAGGAGCGTAATGTCGGTCCCAAGATTAAACTGCGATGTAGATTCCCATCCCAGATTAGGATCCTTCACCCCGCCTGCCCAAAGCGCAGAGGCAATGGTATTGTTTCCAAAAACCACGCCGCCCGGTGAGGCCATTACCTGTTGGGAATTATAGTTACCAATATTATTATTCCCACTCAAACCCCAGCTTGCGCGAAGTTTAACCGTTGATTCTGCCCCCAAAAAACTATGATAAAACGCTTCATCCGAAATATTCCAGCCAGCTGAAACAGAAGGAAAGTAACCATAGCGGTTCAAAGCACCGAAACGGGAAGAACCGTCCGTACGGAAAGTAGCCGTTAGGAAATAACGATTGTCATAATTGTAGTTGGCGCGTCCCAGATATGACAGCAGCGAGTAGACATATTTCTCAGCTTTGTTTAGATAGAAAAACGCTGCATCAGCTCCTTTGGCAGAGATTTCCTGAATCCGGTCGTTTGTAAAACCCTGGGCAGAAACACTCACTAAGTCACTAGTCGTTTTCTGAATGGTATAACCTGCCAGTACATCTGTATGATGTTTACCCCACTGTTTGTTATAATTCAGAGTAAATTCTGCCAGCTGGTCAATTTGCGTCATATTCTGCGCCGTAGCTTTGGCTGCAGTCTGCGCCTGAACCGAGTAAGGTGCAAAGTTTCCTGAACTCAGACTTGTCGGTAAATAATAATTATATTTTTCGTTGTAGGTCAACATACCCAGATTGACCTTGAATGATAAATCCTTTATGATCTGATACGTTGCGTTTACGTTATAACTGCTTCTAAGGCCTTTGCGGTTGATATTGGTTTCAGTCGCCTGTGCTACTGGGTTTTCCGGATTTTGGATCCCGAAGTTTCCGGCAGACAGAGCACCCATCCCAAATTTTGCGATACTGCCATCCGCATTATGGGACGGAAGAAAAGGTGCATAAAGAAGCGCCGCCATTACCGGGCTGTGGTCGTAGCGCCCTTCCTGGATTTCCTGGTTTTCATTTTGGGTAAACGAAAAATTACCGCCGACTTTAAGTTTCTCATTGACTTTACCGTCAATATTTGCCCTTAAATTAATTCTCTTTTGCCCTGTGCCCACAACAAGTCCGTCCTGATTTTGATAACCGCCGCTCAGGTAATAATGAAGATCCTGCTTCCCTCCGGAAAATGATACGTTATGTCTTTGAAATACCCCATTGCGATAAAGCTCATCCTGCCAGTCGGTATTCACAGTCGGTGTGATCATTTGCTGGGTAGCAAAATTGTAAATGGATTCCGGGATTGTAATACTTCCTCCGTTACCTACCCTCTTAGTTCTTGTTGCATTGTCGTCCGATTTCATGGCATCAGACCATACGGCCCCTGAATTTTCTACAAAATCACGGTAAGAATTATTTCTGCCGTCAATGACAAGCTGTGCAAATTGTGAAGAGTTCATCAGCTTCACCTTCTTGCTTACCTGATTAAAACCAGTTTGTACATCATACTCCAGTTTCCCTTTTCCGTCTTTACCTCGCTTGGTAGTAATCAGCACAACACCGCCTGATGCCCTGGAACCATAAATGGCAGCAGAAGCCGCATCTTTAAGAATATCGATCGACTCAATGTCATTTGGATTGATGAAAACGTCATTTCCCGCCGGATAACCATCAATCACATACAAAGGATCTGAGGTTGCGTTGATCGATCCGATCCCTCTAACCCGGATTTTTGTGCTCATGTACGGTGCTCCGCTTACCTGAGAAACCTGCACACCGGCAAGTTTTCCAACAAGGGCCTGCCCTATTGTAGGTGCCGCCAAATTGAGTTCTTTTGCTTTCACACTTGAAACAGATCCGGTAAGATCACTTTTTCGCATGGTCTGGTAGCCAACGGCTACAAACTCATTAAGCATCAAAGCGTCCTCTTTGAGCGAAATGCGGATAGGCTGCGCATTGGATACAACCACTTCCCGGGCGATAAATCCAAGGAATGAAAATACCAGTGTAGAACCAGTGGAAGTTTCAAGTGAAAAATTACCTTCTGCATCCGTAGCGGCTCCTTTATTAGTACCCTTTTCAAGGATATTGACACCGGGCAGCGGTGCTCCGCTTTCATCGAAAACCTTACCTGAGACCGTTATTTTTTCTGCAACGCTTCTGTAATTTACAGGGCTGCTGATTGGTTTAAAGGCCAGATCTGACGAGACGGATCTTTCAGGCGCAAAAACCAATATTCCAGCTAGAAACACAGGGATAATGGGTAAAAACATTTTATTCATAATAGTTAATAAAATTGAACAAAAACAATATATAACGATTTAGTACACTATTTCAAACCGCACCTAAACGCCTTATAAATGATGCACAAAGGTATTTTACACTTGTTAAGTCAGGACAACCTAAACATTATGAAAATGTAACTATTTAAATAAAGTACCGGTTTAGATACTATAATAGCTTTTTAAAATTCAATTAAGACTGGTTAGATTTTAGAGAGGTACAGGAGCAGGCCAGCTTGCCGCGTCTTAAATAATTATGGCCAACCATTAGACTAGCTGAAGACACTGACCATTGTAATAATTTTGAACTGCAAGTTGTGATATTCAATCATACAATACTATGGCAACACATAAAGGAAGGTGGGTGTAAGTTAAAGAAGAGCACCGGCACCTGGAATGCAGGCGTACACTAAAAGAAAGTTCAGCAGCGGCCACCGCAAAAACATTGGGTTTATGTAGCAAAATATCCGGGTCAATGCCTTGTTTAACCGATTCTAAACCACCTCTCTGAGACTATTAAGATGGATAAGCTTGGCTTTTTTTGAAGTCGGATTATTTGTCCGGCCAGAATACGGTTGCAGCCAACTCACTGATTACTTCACGCAGCCGTTTTTGGATAACCCACTATACAGTATTTGGAAAGGCCTGGATTTTTCGGCATCCATTCTTCTTAACTTCAAATAGTAATTCGAATTCATTTTCGTGAGGCATTTTTCGATTTGCTTTGCAAAAGAATAATGGAGAATTCAGAGGCATTGACCATTGCAATTCGGAAATTACGATCATATCATTTCGGTCAACCTTAACCAGCTTAAATAATTGATCGACAATAATGTAACTCAAGACAGTTAAACACAGGTTACTGGTCAATCTGCCACGGAATCATGTGGTCAAGCTGTCCGAATCTTCCAGTTAAGACGGCTAGATACTCAAAAATTAACCCTATTAAAACTTCCACCCTTCACTAAAATTACTTTAAATAACCTACCTTTGAATATTATTTATCATTAGTCTTAATAATAACAATATAACCGTCATTTATCCTATTATTGCTTATGCTTGCAAAATACTCACTCTCATTGATGCTTCTGATCTGCTTTTTGAACCTACAGGCCCAGCAAGTCAAGGTCAGTTTACAGGGAAAAATTAAAACAATTGACAACCACCAGCGGCATTTGTGAGCCTGCTGATCAAACACTCTCAGACCGGCACGCTGACGGATCAAGAAGGGAACTATGTAATCAATAATGTCCCTGCCGGAAAACACATACTTGTTATTAACGCAGTAGGCTTCGAGCAAACTGAAAAAGAAATTGACCTTAAAGAAAACACCAAACTGACTGTTGATGTGATCATCCGCGCCGCAGCGACTGAGCTTCAGGCGGTAGAAGTCACAGGCCGCAAAGAGCAGACCTACAAGAACTCCTATGCTTTTTCGGGCACAAAAACAGAAACGCCATTGCGCTACGTGCCGCAGGCGATCAGTTACGTGACCAAAGAAGTAATGCTGGACCGGCAGGCATTTAAGAATAGCGATGTCGTAAAAAACATCAGCGGCGTTAACCAGTTTTCCTACAACAACAACGATTTCGTGCTTCGCGGGTTTCGCGCAAGCAACACGATGATTAATGGCTTACGTGTAAGCAGCAGCGGATGGAACCAGTCTCTGATTCCACACGTAGAACGCGTCGAGGTAATTAAAGGACCGGCCTCGGCATTATTTGCCAACACTGACCCGGGCGGAACGGTTAACATCGTGACAAAAAAACCATTGGACGAAAATCGAAAATCGATCAATTTTACGACGGGGAGCTACAATACCTACCGGCTGACTTCTGATTTTACCGGACCGATGAATGATTCCAAAACGCTGCTTTACCGGTTGAACTTTGCCTATCAGAATGCAGAATCTTTCCGTGTGCTGCAAGGCGGGCAGGATGTGGTGGTAGCCCCTTCGATATCTTTTATTCCTGACCAAAAGACCCACGTAAATATTGACCTTGTTTTCATGAGCTCAGTTGGAAAGCTGGACCGCGGTCAGCCAATTTTTGGCGCAACCGCCGGAACAAACCTTAACTCCACACCTATTTCCTTCGCGCTGGGCAAAAAAAGTGACTATATCAAGGAACTGAATATGTACTCGACACTATCTTTGGCAAGGAAATTAACAGACTGGCTCTCGTTCAATGCTTCTTACATGAAGTTTATGTACAACGAGGATTTGATGGAGCACCGCACTTCGAATAGCTACGGTGTAGATGCTGACGGGAAGGCCATTCCGACCCTGATGCAGATGCAAACCATCAGAAGACAGACCAGAAACTACACCGATAACGTCAGTGCCTATTTTATCTCTGCATTCAACACAGGCAAAATAGAACATAAACTACTGGTAGGCTTTGACCATATTCTGTTTCACACCGCTCTGGGTAACTCCAATTACAATGCCGGCGGCTTTATCAACGCAGCCGGAAATGGTGTCGTGCTCACTAAAACCGGCACACCTGCTGCTTACGACCCGAAAAACAAAGCATTGTATCTGATCAAGGATAACATGCCGGTGCCCAATGTACCCTTTTTCAACCTTGAAAATCCGGATTACAACATCACTGACATTTCAAGATATTACAACATCAGCTCAGCAGTCACGCCTTCGAAATATTATGCAGACGGCGTTTACATTCAAGAGCAGTTCAAATTTGGAAAGTGGAACGGTCTGTTAGGCTTACGTATGGAACACTATACAGATATGCTTGATTACACGCTAAAAACCGAAAAAAAAGTAAAGCAAAAAGCCTTAATCCCAAGAGTCGGCCTGGTTTATACGCCGCTGCAGTGGGTGAGTTTATACGGAACTTATACCGAAGGATACCAGCCCCAATCTGCCGGCACAATCGGGGCTCCTGAAATTTACGGTGGCCCGTTTGATCCATTGATCAGCAACATGATTGAGGGAGGCGCCAAAATGGAATACTTTAAAAAAAGGCTCGCTGTGAACCTTGCCATTTATCGCATTGAACAAAACAATGTACTTGTAAATGCAGGAGCTGCCGACAATCTGAACCTGCTTCGCCAGATCGGGCAGCAGCGTGCAACCGGACTGGAACTGGATGCTTACGGGCAGATAACCCCAGAACTCAGTCTTACGGCCAACATCGCTTTCAATAAAGCAGAAATCACCAAAAGTACCAATGAAGCAGAAGTTGGAAAAATATTCCCGAATGCACCGCGCACCCAAGGCGGTTTCTGGGCAAAATACAAGTTTACTCAAAAGGCGCTATCCGGTCTGGCTTTTGGTTTAGGCAGCAATTTCGTAACAGAAAGAACTACCAACGACACCAAAAACAACCTAACGCTTCCAGGGTACACTTTATTGGACGCTGCGGTTTACTATAATGTCGACAAGTTCCGGCTCTCGTTCAATCTGAACAACGTGTCAAATACGACGCACTGGGTGGGAGGTTTTGATTACAACCGGCTGTTTCCCGGCACTCCACGCAATTTTTTGATTGGTATTGGCTACTCATTTTAGGTAATCCTGATTTATTCACTCAACCTTTTGATCTTATGAAAAAACTGTCTGCGGTAATCCATTTATGGCTTGGTATGGTATCGGGATTAATTGTCTTTATCGTTTCAATCAGCGGATGCATCTTTGTTTTTGAACAGGAAATTTTCGATCTCAATCATTCTGAGCTGGTTTACTCGGAAGGATCGTCTGGTAAAGTAAAACCCTTGTCCGAACTGCTGGTTACCGCCCAGACTGCCCTGAGCAAAACTATGCCCGTCAGCGACGTTGAGATTTTCAGTGAGCCCGACCGTTCCTATATTTTTACCGCATCCAAAACCGACAAGAAGGCAAAAAATACCTGGAATTATTTTCAGCAGGTCAAGTACTACCAGGAAGTTTACATTAACCCGTATACTGGCGCTTGCCTTGGAGTTGTAGACCGTAAATATGAGTTTTTCAATATAGTCCGCCGAATTCACCAGAATTTACTGCTTTCCTATGAGATTGGGAGCCTGATTGTCGGCAGCTCATGCCTGATGTTTTTGGCACTTCTGATCACAGGTTTTGTGCTTTGGATACCGAAAACAAAAAATGGCTGGAAACAAAGATTCACGATCAAATGGAACGCAAAATGGCGGCGTCTGAATTACGATACTCATAATGTGGGCGGCTTTTATGTACTCGCCCCTGCAATGATCATCGTGATAACCGGACTTGTCTGGTCGTTTGACTGGTGGGAAAACGGGATTTACACCCTGCTTGGCTCAAAGCAGCGTCCGACGTTCAACATCGAGCAGCCTAAGCTAGCAAAGCTGTCAAAACCAGCCGAAAATTTACTTGACAAGGTGTTTCATACTGCTTCCAGCAAGAAACTTCCCTTTGAGAGACTGGCCATTTCTTTGCCTGAAAAAAGCACAAATCCTTACAGGGTATTTATGGGATTGAGCAGAGGTGCCGGGTGGTCTTCATCCAACTATTATTACTATCACGGCATGTCTGGACAGCAGTATGGACAATTACTTCAGGAAGATAAATCATTGGGTCAGAAATGGCGCAATACCAATTATGATATCCACACCGGCGGAGTATACGGCAAGCTCACCAAAATACTAGCCTTTCTGGCGAGCTTGTTTTGTGCGACCCTACCTGTGACAGGGTATTTCATATGGCTGGGTAAAAGAAAAAAAAGTCAAAAAACCATGACCAAAGTGCCCCGTCAGGCAAATAGCAATGAAATGAGGAAAAAGCCGCAGCTTATTAATTCAAAAACCGTGCAAGACAGCTAATTCAGTGGTACTTATCATACCCCGTGGAGGTTGCCTCCAAGCAGGTTTTAGCCTTCTCATTCTTGCCGGGCTTGACCAAGTTATTGATGATTCTTTTGACTTAAATAAACAGATACAAGCCAAAGAAAATATTTGTTTTCTTGATGAACTTCAAAATCTTTGCAGTGATCAACTTGAAGACTGCCAGGTCCGGCTTTCTAAAGTGATCTGTCGCAATCAGGTTATCAATACCATTGAGGCTGATTAGAATTTCACGATTTTTCGTACGAAAGTCTCAGCATTTTCCGTGGTTACTTCGATGTAATAAGTACCTGCTGCAGCCGGCATTTCAATTTCAAGCGGACCGGTAATGTTCTTGTAGTCAGCCGACTTGACTGCCTGTCCGAGGGAATTTGCTATTTTTACAGACGCATTGTTGATAGGTTGGCCGACCATTTCCAGGTATACGTGCCGGCCAGCCAGCGGATTTGGGTACATTTTCGCGGTCAACGCCACCCCATTTGTTACTTTGACACTCCGTAGCCTGGAGTAGGTAAAGCTCTGATCGGTATCAATGATTTTCAAGCGGAAATAGTACATACCTGGCGCCAGATCTGTGACAACTGTCTGATAATGATGATCAGTACTGGTTGTGCCACTTCCCTTGATAAACCCAATCTTTTGGTAAGTATTATCCGTACGGAGTATCTCAAGCTCGAAGCCTTCGTTGTTGAGCTCCGATGCGGTGCTCCATCGCAGCAATACATTGTTCTCTCCCTGCAAAGAAGCGGTAAAGCTGATGAGTGTAACGGGCAATACGCTTTGTGGTGCCTCAAAAGCACCCATATCTATACTGGAACCTACCAGACGGGGATTGCCTGCGATGTCTTTGTCTGCACTGATACTGCCGGAGTAAGGTGCATACAGGGCGTCACTCCCTGCATTCAGGGCAACGCTGCCCGCTTTGAGCGTATAGTCTCCAAGGCCGGGATTGGTAAAAATCTGACCAGGTGTATACTTTGAAGCGTCAATGTTGTTTGAGAAACGCTGGCCGTCCATCAGGCTGTAGCTCGCCTCCACGGTAGCATCATATTCAAGGCCAACCGCATTTTCGCCCGAACCAATAATAATGCTGTTGTGAATGCGTACTGAACCATCTACCAGGTGTAGTTCGCTGCCGCCACTCGCTGCCACATTGCCACTGATCGTCGAATTATTAAGCCAGGGGCCGGAAAACGAACAAAATATTCCGCCTCCGTCGCCTGAGGAATTGTTTCCGCTGATAAACAAGTTGTTAAGTACGGATTGAGAACTGTTATCAGCCATACCACCTCCATGAGAGACAGCATAATTGTTATTCAGGATCAAATTGTAAAGGATCGGATAGGAATTAGAATTCGTCATTCCTCCTCCCAAAATAGCGCTGTTATCCTTAATGATCAGGTTGGCAGCACTTGAACCCGAATAGACATTGGCCATGCCACCTCCAATGCCAGAACTGACATTTCGTCCGTTCACAATGATCGAGCTGGCAAGATTGGCATTACCACCGGTTATTGTGAAGCCGTTCAGCTCCGCCGAGCCTTCATCTGCTACGGAAACAACTACATGATAAGCGTTCTCTGTGTTTCCTGAAAAACTCAGTGTGGCACCAGAGCCGGTTACAACATCATCTCCATTGAAATCTCCGCTTAATATGCTCATGTTGGCCGCTAATGTTAAGTCCCTTTGGTCCAGCGTGGTTTCAGTACCTGCAAAGCCACCGTAGACCATTATATAGCTAACCAGCGAAAAGGTATTGTTTCTTCCGTCGGGATTACCAAAGTTATTGTCCGCCGGACTGTACAACGGTTTAAAAACACCACCTGCCACCCAAATTTGTGTAATGGCCTTATTTGTTTTTGCGGCGACCAGCACATCCGCGAGTTCAGCAGATGCATTTGCCCAGCTGCCGCCTTTAGCATTACCTGCGCCATGCTGTCTTACGTAAACAATCCCATTGGCATCAGGTAAAACGATTACATATGGGCTTTCGTAAGCCCCTAAATCTACCGAGCCTTTTATTCGCTGGTTTCCAGCCAGATCGGTTTTTATGGCCGAAAGGTCTGGTGATTGCCCCGCTGCATAAAAAGCATTGCTGCCCGCATGTATGGCGGGGCTCCCAGCTGTGAGCGTATAATCGCCAGCGAGTTGATAAAAAGCATTACTGGAAACACTGGTAAAAATACTGTTGGCATCTCCGGCGTAAATCACCATGTTGGCTCCCGCAGGGTTATCCTGGACCAAACTATTTTTATATACAGGCGCCAAGTCAAGATTTTTGACGCCATTGTCGACATTATTGCCCGTCCTGTTATTATAGATGATGCTGTTGTTGATTTTTGGGGAAGAAAGACTATTAAACATCCCGCCGCCTGGTCCGTCGGACAAATTATCTACAATGGTCACATTCGTCAGCACAGGGGACGAGGAAGAAAAGTTAAACATCCCGCCGCCATAATATGCTATGTTGGTACTGATGATTACATTGGTAAGTATCGGGGAAGAGGAGGCATCATTAAACATTCCACTGCCGTAATTTGCCTTATTGGCACTGATGATTACATTGGTAAGTCTTGGCGACGAGGCGGCAGTAGACATGCCACCGCCATAGTCAACCATTACTTTCCTTCCGTTTATGATATTATATGCACCGTAACTAAATTGACCTTGGTTGTAATAAAAATCAAAGGCACGCCCCCCGCTGATGGTAAAACCGTTCAACTCGGCCGTGCCTACATTCCCTGCAGAGATGACAACGTGGTAGACGTCGCCGGCCGATATGGAATTGTCGTTATCTATATCGCCGCTTAAAGTGCATTTGTTGACGGCCAGGCTTAAGTTGCGTTCTGCCAGGGTGTTTTCATTGCCCGCGAACCCGCCGTAGATTTTCAAATTATTTACCATCAGAAATGCATTGTTTTTGCGATAGCTGGCAATCGTGTTGTTGGTGCCAAAATCAAGATCTATTGCGCTGTAAATAGGTTTATAAATACCACCTGCCACCCATATCTGCAAAATAGCACTATTGCTTTTGGCGGCAACCAAGGCATCGGCAAGCTCGCCTGCGGCATCGGCCCAGCTGCTGCCGTTGCCTGCTGAACCTTTTTTAACATACACGATGCCGTTTGCAGGCGTAATTTGAGCGATGATCTGCTGCGAAAAAACGATTGCAAATAGCATTCCGATAACCCGAAATTTTTTCATTGGTAACGTTGAGTTGAAATTGTGAAAGTATCCCTGGTGTATGTATAAATCCCAGGTTGGGGAAGAAGGAATTTCCGGGGCAACAGACCTTTGCCTTTGCTGGCAGAAGCTGCGTCAAGCCTCAAAATTTTATCATGAAAAAATGCCTTAGGCAAGTTTTCACACTGTAGAGCGGGACGGGAAGAAGAAATTCCTGAAAAGAATATGCCGGATGCGGCAAGACGTGTCCCTGGACCCACAAAATGGGCAAGTCCTTTTAAAAGAGATCATGTTATCGCTAATTTAGAGGGTAATTAACCGAAAGGTACAAAAATACAGACAGGTTCATGTCTAAACGTGTCTATAATTTTAGCGGGAGCAAACTCTGACTTAACGTAGGTCAACCTTAATTAGATGGAGGGTCTGTATCACAATCAGCCAGATACCCACAAAGAACCAACATTATTATATCGCTTAAATCGTGAAAACATCGACTCACTTCCCGATAATCATTAACCTCTCCAAAAAAATCTATTGAATTAGGCATTTAGCCAATAATCATTTTATAGGGGTGTGGCGGGGCCGAAATCATCCTTTTCATTAGGTTTTCAAATATGCCTTCTTTCATTTTATGCCGGTTGAAACGATATGTATATTCGTTGATATACGACTGCAAATAATGAACGGAATGATGAACTCCTCGCAGCCAGGCTTTAAACATCATAATGCTACGATGTAGTTGCGGGAAATTCTTCCCTTTTTTCTCTGACTTTTCTCTCAGTAGTTTAGGGAATTCTTTTTCCAATCCCTTGTATCCCGTCCAGCCATCTG